>OY970373.1:4657500-4672500 GCA_963718645.1 uncultured Acidobacteriota bacterium
GCGACATGGGCCCGATGGTGCTGCACGGCCACCGTCCGCCGCGCGGGGAGATCCTGGGCGTGCGCGGTCGAGGCGTACTGCGGGTGGAGGTCGTGGACCACGGTCAGGTCATCCGGGTCGACCTCGTACATCGCCAGCAGGTCCTGAATCGTCTCGCGGAAGGCCCGCAGCGCCTCGTAGTGGCGCAGGTCGCCGACGTGCTGACTGACGAAGGCTTCGCCTCCCACCACGAGCGTGACGGTGTTCTTGAGGTCGGCGCCCACGGCCAGCACGGGAGACGAGACCGGCAACCTGGCGACCGCGCCGGGGGCGAGGCCGCGAGCGCGGCGGAGCACGCTCGGTCCGAGGCAGCCGGCGCGGACGACCGAATCGTCCACGCGGCGGGCGATCGGGCGCTCTCCCACCAGGAAGGCGTCGGCGATCCCCGCCAGGCTCTCGAAAGCCTCCTCGTCCCGGTAGGCGAGGGGCTCGCTCGAGCGGTTGGCGCTGGTCATCACCAGGACGTCCGGCGCGCCGGTGGCGAAGAGCAGGTAGTGCACGGGGGTATAGGGGAGCATGACCCCCAGGTCCAGATTGCCGGGGGCGACCCCCGGCAGATCGACCCGGCGCGGCGCCAGCACGACCGGTCGCGCGGCGGCGGTGAGCAGCGCCTCGGCTGCGGGGGAGAGGTCGACCAGAGAGCGGGCGATGGCGAGATCCTTCGCCATCACGGCGAACGGCTTCTCCTTGCGAACCTTGCGCTCGCGCAGGGCGGCGACCGCCGCCGCGTCGCGTGCGTCGACGGCCAGGTGATAGCCGCCGAGCCCCTTGATCGCCACGATCCCGCCGCCGCGCAGCAACCGCGCCGTCTCGGAGATCTCCGGCGCATACGTGGGCCCGCAGGCCGGACAGGCCACAGGCTGCGCGTGAAAGCGCCGGTCGAGAGGGTCGTGGTACTCGTGGGCGCAGTCCGGGCACATCGGCCAGTCATGCATCGTGGTGCGCGGCCGGTCGTAGGGGAGGCTGAGCACGATGCTGTAGCGCGGACCGCAGTCGGTGCAGTTGATGTAGGGATAGCCGAACCGCCGGTCGGCGGGATCGAAGAGCTCCGCGAGGCAGGCCGGACAGACCGGCAGGTCCGGAGAGATGCGGACGGTCGGTCGATCCTTCGCCGCGCTGTCGCGGATCTCGAAACGTTCGCAGCCTGCCGCCGGAACGGTTTCGACGTCGAAGGCGGCGACCCGGGACGCCGGCGGCGGCGCGCCGAAGCCGCGCACGAAAGCGTCCAGCGCCTCCTCGTCGCCTTCCGCGTGGATCTCGACGCCGTCGCCGCCGTTGCGCACCCAGCCGGCGATCCCGTGGTCCCGCGCCAGCCGATAGACGAAGGGCCGGAAGCCGACCCCCTGGACCACGCCGCGGACGCGGAGGAAGCGGGCCGACGGCATGGTCAGACCATGCAGCTCCGCCCCTGCCAACCGATCTGCTTGACGCGGCCGTCCTCGACCAGCACCGGGACGGCGCGCTGGCCGCCGGTCAGCGCGAGCATCCGCGCCAGGGCCTCGGGGTCGCTCTCGACGTCGTGCTCCACGAAGTCGGCGTCCTCCCACAGGAGGTGCTCGCGGAGCTCGCCGGTGAAGGGGCAGCCCGGGGTGCCGTAGATCTCAAGCCTGACCATGGCGGACGGCCTCCAGCACTTCGAGCAGGATGTGGTAGATCGAGGCCTGGATCTCCTGGATGCGCGGGATGTAGTCGCAGGGGACCACCAGCGTGAAGTCGGCGAGGCCGCGGCGAGCGATCTCGCCGCCGTCGTAGCCGAGCAGGGCGACGGTCAGCAGGCCGCGCTTGCGCGCCTCGGCCAGGGCGGCGAGGACGTTGGCCGAGCCGCCGCTGGTCGAGATCGCCACCGCCACGTCGGCGGGTCGCGCCTGGGCGATCAACTGGCGCAGGAAGAGGGCCTCGGGACCGATGTCGTTGGCGATCGCGCTCAACGACGCCGGTTCCAGCGCGAGCGAGATCGCCGGCACGGGCTGAAACCCCTTGAGCGGCACCACGCAGTCGAGCGCCCAGTCGTTGGCGTCGGTGGCCGAGCCGCCGTTGCCGAACAGGAGCAGGGTGCCGCCGGAACGCAGCCGGCCGTCGATGGCGACCGCGGTGTCGACGATCCTCGCCGCCTGCTCGGCGGCCACCCGCTCGCGCAGCGCCTCGTCGTCCCGCGCTTTTATCTCGATCGAGGCGGCGACCTCGGCGAGCACGCCGCCGGTCTCCTGCTTCCGCTCGCCGAGGAAGGGGTAGAGGAAGCCGGACGCCCCCACTCCTTCCCCGAGCTGCCGGTGCTCGAAGAAGACGTGCACGGTCTCCCAGAGGGTGTGGTAGAGGATCTCGACGATCTCCTGATGGATGTAGGGGTCGGGCGAAGGCGAGGCCAGGGCGTAGTCCGCCGGCCCCCCGGGCAGCGCGAAGGTCATCGCGCCGCGCGAGCCGGCCTCGCGCAGCACCGCGTCGACCTCCGGGTCGCCGGCCGGCGGCCCGAAACCCATGACGATGTCCTCAGGGTGCGCCAGCGCCGCCACCCACTCGCGAGGCGAGAGCGAGAGATCGAGGGCCGGCAGGGCTCGCTTGCCGACGATCACCGGGTGAACGAACTCGACCGCGACGTGCTGCGCGTCGGTCGCGGATTGCCCCCGTCCGAAGGCCAGCAGCCGGCCGCCGTTCAGGAACCGTTCCGCCATCGTCTGGCAGGCGGCGGCCAGGCGCGCGCTCTCCCGGGGGAAGAACTCGGCGGAGATCCGGTTGCGGGCGAGCAGGAGCTCTTCGACGAGGCGGACCGGTTCCATCGTCAGCAGATCCTCGGCAGCGGATCGCCCACCAGCATGTCCACCACCCGCGTGCCGCCATAGGAGGCGACGCCGAGGACGGTGCGCGCCGGCTCGGCCCGCACCTCGCCGATGAGCACCGCCTCCTCGCCGCCGGGTGTCGCGCGGAGGGCAGCGAGGGCGGCGTCGGCCAGCTCCGGCGCCACCACCGCCAGGAACTGCCCCTCGTTGGCGATGTGCAGCGGATCGAGGCCCAGCAACTCGCAGGCACCGCGCACCGGGTCGTGAATGGGGATGCTCTCCTCCCAGAGCACGATCCCCAAACCGCTGTCGCGGGCGAGCTCGTTGAGCGAGGTCGCCACCCCACCGCGGGTGGGGTCGCGCATCCAGCGTAGCCCCGGGGCGACCGCTTCGATCAGGGTCTCGACGAGCGGCAGCACAGAGCGGGTGTCGGAGCGGATCTCGGCCTCGAGGTCGATCTCGCCGCGCGCCAGCAGGATGGTGATCCCGTGATCGCCGATCGGTCCGGAGAGCAGGACCTTATCGCCCGGCCGCACCGCGCGCGGCGAGCAGCGCACCCGCGGATCGACCCTTCCGATCCCGGCGGTGGTGACGTACATGCCGTCCGCCTTGCCGTGCTCGACGACCTTGGTGTCGCCGCCGACGATCTGGACCCCCGCCCGCCGCGCCGCATCGGCCAGGGCCCGCGCCTCGGCTTCGAGCACGGAGCCGGCGAGGCCCGCCTCGAGGATGAAGCTGACCACCAACGCCAGCGGCCGGGCGCCCGAGACGGCGAGGTCGTTCACGGTGCCGTTGACCGCCAGGTCGCCGATCGAGCCGCCGGGAAAGCGCAGCGGGTTGACCACGAAGCTGTCGGTGGTGAACGCCAGCCGGCCGGCCTCGACGTCGAGGTGAGCGGCGTCGCCCAGCGGCTCCAGGAGAGGACCGCCGAAGAGCGGCGCGAGCAGACCTTCGACGAGGCGCCGGCTGGCCTTGCCGCCGGCGCCGTGAGCCATCTCGATCTGCGGGTCGCGAAAACGGACCGGACGAGGGGAATCCGCCATGCTCAGGCGACCGCCGCCTCCGCGGCGCTCTTGCGGTGCACGTAATGGTGGTACGCCGCGCAGGCCCCTTCGGAGGAGACCATCAGCGCTCCCACCGGCCGCTCTGGCGTGCACTCCCGGCCGAACAGCTTGCACTGGTGGGGCTTGAGCACTCCCTTGAGCACCTCGCCGCACTGCGCGGCCTTCGGATCGGTCACGCGGATGCCTGGCAGGGCGAACCGCTGCTCGGTGTCCCAGGTGGCGAAGGTGTCCCTGATCTTCAGGGCCGACTGCGAGATGAAGCCGAGACCCCGCCACTCGAAGTAGGGGCGCAGCTCGAAGACCTCGGCCAGCACCTTGAGCGCGGCGAGGTTGCCCTCCCAGGGGACGACGCGCGCGTACTGGTTCTCGACCTCGGACCGCCCTTCCCGGAGCTGGCGCAGAATCATCAGGATCGACTGCAGGATGTCCAGCGGCTCGAAGCCCGAGACCACGACCGGCTTGCCGTAGTTCTTCGCGATGAACTCGTAGGGTCGGCAGCCGATGACGGTGGAGACGTGGCCGGGACCGACGAAGCCGTCGAGCCGCATGTCCGGCGATTCGAGGATGGCCCGGATCGCCGGGATGATGGTGACGTGGTTGGAGAGCACCGAGAAGTTGGGCGTCCCCTCCGTCCTGGCCTGCAGGAGCGTCAGGGCAGTCGACGGCGCGGTGGTCTCGAAGCCGATGGCGAAGAACATCACGTGGCGGTCGGGGTTGGCGCGGGCGAGCTTGAGGGCGTCGAGCGGCGAGTAGACCATGCGGATCGCGGTCCCCCGCGCCTTGTGCTCCAGGGGGCTGCCGTGAGTGCCCGGCACCCGCATGACGTCGCCGAAAGCGGTGAAGATCGCGCCGTGGTCCTGCGCCACCGACAGGCCGTCGTCGGTGCGCCCCATCGGCAGCACGCAGACCGGACAGCCGGGGCCGTGGATCAGCTCGATGTTCTCGGGCAGGACGTCGGCGAGGCCGAAGCGGTAGATGGCGTGAGTGTGACCGCCGCAGACCTCCATGATCCGGTAGTGGCGGTCCGGGTCCGCCAAGCGGCGGATCTCGCCGGCCACCTGCCGGATCAGGCGCGGATCGCGGTACTCGTCGACGTATTTCATGACGCCCACCTTTCCGGCCTGGGCCCGAAGTCGTACCCCTCGATCTCCTCCATCGCCGCCGCGTCCTCTCCGAGCATGGCCAGCAGGCGATTCTGCTCGGCCGCCCCCTCCTCGCTGATCCTGCTCATCGCGAAGCCGACGTGGATGAGCACCCAGTCCCCGGACTGCAGGGGCTCGTCGCTCAGCAGATCGATGTTGACCTGGCGCCGCACCCCCGCGACCTCGACGATCGCGAACTGCGGACGCTCGGCGGGAAGATCGACGAGCTTACCGGGAATTGCGAGACACATGGTCCACCTCCCTACATCACATCCGTTTGATCCTGAGGTAGCGCAGCAGGTCGGGAATCTCCATTCCGATCACTCCCAGGATTCCCAGGGCCAGGACGATCAGCACCCATTGCCACCAGCTCATAGCCTCTCCTCCTTGGTTGCGTGCTCGGCCTCTTCGAGCAGGGCCGAATCGCCTCGCTCGACAAGCTCGAAGATCAGCTTCACCGCCTCGTCCACGGCCGCCGCGACGGGCTCGCTCAAGGCGATCTCGTCCTCGGTCGAAGCCGGCTCGCAGCCTACGATCAGCACGCGCCCCGGCTTCCCGCCCAGGGTCCTGAGCAGGGTGAAGACCGTCTGGGGGTCCATGCCGTGGGCGTCGGCCGCGCCCGGGCCCGCTTCGCCGAGCCGATCGAGGTCGGGCTCGATCAGATAGACTGTCCCCGGCGCTCCTCCCCGAGGCGTGGCGTCGACCAGGATCACCGTCTCATAGCTCTTGTCCGCCAGCTCGTAGGCGAGATGGACTCCGCGGATGCCGTAGTCGACGGCCCGCACCCCCTCCGGGAGCTCCCGCGTGGCCAGCCGCCGCGCCACCTCGACGCCGAAGCCGTCGTCGCCGAGGAAGATGTTGCCGACGCAGGCGATCAGCGTTCCGGCGGAGCGCGGCGCTACATCCGCGAGATCTTCAGGTAGCGGACCAGGTCCGGCGCGTTCTGGATGACGATCACCGCCGCCAGCAACGCCAGCACGCCCAGGATCAGACGTCGCATATTGTCTCCTTTCCAAATCCGAGGGTTCCCCGGCGTCGGCGTCCAGTGGCTCGACCTCGTCCGGGTAGAAGTAGAAAAACCGCCCATGCGAGCTATGCAGGTCGCTTGCCGGGTCCCCTTCGAGGCTCACCGCCACCCAGGCCACGTCCTCGACGTCGCGATAGACCCCCTCGACCGTTGCCACGCGGCCGGCGAGGAACAGGTCCATGGAGTCGGCGCGCCGGGTGGGACGCAGCGTGACGCGCGAGCCCCGGGACAGCCGCACGCCGCCCACCTCGATCTCGGCCTCCTCGGGGGATACCACGCCGGGCGGATTGAGGAACGTCTCCCACTCGGCCAGCTCGGCGAGCGTCTCCACGGTCCGCGCCGAATCCGGTGCCGAAAGAGAACGGACGGCGCCGTGCAGGCGCTCGAACAGCTCGGGCGAGCTGGCGTCGGAGCGCTCGATGATCTGCCGCGACCGCTCGTCGGTTCCCCGCGCCTCGCGCTTCTCGTCCTCGGTCAGGGTCATCACGCGCAGGGTCAGGATCTCGTCGATCTCGGTGGCGTCGCAGAAATCCCCCTCGCTCTCCGCCGCCACCGCCGGATGGTCGTAGAGGATGATCGGTGACGATAGCACCACGTCGCGCGAGTCCTCCGGACCGATCAGTACCGGCCAGGTATGGAGGTTGGCGCAGGCCGCGACGGCGTCCGCCGCGTCCGCCGGCGGATCGAGGAGCGACACGAACGCGCCGCCGCGCACGGCGAGCAGCGTATGAGCGCCGATCATCGACCGGCGGAGAGCTTGCTCGCGATCGGCGCTCTCCCGCCAGCCGTCGAGGTTCTCGATGCGCACCCGCAATTTGATCAGGTCGCCCCGCGGCTCGGCGGCGACGCGCACCACCCCCGAAATGGGCCAGCGCTCGCGGACGATCCGGGCCACGATCCGATCCCCCTCGCCGCGCACCTCCTCGCTCTCCCGTCCCGCCGGCAGCTCGATGAGGATCCGCCGCTCGCCGGCCAGCAGCTCGTCCAGCGGGATCGCCCGGGCGTCGAAGCGGCGCTCGACCCCCTCCTCCCAGGTGACGAGCATGCGGTCGCCGACCTCGAGGGTCTCGACCGGACGGAATCCCGTGCCCGCAGGCTCCTCGATGGTCCGCGCCTGGACCTGGAGGAAGCGGACGCGCAGGTCGAGATGGATGTCGGGCAGAGAGGCCGCCGGCTCGATCAGACATTCGGTCTGCATCGCCGACGGCTCGCTTCCTCCCAGCTCGCTGTAGCCGGCGGGCACCACGCAGCCGAACTGCCAGCGGATACGGTTTTTCCCCGCCGAGGCCCGGTAGGGATAGAGCACGTACCCCTCGTAGAGCACGGCGTCGGCGACCTTCTGGGCCAGCTCGAAGCTCACGACGGGTCCCCCCGCTTCGCCTCGTGGATCAGGGTCTCGACGGCGTCGTCCCAGGTGGCCAGCGCCCGCCGCCCCTTGAAGTCGTGGAGCGCGTCGAAGCTCTCCCGCCGCAGGCGGATCCAGGCCTGGCCCGGGAAGTACTGGTCCATGAGCTGCCGCCAGACGCGCACCGGCAGACGGTAGGGCGCCTCCTTCTCCCAGGGCACCGGCTCGACGCTGAAGCCGGTCTCGCCGCGGGTGAAGACGGTGCCGCTGAACTGCAGGAGCAGAGGGATCTCGCCGTCGTCGAGGGCGTGGAAGTACTTGGCCGCGGTGAGGTCGAAATCGTAGGTGCAGGCCACCGGCAGGTCGACGTCCTTGGTTCCCGCGAACCCCTGGACCATCAGCGAGGCGTGGGTCCAGAGAAGGGTCTGCAGCGTCTCGCCCCAGCGTGGCGGCGCGCCGAAGAGCTCAAACAGGCGCTCCTGCTCGGCCGCCTCGTAGTGGCGCTGGCGCGGATGGATCTGGATCTGGCAGCGCAGCGCCATGGCGTGGATCCGCTCGCCGGCGCTCTCGGTGATCCGCAGCCGGAAGACCAGGGTGGGCACCGCCGCGTACGGCTCGGCGCGGGCGTCCAGCACGGCGAAGCCGAGGTCGATCATCCGGCCGCCTCGCTGCGCGGCGGCTCGCAGCGCGCGCTCAAGCTGGCGAAGAAGGCCTCGATGGCCTGCCACGCCTCCGCGCCGCCCTGGAACCCGCGCCAGTGGCGGCGCACGATCCCCACCAGCTCGTAGCAGACGTCGATCGGCACGATGTAGCAGGAGAAGGCCTGCTCCCGCCGCGAGACCAGGAGCGCCTCGACGTCCGGCTCCAGTCCCGCGATCCGCGGGTTCGCCCGCACGATCTCCTCCCAGATCTCCAGCGAGAGCAGCGATTCGGTGGCTCCCGCCGGGCTCGGGTAGAAGGCGACGGTGTGGCCGATGACGCCGTTGTAGAAGAAGAAGGCGAGGTCGACCGGGACCTGCAGGCGATCCCACTGGGACGGGCTGAGGACGCGGTCGCCGAGGTCGAGGTAGCGCTCCGGCACCGCCTTGTACTTGCCGCCAGCGGCCCCCCCCGCGCTGAACAGGAGGTAGCAGGGACGGCAGGCGCAGCGCAGGTTCCGCTTCTCGATATGGACGACGTGCGAGTGCTGGGGCGGCAGGACCTGCGCGCAGAAATCGCACCGCTCCTCGTCGGCAGCGGGCGGCCGTGACCCGAGAATGCCCCGCAGTTGGCTGATGAAGCGCGCGCTTCCTTCGCCGTCACTCAAGGCGGTCACCCAAGGCCGTCTCCGATGAGGGTTCTCTCGATCTCGGTCGGGCAGCGCAGGCCGATCTGCACCAGGGAATCTCCGCCCTGCCCGCTCGCCGCCGCCAGGGACGTCGCGCCGGGCTCGGCCACGCCTTCGACCTCGATGCGGACGATCTCCGGAGCGGCCTCCTCGATCGCCTTCTCGATCGCCAGCTTCATCGTGATCGTCGACGACGGGCAGCCGTGGCAGCTCCCTTCGAGACGCAGGTGGACGACGTCGTCAGCGATCCCCAGCAACCGGACGTCGCCGCCGTGCGAGGCGAGATAGGGGCGGACGCCGTCGAGCGCCCGCACGATCCGTTCCTCGGCGCTCTCCGGGTGGAGGCCATGAAGGAGCAGAATGCTGGCGACCAGGTCGTCCGCCGCAAAGCGGACGAACAGCTCGCCGCCGAGAGGGCTCTCATCGACGATCTCCATCATGCGGGCGATGCCGTCGCCGTAGAGCTCGAGGAGCGAGCGCACCAGCTCCTCGGCGGTCTCCCGGGCGCGCGGCTCGTTGATCGCCCGCAGCTCCGCGATCAACTGTTCGATGCGGTCGCCGACCGCACGGGTTGCATTGGTTGCCGGCACGCGTCTCCCCCCAAGTCGAAGTCCTACGGACCGCCCCGGAGCTCCGGCTCCGGGGCGGGACTCGAGCGCATTCAGATGTGGGGGGGCGGCGCCAGGATCGGCGAGTGGCGCTCCTCCAGGACCTGACCGTCGCCCAGGTACATATGAACGCCGCAGGGCAGGCAGGGGTCGAAGCTGCGGACGGTCCGCATGATGTCGATCCCCTTGAATTTGTCCCGCGGGTTCTCCTCGAAGATCGGGCACCCCTGGACCGCGTCCTCGTAGGGGCCCGGCGTGCCGTAGACGTCGCGCGGGTTGGCGTTCCACGGGGTCGGCGGGTAGGGGTGATAGTTGGCGATCTTGCCGTCGCGGATCACCATGTGGTGGGAGAGCACGCCGCGCACCGCCTCGGTGAAGCCGCAGCCGATGGCGTCCTTGGGGACGTCGAACCGCTCCCAGGTCTTGGTGTGGCCGGCCCGCACCTCCTTCAGCGCCTGCTCCATGAAGTGCAGGGCGCAGCCGGCGGCGTAGGCCTGGAAGTAGGTGCGTGCCCGGTTGCGCTCGATGGTATTGCTCCACTTCGGGACTTTCCACTCGAAGCTCACCGGCGGCTTGGTCGCGGTCTTCGGCAGGTTGATCTGCACGCTGCTGCCGGTCGCCTTGATGAAGCCGATGTCGACGATGCCGGCGAGGGCCGTCGCCCAGAGGCGGGCCAGCGGACCGCCGCCGGTGTCGAGGGCGAGGTAGTCCTTGCCGTCGAACCAGCGCGGCGACATCACCCAGCTATACTTCTCGTCGAAGTTCCGCTTCTGCGGCTTGGGCAGGGTGTGCTGGTTCCAGGGATGGCGCTCGTCCACCGGATTGCCCAGGGGATCGTTCTTGACGAACACCTCCTTGCCCTTCCAGTCGTCGTAGAAGGAGCTGCCGAGGAGGATGCGGATGCCGAGGTTGATCTCCACCAGGTCGGTGGTGACCAGCTTGCCGTCGACCACGACGCCGGGGGTCACGTACATCGCGCGCCCCCACTTGGTCATGTCCTTGTACTCGAAGTTGCAGACCGCCGGGTCCTGGAAGCTCCCCCAGCAGCCGAGCAGGATGCGCCGGTTCCCCACCATCTCGTAGCCGGGCATCGCCTCATAGAAGAAGTCGAAGAGGTCGTCGTGCATCGGCAGGACCCGCTTCATGAACTCGACGTAGCGCATCAGCCGGCTCAGGTAGTCGGTGAATAGCTGGATCGTCGCCACCGTGCCGACGCCCCCCGGATAGAGGGTGGAGGGGTGGACGTGCCGCCCTTCCATCAGACAGAACATCTCCCGCGTCATGCGGCTCATCTGCAGAGCCTCGCGGTAGAACTCCCCCTCGAACGGGTTGAGCGACTTCATGATGTCGCCGATCGTGCGGTAGCCATGGTCGCCGGCGTGCGGCGCCGGAGTATTCGCGGCCTTCTCCCACACGCCCGGGTTGGTCTCGCGCACCATCTTCTCGCAGAAGTCGACGCCGACCAGGTTCTCCTGGAAGATGTTGTGATCGAACATGTACTCGGCGGCCTCGCCGAGGTTGACGATCCACTCCCCCAGGGCGGGGGGCCGCACGCCGTAGGCCATGTTCTGCGCGTAACAGGAGCAGGTGGCGTGGTTGTCGCCGCAGATGCCGCAGATCCGGCTGGTGATGAAGTGGGCGTCGCGCGGATCCTTGCCCTTCATGAAGATGCTGTAGCCCCGGAAGATCGACGACGTGCTGTGGCACTCCGCCACTCTGCGCTGCTCGAAGTCGATCTTGGTGTAGATCCCCAGACTGCCGACGATCCTCGTGATCGGGTCCCAGTGCATCTCGACGAGGTTCGACTTGGTCTGTGGTGTCGCGGTCGCGGTCGAGGTCGCCATCTCGTACCCCCCTTTTCGCGTAGCGTATGGTCTGGGTCTGGGCTCTCAGCTCTTGGGTTCTTTGGGATCGACCCCGGTCTGGTCCCTGAGTGTCGACTTGCCGACCGGACGGCCGGTTGCCTGGTCTTCGACATCGTAGCGCCCCGCCTCCTGGCCGGCCTTCTTCAACACGTCCTCGCCCTTCCCGGTCGTGCTCTTGCCGACGTTCTCGGGATGGCCGGGCTGGCCCTTCTTGGTGACGCTGTCGTGCTCGTCGCTTGCCATGTTGGTCTCCTCGATCAGTAAATGCCTGGCGGTTTGTCTCGCGACCGGCTCACCAGTTCTTCTGGTACCCCGTGGTCAGCTCCTTGCCGCGGTGGCGCCACTTCGGCTCCTTGTCGACGGTCCGGGCGGTGATCCCGCGCAGCCCGCGGATGAGACTGCCGTAGATGCCGCTCGCGGCCGTCGAGACGGTGGCTCCCGGCGGCTCGTCCATGAACGGCATGAACTTGTCCGGGAAGCCCGGCATCGTGCAGCCGATGCAGATGCCGCCGACGTTGGGGCAGCCGCCGACGCCGTTGATCCACCCGCGCTTGGGCACGTTGCACTTGACCACCGGACCCCAGCAGCCGAGCTTGACGATGCACTTGGGCGAGCCATATTCATGGGCGAAGTCGCCCTGCTCGTAGTAGCCGGCGCGGTCGCACCCCTCATGCACGGTGTGCCCGAAGAGCCACTTCGGCCGCAGCTCGGCGTCGAGCGGGATCATCGGCGCCTGGCCGGTCGCCTGATAGAGCAGATAGAGGATGGTCTCGGAGAGGTTGTCGGGCTGGATCGGGCAGCCGGGCACGCAGACGATCGGGATGCCGGCCTTCGACTTCCAGTCCCAGCCCAGATAGTCGGGAACGCCCATGGCGCCGGTGGGATTGCCGGCCATCGCGTGGATGCCGCCGTAGGTGGCGCAGGTGCCCACCGCCAGCACCACCAGCGCCTTCGGCGCCAGGCGGTCGATCCACTCGCTGGTGGTCATCGGCTGCCCCGTCGCCGGGTTGTTGCCGAAGCCGCACCAGTAGCCTTCCTTCTTGATGGATTCGTTGGGGATCGAGCCCTCGATGACCAGCACGAACGGCTCGATCTCGCCGCGGTCCGCTTTGTGGAACCATTCGATGAAGTCGTCGGCGCCGCCCACAGGTCCGCACTCGAAGTCGATGAGGGGCCAGTGGACCGCGATCTTGGGCAGCCCGGGGAGGGCACCCATCGCGATCTCCTCGATGCTCGGCTGGGTGGCGGCGGTGAGAGCCACGGAGTCACCGTCACAGCTCAGGCCCGCATTGATCCAGAGGATGTGAACCACCGTTTCAGCTTCCGGTGAAGGTTTCGCTGCCGACGCCATGGTTGAACCTCCTTCTGGAGAGTTAAAGAACGCCGAGCACCGCGTCGCGGCACTACTACCGCCTCATCGAGACCCGTCATATACCCCGCTGACGGGCGCTGTCAACTTAAGCGAGATCGTAAGCGAGGGGTCGTGTATGCTGCGGTTTCCGCGGGCTTGATCTCCAGGCCGGGAATTATGCAAGCACCATGCACGAGCTCTCCATCGCCGTCAGCCTGATCGAGGTGGCCACCGAAGAAGCGCAGCGGCTGGGCGGGGTGCGGGTCGAAGCGCTCCGCCTGAAGCTCGGCCCTCTCTCCGGAGTCGTGCGGGAAGCGCTGCTCTTCTCCTTCGAGCTGGCCGCCGAGGGGACGCCGATCGAGGGCGCCCGCCTGGAGATCGAGGAGGTCGCGGTGGTGGTTTTCTGCCCGGCCTGCGACACGGAGCGGGAGCTGCCGAGCCTGCAAAACTTTCAATGCCCGGTATGTAATACACCAACCCCCGACGTCGTCCGGGGCCGGGAGCTCGAGCTGACCGCGATGGAGGTGACTGACCATGCAACCCCGGATCGTTGAGGTCCGCCAGGGCGTCCTCAAGAAGAACGACCTCCTCGCCCGCGAGCTCCGCGAGCGCTTCCGCGCCGCCGGGGTCTACGTGGTGAACCTGGTGTCCAGCCCGGGAGCCGGCAAGACGGCTCTCCTCGAGCGCACCCTGACCGAGCTCAACTCGCAGTGCCGGGTCGCCGCGCTGGTCGGCGATTTGGCGACCGACAACGACGCCCAGCGCCTCGGCCGCTCGGGGGCCCGCGTGCGGCAGATCACCACCGGCACCGTCTGCCACCTGGACGCCGAGATGGTGAACGGCGCGCTGACCGGCTGGGATCTCGGCTCGCTGGACATCCTGTTCGTCGAGAACGTCGGCAACCTGGTCTGCCCGGCGAGCTACGACCTCGGCGAGGACCTCCGCCTCGTCCTCCTCGCGGTGACCGAGGGGGAGGACAAGCCGCTCAAATACCCCACCATCTTCAACGGCGCCGACCTCGCCCTGATCACCAAGATCGACCTCGCCGAAGCCGTGGAGTTCGACCGCGACCAGGCGCTGCGGAACCTGCGGGCGGTGCGGCCAGGGCTGGAGGTGCTGGAGACGTCGGCCCGTACGGGCGCGGGGATGGCGGCGTGGCTGGAAAGGCTGCGGGAGCTGGCGGGAGGCCCGCAATGATAGCTCCTCTACGGACAGAAGCGGCCGCCAATCGCCCTAGTTGAGACATTGCCGCCGGAACCGTCTCTTGAGCCCCCCTTGAGCCCCCTCCAGGCGATGAAGCCTAGGCCCCGGTGGTCCTAAATGCCTCGGTCGCAAGTTCCCAAACCCCAGTGCTCTAGTGAAACTTTCTCTGGTCTATGAGGATAGATGCAGGTAAGGGAAACAAGACTGCTCTCCCGGCAATAAGGGGCGACCAAAATGAAGCCAGAAAACGACCTCTTCGCGAAACTTGGCTTATCGAGCTTGCCTTGGGTCACCCGAGTGTACCTAGTGTTGGTTGTGCTTTTCGCCGTCTTACTCCTCCTTTCGGCCGTCCCTGCTCTGGGCATTCATATCGGGCTAGCAGCTTCCGACGGCCTCAAAACCGTTCTGGCGGCTTTGCTTGGAGCCCTTTCACAGGCGGGTAAAGGGACCTCCATTGACGCTGACATAGACATCAAAAAGAGTGGCAGTCCCGTGATCAGGTGAATACCATGATCCAAGAATCGGCACGACCCGGAACTTACATTGAAACCATTCTCGCCACACCCGGTAGGCAATGGGATCCGACCGAAAGAAACGCCGTCCTTGATTGGCTCCTTATCCTAGACCCCTTCGACCTTGCACTTTGCGCAGAAAGCTTTTTCCGCAAAAAATGGCCCGGTATTCCGACACAGCATGCCGTTGACATTTTCAACCTATTTCTAGGCAATCGCCTCGAGCTCTTATTGACTCGCTACAACCCGGCGCAGGGAAACCTGAAGACATACCTCAGATTCTGCCTCCTCCGTCACTGCAAGACTTTCGCGAACAAATTCTGGAAGGACAGGAAAAAAGATCAACTCCTTTTCTCCTCTGAAAGCGAGCTAGAGATATCGAAGGCACCGGACGTTTCAGTCTATGGCAACCCTGAACAATATTTGGTGCAGCAAGAGCTACTACGAGCCGTCGAGCAATCGGTCGCCGACTTGCCCCAACAATACAGGCAGGCGTTGATGATGTTCTTGGATGAGAAGAATTACCAGGCAATTGCACAAGAGCTCGGAGTATCGATCGCAGTTGTAAAAAATCGCATCCACAGAGCGCGACAACGGCTGCGCTTGGACCTACAGCAGATCCGATCAGACTACGGATTTTGAGGAAAACAAGCCATGAATCAGACAAACCACAACAACGACCCCGGCAACGTCGAATTGTTGCGCATATTGGCTTTTATCAACGAAGCACCTGTCTCTGCGAG
>OY970373.1:4677500-7663956 GCA_963718645.1 uncultured Acidobacteriota bacterium
GCTGACGACAGCCATGCAGCACCTCTATGGCGGCCCCCGAAGGGGAAGACCTCTTTCAAGACCGGTCCACCACAGTTCAAGCCCAGGTAAGGTTCTTCGCGTTGCATCGAATTAAACCACATGCTCCACCGCTTGTGCGGGCCCCCGTCAATTCCTTTGAGTTTCAGCCTTGCGACCGTACTCCCCAGGCGGGGTGCTTAACGCGTTAGCTAAGGCACCGCAGGGGTCGATACCCGCGACACCGAGCACCCATCGTTTACAGCGTGGACTACCAGGGTATCTAATCCTGTTTGCTACCCACGCTTTCGCGCCTCAGCGTCAGAACCGGTCCAGGTAGCCGCCTTCGCCACTGGTGTTCCTCCCAATATCTACGCATTTCACCGCTACATTGGGAATTCCGCTACCCCCTCCCGGCCTCAAGCCCTGCAGTTTCAAAGGCAGTTCCTCAGTTGAGCCGAGGGATTTCACCTTTGACTTACAGGGCCGCCTACGCGCCCTTTACGCCCAATAATTCCGAATAACGCTCGCCCCCTCCGTATTACCGCGGCTGCTGGCACGGAGTTAGCCGGGGCTTCCTCTGGTGGTACCGTCAAACTCGTAAACTATTTGCCCACGAGCCTTCGTCCCACCTGACAGGAGTTTACGATCCGAAGACCTTCATCCTCCACGCGGCGTTGCTGGATCAGGCTTGCGCCCATTGTCCAATATTCCCCACTGCTGCCTCCCGTAGGAGTCTGGGCCGTGTCTCAGTCCCAGTGTGGCCGATCACCCTCTCAGGCCGGCTACTGATCGATGCCTTGGTGAGCCATTACCTCACCAACTAGCTAATCAGCCGCGGGCTCCTCCAGGAGCGCTAGCTTGCAAGCAGAGGCCAGCTTTCTTGACAAGGTCATAACCCCATCAACGTACGCGGTATTAGCCCGAGTTTCCCCAGGTTATCCCCCGCTCCCAGGTAGATTACCCACGTGTTACTCACCCGTTCGCCGCTCTCCAGAGACCGAAGCCTCCTTCGCGCACGACTTGCATGTGTTAAGCACGCCGCCAGCGTTCATTCTGAGCCAGGATCAAACTCTCCAGTTTAAATCCTGCGCCTGCCCAAGCCGCTACAGCCCGACAGGCTCTTTATTCGAAATCTACTCCCAACTCAGCCCAACTCAACCATGCCCCGAAAGACACCGCCAAGATGAGCGAGCCCGGAAGTAGGGCCGCTGACTTCACTCATTTCTCTCTATCTAGTTTTCAAAGAACCGACGCCGAGATCGCGGCTCTCGCCGCCTTCGCGTCCCCCCCGTTTCCGAGGGGAGGCGAAGTGTAGGGCAGGCCGGCGCGGGTGTCAACCCCTGATTCGCCGTCCCGCCACGCTTCGTCGTTCGCAGGGAGCTCAACCGGTCGCCCGCGGACCGTATTCCCGGGATGTCTCCAGGAACAGGACCTCGGGGATCGAGGTGTCACTACTCTGTCAAAGGCCGCCGCACCACTCTCTCGCGGAAGGGGAGTATGCCAGGGTGCCCGCCGTTTGTCAAAGCCTTCAGCTAAGATCCTCCTCCACACCGGAGGAAAGGAGTCTCGAGGATGCGGAAACTGGCTTACAAGGGCGCCCTGGTCTGTCTGGCGCTGGGGATGCTGGGAGGGGTGGGGTGCAACGGGAGCAGCAGCACCCCCTCGGAACCGACCCCGGCCACGCGCGGCAACTGGGCCGGCACCATCACCGGGGTGCACTCGGCGATCCATCTCAACGGCACCTGCACGCTGGAGATGCAGCTCAGCCCCATCTATCAGGGGCAGTGGTGGGTGGATTGCCCGGGAGGGAGCAGCACCGGGCAGGTCTCGGGAGTGACCGTCGACAACCTTCTGGCGCTGGCCCTGGTCACCACCACTCCGGCCTCCAACTGCCCCTGGAGCGCCGTGACGACGGTGACCGCCTCGACGATCGACGGCACGTTTCAGGTGGTGGACTGCACGACGAACAAGCCGGTGAGCTCCGGCACCCTCACGCTGCGCCGGCGCTGAAGGTGAGCCGCCGCCCCTCGACCGCCCAGGGCTCGGTCAGCAGCCGCCGCAGAGCCTCGGGGTAGGCGAGGTGCTCGGCCTCGAGGATGCGCGCCGACAGCGCCGCCGCGGTGTCGCCGTCGAGCACGGGCACGGCGCGCTGCACCACGATCGGGCCGCTGTCGAGCCCCTCGTCCACCAGATGGACGGTGCAGCCGGCGACCTTGACGCCGTGAGCGAGCGCCTGCTCCTGCGCGTCCAGCCCGGGGAACGCGGGGAGCAGGCTGGGATGGATGTTGAGGATCCGCTGCCGGAAGGCGCCGACGAGGTCCGGCGAGAGCAGGCGCATGTAGCCGGCGAGGCAGACCCACTCGGCGCCGGACTGGCGCAGCGCCGCGATCACCTTCTCCTCGTGCGCCCGCCGGCTGGGCTCTCCCTGATGCGGAATCGCCACCGCCGGCAGGCCCAGCTCGCGCGCTTTCGCCAAGCCCTCCGCGCCGGCGATGTTGCTGACCACGACGACGATCTCGGCCGGGACCTCGCCGCGCGCGATCGCCGCCTGGATCGCCAGGAAGTTGCTGCCGCGGCCGGAGAGGAGGACGGCGATTCTGGCGATTTTGGATTTTGGATTTTGGATTTTGGATTCCCTTCAGGCCGAGGGGATCTCGAGGGATTCAGGTCCTAGATCGTAGGCGACTCCCGCACCTCCCGGCTGCACGGTGCCGAGGATCCAGCTCTTCTGCCCGACCGAGCGGAGGAGGCCCAGGATCTCGGCGAGCCCGGTGGGATCGACCGCCAGGATCATGCCGACTCCCATGTTGAAGACGCGGAGCATCTCCTCGTCCTCCACCTCGCCGGTCTCCTGGAGGAAGTGGAAGAGCTCGGGGATCGGCCAGCTTCCCATGCGGATCAGCGCGTGGGTCCCGGCGGGGAGCACGCGCGGCAGGTTGTCGGTGATGCCGCCGCCGGTGATGTGGGCCATGCCGTGCAGGGCACGCTCGCCGAGGATCGGCCGGATCGCCTTCAGATAGGAGAGATGGGGTTCGAGCAGCGACGCCCCGATGGTCCGCTTGCGGTCCCAGGGCGCCTTGTCGGCGATCCCGAGACCGGCTTTCTCGAACACGATCTTGCGGGCGAGCGAGTAGCCGTTGGTGTGGAGACCCGAGGACGGCAGGCCGACGAGGACGTCGCCGGCCTTGACCTTGGAGCCGTCGAGCACCTTCGGCCGGTCGACGAGGCCGACGATGAAGCCGACGAGCTCGTAGTCCCCCGGCTGGTAGAAGCCGGGCATCTCGGCCGTCTCGCCGCCGAGCAGCGCGCAGCCGTTCTCCCGGCAGCCGTCGGCGACGCCGGAGACCAGCTCGACCATCTTGTCGGGCTCCAGGACGCCGGCTCCCAGGTAGTCCATGAAGAAGAGCGGCTCGGCCCCCTGCACCAGGATGTCGTTGACGCAGTGGTTGACCAGGTCGCGGCCGACCGAGGAGTAGTCTCCCGCCATCTTCGCCACCACCAGCTTGGTCCCCACCCCGTCGGCCGAGGCGACGAGGACCGGCTCGGTCATCCCGGCCAGCTCCGGCCGGAACAGGCCGCCGAAGCTGCCGATCTCGGTGAGGACCCCGGGGGTGAATGTGGACTTCGCCAGTTGCTTGACGCGGGCGAGCCCCTTCTCCTGCGCGTCGATGTCGACGCCGGCGGCGGCGTAGGCGGACTTGGGGGTGGACGTCGTCATGGTGGAGAGCTCCGAATCCGAGGAACTATATCCTGGCCCCGATGCTATCCTACCGGCCTGCGAACTCTCCGGCTCACCCTCGCCGATTCCGAGTATGAGGCCTTCCAACGGGCGGCCGATGCAGCCCATCGACCCATGGGGCAACTGCTCCACGAAATGATCGCCGTTTTCCAGCGCGAGACGGTCAAAAAGAAAACTCCCCTGCGGGATCTTCCTGTCCTTTCGGGTCACCGCCTGATCGGAGATCTCCCGTCGCGCGCCGATCTCTACGAGGAGATGTTCTGAAGCATCCAGCGGACAGCAGATCAATCAGGGAATTCGCGAGGGCAAACGCACTCGATAAAGACGTTCACGCGGCGACCGGGTCGAAGATCCTGCCATTCCTTGCCGCTTCGGAAAGGCCAGAGCTCTCCAACTCCTGGACGCCGAGGACATCCGGCGTCTGGCGGATGAGGTCTCCGAGCCAGGACAGCACGACGAGCTCGAAAGTCGAACGGCTGACCTTCTCCAGCTTCCGGGTGGTCCGTTCGAGATAACGGCTGAACAGAAGCCCGCCGTCGACCTCATAGTCAGGTGGGACCGGAGGGGATTCGTCGTCGAGATCCGTCGGCGCGTCCTTCCAAAGGTAGAGCCTGTCTGGGGTCACCAGCAGGAAGAGAGGAGCACCGCGAAACGACTCGAAGTGGGCAAGGATGTTGCGCCGGAACTCCGCGGCCCATTCGCTCGAGGTCCCCCGCTTGGCACTGACTTCGATAACGGCGGCCAGCCGGCCGATGCGGTCGTAGAGGAAAAAGTCCGGTTCAGTCGCCATGGCGTCCTCCTTCAGGGCAAACTCGGCCCGACGAGGAACTATACCAGCGGCTCGGCCCTCTGCACCAGGACGTGGTTGACGCAGTGGTTGACCAGGTCGCGGCCGACCGAGGGTGGACTTAGCCAGTTGCTTGGCGCGGGGCTCCGAATTCCAGGGAACTATATCCCGGCCCGGGGGTGCGCGGCGCCGAACCCGGCCGGCACCGGGAGGAGGGGTTTCCCCTCCTCCCGGCCGGCGGGAGCTCCAGTGCGGAGATCAGAGGACGGCGGATCAGTGGGCCGTGATGTGGGGATCCCAGTTGACGAAATAGGAGACGGGCCGGATGCCGCCGCTCGTCACCTTGAGCTGGACCTGGTACGTCTGACTGGTCTGGTTCATGGCCTGCCCGATCCAGTAGCTCGGGGTCTGCTTCATGGGAGAACCCGCGGAGCCGAACACGTTCCCATAGGAAACGTTGAAGCCGGTGATCTCCACTGTATCCCTGGTGTTGGGATTCATCGGATTGACCGAGAATCCGATCAGGTCGCCGACGTTGCACACCGTCGTCAGCTCCATCTGTCCTTCGCCGGTGCTGCCGTTGTTCACCTGGTTGTCGATCATGTAGACGCCGGCGCCGAGGTTCCGGCCTTGTTGCGAGATGACGTACGAGGTATCGACGGCGATCTCGATGGCGGTCTGGGGGCAAGAGAGTTGGGCCTGCTTGACGACGAGCTTGTTCTCAAACATGGGTCACCTCGATTAGCTGCGTTGATCGTGGAGGCTCAGGCGGCTTTCGCGATGCGGCGCGCCGCCGCCTCTACGTTGATGGAGGGCGAGACCGTGACGGTGAACCCCGAGCCGGCGCCCAGTTGGACGTTGAGCGTCACCTGGTATCCCGCTCCTCCGGCGGTCTGGGCCTGGCCCGTGAAAGCATGCGAATTGTCCGGGGCCGCTTCCGGCTGACCGCTCGAGCCCCAGGCGTTCGAGTTGCCGATCGACTGGATCGACACGGTGTCGCTCGTGCAGGGGTTGACGGTGAAGACTTCCCAACAGATCTGAGAATCCTGGGTGCAGGTCGTCTGCAGGACTGCCGTGCCTTCGGACGAGCTGCCCGACGAAAACCGGTTGTCCACCAGGTAGACGCCCCGGGTGCTACCGTTCTGAACGGCGGTCGTATCGACCCAGATCTGCACGAAGACACTGCACTGGCTGGTTGGTACCGACATGGTTTTTTCCTTTCGTTTTGCGATCGATGAGTCATTGACGGAGATACCGCGGCGGCCTTACCAGGAAAAGAGCACTCCCTGATAGGTCTTGCAGCCGAGGAAGGGAACGCAGACCTGAACGTTGTAGGTGACCTGCTTGTTGGCCGGAACGACGCACAGCGTCGCCTCGGCCTTGAAGCCGGCAGCGCCCCCGCCGACGGTCACGCACGGGTGCTGCGGGTTGATCGTGCCGCCGCCGATGTTGATCCCCGCGAGAGTGAGGGTGAAGGTCACCTGCGGAATCGAGAGGTCCACGGTGTAAGTGATCGTGAGGGGACCGAGCGAAATACTGTTGGTAAAGAAGTTGAAGGCGCTCTCGTGAATCTGGCCGTCCTGAATGTGGTCGAGTCCGGTAGTCATTTTGCTCTCCTTTTCCGAAGAATGGTTGGGTGCATCGCTGGTTTTGATCGGCCGATCGTTCACGGCCTATCGCAACAGCCATGCCAACCGTGGCGGCGGTAAGAAAAGGTTACGAATGCGAGCTGTGCGGCATAGGAGAACGAGCTTGTTGCTCGAGAGCGGCGAGCCGCGAGCCCCCACCGCCGCCGCTTGTGTCGGACTATGTCGGCCGCTATGTCCGACGACGTCGGCAGGCGCGCGGGCTCCAGGAGAACAGTCCCGGCCCCCCGGGATCCGCGCTACGAACCCGCATGGCACATCGATTGCTCTTAACCAGGTCTGTCCGCAGCAGAATCGAACGGCGAGTGGCGCAACGAGACGGGCTCGTCAACGGTCGCAACTTGAAAGGAAACTATATGGTAGCCAAAGTCCAGCAGTTCCCGATCCTCGCGGGAGATCCGTCAACTCAGAGCATCGAAGTTAGATTCGACTCAACCGCGGTGCCCCCGGCGTCCCAGTTCACATTTACCTCCAGCACCGGGAAGCGCTATCTCATGGTTGACGAGCCGACGACGATCTCGGTGACGCTGACCGGCGGAGCGACGTTCGCGAGCGTCCCTGTCTTCTGGGCGAATCTTCCGGCGAATGGCGCGCCGGCCGTCATCCTGAGCAGTGATTTCAAGAAGATTTCCTTTCTAGTCCCGGCTCCAACGCATTATTTTGCCCCCTGGATCTTCGGCCTCAACGTCAACTTCGGCGGCGTGAGCAACATCACGTCTCCGTCGTTCTTTCTGGTCAAGCCTCCAAGTGATGATCCGTTCAGCCTCGACTACAATACCACCCATGGCGGCTTCACTTTCCAACGGGCAGGCGGCGAGGCTGACATGGAGTTGGCGAGCCAGCAGATCATACTCAACGTGCTTCCTGTCAAATTCACGGTCGTTCTCACGGGAGCGAAGTTCCATGAGACCCCCATCGTATGGAGCAATGGGAATGTGAAGCCGAGCTGGATCGATGTGGGCCCGGTGATTGATAACTCTTTGGAGTTCTCTTTCCAGCCACCTATCAACGGCCAGTTCGCCGGCTTTCAATTTGCCATCGATCTCCCCAACGGCCCAGGGAACACCTTGACGGTCCTCTCCCCCGACCCCATCGTCATCAACGCCACGATCGGCGACGGCTAGGAACCGGGGCGCGGTTGCAACCCGGCGGCGAAGGCGGGGTCCGAACGCAGGGGAGCGAACCAGGGGAGCGCGAGCATCCTGGGCTCGATCCCCTGCTGAAGGGCCCGCCGGGCGTTGTAGAGGGCCGCGTTGCGATCGCCCAGCAGGACGTAGACCAGGCTGGCGTCGCAGGCGGTCTGCGCCCCCTCGGGGCCGGCGCGGAGCATCTTCTGGACCGCCTCGACCGCGCCCGGGCTGTCCTTCAGGTGCGCCAGAGCCTGGGCCCGCGCCGAGAGGACCTGCCAGTCGGTGGCATCCAGGCTGGCGGCGCGAATGACCTGGCGGTAGACCGCCGCAGCCTCCTCCGGCCTCCCCTGAAGGGTCATCGCATCGGCCAGATTGAGAAGGGTGAAGACGTTCCCGGGCTCCAGGCCCAGGGCCTTCCGGAAGCTCGCTTCGGCCTCGCGGTAGCCGCCGAGATACATCTGCGCCGTGCCCAGATTGGAGATCTCTCCGGGCCGGGGGTAGCGCTCGATCAGACGGGAGTAGAGCGCGACAGCCCGGTGGAGATCGCCGTGGAGGAGCTCGATCTGCGCCAGCGTGGTCAGCCCTTCGTAGCTGTCCGGATAGTTGGCGAGGAGCTGCTCGGCATCGCTCCGGGCGGCGGCGAAGTGACCGAGGGAGGACTCCATCTGGGCGGCCTGGAACAGATTTCGCCAGGACGGATACCGGCTCACACCCTCGCGCATCAGCGCCAGGGCTTTCTCTCCTCCTCCCCTCTTCTCGAGCAGCCGGGCGCGGCGGACCAGAATGCCGGGGTCGCCGGGCTGGAGCCGCTCGAGCGCGGCGAGAGCCTCTTCGGCGTGGTCCCATTGACCGCGGAGCATCGCGACTCCGAACTGGCCGGTCAGCGGGCGGGGATCGGCGGGGGCGATCTGCTGGGCTCGCTGGAGGAGATCGGCGGCGCGGTCGAGGTCCGCCGGGTCCTGGCGGGTCTTGTAGCGCTGCTGGCGCACCTCGGCCTCGAAGACGTAGGCGTCCACGAAGCGCGGCGAGCTCGCCCGCAGGGCCTCTAGCTGCGAAATGAGCGTCTCCGCCGACAAGGTCTCGCCCGCGCGCTTGGCCTCGAAGGTCCGCCGCAGGCGCAGGTACTGCGTGTAATCGGCGGGGCGGACTTCCAGAGGCGCGGCGCCGGGCCGCCGCGGAAAGCCCGGGTAGGCTTCCGCGAGATACCCCTGGACCGCCGCCTCCACCAGGTAGGGCCGGTCCGCGTCGACGCTGAAGCTGCGGCTGCTCCAGAGGGTCCGGCCGTCGCTCCCCCGCACTCGCTGAACGGCGATCTGACAGCTCTCCCGGACGCAGTCCAGCCGTGAAATGACGATCTCCTGAACGGCCAGGGCGCGCGCGACCTGGACGGGGGAGCCGGCGACGCCATCCCCTTCGGCGACCGGCGAGATTCCCGAGAAGCCCAGCAGGGCCCGCAGGAGGGAGATCCGCAGGCTGGATGCGAGGAGTTGGGCATTCTCCCCGGCGGCGGCGCCGATCTCCGGCTTCAGCACGGCGACCCGAATGGGTTCCGGCTTCCGCACTGGCGCGGGAGGCGGCCGCTTCGCCTGCCAGAGCAGGGCGGCCGCCAAGACGGCCAGCAGAGCGAGCACCATCGCCCAGCGCGCCGCCTGCCGCCCGGCGGTGTAGCCGTGAGAGGACGCACGGGGCGCGGGCGAGCTCGAGGCCAGGGAGCGCGACTCGATCCACGGCAAGCCGGCGTCGACGAGGGTGGGACCGCCGTAGGAAGGGGTACCCGCGGCCGCCAGCGCCGCCGCCACCTCCCGGGCGCTCTGGGGACGGCGGGCCGGATCTTTTTCGAGCAGGCGGTCGACCAGCTCGGAGAGCGGCGCCGGGATCGCCGGATTCACCTCGCGCAAGGGCGCCTGGCGGTGGGTGCAGATCCGTGTCAGCGTCTCCAGCGTCGAGCTGGCGTCGAAGGAGGACCTGCCGCTCAGCATCTCGTAGACCAGGAGCCCGAGGGAGAAGAGATCGGATCGGGGGTCGAGCGGAAGCCCTCGCGCCTGCTCGGGCGACATCGAGCGGAAGGTGCCCAGCACGCGCTGATCGGCGGTCAGCGCGGCCTCGCCTTCCAGCCGCTTGGCGAGGCCGAAGTCGAGGATCTTGGCCCTCCCCTCAGCGGTGATCATCACGTTCTCGGGCTTCAGATCGCGGTGGATCAGACCCTTCGCGTGCGCCGCCGCCAGCCCCTCGGCGATCTCCCTGCCGAGGCGGACGGCTTCGGATATCGGCAGCGGACCGCGGGCGATCCGGCTCGACAGGGGCTCGCCCTCGACGAGCTCCATGACGATGGCGTCGCTCTCGCTGCTCTCGACCACGTCGTGGATCTGGACGATCGACGGGTGGGAGAGGCCCGCCGCCGCGCGGGCTTCGCGGCGGAAGCGCTCGCGGGTGGTCGGCTTGCCGAGGTGCTCGGAGCGGATGAGCTTGAGCGCCACCCAGCGGTCCAGGCGCTCGTCGTAGGCCCGATAGACCTCCCCCATGCCGCCGGACCCGAGCCGCTCCCCCAGAGTGTAGGGGCCGATCGTCCGCGAACCCGTTCCGATGACGTCCTCCTGGTCAGTCGATTCCGAGTTGACTCATCCGCCGCTGCAATCCCCGCTTCGAGACTTCGAGCGCCTCGACCATGGTATCGAGGTCGCCTCCGCACGAAGCCCGGCAGGCCTCGATCTCCTCGCGGGAGAGGTCCGCGGCCTTCCGGATTCGGTGGCTTTTTTCGATCCTATCGTAGAGCGACCCGCGGGAGATGCCGAGCTGGGCCGCGGCGCGCTGAATGCGCCAGCGGTTGGCCCGCAGGGCGGCCAGCAGATCGTCGTCGGTGACGTCCTCGGGGCTGCGGTAGGCGCGCCGGACCTCGCTGGGCGGCGCGACAGGAGGCCGCATAATGGGGGGCACTTGGGTCGCATCGTCTTCCGGCTTCGCCGCGGCTCGCGCGGCCTCCTGGAGCAGGCGCTCGGCCTGGAGCCACATCCCGGAGTCTCCGGAATCGCGGCCGGCGATGGCGATCTGGCGGACGGCGTTGCGAAGCTGCCGCACGTTCCCAGGCCAGTCGAAGGCGGCGAGGCGGGCGATCATCGGCGCGGCGATCCAGGGGCGTTCCCCGGGAGGGTTCGCCAGCCGATCGCTCTGCCCCTGCTCGGAGAGCTCCTGGCGGAGAAAGTGATAGAAGAGGCGCCCGAAGTCGTCGCGGCGCTCGCGCAGCGTGGGGACGCGGATCGGATAGCCGGCGAGCCGGTGGAGAAGAGGCGCGCGGAAGCGTCCGGAGGCCACCGCGGCTTCCAGGTCGGCGTCGGTGGCGGCGACCAGCCGCACGTCGACGCGGCGGACCTCGTCGCTCCCCACCGGCTGGATCTCCCCGGTCTCCAGGGCGCGCAGGAGGAGGGCCTGAACCTCCGGCGGCGTCTCCCCGATCTCATCGAGGAACAGCGTGCCGCCGTCGGCGCGCTGGAAGGTGCCCTCCCGCTTGCGATCCGCGCCGGTAAAGGCGCCACGCGCCACGCCGAACAGCTCGGCCGCCGCCAGCGTCGCCGGGATGGCCGCCATGTTGACGGCGACGTAGGGGCGGGATCTGCGGGGGCCGGCGTCGTGGAGGGCGCGCGCCACCAGCTCCTTGCCGGTGCCGGTCTCGCCACGCAGGAGCACCGGAACGTCGAGGCCGGCGACCCGCAGGATCTCACGGCGCAGGGCGACCACCGGCGTGCTCTCGCCGACGAGACCGAAGTCGGGGGAACTCGCGACGCTGACCGGATCGAGCCGCGACAGCAGGAGGACCACTCGGCCGGCGAGCATCAGCACCACCCCGCTCTCCAGGCGCGACGGCGGGATCTCCAGATCGCCCGCGACCTCCGCTCCATCGGCCACCAGGGCCGTCCCGCTCTCCCCGCACCGCAGGAGGACGCCTCCCGGCTCGGCGCCTGGGAGGAGGCGGATCGGCCGGCGGCTCAGATAGGGTTCGGCCAGAGGGCGCAGCAGGCTCGCTCCCGGCGTGGAGAACGCCGGCTCGGTCCGCGACAGGCACTCCTCCCGTCCGGAGGCCAGACCGGCGAGCGCCACGCGCTCTCCGACCCGTCCAGAGTCTGGATGATGGACGATCGTCAGACCGGGGACGAGGAAGGAGCCCACTGGAGCCCCGCTCCGGCTCTCCGCCCGCGTATCGGCCTGCAGCAACCGCCGCAGCGCCTCGCTGTCGTTTGGCACGGCCGGAAGTTTAGCGCTCTCTGGTTCCGGGCGCCAAGGGTCCGGAGGGGGAAGTCGCGGTTGATCGGAGGGCTTGTAGAGACGTTCCCAGCCCGTCCACGACACCCTCGGCAGTCCACGGGGACGGCGGGACGTCTCCGACGGAGGGATTGTCCTTCCATCCCGCCACTCCCCGTGAGAAGGCCGCCAACAGACTCAGACAGACTGGAAGGGCGGATTCAGTGAGGCAAGGCTATGGTTGACTCCGGTCAGGCCTTGCCCTCGGCGACGGTATGCCCTCCGGTGGAGACGTCCCGCCGTCCCCGTGGCCTGCACAGGGTGTCGTGGACGGGCTGGGAACGTCTCTACGAGCCCTCCGGTCAACGGATGAACCGCGTCAACGCCCGATCGAATCGACGAGACCCGCCATGCTAGGATTCCCCGGATTTTCAGACCTCGAAAGGGAGGGCCATGTCGAACGAGCTTCTCTTTGGCCTCTACATCTTCGTGCTGGCGGGCTTCCTCGGCCATTACGTCATCGAGAAGGTGCCGCCCCTGCTCCACACCCCGCTGATGGCAGGGACCAACGCCATTTCCGGCATCTCGCTGGTGGGCTCGCTGGTCTCCGCCGGCGGCGGCTACGGCAAGCTCAGCGCCATGCTCGGATTCATCGCGGTGATCTGCGCCACCATCAACACGGTGGGCGGCTTCCTGATCACCGACCGCATGCTGCGGATGTTCAAGAAGAAGACGCCCGGCCGGCCGGTCAAGGGTGAGAAGCCATGAGCTCCCTGCTGCCTTACCTCATCGCCTCGGTCTGCTTCATCCTGGCCCTGCAGGGTCTGTCGTCGCCGGTCCATGCCCGGCGCGGCAACCTCATCGGGGCTTTCGGCATGCTGGTCGCGGTTCTGGGCACGCTGGTGTTCACCCACATCCTGACCTTCACGTGGATCGCCATCGGCCTGATGATCGGCGCGGCCATCGGCGCCGCGATGTCGATCTGGATCCCGATGACCAAGATGCCGGAGCGGATCGCGCTCTCGCACTGCTTCGGCGGCCTCGCGGCGGCCCTGGTGGGCGTCTCGGAGTATCACCACCATATGACCGAGGGGGGGATCGACCGCATCACCATGGCGGCGCTGGGGCTCGAGGTGTTCCTCGGCTTCCTCACCTTCACCGGCAGCCTGATGGCCTTCGGCAAGCTCCAGGGACTGATCGCCGGCGCGCCGGTGACCTGGAAGGGGCAGAACGCCTCGAACATCACCATGTTCTTCGCCGCCCTGGTGCTGCTCGTCCTGCTGGTGCTCGACCCCACCCGCAGCATCCTCTTCTTCGCCATGGGCGCGCTCGGTCTGGTGGTGGGGGTGCTCGCGGTGCTGCCCATCGGCGGCGCCGACATGCCGGTGGTGATCTCGCTGCTCAACTCCTACGCCGGTTTGGCGTCCGCCGCGACCGGCTTCGCCCTCGGCAACCCGGTGCTGATCATCGCCGGCGCCCTCGACGGCACCTCGGGCTTCCTGCTCTCGATGAAGATGAGCAAGGCGATGAACCGCTCGTTCGCCAACGTCCTGTTCGGCGCCTTCGGCAAGGTAGAGCCGGTGGCCGAGGGAGCCACCGGTCCCGCCGCCAACTACAACCTGGCGTCTGTGGAGGACGCGGTGGGGGTGCTCGCCGCGGCCCAGTCGCTGATCGTCGTGCCAGGCTACGGCATGGCGGTGTCGCAGGCCCAGCACGCCGTCCGCGAGTTGGCGCAGGCGCTGGAGGCGAACGGCACCACGGTGAAGTACGCCATCCACCCTGTCGCCGGCCGCATGCCCGGGCACATGAACGTGCTGCTCGCCGAGGCGAACGTCCCCTACGACCAGCTCTACGACCTCGACGACATCAACGACGAGTTCGCCCGCACCGACGTCGCCCTGGTGGTGGGCGCCAACGACGTGGTCAACCCGGCGGCGAAGACCAACCCGGGAAGCCCGATCTACGGCATGCCGGTGTTCAACACCGACGACGCCCGCGTGGTGATCGTGCTCAAGCGGAGCGTCAACACCGGCTTCGCGGGGATCGAGAACGACCTCTTCGTGCAGCCGAACACGATGATGGTCCTGGGCGACGCGAAGAAGACCCTGCGCGAGTTCATCTCCGGCGTGAAGGAGGAGGCGGCGGCGTAGGGCAGGGTCTCGCGGTCAGGTTGTGCCACAGAAGTGGCAGCTTTATGTACCATTTAAAAGGAGGATTCTTTATGAAAGAGTCGTGCAAGACACAGCGCCTTTGGGTATTTGCTGCCGCCCTTCTGATCATCAGCTCGGTTGAGTACTCCAGTCCTCGTCGGGCCATGGCCGCGCAAGTCCCCCAAAGCTGCACGCCTTCCGGGACCATCAACTGCGCGGACGGCGTGGGAACCACTTGCTATCCGGTCATGGACAACCCTTGCTACTGCGCTTGGCAGAATTATGAAGCCGCATGCCTGGCTCAGGCGGTAGCGATCTGTGAAGCGAGCGGTAAGGAGATCGCCACGTGGTCGCCTAACGCGTCCGTCACCACCTACGCGCCAGCCTGCGTGGTCAGCGGCCCCGCTACGTACTCTTGTGGACCCTGCGATCCGTTGCAGTAGAGGTCCGGACCCCGTTCAGGACCCGGCCGCCCGGCGGTAGCGAGCGGCGGGTGATGGCGACGGCGCTCAGAGCGCCGTCGCCGAGCGGGTGGGGCGGCCTTCCTCCAGGAGGCGATCGACGCCGCGGTGATCCTCAACGCCCTGCGGCGCTGAGGCCCTCACAAAATTAGTGCTAAATTACTCCAATTCTTGATGTGCGGGGGGCGCCGCTCCTCGTATCCCACCCCGCATCTGACGACGCGACGGGCGCGCCGCCGGAAAGGAGAAGAAGCCATGAAACATGGTTGGACACTCGTCGCACTTTTCCTCGGAGGAACCATCGCCATGACTCAAGCGCAGGCACAAACGAAGACCGAGGGTGACGCCGACGCCATCCGCCCCTTCCACGTTCACTTTCCGGACGAGGCGCTCGCCGACCTGAAACGCCGCATCGCGGCGACCCGGTGGCCCGAGCGGGAGATTGTCACGGACCAGTCGCAAGGCGTGCAGCTCGCGACGGTTCAGAAGCTCGCTCACTATTGGGGGAGCGAGTACGACTGGCGCAAGTGCGAGGCGAAGCTCAACGCCCTGCCGCAATTCATCACCCGGATCGACGGCGTCGACATTCACTTCATCCACGTGCGTTCGAAACATCCGACCGCGCTGCCGATGATCATCACGCACGGATGGCCCGGCTCGATCATCGAGCAGTTGAAGATCATCGATCCGCTGACGAATCCCACGGCTCATGGCGGGAACGCCTCGGACGCGTTCGACGTCGTGATTCCGTCGCTGCCAGGGCACGGATTCTCCGCGGCGCCCACGGAGCTCGGCTGGGATCCCATCCGCATCGCAAAAGCGTGGGTAGTGCTGATGAAGCGCCTCGGATACACACGATTCGTGGCGCAGGGCGGCGATTGGGGAAATGCGGTCACGGAACAGATGTCTCTGCTCGGGGCTCCGGAGCTGATCGGCATCCACACCAACATGCCTGCCGCCGTGCCACCCGACATCGACAAGGCAGCTCTTGCCGGTGCACCGGCGCCCTCAGGCCTCTCAGCCGACGAAAAGCACGCATACGATCAGCTCGCGAATTTCTACAAGCACGGCCTGGGCTACGCGATCGAGATGTCGAACCGCCCGCAGACGATCTATGGAATCGGGGATTCGCCGGTCGGGATGGCCGCCTGGATGCTCGACCACGACGGGACCAGCCTAGCCCTCATGACGCGCGTCTTCGACGGTCAGCCCGAGGGGCTCACGAAAGACGACATCCTCGACAACGCCACTCTCTACTGGCTGACGAACACCACTGTCTCCGCGGCCCGTCTGTACTGGGAAAGCAAGCTTGCCTTCTTTGCCCCGAAAGGCGTGCCCATCCCGGCCGCCGTGAGCGCCTTCGCAGACGAGCTCTATCAGGCCCCGCAGAGCTGGACGGAGAAGGCGTATCCCAAGCTCATCTATTACAAGAAGCACGACAAGGGCGGCCATTTCGCGGCGTGGGAACAGCCGGAGCTGCTGGTGACGGACCTTCGCGCGGCGTTCAAGTCGCTACGCTGACGAGACGACCGACTCCTTACAAGGAGGGATCATGGCCCGCATCGCTCTGGTGGTTTCTATCCTGCTCGCATCCTTGCAATGGCCAGTCCACGCCCAGGGAAAAGGGCATCCCATCGAGCCCCCGACCGTCTATCGCACGATGTATCGCACGGTTTATCGCACGATAGGGATCGATGGGCTCTCCATCTTTTACCGGGAGGCCGGCCCGAAAGACGCGCCGACGCTTCTTCTGCTGCACGGCCTTCCCTCCTCATCGCGGATGTTCGAGCCTCTGTTCGCCCGGCTTTCCGACCGCTATCACCTGGTGGCGCCGGACTACCCCGGCTTCGGACACAGCGACTGGCCGGACCCGAAGAAGTTCGCGTACACGTTCGATCACTACGCCGAGGTCATGAATCACTTCACCGAAGCGCTCGGGCTCTCGCGGTACACGCTGTACATGCAGGACTACGGCGGTCCGGTGGGTTTTCGCATGGCCTTGGCCCATCCGGACCGGATTGTGGCTCTCATCGTCCAGGACGCCGTGGCGCACGACGAAGGCCTGGGAGCGAACTGGAAGCCGCGGCGGGCCTTCTGGGCCGATCGCGCCGCCAACGAAAGCGCGCTGCGCACGAACCTCCTGTCGCTGGCGACGACGCGGACGCGCCACGTCGGGAACGATCCGAACGTGGAACGCTACGATCCGGATCTCTGGACCGATGAATTCGCCTTTCTCAGCCAACCCGGCCAGGCCGACATTCAAAGCGACCTCTTCTACGACTACCGCACGAACGTGGACGCCTACCCCAAGTGGCAGGCCTGGATGCGCGAGAAGCAGCCGCGGCTTCTCGTCCTCTGGGGCAAACATGACCTGTCCTTCGAGCTTTCGGAACCGGAAGCCTATCGCCGCGACGTGCCGAAGGCCGAAGTCCACGTCCTCGATGCGGGCCATTTCGCGCTCGATACCGCGGCGGATCCGATCGCACGGCTCGTCCGGGGCTTCCTGAAGTAGCGGACCTGATTGGAGGAAACATGTCGCAAGAAATCAATCATGATCGCCGCCGTTTTTTGGGCACCGCGGCCATGACCCTTGCTGCCGCCGAGCTCGGCCTGATCGGCTCTGCGCTGGCACAACCGGAGAAGAAAATGCCGGCAGGGTTCCCCTCAATTAATCCCTCAATCAAGCCGGGGGCGAACACATCCTTCGGCGCACTGAAGCAGATCGATGCGGGCGTCCTGAACGTGGGATACGCGGAAGCCGGTCCCGCCGAGGGTCCCGCGGTCCTCCTCCTGCACGGCTGGCCCTACGACATCCACAGCTTTGTCGACGTCGCTCCGCTACTGGCGGCGAAGGGCTACCGGGTGATCGTGCCGCACCTGCGCGGCCACGGCACGACGCGCTTCCTGTCGAACGACACGGTCCGGAACGGTCAGCCGTCGGCCCTGGCTCTCGACGCCGTCTCGCTCATGGACGCTCTCAAGATCCAGACGGCGATCCTGGCGGGCTTCGACTGGGGAGCGCGCACGGCCGACATCGTGGCCGCGCTGTGGCCCGAGCGCTGCAAGGGACTCGTCGCGGTCAGCGGCTATCTGATCGGCAACCAGGAAGCCGGAAAGATTCCCCTGCCGCCCCAGGCCGAGCTCCAATGGTGGTACCAGTTCTACTTCGCCACCGAGCGCGGCCGAGCGGGCTACGAGAAGTACCGCGACGACTTCGCGAAGCTCATCTGGCAGCTCGCCTCACCCAAGTGGGACTTCGACGAGGCCACGTTCGCGCGCAGCGCCGCGTCCCTCACCAATCCGGATCACGTCAGCATCGTGATCCACAACTACCGCTGGCGGCTCGGGCTCGCCGAAGGCGAGTCGAAGTACGACGATCTCGAAAAGCGCCTCGCGGCGAGCCCTGTCATCACGGTGCCCACCATCACCCTCGAGGGGGATGCCAACGGTGCGCCGCATCTCGATCCCAGTGCCTATGCCAAGAAATTCTCGGGGAAGTATTCGCACCGGAACCTCACGGGAGGTATCGGGCACAACCTGCCCCAGGAGGCGCCGAAGGCCTTCGCCGACGCCGTCCTCGCGGTCGCGGGCTAATTCTACTTTGTCAGATTGCCCGCCCCCGCCCGGGCATTTATGCCCGGGCGGGGCGGGCGCTCGCAGTCTGACAAAGTAGAACTAACAACCCCATGAAAGGGTTCCCTGCCTGAACGCGGGCCGAGCTTTTCCGAGAAGCGAAGCCAGTTCCTCGGGCAATTCATCCGTGGAAATGATGTAAAGTTCCAATTTTAGGCCCACCTTTTCGTCGTTTCAATTGATGTTGTCTCAGCCGCACGCTGACCTGTCGCGTGGAACAGCCTGTTTTTGCGAATGCAATCCCGGAAAAGGAGTGCGCCTCGCACGATACTTCCGACAGCATCGGCGACCTCGCCTAGCTCACCTGCCACCTCCAGCCCGATAGCCTCCCCCTCCGGCACCATTGCGCCCAGCGAAACGATTGCCAGCGCCTCCAGTTTTGCCCTGAGAGCGCTAATCTCTCTTGAACTAGGAGCGCGAAGCGGCCGACCTCCAGAATCAAGAGAGGAGATTGCCGATCGTGCAGCGAGAACCGAGCCGGCGACGAGCGTCCTCAGCTTCGCTTGAAATAGTTCCGGGCTTCTTACGCGGGCACAGAGAAGGATGGGTGAGCCATGGATGGCGCCTCCTGGAAGACTCTTCAGCGATCTCGGAGTCCGGTCAACTCTCGCTAGAACCAGACGGATGACATTCTCTTTTGCCTCCCGCGACATCGGCTGCGGAGCTTTACCTCCTTGACCCAAATACGCGATGGCGTAATGTGCTGCGATTCTTGCTTGCCGTTTGATATTCCTGGCCGCAATATTTAGTTCCTCGTGTTTCAGGGATGATATAGCTAAAAGCACACCACGAACGGCCACCAGACCGTGGATCATGGCCTCCTTGAAGTTGTCGTAGTACGAGCCCACTGGACTAGCAAGGCCTCTTGAGTGCAACAGAAGGGGAAAGGCCGGCATCCTCGGCTTCAGGCGATGGAGGTTCAGGCTCCGAAAATTCCGGATGCAACAGGGCGAGCTCCCTGGCCAGCCGGCAGCACTCCTGACAGCCGGTAAGGAGATGTCTGACGACCCGCATGTTCTCCGCGCGATTGAAGGTGCCGTTCAGAAATCGGTTAAGGGCCTCGTAGTCCAGATGGTCTTCTTCCATGACCTGTCTCGGCTCCCCAGGCGAAAAAGGGGCCGGCCCGAGGGCCGGCCAAGCTGTCTTACGCATACGTCTGCTGCGCGCCTTGAAGGCTGCTCCAAGCATTAATGGACCGATTGGGACGGTTTCCAAAAGCCGGAGAGGCCAAATCCTGCCCAAAGTAAAATCCTTTCCCGCTAGGCCCTCCTCCCAGGGTTGTCCTGGGCGCACTCGAAGCACACACTTCGGCCGTAGGGAGGCCGAACGGGGCCATACAGACCCCGCGGCCCGGCTCCCAGAAGGGAGAAGTTATGCTTCAGTTCCTTACGGCCTTCGTGTCCCTGTTCAGTCTCCTCAAGACCGGCGGCGGGGTCGATCCTGACGGTCTCCTGAGCGGCTTGGAGCCGCCTCACGTGGAGACCGGGGGTGGGGTCGATCCAAACGACCGGACGTAGGGCTAGGTTCTCCCGGGTCAGGTTGGGGCCTTCCTCCCAGGGTTGTCCTGGGAGCGCTCGAAGCACACACTTCGGCCGTAAGGGCCGCAGAGGGAGGCAATGAAGCCTCAATCAATATCGGCACCCATAAAAGGAGAAGCTATGCTCAGAATCGCCTTCTTAGTCGTCTACTTTACGCACCTCATTTTCTCGGGCAACCTCCAGCCGAAAGCTGGGGGCGGTCTCGACCCGCTGGGTCACTCCACCCCCACTCCGCCACCTCCGGTAGAAAATGCCGGCGGCGGCCTCGATCCTTTAGGATGAATGCGCCCGGACGGGGACCTACGGGTTCCCGTCTCTTCCTCCCGCAACAACTGTACAAGCGCTCGTCCATGAGCTACACTTAATTGCGTGGCTAAGGTCTTAATTCTTGGAGGTGCTTAAATGCGGCACGTGTCGAAGTCTTCTCTGGGGAGGGTCCTGAGTGGGACCGCCGGAAAGCCTGAGACGTCTCTCGTCTCCGATCATGTCTTTGCGTGCGAGACATGTAGGAAGCTAGCCCGTGAAGTTGTGGCGGAGATTAGAGCGGAGATGCAGGCTCTGCGCCCAACTTCGCGCCCGGGGGGGCCTTTGAGGGTACTGGCGGAAATATTTGGGTTAGAGCATGAGACCTCAATTGACCAAACTCTGGCACTCGCTGAGAGAGCGGCTATGCGTGGTCACACGCTCAAGGCCCAGAAGGAGCGAGCCGGAGTATCACGGGTTTGCAAGTCATGGCCGTTCGTCCGACTGCTGATTCAGGAGCTTAAGCAGCAAAGTTCCTACGAGGTCGCGGAGAATCTCGGCTCCTTGACGGCGGTCTGTATTCAAGGTATGGACCCTAGCCAGTACAGCGAGGAACTCCGGTGCGATCTAAGCAGTGAGATGTGGGCAGAGTTGGCGAATGCGAGGCGAAAGGCTGCCGAGTGGGGCAGGGCGACAAAGGCAATTCAACGGGCTGATGACTCTCGAGAAAAGGGCACCGGAAATGTTTGGCTGCGAGCACACTGCCTGGAGGTGCGTGCTGCGATCTTTGCAGACCAGGGACAACTATCAGAGGCTCTGGGCCAGCTAGTTTCTTGTCGGAAGATCTACGAGGAAGTTGAGGACTGGCCAGGGGTTGCGAGGTCGCTGATCCAGTCAGCGAATCACCTATCGGAGCATGATCCCCTCCGAGCACTTGGGCTGACTAAACAAGCTCTGCCGCTGATTCCGAAAGCTGATCCCGGACTAGCAAATCTAGCTAGTCTCCTAGAGGTCGAATGTTTGATAGAGCTGGACCAGATTCCTGAAGCGGCAGCCTTGTTCGGCCACTGCCTGGAACGACATGAAACCGGGCGACTGAGAATACGGAGGGACTTCATCGGGGCGCGCCTCCTACATGCGGCAGGTTACTCGAAAGAGGCGGAGAGACTTCATGCAGACGTGGTTACCGCTGACCTGGGAGCTGGTCTATATAAGGATGCATTTCTAGATCTGCTGTTCCTGTTCAATCTGCACGTAAAGGAAGGTGATCTCGATAAAGCGGAGTCCGTATGTCGGCGAGCCTTGGGAGAGGCCGAACTCGCTGCATTCTCCCACGACCAAATCAGAGGCGTTTGGCAGTCTCTAAGGGAGAGAGTTCAATTTAAGGCCATTGAGCAGGACGTCATCAGGAAGGTTAGAGCCTACATGGCAGTCCATTGGCGGCATCCGGCCCATCAGTCACCTGCCTTTTTCCGATAAGCTGGGGTTTGGCAGCAAAACCTGGATGCTATGGAAGAGCAAGTGCTGGCCCCCGAAGCCCTTGCGCCTCTCAGGCATTACATGAGCGTTCATTGGAAACATCCCGCGCCTCAATCTCCGGCCATCGCGCGAGTGAGATAGCACCCAAGAACCGGGGGCGTGCGAACAGCACGCCCCCGGCGGTTACGGATTCTTCTCTACGTCACGGTGCGGTGGGATTTCGGGGAGCCCCTCGCAACTCTACTTCGCCTCCTCGGCCGGCGCCGCCGCGTGCGTCTGTGGAGTGCCGCCGATGGCCGGAGCGGGCGCGGGAACCGGCGCGGCGGGTGCTGAAGTTTCTCCATCGCGCTCAGCATGACCAAGGGCTGAAATTCGAACCTGGAAGCCAGACTTCATAGTGCGAGCCAATAGGGGCCCGGAGTCCGAGTCCGAGCTTCGAGGGCTATCGGGGCTTCGCCGGCGAAGTGCCACCGAAGGTCGCCCAGACGTCCCCACCCCCCGACCGGCCCGGTGGAAGCCGAATCGGGGCTGTTTGGGGAATTCGGGGACAATTTGGGATATTCGGGGACAATCCTGGAAATTCGGGGACAATTCCGGAGATTCCGGGACAATTTGGGATATTCGGGGACAATCTTAGAGATTCGGGGACAATCCTGGAAATTCGGGGACAATTCTGGAGATTCGGGGACAATTCTGGAGATTCGGGGACATCTCTGGAAAAAGCGAGACCGTTTGGGGTAAATCGGGACGGAAGAGCGCTTCCACAGGACCCGGCCACCGCCGATCATCGACATCGAGATGCCGCGACGCCCAAGAAGACCCTGCGCGAGCTCATCTCCGGGGTGAAGGAGGAGGTGGCGGCGCAGGCCCTCATCACCCCGGCCCTTCTCCCGTCCCCCAGCCACCTCTCTCACCGGGAGAAGAGAGAGAACGTGGTCAGCTCGCCAGGCTGTGGCGCTCGACGAGAGCGGGGATCGCCAGGAGCAGCTCGTTCTCGTTGAGAGGCTTCTGCAGAAAGGCCTGAAATCCCGAGCTCAGCACCCGGGGCAGCACGCTCACCGGCGCTCCCGACAGAGCGATGGCCGGCGTCCGTCCACCCAAGGATTCCGGCAGAGCCCGAACGGCCTCCACCAAGCCGAAGCCGTCCATTCCCCCCATTCTCAAGTCAGAGATCAGGAGGTCGGGCCGTCGGGTGATCAGAGACTCCAGGGCCGTCCCGGCCGAGGTCGCCGCATAGACCTTGGCCCCCAGGCCCTCGAGCACCAGGCCGAGCACCTCCAGGAAATCTGAGTCGTGGTCGACGATGAGGATGCGGCGACCCAGGAAGGGCAACGCCGCGCCAGGAGGAGCCGGGACCACAGGCTCTCGCTGGGCCTGGGTCTCATCGCGCCGTATCCGCCCTCGTTCCCGGCGGAAGCACTCGATCCCCCGATCCCGCGCGATGACCAGGAGCCATGCGCGAAGGGAGCCGTGTTCCCCTCGATAGGAATCAGGGTGATGCCAGGCGTGCAAAAAAGTCTTTTGAAGAACGTCCTCGGCGAGGTCCCGGTTCGGTAGGAGACGTACCAGAACTCCCAGGACGGTGGGAGCCAGACGGTCGTAAAGCGCTGCAAGCGCAGTACTATCGCCCTCGGCCATCCGCCGCAGTAGAAGCTCGTCGCACTCCGCCGACGCAGACGAATCCATGTCTACATCCCTCCGCGGGGTGTGGGTCTGCAAACCAGGGGCCATGAGGAGCGTCGCCGACGAAGCCGGGGCCAGGAGCCTGCGCCGCAGAAAAAAAGCACGCAAGGACGTAAAGGACATCAAGGACGACAAGGACAAGGAATTTTCGAACTTCTCGTTCTTAGTGTCCTTGCCGTCCTTGATGTCCTTTACGTCCTTGCTTTCTGGTTCCTGCGGCGCCGGCTCCTCTCGGGAGAACCGGGGGCGCGCGAACAGCACGCCCCCGGCGGTTACGGATTCTTCTCTACGTCACGGTGCGGTGGGATTTCGGGGAGCCCCTCGCCACCGCTAAACCTCGCCCTCCACCTGCGCCGCCAAGTGGCTCGGAGGAGTCACCGCGACGGGCGTCGGGGCTGGAGCCGGTTCAGGCGTCGGAACCGGCGCAGGCACCACCTTGGCCTTGCGGGGACCCCGCGGCCGAATGGGCTTGATGTTGAACTGGACCAGCCGCTCGTTGGCGGTGCCGAGGTTGGCCTTCACCGCCCCTTGCAACCGGCGCGCGGCCTCCCGCCCATTCTTGAGGATCTGGTCTAGCTGCTGGCGGATCTCCTGCTTGGCGGCGATGTGCGAATCCTGGGCGGCCTTGAGGTCCATTACGTCCTTCAACATCTTCTCGACCACCAGCCGTTGCGGCTCCGCCGGGGCCAGCGCGGAGACGTTGTCGGCGCAGGCCGCCAAGAGCTTCTGCCAGTGGGAGATCACGTCCGCGAACGAGTTCAGAGTAGCCATGAGTCGTTGTCCTTTCAGTCATTTCAGTCGTTTCAGGTTTATTTGGGTTGAGTTGAGAGGGACAGGGATGCGGTTGTGCCGGCCTATCTCATCGGGAGCCTCCTTTCGGTCGTAAACGGTCCGGTAGCGAGCCAAACTTGGCCCTATTTGCGTGATCCTTGTTGGTCGTGGACATTTGTCGTTCCCCCTGATACCGTCCAATCTGCTCAAGTCTACCCGTGATGTGGGCAAAATGTCTAGGGGTCGGCGCAGAATCCGATGCCGAGCGGTAGAAGACCCGGCGAAGAAGGGGCTCCAAGCGTATCCTCGGTAGGCTAAGGGTTACGTTATGGGACGAGAATAGACCCACGAGTTGACGAATTCAGCCCACGGGTCGAAGACTCGGACCCACGGGTCAAGGACTTGGACCCACGGGTCGACACCCGCGACCCACGGGTCGAAGCTCTGGACCCACGGGTCGAAGCTCTGGACCCACGGGTCAACGACCGCGACCCACGGGTCGAAGCTCTGGACCCACGGGTCGACGACCGCGACCCACGGGTCGAGGACTCGGACCTACGGGTCAGCAACCGCGACCCACGGGTTGAAGACTCAGATCCACGGGTCAACAACCGCGACCCACGGGTCCAGAACTCGGACCCACGGGTCAACAGCCGCGACCCACGGGTCGAAGACTTGGACCCACGGATTCCGGTTTACACTCGGTATTCCGAAGAGGAGGGACCGCCATGATCATCCGCCCCGCCAGGATGTCGGACGCCGCCACCATCGCCGGCTTGGCGACTCAGCTCGGCTATCCCACCCGACCCGAGGAGGCCGAGCCGCGGCTGCGCGACGTGACGTCGCGGCCGGAGAACGCCATCCTGGTCGCCGAGGCAGACGGCGTGGTGATCGGCTGGATCCACGTCGCCGCCAGCCACCACGTCGAGACGGAGTGCTTCGCGGCGATCCTGGCCCTGGTGGTCGACCAGGAGCACCGCAGCGGTGGGATCGGCGCCGAGCTGGTCGAGGCCGCCGCGGAATGGGGCGCGAAAAACGGCTTCTCCACGCTGCGGGTGCGCAGCAACGTCGTCCGCGAGCGGACCCATGCGTTCTACGAGCGGCTCGGGTTCTCGCGGATCAAATCGCAAGTGGTTTTCGCGCGGCCGATCGCAAAGTGAACGGACCCTCCCTCTTCCACCGCCTCTTCGGACCCGGCGCAACGGCCGGCCCCGGCGTGCTCTGGCCGCGATGGATCTTCCTCCGCGGCCTCGGCGTCATCTTTTTTTCGGCTTTCTATTCGCTCGCGTTTCAGATCAAGGGATTGATCGGATCGCACGGCATCCTGCCCGCGGCGGCGTATCTCCAGGAGGTCGCCCGCGTCCTCCCCGGCGCCTCCCGGTTCTGGCGGGTGCCGACGCTGCTCTGGGTCGATGCCGGCGACGGGATGCTGACGGCGATCGTGTGGGCCGGCCTGGTCGCTTCCGTGCTGCTGATCTTCAACCTCTGGCCGCGGCTGACGATCGGGATCTGCCTCGCCTGTTTCCTTTCGTTCATCGGCGCGGCGCAGGACTTCGCGTCGTATCAATCGGACGGCATGCTGCTGGAGGCGGGATTCCTGTCACTTTTCTTCGCGCCGCGCGGCCTGCGGCCGGGGCTCGGGAGCGATCAGCCGCCGTCGCGCGCCAGCCTCTTCCTGCTCCAATGGGAGTGGTTCCGGATCTATTTCGAATCGGGCGTGGTGAAGCTGATGAGCGGCGACGAGCAGTGGCGGCACCTCACCGCGATGGATCACTATTACGAGAACGGTCCGCTCCCCTCGTGGCCCGGGTGGTACGTACAGCAGTATCTCTCGCACGGCTTCCACGCCGTCACCGCCGGGGCGACGCTGCTCCTCGAGCTGGTGATCGTGTGGATGGCCTGGCTGCCGCGCCGCTTCCGGCTGGCCTGCTTCCTGATCGTGACGCCGTTCCAGATCGGGATCATCCTCACCGCCAACTACGCGTTCCTCAACTATCTGGTCCTGCTGCTCGGCGTGCTGCTGCTCGACGACCGGGCGCTGGGGTGGATCGGCCTGCGGACGCGGGAGGGCGTCGAGGCGCGATCGATCCCTCGCTGGCGTCCGATCGGAGCGGCGGTGGCGCTGATCTGGATCTTCTACGCCACGGTCATCCCCTATCTGCCGGTGGGCCCGCTCGCCGCGCCGGAGCGGCTGCTGCGGCCGTTCCGGATCGCCAACCGCTACGGCCTTTTCGCGGTGATGACGCGGCAGCGCTACGAGATCGAGTTCCAGGGGAGCCGCGACGGCCGGACCTGGATCGCCTACCCCTTCCGCTACAAGCCGCAGGACCCCGCCGGGCGCCCGGGCGTCTACGCTCCCTACCAGCCGCGGTTCGAATGGAACCTCTGGTTCGCCTCGCTCGGCTCCTGGCAGGACAACCCGTGGGTGGCGAGCGCGGAGGTCCGGCTCCTCGAAGGGAGCCCGGACGTGCTCGCGCTCTTCCGCCGCGATCCCTTCGCCGGCAAGCCGCCGGCACGGGTGCGCACGGTGCTCTGGCAATACTGGTTCACCACGCCGGCCGTGAAGCGGCGCACCGGCCTCTGGTGGGAGCGGCACGAGATGGGGACCTACGCGCCGGGGGTGGAACGCGGTGAGGACGGGCGGGTGCGGGGGTATCAGGAAGACCTATAATCATCCTCTTTCCAGGAGGTGAGCAATGGCGACGTCCCTGACCCGTCGTGGATTTACCCGGCTGCTCGGCCTGGGGGTGGCGACCAGCGCGCTGCGCCCTGATCTTCGGTTGGCGGAGGCTCTCCCGCTCGCCCCGGAGGCCGCGGCGTCCGGCATCGTGCGCCTGAGCTCGAACGAGAACCCGTATGGACCTTCTCAGGCGGCCCTGGAGGCGATGCGGAAGGCGTTCAACCTCGCCTGGCGCTATCCCGATGAAGCCGCGGACGCGCTGGTGGCGGACCTCGCCAGGCTGCACGGCGTGCCCGCCGACCACATCCTGCTGGGCGATGGCTCGAGCGAGATCCTCAAGCTCTGCGCCGACGCCTATACAGGGCCGGGGCGGGCGGTGGTGGTGGCCGAGCCGACGTTCGAGGCGGTGGCCCGCTACGCGCAGGTGAGGGGAGCGGAGGTCGTCCGGGTGCCGCTCACCTCCGCCGGCCACCGGCACGACCTCGACAGGATGCTGCCGGCGGGGGCGGGCCTGATCTACGTCTGCAATCCCAACAATCCGACGGCGAGCCTGACGCCGGCGGCGGATCTGCGGTCGTTCCTCGACCGGGCGCCGGCCGGCACCGCCGTGCTGGTCGACGAGGCCTACGCCCACTACGCGGAGGGGCACGACTGGGAGTCGATGCTGCCGCGGATCGCCGACCACCCCGGGCTGATCGTGGCGCGCACCTTTTCGAAGATCTACGGCATGGCCGGCCTGCGCTGCGGCTACGCGGTGGCGCAGCCGGCGGCGATCAGCCGCCTGCACGACCAGCAGTCCTTCGACTCGATCAACATCATGGCCCTGGCGGCGGCGCGCGCCAGCATCGCGGACGCCGGGCACGTCGAGACCGGCCGGCGCCGCAACCGCGAGACGCGGGCTTTCGTGCAGTCCGGCCTGGAGGCTATGGGCTATCCCGCCATCCCCTCGGAGACCAACTTCCTGATGGCCGATCTGCGCAAGGACGTCGGACCGGTGATCGCCGCCCTCAAGCAGCACGGCGTCGAAGTCGGCCGCCGCTTCCCGGCGATGCCCACGCACCTGCGGGTGACGATCGGAACGCGTCCGCAGATGGAGACGTTTTTGGGGGCTCTGCGGACGGTGGTGGGGTAGGGGAAACGCCCTTTCAGGGCTCCGACGTGATCTCTTCGGCGGAAGAGACCAGGGCGGCCCGCCTCAGCCAGCGGTCCAGGCGATCGAGGGCGCGGCAGCTCAGGATCTCCTGCCGCTGGGTCGGGCTCACCGCGATGCCGCGCGATTCCAGGACGATGAGCGTGGCTGCAGCCTTGCCCCTGGCTTCCGCCTCGGTTTCCCGTTGGCGGAGCTCCGGGTTTCCCTTCGCCGCGAGGGCCCGAATGACTGAATTATCGGCCTGAGCGGCATCGAGCAGAGCTGCCAGCGTCACCGGTGCCACGAGGCAAGGGTCTGTGATCCTCAGGTCAGCCTCCAGGGAATTCCAAGATTCGGTCTCGGAGGACCACTCGCAGATTCTTTGCGTCTTGACCCAGATGGTGAAGATCCGCCGCACGCCCCGGCGGTGCATCCGCCTGGCCTTCTCGCTCAACAACGCCTGGTTTTGCTCCGAGACCACTTCGAAGGCGATCTCCTCCAGATACCGCGCGCCCGTCGCCGGATCCACACCTGCTTTGTAAATGCAGGTGTCGCTGGCGAAGTCCGACTCCAGATCGTGCCGGGTGAGCAGGTCCGTCGCCGCCATGTAGCCGGGGGCGACGTGAGCCTGGAGGACGTAGTCGAGGCGGGTGTGCTGGAGCGCGTGGGGCGCGCTGGCGGGGGACGCGAAGATACGGCGGCCGCCGATCATCTTGTCGCGCGTAACCTCGGCTTCCACCAGACGATCGTCGACCCGCGGGAACGAGCCGCGGCCCGGCAGGTGACGGGGTGCGCCGGACGGTGAGCCCGGAGCCTTGAGCTGGTATCCCTTGCGGTTTTCGTCCATCGCCGACATCTTAACAGAGAACCGCGTCGCCGGTCGACGCAAGAGCGCGCGCCCCCTACCCCGCCGCCACCACCCGCGCCGCCGCGCCGCCTCCATCGCCCCAGATCGCGGTGAGGGCGCGCTGGAAGTTGCCGCCGAGGATCAGCTCGATCGCGCGGTCGTCGTAGCCGCGGCGAATCAGGCCTTCGGTGAGGTCGAAGACGCGGCGGGCCGGCGGCAGGCCGCGGACGGCGTAGCGGGCGAGGGCGCGGCCGGTTCGCGGATCGACGGCGTCGTGGGCGAGGTCGCTGCCGAGGCCGACGTGCTCGACGCCGGTGACGCGGACCACGTGATCGAAGTGGTCGAGGACGTCGTCGAGGGTCGCGGGCCCGCGGTGGTTGACGAAGGCGGCCACGGAGGTGATGCCCATCACGCCGCCGCGCTCGGCCATCGCCCGGATCACCGCGTCGGATTTACAGCGGGGGTTGGCCACCAGCTTGCTGCAATTCGAATGGGTGATCAGCACCGGCCGGCGCGAGGCGGCGAAGGCGTCCAGGCAGGTGCGCTCGGAGCAGTGCGAGACGTCCACCACCATGCCGGCGGCGTTCATCGCCGCCACGATCTCCGCGCCATAGGGGGTGAGGCCGGTGTCCTCGGCCTCGAAGCAGCCGCAGCCGATGCGGTCGCGGGCGTTGTAGGTGAGCTGGGAGACCCGCTGGCCCAGCGCGTGGAAGGCCGCCACGTCGGCCGCCGCGCGGAAGTGGTCGGAGCTCTGGAAGCCGACCAGGACGCCGATCTTCCCTTCCGTCCGCACGCGCTGGAAATCGCCGCCGGCCGCGATGCGCACGAAGCAGTCCGGGCGCCCGTCCAGCAGCCGGTTCCAGCCGGCGAGCCAGGAGAGCGCGGCCTCATAAGGGTGGGGATCGTTCGGTTCGACGGCGGGATGGAAGACTTTGACGCCGGAGGCGCGCAGCTTCTGGAGGTCGTCCGGTCCGAACGCCGCCGGATCGCGCTGCCAGGTCCAGAGCTTCGGCCAGTCGAGGGTCAGCAGGCCGAGCATGTCGATCACCATCGACCGTCCGACCAGCTCGACGGCGCGGGCCGAGACCAGGGCGCGGTCGTCGGCGAAGAGGCTGAAGCGCCCCCGGTTGATCATGGGGCCGGCCAGCAGACCTGCCCCCGCGAGGGCTCCCGCCCTCAGGAATTCGCGACGATTGTACAACGGCCCAACACCTCGTATTTGTTGGGCAAAGTGTACACCCTACCCTGGCTCGACGCCCAGATAGGAAATTCCGAAAATGGACTACGAAATGGATTTACCGCCGGCGCTCGAAGCGGAGCTCCGGATCGCAGCGCAGCTTCCCGAGGAAGGCGCCGATCTCGCGGGCGAGCTTGGCGGTGGCCCGTTCGCGCTCGGCGGCCTTCTGGAAGAAGAGCAGGGCGGCCAGGGCCTCGCGCGGGACGTCCTGGGACTGGAAGATGCCGGCGATCTCGAGCGACAGGCGCTTGACCTCGGCGAAGGCCCCCATGTGGGCGTAGAGGGCGGTCAGCTCGAGGGCGACGAGGGCGGCGTCGTAGGCGATGCCGCGCGCGGCGAACTCCTGGCGCACTTCCTGGAACAGCTCGATCGCCGTGTCCGTCTGCCCGAGGCCGGCGGCGATCCTCGCCTCGGCCCAGCGCAGTCGGAGCAGATCGAGCGGATGGCCGAGCTCCCGGCAGAGCGCCGAGACCTCGGGGAGCATGCGCAGGGCCTCGTCGTACTGCGAGACGGCGGTCAGGCTGCAGAGCAGGTTGTGACGCAGGCAGAGGAACAGGCGGGGATCGCGCTGCGCGTCCACCAGCCCCTCGGCCTCCTGGAGCAGTTGGATCGCCTCTTCTGTCTCGCCCATCTCGACGAGCCCCATGGCTTTCTTGATCAGCGCCCGGCCCGCCAGGTGGCAGTCCTTGAGCGCCTCGCGGCAGGTGTCCATGTGGATGGCGAACACACGGTCGAGGATCTCGAAGGCTTCCCGGAAGCGCCGCTGGGCGATCCGCAGCGAAGCCTTGTGGTCGAGGATCGCCGGCTCGTAGCCGAGGAGGTCTCCGACCCCGGCCAGCCCGGCTTCCCACCAGGATTCGGAGATGGTGAACGACTCGTCCGCGTTGCGCAGGTCGCCGAGGACCCGCCGGGCGTTGCCGTCATGGGCCCAGGCGTAGCCCCGGAGCTGGTAGAGACGGCGGGAGCCTTCCGGCGTGTCCTCCCGGAGCAGGTCGGCGATCACCACCGCCAGCTCCGCCGCTTCGACGGCGCGGTCCGCATCGATCGTCGCCAGCCGCGCGCTCTCGTGACAGAGGCGCTCGCAGAGGTTCCAGTCGACGAAGCGCCGGTAAGAACGGATCAGGTGGAGCTGATCCTCGAAGCGATAGGGCTTGAGCTCGGTCAGCAACTCGGAGATCTCGGCCCGAGGTGCCGACGGAGCATGTGCGAGAGTTTCCATGGTGCGTCCCTTTTCTACAACCTGATCGTCTCCATTCAGACTCTATCGTGCTTCCCTGCCGTTCACTTGCCGTTACTTCCCGCTACTTTCCGCCGCTACCGCCGCTGGGATCCAGCTGCGTGCCGGTGTCGCTCGTCGAGTTGGGAGGGGTGGGCGAACCCGAAGGGTCGAGACCGATCCCGCTCTTGAGATGTTGAGTAAGCAAATTCCATACCGAAGAGAACGCGCTAAAGATCTCAGCCGACGGCGAGCCGGCGCTCGCGCGGAGCGTGGGGTGAGCCGGGGCTGTTTTCGCGAACGAAAGACCAGGGACCAGGAGAATCGCGAGAAGGACGAGGATGATGGTCGGTCGAATGGAAGATTTCATGGGCTGCATCTCCTTTCCAGGCTCGGCTCGGCGGCGCCCTCCCGCGTCTCCCCTCCCGCCCGATCCGTAGCGAAATCGACTAAGAGCAAGACTCGGGCCAATCTTCGCAAATCCCTATTGCCGCTGGATTTTGGCAACTCGGAGTGACGAAACGCGGCACCTCGCCGCCGGGGCCGGGGATGCAAAGCCGGCCCTTCGCGAGGCCGGCATGCGCGCTTTTCTACATCCGTGCCGCGCCCCTGCGAGCGGTTTCCGGGATCGGCCTTTCGAGCGGGCCATCTTTGGTATTGCACCGCGCCGGGGGTTGCAGTAGAGTCCCTGGCTTGTGACGACTTTCACAAGCAAACAGTCCCTTGAACCCCGAGCGGCGGTCGGATATTGTCGCCGGCCGGGACTCTAGGGAGGGCGGCTCCCCATGCAGATCTTCCATCGCAGCACCAACACTCTCGCCAAGGTGAGCATCTTTGGCGGTGTCTTCCTGCTCGGCTTCGTCGGCTGGGTGGTCTATACCCTGATGGGCACCTCGGGGTACCTGACCGGCCAGTACGTGGTGAAGCGCCAGCCGGTGCCGTTCAGCCACGAGCACCACAACCGCGGCCTGGGGATCGACTGCCGCTATTGCCACACCTCCGTCGAGCGGTCGGCGTTCGCCGGCCTCCCCCCGACCGAGACGTGCATGAACTGCCACCGGCAGATCTGGACCAACGCCGAGCTGCTCGAGCCGGTCCGCGCCAGCTACCGCGACAACGTGCCGCTGCAATGGACGCGGGTCCACGACCTCCCCGACTACGTCTATTTCAATCACTCGGTCCACATCGCCAAGGGCATCGGCTGCGAGTCGTGCCACGGCAAGGTGAACCGGATGCCGCTGATGTTCCAGAACGCCTCGCTGCAGATGCAGTGGTGCCTCGACTGCCACCGCAACCCGGTCCAGAACGTGCGGCCGCGCGAAGAGGTGTTCAACATCAATTGGGATCCCAGCGATCCGCGGACGTGGACGAGCCTGGCGGCCAACGCCGGCGCGATGTCGGTGCCGGTCGAGGTGGCGCAGAAGCCGGGCTGGACCCCGTCGCGGGAGGAGCGGGCGCGGCTGCGTCCCCACCTGGCGAAGGAATACGACCTTCATTCTTTGACGAGCTGCTCGACGTGCCACCGCTAGCGCGGTCGCCGCGGGTCGCTTCGGCGGATACAGCGGATACGGCAGGCAGACAGGGCAGGCAGATCCGCGGCGCGAGCCGACGGACCAACAACGAGAGCGAGCGAACCTGATGGACAGCGTCAACGCCAAAGGCAAGTGCGGCGCCGAAGCCGCTCCCCAGCCGGCCAAGACCCGGCTCGAGCTGGACGAGGTGCGGGAGCGGCTGCGGACCAAGAAGGGGCCGGAGTACTGGCGCAGCCTCGACGAGCTCGCCGAGACCCCCGAGTTCGAGGACCTCCTCAACCGCGAGTTCCCGCGCTTCGCGTCGGAGTGGCCGGCGGGCGTCTCGCGCCGCGGCTTCCTGCAGCTCTCGGGCGCCGCGCTGGCGCTGGCCGGCCTGACCGGCTGCACCAAGCAGCCGCTCGAGAAGATCATCCCCTACGTCAAGCAGCCCGAGCAGCTCATCCCCGGCAAGCCCCTCTACTTCGCGACCGCGCTCACCCACGCCGGCTACGCGACGGGCGTGCTGGCCGAGAGCCACCAGGGGCGGCCGACCAAGATCGAGGGGAACCCGGACCACCCGGCGAGCCTCGGCGCGGCCGACTACTTCGCTCAAGCCGCCGTGCTGACGCTCTACGATCCGGACCGCTCGCAGACCCTGCTGTTCGACGGCCGCCTCAGCACCTGGGCGCAGTTCGCCACCCAGATGGCCGAGACCCTGCGCGGCCTGCCCGCGGGCCAGGGGCTGCGCATCCTCAGCGGCACGGTGACCTCGCCGACGCTGGCCGATCAGATGCAGACCGTGCTGAAAAAGTACCCGCAGGCGCGCTGGCACCGCTGGGAGCCCGCCGGCCCCCACCAGACCCGCGCCGCCGCGATGCGCGCCTTCGGCCGGCAGCTCGACACGCGCTACGACTTCACCAAGGCCAAGGTGGTGCTGTCGCTCGGCGCCGACGTCTTCTGCGAAGGGTCGGCCGGCGTGCGCTACGCCCACGACTTCGCCGAGGGGCGGCGGGTGCACTCCCACCCCGGTTCGATGAGCCGGCTGTACACGGTGGAGAGCGCGCCGGTCGGCGCCTCGTCGCTGGCCGACCACCGGCTGCAACTGCCGCCGGCGCAGGTCGAGGGCTTCGTCCTCGCCCTCGCCCAGGCGGTGGGTGCGGCTACCGGCGGCGGCGACGTCGCCGCGCCGGCCCTCGCCGACGCCAAGGCGCAAAAGTGGGTCGCGGAGGTCGCCAAGGACCTGCAGGCCAACCGCGGCGCCTCGCTGGTGGTGGGCGACGAGTATCTCTCGCCGGCGGCGCAGGTGCTGGTGCACGGCATCAACCAGGCGCTGGGGAACGCCGGCACGACCGTCTTCTACCAGGAGCCGGTCGAGGCCGATCCGGTGGACCACGTGCAGTCGATCGCCGAGCTGACGCGCGACATGGCCGCCGGCCAGGTCCAGGTGCTGGTGATCCTCGACGGCGTCAACCCGCTCTACAGCGCGCCGGCCGACCTCAACTTCAAGGACGCCTTCGAGAAGGTCGGCGTCCGCATCCATCACGGCCTGTTCCAGGACGAGACGGCCGATCACTGCCACTGGCACATCCCGGCCGCCCATGAGCTCGAGGGTTGGGGCGACGCCCGCGCCTTCGACGGCACGGTGTCGATCCAGCAGCCGCTGATCGAGCCGCTCTACGGCGGCAAGACGGCGGCCGAGCTGGTCGCCGGGGCGCTCAACGGTGTGGTGGACGCGGCGGGCTACGACCTCGTCCGCGCGTACTGGACCTCGCGCCTCCCCGGCCTGACCGCCGGCCTCGCCGACGTCGCGAAGGACACCACGGGCGGCGGCAGCAACGCGACCCTGCTCGGCATGGGCGGCCCCTTCCCCGGCGCCCAGGGCATGCCGGCCGCCCCTGGCACGGTGGGCGGCGGCGTACCGAATAGCGCGGTGGTTCCGGTCACACCGGCGCCCGCCGCGGTGGCCGCGGGCGCTGCCGGCGCCGGAGGCGCGGTGCCGAACCCGGCGCCGACCGCCACCGGCGCGGCTCCGGCCGCAGTCGCCACCGGCGGCGCCGCCGCGTTCGAGAAGGCCTGGCGCGAGGCGCTCCACGCCGGCCTGATCCCGGCGACCGCTTCGAAGCCCGCCACGGCGGCGCTCAACGGCGGCGCGGTGCAGCAGGCGGCCGGTGAGGTGGCCGCCGCGATGGCCGCCGTCAAGCCCGGCGAGATCACCCTGCAACTGCGCCCCGACGCCACCCTCTGGGACGGCCGCTACGCCTCCAACGTCTGGCTCCAGGAGGTGCCCAAGCCGGTCACCAAGCTGGTCTGGGACAACGCGCTGATCCTCGGTCCGAAGACGGCCGAGCGGCTCAAGCTCACCTGGCACGACACGGTGGAGGTCGGCCTCGCCGGCCGCAAGATCGCCAAGGCGGCCGTCTGGGTGCTCCCCGGCGTCGCCGAGGACACCGCCCAGCTCTCGCTCGGCTACGGCCGCGCCAAGGCCGGCAAGGCGTCCGGGCAGGGGTTCGACGCCTACCCGCTGCGCACCACCACCGCGCTCTGGGGCGGCACCGGCGCCACCCTGAAGAGCCTCGGCGGCCAGTACATCGTCGCCTGCACCCAGAACCACCATGCGATGCGCGGCTTCATCGTGCACGAGGACGAGGAGGCGGCCGAGCAGCAGGAGGCCCGCCACGTCATCCGCACCGGCACCCTGGCGGAGTACCAGGCCGATCCCGACTTCATCAAGAAGGACCGCGAGGTCCCGGCCGTCGACGACACCCTCTACCCGAACCACAAGTACGAGGGGCACGCCTGGGCGATGTCGATCGACCTCAACGTCTGCACCGGCTGCAGCGCCTGCATCGTCGCCTGCCAGTCGGAGAACAACATCCCCTCGGTCGGCAAGGAGCAGGTGCTGGCCCGCCGCGAGATGCACTGGCTGCGGGTCGACCGCTACTTCGCGGGCGACATGGACGAGCCCACGCTGCACTATCAGCCGCTCCCCTGCATGCAGTGCGAGAACGCGCCCTGCGAGCTGGTCTGCCCGGTGGCCGCCACCACCCACAGCGACGAGGGGCTGAACGACATGGTCTACAACCGCTGCGTGGGCACCCGCTACTGCTCGAACAACTGCCCCTACAAGGTGCGCCGCTTCAACTTCCTGCGCTACAGCGACAAGGACACGCCGGTGCTCGAGCTGCTCAACAACCCGGACGTGACCGTGCGCATGCGCGGCGTGATGGAGAAGTGCACCTACTGCGTGCAGCGCATCGAGTCGGCGAAGATCCAGTCCAAGGTCGACCGCCAGCCGATCCCCAAGAACTGGATCCAGACGGCCTGCCAGCAGACCTGCCCGACCGGCGCGATCGTCTTCGGCGACCAGAACGATCCCGAGTGGGAGGTCTCGAAGCGCAAGGCCGATCCGCTGAACTACGGGCTGCTCGAGGACATCAACACGCGCCCGCGCACCACCTATCTCGCCAAGCTGCGCAATCCGAACCCCGCGCTCGCGGCGCTGGAGTCGTCCCCCAAGAACACGGCCGGAGGAGCTGAGCATGGCCACGCTTGAGACAACCGGCCTCGCGCCCGTGGCGAAGCCGTACGAGCCGCCGATCGTGGGCCCCGGCAATACGGCGGGGACGGTCACCGACAAGATCGCCGACGTCATCCTGACGAAGAAGACGCCGAAGTGGTGGTTCCTCGGCTTCACCGCCGCCTTCGCCCTGCTGATGATGTTCCTGACCGCGGTGACCTGGCTGTTCTACAAGGGCGTCGGGATCTGGGGCGTCAACTGGCCGATCGGCTGGGGCTTCGCGATCATCAACTTCGTCTGGTGGATCGGCATCGGCCACGCCGGCACGCTGATCTCGGCCATCCTGCTCCTCTTCCGGCAGGAGTGGCGGACCTCGATCAACCGCTTCGCCGAGGCGATGACGCTGTTCGCGGTGGCCTGCGCCGGCATGTTCCCGGTGCTTCACCTCGGGCGCCCCTGGCTCTTCTACTGGCTGCTCCCCTACCCGAACACGATGACCCTCTGGCCGCAGTTCCGCAGCCCGCTGATCTGGGACGTGTTCGCGGTGACCACCTACGCCACGGTGTCGGCGATGTTCTGGTACGTCGGCCTGGTCCCCGACCTCGCGACGATGCGCGACAAGGCGAAGAACAAGGTGGCCCGCGTGCTCTACGGCATGGGCTCGCTCGGCTGGCGCGGCTCGGCGCGGCACTGGCACAACTACGAGACCGCCTACCTGCTGCTCGCGGGGCTCTCGACGCCGCTGGTGCTCTCGGTGCACACGGTGGTGTCCTTCGACTTCTCGATCGGCATCGTCCCCGGCTGGCACGCGACGATCTTCCCCCCCTACTTCGTGGCCGGCGCCATCTACGCCGGCTTCGCCATGGTGCTGCTGCTGGCGATCCCGCTGCGGGTGGGCTTCGGCTGGAAGGACTTCATCACCGACCGCCACCTGGAGAACATGGGCAAGGTGATGCTGGCGACCGGGCTGATCGTGTTCTATGGCTACGTCATGGAGCTCTTCTTCGCTTGGTACAGCGCCAACACCTACGAGCGCTTCATGGCCTTCAACCGCGTCTACGGCCCGTACCACCTCTACTGGTACGCGCTGGTGTTCTGCAACGGCCTCACCCCCCAGACGCTCTGGTTCAAGCGCGTCCGCACCTCGCCGCTCGGGCTGTTCATCGTCTCGCTGATCGTCAGCGTCGGCATGTGGCTGGAGCGCTTCGTGATCGTGGTCACCAGCCTGACCCGCGACTTCCTCCCCGCCTCCTGGGGCGTGTACAAGGGGACGATCTGGGACTGGGCGACGTTCATCGGCACGCTCGGCCTGTTCTCGACCCTGTTCTTCCTGTTCATCCGGATCCTGCCGGCGATCTCGATCTTCGAGATGCGGACGATGGTGCCCAACAACGAGGCCGGCGACAAAATCACGGAGGTGGTGTGATGAGCTCGCTCCGCGACCCCCGGCCGGCGACCTACGGGCTGATGGCGGAGTTCCGCTCGGCCGACGAGCTGATCGCCGCCGCTCACCAGGTCCACGCGGCGGGGTATGAGAAGGTCGACGCCTTCACCCCGTATCCGATCGAGGCGGTCTCCGAGGCGCTCGGCCTGCCGCGCTCGAAGATGCCGATCATCGTGCTGATCGGCGGCCTGCTCGGCGGCTTCGGCGGCTACATGCTGCAGTTCTGGTCCATGGTCATCCGCTACCCGATGAACATCGGCGGCCGGCCGATCCATAGCTGGCCGTCGTTCATCGTGCCGACCTTCGAGTGCACCATCCTGGGCGCCTCGCTGGCGGCGGTGGTCGGCATGATCGCCATCAACGGCCTGCCGATGCCCTACCACCCGGTGTTCAACGTGCCGCGCTTCGCGCTCGCCTCGCGCGACCGCTTCTTCCTGGTGATCGAGGCGGTGGATCCGAAGTTCGATCCCGCCGCCACCCGGAGCTTCCTGGCCGGCCTCAACGCGAGCGAGGTGTCCGACGTTGAACACTAAGACCTCCACCCTCCTGGGCCTGGCGCTTCTCGTGGCGGCCGCCGGCTGCCGCCAGAACATGCACAACCAGCACAAGGTGAAGACCCTGGGCCCCAGCACCTTCTTCGCCGACGGCCAGGGCGCGCGGCCGATCCCGGCCCACACGGTGGCGCGCGGCGACCTGCGCGAGGGCTTCGTCTACACCGGCCTCGGCGCCGACAACAAGCCGGTGGCGGAGATGCCCTTCCCGGTCACCCGCGAGGTCCTGCTGCGCGGCCAGGAGCGCTTCAACATCTATTGCTCCCCCTGCCACGGCCGGCTCGGCAACGCGCAGGGGATGATCCCGCAGCGCGGCTACAAGCCGCCGACCTCGTACCACATCGAGCGGCTGCGCACCGCGCCGGTCGGCTACTTCTTCAACGTGATGACCGAAGGGTACGGCGTGATGCCGACCTACGCGCCGCAGATCCCGGTGGCGGACCGCTGGGCGATCGCCGCCTGGATCCGGGTGCTCCAGTACAGCCAGAACGCCAAGCTGGCGGAGCTGCCGCCTGCGGTCCAGCAGCGCGTCCAGGAGGACCTCAACCCTTCGGCCGGGGCGCACCCCTCAACGAGTGAGGCACCATGACGACGACCGACTCCATCCGCCGAGCCACCTCGGCCTATACCGCTCCGGCGGCCGTCGACCGCCTGCAGAGAAACGGCCTGATCGCCGGCGCGATCGGCCTGGTCCTCTGCATCCTCGGGTGGTTCATGGCGCCCGACTACCTCTTCCGCGGCTATCTGGTCGGCTGGGTCTTCTGGCTCGGCGTCTCGCTCGGCTGCATGGCGATCTGCATGGTCGGCCACCTCAGCGGCGGCGATTGGGCGGTGGTCAGCCGCCGCATCCTGGAGGCCGCCTCGCGCGTGCTGCCGGCGATGCTGGTGCTGTTCGTCCCGATCGCCCTCGGCCTCCCCCGGCTCTACGAATGGGCGCACCCCGAGCTGATGAAGACCGACCACGTGGTCGCCATGAAGGCGCCGTACTTCTACTTCCTGTCGGTCTCCGACCGCATTCCGTACTTCTTCTACCTGCGGCTGGTGCTCTACTTCCTGATCTGGGGCGGCCTCGCCTACCGGCTCAGCAGCCTGTCGCTGCGCCAGGACGCCACCGGCGACACCAGCCTGCTCAGCCGGATGCGGGTAACCTCGGCGCCCGGCCTGATCATCTACTGCCTGTCGCTCACCTTCGCGTCGGTCGACTGGCTGATGTCGCTGCAGATCCACTGGTTCTCGACGATCTACGGCTTCTACCTGATCGCCAGCCAGGGGATCGCCGGGTTCGCCTTCCTGATCGCCATCGCCGTGATGCTGTCGCGCACGGAGCCGATGTCCGGCGTCTTCCAGCCGCGCCACTTCCACGACTGGGGCAAGCTCCTGTTCGCCTTCGTGATGATCTGGACCTACTTCTCCTGGTCGCAGTTCCTGATCACCTGGGCGGGCAACCTGCCGGAGGAGATCGCCTTCTTCCTGCCGCGCATCAACGGCGGCTTCGGCTGGGTGGCGCTCGCCATCGTGCTGTTCCACTTCGTCGTCCCCTTCTCCCTGCTGCTGTCGCGCGACCTCAAGCGCAACGGCCGGACGCTGCGGCTGGTGGCTCTCGGGCTGCTGTTCATGCGCCTGGTCGAGCTCTTCTGGCAGGTCGAGCCGGCCTTCCACGGCGGCAACGCCGCGGCGCTCCATCCGGTCAACGGCGCCGGCTTCTACTGGCTCTACCTCGCCGCCCCGATGTTCATCGGCGGCGTCTGGCTCTTCCTCTTCGCGCGCACCCTGAAGTCGCGGCCGCTGCTGCCGATTCACGACCCCTATCTGCCGGAGGCGATCGCTCATGGCCACCACCACTGATCTGGATCACAAGATCAACGAGAGCTCCGGGCCCGGCCACGGCAACGAGCGGCAGGGCGTCGCGCTCGGCGACTTCGACCGCGAGATCAACCTCAAGGCCATCCTCTGGTCGGGAGTCTGGCTGGTGGTCGTGACGCTGATCTCCGCCCTGCTGATGTGGTGGCTGATGAAGGGGTTCGCCGGGTACGACAGGACGCACGAGGTGAAGATGCTGCCGATGGCGGCGAAGTACCCGATGCCGAAGCTGCCGGCGTCGATGCCGCGCCTGCAGCCCGAGGATCCGCGGGAGGACCGCAACCAGGACATGTACGACCTGCGCGCCGCCGAGGACAAGCTCCTCGATCACGCCGGCTGGGTCGACCAGCCGGGGGGGACCCTGCGGATCTCGGTGAACGACGCCATCGATGCCATCGTGCAGCGCGGCGTCGCGCCGTTCCCCGCCACCGGCGCGCCGCCGGCGGCGGCTCCGGCGCCGGCGCCCTCAACGACGACGACACCGGCTCCGGCCAGGAAGCCCCTCGGCTGAGCCGAACGGAAGAAGGTAGGATAAACGTTTGAGCGCGATCCCAGGATTGACCCTCTCGGCCCTGCTGCTGGCCGCCGGCGGCTTGACGGCCTCCCCGGCCGCCGCCGACTCCACCATCGTGCCCGTCGGCTCGATGCCGGGGCCGCTGAAGGCGGTGCGCTACGACCAGCGGCTCGGCGAGCAGGTGCCGCTCGGCCTGCCGTTCCGCGACGACGCGGGGCGGCCGGTGAAACTGGGGGACTATCTCGGCTCCCGTCCGGCGGTGCTGATCCTCGCCTACTACCGCTGCCCGATGCTCTGCGACATGGTGATGCAGGCGGCGGAGAGCGGGCTCAAGCCGCTGTCGCTCGAGCCCGGCAAGGACTTCGACGTGATCGTGGCGAGCATCGATCCGGCCGACACGCCGGAGCGGGCGGCGATGAAGAAGCGCGACATCCTGCAGCGCTACGGGCGGCCGGGCACCGAGGGGGGCTGGCACTTCCTCACCGGGCCGCAGAGCTCGATCCACCTGCTCGCCAACGCCGTCGGCTTCCAGTACGTGTACGACCCGAAGCTGCAGCAGTTCGCGCACGCCGCCGGCCTCGTGCTGCTGACCCCCGGCGGCAAGGTCTCCCGCTACTTCTTCGGCATCGAGTATCCGCCGCGCGACCTCCGGCTCGGCCTGGTCGAGGCCTCCGGCGACAAGATCGGCAGCCTCGTCGACCAGGTCCTGCTCTACTGTTTCCACTACGATCCCGCGATCGGACGCTACAGCGCCGTCACCCTGAACATCGTGCGCGCGGCCGCTCTGGCCACCGTGATCGGCCTCGTCCTCTTCATCGTGCTCCTGCGGCGGCGGGAGACCGCTCAGCCCGGGCCCTTGGGAGCCGCCTGATATGAAATCGTCGTTTCCCCTCTTCCCTGATTCGGCCTCGGCGCTCTCTCCGGACGTCGACGCCCTGTTCATCGTCTGGTCGCTGATCAGCGTCTTCTTCACCGTCCTGATCGCCGGGCTGATCATCGTGCTGATGGCCCGCTACCGGCGCAAGCATGCCGAGGAGGTGGGGGCCAACGAGGAGATGCCGGTCTGGATCGAGATCCTCTGGTCGGTGGTGCCGCTGGGGATCATGCTGGTGATGTTCGCCTGGGGCGCCCGGGTCTTCTTCACGCTCTACCGGCCGCCGGCCGACGCCATCGAGTTCACGGCGATCGGCAAGCAGTGGATGTGGAAGATCCAGCACCCCGAGGGGCAGCGCGAGATCAACGCCATGCACGTCCCCCTGGGCCAGGCGATCCGCATGAAGATCGCTTCGGAGGACGTCCTCCACAGCTTCTACATCCCGGCCTTCCGCATCAAGCAGGACGCCGTGCCCGGCCGCTACACGTCGATCTGGTTCAAGGCGACCAAGGTGGGCACCTACCACCTGTTCTGCGCCGAGTACTGCGGCACCGAGCACTCGCGGATGATCGGCAGCGTGATCGTCATGGAGCAGAAGGATTATGAGGTCTGGATGGCCGGCGGCACCCCGGGCAAGTCGATGGTCGCCTCCGGCGCCGACCTCTTCACCTCGCTCGCCTGCGTCACCTGCCACCGCGCCGCCCCCGGCGTCGTGCAGCGCGGGCCGAAGCTCGAAGGGGTGTTCGGCAGCCAGGTCAAGCTCGCCGACGGCCGCACCGTGACGGCGGACGACAACTACGTCCGCGAATCGATCCTCAATCCCACGGCCAAGGTGGTGGCCGGCTTCGATCCGGTGATGCCCACCTTCCAGGGGCAGGTCACCGAGGAGCAGCTCACCCAGCTCATCGCCTACGTCCGCTCGCTCGGCGCCGGCAGCGATGCCGCCGCGGCTGCGGGCGTGACGACCGCCGCGGCCGCGGGCACCCCGACCGCAGCAGCCGCAGCTCCCACGGCGCAGCCGAACGCGGGCTCGAAGCCGCAGAAGTGAGATAAGCCATGGATACGACCGCAGTCGCACGCACACCCCTTCTCGTCACTCCGGAGACCGCTCCGGAGCGGCCCAACTTTCTCAACGCGGAGTACGGCTGGAAATCCTGGCTGTTCACTCTGGACCACAAGCGGATCGCCATCCTCTACCTGATCTCGGTGACCGTCTTCTTCGCCATCGGCGGCATCTTCGCCGGCCTGATCCGCCTCGAGCTGCTGACGCCGGAAGGGGACCTGATGGGTCCGGACACCTACAACCGGGTGTTCACCATGCACGGCATCGTGATGGTCTTCTTCTTCCTCATCCCGGCGATCCCGGCGGTGCTCGGCAACTTCCTGGTGCCGCTGATGATCGGGGCCAAGGACCTGGCGCTGCCGCGGCTCAACCTGGCGAGCTGGTACGTCTACGTGCTCGGCGGCATGTTCACCCTCTGGGCGATCATCAACGGCGGCGTCGACACCGGCTGGACCTTCTACACGCCCTTCTCGACCACCTACTCGAACACCTATGTGATCCCGACGGCGCTCGGCATCTTCATCACCGGCTTCTCGTCGATCTTCACCGGCCTGAACTTCATCGTCACTATCCACCGGATGCGCGCCCCGGGCCTCTCCTGGTTCCGGCTGCCGCTGTTCATCTGGTCGACCTATGCGACCAGCCTGATCATCGTGCTCGGCACCCCGGTGATCGCCATCACCATCCTGATGGTGGCCGCCGAGAAGGCGTTCGGCCTCGCCATCTTCAACCCCAAGCTGGGCGGCGACCCGGTGCTCTTCGAGCACCTGTTCTGGTTCTACTCCCACCCGGCGGTGTACATCATGATCCTGCCGGCGATGGGCGTGGTCTCCGAGCTGGTCGCCGCCTTCGCCCGCAAGAAGGTGGTCGGCTACCGGGTAGTCGCCTTCGCCAGCGTGGCGATCGCCGTGCTCGGCTTCCTGGTCTGGGGGCACCACCTGTTCGTCGCCGGCGAGTCGGCCTACTCGGCGACCGTCTTCTCGGTGCTCTCGATGCTGGTGGCGGTCCCCTCGGCGGTGAAGGTGTTCAACTGGACGGCGACGCTCTACGAGGGGTCGGTCTCCTACCAGACGCCGATGCTCTACGCGCTCGGCTTCATCGGCCTGTTCACCATCGGCGGCCTGACCGGCGTCATGGTGGCCACCCTCGGCATCGACGTCCATGTCCACGACACCTACTTCATCGTCGCCCACTTCCACTACGTGATGGTGGGGGGCACGATCATGGGCTACCTCGGCGGCCTGCACTACTGGTGGCCGAAGATCACGGGGAGGCTCTATCCGGGCTTCCTCTCGAAGCTCTCGGCGCTGCTGGTCTTCGTGGGCTTCAACCTGACCTTCTTCCCGCAGTTCATCCTCGGCTACATGGGGATGCCGCGGCGCTACTGGTCCTACCCGCCGGAGTTCCAGGTGCTCAACGTGCTCTCGACGGCGGGCGCCACGGTGCTCGGCCTCGGCTACCTGCTGCCGATCTGCTACTTCACCTGGTCCCTGAAATATGGGGAGAAGAGCGGCGACAACCCCTGGGGCGCCGTCGGCCTCGAGTGGGACACCACCTCGCCGCCGCCGACCGAGAACTTCTACACGACCCCCGTGGTCACTCACGGCCCCTACGAATACAGCCGCGAGGAAGTCCACAACCGCACCACGCAGGAGGCAAACTTTGGCTAGCAGCCCGTTGGTGGATCGGCAGGGGCACGGCGCGGACGGCGACCTTCACGGCCGCCGGACGTATCATCCGGCCCATCAGTTCGACACGATGGAGCAGCAGAAGGAGTCCTCCACGCTGGGGATGTGGCTGTTCCTGGTCACCGAGATCATGTTCTTCGGCGGGCTGTTCACCGCCTACGTGATCTACCGGAACATGTACCCGGACGCCTTCGCGGCGGCGAGCTCGACCCTCAGCGTCAAGTGGGGCACCCTCAACACCGCGGTGCTCATCGGCAGCAGCTTGACCATGGTGCTCGCCATCTGGGCGGCGCAGACGAACCGGACGAAGTGGATCGGCTACTGGCTGCTGATCACCATGGCGCTCGGCACGGTGTTCCTCGGCGTCAAGGCCATCGAGTACCACGACAAGTTCGTCGAGAACCACGTGCCGGGCAGCATCCTGAACGCGCCCTTCAACTTCGTCCTCGACGACCCCAAAGAGGCGCAGGAAGTGGCCGCGAAGGACCCCCTGTACCAGCGGCACGCCGAGATCTTCTTCGCGCTCTACTTCATCATGACGGGCCTGCACGCGACCCACATGATCATCGGCATCGCCATCCTCGCGGTACTGTTCCTCTTCTCCAAGTGGGGCAAGTTCGACTCCGGGTACTTCAATCCGCTCGAGATGACCGGACTCTACTGGCACTTCGTCGACATCATCTGGATCTTCCTCTTCCCCCTGCTGTATCTGCTGGGTGCCCACACCCACGGGTGACCTATGGCGATCGCGGAGAGACCCATGGCTGAGCATCACGTACCCTCGATCAAGACCTATCTGCTCGTCTTCGCCGCCCTGCTGGTCGGCACCGCGCTGACGGTCCTGGCCGCCGAATTCGACCTCGGGGCCTTCAACAACGTCGTCGCCCTGGGCATCGCGGGCACCAAGGCGACGATCGTCGGCCTCTACTTCATGCACCTGCGCCACAGCACGAAGATGACGATCCTGAGCGCCATCGCCGGCGTGTTCTGGCTGATCCTGATGATCGGGATGTTCATGCTGGACTACGGCAGCCGCGTCTCCAGCGTGCTGCCGGTGCCGGGGAAGTAGATCCATCCTTCCATCGAAGGGTGTAGAGACGTTCCCAGCCCGTCCACGACACCTTGTGCAGGCCACGGGGACGGCGGGACGTCTCCGCAGGCCACCATCGGTCCATCGCAGGGTGCAGGGAGGCGCAAAGGCGCTGCCGGAGGACAGTGGCGGCTGGAATGGCCTGCCCTCCGGCGGAGACGTCCCGCCGTCCCCGTGGCCTGCACAGGGTGTCGTGGACGGGCTGGGAGCGTCTCTACATCCTCCGATCGACGATCAATCGGCCTGGCTTTCACCGCAACCTGAACACGATCCCCACCCTCCCCCCGTCCGCCGGCAGCGGCGCGTCCTTCCTGACCCGGAACTTCGTCGTCCCCTGCTCCCAATCGCGCACGGTATAGCGGGCGTTCCCCACCTTGCTGCCCGGGCAGGAGTAGAGGCAGACGATGCACCCCGACTTCCACTTCGGGATGTTGGCGCGGTGGCCGCCGAAGCGCATGTCGAAGCCCTTGCCGCCGGGATCCTCCAGGATCTGGTCGAGCGTCAGCAGCGCCGGCCGGCCGGGGACGCGGATCAGCACGTCGACCGGCGGACCGGCGATGATCTGCTCGGGCGCCTTCGAGGCCTTGTCCCGGCGGTCGTCCCAGGTCTCCATGCCGAGCCCGTTGCCGGGCCGCGCGCCGAGCTTCTCCAGGGCGTCGAGCACCTGGACGTCGGTCACCTCGGCGCGGAACAGCGACGCCATCGCGGCCCCGCCCTCCTTCCAGACGATCAGGTGGTAGCCGGGCATCCCCATTCCCAGCAGCTCGCGCTCGAAGGCCTTGCGCGACACGGTGGCGGGGAACTCGATCTCGCGGTTGCCGACGCGGACGGAAGGCGCGGGTGCCGGCCTTGAAGAGGCCCAGGCGATGCCGGCGCCGGCGCAGACCACGGCGAGGGCCGCGAGAAGAACGGGCCGGCGGAGGTAGTGTTTCATAGGCAAATAGCGTAGCCTCCCCCGGCCATGAAAGCGAACCACTCCCTGCTCGATCTCCTGCTCGAAGCCCAGACGCTCGACCGCATCCCGCGCAGCGGCTTCGTGATGCGCGGCGTCACCGATCCCGAGAGCGTCACCGAGCACACCTGGCACGTCATGCTGCTGGTCTGGACGCTGGGGCCGCAGATCGAGGGGATCGACGTCCACAGGGCGATGGAGATCGCGCTGCTGCACGACCTCGCCGAGCTGCGCATCGGCGACCTGCCGCGGACCTCCGCTCCCTACTTCCCCGCCGGCGCCAAGAACGCGGCCGAATCCGCGGCGATGGCGGACGTCCTCGCCCCCGTGGCCGCGCGCGCCCTCCCGCTCTACGAGGAGTACCAGCAGGGGAAGACCCCCGAGGCGCTCCTCGTCAAGGCCTGCGACAAGCTCCAGCTCATGGTGAAGGTGGCGGTCTACGAGCGCTGGGGCAACGGCGCGCTCGCCGAGTTCTGGGACAACCCCGACAACTTCCCGGACGGCGGCTTCCCCGCCGTCCGCGAGCTGTTCGAGGAGCTCCGGGAACGGCGGAACTCGACCCTCAGGTAGGGGTTTCGTCGTTCAGCTCGATCCCCCGCCGCGACAGCAGCCGGCGCAGGCGGTCGTAGACCTTCTGGCCGAGCAGCGACTGGGCGGTGCCGGTGATGTCCTGGAGGACCACCCGCAGGTCCTCCGAGCCGCTCCAGTGCTTGCGGGCGTAGGGCTCGAGGTCGCCGCCGAAGGCCTGCGCGAGGACGGCGGCGGCCAGCACGAGGTCGTCCAGGTAGCCGATCGGCCCCAGGATCGCCTCCGGCAGCAGGTCGAAGGGGAGGATGAAGTAGGCCAGGGCGCCGCCGATCATGGCGCGGGCCGAGCCCGGCACCTCCTTGTCGAGCGTCAGCCGGACCAGCAGGATGAAGACGTCCGGCACCAGCAGCAGCGCCCGCACGGCATCCTCGGTCAATTTGGCGCCCGGACGGCCGGCCCGCCGCTCGATCGTCTGCAGGATCTTCTCGCGCAGCCGGTCGTAGAAGCTCAGCAGGCCGCTGCTCGGCAGGTTGGTACCGCGCCGGAAGGCCTCCTCCGCGTCGCGCTCCGCCTTGGCGGTGTCGTAGGAGTCCAGATCCTCGAACGGGCTGTACGGTGGGGCGTCGGTCGTCGAGTCGTTGGCCATGGCGATCTCCGGAGACAGTCTATCCTCTTCCAGCAATCCTCAAAACGTCGTTCAATCCGCGTGCCAGTCCGCCCTGCCTACGCCTCCCCTTTGCCTTCCTTCGCCTTGGCCACCGCCTGGATGATCCTCTCCTCCTCTTCCTCGCCGAGCGGCGAGAGCTTGTCGATCAGCGGTCCGACCTCGCTCATGAAATAGCGCAGCCGCTGGTAGACCAGCTTCTGGAAGAAGAAGTTCTCGGTCAGCAGGAGGACCGAGCTGTGCCCGGCCACCGTGCCCACGAGATCCTCCCAGCGGTCCTCGTCGATGGCCTCGGACACCGCCGGCCCCGCGCCGCGTACAGTCGTCAGCAGGATCTGGTGCGGACCGGCCTGCTTCACCCCCCTGACCAGCTCGACGACCCGCCGGAACGGCGACTCCCCCTCTTCGTCCGTCCACGACGGGATGGTGTAGGCGCCCTTCACCCGTAGCGCGCCGATATCGCGCAGGTCGCGGCTGACGTTCGACTGCGTGGCCGCGAACCCCCGCGCCCGCAGCCGCTCCACCAGGTCCTGCTGCTGCTCGACCGGCTCTTCATGGACCAGGATCGACCGGATCATCTGCCGGCGGCGTTCACGGATCTCACGATCTGACGGCATGCTCCCCTCCTCTTGTCATGTGTATAGCTTGCCACCTAACCTGAAAAATTTCAATCCTACCCCCCTTGACAAACGTTTGGCGTTCCCTCATCGTATGTACATCAACAGGACGCAACACCGGCAAGGGAGTTCCTGAGCCGCTTCAGGCTCACAGCCAAGGACGTAAAGGACTGCAAGGACAAAAAGGACGAGAAATGACCGAGCTGTCATCATCCCTCGGCTTTATTGTCCTTGCAGTCTTTGCAGTCCTTTACGTCCTTGATCACCGGCGCTGGCCGGCAGGCTGACCACGAACTCGCTGCCCTGCCCGAGGCCGGGGCTGAAGGCGGCGACGGTGCCGCCGTGCATCTGGACGAGGCCCTGGACCAGGCTCAGGCCGATGCCCAGGCCCCCCTGGAAACCGGCGTCGGCCTGCACGAAGAGATCGAACACGTGCGGCAGGACCTGCGGCGACAGCCCCTTGCCGTTGTCGCGGACGCGCACCACCCACTGGTGATCCCGGAGGTCCGCGGTCAGCGAGATCCGCCCGCCGGGGTCGGTGTATTTGGCGGCGTTGGTCAGGAGGTTGAGGAAGATCTGCGCCAGGCGGTCGGGGTCGGCCTGGAGAGGCAGCGGCCCCTCGGGGAGCGAGGTCTCGAGGCGGTGGCCGCGGGCTTCGATCTGCGGCCGCGCCGCCGCCACGGCCTGCGCGATGACCACCCCGAGGTCCAGGGGCTCCGGACGGAGGCTGAACTTCCCCTGCGCGATGCGGGCGGCGTCGAGCAGGTCGTCGATGAGGTGGGTCATGCTCCGGACCTGACGCTCGGCGGTGGCGCAGGCCTGTTCGACCATCGCGTCCCCGGCCCCGCGCGACTGGAGGATGGCCAGGGTCGTCGAGACCGGGGAGAGGAAGTTGCGCAGCTCGTGCGCCAGCACGGCCATGAACTCGCTCTTCTTCCGGTCCTGGAGAGCGAGGGCGGCGATCAGCCGCCGCTGCACCTCGTGGTGCCAGTTGATCAGGCTCGCCGCGCCGAGATAGGTGGCGAGCCAGATCCACGTCCCCGGACCGAAATCCAGCGAATAGAGGTTGGGGAGGAAGAAGAAGTCGAGCGCCAGGGTCGACAGGACGGTGGCCAGCAGTCCAGGCCCCAACCCCGCGTACCAGGAGCTGGCCAGCACGGCGACCAGGAACAGCACCGAGGGGATCTGCTCCATCCCCCGCAGGAGCAGGTTCACCGACAGCGTCAGCGCCACGGCGGCGACGGCGGCGCCGTACCGCATCACCAGGGATCCGGCCGGTCGGCTCATAGGGCAAGCGCTTCTGACATCGTCTGCAAAGCCCACGGGCCACCGGACGATCGTGGCGGCGGCCGTGGCGTCGATAGTACTTCACCGCCGTCGGGAAAGCGGGTAAACGCGATCGGGCGAATCCCGGCCCTTCCGGGCCGGAGAGCGAGCTTCCTATATGTCCACAGAGTGACCGTCGGCGGTGAGGATGCCCTTGCGGCTGATCGTCACCTTGGTGTTCATACCGCAACGCCACCAGCGGATCCACCTCCGTCGCGCGCAGGAGGGCGCCGGCGAGGAAGGTCATGGGATCGCTCGGTCCGATGGCGTTGAGGATCATCCCTTCCTACGGACCTGCGGCGAGCTGAAACCAGCGCGATACGATCCTCGTAGGGGCTCGGGAAGGAGATCCCAAGATGAAAAGCTTGCTCAGGCTCGTCGCGCTGGCCGCTCTCGCCGGCTGCGCCGTCCGTCGTCCGGTTGCGGGCCCGGTCGCCGCCGCCGCGGCCGAACGCGCGCCGCGCGTCTTCGAGTACCGCGCGGTCGGAGCCGAGATGCTCCACGCCTTCGTCTTCGCGCCTGCGGCCAGGACGGCCGCGCCGGCCATCCTGCTCTTCCATGGCGGTGGGTGGTCGGCGGGGAGCGCCGACTGGGTGTTCTCCGCGGCCCGGCGTTTCGCGGACCTCGGCTTGGTCGCGATCGCGATCGATTACCGTCTCGCCGGCGCCACGACCACCCCGGTCGACGCGCTCGCGGATACCTGCGCCGCCTTCGCCTGGGCGCGATCCCATGCCGGCGAATTGCGTCTCGATCCCCATCGCGTCGCCGGCTATGGCGTCTCCGCCGGTGGCCATCTCGTCGCCGCGGCGGCGACCGTGGGCTGTGGCACCGCGAGCGACGGCCGGCCCATGGCGGGACCCGACGCGCTCGTCCTCTGGTCGCCGGCGCTCGACGTCGCCGCCGATCCGTACTTCGTCAAGATCCTCCAGGGAAGGAGCGAAGCCCGCGACGTCTCGCCGATCGACCACGTGCAGGCCTCGATGCCGCCGGTGAGCATCGTCGAAGGCGAGAGGGACTCGCTCACTCCGCTCGCCAAGGCCCGGCTCTTCTGCGACCGCGTCCAGGAGGCGGGCGGCCGCTGCGAGCTGAACGTCTATCCCGGCCTGGGCCATCTCCTGACCCGCAACCTCGCCAACCAGGAGACCGATTTCGATCCCGACCCGGTGGCGCGCCAGGACGGCCTCGAGAAGCAGGACCGGTTCCTGATCCGGCTCTGGTCGCTCAAGGCGCCGGCGAAGTGACGGGGGAGGTGGCGCCAGCGGTGTTAGCGAGCAGGGACTACGCCAGCCTTTATCCAGTTGCTATCTCGCTTTGAACCAGATAGTATCTGGTCGAAAGGAAGACGTAAAAGCGATATCCAATGCTCTATCAGACGCCCACCCTCGACGCTCAAGAAGAAGACGTGCTGGGTCGGATCGCGGAGCTCAAGAGGGTTCTTGGGCACGCGGTCTCCGACCAGCCCAAGCGGTGGTACGGGCTGCTGAGGCGCACCACCTTCGCCCGGGCCGTGAAGGGCTCGAACAGCATCGAGGGCTATGACGTGGCGCTCGACGATGCCATCGCGGCGGCCGAGGGCGAAGAGCCCTTGGATCCGAAAACAGAGGCATGGGCCAACGTGACGGGCTACCAAGTCGCCATGAGCTACGTGCTGCAACTCGCGGGCGACGCCCATTTCCAATACTCGGCCGACCTGCTGCGCAGCCTGCACTACATGATGCTGCAGCACACGCTCGCCAAAAATCCGGGCAGGTGGCGGCCCGGCCCGATCTTTATCTACGACGACGAGAGGGAAGAGCGCGTCTACGCGGGACCGGACGCCGCAAGGGTCCCGGAGCTCATGCGTGAGCTTCTCGCGTTCCTCAACGAGAACCAGGGGATGCCCGGCGTCATTCTGGGCGCGATGGGGCACCTCAATCTCGTCATGATCCATCCCTTCTCGGATGGAAACGGCAGGATGGCGCGATGCCTTCAGACCCTGGTGCTGGCGCGAAGCGGCATCCTGGCGGCGCCGTTCTCGAGCATCGAGGAGTACCTGGGCCGCAACACCCGAGCCTATTACGACGTGCTCGCCGAAGTCGGCGGCGGCGCGTGGCACCCGGAGCGCGACGCGCGCCCTTGGATACGGTTCTGTCTCACGGCGCACTATCGGCAAGCCGCAACCCTGTTGAATCGCACTCGGGAGATAGGAAACCTCTGGGATGCGCTCGAAGCCGAGGTCGCGGCGAGAAGGCTACCGGACAGAACCGTCCTGGTGCTTGCCGACGCAGCCATCGGGCTCAGGGTGCGTAACGCTACGTATCGATCCATCGCGGAGATTACAGAGAACCTTGCGAGCAAGGATTTGAAACTGCTCGTTGCAGAAGGGTTCCTGATTTCGCACGGCGAAAAGCGGGGACGCTTCTATCTTGCGTCCGACCCTCTCAAAGCCATCCGCGCCAAAACGACAGAGAATCGAAGGATCGAAGATCCCTTCGCGGACGCCCCCTGAATTCGCCCGGATCAATCGCCCGGATCAGAGGGAGACGCTCACCCCCGGACCGAGGAACCCGACGAAGAGGCCGGCGGCCAGGAGGGCGGCGAGGAGCCAGCCGAGGCTCCGCGCGATCGGCTCCCCGGCGACCTCGGAGGCGGACGGATAGCGCCGCAGGAGGCCGGACAGGAGGAGCAGGCCGGCGTTCGCGAGGAGGGAGGCGGGCGCGGCGGATTTGTACACCTCGCCCGCGCCGTGCGGATCGAACAGGGCGGCCGCGCAGGCGATCACGCCGGCGGCCGCCCAGGAGATCCACGCCAGGCGCCGGACGCGGACGCGGTCCTCGGGCTCGTTCACGGGGACGAAGCGGCCGAGCTCGCGGGCGAGGGCCCGCAGGGCGAGATCGTAGAGAACGAGACCCGCCGCGGTCATGGCGAGCCTCCAGACCATCGCCGGAAGCAGGTCGCGGACCGCCTCCGCCCAGTCGCCGATGCCGAGGGCGCCGGAGTAGATCAGGTAGCCGATCGCCCAGAACAGGTTGAACGCCAGGGTGAGCCAGAGGAACAGGCGCAGGCGGACGCCGGCGCGGGGCAGCCCGCGCAGAGCCAAGCCTGCGAGGCCGGCGAAGAGCAGGCCGCCGAGCGGTCCGCCCAGGGAGAAGATCCGGCTGTACAGATCGCCGTGCTCGAAGCCGACGAACATCCGGCCGGCGGAGTCGGCGGCGGCGCCGCGGGCGATCCAGCGCGTCGTGGTCATGGTGAACGACCGGCCGCCGAGCGCCAGAAAGGCCGCGCCATGACCGATCACCTCGTGCGCGACGTCGGCCACGATGAACGCGAGGACGGCGAGGGCGATGAGGGTCGGCGCGTCGTCGCGGGCTTGGTCGGCAGGCATGGGAGGCTCAAGCCTAGCATTCCGCTGGTATGGTTCACCGGCAGCCACGACTCCAAGGAGGCGCGAACGATGGGCAAGGGGCGTCTGGAAGCCTTCAGCGATGGCGTGATCGCCATCATCATCACGATCATGGTGCTGGAGCTGAAAGTGCCGCACGAGGCGGACCTCGAGGCGCTCCGGCCGCTGATCCGGGCGCTGTCGAGCTACGTACTCAGCTTCGTCTATGTCGGCATCTACTGGAACAACCACCACCACCTGATGCACGCCGTCCAGGAGATCAACGGCGCCGTCCTGTGGGCGAACCTGCACCTATTGTTCTGGCTGTCGGTGGTCCCGTTCGTCACCAGTTGGATGGGCGAGAACCATCGGGCCCCGGTGCCGGTGGCGGTGTACGGCGTAGTCCTGCTGATGGCCGCGATCGCGTTCACCATCCTCACCCGCGTCCTGGTCGCCCACCACAAGAATTCCGCGCTGGCGCTCGCCGTGGGCGACGACTCGAAGGGGAAGATCTCGCTGGCCCTCTACATGGTGGCGATCCCGCTGGCGCTGCTGGTGGATCCGCGGCTCTCGGTCGCGATCTACGTGCTCGTGGCGGTGATCTGGTTCATTCCCGACCCGCGGATCGAGCGGACGATGAAGGAATGACGGGAGCGGCCGGAAACCGGCCGCCCCCGGAGCTGAAAAACCTTACTGAATGCCCGGCGGGAACATGCCGTTCTTGGCCACCGGCACGCAGAGCTTGAGGCTGTTGCCGACGAGCACGTTCTCGCGCGGCAGCCCCATCGCGACCAGCACGGGATTGATGTGCGTCAGCGTCAGATTCTGGCTGAGCGACGCGCCGCTGGCCGGATAGCAGAGCACGTCGGAGTACTGGATGTACTGGAGGACCGTGGTGGGCGGCTGCTGCTGATTCTTGGTCACCGGCACACAGAGCTGCACCGGCACCTGTCCGATCGTCGAGTTCTCCCGAGGCCGGGTCGAGAGCAGCGGATTGAGATGGCTGAGGGTGACCACCGCGGAGGGTCCTCCGGAGCTGCTGACCCCGTAGCACTTGACGTCCAGGTACTGGACGAGCGCGAGCACGTTGGCCGGCGGATTGACATTGTTCTTGACCACCGGCACGCAGAGCTGCTGCGGTGCCAGAACCGTGACCCCGACCGTGGAGCCCAGCAGGCCCGCGATGACGGGGTTGAGCTGGGTGAGCGTCAGCGGAATATTGAGCGGCGAGCCGCTGATGCCGTAGCACTTCCAGTCGATGTACTGGATGAACGGCAGGGTGTCCGACGGTGGCACGACGCCGTTCTTCTCGACCGGGACGCAGAGCTGCTGCGGGGCGCCGAGGACCACGTTCTCGGGCGACAGGTGCATCGATACGAACAGCGGGTTGAGGTGATCCAGACGCAGCGGCACGTTGAGCGACGGGCCGGAGATCTGATAGCACCGCACGTCGAGGTTGTCGACGAAACGCCGCGGCGACACCGGCAACTGGGCGAAGGCGCCGGCCGGAATCGACAGCAGGATCAGGACGAAGAGGCATCCGACGAGGACCTTCCCGGCGATCTTGTCCATACTCTCTCCTTTCGTTATTTAGTACTTCACATAAGTACCGGTGCGGGCGGGCCCGCCGGCGGGACAAGAACGCTCGGATCGCGTGGTATAACTTTTCGACGATGAGCGTCCGACGTCAACTGATCGCGCTGGGCGGTGGCGGCTTCTCGATGGAGGAGAATCCGGCGCTCGACGAATACGTCCTGGCCCAGGCCCGTTCGGCGGAGCCCGCGGTGGCGTTCATCCCCACCGCGAGCGGCGACGCGGACGGCTACGTCGAGCGCTTCTACACGGCGTTCTCGGGGCTCTCCTGCCGCCCTTCGCATCTTTCGCTGTTCAGCCGGACTCCGGATCTCCGGCAATTTCTGCTGGCGCAGGACGTCCTCTACGTCGGCGGCGGCAACACCAAGAGCCTGCTGGGCGTCTGGCGCGAATGGGGGCTGCCGGCGGTGCTGCGGGAAGCGTGGGCTTCCGGAGTCGTGCTCGCCGGGGTCAGCGCCGGAGCCATCTGCTGGTTCGAGCAGGGGCTGACCGACTCTTTCGACGGCGCGCTCCGGCCGCTCGAATGCCTCGGGTTTCTCGCCGGAAGCTGCTGCCCCCACTACGACGGCGACCCCGGGCGCCGGCCGACCTACCACGAGCGTCAGAGGGCCGGCGACCTCCTCCCTGGCCTGGCGATCGACGACGGCGCCGCCGTCCACTTCATCGGCGACGAGATCCACCGTGTCGTCGCCTCGCGCCCGGGAGTCACCGCCTACCGCGTCGGCGAGCGGGACGGCGCGGTGCGGGAAGAGGCGCTGCCGGTCGAATTCCTCGCCGCGCCTGGTCGGTGAAGGTCCGCCCTTGATCCGCCGGCCCTCAGAGGACGTATAGTTCGTGAGGCGGCAACTGAAGCTCGCGCACACAGACTGAACGAACCTCAGGGGGTGGAAAAATGGTCAAGGTGGCACTGTACGTTCGACTCGAAGCGAAGCCGGGGAAGGAACAGGAGGTCGCGGATTTCCTCCGCTCGGGCCTGCCGCTCGCCCAGGAGGAGCCGGCGACGACCGCCTGGTTCGCTCTCCAACTGGGGCCTTCGACCTTCGGCATCTTCGACGCCTTCCCCGACGACGCCGGCCGCGATGCCCACCTCGGGGGAAGGATCGCGGCGGCGCTGATGGCGAAGGCCTCCGACCTCCTCTCGGCGCCGCCGTCGATTTCCAAAGTCGACGTGCTGGCGGCGAAGCTGCCCGGCTAAGGCGCCAGAACCAGGAACAAGGACCGACACGGACGAACAGGGACTCGCACAGACACAATCCTACGGTCTGTGCTGTCCGTGAGGGGTCCGTGTTCGTCTTTGTCCGTCCGTGCTCCCCCGCTCTCAGGACCGGCCGCCCTCCGTGCGGGGCGCCAGCACGTAGTTGTGGATCAGCAGCGCCACGCCGATGAGCACCGGCAGCAGCCCGATCGCCCACACCGCGCCCGGGGTCAGGAAAGCGAACATCAGGCACAGGCCGATGCCGACCGCCGTCACGATCAGGCCGGCCAGCTTTCCTCCCTCGCGGTTCCGCCGGTCCTCGTTGCGCTCCTGCTCGCGCATCACGTCGAGCACCTGCTGGACCTGCGCGCCGGTGGATTCGGCAAGCTTCTTCAGGACCTCGCTGCGGTAGAACGCCTCGCGCTCCTTCTTGCGCTGCTCGGCCCATACCTGCACCGAGATGAAGGTGAAGACAGCGATCATGATGACGCTGGTGATGACGGTTCCGACGATATCCCGTGAAAACATGGCGGTGGTCTCCTTTGCGATCCGTTCATCCCATGGGACGCGATGGCCGCCGCCGCGGTTGCATTTTCATCGATCCCGTTGAAGATGGATAAAGCTGCAACCATTCGCCCGGCTCCCGCGTCTCATTCGGCGAGGACGATGTGGAAGAGGATCTCGATCGAATCGACGTGCGGCGCGTGCTGGCCGGCGACTCCCAAGGCTTCGAGGGGATCGTGCGGCGCTGGCAGGCGCCGCTGATCAACCTGGCCTACCGCTTCGTGCGCGACCGCGAGCGCGCCGAGGACCTGGCCCAGGAGGCCTTTTTGCGGATTTTTCAGCAATTGGCTCGGTTCCGCGGCGATTCGGCCTTCTCGACCTGGATGTTCTCGGTGGCGCTCAACGTCTACCGCTCGGCCCTGCGCCGCCGCGCGCTGCCGTCCGTGCCGCTGGACGCGATCGCCGGCCTGCTGAGCCGGAGCGCGCCGGAGCTGGAGCTCGCGGACTCCCAGCGCGAGGAGCTGGTACGGCGGGCCGTGGCCGCGCTGCCACCGCGCTATCGCGACGCCCTGACCGTCTTCTATTTCAAGGATCGGGACCTGGCCGAGACCGCCCGTATACTGAAGGTTCCCGAGGGGACCGCGAAGGCCCTGCTACACCGTGGACGCAAGCTGCTCCACCGCAAGCTCGGCGGTCTCGGCTCCCCCACCGCAGCCAGGGAGGCCCACGCATGACTCCAGAGGATCTCGATCGGATTCTCGCCTCGGAAGAGGCGCTCGCCCCCTCGGCCGGCTTCGCGGCGTCCATCATGGAGCGGGCGCGCGAGGCCGCCTCGGCGCCACCTCCCCTGCCGTTCCCCTGGCGCCGCTTCGTCCTCGGCCTCCTCGTCACGGTGGCGCTGAGCGGGGCCTTGGGCTGGGCCGTGGCCCGGCTGGAGGGGATCGAGGCGATGAGGACCGCGGTCGGCGGCGCGCTCGCGGCCTTCGCCGATCCGCGCCTGGCGAGGCCGCTCGCCGGAGCGGCCGCCGCGATCGTGGGAACCTACCTGCTGGTGCGGCTGACGCTCGGCTTCGCCGGCTCGCGCCGGTGAACCTTCGCAATCCCCGACGGCACTGACCGAGAGGAGTCTCGTCCGGGGACGCCTGGAGGGGACTCCGCGGCAAGGCTCCAGCATGGCGCTGGAGCTGTCCCAAGGAGACCTGACGGTCATGAAAAAGCTTTCCGCGAACCGTAAGAAGCTCGTCCTCAGCCGCGAAACCCTGCGCCTGCTCGAAGAGCGGGAAGCGGCGATGGTCCTGGGTGGGCTCACTCTCGGCTGCACGGACACCTGCCGCGCTGCCTGCACCACCATCAAGACGACCTGCTGCTGAAACCCTTCCTCCGGCGCAGCCGTCATCCTGACCGGCTGCGTCGGTTCTCCTCGAGCCCAATCAGTCCATCGTCGACCGCCGGCGCCTCAGCAGGGCCAGCGCGAGGCCCGCCATCACGAGGGCCAGCACCAGCAATCCGAGCGGCGAGAGGGTCGGCACCTGCGGGACCGGCACCCCGCCACCCACCTGGATGGCGGTGGGGTTCGCGGCGCCCGCGACCCCCGGATCGTCGGTCTGCGCCGTCGCGTCGTTGGTGCCGTTGCCGTCGGAGTCGTAGGAGATCGTCGCCTGGTTCGAGACCGTCGTCCCGGCGGCGGCGGGGAGGATGGTGGCGGTGATGGTGATCGTCACCGTTCCGGCCGCCGGGATCGCACCGTTCCAGGTGACGGTGTTCGTCCCGACGTTGGCGACGGCGGCCCCGCTGGTCGCCGTGGCGGAGACCAGCGCGAGCCCTGCCGGCAGGACGTCCGTCAGCTCGTTGCCCGGATTGTCCGCCTGCGCTCCGGTGCCGCCGTTGGTCAGCACGATGGTGTAGGTGATGGTGCCGCCGACCGCGTACGGACCGGCCGAAACCGTCTTGGTGCCGGACACCGAAGCCCCCGGAATGGCCGAGATCGTGTCGGAGTCGGTCGCCGAGTTGTTGCCCGGGGTCGGATCGGTGACCCCGGCCGGAGCCGTCACCGTCGCCGTATTGCTCAGCGTACCGGTGGCCGCGGCCGAGAGGGTGCAGCTCGCCGTGTAGGTCACGCTGCCGCCGCTCGGCAGGTTGACCGTGCCGTTGATGTTGCCCGAGCCCGACGCCGTGCAGGTGCCGCCGCCGGCTCCGGTGCAGGTCCAGGTGCAGGTCAGCGACGCCGGGAAGGTGTCCGCCACCGTGGCGCCTGTCGCGTTGCTCGGGCCGGCGTTGCTGGCGGTGATCGTGTAGGTCACCGAGCCGCCCGGGGTCGCCGTGGTCACCCCGTCCGTCTTGGTGATCGAAAGGTCGGCGCTGGCGCCCAGCGTGTCGGAGTCCGTCGCCGAGTTGTTGCCGGGGGTCGGATCGGTGACGCCGGCCGGGGCCGTCACCGTCGCCGTGTTGGTCAGGGTGCCGGTGGCGGCGGCCGAGATAGCGCAGCTCGCCGTGTAGGTCACGCTGCCACCGCTCGGCAGGTTGACCGTGCCGTTGATGTTGCCCGAGCCCGACGCCGCGCAGGTGCCGCCGCCGGCTCCGGTGCAGGTCCAGGTGCAGGTCAGCGACGCCGGGAAGGTGTCCGCAACCGTCGCACCCATGGCGTCGCTCGGTCCGGCATTGCTGGCGGTGATCGTGTAGGTCACCGAGCCGCCCGGAGTCGCCGTGGTCACCCCGTCCGTCTTGGTGATCGAGAGGTCGGCGCTGGCGCCCAGCGTGTCGCTGTCCGTCGCGCTGTTGTTGCCCGGGGTTGGATCGGTGACGCCTGCCGGGGCCGTCACCGTCGCCGTGTTGGTCAGGGTGCCGGTGGCGGCGGCCGAGATAGCGCAGCTCGCCGTGTAGGTCACACTGCCGCCGCTCGGCAGGTTGACCGTGCCGTTGATGTTGCCCGAGCCCGACGCCGTGCAGGTGCCGCCGCCGGCTCCCACGCAGGTCCACGTGCAGGTCAGAGACGCCGGGAAGGTGTCCGTAACCGTGGCGCCGGTCGCGTTGCTCGGGCCGGCGTTGCTGGCGCTGATCGTGTAGGTCACCGAGCCGCCCGGGGTCGCCGTGGTGACCCCGTCCGTCTTGGTGATCGAAAGATCGGCGCTCGCCCCCAGCGTGTCGGAGTCCGTCGCCGAGTTATTGCCCGGGGTCGGATCGGTGACGCCGGCCGGGGCCGTCACCGTCGCAGTGTTGCTCAGGGTGCCGGTAGCGGCGGCCGAGAGGGTGCAGCTCGCCGTATAGGTCACACTGCCGCCGCTCGGCAGGTTGACCGTGCCGTTGATATTGCCCGAGCCCGACGCCGTGCAGGTGCCGCCGCCGGCTCCCACGCAGGTCCAGGTGCAGGTCAACGACGCCGGGAAAGTGTCCGCAACCGTGGCGCCCGTCGCGTTGCTCGGGCCGGCGTTGCTGGCGGTGATCGTGTAGGTCACCGAGCCGCCCGGAGTCGCCGTGGTCACCCCGTCCGTCTTGGTGATCGAAAGATCGGCGCTCGCCCCCAGCGTGTCGGAGTCCGTCGCCGAGTTGTTGCCAGGGGTCGGATCGGTGACGCCGGCCGGGGCCGTCACCGTCGCCGTGTTGCTCAGGGTGCCGGTAGCGGCGGCCGAGATGGTGCAGCTCGCCGTGTAGGTGACGCTACCGCCGCTCGGCAGGTTGACCGTGCCGTTGATGTTGCCCGAGCCCGACGCCGTGCAGGTGCCGCCGCCGGCTCCCACGCAGGTCCAGGTGCAGGTCAACGACGCCGGGAAGGTGTCCGCCACCGTGGCGCCCGTCGCATTGCTCGGGCCGGCGTTGCTGGCGGTGATCGTGTAGGTCACCGAGCCGCCCGGAGTCGCCGTGGTGACGCCGTCCGTCTTGGTGATCGCGAGGTCGGCGCTCGCCCCCAGCGTGTCGGAGTCCGTCGCCGAGTTGTTGCCAGGGGTCGGATCGGTGACCCCGGCCGGAGCCGTCACGGTCGCCGTGTTGCTCAGGGTGCCGGTAGCGGCGGCCGAGATGGTGCAGCTCGCCGTGTAGGTCACGCTGCCGCCGCTCGGCAGGTTGACCGTGCCGTTGATGTTGCCCGAGCCCGACGTCGTGCAGGTGCCGCCGCCGGCGCCCACGCAGGTCCAGGTGCAGGTCAGCGAGGCCGGGAAGGTGTCCGCAACCGTCGCGCCCGGCGCGTTGCTCGGGCCGGCGTTGCTGGCGCTGATCGTGTAGGTCACCGAACCGCCCGGGGTCGCCGTGGTGACGCCGTCGGTCTTGGTGATCCCGAGGTTCGCGCTGGCGCCCAGCGTGTCGACGTCCGTCGCCGAGTTGTTGCCCGGGGTCGGATCGGTGACGCCGGCCGGCGCCGTGACGGTCGCCGTGTTGCTCAGGGTACCGGTGGCGGCGGCCGAGATGGTGCAGCTCGCCGTGTAAGTCACGCTGCCGCCGCTCGGCAGGTTGACCGTGCCGTTGATGTTGCCCGAGCCCGACGCCGTGCAGGTGCCGCCGCCGGCGCCCACGCAGGTCCAGGTGCAGGTCAGCGACGCCGGGAAGGTGTCCGCCACCGTGGCGCCCGTGGCATTGCTCGGGCCGGCGTTGCTGGCGGTGATCGTGTAGGTCACCGAGCCCCCTGCCGTTGCCGTCGTGACGCCGTCGGTCTTGGTGATCGCCAGGTCCGCGCTGGCGCCGATGCCGTCGGTGTCCGTCGCCGAGTTGTCGGCGGCGTTGGAGTCGGTGATGGCGCCTCCGGAGACCGTCGCGGTGTTGGAGAGCGAGCCGGTCGCGCTGGGGCTGATCGAGCAGACCGCGGTATAGGTCACCGAGCCGCCGGAGGGGATGTTGGCGCTGTCGTTGATATCGCCGGCCGTCGGTCCGGCCGTGCAGGTGCCGCCGCCCGCGCCGACGCAGGTCGTCGAGCAGGTGAGCACGGCCGGGAAGGTGTCGGCGACGACGGCCGCGGGGTTGCCCACCGTGCCGCCGTTCGTGGCCGTGATGGTGTAGGTCACCGTGCCGCCCGGAGTCACCGTGGTGACGCCGTCGGTCTTGGTGATCCCCAGATCGGCGCCGGCCTCGCCCAGCGTCCAGATGGAGAACTGGGTGACCCCCGTCAGCGTGGCGCTGTTGGCCGCCGTGTTGACCGTGCCCCCCTGGTCGCTATAGTCGGAGGGATTGCCCGTCTCATGCCGCAGGAAGTGGAGGTTGGCCTCGGTCACCGTCCCCGGGATATCGGTCGGGTCGAGATAGTTGAAGGTGATGTCGGCCGTGATCCCCGTCGCCGTCAGCTTCCAGTACCGGGTGATCACCTTGCTCAGCGGTTGGACGCCCGGCGCGGCGGTCTGCACCACGGCCGTCGTGATGTCGGTCGGGAAGGTGCCGGCCGTGACGTTGAAGACCACCGGCGTGTAGCCGTTGGCCGTGCCCACCTCGAACGTCACGCTGGCCGCCGCCGCGACCGACTTCTTGAAGTTGCCGTCGACGTAGCCGGTGGTCCGCGTCACGGTGCCGGCCGCGGAGTTGAAGTAGAGCGTGTTCGTCCCGGTGATGACGCGCCCGCCGCTCAACGCGATCGATCCCGCGGCCACGCCGTTCACGGTGAGGTCGCCGCCGGCGATCGTGATGTCGTTCGGGTTGGTGATGCTGAGCAGGTTGAGGACGCGCGACGGCGGCACCTCGGGGCCCGAGGTGCGGCCGGTCAGCTCCGGCGCGTAGAGCAGGTTCACACCGCCCGTTCCGGCGTTGAAGACCGGCGGCACGTCGAAGCCGGTGACCGGCTGGGTCACTCCGGTGACGCCGAGCTGGACGACCGCCGTGGTCGCCCCGCCGTTGCCGAGGGTGAGCTTGCCGGAACCGGTGAGGCCGCCGCTGAAGTTGTTGAACCGCGTGGCGACGACCGGATTGGCCGTTCCCGGATCGATCGTGACGCCGGCGACGTTGTCGACCTCGAAGGAGGTCAGCGGCGCGGTGACGACACCGGAGCCGAGATACGTCGTGGCTCCGCTGCCGCCGAGGAAGTAGAAGCGGGTATTGACCGCGGTGCCGGTCAGCGTGCCGTTGTTGGTGAACGTCGGACCGATCACCAGGCAGACCTGGCCGTTGATCACGAAGGTCGCGCCGGTCTTGATCAGGGTCGTGCCGAGCAGGTTGATCTGCGCGGTCGCGGTCGCGGTCTTGTTGTTCGTCGTGTTGTCGATGACGAAGTTCGGGAGGTTGCCGCGCACCCGGAAGTTGAAGTTGGTCACCGTGGCCGCGGTCCCCGCCTGGAGAGTGCCGGCGTTGGCGGCGACGGCGGCGGAGTTGATCCAGTCGATCGGCGTGGCGCCGGTGCTCGCCTGGACGAGGTTGATCGTGCCGCCGGTCATGTTGAAGGAGGCGGTGGTCGCCAGCGTGAACGTGCCGTTGGCGGTGCCGGAGCCGGAGTTGCCGACCGTGGCCAGATTGAGGACGCCGCCGCTCTGGTTGTAGGTCACCGCGTTGGCCGGGTTGAAGCGGCCGGCGAGGTTGACGGTACCCCCCTCGATCGTATACACCGCGCCGGCGCCGCCGGTCAGCGTCGCCGTGTTCAACGTGCCCTGGTTGAAGGTGCCCTGCGACACCCGGAGCTGGCCGTTGACGACCGCGTTGCCGTTCTGAGCGGCGACCGTGTAGTTCGGGTTGTTGAGCCAGAACCCGAAGCTGATCGGGATCGTGTAGGCGGCGGTGGCGAAGACCCGGCTGGTGCCGGTGAAGGTCCCCGAGATCTTGAGCGTGCCGTTCGCCATCACCAGCCAGCCGCCGACGACGGTGTCCGTCGTCACTCCGCGGACGGTGAAGCTGGAGGTCGTGATCTCCAGGATCGCGGCCGGCGTCGTGCCCTTGGTGACCGTGATCTGCCGGATGTCGGTGGTGGCGCCCGTGCCCGAGAAGGTGGCGTTCGTCGTGCCCGTGAAGCTGAGGATGGCGCCGGCCGTGTCCGCGTTGGTCGAGAAGTCGAGCGTGCCGTTGTTGGTCAGGTTGCCGGCGATGCTGAGGGTGTGGCCGGTCTGGGTGCCGGCGGGGTTCGACTGCAGCGTGGCGCCCGACTGGACGGTGACGTTAGTGCCCACGGTGAGCGTGCGCGCCGTGGTCTGTTCGAACTGGAGGGTGCCGGCGACCGAGACCGAGTAGGCCACCGCGGCCGTATCGATCGTCACCGTCGTGCCGCCCGCGATGGTCACGGCGTCATTGGCGGTCGGGACGATGCCCGTCGACCAGGTTCCCGGGGCGCTCCAGAGCCCTGAGCCGAGCGAGGTGTTCGGCGTCGGCGTGGCGGTCGCCTGGCTGCCGGCGAGGAACGCCGTGTTCCCCTCGTTGACCGCGTAGACCCGCCAGAAGTAGGTGGTGCCCCCGAGCAGGCCGGTGGCGACGAAGCTGGTCGCGTTCTGCGCCGCGGTGTTGACGAAGCTGAAGTTGGTGCCGTCCGTCGAGATGTAGATCGCATAGCCGGTCTCGTTCGAGGAGTCCGTCCAGTTCAGCGTCATGCCGGTCGCCGTCACAGCGGTGAACGTCAGCGGTCCGCCGGGCGGGTTGACCGCCGCCGGCGCCAGCAGGAAGGTGCGGCGCGAGCCGTCCGCGGCGGACGTGAGGACGGGGATCGTGCCGGCCACATAGAGATTGTTCACCGGGGTCGCCGAGGCGCCGCTGAAGGTCGGCGCCGGCGTGCCGCTCTGGGCCGCGGTGATCGAGCCGACGGTGCCCACGGTGCTGTTCGAGGAGAAGCCGAGCTGGGGGCTCGACGAGTTGGCGTCCGCCGCACCGGCGGCGCTCAGGGCCATCGAGCCGTAAACGAACTCGATGGTGCCGGTGGTTTCGGAGAGGCGCACCTGGTAGGTCAGGTCCACGGTGCCGCCGGCGTTGAAGTCCGCCTGCATGTTGAGCCACTCGATGACCGCGACGCGGTTCGGCGCGGAGCCCAGCACCTTGAAATGGACCTTGCCGTTGCCAGCGTGAGTGCGCTGGTCGGCGCCGTAGGCGGTGACCAGCGACTGGCCGGCCTGGGCGAGCGGATCGTAGAGGGTGTTCGAGATCGCCGTCGCGCCGAAGCGGAGCGATCCGTTCGAGTTCACCGAGAAGCGGTCCTGGCGGACCCCCATGAAGTAGAAGTCGAAGCCCAGCAGAGTCACCGCCGACGCGGTGTCGTCCTGGTCGGCGGCGACGAGCGTCGCCGTGCCGCTGCTCATGTCGGTGAGCGAGCCGGTCACCGTCGTGCTGTAGACATAGTTGGCGGCGTTGGCCTGCGCAGCGGCCTTGCCGGCTCCGAGCAGGGAGAGGATCAGGGCGACGGCCAGGGCGAGCTTCGTTCTCATGCTGATCCTCTTTCTGGAGGAAATCGCGTGAACGGGAAACGGCTATAAAGCTTCGGCTGAAAGGCTTGAGCCTCGGAGAGTAGCGGAAGCGCCCGGCATCGGCAAGTGCCGGGCGGAATATTTACGTTTCGATTACACCCGGCGGCTTTTTCCGCGTCCCCGGGGCTGCGCTAGACTCGGGGCCCCCCGGCGCGGCGGAGCCGCCGGGGCGCCACCGACATCGCGGAGGAGCCTATGTCCGGAAGCCTGGATCGCCGGCGTTTCATCTTCCTCTCCACCCTCGCGGCGGCCCACGCGGCGGTGCCGGACGTGGCGCGGGGAAAGGCGGCGGCCGAGGCTCCGCAAGCGCGCTGGGGCGGTTACGACAAGGCGATCGTCATCGACGCCCTGGGCGGACCGGGAGGGGACGACGACGGGCGCCTGAGCGCCGCCGAGATCGCCGACATCCGCGCCTCGGGGGTGACCGCGCTGAACCTGACGGTGGGGGCGCTGGGGAGCGGCGAGGACGTCTTCGAGCAGACCTTCAAGACGATCGGCGGCTGGGAGCGCGAGATCGACGCCCACCCGGACGCCCTGCTGCGGATCAAGTCGGCGGCGGACCTTGCGCGGGCGAAGGAGAGCGGCCGGCTGGGGATCATCTACGGCTTCCAGGACGCCACGCCGCTCGGCGACGATCCGGAGCGGGTGAAGCTGTTCAGCCGCTTCGGCGTCCGCGTCATCCAGCTCACCTACAACCGCCGGAACCTCCTCGGCGACGGCTGCCTGGAGCCCGCCAACGCGGGCCTCAGCCGATTGGGAACGCAGGTGGTGGAGCGGATGAACGAGCAGGGCGTCCTGGTCGACCTCAGCCACTGCGGCCACCGCACGACCCTCGACGCCATCGCCGCGTCGAAGAAGCCGGTGGCGATCACCCACGCCGGCTGCGCCGCGGTCGCCGACCTGCCGCGCAACAAGACCGACGAGGAGCTGCGCGCCCTCGCCGCGAAGGGGGGCGTGATCGGGATCTACTTCATGCCCTTCCTGCGCACCCAGGGGCAGCCGATGGCGGCGGACCTGATCCGCCACCTCGAGCACGCCGTCGACGTGGCCGGCGAGGAGCACGTCGGCCTGGGGACCGACGGCGGGATCTCGCGCGTGGAGCTGACGCCCGAGTACGTCAAGCGCTTCCACGACGACATCGCCAACCGCCGCAAGCTGGGGATCTCCGCGCCGGGCGAGTCGGAGGGGGTCTACACCTTCATCCCGGACCTCAACACGCCGCGCCGCTTCGAGACCCTCGCCGGCCTGCTGCGCGAGCGCGGGCACTCCGAGGCCCGGGTTGCGAAGATCCTCGGCGGCAACTTCGCGCGGCTGTTCCGGGAGGTGTGGGTGTGAGTGGCGCGGGAACCGTTATACTTGGATCATGAGCCCCACCGCTGAACAGTTGCTGAAGCAGGTGCTCACCTTGGGAGAGAAGGATCGGGCCTCCCTTGCCGGCGCTCTGATCGAGAGCCTCGACGGCCCCGCCGACATGGACGCGGAAACAGCTTGGGATGAAGAGATCCGGCGCCGCGTCGAAGAGATCGAATCCGGAGCCGTCCAACTAGTTCCCTGGCGAGAAGTAAGAGCGCGCCTGTTCCGTGGCTTTGAGTGAGCCGGCGTGGCATCCCGCCGCCATTGCGGAGGCTGAGCAGGCGAAGGACTGGTACGCCGAGCGCAGCCCTCTTGCAGCGCATGGTTTCGTAGTGGCTTTGGAGCAGGGAATCCATGACGTCCTCGAAGCTCCGGAACGTTGGCCGAAGCATCGCTACGGATGTCGCCGCTATGTCTTTCCGAATCAGTACCCCTATACGCTGGTGTACCGATTCACGGAAGGCGTAGAAATCGTCGCCGTAGCCCACCAGAAGCGCAGGCCTCTGTACTGGAAGCACAGGTAGACGCCGCTCGTTCCCGGGCCTCTGGTTTCCTCCCCCGCCTTGAAGGTGTCCAACGAGAGGGAGGAAACGGATCATGAAACGCCAAACGCTGGTGCCGGTCCTGCTGGTCATCATCCTGTGCACGGCGGGGAGCCGCGCGCGCGCCGAGGAGCCCGTGAAGGCGGCGCTCGACGCGTCGTTCGCCCTGTCCGTCGGAGAGACGGCGCGGGTGGAGCCCGAGGGCTTCGAGGTCACGCTCCGGTCGATGTCCGACGACTCGGGCTGCGACGATCCCAAGGACTGCGGAAGCATCCTGTTCAAGGGCACGATCTTCACGCGGCTCGGCGACAAGAAAGACCTGGCGCAGATCACGGCCATGTTCGAGCCGGGTAAGGTCTTCACCCTGGATTTCGAGGGGTACCAGGTCCAGCTCAGCGACATCCGCCGTCCGCAGCCCAAAGGACCGCTCTATGCTACGTTCAAGGTGGTGAAGGCCGCCCCGGAGAGCGAGGAGAAGGTGGAGGACGACGAGCCTTAGTTACGACTTCCGCCGAGGCCAGTTCGCGGTCGACCGCTTCCAATTTGCGGGCAACAACAACAAACTCGCGGGCGACCGGAACAGGCTCACGGGCAAATCAGACTGGCTCTCCGCCAACTCAGCACAATTGCCCGCAAATCGGCTTTGACTTGCGGACAATGGCAAGATTTGGCGGCCTATGGAGACGGGCCCCCCGTGAATCCGCTCGGTCTGGCCGGCAATCGGTGACTCAATCGGGACGGCCGGCAGCGGCTTGCGGGCAAATCGGACGCGCCACTGGACTAGAACATATACGCCAGCGCGAACGCCACCTGGGCCCCCATCATCATCAGGTACATATGCTTCCAGGACGGGTGGTTTTCCGTCTCGGTGAGCGAGTTGGGATCGCGCAGGATCAGCCAGACCGTGTAGGCGCCCCAGACGGTGAAGAGCGCGCCGAAGGCGGTGAGGATGTACGGGTTGCCGGTGAGGATGGCGTGCGCCGGGTTCCGCGGATCGCGCAGATACGCCCCGAGCGGCACGAAGAGCCAGGGGAGGATGAAGAAGGGGCTGATGATCCACGCCGCCTTCTTGGCGCCGTAGAGGATGGGGAGCGTCTTGCAGCCACCAGCGCGGTCCCCCTCCATGTCCGCGAAGTCCTTGGTCGAGGCGGCGCCGACCAGGAAGAGGCCGATCACTCCGCCGATGTACCAGGGCTCGCTGAAGCCCACGTGCGCCACCATCGCCCACCCCGCCACCTTGAGCAGGACGCCGCGCGGGATCGCTATGGTGAAGTTGGCCAGCATGCCGCGGACCTTCGTGCGCCCGAGCTCGGGCGCCGAATAGATGAAGGTGAAGAGCAGGCCCGCCAGGTAGATGAAGAAGGTCACGTGCTCGCCTAGGGGCGCCGTGAGCTTCGCCTCCAGCGTGTTGTAGGGGAAGGGCACCACCAGCCAGGTGGGGATCAGCGCCAGCGCGTAGAAGATCCAGGAGAAGATCCAGGCCTCGCGCACCGAGAGCGCGCCGGTGACCAGCGGCCGGCTCGGCTTGTTGAGGCGGTCGATCTCCAGGTCATAGATCTGGTTGATCGCGTTCGAGGCCGCGTTCATGAAGCTGGCGCAGAGCGAGCCGAGGATCACCGTCGCCACCACCGTGAGCGTGACCGCGCGGGAAGGGTCCGGGTTGTGGACCGAGCCGAAGGCGCAGATCGAGCCCGAGACGATGCCCAGCAACGGCGGCAGCAGCGTGAACGGCCGCGCGAGCTGCGAATAGAGGGAGAGCTTGGACACAGGCAGACCTCAGACGACCCAGGCGGTGAAGGCCGCGGCGACCAGGGCCCCGACCAGGGTGTTCAGAAAATTGAGCGCTTCGTTGTCGAGGAGCTGGCGCTTTTCGAGCGCGGCGCCCACCACGCTCTCGAACGTGGTGCCGACGAAGGCGGCGAAGACGACGACCGGCACGCCCTTCCAGGAGAACAGGCCGAGCGCCGCGCCGAGCGCCGCGATCACCAGCGAGGCGAGGATGCCGGCGAGCGTTCCCTCGAGCGACACGGCCCCCTCGGTGCCGCGCGGCACCGGGCGGAAGGTGGTGACGAGGTAGGTGCGGCGGCCGAGGAGCTGGCCGATCTCGCTCGACGAGGTGTCGGCGGCGGCGGTGGCGAAGGCGCCGGCGAAGGCGAGGGCGAAGAGCACCGGGTGGCCGGTCATCGCCGCGAACAGGGCGCAGGCCGTGGCGACCCCCGCGTTGGCGAGGGCGTGACGGGCGCCGCGCCGCCCCTTGTCCTCCTGGGCGAGCTTGGCGGCGGCCTTCTTGCGATAGCCGAACTTGGTGCAGGCGCTGCCGATGACGAAGAAGGCCATCAGCAGTAGATACCCCTGCCAGCTCAGGAAGGCGTAGATGATGAACCCCACCAGGAAGCCGGCGACGACGCCCGAGCGGTTCACCGTGCGCGCCGCGTAGGCCGCGCCGGCGAGCGCCGCGTTGACGGCGGCGGCGATCAGCAGCCGGAGCGGCAGGCCGGGGTCGGCCAGGAAGGCTCCCCAGTGCCCCTGGGTGAGGACCAGGCCGAGCAGGAAGAGGCCGGAGACCAGCGGCACGCCGAGGTTGTCGTCGAGCCCCTGCGGCAGCGATTCGAGCGCGGCGGCGAGGAGGGTGGCGAGGAAGCAGGCCGCGAGGGCGAAGGCCCAGCCGTACGATCTCCCCTGGTTCGGAGCGGTCCAGACCAGCAGCACGGCCGCGGCCAGGGTGCCGAAGAGGACGTAAGCGAGCGAGCCCATCCAGCTCTTGCGCGGGTTCCAGGGGAGCTTCCGGGTCCCCAACGACATGCCGGCGACCGAGGCCATGCCGTCGCCGAAGGCGAGGATCCCCCAGGCCGCCGCCGCCACCTCCAGGCGCCGCCAGAAGACCAGGATCAGCAGCAGCACGGTGAGCGGATAGAGGATGATGCCGATCGAGGTGCCGGAGCTGACCTCGTGCTCCCGCCAGAGCTTGCGCCCGCCGATGTGGGGGAGCAGGAAGAGGTTGAAGCCGAGCGCGCCGGCGGCGAGGATCGCCGCCCAGAGGGGTCCCAGGAAGCGCAGGGAGAAGGCGATCGTCCCCACGCCCATGTGGACGACCTTGCGCAACAGCTCGCCGCGGGTGAGGGCCATTACCTTGCTTTCCCCATCTGACCCGTCTCCTTGAGCCAGGCGACGGTCGAGGCGAGCCCCTCGGCGAACGGGCGCGCGTGGTAGCCGAGCTCCCGCTCCGCCTTTCCCGAATCGTAGGCCCAGTCGTGCTTGTAGATCTCGACGAGGTCGGGGGTGAGCTGCGGGGTGGTGCCGCGCAGGCGCGACCAGGCCTTCTGTGCCGCGCCGGCCATCTTGGCGACGGCGTCCGGGAAGCGCAGGGTGGGAATCTTCGCGCCGGTGGCCTCGCCGACTCGGGCGTAGAAATCGCCGAGCAGAACGTTCTCGCCGCCGAGGACGTAGCGCCCGGTCGCCGGCCCCTCCAGGGCGAGGGCGACGCCGCGGGCGACGTCGTCGACGTAGACGTAGTTCCAGCGCCGCGCCGGGCTGCCGATCAGGCCCGGAAGCTTCCCATGGACGAGGTCGAGGATGTGGCGCACGACGATGTTCCCCTCGGTCATCTCGCCCGGGCCGTAGATCACGCCGGGGTAGACGACGCTGAGCGGCGCGCCGTTACCGATGGCCTTGCGCGCCAGGCGGTCCGAGAGGGTCTTGGTGCGTTCGTAGTCGTTGATCCAGGCGCGGTCGTCGGGCGGCGCCGACTCGTCGAGCACCCGGCCGTCGGTGGGCCCGAGGGCGATGAAGCTGGAGACGTAGAGCATCCGCTCGACGCTCCCCGTCGCCTCGGCCGCGGCGAGGACGTTCTCCAGGCCGCCGACGTTGATGCGGTCGAACTCCGCGCGCGGCGCGAGGATCTTCACCAGGGCCGCCGCGTGGACCACCGCGTCACACCCGGCGATCGCCTTGGTGAGCCCCAGCCGGTCGGTGACGTCCCCTTCGGCGAATTCGACGCCGTCGGGGAAGCGGTCGCGGGACGAGCCGCGGCGCACCAGCAGGCGCAGCGCGTGGCGAGGGGCAAGCTCGGCGACGATGCGGCGCCCGAGGAAGCCGGTGCCGCCGGTGACGAGGATCTTCATGAGGCTTCCCTCCAGATGTCTGCCAGCGCGTCGTCCAGCGACCGCCGCGGTGCCCAGCCGAGGACGCGGAGGCGGCCGGCGTCGCCGGAGAGGCAGGGGATGTCGAAGGGGCGGGTTTCGAAGGCGTTCTCCTGCACCTCGGGCCGCACACCCGCGAGGGAGAACAGGCGCTCGAGGGCCTCGCGCATGGGCACGGCCCGGCCGCTGGCAAGGTTGTAGATACCTCCCCGCTCCCCCTTCTCGGCCAGGATACGGTAGGCCTCCGCGCCGTCGTCGACGTGGGTGAAATCCCGCGCGGTGGAGAGGTCGCCCACTTTCAGCACCGGTTCCTGATCGCCCCGGCGGATGGCGGCGAGCTGCGCGGCCCAGGAGGCGAGCGCGAACTTCGGCGCCTGCCCCGGGCCGACGAGGTTGAACGAGCGGACGATCACGGCACCGTGAGCCATGGCGATCCGCTCGGCCGCCGCCTTGGTCAGCGCGTAGGGCGTCTGCGGCGCCACGCGGCGGGATTCGGGGATCGGCTGCTCGTCCTCCGGGACCTTGCCGTAGACGTCACCGCTCGACGCGATCACCACCCGCGGGTTGCCGCAGGCGGCCGCCGCGGCGAGCACGTTCTCGGTCCCGGCGACGTTGACCCAGAAGTAGTCCGACATCCGCTGCCACTCCCAGGACTCGCCGATATGGGAGAGCCCCGCGAGATTGACGATGGCGTCGGGGACCGCCGCCCGCACGGCCCGCTCCAGGGCGGCACGGTCGAGGACGTCGGCCTCGTGGAGCTTGACTCCCGCGATGCCGGGGACGGCGTCGATGTAGGTGCCGCTCACCCGGTCTCCCCGCGCGAGGAGATGGCGGGCCAGCCGCAGGCCCACGAAGCCGCCGACGCCGGTGATCAGAACGCGCATCGGCGGCTATTTCTGACGGCGGGCGAGCGTGCGGCGCCAGTAGTCGAGGAGGTCGCCGACGGTCTGCTCGAACGGGATGCGCGGCTCCCAGCCGGTGTCGGCGCGGAACTTCGAGCTGTCGCCGATCAGGATCTCGACGTCGGAGGGGCGGAGGCGCTCGGGGTCGACCTCGATCTTCACCTCGACCTTCGACCGCGAGAGCACGAGGTTCAGCATGTCGCGGATCGTGATCCCCTTGCCGGTGGCGATGTTGTAGACCTCGCCGGGCTTCGCCTTGGTCACCGCCAGCCAGTAGGCGCGGACCATGTCGCGCACGTCGGTGAAGTCGCGGATGGCGTCGATGTTGCCCACCCGGATCACCGGCTCCTGAGCCCCAAGCTCGATGGCCGCCACCTGGCTGCAGAAGTTGGAGGTGACGAACACCTGCCCCCGCCGCGGCCCGGTGTGGTTGAAGCCGCGGGTGCGGACGGACTTGATGCCGTAGCTCTGGAAGTACTGGTAGCCGAGGTAGTCCTGGGCGACCTTGGAGACCGCGTAGGGGGAGAGCGGACGCAGCGGGTTGGTCTCCTTGATCGGCGTCTCGTCGGGCAGCACCAGGCCGTACTCCTCGCTGGAGCAGGCGATCTGGACGACCGGATCGAGCTTCAGCGCGCGGATCGCCTCGAACAGGTTGGTCTGGCCGGTGACGTTGGTGACGATGGTGTCGTTGGGCGCGTTCCAGCTCGACGGCACGAAGCTCTGCGCGGCGAGATGGAAGATGTAGTCCGGACGGGTGATCTCGAGCGCCCGGTGCATCGAGGTGTAGTCGCGGAGGTCGGCCTCGACGAGATGGATCTGCTTGTCGAGATGCTCCACGTTGTCCATGCGGCTGCGCCAGCGGAAGGTGCCGTAGACCTTCACGTCCGGATGCTCCGCGAGCAGATATTCCGCCAGGTGGGACCCGGCGAAACCGGTGATGCCGGTGATCAAAGCCCTCATTGATTCCTCTCTTTCCGCAGATGCCGCAGGTGGGCTAGCGTCTCGACCAGCCCTTCCTCCCAGGTTTCCACACGCCGGCCTGCGATCGATTCAAAGCGCCCGACGTCCAGCACCGAGTAGGCGGGACGGGGCGCGGGTCGGGGGAACTCCGCGGTGGTGACCGGGATCACCTCGACCGCGCCCGACCAGAGCCGGGCGATCTCGACCGCGAAAGCGTACCAGGAGACCGGCTCCCGGTTCTGAAAATGCACGATTCCGGTGACCTCGCGGGCCGCCAGGTCGAGCAGCGCGCGCGCCAGCGAAGGCGTCGAGGTGGGGCACCCCTCCTGGTCCGCCACCACCCGCAGCGGCACGCGGCCGGTCTCGATCAGGTGGACCATCGTGGCGACGAAGTTGGGGCCGCCGGGTCCGAACAGCCAGCTCGTGCGCACCACGGCGGCGCGGTCGTAGGCGAGCGCCAGCCGCTCCCCCGCCAGCTTGCTCTCGCCGTAGACCGACAGCGGCGAGGTGGGAGCGTCCTCGCGGTAGGGCTCCCTGGCCTGGCCGTCGAACACATAGTCGGTCGACACCTGCACCAGCCGCGCCCCCGCCCGCTCCGCCAGGGCCGCGGCGCTGGCCGCGCCGCCGGCGTTGACCGCGAAGGCTTGGCTCCGCTCGGTCTCGGCGGCGTCGACCTTGGTGAACGCCGCGCAGTTGACCACCAGGTCGGGGCGGAAGCGTTCCGCCCAGCCGAGCAGGCCGTCGCGGTCCGCGAGGTCCGCCTGGCCCCGGGCGAGCCCGAGGGCGGACCCGCCGCGGGAGCGCGCCTCGGCCACCACCGCCCGGCCGAGCATGCCGGTGCCACCCAGGACCAGGCACCGCACTAGCTGATCCCGACCTCCGAGTTGTCGCCGAGCATGAAGCGGTAGGCCTTGGGCTTGAAGTCGGTCTTGACGATGCGCACGTTGCGGCCGATCAGCGAGCCGTCGATGCGCAGCGGGATGTCGCGGATCTCGGAGTCGGCGAGGACGATCGAGTTCTCCATCTCGCAGCGCACCAGCGTGCAGCGCTCGCCGATCGAGGTGTAGGGGCCGACGAAGGCGTTCTCCAGCCGGGCGCCGTCGCCGATCACCACCGGCCCGCGCACCAGGGAGTCGATCAGCTCCACCCCCTCGCCGAGCTGTACCCGTCCCTCGATGCGGCTGCCCGGATCGAGCGAGGCGCCGGCGCCGTGGGGCCGCATCTCCAACCCCTCGAGCACGATCCGGTTGGCCTCCAGCATGTCGTCGAGCTTGCCGGTGTCCTTCCACCAGCCGCGGACGATGTGGGGGTGGACGTCGAGGCCGCGCTCGATCAGGTCCTGGATCGCGTCGGTGATCTCGAGCTCGCCGCGCGCCGAGGGCTTGATCCGCTTCACCGACTCGAAAATGCTGGCGTCGAACATGTAGACGCCGACGAGCGCCAGGTTGCTCTTGGGCTCCCTGGGCTTCTCGACCAGGCGGCGGACCTTCCCCTCCGGCGTCAGCTCGGCGACCCCGAACTGCTCCGGGTTGGGGACCTCGGCGAGCAGGATCTCCGAGTTGCAGCCGAGCCGCCGGAACTCGCTCACCAGCTCGGCGATGCCGCCGGCGATCAGGTTGTCGCCCAGGTACATGACGAACGGCGAGCCGCGGAGGAACTCCTCGGCGATCAGCACGGCGTGCGCGAGGCCGAGCGGCGCCTCCTGGGGGATGTAGGTCACCCGCGCGCCGAAGCGCGCGCCGTCGCCCACCGCGGCGCGGATCTCGCCGCCGGTCTCGCCGACGATGATGCCGATCTCGGTGATGCCGGCGGCGACGATCGCCTCGATGGCATAGAAGAGCACCGGCTTGTTGGCGACCGGCACGAGCTGCTTGGCGGACGTGTAGGTGAGGGGGCGCAGGCGCGTCCCCTTGCCTCCCGAAAGGATCAGGCCCTTCATCGTGTCTCCGGCAAGTCTCCCAGGCCTATGGCTGGATCGTCGAGCTGCGGCTGTTCAGATCGAGGAACGTGCCGACGTTCTTGAGCGTGAGCGAGAAGCGGATCTCCCGGTCGCTCACGATCGGGGCCCCGCCGGTCTTGAAGTCGCGGAACTCGAAACGGAGGCCGTAGCACTGGGAGGTGTAAGTCATCGCGATCTGGGTCAGTTGCAGGAGCTGCTGCTGGAAGTCGTAGCTGACCTGCCCTTCGAAGCGGAGGTTAAGCACCGGCACGTTGATCACGCCGCTCACCCGCGCCTGGTTGCTCGCCGAGACGTTGGCCTCGGGGTTCGCGCTGGTGAACCAGGTCGCGGCGAGCGAGTTGCCGGCGCCGAACGCGTAGCTGCCGGTGAAGCCGGTCGAGGCGATCCCCCTGAACAGGGTGTCGTAAGTGGCGGACGCCGTCAGGCTGATCTTGGCGGTCGGGTTGGCCCGCAGCAGGAATTCCAGCGGTCCCTGGGTGGTGGTGGTCAGGCCGTCGGCCGAGATCTGCTGCGGCTGGGCCGGATCGAAGCCGTAGTTGCGGGCGACCTCGAAGAACAGGATCTCGCGGGAGACGCCGGTCTCGGTATCGGGCTTGCCAAGGAGCCGGTTGTCGAGCGCGACGCGCGCCGTGTTGGTGGCCAACTGCGAGTCGACCTCGTCGAAGAGGGCGATGGCGGTGGCGTCCCGCGGAGGGATGTCACCCTGGTAGGTGTAGGTGATGCGCGGCTCGATGATGTGCTTGAACTTGCCCAGCTCCCCCAGGTGAAAGCTGAAGATCTTCGAGAAGGAGGGCCCGATGATCTCGGCGCTCGCGAAGGGGAACGTGCGCGTCAGGGTGTCACCCGTGAAGGCCGTCTGCGTCGTGTCGAGAGTGTCGCCGTAGTAGGTCAGCCGCTCGCCGCCGGTCACCGAAAGGCTCAGCCAGGGGAACGTCTTGACCGGCAGGGTGAGCTGCGGGAAGAGGTCGAAGCGCCCGTACTTCCCCTGATACGCGGGCTTTTCGACGTCGAGGTAGGAGGCCGAGGTGTCGACTTCGAGATAGAACGGCGTCCGGCCGAGCTGGGTGGAGCGCAGGCGGTATTCGAGCTCGGGGAGACGGCGCTGGGTCTGCGTGTTGTCCTGCTGGTCGAGGAAGGTCTCGCGGCTGTCGAACAGCAGGTTGAGGAGGTGCGGCCCCCAGTTGCCGGTCATGAATCCGCGGCTGGTGATCGAGCGCAGGGTGTTGGTGTCGAAATCGCGCTCGAAGTCGCGGAAGAAGTTGAAGTCCGAGTACTGCTGATACGTGACGCCCGCGCGCATCCCCAGCGGGAGGTCGTTGGTGGTGTGGTTCAGGTTGATCTTCCAGCGCCAGGTGTCGGTCTCGGGATCGCGCACGTAGTAGCCGATGAAGTCGCCCTTGGTCCCCGCGGTCGGCGCGTAGCGGAACTCGTCGCCGAGGCCGAGGAACCCCTTGCTGTAGGTGTCGAGATGGAAGGTGGTGTCGTAGCTGCGGCCGAGGGTCTGGAAGTAGGCCAGGCCGAGCTCGGCGCCCCGCCGGTCCGAGTAGCCGATGTTGGGGATCAGGAAGCCGGAGCTGCGCTCGGTCCGCACCGGCCAGAGGATGTACGGGGTGTAGAACACCGGCAGGCTCTTGACCCGCATCGTGGCGTGGTGCGCGTGGGCGTACCCCTGGACCTCGATCTCCGCCTCCTTGACGCGGAAGCTCCAGTCCGGCACCGCCTGGCTGCACGAGGTGAAGACGCCGTCCTTGATCACGTAGGTGTTGGGGCCGGTCTTGTCGACCTCGGCGCCGGCGAAATAGTAGTCCGGGGTCACCTGGCCGGTGGCATGGCGGATCACGCCGGTCTTCGCCTCGAGGTTGAACGTCAGCGAGTCGCCGGACAGCCGCCGCGGCCCCTGGTCGAGGACGACGTTGCCCATGGCGAGAACGTCCTTGGTCCCCAGGTCGATCTCCACTTCGTCGGCCTTGAGGTCGAGGTCCTGGTACTTGAGCTGGACCTGGCCCGAGAGCACGGCGTAATCCTCGCGCTTGTATTCGAGGTTGGTGGCGCTCCCCGCCGCGCTGCCGCCACCGTGGCCGTTCGCGTCGGCGGTGAACTTGAGCTGGAAGTCGAGGCGGTCCGGCCCGGCCCCCGGCGGCCCCGCCGGCGGCGCGGGCGCCGCGGGTGCAGGGGGCACGGTGGGCGCTCCGGACGCCGGCGGCGCGCCCGGCGTGGGCGCCACGCTGCCGACGGGCCCCTGGGGGGGCGCCGGCGGCACGGGCTGGCTCTGGGTCTGCTGCGCCCAGGCCGGCAACGCCGGCAGGCTCAGGGAGAGCGCCAGGAACAGGGCTGGCGGAAGTAGGCGGAGTCCACGCATGAGCGCCGGTTAGTCTACGCGCTCGACGATCATCGCGGTAGCCTCGCCGCCGCCGATGCAGATGGCGGCGCAGCCCAGCCGGGAGCCCCGCTCGCGCATCGCGTGCAGCAGCGTCACCAGGATGCGGGCGCCGGAGGCGCCGATCGGATGGCCCAGCGACACCGCGCCGCCGCGCACGTTGACCCGGTCGGCCGGCAGCTCGAGGTCGCGCAGGAAGGCCAGGGCCACCACGGCGAAGGCCTCGTTGATCTCCCAGAGGTCGATGTCCGCCGCCTTCAGCCCGGCCCGTTCGAGCACGAGGCGGACCGCTCCCGCCGGCGCGGTGGTGAACCACTCGGGCTTCTGGGCCAGCGAGGCGTGGGCGACGATGCGGGCGAGCGGCTTCAGGCCCCGGCGGGCGGCCTCGGGGCCGCCAGTCAGCACGAGGGCGGCGGCGCCGTCGTTGATCTTGCTGGCGTTGCCGGCGGTCACCGTCCCCTGGTCCTTCTGGAAGGCGGGGCGCAGCGTCGAGATCTTGGCGAGGTCGACCTTGAACGGCTCCTCGTCGCGGTCGACGACCACGGCGGCCCCCTTCTTCCCCGGGATCTGGACGGGGACGATCTCCTCGGCGAAGAGCCCCTTGTCGGTCGCCTCGCGGGAGCGGCGGTAGCTCTCCAGGGAGTAGGCGTCCTGCTCCTCGCGGCTGAGCTTGTACTCGCCGGCGCAGAGCTCGGCGCAGTTGCCCATGTGGACGTCGCCGTAGGGGTCCCAGAGGCCGTCGTGGATCATCGAGTCGATCAGCTTGCCGTGGCCGAGGCGCAGACCGTCGCGGACGCCGGCGGCGAGATAGGGGGCCTGGCTCATGCTCTCCATGCCGCCGGCCACGATGTATTTGAAATCGCCGCAGCGCAGGTCGTTGGCGGCGATCATCGCCGCCCGCATCCCCGAGCCGCAGACCTTGTTGAGGGTGATGGCGCCGGTGGCCGCCGGGCAGCCGGCGGCGAGCGCCGCCTGGCGCGCGGGCGCCTGCCCCTGGCCGGCGGGCAGGACGCAGCCCATGTTGACCTGCTGGATCTCTTCCGGGGTCAGCCCCGCCCGCTCGATGGCGGCGGCGATCGCGCGCGCTCCCAGGGCGTGCGCGGAAAGGCTGGCGAGCGACCCCTGGAACACTCCGATCGGGGTGCGCACCGCGCTCAAGATAACGACGTCGTCCATGACCTCTCCTGTGAAGCGGCTGTGGGGGAGTTGCCGGCCGCCAGCGCGGCCCGCCGGCCGGGCGACCGATCCTAGCACGCGCGCCGCCGCCGACAACGATACAATGCGCCCGGGCGGGATCGATCATGCGTTTCCTGGGCATCGACTTCGGCGAGAAACGGATCGGCCTCGCGATCTCCGATCCGGCCGGGCGGCTCGCCGTGCCGCTGACCACCCTGGAACGGCGCAACGACCGCTCGGCGCTCCGCCAGATCGCCGAGATCGCCCGGATCGAGGGGGTCGAGCGGCTGGTGCTGGGAGAGCCGGTGGACCTCTACGGCAACCGGGGCGCGATGGCCGAGCGGGTGCGCGGCTTCGGCGCGCGCCTGGCGGCGATGACCGGGCTCTCCGTGGAGTGGGTGGACGAGGCGCTGACCAGCGTCGAAGCGGCCGGGCGGCTGCGCCAGGCCGGGGTCGACACGCGGCGGGAACCGGGCCGGATCGACGCGGTGGCCGCGCAGATCCTGCTGCAGGACGCCCTCGACCGGGAAGCCCGGTAAGAAGCGGAAACACGGACGAGCATGGACTGACACGGACGAACACGGACCCCGGAAAAGACCGCGACTCGGCGGTCCGTGCAGGTCTGTGGTCGTCCGTGTCGGTCCGTGAACCAGAGCGAGAGGAGACGAGGTGGCGCGAAGCGGAAAACCCCGGGGTGGCAGGCGCGGCTGCGGCCTGGGCATCCTGTTCCTGCTGCTGATGGTGCCCGCTGCGCTGGCGGCCTGGTCCTGGTGGACGCTGCGCAGCCCGTTCAAGGGCTACGAGGGCGCCGACCGGCTGGTGACGATCGCGCCGGGCTCCGGCACCGGCCAGATCCTGCAGACCCTCCAGCGCGACGGAGTGATCGCCGACGCCAAGCTCGCTCGCGTCTACCTCGTCTTCAAGGGCGAGCCCAAGATCCAGGCGGGGCAGTATCGCTTCCGCGGCCCCCTCACCACCGCGCAGGCGCTGCGCATGCTGGTCAAGGGGCAGATCGTCGCCCGCACGCTGACGATCGTCGAGGGGCTGACCGTGGAGGAGATCGCCGAGCAGCTCGCCCGCGACGGCTACGGGCGCCGCGACGTCTTCCTCGGCCTGATGCGCTCCCCGCGGCTGATCGCCGACCTCGACCCCGACGCGCCGGACCTCGAGGGGTACCTCTTCCCCGAAACCTACAGCTTCGCCTTCGGCACCCCGGAGCGCGAGATCGTCGAGACGCTGGTCAGGACCTTCCGCCGGCGTTTCGAGCGCGACGTCCGTCCGCGCCTCGCGCAGGGCCCGCCCGGGCGGAGCCTCCGGCAGGTGGTGACCCTCGCCAGCATCGTCGAGAAGGAGGCCAAGGCCTCCCAGGACCGGCCGCTCATCGCCGCCGTCTACAGCAACCGGCTGGCCCGCCGGATCGGCCTGGCGGCGGACCCCACCGTCATCTATGCCCTGAAGCGCGCCGGCCGCTGGAACGGCAATCTCCGCCGCGACGACCTGCGCATGGACTCCCCCTACAACACCTACCGCTACGCCGGCCTGCCGCCCGGGCCCATCTGCTCGCCGGGGGCCGCCAGCCTGATCGCGGCCGCGGCGCCCGCCCAGGTCCCCTACCTCTACTTCGTCAGCCGCAACGACGGCACCCACGTCTTCGCCGAGACGCTCGCCGAGCACAACCGCAACGTCGAGATCTGGCAGAAGAAGTACTGGCGCGACCGCTGGGCGGCGGAACGGCGGGCGGCGCAGGGCTCCGGCCGCTAGCCTCTTCATTGACAGTTCCGGACCGCTGGTGTATCAAGCGGAAAGGAACAGGCCACAACAGCTAGTCGCGCCGCACTCCGAGTGGAGGGCCGCTTTGAACGGCGGCGCGCGCCGTAGGAGGCATCTGATGAACATCCCGGAGGAGTTTGGGAAGTATCTGCTGCTCAAGAAGCTGACCGAGGATCCACTCGGAGAGATCTTCCGCGCCGGCAGGGTCGGCAAGGACGGGGGGATGGAGCAGGTCGTCCTGCTCCGGGTCTTCAACGGCAAGGGCATCGACGGCGAGAAGCTGTGGGCCCGGGTCTCGGGGCGCGCCGCCGTTCAGGAGATCCTGAAGAGCCCCAACATCGGCAGCGGCGTCGACCTCGGCCGCGTGCGGAGCTTTCCCTATACGGCCTACGACTACATCTCGGGCAAGAGCCTGGCGACCGTCTTCGCGCAGTCGGCCCGGCAGCATTCGCCGATCCCCACCGATCATGCCCTGCTGATCGCCGAGCGTCTGGCGCTGGCGCTCGCCGCCGCCTACGAGAGCCGGGTCCAGGATGAACGGGTGCTGCACGGGTTCGTGGTGCCGCACCTGGTGATGATCTCGAACGAGGGCGAGACCCGCCTGCTCGGCTTCGAGATGGCCCCGGGGCTGCGCGACCTGGCGGCCGGCGGCTGGCAGGACGAGTCGCTGCGCCCCTACCTCTCGCCCGAGACGCTGAACGGCACGCCGGTCTCCCGGGCCGACGACGTCTACTCCCTGGGCGCCATCCTCTTCGAGCTGCTGACCGGCGAGCGGCTGCCGGCCGCGCCTCCCGAGGCCCTCGCGGCCCGGATCGACGCCGCCCAGCTCCCCAACGAGGGCACCGCGCTGCCGCCGTCCATCGCGGCGCTGCTCAAGAAGAGCCTGGTGCCCCGCGAGCAGCGGATCGGCGACGCGGTCACTTGGCACAAGACGCTGTCGAAGCTGATGATCGACAGCAACTTCAGCCCGACCACCTTCAACCTCGCCTTCTTCATGCACAACCTCTTCCGCGACGAGATCGAGCGCGAGAGCCAGGAGATCCAGGCCGAGAAGCGGCTCGAGCTGCCGCAGCAGCGCGCCACCGCCGTGCTCCCGGTCGTGGCGCCCGCGGCGGCAGTGGCGGCGGATTTCCGGGAGTCGACCGGCGTGCGCGAGGCCACCCTGCCGGGGACCCGCGCCCAGGCGAAGGCGGCGCAGCCCTCGAAGGCGCCGCTCTGGATCGGCATCGCCGCGGCCCTCCTGATCGCCCTGGGCGCCGGCGGCTATTTCCTGTTCGGCCGCTCCAGCGCGCCGGCCGCGCCTCCCGCCGCGCTGGTGACTCCGCCCGCGGCCGTCCCACCGGCCGGGACCCCTGGCGCAGGCACGCCGGCAGCCCCCACTCCGGAGGAGCTCCAGGCGCAGATCCAGAAGATGTTCGACGCCCGCAGCAAAGACATGGAAGACAAGTTCAAGGGGCAGTACGACGACCGGATCAAGCAGCTCCAGAAGCAGCTCGACGACAGCCGCAAGGCCGGCGCCGCCGGGCAGGCGAAGCCCGACCGCGTCGCGCAGGCGGAGCCGCCCGCTCCCGCGCCCGCCGAGACCCACGCCGCCCAGAAGCCGGAACCCGCGGCTCCGGTGCCTCAGGTTCCCGCGCCGCAGCCCGGCACCACGACCGCGCAGACCGCCGTGCCGGCCACGGAGAAGCCCGCGCCCGCGCCGGCCACGGAGAAGCCCGCTCCGGTCCAGCCGGCGGCTTCCAAGTCGCAGGTGCAGATGGGCGACCTGGTGCAGCCGGGCAACGGCGTGGCCGCTCCGAAGCTCTCCTCCAGCCTCGATCTTCGCTATCCACCCGCGGCCAAGCACCTCAACCGGGCCGCCGTGGTGGACGTCAAGGTCCTCGTCGACGAGCACGGCAAGGTCCTCGACGCCGACCGCATCGGCGCCAAGGTCGGCTTCGGCTTCGACGAGGCGGCCATCGACGCCGCCCGCCGGGCCGTCTTCCAGCCCGCCGTCAAGGAGGGGGTGCGGGTGAAGATGTGGACCACCCTGCGGGTGAACTTCAAGCCGATCTAGAGGAGGCCCTCACTCCCCCGGCCCCTCTCTCCCAGCCCTCCGCCCACCCGGGCCGGGGAGAGAGGGGAGAAAAACCGGAGGGATGATTGATGATTGGGATTGCCCTCCCGGGGTGATGAGGGGCTTCTAGAGGTCGGCCGCCTTGAGGCTGGCGACCAGCTTCTGGATGCAGGGCTTCATGACCTTGTCGAACATCCGTTCGTCGTCGACGCCGCCGCCGTAGCCGAAGACGGAGACCTTGACGCTGGTCTCCTCCTGGCTCGCCTCGTCGGCCCAGGCGATCTCGCCCGTGCTGGTGTCGATCAGGCGGGCGTTCAGCGCCGCCACGAACTTCTTCTTGCCGGCGAAGACGCCGCCGCCCCCGCCGCCGACGTTGGTGTTGCCGTACTCGGTCACGGCGCCGGTCAGCAGGTAGTTGACGCCGAGCAGCTTGCCGTAGCGGATAGCGGTCGAGGGGTCGACATCGCCGGAGAGGGAGAGCCCCTTCTCCTTCATCAGGGCTTCGAGCTGCTCGCGCTCGACGACGCGGAACTTGCCGCTCTTGACCAGCTCGGTGACGAAGACGTCCTGGGCGGCCGTGGCGCCGCCGTGAAACCACCACTGGTTGTCCGCCTTGTTCTTGAATTCGAGGACGGCGATCCGGGGCTTCCCATCCGGCTTCTTGCCCGCCGCCCGGGTCAGGGCCGGCGCCGCGAGGATCGCGAGGAGCAGAGCGCCGCAAAGGGCCAAAGTTGAAACACGCTTCATGCTTGAGCCTCCTTCAGTGAAAATCTGAGCCCCAAGTTTACCCGGAGAACGGGCGGCGCGCATCTATTCCGCCCATCTCCTCACTCCGGCAGCTCCTGCGCGTCGACCACGCAGAGGGCCGCCATGTTCACGATGTCGCTCACCTCCAGGCCGTTCTGGAGGACGTGGATGGGCTTCGCCATCCCCAGCAGGACCGGGCCGATCGCCTCCGCCCCGGCCAGGCGCCAGATCAGCTTGTAGGCGATGTTGGCCGACTGCAGCTCGGGGAAGATGAGGACGTTGGCCGGCTGCCTGAGGCGGCTCCAGGGGTAGCTCTCCTCCAGGATGCGCTCGAAGACGGCGGTGTCGGCCTGCATCTCGCCGTCGATCTCCAGCTCCGGCTCGAGGCGGGAGACGATCTCGGTCGCGCGGCGCACCTTGCGCGCCGACGCATGGTTGTTCGAGCCGAAGTTCGAGAACGAGAGCATGGCGACCCGCGGGACCACGCCGAAGCGGCGGGCGAAGCCGACGGTGAGCAGGGCGATCTCGGCCAGCTCCTCCGGGGTGGGGTCGATGTTCACCGTGGTGTCGGCGAGGAAGAACAGGCGCTCCTCGAGGATCAGCACGTAGGCGCCGGAGACCCGCCGCACGCCGCTGCGGGTGCCGACGATCTGGAGGGCCGGGCGGATCGTCTCGGGGTACGACTGGGTGAGGCCGGAGATCAGGCCGTCGGCGTCCCCCATCTCGACCATCATGGTGCCGAAGTAGTTCCGCTGGCGCATCCGCCGGCGCGCCTCGACCAGCGTCATGCCGTCACGGCGGCGCATCTCGTGGAAGCGCCGCACGTAGGGATCGAAGAGCTCGCTGCTCTCGTTATGGAGGATGGTCAGCCGCTCCTCGGGCAGGTCGAGGGCGCGCAGCCGTTCGGCGATCACCTCGCGGCGGGCGAGCAGGATCGGATGGGCGATCCCCTCGTCCACCAGGATCTTGGCGGCGCGCAGGATCTGCTCCTGCTCGCCCTCGGGGAACACCACCCGCCGGGGCGAGCGCCGCGCCTGGTCGAGGATGCCGCGCATCAGCTCGAGCCGGCGGGAGATCAGCGTCTCCAGCCGCCGCTGATAGGCCGCGAAGTCGGCGATCGGCACCCGCGCCACCCCGCTCTCCATCGCCGCCCGCGCCACCGCCGGCGGCACCCGCAGCAGCACCCGGTAGTCGAAGGGCTTGGGGATCAGGTAGTCGCGGCCGAAGCGGAGCGATTCGAGGCCGTAGGCGCGCAGCACGGCGTCGGGCACGTCCTCGCGGGCGAGCTCGGCCAGCGCCCGGACCGCGGCGAGCTTCATGGCGTCGTTGATGTCGGTCGCCCGCACGTCGAGCGCGCCGCGGAAGAGAAAGGGGAAGCCGAGGACGTTGTTCACCTGGTTCGGATAGTCGCTGCGGCCGGTGGCGACGACCGCGTCCGGGCGAGCGGCCCGCACCTCCTCGTAGCCGATCTCGGGGTCGGGGTTGGCAAGGGCGAAGACGATCGGATCGCGGGCCATGCCGGCGATCATCTCCGGCTTGACCACCCCGCCGACGGAGAGGCCGATGAAGACGTCGGCGCCGATCAGGGCCGCGGTCAGGGTGCGCGCCGGGGTGTCGGCGGCGAGCAGCGCCTTGTAGGGGTCCATGTCCTCGGTCCGTCCCCGGTAGACCACGCCGGTCTTGTCGCAGAGGACGATGTTCCGCCGGCTCGCCCCGAGCTCGAGGTAGAGCCCGGCGCAGGCGAGGGCCGCGGCGCCGGCGCCGGAGAAGACGATGCGGACGTCCTCGATCCGCTTGCCGGTCACGGCGAGGGCGTTGAGCAACGCGGCGCCGGAGATGATCGCCGTGCCGTGCTGGTCGTCGTGGAAGACGGGGATGCTCATCTCCGCCTTCAGACGGCGCTCGATCTCGAAGCACTCGGGCGAGCGGATGTCCTCGAGGTTGATGCCGCCGAAGGTCGGCTCGAGGAGCTTGACAGTGCGGATGAGCTCCTCGGGGTCGGTGGTGGCGATCTCGATATCGAAGACGTCGATGTCGGCGAAGCGCTTGAAGAGGACCCCTTTGCCCTCCATCACCGGCTTGCCGGCGAGGGCGCCGATGTTGCCCAGCCCCAGCACGGCGGTGCCGTTGCTGATGACTCCCACCAGGTTCCCCTTGGCGGTGTACTCGTAGGCCAGGAGGGGGTCCCGGGCGATCTCCTGGCAGGGGTAGGCGACCCCGGGGGTGTAGGCGAGCGCGAGGTCCCGCTGAGTGGCGGTGGACTTGGTGGGGACGACCTGGATCTTCCCCTTGCGTCCCCGCGAATGGTAGTCGAGCGCGTCCTCGCGGCTGATCTTCTTCATGGCGGTCGGATCTTACTACCTCGGCCGGAACCGGCAGCGTGGCCGAAGCCCAAGGTCCGACGGGGTAAGCTCGGCGGGATAAGCTCAAGCCATGATCGTCGTCCCCGAAGGCCCCGCGTACCGGCTGATCACCCAGCCCGACCACGCCCACCTGGCGGCGGAGATCCTCGCGCTCTGGCGCCGGGACGGCCTGCCGGCCCACCCCCGGCGGGAGGACCTGCTGTTCGCCGCCCGCGAGCACGACAACGGCTGGCGCGAGGCCGATGCCGCGCCGCGCTGGGATTCAGGGGCCGGACGCCCCCACGACTTCCTGACCCTGCCCCCCGCCGACCGCATCGAGATCTGGGAGCGCGGCCCCTGCCGGTTCGCGGCAGAGCGCCCCTACGCGGCCCAGCTCATCACCCGCCACGCCCGCCACCTCCTCGGCGGCCGGCGCGGCGAGGAGGGTTGGGACGGTCTGCTGGACTTCCTGGAGGATTTCGCGCGCGGCCTGAGCGAGGAGACCGGCGTGCCGGAAGACGAGGTGGCGGCCGATTACCGGTGGATCGAGCTCGCCGACCAGATCTCCCTCACCGCCTGCGCGGGCCGCCAGGAGCCGGTCGCGCGCCACGGCCTCCGGATCGCGCCCGCCGCCGGGCTCGCCGAAGGGGGCGTGGTCGCCCTCGGGCTCGCTCCCTTCCCGCTCGCCGGAGCGACCACCTTCCGCGTCGCCTGCCGCCGTATCCCGGCGCGGGACTACCGCGGCGACGCGGATCTCGGCGGCGAGCTCGCCGCGGCACGCTGGGAGGAGCTGGCGGTGCGGATCGAGCCGGACGGCGGCGGCTAGCCCGGCGTCTCGGAGTCGTCCGGCCGGCCGGTGCCGGGGAGCACCCTCTGCTCGAACACCCGGCGGTAAAGGAGGAGGAGATCGGTGAACACCTGGCTGAACGCCTGGTCGGTGGTGTCGGCCATCAGGGTGGTGCCGTTGAGGAGGGGGGGCATGTAGAGCGGCTCGTCGCCGGCCGCCGGACCGCCCCCGTCCGCCCGCTCGAGGTCGGCGGCGCGGCGGTCGACCAGATAGAGAGTGTAGAAGAACTCGAAGTAGCCGACTTTCAGAGCGCCGAGCACCTTTTCGAGCGAATCGAGCTTGGGCAGCTCCTTGCCGTTCTCGTATTTCGAGAGCTGACTCTTGCCGATCCCGGCCTCGCGCGCGACGCGGGCCTGGCTCTTGCCCCGTAACTCGCGCAGGAGACTCAGCGTGCGACCCAGGTTGATGAACATGGCCATGCACGAAATCTATCGGCTCCACGGCATGCATTGCAAGCACAAGTCACTGAAAGGAAGTAAGTTACAGATCGTATCCGTCGCCGGTTCAGGATACTCGGAGCCAGTGCCGGCCGCGCCTGCCCCTCATTAGTACCGGACAGAGGAAACTTGTAGCGGAAATCGACACTTTCTCTATCACACGCCGGCCAAGCGCGGCTCAGCGGCCGCGATGGGAGGCGGGGCGCTTGCGGGGCTTCGACGGCTCTGGCGGGACCGCCGGCGACGCGGCGCCCGGACCGGTCGCGGGGGACGGTGCGACGGCGTTCTTCGGCACGATCCGGAAGAGCACGACCAGCTCGCCGACCTCGAAAGCTCCTTGGGCGACCGGGTTCGCCTGCTGGAGCGTCGCCTGGACGAAGGCTTCGACCCGGCTCATCGCGTCCAGGATCCCCTGGGGCCAGGGGCCCTCCCCCGGCGCCGCGGCACCGGCCTGCTGGCGCTCCACCCCCAGCGCCTCGGACTCGACCAGATCGTAGCGGCGGAAGAACTCTCGCCGGCTCACCCCCTGGGAGGTCAGGATCTTGGCCAGCGTCGAGAGCGTCGCCTCCTGCCGGCTGTTCTCGATCCGCGAGAGCTGGCCGCGCCCCAGCTCGGCGGCCTCGCCGAGCCGCTCGAGGGTCAGGCCCTTCTCCTTGCGGAGGCGGCGGAGGGTCTCCCCGATCAGGGCGAACATGTCCATAGCCGGAATCTATCCGCACCCGGGCGCGATCATCAAGCATAAGTCCTTTCATTTGAAGAATTTGCGGAGCGCCAACGGATTGCCTGTGACGGCGAGATGTTTTCATACGACATCATTTCTTCCGCGCTTTGGCGGCCGGAAGGGTAAGAAAAGGACGGTCGGTGGAAAATCGCCGTACCGGCGAAGCGCACTTGAGCTCCGCCAGCGAGGGGCGCCGGATCGATCGTTCCGTTCCGGTTTCATCCAAACCCGCCCGCTCCGGCGTAGAGAGGGCATGGCGCCGGCTCGACAGGCGCCCACCCTTGACTCCGCGCCGCTGGGCACGCTCAAGTCCCGGATCCGCTCCGGGCTGAAGACCCTGCGGTCCTTGCTGGAGCATCGAATGGAGGCGCGGTGACCGTGCACCCCCCGGAAGAGCTGATGCTCGCCGTCGTCACCGGCGAGGCCGACCTCCCCCACCGGCTGCTGGTCGAGGGGCACCTCGAAAGGTGCGCCGCCTGCCGGAGCGCGGTCGCGGAGCTCAGCGCTCCGGGTGGCGCCCTGCTCTCCAGCCTCCGCGCGGAACCGCTGCCCGGCCGGCTCTGGGAACGGCTGCGGACGGCCGTCGCGGCCCTGCCGCCGGAGACGGGCGCCGACGATCCGCTCTTCGCCGGCCTGCCGTTGCCCGCGAGCGTGCGACGGGAGCTCCCCCGGATGCCGGCGATCCGCTGGCGGCGCCTGCCGGTCCGCGGCGCCCGTCTCGCGGTGCTGCTGCGCGACCCGTTCACGAACAGCACGCTGATCCTCGGCCACATGCCCGCTCGCCGCGCCTTCCCACGGCACGTCCACGTCGGCCCCGAGGACGTCCTGGTTCTCGCCGGCGGCTATGCGGACCAGTTCGGCACCTTCGAGGCGGGCGCCTATGGCTCCTACGCCCCCGGCACCGAGCACCGGCCGTTCACCGAGCCCGGCGAGGAGTGCTGGACGCTGCTGCGCCTGGAGACGCCCAACCAGTTCCGCGGCTGGCGGGGGTGGATGCAACGCCTCCTGTGAAAACACGGACGACGAGAAACGAACACGCCGCCGTCCGTGCTCGTCCGTGAAGGTCCGTGCTCGTCCGTGTTCCCCTTCCCCCTTTCGGAGCGAAGCTTGCATAAGCTTCAGCGCGTGGAACCCTCCCCCGCCGTCTCGCCGCTCCTGGTCTCGATGTTCGGGCGCTACTGCGAGCGCTACCTCGCGCGGCACTTCCATGCCGTGCGCCTGTCGAAGGCCCAGCGCCCCGATCCGGTGGCCGTGCGCGGCAAACCGCTGGTCGTCTACTTCAACCACCCGTCCTGGTGGGGACCCGCTGATCTGCCTGCGGCTCGCGGCGGAGCTCTTCCCGGACCGCACCCACTACGGCCCGATCGACGCCCAGGCGCTCGGCAGGTACCGGTTCTTCGAGAAGCTCGGCTTCTTCGGCGTCGAGGCCGGCACCGCCTGGCGCCGCCTGAAGGCGCGCTTCCGCGGCGAGCGGTTCCACCCCGGGCAGCCTTGAAACATTGTTTGGCGCCTTCAAACAATGTTTCAGGGCTTCAAACATTGTTTTTCGCCTCGAACATTGTTTGGAGCCAAAAAACAATGTTTGGGACTCGCAAACAATGTTTGAAGCCGTCAAACAATGAAAAAACGGAAAAAACAATGTTTGGCGCCAATTTGGCAGCAACCCCGGACCTCACTCCTCGCGCGGCACGACCTCGGAGCCCCGCGGCCAGCCCCCGCGCAGGAAGGTGTCGGCGGCCGGGAAGAACTCCTTGGGGCGCTCGATGTAGGGGTGCGAGCCCGCGCCCTCGATGGCGAGGAAGCGCGCGCCGGCGGCGTGGGCGGCCCATTCGCGCGAGGCCTCGATCGGCACCAGGTCATCCGTCCCCTGCATGACGAGCAGGGGAGCGCGCAGCTCGGCGAGCCGCGGCCGGAAGTCCCATCCCTCCATCTTGGGGACGATGTGGCTGAAGTAGACGCTCATGGCGTGCTGCGGCCACTCGTTGGGGAAGGAGGAGACGTCCTCCAGCGGGAAGCGGGCGGCGGCGGCCAGCTCCCCCATCTGCGCCGGCAGCAGGAAGTAGGTGAACCAGGCGCGGCAGAAGGCCACCGGATCCTCCTGGTCGAGCCCCTCGCGCCGCATCTCGTCGAGCCGCGGGATGCCCGGCGGAAAGGCGAGTTCCTCGGCGCTCGGCAGCTCCTGCAACCACTCCCCCGGCCGCCGCGGCGTGATCGGGCAGACGAGCAGCATCCGCTCCACCCGCTCCGGGTTCTCGAGGGCGTAGGTGGCGGTCGCCGCGGCGTGGTAGGAGGTGCCGAGGAGAGACACCTTCTCCAGACCGAAGTAGCGCCGGACCGCCTCGAGGTCGGCGATGTCGTCCTCCAGGCTCAGGTGGCGGCCGTCGGTGACGGCGCTCGACCTCCCGCGGCTCCGCGGGTCGTAGAGGATCAGACGCCGTCCCTCGGCGAGCGGATGCAGCAGCTCCGCCAGCCAGTTGGCGTTGGGGATGAGCACCGTCTCCGGCCCGTCCCCGAGGACGTGGTAGTAGAGGTGCAGCCCCCGCCGGACGAAAACGAACCCTTCGCTGCTCCGCATCGGCGGAGATCGTATCAAAGCCGGAGCGGCGACCGCTTCACGCCTTCGCGGCGGCCGCCTCCACCGGCACCTCGACGTCGAAGATCCGGAACGGGGGGCGGTCGGGATAGGCGTGCCGCAGCAGCGACAGGCTGACGTTGTAGACCGGGATCCCCTGGGCCGTGGCGCCCTCCGGCTGGCCGCGGTGGGCGTGGCCGTGGAAGACCGCCTTGACCGGATAGCGGGAGAGCGGCTCCTCCAGCCGGCTGGAGCCGAGGAAGGGGAAGATCTCCACCGGCTCCCCCTCGACCGTGGCCTGGATCGGCGAATAGTGAAGCACGGCGATCCGGGGCCGGCCGCGCAGCCGGGCGAGCGCCGACTCCAGCTTCAGCGCCTCGTCGACCGCCTCGCGCACGAAATCCTTGATGATCGACTCCCCCCAGGGGCCGAGCGCGCCGCGGCCGAAGCCGCCGCAGAACCCTTTGACCCCCGCGAATCCCACCCCCTTGACCTCCGTCGCCTCGCCGTCCAGCATCCGGATCCCGGCGTCGCAGAGCACCCGCTTGATCTCCTCCTGCTTGCCCGCCTCGAAGTCGTGGTTGCCGAGCACCGCGATTACCGGCACGCTGACCGTCGCCTGAATCTCGCGGGCGAGGTCGCGCGCCTCCTCCACCAGGCCATGGTCGGTGAGGTCGCCGCAGAGCACCAGCACGTCGCACTCCCGCCCCGCCGCCGCCAGCACCTCGCGGACCGCCGGCTCCGGCGAGCGCGTGTAGTGCAGATCGGCGAGCGCGCCGATGCGCACGGTCCCATTTCGTTCGTTCATCGCGTTCCCCCTTCTCGTCCCGATCGAGGGTTCAAGAGACATGCCAGGGAACTGGTATGCCTCTTGCTGTTGCGCCAGAGCCTTGAAAGGGAGGCAGCGATGGCGAACCAAGCGACCCCGAGCGTGCTGAGCAGCGAGACCAGGGAGTTCTACCGCGAGGCGATGCAGGCGTTCGACGAGGCGAAGCTGCCGTTCCTGGTCGGCGGCGCCTACGCCTATGCCCGCTATACCGGTATCGAGCGCCACACCAAGGACTTCGACGTCTTCGTCCGCCCCGAGGACTTCGACCGCGCCCTAGAGGTCTTCGCCCGCAAAGGGTGGCGGACCGACCGCACCTTCTCCCACTGGCTGGGCAAGGGGTACCACGGGGAGGACTTCGTGGACGTGATCTTCAGCTCCGGCAATGCCGTCGCCCGGGTGGACGAGGAGTGGTTCGAGCACGCCGTCGCGGAGGAGGTGCTGGGCTACCCCACCCGGCTGATCCCCGCCGAGGAGATGATCTGGTCGAAGTCCTTCATCATGGAGCGCGAGCGCTTCGACGGCGCCGACGTCGCGCACGTCCTCCACGCCCGCGCCCGCGAGCTCGACTGGGAGCGCCTGCGGCGCCGCTTCGAGCCCAACGGCGGCTGGCGCGTGCTGCTCGCCCACCTGGTCCTCTTCGGCTACATCTACCCGGGCGACGCCGCGCTGATCCCCAACGCGGTGATCGCGGCGCTCAGCGACCGCCTGCGGCGCGAGACCGAGAACCCCGCGAGCGACGCCAAGTCGCGGCTCTGCCGGGGGACGATCCTCTCCCGCTCCCAGTACCTGATCGACACCCTGCTCTGGGGATACGAGGACGCCCGCCTCGAGCCGGTGGGGAAGATGACCGCCGGGGAGTTGGAGCTCTGGACCGAGTCCGCCGCCAAGGACGGCGACACCAGCCAGCTCGAGATGATCGAGAGGATGGGCGCCGCGACCAAAAAATGAGCGCTACCGCCCCGGCTCCCAGCCGGGCGGCGCCATCTCGAAACCGGCGAAGTCGAACGCCGGCGCCACCGTGCACCCCGTGAGGACCCAGCCGCCCAGCGGCCGGGCGCTCTGCCAGACGCCGGCGGGCACCACCGCCTGGGGGCGCTCCCCCGCGGCCAGATCCGACCCCAGCCGCACCGACGAACGCTCCCGGCCGTCCGCCGAGAGGCTCAGCTCCAGGGCTCCGCCGGCGTAGTGGTGCCAGACCTCGTCGGCGTCCGTCCGGTGCCAGGCCGAGACGTCGCCGGCGCGCAGCAGGTAGTAGATGGCGGTCGAGGCGCCGCGACCGCCATCGGGTGCCGCGGCGCGGAAGGTCTCGCGGTAGAAGCCCCCCTCCGGATGCGGGATCAGATCGAGAAGGCGGACGATCTCCTCGTCTTTCATCCGCAGGGCCCGTCTCCCGGGCAGGGGGCGATCCGCCAGCGGATGGTGACGCTGGCGTCGACTCCCACCTCGCCCGCGGAGACCGGCGTCGCGACCATCGCCGCGGCCATGGCCCGGCCCCGGAAGGGCTGCGGTGACGGCGTCACCGAGATTCCTCCCTCGGCCACCTCCAGGATCTCGACCAGCCGCACCTTCAGAGCCTTCGCCAGGGCCTCGGCCTTGCTCCGCGCCGACTGGACCGCGTCGGCGAGCGCCGCCGCCTTCGCCGCGGCGTCGTCGCGGAGACCGAAGCTGACGCCGTCGAGATTGTTCGCCCCGGCGGCCAGCCCGGCGTCGATGACCGGCCCCACCCTGGCGAGGTCGTCGAGCAGGACGGTCACCGTGTTGGCGGCCTGGTAGCCGGTGATCCGCGGCCCCTGGTCGCCGCGCCCCTGGGCGTACTGGGGGTTGAGCGACAGGCCGGTGGTCTGGATCCGCTCGGGCGGCACGCCGAGCTTGCGGATGGCGTCGAGCACGGCCTGCGCCGAGCGGTTGACCTGACTCTGGGCCTCGCGCGCGGTCGGCGCCTGGGCCAGCACGCCGAGACGGACGGTCGCCTCGTCCGGCGCCACCCGCGCGGTCCCCGAGCCCGAGACGGTCAGAACGGGAATCTCCATATCCTTCTCCTCGCCCGCCGGCCGGGCCTGGGCCGCGAACGGCGCCGCCAGGGCCAGGGCGATCACGGACAGCCTTGAAATCGTACGCATCCGCACACCTCCTCGCTCCCCAGTATTGCAGAAGACCTACGCAGAAGACCTACGCAGAGGCCCCCGCCGGCCGTCGGGGCGGCCGGTCGGGGCGAGACGCTGAGCTCGACCTTAAGGCTACTTGATCAGCCCGGCCGTACGGCAGACCTGGCAGACCTTCTCCGAAAGACCTCGCAGTTGTTCCTTCATCCGCAGACCCAGCACGAGGTTGATCACCTGCAAAAGGACGCTGAGCGAACCGAAGAAGACGATGACCACCACAGAGGTACGTGTAAGGCCATGGAACCCCAGCAAGCGGCTCGACGCCTCCGTGGCCGGATAATTCGCGGCGCCCTGCAGGAATGCAAGCGCGTTCGTCAGCAGCCCCGGACCGAGGCCGGGAGCCGCCGCCCCCACGGCGACGCCTCCCGAGACGGTCGCCACAACCGCCACTGTGGTATTGCTCGGCGCGTAGGCGTTGCTCTTGGCGCCGCCGTTCGGATCGGGGTAGACGTTCATTGGTTTGGGGTCGGGCATGATCTCTCCCTTATAAGGCATAGTTTGATTGGATTCCCGCGAATTGACGGGCGATACCCTAAAGGCGAATGAGCAGGAGGCGGCGTTACAGGAAGAGCGAACGAACGCGCCATCACTGAGGTTTCCCTACCAGGACGAATGGAGCCCAGTAGTATGGAAGGGCGTTCCGGCCTTTGCGCCGGATCATCCCGATCTTGGCCTGGCGGAGGGCTTCTGCCTTGTCGCGGGTCTGGTCCAGACCCGCATAGAACCCCTTCATCAGCTCAGACGTCGAGGAATCGACCACCTGCCAGAGGGTCACCACCACGCTCGGGGAACCCGCGTAGAGAAAGGCACGGGTGAGGCCGACGAGCCCTTCTCCCGTCACCTGTTTGCCGGCCGTCTTGCATGCCGAGAGGACGACCAGGTCCGCCTTCAATTCCAGGTTGAAGATGTCGGACACCCGCAGGGGGCCATCCGACAATACGAGCGCCGAGTTCTCAGGATGCTCCTCGTCCACCAGGCCGTGTCCGGCGAAATGGATATAGTCCGAGATCAGGGGATTCTTCTCGACGCTTTCCCGGTTGGCGTCCGGGCCCAGATAAACTCTCATCTCGTCGGGACGGTACCGCAGCGCGATTTCCTGGACTTCCCCTCGCGCGCCAGGCAGATCAGGCAGTTGTGCGCTCGCGGAATCAGCGCTCCGCGCCGGCTCTGACCCTGGAGCCGGGCCATAGTCTGGAGCGAATGCGAGGAACCGTAGAGCCGTACCGCTCCCCGCCGTCACTGGAAGCCTCTGTAGGGAAAGCGACGAGAGCACGCTCGCGGAGGGAATGTAGCTCATCGAAAAGTCGTAGATCAGATAAGGAAGGCCGCCTGTTTCGTCCCGCCCCCCGCGGGTCAGCAAGGCGTCGAAAGGAAGATAGCTCAGCGCGCCGTCCGGAGCGATCAGCAGGTGGTGCTTCCCTGCCAGCTCATTCCGAGCGGGAGCAATGAGGGTTTCGTACAGCTTGAGCGCCGCCTGCCGATACCCGAAGGAGAGGAGACCGCCGGGCTTGAAGCCAATGCCAAGATTCCGGACCTCATCGGAAATCTCCTGCTGGGACCGAGTCAACCGATGGACAGTCAGGCCTTCCGTGGTGACGACGAAGAGATAGGAGCCCTGCTCTCCAAGGGAGTACTCGAGCAACGCCGAATCCCGTGAAGGGAGCAGGCGCTGGATTTCGTCTCTCTTCATGGACGAAAGGTACCGTAGCTGGTAATAGAGCGGATATTGGGTCTTGATCTCCGCTTCGATATCCCGCTGTTCCCGCTCGGCCTCTTCGAGGCGCGTCTCCAAAGCCTCGATCAAAGGAGCCGGCCTCCGATCGGAGCGCTGTTCGATCAAATTGTGCAGAATCTGCGTCAGCCGGGCCTTGACCTCTGCTTCCTTCTTCCTCAGCTCGGGGTCGATCCCACGCGTAAGCTCTACACGCTCCTGCGTCAGCAAATCGAGTAAACCCCTCGCCCGTCCCTTCTCGCTCGCGGCGAGCGCCTTATCCTTGTAACCCTGGCCGGGATGGCGCCGTTCGAGCTCCATCAACAGATCGACCCAGAAATCGTAGTAGGGCCGCCGCGAGGCGAAGAAGGACGTTCGCAGCCGATCCTCGGAAATGTCGGACCGCACGGCTTCGAGAATCGAGATCGCCTGCTCGATCTCCGCGAGCGCTTGCGGGAGGTCCTCCCGCCGACGTTGAAGACGGGCGAAGTCGAAATGGATGGAAGACCGGGTCAGGGGAGCGCCGACCTCGTCGGCGATCGTCAGCGCGTCGCTTAGGAAGACCCCCGCCCGCGCCAACTCGCCCTGCTCCAGATAGGTTTTGCCCAGCACCTGCCGGGTTAAAGCCTCGCCGAGACGATCGGTCTTCTGCCGGATGGGCAAGGCCTCTTCGAGAGACTTCACGGCTTCGGGGAACTGGCGCAGTTTCAGGCGGGCGGCTCCGATCTCATGGAGAACCGCTCCCTTGACGCGATGGATCTGGGCTTTGGTAGCGATATCCAGCGCTTCCCGCAGAGGCCCAAGCGCATCCTGGGGCTCGTCCTTCGCCAGATCGACCCTCCCGATGCTCCAGAGTGCATTGGCGAGGCCCCGGCTGTCTCCGTCCTCTCGAAAAAGTGCCAGCGCCTTCTGATACTGGGCGAGAGCGTCGTCGGCAAGGCCGAGATCCAGATCGACGGACCCGATCTGGAGAAGCACGTTTCCCTCGTAGTTTTTCAGGCCTGGATCAGTTTGATTGATCTCAAGGGCGTGCTGAAAGTTCCGGAGCGCCTTCTGCGGTTCGCCGCGACGCTGATAAATATTGCCGGCGCTCGTCAGAGCCGTCGCCTCCGCGCTCTTGTCCCGCGTCATCTCGGCGATCCGCAGGGCGGTGTCGAAGCACTCCAAAGCCTTTAGACTTTCTCCACGAACCGCGTGGACGTTGCCGAGGCCATTCCAGATTTGCGACACCAATCCACCCGCCGGATCCGTAACCGACAAGGCTCGCTGATAGAAATCGATCGCCTCGTCGAACCTGCCCATCGAATAACGGCCGATCGCCAGATAATACAGGACACTCGACTGCCGGTATGAATCCGCCATGTCCTCCCAGATCTGTAGTGCCCGCTCCAGGTCGACGCGCGCCTTGTCCGCGTCGGTGGCTGTCTGGGTCCGGGTCAGCGCCAAGCCAAGAGCGGTAAGGGCCCTGGCCTGATCTCTCCGGTTCGCAGCGGAATCGGCGACTTCCAGCGCTCTTTGATAGGTGAGCAACGCGCTGTCCCTGCCGCCGTTCGACAGATGGGAGTTGCCGATCTCGTACAGGGCTTCAAATGCGCAGCCTTGATCGGGGAGCCGCTGGCATAGCTCCAAGGTCTTTTCAGCCTCCGCGAGCCCGGCGTCGAATCGGCCCTGGAACCGTAAGCGAATCGCCTCCGCGAGGCCGACGTCGGCGTTGACCCGATCGGCATCGCCGGCTGCGGAAGGACGGAGCGCTTCGAGAGTCACTTGGAAATGGCCTCCGGTCTGCGGGCTGCTCGGCGCGATGGCGAGCCGGTACGCCCCCGAAGCCGTGGCGATCGCGGACAGATGGCCATCCGAGCCTTCCGTCCTGGTCACCGTCATTCCGTCAGGGCCCAGGAACACCGCATCGAGGTCCAGGTTCTTCGCGTCGAAAAAGAGCCGGACATAGGAGCCCGCCTTCAGCTCCAGGAGAAATTCGTCCCGTCCGCCCGGAGCCAGGTCCCGCTCGACGGCGATCCCCAGCTTCAAAGTGGGAACCGCGGCCTCCACAGGAAGAGGGGGCTTCGCGGCGGCCGGCGCCGCCTGGATTTTCGGCACGGCCGGCGGATTCGAGGCGCAGCCCAGGACCAGAGAGGCAACCAGGCCCAGCACGGAACCGAACGCTCTACGAGCCCTTGACGGAGATACGGCGGCGCGGAGGGCTGGAGCGGGCAGGATCGTCACGACGGAGTTTAGTCCCGCGGAAGCGGTTTCCATTTTACTCCATCCGGCTGCGGTATAGGATCTTATCGATGATGGCTTCGGACCAGGAGATGGTCAGCGGGTTTTTGCGGGGCGAGACGGAGGCGGTGGGAACCGTCGACGGCTGGATCTCGCGCGCCGCCTGGCCCTACCAGCGCCGGCTCGCCGACCGCTGGGACGACGTGCTCCAGGAGGTCCGCCTGGAGGTGACCCGCCTGCTCGGCACGGGGAAGTTCCGCGGCGAGTCGAGCCTGCGGACCTACCTCTGGCGGGTGGTCAGCCACACCTGCCTCGACCAGATCCGGTCCCAGAGCAAATGGAAGCTGACCGACCTCGACGGCCTGGACGCGGCCGACGAGCCGGCCAGCACGGCCCCCGCCATCCCCGCGCGGCAGGAGGACAAGGATCTGCTCCTGCGCGTCCTCGACCGCGTGCCGCAGGACTGCCGCGAGCTCTGGCGGATGATCGTGGCCGGCCTCTCCTACCGCGAGATGAGCGTGCGGATGAGCGTGGCGGAGGGGACCCTGCGGGTCCGCGTCCTGCGCTGCCGCGAGAAGGCGGTGGCGGCTCGTCACGACCTGCTGGGAACCGGATCGGACAACAGACGTAACATCACGGTCAAACGGCCGCCTAATAGCAGTGGAGGGGCGAATGCCGATGAACTGTGATCTTGCGATGGAATTCCTGCCCTGGCTGCTGAACGGCACGCTGGAAGTGGGAGAGAGGGATGAAGTCCGGCGGCACCTGGCGACCTGCGAGAGCTGCCGCGCGGCCCTGAACGACACCCGGGAGGCCTGGACGATCTTCGGCCAGCACCTTCCCAGCGACGCCCTGGTGGCCCTCGCTTACGGCGAGGTCCCGGCCGGCGTCGATTCGGAAGTCGCGGAGCGCCACCTGGCCTCGTGCCCCGAGTGCGCGGCCGAGTTGGAGCTCGCCCGCACTAGCCGCCACCTGGAAGAGGACGACAAGATCGTCGTCTTTCCCGGGCCTCGGCCACAGCCGAAGGGCGTCGACCGGACCTGGCGCGCCGCCGCCCTGGCGGCCGGGCTCACCGGGATCGTCGCCCTCGGCGGCTGGTTCCACGAATTCCGCACGGCGGACGATCTCGCCGATCGCCTGGCGCAGGCCCCGAAGGCCGGGCAGAGCCGGCCCGCGCCCGCTCCTCCCGCTGCCGCCAGCACTTCCCGGGCCGAGGAACAGTTGAGAAGCCAGCTCCAGGCGTCCAGGGAGAAACAGGACGAGCTCGCGAAGAGCCTCGAAGCGGCCTCCGGCAAGCTGGCTTCGATCGAGCGGAGGGCGGACACCCTTCTGCAGCCTCAGGTCAATGTCTGGTCCGACTCCGTCTCGGGAAGCGCGGACGTCGTGCGCGGCACGGAGGCCGGCGAGCAGGTGCTGCCGGGCTCGCGGCTCGCCGTCCCGATCCTCGGCGCCGAGAGCGCGCACGCCGTCCGGGACGTCGAGATCCTCGATTCCCGCGGCAGCGTCCTGTGGAGCGGGTCCGATCTGCGCAGCACGGAAGGCCAGGAATACAGGCTCGCCATCCCGCCGGGCTTCCTCAAACCGGGGAAGTACACGATCCAGCTCTACGCCGGCGAGAACGGCAAGCGGGTGAAGCGCGAGAGCTACGCTATTCGCGTGGAATAACTCGCGTCGAGTAGCTCCCGCTCGCCTCTCTACCGCCCGACCTCCCTGGCCGCCGCGCCGTGGATGGCCAGCGTCGCGGGGTCCTGGAGGAAGGCGGCGACGCCCAGGGAGTCGACCTTCCAGCGCTTGTCGATGCCGAGGACGATCTCGCCGGCCTTCTCCGCGCCGGCAGTTCCGGGCAGGGTGAAGGCCTTCTCCAGCCGGCGCACCACGCGGTCGTTGCGCAGGACCCGCGAGGCGTTCTCCCCCGCCTTCACGTCGGTCGAGAGGCCGCTCTCGTAGACCGCCACCCAGAGGTCAAGGTCGCCGGCGGCGACCGCCCTGGCCAGCTTGGCGCCGACGTTCACCTTCAGGTGGCCGTCCGGAGTCGGCGGACCGACCGCCAGGTTGATCCGGGCGGCGGGATCGGTGGACAGGGCCTCCGCGATACGGCTCGCGACGTCCCGTTCCGAGTTGCCGACGCACTCGGCGTGGCCGTTGACCACGACCTGCGGCGTGTAGATCCGGTTGGTGTGAAAGACGCGGGCGGCGTACGCCTGCTGCCGCTGCGACCAGCGCGAGGAGGAGAAGGGGTCGGTCCAGCCGATCGAGTTCCAGTAGTCGACGTGGAACGAGAGGGGGATCACCTTGCCTTGGCTGCCCCCCTTGGATTGCGCGTCGTGGGCCAGCTTCGAGAGCAGCCGGTCGGCCGGCGGGCAGCTCGAGCACCCCTGCGAGGTGAACAGCTCGACCACGGCGACGCGGTCGGACGGTTGCGGCGAGGGCCCCGGCTCGCCGGCGCCGCCGCGCGGAGCGAGGACGGCCAGGGCGAGCAGGAGGAGCGGGAAACGGAAGAGCGGGTTCATCGGCAAAAGCCTCCAGTTGTCGTCCAGCCAAGGATACGCGCCTGGCGCCCCCGGTGGCTTGGCCGGAACACGGACAAACACAGACGAACACGGACAAACACAGACGAACACGGACGAACACGGACCAGAAGGCTTTTGCTGTCCTTCTGTCCGTGCTCGTTCGTGCTCGTCCCTGTTCGTCCGTGTCCGCCTCATTCCTCGCCCTTCGTCCCCTCGTCCAGGCTGCGCGGCTCCAGCGAGCGGAGCCAGTCGAGCAGCTCGCGCGCGTGGGCGGCCTCGCCGAGGCGATGGGCCTGGGCGGTGGCGGCGACGATCAGAGCCAACGCGGAGCCGTTGGGCTCCAGCTCGGTGGGCAGGCGGGCGATCCCCGGATGCGCCGCGAGCGCCTGCCGAACGATGGCGAGGCCGCGCTCCAGGATCGGACGCAGCAGCGGCCGGTCGAGGAACGCGTAGCGGTCGGCGGCGAGCTCGGAGACGGCGTGGGCCACGTCCTCCAGGATGTCGACGCTGTCCAGCGACGCCGGATGCTCGACGACGTAGCCGAGCCAGCGCTCGGCGCGGTCCTCGTCCCAGGGGTCCCAGTCCTCGTCCTCCTCCGCCGCGAGGTCCTCGATCTCGGCGGCGGCCCCGGGGGGATAGAACAGCGCCTCGAACTCCTCTTCCACCTTGCGCAGCGCGGCGGACGGCACCAGTTGGCCGGCGCCGGAATCTTCCGCCAAGGCCGCGAGCGAATAGGCCTCCGCCGGCGGCTCCAGCTTCGCGAGCTGTGCCTCCAACCGGTGGATCAGCTCGGTGACCTCATCCCCGAAGGAGAAGCGGAGCTGGGTCTCCTCGGCGTTCTCGCCGACCTGGGCCAGGAACTCGAACCCCTGCTCGCTGAGATCCCCCTCCTTCAGCCGGGCGCGCCAGAAGCGGGCGCGCTCGCCGGCCTCCGCCGACCGCCCTTCGGCGAGCAGCAGGCTGACCTCCAGCGGGCCGAGCGCGGGGCTCTCGGGATCGTCCTGGCGCGCGCGGTCGAGCGACGTCCAGGCCTCCTCCATCTCCCCCTCGACGGCGTAGGCGCGGGCCAGGTTCTCCCAGAGCACGGCGCGCAGGGGGGGCCGGAGGTCGCGCGCGAGGCGCTCCGCCTCCTCCCACCGCTCGTCGTCGAGGCCGAGCGCCTCGTAGGCCTCGAGGAGGGTGTTGAGGGCCGCCGAATCCCGCTCGTCGAGCCGCTCGGGACGCTCGAACAGGGGGCGGACCAGGGCCAGCGCGCGCGCCGGGTCGCCGTTGTCGAGCAGGCCGGTGGCGACGCCGCCGAGGATCGGCCGCGGCATCCGTCCGGACTCGCCCAACGCCTCCACCTGCTCCTGCGGCAGCTCCTCGGCGACCAGCATCCAGACCCCCTCCGGATCGAGCGGAGGCGCGCCGTCGGCCCATTCGGAGCAGCACTTCTTGTACTTCTTCCCGGAGCCGCAGGGGCAGGCGTCGTTGCGCTCGGGGCGCGGCACCGGCCGCGGCCGGAAGCCGTTGTCGGGCTGCGGCACGGAGTTCCAGAGCGAGCGGCCGAACTCGGTCGCGAACCCTCGCCGCGCCGCTTCGTCGGGGAGCTTCTCGAACAGCTCCGGCAACAGATCCGGCGCCGTCTCGCGCATCCAGGCGAAGAAGGCCTCGCCGTCCTCCACCCGCAGCGCCTCGCTCACCGCCCGCCGCAGGAAGAGGGCGAACTCCTCGTACTGCTCGTCTCCGATCTGCTCTTCGTCCATGTCCATGAATGACACCTCTCGGTGGTATTGTAGGGTGCAAAGTTGCTGGAAAGCGTGACGGCTCGGCGGCACGAGGTCCGCCGACGAGAACACGCCAGGGACTCTATTCCTTCCAGCGAATGTAAGTCCCCCCCGCGCTCCCATGCTATCGTCCGCTGATCCCGGAGGAGCCATGACCCGGCAACGCGTCGTTCTCAGTATCGAGCAGGATCTTCTCGACGAGGCCCACGCGGTCGCCGTGCGGCGGCACACGTCGGTGAACGAGATGGTCCGCCAGTTCCTGAAGCAGGTGGTGCGGCAGGAGCGGCAGCGGCTCGAGGCCTGGCGGGACGTCCAGCGCCTGCTCGACAAGCCGCCGGTGCGCCTCGGCGCCGGGTTGCCGGAGCGCGGGGACCGCCATGAAAGGTGAGCTGACCGCGTTCGTCGACACCGGCGTGCTGGTCTACGCCCTCTGCTCGGACCACCCGGCCCGCCAGCGGCAAGCCCGGACGATCGTCGAGCGCGGCTTCGTCGAGGGGCGCTTCGCCACCAGCACGCAGGTGCTGATGGAGGTCTACGACATCCTCACCCGCAAGGCGGAAATCAGGCTCTCCCCCATGGAGGCCGCCGACTACATCCGCGCCCTCCGCGAATGGCACGTGGTGGAGGTGGACACCGACCTCGTCACCGCCGCCCTCGTCCTCTCCGAGCGCGAGCAGCTCCCCCCCTGGGATGCCGCCATCCTCGAAGCCGCGCGCCGGGCCGACTGCATGCGCGTCTTCTCCGAGGAGCTCCCCGCCGGCCGGGTCTACGACGGCGTGCGGATCGAGAACCCGTTCATCTAGGCGGAGGGGAACACGGACGAACGCCGACGAGAACACGGACCACCACGGACACCGGGAATCCTCTCCGTCCGTGTTCCGTCCGTGCAGGTCGGTGTTCGTCCGTGTTCCCCTCGCTGGAACCTTCCCGCCCTCCCCGACGTAATCACCTCCGGGCGCCTCCCGCGCCCATGGTTTGCGCCAAAACAGATCGAGGAGTGTCCGCCATGAATCTCTGCCTTTCAGGCGTGCTGCTGACCGCCGCCGTCCTGTCCGTTTTTCCCGCTCACGCCGCGGCCTCGCCCGCGGACCTCGCCGCCTACGCCGACCGGGCGCTCGCCGCCGCCTTCCCCGCCGGGGAGCCGGGGGCGGCCGCGATCGTCGTCAAGGACGGCAAGGTCGTGCTCCGCAAGGGGTACGGCATGGCCAACCTGGAGCTCGCGCGGGCGATGTCTCCCGAGATGGTGTTCGAGCTCGGCTCGATCACCAAGCAGTTCACGGCGGCGTCGATCCTGCTGCTCCAGGAGCGCGGCAAGCTGCGGGTGGAGGACGACATCACCAAATACCTCGCCGACTATCCCACTCACGGGGCTACGATCACGATCGAGAACCTGCTCACCCACACCTCCGGCATCCCCAGCTACACCGGCCTCCCCGAGTGGTTCCCGCGGATGCGCGAGGACCTCAAACCGGCCGACCTGATCGCCCTGTTCAAGGACAAGCCGCTGGAGTTCAAACCCGGCGAGCGCTGGGCCTACGACAACTCGGGGTATTTCCTGCTCGGCGCGATCATCGAGAAGGTCTCCGGCGAGACCTACGAGCGGTTCGTCGAGGAGGAGATCTTCAAGAAGCTCGGCATGGCCCACAGCCGCTACGGCCATCCGGAGGAGATCGTCCCCTTGCGCGCGTCCGGCTACTCAAAGGAGGACGGCGAGTTCCACAACGCCAGCTTCATCAGCATGACCCAGCCGTTCGCCGCCGGCTCGCTGATGTCCACGGTGGACGACCTGGCGATTTGGGACCGCGCCCTTGCCGGCGAGGCGCTGCTCAAGAAGGCCTCTCTCGACCGCATGTTCACCGCCTATACGCTCAAGTCCGGGGCCTCCACCCACTACGGCTACGGCATGGAGGTCTACGACTTCGCGGGGCGGCGGATCCTCCAGCACGGCGGCGGCATCAACGGTTTCCGGACCAACCTCATCCGCGTCCCCGAGGAGCGCCTCTTCGTGGCCGTCCTCTCCAACAACGAAGCCTCCAAGGTCAGCCCGGACGATGTCTCCCTGAGGATCGTCGCCAAGGCGCTCGGCCACGCGCTGGAGGACGTCAAGACGATCCCGCTCGATCCCAAGGCGGCGGCCGACTACCCCGGCGTCTACCGGTTCGACGAGGAGACCACCCGCGTCGTCACGAACGAGGGCGGGAAGCTCTTCGCCCAGCGCCGCGGCGGCGAGAAGCAGGAGCTCTCGGCGACCGCGCCCGACGACTTCCTCTATCCCGACCGCACCACCCGCCTCCACTTTCAGCGCGACGCTCAAGGGAAAGTGACCGGCGCCGATTTCCACCCCCTCGGCGGCTCCGACCAGACCGGCACGAAGACCACCGATCCGCTCCCCCAGGAGCGCCAGGAGGTCCGGATGGACCCGGCGGTCTACGACGCCCTCGCGGGCGACTATGAGCTGTCTCCCACCTTCTCGATCGCCGTCACCCGGGAGGGAAGCCAGATCTTCGCCCAGGCCACCGGTCAGCCGAAGTTCGAGATCTTCCCCGAGTCGGAGACTCGCTACTTCCTCAAGGTGGTGGACGCCGAGATCGAGTTCGTCCGCGGCGCGGACGGCAAGGTGACCGGACTGATCCTGCACCAGGGCGGACGGGACCTTCCGGGGAAGCGCAAGTAGCAGCGAAGAGGCATCGGATCAGGGGCTCGGCAGGCTGAAGCCGAACGTCGAGCCCTCCCCCACCTCGCTCTCCACCCACACCCGGCCGCCGTGCGCGGCGACGAGCTGCTGGACGATCGCGAGTCCGAGTCCCGCGCCACCGGTGGCCCGGCTGCGCGAGGGGTCGGCGCGATAGAAGCGGTCGAAGAGATGGGGGAGGTGCTCCGCCGCGATGCCGGCCCCCGAGTCCTCGATCTCCACCGCGACCTCGCCGGCGCCCGGCCACGCCCGGGCCACGATCCTGCCGCCGGACGGCGTGTGCGTCAGCGCGTTGCCCAGCAGGTTGCGGAGGATCTGGGCGAGCCGGCGGGCGTCCCCTTCCACTCCGGGCAGGCTGGCCGGCAGGTCGGTTTCGAGGCGGATGCCGAGCTCGTCGGCCGCCGGGCGCGCCGCGTTCACCGCGCGCTCGATCTCCCCGGCGAGGTCCACGGGGCCGCGCTCCAGGGCGAGTTGGCCGGCCTCGGCGAGCGCCAGGTCCTGGAGCTCGTCGACCAGCCGCCCGAGCAGGCGCACCTCGTCTCCCAAGGACGCGAGCGTCTCCGGCGTCGGCGCCAGCAGGCCGTCCTCCAGCGCCTCCAGGTGCGCGCGGAGGTTGGTGAGCGGGCTGCGCAGCTCATGGGCCACGTCGTTGACCAGGTCGCGCCGCAGCCGTTCGGCGGCGGCCCGGCGCTCGGCCATCGCGTTGAAGGCGCGGGCGAGCTCGCCGATCTCGTCCCGGCCGCCGCCCTCCACGCGCACTTCGAGCTCCCCCGCCGCCATCCGCCGGGCCGCCGCGGTCAGCGCCTCGACCGGCCGCAGGATCCGGCGCGACAGGCCGAAGGAGAGCAGCAGGCCCACCGAGCCCGCCGCCAGCGCCGCCAGCAGCAGCGCGCGGCGGATGCGGCCGACGACCTCTCCGGCGCCGGCGGCCGCCGCGTGGAACACCGGCGTGACGAAGAGCGTGCCGAGCGGCCCTGTTCCCGGGATTGTCCCCGGGGCCATGGCCGGGGTCGCGGCGAGAACCATGCGATAGGGCTCGATGAGCTGGAGGCCCGCGCGGCCGCGAACCGTGTTGCGTTCCACGTCGAGCCGGCTCCCGCCGCCGGCGACGCGGACGGCCGCGTAGGTCTCCTCCGGGCTGGACGCCGCCACCAGCCGCCCCGCGGCATCCACCACCAGGAGCTCCCGGTCCATCCGTCTCCCCGCCTCGGCGAGGACGCGGTGCGCGCCGCTCCACCCCCCCGTCCGCAGCCGGTCCCGGGTGAGCCGGCGAGCGAGAGCGTCGAGATCCCCGGGACGCGAGCCGCGGCCCTCCAGGACCTCGCGGAGCTCGACCGACATCAGGCGGACCGAGACCAGGGCCACCGCGCCGAGGGCCACCGCCAGCACCACCGCCACCACCGCCAGCAGCCGTACCCGCAGGCTGTGGATCACGCCGGCTCCCCGGTGAAGCGGTAGCCGAGCCCCCAGACCGTCTCGATCCAGGGAACCTCTCCGGGAGGCTCGCCGCCGGGCCGGACCCCGAGCTTGCGGCGGAGGTTCTTGACGTGGACGTCGACCGTGCGCTCCATTCCCTCGTAGTCCCAGCCGAAGGCGCGCTCGACCAGCTCCGCCCGACTGAAGGTGCGGCCCGGCGCGCCGGCGAGCGCCTCGAGCAGCCGGAGCTCGCTGGGGGTGAGAGGCACCGGCCTGCCCGCCGCCTCGACCGCGCGCCGTGCGGGGTCGAGCATCAGCCCGCGGAAGCGTAGCGGCTCCCGGCTCGCCTCGGGAGACTCGCGCGGAGCGCTCCGCCGCAGCACCGCCCGCACCCGCGCCACCAGCTCGCGCGGGCTGAACGGCTTTGCGACGTAGTCGTCCGCCCCGAGGTCGAGCCCGCGGAGCCGGTCCTCCTCGCTGGCGCGGGCGGTGAGCAGGATCACCGGCACCTCGGACTCCGCCCGCAGCGCGCGGCAGACCGCGAGGCCGTCTATCCCGGGGAGCATCACGTCGAGCACGACCAGGTCCGGCGGCCGCTCGCGGGCGGCGGCGAGCGCCCGCCGCCCGTCGGCCGCCACCGCCACGTCGTGTCCCGCGTTCTCCAGATAGAGGCGGACCAGCGCGGCGGTCTTCGGATCGTCCTCGACCACCAGGATGCTCGGCATGAGATCGAGTGTAGATCCCTATGGGTGCTTCCGGGGTGGGTGGGGCGGGCCGTCCTCGTCGTCCATCGGCTCGCCCCGCCACCCCCGCACCAAGCGGCCGATCTTCTCCGCCGCCGGCGGGTCATAGTTGGAGAGCACGATCAGGGTGTACCCCTCGGGCATCTGCTCCAGCAGCGCGTTGCACCCACCTGTCCCCCCCGCGGCGCCGATCCCGGCGATCTTGTGTCCGTCCTTGAACAGGAGGCCGGAGCGCAGCGCCGCGTCGAAGCGGAGGAGGTCGTCGGCCGTCGAGTAGCCGCCGCCCGCCGGGCTCCCCTTGAAAAGCGTGCTGAAAAGGTTGCTCCGCCGGCCGCCGCCGGGCGCGGCGCCGCGCGGACCCTCCCGCGTATAGCCGACCGCCCGGTTCGGCACCGGCACATCGAGCTCGTAGTTGGCGGTGGCGGTCATGCCCGCGGGCTGGAAGATGTGCTCGCGGACGTAGTCGTCATAGCCCTGGCCGGAGACCGCCTCGACGATCGCTCCCAGCACCACGTAGCCGGCGTTCGAGTAGCGCTGCTCGGTCCCCGGCGCGAAGAGCAGGGGCTTGTCCGCGAACAGGGCGATCAGATCGCGCGGCGTGCGGAAGCGGTCCTTGGCCGCCGCCTCGAACTCCGGAATGAAGATGTCGCCGAGGCCGGAACGGAACTCGAGCAACTGGCGGATCGTCACCTTCGCCGCCACCTCTTGATTCGGATAGTCGGGCAGGCGCTGGGCAATGGTGTCGGCCAAGGCGAGCTTCCCCTGCTCGGCGAGCTGCTGGATGGCGATGCGGGTGAAGACCTTGTCGATCGATCCAACGTTGAACTTGGTCTCCGGATCGTTCGGCACCTTGAGCCCGAGGTCGGCCATGCCGTAGGCCTTGCGGAAGAGGGGCTTGCCCCCCTTCGCCAGCAGGACGACTCCGGAGAACTCGTCCGCTTTCACCTGCTCGTCGAGATACCGCGACAGGCCGGCGACGATCTCCGCGTCGGAGAGCGGTTGTCCCCCTGCCTGGGCCTTGGGTTCCTGCGCAATACCGGTCCCCGCCGGCGGCAGGCCGCAAAGCCCGGCGGCGGCAGCGATAACGATCCATTTCGAGGCTCTTTTCATCACCGTCCCTCCCTGAGATGCCGGGAGCGTAGGGCCAACTTGTGAAGAAGCGGTGAAGAGAAGGGTCCGCGATTTGCAGGGACCGCAGGAAGACCGGACCCCGGGGGTTTCTCGGGGTAAAGGAAGGAGACTGACAATGTCAAAACAACTGGTTTCGCGAGCTTTCCTGCCCCTGCTGGCACTCCTCGCGGTCGCCCTGTTCGCCGGCTGCTACGCCGGCTACGAGGGTGGCGGCGTCGGCGTCGAAGTCGGCCTGCCGCCGCCGGCGCTGCAAGCGGAAGTGCGGGTCGACTCGCCCGGCGAGGGCTACTTCTGGGTGCCCGGCTTCTGGGATTGGGACGTGGCCCGCGCCAACTGGGTCTGGGCCGGGGGAGGCTGGCAACGGCCGCCGCACGAGCACGCGGTCTGGGTGGCGCCCCGCTACCACCAGCGTCGGGGTGGACACTGGCGGTATGAGCGCGGCCACTGGAAGTAAGATTCGGCCAACTTTCGTCGTAGGAGAGCGATTCATCGCACCCCTACGACGAAGCCCTACCCCTCAGAGCTTGTAGCCGATGGAAACGATCCCGGCCACGTCGTTCCGCTTGACGGTGGGATCGGGCGGCTTGCGCTTGTACTCGTCGATCAATGCCACCTTCAACTCGAAGTGATCGTTGATCGAGGCGCCGAGCCCGATATCCAGATGATAGTAGGCGTCGGCGAAGTCCTTCGTCTTCCAGAGCGCGAAGGCGTTCTCCGTGAAGCTCGCCGAATCCGAAACCGCCCAGGAATAGTTGTCGCCGGCCCGCACGACGGCGCTGCTGGTGCGGTCCCCGGGCTCGTCCTTCTCGAACAGGGCGCCCGCCCCGAGGTCGACGAGGAGCTCGTGCGCATTCGTCTTGACCAGGGCGGTGCCGACTCCGGCGGTGGGGGCGACCAGGTAGTCGATCTCCTTGAACTGATCCTTCAGGTATTGGAGGTCGCCGTACGCAAACCAGCGCGGGCGAAAATAGTACTCATCCCGGAGATGGCCGGAAGTGCGGTCGACCGTGCTGGTGCCGTTCTCGGAGTTCAGGATGTAGAAGGCATCCGCCTTGATCACGTTCTTCGTCCGCGGGTCGTACTTCAATTGCAATCCCACGTTGAAGCTCCGGGTGTCGCTGTTGCCGTTGGTGAAGGTGTAGCCCGCTCCGAAATGGCCGGTGAGCGGCCGGTACTTCTTCTTGTCCTTTTCGTCCTCCGGCTCCTTCGGCTTGTCCTCCGCCTCCTGCGCGAGGGCGTCGCCGGCCGGTTTGTCGGCCGCCCCCGCCGCCGGGGGCGTGGGCGGAGCGGCCGGTTTTTGCGCCTGTGCGGCGCCGGCGCGGAGCAGGCCGGCGGCCAGCGCCAGGAACAGAAGGGTTGCTGCCGACGAGCGCTTGGGGCTCTTCACGGTTCGATCTCCAAAAAAGGTTGTCTCAGTAGAGCGGCTGCAGGAAACCCGAGAACAGCTCGGCCACGCGCCGATGAAGGCCGCGCTTCTTCCAGGTCTGATAGGTGATCTCGCGGCAGTCCTTCTCGTCCGCCGCGAAGGACTCTTCCATCCGCGCCGCGAAACCGCGGTCGTAGAACGACAGGCTGTCCTCGGCGTTTTCGAGCAGCGAGCGGGGATCGAAATTGATCGATCCCACCGTGCTGAAAATGCCGTCGATGACGGCGTCCTTGTTGTGCATCATCGTCCGGTTGTACTCGAAGATCCGGACACCCCCCTGGAGCAGCTCGCCGTAATGGAGCTGCGAGGCCATGCGCACCAGCGGCATGTCGATGTGCCGCCCCGGGACCATCACCCGCACGTCGACGCCGCGCTTCGCCGCCGCGATCAGGGACTCGCGGATCTGGCGGTCGGGGACGAAATAGGCGTTCTGGATGTGGATCGATTTCCGGGCCGACTCGATGGCCACGAAATAGAACATCTCAGCCAGCGACGACGAGTCGCCGCGCGACATCTTGACCCCCTGCGCGTCGATGTCGCCGGCCGGCTCGATCTTCGGATAGAACGCGTCGCCGGCCAGGATCTCGCCGCTCGTGTAGGTCCAGTCCTCGGCGAAGATCGCCTGCATCTGCGCCGAGACGGGGCCGGTGGCGCGCACCATCATGTCCCGCCACTCGTTCGGGTTGCGCGCGTCCCCCAGCCAATCGTTGGCGATGCAGAATCCGCCGGTGAAGCTGATCGCGCCATCCACGACCAGGATCTTGCGATGGGTCCGCCGGCCGATCTTGTACAGACTCCAGAGCCGGATGGGATGGAACACGTAGGCCTTGACCCCCGCCTTCTTCATCCGCTCGAGGAGCGGCCCCGTGCGGCTGCTCCCGGTGCCATCCACCAGCACGCGCACAGCCACCCCCCGGCGCGCGGCGTCCATCAAGGCGGCGGCGAAGATCTCCCCCGCCTTGTCGTCTTTGAAAATGTAGGACTCGAGGTTGACCGTCCGCTTGGCGTCGCGGATCGCGCCGGTCATCCCGCCGACGATGGCGTCACCGTTGTTGAGGATCTCGGCGCGGTTCCCCCCCACCATCGTGGTACCGAAGCCGTCCAGCGACCGGCGGAACGCGCTGTCCGCCACCGCGAACGGGTGATCCAACTGGTAGAGGCTCCGCTTGTCGTACGAGACCAGGGTGCAACCCTGGCCCAGAAGCGCCATGGCGGCCAGGAGGAGGCCCGCCCACCTCCGGCGGTTCCAGCTTCGCTGCAAGTTGCCTTTCACGCCCTGCCTCCTTCGGGGAGAGCCACACGTCCTCCAGACGACTGAAGGCGTGGAGCTGCACAGAGCGTGCCCAGGGCTCCCGGGCATGGCTTCAGCGTGGTGCCGTGATGCCGCAACCTACCACCGGGCGGAAACGATTCGGACTCGGGTAGACTGGAGGCGATCTGCGAAAACTTTGGCTTGGACGGAGCCTCGCTAGGGCTCAACTCGTGGAAGGACTAGGAGGCCAGCGCCAACTCGGTCCAGGCGGGCGTCCCGACCGGCAGATCCGCCGTGGAGTCGTCCAGCCCCCAAGGTTGGGCTTTCTGAAACAGCGTCCAGAATCGGCGGGGGGCGGGAGGAAGCGTGCTGAAGGGTGCATTGCCCGCTTCGAGATCGGCCTCAATTTGCACCTTGAGGACGTTTTCCAGCTTCTTGTTCAACTCTCGCGGATCCTTGGAGGAGGCCGTTAGATTGTGCTCCAGGCACTGAGCCACCCACCAGCCCCTATCCTCGAAAAGAACCGCGTGAAACACGTTGCAAGGCATGCAGCTCCCCCTTTGCGCCCCAAAGTATACAGCGGAATGAACGAACCGCGACTCTTGGATCAGAGTTATTGACCTGTGGATCAGAGTCCTTGGCCCATGGGTCGAAGTTGCCCCGCTATTTCCGCGGCCCCCGCCGCGCTCTCTCGATCAGCCGCGCCGAGTCCTTCATGTACTCCATCATCTTTTCCTGCAAGGCCTCGCCGCGGTCGCCCAGGGAGCGGGCGTGGGCGAGGACGGAGCGGGCCTCGTTCTCCTCGCCCGAGGCGAGCAGCGCCATGCCGAGATGGGTGAGGGTGATCGGCGACGCCCCCAACTCGCTCGAGCGCGAGAGGAAATCGACCGCCTTGTCGAACTCCTTCCGCTTGTAATGGACCCAGCCCAGCGCCGCGAGCGGGAACTGCTTGATCTCGTCCGGCGCCAGCTCCACCGACCGCCTGGCGAAGTCGAGGGCCTCGTCGAGATCCTCCTCCATCTCCGCCAGGTTGTAGGCCATCTCGTAGTAGGCGATCGACTTGGTGAAGTTCGAGCTCCCCTCGTCGAGCAGCCGCTCGCCGATCCGGTTCCCCTCGCGGAACTTGCCCTGGCTGCGCATCGCCTCGATCAGCGCCGCGTAGGCGGTGGCCTTGAGTGTCTCGCCGGGGTTCAGGTCGAGCACCTTGCGGGTCACCGCCTCGATCTCCTGGTTGCGGTTCATGTCCAGGCAGAGCAGGGCATAGGACATCAGCAGCGTCGGGTTGTCCGGATCGAGCGCCAGGGCGCGGCGGTAGCAGGTGTGCGCCTGCTTCAGCTTGTCGTGGGAGCGGAAATCCTCCCCCTTGCGCAGCCAGACCTCGGCCTCGCCCCCCACCTCGGGGAGCGGCGCGCCGTCGTGGCCCGAGAGGTAGCTCACCAGGTCCTGGTACTGGAGGCGCTTCGGGTTGAGCCGCTGCGCCTGGCGGAAGGAATCGAGCGCCTTGCGCGTCCAGTGGCGGTCGAGATAGGCGAGCCCCAGCAGGTGATGGGCCTCCTCGAACGCCGGATCGTGGCGCACCGCCTCCTGCAGGTAGTGGACGGCCGAGGAGAGCTTGCCCATCTCGTAGTAGCAGCTCCCCAGCAGGAACAGGGCCTGCGGCACCGGATCGACCTCGACCGCCCGCTCCAGGAAGAGCACCGCCTTGGCCAGATCCCCCTTGCCGGCATAGACGGCGCCGAGGCTGAAGTGGGGCAGGAAGCTGTCCGGATAGATGGCGACCGCCCGCTTCAGGAACTCCTCGGCGCGCGTGTGGTCCCCCCGCTCGTAGTGGATGACGCCGCTGTAGACCAGCCCCTCGTAGTGGTCCGGCTTGACCTCCAGCACGCGCGCGAAGTAGGTCAGCGCGGCCTCGCTGTTGGCCTCGTTGAAGTGGGTCTCGCCGAGGAAGTAGGCGAGCTCGTAGTTGCCACGGTCGAGCTTGTAGGCGGCTTCGAGGGCCGCCACCGCCCGCTCGACGTCGAAGGCGAAGAGGGCGTACTCGGCGTCCTCCAGGAACTGCAGGAAGAGTTTCCGCTTGTCCCCATGGTAGAGGCCGGCGATGCGCTCCTTGGTGGCCAGGAAGCGCTCGCGCTTCTCCAGGGCGAGGAGCTGGTAGTCCATCTTGGACTCCCAGAGCTCGCTCCACTCGTCGCCGCCGATGACCTTCTTCTGCTCAAGCAGCTCGCGCAGGGCCGAGACGCCGGTCTGGTTGATCAGGATGTTCTTCTCCTGCTTGTGCAGGGCGCCGAGGAGCTGGCGGACGGTCTCGGCGGTACGCTTGACCGCCTCCTCCAGGATCGAGATCCGCTCCAGGAGGTGCTCGTCGAAGGAGAAGCTCTCCTCGGCCCCCTCCTCGTACCCCTCCTCCTCCTCGCGCAGGGAGCCCGACAGCACCAGCAGCTTCTGGTGGCAGCGCACGCAGAACTCGTGGTCGTCGCGGTTCGGAGCTCCACAGACTTGGCAGTACATCGCGTTCTCTTACTTTCCTTCCCCGTAAGCGTAGAAGCCGCGCCCCGACTTGCGTCCCAGGTGGCCGGCGTCGACCATCTTGACCAGCAGCGGGCAGGGCCGATACTTGGGATCGCCGAATCCCTGTTGCAGCACGCGCAGGATGTCGAGGCAGACGTCGAGGCCGATCAGGTCCGCCAGCGCCAGCGGTCCCATCGGATGGTTCATCCCAAGCTTCATAACCTCGTCGATGGCCTCCGCCTTCCCGACCCCCTCGTAGAGGCAGAAGATCGCCTCGTTGATCATCGGCATCAGGACCCGGTTGGAGACGAAACCGGGGGCGTCGTTGATCTCGACCGGCGTCTTCCCCATCTTCCGGGAGGCCGCCTCGACGGCGTCCCAGGTCTCCTGGCTGGTGGCGAGGCCGCGGATGACCTCGATGAGCTGCATCACCGGCACCGGGTTCATGAAGTGCATGCCGATCACCTTCTCCGGCCGCGAGGTGGCGGCGGCGAGCTTGGTGATCGAGATCGAGCTGGTGTTGGTGGCCAGGATGGTGGGCGCTCCGCACAGCCGGTCGAGCTCCGCGAGCACCTTGGCCTTGACCTCCAGCCGTTCCACCACCGCCTCGACCACGAGGTCGACGTTGGCGAGCGCCGAGAGGTCGCCCGCCGCCGTCAGCCGCGAGAGCGCCGCGTCCCGATCCTCGGCGCTGAGCTTCCCCTTCCCCACCAGCCGCTCATACCCCTTGCCGATCTGGGACTGGCCGCGCTCCAGCGCCGCCGGCGCCGCGTCCACCAGCACCACCTGATATCCGCTCTGCGCGGCCACCTGGGCGATCCCATGCCCCATCGTGCCCGCGCCGACCACTCCGATCGTCTGAATTTCCATGGATGTAGACCCCCTCCCATGCCGCCGCAGTGCGGCAGTGCGGGGCCGAGCGTATGAAATCAGGGGGGAGGGGTCAAGGATATAGCGCGGATAGGGAGGCAGCCGCGCCGGCGCGCATGCTGAGATCCATGAGCTCCTCGATCGAGGCAATCCCATCCACACGCCGCCGGATCTCCTCCGGCAGCCGGCCGAAGCGCCTTTCGAGATTCTGTACGAGGACCCCGCGGGCCTTATCCAGATCCTCCCGACGTGCTTCCTGGCGTCCCTCTTGGAGACCTTCCTGCTTCCACTGGTAGGACCATTCTTTGACTCTTTCGGCGAGCATCGACTTGACCTCCTGAAGATCGGCGACCTCGGGAATCTCGACCTGCACCCGGTCGGGCAGGAAAACCCCGCGCAGCCAGTGGGTGAAGGATCGCCTCAGCTCCTCGAGCCCCGGCTCCCGCAACCACTCGATCAACGAGACCAGAATCCGCTGGACATCCTCGGGACCTGGGCTCTTCTCCAGCCGGAACAGCGCCGCCGCCAAGTTCCGCAGCGACTCCAGCTCCGAGTCGGCGATCCGGACCTCATCCACCAGACAGTAGCGAAGTTGCGGCCGGTACCGCTCCAAACCGCCCGGTACCTCTTCGATCAGCTCAGAAACTTCCTGAGCCGCTCCCCAAGGCGCATAGCCATTATAGAGGACCAGAGGCAGGACCGGCGGGAGCCTGCCGGAATGGGTTAGCTCCTGGCGCTTGACGAGGTCCTGGTAGAGCAGGCCCAGGTAGACCATCATGCGGAGCGCCATGAAGGGATCGACGGTGGACTGGAACTCGATCAGGAGGTAGACGTACAGCCAGCGGTCCTCGGTCCAGCGCACCCTCCAGACGACGTCGCTCTCCCGGCTGCGCAGATCCGGAGTGACGAAGCTCCCGGCGACCTTCTCGAGCGTGGAGAAGTCGAGATGCTGAACCCACTCTTCCCGGACGAAGCCACGCAGCAGATCAGCCACCATCTCGGGATGGGAGAAAAGAAGCTTGTATCCGTGATCGTGGTTCGCCAATGCCACTCCTCTCGACATGCTCGCCAAGGACGCGGCATCATCGCAGGGAACGGCGGGGGCGGCAAGGGGGCGATCAGGAGGTTGGTGCGCCGACAACGTCCCTACTCAACCAGATTTCCCGGCGGCTCGGGGCATCTGGCTCCAATCGACCTCCTGGGAACCAAGGCCACAGCCGGCCACGCTTTTTCCTCTCCGTGTCGAAACGCCAACCAGAGTACCCCCAGAGATCCAAGCGGTGGTGTACTTGCACTGGCCGAACCCGGCGATTTCCTGATATTGCCAGGCTTCGTCAGTTCCTCGGAAGGAACGATCGGCGGGAGGTCCAAGGACTTCGAGAACCTGTTGCTTCGTCATGCCAGGTTCTAGTTGCGCCACGGATTTGCCGGTCGAGGCGCAACCATTGAGGGCTAAGGCAACTACAACCAGCAGCATAGATGGTAGCTTGGGCATCACTGTTTCCTCGGATGTACTACGAACCAAGTTATCACGCTGTTCAAGATTTCCTCAATTTAACGCGAAGCAAGGCCCCCCCACATGGGACGCGAGCTTTTTCTTCATCCGGCGGACAAAACCCTCGGTCATGCCAGCAGGTGAAAGGCCAAGTGACGCAACAACCTTCTCCTCCCACATCTTTTTGCCATCCGCGGAGTAGCACTCAACTCTCATGTTCTCCATACCCTGAAAATGGATGAAGACATAAAGCACAGCCGCGGCCCCTGACTGGTGGGCCACTTCGAGAATGTTGGGCAGAGTCGCGTCCGCCGTACGGCCAGGGAAGGCATTCTTGGCCCGGACTCCCTTGGAGGTTAGGACGTTCATGAACTCAAGGACCGCCTGATCAGCATATTCAGGCGCCTCAGGCGCAGACCCTGCGACCAGGACTGTTCCAGGTGGGAACCTCTCCGGCATCGTCTTCTCGGCAAGTGGAGCGGATTTCTGAGTAGCGGCCAACTTCTCGGCGAGAGGAATCTTGGCCGCAGCCTCCTTCGCAAAGGCAGTGCCGGGGAACTTGGTGGTCACATCAGTCCAGTTCTTGATTGCGGCGTCGTAATTGCCCTCATCGATGGCAATAGTGCCGAGGAGATTCAGAGCCTCCGCCTTCTCCTCATTGGAGCCCCCTCCCACTACCACTGCAACGAGTTCCCTTTTGGCATCTTCGTAGAGCCTGTTCGAGTAGAGCAATCTTGCCTTGTCAAGCGACTGGCCAAAAGCAACGCAGCAAGAAAAGATTGCAGCTAGGCTAACAATGGCAACTATTTTCATATCAGAGTATCTTCTCCTATTCCGCCGCCCCGCCAGCCCGCCCTCACCGGCGTACTTGCTCGTCCGGTGCAGGAGGGAGCTCCTGCGGAATATCCTCGGGCCTTCCCAACTCAGCGTGCAATGCCCGCGCCTTCTCCCGGAAAAACATAACCTTCTCCTTCGGGGACAGACCCTTGAGTCTCGCGTAGTGCGCGTCACGAATGTTGCGCACCATTTCGACCGCTTGCAACTTGGCTTCGGGCATGGAGTCGCCGATCACTGACGTGTCGATATAGATGCGTGGCTTCTTCATGCGTCTGTTTCTATCGAAGGTGCTTTCGCTATTCTATGTCCTTGATTCCACGAGGACAAGGCTGATGGCCAGGGTTACCGGTATTTTTGCCCCGAAGGGCCAAGGCATGTAGCCTGGGAACCCGAGCCCCGGGTAAGGCTCGTACTCCATTCCTGAGCCCCGAAGGGGCGACGGCAGATCCTCGCTCCGAGGTGTGCCGTCGCCCCTTCGGGGCTCAGGGCCTTTTGTGGACCCGGTGAGATGCTGCCCCTCCGGGGAAGAAATCCGAGGTTGTCCCCGCTCCTTCCATGGCTCCGCCCCCTCGTTCCGTGTCTCAGCCCTCCCGAATCGCGGCACAAAGCGATCGTGATGGCGGCACGCGCTTCCATTCCTCGCCCCCGCCCTGCCGATCCGCGGCTTGGCCCTTTGGTTTCCTGGGTTTGCCCTGTCCTTCCGCGGCTCGGCCCTCGCGGTTTGTGTCTCCGCCCTTCCGTTTTGTGCCTCCGCCCTCGCGAAATTGCAACGCGCCCTCGCGTTCTGCGACACGCCCCCGCTCGATTGCGACGCGCCCTCACGTTCTTGCTACACGCCCCCCTGTCCTTGCTACGCGCCCTCCCGTTCTTGCTACGCGCCCCCGCTTGATTGCGACGCGCCCTCGCGAGGGCGGACAGCGCGCAAGCGGGGGGCGACTGCGCCCTCTCGTTCCCGGTGTTGCCCCACGCGAGGGCGCAGTCGCAAAACGCGAGGGGCGTGCCGCGGAACGCCGAGTTTGTGTCGCAACTGAAGAACGCTGCGTCGCAAATCCTGGGGGGCGCATCCGCCGATGCAGAGCGCGGTGGCAAAACTCGCTTTACGGCGCCAGCCCATCCGCCAGCCGCGGCGGAGCGTCCGACCGGAAACGGTCCAGATCCCGCTCGGCGCTGAATTCCAGCGGGTGATGATGGGCGTGGTAGCACTGGTATCTATAGGTAAGGAAGGGCTCTTCCCAGGGGACGTGGGGCTCGAGCGGCGCGATCGCTTCGACGCAGAGGTTGCGGGCGTCGACGGCGCGGCTGATCCAGATCCTCGACAGCAGGCGCTTCTGCTCGAACATGCGGACGGCGAAGGGTTGGCTGAACGCCGCGTAGAGCCGGGGGGCCAGCGCAGGATCGAGGTGCGCGAGGCGCTCGCCGAGCGGCAGGGTGCGGCGGACCAGCGGCCGGTACACCCAAGGGTCCGTGCGGTAGGCGTCGAGCGCCGCGAGGAGGCGCTCGCCGGCTTCGGCGGGGTGGCCCGAGTTGGCGAGCCAGGTGGCCAGGACGAGGTCGGTCTCGATCGGCTGGGTGGCGGTGAGCAGGGCGGCGTACTGCGGCGTGCGCGGATCCCCCTGCACGGCCAGGCATTCGGCGGCCAGCAGGCGGTCGGCGTGGCTCACCGGCGCCTCCGGCTGCGCGAACCAGCTCCGGCAGGCGACCGCGAAGTCCTGCTTGGTCCAGGCGTGGCGGGCGGCGATACGGAGGCGCCCACCACGTTCTCCCTTCGGATCGGCGTCCGGAACGATGTCCTCCCAGAAGGCGGCGCGGGCCACCCGCTGCTCGTCGACGCGGGACCAGTCGAGCGGCGCGCCGCGCGTCACCGGCCGCCCCTCGCCGCGCGATTTCACCAGGTCGTAGAGGTCGCCGAGCCGGAAGAGGCCGAAGCGGCCGAGGTTCTTGGCGAAGCCGAACTCCAGGATCGGATGGTCGTCGGTGTTGATCGCCTTCCCCTCGGCCTTGCGCACCGCCTGTCCGAAGGACGGCGTGGCAACGTACGCCGAGTAGAAGCCCTCGACGCCGTCCACCCCCCAGATGCGGGGGAGGGCGCTGCGGTAGGGCTCGACGCCGACGCGCGAGCGGACGAGGTCGAGGTCGTGCACGATCGGCTGGCGGCTCGCCATCAGCAGCAGGTCGGCGCGGTGGACCTGCCAGCTCTCGACCGCCGGGAAGACGGAGCCGAGCGTGGCATAGGCGGTGCGCACCACCTGGGAGTCGAGCTCGTACCCCTGGAGCCACTGCAGGAAGACACCGCCGGGGCGGAGGCGCTGCGTCACCGCCTTGTAGAAATCCTGGCTGAACAGGCTGGCGACGCCGGCCCGGTAGGGATTCGAGGGCTCGGAGAAGATCAGGTCGTAGTCGTCGTGCGAGGTGAGCAGGAACTCGCGGCCGTCGCCGATCACCAGGTGGACCTTGGGATTGTTGAGGACGTCCTGGTTGATCCTGGCGCAGACGCGGGCGACGTGCCGGATGGCCGGCTCGAGCTCGACGACGTCCACCCGTTCCATCGACGGCACCTTGGCCAGCCAGCCGGCCGTGCTGCCGGTGCCCAGGCCGATCACCAGCGCCCGGCGGGGGTTGGGATGGACGAGGGCGCCGACGAGGCCGCTCATCACCTGGGTCGGCGCGTCGGCGAGCGCGCTGCCGTCCGACTTGCCGTTGACGATGAAGGCGTACTCCTCGCCGAGGTCGAGCGCGACGGTGCTCTCGACGCCGTCCGCCTGCCAGACGATGCGGTGGCGCATGTTCTCTTCCTGGTTGCGGACGTCGTTCGGCCCGTTCCAGTCCGAGACCCGCACCCGGCCGGCGCCGATCGGCGTGTGGCGCCAGAAGACGGTGGGACCGGTGGCGGTGCAGAACAGGAGCCCGAGGAGTCCGGCGGCGACCGGCAGCGCCGCGGACCGGCGCGGCGCCCCGGCGCGCAGGCCGGCGGCGACCGCCAGGGCGGCGAGGGCGAGGAGGAGGAGAGCGACCAGCCGCCAGACGCCGGGGGCGGTCAAGAGCGGGATCAGACCGAAGCCGCCGGCGATCGAGCCGAGGATCGCCCCCAGGGTGTTGGCGGCGTAGGTGACGCCGACCTCGCGGCCGACCCGCCGCCGGCCGGAGCCGAGCAGGGCGATCAGCAGCGGGAACTGGTAGCCGGCCACGATCGCGGGAGGCAGCACGACGAGCGCCGTCACCGCCGTCCAGGCGCCCACCAGCGGCAGGAAGCCGGCGCCGGCGAGCGGGCGCAGCAGCGCGGCCATCACCGCCACGCCGTCCCCCCAGGCGAAGGGGAGGGCGATCAGCAGCGCCTCCAGGGCGCAGGTGGAGGCGAACGAGAGCATCGTCGGCCGCCGGCCGCTCGCTCCGGCGCCGTAGAGCAGGCCGCCGATTCCGATACCCAGAAGGGCCACGGCGAGGATCAGCCCGAAGGTGTAGGACGAGCCGCCGAGGAGCGGCCCGAGCATGCGGTACCAGACCAGCTCCATCAACAGGAAGGCGAAACCGACCAGGGCGGCGGCGAGGGGCGCCAGCCAGAAGGGTCCGATCGGCGCCGGTTCCCCGGCGGCATCCGCGGCATGGGCGACGTCGGGAACCGGCGATGCGTCTTCCGCGGCGTCCCCGGTCTCGGCGGGCATCTCGCGGGCGAGGCTCCGCGCCGCCAGCACCACCAGGAGGTTGAGCAGGGCGGCGATCCAGATGGTCTTGCGGATCCCCAGGGTCTCGAGGGCGAAAAAGGTGGTGAGCAGGGCGCCGAGCACGGCGCCGAGGGTGTTGACGGCGTAGAGCAGGCCCACCGTCCGGCGGCCGAAGTCGGCCCGGCGCTCGACGGCGCGGGCGACGGCGGGAAGGGTGCCGCCCATCAGGAAGGTCGGAAGCCCGAGCACGACCATCGAAAGGAGCAGGCGGACGACGCTGCTGCCGGCGAGCCCCAGCCGGGCGCTGCCGCCCATCGCCACGTAGAGCCATTCGACGGCGAGGAGGAGGAACGGAGAGAGCCCGGCGGTCACCGCGATCCCCGCTTCGAGGCCCGCATAGAGGCCGAGCGGCGAGCGGTGGCGGTCGGCCCGGCGCCCCAGCAGCAGGCCGCCGAAGCCGAGGCCGGCCATGAAGATGGCCAGCACGGCGGCGGACGCGGCGGTCGAGGCGCCGAAGATCAGGCGGAACATCCGGAGCCACGCGGTCTGGTAGACCAGAGCGCAGAATCCGGACCCGAACAGCAATAGAGCCACTCTCCCCACGGCGGAGCGCATCCTGAAAACTCCCTCTGGCGGAAATGCCGGGAGTAAGTTATCAGAAAGTGCGAGGAGGGCGCGGTCCAGACTCCCCTGGCCTCTGGGGCGGCCTGCGCCGAAACCTCACCCTCGGTCCCTCTCCTAAAGGAGAGGGAGGGCCTGACGGGGGCCGCGTCGCAGTCGTCCCCCTTCTCCTTTAGGAGAAGGGGCCAGGGGATGAGGTCGCAGGCCACAGAGGCCGAGCGAAGCCCCTACGCCAGCTCGAACCAGGGCTCGCGGCGGCCGAACTTGGTCGACAGCGTCGCGCCGACGCCGATGAAGGAGACCACGTACCAGGAGAGGACGCCGAGCCAGGGGAGGAACTTGAGGACGCCGAGCACCAGCAGGCCGAGGGTGGCGGCGTTGAGCGGCTGGAAGCGGCGGTGGAGGACGTGGCGGGTGAGCCACTCGCCGAGCGCGTAGAAGACCGCCACCGTGCCCCAGAGCTTGAGGACGAGCCCCAGCAGCACCACCAGCACCACGAACGGAACGCCGAGGAGGCCGCGGGCGAAGGCGGTGAAGAAGAGGGCGGTGAGCACCAGGCAGATCACGCCGGTGAGCCCGACGAAGAAGCTACGGAAGGGCTCGCGGCGGACCCCCTCGGCGGTCTCGATGAGCTGCCGGCCGCTGGCGGCGAAGAAGAGGAGCAGCAGCGCGGCCCAGGCGGCGACCAGGGCCAGCTTGGCGCCGAGCACCAGTCGGGAGGCGAAGCCGAGGCCGATCGAGGGCCCTTCGAGCAGGGTGAGCCAGGCGTTGGGAGCGTTGGGATAGGAGACCATCCGCCCTCCCGTCTGCGCGCCGTGGGCGGCGTGGATGGTGCCGCCGACCACGAAGACGTCCCCCTTCACCCGCGCCGTGGGGGCGAGCCGGGCGTCGCCGCGCAGCACGATCACGTTGCCGTCCACCTTCCCGGAGATGTCCACCGAGCCGTTGAGGGCGGCGACGTCCGCGAGCGCCTCCCCCTCCACGCTGATGTCGCGGTCGATGGCCACCAGTTGCTGCCCGGTGGTGCTCCCCGCCTCCAGGCGCAGCGCCGGCTCGGCGCTGGTCGCGCGCGGCGCCGCCGAGGCCGGAACGGCCAGGGCGAGCAGCAGCAGAGGCAGCAGAGCTTTCACGAACGGGATCTTAGCGCAGGGGGGAGCGGGAACAAGGGACCTCAGAGACAGCAGGGACTTCAGGGACAGCAGGAAGAGAAAAACCAGGGACCGCGGCCTTTCCTGGAAAGCCTTTCGTCCCTGGTGTCCCTGGAGTCCCTTGGGTCCCTGGTTGTCGGGCTCTCCTAGCGCTCGCCGCCGTTCCGGGAGCGCGCCGTCGCCGGGGCCGGCCGCTTGCGCCGGATCAGCGACACCAGGAAGAGGTTGAGGCAGAGCACCAGGAGGCCGAAGGCGCCGAGGCTGATTGGGGAGGCGACCAGCTTGTCGAGGACCAGGCCGAGGCCCATCCAGGAGGCGCCGAGCAGGCCGGCGCCGGCCACCACGGAGGCCTGGAGCATGCCGGCCACGGCCGCCAGCGCGCCGAAGCCCGAGGGGGACGGAGCGGAGCCGGCGATCAGCAGGGCCGCCGCGAAGCCGCCCAGCAGCACGATCACGGCCGCCGTGAAGCGCCAGGCGTGGGGGGAGCGCGCCTCCCAGCCGGCGGTGGGGAGGGCGGACATCACCGAAGCCTGGAAGTCGGACCGCACCGGCAGGGCCTCGCTCACCAGCACGCCGTGCAGGGACTCGATCTCGTGCAGCTCGTTGCGGCAGTCGGCGCAGGAGGCCAGATGCTGGTCGAGGAGGGCCCGCTCGTTGCCGCCCAGAGCGCCGTCGGCGTCGAGGTTCAACCATTCATGGTAGGTGCTGTGATCGGGCCTGCTCATGACCTGTCTCCCGTCCGTCGTTTCCAATCCGTCGCTCAAGAATCAGTCGCTCAAAAAGTCCTGAAGTTTCTCCTTGAGCATCTGGCGCCCGCGGAAAAGCTTGTTCTTCACCGTCCCCAGGGGCATCTGCTTGAGCTGCGCGATCTCCTCGTAGGGCAGCTCGCCGAAGTGGCGCAGCAGGATCAGCTCCCGGTACTCCCAGGGGAGGGCGTCGATCGCGTCCTGAATCGCGACGCCTCTCTCCCGGTTGCGCAGCTCGCCGTAGGGTCCCCGCTCGGGCGACGGCAGGTCCCAGTCCCGGTTGTCGCCTTCGTCGTCCTCCTGACGGAGCGAGACCAGCTTGAGACGCCGCCTCCGGATCTGGTCGATCGCCGCGTTCTGGGCCACCCGGAAGAGCCAGGTGGAGAACTTGTACTGCGGATCGTACCGATCCAGGACCTGGTACACCTTGACGAGCACTTCCTGTGCGAGGTCGTGCGCGTCGTCCGCGTTGCGGAGGAGCCGGAACAGATAGTTGACCAAGCGCCCCTGGTAACGGTCGATCAGGTCGCCGAAACGTTCCCGGTCGCCCTTGAGGACCGCCGCCACCAGCTCTTCGTCGGTCGGTTGCGTCGGCTGCTCCGCTCCCCGCGTCATGGGTGGATACGCAAGGTCAAGGCCAAGGTTTCAGCGACTCCGGGACGGCTCTGGGAGGGAGGGAGCGCCGGGATCATCCCTGCGGCTTGGGGGTTGCCGGGGCGAGGTCCGTCCGCGTGCTGAGGACGCCGGAGGCCTTGCCGGTGAGCAGCGCCAGGAGGTCCTGCTCGACGCCGTGCGGCGAGGTCTCGACGATCCGCCCGACCTCCTTGCCGCCGCGGCGCACGATGATCGTCGGCAGGTAGCGGACGTCGTCCTGCTTCAGGAGATCGGCGGGCTCCTTCTTGGCGTGGTCGACGCCGACGTAGCGGACCGGGAAGGGGACGCTGCCGCCGCCGGCGTCGACCGCCTTCCAGAAGCGCGGAACCTCGCGCCGGCTGTCGCCGCACCAGGTGCCGAGGTAGACCGTGACCTCGGCTCCCGGCTCGACTCCGGCCAGCGCGGCGGCCGCCGCGGCGTCCGGCTTGGCGTCGACCTCGGCCTGCACCCATTCCGGCGACGCCTCCACCTTCTCCCGGGTGGTGTCGCCGACCAGCGCGGGCGCCTCCTGAGCGGCCGGCGCGGCGACAGCCGGCGTGGCCGGAGGCGGATCGGCCCGGAGCGCGGTGGCGAGGAGGACGGCGGCGGCGAGCGCGAGGAAGCAGGGCTTGGCGGTCATGGCGGGGAAGTTTATCGCAACCGGGGGACCGCAAGATCGAAGCGTCCTACGCCTGCGACCGCCTCGCCGCCCGGGATTGAAATCCCGGGCTACTGACGACCGTCCCATCCGGGACTCAAGCCCCGGGCAGGGGCGACCGTGGGTAGCCCGGGATTTCAATCCCGGGCGGCGCAGGCCACCGAGGCCGACTTACCTCACCTCGACAATCGCACCTCGACAATCTTCTCGATCCGATCCCCGAGCCGGATCTGGTCCAGCACCTCGGCGCCGGCGATCACCTCTCCAAACGCGGTGTAGCCGCCGTCGAGGTGGGGCTGCGGCGAGAGGGTGATGAAGAACTGGCTGCCGCCGGTGTCCGGGCCGGCCAGGGCCATGCCGACCACGCCGCGGTCGTAGCGCAGGCGGTTGATCTCGTCGCGGATCGAGTAGCCCGGGCCGCCGCTGCCGTCCCCCTTGGGATCGCCCCCCTGGACGACGAAGTCGGGGACCACGCGGTGGAAGGCGAGGCCGTCGAAGAACCCCTGGCCGGCGAGGTTCAGGAAGTTCAGGCAGGTCAGAGGCGCGGCCGGGCAGGCGAGGCGTACGGTGATCGTCCCCCGCCGGGTGCGGATCTCGACCGTGTGGGGCTGGCGGGTGCGCTGCACGATCTGGCGGTAGATCTCGACGTCCTTCCCCTGGTCGGCGGGCGCCAGCGCGGGCACCGTCCGGCCCAGCTTGCCGAGACCCTCGCCGACCTCGCGCCGCAGCACGTAGGGCCCCCCCTCGGCCAGCTTCTCCAGCAGGCCGACGGCGGCGCCCCGCTGCAAGGGCTCGCCCTGGGCCCGGGCGACGACGGCGCGCACCGCGGCGAGGCCTGCCTCCACCGTCCCCTCCTGGTAGACGCCGGGGAGCGCGGCGCCGAGGTCTTCGAGCGGCACCACCGGATGGCCGGTAAGCCAGTCGAACGCCGTGGCGCGCACCGTCACGTCGGGGTCCGCGAGCGCCTTGCGGGCGACGTCGGCGGCCTTGGGATCGGCCTCCAGCCAAGCGGAGAGGGCGGCGGAGCGCACCCGCGGACTGGGATCGCCGGCCAGCCGCTCGATTGCCGCGCCGGCCGCGGGGAGGCCGATCTCCCCCGCCGCCTCGGCGGCGCGGGCGCGCAGGGCGTCGTCCTTGTCGGCGGCGGCGGCGGTGACCAGGTCGATCGCCCTGGGGTCCTTGCCGGCCGCCAGGGCGACCAGGGCGGTGCCGCGCTCCCAGGTCTCGCCGGTAGAGGCGCGCGCCGCCAGCACCTCCGCAAGCTCGGGCGCGCCCCACACCCCGGCGGCATCGATCGCGCTCGACCGCACGCCGGGGCGGGGATCGTCGAGGAAAGCGCGCAGCCGCGGCGTCCAGTCGGCAATCGGCTTCGCCTTGCCGCCGGCGACCAGGGACTTCGCCGAGCGCAGGGCCTGGATCAGCGGTCCGGGATCGCCAGAATTCCCATCCTCCAGAAGCGGGCGGAGCAGCGCCAGGTCCTCGGTGCCGCCGACAATGCCGAGTGCGCGGGCGGCCCAGGCGCGGATCCGCGGCGCGGGGTCGTCCAGGAGCTTGCGCAGGCTCGAGAGGCCGGCCGGCTTCGGCTCGCGGGCCAGGGCATAGGCGGCGCGGGCGTGGAGGGCCGGGTCGGTCTGGGCGAGGCCGCGCTCGGCGAGCGATACCACCGTGTCGTCCTTGAAGCGGAAGAGGTGGGGGAGCAGCCGCGCCCAGCGCTCCGGCTCCGGCAGCGGCAGGAGCGCCTCCAGCACGTCCACCACCCGGGCGCCGAGGCGGCCGAGGGCCTCCACCGCCAGCACCCCTGTCTCGCGGTCCTTGTCGCGCACGGCGGCGAACAGCGCCTGCTGGCCGTCCGGGTCGCCCAGCAGGCCGATCGAGAACGCCGCCGCCCGCCGCACCGCCGGCTCGTCGTCGATCAGCAGCCCCTGGAGCGCCGGAAGCCCCTGGTGGTCGGGGACGCGCCCCAGGGACGCCGCCAGCTCCTCGCGCAGCGCGGCGTCCCCCTTGAGCGCCTGCTGAACGATGAACTCGTCGTAGCTCTGGCGGTCGACCAGGAGCAGCAGGAGCGCGCGCTCCTCCAGGTTCTTCACCTCGCCGGCCGGTGGGGTGGCCGCGGTCACCGGGCGCGGCGCGGGAGCGCAGGCCGCGAGCCCCGAGAGGAGAACGACCAGGGCGAGGGAGAAACCGGGGCGCGTTCGTTTCATGATCCGATGATGCTAGCACCACCCCCCTGGGCGGGCCGGAGCGCCGGCAAGAGCCTGTATAGTTCGCGGGTGCCTTCTCCCCTGCTCCGCTTCGAGAACGTCCGCCGCCGCTTTGGGCGGCTGGCGGTGCTGACCGGCGTCTCCGGCGCCGTCGGCCCCGGCGAGATGCTGCTGGTCACCGGTCCCAACGGCTCCGGCAAGAGCACGCTGCTGCGCTGCCTCGCCGGCCTGCTGGCGCCGGACGCCGGGACGGTCGACTATGCGGAGGACGGGGGGAGCCTCGACGCCGCGGGCAGACGCCGGCGAGCCGGCGTGGTCACCCCCGACCTCGCCTTCTACGACGAGCTGACCGTGGAGGAGAACCTGACTTTCTTCGCCCGGCTGCGCCGCACCACGCCGGACCGCGGGCTCGCCGTCCTCGCGCGCCTCGGGCTCCCGCTCGACCGCCCGGCCGGGGCCCTCTCCTCCGGCATGCGGCAACGTCTTCGATGGGCGTGGGCGCTCCTCCACGCACCCCGGCTCCTGCTCCTCGACGAGCCGTTCCAGAACTTCGACGCCTCCGGCGAGCGGATCGCTCGCGAGCTCCTCGACGAGCACCTCGCCTCCGGCGGTCTCGCCGTGGTCGCCAACCCTTCGACCCTGGAATTCGCCGATGTGGCGGGACGCCTCGACCTGGGCCGCTGAAGCCATGGCGGTGTTCGCCAAGGAGTGGCGGTGCGAGTTCCGCACCCGCTACGCCCTCAACACGCTCGGCCTCTTCGCCTTCACCACCCTGGTGGTGGTGAGCGTCAGCCTCGGGCCCCTGGGAGTGTCGGTCTCGCAGGGGACCGCCGTGCTGCCGGTGCTGCTCTGGATCATCCTCCTCTTCTCGGCCGCCGCCGGGCTCCCCCGCGCCTTCGTGCAGGAGGAGGAGACGCAGACGGCGACCGCCCTGCGCCTCGCCGCCACCCCCTCCGCCCTGTTCTGCGGCAAGCTGCTCTACGGCCTGACGCTGACCCTGGCGCTGGAGGCGCTGATCACGCCGGTCTTCGTGGCGATGACCAGCCTCGACGTCAAGTCGCCCGGCCTGCTCGCCGCGGTGCTCGCCGCCGGCGGCTTCGGGCTCGCCGCGGGCTCGACGCTGGTGGCGGCGATCATCGCCCAGGCGCGCAGCAAGGGGACGCTCTTCTCCGTCCTCGCCTTCCCCGTGCTCCTGCCGCTGCTGCTGATCGCCGTCGAGCTGTCGCGCCACGCGGTGGCGGGCGACCCGGCCGACGTGGCCCTCCTCCAACTACTTCTGTATGATGCCTCGGTAACCGTTGCCGGCTTCATGCTCTTCCCGGTGGTATGGAACCCGTAAGAAAACTTCTCGCCTGGCTGCTCTGGCTCTGGATCGCCCTCGTGATCGTCGGAGCCTTCCTCTATGCGCCGCTGGCCCGCGGGTTCATCGGCCAGTCGAGCCGCATCCTCTTCTTCCACGTGCCGATGGCCTGGGTCTCCTTCGTGGCGTTCATCGCCGCGGGGATCTGGAGCCTGCGCTTCCTCTTCTTCGGACGCGATCCGCGCCACGACCGGGCGGCGGCGGTGGCCATCGAGCTCGGCGTCGTCTTCGGCATCCTGGCCACCATCACCGGCGCGCTCTGGGCGCGCGTGATGTGGGGCGCCTACTGGAACTGGGACCCGCGGCAGACCTCGATCGTGGTCGCGCTCCTGTTCTACGGCGCCTACCTCGCCCTGCGCTCGAGCCTCGAGGACGGCGACCAGCGCGCCCGCCTCTCGTCGGCTTACGCCGTGCTGGGGCTGGTGGTGGCCCCCTTCTTCTTCTTCATCATGCCGCGCATCATGTTCTCCCTCCACCCCCAGTCGGTGATCAACGCCCAGGGGAAGGTCGAGATGGAATCGCGCATGGTGCAGGTGCTGCTCGCCGGCGCGGCCGGCCAGACCGCGCTCTTCTTCTGGATTCACAACCTGCAGTGCCGCATCCGGGCTCTCCGCGAGCGGGATGCGGCACCTTATGAGTAGGGGTACCCTTATGGTCGGCGGCGGAATCGGTTGGGTCGTGGCGGTCAACCTCATCATCTGGACCGGGCTGTTCCTCTACCTGCTCCGTCTGGGGTCGCGGCTGCGCGAGCTGGAAAATCGGGAGAAAAGGTCATGAAAAAGAACCGTCTGTTCCTGTTCGGCATCCTGCTGCTCCTCGCCTTCGCCGCCTTCTCGTTCACGGCGTTCAAGGATTCGATGACCCCGTACGTCTCCTATGAGAAAGCGCGCGAGGGGGGGCGGATCGTGCAGGTGGCCGGGGCGCTCGAAAAGGGGAGCTACTCCTACGTGTCGGCCCGCGAGTCGCTGCTCTTCACCCTCCAGGACCCGAAGACCAGGCAGACCCTGCGGGTGCGCTACAAGGGGCTGAAGCCGGCGAACTTCGAAGACGCCATCAGCATCGTCGCCATCGGCAACTATGACGACAAGGCCAAGGAGTTCCAGGCCAACAAGCTGCTGGTGAAGTGCCCCAGCAAGTACCAGGGCGCCGAGGTCGAGAAGACCTACAGCTAGTCAGGAGGCCGTGTGGAATATCTGTCCCATCTCTATCTGCCCGGGGCGGTCGCCGTCTGGAGCGCCCTGTTCTTCGCCCTCGCCACGCTCTGGGGCTATGCCCGCGCGCTGACGACCACCAACGGCTCTCCAGGAGATAACGGCTCGCTCGTCTTCGCGCGCCGGGCCTACGGCTTCTTCGCGCTGTCGATCCTGCTCTGCGCCCTGGTGCTGCTGCTCCTGCTGGTGACCCGCGACTTCCGCGTCGAGTACGTCTTCCAGTACTCCGGGATGGACCTCCCCTGGTACTACCAGCTCGCCGCCTTCTGGGCCGGCCAGAAGGGGAGCTTCATGATCTGGCTCTTCTGGGGCACGATGCTCGGCCTGCTGGTGCGGCGGACGACCGGCCGCAGCGAGCCGGCGGTGATGGGGATCTATACGCTGACCCTCCTCGGCCTGCTGCTCATCCTGGTGCGCGAGAACCCCTTCGTGATGCTGCGTCACACCCCGGTCGACGGCCAGGGGCTGAACCCGCTGCTCCAGGACAACTGGATGGTGATCCATCCGCCGATCATGTTCGTCGGCTACGCGGCGAGCGCCATCCCCTTCGCCTTCGCGATGGCGGCGCTCTGGCGGCGCAAGTACGACGGCTGGGCGGCGCGGGCGTTCCCCTGGGCGCTCGGCGGCTTCCTGGTGCTCGGCACCGCCATCCTGATGGGTGGCTACTGGGCCTACAAGACGCTCGGCTGGGGGGGCTACTGGGGCTGGGACCCGGTGGAGAACGCCTCGTTCATCCCCTGGCTCTTCGGCACCGTGCTGATCCACGGCCTCTACCTCGAGCGCACCAAGGGGCGGTTCCGCCGCGCCAACTACGTCTTCACCTTCCTGACCTACATCTCGGTGCTCTACGGCACCTTCCTCACCCGCTCCGGTGTGCTGGCCGATTTCTCGGTGCACAGCTTCGTCGACCTCGGGATCTCCGGCTGGCTCACCTTCCTGCTCGGCGGCTTCATGGTCCTCGGGCTCTACCTGATCGTCAGCCGCTGGAGAGAGATTCCGACCCTCCCCACCGAGGACCCGTTCCTGTCGCGCGGCACCTTCCTGGTGCTCGGCACCATCACCATCCTGATCGCCGCCTTCGTGATCACCGCCGGCACCTCGGCGCCGCTGCTCACCAAGTTCATGGCCAGCCAGAGCCAGGTCGGCCCCAGCTTCTACAACAAGGTCAACCTGCCGATCGCGATGCTCATCGCGGCCCTGCTCGCCGTCGTCCCCTATCTCACCTGGCAGGGGATGAAGGGGCGCGCTCTGCTGCGCAAGCTGGCCGTGCCGATGGCCTTCGCCGTCGTCGTGGCGGTGGCGGCGGCGGTCTGGCGGGTGCGCGACGGCTTCCACCTGGTGTTCATCCTGCTGGCGGCGATGGCGCTGGCGACCAACCTCCAGAAGACGATCGACAAGTACCGCGCCGGCGGCCTGAAGGCGCTCGGCGGCTACCTGACGCACGTCGGGGTGGGCGTCATCCTGCTCGGCATCATCGCCTCGTCGGGGTACGACGAGAGCACCAAGGTGACGCTGACGCAGGGGGTGCCGAAGAAGCTGGACGGCATGACCCTCACCTTCACCCGCCATATCCCGCCGCAGGGGCGCGAGAAGGAGCGGATGGAGGTCCAGGTGGCGCGCGCCGGCCAGGCGCCGTTCCTGGTCTATCCCAAGATGTTCATGAACTCGCGCACCCGCCAGATGATGGTCAACCCCGACATCAAGAGCTCGCCGTTCCAGGACCTCTACGTGTCGCCGATCGAGTTCGATCCCGGCCAGCCGCGGCTGCAGCTCACCAAGGGGCAGACCGGGCAGATCGGGGACGTCGAGGTGCGCTTCGTCCAGTTCAACCTCAACATGGACGGCAACGCCCTGGTGTCGATGAAGGCCGGCAAGCCGGTCACCATCGGTGCCCAGCTCGCGATCACCAAGGCGGGTCGGACGGTCGAGGTGACGCCGGTCTACCGCCTCGACCCCGCGAGCGGCGCGGTCGAATCCCCGCCCCTCCCCCTCCCCGGCGGCGGCACCGTCCTGGTCTCCGGCATCAACGCCGGCAACGGCGCCGTGCAGATCGAGACGACCGGCCTCGCCAACCTGCCCAAGCTGGCGCTCGACATCACCCGCAAGCCGCTGATCCAGCTCGTCTGGGGGGGCCTCTATGTGGTGCTCTTGGGAGGGATCCTGACGCTGATCCAGCGCTTCCGCCAGGCGCGGGTGTTGAACCGGCTCGAGGAGCGGGCGGGCATGTTATGATGACGCCGGACTCATGGCGCATGCTTTGCAGTTGAATTCCTCGGCCCGCAACCTGGCGGAGCCATCGCCGTAGACAGTCGTGAGGATCTCCATCATGGCCATCGACATGTTGTCCCCTTCCAAGATTGACGTGAGAGGGAAGGTTTTCGATCTCCTCAAGCGGCGCGGACCGCTCTGCGCCAGCCAGATAGCCGTCGAGTTGGGGCGCTCGCTCAAAGGTGTGACCGCAGACCTGAACGAGATGCGGGCGGAAGGGTCCGTCGAGCCCCGGCCTGACCGCGGCCGGTCGATGCCCCAGGACGAGTTTGAAACACCCTGGGGACTCGTGAGACCTTCCTGGCTTCGTCGGAAGAGCTAGAACCCCGCCCGACATTACGGATAGCTCTTGCGACCCGGAGCCGTGCCGTTTCTGAGTACCCCTGCCCCTCTGCTCTTTTTGGCCGTCCTGACTTCTCTCATTTTCACAATTTTTGTAACAGAGAACCCCGCACGGGTTCCTTTCCGGCGGGTCTTCCTGCGCTCTTTGCCGGGCATGCTCCTGTTCATCGCTTTCTGGCTCCCCCTTTGTTTTCTGGGATACGAGCTCCTGGCATACATTTTCGATCTCCGAAGCTCGTCGCCGGTCAGCCTGTGCATCCTGGCGCTGATCGGCCTGATCGTCCCGCAGGCCGGCCAGTTGAAGGATGCCTTTCTGACGCCTTCTACCGCCAAATATTTCAGCCTGCTCCAATGGATCGACGAACAGACACGGCTCTATGTCGGCCAGATCATCAATCGCGAAGAGCGCACGGTCAGCACGACATTCATGGCCGAGGATGGCGAGCGCCGGCAGAGGGCGCTCGATCGCGTGTTCGAGGAGTACAACGTCGAGATCGCACGCGAAGAGGCGAAGAAACGGTGGTCTCCTGAGCTCGCCCTTGACGTTTTCAAAATCCGGCATCCAGCGGTCAAGTTCAAATACTTGCTCCATCACCTCGGCTATTCAGAGTGCCTGCGGATTTTGCGGGTCGTCGCCGTCAGGCCGGAAATCATCCTGCCCTCCTGGCCTACGGACCAAGCGGACCGCAGGGGACGCGGTAGCGGTCTCACGGACACGACCGCCGTATCGCATCCCTCGAGGCGGCGCAAATACGACCAGGCCATAGTCCAAGCCTACGTCCTCGGCATTGCGACCGCCAGGAAGAAGTATCAGGTGTTCATCAGCTCTACCTTCCTCGATCTGAGGGAGGAACGACAGCAGGCCTTTCGGGGACTGCTGGCGGCAGAGTGCATTCCGGCGGGCATGGAATTCTTTCCGTCCTCCGACGAGGATCTTTGGACCTTGATCCGGAGCGTCGTGGACGAGTGTGACTACTACTTGCTCTTGATCGGCGAGCGCTATGGTTCGACGACCCGGGAAGGGATCAGCTATACGGAAACCGAATATGACTATGCGATACGCAGCGGGAAACCGGTGCTGGCCTTTCTGCGCACTGGCCCAAATCCCGCGCCCGACATCGCATGGGTCGAGGCGGAAGGCAGTAAAGCCCGGTTACTGGAGTTCAAGGAAAGAATCTGCCGCACTCATGCTCCAGGTTATTGGAGCCGCCCGGAAGACCTTCCGTTCCTTGTGCAACAAGCCCTGGAGCGTGCGAAACGCTCGCACCCAGGGACCGGGTGGGTTCGCTGTGGGTGAATCGCCTACGCCCCGATCGCCAGCCGGTCGGCCAGGTTGGGGGGCAGGCCGGCCTTGCGGATGCGGCTCTGGGCCGCGCCGATGGGGTAGGGGATGCGGTACCAGTGGACCACCCGCTTCTTGCTGTCGTAGATCATGTAGGAAGCGCGCGGGTCGCGGTCGCGGGGCTGGCCGATCGAGCCGGGATTGATCAGGTAGCGGCCGCCGGGGGAGAGCGCGATCCGCCCCGAGGTGCCGCGCAGCGCCTTCACCCCCAGCATCCGCCCCTCCAGCCAGAACAGCGATGGGATGTGGGTGTGGCCGAAGAAGGTCACCGGCATGTCGAAGCGGGAGAAGATCTCCCAGGCGTCGACGTCGGAGAAGACGTAGGTGTCCTCGTCGAGGGGCGAGCCGTGGCAGATGGCGAGCCCCTCCTCGACCTCCAGCGGCCCCTGCGGCAGCTCGCGCACGTAGCGCAGGTTGCCGGGGGTCAGGCGGCCGGTCGTCCACTGCGCCGCCGTCAGGGCGGTCTGGTTGAAGTTGCCGCCGGAGTCGATCCCCGCCACCACCTTGTCGTGGTTGCCGCGCACCGTGTAGAGCCGCGAGCCCATCTGGCGCACGGCGTCCACCACCTGGTTGGGGGCCGCCCCATAGCCGACCAGGTCGCCCAGCACCAGCACGCATTCGAAGCGCTTGCGCCGGGCTCGCCGCAGGACGGTCTCGAAGGCGTCCCAGTTGGCGTGCATGTCCGATAAGATCAGGTACTTCATAAGGTCAGATTCCCAATCCGCAAGGCGATTCTCGCCGCGATCTCCTCCGGCCCCTCCCGCGGGGCGACGTCCATCGTCAGGTCCGCCCGGCGGTAGGCCGGCAGGCGTTCGCGGTAGAGCGCCAGCGCCTGGGCGTCGTCCTTGAACAGCGGCCGGTCGAACTTCCCCCGCCCGCCGATTCGCGACGCGATGGTCGCGAACGCGGGGTTGATCCAGATCGACAGGCCGCTCGCTCCGACCAGCGCCGCGTTCGCCTCGAAGGCCATCGTGCCCCCGCCCAGCGCCACCACGGCGTCCGGCAGCGCCAGGGTGCCGCGCAGCGCCTCGGCCTCCATCTGGCGGAAGGCGGGCTCGCCCTGCGCCTCGAAGATCTGCCGCACCGTCATCCCCGCCCGCCGCTCGACCTCCTCGTCGAGGTCGACGAACTCCACGCTCAGCCGCCGGGCCAGGCGGCGGCCGATCGTGGTCTTGCCGCAACCCATGAACCCGGTCAGAAAGATCCTCATTCCCCGGCGCCGGCCGCGCTGTCTGCCGCGGCCACCAGCCGCCGGCAGTTGTCGCGCACCGCGCGGACGCCGCCGCGGCAGGCTGCGCCCAGCACCACTCCCGAGTCGGCGCCGGCGGCCAGCACCGCCGCCAGGTTGCCGGCGTCGATGCCGCCGATGGCCACCAGCTGCTTGCGCGTGCGCTGCCGGGCCCAGCGGACGAACGGCAGGCCGACGACCGGATCGGGATCCGCCTTGCCGGTGGTCGGAAAGACCGGTCCGACGGCAATCACGTCGACGTCGGGGTCGGCGTCCGCGGCGGCGAGCTGCTCCTCGTCGTGGGTCGACAGGCCGATCCGGACGCCGGCGCCGACCACGCGGCGCGCCGCCGCCGGCGGCAGGTCGCGCTGGCCGACGTGCAGGCCGTCGACCGGGAAGTCCGGAAAGAGCGCGGCGAGATCCGCCCGGTCGTCCACCCAGAGGCGGACGCCGCTCCCTTCGAGCGCCCGGCAGCACCCCGCGAGCGCCGCGTACCAGCCGGCGCCGGAGAGCTGCTTGGCGCGCACCTGGATCCAGCCGATCCCGCCGGCCGCCATCTCGGCCACCGCCCCGGGAAGCGACCCGGCACCGAGGATGCCGGCGTCGGCGATGGCATAGACGGCGCCGGTCATCTATTTTTCCGTGCGCTGGAGAAAGCGCTCCATGAAGCGGGTCGACATCCGGCCGGCGACGAAGTCGGGGTCGCGGAGGATCCGCTTGTGGAGCGGGATGGAGGTGTGGATCCCTTCGACGACGAAAAAGTCGAGCGCCCGGCGCATGCGGGCGATCGCATACTCGCGCGTGCGGTCGTGCACGATCAGCTTCGCCACCAGCGAGTCGTAGTACGGCGGGACGACGTAGTCCTCGTAGCCGTGGGTGTCGACGCGGGTGCCCGGGCCGCCGGGCAGGTGGAAGGTCTTCAGCGGTCCGGGGCTGGGCGCGAAGGTCTCGGGATGCTCGGCGTTGACCCGGCACTCGATGGCGTGGCCGCGCGGCTTCATGCCGTTGGGGATCTCCAGCCGGCGGCCGACCGCCACCTCGATCTGCAGCTTCACCAGGTCCATGCCGGTGACCATCTCGGTGACCGGGTGCTCGACCTGGATGCGGGTGTTCATCTCCATGAAGTAGAAGCGGCCGTCGCTGTCGAGCAGGAACTCGATGGTACCGGCGTTCTCGTAGCCGACCGCCTCGCAGAGCCGCACCGCCGCCGCGCCCATCTCGGCGCGCAGCTCGGGGGTGAGCGCCGGCGAGGGGGACTCCTCGATCAGCTTCTGATGGCGGCGCTGGATCGAGCACTCGCGCTCGCCCAGGTGGACCACCTTGCCGTGGGTGTCGCCGAAGACCTGGAACTCGATGTGCCGCGGTTCCGTGAGGTACTTCTCGAAGTAGACGGAGCCGTCGCCGAACGCCTTCTCCGCCTCCTCGCGGGCCGCCGCGAGCTGGGGCGCGAGGTCGGCCTCGGCGTGGACGATCCGCATGCCGCGCCCGCCGCCGCCCGCCGACGCCTTGAGGATCACCGGGTAGCCGACCTCGGCCGCGAGGGCCGCCGCCTGGCTCGCGTCCTCCAGCGGCTCCTGGCTGCCGGGGAGCACCGGCACCCCCGCCGCCTTCGCCGTCTGCCGCGCCTTGGCCTTGTCGCCCATCAGGCGGATGACCTCGGGCCGCGGCCCGATCCAGCCGATCTTGCACTCGGCGAGCACCTCGGCGAAGTGGGCGTTCTCGGCGAGGAAGCCGTAGCCCGGATGAACGGCGTCGGCGCCGGTGATCTCAGCGGCCGAGATGATGCTGGAGATGTTGAGGTAGCTCGACTTCGACGGCGGCGGCCCGATGCAGACGTCCTCGTCGGCGTAGGTGACGTGGAGGCTGTCGCGGTCGGCCGTGCTGTAGACGGCGACGGTCTGGATCCCCAGCTCCTTGCAGGCCTGGATGATGCGGAGCGCGATCTCGCCCCGGTTGGCGATCAGGATCTTCTTGAACATCGGCGCCTCGCCCTAGCTCGTCCGGATGGCGAAGAGCGGCTCGCCGAACTCGACCGCCTGGGCGTTCTGCGGGAAGATCTCGGCGATCACCCCGTCGACGTCGCACTCGATCTCGTTCATCAGCTTCATCGCCTCGATGATGCAGAGCACCTGCCCCTTCTTCACCCGCGAGCCGACCTCGACGAACGGGGGGGCGTCGGGCGACGACGAGCGGTAGAAGGTGCCGACGATGGGCGAGGTAAGGACGTGGGAGCCGGGCGCCGGTCCGGCGGCCGCGGCAGGCGCCGGCGGAGCGGCGGCGGCCGGCGGCGGAGCCGGAGCGGGCACCGCGGCGGCGTGCGGCGCGGCGGCACCCGCCGCGACGGGCGCGGGCGGAGCGAAAGACTGGGCCTGCGCCTGGCCGTCGATCTTCAGGCGGAACCCCGAGCGCTCCAGCTCGAGGCCTTGCAGCCGGTTCTGGGCCACCAGCTCGATCAGTTCCTTGATCTGTTCAAAAGTCAGCACGTGGACTCCCTCAGGAGAGCTCTTCCTCCAGGAGCAGACGCGCTCGCCGGAGCTCGAACCGGGCTCTCCCATAGTTCCCCTCGGGACCCAGCACGAGAAGCAGATAATAGTCCGAGGCGACGGAGCTTACCATCAGCGTCAGCCGATCGGTCATCACCGAGAGCTGCTGCACCTCGCCGACGTCGAGCTGGCGATGGTTCTCGCTGATCGACCGCGCCTGCGCGACCAGCTCGGCCGCCAGCACGTCGAGGTCGAGGTCCGGGTCCGAGCTGAAGGACTCGACCGGAATGCCGTCCTTCGCCACCAGGGAGAGGGCGATCACGCCGCCGATCCGGTCGCTGATGCGGCTCAACTGATCAAGAAACATCGCGCTGGCCCCCCCGCCGCAGGCGCTTCAGATAGCTGTTGAGAAGGAAAGCCTTGCGCGCCTTCACCTCCATCTTCCCCCCCTCCTCGCCCGGCTCGTAGCCGGCGAGCAGATCCTGCCCGGCGAGCGGCCGCCGCTCCTCCCGCCGCGAGGCGAGCTGCGCCAGCCCCCCCAGCGCCGCCGCATTGTCCGGCTCGCGGCGGAGAACCTCGTCGAAGATCCGCTTCGCCTCGCCCAGATGCCCCTGCCGCAGGTAGATCTCCCCCAGCGTCGCCGTGGCCGCCCGCTCGCCGGCCGCGGGCTCGGCGGCGGCCGTTACCGGTTCGGGAGCGTCCGGAGCGGGCTCCACCGCCGGTTCGGGAAGGGCGGCTGCGGGCTCCTCGGCCCAGGCGGGCTGCGGCGCGGGATCGAAGGCGAGCGCCGGCGCGGTCTCCTCGGCGACCAGCGGCTCGAGACCGGGTGCCAGCTCGACCGGCAACGCGGGCGCCGGGAAGATCGGAAAGCTCGCCGCCGGCGGTTCCCAGGCGGGCTCCGGCGCCGGCTCCTCCGGCGGCGGGAGCGGCGTCTCGACCGGCGCCTCGAAGCCGAAGAGCCCTTCGGCGGCGAGCGCCCTGAGATAACGGCTCCGGCGGTCCTGCGAGCCGAGGCCGGGGAAGAGGACGTCCGCGGCCTCGGGCTCCGCGGCTTCGGGAGCCTCCGCCGCCGGAGATGCCAGAGCGGCCGGCGCGGCCGGCGTCGGGACGACCGGCGCGGCAGCCGCCGGCCGGGGCGCGGGCACGTCCAGCTCGAAGAGGTCGTCGGCGCCGTGCCGCGCCGCCGCGGCGGGAGCCGCGAAGCCGAGATCGAAGACGTTCCCGGCCGGCGGCACCGCCTCCGGGAAGCGACCGTCCGACGTCGGGGTGGCCTGTGGGGGTTGTTCCATCGCGCGAAGCCTCCGGCGCAGCTCTTCGATTTCGGGGTCGCTGTCGTTCAGCAGACCATAGAGGTCGAGCCGCTCGCGAGCCTTTTCGGGCTCGCCGGTGTCGAGATACGCCCGCACCAGCAGCTTGTTGGCCACCATCTGGGTGGCGTCCTGCTTGACCACCCGCTCCAGCACTCCGCGGGCCGCCTCGGGCTCGCCGAGCTCCAGGTGGCACCGCCCCTTCGCCACCAGGGCCGAGAGGTACCCCGGATGCTCCTTGAGCCCGCGGTCCAGCACCGCCAGCGCGTCCTTGACCCGCCCCTGATGGCGATACTCCTCGGCCAGTTGGAGGAAAACGCGGGAGGAGGGGTCGGCTTCCCAGCGGTTCCTGAGCTGGGTGAGGCGGTCCGGGAACGCGCCGTCACTCATCCGTCGACACCTCGGATAGAGCTTGGACGGGCGCGGAGCGGGCGGGAAGCATCAGAGGTGGCGGCAAAGTGGCCGCATTATAGCAACATACGGCCGTTCTGACCTTCGCCGGCGCGATCCGGAGGCCGTGGGGCGGCGGCGTGCCGCGCCCCACGGGGTACCCGGATTTCAGCGGGCTAGCCGCTGGTGCCCGGCGTGGTGACCGGAACCGTGATCCGCGCCGTCGCCGTGGAGGATTGCTGGGACGTATCGGTCACCGTCAGGACGACCGTGTAGGTGCCCGCCGAGGCGTACAGGTGCGATGGGTTCTGCTCGCTCGAGCTGGCGCCATCGCCGAAGTTCCAGGAGTACGTCAGAGCCCCCTGCGACGTCGAGGTGTCGATGAACTGCACTTCCAGTTGCGTCGAGCCCGCGGAGAAGCTGAAGGAGGCCACGGGCTTGCTCCCCTGGATGTGGACGGTCGCCGTGGCGGTGGACACCTTGCCGTCGCTGCCGACCGTCTGCACGGTCACCATCACGGTCGAGGCATTGTTCGACAGATCCGCCGCGGTCAGCGTGAGAGTGTCCTTGGCCGTTCCCGAGGCATTGGTCTGGACGGTCGCGCCCTTGGAGCGGAGCGTGCCGAGGTCGGTGGTGAAGTTCACCCCCTGATTGGCCAGGGGCTGCCCGTTCTGATCCCGCACGACCGCCAGGAGGTTCACGGTGCCGCCCGAGGACGACAGGGAGGTGGGAGTCGGCTGCAGGATGATCGACGCCGCCGACGGCCCGGCCGGGATGCCGACCGGGATGCCGATGCTGGTCGTCAGCACGCCCGAGCTCGAGCCCGAGGAATCGCTTGTCGTGCCGCCGCCGCTCCCCGACCCGCCCGCGCCGGTCGACGCCGTGATCGTCGCCGTCCCCTGCTCCCCATCCGACGTGAACGTCGCGGTCGCCGTGCCGTTCCGGTCGGTGGTCACGATGGTGGTGATCGAGCCCAGCGTCGCGCTCATCCGGATCTCGGTGCCGGGATTCAAGGGGTTTCCATCCGGCTGGCGGCCGATGATGGTGATGGTGGACTGGCCGTTCAGCGCGATCCGGGTGGGATTCGCGCTGATCGCGAGGATCGAGCCCGCGGGAGCTTCCGGCGCGGCCTTGTCGCATCCGACGACCGGCAGCAGTGACATGAGCAGCAGCAGAGTGGAGGCGGCACGGTAATTCATAGTGCTCAGTATACGAACGAGGGCGGCCGTCCGTCCAGACGGCCGCCCTCGAAGTGAGCTGAGCCCTACGGTCCGACCTTGACCGGCTGCGGGGTGCTGCTCGACCCTCCCAGGCTCGTGACGGTCAGCCTGACAGTGTAGGTCCCGTTGGCGCTGAACACGTGCGACGGGTTCTGCACCGAGCTGGTGTTGGCTGCGCCGGAGGCGGGGTCGCCGAAGTCCCAGGACCAGGTCGTCGGATTGCCGGTCGAAGTGTCGTGGAACAGTATCGTCGTCCCGCTGCCCGCCACGAAAGTGAAGGACGCCATCGGCGGCGTCGAGCCCGTGCAAGTCATATCGGGCGGATCGAGCAGGAACCCGTTGGTGAACGACGAGCTGCAGCCGGTGGAGGTATCCGTCACCGTGACCGTGATCGGCGTCGCGGCATTCTTCATGCCGCCGTTGCCGCACGGCACCGTGTTGTAGGTGAAGCCCTGCGGCGGTGAAGGAACGACCACGCTGATCGACGTCGCAGAGCTGCTGAGCACCTGGGCAGAGCTGCCGCCCGAAGAGGCCCCGAAGGTAACCGCCGTGTTCACGGGACTGAAGTCGTGACCCTGGATCGTGACGGTCTGACCGATGCCGCGTTCGTTCGGTTGGATACCCGTGATGCTCGGCGTCGGCAACTCGAAGCTGAAGCCGATGGGGGCCGTGTTACCGTCGCCGGTGTTGATGTTGACCTCCGCCACCGAGGTCGACGAGATGAGGCCGTTCTTCGGGCAGGTCGTCGGCAAGGGCGCCGGGCTGGTGATGATCTGGATCTCTGTGCCGCTGACCGCGAGCACCGTCTGGGCCACCGAGACGTTCGGGTTGGTGAACGTGAACGAAACCGCGGCCGGGCCCTCGAAGCCGGACCCGAAGATGGTCAGCCGGGTGCCGCCGAGGTAGGAGCCGGAGCCGGTGGACATCGAGGTGATGATCACCTTGCTGCCGTACTTGAACTGCTGCGCGCCGATGCCGCTGAAACCGCTGCTGGTCTCCTTGATCAGGATGTCCACCACCTGGTTGGTGAGAGTCTGGCCGAAGCCGTGGGCCGCCGGCGTGATGGCGACGATCTGGGTCGGGGTCACCGAGACGACCGTGGCCTCGATGCCGTTGAAGCTGCTGGCGCTCGTCCCCATGCCGAAGAAGACCTGGAGAGGGGACTGGAAGCCGGTGCCGGTGATGGTCACGCGGGTGCCCCCTTCATTGGTGCCGGAGGCCGGAGTGACCGCGAAGACCGAGGGCTGCCCGCCGCCGCCGCCGCCCACCTGGTAGGTGAACCCCTTGTCGATCGAGTCCTGCTGCTGGTTCACCTGGTTGACGTGATTGGTCACCATGACGCTGACCGAAGCGGTCTGGCCGACAGTGACCGGCACCCCCGCCGCCGCCGCCGAGGGGGTGACGACGACGATCTGGGTGGGGCTCACCGAGTGCACGGTGGCCGCGGCGCCGCCGAAGGTCACCCGCACCGGCTGGGCGAAGCCGCCGCCGAGGATGGTGACCGTCTGGCCGCCCGCCGAGTCGCCGATATTCGGCGACACCGACGAGACGAAGAAGGTGGCCGGCGAGCCGATCAGGACGTTGGCCGCGCCGGTGGCGCCGCCGTACGACGCGGTCACCGCGGCCGTGCCGACGTCGGAGCCGGCGAAGAGCACCGCCGACGCCCGCCCGTTGACGAGCTGGAGCATCACGGTCTGCGGTCCGCCGGTGGCGGAGTTGAAGTTGCCCAGGGTGGTGACCAGCGTCACCTGCGTGCCGTCCGGGACCGGCTGCCCGTTGTCGGCGCGGTGCACCTGGACGGTGACGGTGCTCGAGCCGGTGCCTCCCGAGGTGATGGCTGGCGGGTTGGCGGTGACCACCACGGAGTAGGTGGTGACGGGCACCGGCGGCTTGGGAGTGACCGGGGTGCTGCCGGGCTCGGTCGGCGAAGACGTGCAGCCGAGAGCCGCCGCGAAAACGGTTGCAGCCAACAATAGCGAAGCGTTCCGGAAAAGTTTCATACGTAAGCTCCTACATCCCTCAAGGCGTGACTTCGAGTGTGAACGTGGCGGTCTGCGAGACGACATCGTCGCCCGAGATCGTGCGGCCGAAGATACGGATCGAGATGTCCAGGACGATGATCGCCGAACCGGTCTCGGTATCCCGGCCAAAATTCGTCAGGTCGCTCAGCGGCGGGGTGAGCAGCTGGTTGTTGGTGAAGAAGGGGAGGTTCAAGATCGTGTTGGTGCCGCCGGCCGGCACGGTGCCGGAGAGCTGCCCGATGAGCGCGGGCGGCACGCGGGTACCGGTGTCGCGCCGCCGGTAGGTGACCTCGTAGCTGCGCAGCTCGACGTCCTGGAAGCTGCTGCCGACGGCCGTGGGATCCTTGAGCAGGTTCGCCAGCGTAATGAGCGGGAGCTGAAAGCTCCCCGCCTGGGTCGAGCCCTGGCCCAGCGACAGGTTGACCGGCACCGTGCCCAGGCTGGTGATCTCGAGCAGGACGGTGCCGGAGCTGTGTTCGGCGCGGCTGTTGCAGCTCGACGCGGCCAGCGCGACGGCGAGCAGGAGGAAAAGGACAGCGCGGTGAATCTTCATGGTCGCTCCCCAGGTTAAATCTTGATCACACGCGGAGTGATGAAGATGAGCAGCTCATCGTTCTCCTCGTCGCGCGATTTGTGCTTGAACAGGTGGCCGATGATCGGGATGTTGGAGAGGCCCGGCACGCGGTCCTCGGCGTTCTGCCCGGTCACCTTGTAGATGCCGCCGATGACCGCGGTACCGCCGTCGCGGACGACCAGGCGGGTGCTCGCATCCTTGGTGGAGATCGGGGCGTTGGCGTTGCCCGCCACCACGAACGCGAGCTGCACCTCGCGCTTGGAGATGTTGATGTCCATCAGCACCGTCCCCTCGGCCGTCACCTGCGGGATGACGTCGAGCCGGAGGGTCGCGTTGATGAACTGCACGGACACGAAAGCGTCGGTGATCGTCTGCACCGGGATCTGCAGGCCGCTCTGGATCGTGGCCCGCTGGTTGTTGAGGGTGGCCACCTTCGGCGCCGACAGGATGGTGATCAGCCCTTCGCTCTCGGCCGCCTGCAGGGCGACGTCGAGGTTGAAGGTGTTGAGCACGTTGCCGAGCTTCAGCTCGAGGGTGCCGTTCTGCGAGTTGCCGGGGAGGGTGACGCCCCCCTTGACCGAGCCGTTGTTGGGGAAGATCAGGCCCGTCGTGTTGCCGTGCGCGGCGTCCGAGATGGCGTTGACCGCCCAGTTGACCCCCAGGTCGCGGCTGAACCGCTTGGTGGTCTCCACGATCCGCGCCTCGATCATCACCTGCGGCTCCGGCGCGTCGAGCAGGTCGACCACCGAGAGCACCGCGTCCATGTTGGTCGGCAGCTCCTTGATGATCAGCGCGTTGGTCCGGCGGTCGACGACGACGCTGCCGCGCTGCGTCAGCAGGCCCGTCGAGCCGGTCCGCAGCAGCGTCGCCACCTGTTGGGCGTTGGCGTAGCTCAGCCGCTGGTAGACGGTGCGCAGCGGGATCGACAGCGCCTTGGCCGCCGCGAGCTGCTGCCGCTCCACCGCCTCCCGGCGCAGGATGTCGGTGGGCGCGATGCGCATGACGTTGCCGTCGAGCTCGTAGTCGAGGTTGTTGATCTTCAACACCTCCTCGAGCGCCTGGTCCCAGGGGACGTTCTCCAGCTCCGCCGTGACGGTGCCCTGCACGCCCGGCTGGACGATGACGTTGAGGCCGCTGATCTGCGCGAAGGTGCGCAGCACGTCCGTCACGTCGGCGTTGGTGACCTTGAGGTCGATCGGTTCGCCGAAGTAGGCCCGCTCCTTGCCGCCGGTGGTGTTGCCGGCGCCGCGCTGGGCGAGCCCCTGGAGCGGCGAGGCGGGGGGCGTGACGTCGACCGGCTTGCCGATCGGCGCCTTGACCCCGGGCTGTGAGCCGACCGGGCTCATCGCCGGCGGACCGGGCTTCGCCGGCGTCACCTGCACCTGCGGCGGCGCCGCGGCGGGCAGCGGCGAGGCCTCCTCGGTCTCGATGCGCCCCTTGTGGGCCGGCTTCGCCGGCGCCGGCGGCTGGTTGCGCTGCGCCAGCACGAGGTCGGACGGCTCCGCGCTGTTGGCGGTCGGCACCGTGGCCGGGGGCGCCGGGTTGGCGGCCGGGGCCACGGTGGTGGCGGAGGTCGTCGTGGCCGACGTCGTCGTGGTGGTGGTCGTCGCGGCCGGACCCGCCTTCACCTGCGACTTGGTGCTCTTGGTGGAGGTCTTGGAAACCTTCGCCGTCTTCACCGGCGCCGGCGGCGGCGGCGGCGGCGCGCTCGCCGTCATCGCCGGAGCCGGGGCAGGCGCCGGGGCGGCCATGGCAGCCGGAGCCGGAGCGCCGCTCGCGGACGGGAAGGAGATCACCAGGGCGCCGCTGGTCCGCTCGATGGTGGGCAGCGAATCGCCCTTGAGATCGAACACCACGCGGGCCACCGCCTTCGGCGCCGGCTTGAACTGGGCCACGCGGATCCGCTCGACCACGCTCCCCTCGACCGGAACGGTCGGGCGCGAGCTGTGGTTGACCACCCCGCCGAGATCGACGACGAAGCGCGGCGGATCGGTGAGGGCGAAGGTCGAGTACGGGAACTCGCCGTCGCCGGAGAGGCGGACCACCGCGCCGCCGGTCGAGGAGAGCACCTCGACGCCCTTGAGCTGCGTCGCGGCCGAGCCCGTCGGAGCGGGACCGACCATCGGCCTGTCCGGCGTGCCGGCGGCGGCCGGCGGAGCCATGGTGGCCGTGGAGACCGGCGCCGCGGGAGGGGGCGGCGGCATCTCGGCGGCGGCCTTACCGGTGCTAGCCGTATTTGAGCCAGTATTCGCGGCCGTCTCCTCGTGGAGCGGCTCGAACGCCATCTTGCCCTTGCCTTGCGCCTCGACCGGGAGCAGTTGGATCCGCAGCTTGTTGCCGTCGGCGGTGACCGCGTGCTCGACCTCCTGCCGGGTGGCGATCACCAGCCGGGTCAGCGGCCGCGAGCCGTCCTGGCTCTTCTGCACCGCCAGCGAGGAGATCAGCCCCTCCTCCGGCGAGAGATCGACCACCTTGGGCCCGGGAACCGAGTTGGGCAGCTCGATGACGACCCGCCCCTCGACGTTGCGGAAGCTGGTCCACACCAGGGGAGCGCTCGCGTCGAGGTCCACGAAGACGTCCGGCGCGCCCTCGCGCAGATCCACGGAACGGATCTCGGCGGGAGCGCCTTGAGCCGGCTTGACCTCGGTCTTGGCAGCCGCCGCCCGCGGGGACGCCTCGACCCCGTTGGCAGGCATGAACAGGGCACCGTCGGTGCCGAGCATCATGCTGAACATCGCCGCCGAAGCGATCCATCGCCGCCAGCCAGCGCTAGGACTTCTCATGAGCACATCTCCCATGGCAACTTAGCCTCCCTTACGGGCCACTGATCCCTTGCCGTCACCGACCCCTCCTCCAACGAAACCCGGGCCCTGAGCTCGTGAGCTTCAGGTCGGGTTCAGGCTCTTGACCACCTCACGGAAAGGCTTGAGAGCGGTCGGATCCTGCACCACTTGTTTGAAGACCACCTCGTTCTTGTTGATGCTGACGACGTCGCCGTCGTAGAGCTGGTCTCCCTCTTTCAACAGATAGCTCTTCTTCTGGTTCGAGGCCACGACCTGCGCCACGAACCCCTTGCTGGTATGGAAGATCCCGGTCAGATCGATCTCGTCGATCAGCAGCCCCGGCACCCCCTCGGGGCGCGGACCGCGGAATTCCGGACGGTCGGGCGCGGCGAGCAGCGATTTGAACGGATCGCGGCGGTTGCCGGGATCGTAGGAGAAGCCGCTGCCCGAGAGCACGTCCTCCTCTCCCTGCAGGATCTCGTCGATGTTGCCGAGGTCGGCACCGCCCTCGCCGGACCCGGCGGCCGAGCCCGTCGTCGGCGGCTCCGCCGGCTTGGAGGCCGGCGGCTCGGCCGGCTTCGAGGCCTTGACCCCCGGCTTGCTCTCCGCCTGCGCCGGATGGCTCGACGAGTCCGGCCGCGCCTGCGGCTTCTTCGTCTGCGCGAAGGCCGCCCAGGAGATCGCCAGGCCGAGGATCACGACCGTGATTGCTCCGAGAACGCTCGACGCGAAGCGCGTAGACTTCAGGAAACGCATCAATCGGGTCCTCCAGGGGGCGTGCCGCCGGAGCGGATGCGGGCCGCCGGCCCTTCCTCACCCGCGGGAGCCGCGGGCTTGGCGCCCGCCGCCGGCTTGCCCTTCGCCTTGGCCTTGTCCTTCGCGGCGGTCGCGTCCTCGGCCTCCGGCTCCTTGTAGACGAACGTCTTGGCAAAGAAGCGGGCGGTGATCGTGCGCGGGTTGGCCGCGTTCGGGTCCTTGGTGCTCTTCACCGGCGGCAGCGCGGCCACCGTCAGATCCTCGATGTTGATGATCCGCGAGAAGCGGCTGATGCGGTCGAAGAGCAGCGCCAGGTTGTGGTACGAGCCGTCGAGGACGACCTCGATCGGCCACTCGCTGAAGAATTCCTTGTCGGTGAGCGTGCCGGGGTTGAACTTCTTCAGCGAGAAGTCCCCCTGCTCGGCCAGCGAGCGGATGCGCCGCATCAGGTCGGGAGTGTTGCGCCGCGCCGGCAGGATGCGCAGCAGCTTGTCGAGCTCCAGCTCGAGCTGCCGCACCTCCTCGCGGAACTTCGGCAGCTCCTGCTTGGCCGACCGCCCCTCCTGGAGCTTGTTCTGCAGCTCGGAGAGCTTCTTCTCCTGCAGGTCGAAATCGTCGCGCATCGGCTGCAGCGCGCGCCAGAAGCCGACCGCGAACAGCAGCAGTCCGACGAAGAGGCCCGCCCCCAGGCCGAAGTACCAGGGCTTGCCTTCCAGTCCCGTCTTGAGCGCCACGGGCCCGCCCCCTTACCCCGTCGTCGCCGGCTTCACCGGCGCCTTCGGAGATTTCGCCTTCGGCACGGCCGTCGGAGTGCCCGCGGCAGCTCCCGCGGTCCCCGGCTTGCCGTGCCCGGCGAACGAGAAATTGAGATTGATCACGAATTTGTAGACCCCGCCCTGCTGCGCCTCGTTGCTCTTGAGCGTCGGCTCGTCGAACTCCGGAACCTTGTCCAGGTTGTCGATGAAGTTGGCGACCGCGTTGATGTTGAAGGCGCGGCCCTCGAGATGGATCGAGTCCCCCTTCATCACCATCTGATCGAGCCAGAGCAGCTCCGGCAGCGCGCGGGAGACGTAGTCCATCACCCGCACCGGCCCGCGCTGGTTGGCCTTGAGATCGTTGATGACCCCGATCTTGCGCTCCAGCTCGCCCTTCTTCGCCTTGAAGTCGTCGACCTCCTTGATCACCGAAGCCAACTGATCGACCTCGCGCTGCGCCGCCGCCACCTCCGCCTCCTTGGCGTCGTTCTTCTGCTTCTGCAGCCAGTAGGTCGCCCCGAAAGCGAGCAGGCCGATCACCGCGCCCACCAGCAGCATCCACTGGCCGAGGTCCCGGCCTTCGAGCGCCGATCCCCCTTTCTTGCGGACCGCCGCGGGGCGCTTGCCCTCGGAGAGCAGGTTGATCTTGATCATCGGCTAGTCCCCCGCCTTCCGAATGCCCAGCCCCACGGCGACCGCCATCATCGGCGCGATCGATTGCAGCCAGTGAGCGTCGAAATCGCTCTCCTTGAACTGGATCCGGCGCAGCGGGTTCATCAGCTCCGTCGGCACCTGGAAGCGCTCCCGCAGCACCTGCTGGAGGTTCGGCGTCAGCGCGCAGCCGCCCGACAGCACCAGCTCGTCGACCGGCCCCTCCGACGACGTCGCCGAGAAGAAGTCGAAGGTCTTGCGGATCTCCGACGCCATCTCCGCCGACACCGCGTCGAGCACCGGCCGGGCGTCCGCCGGCGAATAGCGGTCCACCGTCTCGCCCTGCTTCAAACCCTCGGCCTGCTGGAACGCGAGGTTGAACTCGCGCTGCAACGCCTCCGAGAACTGATTGCCGCCGAACGAGATGTCGCGCCAGAACACCGTGCCGCCACGCGCCAGGATGTTGATGTTGGTCACCCCGGCGCCCATGTTGATCAATGCCACGACCTTGCGCGGATCGAGGTCGTAGTTCACCTCGTAGGCGTTCTGCACCGCGAAGACGTCGACGTCCACCACCGTCGGGGTCTTGCCCGTCTGGCTGATCACCGACACATAGTCGTTGACCTTGTCGCGCTTCACGGCCACCAGCAGGACCTCCATGTTGTCCCGCCCCGGCTCGCCCTCGGAGAGCACCACGTAATCCAGCCGCACGTCGTTGATGTCGAAGGGGATGTACTGCTCCGCCTCCCACTGGATCGAGTCCGCCAGCTCCTCCTCGCTCATCGCCGGCAACTGGATCTTCTTGATGATGACCGAGTGCCCCGACAGCGACGTCGCATAGTTCGGACCCTTCACCTTGGTCTGGTCGTTGAGGCGGTGGATGGCGTCCACCACCAGCGACGAGTCCATGATCGAGCCGTCCACGATCGCTTCCGGCGACAACGGCTCGACACCCAGGCGCTGCAGGTGGAACTCCCCCTTGCGCTCGCGCAGCTCGACCAATTTGATGGCCGAGCTCCCGATGTCCAGACCCACTACGCCTTTTTTGGTACGGGAGAAGAGCACTTTGAACTCCCCCAAAGTCCAACGTTCAAGGCAACTTACTGGCGCTTACTTAAAGCTTCGCTGCAAGCTACCAGCAAATAACGCCCGTGTCAAGACGCCCATGCATCTATGGCTATATTGTCCAGTGACGGAACTCTACACCCCTGTTGTGCCGGTTGCAAGAGGCATTTTCCCCGATTCCATCGGGGTTTGCGCGACCTCCCTCGCCGCCGGGGCGCCCCGGAAGCCCGGTCTGAAAGCGGCACGGAGAGAGGGGAAAAAGGGGCGCCTGGGGACGACGGCCTCTATATGTTGGGGTTGCGGTGGAGGCTACCCCCGGATGATGGGATCAGGGGCCCTAGGCAGCCACGGGCCTCCAAGGCGAAAAAAGACGATCCCGATGTAGGATCGTCCTTTTCCCCGGGAGGTCGATATGGACAAGCTTCTGCTGGGCTGTCTGCTGGGTGTGCTGGCCGGCGGGATCGCCGTCGCCCTGATGCTCCCCATGAAGTTCCCCGACCGCCGTGCCGCCCTGTTGGGGGCCTTCTGCAACCGCTTCCTGATCGGCTTCGTCGTCGGCGCCTCCGTCCTCCCCCTCCCCGCCCTCGCCGGCGGCGCCCTCATCGGTTTCCTGGTCAGCCTCCCCGACGCCATCATCACCAAGGCCTACGCACCGATCCTGATCCTCGGCACAGTCTTTGGCGCCCTGATCGGGTTGGCGGTGGCAACTTGGGGAGTGTGAGCCCGGAGCTCGTCGCTGCCGGTCGACAGCCCTTCATTGTGTAGTACTGTCCAAGGCTCAACCGGCTCCAGTTCCCAAAGGAGATCGTCCCCATGAAGATTGCCAGATTGCTCCTGCTGAGTGGATTGCTCCTCGCGGTGTTCGCCCCGATTCACGCCCCGCTCTCGCAATGCCGGATCATCGCCTGCAACGAACAGTGCGGCGGCCCCGGTACGGGTCAGTGCGTGAACGGCTTCTGCCAGTGCATCTAGTGTCAATCCAGAAGTGACGCGTTCTTTGTAGGGGCGGCCCTATGTGGCCGCCTGCTGCCGCTCTCTACAGCGAGGCATACCGGGGCACTTTGGCCCGGAAGAGGGAGTCGAGCGCCTCCATCGCACCGGCGGAGCTGAAGCCGTCCCGCGGCAGCCAGTACATTACGTGCTCGTTGGGATAGACGAGGAAACCCGCCTGCGTCCGAAGGACTTTGAACACGGCGGCCCAAGCGGAACGACTCTCCGCCAGCCCTTCCGCGTTGGCGGAGATCCCATCTCCCGAAAGGGCGTATTCCAACTGCGCGTCAGCGTCCGGCCTGAGCCGGAACCGCCGGCGGTGCCACCAGCGAGCTTCGAGCGGTAACAGCACCAGAAAATAGAACGAGGCCACGAGCATCACGACCGAAGCGACCGCGAAGCCGGAGGTGAGGAGGCTCCAGGACGAGAGCAGCAGGATTCCGCCGAGAACGAAATAGGCCAGCCATCGGAAAGGCCACCGGAAGTTCCGCTTCCAATGGAAGCGCTTGGCCTTCCAGGCCTCCGCCTCCGTCCAGCGGTACTTGCAGATCCAAGGTTGATCGACGGTTTCCGGGATCATTTTTGCCTCAGCTCCTTGATGAGCCGCAACATGTCCACCCTGAACCCATTCCGCTCATACAGATCCCTGGCCCGCTTGTTCTCCTCGAAAACGTTGAGCGTCAACAATCGATAGCCACGCCCGACCGCCCACTCCTCGATCGCCGCCATCAGCGCCCGTCCAACGCCTCTTCCCTCCCCTGCTTCGGCCACGGCGAGAATCGCCAGATGTCCATGCGCTTCCTGGGTGAAATAATCCGTCAGCGTCGTCGCATAGGCGACTCCGAGCGGCCCGTCGAGCGGATGCTCGGCGATCAACAGGACGGCGCCCGCTTCCAACCGATTGAACGCGGCCCCCAGAGTCCGCAACTCGCCGGCATCCAGCTCTTCGGTGGATCGCAGACCCGAGGGCGCGAACGTCCGCAGCCGTGGCATGAGGCCCAGAGCGAACGCACGGTCGGCTTCGGTGGCGGGACGGATGATCAGCTCGTCGGAAACGCTCATTATTTCAGCCCCAGTTTCTCATTCCGTTCCAACTTCTCCACCGCCTCCGCCAGCCGCTTCCGCCGCGTCTCCTCCTTCTTGGCGTCCTCGATCCAGCGCAGGTACAGCCGGCGGTAGGAAGGAGCCAGATTCGAGAAGCTCGTCCATGCTGCGCTGTTGCTCCGTAGCGCCTCCTCGATGTAACTCGGAACGGATTCTACCGCGGGCGGCGTCGCAGTGGCGCCGTCCTTCTCGTTGGGAGGCGACTTGGCCAGACCCGCCGCGGTCATCTTCCCTTCGCGGACCATCCACGCGAAACGCTCCTTGTTGGACTCCGACCATTTGCTCTTCGCCTTCCGCGGCGTGAACTTCTGAGCGTACCGATCCGCGTCGATCGTGCGGACGATGCTGTCGATCCACCCGAAGCAGAGCGCCTCCTCGACCGCATCGTCATACTCTACCCGCGGCTCGCCGGTGTGGCGCTTGTTGTAGACGAGCCAGATCTCGGTTTCGCGGTCATAGTGGGCCGCGAGCCAGGCTCGCCAGCCGGCGCGGGTGGTGGGGTGGAGGGTGGTCATAACGCTCGCGCTCAAATAGACGATATTTTTAGCGGTAGTGTCTCTTTCGAAATTTTACTTGGATTTCTATCAAATTTTTTTATATGAAAAATTTTCATAGGAAATACTCCCACTTTCTTTTCTTTATCGAGTCGAAGGTGCTTATCTCCAATTCCCCTACTCGGCATCCCCATGCTTTGGCCAGAGCCTACGTCACCAAATCGCCAGTTGGCGACAGCGAATACCACTTGCCGAATTTGGTGGTCGACCTCCGGCGGTGGGCTCACGAGGGGGGTTGTTGGTGAAGTCCATGATTCCCTGTAGTTTATTGCATCGCGGTCCCTGTCGCCCCTGCCGGGGCTCTGGAGGATAGGGGACCTCGCTTCTTACGCCGCCGGGCTAAGTCCTGACGCCCCTACGGGGCTGGACCACTTGCATCGCGGTTCCTGTGGCTCCTGCCTCAGCTCTGGGAAGATGAGGATCGATTCCGGGGCTTTCCCCATCGCGGCGGTGATCATCGCGGATCTGGCGGTGCTCTAGTCTGCCGCGGCGGTGGTAAGCGCGGATCCGGCGGTGCTCTAGTCTGCCGCGGCGGTGGTAAGAACAGATCCGGCGGTGCTCAGTCTGCCGCGGCGGTGGTAAGCGCGGATCCGGCGGTGCTCTAGTCTGCCGCGGCGGCGGTAAGCGCGGATTCGGCGGTGCTCTAGTCTGCCGCGGCGGTGGTAAGCGCGGGTTCGGCGGCGCTCATGCGCGCCGAAGTAGTGGCAGCCCGGGCCGGACCCGCCGAACCTCACTTCCGCCGCGCCCTCGGACGCCCTTAGTGCTCGTCACAGAATAGCCGCACCAACTCTCCGGGAGCTCAGCCCTTGAGGCGTTCGGCTCCGTCCGGCCCAACGGGTCGGGAGAATGGAGCCCAGGGCTGAGGCCGAAGGCCGATACCCTGGGTGAAGGGATGACAACGCTGCGGCCTGAAAGGTCGCGAGAACTGTCTTGCCGAGCCGGGTTCTCGCGACCTTTCAGGCCGCAACGATTGGAAACGCCTTTTCTTCCCAGGGCATCGGCCTTCGGCCTCAGCCCTGGGCTGGGATCTCCCGACCCGTTGGGCCGGACGCGGAAAGGACACGATTACTCCGTGACGAGCCCTTACGGGTGAGGGGTGACCGCGAAGATCGTCAATACCGGGATTCTGCGCTTGCCGTCGAGACGATCAGGACCATAGTAGAAGAAGATCCGATAGGCCACCGGTGTCTGGTTCTGAACGTAAGCCTCGAAGACTTCTTCTCCGTTCGGGCCCCGAAGAGAACGGTATTTGTGAGTCTGCAACGAGGGATGCCGTGGATTGGACTCCAGTAAGCCCAAGGTCTTGCGGACCTGCTTGAGGAGGCTCTCCCGATCCGGGTTTCTCTCCAGCTCTCGGAGGGTCTCCATCACGGCGGGGACCAGCCGCAACTCGCGGTTCATTCCTGGTCAGCGTAGGCAGCGAAGGAGCCCGCGAGAACCGCCTTTCCGTCCAGTGCCTCCTGAAGGCCACGACGGACGGCCTCGATCGCTTCTGGATTCCGATAGAGCCACACCTCAGAGGCCGGAATCGAAATCTGGGGGTCGAGCAGGATCTGGCCGTTCTCCTTGCGGTACACATCGAAGCGGACGTCTTCGTCGAGACCGGTCAGAGCTTTGCCGAGGGTCACTCTTTTCTTGGCATCAGGGCGGATGTCCCGAGCGACCAATACGAGAGGGTCATGATCCTTGTCCTTGGTCTTTGCCATAGCTTGACGATACACGGGACAGGTTCCGGGTTCAAGTGGGCACAGCCCACTTGCCCCCCTGTCCCCGCCGACGGATCCCGGGCAAAAACAGCCGCCAAAGCAGGTCCCCGACGATCACCATGACGAGGCCCAGCCGCCGCCGCAGGCTCTCCCCCAAAAAAAGACGGCGCCCTCGAAGGCGCCGTGCGTGATGATCGTACTGCGGCCGGTCCCGTGTCTCGCCGCGGGCCGGCTTCCAACTGGGGCCGCCTACTCGGCCTGGGCCTCGAGCGCCACTTCGGCGTCCTCGGAGAGGCGAAGCTGGTCGGCGACATATTCGATCAGGCGGGTGTCCACGATCCGCTGTTCGGCGGCGCCGCGGAGGAGGAGGACGGAAGCGGAGGCTTCGCGGTTGATGCCGAGGGCCATGAAGGTGTCTGCGGCGGCGAGGATCTCGCGCGCGGCGGCCTCGGACTCCGCCCGGCGGAGCAGCAGCGCGCCGAGCTCGAGGCTGACGAGCGCCGCCTTGTAGACGAGCTTGGCTTCCAGAAAGCCTTCCTTGACCTCGCGGAAGGCGGCTTCGGCGCGCTCCAACTCGCCGAGACCGGCGTTGATCTGGCCTTCCAGCCAGCGGGCCTTCAACTCGACCAGCCAGCCGCCCGGATCGAGCCCGCGCGCCTTCGCCTTCCAGAGAGCCATGCGCGCCGCGCGGAACTGGCCGGCGTCGAGGAGGAGGCGGGCCTGGTTGTGCAGCGCCGAGTAGACGAGCGCCGGATCGCGCTCCTCGTCGAGGAGGCCGAGCCCCTGTTCGATCAGTTGCAGGGCCTGCTCGGTGTTGCCGCGGTAGCCGGCGAAGATCCCCTTCTTGAGCAGCGCCCGGCCGGCCTCGTGGTCGTCGCCGCGACGCCGGTGGATGGTGACCACCAGGTCGAGCGCCGTCTCGGCGAGGTCGAAGCGGCGGCAGTCGCCGAGGGTGGAGGCCTGGACGGTGAACAGGCGGGCGGCGAGGATCTCGTCCTGGGAGCCGGAGAGGAAGATCTCGGTGGCGCGCCCGAGGGCCCGCTCGGCGGCGGAAAAGTTGTCGGCCACGCGGTGGGCGTTCCCCAGCTCGATCCAGGCGCGGCAGCGGAGGTCGGCCGCGGCGGCGGCCGTCATCGGAGAGCCGAGGCTCTCGGCCAGGTCGCGGGCCTGCTCGGCGAGGCGCACCATTTCCGTGGGGTTGTCGTTGCGGAGCGCCCAGCTCTGCTGGAGGAGCGCTTCGAAGCGCGGCATCTCCGCCGACGGCGGCGCCGACTGCGGAATTTCCGGTAACGCCTCGACGCTGGAGGCCGCGAGCGCCGCCGGCATTCTCCCCTTCCTCATTTCCCGGGCCCGGGCCAGCACGGAGGTGAAGACCCGGTCGATCACCGCGTCGTACTCGGCGTCCTCCTTGGGGGAGAGCGCGAGCTCGGGGGGCGGCGCAAGGCCGATCAGGGCCGCGAAGTGGGGGGCGAAAGCGGCGCGGCAAGAACTGCAGCCCCCCATCAAATGAGCCATGATGGCACGAGTGCGATCTGCGGGGGTGCGGTTCCAGGCAAAGCCTTCGAGCTCCGCCGGCGTCGGGTGATCGTTCACGCGGGACCTCCTCTCATCAACATCAAAACAGCGTAAAAAAAGACTCGGGTACTCATCTGGCCTCGCAGGGCGCTACGAGGCCGCTACCTGGGACATCACTTGGGCTTGCCGTCCGGATCCACCATGCTCCCCGATCCGCCGGTGCCGCTCGGCGGATTGACGACCGGCGGCATCGTGATGCCGTCCTTCTGCGGGAGCCCGGTGGACGGCCGCGGCGCGGAAACGCCGAGGACCCCCTCCAGCCAGGACCAGGCCTGCGCCACCAGGCCGCTGGCCGAGGTCGGAACCGCGAGCGCCGCACCGCGCAGATGGGCGGCATGGGACGGCGCCGGAACCGCGAAGACAAGAGCGGCGGTCAGAGCCGTCAGAGCAACAGAGCGTCGAATCACCTGGACCATTTGGAACCTCCTTGGGTCGGCGGATCGAGCCGGGACCGTCATGGTCCGGGCGCCCGCGAGCGCACCCTCCCCGCCCTCTCCAAAGAGAAAACCCGGGCCAACCGAGGCGCCCGGGCTTCTCTCTCCCCTCCTACAAGATACGGCAAACTACAAAGACAGCAAGTGAAAAGGCAGAGTCCCCTCAAATCAGAACGACAACATCAGTACTTCAAAATCAGAGCCCCCTCCCTCCGGTGCTTCCCACTCCCCTCGTTCGGGCTCCAAGTTGGTCGAAGTGTAGACCGATAGTTATTAAGTGTCCTCAAGACTCGCCAAAGAACGGCTCAAAGTTCCTCAAAGGACCTCAAAGGCCGGGGCTTTTAGAGGGAATTTCAAGGTCCCGAGAGGGATTTTGGGCTCTTTGCGGAGGAAGTTACAACGACTCATCGGCATTGATTGACTGGCTTAAGGAAGAAGAGCGGCCGGCTCGAGCTCCGGAATCGAAGGACCGCCGGACGTGCCGAGGCGCACCTATCCCTCGAGAGGGAGCGGCGGGAATTCGGGGGAACAGGGGGAGGAGTCGCGAAGGGGGGGACGAAGGGCCGAAGCCTAGCTCTTCGTCGCCTCGCCCTCGGGGGTCCACTTCCGCGCCGGCGCCTTGACGATCTTGCCGCTGCGCAGACAGCGGGTGCAGACCCGGACGCGGCGCACGGCGCCGTCGATGGAGGCACGGACGCGCTGCAGGTTGGGCTCCCAGGTGCGCGACGTCACGTTGTGCGCGTGGCTGACATTGCGGCCGAAGGTCGTGCCCTTGCCGCAGATTTCACATTGCTTGGCCATGGTTTCTTTCTCCTGACTTCGCCCCGAAGGGCAGCAGAAGATAGCAGAACGGGGGGAAGATCTCAAGGGGTGTGCCCTCACCTCCCCGACCCTCCTCTCCCAGCCCTCCACCCGCCCCCTCCTGGGAGAGGAGGGAGAACTGCAACAGCAACAGCAAAAACGACGAGCTCCCTTTAAAGCCCCCTCTCTCCCCGGCAGGGCGGGTGGAGGGCTGGGAGAGAGGGGGTTGGGGGAGTGAGGGGCTCCCCCTGGGCCCCTCCCCCTTACCGCTGCGCCTCGGCCTGGTTGCCGCTGGTGGTGCGGCGGTCGACGCGCAGCACGCCGGAGATGGAGCGGACCTCGCGCAGCAGCTTGTCGAGCTGCTTGCGGTCGCGGAGCTGGCAGACGACGCTGATCGTGCCGCGGCCGGTCTCGCTATGGGTGTCGGCCTCGATGGCGGTGATGTTGCTGCCGGCGCGGGTGATCGCCTCGGTCAGCCGGGCGAGCATCCCCTGCTGGTCCTCCACCTCGATCAGCAGGGAGACCTGGTAGACCTCGTTCTTCCCCTGCTCCCATTGGACGTCGATCTCCCGCTCGGGGTTGTAGAGGAGGTTCTCGACGTTCGGGCAGTCGATCCGGTGGACCGAGACCCCCCGGCCGCGGGTGATGTAGCCGACGATGTCCTCGCCCGGCAGCGGGTTGCAGCACTTGGCGAGGTAGGCGAGCAGGTCGCCGTGACCCTTGATGGTCAGCGGGCTGGTGGTGGTGCCGAAGGGGAGGATCTTGCTCACCGCCTGGCGCAGGCGCCCCGGCTTCTCGGCGGGGCTCTCGGCGAGCTTCTCCAGGCCCACCACCCGCTCGAGGACGGTGCGGGGCTCGGTCTTGCCGAAGCCGATCCGGCTGTAGAGGTCGTCGATCTTGGAGAGCCCCTCGGACTGCAGGTAGGTCTTGAAGTCCGGCCCGTCCGCCACCTTGCGCAGGGAAAGGCCGTACTTGCGGATCTCCTTGTCGAACATCCGCCGGCCGATCTCGGTGGCGCGCTGCTTCTGCTGGGTGTTGAGCCACTGCCGGATCTTGCTCTTGGCGCGCGAGGTGGTGACCAGGTTCAGCCAGTCGCGGCTCGGGTTGCGCGCCGGGTTGGTCAGCACCTCCACCATGTCGCCGTTGGCCAGCGAGGTGCGCAGCGGCACCAGCTTGCCGTTGACCCGCGCGCCGGCGCAGTGATGGCCGAGGTCGGTGTGCACCCGGTAGGCGAAGTCGAGCGGCGTGGCGCCGCGCGGGAAGGAGAAGACCTCCCCCTTGGGGGTGAAGACGTAGACCTCGTCCGGATAGAGGTCGACCTTGAGCGTGGTCAGGAAAGTGCGCGGATCCTGCACCTCCTTCTGCCACTCCAGGAGCTGCCGGAGCCAGACGATGTTGGGATCGCTCGACACCGCCTCGACGCGCCCCTCCTTGTAGCTCCAGTGGGCGGCGATCCCCTCCTCGGCGATTACCTCCATCTCGCGGGTGCGGATCTGTACCTCGAACGGCTGCCCCTGGTCCCCCACCACCGTGGTGTGCAGCGACTGGTAGAGGTTCGGCTTGGGCATCGCGATGTAGTCCTTGAACCGGCCGGGGATGGGACGCCAGTTCTGGTGGACCACGCCGAGCGCCGCGTAGGTGTCCTTGAGGCTCGCGGTGACGATGCGGAAGGCGAGGAAATCGTAGAGCTGCGAGATGTCGATCCCCTGCCGGCGGAGCTTCTCGTAGATCGAGTAGTAGCGCTTGACGCGGAAGCTGATCTCGGCGTCGATGCCGGCGCCGTCCAGGCTCTTGCCGAGGCGGCTGCCGATGCGGTCCATGGTCGCCTGCCCGAGCTTCATCTTCTCGGCGATCTTGTTGTTGAGCTCGGCGAACTGGTGGGGATAGAGATGATAGAAGGCGAGGTCCTCGAGGTCCCCCTTGACGCGCGCCATGCCGAGGCGATGGGCGATCGGCGAGTAGATCTCCAGGGTCTCGCGCGAGATGCGGCGGCGCGACTCGGCCGGCATGTGCTCCAGGGTCGCCATGTTGTGCAGCCGGTCGGCGAGCTTGACGACGATCACCCGGATGTCCTTGGCGGAGGCGAGGATCATCTTGCGGAAGGTCTCGGCCTGCGCCTCATCGCGGCGCACGTACTCGTGGCGGCCGATCTTGGTGACGCCGTCAACCAAGCCGCAGATCTCGCCGCCGAACTCCTTTTCGAGCACCTCGCGGGTGGTGAGCGTGTCCTCCAGGACGTCGTGCAGCAGCCCCACCGCCACGCACGTCTGATCGAACTTGAGGTCGGCCAGCAGGTAGGCGACGTTGAGCGGGTGGATCATGTACGGCTCGCCGGAACGGCGCGTCTGGTCCTTGTGCATCTCGGCGGAGAAATCGTAGACCGAGCGCAGGAAGGCCGGGTCGAACGGCCGCCCATGCGCCGCCATGCAGGCGAGCACGTCGTCGAGGCGTGCCACGCCCGGCATCGTGATCGGCGGCGCGAGGCTCTTGGCGGACTGCGGCATAGGGCTGTCCCCACGCGAGGAGGAGAAACCGCTCCCGGTGGGGCGATGATTATAAGGGGAAGTGGGGGGCGGGAGATTCCCGGGCTCACAAGGAGCTCAAGGAACCCGACCGGCATTGTGCCTTATACTCGCGACATGATCTTGCCTTCGATTCCCATCAAGAAGTACGAAGACATCAAGAATCGCATCCAGAAGGAACGGGGCGACCTGGACTTCTTTGGCTTGATCCTCAGAGAGGACGCGCCCAACGTCTGGGACCTCGTCGTATCCGCGCCCTGGGCTGAAGCTGATAAGTGGAGTGCGCTGAAATACCTTGCCGACGTGCTCAAGGACGAGCTGAAGCCTCAGGAGATCGTTCAGCTTTCCCGGGTCGTGATCCTGGAAAAGGAAAGCCCGGTTTTCAAGGCTCTTGTCTCGGCGCCAAGGCCTAGTGGAAACAGCATCACCGAGCTCCACCACTCCTCCGCGGGCGACATCCATTTCCGGCACGCCTACATTCTCGCCGCGTAGAGACGGATCAGCCCCCTCCTCCGAAGAGGAGAGGGCTGAAGGAGAGAATCGAGCGCCCTACGCCCGCCGGCGGGCCGGGCGCGGCGCGGTGCCGCTTCCCGAGCCGGTGCCGGTGCGGTCGATGCGCGACTCGGCGCGCTCGTTGGCCGGGGCGCCGCCGCGGCCCGGGAGCGGAGCCTTCTTGCCCCAGCGGCCGCCGACGCCGAACAGGCTCTCCCAGAGCAGCGCGAACGGGCTGGCGACGTAGATCGACGAGTAGGTGCCGACGATGATGCCGACCGTCATCACGAACGCGAAGCCGCGCAGCACGTCGCCGCCGAGGATCAGCAGCGAGAGCACCGAGAGGAAGGTCAGGCCGGAGGTCATGATGGTCCGCGACAGCGTCTGGTTGATGCTGTCGTTCATCACCTCGATCAGCGGCTTGCGGCGGCTCTTCCGCATGTTCTCGCGCATACGGTCGAAGATGACCACGGTGTCATTCATCGAGTAGCCGATCAGGGTGAGGAAGGCGGCGATGGTGGTCAGGTTGAACTCGAGCTTGAACCACCAGAAGAAGAGCAGCGTCACCACCACGTCGTGCAGCGAGGCCATCACCGCGCCGATGCCGAAGCGGAGCTCGAAGCGGAACCAGATGTAGGCCAGCATGCCGAGCAGCGACATCACGACGGCGAGGAAGCCCTGGTGGCGAAGCTCGCCGCCGATCTGCGGGCCGACGGTCTCGACGCCCAGCACATTGAAGGTGCCGAGGAAGGTCTTCTGCTGGAGGAGCGCGGCCGAGGCCGGAGTCACGCCCGGGATCTTGCCGAGGCCGTCGAGCGACTTGAACAGGCCGCTGTCGTGCCGGGCCTTGAGGATGGCGTTCGCCTGGGCCTCGTAGTGCGCCTTCGCGGCCACGGGGTCCGCGCCGGCGTGGTCCGGATCGTTCGCCAGCAGGACCGCGTCGAGAGCATCGGCGCCGGCCTGGTTGAGGTCGAGCCCCGTGGCCTGCTGGTGGGTGTTGAACTCGCGGTTGAGAGCGGCGACGATCCTGGCGCGGCTCTTGTCCTCCACCTCGTGGGTGGCCGCGGTCTTGATGATGACCTGGTTATCCGTCACCTTGCCGAAGCGCTGGATCACCGCCGCCTTCATCCCCGCGCGCTCGAGCACGCCGCGGAGACGGTCGAGGTCCGGCGTCTGCTGGAAACCGACCGTCACCTGCGTGCCGCCGGCGAAGTCGATGCCCATGTTCAGGCGGTGCGGACCGAGGATGGCGTACAGCCCGGCCAGCACCAGGGCCAGCGAGATGCCGATCCAGATCTTCCGGTACTTCATGAAGTCGATGTGCGTATCGCGAAACAGCTCCATGGCATGCCCCTTTAAGTCGACCCCGCGCGGGTCAGATCGAAAGCCTCTGCACCCGGCGGCGGGAGAGCACCAGGTCGAACAACCAGCGGCTGACGAAGACCGCGGTGAAGATGGAGGCGATGAGACCGATGGTCAGCGTCACGGCGAACCCCTTGATCGGGCCGGTGCCGAACTGGAACAGGAAGAGCGCCGAGATCAGGGTGGTGACGTGAGTGTCGATGATCGAGGTGAACGCTCGTTCGAAGCCCATGTCGATGGCCGAGCGGACGGTTCGCCCGGCTCGCATCTCTTCCCGGATGCGCTCGAAGACGAGCACGTTGGCGTCCACCGCCATGCCGATGGTCAGGATGACGCCGGCGATGCCGGGCAGGGTCAGCGTCGAGTGGAACGCGCCCATGCCGCCGAACAGGATCAGGATGTTGAGCACCAGCGCCATCACCGCGTTCATGCCCGACAGGTGGTAGTAGAGGAGCATGGTGATGACGACCAGGAGGGTGCCGAGGATGCCGGCCTCCAGACCGTTGCGGATCGAGTCGCGGCCGAGGGAGGGGCCGACGGTGCGCTCCTCCAGGTAGGTGATGCTGGCGGGCAGGGCGCCGGAGCGGAGCACGGTCGAGAGGTCCTGCGCCGACTGCTCGGTGAAGCCCCCCTCGATCTGGCCGCGGTCGGCGATCCGTGAGTGGATCACCGGCGCCGAGACGACCCGGCCGTCGAGCACGATGGCGAGGCCGGAGCCGACGTTCTTGCTGGTGATGTCGGCGAACGCGTCGGCGCCGGCCGGCTTCAGCGTGAACTCGACGATCGGCTGGTTGAACTGCCCCTGGCCGGGACGGGCGTTGCTGAGGTCGCGGCCGGTGACCGTGCGCCGCTTCTCGACGGCGTAGTACGTCTTGCCGATCACCGCCTGGGTCTCGCGGTCACGCTGGTCGCCGTCCATGATCTCGACGTCGTCGGGGATGGTGCCGCCGAGGGCCTTGATCACGTCATCGCGGTTGGGCAGGCCGCCGCCCCCCTTGGGCGCGCGGACGATGCGGAACTCGAGGAAGGCGGTGCTCTGGATCAGTTTGCGCACGCGCTCGCTGTCGTCAATGCCGGGGAGCTGCACCACGATGCGATCGCCGGTGCTGGCCTGGATCACCGGCTCGGTGACACCGTACTGGTTGATGCGGTTGTCGATCGTCTGCTTGGCCTGGTTGACGGCGCCGGTGCGCACCTCGGCGACGGCCTGGTCGGTCATGGTGAAGACCAGGTCGTCCCCCTGGCGCTTGACCTTCCAGCGCGGCAGGTACTTCGACACCAGGTCGCTCGCGGCGTCGCGCGCCTCCGGCGTCGGGGCGGTGATCGTGAACTGGCTGTCGCCGGTGCGCCGCCCCTTGAGGTTGGGCGCGCCCTTGTCCTTGCCGAGGTCGATCAGCCGCGCCATGTCGGTGTCGGTCTCGACCCGCACGGCGTCCTCGGTATGGACCTGGAGGACGAGGTGCATGCCCCCCTGGAGGTCGAGGCCGAGGTTGATCTTGTCCTTCGGCGGATAGGCCAGGGCGAAGCAGGCGACCGCCACCGCCAGGATCAGCAGGCCGCGCCAGAGCAGGTTTCGATTCATGACGATTGACTCCCTTTGTCGCTCTCTCCCTCGAGGCCGGTGATCGCCGACTTGGCGATCCGGACGCGGACGTTGTCGGCGATGCGCAGCATCACCGTCGCCCCTTCGACCGCCGTCACCTCGCCGTAGACGCCGCCGCTGGTGAGCACCCTGTCCCCCTTCTTCAGGTTCGCGATGACTTGCTGCAGCGCCTTGCGCTGCCGCTGCATCGGAAGCATGAGCACGACGTAGAAGATGACGAAGATGAGGAGCATGGGGGCGAGCCCGGTGAGCGCGCCCATGATCCCGCTGCCGGAGGGGAGCTGGAGCGCCAAGGCCAGAGAGGGGATGGTATTTGGATTCATTGCACAGTTAGGTCCCGGAACCGGTTGCCTTCAGGAGCTCCTCTGATCGAGGGGGTCGGATGAATCCGGACGGACCCGCACATCGGGTCCCTCCGGCGCGTCTTCACCGGCGGTGCGGCAGGCGAGGCTCGCCAGATCGGTCAACGTTCCGAGTTGGATAGCCTGCCGGAGATCCGCCATGAAGTCAAGGTAAAAGCGCAGGTTGTGGAGGGTGGCGAGCACCGGCGCGGTGAGCTCGCCGGCCTTCGTCAAGTGGTGAAGGAAGGCGCGCGAGACTCGGGCGCAGGCCGGGCAGCCGCACTCGGGATCGAGCGGCCGCGGGTCGTCCCGGTAGCGGGCGTTCTTGATCTTGATCACCCCCTGGCGGGTGAACAGGACGCCGTGGCGGGCGTTGCGCGCCGGCAGCACGCAGTCGAAGAGGTCCACCCCCTGGCGCACGGCGTGGAGGATGTCCGCGGGGTAGCCGACGCCCATCAGGTAGCGCGGCTTGGCCGCCGGCAGCGCCGGCGCGGTCCATTCGACCACCGCCCGCCGCTCGGCCTCGGGCTCGCCCACCGAGACGCCGCCGATGGCGTAGCCGGGGAAGTCGAGCGCCGCGAGGTCGGCCGCCGCCCGCGCCCGCAGGTCGGGATAGGAGCTCCCCTGCACGATGCCGAACAGGCCGCCCCCGCCCCCCTCGTCGCGCCAAGCCTCCCGCGCGGTGCGCGCCCAGGCCAGCGTGCGCTCCCAGGAGGCCGCCGCCGCCGCGAGCTCCACCGGCCAGGGGGGGCACTCGTCGAGCACCATGGCGATGTCGACCCCCATCCGCTGCTGGTGGCTCACCACCGTCCCGGGGGTGAAGCGCAGGGGAGAGCCGTCGAGGTGGCTGCGGAAGGTCACCCCCCCGGCGTCGACGGTGCGCAGGCCGCCCAGGCTGAACACCTGGAAGCCGCCGCTGTCGGTGAGGATCGGCCCCCGCCAGCCGGTGAAGGCGTGAATGCCGCCCAGCTTCTCGATCGTGTCGATGCCCGGCCGCAGGGCGAGGTGGTAGAGGTTGGCGAGCATCACCGAGGCCCCCGCCGCCTCCAGCTCCTGGGGGGTGACCCCCTTGACGGCGCCGAGCGTCCCTACCGGCATGAACGCGGGGGTCTCCACCACCCCGTGGGGCGTGGTGAGGCGGCCGCGGCGGGCGAGGCCCGCCGTGGCGAGGACCTCGAACGCCAGGCTCAGGGCTTGCCCTTCGCGCTCCCCTCACGGCTGAGATCGACGGTGCGGGTCGACACTCCGGGCGGGAGCTTGAGGACGAAGCGGTCCTGGGGGATCGGCGTGTTCCGCTTCATGTCGCTGAACTGGTACTCGACCGTGTCGCCGTCGGCCCCGGTGTACTTCAGCCCGGAGGGGAAGAAGGTGGTGCTGTCGATCCACATCGTCATCGCCTTCAACCGCTTGGCGATGCGCGCGGACTTGGGGTCGAGCTCGAGGCGGTAGGGCTCCCCCGCCTTCTGGGGGAGCTTGAGCCGCACGGTGAAGTATTCGAGGAGGGTCTGCAGGCTGCCGCTGGCGCCGAGGTATTTGAACACCTGGCTGGAGTAGCGCCCCACCTTCAGGGTCTCGGCGCGCTTGAGGTCGCGGTACCAGGTGGTCATCTCGTCGCCGGCGATGACGACGGTGATCGGGCTCGGCGAGGTGTACTCCCAGCGCACCTTGTCGGGCGCGGCGTAGGAGAAGGTCCCCTTGGAGGCCTCGGGGGCCGCCAGCATCGAATTCTCCTGCTGCTGGGTGAAGCTGGCCTGCAGCGTCTTGAGCTCCTTCTGCTCGTAGCGCACGCGGTCGACCAGGGCGGTGAGCCGCTGCGGTCCGGTGAGGCCGGCGGCCATCGGGTCCGGAGGGCCGGTGGATTTGCCCGCGGCCAGCGCGGGAACGGCGAGGAGCAGGACGAGCAGGGGAGTGGCGAAAGTTTTCATCATGAGGAAGAACGATCCTATCGTCCCCTTTGTTCCGGGAGCAAGCGACGGGGAATGGACGGCGGCGCGGCGCGGTTGACACGTCCCCGGGCGGGTGCTACGTTCACCGCCCTCTAAAGCGGCCTCGACGGATTGGAGCCTTTTTCATGCCTGAGCTCAAACTGGGAACGAAATACGACTGCTACAACTGCGGCACGAAGTTCTATGACCTCGGCAAGCCCGAGCCGATCTGCCCCAAGTGTAGCGCCAATCAGAAGGACGCGGTCTCGGCGGACTCGCCGGCCTCCGGCTCGGCCTCGCGCCGCAAGCGCAAGGCGGAGGTCGTCAAGCCGATCGACATCGAGGATGATGACGCCCCGATCGAGACGGAGATCGCAGAGGACGAGCTGGTCGAGCCGGACCTCGCGGACGCCGAGCTCGACGACGAGGAAGAGGAGGAGCTCGACGACGACGTCTGATCCCCGGCAGGCCGTCGTGGCGCTGGCGCTCGGCGGCAATCTGCCCGGGCTCGTCCCCGGAGCGGCGGGCTCGTCGGCCGAGCCCACCCTCGTCTGGGCCCTGCGGCAGCTCGCAGCTTCCCTGGGCCCCCTGCGCGTCGCCTCCCTCTACCGCAGCCGGCCGGTCTCGCCGGTCGTTCAACCCGACTACCTCAACACCGCCGCCGTGGGCAGCACCGCGCTCCCCCCGGAGGCGGTGCTCGCCCTCGCCAAGGCGCTCGAGCTCGCCGCCGGACGCCGCCGCGCCGTCCGCTTCGGACCGCGGCCGCTCGACGTCGACCTCCTGGTCTACGGCGACCTCCTCTCGGACGCTCCCGAGCTGACCCTCCCCCACCCCCGCCTGCGCGAGCGCCGCTTCGTGCTGGCGCCGCTCGCCGAGGTGGCGCCCGATCTGCTCGTCCCGCCGGACGGCGCCAGCGCCGCCGAGCTGCTGGCCCGCCTCGGCCCCGCCGGCGAGGCGGACGCGGTGGAGCGGCTCGCCTGGGAGAGCCGCGGGTGAGCGCCCCCCTCGACAGCCCGGCGCTCGACGGCTTGATCTTCGGTCTGCTGCTCCTCGCCTGGGGGGCGCAGGCGGCGATCCCCTGGCGGCTCGCGGGAAAGGGCCCCGAGCCGCGGAAGCGGGGCGCGCTGGCGCTCCTGCCGCTGCTGGTCGCCGGCGCGCTGGCGGCGTTCCTGATCCTCCAGGGGCACCCCGACGCCGCCCTCACCCAGGGGCTCTACCCGCCGGGCGCTTCGAGCGTGGGGCGGGTGCTGGCGGTGCTGTTCGCCGCCGTCGCGCTCGCCGGCGCCCTGCTCGCCACCGGCTGGCGGAGCCTGGAGCCCGCCGGCTGGCGGCTGGCCGCGGGCTTCGGCGCCGCCCTCCTGCTGGCCGCCACCTGGGCCGCCGAGCTGCTGCGCACCGGCGAGGGGCCGGCGAGCGCGCCGGCGGTCTTCCTCGCCCTGGTGCTGCTGCGCGCGCTGATCGCCCTCGGCGCCGCCGAGGCCCTGGCGCCCGGCCGCCCGGCCCTCGCCGTGGCCGCCGGCGCGGCGCTGGCCCTCTACGCCCTGCTCCTCCCCGCGCCCGTGGCGCACGCCCTCGCGGCCCGCGGCCAGTGGCTGACCCTCGCCGCCGCCGTCCTCCTGCTCGCCGCCGCCCGCTGGCTCCCGCTCGCCCTCCGCCGCCCCGCCCTCCTCGCCGGCGCGCTGCTGGCCGGGCTTTACTTCAGCCAAGCGACCCGCCTGAGCGCGACGCTGGCGGTGCCACCGATGCCGCCGATGCGGTCGCTGCCGGCTTCGCGGTGAAAGGGCACACGGACACAGGGACGAACACGGACTGACACGGACGAGCACGGACGAAAAACCGAAACACATTTCTTCGCTTTCAGTCCGTGTTTCGTCCGTGTCGGTCCGTGCTCGTCCCTGTGTCCGTGTGCCCTGTGCCCCCGCCCCTCACCCCGGGTGCTTCGCCAGCAGCGCCCGCGCGTTGGCGAGGCTCTTCTCCTGCTCCACGACCAGGTCGGCCACGCTCTGGCGGGCGAGCAGGCGGCGGAGGATCTCGCGGGCTTCCTTGGCCTTGTCGGGCTGGTGCTCGAAGAGGGCCTCGGCGAGGAAGAGGTGATTGTCGAAGTTGTCGGGCCCCAGCGCCACCGCCCGCCGGAGCTCGGAGACGGCCTTGTCGCGGTCGACCCAGCCGGTGAAGAACGGCACCTTCGGCGCCAGCGTGTGGAGCCGGCCGAGGACGCGGTGGCCGCCGGCGTCCTCATAGCGCTCGTCGAGGGCGATCAGGGTCTCCGCATAGCGCTTGACGCGGTCGCCCACCCCCTGGCGCGCCGCCGCCAGCCGCCCGAAGACATCGCCCCAGAGCCCCCAGTGGACCGCTCCCCAGAGGAGGAGGGGCTTGGCCTCGGGTACGCCGGCCACCGCCTTCCCCGCCGCCGCGGGCGCGAGGGCGTCGAGCTTCGCGCGGCTCCCCGCCGTCCGCTTCGCCAGCCGGTCGAGGGCCGCCTCGGCGACCTCCTTGCCGCGGGCGAAGGCCTTCTGTTTGGCCTCGTTCGAGTCGGTCGTGAACTCCCCCTTGAAGTGGAGGGCGCGCAGCAGCTTCCAGCTCCCCTCCAGGCGGTCCGGCTGCTCCTTGACCGCCCGCTCGAAGTCGGCGATCGCCTCGTCGATCGGGCCGGCGGCCGCCTTCGCTCCCTGATGCCCTTCGGCCCGCCGCGCGTAGGCGGCGTCTCCCGCGGCGATGGCGGCGGTCGCGTCCGTCTGAGCGAAGAGGGGGAGGGGAAAGGCGAGGAGGAGAAGGCAGAGGGTCTGGCGCATGAAGAGGATTCTACGGCGATCTCTTTCCGCGCTATCATTTCTCCATGGTCGGCGACGAATCCCGTCTCCCGCTCGTCCCTCTCCCCGACGTCGTGCACTTCCCGCGCACCGAGCTGAAGCTCCACGTCCTCGATCCCTCCTACGGCCGGCTGGTTCGCGACCTCCAGGAGCTGGAGGAGGACGCGCGCTGGATCGGCGTGGTGCTGATGAAACCCGGGCCGCGCTTCGATGCCGAGGGTCGCCCCGAGATCTTCCCCGGCGGCACCGCCGCGAGGGTGATGGACCTCGAGACCCTCCCCGACGGCCACTCCGACCTCCTGCTCTACGGCGAGTTCCGCTTCGAGCTGGAGCGCGAGATCGCCGGCCCCTACCGCCAGGCGGTGGTGCGGCCGGTCGAGGAGCCCTGGCTCAACGAGCGCGACGCCGGCATCGTGGCCGTGCGCACGGCGGTCGTCCACCTCCTCCGCTCGCTCGTCCACGAGTTGGGGGACAAGCTGCCGCTCGACGTCGACGACCTCGCCTCCGCCGACACCGCTTTCGAGGAGCTGATCAACCGCGTCGCGTCCCGCGTGGACGTGCCGCTGATGCGCAAGCTCCAGCTCCTCACCGAGTCGCTCCCCGAGCGCGGGCTCTCCGTGCTGTCGATCCTCCGCTCCCGCCAGCAGGTGGTCGACATGCTCCGCCCCTTCCGCCGCCGGGGGACCGACCCCGAGCGTAACTGACGCGCCGCCCGTGCTGTCCATCCGCGATCCGGTCCACGGCTTCGTCCGCGCCGACCCGCTGGAGACCGCGCTGATCGACAGCCGGCCGGCCCAGCGCCTGCGCTTCATCCACCAGCTCGGCTTCACCTTCCTGGTCTTCCCCGGCGCCGAGCACAGCCGCTTCGGCCACGTGATCGGCGCCATGCACCTGGCGGGACGGGTCTACGACGCCCTGTGCACCAAGAGCGGCGGCATGCTCCCCGGCGGCGCCGCCGCGCCCGAGCGCCGGCTGACGCGGGTGGCCGCGCTCCTCCACGACCTCGGGCACGCCCCGTTCAGCCACTCGGCCGAGGACCTCTTCGAGGGGGGGATCGACCACGAGGAGATGACCCGCCGGCTGCTCGGCAGCCCGGAGATCGAGGCGATCTTCGCCCGCCACGGCGACGGCCTCGCCCTCGACGACGTCCGCCGCCTGCTCCAGGGGGGCGGCACGGCGACCGAGCGGCTGCTGGCCAAGATCGTCTCCGGCGAGCTCGACGTCGACAAGATGGACTACCTGTTGCGCGACAGCGCCTTCTGCGGCGTGCGCTACGGCACCTACGACCTCGAGCGGCTGCTCGACACCATCCTGCCGATCGAGGACCCGGAGACCGGCGAGTGGGGGATCGGCGTCGAGGAGGGGGGCGTCCACGCGCTGGAGGCGCTGGTGATGGCCCGCTACTACATGTTCACCCAGGTCTACTTCAACGTCACCGGCAAGGCGCTGGAGCTCCACCTCAACGAGTGGCTGGAGGAGCGCGGCATCCGCTGGTCGATGGACCCGGAGGTCTTCCTGGGGCAGGACGACGTCTCGGTCTGGTCGGCGCTGCGGACCTCCGACAGCGTCCACGCCCGGGCGCTGGTCGAGCGCCGGCACTTCCCCGTCGCCTTCGAGACCCGCGAGCACCTCTCCCGCGAGGAGAAGGAGCGCTTCGAATCGCTCCTCCCGGAGCTCCGCGCCCGCTTCGGGCCGGGGAGCCTGCTGGTCTCGAACTCCGCCAAGGACCCCCACCGCCTGGGGCCCAGCCGAGTCCTGGTCCGCCGCTTCGACGGCTCGCTGGAGGCGATGGAGCACGCCAGCCAGTTCATCCGCCACCTCTCGCGGATCGACCGCTACCGAGTGTATACCCCGCCCCCGCTGCGGGAGGCGGTGGGGGGAGCGCTGCGGGAGAGCTGGAACACGGACTGACACGGACGAGCACCGACGAACACGGACCTCGTCGAACGCGGTCTTTGCTGTCCGTGTTCGTCCGTGTCAGTCCGTGCTCGTCCGCGTGTCCGTGTTCCTTCCCAGCAAATCCCCCAACGCCCCCGCCGCCTCCGGGTACCGAAAAACGAACCCCAGCTCCAGCAGCCGCCGGGGCACGGCGCGCTGGCCGTGGAGCACGGCGTCGGCCATCTCGCCGAGGAGGAAGCGGAGGGCGAAGCCGGGAGCGGGGGCGAAGCTCGGCCGCGAGAGCGCGCGGCCGAGGGCGCGGCTGAAATCTCGATTGGTCAGCGGCGCCGGCGCGGTCAGGTTGAAGGGGCCGTCGGCGCCGTCACGCTCGATCAGGAAGCGGATCGCCCTCACCTCGTCCGCGACGTGGATCCAGGGGACCCACTGGCGGCCGCTGCCGAGCGGTCCCCCCGCCAGCAGCCGGAAGGGGAGCGCCATGCGCGGCAGCGCGCCCCCCTCGTCGCTGAGCACGATGCCGGTGCGCAGCACGGGGCGCCGCACGCCGAGCGCCGCCACCTCCGCCGTGGAGGCCTCCCACTCGACGCAGACGCGGGCCAGGAAATCGTCGCCGGGCGGGTGCGTCTCCTCGACCACCGCGTCGCCGCAGTCGCCGTAATAGCCGACCGCCGAGCCCTGGAGGAGCGCCCGCGGCGGCGCCTTCGCCTGGCGGATTGCCGCCAGCACCGCGGCTCCGGAATCGACGCGGCTGGCGCGGATGCGCTTCTTCTTCTCGTCGGTCCAGCGGCCGGAGGCGACGCCGTCCCCGGCGAGGTGGACGATCGCGGTGCTCTCATCGAGCAGATTCGCCCAATCCCCAGGAGTCTTACCGTCCCAATGGACCGCGCGGGTGTTCGGCGGCAGCGGCTTCACCCGCGACGGATCGCGGCTTAGCACCACCACCTCGTGCCCGGCGCCCCCCATCTCCCGCGCCACCGCGGTGCCGATGAGCCCCGAGCCCCCTGTGATCACGATCCGCATGGCTTCAGACCGCCGCCAGCTCCTCCTCCAGGAGCTGGCGCTGGTGGAGCTCGGCGTAGAGGCCGCCGTGGGCGATGAGCTGCGGGTGGGTGCCGCGCTCCACGATGCGCCCCTGGTCGAGCACCAGGATCAGGTTGGCGTCCTTCACCGTCGAGATCCGGTGCGAGACCAGGAAGACGGTGCGGCCGCGGAAGACGGTGCGCAGGTTGCCGAGGATCTGCTCCTCGGTCTGGGTGTCGACGGCCGACAGGCAGTCGTCGAGCAGCAGGATGCTGGGCTCGCGCAGCAGCGCGCGGGCCAGGGTCACCCGCTGCTTCTGGCCGCCGGAGAGGGTGAGGCCGCGCTCGCCGACCAGGGTGTCCAGCCCGTTGGGGAAGGACGCGAGGTCGGAATCGAGCCCCGCCAGGCGCGCCGCCTCCAGCACCCGGTCGACCGGCGCGTCGGGACGGCCGAGGGCGATGTTCTCGTGGATCGTCGCCGAGAACAGGAAGGTCTCCTGCGGCACCATGCCGATCGCCGCGCGCAGCTTCGCCATCGGCAGGTGGCGGATGTCGACGCCGTCGACGAGCAGGGCGTCGTGCGGCGGGTCGATCAGCCGCGGGATCAGCGCCAGCAGCGTGCTCTTCCCCGAGCCGGTGCGCCCGACCACCGCCACCGTCTGCCCGGCGGGCACCTGCAGGTCGATGCCGGCGAGCACCGGCACCCCCTCGCGGTAGGCGAAGCCGAGGTCGCGGAAATTGACGCTCCCCCGGATCGGGCCCGGATCGACCAGCGGCTCCTCGTCGCGGATCGCCGGCTCGGTGTCCAGGATCTTGCGGATGCGCGCCAGCGAGGCGGTGCCGCGCTGGGTCAGGTTGACCACCCAGCCGATGGCGATCATCGGCCAGATCAGGCGCCCCAGGAAGAGGTGGAAGGTGACGAACTCGCCGATCGAGATCCGGTTGCGGATCACCAGCAGGCCGCCGTACAGCAGCACCGCCGCGAAGCCGATGCCGATGAAGATCTGGAGCAGCGGCTGGAACGCCGTCGACCAGGCGGCGAGCTTGCGGTTGCCGTCGAGGTAGCGCTCATTGATGCGGTCGAACTCCGCCTCCTCGTGCGTTTCGCGGGCGTAGGCCCGCACCACCCGCACGCCGGCGAGGTTCTCCTGCACCTTCGAGGTGACGTCCGAGAACTTCCCCTGCACGCTGGTGAAGAGGGCGTGGATGCGGCGCCCGACGAAGGTGGTGGCGAAGACCACCAGCGGCATCGGGGCGAGCGCGGTCAGCATCAGCGGCGGGCTGATCCGGGTCATGAAGAAGAGAGCGCCGGCGGCGGTGCAGAGGGTGCCGGCGGTGTACATGATCGCCGGGCCGCAGAGCATCCGCACCGCCTGGAGGTCGTTGGTCGCCCGCGCCATCAGGTCGCCGGTGGGGTAGTCGTGGAAGAAGCCGGGCGCCTGCTTCTCGAGCGCCGCGAAGTAGGCGTTGCGCAGGTCGAACTCGACGTCCCGGCTCATCCCCACCAGGATCATGCGCTGGGAGTAGTTGAACACCCCCGTGCCGAGCGAGAAGCCGACGATCAGGCCGGCGTAGCCGAGCAGGAGGAGCAGGGAGGAGCCGTGGCGGATGGCATCGATCGCGTGGCCCACGAGCAGCGGGCTGGCGAGCCCCAGGCCGGTCGAGGCGACGACGGTGGCCAAGCCGATCGCCAGCTTGCGGCGATGGGGCCGGAGATAGGGCCAGAGGTATCTGAGTCGCTTGAACAAGGCATGGGCTCCCGGGCGGCAAGAATATCACCGCCGGGAGCCCGGCGAGGCTCGGGGCCAGGGCTCAGCGGCGCCAGTAGCCGCCGTAGTAGTAGGGGTGGCGGTGGCGGTAGATCACGCGCGGCCCGACCCAGACCGCCCGCGGATACGGGGGGACGACCCAGGAGCCGCCGACCCAGCCGTAGCGGCGGCCCTCCCAGCGCCAGTAGCCGGGCACCCACACGTGGCGCGGCCCGGGGCGGACGATCACCCGCTCCTGGCGGATCGGCGGCAGCGGGGCGTAGACCCGGATACCCGCGCGGTTGTAGCGGCTGTAGGCGGAGGCCGCCGGGGTGAAGGCGAAGACGGAGGCCATCATCGTCAGGACGACGGCGAAGGCGGCGATTCTCTTTGCGTTCATGGTGTTGGTTTCCTCCTGCCCCCAGAAACCCTCGCGGGGGCGACTTCCTGCGGGAGGTTTCAATTTCCGAGCCAACTCCCCGCGCCGAGGAAGACGCCCGATTTTTCACCGTTTCCGTCCCCTATTGAGGACGAAAACCCGCTGAAACAATGTTTCTCGGCTTAAAACAATGTTTGGCGGCAAAAAACAATGTTTGAAGCCGTACAACAATGTTTGAGCCCGTACAACATTGTTTCGGCGGCTGGAACATTGTTTGAGGCCGTACAACATTGTTATAGGGCCTCGAACATTGAAAAAACGGCTCAGTGGGTGTCGGAGGCCACCGGCTGCATCATCAGGCGGACGAGGCGCCACTTGCCGTCGGAATCGTGACGCCAGAGCGCCGCGTAGCGGCCATCGTAGGCCTGCTTCGGTTTGCCCTTCTCGCCGGCGACCTGATGGTAGGTCCCCCAGAGGTCGGCGGAGTCGCCGTGGACCGCCACCAGGTCGGTGGTGACCGCCACGGACTCGACCTCGGTGGCGCCGACCAGGGGGACGAGGAAGCTCCGGATCGCCTCCGGGCCCCGCAGCGGCGCCAGCCCCGGCAGCAGCAGCTCCCCCTCCTTGGCGTACCAGCCGGCGACCGCCTCCGGGTTCGCCTCCTTCAAGGTCGCCGCGTAGCCGCGCATGGCCTGCTCGACCGCCTCGCGCGCCTCGCCGGCGGCGGCGGGCTGCTCGGCGCGGACGGCCGGCGCCAGGACGAGCATCGCGAGAACGACGGGAACGAACGAGATCCGCTTGGACATCCTGAAGCCCTCCCTGGACATGGAGGTCTACGGTACTACGGATGCGGAGTCGCGCGCCGGATCCAGGAGGAGGACCGAGGGAACCTCGTCCGGCGCGGCCAGGCGCAGGAGCTGATAGCCGATGCCGGCGAGGCCGGTCATCAGCCCGGGAATCTCGGGGGCCAGCGGCGCGCCGGTGAGCCAGCCGGCCTCCTCGATCCCCCGCAGGACACCGGACGCCGCGCGGGCGACGCCGGCCAGGAGATCCGGCCGGCCGAGCCGCCGGCCGGCCTCAAGGAGGATGTCGAGGTTGCCGAGATCGCCATGGCAGAGCGAATGGTTGTTGCCGAAGCCGTGCCGCCAGGTGGCGGCGAGGGCGGCGTCGATCTCGCCGGGCAGCTCCGGGTCGTCCAGCAGCGGCAGACAGGCGAGGCGAGCCAGTCCGATCCCGGGCGCGCCGTGGCACCAGCCGTAGCTGAACCCGCTCCGCGGCCCCTCGCCGGCGCCGGCCCGGAGGTCGGGCCAGTTCCTCTCCACCGCCGAAAAGAGGCTCCGCTCGTAGGCGAGAGCGCCGCGGCAGGCCTCCCGGTAGCACTCCCTCCCGGTGGCCGCCGCCAGCTCGGCCAGCGCCCAGGCGATGCCGGCCGCGCCGTGGGAGAGGCCGGTGAGAGGGCGGGGCCCGATCCCGGGCCAGCCGAGGCCGCACTCCATCTCCATCGCCTGATCGAGGAGACGGTCGCCGCAGAGCACGGCGGCGGCGAGCGTCCGCGGCGCCGGGCGAACGGCGTGCAGCCGGAGGAGGGAGAGCAGGCACCCCGCGGCGCCCGCCACGACGTCGAGATCGACGTCCCGTTCAATCCGCGCCGGCAGCCCTGCGACCAGCGCCTCGGCGCGATCGAGCAGGGTGGGATCCGCCCACAAAGTCCCGAGGTGCAGGAGGGCCTGGATCGTGCCGCCCGCGCCGGAGTAGCCGCCGAGGAGCGCCAGGGCGCCGGGGTTGTGGTCGACCTGGCCGCACACGGTCCTGGCCGCCGCCCGCGCCAGCTCCAGGTACCGGCCCTCGCCGGTCACCGCGCCCAGGTACGCCAGGAACAGGGCGATGCCGGGCACTCCCGAATAGAGGCTGTGCCCCACCGGCTCGTAGGACCAGAAGCGGCTCGTCCCCTGGCGGCTGAAGCCGAGCCAGGTGGCCGACCCGCGGTGCCGGAAGGCGGTGGCGGCGAGCCGGTCGCCGACGCAGCGGGCGGCGGCGAGGAAGCGGTCGCCGGCGGCCGGCTCCGCGTCGTGGAACGGATATGCCGGCCAGACCGCCTCCCGCTCCGCGAGGTCCAGCGTCTCGAACGTGCCGCGGACGATGCGGAGCTGGCGCTCGAGGTCGCCGGCTCCCATCTGGCCGAGGATCTGCACGGCGCTCTCGAGATTGGTCTCGGGCAGCACCTCCGGGATCCGCTCGCCCTCGCTGGTCCAGAGGTCCCGCGACCCGGGGAACGAGGTGAAGAGGGGAACGTCGCCTCTCTGGAGATCGAGATGCTCGTGGGGGAGGACCCGTTCCAGGCCGGGACGGAAATCGATGTCCACCCAGAGGCGGTCGAGCAGGCGGTCGCGGTCGAGGGCGTCCTGGAGCACGAACGGATGGAAGCTCTCGGCGAGCAGCTTGGCGTAGATGCGGGTGGGGCGGACGAGGATGCGGATGGGCGCGCCGGCGAAGAGGGCGAGCGGCCCCGCGGGGTCGAGCAGCTCCTCGCGATGGTGGACCAGCAGCCGGTACATGGACTCGAACCCTTCGGCGACCGCCTCTCCATGCTCCCGCGCCGCGATCTCCCGGCCGTCGAGGCGCGGCAGGTGAGCGCTGCCGACCTCCAGGTCCGCCACCTTGCGGGTGAAGCGGATGAGATCCTCCCCCTCCACCACTTGGAGGACGGGGACCGAGGTCACCTGCCCCGGGAAGGCGCCGAGGCCGCTGATGTCGACCCCGGCGTTGTCCTCGGACCAGATCCGCTGCGGCAGCAGGCCGGGACGGAGGACCGAGTCCCAGGCGGCCGCGTCGGCCAGGAGCTCGCGGGGGACGGCGCCGACCTCGCCCGACTTCGAATGAAAAAGGGTCTCGAGGTCGATCGGCATGGGGTGCTCGCCGGCCGCCAGCAGGTTCTCGTAGTGGAAGTCGGTCGCCGCCAGCGCGTAGAAGAGGGCCAGGTACTCCCCCTGTCGCTGGTAGAAGCGGTGGACCTCCGCGGCCGAGCCGCAGCCGGCGACGGCGATGAATTCGACCCAGCCGTAGGCGCCGCGGTCGAGCAGCCGGAGGGGGCGGAGCTCCGGGGCCGCCCCGCGCTCGTTCAGCCAGACGAGGAGCTGCTGGAACGCGGCGTCGACCGCCAGCGGCCTGGGCTTGTAGACCAGCCGGAAACCGGAGTCGAAGGTGAGCAGCAGCACCGTCCGCTCGCCCCGGTGGGGATCGCTGACGCCCCCCTCCACCGCGGCGAGCCGGCCGGGATCGGCTCCCCCGGCGAGCGCCGCGCGGATCGCGCCGGCATCGGCGGCGAGGTGCTCCAGCAGCTCCGACGTGAAGGCGAGCCAGCGCTCAGCGCACTCCACGGCATGGCGGGCGGCGACCGGGTACTGGCGGAGGAGGCCGAGGGCGAAACCGGGCTCGCGGAGCCGCTCGCGGAAGGCCGCGAAGCGTTCCGGCGCCGTCTCGCCCTGGATCTGCCCGGTCCGGGCGGCGACGTGCAGCTCCAGGACCAGCAGGCGGTTGAGCGCCCGGCCCAGATTGTCCCGCAGGAGCTCCAGGAGCGCCTCGACGGCCGCCTCGGGAACGAAGGGTACCGTCGCCCCCGCGGCGGCGAGTCCCCGCGCGACTTCCAGGAGCCGGGCTCGCGCGCGGGCCACCAGGGGCTCGACGACGAGCCCGAGATCGCCCTCCCGCTCCGCTGGGGCCGGACCGGCCGCGAAGGCTCGCTCGAGCGTCCCGAGCCATCCCGGAGGCTGGGCGGTACGCTCCTTCAGATCCAGGGCCGACTCGCCGAGCAGAGCCAGGAACGAATCGGGATCGAGGCCGTCGGTCGCCAGCCGCCGCCGCAGCTCGGCCGGCGACTGAAAGGGGGTCTGGGAGCGCCAGCGTTCGAGGCGGCGGCGGGCGAGCTCCGGGTTCCCCGCCGCCGCGGGCGCGGGAGCCGCGGCCGCGCGCTCGGCCAGGGTGGCGGCGCGGTACCAGTCCGCTTCTTCGACCAGGCTCGGCATGACGGCTCCCTCCAAAGAAAAAGGTTTCTCTTGTCAAAGCTGGCGGCGCCTGCCGGCACGCTCAGCTTATGGCGTTCAGGTGCAGAGAATCTTCGGACCCGTTCCGCAGGCGATGCGCGGGTGGCTGCAGTCGGTGTTGGTGCTGCCCGAGCCGCCCGAAACACCGCGCAAGTCGGCGTCCGAGAGATCGATAGCCGCCGCCGGGTTGGCCGGCAGAGCGGCCCGCTGGGCCTCGGTCAGGCTGAGGAAGTACTCCTCGTCTTTCCATGCGCGGATGATGTCGACTTTGGTCATGGTTGACTCCTTTCGTTCGTATCGAAAAAACGTTTTCCTACGCGACGGACGCGCGCCGGCAGGCGCCGCTCAGTGCGCCCCGGAAATGATCCGAAAACCATTTCCGACGCTCTTCAGCTATACGAAGGAAAAACTGAGATGTTCTTTCGAAATCTTGCGGTATTCAGGCGATCCAGGTGGCCGCGAGCACGGCGCGGGCGCCGTCCGGGTGGAGCGGCGCCTCGGCGCCGTCGATCTCCAGGATCCCCTCGAGGCGGAGGATTGGACGCCCTTCGAGCTCGTACTTGGCCTCGTAGTTGGTCCGCGGCCCCTCGTCCCAGGGGCGGTCGCGGCGGGTCAGGCGCAGCCCGGGGTAGCCGGCGAGCAGCTCCGCCACCTGCTCGCCGTAGTCGAGGAAGTCGGTGGCGAAGGAGAAGCTTCCCCCCGCCGGAGCAGGCGGAAGACGAGGTCGACCGTCTCGGGATCGAACAGCCGGCGCTTGTGGTGGCGGAGCTTGGGCCAGGGGTCGGGGAAGTAGATGTGGAGGGCCGCGGCGAAACCGGGCGGCAGCACCGCGGAGGCGAGGTAGAGGGCGTCGCCGCGCAGCGCCAGCCAGTTGGTCAGGCCGTGGCGGCGGGCGCGCTCGACGAAGATGCCGTGATACTCGCCCGCCACCTCGATGCCGAGGAACCGGCGGCCGGCCTCCTCCCGGCTGCGGCGGAGGAGATAGCGCCCCTTGCCGAAGCCGATCTCGACCTCCCAATCGGCGGCTCCCGGCACCAGCGCGTCGAGCGGCAGGGGGGCCGCGAGGGTGGCGAGCGTCGGGTCTCCGGCGGCGGTCGAGATCGTCGCCGGCTGGATCACAGGAGGTCCCCGCGGCCGCGGGCGGCGAGCTCGGCCACCAGCTTGCGGACCTCCTGCGAGCGCGATTTCGGCATCACCAGCACGGCGTCGCCCGTGCGCACAACGACCAGCCCCTCCACCCCCAGCACGGCGATCGTCCCCTGGCCGGCGAACAGGAGGTTCCCCTGGGCCTCGACGGCCAGGGTGTCGCCGCGGCCGGTGTTCCCCTGCGAATCGGCCGGCAGGATCTCGTCGAGCGCCTCCCAGGAGCCGAGGTCGCTCCAGCCGCAGTCGAGAGGGAGGGTGGCGATGCCCGCGAGCTTCTCCATGATCGCGTAGTCGATCGAGTCGGCCGGGAGACGCGCGTAGAGCTCGCGCAGCCGTTCCGGAGCGGCGGCGATCGCCTCCAGCCCGCCCGAGAGCTCCGGCTGATGAGCGGCCACGAGGTCGAGCAGCGCCGTGCCGCGGAAGAGGAAGATGCCGGCGTTCCAGAGATAGTTGCCCGATTCCAGGAAGCGCCGGGCGTTCTCCTCCGAGGGCTTCTCGACGAAGCGGCGCACGAGCCGCACGTCCCCGGGGCCGGGATCGGGCTCCAGCGGCTCCAGTTCGAGATAGCCGTAGCCGGTCTCGGCCCAGCGCGGCACCACCCCCAGGGTCATCACGCGGTCCTCCCGCTCGACCACCGCCGCCGCCCGCGCCAGAGCGTCGCGGAAGGCGGCGGGGTCCCCCATCCGGTGGTCGGCCGGGAGCACCGCCACCACCTCGCGCCGCGCCGCCTCCGGCATCGAGCGCACCGACCAGGCGATGGCGGGGGCCGTGTTGCGCCCCTCCGGCTCGGCCAGGATCTGGTCGGGCGGCACCTCCGGCAGCTCCCGGCGGACCGCCCCGGCCAGCGCCTCGGTGGTGCACACCCAGACCCCCTCGGGGCCGATCACCGGCGCCAGCCGCTCCAGGGTGTCGCGCAGGAGCGTCCGCTCCCCTTCCAGGGCCAGGAGCTGCTTGGGGCGCGACTTGCGCGACAGCGGCCAGAAGCGCGTGCCACTGCCCCCCGCCAGGATCAGCGCCCGCATCCGCGCCCTCCGTTCGTCGATCCGGTCCTCTCTCGCATGGCGGCGGAGTATATCCGCCCTGCATTTGAGCCGCGCGCGCCTGCCCCGGTTTTCCGTCGTGACGGCACTATGGCAGGGACGACCTGCAATTCGTTGTTCCTCATCGAACCTTTTTGTCTGGGAGAATGATTAGCTATGCTTAAGAAAACAATCGTCGCTTCCACGATCGTCCTCGGTCTTTCCCTTTCGGGTCTCGCGCAGGCGGCGCCCCTGAGCTGGACGCCGGGGCCGGGCCTTCTCGCCGGGCTGTCGCGCTGGTGGGACCTCCTCCCGGGCGGGCAGCACGCTCCCGCCTCGCGGTCGGCGCGGGACTCGACGAAGAACGGTTGCGGCATCGACCCCAACGACTCGCAGCTCTGCGCTCCCAAGCCGGCCGCCGGTCGGACGCTGGCCGCTCCCGGCACCGGCGCTCCGGCCAGGAGAACGGCCGGGTAGGCCGCCTACTCCTCGCCCAGCTCCATCCCCATGATGTGGAATCCGGAGTCGACGTAGACCGTCTCGCCGGTGATCCCGCCGGCGAGCGGTGAGAGGAGGAAGAGGCCGAGGTTGCCGACCTCCTCGTGGGTGACGTTGCGGCCCAGCGGGGCGATGCCGGCGACCTTGTTGAACATCTTCATGAAGCCGGGGATCGAGCGCGCCGCCACGGTGCGCACGGGGCCGGCCGACACGGCGTTGACCCGCACGCCCTTCTTGCCCAGCTCGTAGGCGAGGTAGCGGACGCTCGCCTCGAGCGCGCTCTTGGCGATGCCCATGACGTTGTACTTGGGGACCACCTTCTCGGCCGCGTAGTAGGTGAGGGTGACGATCGAGCCCCCCGCATTGAGCAGCGGCTCGGCCTCGCGGGCGACGGCGACCAGCGAGTAGGCGGAGATGTCGAGCGCCGTCCGCCAGTCCTCGCGGGTGGTCTCGATGTAGCGCCCGTCCATGGCCGCCCGCGGGGCGAAGCCGATCGAGTGGACGACGAAGTCGAGGCTCCCCCAGGCGTCCCGGAGGTCGGCGAAGGTGGCCTTGAGCTCCTCGTCGACGGTGACGTCGCACTGCGAAAGGCGGGTCCCCGGCCAGTCGCGGGTGAGCTTTTCGAGATCGGCCTGGAGCCGCTCCCCCTGGTAGCTGAACGCCAGCTCGGCCCCCGCCGCGTGCAGCCGCTCGGCGATCGCCCATCCCAGGCTCCGCGAGTTCGCGACGCCCATCACCAGTCCACGCTTACCCTGCAGGTCGATTTCGATCATGGCGGCGTATGTTATCCGATCCGCCCGAAGGGGGCCTCGGGTATGATCGTATCCCCCCATGCACCCCTTCGAGCTGACCCGCGCCCTGATCGACATCGACTCGACCACCGGCCGGGAGGGGGAGGTCGGCGACTTCCTCTTCCGGACCCTGGAGGAGCTCGTCCGGAACTCCGGCGGCGCGGTCGAGCGGATGGCGGTCGAGGAGGGGCGCTTCAACGTCTTCGCCGCCTGGGGCGAGCCGGCGGTGGTCCTCTCGACCCACATGGACACGGTGCCGCCGTTCTTCCCCTCGTCCGAGGACGATGAATTCCTCTACGGCCGGGGCGCGTGCGACACCAAGGGAGGGATCGCCGCCATGGTGCAGGCCGCCCGGGAGCTGCTGGACGAGGGGGTGCGCGGCTTCGGCGTCCTCTTCGTCGTCGGCGAGGAGACGGACAGCCTCGGCGCCCAGGTGGCCAACCGGCAGCCGCGCGGAGCCCGCTACCTGATCAACGGCGAGCCCACGGAGAACCGGCTGGCCCTCGGCTCGAAGGGGTACCTCTACCTGCGGATCGAGGCCGACGGCCGGGCCGCCCATTCGGCCTATCCGGAGCTGGGGGATTCGGCGGTCGACAAGCTCCTCGACGTCCTGGCGCGGCTGCGGAGCCTGCCGCTCCCCACCGATGCCGTCCTCGGCGAGACCACGCTCAACATCGGCACCCTCGCCGCCGGCCGGGCCGCCAACGTGGTCGCCGACCAGGCCCGGGCCGAGGTGACGGTCCGCACGGTGGGGCCCGCGGCGGAGGTGAAGCGGCGGCTCTCCGAGGCGGTCCACGCGGTCCCGGGGGTGCGGATCGCGGAGATCCGCGAGACGCCGGCCATGCGTTTCGGGTCGCTGCCCGGGTTCGCGACCACGATCGTCAAGTACACCACCGACATCCCCCGCCTCGGCGCCTGGGGCGAGCCCTTCCTGCTCGGGCCGGGAAGCATCCACGTCGCGCACACTCCCGGAGAAAGGGTCCCGAAACGGGCCCTCCTCGACGCCGCCGCGCACTATAAGGATATGGTCCGCCAACTGCTGGACCGGTAGACTTGAGCGCCCCTTCGGGACGCGGGGAGCGGGAGCGAACGAAATGGCTGAGAAGATCGAGGTCGGAATCCTGGGCGCCACCGGCACGGTGGGCCAGCGGTTCGTGCAGTTGCTGGAGCATCACCCCTGGTTCGCGGCGACCTGGCTGGCGGCGAGCGACCGCAGCGCCGGCAAGAAATACGCCGAGGCCACCTCCTGGCAGCTCGAGGGGGCGCCGCCGGCGGAGGCGGCCGGCCGCACCGTCGAGGAGTGCGTGCCGGGCAAGGGTCCGCGGCTGGTCTTCTCGTCGATGTCCGGCAGCCTGGCCGGCGAGATCGAGCGCGACTTCGCCGCCGCCGGCCACATCGTGGTCTCCAACTCCAGCCACTACCGGATGGCGGCGGACGTCCCGCTGCTGGTGCCCGAGATCAATCCCGGCCACCTGGGGCTGCTGGCGTCCCAGCGGCAGGAGCGCGGATGGGAGGGGGCGATCGTGACCAACCCCAACTGCGCCGCCGTGGTGCTGGTGCTGCCGCTGGCCGCCCTGCGCGGCTTCGGCCTCCGCAAGGTGGCGGTCACCACCTTCCAGGCCGTCTCCGGGGCCGGCTATCCCGGCGTGCCGTCGCTCGACATCCTCGGCAACGTCATCCCCTACATCGGCGGCGACGAGGAGAAGAAGGTCGAGAGCGAGCCGCAGAAGATCCTGGGCGAGCTCGACGGCGACCGCATCCGGCCGCTGCCGTTCACGGTCAGCGCGAGCTGCAACCGGGTGCCGTCGGTCGACGGCCACCTGGTTTCGGCGAGCGTCGAGTTCGAGCGACGGCCGGAGCGCGGGGAGATCCTGGAAGCCCTGGCGGCCTTCTCCGGCCTCCCCCAGGAGCGCGCCCTCCCCTCGGCGCCGAAGCGGGCGATCCATTACCTGGAGGGCGTCGACCGCCCGCAGCCGCGCAAGGACGCCGGCCTGGAGCGCGGGATGGGCACCGCCGTCGGCCGGCTGCGCGAGTGCAACCTCTTCCACTGGAAATTCGCCGCCCTCTCCCACAACGTCCTGCGCGGAGCGGCCGGCGCCGCCCTGCTCAACGCGGAGATGATGAAGAGCGAGGGGCTGCTCGGCTCCTGATGGTGATGAAGTCATGATCGTCATGAAGTTCGGCGGCAGCTCGGTCGACGGCGCGGCGGCGATCGAGCGGGTGGCGGGGATCGTGCGCGACCGCCTCCCCCGCCAGCCCGTGGTGGTGGTTTCGGCGATGGCCAAGACCACGCAGCGGCTGCTCGACGCCGCCGCCGCGGCGGCCGCCGGCGACCGCGAGGGGGCGCTCGCCGCCTACGACGAGATCGAGAGCTACCACCGCCGCGAGTCCCACGGCGTCGTCCCCCCGGCTGGCCGGCCGGCCCTGGACGCGGCGCTCGACCCCGCCTTCAACGAGCTGCGCACCCAGCTCGACGAGCTGCTCGCCACCCGCGCCCTGACCCCGCGCGCGGCGGACGCGGTGGCCGGAATGGGCGAGATCCTGTCGAGCACCATCCTCGCCTTCGCCTTCAGCCACTCGAGCCAGGGCGGAATCGACGCCGCCTGGGTGGACTGCCGGCGGGTGATCGTCACCGATCACGACTTCACCCGCGCCCGGCCGCTCTACGGCCCCACCGACGCCCGCCTTCGGGAGGCGCTCCTGCCCCTGCTGCGCGCCGGCCGCGTGCCGGTCCTCGGCGGCTACGTGGGGGCCACCCTCCAGGGGGTCACCACCACCCTGGGCAAGGAGGGATCGGACTTCTCGGCCGCGATCGTCGGCGCCGCCCTCGGCGCCGAGGAGGTCCTGATCTGGACCGACGTCGACGGCATGCGCACCGCCGATCCGCGGATCTTCCCGGGCGCGCGGCGGGTCCGCACGCTCTCGTTCGCCGAGGCCCTGGAGCTCTCCTGCTCGGGAGCCAAGAAGCCCCACTACGGCACGCTGGGACCGGCGAGCCGGGGGAACGTGCCGATCCGTATCCTCGACTCCCGCCATCCGGAGGCCGAGGGGCCGGCCACGGGGACCCTCATCGGCCGCCGCGATCCGCACGCTCCGCCGACGATCAAGTCGATCGCCTGCCGGGCCAACGCCCACCTGATCTCGGTCCAGGGCACCGGCGAGGCCGGGGACGCCCTCCTCGGCGCCGTCTTCGAGGTCTGCGAGCGCTTCCGCCCGTCGCTGCTGGTGCTGGGCCGGCGGGAGGCGGGGGGGGACCTCGCGCTCGACCGCGAGGACCGGCTGGCGGAGATCCACGCCGCCCTGCTCTCGGCCGTGGGGCATGCCGCCGAGATCTGGGTGACCCGCGGCCGGCCGGTGATCTCCCTGGTCTCGGAGGACCTCGCGACCCACCCGGAGCTGGCGGCCCGCGTGCTGGAGGCGGGGAAGGATCACGAGCCGCGGCTGGTGCTGGATGGGGTCGCCGCGCCGGCCGTCCGCCTGCTGGCCGAGGAGGATCAGCTCCCGGCGCTGATCGCCCGCCTGCACGTCGAGCTGCTGCCGGGCGACCCCGGCGAGGTGGTGGGGTGAGCCCCCGGCCGCTGCGGCTGGCGCTGATCGGCTACGGCCGGATGGGCAGGCTCGTCGAGCAGCTCGCGCCCGAGCACGGCTTCGAGGTGGCGCTCCGGCTCGACGACGTCAGCAACGCGGAAGGCGCCGGCATCACCGCCGAGAGCTTCCAGGGGATCGACGCGGCGATCGACTTCTCGGTCCCCGCCGCGGTGCCCGCCAACGCCGAGCGGATCGCGCCGCTGGGGGTGCCGCTGGTGGTGGGCACGACCGGCTGGGCGAGCGAGCTGCCGCGGGTGCGGGAGGCGGTCGAGCGGCACGGCGGCGGCCTCCTCTACGGCGCCAACTTCTCGATCGGCGTCCAGGTCTTCTACCGCCTGGCCGCGGCGGCGGCCCACCTGCTCGCCGAGGAGACCGGCTACGACGCCTGGGCCTACGAGATCCATCACCGCAAGAAGCTGGACGCCCCCTCGGGTACGCTGCTGGAGCTGAAGCGGGTGGCCGAGGCGGCGGGTTGGCCGCGGCCGATCGACGTGGCGAGCAACCGGGCCGGCGCGATCCCCGGCACCCACCAGCTCGGTTTCGACTCCGAGGCGGACACCCTCACCCTGGAGCACCGCGCCCGCAACCGCTCCGGGTTCGCCCACGGCGCCCTGCGCGCCGCCCGCTGGCTGATCGGCCGCAACGGCCTCTACGAATTCAGCCAGGTCTGGGAAGAGATCGTCCGCGAACGGCACTAGAATATGGGCGGAGATTTCGCGCTGGAGCCTAACCGCCGGCGCTCTCCAGGAGACGTCATGTTTCAAGGCTGCGGTACCGCGCTGATCACCCCGTTCCGGTCCGATCTGTCCCTGGACGAAGAGGGCCTGCGCCGCCTGGTGCGCCGGCAGATCGAGGCCGGAATCCACTTCCTCGTCCCCTGCGGCACCACGGGCGAGAACCCCACCCTCTCGCGCGAGGAGCACCTGCGGGTCATCGAGATCACCCTCGAGGAGGCGCAGGGGCGAACCCCCGTGCTCGCCGGCTGCGGCGGCAACGACACCCGCGAGGTCGTCGAGCTCGCCCGCGACCTCGAGGGGCTGGGGGCGGACGGCCTGCTGGTCGTCACGCCGTTCTACAACAAGCCCACGCCCGAGGGGCTCTACCAGCACTACCGCGAGGTGGCCCGCGCGACGCGGCTGCCTATCGTGGTCTACAACGTTCCCAGCCGCACCGGCTGCAACGTCGATCCCGTCACCCTGGCGCGGCTGGCGGAGATCGAGACCGTGGTCGGGGTCAAGGAGGCGTCGGGGAACATCTCGCAGATCGCGGCGATCTTCCAGGCGGTCCCCCAGAGCTTCGCGGTCCTCTCGGGCGACGACGCCGTCACCCTGCCGGTGATCGCGCTCGGCGGGGTCGGCGTCATCTCGGTGGTCGCGAACGAGGTCCCCTTCGCCATGGCGCGGCTGACCTCGCTCGGCCTGGAGGGGGATTTCCCCGCGGCGCGCGAGATGCAGCGCCGCCTCCATCCGCTGATGGAGATCAATTTCATCGAGTCGAACCCCGGTCCGGTCAAGGCGGCGATGGGGCTGATGGGGCTGATCGAGCCGGTCTACCGGCTGCCCGCGGTCTACCCGAAGCCGGAGAGCGTCCGCAAGATCGAACAGGTCCTGCTCGGGCTCGGTCTGATCCCCGAGACCCCGGAGCTCGAGACCGTGGTGGAGAACCGGGTTGCCGTCTAAGGATCTGGACCGCCTCCGTGCGGACGTCGAGCGGCTCTACGGCGAGCCCCCGGCGGTGTACGGACCGGCCGACCACGAGCTCTTCGAGCGCTTCAAGGCGGCGCTCAACCGCGGGGAGATCCGCGCCGCCGAGCCGGATGCCGGCTCCCCTACGGGCTGGCGGGTGAACCCCTGGGTCAAGCAGGGGATCCTCGCCGGCTTCCGGATGGGCGAGGTCGTGGACATGTCGGTGGGCGGGCCTCCCGGCGGCCGCCTCCCCTTCCTCGACAAATCCACCTATCCGCCCCGGCCGCTCACCCTGGCCGACGGCGTCCGCGTCGTCCCCGGCGGCTCGGCGGTGCGCGACGGCTGCTATCTGGGGCGCGGGGTGGTCTGCATGCCGCCGATGTACGTCAATGTCGGCGCCTGGGTGGGCGACGGCTCGATGATCGACTCGCACGCCCTGGTGGGGAGCTGCGCACAGGTCGGCCGGCGCGTCCACCTCTCCGCCGCCGCCCAGCTCGGCGGCGTGCTGGAGCCGGTGGGGGCCTCGCCAGTGATCGTCGAGGACGACGTCCTGATCGGCGGCAACTGCGGCGTCTACGAGGGAACCGTGGTCAAGCGCCGCGCCGTCCTCGGCTCCGGAACCATCCTCACCCGCTCGACCCCCGTCTACGACCTCATCCGGGAGACGATCCACCGGGCGGAAGGCGACCAGCCGCTGATCATCCCCGAAGAGGCCGTCGTCGTCCCCGGCTCCCGCGCGGTCTCCAAGGGGGCCGGCAAGGAGTGGGGGGTGTCCCTCTACACGCCGGTGATCGTCAAGTACCGGGATGCTTCGACGGATGAGCGGGTGCAGTTGGAGGAGTGGCTGCGGTAGGGCCTTCCTAGGAACAGAACCCTAACCCCGCGAGCTTCGGCGTTGAGGGTGGGTTGGTACCAGCTTCCCGTTTTCGAGCGAGACGTGTGGCCCATGATCCTCCTGTTCCAGACGCTTTAAATCCTGGTACATCCTTTCCAGGTCATAGTCGAACTTCGCAGCATACTCTTCCCGGAACTTTCGAATCTCTTCCATCGGGTCGTCAGCGCACGAAGTCTTCATGCTTCAATCCTCCGAGAGCTGTGAGGGTGTGCAGATCAGAGGGCTGATATACCCCCACGAAGCGAGTATAGAGCGAATTCTCGGGATCCGCGACTCGCTCGCCAGGTGACGAAAATCCCAGGTCACAAGATAGTCCATCCCATAGACAGTGGCGATCGCCAGATGGAGCGCGTCCTGAAGCGCTTTGGGTGGCAAACCCGTTCCCCGACGAAGGTTTTGGCTCAAGGCGAGGCATTCGGGCGTTACAACCAGTCTGGGAACATGATTCACCGCAGCTAAGCGGCGCTTGGAAGCTTCCGGATCTCCAGCTCTAGCTTCCAGCAGAACGAGACCCGAAATGTAGAGTTCGAACCGGGATTTCGCCTCATCCCACCACTTCTGCGTTGCTCGTTGAGCGGCGGCGATCTTGATGTCCCGGCTGGTCCGTCCGGTCAAGTAGCTGATGACGCTGGTCTCGAGATAGACCTTGGGCTTCAGAATCCCTCCTCCGGGAAACAGTTCGCTCTACAGTTCCTGGAGGAGAAACTATATCTTTTCGATCCGCGCCCGCAACGCTCGCAGCAGCACCATCTGCGTCATCGTCGAAGGCGATCCCACCTGGGCGCGCAGCAGCATCTTGGCCTTGCTCTCCAGCGACCTGGCGACGGCGCTGTCCGGCTCGTAGGGAAAGGTCAGGAAGCCGAGGCGCCCTCCCGCGAAGCCGAGCTGGCCGTCGGTGCCGTCGACCTTGAGGGGGATCAGGTTCGGGTGGCATCCGGTCAGCCCCCAGAACAGCGACGCGCTCGGCGTGCCCAGCCCCGCCCAGGTATCGTCCACGATCACCACCAGCGGCCGGCGCTCCGCCTCTTCGACCAGTGCGCGACAGAGGGCCGCGCGCTCCCGGGTCACCGGCATGTAGCCGGTCTCCTCGCGGGGGAACTCCAGGAGCACCACCGCCGGCTCGCCTCGCGGCAGGTCGGCGAGATGGCGGGAGACCGCGGCCGGATCGAAATGGCCGCCATGGATGCAGGCGCAGGCGATCGGCCGCGCCCCGAGGCGTAGCAAAAACAGCGCCTGGTCCTCTTCCGAGACGGGGTCGGGCAGGAGGACCGTCCGGCGCTCGTCCACGAACAGCTCCGCCGCCAGGCTGCGGGCATGGGCGGTGCCCAGGGTGACCATCGGCAGCGAGGAGGGGAGATCCAGGCTCTGGCCGCGCCGCTGCCAGTCGCGCCAGGCGGCGCGCAGATCGGGGATGCCCTCGACCGGCGAGTAGAGGAAGGCCCGGCTCCGTTCCGCCGCGTCGAGGCCGCCGAGGGCGGCGGCCATCGCGGGAAGCGGCACGGCCGTGCCGTGACCGTCGGTGATCTGGCCGATGGTGGCGTTGAACGGTTTGCCCCGGGCCTCGGCGGTCTGCAGCGGCAGGAAATGGACCGGCTGGAGCGCCCGGCGGCCGAGCGGCGAGAGGGCAGCCCAGACCGCGGGAGCGGCCTCCAGCAGGAAGGCGTTCGCTTCGGTGACCGGGTCAGCGCCCATCCTTCTTCTCCTCCCCGGCCTTCTCCTCCCCGGCGGCATCCCGGATCTTCGACACCGCCGCGTCGAGGCTGGCGAGCGCTTTCGATCCGCCCTGCCGGAGCTGCGCCTCCAGACGGTTCAGCTCGGAGTCGAGCCCCCGCCAACGGCCCTGCGCCACCTCGCTGGCATTCCGGTAGGAACGTTCCAGGCTCCGGCGGACCTCGGCGACGTCGCGCTCCACCTGCGCGAGGTTCCGGTCGCCGGCCACCTCGGCGCGATGCCCGAGCAGCCGCGTCTGCGCCTCCGCCAGATCCGCCTGCCGGTCGATGCCGGCCGGCCCCTCATTCCCCAGGCCCCCCAGGTGGAGTGCGGGAACATCGCGGGTCGCGTCCTTCACCACGTCCTTGAGCTCCCCTCCGGCGCGCCGGTAGGCCGCCCAGGAGAGCACCAGCGCCACGAGCGCCATCAGAAACGCCAGCCGGGCCATGCAGCCTCCTCCTTCGCTCCGGTTCCGTCCCCAGGCCATCCGAATCCCTCCGAGAGGATCTTACAGGGTCTGCCCGGTTGAAAAACTGCGCGGCTTGCACTAAGCTTTCTTTGACTCCCCCGCGATCAGGCTTTCGGCTCGGAAGCCTTCGCGAGGGAATTCCCCAGGCCAGCGCGGGTGTTCGGAGGGGTGAACGGTCCCCCCGTCGCTTCGCGTTTCGGTGCTGGGCCGAGATCCCAAGATCAGGAGGAGTTTTTTCATGCCGACCGCTACCGTCGAGACTCTGCAGTTTCAGGCCGAGACCAAGCAGCTCCTCGACCTGATGATCCATTCGCTCTACTCGAACAAAGAGATCTTTCTCCGCGAGCTGATCTCCAACTCGTCCGACGCCCTCGACCGCCTCCGCTTCGAGGCGCTGACCAACCCCGACCTGCTCGCCGGCGACAAGACGCTCGAGATCCGCCTGGAAGCAGACCGCAACGCGCGCACGCTCACCATCCACGACAACGGCATCGGCATGAGCCGCGACGAGGTGGTCGCCAACATCGGGACGATCGCCAAGTCCGGCACCCGCGAGCTCGCCGAGCGGCTGAAGCAGGGGGAGTCCAAGCAGACGATCGCCGAGTTGATCGGCCAGTTCGGCGTCGGCTTCTACTCCTCGTTCATGGCCGCCGATCGGGTCGAGCTGGCGACCCGCCGCGCCGGCGAGACGGCCGCCACCCGCTGGGAGTCGACCGGCGACGGCACCTACACCATCGAGGAGACCGAGAAGCCCGGCCGCGGCACGTCGATCACCCTGCACCTGAAGCCCGAGGACAAAGAGAACGGCATGGACGACTTCTCCGACCGCTGGGTGGTCAGCCGGGTCGTCCGCCGCTATTCGGACTTCGTCAGCTATCCGATCATCCTCAAGGCCGAGAAGGACCCCGAGATCGAGGACCTCGCCAAGGAGAAGGAGACGGGCGAGAAGCCGGTAATGCCGCTCGAGGAGAAGGTCCTCAACTCGATGAAGCCGATCTGGACGCGCCCCGCCTCCGAGATCACCCAGGACGAGTACAAGGAGTTCTACAAGCACATCTCCCACGACTGGACCGAGCCGCTGAAGACGATCCAGTACCGGGCCGAGGGGCGGATCGAATACCAGGCCCTGCTCTTCATCCCCGCGGCGGCGCCTTACGATCTCTATTACGTCGCCTCGAAGCCGGGCCTCCAGCTCTACGTCAAGCGTATCCAGATCATGGAGAAGTGCGAGGACCTGCTGCCGCAGTACCTCCGCTTCGTCCGCGGCGTCGTCGACTCGCCGGACCTCCAGCTCAACGTCTCGCGCGAGATGCTGCAGCAGGACCGCTTCATCGCGCTCATCCGCAAGGGTCTGACCAAGAAGATCCTCGACGTCCTCGACGAGATGCGGGAGAAGGACGCCGAGACCTACAAGAAGTTCTGGACCGAGTTCGGCCGCGCCATCAAGGAAGGGGTCAGCTCCGATTACGAGAACAAGGAGCGCCTGCTCGAGCTGCTGGTCTTCGAGTCGTCGAACGATGCCGAGAAGCTGACGACCCTCAAGGAGTACGTCGAGCGGATGAAAGAGGGGCAGAACGAGATCTTCTATCTGACCGGCGAGTCGCGCTCGCAGGTGGAGAACTCGCCCCACCTGGAGGCGATCAAGGAGAAGGGGTACGAGGTGCTCTACCTGGTCGACACGGTGGACGAGCTGCTGACGCAGTCGCTCCACGAGTACGGCGGCAAGCGGCTGAAGTCGGTCGGCAAGGGCACGGTCTCGCTCGGCAGCGAGGAGGAGAAGAAGCAGGCCGAGGAGGATCTCAAGGTCAAGGAGGAGGAGATGAAGCCGCTCCTCGACCTGCTCCAGAAGAAGCTCGACGCCAACGTCAAGCAGGTCCGTCTCACCAGCCGCCTCACCAATTCGCCGGTCTGCCTGGTGGGCGCCGAGCACGACTACAGCCCGCAGCTCGAGAAGCTGCTCCAGAAGGGCAAGGGGGGCGGCCCCAAGCAGCGGCGCATCATGGAGCTCAACCCCGCCCACGAGATCCTGGCGAAGATGAACGAGCGCTTCGCCAAGGATCAGGCCGATCCGCTCCTCGACGACTACGCCGAGCTGCTCTTCGGCTACGGCCTGATCGCCGAGGGGGGCGACCTCCCCGACCCGGTGCGCTTCAACCGCGCGGTGGCGGACCTGATGACGCGCCTCTAAGAGCTCGCTTCGACCAGCGTGAGATGAGGGGCGGCCGGAAGGCCGCCCTTCCGCGTTTCCGCCTCCGGCACCGTGCCGAACCGCCGCTCCCGGTGGGCGAACTCGCGCACCGCCTCCCCCAGGTCCACGCCCGAGAAGTCGGGCCACATGCGGTCGGTGAAGACCAGCTCGGCGTAGGCGCACTCCCAGAGCAGGAAGTCCGAGAGCCGCTTCTCGCCGCCGGTGCGGATCAGCAGGTCGACGTCCGGAGCGGGATGGCCGCCGCCCTCGGGGCTGGCGAGCAGGCGGGCGAAAGCCTCGCGGGAGGGCTCGCCGCCCCCCCGCAGGCGGGCGGCGGCGCGGAGGATGGAGTCGCGCGCCGAGTAGTCGACCGCGAGCCGGAGCTGGAAGCGGCCGGCTCCCGCGGTGCGCTCCTCCGCCTCCTCGATCACCCGCACGAGGCCGGGCGAGAGGCGGTCGCGCCGGCCGATCACGGAGATGCGGACGCCGTTCTCTGCGCACTTGCCGGCTTCCGCTAGGAGATAGCTGCGGAAGAGGCGCATCAGGGCGCGGATCTCCATGTCCGGACGCTTCCAGTTATCGGAAGAGAAGGCGAAGAGGGTCAGCGTGCCGATCCCGAGATCCCGTGCCGCCTCGACCGCCCGCCGGACCGCCTCGACGCCTGCCGCGTGCCCGGCGGTGCGCGGACGGCCGCGCGCCACCGCCCAGCGGCCGTTGCCGTCCATGATGATCGCGACGTGGAGCCCGAAAGCTCTCTTCATTGATCCCCCCTCTTGCAAATGACTTTGTAGCGCAAAGCTAGCGGACGTGAAGCGGCGGCCGCTCACCCCTCCCGCGTGGCCTGGATGATCGCTTCCATGTGGTCGAGGTAGCGCTCCAGCGCCCGCCGGCCGGGAGAGGTAAGCCGGTATTCGGTCTTCGGCATCCGCCCCTCGAAGTACTTCTCGCAGGAGACATAGCCGGCCTCCTCGAGCTTGCGGGCGTGGACGCTCAGGTTGCCATCGGTGGTCTTGAGCAGCTTCTTGAGGTCGTTGAAGCTCAGGTGGTCGTTGACCGCCAGCGCGCTGACGATCCCCAGCCGCATCCGCTCGTGGATGAAGCGGTCGAGGTCGAGGGCCGTCTGCGGGGCCGCTCGCGAGGCCGCTTGAGGGTCAATACCGTGAATGGCCACGTCCGACTCCTCCGTGGCCTCGCCGCCGTCGTCGTGCTTGAGCGCGTTAGCCACCGTGCCTCCAGGCGATGACGATGCCGAAGATCACGTGCAGACCGCCGAAGCCGGCCGCCAGCAGGGCGTCCCGCCAGGCGGGGGGCGAGACCAGCGCCACCGCGCCGACCGCCATGAAAGCAATGCCCATCACCGGCACGGTGCGCACCGAGAAGGCGCCGCCAGTCACCACACCGGTGCCGTAGAGCAGCAGCCAGAGGCCCGGGAGCACCGCCACGTTGCCGGAGAAGAAGAGGACCGGCGTCAGCAGGGCTCCCACCATGAGAGGCGGGAAGAGCGACAGCGCGAAGCGCCGTCCCGGCTTGGAGAACAGGCTCTGCTCGCTCCGCCGCGCCTTCCAGACGATCGCGCCGGTGGTGATCAGAAAGGCCAGCAGGGCGTCCCACAGCCAGACCTGCAGCCATCCCCAGGCCGTCCCCTGGCGAGCGGCGATCCAGGCCGCGGCGACCGCGGTCACGCCCACCGCCACTTCGCCGAGCCCCGAGACCGCCGTGAAGAAGGCCGCCCCCTCCATGGTCTCGCGGATGAAGCGCAGGTTGTCCATCGCCCGCAGGTGCAGAGCCGGAGGGGGCACGAGCCGGGGGCGGGCGGGCTGCGGATCGGCCATGGGCACAATCTACGCCCGCCACCCCGGGATCGTCAAGCACTTTTCGGGATAAAGTTGGACAAGGGGAGCGAGGCAGGGCGGCCACGCAGGGCCGCCCCTACGAAGATTGCGCCTGGGCCTGCTTCTTCGCGATTGCCGCCACCATCCCGACCATCGACATCAGCCCCATGGACTTGCCCATGGAGAGCTCGTTGCCGAAGACGCGGTAGACGATGTCCTGCTGCACCTCGGCGACCTCAGGGGCGGGCGCGCCGGAGAGGGCATCCCGCAGGATGACGGCCATTGCCTTGGCGGAGATCCCCTGCGGGTTCTCGACGGCGAAGTGGAAGTCGAGGGTGCCGTCCGGCCGCTCCTCGCCGAACACGTAGGCCTCGGACTCACAGGCCGGGACCAGGTGCTCCTTGGCGAAGGGGCGCCGCGCCAGCCGCGGCGGCACCTCCTCGAAGCGGCCGGCGATGTCGATCAGGAGCTGGATCCGCTCGTTGCGGTCGGCGACCGTCTCGAGCGTCTCCAGCGTGTCGGTCAGTTTCTCCGGTACGGCCATGCGTGCTCCTGGCTGATTTCTAATAACTCAGGGGGCCTCAGCGCTCGATGGGAACTCCCACGAGGTTGCCCCACTCGGTCCAGCTCCCATCATAGTTCCGGACCTTGTCGAAGCCCAGCAGGTGGGTGAGGACGAACCAGGTGTGGCTGCTCCGCTCGCCGATCCGGCAATACACGATGACGTCGTCGCCGGGCTTGATCCTGGCGTCGTTCTCATACAGGGCGCTCAGCTCGGCGGCGGTCTTGAAGGTGCCGTCGTCGGGGTTGACCGCCTTGGCCCAGGGCACGCTCGCCGCGCCCGGGATGTGGCCGCCGCGCAGAGCCCCCTCGTTCGGGTACTCCGGCATATGGAGCTTCTTGCCGCTGTACTCGTCGGGGCTGCGCACGTCGACCAGCGGTTTCTTCGCGTCGAGGTGCTTGAGCACCTGGTCGCGATAGGCGCGGATGGTCTTGTCGTCCCGCTCGGCGGCCTGGTAGTCGCTCGCCGGGTAGCTCGGCGTCGTCTTGTCCAGCGGCCGCCCCTCGTTGGCCCACTTGATCCGCCCGCCGTCCATGATCTTCGCCTTGTCGTGGCCGAAGAGCTGGAAGACCCAGAAGGCGTAGGTCGCCCACCAGTTGTTGCGGTCGCCGTAGAAGACGACCGTGGTGTCCTTGGTGACGCCGATCCGCCGCATCAGCGCCTCGAACCCCTCCCGCCCCAGGTAGTCGCGGCGCACCGGGTCGTTGAGGTCGCGCGTCCAGTCGACCTCGACGGCGCCGGGGACGTGCCCGGTCGCATAGAGGAGAGGATCCTCGTTCGATTCGACGATCCGGATCCCGGGGTCGTTCAGATGGTTGGCCACCCACTCCGTCGATACCAGCACCTCGGGACGAACATAACCACGGCTCTCGATTTCGCTCACTTTGGGATCTCCTTTCGGCTCCTCCATATTTGTGACCAATCGTATCATCATCTCCGGGCCTCGCCAATGGACCCTTCCCCCGCCCGCCCCCCTTCGGCTACAGTTGCGCAATCTCTGGCACCCTTTAGACCGCAGGGCCCTCATTCCGGGGGCCCCGGCCTGGCAGGCAACGCAGGCCGCGGTGGCCGCAGTTTGACCTGCCGCGAAGGAGTGTTATGCGCAGCCGTTCGTACCGTCGTATCCTCACTCTCGCTCTCTGCCTTTCCGCGGGCGCTTCGGCGCTGGCGCACGCGCAGGGGCCACCGGCACGGAGCCTCGCCGCTCGTGCCGCTCTCAACGTCCAGGAGCGCTCCGCGGGCCGTACTCTGTTGGAGGCGGCCCAGAACCTTTGGGCGGACATCCGGGACTTCTCCTGGGGACCCCCGCCGCCGCCTCACCCTGGCGACCGGCCGTCCCACCAGGAAGGACCGGGCATCTGCCCGCACGGCCACATGTAGGGATGTGAGGTTCCGCCCGGTTCCACAGGTTTGGGAGGAGACCCGGCGTTTTGTTTGAGAGGACCCGATGTTCGATCGGCATCCGGATCGCGCGGCTCTGGAGCGGTTCCTGGACGGCGACCTGCCCGAGGGCGAGAGCCGTAGCCTTCAGCGCCACCTCTTCCTCTGTCCGGTCTGCGAAGACCGCATGATCGCTCTCCTCCCGGGCTCCAAAGCCTCCCCGCACCCGGCCGCCGACGAGGGCTACCGGGGTCTGATCCATCGTCTGTTGACCGACCACCGCACGGAGATCGCCTCGCGCCGTCACGACCTGACGCGAGAGCAGCAGATCGCCTCCGGGCTCTGGCGGGAGATCGAGCCCCACCCCCTCGAGCGGCGGCACGCGCTGATCTGGGAGAACCCCCGGTTCCGGAGTTGGGGCCTGTTCGAGCTCCTCGTGGACCTCTCCCGGCGGGCCGTCGCCGACGATCCCGCCCGGGCGGAAAACCTGCTGCGGCTGGCGCTCGACGTGGCGGAACAGTTGAGCCCGGGAGACTACGGGCCGGGCTCGACGGAAGCGGCCAAGGCCCGGGCCTGGACCTGGATGGGGAACGCCTGGCGCGTGCGCGGCGACTTCCGGCAAGCCGAGCTGGCCTTCCAGACGGCGGAGGCCTTCCTCGCCCAGAGCTGGCTCGACCCCCTCGACGAGGCGCTGCTCCTGGAGCTCAAGGCCCCCCTGCGGCGCGTCCAGGGGCGCTACGACGAAGCCCTGGAGCTGCTGGCCGAAGCCATCGCCATCTACCGGGAGGTGAACGAGCCCCATCTCCAGGGGCGCGCCCTGATGGTCAATGGCCTCGTCCTCCGCTACCAGGGAAACCTCGAGGGAGCCGCGGACTGCTTCCGCACCAGCCTCGTCCTGCTCGACGGCCTCCGCGATCCCCGGCTGCTGGTGACCGCCCAGTACAACCTCATCGGCTGCCTGGAAGCCGCCGGCCACGGCGCCGAGGCGGCGACTCTGATCCCCGAGGCGAGGGCACGGATGGAGCAGGCCGGCACGCGCTCGGACCTGATCCGCCTGCGCTGGACGGAAGGCCGGGTCGCCGTCCTCCTCGGCCGTCTCGCCGAAGCCGAAGCGGCCCTGCTCGAGGTGCGTGAGAGCTTCGTGGCGGACGCGCGCGCCTTCGACGCCGCCCAGGTCTCGCTCGACCTCGCCGCGCTCTACCTGCGGCAGGGCCGGAGCGAGGAGACCCGGCTCCTGGCCACCGAGCTGATTCCCATCTTCCAATCCCGCGACATCTACCGCGAGGCGCTCGCCGCCGTCATCGTCTTCCAGCAGGCGGCCGCGATGGAGCAGCTCACCGCCAGCTTTGTCAAGGAGATCGCCACCTACCTCGAACAGGCCTGGAGGCAGGTTCAGGAAAAAGAGCGGGGCGGTGCACCGGCTCTCTCGCTCGAACTCATGGGAAAGCAGAGCCAAGGGAACAGCGATCGATTCCCAACCTGGGGTTTCCTCAATTCGGTGGTCGAGAGAAGCTTGCAGATGACCTTGCAGGATCCTCGTCAAGGAGAGGAATGGGGGCGGCTCGCGTTAAGGGTCGCCGACCTCCTGGACTCCGACAGATATGGCACGGCGAAGCTCGAAGATTTTCGGGCACGCAGCCTGGCCTATGTTGGCAATGCCCGCCGGATCCAATCCGACCTCAAGGGCGCGGACACAACTTTCCGCCAAGCCTTGGTTCATCTACGGCAAGGTACCGGCGACCGGCTTGAGCTGGCGATCTTTCTCGATCTTCTGGCCTCGCTGCGAAGGAGCCAGCGCCGATTCCGGGAGTCCTTTAGGCTTTCGCACAAGGCGATCTCCGCCTTCCTGGAACTAGGAAACCTACATCGGGCGGGCCACTCGCTGGTCAACCTCTCGGCGGGGCTACTTCATGCGGGCCGTACCGAAGAGAGCGTTCCCATATTGTACAAGGCGCTAGAACTGATCGATCCAAAGCAGGAACCGCGGCTGCTGCTGGGAGCCAGGCACAATCTGATCCTCGCGTTAATCGACACCGGGCGCTTTCTGGAAGCCGATCGCGCTTATTACGAAGCCCGGCCGCTTTACCGCAGTTATCCTGAACCCTCAATAGAGAATCGCCGTAAATGGGTTAAGGGAATGATCGCTCGCGGGCTGGGCCAGGCAGACGAGGCGGAGTCGCTATTCGTGGCCGCTCGAGATGGATTCCTGGCCGAGGACATACCCTACGAAACAGCCCTGGTATCGATGGACCTGTCCCTGCTTTACGCCGGACAGGGAAGAACGGCAGAGCTGAAGCGGCTGGCCACCGAACTGGTGCCGATCTTCGCTTCGCGCCAGATCCATCGAGAAGCGCTGGCCGCTCTCGCCTTCTTCCAGCGAGCCGTGGAAGCCGAGCGGGCGGGTGTCGAGGTAGTGGGAAAGGTGGCGGAGTACCTCCGTAAGGCTCAATACGCACCAGATCTCCCATTCCAGGAGTTAGCTTAAGCCTTGCTTAATATTCAAGAACTCAGCTCAGTGAGCTGGCGGGGACTTTAGGGAGATAACTTCTACAGGCTTCCCTGAAATGCCAGGTCCGGCGCGTAGCGCGCCTTGCGCAGATAGTCCGCCACCCGCTCTACCACCTCGACGCCCGCCCGCTCAGCCTCCACCGCCCGCTGAAGGAAGGCGAGCGCGGCAAGCGCCTCGCGATGGATCTGGCGCGAGGCAAAGATCGGCACCAGCTCGGCCGCCAGCCGCTTCAGTTCCGCCGTCCTTCCCTGCTCGGCATAGAGCTGGGCCAGGTCCAGCGAGACCAGGGCGGTTTCGTAAGGGATGTCCTCGGCCAGGAAGCCGTCCCGGGCGGCCAGGAGGAGCGACTCGGCCTCCTCCCTCTGGCCGAGCCCGCGGGAGATTCTCCCTTTCAACCAGATGCGGCGGTTCTGGGTCGAGGCTTCGGGAAAGCGCCGGTAGAGCGGCCGGGCTTCGCCATAGGCGCGCCGGGCCTCCAGAAACCGACCGGTATCGGTCAATACGGCGATCAGGTTGTGCCTGGCAAACAACAGCACCCGCGGCTCCTGCTCCACGTCGATCAGGCCCAACGCCTGGACCAACACGGGGACGCACTCCTCTGCCAAGCCGGCGTGCAGGAGCCCGGTCGACAGGTTGACCAGCGAACGGCCCGCGCGATGCAGGTCCCCCAGCTTCAGGAAAGCCGCGACCGCTCTGCGCAGGAGCTTGAAGGATTCCGGGAACCGCCGCTGGCTTCTGCGCAGGGAAGCCAGGAGGTCGAGGAGGATGGCCTGCTCGAGCAGGTCTCCGGTTCCCTGCCGCAGGTGGGACAGGGCCTGGCGGAAAGTCTTGTCCGCGCCCGCGAGGTCGGACTGAATCCGGAGAGCATTGCCGACATAGGCCAGGGTTCGCGCCCGGAGGTCTTCGAGCCGCTCCGCTCCGTAGCGCCCGGATTCGAGGCAATCGGCGATCCGCAACGCCAGGCGTCCCCACTCTTCCCCGTGCCGCGGGTCCTGCAGACTCGTCACCAAGGTCTGTTCGACCACCAGCTCCAGCAGGCCCCAGGTATGGAAGCGCCGGCTGTTCCGCAGCATGATCTCGCGCTGCTCACCGGTACGCGAGCGGAGTTGAGCCAGCAGGCCCGGAGCTTCGTTCCGTTCCTTCTCCAGGACCCGCATCCACCTCGCCACCAGCCTCCGGGTACGCTCGAAGACTCCTTCGTAGCTCGTCGACGTTACCGGTCGGAACGGATGGATCTTCACGGACATCCTCCCCTGCAAAAAGACACCGCAAACAACACCGCTCCAGATTGTGAGCCTTTTTGGGCTCGCCCGCCAGATGAGGGGAGGATTTTGCCCTAAATAGAGGCCCGACGGTCGAGGTCGGCCGCCGGGCCGGCCCGAGTCATTTCCCCTCGCTCGCCACCTTCCCATGCTGCGTTCCGGCTCCAGGAGACCGGCGCGTGGTCTCGTGCTTGGTGCCGTTTGGGTCGAGTCCGATCCCGTCCTTATTCAGGAGGCCCGCCACCCCTGAGCTCACCCACCGCCCGATATCCATGAGAACTCCGGATGGCGACGCCAGGTTCAGGGTGACGGGACGGGCCTGGACGGCGCCCGCGGTCGAGAGCGACAGGAATGCGAGGACGGCAACAAAAGAGCCCATCTTTCGAGACATGAGAATCTCCTCTCCCACGACCCATCGCCGCACCACCATGGTCCTGAGCGGGGCCGCAAGGGAAAGGGTGACACTTTTTGCGTCGATTTTCGCGTCGAAAGAGGAAAGAAGCTTGAAAAGCGAAAGCCCCGGAGAGGATCTCCGGGGCAGGAAGGGTTCTGTCCGGTGTCGGCGTCAGTCCTCCGGCACCGGGCTCGGCTCGCTCGCCGGCTCCTGCTGGCTCAACAGGCTGACCGTCGTCGCCTGCGGCCCTTCGAAGCCCTGCTCCTCGGCGAAGCGGACCCTTGCCCCAACCTCCAGATTCTCGAACCCGGGTGGCGCCAGCACCGCGTTGCGGTGGAAATAGATCTCCTGCCCGTCCGGAGAGGCGATGAAGCCGAACCCCTCCTCGGGGAAGAGGCGCACCACCTGCCCCTCGGGCGGCAGCACAGGGGTCTTGACGTCTCCCCGCCGGCGCTGGGACCAGGTCTCGACCTGCCGCTCGGCGGCGTCGAAGGCCTCGCGCACCGCCGCGAAGAGCTCCTCGGCCTGCTTGTCCGCCACCAGCTCGGAGCCGGGAACGGTGACGTCGACCCGGACGCGGAAGGGCCCGCCTTCCTGATGATGGTTGCCGGTGGGGCGTTCGACCGCGATACGGCAGCCGGTGATCCGGCCGGTATGGCGCTCCAACCGGGCGGCGCGCTTGCGCACCTCCGCCTCGAGCGGGGGGGACAGGGAGAGGAAACGGGTGGAGATCTCCAACGGTACCTGCATTCGCCACACTCCTTTCCTTCGGCCGACCGGCCCGCGAAGAGCCGCTCGCCGGAGATGATCCGGGACTCCGCAAGGCGCATGCCACCGAAATGGATCGCGCCGGCGGGTCACTTACCAGAATAGGCCTGATCTCCCCCGAACGGGGAGCCGCCGCCCCATCTCAGCCAAGGTGGTACCATCGACCCGCTCTCAACCTTCAGCGTACCGCTTCGTATCCCTCGATACGGACCCTCCGCAAGAACGGACGACCCATCCATGTTCGAATCCCTGAAAACACCACGGTTCAAGGTGCAATCCCCCTTCCTGCAACAGTTGCAGGGGCGGATCGGCAAGGCCGGCTTCCGGCTGCTGCTCCTGCTCGTGCCGCTGTTCTTCCTGCGCGCCTGCCTGATCACCTATGTGCCGCCCAACATGGTTGGGGTGCGGCAGGTCTCCTACGGCTTCGGCAAAGGTCTCCAGAAGGAGACGGTCGGCGTCGGCTATCGCCGGCAGATCGCCGGCTACGAGACCATCCACACCTTCCCGCGCGACATCCAGGTGGTGGAGTTCACCAACAGCCCCTCCGAGACGAGCGAGCTGCACAGCCATATGCCGGCGATCAACGTGCCGACGGTCGACGGCTATCCGGTGGACGTCGACGTCTCCGTCCTCTACCAGCTCAAGGACCCTTACAAGGTCGCCTCGAAGTTCGGATTCGGCAAGGGGTACGAGGAATCGGTGGTGATCCGCTTCACCGATTTCCTGGTCAAGCGCTACTTGGGGGATCTGCGGGCCGAGCAGTTCTACCACGAGGCGCGGCTCGACAAGGTGCACGCGCTCAAGGCCGATCTGACCCAGCGGCTGGAGCCCAACGGACTGGCGCTGATCGACGTGGTGATCCGCCAGTACGACTATCCGCAGACCTTCCAGACGCTGACCGAGCAGAAGAAGATCCAGGACCAGAAGGTGCTCGCCAACCGCGAGTTGGCCAAGCAGGCGGAGGTGCAGACGCGGCTCAACCAGACGATCGCCGAAGGGCAGAACCTGATCAACGTGAAGACCTCGGAGTTCAACGCACAGATCACCGAGATCAACGCCCGCAAGGATCTCTACGAGCGCCAGAAGCGCGCCGAGGGGGACCTGCTGATCAAGTCGGCCGAGGCCAACGGCACCGAGCAGATCAACCGCGCCCTCGAGGGCGCCGGCTCGGCCAAGCTCCTCAAGCTGCGCCGCGGCCTCGCCCTGCTCAACAGCATCAAGGGACCGATCTACATTAACGAGGACCCCACGGACCTCGGCAAGATCAGCTCGGACAAGCCGGAGAGGAAACCATGAACGCCATCCACCGCTTCCCACGCCTTTCGCTCCTGGCCTGCGGCCTGCTGCCGCTCGCCTTCACTCTCGGCGGGTGCACCCCGCACACCACCGAGGCGACCGAGGTGGGAGTGAAGTTCAACAAGCTGACCCGCGTCCAGGAGATCATGGCGCCGGGCGCCAACTATTTCTTCATGCCGGTGGTGAACGACTGGAAGAAGTACGATGTCTCCCTGCGCAACCTGACGATGACGGCCGCCGTCAGCTCGGGCGACCGCCAGGGCAAGGACGACCTCCGCTTCAAGACCCGCGATGGCAACGACATCGACGTCGACGTCACCATCCGCTGGCGGGTCGATCCCAGGTGGGTGGGCTACATCTGGAACAAGGTGGCGCCGAGCACGGACGACGTCCAGGACCGCCTGGTGCGCCCGGAGGCGCGGGCCTACGTCCGTGACGTCCTCAACCGGCTCATCTCGGAGGACTTCTACAACCCGACGCTCCGTTTCGCGGCGGCCAACAACGCGACCAAGCTCCTCAGCGACAACCTGAGCCGCCAGGGCGTGATCGTCGAGCAGGTGATCCTGGGCAACTTCACCTTCAAGCCCGAGTATCAGAACCTGATCAACGCCCGCAAGGAGGCGGAGAAGACGGCCGAGAAGCTGGAGGCCGAGATCCTCGCCACCCGCGAGGCGAACCAGGCCAACCTGCAATCGAAGGTGGCCGAGCTGACCGAGACGCTGACCCGCGCCCAGGGTGGCTTCGAGCAGGCCAAGCGCAACGCCGACGCCTACCTCATCCAGCGCCAGCAGGGGGCGCAGGCGATCTTCGCCGAGAAGACCGCCCAGGCCGAGGGGATCCGCAAGGAGCGCAACGCCCTCAACAGCAGCGCCGGCGACGCCTACGTCAACCTCCAGCTCATCGACGCGCTGCAGAAGAAGGAGATCCGCCAGATCCCCAAGCTGCCCAACGGCAACATCATCATCGACGGCAACAAGCTCCTCCAGCAGCTCGGCGTCATCCGCTACGAGGCCGGCCGGCAGGAGTCGGACGACAAGCCGCCGGTCAAGCAGTAGCCGGCCAAGGAAAGACGAAGGAAAGGAACACCCATGCTGAACCTCGCCGGATCGTCCTACGACTTCGGCAACGTCTCGTTCGTCGTGCTCCAGGAGTGCGAGCACAAGCGGCGCGCCCTGCTCCCCAACGAGGCCGAGCCCCGCCTGCGGGAGATCGCCCGCGCCAAGCTCGCCGAGATCCATGAGAGCTACGTGGAGCTCGGCGGCGCCGAGCCCTACTGGCAGAGCCTCGAGCGGGAGGTGATGGAGACCACCCTGCCGCAGTACATCCCCGCCGCCGTCGAGCAGACCCGGCTGGAGAGGTCCAACTACGACCTCTGGCGGCACGGCGACCCCGCCGCCCGCTTCCTCTTCTGCCTCCTCGGCCTGATCGTCGGCGGGCTGATCATCAAGGCCCCGTTCATCCCGATCGTCGAGGACACCTTCGCCTTCCTGCTGGCGGCGGGGGGCTTCCTCTACCCGGAGATCAAGCGGACCTACTTCGACTTCCGCCACTCCCGGACGCTGAACCGGCTGATCGTGCAGGCGGAGAAGTACCAGAAGGACCAGCGCCTCCACTACGTGAGCGAGGCCCGGCTGCAGGAGGAGCTGAACGCGGTGGGGGCGGTCGGAGCGGCGCCGGCGGTTCGGGCCCTCACTCCCCAACCCCTCTCTCCCAGCCCTCCACCCACCCCTGCCGGGGAGAGAGGGGCTAAAACAGGACATCGGTCCTGAAAGTCCTTTTGGACTAACCACTCCCTCCTCTCCCCGGCAGGGCGGGCGGAGGGCTGGGAGAGGAGGGCTGGGGAGGTGAGGGGCTCCTCCCGGCCTCTCACCAGGGCCGCGAGATCACGCAGGCGTTGATCCCGCCGATGCCCATCGACAGCTTCCCCGCCACCCCCTTGGCGACGGGGCAGGGCTCGTCGAAGACATAGAGGTCGTGGACCTTCTCGATCTCCCGGTTGAGCTCGCCGCGATGGAGCGGGGTCGGGTAGAGCCGCCCGCGCTCGAAGCCGAGGTACTGGGCGGTCAGCTCCCAGCCGCCGCCGGCGGACATGCCGTGGCCGAAGGTCCCCTTGCGGGCGGTCACCACCACCGAGTCGGGGACCACCCCGCGCAAGGTCTCGACCTCGCGGTAGTCCCCCGGCGTGGCGGTGGCATGGAGATCCCAGGTGGCAAGGTCCTCGGGCTGGATGCCCGCCTCGGCGAAGGCGTTCTCGATCGCCGCCGTCGGCCCGTGGATCGACGGGGTGATGATGTGGTCGGCGTCCGAGCTGACCCCTACCGCGACCGGCTCCATCCCCAGCGCCTTGAACCCCTTCTCGCGCATGTAGTCGAGGTCGCCGAGGATCCAGAGCACCGCGCCGCCGGCGACGTGGGTGCCGCGCAGGCCGGTAAGCGGCTTGGACACGGCGGCGTCGGCCGAGATCACCCGCGCCGAGTAGAAGGCCCCCACCGCCAGGGCGAGCGGCGGCGGATCGGTCGCGCCGATCACCACCGCCTTGGCCTCCCCCCGCCGGATGGCGTCCATCCCGAGCTTCAGGCAGACGCCGAAGGTCGAGCAGGCCGCCACCGGCGCGAAGGCGAGGCCGGTGATGTGCCCCATCATCGAGATCTGCGCCGCCGGCGTGTTCCAGATGTTCCACACCACGTTGGGCGACACCGCCTGCCAGGGGGGCACCGGCGTCCGCCACTTCTCGTGGAGGGACTTCAGGCGCCGCTGCTTCTCCTTGATCACGCTGACCTTGCTCTTCTCGATCTCCCCCTGGACGTTCAGCCCCTCGATCCCGGCCAGCTCGCGCAGGTACTGGTGGAGGTCCGGCGAGGAGCCGGCCCAGAAGTGCCACCAGGCGGTCTCCGCCTCATAGCGGTCCTCGGGGTCGGCGACCGTCGCCGGATCGGCCGGCATGCCCACGTACGGCTCGCCGTTCCCGGTGCCGCCGTTCCCGCCGTATTCCTGGAAGGCCGGGTTGCGCTCGGCCCAGAAGCGGTCCCACCGGCGCTGGGCTCGGTCGAGGGCGCGGGTGTTCTGGGAGATGGTCTGGATGCAGCCGATGCCGGTGCCCATGTAGACGTGCGCGGCGGTGCCGAGCGACCGGAGCTCGGCTTCCAGCCCCGGGTTCTGCCCCAGTGCCTGAATGAAGGCGCCGATCGCGTACTGCACCGGCACGTCCATCTTCTCCTCGAGCTGATGGAAGCGGGCGGGCGGAAAGCGGGAGGCGATCCAGTCGCGATAGTCGGCGAACCGGAAGTCCGGCACGCCGACGAGGAAGTTGTCCGGGCCGAAGCCGTTGAAGGGCTCCAGCCAGCTCTCGGTCGACGCGAGGTTGGCCGCGAACGCGTCGACGTTGGGTGAACGGGGAGCCACGATACCCCAGCCGAAGATTCCCACTCTGCGCAAAACGGACCCCTCCTTCGAAGCACCGGATTGTGCCACAGGCCGCCCCTCCCCCGTTCGGGGGAGCGTAAAATCCGCCCTTCGGGCGATGACGGGCGGCCGTAGGCTCCCTTAAGCTGCCTTCATGAAACTCGAACGCAAGATGGTCTTTCTCAATACCGCCTTCTGGGCGACACTGGGGCTCCGCTTCGCGATCAAGGCCTTGCCGCTTACCGGACACGTTTCCGCGGCGGTCCGGGAGCTGGCCAGCGTGCGCTTGTTGGGCGTGATGCTCGGCGGTGCCGGCGTCGCCCTCTGGTTCCTTCGCCGGCTCGACCGGCGCGCGGACTCCCAGCGGCTCGCGGTCGGCTGGATGCTGGTCCACCTCTACTCCCTGCTGGGCTCGGGGGCGATCGTCAAGGAGCTCCTCGACCTTCAGGCGCGCTCCGGAAAGCCGCAGCTCGTGGGACTCTGGGTCGCGGTGCTCGTCCACTTCGTCCTGTTTTTCGGCAGCTGCGCCGCCCTCTTCTGGAGGAAGGGCGCGGCGGTCCAACGGATCGTCAAGATCCTGATGGCCGCCGAAGCCACACTGGCCACGCTGGTGGGATTCGGCGCCCTCGCGGCGGCCGGGCCGCTCTCCTCGCTCTTGAGTCCCGGCGCCATGATCAGCCTCCTGGGGATCGGGCTCGCGGGGGTCGCCCTGGCCCTGATGCTCCTGGGCAATCCGGCCCACGGCGACGACCGCCGGCGTCTGCTGCTGGGGCTCGGCGCGGGCAACGCCCTCGCCTGGTCCGTCGCGCTGTTCGATCTCAAGGTCTGGGGATCTCAGTCCCGCTCGGCCTGGGGCCTCCTGCTGGCGCTGGTCGCGCTCGCGGCGGGCTCGCTCTGGGCCGGGCTGCGGCCGGAGATCGCCCGGCCCCAGCCCACGTTTCGGGCGCTGGCCTCGCGGCTGACCTGGAGCCATCTCCTGGCCGGGCTCGCGGCCGCGAGCCTCGTGCTGGCCGCGCCCACCCTGTCTCTCCCGGCGTGGGCGGCCCTGATCCTCGCCACCCTTCTGGCCCTGGTCCTGGGCATCTTCTTCGCGGGGGACCTCCAGCGGATCCTGATGGATCCCACCGCGCTCGTCGCCGCGGGACGCATCACCGTCGTCCCGGGCTCGGATCTGGACGAGGCCGCTCGCCACACCTGGCTGCTCCAGGTGAGCGAGGCCGCCGCCCAGGAAGAGAGGAACCGTCTGGCGCGCGACCTCCACGATTCGATCAAGCAGCAGCTCTTCAGCATCAACGTCGGGACGGCCGCCGCCCAGGAGCGCTGGGAGCGCGACCCGGAGGGGGCCCGCAAGGCGCTGGCGGACGTCCGCCGCTCCGCTCACGAGGCCATGGTGGAGATGCAGGCCATGCTCCACCAGCTCCGCCCGGAGGCCCTCGGCACGGCCGGGCTGATCGAGGCGCTGCGGGAGCAGTGCGAGGCGTTGGGATACCGGACCGGCGCGGAGGTCACGCTGGAGCTGGGCGATCCGGTCCCCGACGACCGCCTGCCGCCGGGGGCGCAGCAGACTCTCTTCCGGATCGCCCAGGAAGCCCTGACCAACGTAGCCCGGCATGCCCGGGCGCGCAAGATCCGGGTGCGGTTCGGAATCGCCGGCGAAGCCGTGGGGCTCCAGGTCGAGGACGATGGCCAGGGGTTCGACCCGGGGACGGGAACCCTCGGCATGGGATTGCGGAACCTGCGCGAGCGGACGGAATCGCTCGGTGGCCACCTGGAGATCGCCAGCGTGGCCGGGGAGGGCACGCGGATCTCGATCCAGGTGCCCTTCGCCTCCGCCCCGGCTTCCTCCGAGCGCCGTCTGGTGAGAGTGCTCCGCGATGAGCGCCTGGCCTGGTTCGTCGTCCTGCCGGTGGTCGCCGCCTTCCTGGCGATCCCGGACACCCTGACCAGAGTTCTCCTGGTGTCCCTGGCCCTGAACCAGGAAGCCTGGAGCGAATGGCAGGTTCGGTCGGTGCTGCGCCGCTCTCCCAACGCGGCTCCCCGGGACGTGTGCCGCCTCCGGTATTTCTCCCTCCGCACCCGGGTCGTGATGCTCCTGGGAGCGGCGGCGGGCGCTCTCCAGGGCCTCCTCGCCTCGGGAAGACCGGCGTGGGGGACTCTTCAGGGCATCCTCGACGCGGGAGTCGGGGGGGCGACCGTCCCGGGCCTCCTCGCCCATGGCGGAGCGGCCTGGGAGCGCGCGGCCTGGACCGTCGCCCTCTGCGCTTGCCTGGCGCTGGCGGCCGTCGAAGCGGTCCGTTTCTACCGCTGGAGCCGTCCCTTCTCCCGGCCTTCCTGGGTCTGGCCCTCCGGCTGGGAGCGGTCCGGCGGCGCCTTGGCCTTCCTCATCGGCATCGCGCTGGCCCTGGCGGTGCCCCTGGCGATGCTGCTCCGCGGGCTGCGGCCCGAACAGGGCGGTCTCGCCGTCCTGGGCACCCTCGTCCTCCTCTACTGCCTCTGGCGCCGGCCTCGCCTGGGAGACCGGACGATATGACATCGCTCCGCCGCCTCCTCCTCGGGAACACGGCCCTCCTCGCCGCCTCCGGGATCGCGATGGTTTTCATCCCTCCGGCCGACTTGCCGGCGTTCGCCCTCGTCCACCTCCTGGGCGTGGCCCTGGGGGGATCGGCCCTCGCGCTCCTGCTCCAGATCTGGTTCGCTCACAGCGGCGAGCTCCGGCGGCTCGCGTACGGGTTGGGCCTCGCCAACGGCCTGATCGCCCTGAGTGCCGGGTTCGAGCAGGGGAGGTTCGACCCTGCCTCGCCCGGGCGGATGGCGATCGTAGCCCTGACCTGGCTTCCCATCCCGATGGCCCTGGCCCTCGCTTTCATGGCGCGCCAGCCGCTGCGGCCCGAGGAGATCGCGGACGAGATCAGGACGCTCAAGATCCCCCACGAGATCCGGCAAGGCCTGCTGCTCCAGGTCGGCGAGGCCGCCGCGCAGGAGGAGAGGAACCGCCTGGCGCGGGATCTCCACGACTCGATCAAACAGCAGCTCTTCAGCATCACCCTGGGGACCGCCGCCGCCCAGGAGCGCTGGGAGAGCGATCCGGAGGGAGCCCGGACGGCGCTGAGGGACGTCCGCCGCTCCACCCGCGAGGCGATGGTGGAGATGCAGGTGATGCTCCATCAGCTCCGGCCGGAAGCCCTGGGGACGATCGGGTTGATCGAGGCGCTGCGGGAGCAGTGCGAAGCCCTGGGATACCGGACCGGCGCGGAGGTGACGGTCGAGATCGGCGAGCCGATCCCCGACGACCGCATGCCGCCCGGTGCGCAGGAGTCCCTCTTTCGGATGGCCCAGGAGATGCTGGCCAACGTGGCCCGGCACGCGCGGGCGCGCCGGGTCCGGCTCTGGCTGGGCAAGGACGACGAGGAGGTGGTGCTGCGGATCGAGGACGACGGCCAGGGCTTCGATCCGGCCGCGCAGGCGCCCGGCATGGGTCTGCGCAATCTCAGGGAGCGCGCGGAGGCTCTGCGGGGCAAGATCGAGATCGTCAGCTCGCCAGCCTCGGGGACCCGGCTGGAGGTGCGAAGCCCGTTGATCCCCGCGCCCGTCCCGGTCGAGCCGGTAAAGCCAACGATGGGAACCTGGGTCGAGCCCGCGAAGCTGATGCGGGCGGGGCTCGGGGAGCTCGTCGGCCAAGCCATGAGCTTGGGCTTTTTCCTCCTGCTCCTCCGAGTGCCGCTGTTCAGAGCGACGCTGGAGGACCTTGCGGAGGCCAACAGGGCCGCCGCCCCGTTCCTGCTCTTCGGGCCGCCCTTATTGCTTCTGTTATTGCTTCTGTCCTGGCGATTCTGGCGCGGTTTTCCGTCCAGCGAAACCGCCGACCATGACCGCCGTCAGAGCAAGACTTTGAGCTACATGGTTACTGGAATCGGCTTTCTCTTTATGGGCGAGCTCGATGGAAAGTATCCGATGCCCTGGTTCCTCTGGATCGCCTCGCTCGCGATGCTCCTCGTGGCGGCCACCGGGCTGGTCGAAATTCATCAGACCAGCGAGCTGCGGCGCTTCTGGCGCAAAGAGGCCCGCATCTGGCTCCGGCCGGTCCTCCTGGTGGAGCCGGGAATCCTGCTGGCGGTGGGGCTGGCCGCCTTCGACCGCCTGCTGGTCGACCTGCACCCTGTCCAGTCCTGCTTCCTGCTGATCGGGGGAGCTGCCTTTGCTTATACCGCCTCGCGCCAACCCCGCCAGGAAGGAGTCCGTCCATGAGCCCTGCCGTCCCGAGCCCCGATGGGGGGAAAACCCGTGTCGTCCTCGTCGACGACCATCGCGTCGTCCAGACCGGCCTGCGCAGCTATCTCGAGTCGTTTCCCGACCTCGCCATCGTAGGCGCCGCGTCGAGCGGCGAGGAGGCGCTGGCGAAGCTGGAGGAGTGGCTCCCGGACGTGGTGGTGATGGATCTCCGGATGCCCGGCGGCATGGACGGCATCGAGGCCACCCGCAAGGTCCGCGCCCTCTCGCCCCACACCCAGGTGGTGGTGCTGACCGCCCATACGGACGAGGCGCGGGTGGTGGCGGCGCTGCGGGCGGGCGCCATCGGCTACGTCCGCAAGGATTCCGAGCCGGAGGTCCTGGTGGCCGCCGTGCGCGGCGCCGCCCGCGGGCAGTCGGTCCTCGATCCCGCCGTGGCCGGCTCGGTGCTCCAGGAGCTGGTGCGCGGCGGCCCGCTCGCCGAGGAGCTCTCCGAGCGCGAGAAGGAGGTGCTGGCCCAGCTCGCCCACGGCCGCACCAACCGCGAGATCGCCCTCGCCCTCCACGTCGGCGAAGAGACGGTGAAGACCCACGTCGGCAACATTCTCTCCAAGCTCCAGCTCAACCACCGCACCCAGGCGGTGATCTACGCCCTGAAGCAGGGGTTGGTGTCGTTGGACGACGTGGAGCTCTGAGGGACCTGCAAAAAGGGACACCAGGGACTGCAGGGACAAAGAACAGAATCCGTCACACCTCGCACCTGTCCCTGTTGTCCCTGCTGTCTCCTTCCCGGTCCCCCTCACTCGTTCCGGATCGCCGACATCGGGTCCACCCGCGCCGCGCGGCGGGCCGGCAGCCAGGTGGCGAGGAGGGCCACGGCGGCGAGCAGCGCCGCGATCCCCGCGAAGGTCAGGGGGTCGCGCGCGCTGACGCCATAGAGGAGGCTCGCCAGCACCCGGGTGAAGGCGAGGGCGCCGAGCAGCCCCAGGGCGATCCCCACCGCGGTGAGCCGCGCCCCCTGGCCCATCACCAGGCCGATCACGTCCCGGGTCTGCGCGCCGAGGGCGATGCGGACGCCGATCTCCCGCGTCCGCTGCGCCACCAGGTAGGAAATCACGCCGTAGAGGCCGGCAGCCGAGAGCACCAGAGCGATGCCGGCGAAAATGCCGAGCAGCCAGAGGTTGAGGCGGCGGCTGGCGAGCGACTTGGTGATCACCTCGTCCATCGTCTCGACGTCGAACAGCGACAGCTCGCGATCGACGCTCGCCACCTCACCCCGCACGGCGGCGGTGACGCCCTCGGGGGCCTGGGCCGTGCGGACGACCAGGACGGCGTTGCCGAGCCAGTCCTCCGCGCTGATCTGGACGTAGGGAAAGTAGACCTCGGGGAGCGGCTGCTGATCGAGCCCCGCTTGGCGGACGCTGCCTACGACGCCGACGATCGTGTGGGGCGCCTCTTTGTCGAGCCGGATCTGGCGGCCGATCGCGCTCTGGCCGGGGAAGTCGCGGCGCGCCAGAGCCTCGTTGACGATCAGCAGGCGCGAGCCGGGGCCGCCGTCGCGGTCGGTGAAGTCGCGCCCCTGGAGGATGGGGATGCCGAGCGACGCGAAGAGCTGCGGGCTCGCCACCCGGAACTCGGCGCTCGGCTCCTGCCCCGGCTTCGGCGTCGGGCGCCCCTCGATCAGGTAGCTGCCATTGGTCCACGCGTCCTGGATCGGCAGCATCGAGATGACGCCGGCCGAGCGCACGCCCGGCAGGTGGCGGAGCTTGTCGAGCAGCGGCTGGAAGACCCTCGCCGCGGAGCCCTTCAGTTGTCCGTCCGGCACGGCCAGATGGGCGGTGAGCACCCGGTCGGGCGCGAGCCCCGAGGGCGTCGAGCTCAAGGCCAGGAAGCCCCGCAGCAGGAGGCCGGCGCCGACCAGCAGGATGAGCGAGAGCGCGATCTCCAGCACCACCAGGGCGCTACGGAACCGCTTCTGGTTGCCGCCCGAGGTGCTCTTGGCGCCGGCGTCGCTCAGCGTGTCGCGCACGTCCTCTCGGGAGGCCTGGAGCGCCGGCACGAGACCGAAGAGGATGCCGGAAACCACCGAGACCGCCAGCAGGAAGGCGAACACCCGGCCGTCGAGGGCGATGCCCCCCGCGATCGGCAGGGCGCCGGCGGCGAGCGGCTCCAGCAGCGCCAGGCTCCCCCAGGCGATCAGGCCGCCCAGTAGCGCGCCGCCGAGAGCGAGCACCAGGCTCTCGACCAGGAACTGCCGGATCAGCCGCGCCCGGCTGGCGCCCAGGGCCAGGCGGATGGCAACCTCGCGGCGGCGCACCGCCGCCCGCGCCAGCAGGAGGTTGGCGACGTTGGCGCAGGCGATCAGCAGCACCAGGGCGACGGCGCCGAGGAGGATCAGCAGCGCCGGCCGCGTCCTCCCCACTACCGCTTCCTTCAGCGGCTTGAGCAGCACGCTCCGTCCCACCTGCTCGTTGGGGTACTGCTTCTCCAGCCGCGCCGCCACCGTCCTGAGCTGTGCCGAGGCCTGGTCGAGGCTGGTCCCGGGCTTCAGACGGCCGGCCACCGCCAGGAAATGGGAGCCCCGCGCCGCCTTCTGCTGCGGGCTCGGCTGATAGAGCGTCCAGACTTCGTGGACCGCGGGCCCCGGCGGGAAGTCGAACCCGGCCGGCATCACTCCGAGCACCGTGTAGGCCAAGCCGTCGAGGCGGACGGAGCGGCCGATCAGCGACGGATCGCCGCCGAACCGCCGCCGCCAGAGGCTCTCGCCGATCACCGCGACCTGCCCCTTGCCGGGCTCATCATGGCCGGGCACGAAGGCGCGCCCGCGGAGGGCGGGCGTCCCCAGGATGGCGAAGAGGTTGGGGGTGACCTCCACCGAGCCGATGCGCTCCGTTCCTCCCTCTCCCTGGAGGTTGCGGTTCCCTTCCAGCCACGCCGCGAGATCCTGGAAACCGCTATTCTGCGCCCGCCAGTCGACGTAGTTGGGAACGGAGACCGAGCCGGTCTTCCCCTCGTCGCCCCGCATCTCATAGGCGCGGACCAGCCGGTCCGGTTCGGCGTAGGGGAGCGGGCGGAGCAGCACGGCGTTGATGACGCTGAAGATCGCCGCGTTGGCGCCGATGCCGAGCGCCAGGCAGAGCACCGCCACCAGGGTGAACCCCGGCGAGCGGCGCAGCGAGCGGAGGGCGAAGCGCACGTCGCGCCGGACATCGTCCATCCAGGTGACGCCGCGCACGTCGCGCACCTCGTCCTTGAAGCGGTCGACCTGTCCGAACTCCCGCCGGGCCAGCGCCCGCGCCGCCTCAGGCGCCATCCCGCGCGCCTCGTGCTTGCCGGCCTCCATCTCCAGATGGAAGCGCATCTCGTCGTCCAGATCGGTCTCGAACCGCTCGCGATCGGCCAGCGTCTGAAGGCGGTTCGTAGCTTTATCGAGCAAGGGCATGGCGATCTCCTCAAGCGGACTCAGACGGATTGGAGGACCCAGCGCACGGCGTCGGCGTACTGCCGCCAGCTCGCGGTTTCGCGGTCGAGTTGGGCCTGGCCGCCCGGGGTGAGGCGGTAGAACTTGGCGCGCCGGTTGTTGTCCGAAACGCCCCACTCGGACTCGATCCACCCCTGCTCCTCGAGCCGGTGGAGCGCCGGGTAGAGCGATCCCTGGTTGATCTGGAGCAGGTCGCGCGACGTCTGCTGGATGCGCTGCGCCACCCCCCAGCCGTGCTGGGGCCCCAGGCTCAGCGTCTTCAGGATCAGCAGATCGAGCGTCCCTTGCAGCAGATCGGTGGTGGTCGGATTCATCGGCTCTCTCTCCCCTCGGATGTCTACAGGAAGGGATACGGAGGCACCCTCCCGAAGGTTTCAACGGCGGGAACGGCCGATTCCCCTCAAGGGTTTTCGCCTGCGCCCTCGCCTCCGCCCACTGAGCCCACGCCTCCGCCGGAAGCGCCGCCGCGAACGGCGCTTCCGCGATCGTTTGCGCGCTGTCCGTCAATGAATCCGGTGTGTGGCCGCTCGCGAGCGGCCGTTCCGCCCTCGCGTGGGGCGGTTGCGCCCTCGCGTGGGCCGGGTCCCCCCACGCGTGGGGCCGATGCCCCTTCGCGAAGGGGCGATGCCCCCAGCCGTGGGGCCGACCGCCCTACGCGAGGGGCCGACGGGCCCAAGCGAGGGGGCGACCGCCCCACGCGAAGGGCCAAGCGCCCCAGGCGAAGGGGCAACCGCCCCAAGCGAGGGCCCACAGGCCCTGCGCGGAGGGGGACAGCGCCCACGCGAGGGCGGAACGGGCCCACGCGAAGGGCGAGACGCCCCAAGCGAGGGATCGAAAGCCCCTACTAAAGTAAAAACCCAGCCGCCCGCCGGTGTCGAGGGCCGTGCGGGCCGGTTCGAGGGCTGCCTCGTGATTGCGTCCTGCGACGCCCAGACCACAGGGCGCGGAGCTTTTCGACCGTACGACGCCGGGCCGGTGGAAGTCAAGCGGGTGTATGTGGAGCCGCGCGGATGACTGAGGCGATCGGCCTCTACCGCTCCTGCGGCTACGCAGAGATCGAGCCCTTCGGGACCGCAGGCCGCATGCCGAGTAGAGAAAGAGGACTTGACTTAACTGCCATCTTGGCTGATAAGCTATGCCTCGCATGCTTAGTGGGGAGGCGAGATGAAGGAAATTCCAAAAGAGCAGATCCTACGGCGTATCGGGTTTGAAAACCCTTGGTGGATCCCACCAAACAAAGTTCCTGGCACCTTCACGCGCTTGACTCCCCGCCCTTATCTCAAACTCTTTTATCCTCTCGTATTTGGTGGCACAGTGCGGCGAGCCCCCATCTTGATGGGACCCCGTCGCGTAGGCAAAACCTACCTCCTCCATCATTGCATAGCGTGCTTGTTGGAAGATGGCATTCCGCCAAACCATATCTGCTATATATCTGTTGATAGTCCGACCTACGTCAACCTGTCTCTCGAAAATATAATAGACCTCTATTCCGACGCAACGGGCGTATCGTACCTTACGACTCCGACCTACTTTTTCTTTGACGAAATCCAATATCTCCGCAACTGGGAACAACACCTAAAAAGCATCGTCGACACGTTCCCACTGATCCGATGCATCGCATCAGGCTCCGCCGCGGCCGCACTGCGCCTGAAAAGTAACGAGTCAGGAGCAGGACGCTTTACCGACTTTCTCCTGCCGCCCCTAACCTTTTACGAATACCTCACGCTAATCGACGCCGACGAACATTTGGTATTTATCGAGAACCGCAACAACCAGGAATACTATGGAACAACCGACATAAAAGTACTGAACGACTACTTTGAAAGCTATACCAATTACGGTGGCTACCCAGAAGTCGCATTATCTCGGGACATTCAGGACAATCCGGAGCGATTCATCAAGAGCGACATCATCGATAAGGTTCTGCTGCGCGACTTGCCTTCTCTCTATGGCATCAGCGACATTCAAGAACTGAACTCTCTATTCACCTCCCTGGCATTTAACAGTGCCCAGGAAATCGCGCTGGAAGAAATCGCCCAGCATTCCGGCGTCGCCAAGCCGACGATAAAGCGGTACATCGAGTATCTCGAAGCTGCGTTCTTAATCAGAGTGGTGCACCGCGTCGACGACAACGCTCGCTATTTTCAACGCGCTCGCAACTTTAAGGTTTATCTCACGAATCCTTCATTGCGAACAGCATTGTTCGGCGCCACCCACGCTGACCACGATTCGTTCGGACACTTGGTGGAAACCGCGGTGTTTGCGCAATGGTTCCACTCGGAAGGGATGCATCTGTACTATGCGCGATGGAAAAGAGGTGAGTTGGATATCGTCAGCTTACGGCCCGACCAGAAGGCCGAGTGGGCCGTAGAAGTAAAGTGGACGGATAGATTCTTCAAACAGCCCACCCTGCTGCGTGAAGTGCTAGGTTTCTGCACCCGCAATAACGTGCGCGAGCTAGCGGTCACAACCAGAACAAGGTCAGGGGCTTCCAGGATAGATAATATCGACATTACCTTCTGGCCGGCTGCGCTGTATGCCTATGCAACGGGCCATAGCATCATCAACTCCAAAGTTCTCGCACTTTCAGGGAGGCCGACGGATGCCACATAGGCCTGAGCGGCCCTCCAGATCAACCGCCCTTGGCGATGAAGACATCGTCGCCTGCGAGCTTCTGGCCAAGCTGTGCCGACCTGCCGCCGCGCTATCCGGACAGCGTCTGCCTCGGCAAGGCGCTCTGAGGGCCGGATCCCGCAGCGGGAGACCCGGCCCTCGCGGGGAATCTACGACACGCCCACCGCGCCGATCTCGTCGAAGGTGGCCGCCGCCGTGCCCTTCTGGGCGCGGCCGTTCTTCACGCGGGCGGCCAGTTGCCGGGCGTTGAAGTTGGTGAGGCCGTGGGCGAGCAGGCCGAGGCCGACGACGCCGAGGGCGGCGCCGAGCTTGTCCTGACGCTTTAGGGCGGCCACGGCGAGCGCGCTGCCGGTGCCGCCGGTCAGCACGCGGGTGGCGGGGCCCACCCAGCGGCGGGCGCCGTTGCGGAAGGCCGCGAGGTCCTGGGCCGACTCATGGACCTCCAGGTAGTTCTGGACCTCGGTGACACCCTCGACCGCCTCGATCGCCATCAACAGTCCGGCGACCTCCGAGGCGAGCACGAGCCCCTGCAGGATCACCTTGCCCTCCTCGACGACGGCCTGGACCGCCGCCGGGTACGAGACGGCGCGGCGGACCTTGCGCTGCACCTTGGCGAGCAGCGCCTGGCCCTGATCCTTGAGATCGCCGAGATTCCCCACGAGGTCGCTGTCGCGCAGCTTGCTGCCGGCGTCGGCGATCAACCCCTTGGTCTTGTTGCCGAGATGGCGGGAGGTCTTCGCCGCCGCCGCTCCACCCTTCTTCAGCGCCGAGACCGACTTGTCCTTCGCCACGGCCCGGCGGCCGCGCCCCCCCTGGGGATCGAGCAGGTACATCAGGCCGGCTCCCACTCCAGCGCCGACCCCGGCGCTACCGACCAGAGACCACTTTTCCTTGGTGTTCATACTGGGCTCCTTCCCTTGCAGCGGAGATCCGACCGTGGACCTCACGTTCTGGGAGTGCTAGCATTGCAAGGGCTGTACCCACGGCGGGCCCTACCGGATATGAACGCTGCCGTTCGAAGTCCGGATGTACAGCTTGGCGCCGCCGCCGTTGATGTCCCCCGTGAGGCTGGTCTTGGCCGAGTGGCCGCCGGTGACGGGGAGGTCGCTGCGGACGCCGCCGTTCGAGGTGGCGGCGTCGACGGAGAGCCGGGAGTCCTTCGGCAGGCGGACCGAAACGGCGCCGTTGGTGGTCTCGAGATGGAGATCGCCGGCCGTGAGATGGAGGAGCTCGGCGTCGATGCCGCCGTTGGTGGTGACGGCCTTGAGCGTGCCGGCCGAGCGGGCGACGCCGATGGCGCCGTTGTTCGATTCGAGGTCGAGGTTGCCGGAGACCTCGCGGACGGTGACGCCGCCGTTCTCCGTCTTCAGATGGGCGTTGCCCAGCGTGCCGGTGGCCTGGAGGGCACCGTTGGACGACAGGAGGTTGAGAGCGACGTGGCGCGGCACGTGGAGCTTGTAGCTCACGCTGACGTCCACCCCGCCGCCATTGAAGAGGTCGGCGAGCCAGCCCCCCTGCTCGCGCTTGGGGATCCGGGTGTCGATCCGCAGGCCGGCGGGGCCGGGGGCGACGTCGATGTGGACCTCGCCCATCAGCTTGCGGGCGGAGGCGGCGCTGCCGGCCCGGACCGTCTTCTCGGCCTCGATCTGGACCTCGTTGCGGTCCCAGGCGTCGACGGTCACGCCGCCGTTGACGTTGGTCAGCCGCACCTCGGAGCCCGGCTTCAGCGGCACGGTCTGGTTGAAGTGGTCCTTCAGGGTGTCGGCCCCGGCGGCGGCGCCCACGAGCAGGAGGCCGCAGATGAAGGGGGCGCTTCTTGGGAGCAATTGGGAGATCGGCATGAGAGAGAGCCTCCTGTTCAGATGAAACGATGACAGTCGATAACCCTACGTCCGCCGGCCGAGAAATGTTGCAGGCGCCGCCGCCGTTCTGGCGTGGGGGAGGGCTCGGGACCGGCGCCAAACCGGCCGGAACCGTGTAGCCTTTCCCGAGGAGGTCCTGGACGTGGTGGGACGACCGACGACGGACGATCTGACGGTTCTCCTGGAGGTGATGCCGCCCGGGGTGCGCACCGCCATCGCGGCACACCCGCGGCGCGATGAGCTGGTCGAGCTGGTGCTCGACCTCGGCCGGCAGCCCGAGGCCCGCTTCCCGGAGGCCGGCGAATTCCTCTCCGACCAGGCGGTCACCCGCGAGGACATCGCCTACGTGGTCGAGCGGGTCGGCCGCTTCGGCAAGGACAACCGGGCGGGGCTCGAGCGCACCCTCCACCGCATCTCGGCGATCCGCAACCGGGTGGGCGACATCATCGGCCTGACCTGCCGCGTCGGCCGCGCCGTCTTCGGCACGGTGGACATCCTGCGCGACGTCATCGAGTCAGGGGGGTCGATCCTCCTGCTCGGCCGCCCGGGCGTGGGCAAGACCACCCTCCTGCGCGAGGCCGCGCGCGTGCTCGCCGACGAGCTGGCCAAGCGGGTGGTGGTGGTGGACACCTCGAACGAGATCGCCGGCGACGGCGACGTCCCCCATCCGGGGATCGGCCGCGCCCGCCGCATGCAGGTCCCCTCGCCGGACGAGCAGCACGCGGTGATGATCGAGGCGGTGGAGAACCACATGCCGCAGGTGATCGTGATCGACGAGATCGGCACCACCGCCGAGGCGCTGGCGGCGCGCACCATCGCCGAGCGCGGCGTGCAGCTCATCGCCACCGCCCACGGCAATACGCTGGAGAACCTGCTCCAGAACCCCACCCTCTCGGACCTCGTCGGCGGCATCCAGGCGGTCACCCTCTCCGACGAGGAGGCGCGGCGGCGCGGCACCCAGAAGACGGTGCTGGAGCGCAAGGCGCCGCCGACCTTCGGCGTGCTGGTCGAGATCCAGGAAAAGGATCGCCTCGCCGTCCACCACGACGTCGCCGAGGTGGTCGACCGCTTCCTGCGCGACGTGCCCCCCCGCCCCGAGCTGCGCACCCGCACCGAGGGGGGCGGGGTCATGATCGAGAAGCAGAAGACAGAGCGCCCCGGGCTGCCGGCCCGGCGGGCCCAGCGCAAAGGTCCCGAGCGCATCCGGAAGGCGGCCGCCGAGGATCTGGAGGAGGCTCCGCTGCCGCCGCTGCCGCCAATCAAGGCGATCCACGGCAAGACCGTGCGCATCTTCCCCTACGCCGTCAGCCGGGAGAAGCTGGAGCGGGCGCTGCGCAAGTTCCGCGTCTCGGCCTACGTGGTGGACGATCTCGACAGCGCCGACATGGTGGTGACCCTCAAGGCCCAGGAGCGGCGCCAGCCCCGGCGGCTGCGTGACGCCCACGCCCGCGGCATCCCGTTCTACGTGGTGCGCAGCAACACCATCACCCAGATGGAGAACTTCCTGAGCGGCGTCTTCGGCGTCGACGATCCCCAGGCGGTCGACGCGGAGGTGGTGCGCGAGGTCGAGGAGGCGATCGACGAGGCGACCGCGCAGGGGCACCCGGTGGAGCTCGCCCCCCGCAACAACCACCTCCGCCGCCTCCAGCATCAGATCGTCGAGCGCTACGGCCTGACCTCGGCGAGCCGGGGGGAGGAGCCCTACCGGCGGGTGGTGATCGCGCCGCCGGGGCGGGCCCATGGCTCGGCCGTTGCATCTACCTCCGGGCGGAGCGCGGAGAGCGCCCCTTACCCGGAGATCCCATGAACCGACGCACCACGAAGCTCCCCACCCTGTCGACGGCTCTGTTGACGATAGCGGCAATCGCGGCAATCGCGGCGATCGCCCCGCTGGCCCTGAACGCCCAGTCCGCGCCCCAGATCCAGCCGGTGCCGCACGTCGAGCCGCCGCCGCCCGCCGCCGGGCCGGCCGCTCCGGCTCCCAACCCGAAGTCGATGGGCGACCTCCAGGTCCTCCTCGACCGGGCGGCCTACTCGCCCGGGATCATCGACGGCCGCGGCGGCTCGAACACCCGCAAGGCGCTGGCCGCCTTCCAGACGGCCAACGGCCTGCCGGCGACCGGCAAGATCGATCCCGCGAGCTGGCAAAAACTGCTGGAGCTGGGCGGCAACCAGACCATGGCGACCTACGTGGTCACCCCCGAGGACGCCCAGGGGCCCTTCCTGCCGATCCCCGAGAACATGGACGAGAAAGCCAAGCTCCCTGCGCTCGGCTACACCTCGCTCCTCGAGCTGCTGGCCGAGAAGTTTCACGCCACCCCGGAGCTCCTCAAGCAGCTCAACCCCCGGGCACAATTCGCCGCCGCCGGCGAGGAGATCCGCGTCCCCTACGCCCGGCCCGTCCACGTGCCCGCGAAAGGGGAGAAACTGGACGTGCCGGAGGGCACCGAGATCTGGGTCTCGAAGAGCGCCTCCAACCTGATGGTCAAGCAGGGGGACAAGCTCCTCTACTACGCGCCGGTCACCTCGGGCAGCGAGCACGATCCGCTGCCGATCGGCGACTGGAAGATCACCGGCATCTCGCGCAACCCGAAGTTCCACTACAACCCCAACCTCTTCTGGGACGCCAAGGCGACCGACGAGAAGGCCATGATCCCGGCCGGCCCCAACAATCCCGTGGGGGTCGTCTGGATGGAGCTCTCCAAGGAGCACTACGGCATTCACGGCACGCCCGAGCCGAAGACGATCGGCAAGACCACCTCCCACGGCTGCGTGCGGATGACCAACTGGGACGCCCTGACCGTTTCCCAATTGGTGAAGGCGGGAACCCCCGTCCACTTCACGGAGTAGGCGCGCCATGGCCAGGGAACGCAAAGGCCTGCCGGTGCCGGTGGCCGGGCTCGTCGGGTTCGCGCTCGGCGCCGCCACGGTGCTGCTGATCGTCTGGCTGTACGGCGGCAGTATAAGGAGCGCGCCGTCCAGCGCGTCCGTGGAGAGAGCGCCCGCCCCGTCCGGGGCGCCGGCTCAGGCTCCCGGCGGGGTCGCCGCGCCGCTCCCCCCGGCCCGGTCCGGTCCGGTGCCTCCGGGGACGGTATCGCAGGCCCCCGCGCCATCCGCGCCGCCCCCGCCGCCGATGCTGGAGAGGCCGCCGGCGGATCTCCTCCAGCGCGCCCTGCTGGTGCCGGTCCAGGGGATGCCGCGCACCAAGCTCACCGACACTTTCGACGACGCGCGCGGCCAGGGGCGGGTCCACAACGCCATCGACATCATGGCGGCCCGCGATACGCCGGTGCTGGCGATCGAGCCGGGGCGGATCGTCAAGCTGTTCACCAGCAATCTCGGGGGGTTGACGATCTACCAGTTCGATCCCGGGGAGACCTACTGCTACTACTACGCCCACCTCGACCACTACGCCCCGGGGCTCAAGGAGGGGGACCAGGTGGCGCGCGGCCAGGTGATCGCCTACGTGGGCTCGACCGGCGACGCCTCGCCGGACGCCCCCCACCTCCACTTCGAGATCACCCGCCTCCACGCGGACAAGAAGTGGTGGCAGGGTGACCCGATCAATCCGTACCCGATCCTGCGGCAGGGGCGGTAGGGCGCCGGCCGGGCATCACTCGAACAGCAACAGGCAGGGCACGGTTTCCGGCGCCGCGAGGCGGAGCAGCGTATAGCCGACGCCCGCGACGCCCTGAATCAGGGACGGGGCAAAGACCTCCCTCCCCGCCGCCACCGAGAGCTCATACCTCCCCCGGGAGCGCTGCCGTCGGCAAACGCGGTCCATGAGAGCGAAGGCCGCCTCCAGGGATTGCGCGTCCCCCAGGCGCTGAGAGGCCGTCAGCAGCAGCTCGATCAACCCCGTGTGGCCCGTGCAGAGGTCGTCCGACCCCGCCAGCTCCTCCCTATTCAGGGCATGGGCCCGCACCCTGCGTAAGGTCCGGTCGATCTCCTCCCGCGCCTCCGGCGTATCGCAAACGCGCAGGGAACCGATCCGGCCCAGGACGATACCGACGGCGCCATGACACCACGGTTCAGGAAACTCGTCCTGAGCGGAAGAGGGGGGACGGAGCTCGATCAGATCGCTTTCCTCCCCGGAGACCCACCAGTCACTCCACGTGCCCCGCCGCAGGCCATACCGGGACTGAAAGAGCACGTGAACGTCCCTCCAGCTCCCCCGCTCCGGAGAGTACAGGCTGCGCACGAAGGAGAGCCCCTCTTGCGCGGCGTCCCAGAGATCCTGGTCGCCGGCGATCTCGTGGAGGCGCAGGAGCGCATGACTGATCCCCGCGGCGCCATAGCTGAAACCCGCCAGGGGAGGCTTGCCGGGAGCCAGAGGCCACGCCGGCGGACGGCCGTCGAACGAAACACGAGTTTTCAGCAGGTGCCGGGCACAGGCGAGAGCGGCTTCCAGCGGCGCTCTGCCTTCCTGGTTCGGCACGGAAACCTTATTTCCGAGAGCCAGGAGAGCCAGGATCGCTCCCGCGCTCCCTTTCTGGACTCGGAGCGACCGGTCATCGTCGATCCGTTCCTGATTGATCAGGACCGAAAGCCGGTGCGCTTCCCGCAAAAGCTCCGTTTCATCGAGAAGCTCTCCCACCTTGGCGAAGCCGTAGATCAAGGAGCCCACGCCGATGAGGCCGCCGATGGGCATCCTGAAATGTTGCGCTTTTTCCGCATCCGCCATCAGCTCCGCAAGCTCTTGACGGAGGGGCTCCAGGACGCGCAGAGCCAGGCTTCCGCATTCACCTCCACCGCACACGCGTTCAAAGGCGGCAAGAAACAGCGCGATGCCCACCGAGCCATCGCCCAGATAGGGCCCGAGCTTGGCGATCCGCAGCGGTGTGAGCTCCGTGTCGTAACCCATCGGCCCCCGCCAGATCACCTTGTCATCCCGAGTCCGGACGCTGTGGGCACGGAGCTGATCGGCGATCGCGGCAGCCTCGCTCAGGAGTTGAGTCCGGTCCACTCCATGTCCTCCCTGAAAAAATCCTGATAGGTCCCGAACGCCAAGCCCAGGGTCCCGGTCTTTTGGGGCGAGTTATATTACCATCACCAAATCCTGGAAAGACCTCGAAAGGAGCCTCCCATGCCCCGGCGCACCGCCGTCTCCCGCCCAGCCCTGATCGCCCCGGCCTTCGCCGGCCTGTTCCCGTGGTCCCTGGACGGGAGGCTGGGGCGATGAGGATCCTGGTCGGCATCACAGGCTCCATCGGCGTCCTGGGGATCCACTCCTACCTGGCCAGTCTCCTGGGGCAGAAGGAGGTCGAGGAGCTCAGGATCCTGATGACTCCCACGGCCGCCCGTTTCGTCAGCCCGCGCGCCCTCGAGGCTCTCACCAGCGTGCCCGTGCGGGTCGATCCCTGGACGGATTCGGGGCAGATGATCTCCCCGCCCTCCCTGGTGAAGGAGATCGACCTCTACCTCATCGCCCCGGCCAGCGCGACCACCCTGGCCAAGTGCGCGGCGGGGATCGCCGACACGCTGGTGACCAACTGCTACCTCTGCTACACCGGTCCCGTCGCCTTCGCCCCCGCCATGGCGCCGGAGATGTGGGATCACCCGGCGGTCCGCGCCAACTTCGAGCGGCTCAAGGGCTACGGCGCCAGCATCCTCCCCGCGGGGATCGGCTTCTCGGCGGCCCTGGGCAGGAGCATCAAGGGTGCGCTCTGTCCTTACAGGGAGATGTGGCCGATCCTGAAGGCGCTCGTCGAGACCGCGCGCAGGCCCTCCTCCGAGGAGGCGGACCCGCCGCCGCCCGCCGGGCAGAACTGATCGCCCAGGTTTTGTCCCGCTTTAGCCCTTGCACGTACCATAGTAGATAGGAAGCCCTACCCCCGGAGGGTGGGGCTCGACTCTCGAAGCGGAGAGAGGAGGGTCTTCTTGCCTCTGAACATTCTGCAGCAGTCCCCTCACGACCTGAATCCGGCTCGGGATGAGATCCTCGGAGCCCGCCCAAACCAGAAGTGGGTCCCCTCCCGCTACACCGTCCGGGCGACCACCGACGACGGCCGCCTCATCGTCTGGAACACCTTCAACGGCGCGATGAGCATTTTCGAGCCCGAGCAGACCGCCGCCGTCAAGGAGCTCCTTCGCAGGCCCGGGACCGAGGGCAATTTCGAGGGAATGCTCAAGTACCTGGTGGACCGGGGCTTCATGATCAAGGCCGGCACCGACGAGTTCCGGAAAATCCAGCTCGCCTTCGGCCAGCAGCACTACCGCACCGACGTGCTGCAACTGATCCTCCTGGCCTCCGAGGACTGCAACTTCCGCTGTACCTATTGCTACGAGGATTTCGCCCGCGGCACCATGCAGCCGGCCGTGCGCGCAGGCGTCAAGAAGCTCGTCGAAAAGCGGATCAGGAATCTGCGCCAGCTTTCGATCAACTGGTTTGGCGGCGAGCCGCTCTATGGCTTCCAGGCGATCGAGGATCTGGCTCCGTTCTTCATCAAGATCTGTGAAGAAAACTCGGTGAAGTTCAGCAGCAACATGACGACCAACGGGTATCTCCTGACCCCCGAGGTCGCGGAGAAGCTGCTCGCCTGGCAGGTGCGCCGGTTCCAGATCACGCTCGACGGGCGCCCCGAAGACCACGACTGCAGCCGCCCGTTGCGGGACGGCCGGGGGAGCTTCTGGACGATCATCGAGAACCTGAAAGCCCTCAGCCAGCGGACGGAAGACTACGAGGTCGTGCTGCGGGTGAACTTCGACAAGAAAAATCACCCCCACATGACCGATTTCATGGACATCATCAAACGGGAGCTCGGCGATGATCCCCGCTTCCAGATGCGTTTCCACGGCGTCGGCCGCTGGGGAGGGGACAACGACGAACAGCTCGACGTCTGCGGCCCCGACGAGGCGGCCCAGATCCGCTTCGACTTGAAGAAGGAAGCCCGCAAACGCGGTATCGGTATCGGCAAGGGTCTCAAGGAAGTCAGCGGCTTCGGCACTGACGCGTGCTATGCCGCGCGCCCCTTCAACTTCATCGTCGGCGCCAGCGGAAAGTTGATGAAGTGTACGGTGGCTCTCGATAAAGACGACTCGAACGTCGTGGGCCGCCTCACCGAGCAGGGGAATATGGAGCTCGATCGCGACAAGCTGGCGCTGTGGACCGAGCCCGCGTTCGAAAGCGACTCCAAGTGCAAGAAGTGCGTCGTCCTCCCGGCCTGCCAGGGGCTGCACTGTCCCCTCGTCCGCATGGAAGAGCACCGCTCTCCCTGCGGCCCGGTCCGGCTCAACCTGAAACAAGCGTTGAGGGAAACGAGCGAGATCCTCGAAACAGGACGCAAGGTTCCCCTCAAACTTGAATCGTCCCCGGCAGCTTCCTGAATAGTTCGGGACTTGCCGCAACCCGTAACCGTCTGTCCCTGAAGGAGAAGAAAATGGCGGATCAGATCCGGAAAGACGAAGAGAACGTCAAGACCAACACCGAGCCCGAGGTCACCGAGCTCGACGATCAGAGCCTCGACGAGGCTTCCGGCGGCGCCTTCGAGGACCAGCAGTCGGTTGCCGACGGCAACAACAACTGCATCTGCTAGAGCTCGACAGTTCGGATCCGCATCGACCGGCGCGGGCTGCCCGCGCCGGTCGATCGCTTTCTGGCCCTGTAGTATCTTTCCTCGCCTATGGCTTTGAACATCCTCGGGATTTCAGCGCATTACCATGATGCAGCGTGCTGCCTGCTTCGCGACGGCGAGCTGATCGCCGCGGCGGAGGAGGAGCGGTTCTCCCGGGTCAAACACGATCCGCGCCTGCCCTGGCGGGCTTTCCGATTCTGTCTCGAGCAGGGTGGCGTCACACTCTCCGACGTCGACTGCGTCGCCTATTACGAAAGTCCGGTGAAGAAGCTCTCCCGGCAGATCTGGATGGCTCTGCACCCGGAAGCTTCCGACGCCATCCGCCGCAGATTCCTGAACCGTCTGCCCGACCATGTGGGCCGGGTCGAGCGGGAGATCCGGAGCACCCTCGGCTATGCCGGCCGATTGGAAATCTTCGAGCATCACCAGTCCCATGCCGCCAGCAGCTTCTTCTACTCGGGATTCGAAGAGGCCGCGGTGCTGACCGTGGACGGCGTGGGCGAATGGGCGACGACCACCTTCGGCAGGGGCGCCGGCGCCGCCGTCGAAATCCTGGAGGAGGTCCACTTTCCGAGCTCGCTGGGCCTGCTCTACAGCGCCCTGACCTCCTATCTGGGCTTCGAGGTCAACGACGGCGAGTACAAGGTGATGGGGCTCGCTCCGTACGGCAAGCCACGCTACGTCGACCAGGTGCGCAAGCTGGTGACGAGGGGAGAGGGCGGCCAATACGATCTCAACCTCGAGTACTTCGATTTCCTGCGGCGCGACCGGATGTACTCGGATCGCCTGGTCGAGCTCTTCGGAGCGCCCCCCCGGCCACCCGAGTCCGAGCTCCTCGGCTTCCATCAGGACGTCGCCCGGAGCATCCAGTGGGTGCTCGAGGAGATCCTCCTCGACGAGGTGACGTACCTCCAGGCCCAAGTCCCCAGCCGCAATCTCTGCATGGCGGGGGGAGTGGCACTCAACTGTGTGGCCAACAGCCGGATCCTCCGCGACGGGCCGTTCTCCGAGCTGTTCGTGCAGCCGGCGGCCAGCGACGCGGGAGGGTGCCTGGGAGCCGCCGCCCTGGCCCATGTGCGCCTGACCGGCGAGCGCCCCGCGCAGCGCCGGCTCACCCACATGTACTGGGGGCCCGCGTCTCCCGTCGACGACATCGCGGGCCTGCTCGCCGGCACCTCGCTCCACGCCCTCGACTATCGGGGCAGGCCCGAGGCGTTGCTGGAGGCGACCGTCGACCGGCTGGCGGCGGGCAAGGTCGTGGGCTGGTTCCAGGGGCGCATGGAGTTCGGTCCGCGGGCGCTCGGCGCGCGGTCGATCCTGGCGGACCCGCGGGACGGGGAGATGCGCGACCGGATCAACGCGCTGGTGAAGATGCGCGAGGGTTTCCGCCCCTTCGCCCCGGCCGTGCTCGGCGACCGGGCGAGCGAGCACTTCGCGATCGACCACCCCTCCCCCTTCATGCTGGAGACCTGCCAGGTCACCTCTCCTTTCGATCTGCCGGCGATCACCCACGTCGACCGCTCGGCCCGCCTGCAGACGGTCGATCCGGAGTCGAGCCCGCGCTTCGCCGCTCTCCTGGCGCGCTTCGCCGATCGCACCGGCTGCCCGATCCTGCTCAACACGTCCTTCAACATGCGCGGCGATCCCATCGTCTGCACCCCGGAGGACGCGCTGCTCTGTTTCGCCCGCTCGCGCATCGACGCCCTGGTCCTCGAAGACTTCATCATCGACCGCGAGTCCATTCCAGCGGCCTGGAGCGAGCTCGTCGCGGCGAGCCGGCCCGCGGCGTCCCGGGTCGGTTTCAAGGTCTACACGTTTCTGTAGGCCCGGATTCTCAAGCGAGGAAGAGGAATGCGTTCGCCCCAGGATCAGCTCTTGAAATCGCTGGCGGATGAGACGGCCCGGCTGCTGAGCGGCGGCGAGAGCGCGGTCCTGCTCATGGAACGCCTGGGACTCCTCAGCCCGCCGGACAGGAGATCCCCCAGCGCCCGGCCGGGGCTCGTCGGGATCTGGGAGGAGAGCCCGGAGGGGTACCGGCGCGCGGAGGTGCTGCGGGATCAATGGCGCCTCTGGGCGGACGTCCCGCTCATCCCCCCCAAGGGAGAACGGAAACGCCTGCTGCTGCTGGGTGAATCGGTGGCCCGCGGCTTCCTTTACGATCCGGACTTCAATCCGGCGAGCGCGCTCGCGGCCGCCGTGCCGGCGGTCCTGGGACAGCCGGTCGAGATCGTCGATCTGGCGAAGACCGACCTCACCGGCCCGCAACTGACGGCTTTGCTCGGCACGGCTCCCGCCCTCGATCCCGATGTCCTGGTCGTCTTCGCGGGCAACAACTGGCTGCTGGCCGACCCGCGGGACCGCATCCTCGAGGCGGCCGCCCTCCGCGAGGGGGGAGCCGCCGGCCTCAAGGCGCGGCGCGAGCAGCGTCTCGCAACGTTCGTCGCCACTCTGCGGCGGCAACTCGAGGAGCTGTCCGCGCGCCTGCCCGTCGTCCTGGTGGTCCCCGAGATCAATCTCCTGGACTGGCGCTTCGACGGCAAAGCGGACGCGCCCTGGCTTCCACCCGGCCGCAACCGGCGATGGCTGGAATGCCAGGCGGCAGCCCTCGCGGCACTCGCCTCGCAACGCCGCGACGAAGCGGCGGCCTTGGCGCGCGAGATGGTGGACCTGGACGGCGGCACCGCGGCCTCTGGCTGGATCGTCCTCGCCGACTGCGCGCGCGCCGCGGGAGACCTGACCGCCGCCCGCACAGCCCTCGAAAAGGCGCGGGACGCCCACCTGTGGGACCTGACTCAACAGACCCCCAGGACGGTCTCCGTGATCCAGCAGGCCCTCCGGGATTGCGCGCTTCCCGGCAGGATCTCCGTGGTCGATCTGCCGTCCTGCTTCGCCGCGTGGCAAGGGGGCGAGCTGCCCGGGGGGCGCCTGTTCCTGGACTACTGCCACCTCTCCGCGGAGGGGATCCGCGTGGCGATGGCCGCGACGGCGCTGCGGGTGGCGGACCTGCTCGACCCCGGCCGCACGCACCCCGGAATCGAGAGCCTGGTCGACGAGATCCCTCCGCCTTCGCCCGAGATTGAGGCGACGGCTCATTTCGCGGCAGCGCTTCAGTCTTCCCACGAGGGGCAGCCGGCCGCGTTCGTCTCCTATCTCTGCCAGGAGGCGCTACGGCGATCGCCCGCCATCGCGCCGGCGATGCGGGAGTTCCTGGAGGTCCGGACGCGGCGCGCGCCCACCTGGGCCAGCGCGGCCTTCGAGAGGCTCGCCCCGAGAGTGCCACCTTTCTTACAACGCTATATTTTGCTCAGCCCCAAGCTCTTCGAAGCGGTGCTCCTGCCGGCCATCGCGGACGCCTTGGAAACGAACGGTCTGCCCTCCCTCACGTTTCTCGACGAGCTGCGCAAGGACGAGAGAGGCTTGACGGACCGCCCGCGCGATCTGCTCGATCCTTACTATCGCGTATCCTTGCGGGATCCCGACTGGCTCGAGTCGTCCCCCTATGTCCGGCGCGCCTACTCTCCCACTTCGCGCTACCCCTGGGTTTCCCGGTTTCCAGGCGAAGTGGCCTTCGAGCTCAACTGCCGGCGGACGGGAGCGGACGGTCCCGGCGAGTGCGAAGTACGGATCAACGGCACTCCCGTGACCCGCCTCTCCCTTGCCCCGGAGTGGAGCACCTTCCACTTCAGCGCACCCGGCAACCTGGTGCGGAGCGGAGTCAACTGGCTGGAGATCGACTGGCCGCTCGATCTTCCCCGCGGCGAAGAGGAGATCGAGCACGTCGCCGGTGAGCACGAGCATGGACGCTTCGTCTCACTGCTCCCGGCGTTCGCCGAGATCTCGGTCCTGACCGCGGTCCAGCGCTGAGCCCGCGGACCGCAACCTCTCTCGCGCTCCTCGCGCTGCTCCTGACGCGGAGAGGTGATATCTTGTCGCGGTTTCAGGAAAGGAACCGCGTCGCCATGCCTTCGATGGCTCACGAGGTCCTCGTGGACCTCTTCAAGAATCGCCCATCGCTTGCCGCCGAAATCCTGTCTGAAGTGCTGGGCGTCTCGCTTCCTCCCTATAGCGAGGCCCGTCTCGCCTCGGCCGACTTGACCGAGATCCAGCCCGCCGAATATCGGGCCGACGTCGTCGTCGTCCTTCTCGACCACGACATCCCCGTCCGGATGATCGTTGTCGAGGTCCAACTGGCGGTCGATCCCAGAAAGCGCTTTAGCTGGCCGGCCTATGTGACGGTCTCGCGTGCAATCCACGGTTGCCCGGCGGGCCTCCTCATCGTCGCGCCCGATCCGGCCGTCGCCAACTGGTGCGCCGAGCCGATCGAGATCGGCGTCCCCGGTTTCACCCTGCGCCCGCCGGTGCTGCGCCGCACGGCCGTTCCGGTCGTGACAGACCTTGAGGAGGCGGCCCGCCGGCCCGAGTTCGGGGTGCTTTCCGCGCTGGCGTACGGCAATACGGAGCAGGGAGCGACGATCGCCGCCACGGTGCTGCCCGCGATCCAAGGGCTCGACGAGGACAGGGCCAAGCTCTACTTCGATCTCGTGTACAATTCCTTGAATGACGCGGCTCGCCGCACGCTGGAGGGAATGATGAAGGGCTACGAATACCAGAGCGATTTCGCGAAGAAGTACGTCGCCCAGGGGCTCACTCAGGGACGCACCGAGGGGCGCACCGAGGAGGCGGCGCACGCAGTGCTGACCGTGCTTCGAGCCCGCGGCCTTGCGGTGAAGGACGCCGACCGCGAGCGCATCCTGGCCCAGAAGGATCCGGAGCGGCTGGAGCGCTGGCTGGAGAAGGCCGCCGTTGCCGCTTCGGTCACCGCGGTCCTTGACGAGCCGAACTGAAGCCCCCGAATCTTCCCCCAGAAACGATCACCGCACCGGAATCGACTGCGCGTGATGAAAAAAGTCGTCCGGATCCCAGCGTTCCTTGACCTTGACCAGATTGCGCGGATTCCGTCGAAAGTTATCCAGGAAATAGAGCCAGAGCGCGTGATCGACGTCACCGCGCTCGTGGCTGCCCAGCACCGTGTCGGGATAGTTGTAGTAGGCGCCGTCGACCGTGCCGGTGCTGTCCTTGGCCGGGTCGGGGGTGCCGCCGTATTCGGCATAGACTTCACGGTAGAAGTCGTTGATCCATTGCAGGTGCGCCTCGGCTTGCGCCTGGTAAGGCTGCTGGTGGCTCTGGCCCGGCTCCGCGGCGTTCAGCCAGTAGGTCTGATACTGGAGCTTCAGGATGGAGCTGCGCTGCGGCACGGCCGTCGACTCCGGGCTCCGCCGGTTGATCGCGCCGCCGTAGCTGTCCACCTGTAGCAAGGATTGGCTCATGTCGTTCGCGGGAAGGCCGGCCGGCGTGATGTTCAACCACTTGTAGATGGCGTCGACCTGATTCGACGGGAAAGGCTTCTTCAGGTAGGCCGACTTGTATTTACCGAATTGATTCGGTCCGGAACCGTTCAGCGTTTGCAGCGCCTCGAGGTACGTGACGTGTTGCGCCGCGTCGCTGGCCGGCAGAGTGTTCATGTAGCCGGGGTGTCCGCCGAGCGGCTTCTGGAGCGGCACGCTCGGGACGATCTGATCGAAACGCGCCTTGGCTCGCTGAAGGCTCCGCTCCGCCCGCTCACGATGGTCGCGGACATCGACGCCGGGGGCGGACACCAACTGGTGGACCAGGCCGATCTGGCCGTTCGAGACGTGGTTCAGTTTCAAGAGGGTGAAGTCGGTCTCGGGCATCTCCACGACGTGCTCGGCGTAGGCGGCCAGCAGCCCGGCAAAGCGGTTCCGGTCGAGGTCGGACCAGTTCCAGGCCAGCGTACGGAGGGTGGCGTGATCCGGCGCGTCGGGTAGTTGGGCGAAGTAGTAGCGCGCGATGACGCCGAAGTTGCCGCACCCGGCGCCGCACAGGGCCCAGAACAGGTCCCGCTCGTCGCTCGCCGCGCTCCCGGCGGACACGTGGCGCAGTTGCGCTTGGCCGGCCCTGGCGTCCCAGGTCACGATGTCCACGGCGCTCAGGTGATCCACGGTCAGGCCGTGCATGCGCGACAGCAATCCGTACCCGCCGCCGGTGATATGGCCACCCGCTCCGACCGAATAGCAGCTCCCGGCGGGCAGGGTCTTGTTGAAACCATTCAACAGCGTGCGGTACGCGGTCCAGTTTTCACATCCGGCATCGACGAAGAAGGCGTTGCGCGCCGGATCGAACCCGGCCTGGCTCAAGGCGGACATGTCGATGATCGCCCGGGTGTCGCTGTTGTAGACGAAATCCTCGTAGCAGTGCCGGCCCGAGGTGACCCTCACGTCTCTGCCGTGGGCCTTGACGGCGGCCGTCAGGCAGTCGGCCACCTGGTCGGGATGGGTCGGGACGTACACCGCTCGCAAGCCGTGCGCGAACCAGCGGCGGTCGAATCCCTGGCGATCGCTGAGGACGACGGGGCGGCTGCCCTCGCGCGCGACCGATTGGCTCAAGATCGACTGGCTCAAGACAGAACCCTCCTTCCCTGCGGGACATGGAGCGGTGCGCCAAGCCTCAGTGGCCGCCGAACTTCTTCTCCCCCGCCTCGACCTTGATCGCCAGCTTGTTCTCGGCCGGCGGCAGCGGGCAGGTGGCGAAGGCGGTGAAGGCGCAGGGGGGGTTGTAGGCGGTGTTGAAATCCACCACCACCTTGCCGTCCTTCGGCGGATCGGTGTCGAGGAAGCGGCCGGCGCCGTAGGTCTCGGTGCCGTTGGTGCGGTCGCCGAAGACCAGGAAGAGGCTGCCGTCCGGCCCCCCTTCGAGGGCGTCGATGCGGTAGGTCTTCCCCTGCCAGTCGAAGACCACGGCGCCCGGCGACGGGTTGTCCTCGACCTGGCCGATGATGTTGGCGATCGGGATCTTCTTGTCCTTGTAGGGCTCGAAGCGGGCGACGACACGCCATTCCGGGCGGATCGGGAACTCGTCGATCCCCTTGAAGCCGGCGCGCATCGGGCTCGTCTTGTCCTTGATCCGCACCCCCAGGCGGTCGCCGCGCTGGATGAGGTAGAAGCTGAGCGAGCCGAGCTCCAGCTTCGTGGGCTTCCCCTTGATGTCCGTCTCCAGCTTCTGCCCGGGGGTCACCGGCTTGCCGTCGGCGGTGAGGGGGACTCCGGGCTGGACGGTGAGGCGGACGGCGTTCCCCTCGCGGGTCAGCACGCCGGCGAGGGCCGGGGCCTTCCCTTCCGGCAGGATGACGGGGTTGCCCGGATCGCTGCCGAGGCGGTTCTCGCCCGGCTTCAGCCAATAGAGGCCGACCAGGGTGAGCCAGCCGTCCTCGCGCTTGAGCCCCTCCAGCCGGTGCTGGCGCCAGGTTTCGACCTCTTTTTGATAGGCGGCAGGGTCGGGCTGGACGGCGGCCGCGGCGGGAGCCTTGGCGCCGGCGCCGGCGACAGCACGTGGGGCGCTCCCGGCGAGGAGAGCGGTCATCAGGAAGGGGATGGCCAGGAATGGGATGGCGCGTCGGCTCGGTTTCATCGTCGGGTCCTCCAGGATCGGACGGAAAAGGATACCTCAGCGCCCGCGGTGCCGGAACTTTCCCGCCTCTTTTCCCGTATAGCGCCAGGATGGGGCCCTCGCCCCGCCTTGCCAAGGAGACGCCATGCTGACGATCCGCGACCTCGTGAAGGTATATCCCGGCCCCGTGACCGCGCTCCAGGGGATCAACCTCGACGTGCCCCCCGGCATGTTCGGCCTGCTCGGCCCCAACGGCGCCGGCAAGTCGACCCTGATGAAGATCCTCGCCGGGCTCCTCGAGGCGACCTCGGGGCAGGTGGCGCTCGACGGCGAGGACGTGCTCGCCAATCCCGAGCTGATCCGCCGGCGGCTCGGCTACCTGCCGCAGGAGTTCGGCTTCTATCCCCACCTGACCGGCGAGAAGATGCTCACCTACCTCCTGCAGCTCAAGGGGGTGGAGGCGCCGGGGGGCCTCAAGAAGCTGGTGGCCGAGCTGCTGGAGCGGGTCAACCTCTCCTCGGCGGCCAAGCGGCGGGTGAAGACCTACTCGGGGGGCATGCGCCAGCGGCTCGGCATCGCCCAGGCGATCGCCGGCGATCCGCGGCTGATCATCGTCGACGAGCCGACCGCCGGCCTCGACCCCGAGGAGCGGCTCCGCTTCTACCGCATCCTCGCCGAGCTCGCCGCCGACCGCATCGTGCTGCTCTCCACCCACATCGTCGAGGACGTCGCCGTGCTCTGCCCCCGCTTCGCGGTGATCCGCAAGGGGCGCCTGGTGGCGCAGACCTCGCCGACCGAGGCGCGGCAGGCGATCGACGGCAAGGTCTTCGAGGGGCGGCTGGGCAAGGAGCAGATGGACGAGATCCAGGGGCGCGGCCTGCAGATCATCCAGTCGGTGCTGGTCGAGGGGAAGAACCGGGTGCGGGTCTACCAGCCGGACGGCACCCCTCTGGCAGGCTTCGAGCCGGCGCAGGCCAACCTGGAGGACGCCTATTTGCTGCTGATGCAGGACGGCGCGCCGGCTCCCCAGGGCCCTCCCCGCGAGCTGCCCGTGCTGGTCGCGGAAGGAGCCCCGTGAGCTTCACCCGCACCCGCGTCGTCTTCGCCGAGGAGCTCTCCCGCACCGTCCGGCGCCCGCTCTTCTGGTTCCTGGTCTTCCTGCTCGGCCTGATGAGCTGGGGGATGTCGGGCGGCCATGTGCAGATCGGCACCGGCGACTCCTCCGTCGGCGGCACCAAGGCCTGGGTCACCTCGGAGTTCAGCTTCGCCCCCGTGCTGGCGATCCTGATGGCGATGCTCTACAGCTTCTTCAGCTCGATCGCGGCGGGGATGGCCATCGTCTCCGACGACGAGGCGAAGATCAGCGACATGCTCCTGTCGACGCCGCTCAAGCCGTCCGAGTACGTCTGGGGGAAGTTCCTGGCCATCCTCACCGGCTTCCTGGGCGCCCTGGCGATCCACCTGCTCCTGGTGGTGTTCTTCAACCACGGGGTGCCCAATCCGGCGGCGGTGGAGATCCGCGGGCCGCTCCACCTGATGAACTACCTGCGGCCGGCGCTGGTCTTCGCGCTGCCGACGCTGGTCTTCTATCTCGGCGTCTCCTTCTTCCTCGGCGAGCGCTGGCGGCGGCCGATCACCGTCTTCCTCTTCCCGATCGCCCTGCTCGTCTTCTGCGGCTTCTTCCTCTGGGACTGGGCGCCGACCTGGCTCGACCCGCGGATCAACCGCGCGCTGATGCTGATCGACCCCTCGGGCTTCCGCTGGCTCAACGAGACCTGGCTCAAGCTCGACCGCGGCGCGGACTTCTACAACAAGGCCCGCATCGGCCTCGACGCGCCGTTCGTGCTCTCGCGGCTGGCCTTTCTCGGCCTCGGGCTGCTGGCCGTCGCGCTGGCGCAGCGCCACCTGGCCGCCCACCTCCAGGGGGCGACCGGCGGCGGCCGTCTCAAGCTCAAGGGGCGGGCGGTGGAGGAAGGGACCGAGCCGCGCGCTCTGGCCGCACCGCGGCCGCTGGCCGAGTTGCGGACGGCCTCGGGGGAGATCGGCTTCCTCGCCGCCACCCGCATCATCGCCGGCACCGAGCTGCGGAGCCTCCTCGCCTCCCCGGGCGTCTACCTGTTCGGCGCCCTGATCCTGCTGCAGACGATGGGCTCCAGCCTGCTCGCCCTCGGCCCCTTCCAGACCGAGCTGCTGATCACTCCCGGCCAGGCCGCGGTGCGGGCAATGAACGTGCTCTCGGTGCTCCTCGGCCTGTTGCTGATGTTCTACACCGCCGAGTCGCTGGAGCGCGAGCGGGCCACCGGCCTCGCCCCGCTCTCCTACACCACCCCGTCGCGCACCGGCGCCCTGCTCTTCGGCAAGGCGCTCGCCAACAGCGCCATCGGAATGCTGATGGCGCTGGCGACCTACGTCGGCTGCGCCATCGCCATCCTGATCCAGGGGAAGCTGGCGCCCAATCCGCTCCCCTTCCTGCTCGTCTGGGGGCTGCTGCTGGTCCCCACCCTGCTCGCCTGGACCTGCTTCATCCTCGCCGTGCAGTCGATCTTCGGCCAGCGCTACGTCACCTACGGCGCCGGCCTCGGCGTGATGTTCGTCACCTTCTACTTCCAGTTCACCGGCACCATGAACTGGGTGGGGAACTGGTGGATGTGGAGCGCGCTGCGCTGGAGCGACATGGGGCTCTTCGAGCTCGACCGCAAGGCCATCGTGCTCAACCGGCTGATGGTCCTCGGGCTTGCCGGCCTGTTCACCGCCGTGGCCGTCCAGGCCTTCGCCCGCCGGCAGCCGGACGCTATCGGCACCATCCACCGCCTCCAGCCGGCGCCGCTCTGGCGCCGGATCGTGCGCCTCTCCCCCTTCGCCCTGCTGCCGCTGGCCGCCGGCGCCGCCCTGATGGTGGCCGTCGACGACGGCTTCCAGGGCAAGGGGATCGAGAAGAAGGAGCGGGACTACTGGAAGCAGAACCTCGCCACCTGGCGGGATGTGCCGCAGCCGGACATCTCCGACGTCGCGCTCGACCTCAGGATCGATCCCGCCCGCCGGTGGCTCTCCGACCACGGCAGCTACGAGCTGATCAACGGCCACGACGCCCCGCTCGCGCGCTTCGCCCTCACCGGCGGCACCCACTGGAAGAAAGTGAGCTGGACCCTGGACGGCAAGCCCTACAAGCCGGAGAACCGCTCGGGCCTCTACGTCTTCACGCCGCCGGCCCCGCTCGCCCCGGCCGCGCGCGTCCGCGTCGGCTTCCAGCTCGAGGGGGCCTATCCGGAGGGGATCACCAAGAACGGCGGCGGCAACCAGGAGTTCATCCTCCCCTCGGGCGTGGTGCTGACCAGCTTCAGCCCCTCCTTCGCGCCGGTGGTGGGCTACGTCGAGGAGGTGGGGGTCAAGAAGGGCGAGAACCAGTACGAGCCGCGGGTCTATCCCGACGACTTCTACAAGGGGAAGACCGAGGCGGCGTTCGGCTCGGGCCACCCGTTCACCACGCGGATCGCCGTCACCGGCCCGGCCGGCTTCGCCTTCAACTCGGTCGGCACCCGCACGGAGGACCGGGTCCAGGGGGGTCAGCGGACCGTGGTCTGGCAAAGCGACTACCCCGTCCGCTTCTTCAACGTCGTCGGCGGCCACTGGGCGGTGCGCCCGGGGCACGGCACGTCGATCTACTACTACCCCGGCCATCGCTACAACGTCGACAAGATGATCGTCGCCCTCGATGCGGCGCGCCGCTGGTACTCCGAGTGGTTCAAGCCGTTCCCCTGGCGCGAGCTCAAGCTCTCCGAGTTCCCCAACCTGGCGAGCTACGCCCAGGGGTTCCCCACCGACATCAGCTTTTCGGAGGGGATCGGCTTCCTCACCAAGAGCGACGTCAAGACCGACGCCGTCTTCATGGTCACCGCCCACGAGAGCGCGCACCAGTGGTGGGGCAACCTGCTCACCCCCGGCAAGGGGCCGGGCGGGAACCTCCTCTCCGAGGGGATGGCCCACTTCTCGACCGCCCTGCTCACCGACCAGATCAAGGGGCCGCAGGCGCGCATGGAGTTCCTCAAACGGATCGAGGAGAACTACGGCGACACCCGCCGCGCCGACGCCGAGCGCCCCCTGGTCAAGATCGACGGCTCGCACGACGGCGACACCACCGTGACCTACGACAAGGGGGGCTGGGTCTTCTGGATGCTGTACCAGCAGCTCGGCCGGGAGCGCGACCTCGCCGGCCTGAAGAAGTTCATCGCCGACTGGGGGAACGGTCCGGACTACCCCGTGCTCCAGGACTTCACCGCCTCGATGCGCCCCTTCGCGCCCGACCGGGAAGCCTACGACGCCTTCGTGCAGCAGTGGTTTCACCAGGTGGTCGTGCCCGAGTACCGGCTGAGCGACGCCCGCGCGGTGGCGGCGCCCGGCGGCCACGCCTGGAAGGTGAGCGTGCGGGTGAAGAACGCCGGCACCGGCAAGGTCGCGGTCGAGGTCGCGGCGGCCCGCGGCGACCGCTTCCTCAAGAACAAGCCGAATCCCCTCTACCACGACGCCCGCCAGACCGTAACCCTGGCCGCCGGCGAGGAGCGGACCGTCGAGATCCCCTGCGCCTTCCAGCCCGAGCGCGTCCTGGTCGACCCGGACGTCAAGGTGCTCCAGCTCCGCCGCAAGGCGGCGGTGGTGAAGCTGTAGCAGGATCTTCTTGCCGGTGTCAGATTCACCTTGGCTTTGGCGTTGGCCCTCATCACCCCGGCCCTCTTCTCCCGTCCCCTCCCACCCTCCCTCACCGGGAGAAGAGGGAGAAAGCAAAAGCAAAGAGAAAAGCCTGGATCAGGAGGGGGCGGGGGTTCCCCTCTCCCTGTGAGGGAGGGCGGGAGGGGGAAGGGAGAGGGGCCAGGGGTGAGGGTTCGGGCGGGCGGCTCCCTTCCCTCCAGACCGGCATTCCTTCGTCATCGCGCCCTATGTGCTCCCGGCGTGAGCACCTGCCGCCAAGCCAGTGCGCGAAAGCGGCTCGTTTTTCGCCCGTGGGCACACTGGTAGCTGTAAGGGCTCATTTTTTGAATTGGACCGAGGCTGACCGGGGATGAGAACCGGCATCACGGGGCTCAAAAAGGAGAGGACATGAAGCGGAAAATCGTTCACCGAGGAATTGTTGCGCTGGCGATCGTTACTTCCCTGTCGTTCGCCGGAGCGCGGCCCGCGGCGGCCGCGAATCTGAACCTCCTGGACCGGATCAGCCACCTGTGGTCGCTGGTGGCCGGCCTGCCGGCCCCCGTGGCGCACCACCAGGAGAGCGCGCGGAGCTCCAAGATCCCCGGCAAGAGCACCACGACGACGCCGGCGCCCACCGACCGCGGCTGGGGGATCGATCCCAACGGCAACTCGCTCGCCGGCGGTGGCTAGGAGCACGGTTGCGCCCGGCGTCGATGTGAGAGAATTGCGGAACCCGCTGCACTGATGCCGTACTGTTTTATTAGGAGATTCGGATGAGCGAACATCATCCACGTCGCGAGACCCTGGAGGGCTTCCTGCTCAGCCGCCTGCCGGCCACCGAGGCGAAAGCCACGGTGAGCCATCTGCTGAGCGGCTGCGAGCACTGCCAGGACGAGCTGTCGCCGCTGGCGACGGCGATGTTCACCCCGGACACCGCGCCGGAGCGGGCGCTCTCGGCGCAGGAGGAGGAGGCGTACGACTGCGCCATCTCCGCCGCCTTCACCAAGGCCCTGGCGCGCGATCAGGCGCTGGCGGCCGAGCGCGGCAGCGCGGCGGCGTGGGTGGAGGAGATCCTCGGCGCCCTGCGCCGTTCGGAGACCCCGGTCCTGCCCGAGGGCGCGGTCTCGTGGGGTGTCTGCGAGCTCCTGCTCGAGAAGAGCCGCGAGCTGCGCAACTCCGACCGCGCCGGGATGCTCCAACTGGCGGATCTCGCCCGCTTGGCGGCCGACCGGCTCGATCCGGCCCTCCACGGCGATGGCCAGCGGATCGACATGCAGGCCCGCGCCTGGGCCGAGCTGGCCAACGCCCACCGCATCAACGACGACTTCCCGCAGGCGGAAGCGGCGATGGCCTGCGCCCTCGACCTGCGCGAGCAGGGCACGGGCGACGCCCTGCTCTACGCCCGGATCGCCGACATGAACGCCTCCCTGCACTGCGACCAGCGGCGCTTCAACGAGGCGTTCCGGATGCTCGACATCGCCTACGCCATCCACCGCCGGCACAGCGACGCCCACGAGGTCGGCCGGACGCTGATCTTCAAGGGGCTGTACACCGGCTATGCCGGCAAGCCCGAGGAGGCGCTCCAGCTCCTCGTGCGCGCCCTGCCGATGATCGACCGCGCGCGGGATTCCAAGCTCGTCTTCCACACGCTGCACAACATCCTGCTCTTCCGCGTCGAGATCGGCGAGTACGAGGCCGCCCAGCGCCAGCTCCAGCGGATGCGGCCGCTCTACGCCGAGCACGCCGCCTGGCTCGACCTCGTGAAGCTCCACCGCCTCGAGGGCGAGATCGCCGCCGGCCTGGGCGATCTGGTCACCGCCGAGGCGACCTTCCAGCAGATCCGGCAGGACCTCGACGACTCGGGCCTCGCTTTCCAGGCGTCCCTGATCTCGCTCGACCTCGCCGGCGTCTGGCTGCGCGAGGGGCACACCGCCAAGGTCCGCGGGCTGGTTTCCGACATGGTTGCCACCTTCCGGGTGCTCGGCGCCGAGCGCGAGGCCTTCTCCGCCCTCCACCTGCTGCAGGACGCCCTGGAACGCGACCAGGCGACGCTGGAGATCCTCCGGCTCGTCGGCGGCATCCTGCGGCGGCTGCAGAACGAGCCGGCCACCCACGCCGGCCTCGACGCGCTGTAGTCGGCACGCTGTAGTCGACGCGCTTGTAATAGGCTTCACCCTGCGAGATCCACCGGCCCGGGGCTTCGGCTCCGGGCCGTCCGCCGTTTTGAGTCACGAGCGGCGGCCTGTCCCTTGCAGGACAGGACGGCAAGTCCGGTGAAGCCATGCCCCACCAAGAGAAACCTGTAGCCATCTACGGCGCGCTGGCCGCGAACCTCGCCATCGCGGCCACCAAGTTCGTGGCCGCGGGGTTCACCGGCAGCTCGGCGATGATCTCGGAGGGGATCCACTCTGTAGTGGACACCGGCAACCAGGTCCTGCTCCTGTTCGGGATCCAGCGGAGCCAGCGCCCCCCGGACGCCGATCACCCCTTCGGGCACGGCATGGAGCAGTACTTCTGGAGCCTGATCGTGGCGATGCTGCTGTTCGGCGTCGGCGGCGGCCTGTCGGTCTACGAGGGGATCACCCACCTCCTCCACCCCCACCCGCTGGAGAGCCCCGTCTGGAGCTACGCGTCGCTGGGCATCGCCTTCCTCTTCGAGGGGTTCTCCTGGATCCTCGCCATGCGGCAGCTCCGCCCGAAGATCCGCGAGAAGGGGATCTGGAAGGCCCTGCGCACCAGCAAGGACCCGTCGATCGTCATCCTCTTCTTCGAGGACTCCGCGGCGCTCATCGGACTGGTCGTGGCCTTCCTCGGGATCTTCCTCGGGCAGCTCTGGAAGACCCCCGTCACCGACGGCGTCGCCTCGATCGTGATCGGCCTCCTCCTGGCGACGGTCGCCACCTTCCTGGTCCAGCAGAGCCGCCGCCTGCTGCTCGGCGAGAGCGTGAGCCCCGAGATCCTCGACAGCATCCGGGAGATCGTCCGCTCCGACCACGCCGTGGCGTCCGCGAAGGACCCCCTCACCATGCACCTCGGCCCCGAGGAGGTGCTGCTGAACCTGGAGATCGACTTCCGCGCCGGGCTCCACCCGGGCCAGATCACCGAGTCGATCCAGCGCCTGGAAGAGGAGATCCGGCGCCAGCACCCCGAGATCCAGCGGATCTTCATCGAGGCCCGCTCGCTGCAGGGGATGGGCCGGCCGGCGAAGGCTTCGGGATAAGCTGACGCCATGGTCACCCTCGCCGACGTCCAGGCCGCGCGCGAGCGCGTCCGTTCCCACGTCCACCGCACTCCGGTGCTGACCTCGCAGACGATCGACGAGCGCGTGGGAGCGCGGGTCTTCTTCAAGTGCGAGACCTTCCAGCGGGTGGGCGCCTTCAAGGCCCGCGGGGCGTTCTCGCGCCTGACATTGCTGTCTCCCGAGGAACGCTCCCGGGGAGTCGTGGCGTTCTCGTCGGGGAACCACGCGCAGGCGGTGGCGCTGGCGGCGCGGGAGCTCGGGGCTCGCGCCACGATCGTCATGCCATTGGACGCTCCCGCCCTCAAGGTCGCCGCCACGCGCGGCTATGGCGCCGAGGTGATCCTCTACGACCGGCTGGGCGGAGAGAGCCGGGAGGAGATCGCCCGCAAGATCGTCGAGGAGCAGGGAGCCACCCTGGTGCCCCCCTTCGACGACGACACGGTGATCGCCGGCCAGGGGACCCTCGCGCTGGAGCTCCTGGAGGAGGTGCCGGACCTCGACGTGATCGTCACCCCTTGCGGCGGCGGCGGCCTCCTCTCCGGCTGCGCCCTGGCGGCGAAAGGGCTCAACCCGACGATCCGCCTCTGGGGGGTGGAGCCCGAAACCGGAGACGACGTCAAGCGGTCGCTCGCGGCCGGGCACCCGGTCACCATCCCCCTCCCCGCCACCATCGCCGACGCCCTCCAGACCACCCGACCGGCCGAGCGGACGCTGGCGATCATCTCCGCCCTCACGGAAGGGATCCTCACCGCCAGCGACGAGGAGATGCGCCGCGCCATGGCCCTGCTGGCCGCGCGGATGAAGATCGTCGTCGAGCCCGGCGGCTCGATCGCCTTCGCCGCCCTACTCCACGGCAAGGTACCGGAGTCGGCGGGACGGAAGGTCGGGATCGTCCTCTCCGGAGGAAACGTCGACCCCGACCGTTTCGGAGCGCTGATCTCGGGGCTGGATCTGAGCTGAGGGCCACTCCCGCTTAGCCCCTGCTTCGTCAGATTGGCCTTGTCCGTCGGAGCCGCCCGCCCGAGCCCTCACCCCCGGCCCCTCTCCCGTCCCCCACCCGCCCTCCCTCACCGGGAGAGGGGAGAAAAGCAGCGCAAGGACTCAAGGAGTGGCCGCATCGCAGGGCCCCCCTCTTCTCCCGGTGTGGGAGGTGGGAGGGGACGGGAGAAGAGGGCCGGGGTGATGAGGGCTCACCGGCAGAGCCAAGGTGGATCTGAGCTGAGGGGAGGCCCCGTTTTGGGAGCCCCGCGCACCCTTCAGTTTCAGGAGGACTTCAATATGGATGTCAGAGGCTTGAAGTGCGGATTGGCACTTTCGTGCGGTCTGTTGGCGGTCTCCGCGGGCGCGGCCACCCTGGAAAAGCGGGCGGACAAGCCCTTCGCCGACGCGGACCACGTCATCTACACGCTGCCCATCGGCAGCCCGCGGCCGACGCTGCCGCTCAAGGTCATGGCGAACCATGGCGGTGGCGTGCTCGTCCATGCCAAGGCGGTCTTCATCTTCTGGGGGCCGAGCTTCAACAACGCCGCCTCTCCGGATTACGCGTATGCCCGCACCCTGCAGGCGGATCGCAACCAGTTCGGCACCAGTCCGGAGTGGGCCGTGCTCCAGCAGTATGGGGTTTTGTCGACGAACCTCGGCTCGGGGACCGCCGACAGGTTCGACACCTCGACGCCGCCGGTCAACGTGACCGACTCCACCGTCCATGCCGAGGTCAACCGGTACCTGGCCAGCAACATCTTCGACTCCAGCACGATCTACGAGGTCGTGATCCCGAAGACCTCCTACTCGTCGAGCGGCTCGAGCACCTCGTGCGGCGGCCCGAGCCTGTCGTACTGCGCCTATCACGGCGACTACAGCGCCGCCGCCGGCACGGTGATCTATTCGATCCAACCGTATCCGAGCTGCTCCGGCTGCAAGGTTTCGGGCTGGACGGACGTGCAGAACCAGGAGCACTTCTTCTGTCACGAGACCCGTGAGGCCGCCGTCGACCCCGTGAACGGCTGGTGGGACAGCGCCACCGGCGAGGAGCCCGACGACAAGTGCGCCTGGTCCCCCTCGCCTTTCCTCGGCACCAACGGCTATGCCTGCCAGTACGAGTGGTCGATCCAGACCAATTCGTGCATCAAGACCCGATGACGGAAAGGCTCACCCCTCCTCGGCGCACCCGGTGAGGGGATCGTCCGGGTTGAATCGTTGACTCCGAGTCAGTCCCGTTGGTGGGATTGACTAAGGAGGACCCATGAAGAAACAAATATTGCTGAGTTTGGGTCTGCTGTCGCTGCTCCTGACGGCGGGGGCGCTCGCTGCGCCGGCGCCGCAGGACGCCTCGGCCGGCCAGATTACACCGCCGCTGTTGCGGCCCGCTCCCCCGAAGTGGGAAGACCGGCGCTCGAGCTCCAAGACGACGGCCGGCCAGGGTTTCGAGGCCGGCCGCCTGCGGCAGGCCGTGGCCGATCTGCCGGCGAAAGCCTTGGCCGACCAGGTCGAGCTGGCGCTCTACGATGTGCTGCCGCAGATCTACAAGGCGACGAAGGGGGATCTGCCCGTCGTCGCGGAGGTGGTGGCGAAATTGCGCGAACAGCCCGGCGCCGTCGAGGCGATGGGGCGGCACTATCGGCAACTGCCGGCCGAGGCGTTCGAGCAGCGGCTCGTGGTCCTCGGCATCCTCGGCGAGATGAAGCGGTCCGACGCCCTGGCGCAACTGCGCGAAGTGGTCTGGGCTCCGTTGCCCCCTGCCGGCGGGCAGGCGGACAAGCTGACCGCGCGCGACCTGGAGGAGATGGTCCAGGTCAAGGCGGTCCAGGGGCTGGCATTCCTGGCGACGCCGGAGGCCGACGCGGAGGTGCGCGAGGTGATCGCCAGACACGAGGCCCTGCACGTGCGGGTCTCGGCGATCGACGCCTACATGTGGAACCACGGCGATCGTCCGGAGACGGCCGCCGAGCTGTACAAGTTGCTCCCCGCCGAGCTGCACCCGTACGTCGAACGGCCGCGGTTCCAGAGCGGACAGAATGCCGAGGAATTCACGCGGAAACTGCGCGCCTGGCAGGAGAAGTGGGGACATCAGACCCAGACCCAGCCGCCGCCGGATGCCGGCGCAGACCACGACGGGGGTGAGAAATGAGAGCTGAAGCGAAGACCCTGCTGCGGACGAGCGTTTTCATCGCGGTCGTCGCCTTCGGCCTCCTGCCGGCCGGAGCCCGCGCCGTGTGCCCCAACAGCGTCGAGACGGACGAACAGACGATCTGGAACCTCCACAACGGCTGGCCGGCGTTTCGCGACTGGTTCCGCCCCTATTTCAACTTCCAGTCGGGCGAGTGGGGTGGAGGCTGGGGCTGGGATTCGACCGATCCCACCCAGGCCTTTCCCAAGTCGTGGGACTCGGCCTACCTGATCACCTACGGATTGCAGGATTCGACCCTCGGCCCCTGGCACAGCGACGTCGACTATTACAACTGGGCTTCGGGCGCCAATCACGGCTTCCGCTACGAGCCGGAAGACTCGAACGATGCCTTCGCCCAGTCGATCTGGGGCTGGTTCGTGACCGATCGCGTGATGATGATGTGCCCCAGCTTCAACAGTCGGACCGCGGGCCAACGGGCCGGGACGATGTTGCACGAGTCGACCCACATCACGTACGACTCGCAGCACCAGTCCAACCGGCCGGGCAGCAACTGCGGGTCGGACCCCTGCTCGGACAACTGGTTCTTCCACTACCTCAACTCCTACTCCTACGGCTCGCTGGGCGGCCACCAGCACTCGATGAACCAGATTCAGATCGAGTATCTGTGCGACCTGGCCCAGTTCGGCGAGTGGTGGGTACCCGCTACGACCGAGCTCGTCGCGCAGAGCGAGGCGAACGACCGGATGAACAACCGGATCCTCAACCCTCCCGGCTGGACCTGCGGCATCCCGCGCCCCATCTACGTGGCGCCGCCACCGCCGCCGCCCAACCCGTGCCCGCCACCGAGAGTGAACTGCCAGGAGCCGTAGCGCAAATCAGCCCTGCCGGCACGCGCCGAACCGCTTCCGGGGGCTCCCGGGCGGCCTCCGGGGCGGCGGCAGGAAAGACCCCGAAGGGGTGGCCGATTAATGAAAAATCGGCCGCCCTGGCAGGGCTTGGATTTGCTCCGCCCGCGTACCTGGCGTTGAAACGCCAGGCTGGACAAAGCCCGCCCTTCGGGCTGTCCCCTCCCGATCCGCAAGGGAGAGGATATAAGCCATCGTTGTCGGGGCTCTTCTATGGCAAAGAGACGAAAAGGGTGGCACCTGTTCTCTGGGGTTCAGCACGATTCACGGGGAGCCGGGCGTTGACGCTCTCGATGGCGTTGGCGGTGGTGAGCACCGCCGAGTCCGACGTCACCACCGCCACGGCGGTGGTGAGCACCGCCGAGTCCGACGCCACCACCGCCACGGCAGTGGTGAGTACCGCCGAGTCCGACGTCTCCACCGCTGCGGCGGTGGTGAGCACCGCCGAATCCGACGTCCCCACCGCCACGGCGGTGGTGAGTACCGCCGAATCCGACGCCACCACCGCCACGGCGGTGGGGAGCACCGCCGGATCTGACGTCTCACCGCCGCGGCGGTGGTGAGCACCGCCGGATCCGGCATCTCCACCGCCGCGATCCTTGCCTCCGGCTGCGCCATCGCGCCGGCTCAAGCTCCGGCAGATCGGCCGTCCAGCGCTCGCTCAGCAGCGACAGGTCTGGACGCCGCCGCAGCCATAGGCTCAGGTATTGGCGCCGCAGCTCTCGGTGCCGAAACGAGAAGAGGGTGACACCTGTCCCCGGGGACCTAGAGGCCACCTCACACAAACGCCGCGCCCCGGGTCTGGGACGCGGCATTCGATGCTTACCGGCCGCTGATTGGTTGAGATTCAAAAACAATCAGCAGATGGAGCGCAAAACCCGCTCCCCGAGCTTACCATGGTGCAGTGCTGCTCGCCATCGGCATCATGGCAGGTGCAGTAGCAATCAAACCCTTTCGCATGGATCGAGCGGACCCCCTCAGGAGGAATCCCCGCCATGAAGTTCGAAGTGCCAGGTAGCCGTGTATCCGGGCGCAGATCGCCATTGGTGTCGACGACGGCAGATGTCATCTGATTCAAGGCCTTACCGGTAGGGAAGGCCCATGGGATGGGTTTCCCGGGAAATCTGACGCTTCCCTTGAGCTCGAGCCTGCGCGAGCTCGTGCCTCGCACGGGCACGAAGGTCAAGCGCACATTCGCGGCGAGGGGCGCACTGAACTTTCCGCCGCCCGCTTCGCTGCGGTGGATCCACATCTTTGTGATGGGCTGCTTGCCGTCCAGTGTGATGTACACGTGAAAGTCGCCGCAGGAGCTCTTGATGGGAGCGATGCTCACCATCGACAACGCCCGGAACTGAATGCGGGTTTCGGCAACGCCGTTGGCGTCGAAAACCGCCTCGTCCAAGCGCTCGACGATGGTGTCCGTATTCAGGAGCTGCCCCGGAGTAGCGGTCTCAAGTGGAAGGCCCTTGAGGGCTACCTGGCCAGTGAAGGTCGCAGAGGAGTCGCAGAAGAATCCGGCAGGAATAGGATTCTTGGAGAAGTCATAGTGGGTAAATCCACCTCCAAGTGTCGCGAAAACGTCAATCCCTGGCTTGATGGCAGGATCCGCGCTGGACAAGTGAGACGTGCCGAACAGGAGCATAACCACGAACCCAAGAGATTTCTTCACGTGAGTCCTCCTCTCGAAGCTGACTGTTAAGAGGCGCTGAGCGCACCCTGCGCGCAGTCACCAGATCTGGACGGCTCCTATTCTTTAAGGTGCTTCTGGAATGATAAGAGGGACAAACTCCGACCTCCGGGCTCGCTGTTGGGCCGTCGGAAAGACTCAGTAGAAGACGAGTTTATCCAGAGACGGCTGGCACTCTTTCCTCCCACGGTCCTATCGGCGATCTCGCGGTCGTACCGGGGCATTTCGTGCCGCGTTCCCCCCATTTCGCGTCCTCCGAAGGAGTCTTCGCAAGACCTGAAGACCTTTCGGCCCCGCATTCCCCGTCCGCCGTGTTCCATCCCTCCTCTTCGAGCGATCCGAAGGGGAGACCGAGCCGCCCGAGGCCTCCTTCGCGAGGCTTCCCTTCCCTCCAGACGTCATTCCCTCTCGTTCGTGTCGTCCGAAGACCCTTTCGTGTGGCATTCCCTGGAGAGAACGTCATCCGAAGAGGGGGGACTGTTGTCCGAAGGGCTCTCCGGAGGACGTTTTCCGGACCTCGGGTGATCCAAAGGAGGGGGAATGCCTCGAGGACGAGCGGGAACGTCATCCGAACTCCCCTTCGGATAACGCCTAGACGAGGGAATGCCACGCAAAATCCAGGAAGAGAAAACCCCGGCCTGACGAAGAGGGTGGCACCTGTTCTGTTGGGCCACCGGGAAGGGGACCGCCCAGAGGGCGGCCTTTGAAAAGCCTGCGGTTTCAACCGTAGGTACGCCTTCATCGAGGCCCTCAAACCCCGAAGGGGTGGCCGATTAATGAAAAATCGGCCGCCCTGGCAGGGCTTGGGTTTGCTCCGCCCGCGTACTTGGCGTTGAAACGCCAGGGCTGGATAAAGCCCGCCCTTCGGGCTGTCCCCCTCCCGATCCGCAAAGGAGAGGATAAGCCATAGTTGTCGGGGCTCTTCTACGGCAAAGAGACGAAAAGGGTGGCACCTGTTCTGTTGCCGCGCTCGTTCCAAGCCGTCAACAACCAGGGGAGATCTTGGTGGCGGCCGCTATGGCTTTCTCAAGCAGCTCCAAGTCGTGGCCGCTCCAATCACGCTCACGGCAGGCGTCTGCCACGATACGGCCAGCAGCGACCACCGACAGAAGCAGGCTCGATATTTCCACGATCCCGACCGGTGTTTCTTCTTCCGTCGGACCCCATGCGATTCGGTCAAATCCGCCCTCTCCTCGCTGGACCACAAACGCGAAGGGGCCGTCCATGAACATTCCCTGGAAAGAACATTCCTCTCCGGCGACCACGCTCTGAAGGCCCTCGATCCACCAGCAGAGAATGACGACGGGAAAGTCAGACCAATGATCTTCGGGAAAGCTCCCGGTTGGGCCTTGCAGAAACACCTGCCCGGTGACGCTGCCCATCCGTGAACGATTGAGGGAGGAGGTGTCTACAACAACGTCGATCATCGGCGTGCACCTCGCTGGGAGCCTCGTGGGCGGAGGATGTGATCGGCGCCACAAGGACGGTGCGAAGGAGGTCGATCGCCTTCCGCCGAGAAGGCATCAGGACCGGGCGGCGCTTATCGGGTGACCCGAATGTATGGAGCCAGATCTGGCCCGGATTCACTCGGGCAAGACCATACGCCCTCTTTCTCCCATCCTTTGAACCCTGCTCCGAGCGGCTCCTCGACTCCCTTGTAGGCGCGCTCATACTGCGCGTCGATCTCGCGCTCTCGACGCCGCTGCAAGAAGTCGCTGGTGAGCTCCCGCAGCACCGCCGACCGCCCCTTTTCACGAACATCGGCGGTCTCGTCCAGCTCGGCGAGGAGGCTTTCATCGAACATGATCTGTATGGCCTTCATGTGGACATTCTATGGGGGAACGTGCAATGGAGCAAGTCGTATCCTCGGAATTGGCTTGGAGTCCCGGCGGCCAGCCTTGACCGAGGGCAGAGTACTGGAAGGCCTCCGGTTCGACGGAAACCAGGAGTCGCCGTCGCCGGGGAAGTGGACGAAGAGGGTGGCACCTGTTCCCTGGGTGGGCAAATCGAGCGCCAGTCTGTAACGGTACTGACCAATGATCTTACGCTTTGCGCTCAACCGCGCCACTACCCTGCCGTAGAATCTCGGGGTCTCGGTGGAGTTGAGATACCTCGACACCCAGACGCCCTCCGTACTTGCTGACCTTCTTATCTAGATAGCCAATCTGTGCCTCCTCCATTCTGAAGAAGCAGATCTGTCCGAGCCGGAGGCCCGGGCCAAATTTCAGAGGTAGCCTGCCAGCATTGATGAACTCAAAGGTCAGGATTCCTTCGAAGCCAGGATCTACAAAGCCGGCAGTCGCATGGATCTGCAACCCAAGTCGTCCTAATGAACTCCTTCCTTCGAGTCGTCCTGCTATATCACGGGGCAGCCGGATGAACTCCAGTGTTGCTCCCAATGCGAATTCGCCAGGATGAAGAACGAAAAACTCTTCCGGCGCGATCCGCCTCTTCTCGACGTATCTCCTGACCTCCTCAGCCAACCGATCCTTGTCCTGGGTCAGATCCAAATGCGTCGTATCCGTGATCCGAGTAGTGCAGAGCTCAGTTCCTAGGTGGAGATCCAGAGAACTGGGTCCCAGTTGGACCATGGGATCGATCAAGGGACTGACAAAAATGCCGTCTTCGTCCTTCCCCACCAAGCGCTCGAGGATTTCCAGATCAGAGAGCAGCCCACCCGCCTGACCGGACCGGCCCTCTGCTCCCGACTGACAAGGAAGCCGTATTTGGATAGGCTTCCCATCTGGATCGAGACTCTTTTCGTCTTTGGACATTGGGCAAGTCTCTTATTCCTGATCTAGGCCACTTCGGTACTCAAGGCGGCGGATATGCATATGCACGCTGCTCGTATTGATGGAACTAGCGATCAGTTGATCCAGGCGCCATAGGTCGGCGCATAAACTCTCGAGCCGTTCAGGTTCACTCAGTTGGCTAACCTGAGAGCATGCACCTTGTATCAACTCATGCCTCCGTTGAAAGCCACTAAGGAAGATGGTCGGCATTTCTAGAGGTTCCTCCTTGAACCTACCCACCAGATCTTCGAAATGCTTCTGACGGTCGGCCTTGGATTCGAAGTGTAGCTGCCTGTATGAAGCAATGTTGGCTCGCAAATTAGCTCTCGGCAACCCTTGCGCACTGACAGGGAGGTTTTGCCGCAACCGCACTAGACAGCGCTCAAGCGAGTCGGGAAATATCGTATGCTGCGGAATCGGCACGGCCTGAATGGCCTCATACAATTCTTCGGCGATGGGCAATATGATGCTGTCAAACTGCCGTGAATCCAGGGCCCTCAAAACCTTTCTCGCTTCTGATTCGGGAGCCGCACGGACTAGACTGTACTCAGCAGCAGCACGATAGAGCAGGGTCTCCTCCTCCAGCAGAGCAGAGTCGCCATACTGCTCCTTCAGGTATCTAGACACGACATCAAGCCGCCATCGCGTCGCCGGATGGGTTGTTGAAGGAGAGGAGATATCTGTCAAGGGCAGGATGCAGTATACCAGACTCAGCAGGGCCAAGATTGAGGAAGGGCCGAAAGCTTTGGCCGCCAAGAGATCAGCACAGAGTTCCCCAGACCAAGACCTTACCAACTGATAAGCTTGACTACTGGGATCGGTGACAAAGCGGTCGGTAATTTTTTGAGAGATGCTCTCACGCAGATCGATCGCATGTCCCATCTCATGAGCCAGTATCGCCCAAGCATGAGGCGAATCCCGATCACATATAGCTAACTGAAGGACAATGTTTTCCGCGTCCTCGACGACGATCGTGTCAATGTCAGGTAGGCGATCTCGAACAATTTGAAAAAAATCGAACTCCAGCGCGTTAAAAAGGCTCCCCAGGATGATCGACGGTTGATAAGCCTTGTAGACCTCGCCGAAGGAGGCGGCCAGAGCAGAGACGGTCTCCGGCGTGATCGGCTGGCGTGGCAAGTAGACCAGAAGCTCGTGGATCGTCTTAAACCAATGAGCGAACTTGGTCAAGTAGCTGGCGAGAACTTCGAACCCAAGCTCCCTATCAGGTTCCCCTTTTGGCAGGAACTTGATGACACTGTCGATAGTCTGCGGAAGGAGTTGCTCGACCCCGTCGAGAGCAATCCGGATAGTCTGGATGAGTTGACGATGCTCCCCCGTATCTCCCGGTCCAATCTTCTCAAGATAGCGTCTGGTCGCAGCGCTGCGGTTGAGCAACTCCAGACCAACTCTGAGCAGTACCTCAAGAGGCTTACCTGACACGGTCCATGCTTTGGAGGAGCAACGTCAGGTCTGGGATAGAAGTCGAGCTTTCAGACCGCGAGCCGACTTTTGCTAGAGCCTGAACTAGATCCTCTGCATCCTTGTTGGACAGGTTTCCCGCCTCGAGCCGTGAAAGGAGAGTGACAACCCTTTGGAGCAATTCCAGATCCGCTGGTGCCGCGGGACCAACATGGGCCAACGTGCCAAGAGTCGCCTCTAGCTCTTTGCGCATATCTTCGCTAGGGACAACCCTGGGAGGGATCGCAGCGGCACTCTGAACCCTAGCGAGTTCCCGACCAATTGACTGGCGCAAGCGGGCTGCTATTCTATGGTCTTCGGTACTGGGAGGAACTCCGGACAGCACGTTGAGCACGGTCAAACTGAGCCGAGAGGCTGCAAGGTCGACCGCGAGGGGGCTCAGGAGATCCGAACCGCGCAGGGTGGTCGCAACTCTCATCAGATGCCCTCCTTAGCTTACTTGACCCGACCTTCGAGATTGCCGGCATATTGGTACAGCTTGCCTTCCTTAGCTTCAGAATCGCCGCAGTCCGATAGCCATCGTTCGTGGGTAACTCTCCTCGCAGCAAGCCATTCTTCGTTGTCACGAATCCAATACCCGACAATCCTGGCTAGAACGTCCGATTCGTTAGTTCCCTCAACTCCAATGAGAGAAGCGATGACAAACTTGTGGTACTGGGGAACATACCCCTGAACTTTGGCGCCGGGTGGGTTCTTTGTATGGAGAGACATGGCAGCACCTGGATCAAATGTGATCTTACTGGATCTCAATCGCTACGTCAAGGGGCCTCGTCGCTAAGCCAACGGCCTGGAAAGGCCAGCGCAGCGTAGCTGCTTGTGGTGTGAAGGCGGGGAACTCACTCTCCCACGCAGCCGCCTGCAGCGCCTGGTACGAGGCGGCGGCGTCTCCGCGGGAGATCCAGGAGGCTCCAGTGTTACGGCAATGCTCCGTCTCTCCTCTGCTTCTGCCGTCCTACGCTCTCGCGGCCAGATCGCTGAAAACTTCAGGCATGGCTCCACAGCCCTCCATTCTAGGTCCCCAGAGTATTCCCATCAGCGTCACCTTTACCGACCGGAAAGGGTGCCTGCGCTCAAATAAGCTCGCCCTACCCGAAAGAGACGGTCCAATGCGACGCGGCAACGCCTCTGCTGACAAAATTGTCTTTATGCCGACTTCCCCAAATACGCCTTGAGCCGCGGCGCCACGCTCCGCCGCACCAGCGTGCTCTGCGCCTGCCAGCGGGTGGCATTGTCGAGGTCGTTCACCAGGAATCGCGGCTCCTGCCCTTCGAGGACGGCAATCGGCAATCCGTCCCGATAGAGCAAACGGTTGCCGGTGAGGGCGGCAAGGCGGTCTCCGGGGGTGGCGATGCCGACCAGGTTCAGGGGGTCGGCGGCGCTCACGGAGACCAGGACTCCTTTGCGCGGCTGCTTGCGTAGGGCGCGGAGCTGGCCGACGGCTTCGGTCAGCGCGTACTGCTCGCCTGAGAAGCCGTCCACGAAGCGGCCGCCGCGGATCTCTCCGCGGGCTTCCAGACGGCGGAAGGCCATCAGCAGATCCCGCCAGGAGGGGAGCATCGTTTCGCGCTCCAGGAGCTTGCGGAAGACTACGCCGTAGCGGCGGAGGAGCGTCCAGGCGGCGGCTTCGATGGCGTCGCGCGAGGGGGTTTCGACGCGCGGTTCGCCAGACGGATACAGCAGCGACCAGCGGCCGGCGTTCTCCATGCCGAACATCGACAGGCCGGCTCCCCTCCGCCCGGAGCGGTCGACCGAGGGGCGCTTGTGGGCGGGGGTCAGCAGGGCGCGCAGGCCGGTGAAGCTGTCCGCGGTGACGAGGCCCCAGGCGACCAGCTCGGCGAGGGCCATTTCGAGCTGGGTGTGGAGGAGGCCGGCGCCGTGGGCGATCTCGCCGAAGAAGCAGGCGCCCCGATGGCCCAGCAGCTCGTAGACCGCCCGCGCTCCCGCCGACAGCTCCAGGGCCGACGGATCGGCCGGCGCCGCGATCTCCCGCCAGAGAGGGAGGCCGCCGCGCGAGAGGAGCGCGATCGGCGTGGCCCGCACAGGGCCGGAACGCCGCGAGCCGTCCGACGACGGCGCCGCGCCGCGACCCCAGACCCAGCGGCCGGCGAGGCAGAGGCCGTCCAGCCAGGAGGGGTCGTATTCCTTCATCCGCGCCGGCAGGATCTCCCCTTCCCAGGCGGAGGCGGCGGCCTCGAACCCTTCGAGCTGGCCGAGCAGGGCGTCGAGGCTCCCTGGCCCCTCGGCCCGTCCGTCGGGATCGACCCGCTGCCAGGCGAGGAGGAAGCGGAGGAAATCGGTCTGCGAGACCGGCTGGATCTCCCGCCGCAGACGGTCCAGGGTGTAGCGATGGACGCGGGCGAGCAGGCGGCGCTCGCACCACTCTTCCCCCGCCTCGCCCGGGGTGAAACGCCCACGGAAGACGAACCCCTCGTTTTCGAGCGCCGCCAGGGCGATCTCGACCGCGCTCCGCCGGAGGGCCAGACTGGCGGCGAGCCCTTCCGCGGTGACCGGTCCCAGGCCGTCCAGCCGGCCGCGCACCAGCTCGACCAGCGCTTCCTCCGCGGTCCACTCGCGGGCGAAGCGCGGGGGCGCCGCGATCGCCGGCTCCAGCGGCGCCGCCGGATGGAGCGCCAGGAGCAGCGGCAGCCGCTCGGCGGCGATCCAGAGATGCCCACCGCCGGGAAGGGTCGCCCGGGTGGCCCGGCGAGCCGTGGCCAGAGCGTCGAACAGGCGCTCCCAGCCGGAGCGCGCGCCTTCCTCGGCGGTGACGAAGCCGAGGGTCAGGAGAGCGTCGTGGAGCTCGTCCGGCGATTCGGCGTCCGGCCAGGCTTCCTCGCGGACGCGGAGGATGGCACTGGCGTCCAGCGCGCCGAGGTCGGAGGCGGTCTCCGGATCGAGCCAGCGGCGCAGCGAGACCGCTTGGGTGCGGCGCTCCTCCAGCGGCGCGTCGTCCAGGAAGGCGTAGGGCTGGGCCTTGAGGATCTCGTGGGCGAGCGGCGAGGGCTCGACGACGTCGCGGGCGATCATCGCGACCTGGCCCGATTCCATGCGGCGCAGGAGATGCTCCAGCCCCTCGATGTCCATCGCCTCTTCCAGGCAGTCGCGCAGGGTCTGCTCGATCAGCGGGTGATCGGGGATCTCCCGCTCTCCCACGATGTTCTCCAGGCAGGCGAGCTGGTCGGGGAAGACCACCGCCACCAGGTCCTCGGCGGCCTGGCGGAGCAGCGGCGCGGGCACTCGCCGGCCGCCGCGCTGGCGGGGGATGGCGAGGGCGCGGCCGGCGTTCCAGCGCCAGCGCACGCCGAACAGGGGAGCGTCGAGCACCGCCTGGGTGAGGACGTCCCGCGCCGTGTTCGAGCTCAGGAACTTGAAGACGTCTTCCAGCGGGAAGCTGTGGGTGGGGCCGAGGGAGAGCACGATGGCGTCCTCGGTGGCCGCGGCCTGCAGCTCGAAGTTGAAGGTGCGGCAGAAGCGCTTGCGCAGGGCGAGCCCCCAGGCGCGGTTGAGCCGGCTGCCGAAGGGCGCGTGGACGACCAGGTGCTGGTCTCCGGCCTCGTCGAAGAAGCGCTCGGCGACCAGGGTATCCCGGGAAGGCATGACGCCCAGCGCCACGACGGCGGCGGCCAGGTAGTCGACGATCTGCGCGGCGGCGGCCGGGGAGAGCTTGAGCTCGGCCACCAGCCAGGCGGCGGCCTCGTCCCGCGACCCCTCGCGCACTCGTCCGGCCACCTCCTCTCGCAGCCGCGAGACGGCGACCGACAGCTCCTCGGTGCGCGCCGGCGCCTCGCCCAGCCAGAAGGGGATGTTCGGCGGCTGCCCCTTGGCGTCCTCCACCAGCACCCGCCCCTGCTCGACCTTGATGATCTTCCAGGAGGCGTTGCCGAGTTGGAAGACGTCACCGGCCAGGCTCTCGACGGCGAAGTCCTCGTGGACGGTGCCGATCACCGTGCTCGACGGCTGGAGGACGACCTGGTAGTCGGCGAGGTCGGGAATCGCCCCGCCCGCCGTCACCGCCGTCAGCCGCGCCCCCTTGCGGGGCCGCAGCACGCCGTTCACGGCATCGTGGTGGAGGTAGGCCCCCCGCCGGCCGCGCCGCGTGGTGAAGCCGGTCGAGAGCATCTCGACGATGGCGTCGAAATCCTTGCGCTCCAGGTTGCGGAACGGCCAGGCGCCGCGGACGAGGGCGAAGAGGCCGTCCTCGGTCCAACCCTCTTCGCCGGCCGCCGCCACGGCGGCCACGACGTGCTGGGCCAGGATGTCGAGCGGCCGTTCCGGGATGATCAGGTGGTCGAGCTCGCCGCGGCGGACGGCGTCCACCAGGGCGGCGCACTCGATCAGCTCGTCGCGGGTGAGCGGGAAGAGCCGCCCCTTGGGGAGGCCGCCCAGTTGATGCCCCGAGCGGCCGACCCGCTGCAGCAGGGTGGCGATCGAGCGCGTCGAGCCGAGCTGGCAGACGAGGTCGACCGCGCCGATGTCGATCCCCAGCTCCAGCGACGCGGTGGCCACCAGGGCGGAGAGCTCGCCGGCCTTGAGGCGGCGCTCGCTCTCCAGCCGCTGTTCCTTGGCCAGACTGCCGTGATGGGACGCAACGCGGTCCGCCCCCAGGCGTTCGCCGAGGTGGCGGGTGACCCGCTCGGCCATCCGCCGGGTGTTGGTGAAGATCAGGGTCGTGCGGTGCTCGCGGACCAGGTCGGTCAGCCGGTCGTAGATCTCCGCCCAGACTTCCATGGGCATCACCGCGTCGAGCGGCGAGGAGGGTGGCACCTCGACCCGCAGATCGAGCCGCCGGCCGTGCCCGGCGTCCACGATGACGCACCGCGGAGTGCCGTCCGGCTCGACGCTGTCGGTGCCGACCAGGAAGCGGGCCACCTCCTCGATCGGCCGCTGGGTGGCGGAGAGGCCGACGCGGTTGAGGCCCCCGCCCGAACCCTCACCCCCCGGCCCCCTCTCCCTTCCCCTCCCCCCTCCCTCACAGGGAGAGGGGGAGACGAGCGCTTCCAGGCGTTCGAGGGAGAGGGAGAGGTGGGAGCCGCGCTTGTCGTCCGCCACGGCGTGGATCTCGTCCACGATCACCGTGCGGACCGTCCTCAGCATCCCGCGCCCCCCCTCGCTGGTGAGGAGGATGAACAGCGATTCCGGGGTGGTTACCAGGATGTGCGGCGGCCGCTTGACCATCGCCGTCCGCGCCGACGCCGGGGTGTCGCCGGTGCGCACCTGGGTGCGGATCTCGACATCCGGCAGCCCCAGCGCCGCCAGCTCGGCGCGGATCCCCGCCAGCGGCTCTTCCAGGTTCTTCTCGATGTCGTTCGACAGCGCCTTCAGGGGCGAGACGTAGACCACCGCCGTCTCGTCCGGCAGCTTCCCCGTGCCGTCGAGCAGCGCCCGGCGGACCAGATCGTCGATCGCCGCCAGGAACGCGGCCAGCGTCTTGCCCGAGCCCGTCGGCGCCGCGATCAGGGTGTGGCGGCCGGCCTGGATCTCCGGCCAGGCACGCGCCTGCGGCTCGGTCGGCGAGCCGAAGCGGTTCACGAACCAGGAGGCGACGGCGGGGTGGAAATTGGCGAGTGGCATGGCGCGGTCCTTGGCGAAAGACGGGCGGAAGATCCCGCTAGAATAACAGGAAAGCGGGCGGGGGGATTCCGATATTCCGCCCGGCGAAATGGAAGCCGCCGCCGTTGCACCTTCAGATGGGACCGCTCCGCGATAGAATTCACCGGATCCCGAAACGCTCGACTTCGAGGGAGACCGGCATGGCTCGGATCGCAGGCTTCTTTTGTCCTCTCCTTTTGATCCTTGCCGCGGTGCAGGCCGCGGCGGCCGGGCCAGTAGAGCTGGTCTCCCGGGTCGACTCCAGCCAGATCTCCGACACCGGAGCCGGGCCCTTCGCCGCCCCGGCTCCCTACGACGCCTTCGATCCTGGCTCCCTGCCGTCGCTCAGCGCCGACGGCAGGTTTCTCGCCTTCGTCAGCCCATCGCCGAACCTGGTGCCGGGCCAGCGGGATGCCAACGGCGACGGCCAGCTCCCGGGCTGGGACGTCTTCCTCCGCGACCTCGTCGCCGGCACCACGCTGCTGGTCAGCCGCTCGGCCGGGTCCGAGACCACGGCCGGGAACCATGGCTCGGGCCAGTCCGGGATGGTCCTCAGCGCCGACGGCCGCTACGTCGCATTCTTCAGCCAGGCGACCGACCTGGTCCCCGGCCAGCCGGTGAGCCCCGACGGCAATACCTATCTCTTCGTCTTCGACCAGATGACGAAAACGATGGCCCTGGCCGTGACCACCAACGACGACCGGGGCGAGTTCGGGAACCTGGCGATCGGCGCCGACGGCAGGTATCTCACGTTCACGTCCACCGCGGCCGACCTCGTCCCCGGGCAGAGCTACGATTCCCACTCCCACGTCTTCTTCTACGACCGCGACGCCCGGCAGCTTCGGCTGGTCGACCATAAGCGCGGCCTCCCCAACCTGGCGGGGGGCGGGTACGCCTACAGCCCGGGGATCAGTGCCGACGGCCGCTACGTGCTCTACGGCAGCTCGTCCGCGGACCTCGTCTCCGGGCAGAAGCCGGGCGACGCCATCTTCCTCTACGACCGGACATCGGGAAACAGCGTCGCGGTCGGCCCGGCCAGCATCGGCGGCCGCGCCATGCTCAGCGCCGACGGCAAGTACGTCGCCGTCGAGGCCGCGACCCCGTATCTCTACGCTCGTGAGACCCGCGTGACGACTCCGGTCCTCGGGCTCGCGACCGGCTTCTACGGCAACTCCGTCGAAGGCATCAGCGCCGACGGCCGCTACACTCTGTTCAAACGCGGGGACGGCGACAACAACTTCACGCTGGTCGTCTACGACCGGATCGCCCGGGTTTTCACCCAGGCCCCCCGCCCTTCCACCCTCGGCAACCTGGTCTCTTCCGTGTCGCTCAGCGCCGACGGCCGGTACGTCCTGTTCCTCGATCCGGCACCGGACGTGCTCTCCGGCCAGGACGACCGGAACAGCTACTGGGACGTCTTCCTGTTCGACCGCGTGACGCAGAAGACATCGCTGGTGAGCCACTCGACCGCGTCGCCGCTCAACGCCGCCAACCTCCCCTCCCTCTCCCCGGCGATCAGCGCGAACGGCGCCCGCGTCGTCTTCTCGAGCCCGGCCACCGATCTCGTCGCGGGAGTCAAGGATTTCAACGGCGGCGTCGACCTCTTCGTCTACGACGTCGCCACCGGCGCCATCACACCGGCGACCCGGCGGGCGCCCTCCCTCCCCTCGCTCTCCCCCGACGCCGCGAGCACCGCGCGCGCCCTGAGCGCCGACGGCCGCTGGATCGCCTTCGAGAGCGCCGCCACGAATCTGATCGCCGGGCAGCTCGACGCCAACGGCAAGACCGACGTCTTCCTCTATGACCGGACGACCCGGCAGACGATCCTGGTCAGCCACTCCGCCGCCTCCGTCGTGACCACCGGGAACGGCTCCTCCGTTCAACCCTCGCTCAGCGCCGACGGCCGTTACGTCTCGTTCCTCAGCAGCGCCACCGATCTCCCCGCAGGGTCCACCGCCCAGGACGGGTCCGACAGCGTCTATGTCTTCGACCGGATCGCCGACTCCACGCAGCTCGTGGCCCGGACGGCCGGCTCCGGCGGCGCGGACGAGACCCGGCCGGTCGAGCAACGGATCAGCGCGGACGGCCGCTGGGTGGCCTTCACCAGCTACGCGGACGACCTCATCCCGGGGCTGCACCAGAGCTTCTACGCGCGCAACCTCTTCCTCTGGAGCCGGGAGACGGGGAGCCTGGCCCTGATCAGCCGGTCGAGCCTCTCCACCGATCTGACGACGGCTCACGGCGAATCCACCTCGCCGGCGCTCAGCGCCGAGGGCCGCTATGTCGCGTTCCGCAGCGGAGCGAACGATCTGGTCCCCGGACAGACCGCGGAGCCCCCTCCGAGCTCGGTCGACACCCTCCCCAACATCTTCCTTTACGACGGGGTGACCGGCGCCCTCGCCCTGGTGAGCCACGGCCAGGCCTCGGCCACCGCCGGCACCTCGGTCGACAGCCCCCCGTCGATCAGCGCCGACGGCCGGTTCGTCGTCTTCGCCAGCCCCGAGGGGGATCTGGCCCCCGGCCCCCACGACGCAAACCAGAGCTCCTACCTGTACGACCGGACCCTGGGCACCAACCAGTGGATCACCGCCACCGCTCGCGGTGACATCCCCCGGATCAGCGCCGACGGGAGGACTGTGGCCTTCGTCGGCGACCGGCCGCTGCTCCCCGGAGTCGAGCCCGACACCTTTCAGCTCTATCTCTACGACGTGGCGGCGAAGACCCTCGCCCTCGCCACTCCGTCCCGGCGTCCGGGGGCCACCGGCAGCTCTGGAGATCTCTCGTCCAACTATGCCGTCAGCGCCGACGGCCGCTACCTCGCGTTCGTCAGCGACGCCGACGACCTGGTTCCCGGGCAGATCCCCCCGGACCCGGCCGTGTACCAGCCCCGCGACGACGTCTACCTGTTCGACCGCGGCACCGGCACCACGGTCCTGGTCAGCCGGTCCAAAGGCTCCCCCCTGGCGGCGACCGGACAGGCCCGGCTCCCCCTGCTCAGCGCCGACGGCCACCGGGTGGCCTTCACCAGCGATTCGAGCCTCGCCGACGGGGACCTCAACCGGCAGCCGGACGCCTATCTTTTCGACCTCGACGCCGTCGCGACCGGTGGCCCGGTGCCGGTGTCCCCCTGCCCCCTCTTCAACGGCTCGTTGCGCTCGAACCTCCAGAAGGTGCTCGCCGCGGCCGGCGCCTGCGGCGTGCCCGCGACCGCGACCCGGGTCACCGTCAAAGTGACCGCCCGCCAGGGAACGGGCGTGGGGAACCTGAGGCTCTATCCCGGCAACGTCGCTCCCCCGGCGAGCCCGTCCGGCACCCTCCGCTTCCCGCGCGGGCAGGCCGCCGTCTCCAGCTTCGACCTCCCCTTGGCGACGAACGGCGCCGGCACGATCGCAGTCCTCCCCTTCGTGCGCGGCGGCGGCACGGTCCAGGTGACCGTCGAGGTGGATGGCTACACCCCGTAGCGCCCTATGGGGATCACTCAATTCGAGGAGACCGGCATGCGATTTTTGAATCATTGGACGGAATTTGGGAGGGTGGCGGGATGGGGCGCTCTCCTCATGCTCCTGGCGGTGGGACCCGCCGTCGCCGGGAGGTTGGAGCTGATCTCGAAGGCCGATCCTCCCGCGGACACCAACGGCGACTCCGGCTATTCCGTCGCGGCGAGCGCCGATGGGCGGTACGTCGCCTTCTTGAGCTACGCCCCCAACCTGGTGGCCGGTCAATTCGACGACCTCTTCCTGGCCCGCTATACGACCTTCAACATCTTCCTCCGCGACCGCGTCGCCGGGACCACCGTCCTGATCACCCACGTGCCCGGCAGCGCCGGCGCGACGAGCTCTTCCGATGGCGTTCGCGACATCCTCGACGAGGGCCCGCGAGACCTCGACATCAGCGCCGATGGCCGCTATGTCGTCTACTCCGCCCAGTCCACCCGGCTGGTGCCGGGGCAGGTCCAGACCAGCCAAAGCACCAACGTCTTCCTCTACGACCGGGTGACCGGGACCAATACGCTAATCTCCCACCCGATCGGCCAGCCGGAGGTCACCGGCGATCTGCCGTCCTTCGATCCCTGGATCAGCGCGGACGGTTCTTACGTCGCCTTCACCAGCCGGGCCAGCAATCTGGTGGCCGGACAGGTGGGGCCCGGAGCGAACAGCGCGGGCGTGTACCTCTATCAGCGCGCCTCCGGCAAGCTCACCCTGCTGAGCCACAAGAGCGGCTCCCCCTCCACCCCGGCCAACGGGACTTCCTACACCCCCCGGATCAGCGCGGATGGCAGCTTCGTCGTCTTCACCAGCGTGGCCACCGACCTGGTCCCCGCCGCCATCGGGGCGCCGCTGCTCAACGTCTTTCTCTACCAGCGGTCCACCGGAGCCATCTCCCTGATCAGTCACCCGAACGGCTCGCCGCTGATCCCGACCGGCGGCGCCATTCCGCAGATCAGCTCCGACGGCCGCTGGATCGCCTTCTTCAACGGGGGGGTGCGCCTCCAGGACCGGCTCACCGGCATGACGCAGCTCGTCAGCCACTCGCACGTCTCCCCGGCCACCGGCGTCGACGTCGACGACTTCGAGCTCAGCGCGAGCGGCAACGCGGTGATCTTCAGCAGCCCGGCGACCGACGTGGTCGCGGGGCAGGTGGATACCAACCTGGTGGACGACCTGTTCGTCTTCGACCGCGTCGCGGGGAGCACGACGCTGGTCAGCCACGCCGCGGGCTCGCGGACCACCGCCGGCAAGTCCGGGACCTATCATGGGATGCTCAGCGCGGACGGCCGCTTCATCGCCTTCGCCAGCGAGGCCAGCAATCTGGTCCCTCACCAAATCGATCCCATCAACCCTCAGAGCTTCGGCTTCGACTGCTTCCTCTACGACCGGACCACCGGGGTCGCGGCCCTGGTGAGCCATGTGCCCGCCTCGCTCGTGACCGTCGCCGACCGGGACTCGTTCACCTACGGGATCAGCGCGGACGGCGGCACCGTGCTGATCGGCAGCGATGCCGACGATCTCAACGCGGGAGAGATCAATTGGGACCACTTCCTGTATCTCTTCGCCTATGACCGCCGTTCGGCGGATCTCACCCCCGTCTCGCACCGCGATCCGGCAGACCCCGCCGTGACCCCTGACGGTCCGAGCTCACCCGAGGCGATCTCGGCGGATGGGCGCATGGTCCTCTTCTCCAGCCTGGCGACCGGCCTGGTGCCCGGCCAGGTCGACGTCTCCTACCGGAACGCCAACGTCCTGGACCTCCCCCAGCCGACGCTCGACTTCTTCCTCCACGACCGGGCGACCGGGAAGACGACCCTGGTGAGCCGGTCGAGCGCCTCGCCGCCGACGGCGATCGGCGGCTCCGCCGCGGTCCTCAGCGGCGACGGGACGACGGTCGCGCTCGTGGCGTACGACCCGCTGGTCCAGGAGACGCCCCAGCTCTCCCGGCTCTATCTCTACGACCAGGCCGCGGACCGGCTGAGCCTCGTCAATCACACCCCCGGCTCGACCTCCACCTATGCCGGCCATGTCTTCGGGACGTCGCTCAGCGCCGACGGCCGCTATCTCCTCTTCGGTTGCTCCCGTTGCAAGGTGGTTCCCGGGATGCAGGACCCCGCCGACGTCACGCAGTCCGACCTCTTCCTCTACGACGGCCTCACCAACGTCTTCACCCTGGTGAGCCACGCCCTCGGCGACCCCCTGCGCCCCGCGAACGGCGGCTCCTACGGCACGCTCAGCGCCGACGGCCGCTACCTCCTGATCAGCAGCCGCGCCACCGACCTCGTCGCCGGACAGACCGGACCGGCGGGGAGCAACCTCTTCCTCCTCGATCGCACGACCGGGGTCCTCATCCTGGTGAGCCATGTCCCGGGCGCTGGGACCATGGCCGCGACCGGCTCCTTTTCCGGCTCCGGACAGATCAGCGCCGACGGCCGCTGGATCCTGTTCACCAGCAACGCGACCGACCTCGTCCCGGGGCAGGCCGGCGGCGGCCAGGATTTCCATCTCTTCCTCTACGACCGGACGGCCGGCACCACCGTCCTGGTCGATCACACGGGCTCGTCTCCCTTGACTCCCGCCGGCAAGGAGTCCAGCTTCGGCTCGATGAGCTCCGACGGCCGCTGGATCGTCTTCAGCAGCGACGCGACCGACCTGATTCCGGGAGGGGAGGACGCCAACGCGCGGGCCGACGTCTTTCTGTACGACCGGGACTCCGGCACGACGGCCCTGATCACCCACGCGGCGGGCTCGCCGACGACCGCCGACAGCGCCGGCGGCGACACTCCCCAGATCAGCGCGGACGGCAGCCGGATCGTCTACCGGAACTCGGGAACCGCGACCCAGATCATCCTTCAGGACCGCGTCACAGGCGCCAGGACGGTGGCCGGCGAGGTCTATCCCGGCCCCGTCATCCCCACGGTCCTCGACATCCTCCCCTCGCAGCGGAACCCCCTGCTGGCCGCCAACGGCCGCCAGGTCGCCTTCGCCAGCGCCGAGGCGCTGGCCGTGGGAGATCTCAACCGGAGCTGGGACGCCTACCTCTACGACGATTCCGCCGGCGGCCCGGTGCCGCTCCCTCCCTGCGCCCTCTTCGACGGCTCCCTGCGCTCGAACCTCCAGCAGGTGCTCGCCCCGGCCGGCACCTGCGGCGTGCCCGCGACCGCGACCAGGGTGACCGTCAAGGTCACCGCCCGCCAGGCGACGGGCACGGGGAACCTGCGGCTCTATCCCGGCAACGTTACCGCGACCCCCGCCGGCACCCTCCGCTTCCAGCGCGGGCAGACCGCGAGCTCGAGCTTCGACCTCCCTCTGGCGACGAACGGTGCCGGCACCCTGGCGATCCTCCCCCTCGTGCGCGGCAACGGCACGGTGCGTGTAACCGTTGAGGTGGACGGCTACACGCCGTAGTGCTCGCCGAAGCCGTCCGGGCGCTCCAGGCGCCTTCCTTGACATTATGCACTGCAGCATTATGCTGACCTGCATAATGAAGTTCATCGACCGCCAGAACGAGCTTGCGCGGCTTCGCCGCGTTGCGGAGTCAGAGGAGAGCGGGCTGGCCGTCGTCTATGGCCGGCGACGGGTCGGCAAGACGCGCCTTTTGCTCGAATGGACGAAGAAGCACTCTGGCCTCTACACGGTGGCGGATCAGTCCGCCGCCGACTTGCAGCGCCGTTATTTTGCCGAGGCGCTCAGTGAGCGCCTGCCGGGGTTCGCCGAGGTCGAATACCGCGATTGGCGGTCGCTCCTGTCACGGTTGGCTCGCGAGGCTGAGCTCGCCGGATGGAGAGGCCCGTTGATTTTCGACGAGCTCCCCTATCTCGTGCTGGCCTCGCCGGAGCTTCCGAGCTATGCAGGGCCTCGTCCTCTCCGGGGACGCCCCGCTCTTTGGCCGCGCCAGGGAGATCCTCGAGCTCCAGCCCCTGCCGCCGGCCTGTCTCTACGAGGTCTTCGAAGTGCCGGACGGTATTCGCTGGGGCGAGCTCTACACGGCCTGGGGCGGCATCCCCCGCTACTGGGAGCTGGCCCAGGAGGAGGGCGGCGACGTGGTGAGCCAGGTGGACCGCCTCGTGTTGGATCCGTTGGGGCCCCTCCACCGCGAGCCCGACCAGCTGCTTCTGGAGGAGATCCCGTCCGCACTCGAAGCACGGCCGGTGCTCGATGCGATCGGAGCCGGCGCACACCGGGTCTCGGAGATCGCGGGACGCCTGGGCCGCCCGGCCACTTCGATGGCGAGGCCGCTGGACCGCCTGATCGGTCTCGGGCTGGTTCGTCGTGAGTTGCCGTTCGGCGAGAATGAGAAGGGGAGTAAACGCGGTCTCTACAAGATCGCCGACCCCTTCATCCGCCTCTGGTTCCGAGTGGTGGCCCCCTACCGGGCACAGCTCGCGAGCGGCACGTCCGCCGCCCGCCGGCAGATCCTCGCCCGCTTCTGGGACAACCTTTGCGCGCAGAGCTGGGAAGAGCTCTGTCGCCACCAGGTGGCCCGGCTGCCGGTGGAAACATCCTTGGGACAGCTCGGTCCCTGGGGTCCGGCCTCGCGCTGGTGGCACGGCACGCAGCCCGAGTGGGACCTGATCAGCGAATCCCTCGACGGCCGGCGTCTCTTGCTGGGCGAGGTGAAGTGGAGCGCCCGCCCGTTCAGCCAGGAGACCCTGGAGCAGGCCCTGCGCGACCTGAGCGCCAAGCCTGCTCCCCCCTTGCCGTCCCGGCTATCGGGTGCCCAGATCATCCGCGCGCTCTTCGTTCCCACGGTCGCCTCCAAAGGACACGCAGCCAGAGTGCCGGACGGCTCGATGGTCATCACGGCCGCGGATCTGCTGGAGGTTGGGCGCTAGTACGTCGTCACCTTAGAAATGCGGGATTTCGTAGGGGCAGCCTTATGTGGCCGCCCCTACGAAGAACTCTTCACTCCTGGATTGACGAAGCGCTAGGAGCCTGCGCGGGCTTCGCGCGCGCCCCTCCGCCTGCAAGCTCACTTCGCCGTGCGAGCGTTCCCACCCGTGCGGGCCCCGGCCTTCTCCAGGTCGCCCTCCTTCTCGACGCCCCCCGAACCGTGGGTCTGCCCGGAGCCACCGGCTTTCTCCCCGGCCTGGAAAAGCGTGCCCGCGGGATTCCGCGGCGGCTCGTGGTACTGCTGGCGGTCCACCTGCTTGGCGGCGGCCTTGTCGCCGAGGCTCGGCGCGATCTTGCCCAGGGTGGTATCGAGCACCGCGCCGGCCCCGACCTTGACGTCGCGCTCGTGCTTCACGGCGGCCTTGAGGATGGCGTCGGCCACCTTCTCGGGGTCGATCCGCGGCGTGGGGAGCTTGGGCTCCTCGGTCATGTAATTTTTCGCATGCTGCGGATAGGGGGTGTCGACGGCGGTGGGCTGGATCAGCGTGATCGAGACCGGCGCCCGGTCGACCTTCTCGATCTCGACCCGCAGGGCGTCGGTGAACCCCTTGACCGCGTGCTTGGAGGCCGAGTACATCCCCTGCAGCGGCACCACCGCCTCCGAGACCTCGCTGCCGACGTTGATCAGCGCGCCGCCATTGGCCTTCAGATGGGGGAGCGCGGCGAGCGAGCCGTTGACCACCCCCCAGAAGTTGGTGTCGAAGAGGCGCCGGCTGTCCTCCTCGGTGACCTCGTCGAGCCGGCCGTAGATCGACACGCCGGCATCGTTGACCCAGGTATCGATGCGGCCGAACTTCTGAAGCGCCGCCTCGGCGACGTGGTCGACCTGATCGCGCTTGGCGACGTCGGCGACCACGTAGATCGCCTGGCCGCCGGCGGACTTGATCCGCTGGCAGACCTCGTCGAGCGTCTGCCCGCTGCGGGCGGCGAGGACGAGCTTCGCCCCCTGTTTCGCGGCGGACTCCGCGGTGGCGAGGCCGATGCCGCTCGAGGCGCCGGTGATGACGATGACCTGCTGGTCGAGGGGTTTGAGATCGATGGACATGATGTGCCTCCTTGAGGTGATTCGCCGGCGCGATGCCGCGCCCACACCGTTCGAAGGTGCAACGTCCATACCTGAAATCGCTTTGGACGGCCGGCGCCGGGGCTTCGTATAAGGGAGTACGCTAAGCTCGAATCGTAAGGAGACGTGATGAAGGCTTCCAGTTTCTCCAATTCCGCGCCGGGGTGCGCTCTGCTTCTACTCCTAGTGGCCCGCACGGCGGGGGCCGCCGGCGGTCCGGTCGAGCTGGTCTCCCATGTCGATCCGGGCTTGGCTTCGGATACCGCGGAAGGCTCCGCTCCGCACCCCCTCAGCCAGCCGTCGATCAGCCGCGACGGCCGCTACGTCGCCTTTCTCAGCGCGGCCAACAACCTGGTGCCTGGCCAGGTGGACCGCAACACCACGAACGGCCAGGGGTCGAACGACGTGTTCGTCTACGACCGGGTCGCCCGCACCGTGGCCCTGGTGAGCCATGACGCGGCCTCGCCCGCGGCCGGCGGCAATGGGGAATCGGGAAGCCCCGTGATCAGCGCCGACGGCCGCTGGATCGTCTTTCCCAGCCTGGCCACCAACCTGGTGGACGGCCTTCCCGAAGACCCTCACGGGCAGGCCCGGCTCTTCCTCTACGACCGGGTGACGGAAAGCGTGACGCTGGTGAGCTCCTCGGACGCGCTGGCGGCGGCGGGGGGGAGCGGGGACGGCGTCGGCGCGTCTTCCGCGACGATCAGCGCCGACGGCGGCTTCATCGCCTATTCCAGCACCGCGCCCGATCTGGTTGCCGGACAGCAGGATCTCAACCAGGACGCGGACGTCTTCCTCTACGACCGCGCGGCCCGGACGACCGTCCTGGTCAGTCATGCCGATTCTCCGACTACGACGGTGGCGGACAGCGCGTCGATGGCTCCTTCGATGAGCGCCGACGGCCGCTTCCTCGCCTTCAACCGGCGCCCCTTCAACTCGCCGGGGGAGCCGGGAAACGGCGAGGTGCTGCTCTACGACCGCCTCGCGGGGAGCCTCGCTCCGATCGCCCCCGGCGGCGAGCCCACGGTCAGCGCCGACGGCAGCTCCATCGCCTTTGTCAGCGTGTCGCGGCGGGTGATTCCCGGCCAGGTCGACGTCAATGGGGAGAAGCCCGATGTCTTCCTCTACACGCGAGCGACCGGGAGGATCGTTCTGGTGAGCCATGCCGCCGGCCGGCTCCTGACGACCGCCAACGATTTCTCTCTCGAAATCTATCCCTCTCCTGGCCCCCTGATCAGCGCGGACGGCCGCTACACGGCCTTCTTCAGCGTCGCCACCAACCTGGTGCCGCGCCAGTTCTCGCGCGACGGTGGCCTCTTCGTCTATGACCGCATCTCGGGGATCGTCACCCTGGCGAGCCGCAGGAGAGACTCGCCGACGGTCTCCACCAACGGGCTCCAGGCGGCCACGATGAGCGCCGACGGCCGGTTCATCGCCTTCGGCAACCTCGCGGTCGATCAGGTCTTCGGCCAAGTCGACCACAATGGCGGCCTGGACGTCTTCCTGTTCGACGGCAAATCGGGGAAGACCCTCCTGGTGAGCTCGCGCAGCGGCGCCGCAAGGAATACCAATACCGGCAACGGTCCCTCCTACACGCCGGCGATCAGCGCGGACGGCTCGCAGATCGCCTTCTACGGCACCGCCCGCGACCTCGTGGCGGGAGTGAGGGACCTCAACAACGGCGAGGACCTCTTCCTCTACGCCGTCGGCCAGCGGACCACCGCCGTGGCCACCCTCCACGCGCCGGGCATGGCCTCGGCCTCCCCCGACGCCGACAGCTTCCTGCGGGCTCTAAGCGCGGACGGCCGCTGGGTGGTGTTCGAGGGGAGCGCCGTCAACCTCGTGCCGGGTCAGGTCGACACCAACAGCCAGAGCGACGTCTTCCTCTACGACCACACGACGCGGCAGACCCTGCTGGTGAGCCGGTCGAGCGCCGCGGCCTCGACGGCCGGCGACGGCCCCTCCTACCAGGGCGCGCTCAGCGCCGACGGCCGCTTCGTCGCCTTCACCAGCTACGCCACGGACCTCGATCCGACGGTGACCGACTACGTCGATCCCGGCACCGGCAAGCACCGGTTCGACGTCTTCCTCTTCGACCGGGTCACGGGCAAGACCACGGCCCTCAGCCGCTCGGCCCTCCATCCCGGCCTCACCGGCGATTTCGATTCCCAGAGCCCCGTGATCAGCGCCGACGGCCGCTGGATCGCCTTCGCCAGCCGCGCCACCGACCTCGTCCCCGCCTCCAGCACCGCCACGGGCAACGTCTACCTCTACGACCGGGTCGCGGGAGTCCTCACCCGCACCAACGCCAGCGTCACGCCGGTCGCCAATCCGCGGCCGCTCGGGCTGAGCGCCGACGGGCGCTATCTCCTCACTCTGGACCGGGACAACCTGAACAGCCGTCACGACGTCTACCTTTACGACCGCGTCGCCGGCACCAACACCCTGGTGAGCCACGACCCCGGCGGCGCCCCCGCCGGCGTGCCCCAGGATTCGATCCCCGCCCTCAGCGCCGACGGCCGTTTCGTCGCCTTCGAGAGTTCCCGGAGCGACCTCGGCCAGGAGCCCGGCGCGAGCGTCAACCTCTATCTCTGGGACCGCGAGGGGGGCGGCGTGACGCTCCTGAGCTCGTCCATCCCGCTCGTCCGCCCTTATCAGCCGCGCCGGCCGGCCTTGAGCGCCGACGGCCACTTCATCGTCTTCCTCAGCAAAGCCCGGACGCCGGTGCCCGGCTTCGACAACCCCGACGGCAACGACCAGGTCGTCCTCTACGACCGGGTGGCCGGCACCTCCACCCTGGTGACGGCGTCGTCTGTGGCGGCGGGCCAGGCGTCCCAGGGGGGGCTGCCCGCGATCTCCGCGGACGGCCGCTGGATCGACTTCACCAGCTATGCCCTGGACCTGCTGCCCGGGGTGACGACCGACGGCGTCTATCAATACGACCGCCTCTCCGGCACCCTCGCCCTCGTCGCTCCCGGCATCGCCAACGCCGTCCTCGCCTCCGGCGGCCAGCCCTTCGCTTTCCAGAGCACCTTTTCGGGCCTCGTCCCCCGCGATTTCAACGGCGTCGACAACGACGTCTTCCTGTTCAGCCCGGCGCCGTAGGAGACCTGCGTGCAACACATCCCTGGTGATCTCAACCCTCGACGGACGATCCTCCTCTGCACTCTGCTGGCGCTGCTCGCCGGCGGGACCGCCGCCCGGGCCGCCACTGGCGCCGGGGGTCAAATCGAGCTGGTCTCCCGCGTCGATTCTGGCGCGCCTTCGGGCACGGCATCGGGCTCCTCTCCGTTCCCCCTGCCCCCCTCGATCAGCCGTGATGGACGCTACGTCGCCTTCCTCAGCACGGCCGGCAACCTGGTTCCCGGCCAGGTCGGTCCCAACCCGGGCGGCGGAGAGGCGACGGGCGAGGTGTTCCTCTACGACCGTGTCGCCCGCGCCACGGTCCTGGTGAGCCATCAAGCGGCCTCGTCCGCGACCGGAGGCAAGGGCGGAATGGGCCTGCCCCTGATCAGCGCCGACGGCCGCTGGGTCCTTTTCACCAGCACGGCCACCGATCTGGTGGACGGCCTGCCCGAGGACCCCCGGCAACAGAGCCGCCTCTTCCTGTACGACCGCGTCACCGAAGCGGTGACGCTGGTGAGCTCCTCCGCCGCCCTGGATGCGGCCGCCGGCAGCGGCGGCGGCGCGGGTTCCGCGGCGATCAGCGCCGACGGCCGCTTCATCGCCTACCTGAGCGACGGGCCCGACCTCGTCCCCGGGCAGCGGGACGACAACCAGGCCTTCGACGTCTTCCTCTATGACCGCACGGCGCGGACGACCGTCCTCGTCAGCCATACCGGCTCGCCGACCACCACCGCGGCGGCCAGCGCCTCGCCCTACCTCTCGATGAGCGCCGACGGCCGGTTTGTCGCCTTCAATCGGCGCCCCGCCGGCACACCCGTGCAGAATCTGGTCGCCGGTGACGTGCTGCTCTACGACCGTCTCTCCGCCACCGTCACCCCGATCGCTCCCGGTGGCCTGCCGACGGTCAGCGCCGACGGCGGCTCCGTCGCCTTTCTCAGCGCGGGCCGCCTGATCCCGGGCCAGGTCGACACCAACGGCGCCGCCGCCGATGTCTTCCTCTACTCCCGCACGGCGCGGACGATCGCCCTGGTGAGCCATGCGGCCGGCAAGCCCACGGCCACCGGCAACGGCCCCTCCGTTCCCTCGGAGAGCTTCCCCTTCGGTCCCCTGGTCAGCGCCGACGGCCGGCACATCGCCTTCTTCAGCCAGGCGACCAACCTGGTGCCGCGCCAGGCCACTCCCGGAGGCGCCCTCTTCCTCTATGACCGGACCTCGGGGACCGTGATCCTGGCGAGCCGCAAGGGGAGCTCGCCGGCGACCTCCGCGAACGGGTTCCAGACCGCCTCGATGAGCGCCGACGGCCGGTTCCTCGCCTTCAGCACGATAGCGCCCGGCCAGATCCCCGGCCAGATCGACTTCAATTCCGGCGCGGACGTCTTCCTGTTCGACGCCCGGACGGGGACGGTGGTCCTGGTCAGCTCCATCGCCGGCTCCCCTCACGGCGGCAACGGCGACCGTACGACCGGCAACGGCCCCTCGGAGGATCCGGCGATCAGCGCCGACGGCTCCCAGATCGCCTTCTCCAGCACCGCGAGCGACCTCGTGGCGGGGGCGCGGGACCTCAACAACGGCGAGGACCTCTTCGTCTACAGCGTGGCCGCGCGGACCACCGCCGTGGCCACCCTGCACGCGCCCGGCATGGCGTCGGCCTCCCCCGACGTCGACAGCGTCCTGCGCGGTTTGAGCGCGGACGGCCGCTGGGTGCTGTTCGAGGGAGGCGCCATCAACCTCGTCCCCGGACAGGTCGACCTCAACGGCCGGACCGACGTCTTCCTCTACGACCACGCGACCCGCAAGACCCAACTGGTGAGCCACTCGAGCGCCTCGCCGGTGATGGCGGGCAACGACATCTCCTATCAGAGCGCGCTCAGCGCGGACGGCCGCTACGCTGTCTTCACCAGCCTCGCCACGAACCTCGACCCGGCGGTGAAGGTCGACGCCGGTACGTCCAACGTCTTCCTCTTCGACCGGGTCACCGGCAAGACCACCGCCCTCAGCCGCTCGGCTCAGCACCCCGGCTTCACGGCGGACGGCGACTCCCAACGTCCCGTGATCAGCGCCGACGGCCGCTGGGTGGCGTTCTCCAGCCAGGCGAGCGACCTCGTGGCCCATGCCGGCGGCGGCGACGTCTATCTCTACGATCGGGTCGCGGGAGCCCTGACCGCCACCGGTGCCACCGTCACGCCGACGTTCCAGCGGCGGCCGCTGGCGCTGAGCGCGGACGGGCGCTATCTCCTCACCCTCGACCGGGTCGACGGGTTCAACGTCTTCCTCTACGACCACGTCACGGGTACGAACACCCTGGTGAGCCACGATCCGGCCGGCGCCCCAGCCGGCGTCTTCCAGAGCGATATCCCCGCCCTCAGCGCCGACGGCCGCTTCGTCGCCTTCACCAGCGGGCGGACCGACCTCGGGACCGCCCCTGGCAATCCCGGGACCGGCGGGACGGCCAACGTCTACCTCTGGGACCGGGAGGGCGGCGGGGTGACGTTCCTCGGCGGTTCCTCCCTGAGCCCCAGAGTCTCCCCGTTCCTCCTGCCGGCCCTGAGCGCGGACGGCCGCTTCGTCGCCTTCCTCAGCAACGCCGAAACTCCGGTGCCCGGCTTCGACAACCCTACGGGCGGCTTTCAGGCCGTCCTCTACGACCGGGTGGCCGGGGCCTTCACCCTGGTAACGGCGTCAGCGTCCGCGCCGGGCCAGGCGAGCCAGGGGAACACGCTCTCGCTCGCGATCACTCCCGACGGCCACTGGGTCACTTTCGACGGCGCCGCCGACGTGCTGCCCGGCGCCGCCGGTGTCCCCGCCGAGGCGGACGGCATCTTCCGGTACGACCGGCTCTCCGGCGCCGTCTCCACCGTCGCCCTCGCCTCTCCCGCCTTCAGCTCCCTCCTCTTACCCAGTGCCGACGGCCGCTCCGTCGCGTTCGAGAGCGCCGCGTCGGATCTCGTCGCTCGCGATTTCAACGGCGTCCGCGACGACGTCTTCCTGGCCGTCCTGACGCCCTGAAATCGAATTCCCCAAAAGCGCATCTCCTTGCAACGGGTCGCGGTGGGATAGAATCCTACCTCCGTTGAAACTCAACTTCGAGGAGGTCGGCGTGGGACGGACTGCGGATTCCTTGTGCCGGAGCGCGGCTCCGGCTCTACTCCTGATCTTGACCCTGGGCACCGCGGCCGCCGCCGGGGCCGCCGGCGTCGAGCTGATCTCGAAGGCCGATCCGGCGCCGGACAGCTCCGGCACCAGCGTCTCCTCCGGGATGAGCGCCGACGGCCGCTACGTGCTCTTCCATAGCGTCGCGCCCAACCTGGTTTCGGGGCAGGTCGACACCAACGGCTTCTACGACCTCTTCCTGCGCGACCGCATGGCAAGTACCACCACGCTGATCTCGCACGCGGCCGGCAAGCCTACTGTGACCGGGCATGCCCCCTTTCAGTACGACCCCAATTACTACTCCGCCGACGCCACCCTCAGCGCCGACGGCCGGTACGTCGCCTTCATCAGCTTCTGGACCGACCTGGTGCCGAACCCCTCGGGCGCCAACACCAGCGGCGACGTCTATCTCTGGGACCGGGTCACCGGCGCCAGCACCCTGGTTTCGCACGCCGCCGGCGATCCAGCCAGGACGGCGGACGGCTTCGCCATCGACGTCCGGATCAGCGCCGACGGCAGCACGATCGCCTTCTCCAGCTCGGCGAGCAACCTCGTCGCCGGTCAGGTCCCCGCCGCCGAGGGGAGGCGGTTCAACGTCTTCCTCTACAACCGCGCCTCCGGCGCCGTGACTCTGGTCAGCCATCACAGCGGCGCTCCCGCCATGGGAGGCAACGCCGACTCCCAGCTCCCGGCGCTCAGTGCCGACGGCGCCTACGTCGCCTTCGGGAGCCGTGCCTCGGACCTGATCCCGGGCTTCTCCTCGCAGCAGGACTCCGTCTATGTCTACCAGCGCGCCACCGGCGCGGTCTCCCTGATCAGCCATGCCGCCGGCGCGCCTCTCGGAGCCCCCAACGGCGGCTCCGGCAACGTCCGGATCAGTGCCGACGGCCGCTGGATCGCCTTCACCAGCGCGGCCACCAACCTGATCGCCGGCGAGCTCCCGAATGTCTCGTCCTATGCGACCAACGCCTTCCTGTTCGACCGGACCGCGGGAGCCCTGCGGCTGGTGAGCCACACCACGGCATCTCCCCTGACGCCGGGGAACGCCAGCGACATCGCGCTGAGCGCGGACGGCCGTTATCTGGCCTTCGACAGCCCGGCTCTCGACATGGTCCCCGGGCAGGTGAACCTCTCCAGCGGCAGCAACGTGTTCGTCTACGACCGGGTCGCCAACGCGGCCACCCTGGTGAGCCACAACCGCGATTCGGCGACCACCACGCCCTCGAGCTCCAGCTCCGGAGGGGCGAGCCTGAGCGCGGACGGCCGCGATATCGCCTACCAGAGCCAGGCCGTCGACCTCGTCCCCCATCAGACCGACGCCGCCAACAGCTTCGACGTCTTCGTCTACGACCAGTCCGCCAGGACCACCGTCCTCGCCAGCCACGTCCGCACCTCGCTCACCACCGCCGCCAACGGCATCTCGAATTCCCCACGGATCAGCGCCGACGGCTCCGTGGTCGCCTTCGGCAGCTACGCCACCGATCTGGCGGCCGGCCAGGTCGATCCCAACGGCTTCGAGGACCTCTTCCTGTTCGACCGCAAGTCGGCCGAGGTGACGGAGATCTCGCAAGCCGCTCCGGACCTCTCCGCCGCCACTCCGATCGGCCCGAGCTCGGCGGCCGACCTCTCGGCGGACGGCCGCTACGTGGTCTTCGCCAGCCAGGCCGCCGGCCTGGTCGCGGGGCAGGTCGACACCCCCTATGCGACCGACCCCTACGGGGACCCGCAGGGGACGTGGGACGTCTTCCTGCGCGACCGCGCCACGGGCAAGACCACCCTGCTCAGCCGGTCGAAGGCCTCGCCGCCGACCTCCGCCGGCGGCTTCTTCCCGGCGCTCAGCGCCGACGGCAACTTCGCCGCCTTCTCGGTCCCCGCGCACGACGCGAACGGCCAGAGCCAGAGCCGGTTCACCGTCTACGACCGGGCGGCGGACGCGCTGATCCTCGGCAACCACCTCCCGGGCTTGGCGCAGCCCGACGGCGTCGTCTACGGCCGGCCGGCCCTCAGCGCTGACGGCCGCTGGATCGCCTACGTCTGCTCCGAGTGCCATCTGGTCCCCGGCGAGCAGAGCGGCCGGCAGTTCGGCGGCCAGGCCCTCGACGTCTATCTCTACGACCGCGTCACCAGCACCAACACCCTGGTGAGCCACGCGAGCGGCTTTCCGGCGACGACCGGCGACCAGGATTCCCAGGAGCCGCGGATCAGCGCCGACGGCCGCTTCGTCGTCTTCAACAGCTACGCCAGCGACCTCGCCGCCGGCCAGACCGGCCCGCAGAGCACGGCGAACGTCTTCGTCTTCGACCGCACCACCGGCGCCGTCACCCTGGTGAACCATACGGCGGGCTCGCCCGCGGCCGCCTCGGGCCCCGCCTACGACGCCATGATCAGCGCCGACGGCCGCTGGATCGCCTACCAAAGCGCCGCGGCCGATCTCGTGCCGGGGCAGGTGGACATCGACGGCACCCTCGACGTCTTTCTCTACGACCAGGTCGCCGGCAACACGGTCCTGGTCAGCCATGCGAGCTCGTCGCCGGTGGCCGCCGGCACCACCAGCCAGACCTATTTCTATGGCGGCGACACCCCGCTCTCGCTCAGCGCCGACGGCCGCTGGATCGCCTTCGCCAGCCCGGCGACCGACCTGGTGCCCGGCGAGGTCAATCCGAACCAATATTCCGCCATCTACCTCTACGACCGCACCACCGGCGCGGTCTCCCTGGTCAGCTCGGCGGCCGGCTCGTCCACCGTCACGAGCTATGCCACGCAGCCCGGCATCAGCGCCGACGGCAGCCGGCTCACCTTCCTGAGCCCGGAGACCAACCTCATCCCCGGGCAGGGGGCGAGCCGCTTCGTCACCCTGTACCTCCAGGAGCGCGCCAGCGGCGCGCGCACCCAGATCGGCCGGGTAGAGGAGAAGGCCTCGTATCCGGACGGGATCACCACCAACGTCTCCTTCGTCACCCGGTTTTCCGCGGACGGCGGGGTGATCGCCTTCACCAGCGACTCGCCTCTGGTCGCCGGCGACTTCAATCAGAACTGGGACGCATTCGTCTACGACGCCGCCGCGCAGAGCGGCCCGGTGACGGTGCCCCCCTGCGCCCTGTTCAACGGTGCGCTGCGCTCGAACGTCCGCAAGCCGCTGACCGCCGCCGGCGCCTGCGGCGTGCCGGCGGGCGCGAAGCAGGTCCAGCTCAAGCTCACCGTCTCGCAGGGGGCCGGGAAGGGGAACTTGCAGCTCTTCGCGGGCAACGCCACGACGCCCGCCGCCGGCATCCTCCGCTTCACCCGCGGCGCGACGCGAAGCGCCGCCTTCAACGTGACGCTGGGAAACGGCGGTTTCGCCCTCCTCCCTTTCGTCGCCGGCAACGGTACCGTCCGCGTGGCGGTGGAGATCGACGGGTACACACCATGAAAAGCCTTCCGCTGTTCCTGATCCTCGCCGCCCTGGGCGCTCCGGCCGGCTTCGCCGCCGGCTCGCCGCTGACCCTGGTGTCCCAGGCCGATCCCGGCCAGGTGTCGGACACCGCCTCCGGCGGCCTCCAGCTACAGGATTTCTTCCCCGCGCCCGCCACCGCCTCCATCAGCGCGGACGGCCGCTATGCCGTCTTCCTCAGCGCCGCCAGCAACCTGGTTCCCGGCCAGCGGGACGTCAACGCGGCGCCCAGATCGGACGGCCAGGACGTCTTCCTTGCCGACCTCACCGCCGGCACGGTGACGCTCGTCAGCCACGCCATGGGTCTGCCAACCACCAGCGGCAACCTCAGCTCGAGCGCGGCGGTGATCAGTGCCGACGGCCGCTGGGTGGTGTTCAGGAGCACCGCCACCGATCTCGCCCCCGGCCAGCCAACGGGACCTTTTACCTTGGGCGACCAGAACCTGCTCCTCTACGACCGGGTCACCGGCAGCACCACCCTCGTGGCGGCCATGAGAGAGGTGTCGTCCAACATTGGCTCCCTGGGGATCAGCGCCGACGGCCACTACGTCACCTTCGACTGCAATGCCGATCTGGTCGCCGGGATCAACGACGGCGACTACAACGTCTTCCTCTACGACCGGGTAGCCGCCACGACCCGTCTGGTCAGCCACGTGCCGGGCTCGCCGGTGAACGGGTCCTCGGGCGCTTTCTCCTCCGAGCCCCGAATCAGCGCCGACGGCCGCTTCATCCTCTTTCTTACCGACGACCCCAGCGTTCTGCCCGGCCAGATCTCGGCCTTGAGCGCCGTTCTCTACGACCGCGTTACGGACAGCTCAAAGCTGGTCGGTCCGGCCAACAACGCCGACCTCAGCGCCGACGGCAACTACGTCGCCTTCAGCCTCGGTGGGGCCTTGCAGCTCTATTCCCGCGAGACCGGCACGGCCGCCCTGGTGAGCACCCACCTTCTGGGGACGGTCAATGGCGGTTACCCCAGCCTCTTCGCGCTCAACGCCGACGGCCGCTTCCTGGTCTACGTCCCCGACGACGGGAGCGGGCTGGCGGTCTACGATCGCATGTCCCGGTCGATCACACCGGTGGGCCGGCCGGCGGGAGCGCCCCCGTTCGACTTCTCGATCGGCACGCCCGTATTCAGTGCCGACGGCCGCTATGCCGTCTTCGACAGCGCCGATCCGGCGTGGGTGGCCGGACAGGTCGATACCAACACCCTGGCCGGCGGCGGCTCGGACGTCTTCCTGCTCGACCGCGTCGCGGGCAAGATCGCGCTGGTGAGCCATACCGCGACTTCCCGCACCACCACCGGCAACGGCTTCTCCTTCGCTCCCACGATCAGCGCCAACGGCGCCCGCGTCCTCTATCTCAGCCCAGCGACCGACCTCGAGCAGGGGCTCCACGACCTCAACCAGCGGCCGGACGTCTTCGCCTACGACACCGCCTCGGCGAGCAACCAGGCCGTCACCCGGAGAGCCCCGGCCCTGCCCGCCACCGCGGCCCCGGTCGACAGCCGCGCCGCCGCGATGAGCGCCGACGGCCGGTTCGTCGCCTGCGAGAGTACCTCCTACGGCGCGTTCACCCTCAACAACCAGACCGACATCTTCCTCTACGACAGACTGGCGAAGACCCGGCTCCTGGTCGATCACACCCGCGGCTCGGCGGTGACGCCGGCCCGGGGGCTCTCCAACGGCCCGGTCCTCAGCGCCGACGGGAGGTACGTCGCCTTCTTCAGCGACGCTCGCAACCTGGTCCCCGGAGCCAACCCGAACGGCGCCCCCACCCTTTATCTCTTCGACCGGATCAGCGGCACGGTCACCTTTGTCGCACGGGCCTACAGCAACCAGGACAGGCTCTCCCATCCCAAGCCCCGGCTCAGCGCGGACGGCCGCTGGCTGGCGTTCGTCAGCAACGCGTCCGACATCGTTCCCGGTCAGCAGGGAAGCCTGGGCGGCAACAACGTTTTCCTCTACGATCGGATCACCGCCACGACCCTGCTGGTGAGCCATGCGGTCGCCGGCCTCACGGCGGCGGCGGACGGGGAGTCCTACAATCCCGTCCTCAGCGCTGACGGCCGCTACCTCGCGTTCCTCAGCGCCGCGTCAAACCTCATTCCCGGAGAGATCACGGACCCCGATGGATACCTGGCCGCCTTCCTCTACGATCGGGTGACCGGCGCCACGACCCTGATCAGCCACTTGCGGGATTCGCCCCTCGCCGCCGCCGCCGTCTACAGCGACGTCTCCATGAGCTCCGACGGCCGCTACATCACCCTCCTGACCGGCGCCGGGGACCTCGATCCAGGCTCCCCGTCCGGCGACAGCTTGGTTCTCTACATCTATGACCGCGCCGCAGGGACCTACCAGCAGGTCAGCTCTTCGTTGGATTTCTACGGTCAAGTGGCCGAGATCAGCGCCGATGGCAGGGTTGTCGCCTTTCCCGGCGGCTACGGCGTGCTCCCCAATACCCAACCCGGCCTCTTTCTCTACGACCGGGTGACGAGAAGCCTCTCTCTCGCTGCCGCCAACGACTACCTCGGCGGCGGCAACGGCACCATCGCTCTCAGCGGCGACGGCCGCTACGTCGCCTTCGCCAGCGACACCCCCGGCCTGGTCCCCGGCTTGACACGGGCGGCGATATGGGGCGGCACCGACGTCTATCTCCTCGACCGCACCACGGGTTCGACGATCCTGATCAATCAGTTCCTGGGCTCGCCCGTGACCACGGCGGGATTCGCCGGTACCCCGCTGCTCAGCGCCAACGGCCAGACCGTCGTCTTCACCAGCGGCGTCGACCTAGTGCCGGGGGACTACAACAACCAGCTCGACGCCTACGCCTTTACCTTCGGCGGGAGCACGCCGGGCGGTCCGGTGACCGTCCCCCCCTGCGCCCTGTTCAACGGCGTCCTGCGCTCGAACGTCCGCAAGCCGTTGACTGCGGCCGGCGCCTGCGGCGTGCCCGCCGGCGCGAAGCAGGTACAGCTCAAGCTCACCGTCTCCCAGGAAACCGGCAAGGGGAACGTGCAGCTCTTCGCGGGCACCGCCACGACGCCCGCCGCCGGCATCCTCCGCTTCACTCGCGGCGCGACGCGAAGCGCCGCCTTCAACGTGACGCTGGGAAACGGCGGTCTCGCCCTCCTCCCCTTCGTGGCTGGCAACGGTACCGTGCGCATGGGAGTTGAGATCGACGGGTATACGCCATAAGCGGCGGCGCGCGACAGCCGGCAACGGCGGCGACAAGTGCCTGGCACCCTGCCAGGCTTCAAGGAGATCAGCCGCAGAGCGCTCCCCAACCGGCCCGGCGGAAGCCGAAATCGGGGGCTGTTTGGGAAATTCGGGGACAATTTCAGATATTCGGGGACAATTTCAGATATTCGGGGACATTTTGGGATATTCGGGGACAATCCTGGAAATTCGGGGACAATTTCAGATATTCCGGGACATTTTGGGATATTCGGGGACATCCTTGGATATTCGGGGACATTTCTGGAAAAAAAGCTGGGTGAGAGCCTCCTGGGACCGCCGGCGGTCCCAGGAGGCTCTACAGCAGCGTGTCAATTTTGCCCTGACAGATTACTAGCCTGCCATCCCGCCGGAGAACGGTGCCTGGCGGGCCGGCAAGGCCCAGTGGCGCACCAGGTACTCCCTCACCTCCGCCAAGTGGGTTTCCGTCAGCGCCTTCACCTTGACGGCGGCGAGCAGGTCCCGCCAGACCTGGCGCATCTGGGGGTGGACCCCTTCCATCGTCTGCAGCAGGTCGATCCCTTCCTGGCAGAGCCGGGCCGCTTTTCCGAGAGCGTCCCGTTTGAACAGAGACTCGAAGAACGCGAACCGCAGGAAGAAGGATAGCCGGTAGTTCTCCATCTCGGTCACGCCGTCGATCGCGCTCCTGAAGAGCTTCTCGGACTCACGGACATAGCCGAGCGCGTCGAGGATCTTGGCCTCCAGGTACTCTGCCTTCAAAAGCATCAACTCGCCCCCGATCTCATCGTAGAGGGGCTTGGTGGCCTCGTAACTCTTCAAAGCTTCCGGGAGGCGACCGAGGGCTACCAAGCTCTCCGTGATGATGCTCCTGGCCAGCATCTTCAAACGGATGCAATCGGAGGTCAACAAGGATAGTGCTTCTTCGGCCATCAGAATGGCTTCCCTCGGCTTACTGATTACTAATAGTGTGTCTGCCGCGTGGATCTTCATAGTTGCCAGACCCTTGTGATCGCCGGCATCTCGATAGATATCGGCAGCACTGCTCATCAAGAGCATCCCTTCCTCCAAGTGACCCGTGTCACATACAAGAGAAGCCTTCACGGATAGCAGGTAAGCTTCCGCACCTGGCTCTATCTTTCCTGCCAGCAGGTAACTCCCCGCGCTACTGATCGCGGCGAATGAACCTTGCCAATTACTTGCCAGACGACGACTATTCGCGACGATCGTCATAGCGGAGAGTCGAAGGCTCTCCTTGGAATGGGCCTCTGGCAGATGATCGATCAATTGATGAGCGGTCATCGCCAGATGTTCGCCGGCATAAGGATCTCTTCCACAAACGAGCCTGGCCTCCCGGAGGATCGTCTCAACGACTTCCCGCCGGTGGACCGCCGCAACCGAGTTGACCTTCTCGGCCTGCTCCCTCGGATTCAAGTCCTTCAATTCAGCCCACCACCCCTTGGCCCTGAGCCATCCGATGCTTCTTTGCTCCTGGATCTCCATGAGGACGATCAGGGCCTCTCGCGCATCCCTGAACCGCAACCCGGGTGGCCGCCCCATCTTTCGTGGCACCAGGTCGTCGGTTCGCTTGAGTGACGTCACGGCCTCCAGGGCGACGGTCCAGCACCTCGGACAACCGGCCAGATGAGCCATGCCACGATTGACCTCCACCGCGGTCGGCTCATAGGAAAAGAGACGCAAGATTTCATCCTTTGAAATATGTCGATCCATCCGCGGGGCTCCCTGGTTGCACTCTATCGCAACAAAAGAGGGGAAGAGAGAACTGTTCCCCTCCCCTCTTTCCATACAGGTGCTTCGCGGCGGGCTATCCGTTCGGGTCCCAGGCTCCTCCTCCTTCCAGCCTGTTCGGGTCCCACGTGCTCCCCGCCTTCGCGAGGGGCGCTCCGAAGATCACCGCGAGAGACTGAACCAGCCATTGCAATGCGTACATGACTCGCTGCCTTTCCGGGAGGGTGAGCGCTTGGGCGTTACCGTTCTTCCCAAGTCGAAAAAAGTTCTCCCCTTGCAGTCTGTCCCCTTTGTCATCCTGGCTTCAAGGAAAGGGAGGGGGAACCGTGCGGTCCGTCGAACAGCAGTTTCAGGGCATCGAGCGGGGGCTCGCCCTCATCCAGCGCACCCGTAGCCGGGACGATCGGCGCGTGATGCTCGGGTGCCTCCTCAAGGATCTGGACGCGCTGCGCGAACAAGTCTCCACGGCTCCTCCCCACCTTCCCGAACGCTACGCCGCCCTGGAAACGAAAGCTCTCGAATGGCGCTCCCGGGTCGGCGCGCCTCTGGCACCCGACCAGGAGCCTGGAAAAGCACGGAAAGGAGAATCCTCATGACCCCCTCGATGATTGGGCTCGACATTCCGAACCTGGAAACCAAGCGTCTGAAGCTGCGGCCGTTTCGGAGGGGTGACATCGACGACTACGCCGCGCTGAACGCGGACCCCGAAGTGCAGCGTTACATGGGCGGCGAGGTCTGGGACCGTGGCCGGTCCTGGCGGCATCTCGCCTTCCTCATTGGACACTGGCACCTGGGCGGCGCGGGCACCTGGGCGGTCGAGGACAGGGCGACGGGCGAGCTCGCGGGCAAGATCGGTTTCTCGTGTCCGGACGGCTGGCCCGGCTTCGAGCTGGCGTGGATGCTGGCTCGCCGCTACTGGGGGCGTGGCTACGCGACCGAGGGCGCCCGGGCGGCGCTCGGCTTTGCCTTTGAGGACCTGTGCCAGGAGCACGTCATCAGCCTCATTCGTCCGATCAACCAAGCTTCCATCCGGGTGGCCGAGCGGCTGGGCGAACGCCTAGAGGGGACATCCCTGGTCGCCGGCGTGGAGTACCTCACCTACGGTATAGACCGATCAAGTCATACCGCTCGCGCCGCATAGTCGATCCGTTCGTCCTCGGTTTGGCGGGTATACTCCTTGCATCCTCCGCTTCACCCGCGGCCAGACCCGCGTCGGCACCTTCGATCTCCCCCTGGCCGCGAACGCCGGGACCCTGACGCTCCTCCCCTTCGTGGGCGGCAACGGCACGGTCGGCGTCAGCATCGAGGTCGACGGCTATACGCCGTAGATGGGGATCGGGCTTGCGTTTTGCAATAGATTTCGGCAGACGTTCCTTGCCCGGCTCGCCGGGTGCGTAGATCCTTTACCAGGCAGCACTTTCAAGGAGTCACCAGATGCGAATCAAAGCCTATGTCCTCGCCGCCATGCTCACGGCCACCGTGGCTCCTGCCATGGCCCAACTGCCGCCGCCCCCGCCGCCGCCTCCGGGTCTCCCCAGCCCGCCGGCGCCGCCGGGAGTGGAGGTTCGCCATCACACCACCACGGTCCACCATCGCCATCATCACCGGCGCCACCACCGCCGTCACCATCACCGCCACCACCACACCAACCCGCAATAAGCGGAGCGGACCGGCCGCCACCCGGACGACGGGTGGCGGCTCTCTTCAGAGCCTTCAAAACCTCAGATCGCGCACCGCGGGCAGCAGCCCGAACCCATCCGCTTCCGCCACGCCGGCGAGGATCGCCTCGGCGACCGCGCGCTCGGCTAGGACGCCGATCTGGTTGACGTGCGCCTTGCGCTCCGCCGTGGAGAGCACCACCACGAGATCGCCGTCGTAGAGCGAGAGCGCCGGGGAGAGGGCGCGGTAGAACCCTCCGAAAGCCATGTTGCAGACCTTCAGGGCGTTGGCCTTGGAGAGGATCGCGTCGGTCATCACCACGGCGAGAGTGGTGTTGCCGTCCCAGGGGCTGGCCGCATCGGGTGGCAGGTTTGCCAGGATCCGCTCGGCATGCGCGAGCTCCAGGGAATCCCGGTCGACGCGGCATCCGGCGAGCAGGGTGCCGTCGAGCCGGCGGACGTCGCCGAAAGCGTTCACCGCCACCGCGGCCGCCACGGTGGGGCCACCCGGAACCGTGAGGCTGGCGAAGCCGAAGCCCCCCTTCATGCCGTTGACCGGCCCCCCGTTCGCCTTGCCTACCGTGGCTCCGGTGCCCGCGCCGACGCTCCCCATCGCGACCGGCCCCTGCGCGGCGGCGAGGATGGCCGCCTCGACCACCGCGCGGCTTGGGGCCACCGGCCGTCCCAGGGAGAGGTCGAAGAGGATCGCGGTGGGAACGATCGGCACCGGCACGATGCCGGTCTGAAAGCCATGACCGTGACGGGCGAGCCACTCGACGACCGGATCGGCGGCGGCGAGGCCGGCACCGCTGCCGCCGGCCAGCACCACCGCGTGCGCCTTGCTGGAGACGTGCTGGGCGGAGACCAGCGAGTCGAACTGCCGCGTGCCGGTGGCCGACCCCCGCACCTCCGCCGCCGCCAGCGCGCCGGCGGGGCAGAGGATGACGGTAGCGCCGGTCATCGCCTCGCGGTCGGTGCCGTGGCCGAGAGTGAAGCCGGGGATCGTGAGGGCGCGAGAGGGTTCCGGGAGCAGGTTCGTCATGCCGACGATTCTAGGCCCGCCACGCCACCCTGGTTCTCAAGCAGGGCAGACCTTCCTGAATCCGGTGGAATCGGTAAACACGGCTTCGCCATCGACGTAGTGGAAGCCGGGAGGACAGGGATTGACCGGCCTCGGAGGGCTGAATCCGAAGCAGCACTCTCGGTAGGTAGCTACCCACGTCGCCGAAGTGACCTGGGGGCCGCCGACTGTGTTGCTGCGGCAGAGTGTGTAGCAGCCACCGGTCGCCGTGACGGCTCTCCCGGCCGTGAGAGCCGTCACAGCCAGGACGGCGGCGAGGGCGGAGATGCGGAGCAAGGTCTTCATGGGGGTCTCCTTCGACATTGAGAGGTCGTTCAGAGCGGGCAGATGTAATAACCGCTGCCGGGGAAGGGGTAGTAGTAGGTGCTGTTGCTCGGGAAGCTCCCCGCGGGGCATGGCGCGCCGGTCATGTCGCAGCACTGACTCTGAGTGGCCGACCAGTACACATGGGTGCCCTTCAGGACGCCGGGGGTGCGGCAGGTGGTGTCGCAGGTGCCGAGGGTGACCGCCCGGACGGGGAGGAGCGCCGTCAGGGCCACGGCCGCGGTCAGGAGGGAGGCGCGAAGCAGATTCTTCATGGTTTCTCCTTGGGAATGAGCGAAGTCATGGATCAGAAGGGGCAGCGCTGTGGACTGCCGCCGGGGGGAGTCGGAGGCGAATAGGTTGGGAGGCCGGCGCTGTAGCCCGGCGGGCAGGGATTGAGAGTGCCGCTGCAGCACTGCGCCTGCGTCGACGTGGCGTTCGCCTGGGTGAACATGTGGGTGGTGGGGTTGTAGCAGACGAAGTGGCAGTTGCCGTTGGCGAACGCATGTCCCGCCATCGCCAGAGCGCTGAGGGCGAGGGCTGCGGCCAGGGCGGAGGTGCGGAAAAGAGCTTTCATCGGGATCTCCTTGGCGTCAGTTGATCGGACAGAGGCGCGCGAAACCGCTGGTGGGCTGGAAGGAGCTGCCACCCGGAGTGGTCCCCGCCGGGCAAGGATTGACCGAGCCGTTGCAGCACTGGGTTTCCGTGGTGTACCAGGAGACCTGGCTGAAGGTATGGGTGGCCGGGTTGGTGCAGAACGTCTTGCAGGTGCCGTAGGAGGGGGTGACGATCGCGTGGCTCACCGCCAGAGCGCCGAGGCTGAGGGCGGCGGCAAGGGCGGAGGTACGGAGCAGGGTCTTCATGGGGTCTCCTTATCGAAGCGTTCATAGTAAGGGTGTCCCCGTGAGCGCCTGACGAGCCGCCACGAGGAAGTAGCGGCTCAGTTTGGTTCCCGACGCCTCCGACGCCCTGGCATAAATGCCTGGGCTACAGTGGAAGCGAAAAGCCGGCTGAAGCCGGCTCAACTCGCGGCCGGAGGGATTGAGCCTCCTTCAGGAGGCTTCTTGGTTCAAGCGTAGCCCGGGCATTGATGCCCGGGCGTCGGAGGCGCCGGAGCCAGACTGAGCCACTTCCCACGAGAAGAGTCCCTTGCCACCGCCCCGCCTCCCGGACTATCCTCTGCTGCTTCGAGGAACCCCGCTCTGCCTTTCCGGCGGCGACCCCGGGCGATCCGATCCTTTAGCAATCCAGATGTCCAAATCCATGGAACCCAGCGCTCAAGCCGCGTCCATTGCCTGGAACTGGCGCGACCGGTCCGGCGACCAGGCGGCCTCGCGCGCCCGGGAGGCGGCGGCCAACCGGCGCAAGGGGCTGATCGGCGGCGCCGTCGGCCTGGCGTTCGCGGCGCTGCTCCACTTCGGCGTCCACAAGGAGCGGTCGGCGATGGTCGTCGCGGCCATCGCGGTCCTGGTCGCCCTGCTGGCGCTGGCGTCGCCGCTCGGCGGCTACAAGGTCCTCGCCCGCTGGCTCGACGCCTTCGCCCACGCCGTGGGCGCCGCCCTCACCTGGGTACTGATGGCGATCCTCTTCTATCTCGTCTTCCTGCCGGCCGGCCTGATCCTGCGGGCGCGCGGCAAGCTCGGCGTCGCGAAGCACGCCGACAAAGGCCTGCCCACCTACTGGATCGCGACGGAAGAGCGCGAGCGGGCGCGGAATCTCGATTCCTACAAGAAGCAGTTTTGATCTCCACCTGTAGACGATGAAGCTGCTCGGCATCTCCTGCTATTACCACGACTCGGCCGCCTGTCTGGTCGACGCCGGGCGCATCGTCGCCGCGGCCCAGGAGGAGCGCTTCACGCGCAAGAAGCACGACGAAGGGTTCCCCACGAACGCCGTGCGCTACTGCCTGGCCGAAGGGGGCGTGGGGCCGGGCGAGCTCGACGGCGTCGTCTTCTACGACAAGCCACTGCTCAAGTTCCACCGCATCCTCGAGACCTATCTCGCCACCGTGCCCAAGGGGCTCCGCTCGGCGGTGATGGCGCTGCCGGTCTGGCTGCGCGAGAAGCTCTGGATCCCGCCGCACATCCAGGAGGCCCTGGAGGCGTGCGGCGTGGGAGACGCCAGGGAGATCTTCTTCACCGAGCACCACGAGTCGCACGCGGCCTCGGCCTTCTACCCCTCCCCTTTCGAGGAGGCGGCCGTGCTGACCCTCGACGGCGTCGGCGAGTGGGCCACCACCACGATCGGCGTCGGCGAGGGGAACAAGCTCGAGCTGATCCGCGAGATGACCTTCCCCCACTCGCTGGGGCTGCTCTACTCGGCGTTCACCTACTTCACCGGCTTCCGGGTGAACTCGGGCGAGTACAAGCTGATGGGGCTCGCCCCCTACGGCGAGGGGAAGTTCACGGACGCCATCAAGCGGGAGCTGATCGACCTCCGCGAGGACGGCTCCTTCCGCATGAACATGGACTACTTCGGCTATCTGGACGGCCTGGCGATGACGTCGGACCGGTTCGCGGCTCTGTTCGGCGGGCCACCGCGCAGCCCGGAGTCGCCGATCACCCAGCGCGAGATGGACCTCGCGAAGTCGATCCAGGACGTCACCGAGGAGATCGTCCTCAAGCTCGCCCGCCACGCCCGCGAGATCACCGGCAAGCGGAACCTCTGCATGGCCGGCGGCGTGGCGCTCAACTGCGTGGCCAACGGCGTGCTGCTGCGGGAGAGGATCTTCGACGACCTCTGGATCCAGCCGGCGGCCGGGGACGCCGGCGGCGCCCTCGGCGCGCCGCTCGCCGTCTGGCACAACGCCATGGGCAAGCCGCGGACGGTGGAGCGCTCGCCGCGGACCGGCAAGCCGCGGGACGCCATGCGGGGGGCGCTGCTCGGCCCCGAGTTCACGCGCGAGCAGACCCGCGAGTACCTCGACGCCCACGGCTACCCCTACGAGGAGCTGGCGGACAAGGATTGGGCGCGGCGGATCGCCGAGGTGATCGCCGGCGAGAACGTCATCGGCCTCTGTCAGGGGCGGATGGAGTTCGGGCCGCGGGCGCTCGGCGGCCGCTCGATCATCGGCGACGCGCGCAGTCCGAAGATGCAGTCGGTGATGAACCTGAAGATCAAGTACCGCGAGAGCTTCCGGCCGTTCGCCCCCAGCGTGCTGGAGGAGCGGGTGTCCGACTACTTCGAGCTCGACCGCCCGAGCCCCTACATGCTGCTGGTGGCCGACGTGGTCGAGCGCCGGCGGGTGCCGAAGCGGGGAGACGAGCGCGACCTGCCGCTGACCGAGTGGGTGAACCGCCCGCGCTCGGACGTCCCCGCCATCACCCACGTCGACTATTCGGCGCGCATCCAGACGGTGGGCGAGGAGAGCCCGCGCTACCACGCCATCCTCACCGAGTTCGAGAAGCTCACCGGCTACGGGGTGATCGTCAACACCAGCTTCAACGTGCGCGGCGAGCCGATCGTCTGCACTCCGGAGGACGCCTACCGCTGCTTCATGCGCACCGAGATGGACTACCTGGTGCTCGGCCCCTTCCTCCTCGACAAGCGGGCCCAACCCAAGGTGGAGGACAAGGGGGACTGGCGGCAGGAATTCCAGTTAGACTAGGGACGGCGCGGTAGTTGGCCGAAGATCGTTGATCGAAGGGCTTGTAGAGACGTTCCCAGCCCGTCCACGACACCTTTCCGTAGGCCACGGGGACGGCGGGACGTCTCCGACGGAGGGCTGGACGCTCCGCCCGCCACCACCCGCGAGAAGGCGTCCAATCCGGGCTTGGGAAGGACCGGCGCCGTTTCGATCTGACCTGGACAGGTCCTTGGCAACGGCGACGGCCCGCGCTCCGGCGGAGACGTCCCGCCGTCCCCGTGGCCTACGGAAAGGTGTCGTGGACGGGCTGGGAACGTCTCTACAAGCCCTCCGATCGACGGACCACGCGGACTCCTAAGGCGAGAAGGAAAAATAACCTCATGCGCAAAGCCCGCTACATCGGCTCGTTCCTTGGCGAGATCGTCCAGTTCGCCAAACAGAACAAGGTCTACTGGATCGTTCCCTTGGTCCTGATCCTGGGCCTGGTCATCCTGCTGGTCGTCACCAGCCAGGCGACGGCGCCGTTCATCTATACGCTGTTCTAGGGAGCCATTGCCGGGACTCCCGTTCCCTCGCGATTCAGTCCCGCACTTGCCGTCCCCGGGGGGTTGGGACACAATAGCCGCACGATGCGTCGCTTCAAGCCCGTTCACGGCATCCTGATCGTCCTGCTGGTCCTGGGGGCGGCGTGGGGAATCGAGATGGCACTGGAGGCCCGGCTCAATGCGGCGGGGTTCCAGCGGGTGAGCCCCACCCAGGGGCAGGTGCGGATCGACGTGGCGGATCTCAAACCGCAGGAGGTCAGGTTCTTCCAGTTCCTGAACTCCGGCAACCAGGAAGTCCACTTCTTCGTGGGCCGCGACAAGGAAGGCCAGATCCAGGTCGCCTTCGACGCCGACGAGACCTGCGCCAAATACAAGCGCGGCTTCCACCAGGAGGGGGAGTGGATGGTCTGCAACAAGTGCGGCAAGGCCTTCCACCTCGTCGACGTGAAGTCCGGCGGCGAGGGGTGCTCGCCCATTCCGGTCCGCCACCAGCTCGCCGGCACCGAGCTGGCCATCGCCGAGACCGATATCCTCCAGGGCTGGCGGCTGTTCCATTGACAGCCGCGGTCGCCGGAGACAACTGACGTGAAATCAGAGCTTTGACGGCCAGCCCCGCGATGTTGTATCTTCGCCCCGTCCGGAAAGGTTAGCTAATGTGCGCAGACTTCGTGATGTACGAAGAGGAGTTCAAGCACCTTGAGGAGGCCCTGCGCCGTCTGCGCCAGGAGGCCAATGCCAAGGCCGTCTTCCTGATCGACAAGAACGGCCAGCAGATCGCCTCGGCGGGGGAGGTGGAGCAGTTCGACACCACCTCGCTGGCCTCGCTGACGGCCGGCAACGTGGCCGCCACGGACGGTCTGGCGAAGCTGATCGGGGAGCGCGAGTTCTCGGTCCTGTTCCATGAGGGCCAGCAGGACCACATCCATATCTCCATCGTCGCCAAGCGCGCCATCCTGGTGGTCATCTTCGACGACCGGTCCTCTCTGGGCCTCGTGCGCCTGCGCGTCAAGCGGGCCAGCGTGGACCTCGAGAAGATCTTCGAGGTGATGCTGCAGAAGGGTGAAAAAGGAGCGCAGGGAATGGCCCACGCGAGCCCCTTTTCGGAGATCACCGACGACGACATCGACGCGCTCTTCGGCGAATAGCCGCGGAGAGCGGAGCCGGCCGGCGGCCCGGCACCCGGAGCGCGGCTCCGAGCGCACTCCGCGGAGCGCCCCGATCACGCAAAGGCACCGACGACGATGACTTTCATCAACTACGCCAGCAAAGAGATCAACTGCAAGATCGTCTACTACGGCCCCGGCCTGTGTGGGAAGACGACTAACCTGCAGTACATCTACAACAAGACCGCCCCGGAATCGAAGGGCAAGATGATCTCCCTGGCCACCGAGGCCGACCGCACCCTCTTCTTCGACTTCCTGCCGCTCGACCTCGGCAGCATCCGGGGGTTCACGACCCGCTTCCACCTCTATACCGTCCCCGGCCAGGTGTTCTACGACGCCAGCCGCAAGCTGATCCTCAAGGGAGTCGACGGCGTCGTCTTCGTCGCCGACAGCCAGGACCAGCGGATGGAGGCCAACATCGAGTCGATCCGCAACCTGGAACAGAACCTGAAAGAGCATGGGTTCGACCTCGCGGCGGTCCCCTATGCCCTGCAGTTCAACAAGCGGGACCTGCCAAGCCTGGTCCCGGTGGAAGAGATGTACCGCACGCTCAACTACAAGCGCGAGCCCACCTTCGAAGCGGTGGCGACGACGGGGATCGGAGTGTTCGACACCCTGAAGTCGGTCGCGAAGCAGATCCTGATCGAGCTGAAGAAGCGATAAGCGAAAGGGAGCCATGGCCAAGGCCGCCAAGCCCAGATCTCCAACCGCATCCGACTCTCCCAAGAGCGTCGAGACGACGGCCGCCGCTCCCGCCAAGGGCGCCAAGCCGCAATCGACGCCGCAGGCTGCCGCCGACGACCCCGCTCTCGACGCCCTGACCCAGGGGCTCGCCGCCCTCCAGGCCAAGGACTGGAAGCGGGCGGTCGAGCGCTTCGAGGCCGCCGTCGAGCTGAGCGACCGCCCGGAGGTCAAGGACCGCGCCCGCCAGTTCCTGACGGTCAGTCGCCAGAAAGCCGGCGGCGACCAGCCCCCCGAGTCCGATCCTTACCTCCAAGCGCTCTACGAGAAGAACCGGGGGAACCTGACGGAGGCCCTGGAGATCAGCCGCAAGGGTGGACGGGACCAGAAGGACGAGCGCTTCGCCTACCTGGCGGCGTCGATCCACGCGGTCGAGGACCGTCTTGCCGAGGCGGCCGAGGGGCTCGCCAAGGCGATCGAGCTCAATCCCAAGAATCGCATCCATGCCTTCCACGACCCCGATTTCGCCGAGCTCCGCAAGAACCGCGACCTCCGCCCCCTCTTCGGCCTCGTCTGAGCCGGCGCGCGCTCCGGGCGTTCCGGGTAAGACGCTGGTGGCGATCGGCGGCGGCACCGGTCTGTCCGTGCTCCTGCGCGGCCTGAAGGCTCACGTCGGTACCGAGCGGCTGCGCCAGCTCACCGGCGTGGTCACCGTCACCGACGACGGCGGCTCCTCCGGCCGGCTGCGCCGCGAGCTCGGCGTGCTCCCCCCCGGGGACATCCGCAACTGCATCGCCGCCCTCGCCGACGACGAGGATCTGCTGACCCGTCTCTTCCAGTACCGCTTCCCGAACGGCGGCGGCCTGCTCGGCCACTCCTTCGGCAACCTCTTCCTGACCGCGCTCACCGGCATCACCGGCGATTTCCACCAGGCGATCCTCACCGCCGAATCGCTGCTTTCGGTGCGTGGCAAGATCTTCCCGGCGACCCTGACCGACGTGCGCCTGCGCGCCCGTGGCGTCTCGGGCACGGTCTACGAAGGGGAATCGGCGATCGGGCTCGCCGGCGAGGAGCTGGCGGCGGTGAAGCTCGACCCCTGCGCGCCGCCGGCGTTCCCGGAGGCCGTGGCGGCGCTCGGCCAAGCGGATCTGATCCTGCTCGGGCCCGGCTCGCTCTACACCTCGATCCTCCCCAACCTGCTGATCCCCGGCATCCGCCAGGCGCTCGCCAAGTCCCGCGCGCGGGTGGTGCTGCTGCTCAACCTGATGACCCAGCCGGGCGAGACCGACCGCATGATGGGGATCGACCATCTGAACGCCCTCGTGCGCCACGCCGGCGAGGGGATCATCGACGCCGTGCTGGTCAATTCCACCGCGATCCCGACCACGCTGATCGCCCACTACGAAGAGACCGGCTCCGAACCGGTGGCCGTCGACCGCGCCGCCCTGGAGGCGATGGGCGTCGAGGTCCACGAGGCCGACCTGCTGGCGGCGGACGGCGATCTGATCCGGCACGATTCGGCGAAGCTGGCGGCGGCGGTGCTGGAGATGGCGGCAGCGGAGACCCTGCGTGCGTAACAGGCGACCTCCGAGGCCTGCGACCTCACCCTCGATCCCTCTCCTGAAGGAGAGGGAGGGCCTGACGGGAGCGCCATCGCCAAGCCGCAGCGTACGACGCCGCAGACAGGCCCCCCTTCTCCTCTAGGAGAAGGGCCGGGGATGAGGTCGCAGGCCACCGGCATCCCAGAGATCTTATTTTCGAGTCTGGAGACCGCCCATGCCCATCCCCCGCCCCCGCGTCGCCGTGATCCTCGCCGCCGGCAAAGGGACGCGCATGAAGTCCGCGCTTCCCAAGGTGCTCCACCGCGCCGCCGGCCGCCCCCTGCTCCAGTGGGTGATCGACGCCGCGCGGACCGCGGGCTGCGCGCGGATCCTGGTCGTGGTCGGCCATGGCGCGGAGCAGGTGCGCGAGGAGATCGAGGCCTACGGGGATCAGGATCTCGTCTGGGTCCTCCAGGCTGAGCAGCGGGGCACCGGTCATGCCCTCGCCCAGGCCGAACCGGAAATCCCTGGAGAGACCACCGTGCTCGTCCTCTCCGGCGACGTCCCTCTCCTCCAGCCCTCCACCCTCGACGCTCTCGCCACGGCGGCCGAATCGGGGTGGGGCGCCATGACCGTCGCCGAGCTCGCCGATCCCGGCATGCTCGGACGGGTGATCGTCGATCCCTCGGGCGCGTTCCAGGCGATCGTCGAGTTCAAGGACGCCGATCCGGACCAGCGCACCGTCCGCCTGATCAACGCCGGCATCTACGCCTTCCCGGCGCCGGACGTCTTCGGCTACCTGCGGAACCTGAACACCAACAACGCCCAGGGCGAGCTCTACCTGACCGACGCCGTCACCCACGCCGCCGCCGACGGCCATCCGGTGCGCCTGATCGCGCTGCCCGATCCGGACGAGGCGCTGGGCGTCAACGACCGCACCGAGCTCGCCCGCGTCCACCGCCTGCTGATCGGCCGTCACCTGACGGCGCTGATGCGCGGGGGCGTGACGATCCTGGAGCCCGAGCGGACCTCGATCGAGCCCGGCGTGTCGATCGGCGAGGACACCATCGTCCATCCCGGCGTGTCCCTCCTCGGGCAGACCTCGATCGGCCGCGGCTGCGTGATCCACCAGGGCGCCTGGCTGCGCGACTCCACGGTCGCGGACGGAACAACCATCGAGCCCTACAGTGTTCTGGACGGTGCGGAGGTCGGGGAGGGGTGCCGCGTCGGACCCTTCGCGCGGCTCCGCCCGGCCGCCCGCCTGGGCAAGGGGGCGCGGGTGGGCAACTTCGTCGAGATCAAGAACTCCGTGCTCGGCGCGGGCGCCAAGGCGAACCATCTCGCCTACGTGGGGGACGCCACGGTGGGCGACGGAGCCAACATCGGCGCCGGCGTCGTCACCTGCAACTACGACGGCACGCGCAAGCACCCGACCGAGATCGGCGCCGGCGCCTTCATCGGCAGCGATACCATGCTGGTGGCGCCGGTCAAGATCGGGGAAGGCGCGACGACGGCGGCCGGATCGATCATCACCAAGAACGTCCCCGCCGGGGCGCTCGCGGTCGGGCGGGTGCGGCAGAAGAACCTCGAAGGGTGGGCCGGCGGGCTGCGGCGGCGGTCTGAACGGAACGACCGCGACGAGAAAGGGAACGAATAGATCCTATGTGCGGAATCGTCGGATACGTTGGCCAGCGCGAGGTCGTGCCCCTGCTGATGGACGGCCTGCGCCGCCTGGAGTACCGCGGCTACGACTCGGCGGGCGTGGTGGCGGTACAGGACGGCGCGTTCCAGACCGTCAAGGCCGAAGGCAAGCTCGACCGCCTGAAGGAGAAGCTCGAAAAGCACCCCCTCACCGGCTGCTACGGCCTCGGCCACACCCGCTGGGCCACCCACGGGCCGCCGAGCGAGCGCAACGCCCATCCCATGGTCGACTCGCGCGGCCGGCTGGCGCTGATCCACAACGGCATCATCGAGAACTTCCTGCCGCTCAAGAAACGGCTGATCGCCGAGGGGTGGACCTTCAAGTCCGACACCGACACCGAGGTCGTCGCCAACCTCATCTCCTCCTACCTCGACGGCGACCTGCGCGCCGCCGTCGCCCGCGCGGTCAAGGAGCTGGAGGGGATGTACGCCTTCGCCGTGGTCAGCATCGAGACCGAGGGGCAGGAGATCGTCGCCGCCCGCCAGGGGCCGCCGCTAGTCGTCGGCCTCGCCCAGGGCGAGCAGTTCCTCGCCTCCGACCCGGCCGCCCTGCTCGCCTACACCAAGGACGTGATGTTCCTCGAGAACGGCGACATCGCCCGCCTCACTCCCGCCGGCATCGAGATCCAGGACCGCGGCGGCAAGACCATCCAGCGCCCCGTCCAGCGCCTCAACTGGGACCCGATCCAGGCCGAGAAGGGGGGCTACAAGCACTTCATGCTCAAGGAGATCCACGAGCAGCCGCAGGTCGTGCAGGAGACCTTCGGCGGCCGCGTGGACTTCGAGAACGGCAGAGTCCTCCTCGACACCATCCAGATCACCAAGGAGGAGATCGAGCGCATCGAGCGCCTCCACCTCCTGGCTTGCGGCACCTCCTGGCACTCCGCGCTGATCGGCAAGTTCCTGATCGAGAACATCGCCCGCGTCCCCGTCGAGGTCGACTACGGTTCCGAGTACCGCTACCGCGATCCGATCGTCTCGGACCGCGTGCTCGCCGTCGGCATCTCCCAGTCCGGCGAGACGGCGGACACCCTCTCGGCCATGGAGGCGGCCCACGAGCGTGGCGCGCGCCTGTTCGCGGTCTGCAACGTCGTCGGGAGCCAGGCGACCCGCATCAGCGAGGGGGTGATCTACACCCACGCCGGCCCGGAGATCGGCGTCGCCTCCACCAAGGCCTTCACCACCCAGCTCGTGGCCCTCTACCTGCTCGCCCTCTACCTGCGGCAGAGCCGAACCGGCACGGTCGAGCGGCACTACCTGGACGCCCTTACCCGCCTGCCGCAGGCGGTGGACGAGGTGATCCGCGGCCAGGAAGCGCACATGGACGAGCTGGCGCGCAAGTATCACCGCTCGAAGAACTTCCTCTACCTCGGCCGGGGGATCAACTATCCGATCGCGCTGGAGGGGGCGCTGAAGCTCAAGGAGATCTCCTACATCCACGCCGAGGGCTACCCCGCCGGCGAGATGAAGCACGGCCCGATCGCGCTGATCGACGAGAACCTCCCCGTGGTGGCGATCGCCACCGGCGACCAGCTCGCCGAGAAGACCAAAAGCAACATGCAGGAGGTGAAGGCCCGCGACGGCATCGTCATCGCCGTCACCGACCGCGACCCCGAAGAGCTGGGAGGCGTCGCCGACGACGTCATCGAAGTCCCCACCGTCTCGCCGCTCCTGCAGCCGATCGTCAACGTGGTGCCGCTGCAGCTCCTCGCCTACTTCATCGGCGTGCGGAGGGGGGCGGATGTGGACCAGCCGCGGAATTTGGCGAAGAGTGTGACGGTGGAGTAGGGGGATCGAGTGTCTGCTATCCTGCAAAAGGGGCACGGATCATGATCCAGAGGACTTTTACGGCGATTCTTCACCAGGAGGGGGATCTTTTTGTGGCTGAGTGTCCGGAGGTCGGCACGGTCAGTCAGGGATCGTCCTTGAGTGAGGCGGTCGCCAACCTGAAAGAGGCCACGGAGCTCTTCCTGGAGGAGTTTCCCCTTCCCGAAAGCGAAAGGTCTCTCCTGACGACGTTCGAGGTCGCCATTGGTTCGGCCGCCTAGCGTTTCTGGAGAAGACGTCGTTCGAGCCTTGGGCCGCCTGGGGTTCCGAGTCGTTCGCCAACGAGGAAGCCATGTCGTGCTGAGGAAAGACTCGGACTCTGGTGCGGTTGGGTGCTCCGTTCCCGTTCACAAGGCGCTGGCGCTCGGGACTCTCCGCGGGATACTCAAGCAGGCAGGGGTGCCTCTCGATGATTTCTTGAAAGTTTTGTGACCGTCGCATCCGAAACTTACGCCCGCCGCCACAACGGCATCGTCATCGCGTTGACCAGCCGCGGGACCTGGCGAAGAGCGTGACGGGGGAGTAGGCAGGCCGTCCATCGAAGGTATGTAGAGACGTTCCCAGCCCGTCCACGACACCCTGTGCAGTCCACGGGGACGGCGGGACGTCTCCGGCGGAGGGCATGCCGCTGCAGACGGCAAGGTCCGACCGGGGCAGGTTGCTGGGATGCGAATTGACCCGGAGCCATCTCGAAACGTCGTGAAACTGTTGGCGGCCTCCTCAGGGGAAGTGGCAACTGGAATGACAAACCCTTGGGCGGAGACGTCCCGCCGTCCCCGTGGACTGCACAGGGTGTCGTGGACGGGCTGGGAGCGTCTCTACATCCTCCGATCAACGGCCCGGTGATTGAGCACGATATTGTCGCCCCATGCCCACCCTCCCTGCCGCCGCTCCCGCCGAAACCTACACCCACCGCCGCGACGCCTTCGCTGCCGAGGAGCGGCGTCTGGCCGGGATCTCCTCCCGGTACTCGCTCGTGCGCGGCGTGCTGTTCGCGGCGTTCGTGGTCTGTCTCGGGGTCATCCTGGTGCGGGGAGGATTGCCCGGCTGGCGCTGGTGGGCCAGCGCGGGGTTCTGGCTCGTCGCGTTCCTCTGGATCCTCCCGTACCACGATCGGGTCATCAAGCGGCTGCGGCGGGAGGGCGAGCTGCGGCGGATCAACGAGGAGGGATTGCTGCGGCTGGTCCGCGACTGGGCGCACCTCCCCCTCCCCACTCTCCCGGAGCCGGAGGACTCGGAACGGCCCAGCGCGCGCGACCTCAACCTCTTCGGCCGTGCCTCGGTGGCCCAACTGCTCGGCACCGTCCACACCCCGCCCGGCAAGACCGCTCTCGCCGACTGGCTGCTCCATCCCGCGCTCCCTGAGGAGATCGTCCGGCGGCAGGAAGCGGTCGCCGAGCTCGCTCCCGAGATCGACCTGCGCCAGCAGCTCCAGGTGCGGGCGCGGCCGATGGATCAGCGCAAGCCGGACATCGAGCCGTTCCTCCGCTGGGCGGAGGAGGGCAACCCTTGGCTCCTCCAGCGGCCCTGGCTGATCTGGCTGACTCGCATCCTCGCCGTCGTCACGCCGGTCGCCGCGTTCCTGGGAATCTTCACGCCCTTTCCGATCAGCCCCTTCCTCCTGCTGGCGACGATCAACATCGCGATCAGCTATCAGCTCCGGGAGCGGACGCACGGCACGTTCGACCGCGTCGGCGCGCGCGAGAAGGACTTCCAGCTCTACGCCGACGCTCTGGAGACGATCGCCAGACCCTCCTACAAATCGGACGAGCTGCGCCGGATCACCGGAGATCTCAGGCATCGGGACCGCCCCGCGCACGCGTGGATGGCGCTCCTCGACTACCGGGTCGACCTCTCGGACGTCCGCCACTCCTCCTATCTCCACATGCCGCTCGCCGCGCTCTTCCTCTGGGACTTCCACGTCCTCCTCCTGCTGGAGAAGTGGCAGCGGGACGCCGGCGCCCAGGCGCGCGGCTGGCTGACCGCGCTCGGCCGGTTCGAAGCGCTCGCCGCCCTGGGGAACCTCGGTTTCGAGCAGCCAAGCTGGTGCTTCCCGCAGGTGGATTCCACGACGGATCGCTTCGCCGCGGAGAACCTCGGCCACCCGTTGATCGCGGACGGCCAGCGCGTGGGGAACGACGTCGAGGTGGGGCCGGCGGGGACGTTCCTCCTCGTCACCGGCTCCAACATGTCGGGCAAGAGCACGCTTCTCCGCTCGATCGGCGTCAACACGGTGCTCGCCCAGGCGGGAGGGCCTGTCGCCGCCACCCGCCTGCGCCTGCCGCCGGTCACCCTGGCGACCAGCATCCTGGTCGAGGACTCGCTGGCCGACGGCGTCTCCTTCTTCATGGCCGAGCTCCAGCGCATCCAGAAGGTGGTGGCGGCGGCGGACCGCTCCCACGGGGAAGGGCGGATCCTCCTCTACCTGCTCGACGAGGTGCTGCGCGGAACGAACAGCTACGAGCGGCAGGTGGCGGTGCGCCGGGTGGTGCTCCATCTCCTCCGCCGCGGAGCCATCGGAGCCGTCTCCACCCACGATCTCCAACTCGCCGAGGTCGAAGAGCTGAAGACCGTCTGCCTCCCCGTCCACTTCCGCGAAACGGTCCACCCCGGCGGCGATCCGCCGATGACTTTCGACTACGTGATGCGTCCGGGAGTGGCGACGACCGTCAACGCGCTCAAGCTGATGGAGCTGGTGGGGCTGCCGGCGGAGAGCTGATCAGGGTTACTCTATTTCTTTCTCGGTTCAACCACGGCGCAAGCAGCCGTGCGAAAGCGAGGGGCCTGAACGAGGTGGTCTCGGTTGGATAAACGCCGCAGGTATAATCAGCGAATGGCCCTCCCAGCAGTCACTCCCCCGACGCTTCGGGGCACAACTTTGATGCATGTAGATGTGGCTACGTTCTTGCGCCATACAATCCCTCCAGCAAGAGATGCCGAGACGCCTGAGGATTGGGCTGCCGCTTCCATCAAGTGGACAACGGTGGCATCCGAAGAAGTATCAGACTTGGCCAGCTACGTGCAGCGCCGAGGGGCGAGCAACCTTGGTGAAGTCATAACCACTGTGCAGGCATTCTGTTCGGGGATGCAGAAGATTCATTCGGACACCGTTGATAGCATTGATGACTTCCGTGCAATTTACCGTGGCTATCTGGAACAAAAGCAAGGACTCAGAGAAGATCTCCAAGCATCGATGGGCCCTAAGCTCCAAGCACGAATCGAAGACATGGAAAATATAATTTATCTTTATACCTGCGTAGCAGACAGCTACGGAAAATTGGTCGAGAGCTGTAGGCGCGCGTTGAAGATTCTCTCTAAGCTCATGAAATCTCTACGTCAGAGACTCGATGAACGCTCGGCGCTGGCGCTGGCCGGAGCGCTAGCGCTTTCGATGGCAACCTTCTGGCTGACGGAAGTTCCTTGGTTGGGCGTACTTCTTGGTTTAGCTGGAGTCGGCTTAGGCTCCTCTGTTTATTCGCTTCTAGATAGGGGTTGGAAGTCGTGAAGGGCGCAAGCGGCTGGACGGCGGACGCTCTTGGGCGAAGTATTTTGGACACATTCGATTATCGAGGGGCCATTTTTCTGATCATCCTGGTAGTTGTTGCCGGAGTGGTCTTGTCCAGGAAGCGCTACTCCGATGGCACCGACCTTGCTGTGGCGATCATACGAGCCGTCATAGGCGCTATTACAATTCTATCGGGGACAACTATTCTATTGGTCTTCGGGCTTACCAAGCCACCCTATATAGCAGCGCTGACGGGGAGCGATCTGATAGTCATTACCCTGGCAACCTTCCTCTGCTGCTTTGTCCTGGGTGGCCGCGAGGTAGTCGCCCTTTTTAGGGGAACTGACCAAAGAGTAGCTAGGTCGATAGCAGACCCTGTGCCGTCCAAGACTTCTGAGCAGTTCTCCAGAGCCATAGAGAATGGAAAGCCGACGCCCGCGGCGCCACCCCAGCTTCCTCAGTGAGATAGTAGGTGAAGTTCCACAACCTCAGCCTAGGCTCTGAAGCGCTCTGGACCCACGTCAAGGACCGCGACCCGTGGATCGAAGCTCTGGACCCGAGGATCCAACTCTCCGAGCCGCGGGTCAACAGCCTCGATCCACGGTTCAACGACTGCGACCCACGGGTCAAAGACCGCGACCCACGGGTCTAACTACTCGACCCACGAGTCAAAGACCGCGACCCACGGGTCCGACGACTCTACCCATGGGTCAAAGACCGCGACCCACAGGTCCAACGACTCGACCCATGGGGCAAGGACCACGACCCACGGGTCAAGGACCGCGACCCACGGGTCAAGGACCGCGACCCACGGGTCAAGGACCGCGACCCGCGGGTCAAGGACCGCGACCCACGGGTCAAGGACCGCGACCCACGGGTCAAGGACCGCGACCCACAGGTCAAGGACCGCGACCCGCGGGTCGAGGGCCGTGACCCGCGGGTCAACTACCTGGACCCGTGGGTCAACAATCTTGGCAGGACAGCCCGCAAGTGAAGCAATTGAAGGGTCCGTTGCTGGTCTCGCCGTTGCAACCGCACGAATCGAACGGATAGCTGAACCCTCCGACGGCCTTGCCGAGCTTGCGCTCGCCGAGATAGGCCACAGTCTCCCTGGACAGAACCAACTTCTTGACGTTCCTCTTCATTCCAGACTCCTTTGGGGGAGGGCCATTCTACGCTTCCTGAACGAAAAAGGGCGCCGCCCGCGGGCAGCGCCCCTTTCGGCGATCCAGGACCGGCTTCGGTCGGGCCTTGGCGTGGGACCTGAAGAACACCCGTCAGGAAGATGTTGAACATCCCCTTCTGGGCGGAGTTGGTGGGGCTGTCGGCGGAGAGCTGACAAGGGTTTTGCGGCGAGGCCCTCGCGTATTGCGTCATTCCCCTCGCGGGGGCGCTATGGGCCCAGACGAATTGCGACACGCCCCTCGCGGAGGCGCTATGCGCCCAGCCGAATTGCGACGCGCCCCTCGCGGAGGCGCTACGCGCCCAGGCGAATTGCGACACGCCCCTCGCGGAGGCGCTATGCGCCCAGACGAATTGCGACACGCCCCTCGCGGAGGCGCTACGCGCCCAGGCGAATTGCGACACGCCCGTCGCGAGGGGGCAACGCGCCCAGACGAATTGCGACACGTCCCTCGCGGGGCGCGTCTCGCCCCTCCGCTGGGGCGTCAGGCAACTCGCGGGGGGCGAGACGCAAAACGCCGGGGGCGTGTCTGATGCGAGCTCCGCGGTGTTGCAGAACCGCTCCGCCGTATCGCATTCCCCCCTGGTTGTGCCTCGGAGGCGGAGGGCTGTGTCCGAATTGAAAAAAAGGGCGCCGCCCGCAGGCAGCGCCCTTTTCACCAATCCTGGCTCCGTCGGTCAGGCCTTGGCGTGGCCGGTCGAGTCGACCGGGATCCGCATGCCGTAGAACGAGCGCCAGACGAAGACCATCGAGAGCAACAGGAACACGGCCGAGAGGGCCAGACGCGTCGGGGTCGCCATCTCCACCGCCAGCTCGACGGCGAGGAGGCCGAAGAGGGTGGTGAACTTGATGACCGGGTTCATCGCCACCGACGAGGTGTCCTTGAACGGATCGCCCACGGTGTCGCCGACGACGGTGGCCTCGTGGAGCGGCGTGCCCTTCTCCTTGAGCTCGACCTCGACGATCTTCTTGGCGTTGTCCCAGGCGCCACCGGCGTTGGCCATGAAGATGGCCTGGTAGAGGCCGAAGATCGCGATCGAGATCAGGTAGCCGATGAAGAAGTAGGGCTCCAGGCACGCGAAGGCGAGCGTGCTGAAGAACACCGTCAGGAAGATGTTGAACATCCCCTTCTGGGCGTAGGTGGTGCAGATGGCGACGACCTTCTTGCTGTCCTCGATCGAGGCCTTCTGGGAGCCGGCGTCGAGGCGGATGTTCTTCTTGATGAACTCAACGGCCCGGTAGGCGCCGGTCGACACCGCCTGGCAGGAGGCGCCGCTGAACCAGTAGATGATGGCGCCGCCGGTGATCAGGCCGAGCAGGAACGGCGGATGGAGCAGCGACAGATTGGCGACGAGCTCCGGCTGCAGGCCGTGGGTGAGCACCACGATGATCGAGAAGATCAGCGTGGTGGCGCCGACCACCGCGGTGCCGATGAGCACCGGCTTGGCGGTCGCCTTGAAGGTGTTGCCGGCGCCGTCGTTGGCCTCCAGGTGGTGCTTGGCGGTCTCGAAGTCGGGCGTGAAGCCGAAGTCCTTCTTGATCTCGGCCGCGATGTTGGGCAGCGTCTCGATGGTCGACAGCTCGAAGACCGACTGCGCGTTGTCGGTCACCGGGCCGTAGGAGTCGACGGCGATGGTCACCGGTCCCATGCCGAGGAAGCCGAAGGCCACGAGGCCGAAGGCGAACACGGCGGGGGCGATCATCAGGTTGCCCGGCAGCGTCGTGCTGACGCCGTAGCCGGCGCCCATCAGGGCCACGATGGTGAGGCCGAGCCAGTAGGCGCTGAAGTTGCCGGCGATCAGGCCGGCGAGGATGTTGAGCGACGCGCCGCCCTCGCGGGAGGCGGTCACGACTTCCTTCACGTGGGCCGACTCGGTCGAGGTGAAGACCTTGACCAGCTCGGGGATCAGGGCGCCGGCGAGGGTGCCGCAGGAGATGATGGTCGACAGCTTCCACCAGAGAGTGTCGTCGCCGTTGAGGTGCGGGATGAGCAGGTAGGAGGCGGCGTAGGTGACGGCGACGGAGAGGACCGAGGTGAGCCAGACCAACGAGGTCAGCGGCGCCTCGAAGTTCATGGTGTCGAGGTTGCCGTAGCGGGCCTTGGCGATCGTCTCGTTGATGAAGTAGGAGACGGCGCTGGTGACGATCATCATGACGCGCATGGCGAAGATCCAGACCAGGAGCTGGGTCTGGATGGTCTGGAAGTCGGGGCCCGCGACCGTCGCGTTCACCGCCAGCAGGATGAAGGTGATCAGCGCGACGCCGGTGACGCCGTAGGTCTCGAAGCCGTCCGCGGTGGGGCCGACCGAGTCGCCGGCGTTGTCGCCCACGCAATCGGCGATGACGCCGGGGTTGCGGACGTCGTCCTCCTTGATGTTGAAGACGATCTTCATCAGGTCCGAGCCGATGTCGGCGATCTTGGTGAAGATGCCGCCGGCGATGCGCAGGGCGGCCGCGCCCAGCGACTCGCCGATCGCGAAGCCGATGAAGCAGGGGCCGGCGTAGTCGCGCGGCACGAAGAGGAGGATGCCGAGCATCATCAGCAGCTCGACGCTGATCAGCAGCATGCCGATGGAGATGCCGGACTTGAGCGGGATCGCGTAGGTCGGGAACGGCTTGCCGCGGAGGCTGGCGAAGGCCGAGCGCGAGTTGGCGAAGGTGTTGATCCGGATGCCGAACCAGGCGACGCCGTAGCTGCCGCCGATGCCGATGAGGCTGAAGATCAGGATCGTGATCACCTTGCCGAGGTCATAGCCGCGCAGGGTGTAGAAATAGACGAACATCACGATGCCGATGAACAGCTCGAGCAGGAGGATGAACTTGCCCTGCGTGGTGAGGTAGGTCTTGCAGGTTTCGAAGATCAACTCGGAGATCTCGCGCATCGAGCGGTGCACGGGCATGTTCTTGAGCTGGGTGTACATCACCAGCCCGAAGAGCAGGCCGAGGACGCAGACGCCGAGGCCGCCCAGCAGCAGGTTGTGCCCGGTCATGCCGAAGAACGTCACGTTCGGATTCGACAGGTCCGGCAGCACGAGGTCGGCTTCGCTGGCGGAGGCGGGCGTGGCGGTCAGGATGGCGAACAGCGCCATCAGCCCGAGCGTCGGCAGCCGCTTCAAGAGCTGGCCGAGCCGGGCGAGGGGTGCGTGTTTGGGCATATTTCCTCCAGAAATCCGTGACAGAACCTGCACAAATTCACAGCGCGAGCCGGGAGCCTCCCGCCCGGCTGCGGCCGGGCCGAAAGGACGTCGCGCTGACGGTTTGGAACCTCCGGGCTTCCCCTGGTGGTCCACGAAGGCTCCAAGGCAAGGGGGACCCGATGTGGACCCGCCGGGAAGATCCGGGGGAAGCTATCACAAGTGAGGGGAAAACCGGATGGGGGCCGCCGGGATGCCGATGCCGTCGCTTTTCATTGAGGACCCTCTATAATCCTTCGGTCTATAGTTGAGCGAGACCGTCGAGCAGGACGTGGGGACCGGTCCGGGGAGGGCCGTGGCGATGCAGTTCCGCGAGATCACCGATCGTTATCAGCTCGAGAAGATCCTGAAGTCGCACCGCTTCGGGACCGTCCTGCGCGCCCGCGACTCGACGTCGGGCCGGACGGTCGTGGTGAAGCTGATCACGGTGACCTCGCCGGCGCGCCTCGAGGCGGGAGCTCCGGAGTTCGAGGCGCTGGCCTCCACGCTCGCCGGGCTCCGGCTGCCGAGCCTGCCGACCGTCCTCGACTCCGGCATCACCCCCGACGGCAGTGCCTTCCTGGTCATGGAGCTGCTGGAGGGCAAGGGGCTCGACACCCTCCACGGCGACCCTCCCGACCTCGTGCTGACGCGGATCGGCCAGGCGCTCGACGGCCTGGTGGCTCTCGCGGCGCAGGGGATCGCGCACCTCAACCTCTCGCCGGACAACCTCTTCGTGGTCGACCCGGCCGGCCCCCGGGGAGACGGGCAGGTGACGCTCCTGGGGCTCGGCACCGCCGCCTTCCGGCCGCGCGGCGCCGAGGGCGTGGGCACCGTCTCCAGCGAGAACGCGCGCTTCCAGGCGCCGGAGGTGACGGCCGGCGCGGCGCCCGCGGCTTCCCCGGGGACCACGGAGAGCCGCGCGGACGTCTACTCGCTGGCCCTCATCACCTGCCATGCTCTCGGCGCGACGCTCGGGTTCGGCGATTCGCCGGTGGTGCAGCTCCCGCTCTCGGTGAGCTTCGAGCTGGCGAACGACGAAGCGCTGCGGCAGGCGCTGGAGCGGGCGCTGCGGCAGCGGCCGGCCGAGCGCCCCTCGCTCCGCGATCTGCGCGAGGCCCTGCGGCTGGCGATCGGCGGGGATCTCCCGGCAGCAGCGGCGGCGGAGCCGGTCTTCCAGCCCTCCTGGGCGCCGCCGATCGAGGTGCCCGAGATGCCGGAGTGGGTGGCGACGGCGCCGCCGGGCTCCAGCCCCGCGCCGCCTCCCTTGCTGAGCGCCGGCGCCGCGCCGCTCGCGGCCTCCCCGGCCATGGCGCCGCTCGCCGCCGCGCCACCGATGCCGCCGATGCCGTCGATCGCTCCGGTCGCGGCGCCGCCGGCGTGGACGATCCCGGAGCTGGCGATCCCCGAGTTGCCGCCACCGCCGCGGACGGTTCCGGATACGCCACCGCCACCGCCGCCGCCGGTCCCGCCGGCGGAGCAGGAGCCGAGGGACGTCCTCTCGTCCGTGGACGATGACCTGCTGAACTCCATGATCACCTCGCAGCCGCTCCGCCCCGCGCCGCCGGCCGCGCGGCCGCAGACCGGAGCCAAGGTGGTGCCCTTCAAGAAGGCCCCCGTTGCCACGGCCGCGGCTGCGGCGCCCGCGGGGGCGCCGGCGAAGGGGGACTCCCGGCTGCGCCGGCCGGCGGTGCTGGGGGCGATCGCCGGCGTGCTGGTGCTCGCCCTGCTGGGCGGCGGATTCTGGCTCTACCGGCGCCATCAGCAGGCCCTCGCGGAGGTGGAGTCGGCGCCCACTCCCGGTCTGCGCCAGGCGTTCACGCTCCCCCCGACCGGCCGGCTGGAAGAGGCGAAGGCCGACCTCGGCGAGGGGAGCGACCTCAAGGCCCGGCGGGTGCTGCGGTCGATGGCCTGGGGCGAGCAGGGGCTGCTGCCGCCGGCCGGCTGCCGGTCGTTGAACGCGATGCAGGAGAACCTGGCGCTGGCCGCCCTCGAACGGCTGCCGGCGGACCTCGAGAGCGGCCTGAAGTCGGGGAACCTGGAGATCCTCGAGAGCGCGGTCGAGGCCGGCGCCGGTCAGCAGTCGGCGCTCGCCCCGGACGTCCGCGCCGCCTATGACCGCGCGAAGGGCGCCGTCGACGCCTATGCCCAGGTGCGGACCGCCGCCGCAGAGGGCAATTCCGTGCAGACGCTGGAGCGCTTCGCCGCGCTGGCGGCCCTCCTGTCCAAGCCGACCGATCCGGACGATCTGCGCGGCAAGGCGGCCACGAAGGTCGAGGGAAAGGCGGAGAAGCTGGTCCAGGCGGGGCAGTATGCCGACGCCGTCGCCGCCCTGGCGCCGGTGCAGCAGACCTGGCCCGACCGCCCCGGCCTCAAGGACCGCGTCGCCCTCTACGAGAAGTACCGGCAGAACGAGGCCAAGCAGGAGCGCATCCTCGCCGACCTGCCGCTCCTGGAGCGCCACAAGAAGCCCTGGGACGGCCTGCAAATGCTGAACGGCGTCGAGCCCACGCCGCACCTGGCGGCGCAGTTCCGGGAGGCGCGCGGCCGGCTCGAAGACCTGCTCGCCCGTCTCGACAAGAACCCGCCGACGCTGGTGCTGCGCGACGGCTTCGTGCTCAATTACGCCCGCGGCACCGTGGTGAACCTCAGCTTCCGCGCCACCGACGACTACGAGGTGCGGGACGTCAAGCTGATGGCGCGCCCCGAAGGTGGCAAGTACCGCGAGGTGCCGCTCGAAAAGAGCCGCACCGGCACCTACACGGTGGCGATCCCGCCGAGCTTCCACCAGAACGGCACGGTGGACTTCTACGTGGTGGCGAGCGACCTCTCCGGCCATGAAACCACCCTTGGCAGCCGGGAGCAGCCGCTGCAGCTCAAGCGCCAGCAGGGTTTCGACCGCATCCTGCACTAGCCGGACGGCACAAAGCTGGCCCGATCCTTGCTTTTTTGTTCCATAGCCGCGATTTGATGCGGTCCCCGGCAAGCCGGGCAGGAACATCAACAAGGAGGATCGTCATGCCCAAAGCCTGGAGCAGCAAGGACGAGAAGCAGTACAAGCACGTTCAGGAGAGCGAGAAGAAGGAGGGCAAGTCCACCGCCCGCGCCAAGGAGATCGCCGCGCGCACGGTGAACAAGCACCGCAAGGAAGAGGGACGGACGAAAAGCTGAGGCGGCGCGTCCCACCGGTCCCGCCCGGGCATAAATGCCCGGGCTACGCTGGAAACGAAAAGCCGGGTGAACCCGGCTCTTGAGACAGCTCTCTCGTTTAGGAGCCGGCTTCAGCCGGCTTTTCGGTTGAGGCGTAGCCCGGGCATTTATGCCCGGGCGCCCTACACGGGCATCAGCGGCATCCGCCCCGCCCCCACGGCCGCGTCCGCCTGCTTCACGGGCGCGGCCTTCGCCATCTCCTCCTCGATCACCTCTCCCGGATTGCGGAACAGGTTGGATTCGAGGTTGTACTGGCGCGTGTAGAGGGCATGATAGCGGCCGCCGAGAGCCAGCAGCTCCTCGTGCCGGCCGCGCTCGATGACCAGCCCCCCTTCGAGCACCAGGATGGTGTCGGCCCGGCGGATGGTCGAGAGCCGGTGGGCGATCACGAAGGTCGTCCGTCCCTTCATCAGCTCGGTCAGCCCCTCCTGGATCAGCGCCTCGCTCTCGCTGTCGAGCGAGGAGGTCGCCTCGTCAAGGATCAGGATGCGGGGATCGGCCAGGATCGCCCGCGCGATCGCCACCCGCTGGCGCTCGCCGCCGGAGAGCTTGACGCCGCGCTCGCCGACGACGGTGTCGTATCCCTGGGGGAGACGGGAGACGAAGTCGTCGCAGCGGGCGATCTTCGCGGCCCGGATCACGTCCTCCTCCGAGGCGTGTGGAGCGGCGTAGGCGATGTTCTCCAGCACCGTGCCGTCGAACAGGAAGTTGTCCTGAAAGACCACGCCGAGGTGCGAGCGGTAGTCGCCGAGCCGCAGGTCGGAGAGCTTCTGGCCGTCGACCAGGATCTCTCCCGAGGTCGGCTGGTGGAAGGCGGCCACCAGGCCGATCAGCGTGCTCTTCCCCGAGCCGGAGGGGCCCACCAGCGCCGTCGAGGTCCCCGGCTGGGCGGTGAACGAGATCCCCTTGAGCACCGGCTGCCCGGGGTTGTACTCGAAGCGGACGTCGCGGAACTCGATCCGGCCGTCGACCTCGCGCAGCGGCTGGCGCTCGGCCTCGCCGGCATCCTCGGGGATCTCGTTGCGGATCTCGCGGATCCGCTCGAGGCCCGCGAAGGCCTCGGTGACCTGGCTGCCGATGTTGACGATCTGCACCACCGGGCCGACCAGCATGGCGAGGTACATCGTGTAGGCGAAGAAGTCGCCCTCCGACATCCGGTGGTTGAGGACATCGTTGCCGCCGATCGCCATGATGGCGACGCCGATCACCCCCAGCAGCAGCGTCGAGGCGGCGCCGATCGCCGAGAAGCCGGTGATCGTGGAGGCGACGTTGCGGTAGAGCCGGTGGGCGCCCTTGGTGAACACCAGCGCCTCGCGCTGTTCGGCGCGGTAGGCCTTCACCACCCGCACGCCGGAGAACGATTCGGTGAGCCGGCCGGAGAGCTCGGCGTTGATCTTCGAGCGCTCGCGGAAGAGCGGCCGCAGGGTACGGAAGGCGTACTGCATGATGAAGGCGAAGAGCGACAGCACGCCGATCGCGATGAACGTCAGCTTGGCGTTGAAGTAGAAGAGGATGCCGAGCGCCAGCACGGCGGTGACCACGCCCCCCACGGCGTCGACCAGGCCGGTGCCCACGAGGTTGCGGATCCCCTCGGCGTCGTTCATCACCCGCGACAGCAGGGCTCCCGCCTTGGTCTGCTCGAAATAGCCCACCGAGAGCTTGGCGACGTGCTTCTGCACCGCCCGCCGCATCTCGGTGATCGAGCGCTGGGCGGCCTTGCCCAGCACCTGCGCGAGGGCGAAGGAGGTGACCGCCTGGATCAGCGTCGCCGCGCCGGCCACCAGCAAGAGCTCCATCAGCATCCCGCGGTTGTGCTTGCCGAACACGTCGTCGAGCAGGTACTTGGTGGTGCCCGGCAGGATCAGCCCGGCGGCGCGGTTGATCACCATCAGGAGGAGCCCGAGCGACAGGCGCCCCTTGCGGGCCTTCACCAGCTCGACGGCGTCGTTGAGCACGGTGCGCGGCTTCAGGGCGGTCTTCTTGCCGGGGGCCTCGGACGGCGGGGTCGCCGCCCGCGGCTGCTTCGACGAAACGAGGCCGCCGAAGAGCCCCTGGCGGGCGGGCCGGCGGGTCGGGGTAGCGCTGTCGATGGTCATGGAGGAGAGAACGGGTGGGAGGGAGGCGGAGATTCCCTGGGGGTCGCGCGCGACTCCGGCAAGGCGACTCCTAGTAGAATCCCCCGCCATGGCACTGTTCCGGCGCAAGTTCCGCCTCACCGCCTGCGCGACCACCGGCGGCTGAGCGGCCAAGATAGGTCCGGGGGACCTGTCAACGATGATCGCCCCGCTCGTCCGGCTGGCCGGACGGGATGAGAGGATCCTCGTCGGCGCGGAAACCGGCGACGACGCCGGGGTCTACCTCTTCGGCGACCGCGCCCTTGTGGCTACCGCCGATTTCATCACGCCGGTCTGCGACGACCCCCACCGCTTCGGCCGCGTCGCCGCCGCCAACGCCCTGTCGGACGTCTACGCCATGGGGGGGCGCCCGCTGTTCGCCCTCAACCTCTGCTGCTTCCCGGAGCTGGACGAGGAGGGGTCCCGCGCGCTGGCCGCCATCCTGCGCGGCGCCGCCGAAGCGCTGGTCGACGCCGGCGCCGTGCTGCTCGGCGGCCACTCGGTGCGCGACGAGGAGCTCAAGTTCGGCCTCTCGGTGATCGGCGAGGCCGATCCCAACCACCTGCTGACCAACGCCGGCGCTAAGGCAGGCGACCGGCTGCTGCTGACCAAGCCGCTCGGCACCGGCATCCTGATCAACGCCTTCAAGGTGGACAAGCTCGACGAGGCGGGGCTGGAGCCGGCCCTGCGCGAGATGGAGCGGCTCAACGACGTCGCCGGCCGGCTGGCCCTGGAGCACGGCGTCCACGCCGCCACCGACGTCACCGGTTTCGGCCTCACCGGCCACGCGCTGGGAATGGCGAAGGCCTCGGGCACCGGCATCCGCTTCGTCTTCGAGCGGCTGCCGGTCCACGAGCAGGTCTACCGGCTGATCAAGGCGGGGGTCACCACCGGCTGCACGGTCGCCAACGAGGACAACGTCCGCGACCTGCTGACCGACGGCGCCGGCCTCGACCGCGTCCGCCGCGAGATCCTCTTCGATCCCCAGACCTCGGGCGGGCTCCTGCTCGCCGTGCCGGCCGACGGCGCGCCCGCTCTTCTGGACGCCCTCCTCGCCGCCGGCCACCGCGCCGCCGACGTCGGCGAGGTGCTGGAGGGGCCGCCGCGGATCGAAGTCGTTTAGGCCCCCAACTGCTTCTTCAGCTCTTCCAGCTCCGCCGAGAGGCGTTCCACGATCTCCTCCAGCTTCTCCACCCTCGAGGAGAGGCCCGGCCGGGCGGGACCGGCGGGGTCCAGGGGGCCGGCGAAGATCTCGGCGGGCTCGGGCTCCGGCGCCAGCTCCCCCACCAGGTGAACCCAGCGGGTCTCCTTCTGGCCGGGACGGCGAGGGAGCTCGACGACCAGCGGCTCGTCCTCGGCCGCCATGCGGCGGAGCGCCTCCTCGGTCTCCTCCAGGGTGGCGAAGGGATGGAGGCGCTCGCTGCGGGTGCGCAGCTCGCCCGCCGTCTGCGGGCCGCGGAGCATCAGCAGCGTCATCAGCGCCTTGCCCGCGCGGTCGAGCCCCCAGCGGCGCACCACGCTCTGCTGCCAGCGCTCGGTGCGCGCCCCTTCCGTGCGCCAGACCAGCACCTCCTGCCGCATCCAGTCCAGGGCGGTCACCACCTGGTGCTCGGTGAGCTGCATCACCGGCTCGCGGTTGGTCTTCTGGTTGCAGGCGGCGATCAGGGCGTTGACGGAGAGAGGGACGGTTTCGGGGTTCGTCTGCTCCTTCTCCATCAGTGAGCCGAGCACCCGGACCTCGACGGGATCGAGCTTTCTTGGAATGCGGGTCGACATTCGTCGATCTTACCGTGCGGAAGCCTCTTGATTTCCCCCCGGAGAGGTGCCATAGTCCCTTCAAATACCGAGATTGAACGAGGAATAGGTAGGAAACGAAGCGGCTTTGCCAGGTTTTTTCGACTGTACCGTTCGACTGTACCGATTGACGAGATCGTCCCGCCATACGTCCCCCGTAGCAACACCCGGCTCAAGCGCAGACCGTCCCAGCAGACTGTTCCAGATATTCGCGGATCGCCAGGCATTCAGACCACACCACGAAGAGGGCCTAGGAAATCCCCGGACATCAATCCCAGCGCGACAGGCTCCCAGCGCGACTCCTTGCAGGCCGTACCGCGGCAGGGTCGTTCAGGAGGAGAGGGTAGCAGCAGAGGTACTTCGATTGAATGAGATGACTTGGCCCCCTCGTGGGGTGGAGGATGCCGCTTACCGCGGCAAGAACAACAACCCTGTTTCATTGTTGTAAGGAGCAAGCGTATGCCTGAGCAAGGTACCGTAAAGTGGTTCAACGACGCCAAGGGTTATGGATTCATCGTGCGGGAGCGCGGCGCGGACGTCTTCGTCCACCACGCCTCGATCATCGCCGAGGGCTTCCGTACCCTGGCCGAGGGCGATCGCGTCAGCTTCGACGTGGTCGAAGGCCCGAAGGGTCTACAGGCCAAGAACGTCGTCAAGATTTCCTGAGCCGCTTTCCGTCTCGATACAACGCCCTGCCGGTCCCTCCGGTGGGGCGTTGCCGTGTCCGCGCGTTTTGACCGCCGAGCGTTGCGGACGCCCTCAGCGCCGCCGCTCCTGATCGATCCAGCCGTCGACCTGCTTGGCGAGCACGGTCATCGGCAGGGCGCCGCTGCCGAGCACGGTGTCGTGGAAGCGGCGGAGGTCGAACTTCGCTCCCAGCTCCTTCTCGGCGTGCCGGCGCAGCTCCCAGATCATGCTCGATCCCATCTTGTAGGCGAGCGCCTGGGCGGGGATGTCCACCGAGTAGCGGAGGGTCTCGGTGCCGATCTGAGTGTCGGATTCGAACGTGTTCTCCCGCAGGTAGTCGATCGCCTGCTGGCGCGTCCAGCCGAGGGCGTTCATGCCGGTGTCCACCACCAGGCGCGAGGCGAGGAAGAGGTTCTGGGCGAGCATGCCGCAGAGGTCGTAGGGATCGGAATAGCCCCCCATCTCCTCAGCGAGCTCGGAGGCGTACACCGCCCACCCCTCGACGAAGGCGGTCGGATAGGAATTCCGGCGAAACTCCGGCAGGCTCGCGTTCTCCTGCTGGAGCGAAATCTGGAAGTGATGGCCGGGGATCAGCTCGTGATAGATCAGCGACGCCGCCGAGAGCATCGACCGCTCCTCGAGCTTCGAGCCGTTGAACATGTAGTCGCCTTCCGGACGGCCGGGGATCGGTTGCCGGTAATAACCGTAGGTCATGCCGCCCTCCATCTCGGGCTCCAGGCGGGCCACGCCATACGGAGCCCTGGGCACGTGCAGGAAATAATCCTTGACGTGCGGCTCGAGGCGCCGCACCGCCGCCATCAACCGATCGGAGACCTCGGCGGGCGTCTTGACGAAGAAGCGCGGATCGGTCTTTAGGAACCGCCGGAACGCCGCGAGATCCCCCTCGAAGCCGACCTGCTTGCGCACCGCCTCTAGCCGGCTGTTGAGGCGGGCGACCTCCTCGAGCCCGCGGCGGTGGATCGCCTCGGGAGTCGCCCTGGGGTCCTTGGCGTCGAACGTCGTATGGAGCGCCACCACATAGCCGTACGCCTTCTGACCGCCGGGGTAGTGGCCGATGCCAACCTGCTCGGGCGCGGCGTCCCGATACGCTTTCGAATCCGGCAGTGCGGCGAGCGCTTCGAGCGCGGGATTCACCGCGGTTTCGATCAGCTTCCGGACCTCGGCCTGAAAAGACTGGGCACCCTCCGGATAGAACTTCGCGAGCCGCTCGGACTTCACCGCCAGAGGGCTCTCGTCCGGTTTGTGAATGAACGATCGCACGAGCCCCACGACCGGATCGATCTCCGCCTTGGGCAGGAGGATGCCTTGACCCCGCTGGCTCTCCAGGTTGGCCCGGAGCTGACCGATCGCCCGCGCGCACTGCCGCAAGAGATCGAGATAGCGATGCTGATCCTTCAGGTCCCGGAGCTTGACGTTGACGAACACCTCTTGAAGCCCCCGGAAGGGAGACGAGTACGGGGTGACCTCGAAGAAATCCCAGAAGTGCTCGGCCCCCGCGCCGTCGCTGGCGAGCTGCCAGTCGAGGACCTCGCGGGAGAGCCTCTCCTCGGGGCTGAGCCCCTTGGGATCGATCCGCGCCAGCCGCCCGCGGAAGGCGCGGAAGATTTCGGCGTCCTTCTGAGCCTCCGCGTACGAGAAATCCGGAAGCTTGCTGACCTCGAGCCCCCGCTGAATCCGCACCGCCGGCTCATGGTCGAGCTGCAGAGCATCGTAATCCGCAAGGATGGCCGCGAGCGCCTGCGAGGCGTGAGATTTCGGCGCGGCCGCGGCGCCGAGGAGCGGCAGAGCGAGGATCAGGAGGACGGAAATCCTTTTCATGCGTCGACTCCTTTGCGGTCAGACGCTCCGTTTACGTCAATGCGATTCGGTACTCCGCTTGACGGTGTCTCGCCGCCTTTCCTGAGCACGGCTGATCGTTTCCTTCGCAGATGAGCCTCTGCGTCGAAAGAACTCAACGAGCTCCGCAGCCGACATCTCCTTTGTCCGCTCATAGATGTCGGCGCGAATCTGACGGACCAGTTCGACCGCATCAATGTCCTTATTCATAGTAGCCTAGCCTAGAACGGCTCGAAGCAATCGTAGTTCCGGTGCGAGCTCCTCACGGCCACCCCGGATCCCGCGCGCGGCCGCTTCGCCGCGACTCCCAACCTCAGGCGAAAAGCGCGGCGAGGGACAGCTCGAAGCCGGGGAGTAGCGGAGTCGTGAGGACGTCCTTAGCCATCGCGGAGAGCGTGGTGATGAGACTGAGGCGATCCCCCACTCTGCGGAAGACCCGGACGTCCTGCCGGACAGGGTTGAACATCCAGTACTCCAGCACTCCGAAGCGATCGTAGAGATCGAGCTTGATCCTCTCGTCGAGCCGGCGGGTCCTCTCGGACAGGATCTCGGCGACGAGGTCGGGAGTTCCCTGGACGTTCTTGTCGGTGAGGATCTCCGCTCGCTCGTTCGAGATGAAGAGGAGATCCGGCTGGACGATGTCGTGCTCCGAGAAGGCGACGTCGAAGGGTGCCGCAAAGACTTCGCCAAGTCCGTGCTGCTCCACGAAGCCGCCCAGCCGCAGACCCAGCCGGAAGCCGGTGCGCTGATGGACGGTCACGGGGGAAGGGGCCATGTAGTGCTCTCCGTCGATGATCTCGTGGCGCTGACCATCCTCGGGGATGAGGACGTAGTCGTCGTAGGTCAGCCTGCGGATGCGGTCGTGGAGAGCCATGGGGTTCATGGTAACACTCGGACGGACGTCAAGGCCGTTCCTCGCTTCGGGCATCGATCTCCTGTACCGTTCCTGGTTCCCGCAACATATCATGCCACGGAGCGTGGCACACCCTCAGCGCTCGAACTGCGTGCGGATCGCCCCTGCCTCGTGGCCGGGACGATCGAGACGGAACAGAGGGTCGGGGGAGCCGTCTTCGAACAGTATCCTCGCGGCGTAGTCGCCGAGGGCTGGGGCCAGCTTGAAGCCGTGGCCGGAGCCGCCGCCGAGGAGCCAGACGTTGCCGGCTCTCGGGTGGCGGCCGAAGAGGAGGTGGCCGTCCGGGCTGTTCTCGTACTGGCAGACGCGGGTCTCGACGACCGGCTCGCTCGCCATGCCCGGAAAGCGGCGGCCCATCGCCTCGCGCGCCGCCGCCAACAGGGCTGGGGTGACGAGCCGCTCTTCGAAGGTGGGATCGAAAGGAACGCCGCGGGTGTCGTCCGCCACCTTGAAGCCGCGGTTCTCGTTGCCCGGCATGCCGTAGTAAATCCACTCGCCGCTGAGGTCCACCCAGGTCGGGCAGCGCTCCTCGTGGAACCAGGGATCGCCCGGCGGGAGGCCGAAGAAGAACACCTCCTGCCGGGTGACGCGGAGGTGGTCGCCGATCACGTCGGGGAAGAGGCCGCCGAGCCAGGGACCGCAAGCGAAGAGGTAGAGGTCCGCTCGCAGGGTCGAACCGTCGGCGAGCTCCAGCCCCCGCAGAGCGCCGCCCTGGAAGGCGTCCGGGAAGCCGGCGGCCAGACGCACCTCGCCGCCCTCGGCTTCAACTCCCTCCGCCACCGCCCGGCAGGCGCGGCGGGCGAGGAGGTATCCCGCCTCGGGCTCGAAGAAGACGGAGCGGACTCCCACGAAGTCGATCTGTGGGAACCGCTTCCCGGCGTCCGCCGGGGAGATCTCCTCGATGGCGAGCCGGGCCTCTTCCAGGAACGGCAGGGATTCGCGGACGTAGGAGTCGTCCTCGCCCGCCATCCAGAGCACGCCGGTGCGGTGATAGAAGCGGGTCCCCCAGCGCTGCTCGGCCTCCTTCCAGAGAGCAAAGGAGCGGGCGGTCCAGTCGATATAGAGGCGGTCCGGACCGTAGACGCCGCGGATGATCCTGGTTTCGCCGCCGGAGCTGGAGCGGGAGTTGCCCGCTCCCCAGGCGTCGAGCAGGGTGACGCGCGCGCCGCGGCGGAGGAGGTTGAGAGCCGTCCAGCCCCCGAAGGCTCCGGCGCCGACCACGGCGACGTGGGGAGGGGTCATGCCGCCACCCAGTCCCCCTGGGTCGACAGCACTCCGTGACGACCGCGGACCGGCGCGTGGCGCATCGCGCAGGCGGCGAGAGGTCCCTGGCGTTGGCGCTCCGCGAGCAGCTCACCCAGGGGGATGCAGCGCAGACCGGCGTCCCGCGCCCGCCGCAGGAAGACGCGGAAATCTTCGGCGTACGGCCCCCCCTCCAGCTCGGCGTGCAGGGTGAAGACCGGCCAGGACGCGCGGGCCGCCTCCTCGGCCATGGCGGCGAAGTAAGCGGGCGCGTCCGTCTGGGTGTCCCCCAGCGCCTCGTCGAGGGTAGGGAGGGTGGCGGGCACCTGGGGCGTCTTCATGGTCCTGCCCGCCACGACGGGGAGAAAGGGCTCGGTTCCCCGGCAGTCGGAGGCATAGGCGAGATGGTAGGTCTCCTCGTGGAGCAGGGCGTCGTCGTTGCTCAGCCAGGCCGGAGCGGCGTAGGTGCGCGGCGGCTGGCCGTAGATTTGGCTGTAGGCGCGGAAGCCGCGGTCGAGCTCGGCCGCCGTCTTCTCCGGCGGGAAGCGGAGGAGGCGGTCCTGCCACTGCCGGTGATCCCAGGCGTGGACGCCGGTCTCGTGCCCTTCGTCGCGGGTGCGGCGGGCGATCTCCGGAAAGGCGGTGGCGATCGGCCGCGACGGGAGGAGGGTGCCGGAGAGCACCGTGCGCCAGCCATAGACCGAGGCGGCGCCGGTGCGTGTCATCTTCTTGAGGAAGCCAGGGCGCAGGGCGTTGAGCACGGCCAGGCCGCTGCGGTCCGGCCCCATCGCGAAGTAGAAGGTCGCCTTCACCCCCTCCGCCGCCATCACCTCCAGGAGACGGGGGACGCCGTCGCGCATACCGTCGTGGGTGTCGACGTCCACCCGCAGCCCGAGGGGTCCGGGGCTCACGCCGCGCTCTCCCCCCCGAAGCGCAGCCAGTCCTCCAGGAAGGCGTCGTAGGTGCGCACCAGTGCGTCGTCGAGCGAGGTCTCGGGGTTCCAGCCGAGGAGGCTGTTGGCCTTCACGATCGACGGCTTGCGGGCCACCATGTCCTGGTACCCCTTGCCGAAGTACCCCTCCGCGTTCACCGACTCGATGCGCGCCGGCTTGAAGTTGGGTAGGGTGTCCTTGTGGGAATCGTGGATCGCCGCCAGCTTCTTCGCCAGCTCGGCGATCGAGCAGTCGTTGACGGGGTTGCCGAGGTTGAAGATCTCGCCGTCGCAGACGCCGTTCGGGTTCTCGATGATCCGCATCAGGCCGTCGACGCCGTCCTCGACCCAGGTGAAGCAGCGCTTCTGCTCGCCGCCGTCCACCAGGTGGATCGGCTCGCCGGTCACCAGGTTGACGATGAACTGGGTGAGCACGCGCGAGGAGCCCTCCTTGGCGGCGTAGATGTCGTCGAGCTTGGGGCCGATCCAGTTGAACGGCCGGAAGCAGGTGTACTGGAGGTTCTCCTGCTGGCCGTAGGCGGCGATCACCCGGTCCATGAGCTGCTTGGAGCAGGCGTAGATCCAGCGCGGCTTGTTGATCGGGCCATAGACCAGCGGGCTGGAGGTCTCGTCGAACTCCGGGTCCGGGCACATGCCGTAGACCTCGGAGGTCGAGGGGAAGATCAGCCGGCGCTTGTATTTCACGCAGTAGCGGACGATCCGCAGGTTCTCCTCGAAGTCGAGCTCGAAGACCCGCAGCGGCTCGCGGACGTAGGTTGCCGGGGTGGCGATGGCGACCAGGGGGAGCACCACGTCGCACTTCTTGACGTGGTATTCGATCCACTCCTGGTTGATCGTGATGTCCCCCTCGATGAAGTGGAACTGCGGGTGGCCCAGCGAGTGCTCGAGCTTCGAGGAGGAGAGATCCATCCCGTAGACGTGCCAGTCGGTGGTGGTGGTGATGCGGTGGGTCAAGGCATTGCCGATGAAGCCGTTGACGCCGAGGATGAGGACTTTCATGGAACCTCCGTCAGGAGCCGAAGCGCTCGCCCGGCGCGATGCCGGCGGCCAGCGCCAGAGAGACCGCGGGCAGCTCCGGCTGCCCGTCGAGTTGCAGGGTGATCAGACGCACGGCGCCGTCGCCCGCCGCCACCGTGATGCCGTCGCGGTCGACGGCGGTGACGGTGCCCGGCGGACTCGCCGCGTCGCCGTCCACCGGCAGGGCCCACCAGACCAGCAGCCGGCGGCCGTCCAGAGTGGTGAAGGCGCCGGGATACGGATGGGTGACGCCGCGCACCAGATCATAGATCCGGCGGGCCGGCCAGCTCCAGTCGATCGCGCCATCGGCCGGCTTGCGCCCGCCGCGGTAGCAGCCTTCCGCCAGGTTCAGCGGCCTCGGCGTCGCCGTGCCGGCCGCCAGCGCCGGCAGGGCGCGGTCGAGCAGCCGCCCCGCCGCCGCCTCCAGCTTGCCGTAGAGGGTGAAGGCGGTATCGGCGGGTTCGATCGCCACCCGCTCCTGGTCGACCAGGTCGCCGGCGTCCGGCTTCGCCACCATGTAGTGGAGGCTGACCCCGGTCTCCGCCTGACCCTCGACCAGCACCCAGTTCACCGGCGCCCGGCCGCGGTAGCGCGGCAGCAGCGAGCCGTGGAGGTTCAGGGCACCGCGGGGGGCCATCTCCAGCACGGCCGGCGGAATCATGTAGCGGTAGTAGAAGGAGAACAGGAAATCCGGCGCGTAGGAGGCAACCAGGGCCTGAAACTCCGGGCTCTTGGGGTCGGTGGGATAGTGGACCGGCACCCCCTGCGCCTCGGCGCGGGCGGCGAGCGAGTCCCACCAGATCTCCTCGCGCGGATCGTCGCGATGGGTGAGCACGGCCGCCACCTCGAAGCCGTGGCGGCGGAGCGCCTCGAAGCCGAGGCACCCCATGGTGTGGTAGCCGAGCACGACGACCTTGGGGGCCGCCGTCATCGGGTCGACTCGCTTCCGCGGATCACCTGGCGGATCACGTAGCGCGGCCGGTCGCGCACCTCCTGGTAGATCCGCCCCACGTACTCCCCCAGCAGGCCGATGGCGAAGAGCTGGACGCCGAGGAAGAAGAAGACCAGCGCGAACAGCGTGAAGACGCCCGACACCGCCCACTGCTGCCCCCAGATCAGCCGGCCGGCGCCCAGCACCAGGGCGACGAGGAAGGAGGCGATCGCCATCACCACGCCGATCCCCATGGTGGCCCGCAGCGGCAGCACGGAGAAGCTGGTCATCAGATCGAACTGCAGGCGGAAGAGGCTCCAGAGGCTGTACTTGCTCTCGCCGTGGCGGCGCTCGCTGTGGGCCACCGGGATCTCGGTGACGCGGCCGGCGTAGAGATCGGCGAGCACCGGGATGAAGGTGGAGATCTCGCGCGACGAGGCGAGCAGCTTGACCACCGGCCGGCTGTACGCCCGCAGCATGCAGCCGTAGTCCGAGAGCTGGACGCCGGTGGCGATCGCCGTCATCCGGTTGACGATCTTCGACGCCACCCGCCGCAGCAGGGTGTCCTGGCGGTGGACGCGGATCGAGCCGACGACGTCGAACCCCTCTTCGACCTTGGCGACCAGCTTGGGGATCTCCTCGGGCGGATTCTGGAGGTCGGCGTCGAGGGTGACCACTACCTCGCCGCGGCTGACCTCGAAGCCGGCGAAGATCGCGGCGTGCTGGCCGTAGTTGCGGTTGAAGTCGACCACCACGAGATGGGGATCGCGCGCCGCCGCCTCGCGCAGCAGCGGCAGGGAGCGGTCGCGGCTGCCGTCGTTGACCATCACGATCTCGTAGGGCTTGCCGAGGGGGGCGAGCGTCGCGGTGACGCGTTCGAGCAGCTCCGGGAGGTTCGCCTCCTCGTTGTAGACCGGGATGACCACCGACAGGTACGGGTCCATGGTCAGTCCTTGGCGTGCGCCAGCACGTCCTTGACGGCGTCGACCACGTAGCGCACGTCGTCCTCGGTCATGTCCGGGAAGAGCGGCAGCGAGCAGATGCGCTCCGAGGCCCACTCGGCCTTCGGCAGCGTGCCGAGGACGCCCGGGTACTTGTCCCTGTAATAGGGCTGCGTGTGAACAGCCCGGAAGTGGAGGCCGGTGCCGACGTTGCGGGCGCGCAGGGCGGCCATGAAGTTGTCACGCGAGATCCCTGCCATATCCAGCACTTTGATCACGTAGAGGTGCCAGGTGTGGAAGTGGTCGTAGGTGGGGATGCCCGGCCGGCCGATCTCGGGAATCTCCGCGAACAGCTCGTGATAGATCGCCGCCAGCTCGATCCGCTTGGCGTTGAACTCGTTCACCGAGGCGAGCTGGTGGATGCCGAGCGCCGCCTGGAGGTCCATGAAGTTGTACTTGAACCCGGGGAGCACGATCTCCACCTGCGGCGTCCCCCCCTCGGCGTAGCGGTTCCAGGCCTGCTTCTCCAGGCCGTGGAAGCGCAGCGCGCGCAGGGTCTTGGCGAGGTCGGGATCGGTGAGGGTGAGCATGCCGCCCTCGCCGGTGGTCATGTTCTTGATCGGATGGAAGGAGAAGGCGGCCAGCCGGTCGAACAGGCCGACGTGCTTCCCCTTGTAGAGCGTCCCCACGCCGTGGGCCGCGTCCTCGAAGATCCAGAGCGAGTGCTTGCGGGCGATCTCCAGCAGCGGATCGACGTCGCAGGGGGCGCCGCCGAAGTGGACAGGGATCATCCCCACCGTCCGCGGCGTCACCGCCGCCTCGACGGCCGCGGGGTCGATCTGCAGGGTGTCGGGATCGATCTCCACGAACACCGTGGTCCCCCCCAGCGCCTCGACCATGTTGGAGGTGGCGGCCCAGGTCATCGGCGTGATGATGACCTCGTCCCCCGGCTTGACCCCCAGCGCGATGAGGCCGATGTGGAGGCCGCCGGTGGCGGAGGAGACGGCGAGCACCTCCGGCGCGCCGACGTAGGCGGCGAAGTCCTTCTCGAAGCGCTCGGCCTTGGGGCCGGTGGTGATCCACCCCGAGCGCAGGGTATCCACGACCTCGTCGATCTCCACCTGCCGGATGGTCGGCCGGGAGAAGGGGAGGAAGGTGTCACGCTTGACGAACGGCTTGGCCATCGAGCGGTCTCCAGACAGCGTTCAACCGGCTCCCTGGCCGCCGGGAAGAGCGGCGGCGGGGGCCGGGCGGTTGGTCATCAGCAGGTATTTCTCCTGCCACATCAGGATCGGCCCCGGCGCCAGCCCGTCCCGCACGAAGCGCGGCAGCTTCTCGCGCTCCAGGACCAGGTACACGGTCCTGCCGGAGCTCCAGGTCGCCTTGAACTGCTCCGCGCGGGGGAAACGCCGGACCCGCTCCTCCGGGGGCAGGTGGCCGAGGCCGAAGGCCAGCTCTCCTTCGTACCCGACCGTGCCGATCTCCCGCCGGAGGTAGACCGGAAGCGTCTGAGGATAGCAGCGATAGGAGAAAACCTCGTCTCCGGCCTTCAGCCGGGGGGCCAGGAAATGAGCGATCGACGCGGTGCTGAGGTCGGAGGAGGCCCGCGGCCCCAGGGACACGAGGCAGATCACCAGCAGCGCCGGAGCCACCGCCAGCGCCGCCAGGCTGCGGAACCGACCCCGCCACCAGAGCCAGACCGAGAGGAGGCAGGCCGCCAGGGTCGGCAGCGCGAAAGCCAGGAGGCTCGGCAGGATGACGGTCGAGACCCGGCTCACCTTCCCGAGGGAGACCGCGACCAGGGCGGCGGCCAGGAGGGCCAGCAGCAGCGCCCCCACCGTGCCGCCGGCGCGGACCCAGGCGCGGACGCGTTCATTCTCCTCCGCCTCCTCCAGCGCCAGCGCGATCAGCACGGCGAGCGGCGGGATGGCCGGCAGGATGTAGGGCACCAGCTTCGACTGCGAGGCCGAGAAGAAGAGGAAGACGAACCCTGCCCAGCAGGCCAGGAAGACGAGCCCCGGCTGCTCGCTCAAGGCGTCCCGCAGCCGTCCGGTCCCCCGCCGGAAGAGCCGCGCCGCCGCCGGCAGCACGCCGGACCAGGGGACCAGGCCGAGCGCCAGGATGGCCGCGAAGAACCAGAACGGCGCCTGTCGCCGGGCCTCCGGGGTGGCGTAGCGCTGGAAGTGCTCGTGGATGAAGTAGAACTGGAGGAAGTCCGGGTTGCGCCGCGCCGCCAGCACGTGCCAGGGGAGGGCGACGGCCAGGAACAGCGCAATGCCGCCGATCCAGGGCACGCGCAGCAGGAGCCGCCACCGGCGGGTGAGCAGGAGAAAGAAGAAGATCACCGCCCCCGGGATCACGAAGCCGATCAGCCCCTTGGTGAGGGTGGCGAGCGCGGCGCAGGCGAAGACCCCGTACCAGAGCGCCCGCTCCCCCGGGGCCCCCCGCTCCCGCTCCTGGGCCAGCCAGAAGCAGGTCAGAGTGGCGCTCAGGAAGAAGGTGAGCGTCATGTCGATGATGTTGGCGCGGGAGAGGGCGACCCAGAGCGGCGAACTGCCGAGCACGATCGCCGCGGTCAGCCCGACCCGCGGTCCCCCCATCGACTTGCCAAGACGCCAGGCGAGCCCCACCCCCGCCAGCCCGAAGAGGGCGCCGAACAGCCGGCAGGCCAGGTCGGGATCGCCGATCAGCCGGAGCGCCGCCGCGTTCAGCCAGTAGTAGAGCGGCGGCTTCTCGAAATAGAGGACCCCGTTCAGGTGGGGCGTCACGAAATCCCCCCGCACCAGCATCTCGCGCGGGATCTCCGCATACCGCCCCTCGTCGGGCTCCAGCAGCGGATAGCTGCCCAGGCCGCCGAAGAAGAGCAGCAGCGCGAGCACGGCCAGGGCCACGCGGGAGGGACCGGAGCCGCGGAGGCCGCCCGGTCGCGGCGGGGTGTCCAGGAGAGTTTTCGGCATAGGAGGGTCGGGGGTCGGCCCGGCGACAGCGAAGGATATAGCGCTTCAGCCGTTTCTCAGTACGTCTTCATGAACCTTTCATGGAACGGGGAGCCGGTCGCAGTGGAACGAAACCTGCAACGCCAGATAGCGTAAAATGGCTGGTGAGGATCTCGCCGGCCGCGAGCCCTTGACACCCGGGGTCGCTCTTTTATAGTTTGATGTCGCGATAGCAGGGAACTGGGAGGTGCTCATGGCGATGGCAGCCGCCGAAGGCGAGGTCCAAGGCAGTGGAAGCTTTCGAGTGCACGTTCGTCGTCCATGCGACGACCCGCCCCCTACTTATGGCGGCGGCAAGGAGGATCTCATGAGTGCCACGGCAACGATGGATGAGCACGGCTCCCGGCGCGGAGTCACCTTGAGGACCTGGAGGGCCTTCATCTTCGGGGGCATCGGCACGCTGTATCTGGTCTCTCTCTGCGTACCGTCCCTCCGCGAGACGCTCGCCAGGGTGTTCGCCTACTTCCCCCGATGACGGACGCGAGCGGCCTTTCTCCAGGCAGTCTGAAGGTCGGCCGCTCGGGACAGATCGCCTGGGGCGCCATCGGCGGGCTCACTCCCTATGTTGTCGCGGGCCTGAACGCGGTCGGTTATCGGACCGACTTTCCCTTCCCTCATCTCGGCTGGGGCTTCGTCCTCGCTCTGACCCTCTCCGTGGGCCTCGGGATTGTCGGCTCGATCCTGCTCGAATCCCACACCCCCTTCGCGGCTTGGTACCACGGTGGATCCTTCCGGATCATGCTGAATTTCCTCTTCAGCGAGTCCCTGCACCAGATCAGCCAGCAATTCCTGCGTTGACGCGCCGCCCCTCCCGGCGCCGAGTTCCAGTACGATGGCGCGACGCATTGGGGACCAGCATCGAGAACGCCGTGAGCGCCAACCAGCTCCCGCAGGAGAACATCGGCCGCACCCAGGCCTACTGGGTCACGGCGGACACTATCGCCTGGAACCTGGGCGTGGCGCCGGCGTCCTTGAACGTTTCCCTGCACTACGATTCCCCGGGCGCAACCCCCATCCCGCTGACCTGGGATCCGGCCGGCCTCTCCGCGGCCGTGCGGCAGAAATTTCCGCACCTCGCGAGGCTCCCGGCCTTCCACCTCCCGGCTGACCGCCTCGCCGAGGTCCCCGCCGCCCTCAAGGGGCAGATCGCCGTCAACTCCATGGACGGCGGCGGCGGTATTCCCGGAGGCAATCTGATCGATGCCACAGGCCTCCAGATCCAGGGCGTGCTCGACGACCTCTACACCTACGACGGCCCTCTGGGCGCCACTTTCGCCTCCGGCCGCGTGCCCACACTCCGCGCCTGGGCGCCGACCGCCCGCGCGGTGAAGCTCCACCTGTTCGACGACTCCAACCCGGCCACCCCCGGCACCGTCTACACGATGACGGACGACCCAGCGACCGGCGTCTGGAGCGTCACCGGGGACGCGAGCTGGTATGGCAAGTACTTCCTCTACGAGGTGGACGTCTACGTCCGCACCACCGGTCAGGTCGAGATCAACCTGGTGACCGATCCCTACTCGGTCAGCCTGTCGTGCAACAGCCGGCGCAGCCAGATCGTCGACCTCGCCGATCCGGCGTACAAGCCGGCCGGCTGGGACGGCCTCGTCAAGCCGCGCCTCGACGCGCCCGAGGACATCGTCCTCTACGAGCTCCACGTCCGCGACTTCAGCGCCAGCGACCCCACCGTGCCCGCCGCCCTCCAGGGCACCTTCAAGGCCTTCACCCTGCCGCGCTCGGCGAGCTCCCTCCACCTGCGGTCCCTGGCGCTCGCCGGACTCACCCACGTCCACCTGCTCCCCTCCTTCGACATCTCCTCCATCGACGAGGACAAGTCGACCTGGCAGCAGCCCGCGGGCGACCTCTCCACCTTCCCCTCCGACTCCCAGGAGCAGCAGGCGCGCGTGCTGGCCGTGGCCGGCAACGACCCCTTCAACTGGGGCTACGACCCCTGGCACTACACCGTCCCCGAAGGGAGCTATGCGACCAACCCCGACGGGCCGGTGCGCATCCTCGAATTCCGCCAGATGGTCAAGGCGCTCGGCGACAGCGGCCTGCGCACGGTGATGGACGTCGTCTACAACCACACCAGCGCCGCCGGCCAGAACGATCAGTCGGTGCTCGACCGCATCGTGCCCGGCTACTACCACCGCCTCAACGGCGACGGCAACATCGAGACCAGCACCTGCTGCCAGAACACCGCCTCCGAATTCAACATGATGGAGAAGCTCCTGATCGACTCGGTAGCCACCTGGGCCAGGCACTATAAAGTCGACGGCTTCCGCTTCGACCTCATGGGCTTCCACATGAAGCGGAACCTCCTGAAGCTCCGCTCCACCCTCGACGCCCTGACCCTCGCCCAGGACGGCGTGGACGGCAAGAAGATCTATCTCTACGGCGAAGGATGGAACTTCGGCGAGGTGGCCAACAACGCCCACGGCGTCAACGCCACTCAAGGCAACATGGCCGGCACCGGCATCGGCACCTTCAGCGACCGCATCCGCGACGGCGCGCGCGGCGGCGGCCCCTTCAGCGGCATCCAGGAGCAGGGGTTTCTCACTGGCCTCTATTATTCGCCGAATGGCCATGACCCGAACGCCACCCACCAGGGCTCCTCCGGAGATCAGCTCGCCAAGCTCCTCCAGCAGACCGACTGGGTCCGCACCGGCCTCGCCGGAGCGCTCGCCGATTATCAATTCATCGACCGCAACGGCAACCTGGTAGCTTCCAGCCAGATCGACTACAACGGCCAGCCCGCCGGCTACACCGCCCATCCGCGGGAGGCCGTCAGCTACATCGAGGCCCACGACAACGAAACTCTCTGGGACGCCATCCAGGCCAAGGCCTCGCCGTCCGACAGCCTCGCCGACCGGGTGCGCATGCAGAACCTGGGGGTCAGCCTCCTCGGCTTCGGACAGGGGATTCCGTTCTACCACGCGGGCGTCGAGCTGCTCCGCTCGAAGTCCATGGACCGCAATAGCTACAACTCGGGCGACTGGTTCAACAAGCTCGACTTTACCTACACCTCGAACAACTGGGGCGTCGGCCTGCCCCCCGCACCGGACAACCAGACGAGTTGGCCGATCCAGGGCCCGCTGCTGGCCAACCCCGCGCTGAAGGCCGGCCGGCCGCACATCCTCGCCGCCTACACCCACTTCCTGGAGACAACGGCGATCCGCAAAAGCACCGGCCTCTTCCGCCTCCGCACGGCGGCCGACGTCGAGAACCGGCTGCGCTTCTACAACACCGGCCCGAGCCAGATCCCGGGGCTGATCGTGATGAGCCTCGCGGACAACGACGGCGCCGTCGACCGCGCCCACAACCGCGTCGCGGTGGTCTTCAACGCCACGAACCAGACGCAGAACTTCAACATCGCCGACTTCCAGGGCGTGCCGCTGACCCTGCACCCCCTCCAGAAGCTCTCGGCCGACTCCGTCGAGCGCGCCTCGAGCTTCAACCGCACCGTCGGAGCCTTCTCCATCCCCGGCCGCACCGCCGCCGTCTTCTGGGCCAACCGCCCGGCCGCCAGCCAGATCCAGCTCCTGATCCAGGACGTCAACAACCTGGTCACCGCCGGAGCGCTCAGCAACGGACGGGGCAACGCCTTAACGGCGAAGCTCAACGCGGCCTTGCAGCAGGCGCAGGCCAACAAGCCGATCCCGGCCGGACTTCAGCTGACGGCTTTCGTGGCGCAGGTGCAGGTCTTCGCCAACCAGGGCTTCCTGCCTCAGGATGCCGCCCAGGCGTTGACCACGAACGGCTTGCTGGCGATTGCAGGGCCCGCCGGATAGGGCGGGAGGTTTCCGCGGACGCACCAGCCGCCGCCTTCCGGGTGGGAGGGCGGCGGTTTTGTTTTGGGCTTTAGATCCGTGATATCTTCTATCGGTCGCAAAGAGATTAGTGCCTAGAGTAGTTGGACCGAACAATCTGCGATATATAGCGAGATAAAGCTGCTAACACAAGGATGACAGACAGAAGTTGGTAGGCGAATAAGGTGGTGCCTATTGGGAAATCCTATTACACGGACCAGGAGCCTCAGTTAACGAGCCAGAGTTTGAGTAAGCCTACTAGCTGGAGCAAATTAGATGGTGCCCTTTTCATTGTTAGAGGATGTCGAGTCAGTGGTCCGGGCCGTTTCGGTAAAATCTCCTTCGGACGTGATGCTCTTTCTTGGGGCCGGCGCAAGCGTATCGTCAGGCATTCCATCAGCTTGGCAATGTACCTGGCAGTTCAAGCAACGCTTGTTTCTCACCGCGCACTCTTCTCTAGACCGCATTCTCTTTTCAGACATCACTGATCCTCAGGTGCAAGCTCGCATTCAAAAGTGGCTTGATGCAAGATCAGGGATGCCTCCAGTTGGAAGCTGCGAAGAGTACGGCTACTTCGTTGAGCAATGCTACCCTCGACCGGAGGACCGTCGTAAGTTCTTCGAAGGTTTGAGCCAAGTGGAGCGTCCGAGTCTAGGCTACCGCGCATTGGGGAGAATGCTGGAGCATGGACACTTCCGTTGGCTGTGGACAACAAACTTCGACAACCTGATTCAACGAGGATTACCAGAGGGGGCCAAGCGTCCTCTGCGCATAATGGGACTAGATTCAACCACTCGCTTGCGGCTTATCGCGGAGAGAAACGACTACGCCAATCTCGTGCATCTACACGGAGACTATCGGTACGACAGTCTTCTGAATACTTCGCCAGAAATTCAAGCCTTGGACAGCGAGTATGTGTCTGCTATTGGTGAACTGGCGCGAGACCTTCCGATGGTTGTCATTGGATATGGCGGCGGCGATAGATCTGTTATGACTGCCCTTAAATCGGCGTATGCCCGCTCGGGAACTGGCGCCATATATTGGATTACGCTCCGCGGAAAGGATCCTAGCCCTGAAGTCGTCGGCTTTATTGAGATGGCTGCTGCGCAAGGTCACCATGCTCGCTTGGTGGAATCCGACGGATTCGATGATCTAATGCTGCGGCTTGCGCAGCTACTTCTTCCCTCGAAAGAGCATGCGGGATTTGTGAATGAATCTCATGAGAAGGCTCTTCGTCCGGCAACCTTTTTCTCTCTCGCTGGGTATCCGGGGAGAGTTGGGGTCGCAAAGTCTAATTTATGGGAGATCTCGCTTCCCGAGACATATTGGCGGTGTGAATGTCCGCAAATTGAATCCTGGAAGCAACTTCGAGAAGTTCTTGTCGGCAAATCTGTCGTCGCAGGCTTGCATCGTGGCAGCATAGTTGCGCTAGGTTCACCATCCGAATTGGCGCATGCGCTGAGCCTGAAGTTAGAATTAATTAGGCCTAGTAGCTTTGAAGAGAGAGATCTCGAAGAAGGCACGATCATGCAGGGCGTTATAGCTGAGTATGTCGCCCGCTCGCTGGCTGGCAAAGATTTTATAACGAGCCGATCACATGGAAATTGGTCGGTTTACAATCCTAAGACAGTTAGATTTGTAGCGGGAAGCGGGGGATTCAAGGTTGCCGATTCGGCTATGATCATGATTAATTTTAAAGGGCACGCTCCAGTCTTAGCTCTCGTCCCAGATCGACAGATTCTCTCGCCAGTGCCAGGTCAAGATCCTCCAGACTTTGTTCGAGCAAGAGTAACTCGCGAACTTTCTCGGCAATGGAATAAAACTTTTAACGAGGAACTGGCTCGTTGGCGTCATTTATTTGGCCTCATAAAGACCGATCGCCAGCTAGTCTTGGGAGATTGCGCTAATGGGTCTCAGCTAGCTATTCGACGTGGACCGCAGTTCGTTGAGTTGCTCTCTCCAGATTCCTATGCACAAGTGGAATCAGTTGTTCCGCTCGAATACCTAACTCTCCAAGCTATTCAGCTTCCCGAACCCAAGCTTCGCTTTGGCGACGGAGTCGATGCGCATCCATTGCGAGGCATAATCGAGCGCGGTCCAGTCGAAAGTCGTCTTCCTCGCTTGGACGGCGGCTCTCTTAGGCTTGGGATCTGCTGCCCATCATCTGTAAGACCTGAGGCTTTTTTTGCGGAGCTCTTGGGTGGACACCAAACGATTGAGAGTCGCGACGACTACTTGCTCCCATATCCCGGGTTTCAAAAGACGTTCGGTCTTGAGCTTCGCCTTGGAACCCCGGCTGGCGGAGGCTGGTTATCCTTTGACACCAAGCTACCGGGCGGCACCAACGAAGCGCAGCAAGCCGCCGCGCTGTCCCGTATCTGTGAAGCGATCTCTACTCTTTCTCAGGCTAGCGCATCGGTTGTGGTTATAGTAATTCCGGCCGAATGGAGCAATGTGGAGAGGGTGGAGGTTAATGGGGCAAGGAAAGACCTCCACGACCACGTCAAGGCGTTTGCTGCGCCTCGAGGGATTCGCACTCAATTAATTAGAGAGGCAACTTTCGATAAATCGCAACGTTTAGAGGTAATTTGGTGGCTGGCGCTTGCCTTGTACGCGAAGTCGAATCGGACTCCATGGACACTTGATGCTCAGGACGACGGCACAGTCCATATAGGCATTGGATATGGCCTCGATCATTCGGATTCAATGCATCGAGTGGTGATGTGCTGCAGCCATATCTACCAAGCGGCAGGGCTGGGCCTGCGATTCCAATTGAGCGAGATCGGTGCACCTGAATTCATGCGCAGGAAGAACCCATTCCTGAAGCGAGAGGATGCCTTCCGTGTCGGAGAACGAGCATTGCAGGTTGTCTTTGAGGCTAGGCATTCGATGCCACGGCGTGTATGCATTGCCAAGAGAACACCATTCACTAGGGCAGAGCAGGAAGGATTCTGCAGTGCACTTGAGTCTGTACCAGAGGTCGAGTTGCTCAGCGTAGAGATGGAATCTGGCGCCCGTCTCGTGCGCGCAGACAAGGAGGGCGTCAATGCAGATGCCTTCCCGGTTCGTCGCGGGACTATAGTTCCTTATGGCGAGAAGGAAGCACTGCTCTGGGTGCACGGTGATACCACGGGCATCTCGTCAAAATATGGAGGCGCACATTATTTTCAGGGAAAGTCTCGCATTCCCGCACCGCTTCGCCTGACTCGCTTCTGTGGCTCAGCGCCGTTAGAAGAAATCGCCGCAGATTTGCTCGCCCTCTCGAAAATGGACTGGAACTCCTTCGATCTATACGGAAAAATGCCAGTTCATCTCTCATCTCCTGGCAGGATAGCGCGAGTTGCTAGGCTGCTAGGTAATATTCGCCTTGAAGATCGTGATTACCGTCTTTTCATGTAGTGAAAGTATGCGGCGCGCCATGTTTTTGAATAAATCCATCGTCCCAAAAGCACAGCGGAGCTTTCGCGCGCCCAGAGGGGCCGGGTGTCACTTTATCCGTCATAGAACTTCAAGGTCCATTTGGGGATGGGAGTACTCGAGGGCACATGTCCTCCAGTCGGCAAGGCAAGGTCGAGCAGAAGGGGAAGGCGTTGAAGGGCGAAGAGCTTATTAGAAGACAGGATTACCACCCAACCCTATGCTGTTCGCCGTTATCTTGAGGCTAGTCACTCCTTTTTTTATAACGATATATCGCGCCTCACTTTCGGCCCGATAATCGTAGGGGAAGACCAGGGCAAATTTCCTGATATTAAGATCTGGGCGTGAATCAGCCTTAGGGTGAAGGGCCTCACCGGCGTACCTTTGGTCGAATTTAACATATGCCGGAAACATTCCCCAAGTTACTTGTCGCCCGACAAGATCGAGAGAACTCGTAGCGGCAACATCATTCCCTGAGCGAATAAGATTTCCGCAAACCACCTTCTGAACAAGAACGTTGCGCGAAAAATCGGCGACAAGGTTAACTCGCACGAAGGGTTCAGCCTTTGATGGTAAATTGACGAAAGCATTGTTTTCTAGCCCCTTGAAGAGTTCGGGCAGACATGCAAAAGCGATAGTGCGTTCCCGCCCTTCTTCCTGCTTCGTAAAGGCGAACTGTGTCTGGACCGATACTAGATTATTGTAAAATGGGTCTACCCCTAGTTTTGTCTGAGGTATAAATAGTTTGGAATCAGGCTTTATCGATTCCCTTTTTTTGAGTTCTTTGATAAACGGTGCCACTTCCCGGTCTTCCATTGATGTTTCCTTTTCAAAATAGATGATAAGCGGCTCCAGGGGCAGGGTGCTGCGGAGCTGCCCCAACTGAATATGTGTTTCCGCAAGCCTTTGGTTTGCCAGCAAAGTCGATTGCTCTTGCAACATTTGGCGGCTTGCGCTATTGATCTTTTCTAAACTCTGAGTAGTCAATTTTAATCTGTCTTCAAGAGCTTGAGATTTGCTCAAGCTTGTCCGTTGCAAGCTCATCAATCGACTTGAATCTGCAAGGGCTGCGTCTAATTTGTTCTTTGTTTCCTCGTATTGGTGCTTTGCCTCCACTGCGTCGTGGGTCGTCTTTTCGGACTCAAAGCCATAGAGCACGAGCGACAACGTCGCCGAGAGTAGAATTCCTACGATGGCGATCTTCCCCCACTTAGTCACTTGCCCATTGTCCTCTTTGTAGTCAGTGAGAATTCCAATAACACCGAAAGCTCCTGTAGCTACCATTGAGACAGCCTTGAGGACGGCGTAGAAGCCCATGGCACTTCTCCTGTTTTGCTCTTGATGATTCTAGAACAGATGCGCGGGAAACGGAACGACCCAGAGAACAGGTGCTGCCGGGAGAACAGGTGCCGCCCTCTTCGTCAGAGACGAGCCTCGATAAGCAGGCCTTATCTGCCGTTTGGGGCAGAACAGGTGCCACCATTTCCGTCATAGAAGCGTCTCGATAAGCACGCCTTATCCACCGCCTCGCGCCTGGGAACTCGCCTCCTGGTGAGGCTTTGGGCCTGACCCGACCATTTTCCTACTGGACGCAGCTAAGATTTTGGCCCGGAATTGACTGAATCCTTTACCGACGAGCCCAACGAGACACACCTCTCCCCATCAACCGACGCCGAGCGCCAATCAGAGACCGATCGTCAGGTCAAAACTCCAAGCTCGCGGACTACCCTCCCACGAACGGCAGCGCCGGAGGAAAGCTCCCAACAGGAAAGCAGGCGTTGCGGTCTCCCATCCGGAGTTTCTCGGAGGCTTCGCGATAGGCGGCCACGAACAGGGCGTAGGCCTCGCGGAGCCCACGACGCACAGCCTGGCTGGCGGCGTGGAAGGCAGGCGCGGGAGATTTCTTCGATCGCGCGGGTTGGCGGTGGGGATCCTGGGCCAGGATGGCGGCCGGTCCGAGAGGTTTGATCCCGTTCTTCTTGCGGCGAGCGATGGCCTCCGCTTCGATATCGTCCACCAAGGCCGTGGCGCGCCTTTGTCGTTGCTCCTCGGTCAGGTCCTTCCAACAGGGAAGCGGATCGAGAGTCAGGATCTCCCGGGTGGCGTAGCGAAGGCGGCTGAAATCTTCCCCGCGGCGGCGAGCTGCGCACTCCTGAGTGCGGTCGAACCAGAGGCCCTCCAGGACTTTGCCCTCGGTCAAGGCTTGGACGCCGTGGACGCCAGGCCAATCCCGAGGGCGCTCCACAAGATCCTCCTTGCAGCCGTGCGCGAGCCCATATCGCAGCCTCTCGATCTGGGCAGGCTCCTCGGCGCTGACGACGATCGCCTGGTAGCGCCGCCCGAGGATCTTCTGCTTCCACCCGGTCAGACGCCCCACCTCCCGCGCCAGCTTCGAGTTGAAGTACCCCATGAAGCGAGCGAGTTGCTGAGCGTCGTCGACCTCCAGGAGCAGATGGAAGTGGTTGGAGACAAACGCGAAGAAACAGATCCGGACCGCGTAGCGGCTCTTGGCCCGGGCGAGGGCCCCAATGATGATCTCGTTCAAGGTCAGACTGGGGCGAAACAGGAGGCGGCTGTGGAGCGCCCGGCAGGTCACTTCGACCAGGGCGCCCTCTTCTGGGATGAAGCGGATTCGTCGGCTCATACCCCAATAAGACGTAAAAAATGGCCTCCGCTGACAAACCATTACAGGTCAGTGGGTTACAGAGAGAAATGAGGCGCCCTGGCGATTCTTGGATGGACTGCGGGATTGGGTGTGGCACCTCGAAAGCAGCGGGCAGCGGCGGCGGCTTTTTCCTTACTGCACCCTCGATCGTGGGATCAATCTCGCATGGTATTCTTAGAGTCGAAGAGGTGACCCATGAACGGACTTACAACCCAGATGACCGTCGAGATCTCTGTGGAAATGAAAGAGCGCCTCGAAGGCTTGGCGCGCGCCAACGGATCAGTCAGAAGCCCGGCTCGCCACCGCCAGAACAGGTGCCACCCTTTCCGTCATCGCTTCGACACCCCCCTCCGGTGGCCCGTTGCAACGCCAGACCCTGGGAGTGCAACGCTAAACCTCCGGTCTGCGTCGCCGCGGCCGCGACTTGCGCCACTCCAGCCATGGCTGCGCCACCGAATCCCAGGCCTGTGACGCTCCAGTCGCGGCCTGAGAGGCCAAGGATCAGCCCTGTGCAACAAAAACCGCGGATTGTATCCTCTAAATCCAGACCGGACGTCTCAGTCCCCGGTAGCTGTCGCTCAGGATCCGGCGGCGCTGTCGCAGGCTGAGGATTGGGCGTTACAGCGCGCCAAGCGGAAATTGCAGCGCGAATCTTGGGATTCTCCGCCCGGAGGCTGGTGCCCGGAGTCGAACGGTTTCACGACGAGTTGCGGCGCCGCACCAGCCTACCATCTCGCCGTACCAGACCGCCTCCAAGTCGACGACGAGAAAAGCGGTGATCTGCTGAGTCGCGGCGACGGCTCAGCGCCCCGTTCCACCCGGAAGGGAATCTCGCTGGCGGCTTGGCCGCGAGCGGGCGTGGCCTCCAGGGAGCGAATCGAGAGTCAGGATCTCCCGGATAGGTCCGGCCTCTAGGAGGCCTTCGCCAGTTTCCCAGCAATCACCTCGGCAAGATCCCGATCTGTAGCTCCCAGCGCAAGGAGCGACCGGATGAGCAGGTCCAGAGAAACAGACTCGTCCGCAGCCTCGGCCTTCGCGACTCGGCTCTGGCTCGACTGGAGCCTCTCGGCGAGTTGCACCTGGGTCCTCGATCAGGCTGCATGGTATCCTGAATGGGCATTGCACATGGTAAATCCGCGCTTCTTGGAGCTTGCCCCACAAGGGGCAAGAGTCCAAACTAAGGCGGGCGTATAGAGAGGCTGCCCTGACGGATGTGGCCTTTGCAGGGTTGACGTTGAATCTTCGGAAGGACGACACATGAGCGCACCAATGACCCGGATGACCGTCGAAGTGCCGTTGGAAGTGAAACAGCGTCTTGAAGGTTTGGCGCGGGCGACGGACCAGTCAGAGGCTCGCTTGGCCACGGAGGCCATCTCCTCCTACGTCGACCTTCAGGAATGGCAGGTCCGGCAGATCGAGGAAGGCCTCCGCGAGGCGGACGCCGGCGACTTCGCCAGCGACGAAGAGGTGGCAGCGGTCTTCGCCAGATGGACGAATGCGCGTTAGGTGGACGCGCAGAGCCCTCCGTTCTCTCGACGCCCTCGCTGAGTACATCGCCCAGGATCGTCCCCTGGCAAGGGCGGCCGAATCTGCGTCAATCGGCCACCCCTTCGGGGTTTGGCGACCTCGATTACGTCCGGACCTGCGGTTGAAACCGCGGGCTTTTCAAAGCTCGCCCTCTGGGCGGTCCCCCTCCCGTATCCGAGCTCCAGGATTGCAGGCCCCAGCGAGAACGGGCCAAGTCCCGCAGTAAGCGAGGTGAAGCGGCCAAGCGCCATTGGCGCTGGCCGATCACGTCGAAGCTATCATCCCTTGGTCGCTATGCAGAACGTCGTGTAGCAGTTGTGGACGCCGAAGCCCAGGTCCACGCACGCGAAAAATGCGTTTGGATCATCGCAGTTCGGATCTGCATTCGCTCTGCTAGGCTGGCTTAACAAAGAAGAGGCTACAAGGATCGTCACTAAGGCGAGTTTGAACGTGGTCCATTTGGATTTCATAATTCCTCCTTAAGTCTGCTGAGAGGACCAAGTCCGGCTCCGCCGAGCGGCGGAGCCGGATATTGATCGGTGATCTGGAGAGGCTCGGTCAGGGCAGGTCCCCGCACACGCAGAAGCCGCGAGCGTTGCAGTACCCCCGGCCGATGTCGCAGCCGTAGGCGCAAATCACGTAGGGGTAATCCTCGCCGGTGGCCGGGCAGGTCTTGTACCAAGGTGCATCGTTCCACTGGCCGATGATGACGCTGAGCGCGCCGGCGAAGGCGAGACCGAGGAATCCCCGGCGTAGGTAGAGCGAACGCTTCATGATGAACATCCTCCTGGAGAACGGGCGCCCCCTACTGGGCTCAGTCCTTCTTCATAGACGGGTGCGCGGCCAGGAAGAAAGCGCGCCCCCACTTCTCCTCGATGACCTCCGGCGTCGTAGCATTGCTCCCGCGGTTGGCTAAGATAGGGCACTACGCGGAAGCGAGGAGAAGTCATGAGCGGAGAATTTCCCCCGGTCGCCGTCGTCGGCGCGACGGGCCATACAGGACGTTTCGTCGTCGCCGAGATCCTGGCGCGAGGCTTGACGCCGATCCTGATCGGCCGGGACCCGGGGCGCCTGGAGGAGGTGGCCGCCTCGATCCCCGGTCAGGACCGCCGGGTCGTCGCCATGGACGAACCGGCCTCGCTCGATGTGGCGCTCGCCGGCGCGGGGGCTGTGATCAACTGCGCGGGCCCTTTCTTCGATACCGCGTTTCCGGTCATCGACGCCGCCCTGCGGGCCCGGATCCCCTACCTCGATGTGACCGCCGAGCAGGCGACGGCGCTGGCGATCCATGCCGAGCGCGATGCACAGGCCCGCGCCGCCGGCGTGGCGGTGGTGCCCGCCATGGCCTTCTACGGCGGCCTGGGCGATCTGCTGGCCACCGCCGCGGCCGATACCTGGACGGAGCTGGACCCGATCGAGATCGCGGTGGGCCTCGACAGTTGGCATCCAACGCAAGGCACGCGCGAGACGGGAAGGCGCAACACGGCTCGCCGGCTCGTCGTCGACGGCGGCAAGCTGGTTCCGCTGCCCGATCCCGCCCCGCGGAAGCACTGGATTTTCCCCGAGCCCTTCGGACCGCAAGACGTGCTCGCCGTGCCCTTGACCGAGATCGTCCTGATCTCGCGCCACCTCCAGGCGGAGACTGTCACTTCTTTCATGAACCTCAAACCGTTGGCCGACCTGCGCGACCCTGAGACGTCCGCGCCACAAGCGGTGGACGAGCGCGGCCGATCCGCCCAGCGCTTCGTGGTCGACGTCGTGGTCCGGCGTGGCGATGAGGAGCGGCGGGCGACCGCGTCCGGACAGGACATCTATGCGGTCACGGCTCCCCTGGTGGTCGAGGCGGCGCAACGCCTGCTGTCAGGCCAAGCGCGGAGCGCGAGCGGCGTGCGTGCGCCCGGCGAGCTGTTCGACGCCCGCTCGTTCCTCGCGGCCCTCGCGCCGGAACCCTTGACGATAACCTTTTCCGATTCATCCAACCTCTGAGGGTTTGATAGATATGAGCCAGCAAGACAAGGCGAAAGCGTTCCGGGCTCTGCACGTCCCCGGCGATCCACTCATTTTGCTCAACGTCTGGGACGTGGGAAGCGCGGCTGCCGTCGCCAAGGCCGGCGCGAAGGCCCTCGCAACGGGCAGTTGGTCGATCGCGGCGGCCAACGGTTTCGCGGATGGCGAGAAAATGGATCTCGACATCCATCTTGCCGTGATCGGGCGGATCGCATCCGCGAGCGAGCTTCCCGTCACCGCCGATCTCGAGAGCGGCTATGGAGAGACGCCGCAGGTGGTCGGCCGCACGATCGCGCGCGCCCTGGCGGCCGGCGTGGTCGGCTGCAATCTGGAAGACAGTTTCCCCGCCGATGGCTCCCTGCGGGAGATCGCGGCTCAAATCCGCCGCTATGCGGCTGCGCGGGCGAGCGCGCAAGAAGCGGGGATCGATCTATTTATCAACGCCCGAACGGATGTGTTTTTCCAGCGGCCGGCGCAGGATCACGACGCGGGCATGGTCGAGGCGGCGTTGGAACGCGCGCGGGCCTATGCGGACGCCGGGGCCGACGGTCTCTTCGTGCCGGGACTGGTCGACATTTCCCTGATCGCGCGGATCGTCTCGAGCTCGCCCCTGCCGGTCAACATCATGCGAATGGGGACCGAGCCCTCGATCTCAAGCCTGGCCGAAGCCGGCGTTGCACGCGTGAGCCACGGCCCCGGTCCCTATCTCCAGGCGATGGCCGCCCTCGAGCAGATGGCGCGGGACGTTTGTTGAGGGGGAGGGTCCCGGGCCGCAGACTTCAGAGAACGAGCGGATTCCGCGTCTTCAGCTCCGGGAAGCGCGTGAAATCGCGATCGGCGGACCAGAGCTCGGAGACGCCGTGGGAGAGACAAAGGGCGGCGATGCGGGCGTCGTGCACTTTGGCGCCGGTGATCTGCCCCGAGATGAGAAGCCGCTGGAGGACCGGCCAGTAGCCTGCGGTTTCGCTCAGGAGTATGACGCTCGGAGATCCCAAGAGAGCAGCGACTTGTTCGAGGGCACGCGGAAGCTCGGTTGGAGGACGGTAGATCTTGGGATGAGTGGAGATGGCCAGGAATTCATGGATGCAAGGCCAAGGAATTCCCCATGGAACATTGCCCTCGACCAGAGGCCGTAAGGCCCGCTGAGCCGCCTCGAACCAAGGTGAATCGCTACGATGGGCGTAGACCAGCAGGTTGGTATCGACAGCGATCAAGCGCCGCGCCCCGCATAGATGCGGTCACGCAACGGTTCCCAACTCCCTTCCTCGATTTCGGGATCGAGGCCTTCGCCGCCAACGCTCAGGTCGGGCCACTGGTAGGAAGTTGCCTTCTGCTCTCGCCGAGCCAAGGCGCTCTGCAATCCTTCCTCGATGAGCGCGCGGAGTGTCGTTCCCTCACGCTGGGCCACCTCGCGAGTCCGAGCAAAAAGATCCTCGGCGATTTCGACGGTCGTCTTCATATGGGTCGACCATATCACGGATATGGGCCCAAGGGCCTGATCGCTTCTAGCGCCAGACACCGTCCCGAGCCCTCATCTTTCTTCCCGGACGGGAATCCTGGCTTCTCGGGCGCTCATCTTTCTTTCTGGAGGCGCCATCTTTCTTCGCGAGCCGTCATCTTCGGGTTCGGGGAGGCCGGGATTCTTCCGGAGACGGGATCCTGCTTCCCGGAGGCCCATCTTTCTTCCGGAAGCCGCATCTCGCGCTGGGGAGACCAGAGAGGAAACGACAGGGCCGTTCCCTCCGGACTTGTGAAGCCTACGGGATCTGGCAGTTGGGGCAGTTGACGGTGGTGCAGTGCTGCTCGCCACCGCTGTCATGGCAGGTCGTATAGCTCTTTTCCAGGCCCCCCCGCGTTCCCGGCTTGCCCTGCGCGCTCGATACCCCGGCGAAGAAGTTCGAGGTGCCGGGCAGGTAGGTGTCGGCGACGCCGTCGCCGTCCGTGTCCACGCGCACGAAGCCGGCGGGCAGGGGTGCCACGGTCTTGATCCGCCAGGGATAATCGGCCTTGACCGGGAACCGCACTTCCAGCGGGATCTCGAGCGACTCACGGCTCGCCCGGCCCACCGGCGTGAAGCTGACCTTCACGTTGAGCCAGAGGGGACCGGAGAAGGTGCCGCCCTGGTCGGTCTCGCGGCGGATGACCATCTGCGTGACCGGCTGAACGCCGTCGAGCCGGACGGTGGCGTCGAACTGCCCGCAGCCGGTCTCGAGGGGCGACACGCTACGGAGCGAGATGGCGCGGACCTGCGTGCGGGTGACGGCCACGCCGCGCTTGTCGAACACCGCGTCGTCCAGGCGCTGGACGATGGTGTCGGTGTTCCCCAGGGCCTTGACGTTGTCGGTCACCAGGGGAACTCCCTGGAACGCCACCTTGGTGGTGAAGGGCGCCGAGCCGGGGCAGAAGAAGCCGGCGGGGATCGGAGTCCGGGCGAAATCGACGAAGGTGGAACCGTCACCCTTCGTCGACCAGATGTCGATCCCGTTCTGAATGGCGCGGTCGGCCGCGAAGGCGGACGTGGCGCAGGTGGAGAGCAGCAACACGATCCCGAGAGAACGTACTCGCATGGACACCTCCTGGAAAAAGTTTACTTCCACCTATACGAGTGCTCGAAAGGATTGAAAGCGTGCTCCTATCGCCGCCGGTCCTTGTACGAGGACGGTCCCCGCGGCCGGTCCTCGGGAGGGCGGCGGTCGCGGCCGCGCTCGTGGGGACCGCCGCCGCCTTCCGTGGTGGCGACGCGGATTCCCACCGGCCGGCCGCGGATGGTGGCGCGAGCCATCCGCTGCAGGACCTGGTCGCGGAACTGCGCGGGGATCTCGACGAAGGTGAAATCGTCGTAGATGTCGATCGAGCCGATCGCCTTGCCGGGGACCCCCGCCTCGTTGGCGATGGCGCCCACGATGTCCCCGGGGCGCACGCCGCCGCGGCTGCCGGCGTCGATGAACAGGCGCACCATCCCCTCCTCGGTGCGGGCGATCCGCTCGGGGGCGGGCTCCACCTCGACCTTCAGCGGCTTGTCGCCGCGGGCGAGCTTGGCGGCGGCGGCGGCGATCTCGGCGAGGTCGAGCCCCTCCTCCACCAGCTCCTCGACCAGCGAGAGGTAGAGGTCGAGGTCCCCCTCCTCGATGGTGGTCCGGATGTTGTCCTTGAACAGGGCCACCCGGCGCGCCGCCACGTCGGCCTGGGTGGGCATCTTCATCGGCGTGATGCGCTGGCCGGTGTAGCGCTCGATCTCCGTCATCATCCGCCGCTCGCGGGGGGAGACGAAGAGCACGGCGACGCCGGAGCGCCCGGCCCGGCCAGTGCGGCCGATGCGGTGGACGTAGGCCTCGACGTCGTTGGGGATGTCGTAGTTGATCACATGGCTGATCCGCTCGACGTCGAGGCCGCGGGCGGCGACGTCGGTGGCCACCACGATCTCGACCTGCCCCCCCTTGAAGCGGCGGATGACGGTCTCGCGCTGCGCCTGGTTCATGTCGCCGTGCATCGATTCGGCGGCGTACCCGCGCCCCTGGAGCCGCTCGGTGAGCTCGGCGGCGCCGTTCTTGGTGCGGGTGAAGATCAGCACGGCGTCGGTCTCCTCGGTCTCCAGGATGCGGGCGAGGGCGTCGAGCTTCTGCTGCGGCGAGACGTGGAGGTAGCGCTGCTCGGTGGCGGGCACCGTCATCGTCTTGTGCTCGATCTCGATCGAGACGGGATTGCGCAGGTGGCGCTCGGCGATCCGCCGCACCTCGCGCGGCAGGGTGGCCGAGAAGAGGGCCGTCTGCCGTCCCGCCGGCGCCTGGGAGAGGATCCACTCGACGTCCTCGATGAAGCCCATGCGGAGCATCTCGTCGGCCTCGTCGAGCACCACGACGCGGACGGCGTCGAGGCGGAGCGAGCCTCGCCGGAGGTGGTCCATGATCCGCCCCGGCGTGCCGACGACGACGTGGACGCCGCGGTCGAGCCGCTTGAGCTGGAGCTGGATCGGCTGGCCGCCGTAGACCGGCAGCACCCCGACGCGGCCGAGGAACTTGGAGTAGGAATGGATCGCCTCGGCCACCTGGATCGCCAGCTCGCGGGTGGGCGCGAGCACCAGCGCCTGCACCTCCGGGATGGCGAGGTCGATCTTCTCCAGGATCGGGATGGCGAACGCGGCGGTCTTGCCGGTGCCGGTCTGCGCCTGGCCGATCAGGTCGCGCCCGGCCAGCATCGGCGGGATCGTCTTCTCCTGGATCGGCGTCGGCGTCTCGTAGCCGATCTCGGCGATCGCTTTCAAGATCGGTGCGGAGAGCCCCAGGCTCTCGAACGTCACCGCGTCTCCCACTTCGTCTTCGTTTTCGTCGTCTTCGGGCATCAATCTCCTCCGGCTTGGCACTCTATCGCGTTTGGCCTTACGCGGCAGAAAGGGACGTAAAGGACTGCAAGGACGACAAGGACAAGGAATCGCCGGCGGCGCGGGCTCCCAGCCATGCTACCCTCCCGGCATGGCATGGATCACCGCGACGACCCTCGACGACCGCAGCGCCAACCTCCAGACCCAGCAGATCGCCGCCATCCTGGAACGGGTGCCGAAGCGGCCCCAGGACGGCAGCGTGGTCATCCTCGCCGGCGGCGGCGAGGTCCTGGAAGTGAAGGAGAGCCCGGCGGAGCTGCTGCGCGCCGCGGACAGCGAGGCGGAGAGCTCCCTCCCCCAGGCCGGCAACATCTGGTGAGCTTTGGGGGGATACCCTGAACGGCGATCTCCTCTACAATCGATCTGACGGTTCTCTTCAGCGAGGTCGGGATCGATGCCAACCCTCCGCCGGGCCTTGATGCTCGCCGCCGTGCTCGCCCTGATCGGCGCGCTCGTGAGCTTGGGGGACGTGACCTCCCAGCCGCGGCCGATCCACTTCGAGAAGGGCAAGGCCTCCGCCGTCGTCCAGGGGATCCTCCCCAAGGTCGACGACGCCGCGCCGCGGACCACCGCTCCTCAGGAGTATCTCCTCCACGCCCGCGCCGGCCAGGTGATGACCATCCGTTTCACCGGCCTCGACCGGGGCGCCGGCTTCTCGATCTCCTGCCCGGGGGGCGGCAGCCTCGACGTCGGGCGGTCGCCCGTCTGGTCCTCCGTGCTGCCGGTGTCGGGAGACTACCGTGTGGTGGTCGAGCGGCGGCGGCAGGGGGCGCCGGTCGTCCCCTATGCGCTGGAGGTGGGGGTCGCCGGGAAGGCCGGACCGGTCGAGCCCCGGGGCGTGACGGGCTTCTATCACTTCGGAAAAGCGCAGTCCGGAAAATCGGGCTTCCCCAGTCTGGAGGTCCTGGAGCTGCCGGAGGGGCAGATCAAGTTCGTCCTCTACACCCAGTGGGGGGGCGTGGTGAGGAACGGGCCGGCGCAGACCCGCGAGATCTCCGGGACCGTGCCGCTGCGCGACGGCACGGCGGTGCACCAGGTCGGGGCGTGCAAGCGCACCCTGAGCTTCAGCCGCAACGGGGTGCGGATCCTCGAGGAGGGCCGCTGCGGCGCGCAGGAGGATCTCGCGACCTTCGACGGCGCCTACCGGAAGGTCAGCCCCTGCGGGAATCCCGCGATGCCGGCGACGGCGGGGCCGGTCGTCGAGGGCGGCGCCTAGGTCTGCTTTGTCAGATCACCTTGGCTTCGGCGCTGGCCCTCATCACCCCGGCCCTCTTCTCCCGTCCCCCCGACCCCCTCCCTCACCGGGAGAAGAGGGAAAAAGGCAAAGAGAAAAACCCGGATCTTGAGGGGGCGGGGGTTCCCCTCTCCCTGTGAGGGAGGGCGGGAGGGGAAGGGAGAGGGGCCAGGGGTGAGGGTTCGGGCGGGCGGCTCTCCGAAGGGGCGCCCACCTCAGCTCAGGGAGGGAGCCCGAAGCTGCTCGGCGCGCTGCCGGCCTTCGGGAGTGAGGGAGACCGATTGCGGGATCTGGAGACTGGGCGAGGGGCCGGTCCAGAGCACCAGCCCGGCCCGCTTGAGATCGAAGATATCGTCGGCGACCACCCGGCCGCCATCGCTCCGGCTCGCGTTCGGTTGACCGGCGTCGTCCAGCCAGACGTCGATGTCGACGCCGCGGAGGAGGGCCAGCAGGAGGTCGCCTTGAGAGCGTTCGTGAGCCATGCCTCTATTCTACCCTGCGCTGAGGTATAAGCTCGCGCCCATGGACGACCTTCCCGGCTGGCTCCTGGCACCGCTGCTCCGACCGGGAGACCGGCCGCCGGGTGCTCGCCGCGCGAGGCGGCCGGCCGGCTCGTCTACCTCTCGCGGGCGTCCAGCTCCGCCACCAGCTTTGGCGGCGCCACCCGCCGGTAGGCGTCTTCCACCAGGTCCGCGATCTGGTCCCAGTCGACCGCCACATCCAGCCGCACGCCGAGCCAGCCGCGACCTCCCACGTAGGGTGGGATGAAGAACCGGTCGGGAGCCGAGCCGACCAGCGTCTCCTGCGCGCCGTCGGGGGCCGCGCACCAGAACCCCAGGCGGTCGTCGTGGTGATGGTCGGCGTACATCACGAACGTCTTCTTGCCACGCACGAACCAGGTCGGCTCACCGTGGCTGATCCGCTCGGTGGTCTCCGGCAGGGAGAGGCAGAGGCGGCGCAGGGTTTCCAGGGGGTCGTTGGCCATGCGGGGATTCTGGCACGCCCGCGCCGTGGCGTGTCTCCCTTCGGAGTCTGCGCGCACCCGCCGGCGGCGACGATCGCCGTTGAGGGCTCGCTCACGCTCGCCCATGGGATCACAAATATCGCCCCAAACCTCCCGCCCGCCCTTGCGTATAGACTCCTGGGAGCGGCCCCTTCGGCGGCGCTCCCATCATCTATAAGGACCAACCATGACACCCATTCTCGAACTGCGGAACGTCCGCAAGGCCTACGGGAGCTTCGTGGCGGTGGACGGCGTTTCGATGGCCGTGCCGGCGGGGAGCATCTTCGGGCTGCTGGGGCCGAACGGCGCCGGCAAGACGTCCTCGATCCGCATGATCATGAACATCACGGCCCCGGACTCCGGGGAGATCCAGGTGTTCGGCCACCCGCGGACGGCCGAGGATCTGCGGCGGATCGGCTATTTGCCCGAGGAGCGCGGCCTCTACCGGAAGATGACGGTGATGGACATGCTCGTCTTCCTCGGCGAGATCCGCGGCCTCAAGGGGCCCAAGCTGGTGGCGGACATCCAGCGCTGGCTCGATCGGGTGGAGCTCACCCAGTGGGCGAAGTCCAAGATCGAGGAGCTGTCGAAGGGCATGCAGCAGAAGGTGCAGCTCATCGGAACCGTGCTGCACACGCCCGACCTGCTGATCCTCGACGAGCCGTTCTCGGGGCTCGACCCGCTCGACCAGGAGCTCTTCCGCGACCTGCTGCTCGACTACCGGGCGCAGGGCAAGAGCGTGGTGCTCTCCACCCACGGCATGGAGCTCGCCGAGCGGATGTGCGACCACATCTGCCTGATCTCCCACGGCCGCTCGGTGCTCGACGGCGAGCTGAAGGCGATCAAGCGCGAGGTGGGGGGTAACGCCTTCCGCCTGGTGGCGGACGGCGACCTCGAGCGGGTCAAGGCGATGCCCGAGGTGGCCCACGCGGTGGTCCAGGACGGCGTCGTGAAGCTGCTGCTGAAGCCGGAGGTCCAAGGGGCCGACGCGCTGCGGCAGATGGTGGGATTCCTCAACGTCCACGAGTTCCGCTCCGAGGAGCCGGAGCTCGAACAGATCTTCCTCAAGGCGGTGCGCGATGCGGCCTAACAACGTCCTCGTCATAGCGAAGCGCGAGTACCTGCAGCGGGCCAAGACCAAGGCTTTCTGGGTGACCACGCTGATCCTCCCCCTGTTCGTGTCGGCGGTCTCGGTGGTGCCCACCCTGCTGCTCTCGAAGAGCAAGGCCAACCAGAAGATCGTGGTGGTGGACGAGACCGGCAAGGTGGCCCCCGCCCTGGTGACGCGGATGAACACCCAGGGGGCGGATCAGCCGAAGAAGGAGAAGCCGGCGCGAGGGTTCGGCCGTCATCGGGACGAGGACGAGATGGTGAGCTTCCAGGCCCAGGCCGAGGCGCCGGCCGCCGACCGGGCGGCGCAGCAGGCGGACCTCAACCGGCGCGTGATGGCCAAGGAGATCGACGCCTGGGTCTGGATCTCCTCCGGGGTGTTCGGGGAAGCGCCGGTGGAATACCATGCCCGGAGCGTCTCGAACGTCTTCACCCAGGCGGCGCTGAAGGACGACATCTCCTCGATCGTGCGGCAGGTGCGCTTCCGCGAGGCGGGGGTCGATCCGGCGAAGCTCGACGAGCTGAGCCGGTCGGTGGAGCTGGCGCCGCAGAAGGTCTCGGCCTCCGGCAGCCGCGCCGAGGGGAGCATGGGGGCCGTGGTGCTCGCCCTGATCCTCTTCTTCATCCTCTACATCTCGATCATCATGTGGGGCCAGCAGGTGATGCAGGGGGTGCTGGAGGAGAAGGGCTCGCGGGTGATCGAGGTGGTGATCTCGTCGGTGACGCCGTTCGAGCTAATGCTCGGCAAGCTGGTCGGCATCTGCCTGCTGGGGCTGACGCAGCTCGCCATCTGGCTCGGCACGATGCTGGTGGTGACCACGCCGGGGCTGGTCGCCGCGATGTCCGTGCTGCCGGCCGGGGTCTCGATCCCCACCCTGTCGCCGGTGATGCTGATCAACTTCGTGCTCCTCTTCATCCTCGGCTTCCTGGCCTACGCCACGCTCTACGCCGGCATCGGCGCCTCGTTCAACAACATCCAGGAGGCGCAGCAGGCGTCGAGCATCGCGATGCTGTTCGTGATCGTGCCGGTGATGGTGATGTGGCCGGTGATCAACGACCCGAACTCGAAGATGGCCACGATCCTGTCGCTGATCCCGATGTTCACGCCGCTGCTGATGCCGCTGCGGATCGCCATCGACATGCCGCCCATCTGGCAGCTCGCGCTGGCCTACGCGCTGACGATCGGTTTCGTGATCGGGATGGTCTGGATCTGCTCCCGGATCTACCGCGTCGGCATCCTCATGTACGGGAAGAAGCCGACGTTCGCGGAGATCTGGAAGTGGACGCGGTACGCGTAGCCCCTCGGCCTCTCATTCCTCCCGGAGCAGCGCCTGGAGCTGGGCGGGGTCGACGGGCTTGGTGAGGTGGAGGTCGAAGCCGGCCTCCTTGGACTTCCGGCGGTCCTCGTCGCGGCCGTAGCCGGTGACGGCGATCAGCCGGGCCGAGGAGGTGGAGGGGTCCTTGCGCAGGGCGGTGGCGACCTCGTAGCCGTTCATGCCGGGGAGGCCGAGGTCGCAGAGCACCACCTCCGGATGGAAGGCGCGGGCGGCCTGGAGGCCGTCCGCGCCGGAGGCGGCGAGCTCCACCTCGTAGCCGGAGAGCTCGAGGTAGTCGCGCAGCATGGCGCCGGCGTCCGGGTTGTCCTCCACCACCAGGATCTTCCGGGAGTCGGGATGGCCGGTCTCGGCGGCCGCCTGGAGAGCGTCCTGGGCGGGCACGGCCACCGGCAGCAGGATGGTGAACTCCGAGCCCTTCCCCACCCCTTCGCTGCGGGCCTGCACCTCGCCGCCGTGCAGGTCGACCAGCCCCTTGGCCACGGCGAGGCCCATCCCCAGCCCCCCCTGGGCGCGGTCGAGGCTGTGGTCCCCCTGGGTGAAGACTTCGAAGACGTAGGGGAGCTCGTCGGCGGGGATGCCGGCGCCGGAGTCGCGGACGCGGATCTCGGCGCGCCGGCCCGACGCCGCTCGGCCCACCCGCACGTCGATGCTCCCGCCCCGGGGGGTGAACTTGGCGGCGTTGTCGAGCAGGTTCGAGAGCGCCTGGGAGAGACGGAGACGGTCGCCGCGGACCCGCAGCGGCTCGGGGGGGACGTCGAGGTTGAGCGCGACCCCTTCGGCGTCGAACGCGGCGCGGTAGCCCTCGGCCGTCTCGCGGACCAGCTCGGGCAGGTCCAGCTCCTCGCACTGCAGCTCGACCTGGCCGCGGGTGACGCGGGAGGCCTCCAGGAGGTCGTCGATCAGCATCGCCTGGTGGAGGACCTGCCGCTCGGCGGCGTCGATCGCCCGCTTGGCGGTGTCGTCCCCCTCGCCTTTCATGCGCAGCACCTGGAGGGCGCTGCTGATCGTGCCCAGCGGGTTGCGCAGCTCGTGGGCGAGCATTGCCAGCAGCTCCTCCTTGGCGCGGTCGGCACGCTCGAGGGCGGAGCGCTTCTGCGACAGCCGTAGCGTGACCTCCTCGAGCTTGGACTCGCTGAAGCGGGCGCGCTGGAGCTGCGCCATCATCCAGTCGACCCGCTCGTCCACCGGGCGGTCGCCGAGCACCATGTCGGGGGGCTCGTAGTAGGCGTTGGGGCAGAGCTGCTCGCCGAGCATGGCGATCGGATGGGTGAGCAGGGCGGTCTGGATCAGGTCGGGCCCCGAGCCCTGGCGCGAGTAGCGGCAGAGGGCGCAGGTGCGGCTGCCGGCGAGGAAGCGGTTGAGGTGCGCCTCGTACTCCATGAGGCGGTCGGCGCCGGTGGTCCCCTCCAGCACCCACCCCATGTTCCAGGTGGCGCGCAGGCCGGAGAAGCCGTCGTTGAGGGCATCCTGCTCGGCCTGGCGGAGGATGTCCATCATGGTGCCGGGATCGAAGCGGCCGCCGGGGAGCCAGGTCTCGCGGCGGTTGAGGAAGAGCAGGGCGCCGCGGTCGCACTCGCCGCGGACGTCGAGGCCCGCCTCTCCGAGGGCGCGCTCGAGCCGGCGGGCGCTGGTGCCGTGGCCGGCGAAAAGGCAGCGCTCGCCCGCGGCGAGGCCCGCCTTGAGGAAAGGGACCAGCGCGGCCGTCTGCTCGGCGGCGCTGCGATAGATCAGACAGAGATGATCGCCCTGGCGCAACCCTGCGATCCGTCTCTCGAGCTCACCATTCACGGGACCCACCCTTCTGCGCGCGTCGCAGCGTCAGCGCCGCGAGTCGCTCACGGCCCGCCGACGCTCAAGTGCAAGAAGCGTGCGCAGGTCTCAGGACCGGGAAAACCGGCGGAAACGGACGGCGACGGGCTCGGGAGAGAAAGCAGCAGCTTCGGGAAGGGGAGACAGGTACGGCCGGCGGCGGTCCCGGAAGACCGCCGCGGCGTTAGCTCGACTCTTCGTCCGGCTCGGTCTCGCCGGCCGCGGCGGCCGGCGAGATCATGCCGTGGAGATAGCGGACCAGCTTGTGGAAGCCTTCGAGCATCTCACTCAGAGCCTGCTCTTCCAGGGCCGGAAGCTGCCGCTTGAGGCCGAGGACGCGGTAGACGCTGTTGCCGCTCGCGTCGCCCGACTCGTGGCTTCCGTCCTGGGGGCGGTAGGTCTGCCAGGCATCCCGGACCCCACCAGGGCGGCGGATCGCTTCCGGCCGCTCGTTGACGATCTGGAGGGAGTTGTGAAGGTCGTTGAGATCGCACTCCAGGGCGACCAGGATCTTCTCCAGCGTGTCGAGCGACGGCTTCTGCTTGCCGGTCTCGTACGCGGAGAGCATCGCTTTGGTGATCCCGGCGGCGTCGGCGACCTGGTACTGCCGCTTACCCTGGCGGTCGCGGAGCCAGCGTAAGGCTCTTCCGAGTCCATTGAAGATCGACATAACCGGAAATGTACCTTCTCTGCGGCTGCGTGGCAAGCGCAAACTTATGTGGATCAATGACTTGGCCGCGGAAAAAGATTCTTGCCAGGCATACCTTTGTTCCCGTTTGCCGTGTTGGAAAAGTCGACGGGGTTGCTGGGCACGACAACATATGCTCTATAATCGTCCCAGGAGATGCCACCGCAGTTCTCGACTTGCATGCTCAGAACGAGTCGAAACGTAATTCGCGGCGGTGGGACCTGGAAAGCGATGTCGGAAGATCCCAAAGAACATCCCGACCCGAGGCTGCTGGAGCGATTCATGCGCAACGAGACCGACGGCGACGAGCGGCGGCGGGTGGTGCGCCACCTGCTCGCCGGCTGCGCCCGCTGCGGCGCGGTGACCCGGCGGGTCTGGAACCTGGCCGAGGCACGGCCCCCGGAGCCGCCGGAGCCGGAGGTGGCGCGAGGGGAGTGGCCGGAGCTGGCGGCCGTGCCGGGGCCGGACGGGGAGCGGCAGCAGGCGCTCCTCGCCGCCGCGCTCCATCGTCAGGCGCGGGTGCTGTGCGAGGACGCCTCGTGGCGGGAGGCGCTGGCGGCGTTGCGCCAGGCGAGGCGCCTGTACGATCTGCTGGGCGACATCCCCAACCTCGCGCGGCTCCGCCATCTGGAAGGCAGGATCGAGGAGGCTCTGGGCGAGGCCGGGAAGGCGGAGACGGCGTTCCTCGACGCCCGGCGGGCGTACCTCGCCGAGGGGATGGGCGGCGAGGCCGCGGCACTCCTCCTGGACCTCGCGATGCTCTACACGCGACAGGGGCGGGCTCCCGAGATCCGTCCGTTCGCAGAGGATCTGCTCCCCATCCTCCGCACCCCCGACCTCCGCCAGGGAGTAGCGGCGGCGCTCCTCTACTTCCGCCGGCTGGTCGAGACCGGCCACGCCGACCTGGAGGTGCTCACGGAGGTGGCCAGGTACGTGAACGACCCGCCCGCGAAGCGGGCGCCGCCGGCACTGATAAACTCACCCCGGTGAGCGAAGCCTCGGTCTCTTCTTCCAACATCCTCTCTCAGGCCACCGCGCAGGCGCTGGAGCTCCCCAGCCTGCTGGCGGTGGTCTCGCGTTTCGCGGCGACCGACCTGGGGCGCGACCGCGTGCTCGGGCTGCTCCCCTTCGAGGCGGAGCCTCCTCTGCGCGCCCGCCGGACCCTCTTCGAGGAGGCCTCCCGGCTGGTCGGCGAGCGGGCGCTGGTGCCCGACTTCGACGTCCCGCTGGGCGATCTCCTGGTCGGCATCGCCACCGGCCGGCCGCCGGTCGAAGGGATCGACCTCGTGCGCCTGGCCGACCTCGGGCGCGCCACGCGGGGGGCTTCGGCGCGGATCCGCGAGGCGGTCCCCCCCTGCCCGGCGCTCGACGCGCTCGTCCGCGGCCTCCCCGACATCGAGCCCCTGCTGCGGAAGATCGATCGCATGCTCGACCGCCGGGGCGAGGTGCGGGAGGACGCCAGCCCCCTGCTCTCCTCCCTCCGCCGCCAGATCCGCACCGTCCGCGAGCAGATCTACCGTGACCTCGGCGACTTCGTGGCCGGCCACAAGGACGATCTCTCCGAAGACACCATTCCGATGCGCGGCGGCCGCTTGGTGGTGATGCTGAATTCCGGCGCCCGCGGGCGGAGCGGCGGCCTGGTCCACGGCCGCTCGGCGACCGGCCGGAGCTTCTACTTCGAGCCGCTGAACGTGGTGGAAACCAACAACTCGCTGCAGCAGTCGGTGGAGGACGAGGAGGCGGAGCGCCGGCGCATCCTGGCCGAGCTGATCGGCGAGGCGCGGGCGGCGCTCCCCGCCCTGCGCGAGCACTCGGGGCTGCTCGGCGAGCTCGATCTCCTCCAGGCCTCCGTGCGCTTCGGTGACCGCTGCGGCGGCGTCCTCCCCGAGATCGGCGCGCGCCACGACCTGCGCCTCCTCCAGGCTCGCCACCCCCTGCTCGACCCCTGCCTCGCCGAGGTCCGCGCGGAGGCCCTGGGACAGGCGGGGCACTCGGGGGACATCGTGCCGCTCCACGTCGAGCTCGAGGCGAAGCGGCGGATCCTGGTGATCACCGGCCCCAACGCCGGCGGCAAGACGGTGTCGCTGAAGACCACCGGCATCCTCGCCCTGATGGCCCAGTGCGGGCTGCCCATTCCCGCCGCGCCGGGAAGCCGGGTGCCGCTGCTCACCCGGCTGGTGGCGACCGTCGGCGACGAGCAGGATCTGCTGGCCGACCGCTCCACCTTCAGCGGCCGCCTCCTCCGCCTCAAGGAGGCCTGGGAGTGGGCGGGGCCGGACGCCCTCGTCCTGCTCGACGAGCTCGGCTCCGGCACCGACCCCGAAGAGGGCGCGGCGCTCGCCGAGGCGCTGCTCGAAGGATTGTTGGAGAAGGGGAGCCTGGGGGTGATCACCACCCACCTGGCGCAGCTCGCCGCGGCGGCGCTGGAGCTGGCCGGCGCCTCGTGCGCGGCGATGGAGTTCGACCCCGGCACCGGCCGCCCCACCTTCCGGCTGGTCCCCGGCCCCCCCGGCGCCAGCGAGGCGCTGGCGCTGGCCCGCCGGCTCGGGCTCCCCGCCGAATGGCTCGACCGCGCCGAGGCGCGGCTGGGCTCCGAGCACCGCGACCTGCGGCGGCTGATCGCCGAGGTCGAAAGGGTGCGCCAGGAGCTGGCCGAGACCCGCGACAGCCTGGAGGTCGAGCGCTCCGACGCCGAGAAGCTCCGCCGCCGCCTGGCCGAGGAGCAGGCGGCGCTCGCCGAGGAGCGCCGGAGCGTCTCCGGCAAGCTGAAAGGGGAGCTGGAGCAGTTCCGCCGCGACACCACCGAACGGCTGCGCCGCGAGGAGGCGCGGATCCGCGAGCGCTTCGAGGAGGGACGGCGCAAGGGGCTGGCGGCCGAGGCGGTCGAAAGCCTGTTCGCCGCGGCGCCCACCTTCGGTACGCCGGAGCCGCCGCCCTCGGGGCCGCTGGTGGTGGGGGCGCCGGTCCGCCACGTGGGGTTCGGCTGGCAGGGGGTGCTGGAGAAGCTGGAGGACGGCCGGGCGGAGGTGCTGGTGCGCGGCAAGCGGGTGCGCGCCCGTCCCGACGAGCTCGCCCCCGCCGGCCCCCCGCCGGCGTCCAGGAAGAAGGAGCGGGAGGCGCCGCCGCTCCAGCCGGCCGCGCTGCGCGGACGCGAAGGGGACATGGAGGAGCCGGTGGGTCGGGAGATCAACCTGATCGGCATGCGGGTCGAGCCCGCCCTGGAGATGCTCGACTCCTACCTCGACCAGGCGCTCCTCTCCTCGCGCCAGGAGGTGCGGGTGATCCACGGCCACGGCTCCGGCCGCCTGCGCGAGGCCGTGCGCCAGCACCTGCGGAGCCACCGCGGCGTCGCCGAGATCCGCTCGGGAGCGCCGAACGAAGGGGGAAACGGGGCGACGGTGGTGCTGTTCCGGGGCGCGTGAGGATGGGCGCGAAAGACCGGCCATGCCTCTAGGCAACGTCCACATCACCCCCCAGCTCGTGCAGGCGGTGCGCGACGCGGCGGACATCATCGCCATCGCCTCCGACCACACCCGGCTGCGCAAGGCGGGCCGCCGCTACCAGGGGCTCTGCCCGATCCACAAGGAGAAGAGCCCGTCGTTCAGCGTCGATCCGGTGCAGGGGCTCTTCTACTGCTTCGGCTGCGGGGCCGGCGGCGACGCCATCAAGCTGCACATGCTGACCACCGGGGACGACTTCCCGGCGGCGATCGAGAACCTGGCGATGCGCTACGGCATCCCGCTCCCCAGCCGGACCGAGGCGCGCTTCGCCGGCGGCAAGCCGGAGGCCGACATCGAGGGGGCCCTCCAGGCGGCGGCCGGCTACTTCAAGGACCAGCTCCGGAAATCGCAGTTCGCCCGCGACTACCTGGACAAGACCCGGCGGATCCCCCCCGAGCTCGTCGACCGCTTCGGCCTCGGCTACGCCCCGGAGGGCTTCCAGAACCTGCTGCCCGCCCTCCGCGCCAGGGTGCCGCAGGCGGACCTCGAAGCGGCGGGGCTGGTCGGGCGCTCCGAGAGGAGCGGTGACCCCTACGACCGCTTCCGCCACCGGCTGATGTTCCCCATCCACAACGCGGCCGGACGGCTGGTCGGCTTCGGCGGCCGCGCCCTGGGAGACGACAAGGCAAAGTACGTCAACACCAGCGAGACCGACCGCTTCCACAAGGGGGAGCTGCTCTACGGGCTAAACCTGGCCAAGCGGGAGATCCGCGAGAGCGGCCGGGCCGTGCTCTGCGAGGGGTACTTCGACGTCATCGCGACGGTCGCCTGCGGCCTGGAGGGGGCGGTCGCCGGCATGGGCACCGCCCTCACCCCCGAGCAGACCAAGCTGCTGGGGCGCTATACCGAAGAGGTGGTGGTGGCCTACGACGGCGACAGCGCCGGCGAGAACGCCTTCCGCCGCGCCCTGCCGCTGCTGCTCGCCGAGCGGCTGGGAGTGCGGCGGGCCCGTTTCCCCGGCTCGCACGACCCCGACTCCCTGCGCCTGGAGGCCGGCGAGGAGACCGTCCGCGCGGCGATCGAGGGGGCGGAGGACGGCGTCGCCGCCGAGCTCGACCGCCTGATCCCCGACGGCACCGCCCGCGATCCGCGCCTCCAGGCCAAGGCGGCGACCGATGTCGGCGAGCTGCTGCGGCCGATCCCCGACTCGATCCTCCGCTTCAGCTACAGCCGCCTGGCCGCCGAGCGGCTGGGGATCCCGGTGGAGATGCTGGCCCGCCGGGTCGGCGGCGGCGAACGCCAGGAGCGCGGGGAGCGCGCGGGGAGCGGCGAGCGGACGCCGCCGGAGGCCTCGGGGGGCGCGGGTAGTGGCCTGCCCAACGCTCCTCCCAGCCTCATCCGCAGCCTGGAGGAGCAGGTGCTCGACCTGCTGCTGCGGGAGGAGGGGCGGGGTCAGCTTCCGGCGCCGGAGGAGCTGCCGCCCCCCGCCGTTTTCCTGGACACCGAATGCAGGAATATTTACGAGGCCTTCTGCGCTCTATATGCAGGAGCCAGGACTCCCCCGGACTTCCAGACGTTGAAGTCCAGGCTGGGGGAAGGTGACGCGGCGGTTGCCCGGCTAGCGAAAATCATGCTAGAAAGGGAGCTTACGTCCGGAAGAATCGCGCTTCTGGAGTCCCTCGACAAGCTGACGGACCGCTGGCGCCGGCAGCGTATCAAAGAATTGCACGGAGAGATCAACGAGGCGCAGCGCACGAGGAACGATGCGCTCCGCGACCGCCTCGTGGACGAGAAGACCCGATTGAGCCGCAGCTTGCATCGGGGGTCCCGGCCCGGAGGAAATCCGGGGTCCGGTTGAACCCCTAGCGGCTGCGGCCCGCCCGCGTCCAGGTCCCGATTGAAGCTGATAGGAGAGGACATTGACGATTTCGAGTGCCACCCACGTCGAAGAGAAGTACAGCTCGGTCAAGCAGCTCATCGAGCTTGGCAAGGAGAAGGGCTATCTCCTGTACGACGAGATCTACGAGATGCTGCCGGAGGAGGTGGTCAGCCTCCCCGACGAGCTGGATGAGATCTATCTGCGGTTCGCCGATCTCGGCGTCGACGTCATCGACCGGCCCGAGCGCTACCAGAACCGTGACGATTTCGAGTCCAGCTCCAACGAGTTCGACAAGAAAGAGGACGAGACGACGGAATTCGGCCTCGCCGCTCACGAGAAGACCAACGATCCGGTGCGCATGTATCTGCGCGAGATGGGGACCGTCCCCCTCCTCGACCGCGAGGGAGAGGTGGAGATCGCCCAGCGCATCGAGCAGGGCGAGTGGATGATCTACGAGGCGCTGTGCGAGAACCCGGTTGTGCTCAAGGAGCTCCTGCGCCTCAACGAGTTGGCGATCAAGGACAAGCGGATCCTGCGCGAGCTGGTGGCTGCCGACCCCGACGAGCCGCTCGATCCCAAGGCCGCCGACCGCATCCGCGGCAACCTCCGGATCTTCGAGCAGATCGCCGCCAACGACCACGAGATCAGCGAGCTGCGCAAACGCCAGAAGCGCTGCAAGCCGGACGGCGAGAAGTACCTGGAGATCGAGCGCGAGATCGACCGCCTGGTGGCCAAGATCGCCAAGGACATCCGCACCGTCGACTTCAGCGTCCAGACCCGCAACCGGCTGGTCGACTTCCTGAAGGACATCGACAAGCAGTTCTCCCGCTTCGAGCAGGACATCAAGCGGGCGCAGACGGCGCTCAAGCGCGAGACCAACGAGGAGCTCAAGGCGCTCCACCGCCGGCGGATCGAGAAGTACCGCGGCAACCTGCGCGAGCTCGAGGAGCGCTACGGCACCACCCACGCCGAGATCGCCTCCACGATCAACAAGATCCGGCACGGGGAGGCGACCTGCGAGCGGGCCAAGGAAGAATTAATAGTGGCCAATCTCCGGCTCGTGGTCTCGATCGCCAAGAAGTACACCAACCGCGGCCTGCAGTTCCTCGACCTCATCCAGGAGGGGAACATCGGCCTGATGAAGGCGGTGGAGAAGTTCGAGTACCGCCGCGGCTACAAGTTCTCGACCTATGCCACGTGGTGGATCCGGCAGGCGATCACCCGCGCCATCGCCGACCAGGCGCGGACGATCCGCATCCCCGTGCACATGATCGAGACGATCAACAAGCTGACCCGCACCAGCCGCTCGCTGGTGCAGGAGCTGGGGCGCGAGCCCACCGCGGAGGAGATCGGCGAGCGCATGGACCTGCCCGCCTCCAAGGTGCGCAAGATCATGAAGATCGCCCAGGAGCCGATCTCGCTGGAGACGCCGATCGGCGAGGAGGAGGATTCGCACCTCGGCGACTTCATCGAGGACAAGAACGCCGTCTCGCCCATCGAGTCGGTGATCTTCGGCAACCTCAAGGACCAGACCCGCAAGGTGCTCAAGACCCTGACGCCGCGGGAAGAGCTGGTGCTCAAGATGCGTTTCGGTGTCGGCGACGGCTCCGAGCACACCCTGGAAGAGGTGGGCCGGTCGTTCAACGTCACCCGCGAGCGCATCCGGCAGATCGAGTCCAAGGCGCTGCGCAAGCTCCGTCACCCCAGCCGGGCGACGAAGCTCAAGCCGTTCCTGGACAACACGGCATAGAACGGGGCAGGGCCGCTCGTTTGACACCGGCGGGCGGTCCGCCTAGAATTCCGCCTCCCGGGGCACGCCCCGGGAGGTTCCTTCCACTGATCCTCGGTAGCTCAATGGTAGAGCGTTCGGCTGTTAACCGAAATGTTGGGGGTTCGAGTCCCTCCCGAGGAGCCATTCTTCATCCCGCCGTCAGCCCCTGAAACCGCGCCATGAAGCGGCGGTCGATCCGGTCCTTGAGCCGCCAGGCCCAGCGGCTGTGGGAGACGATCCCCTTATAGTCGAGCAGGGCGCGGCCGTCGCCGGTGTTGAGGATCGACAGGAACCCCCGCTGCGGCTCGTAGCGCGGCGGCTCGCCACCCCGCACCGCCGCCTTCAGGCTCGCCCAGAGGACCGGCCCCTCGCGCACGGCGTAGACCCCCGCCTTGGGCGTTTCCGGATGGCTCGCCAGCGTCCCGCAGTCGCCGGCGGCGAAGATCCTGGGATCGCCCAGCGAGCGGAGAGAGTCGTCGAGCAGCAGGAACCCGCGTTCATCGAGCGGCAGCCCGGAGCCCTGGAAGAGCGGCCAGGCCATGGCGCCGGTCAGCCAGATGGTGAGGCGGGAGGGCACCCGCGCCCCCGAGGACGTCGCTACTTCGCCGTCGTGGACCGCCTCGACGCGCTCGCCGGTGCGGACGTCGATCCCCCGCCGCGCCAGGATGCCGCGTGCCCGGCGGCGGAAGCGGCCGCGGTACCCCGCGAGGATCTCCTCGCCGGAGTCGAGGATCGTGATCCGGTGGGCGCTCCCAGCCTTCCCCAGCAGGGCGGCGACGGCGAGGGCAACCTCGACGCCCGCCGCGCCGCCGCCGACGACTGAAACGGCCACGGGCCGTCCGCCGGCCTCCCGCGTGAGAGCGCGGAGCCGCTCCTCGAGGGCGACGACCCGCTCCAGCGGCTTGATCCGCTGCGCTTCGCCGGCGACCTCCGGATCGTCGATCCCGACCGTGTTCGAGCCCACCGCGAAGGAGACGAGGTCGTAGGGGATCTCCCCGCCCTCCTCCAGCCGCACCGTCCGCGCGCCGGGATCTAGTCCGGCGGCCCGGCCGGCCACGAACTTCCCATTCGCCCGCGCCACCAGGTCCGGCACCCGGACGGCGATCTCCTCCTCGCGGTAGGTCCCCTGGAGATAGCCCGGCACCATCCCCGAGTAGTGATGGAGCGGGCCGGGGGAGATCACGGTCAGCTCCACCTCCGGCAGAGGGTCCAGGATCAGCCGCCGCAGGATCTCCAGGTGCGCGTGTCCGGCGCCGGCGAGCAGCAGCCGCCTGCGCTCACCCATGGAGCCCTCGCTTCAAGCCCCTTCCAGGATCCGCCGCAGGAGCACCAGCAGGCCGGCGACGGCGGCGAGCAGGATCATCGGCCGCATCCAGCGCCCCCACCAGAAGTGGGCCCGCACCGGCGCCTTCCCCTGGCCGAGCTCCGCGGGCTGCCAGGGGTAGCTCAGCAGGGTGTCGCCGAAAGCCTGGAGATCGTAGGACGGCTCCCCCAGAGTCTCGGGGCCGGCCACCAGGCGGACGGCGTCCTCGGTGTCCGGCCAGACGAAGAGGAGGACGTCGCGGCGGCGCCAGAGATCCGCGCCGAGGCCGGCGAGCGGCGGGTTGTCGCCGTCGTGGAAGCTCACCTCGACCACCGAGGGGGAACGCCCCGGGAGCGGCAGCAGGCCGCGGCAGGGGAGGGGCGGCTGGGGGCGGCACTCCCAGGTGTCGTGGACGATCACCGGCCGCCCCCGCCGGCGCACCTCGCGGGCGGGCGTGCTGGCGGGCTCCAGGTAGCGCAGCGCCGTCGGGCGCCGTAGCGGCGCGGCCGGCGCGCTGAGCTCGATCTGCGAGAGCGGCAGGCCGGGCTCGGGAAGGTGGAGCTCGACCGCGCTCTCGGTCGATCGCCGGCCGCCGCTCCCCTGGAAATGCAGATCGCGCTCGCTGGCGGCCAGGGCGGGATCCTGCGGCGACCAGTGCTGAAAAGGGATCTGGCGATCGCCGGCGAGCAGCCGGAGGTTGCCGAGGTCGGCCCGCGCCGCGCCGTAGACGAGGGCAGGGAGCTCGAGACGGACCAGCATGCCCGGCCGCGCCGAGGGCGCGGCGATCCGCCAGGAGCCGGCCAGCCGCTCCCGGAGACGGACCGACGGCGCGGTCGCCGACGCCGGCAGGGGGGGCAGGTCACGCTCGCGCTCCGGCCCCGCGTCCACCCAGGCGATCGGTCCGGCGGCCGGCGGAGCGCTGGACCGCGGGTCCCTCCGGGCGCCGCCGTAGGCCAGCGTGTACGGCCCCGCCTCGTCGGCAAGGAAGACGACCGTCGGCGCTTCGAGATCGAGGGCCCAGCCCGACAGCCTCGGCCGCAGCACCGCGCCCTGGAGCTCCAGCCGCAGAATGGTGCCCGCCACCGGCTCCGGCGCGAGGGGAATGACCTGCCGGGTCCGTCCGGTCGCCGGCTGCCAGACCCCCTCGGCCCGCGGCGCCCAGCGGGCATCCCGAGGCGCGTAGATCCGGTAGCCCACCGTCCCCTTCTCCTCGACCTCCAGCGCGAGCTGCCGCGGGGTCAGGCCGCCGGCCGGCAGACCCAGGGCGCAGAGGAGCGCTCCGGCCGGTCCGGGCTGGCAGGTGGCGCGGGAAGAGCCGATCGAGAGGCTCGCGCCGGTGACCGATTCCACCTCGACCGCCGAGACGCGAGGCGCCTCCGGCCGGCGCGGCCAGTGGAGGCGGAGGTAGCGGTCCGGGGTGACCGGATAACCGACGGAGATCTTCCCCGCCGCCGGCTGGGGCACGGCCGGGGCGAGCGGCTGCCAGGCGATGCCGTCCCGGCTGCTCTCGGTCCGATCGGGAACGCCGAGAGGCGACCGCGCCGGCGTCAGGAGCAGGCGCTGGTGCGGAGCCGGCGCCGCTCCGGTGTCGACGACCAGGAACCAGCCGGCCTCGACGGCACCGCCGGCGGCCGGCGTCAGGCGGAAGGCAGCGGCCGGCCGGCTCGTGGCGCGCGGGGGCGCGGGCTCGATCCGAACCCTGACTTCCCCGCCGGTCCGCGCGAACACATGGAGATCGGCGCCCCCGGCCGCCATGTGCCGGACCGCCGCGAGGTCGAGCGGCACCCGCACCCAGCCGGCCGCGGGCACCGCGACGTCGCGGGTGTAATGGAAGCCCTGAACCTGCGCCTCCGCCCCCCCGGCGGCGAGCCCGAGAGCGAACGCCAGGGCGAGGCGGAGGCGCGACCGTAGGGGCGGCTGGAAGGGGGAAACCACGACGAGATCATCCCCGCTTTGGGCGCTCGCGCGCAAGGCGCGCCCATGGCTCGGTTCTTGCTTTGAAATCAGGGAACGGACGGTACGACGTGTAGGAGAAATCCGCCGGGGAGTGCCAGGCCGGAGAGATGGAGCCTCGAACTGAGGAACTGTCTCTATCGTAACACGCCTCGCGGCGAGGGGTAAAGCCCCCTCGCCGCTCCGTGTCCATTTCTTTATACGTTCTGGCGGCGATGATCGTCTACGAGCTTCTCCACGACGGACGGATCGGCCAGGGTCGTGATGTCTCCCAGCTCCTCGTACTCCCCGGCGGCGATCTTGCGCAGGATGCGGCGCATGATCTTCCCCGAGCGGGTCTTCGGGAGGCCGGTGACGATCTGGATGCGGTCCGGAGTGGCGATGGCGCCGATGGCGTGGCGCACCTGCTCCTTGAGCATGCCGGTCAGCTCGTCGCGGTCGACGTGCTCGAACTCCGGCTTCGGATGGACATAGGCGAAGATCCCCGTCCCCTTGATGTCGTGCGGGAACCCCACCACCGCCGCCTCCCCCACCGCCTCGTGGGCCACCAGGGCGCTCTCGATCTCGGCCGTCCCCAGCCGGTGCCCGGAGACGTTGAGCACGTCGTCGACGCGGCCGGTGATCCAGTAGTAGCCGTCCTTGTCGCGGCGGCAGCCGTCGCCGGTGAAATAGAGGCCGGGAAACTGTGAGAAGTAGGTCTCGCGGAACCGCTGGTGGTCGCCGTAGATCGTGCGCGCCTGCCCCGGCCAGGTGCCGCGCAGGCAGAGGTTGCCCGAGACGTCGTTGCCCTGGAGCTCGTGCCCTTCCTGGTCGACCAGCACCGGCCGCACGCCGAAGAACGGCAGCGTCGCCGAACCCGGCTTGCAGGGGGTGGCGCCCGGCAGCGGCGTGATCATGATGCCGCCGGTCTCCGTCTGCCACCAGGTGTCCACCACCGCGCACCGCCCCTCGCCCACCACGTCGTGGTACCAGAGCCAGACCTCCGGATTGATCGGTTCGCCCACCGAGCCCAGGATGCGCAGCGAGGTCCGCTTGTATTTCGTCACCCACTCGTCGCCGGAGCGGGCGATCGCGCGGATCGCCGTCGGCGCCGTGTAGAAGATGTTGATCCCCAGGTCGTCCACCATCCGCCAGTAGCGCCCCGGGTCCGGATAGGTGGGGATCGACTCGAACATCACCGTCGTCGCGCCGTTGGCCAGCGGTCCGTAGAGGATGTAGGTGTGGCCGGTGACCCAGCCGATGTCGGCGGCGCAGCAGTAGATGTCGCCGGGGTGGTAGTCGAAGACGTACTTGTGGGTCACCGCCGCGTAGACCAGGTACCCGCCGGTGGTGTGGAGCACCCCCTTGGGCTTCCCCGTCGAGCCCGAGGTGTAGAGGATGAAGAGGGGGTCCTCGGCGGCCATCCATTCGACCGGGCAGGTCGAGCGCTGCCGGGCCGTCTCCTCCTCCAGCCAGAAGTCGCGGCCGGTCCGCATCGGCACGTCCTTGTCGGTGCGGCGGACCACGAAGACCTTCTCGACCACCGACAGCCCCTCGACCGCCTGGTCCACCGTGGCCTTGAGGGGGATCCGCCGGCCGCCGCGCAGCCCCTCGTTGGCGGTGAACACCACCTTGCAGCCGGCGTCCAGGATGCGGTCGCGCAGGGATTCCGCCGAGAAGCCGGCGAAGACGACCGAGTGGACGGCGCCGATGCGGGCACAGGCGAGCATGGCGTAGGGAAGCTCGGGGGTCATCGGCAGGTAGATGCAGACCCGGTCCCCCTTCTTCACCCCATGGGCGAGCAGGACGTTGGCGACGCGGGCGACGTTGTGCTTGACCTCCCGGTAGGAGATGTGGCGGTACTCGCCCGGCTCGTCGCCGGCCCAGATGATGGCGGTCTGCTCGCCGCGCTCGTTCAGGTGGCGGTCGACGCAGTTGTAGCAGGCGTTGAGCCGGCCGCCCGAGTACCAGGAGAAATCCACCTCCTCCGGGTCGACGTCCATGATGTTGCGGGGTGGGTGATACCAATCGAGGATCCCGGCCTGTTCACGCCAGAACTCCTGGGGCTCCTCGACCGACTGCCGGTACATCTCCTGATACTCGGCGAGACTCTTGACGTAGGCACGCTCCGCGATGTGAGGCTTGACGGGAATCATGGGCTGGCTTCCTCCGGATCGGTTCGCCACGAACGGCTGCGATTCTACCTCTAAGCCGCCGGGGACAGATCAGGCGGGATTCTTTCGGCCTCGTGGACAAATTGCCTGTAAAATCGTCCACGATGAGGACAGATCTACAGCGATTCCGTTTCTTGCGCCAGCAGCTCGGTCCTCTGTCGAGCCCCCGGATCATTCTCTTGACCGGAGCCCGCCAGACGGGAAAGACGACTCTCGCTCGCGAGGTCTATCCGGACCTCGCCTATCTCAACCTCGACGCTCCGGAGCAACGGGAAGCGATCCGCGCGGTCCGCGCGGACGCCTGGGCCGCCACCATAGGCCCGGCGATCCTGGACGAAGCCCAGAAGGAGCCCAGCCTCTTCGACAAGGTGAAGTTCGCTTTCGATGCCGGACAGATCGAGCGGTCGGTCCTGCTCGGCTCCTCGCAGATCCTGATGCTCCAGCGGGTCCGCGAGACGCTCGCCGGCCGGGCTTTCGTCTATGAGCTCTGGCCCCTGATGGCGAGCGAGATCGTGCACGCCCGCGGCGAGAATCCTCCGGCTCCGCTCCTCGACCGCCTCCTGCGCGAGCCGGGGACCGCGAACGAGCTGTTCGGAGACCTGCCGTCCGTCCGGCTCGGCGAGCCGGCGGCAGAGGCAGCGGCAGCGATTGCCCACCTTCAGGCCTGGGGAGGCATGCCCGGGCTGCTCACCTTGCCCGACCCCGAGAGGTCCAAGTGGCTGCAGTCCTATGACGCCACGTACCTCGAGAGAGACCTGGGAGATCTCGCGCGGCTGGAGGATCTGGTCCCCTTCCACCGTTTCCAGCGGCTGTGCGCGCTGCGGTCGGCCCAGCTCCTCTCCTATTCGGAGCTCGCCCGGGACGCCAGCCTGTCCGTCAACACCAGCCGCCGCTATATCGAGTACCTCCGGATCTCGTACCAGGCGTTCCTGATGCCCCCTTATGCCACGAACCTGACGAGCGCGGTCGTGAAGAGCCCCAAGGTCTATTGGATCGACCTCGGCCTCTGGCGGCAGTTGACCCGCTACCAGGGGGAGGTCACCGGGCCGATGTTCGAGACCCTGGTCGTCACGGAGATCTACAAGTGGATCAAGACCGCCGAGCTGCCGGTCGACCTGGCCTTTTACCGCACCCGTTCAGGGCTGGAGGTGGATCTCCTGATCACCACGCCGCACGGGGTGTGGGGGATCGAAGCCAAGTCCACCTCACGGCTCGGCTCCTCGGACTGGCGCGCCCTCCGGGAGGTCGGCGAGGCCCTGGGCGCGGCGTGGCGTGGCGGCTTGGTGGTGTATTCCGGGAACACCGTGCAGAGACTGGACCGGCAGATCTGGGCGGTGCCGGTGGACCGGTTGCTGGTATGAAGGCCGGCAGGTTGACCGGGATGCCGTTTGGAGCCTAACCTCCTGATACTGAAGGCGAGGAACGATGATGGCCCCCCAACCGCCCAACGATTCACTCTCCACGTTCGCGGAACGAGAGGAGCCCTCGTGCTGACGCGCCTTAAGGTTTCGGGCTTCAAGAATCTGGTGGACGTCGATGTCCGCTTTGGGCCATTCACTTGTATCGCGGGAGCGAACGGGGTCGGGAAGTCGAACCTTTTCGATGCGATCCAATTCTTGAGCGCGCTGGCAGATCGGCCGATTGCCGAGGCGGCTCAATCCGTGCGCGCCGGCGAGGGCCGCCCGGGAAATATCAACACGCTGTTCCATCGCGTGGGAAGCGAGTCCGGCGACAAGATCTCCTTTGACGTGGACATGATCATTCCAGCCGTTGGAGTGAGCGACTTGGGGCAAAGCCTGAAAGCCAGGCACACTATCCTGCGCTACAGCTTGTCCATGCGCAAGCGCGGGAATTCGCTCTCCCCTGAGCCGCTGGAGATCATTCGAGAGGATTTGATTCCTGCCAGCATCTCCAGCGCAGCCAAGTCGATAGGTTTTCCACGTTCCCGCGAGTGGGAGCACTCTGCCATGCTGGGCAGCTCCAGAACTCTCCCTCTCATTTCAACCAAAGAAGAAGGATCGATCATAACGCTGCGCCGAGAAGCTTTTTCAGGTCACCCGTTGCGGCTGTCGGCGCCATCTCTCCCCAGGACCATTCTGAGCTCTGTCACGGGCGCGGAGAGCCCTACGGTCGCATTGGCCAAACAGGAGATGCAGTCCTGGGGCGTGATTCAGCTCGACCCCTTGTTTCTGCGCGAGCCCGACAGCATTGGCTCCCCATCGGCGATGACTTCCAATGGAGCGCATCTGGCGGCTCACCTGTTCCAGATCGCCTCCTCCGGCAGAGGCGGCGCTGATGGAAAGCCGACCATGAAGGCGGATCAGGTATACGGCCAAGTAGCAAACCGACTGTCGGAGCTCATCCACGAAGTGCGGCGTGTCTGGGTGGACAAGGACGAAAAACGCAAGCTTCTCACGCTCATGGTCGAGGGTCGGGACAAGACGTCTCTTCCCGCGAGGGCCTTGTCGGCTGGGACATTGAGGTTCCTTGCGCTGGCCACCCTGGAGCTGGATTCGCGCGCGCAAGGCCTTTTGTGCTTCGAAGAGCCTGAAAACGGAATTCATCCGGAGCGGATTGCCGCCATGTTGCGGCTCCTCCAGGACATCGCGGTCGACGTGAACCAACCCGTGGATTTCGAGAATCCACTCCGCCAAGTCATCGTCAATACTCATTCTCCCGCCGTCGTGACGCAGGTTCCAGAGGATAGCCTCCTCGTCGCCGAGCCCTACGACGAGGCCCGCAATGGAAAACGGTTCCGAGCCGCTTTGTTCAGTGCCTTACCCGGTACCTGGAGAGTCAAGGCCGGGGCACCGACGGCGGCACGCGGGGACATCCTCTCCTACCTCAATCCATTTATCTTGGACGATCCCAGCGGAGAATCGCGAAGGGTCGTTGACCGCGAAGATTTCAAGAACATCCTCTCGGCGTGAGACTGGAGATGCTCGTCTACACACTGCTGGCGGACGGCAGTTCCGACCAGGTCATGATGCCCATTCTGGAATGGCTTCTGGCCCGCCACGGCGTATCCAGGCTCCAGGGCCGCTGGGCGGACTTGCGGAGTCTCCGTACCTCTCCCTCCGGGTTGGCCGCCAGGATCTCGGCGGCCCACCGCCTGTACCCGTGCGATCTTCTCTTCGTTCATCGCGATGCCGAAGGGGTGCCGTTGGAAACCAGCTCCCGGCGGATCCCTGAATTCATCGAGGACTTCTCACCCCTTTTGCGGCTGGGCGCCTTCAAGAGTCTGGACGGCGACGTTCGGAAGGTCGTCCGGGAGAATTCCTGGCATCAGCCCTCTTCGAATGTTTGACGCCGGACGTCGTGACGTCCTTTCCCGACAAAACGCGCCTCTTCCTTGGAACGCAGTACGACTGCGGCGGCCTCCCCTCCCGGGAGCCGCGCCAAGGAGGCCCCATGAAACCATTCCGTACCCTGATCGCCGTTTTGCTCTTTCTCGCCGTTCCCTCTGTCCTGCTCGCCCAGCACCCCGTGACCGGGGAGGTGCGGGTGAGCGTCGGCTCGCAGGAGGCTCAGGAGCTCCCGCGAATCGCCACCAACCGGACGGGCGAGTTCGTGGTCACCTGGCTGATCTCCCATCCGGAGGCCGACGAGCGCTCGCTCCGCGCCGTGCGCTTCAACGCCGACGGCACGCCCGCGACCGGCGAGCTCCTGATCGAGGAGGAGACCCTGGACGTCCCCTCGGCCTCCGCGGTCGCGATGATGGACGACGGTTCCTTCGTGGTGGTCTTTCCCAAGGTGGACGGCGCCGGACTGGACCTGGTGGCCCGCTGGTACAAGCCCAATGGCGATCCGGACGGCGACGACGTCGTGGTGACGCGCGCCGGAACGGGCGACTTCTCCATCTCCACCCAGGGGGACGGCGGCTTCGTGGCGGTCTGGAAGGGGAGCGTGCCGTCGATCCGCGCCCGTGTCTTCAAGGCGAGCCACGCGGCGGGCTCCGAGATCGCGATCGATTCGACGGGCGATTCTCCCGTCGTCTCGGTGGGGCCGCAGGACGCTTTCGTGGTGGCCTGGCGGAACGGCAACCTCGTGGCCCGGCGCTTCACCCCGCAGGGGAACATCGCCGGCCGGCGCATCCAGGTGGCGAAGGGGAACGTGCTCCTGCCCCTGCACATCGGCAAGGACGACGGCGGGGACTTCCTGATCTTCTGGGGCGGCCCCACGGCGACCGTCTTCGGCCAGCGGTACAAGGCGGACACCACGCCGATCGGCGGCCTCCTGCACCTTCAGGCCGGGCAGAATTTCGATGTGGCCGTGGGCGGACAGGGGAACTTCGTCCTGGCCTGGGAGGCTCCCGATCCGGTCGGCACTGCCGGCGGCACCAACGTCTTCACTCGCCGCTTCAAGTCGGACGGCTCGCCGCTCGGCCCCCAACTGCGGGTCAACGTGCGGACGCCGGGCTTCCAGGAGCGCCCCCAGGTGGGAATCGGCGCCGACGGCGGCTTCGTTGTCGTCTGGCAGAGCCAGGCGGGCGGCAACACAGCCAGCGACATCTTCGCCCGCCAATACGACCGGAAATAATCGGAAATCATTGGAATTAATCGGCCGCGGGGCCGCAAAAAGGGTAAGCACATCATGAAATACATCCTTCCCGTCCTTCTTCTCGTCCTCCTGCCCGCGCTCGCGGCCGCCCAGCACCCGCTGGGACCGCCGGTGCGGGTCAACGTCCAGACCGCCGGCCTCCAGAGCGCGGGGGCGACCGCCCTGGCGATGAACGCGCGCGGCGATTTCGCGGTCGCCTGGGTGAACGTGCCGGCGAACGGGGGCGGCGCGTTCCGCCCGCTCTACGTGCGCCGGTTCGCGGCCGACGGCACCCCCGCGACCGGCGAGATCCTGGTCACCGGGGATGCCCTGGACCAGCCGTCCGCCCAGATCGCGTTGATGGACGACGGCTCATTCTTCGTCGTCCTTCCCGCGTATCCGGACCTCGTGGCCCGCAGCTACGGAGCCGACGGCTCCTTCTGCGGAGAGACCGTGGTCGGGCGGGGGCTCCTCCGCGACAGCTTCGCCGTCGCCGCCCGGCCGGACGGCGGATTCGATCTCGTCTGGACGCGCCATGCGGGGGATCAGGGGGTCCTGGTGGCACAGATCGTCGGGGCCGACGGCGAGCCCGTCGGGCCGGGCCGCCGCCTCGGGATCGGGAACAGTCCGGCGGTCACGGCCGAACCGGACGGCGGGCTGCTGGCGGCCTGGATCGCCGCGCAGCCCACTCCGGGCGACACGCACCTCGAAGACCTCTATGTCCTGGCGCAGCGGTTCGGATCCGCCGGCGAGCCCGTGGGAGAACGGATCGCCGTACAGGATCGGTTCCACGGCGCCGCCGGCAACCTCCGGGCCGCGGCGGACGGGGCCGGCAACGACCTCCTCGTCTGGCATGAGGAGGGGCAGCTCAGGCCGGCGCGGGGCCGTGGGGAGACCCGGATCGGGATCTACGCCCGCCGCTTCGCCCCGTACGGCTCCCCGTTGACCGGAGTCGTGCAACTGGAAGGGCTCGGAACGAGCCAGCCGCGGCTCGCCATCGACGGGGCCGGCAACTTTGTGATCACCTTCCTGGGATCGGAGGGCACCCTCGCGCAGCGCTTCACGGCGGACGGCGCGCCCTTCCGTCCGGCCTTCCTGGTGGCTCCGGACGAGGAGGGGGCGCTGGTCGCGAGCGACGCCGGCGGCAACTTCGTGCTGGTCCGGTCGCCAAGCCCCCTGGTGATCCTCGCCCAGCGGTACAGAAAGCGGTAGCGGAAAGGAGAAGCCATGCAGCAGCCGCTCCGAAGACTCCGAATCCTGATTCCGGCCGGGCTCTGCCTGGCCGTCCTCGCCCTCGCCTCTCCCGCCGCCGCCCAGCGGCCCCTGGGACCGATCTTCCCGATCAACGATCCGTCGGCGTCCCTGGTGGAGCTCTCGGCGCTGGCGATGAACGCGCGCGGCGACTTCGTGGCCACCTGGGTGCGGCTGCCGGCGCATACCGGGGAAGTCCTGGAGCTCCGCGCCCGGCGGTTCGCCGCCGGCGGCACTCCCGAGACGGGGGAGATCACGGTCGTCGACGGTCCGCAGCCCGGGTTGGAAACCTCCCAGGTCGCGGTGCGGGACGACGGCTCGTTCGTGGTGGTCCTCCGCAGGTTTCCGGATCTGGTGGCCCGGCGCTTCGGGGTGGACGGCTCCTTCGCGGGAGAGACCGTGGTCGCCATGTCCACTGAGGGGCGCTTCTTCCGCCTCGCCCTGCTGCCGCATGGCGGTTTCGTTCTGACCTGGGTGACCGGCAACTTCTCCTATGCGCGGATCTTCGACGCCGACGGCGAGCCGGCCGGACCGGTGCGCCGCGTCGGCGCGGGAGGCCCCCCGGCGGTCGCGGCCGAACCGGACGGCGGCTTCGTGGTGGTCTGGATCGCCGCCAAGCCCGATCGGGACCCGAATTTCAACGATCCCTACCTCGTCGCCCGGCGCTTCGACGCCCGCGGCGCGCGGGTCGGAGGGCCGATCGTGGTTCAGGAACCGCTCCCTTCCGGGATCATCTCCCGCCTCGAGATCGCGAGCGACGAGGCCGGCGCTTTCCTGGTCCTCTGGCAGGGAACGATCGGAACGGGGCCGCGGGCGGACGGGATCTACGCCCGCCGTTTGGACGCCGACGGAACTCCTCTCACCGGCCTCCTGCGGCTGGAGGGCGGGTCCGCCATCTCGCCGCAGCTCGCGATGGACCGCGACGGCGACTTCGTCGTCGCCTGGCTGCAGCTCGGCGCCGGCCCGGACGGCCAGACCGGCGCCTTCGCGCAAAGCTTCACGGCGGACGGCGCGCCGTTCCGTCCGGCCTTCCGGATGGACACCGCCGGCAGCAGCGAGCCGCTGGTGGCGAGCGACGCCCGGGGCAACTTCGTGGTGGTCGGAGCGGTGCCCCGGCAGATCTTCGGCCGCAGGTATCGGCCGCGGTAGGCTACAGAAGGTCGGCATCACCCTGTCTGGACAGTTTCTCAGATCCTTCTGTATGCTGCGAGGGCTGGTCGTTCCCCATGGGCGCACGGCTTTCAGGAGGTCTCCCCTTGAAATCGGTCCATCGTCTCCTGCTGCCCTTCCTTCTCGTGCTCGCCGGCCCCGGACTGGTCTCGGCCCAGAAACCCCTGGGTGCCGAGCTCCTGGTCGACGATTCGATCCAGCCATCCGGCGTTTCCCGGGTGGCGACGAATGATGCCGGAGAGCTCGTGGTCAGCTGGATCCGTCAGGACATTCCGTCCGGCGCGCTCTCCGTCTATGCGCGCCGCTATAAGGCCGATGGCCGCCCGGCCACCGGCCCAATCGCCGTCACGAACACCTTGAGCGCCACGGCGCAGCAAGTCGTCACGATGCGGGCGGACGGCTCGTTCGCCGTCGCCTGGACCGACCGCGGGAAGGGGAAGGATTCGATCCTCCGGCTCCGCGGGTACTCCCCGGCGGGAGTCCTCGAGAAGGATTCCGTGGTGACGCGGGAGACGGTGGTCGACCTCGCCGCCGCCGGCCGGGAGGATGGCCGCTTCGTGCTCGCCTGGACCAGCGCGGACTCCGACGACCCCGCAGACCCCTCGGCGGTGCGGGCTCGCGTCTTCGCCGCGGACCGTTCGCCGGCCACCCCCGAGATCCTCGTCGATCCTTGGGGCGCCGAGCCGGCCGTGGCGATCGGCCCCTCCGGCGAGCTGGCGGTGGCCTGGGTGCATGGCGACCCGTTGCCGTCCCCCGCCGTCCACCTGCAGGTCCAGATGCGGCGCTTGGGCGCCGACGGCACGCCGGACGGGCCGGTGACGACCGTCAGCCCGCCGACCGAGTTGGGGCCGCTCACGATCCAGCTCGGCAAGGACGGCCAGGGGAACATCCTGCTCGCCGAGTCCGGCACCTTCGAGGAGTGGGGACAGGGGACCTTCGTGCGCCGCTTCCGCCACGACGGCAAGGAGCTCGGTCCGACGCTCCATCTGAACCACGACGTGCGGAGCCTGTCCCTCGGCCAGGCCGGCAACTTCGTGGTCGGCTGGACCGAGCCGCTGGAAGACGGCAGCCGCGACAGCCGGCAGATCTTCGTCCGCCGCTTCGCCGAGGACGGCCGCCCTCTCGGCGGCAACGTCGCCGTCACCGGGGACACTCCCGGCCACCGGTCCTTGGGGCAGGTCGCGATCGGGATCGCGGGAGGGTTCGTGGCAACCTGGGACAGCGACCAGCGGGAATCCCACAGCGACGTCTTCGTCCGGCGGTACCACCCGTAATCCGCGGCACCCGCCAAGCTTTCGAGGGCTGGTCCGCTCTACCTTGACCCAGGAACCAGCATCATATAGGATGGCAAAAACTGGGCGTAACCCTCTCCCTGAAGGTGAAGCCCGCGGTCCAGGACAGGAGACGACCATAGCGACCCGAAATTCGCTATTGCCCTCTCGGATTCGGGAGTATCTGCGGACCTGCGGGTATGAGCCCGACCTGCTCCTCTCGGATTATCTGTTCGGTGATCGCCAGACTACTCTGGCGGCGTTCGCCCAGCAGCCTCTGGATGCCCGGTCCGCCTGTGTGGCCGTCATCGAGCCCACGGGCGATCCGGCTGCAGAGGTGCTCGCCTACCGGGACCTCGGCGCGCCTGTGGTGTTCATCCCAGGTCCGGATTACCTGCATTGGTGGACGCAAGGCGTTGATCAACCGGAGTACCGAGACCGCATTCCCATATCCGGGCTCGAGACCTTCTTTGAGCAGCATAAGCGGGAGTTCTCGCCACTCGCCATCTACCGGGCAAAAACGCGGGGCCGATTCGAGCGGGAATACCAACTCTCCTTTGTTGACATTGGGCTTGTATCTCTGGTGGAGAGTGAGATTGGCTGCGCTTTGAGTAAGTTGATCGAGCGGATTGTTTCCGAAATCCGGCCGAAGATCCGCAAGAGCGCGACGCAAGCGAGAGGAGATCGCTGGCTCTTCCAAACCGTGTTCTGGCTCGTCGCAGCGAAAATCCTGAAGGATAAGCAGGTCCCCGCCTTTCTAGACCTGGACCTCGTGCAGATCGACGACGTGTTCTCGCGAGTGGCCGGGCACTACGGGGCTGTACCGCTGCATGCCGAGAGCAAGGAGGATTCCGCGGCGCTCGCTCATGCGGCCCGTTTGGTCTCAATGTACAGCAATCTGAGCAATGTGACCTCGGAGTCCCTCGCGTACGTGTACGAGAATGCCTTGGTCTCGCGCGAGACACGGATTCATCTGGCTACACACAGCACCCCCGGCTTTCTCGTGGACTACATGGTCTGGAAACTGGCGTCCCAGGTTGAGCAGATACCTGAACACGAGAGAGAAGTCTTCGAGCCCGCTTGCGGTCATGCCGCCTTCCTCGTCGCCGCGATGCGGGTCTTGCGGGACCTTCTGCCCGCTTCGCGTTCTCCACAAGAAAAGAGAGCCTACTTGCGCCAAAGGCTCCATGGCATGGACCTCGATTCCTTTGCCCTGGAGATCGCCCGCCTGTCGCTCACCCTTGCGGATATCCCAAACCCTGACGGCTGGGACCTTGAGGAGGGGGACGTCTTTCTTGGCGAAGCTCTCGAAAGGAGAGCCCGACGAGCGACTCTGCTGATGATGAATCCGCCCTATAGCCGCTTCAGCACAGAGGAGCGAGAGTATTACCGGCAGCATGGCGTTCCGCCGCGGCACCTCGACAAAGACGCCGAGATGTTGCGGCGTACTTTGCCATATTTACGTCCCGGATCCGCATTCGGCTTTATCGCGCAGCAATCGATCCTGCACACCAGTGGTGCTTCTTCGCTCAGGAAGGTGCTAAGCCAGGATTTCGAGATTCTGGAAATCGACGTCCTGCCAGATCGTATTTTCTCGGTGTCCGGCGCCGAGACGGTAGTCGTCCTGGGGCATAAGCCCATTCGGAAGGAAGAGCGCAAATCTTTCCTGATCTACAACCGGGTGCGTGAGCCGGAAGTGGATCGTTTCAAGTCTTCCTATCAGGTTACGAGCTCCGTAAGAGTGCCCCAGTCAAAATTCGCCCAGCCGGATTGGGCAATGTCGTTGCCCGATCTCGAGGAGGCCTGGGAGTGGTTGGAATTTTTCCCGAAGTTTGGCAACATTGCAAATATAGGACAGGGGCTGAGTTATAAAAGTGATGCAGAAATTGGTGACCGGAAAACCATTTCGAAGCCTCCGTTCGAGGGAGGTATTTCGGGGTTTGCCCGCATGCAGGCGCAATTGCTTATCCATGAGCTGCCCCGCGAATCCTGGATGAGTCTCGATCCTGACGTCATTGCCAGGGAGAGGTCTGGAACCGAAATTGGAACGGGGCAGGTCCTGGTCAATTATGCCCCGGTGAGCCGCGGACCCTGGCGGCTGAAGGCCGTGATCGACGAGAAGGGGCATCCCGTGACGAGCCGGTTTCTGGCCGTACGTCCGAGAGAGCAGAAGCACAGCTTGTTGTTTTTTTGGGCGCTTTGCAACTCGCCGATCGCCAACGCCTACATCTACACCCATTCGACGAAGCGTGACATCCTGACAGGCGTTCTCCGGGAGATGCCCGTCCCGTCAGTGACGCAATCGCAGGCGGATCGCGTCACCGAAGCTGCCCAAATGTATCTCCAAACAGTGAGAGGAACGCCGGAAGGGCCTCTCGGCGGGATCGTGGACGACGACCTGGCTAGGCGGCGATTGATGCAGATGGATGCGGAGGTCCTTCGATTGTACGGGCTTCCCCCTCGCTTGGAGCGCCAGATTCTGGACCTGTTCAATGGCTTGCAGCGTGCGGGCGTTCCGTTCGAGCTGACGCGCTACTTCCCCGATGATTTCGAGCCTTGTTTCCCTTTGCATGCATACCTATCCGAGAATTATGCCCGCTCGACAGCCGGCAATCTGGCAGCCCGCCATGAGAACGTGACTTCGCCGGCACTGCTGGCCGCTTTGCGAACAGCTACCGAGGCTTTCGAGGAGTAACGATTTGCGGGGATACCTGCTTGACACCAATATTGTTTCCTATTGGTTCGACGGGCAGTCCCCTCAGAATGGGGCCGTTGTCGAACGAATCGAAAGTCTGCCAGCGGGAGCTCCTCTGAGGATCTCCGCTATCAGTCTGGGCGAGATCGAATTCGGGTTTCGCGCCCGCCGGGAAGCAGATGCCGAGCTCGAGAGGGATCTGCGCCGTTTCGTCCAGGAAAAGCTGCCTACGGTGCTGGACGTTACGAGCACGACGCGGGTCTACTACGGTTCAATCCGAGCGGCTCTGTTCGAAAGATATGCCCCTCGTGACAAGCGGGCCAAGCGGTTTCGGCTTGGGCAACTCACCGAGCCGGTGAGTGAGCTCGAGCTGGGAATCCAGGAGAATGATGTCTGGATCGCGGCTCAGGCTATCGAGTACAACTTGGTGCTGGTGTCGAACGACAAGTTGACCAAGATTCGAGACGTTGCCGGCGACTTGCTCCTTGAGAACTGGGCAAGAGTCCCGTCGGACGACCAAACATCATAGGCTCTCTCTACAGCAGGTCGTCCAGCCGCTCCCCCGTCCCCCGCTCCTCGGGCGCCGTCCCGCGGCGGAAGATTCGGGCTCCCCGGATGCCGCCCAGGGTGGCGCGGTCTCCCTCGATCCGCAGCCAGGCCCCCTCGCGCAAGCCGACGACGGGGGCGTCGTTCTCCTCGTGGAACTCGCGGAGCCGCTGCTCGCGGGTCTCGCCCATGTGGGTCGAGCCGGGGTCGGGGTCGAGATAATGAGGATTGATCTGGAAGGGGACGAGCCCGAGGGCTTCGAACGAGGCGGGCTCGACGATCGGCATGTCGTTGGTGGTGCGGATCGTGGGCGCCGCGAGGTTGGTGCCGGCGCTGCTCCCCAGGTAGAGCATGCCGGCCAGGGCCCGCTCCCGCAGGAGGGGGAGGAGCCCTGAATCCTGGAGGGTCTTGAGCAGCCGGAAGGTGTTGCCGCCGCCGGTGAAGACCGCCTCCGCTTCGGCGACCGTCCGCAGCCCCGCCGCGTCCGCCGTGAGGGTGGCCACCTCGACGCCGATCGCCGCCAGCCGCCGGCGGAACTTGTTGCCGTAGCCCTCCCGGTCCTTGAGCGCGAAAGGGACGAAGACCAGCCGGCGGACCGCTCCCAGGAAGCCGTCGATCTCCGGCAGGACGTGGTCCAGGTACCCTTCGCCGTGGTTGGTGGAGTTGCTGATCAGCAGCAGGCGGCGCGGCATGCATCGTCTCCTTTCGGGCGCGGGAATCCTACGCCAACCGGCCCCGCTTTTCGGACGACTTCCGCGTCTCATCCGTCGCGGCAGCGGTGAATAGGGAGCCGGCGGGCCTCATCGCGGATCCGGCGGTGCTCATCACCGCCGCGGCGGTGGCTAACACGGATCTGGCGGTGCTCATCACCGCCGCGGCGGTGGTGATCGCGGAACCGGCGGTGGTCACCACCGCCACGGCAGTCGTCAGCACTGCCGTATCGGGGCGGTCGACAGATCCGGCAGGTGTCTCGCCGGCCATGGCGGTGATCTCCGCGGAACCGGCGGTGCTCACCCATTCCGCGGCCGACTCTCGTAGAATCCGCCCATGCTCCTCTACCGCATCGCACCCCGCCTCGCCTCGGAAGCCTTCTGGGCCGCCGCCGATCCGGCCGATCCCGATGGCCCGGACCGCCTCCGCGTCCTCTTGTCCGATCCGTTCGAGACCCTCCCCGGTGGCTGGGAGCTCGGCCGCGACGTCGACCGCGCCACCGCGTCCTTCCTGATCCCGGCGCGCCCGAGCAAGATCGTGGCGATCGGCCGCAACTACGCCGACCACGCCAAGGAGCTGGGCAATCAGGTGCCGTCGGAGCCCCTCTTCTTCCTCAAGGCCCCCTCGGCGCTGATCGGGCCCGGCGCGCCGATCGTGCTCACCCCCGAGAGCCGGCAGGTGGAGTACGAGGGGGAGATCGCCGTCGTCCTGCGCCGCCGGCTGACGCGGGCCTCGGCGGCGGAGGCGCGCGACGCCGTGCTCGGCGTCACCTGCGCCAACGACGTCACCGCCCGCGACCTCCAGAAGAAGGACGGCCGCTTCGCCCGCGCCAAGGGGTTCGACACCTTCTGCCCGCTCGGACCGGCGATCCGCGTCGGCGCCGACCTGGAGGACCTGGAGGTGGTCACCCGGGTCAACGGCGCCGAGCGCCAGCGCGGCCACACGCGGCAGATGGCGTTCCCGATCGCCGACCTCCTCGCCTACGTCTCGCGGATGATGACCCTGGAAGCGGGCGACGTCCTCCTCACCGGCACTCCGGCCGGCGTCGGGCCGCTGGCGGACGGCGACCGCGTGGAGGTGGAGGTCTCGGGCGTGGGAGTGCTGGCGAACCCGGTGGAGGCGTGGCGGAAGTAGAGGGCGCGAAGCGCCCTCGCGTTTTGTGTCTCGCCCCTCGCGAATTGCCACACGCCCCTCGCTTGGGGGCGACGCGCCCTCACGAATTGCGACACGCCCCTCGAAAGGGCGCGACGGCCCCTCGCGGATTGCGGCACGCCCCACGCTTGGGGGCGGCGCGCCCTCGCGGATTGCGACAGACCCCTCGAAGGGGCGCATCGCGCCCTCGCCGATTGCGGCACGCCCCTCGAAAGGGCGCGTCGCGCCCCCGCGGGGGCTGTGTCGCAATTCGCCGTGGCTGTGCCGCAATCCGCGAGGGGAGAGTCTCAGTCTTCGGGGGCGCTGGGCGCCGCCGCCGCCGCGGAGCGCCAGGGGAAGAGGGCCAACCCAGCCGCCAGCAGCAGGTGTACCGCGCCGCCGAGGGCGAAGCCCCAGAACAGCAGGGCCATCCACCCCGAGACGAGGGCCAGGGCCAGCGCGGCGCGGGCGGTGGGACGCATCGGGGAAAATTTATCACGCCCCGCGAGCGTTATCGGAGCCATGATCGAGGCCGTCACCTTCGACGTCACCCACACGCTGATCCACAGCCCGCGCCTCGGCGAGATCTACGCCGAGGTGCTGCGCCGGCACGGCCTGGAGATCGACGGCGAGGAGGCGGGGCGGCTGATCTCGGTGGTCTGGCAGGAGCTCTCGTGCAGCGCCGACCCGGGGCACGACCGCTTCTCGGCGCACCCGGAGGGGGAACGCGGCTGGTGGCTCCGCTTCCTCGAACGGATGTGCGAGCTGCGGGAAGCGCCTCCCCCCTCGCGCTTCGCGGCGGCGGAGCTCTTCCAGCGCTTCGGCAAGGCGGCGGCCTGGGAAGTCTACCCGGAGGTGCCGGAGGCGCTCCGGGCGCTGGCGCGCTCCGGCGTGCGCCTGGGGGTGATCAGCAACTGGGACCACCGGCTCCCCGGCCTGCTGGCGGACCTCGGACTCGCCCCGCTCCTCGGCGCCATCACCTACTCGGAGAAGGTGGGAGTGGAGAAACCCGACAAGCGGATCTTCCTCCAGGCGCTGACCGAGCTCGGCGTCGAGCCGGCCGCGGCCCTGCACGTCGGCGACGGCCGGCTGGAGGACGTCGAGGGGGCGGTGGCGGCGGGGATGAAGGCCCTCCACCTGACTCGGAACACCGGCGGCGGCGACCTCCGCGACCTCACCCGCCTGGTGCAACTGGTGGCGGCCGAGCGGGCCGGCCGGGCGGACCGCCGGTGGGCTGCCGGTGTGTTAGACTTTTGATGACCTTACTAGACAATCGACTGCCATGAAGATCTCCACCAAAGGCGAGTACGGCATTCGCGCCATGCTCTACATCGCCATGAAAGGCGAGCAGGGGCCGGTGACCAGCCACGAGATCGCCCAGCACCAGGGGATCCCCGAGCCCTACCTGCGCCAGATCCTCGCGCTGCTCTCCAAGGACCGGCTGATCCAGTCCAACCGCGGTCCGCAGGGGGGCCACGTGCTCGCCCGGCCGGCCTCCCAGATCAGTCTGCGCCACATCATGGTGACGCTGGAGGGGCAGACCACCACCATCGACCAGATCCTCGCCCTCCCCTGCACGATCGACGTGGGGACCGAGTTCTGCGCCATCCGCGAAGTCTTCCTGGAGGTCAAGAAGGCGGTCGACCGGATCCTCTCCACCATGTCGCTCGAAGAGCTGGTCCACCGCCAGCGCGAGATCCTGACGCAGCGGATCTCCATCCCGCTCGACCTCCCCTCACCGGCCCTGCTGCCGGTGCTCCGCGACTGAAACGTCTCCGGACGCTTGTGAAGGTCTTCACAAGCTCGGTCCGACCTGCTATGCTCCGCCCGGTTCCAAGGAGGCTGTGGAATGCCTGAGGAGCCGAAGTCCGCAACCGACTGGTCCAAGCTGTCCGGCATCGGGTTCGAATTTGCCGCCGCGGTCGGGGGTTTCACGTTCGTCGGGTATCTGTGGGACCGCCATTTCGGGTCCAGCCCCTGGGGCACCCTGACCGGCGCGATCCTGGGCCTGGCCGGCGGCATGTACAACCTGATCCACCAGACGTTGCGCGCTACCAGGACGGCCGGTCGCGAGACCAGGCCGGGGAAGGGCGACGGGGAGCGATGACCGTCTCCCGATCCCCCACTGCGGGATACCTGTGGTTCCTGGTCTGGGCGGTCGCGGTCGGTGCCGCAGCGGCTCTGTTGGGCGCCGCGCCGACCCGGCGGCTCGGGGGTCCGGTGGCGATCCCGGCCATGTTGGCGGGGTGCGCGATCGGGGTGATCGCCTCGGCGGTGGGCGCGCTGCCCATCCTGATTTCGCGGCGGTCGGGGGCCGCGCCCTCGCCGCTTCAGGGGCTGATCTCAACGGCGGTCCGGTTGGGAGCCGTGGTGGTCCTGGCGCTGTCGGTGGGGCTGTCCGGGTGGTTCGAATGGCGCCCCTTGTTGCTCTGGATCGCGCTGGGGTACATGGCGCAACTGGCGCTCGACGTCTGGTACGCGGTCCGCGGTTTTTGATGCTTTGACTCGGCTTTTTGCTCACAACTGGAGACGGTAAGAATGTTTCTCGCATTCCTGGCAGAGAACCCGCTCGAGCACATCGTGCGGCATCCGATGATCCAGTGGCCCGCCAACCTCGGGTGGTTGACCCAGGGGGGCAAGATCACGCTGCTGGACAGCCATATCGTGATGATGATGCTCGCGGCCCTGCTGCTGATCCTGCTGGTGCCCTTCTCGGTGCGCCGGCGGCGGGGGACGGGCGAGGTCGACTCGCTGGTGGCGACCGGCTCCGGCAACGCCATCGAGGCGATCTGCGAATACCTGCGCGAGAAGGTCGCGCGGCCCGCCCTGGAGGGGTACACCGACCGCTTCATCAAGTTCATCTGGACGGTCTTCTTCTTCGTCGTGACGGTGAACCTGCTCGGCCTGCTGCCGCTCGGCGGGATCTCGATCCGCGCTTTCCACGGCGCGCACCTCGGCGGGACGGCGACGGCGAACCCCTGGATCACCGCCACGCTGGCGCTGATGACGCTGGTGATGATGATCTTCAACGGCATCCGGCTGGGCGGGAAGCACTTCTTCGGCCATTTCAACCCCGGCCCCTGGTGGCTGTCGTGGCTGCTGGTGCCGATCGAGATCATCGGGCTGTTCGCCCGCATCTTCGCGCTGATCGTGCGGCTGTGCGCCAACATGATCGCCGGCCACGTGCTGCTGGCGGTGCTGCTGAGCTTCATCTTCTCGGCCGCGGCGAACAGCATCGCGAGCGCGCTCGGCGTCGCCGTCCCGGTGGTGCTGGGCAGCATCGCGATCATGATGCTGGAGATCTTCGTGGCGTTTCTACAGGCTTTCATTTTCACGTTCCTGACGACCCTCTTCATCGGCCAGTCGATCGTGTTCCACCACGACGATCACGCCACGGGAGCGCAGGCGCACTGATTGGACACCGACTCGCCCCGGTCCGGAGGGAATGGGGCGGACTGACCTTAGGAAAGGATTCTTTCGATGAGCAAGAGAACGGCCAAACTCGCGTTGATGTTGATTGCCTGCGGTTTCGTGCTGATGTTCGCCGCGGTGGCCCCGGTTCACGCGCAGACGAATGCGGCCGGCACGGCAGCGACGGACGGCAACCACGACGGCGGTCTCCTGACCACGAACGGCGCCCGCAAGCTGGGCGGCTCGCTCGGCGCCGGCCTCGCCCTCCTCGGCGGCGGTCTCGGCATCGGCCGCATCGGCGGCAGCGCGGTCGAGGCGATCGCCCGCCAGCCGGAAGCCGCCGGCCAGATCAGCACGGCGATGATCATCACCGCCGCGCTCATCGAGGGCGCCATGCTGTTCGCGGTCGTCGTCGGCCTGCTGGCCTCCATCGGTTGAGGCGTCGCCACGTCAGGGATTCCGCCCTTTCCCGATCGCGGGAAGGGGCTTTGGACCGCGCTTTTTGAACGCGCGCTTTTTGAATGCGAAACGGCAAGGTGTGACCCGTATGATCAAGAGAGCTTTGTTCGCAACCACGGCACTGCTGATGATGGCGCTCCCCGCGCTGGCCGCCGAGGCGGAGGGGGGAGAGCCCAGCCTGTTCTCGGGCGATATCGGCAACTCCGTCTGGACGATCCTGATCTTCGTCCTCGTGCTGATCATTCTCGGCAAGTACGCCTGGGGTCCGATCCTCAAGAACCTGCAAGCGCGGGAGAGCTTCATCCACGACGCGCTGGCCAAGGCCAAGGCCGACCGCGACGAGGCCGAGGCGCGGCTCAAGGAGTACGAGGAGCGGCTGGCCACGGCGCGCGCGGAGGCGACGGCGATCGTCGAGGAAGGCCGGCGCGACGCCGAGGTGGTGAAGCGCAAGATCGAGGCGGACGCCAAGCACGAGGGGGACAAGATGATCGAGCGCGCCAGGCGCGAGATCCATCTCGCCACCGTCGCCGCCACCAGCGACCTCTATCAGCTCACCGCCAAGCTGGCGACCGATCTGGCGGCGCGCGTCCTCGGCCGTGAGCTGTCGGCGCAGGACCACGAGCGCCTGATTTCCGAGGCGATCGAAGGCATTCCCTCCAGCACCGCGGCCATCGCGGGCACGGAGCAGCGGCACTAGCCATGGCCAGCGTCGACGAACGCAACCGCGAGATCGGCCGGCTGTACGCCGAGGCGATCCTCCACGTGGCCGAGGAGAAGGGGCAGTCGGAGGAGCTGCTCGAGGAGCTCAACGGGCTCGTCGAGTACCTCGATTCCAACCCCGACCTCGACCGCTTCCTGGCCAGCCCGATGATCGAGGCGGAGCCTCGCGCGCAGGTGATCGAGCAGGCCTTCCGGGGCCGGGCGAGCGACCTGCTGCTCGACTCGCTCCTGGTGGTCAACCGCAAGGGGCGGCTGTCGGCGCTGCGCGCCATCGCCACCGCCTACCGGGCGGAGCTGAGAAACCTGCGCGGCTGGGTGGACATCCACGTCCGCACCGCCGTGCCGCTCACCGACGCCCTCCGCCAGCGGCTCGAGCAGACCCTCGCCGCCGCCACCGGCCGCAAGCCGACGCTGATCGAGAAGGTCGATCCGGCGGTGATCGGCGGCCTGGTGGTTGAGGTCGAAGGGCGGAAGATCGACGCCAGCGTGGCGTCCCGGCTGCACGATTTGAGCGAGGCGCTGCTGGCCCGCGCCTCGCGTGAGATCCATAGCGGCAAAGCCTATGTTGCCGCGTCGTAATCGCGGCAAGGAGCTTTCATGAGATTCAAAGTCGACGAGATCGCGTCGGTCATCGAAGAAGAGATCCGCAAGTACCGCACCGACGTCGACCTCTCCGAGGTCGGCAAGGTGCTGGAAGTGGGCGACGGCATCGCCCGCATCTACGGCTTGACCGGCGCCATGGCCGGCGAGCGCCTGGAGTTCGCCAACGGCGCCCAGGGTCAGGTGTTCAACCTCGAGGAGAGCTCGGTGGGCGCCGTCGTCCTCGGCGACTACCTGGGCATCAAGGAGGGGGACGAGGTGCGCCGCTCGCGCGAGCTGCTCTCGGTCCCCGTCGGTCCGGAGCTGATCGGCCGCGTCGTCGATCCGCTCGGCCGGCCGCTCGACGGCAAGGGGGACATCGTCACCCCGCACCGCCGGCCGCTCGAATTCAAGGCTCCCGGCATCGCCGAGCGCCAGCCCGTCACCGAGCCGCTGCAGACCGGCATCAAGGCGATCGACGCCATGATCCCGATCGGCCGCGGCCAGCGCGAGCTGATCATCGGCGACCGCAAGACCGGCAAGACGGCGGTGGCCATCGACACCATCGTCAACCAGCGCGGCGGCGACGTGATCTGCGTCTACGTCGCCATCGGCCTCAAGGAGTCGACCGTCGTCGGGCTGGTCGACAAGCTCCGCGAGGTCGGCGCGATGGACTACACGATCGTCATCTCGGCCTCGGCGGCCGACCCGGCGCCGCTCCAGTACATCGCCCCCTACGCCGGCGCCGCGATGGCCGAGTACTTCATGTATCAGGAGGGGAAGGCCACCCTCTGCGTCTACGACGACCTGTCGAAGCAGGCGCAGGCCTACCGCCAGCTCTCGCTGCTCCTCCGCCGCCCGCCGGGCCGCGAGGCCTATCCGGGCGACGTGTTCTACCTCCACTCGCGCCTGTTGGAGCGCAGCGTCAAGCTGCGCGAGGAGTTCGCGGTGGTGCCGAAGGACACGCCGGCAGACAGCCGCGACCGCGCGCTGTCGGTCAAGCACCCGCAGGGCCTTCAGGCTCCCGCGGACCAGCGCCCGGACGACACCAACGGCGCCTTCCACCGTCCGCACGGCAAGGGCAAGGCCGAGGCGTTCCTGGCCACCCTGCCCGACAAGGACAAGTACCGCGTCCACCGCTTCCCGGACACCGGCGGCTCGATGACGGCGCTGCCGATCATCGAGACCCTCGAAGGCGAGGTCTCGGCGTACATCCCGACCAACGTGATCTCGATCACCGACGGCCAGATCTACCTCGAGCCCGATCTCTTCTTCGCCGGCGTGCGCCCCGCGATCAACGTCGGCATCAGCGTCTCCCGCGTCGGCGGCAACGCCCAGCGGAAGGCGATGAAGAAGGTCGCCGGCTCGCTGCGGCTCGACCTCGCGGCCTTCCGCGATCTCGAAGCGTTCGCCCAGCTCGGCACCGAGCTCGACACCGCCACCCAGCGCCAGCTCGACCGCGGCCTGCGCATGGTGGAGCTGCTGAAGCAGCCGCAGTACCAGCCGTTCAACGTTAACGAGGAGGTGCTGTCGATCTTCGCCGGCACCCGCGGCCACCTGGACGACGTGCCGGCGCGCGACGTCGCCAAGTTCGAGACGGCGCTGCTCAAGTACTTCCGCGACCAGCACCCCGAGATCGTCGAGGAGATCGACCGCACCAAGGACCTCTCCAACGACCTCGCCGAGAAGGTGGCCAAGGCGATCCGCGACTTCAAGACGCAGTACAACAAGACGGCGGCCCCCAAGGGCGCCGCCTCGTAGGCGGATCCGATGGCGAACCGGCGAGTCCTCGTCAAGCGCCGCAAGGCGGTGCGCAACATCCGCAAGATCACGCGGACGATGCAGCTCATCTCGACCGCCCGTTTCCAGGCGGCGTTCAACCGCGCCGTGGCGACCCGGCCGTACACCGAGAAGCTGGCCGAGCTGGTGGCCGACCTCTCGCGCGCGGCCGGCGACGTCGACCACCCGCTGCTGCGCACGAACCCGGGCGCCGATCACGCCGCCCTCGTCGTGCTGACCAGCGACCGCGGCCTCGCCGGCGGCTACAACGCCAGCGTCCTGCGCACGGCGACCGCCCATCTCGACGAGCAGCCGGCGGGGATCACCACCGACGTCCACATGGTCGGCAAGAAGGGGATCTCCTACTTCCGCTTCCTCCGCCGGCCGGTGGCCGAGCAGACCTCCGGGATCGGCGACCGCCCGCGCTTCGAGCAGGTCGAGCCGATCGCCAACGCCCTGATCGACCGCTTCGTGCGCGGCGAGATCGCCTCGGCGCACGTGGCCTATATGAAGTTCCTCTCCGCCGGCCAGCAGAAGCCGGCGGTGGTGCAGCTCCTCCCCCTGCAGCCGGAAATGAAGGAGGGCGAGGAGAAGAAGAAGCCGGTCGAGTACGAGTTCTCGCCCGATCCCCAGCAGCTCCTCGACGAGCTGCTGCCGGCCACGGTGCGGATCCGCCTCTTCCAGGCGTTCAACGACGCCGCGGTCTCCGAGCAGGTCGCCCGGATGGTGGCGATGAAGGCGGCGACCGACGCCGCGCAGGACATGATCAAGGCGCTGACGCGCGAGTACAACCGCGCCCGGCAGACGCAGATCACCATGGAGCTCCTGGATATCGTGGGCGGCGCCAACGCGCTCTCCTGACCCCCGACAATCCTTGAGAGCCCTTCAAGAGAATTGGAACGCACCATGGAAAACGTTCAACAGAACGCCAACTACGGCAAAGTGACGCAGGTCATCGGCTCGACGCTGGACGCCCAGTTCGCGGAAGAGCACCTGCCCCTGATCTATAACGCCCTCCGCGTCGAGGTGCCGCGCACCGTGCTCGGCGAGACCTCGACCGAGACCCTCTGGTGCGAGGTCGCCCAGCACCTCGGCGGCGGCCGCGTCCGCGCCGTGGCTCTCGGCTCGACCGACGGCCTTCAGCGCGGCGTCAACATCCTCGACACCGGCGCGCCGATCTCGGTGCCGGTCGGCGTCGAGACCCTCGGCCGGGTGTTCAACCTGGTCGGCGAGGTGATCGACGGCCTCGGGCCGATCGACGCCAAGGAGCGGCGGCCGATCCACCATGAGCCGCCGGAGCTCGACCAGCTCTCCTCGAAGACCGAGCTGTTCGAGACCGGCATCAAGGTCATCGACCTGCTCTGCCCGCTGGTCCGCGGCGGCAAGGCCGGCCTCTTCGGCGGCGCCGGCGTCGGCAAGACCGTCATCATCCAGGAGCTGATCGCCCGCCTCGCCCGCTTCCACAGCGGCTACTCCTGCTTCGCCGGCGTCGGCGAGCGGACCCGCGAGGGGAACGACCTCTGGCTCGAAATGCAGGAAGCCAAGATCGGCGACACCGGCAAGAGCGTCATCGACCAGACCGTGATGGTCTTCGGCCAGATGAACGAGCCGCCGGGAGCCCGCCTCCGCGTCGCCCTCTCGGCGCTCACCATGGCCGAGTACTTCCGCGACCAGACCGGCGTCGACACGCTGCTCTTCATCGACAACATCTTCCGCTTCTCGCAGGCGGGCTCCGAGGTGTCGGCGCTGCTCGGCCGCATGCCGTCCGCCGTGGGCTACCAGCCGACCCTCGGCACCGAGATGGGCGAGCTCCAGGAGCGCATCACCTCGACCAGCCACGGCGCCGTGACCTCGATCCAGGCGATCTACGTGCCCGCCGACGACTACACCGACCCGGCGCCGGCGACCGCGTTCACCCACCTCGACAGCACGGTGAACCTGGAGCGCAGCATCTCCGAGAAGGGGATCTACCCCGCCGTCGATCCGCTCGCCTCCAGCAGCCGCATCATCGCCCCCGAGTACATCGGCGAGGACCACTACCGGGTGGCGCGGCGGGTCCAGCAGATCCTCCAGCGCTACAAGGACCTCCAGGACATCATCGCCATCCTCGGCGTCGACGAGCTGTCGGAAGAGGACAAGGTCATCGTCCGCCGCGCCCGCAAGATCGAGCGCTTCCTCTCGCAGCCGTTCTACGTCGCCGAGCAGTTCACCGGCTTCCCCGGCGTCTACGTCTCGCGGGCCGACACCATCCGCTCCTTCGAGGAGCTCTGCGACGGCAAGTGGGATCACCTGCCCGACCAGGCCTTCATGTACGTCGGCACCATCGAGGAGGCGGCGGCGCAGGCGGAGAAGCTGGCCGCTCAGGGCTAAGCCCCGTGGGAGATTGAGCCATGGCGACGGGCAACACTTTCCATTGCAGCGTGATCACTCCGGAACGGGCGGTGCTGGAGGCCGATGCCACCTTCGTCGCCTTCCCGGCGCACGACGGCGAGGTCGGCATCCTGCCTCACCGCGCTCCCCTGCTGTTCAAGATGGGGGCCGGTGAGTTGCGGGTGGAGAGCCCGCAGGGGAACCAGATCCTGTTCGTCGACGGCGGCTTCGCCCAGATGGTGGAGAACCGCCTGACCCTGCTGACCGAGGTGGCCAAGAAGATCGAGGACATCAAGCCCGACGCGGTCGCCCGGCAGTTCGAAGAGGCCCACAAGATGCCGATGAAGACCGACGCCGAGTTCAAGGCCCGCCAGCGGATGCTCGACTCGGCCCAGGCGCAGCGCCACCTGCTCGCCCGGCATGGTGGAGCGGGACGCGCCGCCTGAGCGAATACGAGCCGCTCTTCTCGCCCACCCGGACCGGCGTCGACGACCTCGAACCGGTCCGGGAGCTGTTCCACTCCGCCAGCCGTCCCTTCCTCCAGTCCCCGATCTCCTGGCTCACCTGGGCCATCCTGCTCCCCGGAGCGGCGCTGGCGACGCCGCTCGCTTTCGCGCGTTTCGGCCCGGCCGGCGTCCTCTTCACCTGGTCGGCCGTGATCCTCCTCGGCGGTGCCGTCGAGATCCTGGCGATCCGCCGCAACGGTAGAGACAAGGCCGGCAGCACCCTGGCCGCCTGGGTCCTGCGCCTCCAGGGAAACCTCTCCTTCGTCGCCCTGGCCCTCTCCGCCCTCCTCGTTTGGCAGGACCTCGCCTGGGCCCTCCCCGGCCTCTGGCTCCTCCTCCTCGGCCACTCCTTCTACATGCTGGGCGGCCTGGCCTTCCCACCCTTCCGCGTCTGCGGCCTGCTGTATCAGCTCGGCGGCCTCATCGCGCTCTGGCCGGGTGGCAACCCTCTGCTCGCCTTCGCGGCGGCCACGGCGGTGGGAAATCTCTGGATGGGGATCGGGGTGTGGCGGGCACGGTCGGGGGCAGGGACGCCGAAGTAAGCTTCAGTCACCCTCTCCAATCCTCTGCCCTGGAGATGTATCCCGAACATCCCCCCAGATCTCGTCGGGGTCAATGTTGAGCTCAACCAGATCGTGCTCGCGCCTGAACTTCTGGAGAGCCTCCCAGAAGCCCGGCTTCTTGTCGGGCATCCGCTCGGAATTCTCGATACCGACCAACACGGCCACTGCCTTGCCCCGCCGGGTCAGTTCAACTTGGATACCCGTCTCTGCTTCGCGAATCAGGTGACTGAGATTGTCTCTGGCCTCTGCTATTGAGTACTTCTTGACCATACGGATCTCCTCTAACGTCCACGCCAGGATATTTTAGCTCCCATCTGTCCACGACCCACGATTTCTGCGAAAATACAAGCATGTGACGTCTATTCAAGCGCAGGTCGGCTAAACGACCTGCCGTTACAATTGAGGCGGAGGGAAGTGAGGCGACTTCAGTACGGCGCGATCTTCCTCATCGGGTTGGGGGCTACACTCCTCTGGTGGGTACATTCCGGGGCGGGTAAAGCGAATCCACGAGCCTTGGTCCCGCATCGGACGCTGGAAGCTCGTCTCACCGCATTTCGGCAGGTGCCCCCTTCTCGACCAAGAACCGAGCGCCTCACCCGATCCGGCAACGCCGAAGCCAGCGAGAAGACTTCGAGCTCGGAATCCCTGAGAACCCGGGGAGTGGAGCATCTCCTATATGGCGACATAGAGAAAGCGGTGGGAGATCTGGAACGGGCGGCCGAGATCTCCCCACGCGATGCCGCTCTTCGGAGCGACCTCTCCGCCGCCTATCTCGTCCGCGCCGCGAAGAAACAACGGCCGGACGACCTGATTCGGGGCCTCTCGGCCGCCCTGGAAGCCAATCGGCTCAATCCCTCTCTACCGGAAGCGGCATTCAACCGCGCCTTACTCAGCGAGAAGCTGTTCATCCGGCGACAGGCAATCCAGGCCTGGAAGACATACCTGGAGCTTGATCGTAGCTCGAAGTGGGCGGGGGAAGCTGAGCTTCATCTCCAAGCTTTGGAGCGGCCTACGCTTGTGGAGATCTGGCCGGCTCAGCGCAAGAAGTTGACAGAGGCTGCTAACGCGGGCGGTGGCGCAACTGTCCGGGAGATTGTGCGCGGAGCTCCGCAAGCTTCCCGGGAGTACGTCGAAGAAGATCTCCTCGGTGCCTGGGCCGACGCCCAAGCCAAAGGCGATCTGGCAGGAGCCTCCAGCGACCTGAAAGCCGCTGATTTGATCGGGAGCGCCGTGTTCGAGGTCACCGGTGACGCGATGACTCGCGATTCGGTTGCCGTGATCCGGGAAACTATGACCTCGGGAGACCTACGCCGTCTCGGACGACTTGTGGAAGGCCACCGTTGCTTCCAGCAGGGGAAGGATCTCTACGAAGCTTTGGATATGAAAGCCTCCATGGAGCCTCTGGCCAAGGCACGGGATCTACTGAAGGAAGCGGGGAGCCCTTTCGAGGAGTGGGCTGATTTATATTATGAGGTTGGCGACTTCCGGCAGGGGCATCTCGATACGGCCTTAGTACAACTCGATCGCCTAGGATTAGAAGGTGAACATCCGATCCTAAGGGCTCATAGAGATTGGATGGAGGGTTGGATCTTCTACGAGAAAGGGTACCTGGATTTATCCGTTAACCGTTTCAGGCACGCCCTGGCAACTTTCGAGACAACTCGCCAACCACAGAATACAGCGACTCTTCACCTTTTGATCTCGAACAACCTTCTCCTCCTCGGAGATCCTTCGCGAGCTATTGCGGACTTATACCAGGCCCTAAGCTTGACCCCTCAAATCCTCAAGAGCCGCTGGGTGGAATCGGCCCTCAAGGTCGCAGCCGAGACCGCTCACAGCCTGGAACAGCTCCCCACGTCGGTCGCATTCTTAGACGAAGCGGTGGGAACGGCGACTCAGGAAGGTAAGCCCGCTATCGTCAGCGAGGCCCTTGTAGCGCGTGCGTTAGCCTACCAAGAGTTGGCGAATCAGCCGGAAGCCTTGCGGAATCTCGAAGCCGCGGAAGACTGGTTGAACAGGATCAAGGATCCTCCCATGCACCAACTCCTGGAGGCGCAGTTCCTGACAGCAAGAGGAGAGGTGCTGCAGCAGAGCGAACCCAAACGGGCCATCGATGACCTGACCACTGCTCTGGAAGATCGCGTTCTAAGCGATATGAAGACCGACGCGACTCCGCTCTACCTGGCAAGAGGGCGTGCCTATTTGGCACAGGGAGAATCTGATCGGGCTGAGAACGACTTCCAGGCTGGGATTCGAGCCTTTGAGCAGCGCCGTCGGTCGATTCCTGAGGAGCAGCTCCGGATTTCGTACTTCGATAAAGCGCGCGAGGTCTTCGACGACATGATTGCTCTCCAAGCCGATGTGCGCCACGATCCCAGAAGGGCCCTGGAATTTTCCGAACGTGCCCGCGCACGCGAGTTGCTCGATACCCTATCCAGCCATTCCGCGACCAGCTTTCCCTCACCCGACGTATACGCCATCCGCAAACGACTGCCGAGCGGCCTGAAGATCCTCTATTACGTCGTCTTGAGGGACGAGATCCTCGCCTGGACGATCTCACGGGACAGCGTCAGCTTCTCTCAATGGGGCATTCGGATCAACGAGCTGCAAAACGATTCGGCGGCAATCGTTCGCGCGATGGAATCCGATATCTCTGGGCAGGATTTCAGTGGGCCTGCTTTCAGACTCTACAAGGCCCTGATTGAGCCTTTGGGAAAAAATCTGGAACCGGGCACGAGTCTGGTCATCGTACCCGATAAGTTCTTAAACAGAATTCCGTTCGCCGCTCTCCTACCTTACCCGGAAGCATCCTACCTTGCACAGGAGCACGCGATTGCGATCAGTCCCAGCCTGTCACTCTTTGAACATAGCCTGGAGAACGGCACCACCTTTAGCAGCCATTCTGGAAATCACACCCTGGTCATGGGTAATCCCGATATCGACAGGAATCGATTCTCTCACCTCCCGGCATTGCCCGGCTCCGAGTCCGAAGCGAAACAGATTGCAGCGATTTACTCGGATTCCAAAATCCTGCTCGGCAAGGACGCAACAAAAAGAGCTTTCCTCGACAATGCGGGGCTATATGAGATCGTTCACTTTTCCGGTCATGCCATTTCCAATGAAGAATTTCCGCTGCTGTCGCAACTCGTCTTCGCGGGAGATTCCGACTCCGGAGATGGCGCTCTGCTAAGTCAAGAGATTGGTGGGCACCTTTTCCCAAAGACCCGACTGGTCGTCTTGGCGGCGTGCAGCACAGCCAAGGCGCGCATCTCCTTGGGCGAGGGCGCCCTGAGCCTGGCCCGCCCCTTCATCGCGGCAGGCGTGCCGGCCGTGGTCGCCAGCCTATGGGATGTCGACGACACAAAGAGCCTGCAGTTCTTGACAATGTTCCATGGCTTCATCGCCAATGGCCTTCCGGTCAACCAAGCCCTCCATGAGACTCAGATCCGGCTTCAGCAGAAGCACATAAGCCCAAGGATCTGGGCGGCGTTCGAGGTCATTCAGGGCTCATCCAGCTAAAAAGGAGGAATTATGGCAACGCTTTGGGTTCGCTTCATCGGAATGTGCGCCTTCGTCAGCGACAAGCTTGACATCTCAAAGGCAACTCAGCTCTACGTTGTAATGCCCGATGTGCAAAAGGCGATTCGCTCCGACCCACACTTCCCCACTCTGACCTTCAATGTATCTGATCATTCAAGCGGAGGAGAGTCTGCCCAAGCAATTCCTGCAGGGAACGGAGATTTCTTGGGAGCTTGGCCTCTCGCCCAGCGATGGCTTGTTCTATTGACGCAATCGACGACTGACTTCAAAACACAGAATCTCGATTCCATCGCAAGCATCAAGGACGCGGGGTACGAATCTGATGTCATTGATAACACCTGCCTCTCGGCCCCTAGCCAGAGACCGGTGAGTGCCTTGATGAAGATCTCCAAAGGCGAGGCGTCTTGCTCCGGACCGCGTCCTGCCACAGAGGTATTGTGGGCATTGGAGTTCAGCGGCAAAGAAGTTACCTTTGGATTGTTTGGTCTCGATGATACGAGTCACGCCAAGGTACTTGAGAGCCTGACACTCAAATTACAAGAAGGGGTGCCTGTTGAAATCACAATTTCAGATTTATCGGTACCAAGTCTGGGCTCCGGTGCCGTTGATCACCCTGAAGCTTATGGATCCCTGCTGAAGAGCCCTATAGGAATTCTCGCCATCCAAAATGCTTTAAAGACGGCCCCAGTCGGTGGCGGCGTTGGTTGCCAACCAACCAGGATGGTCATGGATGGAGCTGCTTAAGATTCTCTGATCTGCTGGCTTAACTCCCGATCCGGCCCACCCGCACGATCGGCCCGTCCGCTTCGTCGGGATTGCGGAGGTCGATCGTGCCCTGGATGGCCCAGAGGTTGTCTCCCTGGGGATCGAGGAGGGTTTGGGTGACCTCCCATTCGCGGTCGCCGGTCTTTTTGATCTGGGTCCAGTGATGGCGGCGGGATTCGGGGGTGAAGGGGAGCTCGCCGTACTCCGCGAGGAAGGGGGCCATCGTGGATTCGAAGCGCTCGGGGTCCCATTGGGTCTGGGGGTCGTCCGGATCGTGCTTGACGAGGTTGGGCGCCTCGTCCCATTCCTTGAGCGAGAGGGCGCGGACGAGGAGGTGCATCTCGGCGCGGACGCGGGCGGCGAAGGTCTTCGGATCGGCGAGCAGCTCCTCCAGCCAGAGGATCTCGCGGGCGGTCTTGCGCTCCTTGGTCTGGAGCAGGATCTCGGGATGGAGCAGCCCCTGCCACTCCTCGAGCAGGCTGGAGTCGGTCGTCTCGACGAGGGCGCGGAAGAAGCCCAGGGCGTCCCACACCCCTTCCGTCTTCGACATCTCGGGGACGGTCTGGTCGAGCGTCTTGTAGAGCTGCGAGAGGTAGCGCAGGAGCACCCCTTCGCTGCGTTGCAGGCTGTAGCGCTTCACGTAGTCCGCGAAGCTCATGTACCCCTCGAACATCTCGCGGCCGATCGACTTCGGCTTGATGTCCTCGCCGCCGACCCAGGGGTGATTGCCGCGGAAGCGGTTGAAGGTGCCGTAGATGAAGTCCGAGAGCGGCTTCGGATGGGTGACCTCCTCCAGCTTCTCCATCCGCGCCTCGTACTCGACCCCCTCCGCCTTGAGCTGCGCCACCAGCTCTCCCTTGAGCTTGTCGACCTGCTTGCGCAACACGATGTCCGGATTCTCCAGGATCGACTCGACGATCGTGATCAGGTCGGGCACGTAGGTCTCGGACTCCGGCTCGATCTGGGGGATCGTCTCGACCAGGTAGAGCGAGAGCGCCTGGTGGAGCGAGAAGTCCCACTGGAGGTCCTCGGCCACCACGGCCCAGAGATAGCTCGTCTGCGCGTCGCGCTTCATCACGATGATGCCGGCGCGGTAGAGCGAGCGCACCAGCACCGCGGCCTGCGAGAGCAGGCGCGCCTTGGACCCCTCCTCCTCGTGGCTGCGGCGGATGAGGTCGCGCAGCGAGTCGAAATTGCGGAGGTTGGGATCGTCCAGCTCGGCGTCGCGCTGGAGGAGATTGAGCACCATGCCGTGGGTGATGCGGAAGCGGGACTTGAGCGTCTCCGGCGGCCGCTCGATCAGCTTCTCGAAGGTCTCCTTGTTCCAGGAGACCTCCCCCTTGGCCGGGCCCTTGACGACCTTCTTGTTGCCGCTCCGTTCGTTCTTGCGCTTCTCGATGATGTGCTCCGGCGCCTGGGCGACCACGCTCCCCTGGGTGTCGAACCCCTTGCGGCCGGCGCGGCCGGCGATCTGCTTGAAATCGCGCACGGAGAGGATGGAGGTCTTCACGCCGCCGAACTTCGCCAGCTTGGTGAACAGCACGGTACGGATGGGGATGTTGACCCCGACGCCCAGAGTGTCCGTGCCGCAGATGACGCGCAGCAGACCCTGCTGGGAGAGCTGCTCGGTGAGCAGCCGGTACTTCGGCAGCAACCCGGCGTGATGGACGCCGATGCCGAACGAGAGAAAACGCTTGCACTCCTTGCCGTAGGGGGTGTCGAAGCGGAAGTCGCCGACCGCCTCGCGGATCCGCTCGCGCTCCTCACGGTTGGAGATCTGCGCGCTGGTGAGCGCCTGGGCCAGCTCGGCGCACTCGCGCTGGGTGAAGTTGACGATGTAGATCGGCGCCTTGGCCGCGGCGATGAGCACCTCGATCGTCTCGTGGAGCGGCGTCTCGCGGTATTCGAAGTCGAGCGGCACCGGACGGTGCTCGGAGCTGACGAGGGCGACCTCGATCCCGGTGCGCTCCTGGATGTGGTCGGCGATGCCCGAGATGTCGCCGAGGGTGGCGGACATCAGCAGGAAGCGGGTGCGCGGGAGCGTGATCAGCGGGATCTGCCAGGCGACGCCCCGCTCGGGGTCCGAGTAGTAATGGAACTCGTCCATCACCACGTAGGGGGCGTCGAGCCGCTCGCCCTCGCGCAGGGCGCGGTTGGAGAGCACCTCGGCGGTGCAGCAGATCACCGGCGCGTCCGGATTGATCGAGGCGTCGCCGGTGAGCATGCCGACGTTCTCGGGGCCGAGGTCGTCGCAGAGGGAGAAGAACTTCTCGGAGGCCAGCGCCTTGATCGGGCTGGTGTAGAACGAGGTCCTCCCCTCGCACAGCCCCTTGAAATGGAGCCCGAGGGCGACGAGCGACTTGCCGGAGCCGGTCGGCGTGTTGAGGATGACGTGCTTGCCGGCCATGATCTCCAGCAGCGCCTCCTCCTGCGCCGGATAGAGCTCGAACCCCGCCTCGCTCGCCCAGTCGATGAAGCGGCCGAGGATCTCGTCCGGATCGGTGGTGCCTCCCGGCGGCACGCGGGCGAACAGCGAGGGGCGGGCGCGGGAGGGCTCGTCGCCAGAAACGGCGACCGGAACAGGGATCGGCAGGGAGACGGGGGCGGCCATGGCAGGGTGATTGTGGCACGGCCCTCGACCCGAGGATACAATCCGTTGATCGGAGGAACTATGAAGACCGCGAAAGAAGACGCTCGGGCGCTCATCGACAGCCTTCCAGATCATGCGACCTGGAGCGATATGATCTACGAGTTCTATGTGCGCCAGAAGATCGACGCAGGGATCCAGGCGGCTGACGAGGGACGTGTGGTTCCGCATGAGGAAGTGAAGAAGAGATTCCTCTCCCGATGAAGATCGAATGGACGGAGCCCGCGATCATTGACCTCGCTGCGATCCGCGACTACATCGCCCGGGATTCGGAGCATTACGCGGACCAATTCACCGGCCGGATCATCGAGGCTGTTGAAAAGCTGGAGACCTTTCCAGAAAGAGGCCGAAAGGTCCCGGAGTCTCTTGAGACCGAGGGAATCCGGGAGTTGTTGTTTCAGAGTTACCGCATCGTCTATCGCCTGAGGACCGATCGAATTCAGATCCTCACCGTTCTCCATGGCTCCAGGGACCTGGGTCAGATGACACCAAAACCCTGGGAGATCGGCTAGCCAGCAGCCGGCGCGGCTGCACAGCGCTACCCTCCCCTGCTATCATCGCCAACCCATGAACCCCCAAACGGCGACGGTGGGCGGCGGACGCCGCGTCCTCGACATGAACGCCTACCAGTGGACGGTGCTGTTCGCCGCCTGGCTGGGGTGGGGCTTCGACATCTTCGACGGCCTGCTGTTCAACTTCGTAGCGCCGAACTGCGTGCCGACCCTGCTGGGCCTCACCATCGGCTCGCCGGAGGCCAAGGCGGCGACGCTGCAGTGGACGGGGATCCTCACTTCGGTGCTGCTCGTGGGATGGGCGGTCGGCGGCATCCTGTTCGGCCAGGTCGCGGATCGCATCGGGCGCACCCGCACGCTGCTGCTCACCATGCTGCTCTACGCGCTCGGCACCGCGGCCTGCGCCTTCGCCCCCAACCTCTGGGTGCTGGGGCTCTGCCGCGTCATCGCCAGCCTGGGGATCGGCGGCGAGTGGGCGGCCGGGGCGTCGATGGTCGCGGAGGTGGTGCCGGAGCACCGGCGGGTGGAGGCCGGCGGCCTCCTCTACACCTCGGCGCCGGCGGGGCTGTTCCTCGCCACCTTCGTGAACTTCCAGATCGCCGGCGTCTTCTGGAAGGGCAACCCCGAGACCTCCTGGCGCTACGTCTTCCTCGCCGGGCTGATCCCGGCGGCGGCCGCCTTCATCGTGCGCGCCTTCATCCGTGAGCCGGAGCGCTGGAAGTCGGCCGCCTCTTCCGCGCCGCCGCCGCGCCTCGCCGAGCTGTTCTCCCCGCGCTACCGCGCCATCACCCTCTCCGGATTCGCCATGGCCGTGATCGCCCTCATCACGTGGTGGAGCAGCAACGCGTTCATCCCAGTGGTCTCGACCGGCCTCGCCCAGGCCACCGCCAAGCTGCGGAACCTGGACCGCACCGCCACCCTGGCGCTCGTCGAGGGGTGGAAGAAGATGGTCACCAACTACTTCAATCTCGGCGGGCTGATCGGCACGCTGCTCACCATTCCCGCCGCCAAGTACCTGGGGCGGAAGACGATGTACTTCGTCTACTTCCTCGGCTCAGGCGTGGCCATGCTCTGCACGTTCGGCTTCGACCTGCCGCCGGAGACGCGGCTCGCAATGTACTTCCTGATCGGCCTCACCGTCTTCGGGGTCTTCGGCAGCTTCACCTACTACCTGCCGGAGCTCTTCCCCACGCGGCTGCGCGCCACCGGCGCCGGCTTCTGCTACAACATCGGCCGGGTGATCGCGGCGGCCGGACCGATCCTGGTGGGAAGCATCGCGGCGCAGGGCGCCAACTCGCTCACCAGCGCTCTGAAAGCCCTCTTCTACGTCGGTTTCGTGCCGCTCGCCGGCCTCCTCCTCCTCCCCTGGGCGATCGAGACCAAGGGGCGGACGCTCGAAGACTGACGGCGTTCGAGATTGACCTCCCGGCCAGGGACGGATAACCTGCCGCCGGCCCTGAGCGGCCCTTCCGGAGGGACTACCCCGTGCAACTCGGCATCCTCGGTTTCCCGAAGTCGGGAAAGACGACGCTCTTCAATACCCTGACCACCTCCCACCAGGTGACGGACAAGTACGCCACCTCCAGCCAGACCAACATGGGGACGGCGCAGGTCCGGGATGGCCGCCTCGCGGCGCTCCGCGACCTGTTCAACCCCAAGCGCTACGTGCCGGCGACGGTGCAGTACGTGGACATCCCCGGCATCACGCGGGGGGAGAGCGCCGAGAGCCTCGACCTCGCGAAGCTCAAGATGGTCGACGCACTGGTCCATGTGGTGCGGGCGTTCGACGATCCCGAGATCCTCCACCCGGAGGGGAGCGTCGACGCGGCCCGCGACGTCGGCACCGTCGACCTCGAGCTGATCCTCGCCGACCACACGATCGTCGAGACGCGGATCGAGAAGCTGGAGAAGGCCACCAAGCGGGGCCTGAACCCGGAGGAGGTACGCGAGCGGCAGCTCCTGACCGAGATCGTGCTGCCGGCCCTCGAGTCCGAGAAGCCGCTGCGCGAGGTCGAGCTCGATCCCGAGGACGAGAAGCGCCTCCGCGGCTTCCAGCTCCTCTCGGCCAAGCCGATGCTGATCGTGATCAACGCCGACGAGGCGCGGGCCGCCGACGCGCCCGAAGCGTTCGGCGTGGCGCCCCGGCCGGCGGTGCGGGCGGTCACCGTGAGCGCGCCGATCGAGCAGGAGATCAGCACCCTCTCGCCCGAGGAGCAGAAGGACTTCCTGACCGACCTCGGCCTCTCCGAGCCGAGCATCGACCGGGTGACCCGGGCGAGCTACGAGCTGCTGGGGGTGATCTCCTTCTTCACCGTCGGCGAGGACGAGGTGCGGGCATGGACGATCCGCCGCGGCTCCCGCGCCCGCGAGGCCGCCGGCAGCATCCACTCCGACATCGAGCGCGGCTTCATCCGCGCCGAGGTCGTGCACTGCGACGACCTGATCCGTCTGAAGACCATGGCCGCCTGCCGCGATGCCGGCGTGCTCCGCCTGGAAGGGAAGGAGTACGTGATGAAGGACGGCGACGTGGCTCACTTCCGCTTCAACGTCTAGCGGGCGCCACGCCGCCGCGGAGCCCCTTTACCGGCGGGCCCCCTGCACCGGCGCGACCTGCAGGTTCAACCGGCCCGTGCTCTGGACGCCTGGACGGTAGTAGACGTTGCCGGGCGGAGGGTTGAGCACCGGCGCGGGCTGAGCGCCGTCCTCGTCCCCGCCACCACCGGGAACTTCCTGAACGGTCGGCTCCGGACGGTTCCACTGGCGCACTCCCGGCTGGCCCGGGACGATAGGCGCCGGGCGGCCTCCGACACCGGCCCCACGAGAGGCGGCCCCGGGCGCGCTGCGGAGGTCCTGCTCCCGCAGCACGGTGGTCCCGCCGGCCGCCGCCGCCGCCCCGATGGGCGCCGGCCTCTGGCTCGCCAGCGGCTGCCGTCCCGGCGCCGCGGCGGGCGTCTGCGGCTGGCCTGCCGCCATCTGATCCTTGGTCTCCTCCGGACGAGGCACCAGCATGGAAGCGATCCGCGCCCCGTCGTCGTACATCTTGGGGACCTGCGGGTTGTTGCCGAAGTCGTTCCGGTAGGCGCGCAGCATCGCCTGCGTCACCAGCTTGTTGTCGACGATGTGCGGATTGACCTCGGGGAAGGCGAGCTGGGGGTCGAGGGCGAACGCCCGGGCATAGGAGTCGATCGCCTTCGACCTCTGACCGCGGGCCTCCTGGATCGCGCCGAGCTGGTACGACGCCCAGGCGTGGTTGGGATCGGCCTTGAGCGCGCGGTGGTAGAGATCCTCCGCGTCGCGAAGCTCCCCCCTCTGCTGCAACAGCAGGCCGAGGTTGAACTGGGCCGAGGCCTTGTTGGGATCGAGCTCGATCGCCTTGCGATAAGCCGCCTCGGCGTCCGCGGTCTGGGGAACGAGCATCAGCAGGTTGCCGAGGTCGTTGTACACCGCCGGATCCTGGGGATGCTCGTTGACCAGCTTGCGCTGGGCATCGATCGCCTTGGCGAGGTTCTTCGGCGGCACCGCCGCCAGCGCGGCGATCGCCACCACGGCCACGATGAGGGCGACGAGCAACGAAATGAGGAATCTGGAGCTGCTTCTACGCACGGATATTCTCCTTCTGGGAGCCCTAGGGGGTGACTACGGGGCGGGCTTTGAGCTTGACCTTGCCGTCCTCGGTCGCCAGCCGGAACTGCACAGCCGCGCAGCCGGTCTTCTCCCGAATGGCGCTCACCTGCCGCGCAAGATAGGTCTGGAAACTGTCGAGATCGAATCGGGGGGTGTCCCCCGGGGCGGAGACGAGGCCCTGGTACAGCGCTTCGGCCGCCTCGGGATCGACGCGGTCGCCGAAGACCACCCCCTGCGCTGGATCGTAGCGCCGGGGAGCCGGCGGCGGCGGCGCTTGGCGGCCGGCCGGCTGGCGCCCCTCCTCGATGTCGCGCAGGCGGCGGTTGAAAAGCTCGTTGTAGCTGTTGAAGCGAGCTTCGAGATCGCTCAGGCGGAAGGACTCCACGGCGGTGGCGGAGCTGGTCAGGGTGCGCAGATTGCGGATCTGCGTCTGGACGCGCCCCCGCAACTCCTCCGGCGGGAAGGGGAGGGCGCCGTTGAAGAAGCGCTCGAAGTCGACGCGGAGCTGCTGGACGTCCCGGTTGAGCTGGTCGAGCCCCTCGCTCAGCGCCGAAGCCTGCCGCCGCCCCGGCGCCTGGGAGGCCGGCGCGCCGAGCCCGGGACGCCCGGGCGCGCCCGGCCGGCCCGCCTGGGAGGGAAGTCCCTGCGGATTGAGGATGCCGCCGCCGTGCAGATTTCGCTTGGGGTCCACGGATCTCCTAGAATGCCCGCAGCCTGCGACTGTTCGGGGACATACTGTTCGGGGCCTGACTCATGAAAAGCTCCAACTCTTTCGACGCCCGGCGTGAATTGCCGTCGGTCGACCGGCTGCTCAGCCATCCGGCGGTGGCAAACCTCATCCCATTATACGGGCGAGGTCCCATAAGGGTCCAAGCTCAGCGCGAAGTCGACGATTTGCGGCGCCGGCTCGCCGCCGATCCCACCCCCGGCGGCGACGATCTCAAGGGCGCCCTGGACGGTCTTCCCGACCGCATCGCCGAGCGCGTCGAGTCGCTGCTCGGCCATCCGCTGCGGCGGGTGCTCAACGCCACCGGCATCTTCCTCCACACCAACCTCGGCCGCGCGCCGCTGCCGGAAGCCGTGGCGCGGAGCCTCGCGCCGCTCCTCGACGCCTACTGCGACCTCGAGATCGACCTCGACACCGGCCGCCGCGGGCAGCGCAACGGCCGCGCCGAGCGGCTGCTGACGGCGCTCACCGGCGCCGAGGCGGCCCTGGTGGTCAACAACAACGCGGCGGCGCTGGTGATCGCGCTGGCGGCGCTGGCGAAGGGGCGCGAGGTGGTGGTGTCGCGCGGCGAGCTGGTGGAGATCGGCGGCTCGTTCCGCATCCCGGAGATCATGGCCGCCGCCGGCGCCCGTCTGGTGGAGGTGGGAGCGACCAACCGCACGCGCCTCGCGGATTACGAGGCGGCGATCGGCGGGGAGACGGCGCTCCTGCTCAAGGTCTTTCCCAGCAACTTCCGGCAGACCGGCTTCGTCGCCGCGGTCGAGCCCCGGCAGCTCGCGGAGCTCGGGGCGCGGACCGGCATACCGGTGCTGGTGGACGAGGGGAGCGGCCTGCTCCGCCCGCACGCGGCGCCGCAGCTCGTAGGCCATCCCAGCCTCGCCGAGCTCGTCGCCGCCGGCTGCGACCTCGTCACCGGCAGCGGCGACAAGCTGCTCGGCGGACCCCAGGCCGGCCTCCTCGCCGGCCGCGCGCCGTTGATCGAGCGCTGCCGCCGCCATCCGCTCTACCGCGCCCTGCGCCCCGACCGGACCGCGCTCGCCGCGCTCGAAGGGGTGCTCCGGCTCCATCTCGCCGGCTCCCCGCTGCCGCTCGACCGCCTCTGGCCGGACTCCGACGCCCACCGCGCCCGCCTGGAGAGGGCCGCCGCGGCGACCGGCGCCGGGATCGTTCCCGCCGAGGCGTTCCTGGGCGGCGGCTCGGCCCCGGAGGTTCCCATTCCCGGCGAGGCCCTGGCGCTGCCCGGAAACGACGCCCTGCTCACTCGCCTCCGCCAGGGGGACCCGCCGGTCGTCGGCTATCTCCGCCAGGGGCTTCTCCATCTGGATCTGAGGACCATCGCCCCCGAGGACGACGATCGCCTCATCGCCGCGGTTCAATCCGCCATCCAAAATGCCTAAGGGCCGCATCCTGATCGTCGAGGACCGCGACTCCCTGCGCCGCATGCTGGAGCTCGCGCTCGGCCAGGACGGGTACGAGGTGGCGGCGGCGGCGGATGGGAGCTCGGCGCTGCGGCTGCTCGCGGAGCGCCCGTTCGACTTCGTGCTGACCGACCTGAAGCTCCCCGACCTCTCGGGCATCGAGGTGCTGGAGGCGAGCCGGGCGGCTCAGCCGCGGGTGCCGGTCGTGGTGCTTACCGGCTACGGCACGGTGGGCACCGCGGTCGAGGCGATGAAGCTCGGCGCCTACGACTTCCTGGAGAAGCCGTTCGAGATCGACGACCTCGCGCGGCTGATCGAGCGCGCGATCGGCGAGCGCGACGACGCCGCGGTCTTCCGGGTCCCTGGAGCGCCGGCCATCGTCGGCGCCCATCCCAAACTGCGCGCCGCGATCAGGCTGCTGCAAAGGGTCGGCCCCACCGAGAGCACGGTGCTGCTCACCGGCGAGAGCGGCACCGGCAAGGAGCTCTTCGCGCGGGCGATCCACGCGCTCTCGCCGCGGCGGGCCAGACCCTGCGTCGCCCTGAACTGCGCCGCCATTCCGGAGACGCTGATCGAAAACGAGCTGTTCGGCCACGAGAAGGGGGCCTTCACCGGCGCCGATCGCCGGCAGTCAGGCCGGTTCGAGGCTGCCGAAGGGGGGACGCTGTTCCTCGACGAGATCGGCGAGCTGCCGCTGGCGGTACAGGGCAAGGTGCTGCGGGCGCTCGATGAGCGGACCTTCGAGCGCGTGGGCGGCGGGCGGACGATCCACGCCGACGTGCGGCTGGTCGCCGCCACCAACCGCGACCTCGCGGCCATGGTGGACGACGGCGAGCTGCGCTCCGACCTCTTCTTCCGGCTGAACGTCTTCCCCATCGAGCTGCCGCCGTTGCGCGACCGGGCGAGCGACATCCCGCTCCTCGCCCGCCACCTGCTCCAGGAGATCGCCCGCCGGCATCGCGTCGAGCCGCCGCCGCGCCTCGAGGACGCGGCGGCCGATCTGCTGACCGCCGAGCCCTGGCCTGGCAATGTCCGCGAGCTGGCGAACGTCCTCGAACGAGCGGTGATCCTGGCCGAAGGGGGCCTCCTCCGCGCCGCCGATCTGCGGCCGCTGCTGCACCCTCTCGCCGCGTCGGGGGAGCGGGAGCGAATCCGGCAGGCGCTGATCGAGGCGACCGGGGATAAAAGGCAGGCGGCGGAGATCCTCGGCATGAGCTACCGGACCGTGCTCCGCAAGGTGAGGGAGCACGATCTCGAGGGGATACCGAAATACCGGGAGTCTTGAGCCCGGAGCCTCGCTTACGCGGGAGGCGGCTGATCGTCCGCCGGGGGTGGGGGCTCCGGCTGCGGCTTCGGCTCGGGCGCGGCGGCGTCCGGCGCCTTGTCCTTGTCCGTGGCGGGGTTCATGTTGAGCGGCAGCCCGTTGACGGCGAACTTGGCGGTGGCGAAGGTGAAGACGCCCGGGAAGTTGGCGTGGAACTGCACCGAGCCGTCCGGCTGGACTGAGGTCGAGGTCAGCAGCCCGGGAGCGGTGCCGACCCGGTCCCCAGCCTCGTTGTAGAGCTGGACCTCGATCGACGCGTTGACCATCATGTCGCCGGTCGAGTTGTGCACCGTTCCCTCGACGGCGATGCCGTCGCCGCTGGGGCGATCCAGCTTCTTCCAGTCGCTGACGACCAGGGGACCCGTCTTGGCGGGCGGCCCCTCCACCGGCTTGCCGTTGGCGTCGACCGGCACCGGCTTACGGAAGTCCTTGTCGGTCAGCGACGCGATCTTCTTCTGCGGCGCTACGACCGGCGCCGGCGCCGCCGCCTGCACCTTGGCGTCGGCGGTCGCCTTGGCGCTCGCGTCGAGGTCCACCTCCGCGGTCCGCAGGGAGGCGAGCGCGCCGTCGTCGGCGCGGGTGAAGACCAGCAGCTTCCCCTTGACCTGCCAGGGGCCCTTCGTCTCCACCCGCCCACCCTCCCGCGTCACCAGCCAGTCGGCGCGCGCCGGCAGGGAGGCGACACCCACGGCCAGCAGGGCGAGAACGATTCCACGGACGATTCCGAGCCGGTTTTTCATCAGAACTCCTTCCAGTTCCTCTCGATGATACCAACTGGAATGGTCGCATAGCGCTCGTAGCCCGTATCGGAGCGGATTCCGCTCACGCTGATCCAGTAGTTGGCGAACTTCGTCCCCTTGGGGAAGAACTTCTTGAGCTGCTGCAGGATCTCTTGCTGCGTGGCGTCGAGCTGCTCCGAGTTGGGAGTGCCGGAGCCCGAGCCGCCCGACCCCGAACCGCCGGAGCCGCCGGCGGCGGGCGGGGTGTTCTTCGTCGCGCCCTGCTCGACGTAGGGATTGGTGACGAACTTGGGCACCACCCGGAAGCGCGTCGAGGTGCCGCCGATCTGCATGACCGAGTTGGCGTTGTTGGAGTAGACCACGTAGATGTGGCTGCTGCCGCCCCGGGCGCAGACGGCCGCCGGATCGGTGCCGATGTCCTGCGGCTGGAAGCCGGAGAAGATGACGACCCCGGAAAGGCCGAAGCTCTGGGTGATCACCCGCTCGTTGGCCGGCAGTTGCAGCACCCAGCCGCGGCTCTTGCCCGGATTGGGGTTCAACACGAAGTCGAAGGCACTGTTGACGTCGCTCGAGGCGCTGTCGATCGTCTCGTAGTCCGCTTCGGTCTTGGGCGTCATCCCGGTCACGAAGCCGTCGTCGATGATCAGGTAGAACCGGCCGGTCTGGCCGTCCAGGTTCCAGAGGCTCTCGCGGTCGCCGGTGCCGAAGGCGAGGGCGAAGCGGCTCAGCCGGGAGACGTAGAAGAGGGTGGGCGCGAAGTAGATCGGCCGGTTCTGCGTGTCGAAGATCGCGAACGGATCCCACGACGTATCGGTGATCCGCTTCACGGTGGTGGCGGCGGCGAGCGCCGGCAGGGCCTGGTTGGTGCTGATCGTGACGTCCTGCAGCGTCCCCGGCGAGCTGATGTCCATCTTGTAGAGGAAGCCGGAGATGGTGCCGATGTAGATCGTATCCAGGTAGCCGTCGAGGTTGACGTCCAGCGCGGCGACGTCCGACGGGGCGGCGCCCACGAGCAGGTGCTTGTAGATCGCCTGGCCGGTCTCGATGTCCACGATGTAGATCCAGTTGCCGCGCTTGGGGCTGGTCTTGTTGTCGGCGTCCATGCCGCCGCCGAAGACGGCGACGAACTTGTCCACCACCTTGCCGCTCTCGACCACCTTGATGCGGCCGACCGTCGGCACCGACCAGGTCTGTCCGAGATCCACATAGCCGTTGTGGTCCTCATCCAGTTGCGAGGTGCCTACGGAGTCGGTGAACTCCCAGAGGACGGCCGGGAACGGCAGCGTGCCGCAACCGCCGACGACGCTGTTGTCGGTCGCGATACAGCTCGGCACGGTCTGCTCGGTCGGGTTGTTGCTCGCGTCGAGCGTGTCGGGGTGGGTCACGTCGAGGGCGTAATAGCCGCTGACGAAATCGCCCATCCGGCCGCCGCCGTCGATGCCCCCTCCCTCACGGAAGCCGCCGATGGCCACGGTGCGCCACTCTCGCTTGGTCGGGTCCGGCGTGCTGACGTGGTTGGGATCGAGGAACACGTCCTCCACCCGCGGCGTGCCGTCGACGCCGAAGATCTCGCGCCCCTTCTCCGCCTGATCGCGCACGATCGGCAGGGCGAGCCGCGGGATGTAGGAGAAGATCTCCTTGCCGGTGCCGTCGGTGAAGATCTGCGACGTCTGGTTCCAGTAGCCGGCGTCGATGGCGTGGAGCTGCCCGTCGTTGGTGCCGACCAGCAGCATCTTGCGGCGCCGGCGCTGCTGCTGCGCGAAGCACTGGTAGCCAGGGTTGCTGGTGCAGTCGGTGGCTCCGGCCTTGGCGTACAGGTTCGAGGAGTAGAAAGTGAAATCGTTGGGGCGGTCGACGAGCACGGGATCGGCATGGAAGACGTCGCCGAGGACGTACTCGATGTTCATGTCCGGCTCCCCCGGCGTGGTGATCGTCGCCGTCTTGATCTCCATCGTCTTGGCGATGATGTTGCTGACCCGCGTCTTGGCCGCGGTCGAATCCGCCGCCGTCACCGGGAGCGCGATCTTCAGGCCGTTGAGGAGGTCGCTCCAGGCGGGAGTCGGATTGGACTTCGGATCGCCGGCCGGCGGCGCGAACAGTTGCAGCTTCGACGGCAGGGTGCCGATGGTTCCGGCCTGGGCGTAGAAGACCCGCCGCTGCGTGTCGGCGAGACCGAGGCGGAGGGTGCTGGTGTCGACCGACGCGGCGAGGTCGGCCTTCTGGGGAGCCTGATCGTGGATCGCCGCGCCGGCATCCCAGAGCCAGCAGCTCGACCGCACCGTACCGCCGGGCGCGTCACAGTGGGGGACCTTCGTGCGGTCCGGCTTGCCGTCGGCCAAGGGGAGCGGCTTCAGGAAGCCGTCGAGATGGCCGTCCCAGACGGAGGCGTTGTTGAGCGGCGTGAAGCTGGACAGATAGATGCGGTCGGCGACCTCGGCCTGCACCGAGGGCACGGCGGCGGAAGCGAAGGTGCTCGCCTGCTCCTTGATCGCGCCGAGTACGGACTGCAGAGCCGCGACCAGGTCGTCCTTGGTCTGCGGATAGAAGATGTGGTTGGCGTCCGCCATGCAGCTCAACGTGTTGCCCGGCGTCGCGGTGACGCCGAAGGCCACGACGAAGGTCGTCACGCCGTACTGATCCTTGAGCAGCTTGGTGTACTTGCAGGGGTCGCCGCCGCAGGTCTCGTCGCCGTCCGTGAGGATGAGCAGGTACTTCTGGCGGCACTCGAAGGAGCTGTCCTGCGCGCCCGCGACGTTGGCCCAGCCGCCGACCGAGCCGCAGGTGTCGTTCGAGCAGCCGCTGTACCAGGTGCGGAACTGCTTGACGGCGGCGCCGAGCGGCGTCGAGCCGGTCGCGATGATCGGACGCTTGTTCTCGTCCTTGAGCTTCAGGAAGGTGTCGGAGCCCGAGCGGCTGTCTTTCAGGTAGGTCGCGATGCGGAAGTCCGGCACCGTGCTGCTGTCGACGTAGTTTGGAGCCAGCCGTTTCAGGATGTCGACCTTGTGGTCCGTCTTCCAGTCGAGGGGGATGACGTCGCCGATGCTGAACGGACCCGACGCTCCCCCGCCGCCGCGGGTGTCCGAGCTGTCGGTCGGGAAGCGGAGGTCATAGCCCGCGGTGGTGGGATAGTTGTCGGAGGTGGTGTCGGTGTTCGGATCCCAGCCGTTGCAGGTGTTGTTGGCGATGGTGTCGACGGCGACGCTGGTGTAGTAGGCGAGCTCGGGGTTGGTCGTGTTCAGCGTGCCGGAGTCGCCGTTGTCCCAGGAGATGAAGTCGCTGACCACCGTGTAGTTGACCGTGGCCGGGGAACCGGCGACCGGCGTGGTGTTCGAGCAGGAGGCGTTGTTGCACTTGAGGACCGTGGCCTTGATCGCGATGTTGCCGCCGTAGGAGCCGCTGTTCGGCGCGTAGGTCACCTTGTAGGTGACGCTGTTGCTGCTGATATAGAAGGTCTGGGTCGAGGCGAAGGCCACGCCTCCCTTGGGCAGACGCTGCACTCGGGTGAGCTCCCAGGACGAGGTGAGGTGGGCCGGCGAGGCGGCGTAGCAGCCGATCTCGTTGTTGTTGTTGCCGGTATCGCACAACCAGGTCGTGGACGTGGTTCCAAAGGTCCCGAAGACCTCCTGCGCGCCGGCGGCCGGAAAGAAGACCGAAGGGCTCGCCGAGAGCTGCACGCCGTTGCCCGACGCCTTGTACAGCCAGTGCTTCTGGGCGGCGGCGAGCTGGTCCTGGTTGTAGGTCGCAAAGCCCAGGAACACCTTGGCCAGGCTGGGATCGGTCAGCACCTGGTAGAGCGACTGCTTGGCCTGGTAGGCCTTGGAGCCCGCGTCGTCGGCCTGCAGCGGCACGAAGCAGTCGCCGGTCGTGCAGGTATCCGACTTCGGGCTCCAGTTCATCGAACCGGACGTGTCGAGGAGGATGAACAGATAGGGGTCGGCGATCGAGCTCCGCAGCAGGTCGCGGTCGTCGCCCCGCGCGGCGAGGGGGGCGAGCAGCGCCAGCAGCGCGAGCGCGCCGGCGGCGCGAAGGAGGACGTTTGCCGTCGCGGAACGGCCGAACCACCAGACTCTGGTCAACATAAGCCTCTCCTCAGAAAGACGTCGATCTCAAAATTTGACTTGGGCCAGCGTGGCGGAGTCGGTCGGAATCGATTCGACCGGCGGCGACGGCCAGGGCTGGAATTCGAACATCGCGCTCAGGGTCTTCTGCCCCAGCAGCGTCGCGTCGGCCGGCGGATCGCCGGTGCCGCTCCAGGCGATCCGCTGCGCCGTGGCGGTGACGGCATGGTTCACCTTGAAGAACTTCGGCACGCCGTTGGCGTTGGCCGGGCACCAGTCGCAGCGCACGGTCTGGATGGGGACCAGCGCCGAGATGGTGACGCGGTCGGCGACGTTGGCCGCCGAGCTGCTCCCCGCGCCCACCGAGATCTTGTTGAGGATCACCGTCGTGCCGGTGTACTTGCCGCTCGCCAGGGCCTCGGCGGCGGCGATGCCCAGGCCGGAATCGGCGGCGTAGAAAGTCCGGTTGACCGTCCGCTCGTTGGAGCCGACCTGAACCTCGGTCTGGGTCACCAGCGCGAGCGACAGCGCCAGGATCGTGAGCACCACCAGGGCGAGCAGCGTGATGACGTAGGCGCTGCCCGCTTCGGCGGGATGGGGAGAACGATGCGTTTTCATCCGAGGTTCCTCATGTCGATCACGGTCCGCAGGATTCGGCGGCGGAACATCAGACCGTAGGTGCCGTCGAGCGGAGTCGTGCCGACGTTCAGGGTGTTCAGCTTCTGCCCGTCGTCGGTGTCGTAGACGTTGTCCTCGACCCGCACCAGGGTCGGCGCCGTGTAGTTGGGATCGGGACGGTCGGTGCGCGCCAGGGTGGAGATCCGGATGTAGTAGAGGTCCGAGTTGGCGAACAGCGCCGGGTCGGTAGTCTTCTCGCCGTTGTACATCCAGTCGTCGCCCTCGCCGTCGGCCGACTCGTAGATGCCGCAGTTGACGTCGTCGGAGGCGATGGTCCCCGCCGCGCAGGCGCCGGCGGCAGGATCCTTGGCCGCGGTGTCGAGGCCGAGCGCCACCTGGAGGTCGAAAATGTTGTCGGCGATGTCCACCTGCCAGTTATCGGCCGAGCCATCCCAGGGGTTCTGCGTCCCCGGATAGGTGCGAGCCCGCGACAGCTTCGGGCTCATTTCGGACTTGTCGTTGCCGGCGATCTCGAACGTCCGGCGAACGTAGAACCGGTACTCCTCGAGGATGCCGACGAAGGACGCGCTGGTGAGCGTGGCGGGGTAGACCCCGGCGCCCGCGGAGGAGAACTTCGAGTAGGAGTTGGCGGCGATCTTGAAGCCGACCTTGATATCGGCCGGGTTCGAGGGGTCCGAATTCCCGGGATCGAGCTCGACGACGGCCCAGGTGTCGGAGCCCTGGGCGCTGACCAGGATCAGGGCCTCCGGCCGGTTCTTTTTGATGGCGTCCGTGATCGCCGTCAGATCCTGGGGGATCCCGGTCGGCGTGGTGCTGTTGATGTGCAGGGTGCCCATCGTCGGCGCGGCGGCGGACGGCTTCAAGTCGAAGGACGCGGTGCCCGCGGCGGAGTTGATCTGATAGATCGGCGTCGAGAACACTCCGCGGATGCTCAGCACGTCCGAGCCATGGACGATCTCGGGCGTGCCGGCGTCGCCGATGGTCAGCGTATCGCCGACTTTCTTCCCCACGTTGTTGCGGACCGAGATCGCAAAGCCGTCGGGGAGATTGCCCACCGGCAGACCGCCGCGGCCGGCCATGCGGATCAGCCGCACGGAGTCGGACTGCGCCACCCGCAGCGACTGCTGCATGTCGGAGATGTTGGTCTGCACGCGCGTCAGCTTGTTGCTGAAGTCGAACAGCGCCAGCACGCCCAGCAGCACGATGACGGTCACGATCAGCGAGACCGTGACCTCGATGATGGTGAAGCCGCGCTGGCGCGAGGCGCGCGGGAATCCGGCGGCGGCGGAGGCTGCGTTGGTTTCGCTCATGGTCCCGTTCGCCTCAGAAGGGTTTGACGACCTTCAGGGTGATCCCCTGGCCGTTGCCGAAGACGTTCTTCTTCGGGTTGTCGATGATCACCGTCAGCTCCTTGAGCTGGATGAAGGTGGGCTGCGTCCCACCCGGCTGCGGGTGGTCGAGGTTGCCGTCGTCGAGGTCGCTGATGCTGTACTGGCGGACCTCCGTCGTGCGGTTCCAGAGCGCGGTGCCGTGGCCGGAGGCGTCGGCCCACCAACCCTCGTCGGCGTCGCCGATCTTGGTGAGGTCGCCCGCCGTCCAGTAATCCTTGGTCTGCCCGACCAGGGAGCCGTCCGGCACCACGATCCGCGTGTTGTTGAACGGCATCTGTAGCAGCTCCTCGACCTCCGTCCGGCTGTTGTTCGTCGCCTGGCTGGCGTCGTTGCCACTGACGTTGTCGCTGATCGAACGGGTGAACAGCGGCAGCAGGCCGAGCGCGATGATCAGCAGGATGGCGGCGGCGATCAGCGCCTCGATGATCGAGAAGCCGGCGTCGGGGCGCCACGCCGCCGGGCGGTGCTTCAGGTTTGGCATCGTCTGAGTCCTCACTGCCATGTCCAGGCCTTCGCGTTGTCGTCGTGGTTAGCGATGTAGGCGCCGGCCTCGCACTTGCGGATCTGAATCTTCGCCGTGGTGACGGGTTTAACAAAGATTTCCATGAAATTGCCGTAGGGGTCGCCGAAACGGAAGGCGCTTTCGGTTACACCCTCGTCCACTTTGAGCGAGCCGCTGCTGGTGAAAATCGCCAAGCTCGGTCCACTCGCGGGATCGGTAAAGAACCCCGCGACCGAGTCCTTGTCGGTCTTCCCGGTGCAATCCACGAAGCTGATGCCGGTCGGCAGCGGGATGTTTCCCAGCACCGGCTCGCCCGCGTCGAGCGTGGCGTTGGAGTTGCGGTCGGAGAACGCCCGCACGTGCCCGGGATCGCCGGCGCCGGTCGACGGAATGATCTGCACCACCCCTTGCCCCGAGGTCTTGATGGCGTCGATGCGCGCCTGCCGCATCAGGACGGTGACCTCGGTGGTGATCCCTCGGATCTTGGATTCGTGCATCGCGAGCTGGAGCGCCGGAATGCCGAGCGCCACCAGGGTCAGCATGATAGCCATCACCACGAGCATCTCGATCAGGGTGAAGCCGCGGCGACCGCGGCCCGGCACTGGTTCTTTCATAGCGGACTCCTCTATGAGCAAGGCGGGTGCCATTCCCGCCGGCGCCTGCAAGGACTTCGTAACCGACAGAAACTAAACGACAAGGCGGTGGATCAGGACGCCGGCCACTAAGCTCCGGACGGCGCCGCTTCGTTACCCATCGTAACGATTGTGTCGCGCGGGAAGAAGAGCATCGCTCGCGTCCCTCCGCCGGGGCGGTCCTCGATACGGATGCGGCCGCCGTGCAGCACGACGATCCGGTGAGCGAGCGCCAGCCCCAGGCCGACGCCGCCGCGGCGGCCGGTGGCGAAGGGGTGGAAGAGGCGCGCCCGGATCTCCTCGGGCAGCCCGGGGCCACGGTCCTCGATGGCGATCTCGACCCCTTCCGGCACCGGCAGGACCGCGACCTCGATCGGACCCCGCCGTCCCACCTCGCGCTCGGCCTGCGCCGCGTTGTGCAGCAGGTTGCGCACCGCCCGCTCCAAGAGCTGGGGGTCGCCGCGCAGGACGGCTTCCTCGCCCTCGACGCGCACCGGCACGCCGTCGAGCGCAGGGTCGGCCGCGGCGCGCTGGAGAAGGCGGAGGAGGGAGAGCTCGCGCACCCGCGCGGTGCCAGGCCGGGCGAAGGAGAGGAAGTCCTGGAGCACCCGCTCGAGGTGGTCGGCCTCGCCGCGGATCTCGGAGAGGAAGTCGGCGATCGAATCCTCGTCCGGCCGGCGCTCGATCAGCGTCAGGTAGCCGCGCAGGGTGGCGAGGCCGTTGCGCAGCTCGTGGGCGACGCCCCCGGCCATCTCGCCGAGCTGCGCCAGGCTCTCGGCGAGGCGCCCCTCCCCGGCCCGCCGCTGCGCGGCGGTGAGGTCGGCGAAGAGGACGAGCAGGCCGCGCAGCTCGCCGTCGTCGCGCCGCAGCGGATGGACGGTGAGCCCCACGGTCAGCGTCTCGGCGCCGTCCCGGCCGGAGTGGACGGTGCACTCCTGCCGCTGCGGAGCGGTCCCTTCGGCCACCGCCGCCGCCAGGATCTCGAGCAGCTCGGGCTGGCCGGCGAGCACGCGGTCGAGCGGCTCTCCCGGCTCCGGCGGCTCGGTGCCGAGGAGCGCCGCGCCTACCGCGTTGAGCGCCAGCACCCGCCCCTCGCGGTCGAGCAGCAGCAGGCCGCTCTGCAAGCTCGCCGACAGGGTCCGCTCGAGGGCGGCGATGTCGTCCTCCGCCGAGCCCGCCTGGCGGCCGGCCAGCGACGTCAGCGCGCGGTCGAAGGTGGCGAGGAGGAAGTCGACCTCATCCTCCCCCGCCGCGCCGGCGCCGCCGACCTCGCGGGCTCGCGCCAGCAGCGTCTCCCAGGGGACGAGGAGGTGGCGGAGGAAGACCAGCAGCAGCACCGCGAGGCCGGCGTTGATCGACAGCACCGCGATGGTGAGCACGGCGAGACCCCGGCGCTGCCGCGCCAGCACTCCAGCCGGCAGGTCCACCCGCACGTAGCGGCGGCCGGCGATGCCGGCGACGCCGGCCATGGGCGCGAAGCCGATCGCGGCGTCGGGCGAGGTGTCGTCCGGCCCGACGCCGATCGGATGGGTGACCGGCCGGCCGTGAAGAGGGTCGAGGAGGCCTCCCGCCGGCAGCTCGCCGAGCTCGGCGACGGCTTCTCCCGCAGTGTCGAGCACGGCGACGCCGCGCGCCGCCGGGGCCAGACTGCGCAGGGCGAGCGGGTCCGGCACCGCGGCGCCCGAGGAGACCGCCAGACGGTCGGCGATCACCCCGGCCATGCGCGCCGCTTCCTGCTGGCGGTCGGCGGCAAGGAGCCCGATGGCGTTGCGGTAGGAGAGGAGGGTGAAGGTGGAGAGCACGACCAGCAGCAGGAGGGCCACGGGGAGGAGGATGAGCACCTCGCGCCGCAGCCCCAGCCGCCGCGGGGGCGCCGTCATGAGAGCTGCGCGTAGGCGGCGTACACCCGCACCAGCGCCTCGCCGGCGAAGAGAGCGATCACGCCGCCCAACGCCAGGAAGACGCCGAACGGCAGCTTGGCCTTGAAGTCGAGCCCGCGGAACGCCATCAGCGTCAGCCCCACCACCGCGCCCGAAAGGGCGCCGAGGAAGAGGGCGACCAGCACTCCCTTCCAACCCAGGAAGGCGCCGATGGCGGCGAGCATCTTGACGTCGCCGAGCCCCATCCCCTCCTCGTGGCGCCAGAGGTACCAGGCGATCCAGACCGCGAGCAGGATGCCGGCGCCGAGCGCGGCGCCGAGGACCGCGCCCGCCACCGCGCCCCAGGGCCCTGGCCAGAGCCGGGTCCAGCCGACGAACGGCTGGAGGAGGATGCCGAGCGCGATCCCCGGCCAGGTCAGCTTGTCGGGGAGGATCATGTGGTCGTAGTCGATCATCGTCAGCGCCAGCATCAGGGCGCAGAACAGGGCGGCGACCGGCGCCTGGAGGGAGATGCCGAAGCGCAGGAAGCAGGCGAGGAAGAGCGCCGCCGTGGCGGCCTCGACCGCCGGGTAGCGCCACGAGATCCGCGCTCCGCACTGGCGGCAACGGCCGCGCAGCAGCAGGAACGAGAGCACCGGCAGGTTGTCGTAGGCGCGAATCGCCGTGCCGCAGCGCGGGCAGCGCGAGCGCGGGAAGACGGTGGAGATCCCCAGCGGCAGCCGGTAGATCAGCACGTTGAGATAGCTGCCGACGATCAGGCCGAGGACCGCGGCATAGATGCCGAGGAGAGTTTGGAGCTGCACGGTTTCCGGATTCTATGCCAGCGGCGCGGCCGGAGGACGGCGGCGTCCCGCGGTGGCAAGGAGCGCTCCGCCGGCGACGAGCGCCAGCAGGGTCACCAGCGCGCCGGGGACCAGCAGGCGCTCGCGGTAGCGAAGCTCGAGGCGGTGCTCGCCCGCGGGCAGCCGGACGCCGATCTGGCAGGCCGCGGTCGGATAGAGCGGGAGCGGCGCGCCGTCGAGCGTGGCCCGCCAGCCGTCGTCGAAGGTCATGGCGGCGACGAAGAAGCCACCCCCCGGCGGCGCCTGGTAGCGCAGGCCGATCCGCCCCCCCTCGTCCGCGAAGTCGAGCAGCCGCGGCGGCTGGCGGAAGGCCACCGTCTCCGCCGGCCCTCCCGGCCGCAGCGCCTGCTCGTGGCGCGAGACCTGCCAGGTGAGGATGCGCGCGGACGACAGCGTGCCGACGGCGTCGGGATGGAAGCTCACCCGCGGCACGAAGCGGAAGCGCGGCAGGAGGTAGGTGTTGGTCACCCGGTGGATCGTCGCGGTGGGATCTCCCGACATCCCCGGCGATCCGGGCACCTTGAGCAGCAGGGTGCCGACGTTCCACACCCCGAGATAGCGGTACGCCATCTGCGGCTGCGGCCACTCGGCGTCGAGGATCCGCTGCGCCTGGCGCCCCCAGCCGGTGAGCATCAGGTCGAAGTCGGTGTTGAAGGCGTAGGGGAGATGCCAGAGCAGTCCCGAGTAGGGCTCCATCCGGGCCAGGTAGGTGCGGGCGATGAGCGTTCGCGGATCGCCCCAGCCGCGCGGCACGATCTCCGGCGCGCCCGGAGGCGGCGGCTGCACGAAGACCCGATCCTCGGCGGGGAGGATGGCGGCGGCGAGCGGCGGCGGCACCGTGTAGGCGGTGGCCGGCAGGGTGCGGATCAGGCCGTGGCCGTAGTGCCAGAGGTCGGCCGCCAGCAGCGCCACGGCCGCGACCTCCAGCAGCCGCCGCGAGGGGCGTTGCCAGCGGCAGAGAGCGAGCAGGGCGACGACGGCGGCGGCCGTCGCCACGGCCGCCCAGCTCTCCGCGCGCAGGTAGGCCACGGCGGCGGCCGTGCGCTGGGCGCCGAGGTCGGGAGCGCCGTGCGCCGCGATCAGCCAGAGCGCCGCCCGCGGCATCCAGAAGAGCAGCGAGGCGAAGAGGAGAGCGGTGAGGAGGGCGATCCCGGCCAGCGCCAGCGGGAGGTCGGCGACGTCGGGCCGGCCCGCCTCCCGCTCGTCGAGCAGCCACTGCCAGCCGAGGACGCCTGCCAGCATCAAGCCGAGCACGGCGAGCACGGCGAACTTCTCGGGGAAGCGGAGCACGGCGAGCAGCGGCACCGCCCTACGGAGCGCCTCGTAGACCGGGTTGTGCCGGCCGAGGGCGAGGAAGACGCCGCCGAGAAAGGCGAGCGCCCAGGCCGCCCGCCGCGGGATGCGCCAGCGGATCAGCGCCGCGCCCCCCAGCACGGCGAGCAGGAGCCCGGGATAGATCGATTCGACGTAGGGGTAGTCGCGGTCCTCGAGCCGCCAGCCGAAATAGACCCCCTCCAGGTTGCGCGTCGGATCGCCGAAGAAGCGCGGCAGGACGATCTCCGCCAGCCGCGCCGGAGGCATCGACCAGAGCGTGGCGTGCGCGGCGGAGAGGTCCTTGCGCGGCGAGTCGGCGATCCGCCCCAGGGTCGGAACGAGCTGCACCGCGGCGAGCGCCACGGCGAAGAGCACGGGCACGGCGGCGCGTAGCGCCGAGGCGGGACGGCGGCCGGCCGCCGAGGCGGCCAGGGCGAGCACGCCGAGGCCGCTCATCACCACCGTCGACGGCTCGCCGTTGAGGAGCTGGAGCGCCAGCGCGCCGCCGGCGAGGAGCGCCGGCCGGAGCCAGGCGGCGCGGCCTTCCTCCGCCGGAGCCCGCAGCGCGCGGTCCGCCCACAGGAGCACCCAAGGGAACCAGGCCATGCTGCAGAACAGGGTGAAGGCGCTGAGCAGTGACAGGTAGGCGCCGCAGCCGACGTACCCCACCCCGGCCAGCGCGGCCGTCCCACGCGTGCCTCCCAGGTGCCGCGCCAGCTTCCAGGCGCCCGCGAAGGCGATCGCGCCGTGCAGGAGGGTGAGGAGGCTGAGCGCGTAGTACGGCGGGACCGCGAGCACCAGCCAGCTCGGCGGATAGAAGGCCGCGTAGCTGGGGTTCGAGAGGAGCGGCTGGCCGCCGTGCAGCCAGGGGTTCCAGGTCGGAAGCCCGAACGCCGCCAGCTCCCGGAACGCCGAGCGCAACGGGAGGTGGAAGAGCGGCACGTCGCGGTTCGCGAGAGCTCGCGCGGGCGACAACAGGGGAGCGAAGAAGCTGAGGAGCCAGCCCGCCGCGAGGACGGCGGGAAGGATCAGGGCGGACCGGCGGCGCATCCGCGAAGGATATCCGACGAGAAGCGACCGCGGCGATCGCGAAATGGCGCTACTTCTGCGGCCAGCGCACGAAGAATCCGTCCGCCCAGATGATGTCCTGGTCGTAGTCGGTCGGATCGAAGCCCGCCACGCTGTAGGTGCCGGCGACCGTGCTCTTGTCCCGCCCGCCGCTGCCGATCAGCATCACCTGCTGGTTGAGCGGATTGGTGGGATCGAGGAAGTACTGGAACTTCACCTTCCAGCCGTCCAGCACCGGAATCGTTTCGATGTACTGAGGCGTCAGGAGATCGCGCAGGGCGTCCTGATCGATCGCCTTGTACTGGCTGACGTCGACGCTGGTCACGTTGGCACCGGCCGCCGCCGCTCCGACCTCGTCGGAGAGCCAGGCGAACATCGCCGTGCCGGTGATCCGCATTTCCGCGACCGTCCGCTTCTGCTTCGCCTTCTCCATGGCGTCCAGCAGGTTCGGAATCAGGATCGCGGCGAGAATGCCGATGATGGCAATCACGATCAACAGCTCGATCAGCGTAAAGCCCTTCTGCTGCATCCCCGCAAGTCGACGCTTCATCACAGAACCCTCCAAGTGGTCGTAGAGGCGATTTCGCAAGGGGCATGCCATGAAACGCCGCCGCGCAAGTCTCTACGAATCAACGACTTTTGGTTATAGCCAAGCGTCATCATGGCAAATTTCGTCAGCGGCGAACCACGGGATGTCACCCGCCGCCGCCGGCGTAGGCGGTCAGGATCCGCCGCATGCGGTCGACGCCGCGGTCGATCTCGGCGAGGGGGATCCGCTCGTCGGTGCTGTGGATCCCCTTCGAGTCGTCCGGCGACAGCTTGAACGGCGACAGGCCGTAGGCGGGAATCCCCCGCTCGCGGAAGAAGCGCGAGTCGGTGAAGCCGGCGATGAAGGTGGGGACGACCGGACCGTCCGGGCTCAGCACCTTGACCATCGCCGCGTAGAGCCGGCCCGAGGCCGGCGACGCCGCCGAAGGGGGCGCGGTCACTAGCACCTTCACGGCCAGATCCTTCCCCAGCCGGCGCTCGACCTCGGCGAGGAAGGCGGCGGAGTCGGTGTCGGGGAGCAGCCGGATGTCGAGCAGCGCCGACGACCGCTCGGGGACGACGTTGATCCGCTCCCCCCCGCGCAGCACGGTCACCTGGATGGTGTCGAGGAAGAGGTTGGCCATGCCCGGCATCAGGAACTCCTTCGGCCCCCCCTCCGCGATCACCGCGTCGATGTTGGCGAAGACCCGCCGCCAGCGGTCGTTCTGTAGCGGCGCGATGGCGTGGGAGTAGTCGCGCACCGGCGGCGTCACGCGCCAGCGGGCGGGCTCGCCGAGGAGGCGCCCGAGCCCCTGGATGAGCTGGTGGTTGGCGCTCTCGGGGTTGAGGCCGGCGCCATGGCCACCGCGGCCGGAGGTCGAGACCTCGAGCCAGAGAGGCCGCTTCTGCGCCACCTCGATCCCCCACCAGAGGAGCTTGCCGCCGGCACCGGTCTGGCTGCGGCCCCCCTCGCAGATCACCGCCTCGACTCCCTGGAAGAGCTCGGGGTGATGAGCGACGAGCCACCCGGTGCCGTTCAGGCCGCCGTTCTCCTCGTCGGCCACGGCCAGGAAGATGATGTCGCGCTCCAGCGGGACCCGCCGGCGCTGGAGGTCGACCATCGCGGCGAGCTGGGCGATGCCGAGGCTCTTGTCGTCGATCGCGCCCCGCCCCCACAGCAGCCCCCCTTTGATCAGGCCGGCGAACGGCGGCACGGTCCAACCCGGTCCCGGTGGGACGACGTCCATGTGATGGAGCAGCAGGATCGCCCGCCCGCCGCTCTTCGGCGTGGCCAGCCGGGCGATCAGGTTGGCGCGGCCGTCCGGATTGGCGACCACCCGCGAGGCGATTCCCGCCTTCTGGAGCAAGCCGGCCAGGAAGGCCGCCGAGCGCGCTTCGTTACCGGGGGGGTTCGAGGTGTCGATCCGCAGGTACTGCTGGAGCCATCCCGCCGCTTCCGACAGCGGTGGCGGAGCGGCCGCGGCGGACGGCGCGGCGAGCGGCGGCGACAGGAACAGGAGTGCGGCGAGAAGGAAAAGGGCCGGCGAGATCTTCATCGGAGAGCCATTACTGGAGAGCCATCACTGGAGAGCCGGTCGGCAAAAGGTCGGGAAAAACAAAGTGGGGGTCTCCGTCTCGAGACCCCCGTGGGAAGAGAGCTTGAATCGCTTTGGGTGTCGTGGGCTGTGAGGCCCGTTCGCTGTTTCTTCTGCTTCTCTACTAGCGGACTGCTTGCTGCTAGTTGGTCTTCTGCGGCCAGCGGACGAAGAAGCCGTCGGCCCAGACGATGTCCTGGTCGTAGTCGGTCGGGTCGAAGCCGGCGACCGTGTAGGTGCCGCTCGGAACGCTGGCGTCACGACCGCCGGAACCGATCGCCATCACCTGCGGCTGCAGCACGTTGGTGGTCTCGAGCCAGTAGTGGAAATCCTTCTTCCAGCCGTCCTTCTCCGGGATCGACTGCACGTACTGCGGAACCAGCACGGAGGCCACGGTCGTCGCGTCGGAGGCGCTGTACTTGCTGAGGTCGACCTCGGTCGCGGAGGCGCCGGCGGCGGCCGCACCGACCTGGTCGGTCAGCCAGGAGAACATCGCGGTTCCGATGTTGCGCATATCGGCCACCGTCCGCTTCTGCTTCGCCTTCTGCAGAGCGTCGAGGAAGTTCGGGATCAGCAGCGCGGCGATGATGCCGATGATCGCCACGACGATCAGGAGCTCGATGAGCGTGAAGCCCTTCTGCCGGTTACGAGTACGAATCTTGGTCAACATTGTTTGGGTCTCCTCCCCCTGGGTTTGAATCTATCCTCCGGATCATCCGCGAGGCGTGTCGGTTTGGGTATAAAGCAGGGTCGGTGCCAGGGGTTCAACAACCCTAAGTCCTTTGTTTTCTTGCAGTTCAAATTCGGTCCCGACAAATTTTGACACCGTTTCCTAGCACTAAGTGTCAGAGACCAGCCGGCGGACCAGCTTCTTGTAGATGTCCACGCCGTCGGCGAAGGCGGGCACCGCGAAGCGCTCGTTGGCCTGGTCAACCTGCAGGGTGTCGGTGTTCATCAGCAGGAAGGGCGAGAAGCCGTAGGTCGGCACGTTCTGTGTGCGGAAGAAGCGCGCGTCGGTCGCCGTCCAGGCGAGGAAATAGGGCCCAATCGGCGCCTCCGGATAGGCGTCGTGCAGGGTCGACACGATGGTCTTGTAGACGCGGCCGTCCAGCGGGCTGCCGCGGTTGGCGCTCGGCGGATCGTCGACCATCGTGGTCAGGCCGAAGGTCAGCCAGGGGGGCACCAGCTTGTCGCGCACGGCCGCCAGCTCCTCCCCGGGCAGGATCTGGAACTTGATCTCCAGCTCCCAGCCGCCGCCGGGCGCCTCGTGGACCTTGAACGGCACCGCCTCGTCGCGCATCATCGACTGGATGTAGTTCGGCAGCTTCTTGAACGCCGCGATGTCGCCCATCGCGTCCTCCGGCTTGTTGACCAGGTGGCGCAGGTCCTTGCGGTCGCGGGTCGGCCCGTAGGCCTCGAACACGGCGCGGGCCTCCGGGGTCATCCTGAGGTCGGTCACCGTCGGGCCGATCTCCTTCAGCGTCTTGCGGAGGTCCTCGAGCCGCTGGCGGTCGTCGCCGCAGACGGTCAGGTCTGCGTAGTGCTTCTGGGCGAACTCGGTGCCCCAGAACTTGATCTCGTCGCGCGCCCGCGCCTCGACCACGCCCCCCTCGGTGAGCACCGCCCAGAAGTTGCGGACCATCTCCGGGTGGAGCTGGATGATCCGGCGCACCCCCAGCCGGCTCCCCCGCTCCTCGCTGCTGGTGCCCAGGAAGAGCACCGAATGCTCCAGCGGCACGCCGCTCTTCTTGAGGTCGATCATCGCCAGCATCTGGGCGATGGCGACGCTCTTCATGTCGAAGACGCCGCGGCCGTAGATCCAGGGCATCTGGATCCGCGCCTCGAACGGCGGCGAGAACCACTCCTTGGGGTCGACCGCCGAGACGTCGATGTGGTTGTGCAGCACCAGCGGCCGCGAGTCCTTGCCGACCAGCCAGGCGTAGAGGTTCGCCTTGCGCGGTCCCACCTTCTCGATGCGGTAGGGGATGCCTGCCGCCTGGAACTGGCGGGCGAGGAACTCGGCCCCCTTGACCTCGTCGCCCGTCGTCTCGCTGGTGTCGATCTGGCAGTACTTCTGGAGGAGCTTCACCTCGGGCAGGTTGGCGTAGTCGCGGCGCATCCACTCCTCGGTCTGCCGGCTGCGCAGGGGAGCGTCGAGGAATTTGACGACGCCCCAGGTGAGCGCCCCCACAAGGACGAGGCTGCCATAGAGGGCGATCCGCGCGGCCCGCCGCCGCCGGGCTTCAAGTTTTTGAAGGATCATGAGATCCGCGATGATAAACCGTACGCCGGCGGTTGTGTATGCTCCGCTCGAATCATGACGACTCCCGGGAGGACCCGATGACCGCGCCGATCGCGGAAACGCCGCCGCGCCCGCCGCGATCCCTGCGGATACCGCCGCTCCGGCTCCTGCTGCTCCTGGCCGGCGTGGTCGCCTGCCTGCGCTACCTGTTCGCCGAGATCTCCCGTCTCAAGGGGGGGCTCGGCTTTCCGCTGGACGACAGTTGGATCCATCTGCAGTTCGCTCGCAATCTCGCGCACGGCGCCGGGCTCTCCTACAATCCCGGCGACCTGGTGACCGGCTCGACGGCGCCGCTCTGGACCGCCCTCCTCGCCCTTCTCTTCCTGCTGCCCGGGAGCGTCGTGGTCTGGACCCAGCTCCTCGGCACCGCCCTCTACCTCGCCGGCATCGACGCTACCTGGCGCCTCTCCCGCGAGCTCGGCCTGAACTGTGGCCTCGCCGCTCTCGCCACCGCGCTCACGCTGTCGACGAGCTGGCTCGTCTGGTCGGCGCTCTCGGGAATGGAGATCCCGCTCTTCGTCCTGCTCTCGCTCTGGGGGATGATCCTTCACCTGCGCGAGCGCGCCGATCCCGCCCGGCCGCCGCTCTCGCTCGGCGTCCTCGCCGTCGCCGTCCTCGCGCGGCCCGAGGGGGTGCTGCTGCTGCTGCTGGCCTTCGCCGACCGCCTTCTCGTCTTTGATCCGGACCCCGCCTCCGAAGGAGCGCGCTGGCGCCGGCCGTCCTCCCGCGCCCTGCTCGCCGGCGCCGCGCTGGCCGCCTGCGCTGTCGCCGGCTCCTTCTTCTTTTACGGTTGGACGGGCGGTTCCGTACTGCCCACGACCTACGCGGCCAAGGGGGGCGGCGAGGTGCGGAGCCTCCTCCCCGACCTTCGCTACCTCTCGAACGTGGTCAATCTCTTCTTCCGGCCGCAGCCGGTGGCGACGCTGCTCGCCGCCGGCGGCGCCGTGGCGCTCGCCGGTCGCCTCGGCACTCCGCGCGACCGCGGCCTGCTCCCCGCCCTCTGGCTGCTCGGGATGCCCCTCGCCTACTCGCTGCTGACCCCCGGCCCCACGAAAATGCTCGGCAACTTCGGCCGCTACTACTTTCCGCTCTTCCCGATGCTGGCGATCCTGGCCACGCTGGCGCTGGAGCCGCTGACCCGCCTCCGCCTGCCGCACTCCCTGGGAGAGATCCTGGGGACGCTCGGCGTCGTCGCGATCCTCGCGCCCACCGTCGGAGTCCTGGTTCAGGGGGAGACGTTCTATACCCAGAACGTCGCCAACGTCGAGGAGAGCGACGTGGCGATCGCCCGCTGGCTCGCCGGCCACGTGCCGCCCGACGCCGTGCTGGCGGTCAACGACATCGGCGCCATCAAGTACCTGCTCCCCAACCGGATCGTCGACCTGGCCAGCATCGCCACCCCCGAGATCGGCCGCGAGGTCGCCCGCGCCACCGCCGCCGGCACCCCCTGGACCGACGCCATGATGGCCGCCCTGGAGCGCCGCCATCCCCAGTACGTCGTCATCTTCCCGAGTTGGTTCCCGACGCTCGCTGCGGACCCGCGCTTCCAGGAGGTCTACAGGCTGGCGATCCCGGGGAACATCACGATGGGCGGGAACGAGATCGTGGTGTATGCGACGCCGTGGACGCGGGCGCCGCGCGGAAGCCTTTAATTCTACTTTTTCAGATTCACCTTGGCTTTGGCGTTGCCCCTCATCACCCCGGCCCTCTTCTCCCGTCCCCCTCCCACCCTCCCTCACCGGGAGAAGAGGGAGACAAGCAATACCTCTGGCCCAGCCCTTGTCTTTCTCCCCTCTCCCGGTGAGGGAGGGTGGGCGGGGGACGGGAGAGGGGCCGGGGGTGAGGGCTCGGGCGGGCGGCTCCCACGGATAAGGCTAATCTGACAAAGTAAAATTAAGCGCCAGGTTCCAGCATCCAACGCCAAGCGGGCACGATGCGCACCGGCTGACCGGCGACCTCGACGCTGCCCTCCTCTCGCAAGGTCACCAGGATGGCCCTCTCGCAGCCGGTCTCCGCCATCCCCTCTTCCAGGGCGCGGAGCTCGCGCTGGCGTGTAGCCGGATCTTCTAGGACGGCGCAGACCTGGATCAGCTCCCGGGACCCTCGAGAATCCTCCGCCAGGAAATCGACTTCGTAGCCTGAGCGGGTCGAGACATAGGCCACCGACCGCCCCCGGCGCCGCAGCTCCAGATAGACGGCGGTCTCCAGCAGATGCCCGACATCTCCGGAGGCCCGAAAGGAGAGGGCGGACGAGAGGGCAGGATCGATCGGATAACACTTGCGCGGATTTGCCTGCCGGACCCGCGCGGAGGGCGAGGCGATCGTCACCGTCGAGAGCAGGAAGCTGTCTTCCAGATGGGCGAGGTATTCGTACAAGGTGTCTTTGCCCACCCGCATCCCCTGGGACTTGAGGTCGTTGAACAGCTTGCTGACGCTGAATCGGCCGGCCGGGCTCGCCAGCAGCCTTCGTTCGAGATAGCGCAGGGCCGGCAGGTTGTCCACTCCGTGGCGCTCGACCACGTCGCGGAAGATCACCACGTCGACGTACTCCTGGAGCACGCGGACCCGGAGGTCCTGTGAGAGGCTCTGGACCTCGGGAAACCCGCCGCTCTCCAGATACCGTTCGAGCCGGTGCTCCAGCAGCGAGCGGACCTTCGCTCCGGGCGGCCAGGATGGGGGGAGGCTCATGCCCTCGTGGCGCAGCGACTCCGCGAAGCTGAAGGGGAGGATCTCGGTCGACAGGCTCCGGCCCCGCAGGCTGGTGGCGATCTCGCGGCTGAGGAGACGCGCGGAGGAGCCGGTCAGGACCAGCGCGACTTTCTCCGTGTCGAGGAGCCGGCGAACGAAGGTCTCCCACCCCGGGACGTTCTGGATCTCGTCGAAGTAGAACCAGCAGAGATGCTCGCGGTTGGCGGGGGTCCGGCGATAGAACGCCTCCGGGATCCGCGCCAGGTCGGCGGCGGCGAGCGGCAGAAGCCGTTCGTCCTCGAAGTTGAGGTACAGGAGCCGGCCGCGATCGATCCCGCTCGCGATCCGCTCCTCGATCTGCTGATAGAGGAACCAGGTCTTTCCCGACCGCCGCATCCCGATGACCACGTCGGCCTTGCCCGGCAGTCCTGGCAGGGAAACGTCGCGCGGAGTCACCCGCGGCAGGTCCCTCTCCTGGAAATCCGCGATCAGCCGGTCGATGAGCTCGTCGAGCCCGTCCTGTCCTTCCACGAAGGACAGATTAGCCGAAATCTGTCCTTCTGGAAAGGATAGATCTGTGTCGCGCGCGCTGGACTCGTAAGGCCGGCGTCCCGGAGAGCAACTTGCCGACAGTCTCCTCCAGCCCTCGTGGGAGAGAATAGACTGATTGCAGGCTCACCAGAAAGGCGGAGGATCGTGATGAGACGAACGCCGTTGATCGCCCTGTCCGCGTTGCTCATCGCCTTCGGCTCCGTTCGAGGGACGTGGGGAAGCGAGCCGGCCGCGCCTTCCACGCCGGCGCAGCGGATTGCGCGCGCGGATGCGCTCCTGAAGTCGTGGACGGCCGGCGCCGGCGCGGGGTGCTCGGCGGCGGTCGACATCGCGGGCCAGACCGTATGGTCGGGAGTTTCCGGAGACGCGGATCTCGAGCACGCGGCCCACATCGTGCCGACGACGCCGTTCGACGTGGGGTCGGTGGCGAAGCCGGTCACCGCGCTCGCGGTGATGCTCCTGGCGCAGGACGGCAAGCTCACGCTGGACGATTCGATCGCCGACCGGCTTCCCGATCTCCCCGCCGCGTACCGGCCCATCCGCATCCGCCATCTCCTGAGCCACACCAGCGGCGTTCCCGACTGGCAGGATCTCCTGCAAGCATTGGCGGGGTTTCGCCGCGACGACGAGATCCGCGAAGACGACGTGCTGCGCGCTCTCCGCGCCCGGCGGGCGTTGAATTTCGCACCCGGCACGCAGGAGCAATACTCCAATTCCAACTATGTGCTACTCGGCGAGCTAGTGCGGCGAATCTCAGGTATGCCGCTGCCGGAATTCGTGCGGACGCGGATTTTCGAGCCGCTCGAAATGAGAGATTCCCGCATTGTGGACAGCCATACGACGCTGATTCCAGGCGTTGCCAACGGCTATCAGTATTCTGGCGAGCAGCCTTCCAGCGGGCCGGCCTGGGAGTTGGTGCCGCGGACGAACGATCTCGTGGGGCCACGAAACTTCTACACGACCGCGGGCGATCTCCTGAAGCTGCTGCGGGCGCAGACCCGGCCGGCCTGGCGAGAGCTGTTCGCGCGCCTCCAAGCCCCGGCGACGCTCGACGACGGCAAGCCGGCCCTCGACGCCGCGGGCCGGCGGGCGGGCCACGGCGTCTGGATCCAGACACTCGCCGGTCAGACCCTGGTCGGGCACTCCGGCTATACCCATGGGACTCGCGCGGGAGCTTTTCGCGTTCAGGAGACGGGGGCCGCCGTGGCCTTGCTGTGCAATCGCAACGATGTCGATCCGGACATCCAGGCGCTACAGCTCCTCGACGTCTTCACCGGCAGCCAGTGGGCGTCGCTGTGGCGAGAGAAGCCGGCGGGCGCGCCTCCGATCCAGCCCGCGCCTGCCGGGATCGCCCACTTTGCCGGCGTCTACCAGCTTCCGGGATGGGGCATGACGTACCGTCTGATCGCGACCGCGGACGGTCTGATCCTGAGCCGGCCAGGGAGGAAGCTCGTGCCTTTGGCCGACGGCAGCTACACCGTCACCGACGCCCCCGGAACTCTTCTCCGCCTGGAGACGACGCCGGACGGCACCCGGATGGTGCTGTGGAATCCGGGCTCGAACGAGCAGGGGCTTCCAGAGATCTACACTCGCATCTCGAACGACGACCGCTATTCCCCGACGCCTGAAGAGATCGAAAAGCGCGTGGGCTGCTACGAAAGCCCGGAGCTCGGTGCCTCGGTGGAGCTCCGTCAGGGCGACGGCAAAACGCTCCGGCTCGTCGACGAAAAAGGGCGCGCGCTCGACTTTCAGCCCCTGCTGCCGGACCTCTGGCGAGGCGGCGGTCAGATCCTCGAAATCGACCACGGCGACGGCGGCGCGGTGCGCGGATTTTTCCGCTCGACCGAGATCGCGTGGAAAGTCCAATATCGCCGCCGGCCTTGCGTCGAATCGAAGTAGAGGGAAGGCTCAGCCGCCGACCCGCTTCAGCGGCACTCCCGTCTCCCCGGCCTCCCTCACCTGCGGGTCCGGCACCAGCCCGAACCCGTCCGCCAGGCGCGGGAAGTAGTTGAAGATGGCGATCACGTGCGCGGCTTCGAGCAGCGCCTGATCGTCGAGGCCGAGATCGCGCAGGGGCTGCCAGTCTTCGGCCGTCATGCGGGTCGGCTCCAGGGTGATCTTTTCGGCTACGGCGCAGAGCGCGCGCTGCCGCGGGGTCAGATCCGGCAGGTCCCGCCAGCGCCGCTGCTTGATCGCGTCGACCAGCGCGGGGTCGCCTTCCTCGACACGCAGAAACTCTGCGTGAGACTGCGTTCAGTACTGGCAGTCCTGCGCCGCGGAGGCCACCGCGGCGAGCATCTCGCGCTCGGCACGGGAGAGGGCTCCCGGCGCGAACATGATCTCGTAGAAGGCACCCTGCATGGCGCCGCCGATGCGCGCGTGCGCGGCGAGCAGCCTTCCCATGCCGGAAGGGAAACCGAAATTGTACGAAGAGGGCTTCGGGCCGGCCGGCCGCGACTTCAGCTCCTCCGGCGTGGGCAGGTGAATAAACGCGTTCTGAGTTTCTTCGAACATCGGAATATCGTCCTCGTCTTTATTTCGTCGCTTCACTCTTCACGGGGCACGGCGCGCCGCCGGCGATCCACGTCTTGAAGCTAGCGACGAACGCGTCGTGCGGCACCGAGACCGGCGCCCGGCCGACTCCCGGATTCCACCCCCAGAGCACGAGCTTGTCGTGGCTCACGTGCTCGAGCAAAGCCGCCAGATCCTTGCCGCCGTTGCGTTTCGTATCCTTGATCGTGGCGCAGAGGTCCGCCTTCGATTGATGGATGAAGATCATCTTCCGCTCCGGCGGCGGCAGGTGCCAGTTGGGCGCCCCGGGCGGCATGTGCGCCCCATAGCTCGCCGGCGGATTGCTCGTGGCATGGCAGGTCGAGCACGGCAAGCCCGGCACGCCTTGCCCTTCAGGCCCCCGCTTGACGTTCTGCGCGTGCGTCAGGCCCGCGTCGAACTGCAACGGCGCGTCGCCCGGAATGTGACAGTTCTGGCAGCGCGGATGCTGGAGGACCGTCTGAATGGTGTCGAAGGCAGCCAACGCCGCCGCCTCTTTCGAAGGCGCGGCCGAGGAGGACGCGCCGCCGACGAGAACGGTGCCGGCGACGAGCCCACCCAGAACCAAAAAGCTTTCGATTCGTCTCATGTCCTGGTCTCTCCTCAAGCCAGCCGGAACGGCAGGTCGCGCAGACGCTTGCCGGTCAGCGCGAAGACGGCGTTGGCCACCGCCGGCGCGATCGGCGGCGTTCCCGGCTCGCCGGCGCCGCCGGACTTCTCGTGGCTCGGCACGATGTGGACTTCCACCTTTGGCATCTCGTGCAGGCGGAGCACCTTGTAATCGTGGAAATTGCTCTCGACGACCTGGCCTTCCTTGATCGTCAGCTCGCCGTGGAGCGCGGCGCTCAGCCCGTAGGCGATGGCCGACTCCATCTGCGCGCCGACGCCCAGCGGATTGACGCAGACGCCGCAATCGATCGCGCAGACCACCCGGTGGACGCGGATCTTGCCGTCGTCCACCGAGACCTCCGCGGCGTGGGCAACGATGCTGCCGAACGATTCATGAACGGCGAGGCCGCGCGCCTGGCCCCGGGGAGGCGCGCTCCCCCAGCCCACTTTCGCCGCCGCCAGCTCCAGCACCGCCAGCACCCGCGGCGACTTGGCGAGCAGCTCCCGCCGAAATTCGAGCGGATCGCGCTTCGCCGCGTGCGCCAGCTCGTCGACGAACGACTCGACGGCGAACCCGGTGTGCGAGTTCCCCACCGACCGCCACCAGAGCACGGGCACCCCGACGTCGACCGTGTGGAGCTCGACGAGATAGTGGGGAATCCCCTTCACGTAAGGCGAATCGGCAGCGCCCTCGACGGACGTCGGATCGATGCCGTCCTTGATCATCGCGGCGAACGGCGAGCCGGTCACGATCGACGGCGAGACGACGCGATGGCGCCAGGCCACCGGCTTTCCCTGCGCATCGATCGTCCCTTCCAGGCGGTGAGCGACCATCGGCCGGTAATAGCCGCCGCGGATGTCGTCGTCGCGCGTCCAGACCAGCTTCACCGGCTTGTCGAGCTGCTTGGCCACGTGGGCCGCTTCGATCACGAAATCCGACGCGATGTTCGCCCGCCGGCCGAAGCCGCCGCCGAGAAACGTAGTGTGGATCGCGACCTGCTCCGGCTTGAGCCCGAAGATCTGCGCCACCCGTAGCTGGTCCATGGTCTGAAACTGCGTCCCCGTCCAGACCTCGACCGCGCCGTCGCCATGGCGGACGGTGCAGTTGAGCGGCTCCATGGGCGCGTGGGCGAGGTAAGGCAGCGAGTATTCCGCCACCAGCGGCGACCCGCCCAGCCCCTTCTCGACCTCGCCGCCGGCCGAGGCCTTGGCCCCCGCCGTTCTCGACTTTTCGCGGTGGCTCGCCATCAGGTTCGCCGAATCGATGCCGGCGTGCGGACCCCCGTCCCATACGATCTTGAGCGCGTCCCGCCCCTTCTTCGCCGCCCAGAAGTGATCGGCGACGACGGCGACTCCCGTCGGCACCTCGAACACCGCGCGGACGCCCGGCACCGCCTTCGCCGCCGTCGCATCGAAACTCTTTACTTTGCCGCCGAAGGTGCGCGAATGCGCCACGGTCGCCGTCAGCATCCCCGGCAACTGGACGTCCATCCCGAACTTGGCGCGGCCGGTGATCTTCTCCGGCGTGTCGAGGCGGCGGGTCGGCTTGCCGATGATCTTCCAGTCCTCCGGCTTCTTGAGCTCGACGTGCGCCGGCGCCGGGAGCTTCGCCGCCGCCGCGGCCAGCGAGCCGTAGCTCGCCTTTTTGTCGCCATGCAGCACGAAACCTTTCTCGGTGCGGCACTCGCCGGCGGGCACGTTCCACTGCGCCGCCGCCGCCGAGACCAGGAGCACCCGCGCCGTGGCGCCCACCTGCCGGTAGCGGTCGAGCTCGGACCACGTGGTCGTCGAGCCGCCGGTCATCTGGATCGGAAAGACCGTCGAGTGGTAGACGTCCGCCGCGGGCGCGTGCTCGACGTGGATGCGGCTCCAGTCGGCGTCCAGTTCCTCATTGACCATCATCGGCAGCGTGGTCCAGATCCCCTGGCCCATCTCCGAGTGCGCGAGCAGCACGGTGACGCTCTCGTCGTCACCGATCCGCAGGAACGCGTTGACCGGCGGCAGGGCGGCAGGCGCCGCGGCCGGAGGCTCCTGCGCGAGCGCGAAACGCCGCACGGCCTCCGGCACGAAGAATCCGACCACCAGGCTGCCGCCCAGCGCCGCCGTGCCCTTGAGGAACGAGCGCCGCGAGACCGGTCCTACGACCTCAGGAACGACCGCGCTCATGACCGTCCCTCCATCAGCTCCGAGGCGCGATGCACGGCGCTGCGGATGCGCTGATAGGTGCCGCACCGGCAGAGGTTGCCGCTCATCGCGGCGTCGATATCCGCGTCGGTCGGTTTCGGCTTGGCCTTCAGCAGCGCCACCGCCGCCAGGATCTGGCCGGACTGGCAATAGCCGCACTGCACGACGTCCACCTCGGCCCAGGCGCGCTGGACCGGATGGTCCCCCGCGGCGCTCAGGCCCTCGATCGTGGTCACCGCGCGCCCCTCGAACGCGACGGCCGGCCGCACGCACGAGCGCACCGGCTGACCGTCGACCAGCACCGTGCAGGCGCCGCACTGCGCCATGCCGCAGCCGAACTTGGTGCCGGTCATGTTCAGCACGTCGCGCAGCACCCAGAGCAGCGGCATGTCGTCGTCGGCCTGGACGTCGTGCTCACTCCCGTTCACGGAAAGTTTCATCGTCACACCTCACCGGCCGCCGAGGCGGCCTTTTGGAGACCTTTGAGTCCCGTGCATGATACTGGAAATCGAGACCTACTTTGTCAGATTGGCCTCGTCCGTCAGAGCCGCCCGCCCGAGCCCTCACCCCCAGCCCCTCTCCCGTCCCCCGCCCACCCTCCCTCACCGGGAGAGGGGAGACAAGCAACGTCAGGACTCAAGGTGTGGCCTCATCGCAGGGTCCCCCTCTTCTCCCGGTGAGGGAGGGTGGGAGGGGACGGGAGAAGAGGGCCGGGGTGATGAGGGCCAACGTCAAGTCCAAGGTGAATCTGACAAAGTCGCACTACACGGGCCCAGCGCACGCCGTCCCAGCGGGCATCCGACGCACGGAAGGGTATGCCCGCCGCGGGTGGTAGGCTGGAACCGACCTGCCATCGGTAGGACCGAGCGGCGCCAAGCAGGACTGTCACCAAATCTGGCGGACAGCACCTTCGCGAAGGAGCCTCATGCCTCGCTTCCTCCCGCTGGCCATCCTGGCCGCGCTGGCCCTCTCGACCCTCAACGGATGCAACAAAGGCGCGGCGAAGCCCGAAGCGGCGGCCACGCCCGCCACCTCGCAGGCCACTCCTGCGGAAGCCGCGCCGAAACCCACCGGCCTCAAACTGGCCCTGAAAGGCCACACCAAGCCGGTGACCGGCGTCGCGTTCTCGCCGGACGGCCTGTCCCTGGCGAGCGCCAGCAACGATGGGACGGTCAAGCTCTGGAACGCCCAGACCGGCGATCTCAAGCAGACGCACGAAGAGGCGGGCACCGAGATCCACGCGATCGCCTTCGCGCCGGACGGCAAGACGCTCGCGCTCGCGGCGGTCAAGGAGGGCGGAGAGGGCTATGTCGCGCTCGTCGACCTTGCCGCGGGTACCCTGGGAGCGACCAAGCGGAAGGTGGCCGGGACCAACATCACCTCCCTCGCCTTCTCGCCGGACGGCAAGACTCTGGGGATCGGCAACGTCGGCAACTCCGTGACGTTGGTGGACCCCGAGACCGGCACCGTCCAGAAGACCCTTGAAGGGCAGGGGATTCAGACCCGTTGCCTGACCTTCTCACCCGACGGCAAGACGCTGGCCGGCGGCGGCTGGGGCAAGACCGTGAAGCTCTGGAACGTCGAGACCGGCGCGATGACCGAGCTCACCGGCCACGACAGCGAGATCCAGGCCGTCGCCTTCTCCAAGGACGGCACCACCCTGGCCAGCGTGGGCATGGACAACTCCCTGCGCCTCTGGGGCGTCGCCTCGAAAAGCCCGAAGCTGAACGTCACCGGCGGCAGCCTCGCGGAATCCGTGGCCTTCTCCCCCGACGGCAAGACCTTCGCCGGAGCGGACGGCAACGACATCAAGCTCTGGGACGCACAGACCGGCGCCCCGCGGCAGTCCATGAAGGATGAATCCACCAACACGGCCGTGGTCGCCTTCTCGCCCGACGGCCAGACGGTCGCCAGCGGCGGCGCGGACGGCTCGGTGAAACTCTGGACGGTCAACAAATAAGGCCGTAGCCCACCCGCGCCCCGCGAGGCGTTCTAGCCGCCTTTCGAAACGGCACTTTCGCCGCTGGAGGCGGCGCTTCCGCCGCTGGAGGCGGCGCCTTCGCCGCTGGAGGCGGCACCTTCGCCTCGCCAGGCGGCGCCTTCGCCGCTGGAGGCGAGAGCGCCGCCTCGCAAGGCGGAAGCGCCGCCTTGTCCGGCGAAAGCCCCGCCGCCCCAGGCGGAAGTGCCGCCTTCTCCGGCGGCTGCACCGCCGCTTCCGGCGAGAGAGCCGCCTCGCGAGGCGGAACCGCCGCCTCCGCAGGCGGAAGCCGCATTGGAGGCTCTTCCCGAGCAATCCATCGCGTAATACTGTAGAGACCGCTCCCGACCTCAAAGCGAACGTCCACCACCGCCCATGTCCTCATCGGCCTCCTCCACCCCTGAGCCCCACGGCCTCGAAGTCCTCCGCACCTATGGCGACGGCTTCGCCGGCCGCCAGGAGGAGCTGAAAGCGCTCGATCGCGCCTGGAACGAAGGCGTCACGCGAGTCTTCGTCCTCCACGCCGAAGGGGGAGCCGGTAAAACGCGTGTGCTCGCCCAATGGCGAAATAAGATGCTCGACGATGGCTGGCGTGGGGCGGGCGGCGTTTTCATGCATTCCTTCTATAGCCAGGGAAGCAACGAACAAGGGAACGCCTCGTCGGAGCTCTTCTTCGAGCAGGCGCTGGAGTACTTCGGGCATAGCGGACCGCGCCTCACCGATTCCACCGAGCAAGGACGGACGCTCGCCCGGCTGATCCGTGAGCAGCGCGGCCTCCTAGTACTCGACGGATTGGAGCCACTCCAGCATCCCCCGTCTTTCGACCAGGGCCGACTGAAGGACCCTGGCATCCGCTCTCTGCTGCTTTCGCTGGCTTCTGGTTTGGCAGACGGTGGTCTTTGTGTGGCCACCTCGCGACAGCCTGTTGAAGAGCTGAAGAGCAAGGTCGGCAGGGTAGTCATCCAGCAGCCACTAGACAGGCTGGACGCAGTGGCGGGCGTGGAGTTGCTTCGGCAGTTGGAGGTTCGCGGTCCTGAGTGGGAGTTGCGCGAAGCCGTTGAGGATTCCCGTGGCCATGCCTATTCTCTGATGTTACTGGGGACCTTCCTTCGGGACGCTACGGACGACCATGAGATCCGGCGGCGTCATGAGATTCCGCTGCTTGCCGAGGATAGAGAGCACCACTACCACGCGCGGCATCTCTTCGGAGCCTACGTTCAGCACCTCGGCGAATCGAGCGCGGAAGTTTCTGTATTGCGCTTGCTGGGCTTCTTCGACCGACCCGCCGAGGAGAAGCTTGTAGCCGTGCTGCGCAAGGCTACGGAGCCCGAGCTTGACGCGCTCACTGCGCCTCTCCGGAACCTTTCTTCGGCCGACTGGCGACGAGTCCTTCGTCGCTTGATCGATCTCCGCCTGATCGATGTGCCAGCCCTTTCATCCCCTCCCATCGACTCGCACCCATTGCTCCGCGAGTATTTCGCTGAGCAGTTGCGGACGCATTCTACCGAAGCGTGGCGGATTGGACACCAGCGGCTTTTCGAATACCTCTGCAGCACTACCGAGCACCAACCAGGAACACTTACGGCTTTACAACCGCTATATCAGGCTGTGGCACACGGCTGCATGGCTGGATTGCACAAGCAGGCGCGCACCGATATCTACCGTGATCGAATATTGAGGGGCACGGAAGAAGAGGGATTCTACAGCATAGCCATGCTCGGCGCGATTGGCACGGACTTGGGGGCGGTAGCTTGTTTTTTTACCACGCCATGGACTACCCTAGATGCAAGGCTCGCCCCTTCTGAACAAGCATGGCTGCTCAATTTAGCGGCATACAGCCTAAGAGCTTTGGGCCGATTGACCGAATCAGTGGAGCCATTACGAATTGGGATTGAAATCGCCGTCGAGCAATGCGAATGGGTGAACGCAGCGAGAGGTGCTAGTAACCTCAGCGAGTTGGAACTCCTTCGTGGCGAACTACCTGCGGCTATAGCGGCCGGTGAACTAGCGGTAGCATATGCCGATCGTAGCGAGGACAGATTTGCGCAAACGGTTAACCGCACTACTCTTGCCGCCGCACTGCATCAAACAGGGCAGGGCGAAGCTGCGGAGCATCTATTCAAGGATGCGGAGTTCCGACAAGCCTTAGATCAGCCTTACTACCCTTATCTCTATTCACTCCGTGGCTTTCAATACTGTGACCTATTACTTTGTGGAACTGAGCGCACCGCTTGGAAAATTTTATTATCCCCTATGATCCCACGCCCAGTTAACGAATCTGCCAGCACTATGATCGAACGATCTTCACTGACTCTTGCCTGGGCCCAAGAAAGCCATGCGCTATCCCCTCTTCTTGACGCTGCCTTGGATCATCTCACTTCAGCCCGGGCCCGGTTGTATGAGGCCCTCCCTTCCGCAATTCCACCAACTGCTCGCGGTGATATCGCCGCAGCCATCGATGGTTTTCGTGCGGCTGACCGGTCGGACTTCCTTCCGCACGGCCTGCTGACCCGTGCTTGGATACGATTTCTTTCGAACGATGAGCCCGGCTGCCGCGAAGACTTAGACGAAGCCTGGGAGATCGCAGAGCGCGGCCCAATGCCGCTGTTCCAGGCCGACATCCAACTTTACCGCGCTCGCCTTTTCCACGACCGCGCTGCTCTGAAAGAGGCCGGCCGCTTGATCGAGAAGCATGCCTACCACCGCCGCGACGGAGAGCTCGCAGACGCCAAAGCCGCGGCCGAACATTGGGATGACAAGGAACCTTCCGTGCCCACCAAAGTATTCATCAGTTACAGCCATGACAGCGAACAGCACTCGCAGCGGGTGCTGGCGCTCGCCAATCAACTACGGCAGCACGGCGTCGATGCCGAGTTGGATCAGTACGAAACCCGCCCTCCTCAGGGATGGCCGCGATGGTGTGAGGAGCAGCTTCGACCGGAGAACTCCGAGCACGTCCTCGTCGTCTGCACAGAGACGTACCGTGAGCGCATCGAGGGGAAGGCCCCGGCCGACGAAGGCCGCGGCGTTTTTTGGGAAGGCGACGTCATTTACAGCTATCTTTACGAGCAGAAGAGCAAGGAGCGATTCATTCCCATTCTCTTCGATCGCAAAGATGAGGCGAATATCCCGCGTCCACTGAGGGGTGCGGCGCATTACCAGCTCACTGCCTTCGATCTCTCAGACGCCGGATACGAGTCGCTCTATCGCGAGCTCACCCATCAGCCGGCTGTCGAAAAGCCTCCGCTCGGCGAGAGGGTGAGGCTTCGCAGTTGGCGCGGCCTGCCGATGAGCAGACCGGACGTCGTCACGGTGCTGCCGCCGGTCGCCCCACGAGAAGTGCGTTCGACGTTTTCCGCCCCCACAGCGGCACCGACGGAGGCCGACCTGCTCGAAGAATTGAAGCGTCTGCCGCCGGCTTGGTTTGAGGAGCTGGTCTTGCGTTTCGACGCCAACAGCGCCGTCTCCGGGAGACCGGCTCCGCAGGCGATGCGGGCGATCGATCTGTTGGCCGTGGTGCGGGTTCTCGCGGATGGACCGGTGCGGTTGCGGGCGGAGATTCGGCGGTTGAAGGGGGATCGTGGATGAGGATGGGCGCGGTCTCACACAGTGAACATCGTGACGCCATTCGTCCACGTTGGAATAATCCGGAACCCCGCCCTGGAAGGGCGGAATTTGAATAGCCTGGTGCTTTAGCGCCAGGTCGGCAGGCCACCCACCTCCCTATCCGCCCCGAGGGGGCGGTGCTGTTCAGGGGCCTGGATTGCGAACGTTGGGTTCCGCCCCTTCAGGGCGGGTGGGGTTTGGGGGACTGCGGACCTGGCGCTGAAGCGCCAGGCTATTCAAATTTCGCCCTTTCAGGGCGGAACTGAAAATATTTTCTAATGCTCGATCTCTTCGATCAGCTCTTCCAAGGTTGCCTGACACGCCGGGACCCGGCGCCGAAAGAGCTCCTCGATGAATTCGGCACGGCTCAGGCCTGAGATCTCGGCGCCTCGCTCCTGGGAGACGAGGCCCTGCGAATACCACTGGACGCAAGCGGCAATCCGCATCTCCCGAGCAAACTCTGACGGAGACAGATGGAGTGCGGCAAAGGCGCTGGGCGGGACTTCATAGCTGATCGTGGCCATCGTGCTCTCCTGCAGGTCTCGGGGGTTCCTCGTTCCAGAACTAAATCTAACATAGAGCCGGCGGGACGCCGGCGGTCCCAGGAGGTTCCAGGCCTTCCCAGGGATGACGCGACAGCTCCACCGGTCTCGCGATAGTCTCAGTCATGCCCAACTCGCGAGCCGACCATCCCCTCTCTCCCTGCGTCCTGGTGGTCAAGACGCCGGTCGCCTCGCGCCAGCAGGTGGCGAGCCGGCTGGCGGCGACGGGGCGGCGGTTGGCGGGGCAGGTGGAGGAGGCGGCGCGCGAGCAGGAGCGGACTCTCGAGACACTGCATGGGGCCCTCGCCAAACTGGGTGTGACGCCGATCACGGTGTCGGTGGACGGCATCGACGCCCTGGCGCGGCGGGCTCTCGCGAGCGCTCATTTCGTGGTCTCGGTGGGTGGGGACGGCACCTTGCTTGCCGCGTCGCACTGGGTTACGGGCGCCAGGCTGCTCGGGGTCAATTCCGCGCCGCGGTCGAGTGTGGGCTACCTGAGCATCTCCAAGCGCGTGACCCTGGCGCGCGATCTCGCGCGGATCGTGAAGGGCACCCTGTTGCCGCAGGCGGTGTCGCGCATCGAGGTGGAGTTCGAGGGGAAGAAGCTGCCGCCGGCGCTCAACGACGTGCTCGTGGCGCACGAGCAGCCGGCGGCGACCAGCCGGTATCGCCTGCACCTGGGGAAGCTGACCGAGGAGCACCGCAGCTCCGGGCTCTGGGTGGCCACGGCGGCGGGCTCGACGGCGGGGATCCGCTCCGCGGGCGGCCAGCCGATGCCGCTCGACGCGCGCCGCCTCCAGTTCCGCGCCCGCGAGCTCTACCGGTCGCGCGACAGCAAACCGGCCGTCCTGGAGTGCGGCTTCGTGGAGGCCGGCCAGGAGCTGGTCGTCGAATCGGCCATGGAAGCGGGGTGGCTCTATGTCGACGGCGCGCGCCTGGCCACCCGCTTCCCGTTCGGCACGCGCGCGACCTTCCGCGTCGCCGAGCAGCCGTTGCTCCTCTTCGCGGACCCCGCGCGTTGGACGCCGGCCCCTTCTTCTATTTAGATTTGCGCGCGTCCTGGCCCAGGCGGATCAGGCGATCGGTCGGCGCGTAGCCGTCGGTCAGAATCGGGATGCTGGCGGTGTCGAGAGCGACTTCGCCGCGCCAAGTGGCGAGGGTCGAGAGCGGAGGATCGAAGTGGAGCGTGCGGTCGAGGTCACGGCCGCGCTGGAGGAGGTCGGCGCTCGAAAGGGTTTCGCGACTTGGCGTCGCCACCACCAGCGCGTTGAAGGCATGGCGGACGCGAAAGAGATAGACGACGTCGAAGCGGTCGCGCACAGTGCGGTACATCGCCTGCGAGAAAGGATCGCCGAGCCCCGCCGCCAAGTTGAGCGCGAAGGCGCCGCCGGGGTTGAGATGGTTTTTGACCTCGTCGAGGAACTGCACGGTGGCGAGATGAAAAGGCACGCTCTGGCCGATGTAGGCGTCGCCGTAGATCAGGTCCCATTTTTCCGTGGATTCGTGGAGGAACTGGCGGCCGTCCGCGACCGTGACGCGCATCCGCGGGCCGGGTTGAAAGAAGAAGAAGCGCTTCGCCACGTCGAGGACGGCGGGGTCGATGTCGATGTATTGGATATCGATCTCGGGGTCGTGCGCCTGCAGGTAGCGGCCGAGGGTGCCGCCGCCGAGGCCGATCATCAGCGCCCGGCGGATGTTCGGCTGGATCAGCAGGACGGCCGGGGCGGCGAGGTTGTAGGGCATGGCCGTCTGATGGTCGGCGAGGCGCAGGGCAGCCTGCGGGACGCGGTCGCTGCGGAGGGTGCGCACGCCGTCGCTCTCGAAGACCTGGAGGGTCTGGTAGGGGGTCACCCGCTCGTAGATGAGGTCGGTGGCGCTGTGATGGACGAGGGTGGCGGCCGGAAGCGCGCCGATCAGCAGCAGCACCGCCAGGACGGTCGCCGGAAGCTCCGAGCGAAAGGCGCCCGCGAACGCCACGCAGGCGGTGAGCGCGGTCAGCGCCGTGAGGAGGCCGAGGATCTGTTGCAGTGGAAGGAAGGGGATGAGCAGGAAGGTGCAGGCGAGCGTGCCGGCGAGGCTCCCCAGGGTGGAGAGGGCGAACAGGCGTCCGGCGGTGTGACCGAGGCGGTCGAGGTCGTGCGCGGCGATCCGCACCGCCCAGGGAGAGACGGTGGCGAGCAGCACGCTCGCCGGTCCGAACAGCACCGAGGTGGCGAGCAGAGTGCCGGCCGGGTTGCCGCCGGTGAAGGCCGCGAGCGCGGCGGCGAGCTGGGAGCCGAAGAGGAGGAGCAGGGCCTCGCAGGCGGCGGCCAGAGCCACCATGCGGCCGAGCGCCGCCATTGACGGCTGCCGGTCCGCCAGCCGGCCTCCCCACAGGTAGCCGAGCGAGAGCGCCGCCAGGAAGACGCTGATGATCGAGCCCCAGACGTAGACACTGTTGCCGTAGAACGGCGCCAGCACCCGGCTCGACAGGATCTCCAGCGCCATCAGCACCCCGCCGCAGACGGCGACCACCCAGTAGAAGCGCGAGCGGGAAAACATTGACGATGGAGTATAGGGCAAGGCTACGCGGCGTGCCGGAGCCTCCGTGGCCTGCGACCTCATTGCCGCCCGGGATTGAAATCCCGGGCTACCCACGGTCGCCCCTTCCCGGGGCTTAAGTAGGCTTAAGTCCCGGATGGGACGGTCGTCCGTAGCCCGGGATTTCAATCCCGGGTGAGGTCGCAGGCCACGAACGTTCCACTCCGCCGTGGAACGGATACAATCCCGCGCCGTGAACGTACCTATCCTCGACCTCGGCCGTGTCCATCGGCGTATCGCCTCGCAGCTCGACGAGCGGTGGCGGCGCATCCTCGATCAGTCCTCCTTCATCCTCGGCCCTGAGGTGAAGGAGTTCGAATCCGCCTTCGCCGCCTTCCTGGGCGTCGAGGCCTGCGTCGGTCTCGCCAACGGCACCGACGCGCTGCTCCTCGGTCTCCGCGCTCTCGGCGTCAAGCCGGGGGACGAGGTGATCGTCCCCGCGTTCAGCTTTTTCGCCACCGCCGAGGTGGTGGCTCTGCTCGACGCCAAGGTGGTCTTCTGCGACGTCGATCCGGTCAGCCTGAACCTTGACCCCGCGGACGTCTCGGCGCGGATCACGGAGCGCACGGTGGGCGTCATCGGCGTCCATCTCTACGGCCGGCCGTTCGACGTCGACGCCCTGCTCGCGGTCTGCCAGCGGCATGGGATCTGGCTGTTCGAGGACGCCGCCCAGGCGCACGGCGCGGAGTGGAAGGGGAAGAAGGTCGGCGGCTTCGGCCAGCTCGCGGCGTGGAGCTTCTACCCCACCAAGAACCTCGGCTGCTTCGGCGACGGCGGCGCGGTGAGCGGCAACGACCGCGCGCTCGTCCAGCACGTGTTCAGCCTCGCCAACCATGGCCAGACGGTGCGCTACACCCATCACGAGATCGGCACCAACAGCCGTCTCGACAGCCTGCAGGCGGCGGTGCTCAACTGCCGGCTGGCACTCCTCGCCGAGGACAACGCCCGCCGCGGCGAGATCGCCTGCCGCTATCACGGCGCCTTCGCGGGAGTCGGCGACCTGCGGCTGATCCCCGATCCGGCGGGCGTGCGAACGGTCTATCACCAGTTCACCCTGCGCACCGACCGGCGGGACGAGCTGCTGGCCCATCTGAAGGAGCGCGGCATCGGCGCGGCGGTGCACTACCCGTCGCCGCTGCATCATCAGCCGGCGATGAAGGGATTGGTGGAGGTGAGCGACGGCGACCTCCCCGTCTCCACCGCCGCCGCGCTGGAAGTGATCTGCCTGCCGGTCTTCCCCGAGTTGACCAACGACGAGGTCGACGCGGTGTCGTCGGCGGTTCGCGAGTTCTTCGGAGCCTAGCCGGTGGCCACCGTCCACATGGTGGACGCGAGCCCGTACATCTTCCGGGCTCACTTCTCGCTACCGTCCAGCATCAAGGCGCCGGACGGCAGCCCGGCCGCCGCTTCCTACGGCTTCACGTCGTTCCTGCTCAAGCTGATCGCGGACGAGACGCCGACGCATCTCGTGGTGGCCTTCGACCGCAACCTCAACGGCAGCTTCCGCAACGAGTTCTATCCCGACTACAAGAAGCAGCGGGACGATCCGCCGCCGGAGCTGGTGTCGCAGATCGACGTCTGCCTGGAGATCGCGGCGGCGCTGGGAGCGGCCACCTTCATCGACGACCGCTACGAGGCGGACGACCTGATTGGCGCCCTCCTCGCGGGGCTGGAGTCAGGCGGCCACGGCGCCGTGATCGTCACCTCGGACAAGGACCTCGCCCAACTCGTCGATGAGAAGACGACCCTCCTCGACTTCGGCAAGGGGCTTCGGCTCGACGCCGCGGCCGTCGTCGAGAAGTTCGGCGTGCGGCCGGACCAGATCACCGATTACCTCGGCTTGGCCGGCGACTCGGTGGACAACATTCCGGGAGTGAAGGGAATCGGCGCCAAGTCGGCGGCCGAGTTGCTCGGCCGCTTCGGTCACCTGGAGGAGCTCTACGAGCGGCTCGACGAGCTCCCCGGGATGACCGCCGTCCGCGGCGCCAAGTCGCTCCACGCCAAGCTGGCGGCGAACCGGGAGATCGCCTTCCTCTCCAAGCGGCTCGCGACGGTCTCGCGGAAGGTGCCCGGAGTGAAGGTCACGCTGAAGAGCCTGGAGTACCACGGCGCCGACCCGGCGAAGGTCGACGCGGTCTTCGGAAGGATGGGCTTCAACAAGATCCGCGAGCGGGTGCCCGCGCAGAGCTAAACGGCCTCGAACAGCTCTGCGAGCGGCAGCTCGAAGCCGGGAAGGAGCGGCGACGTGAGCACGTCTCCCGCGGAGGCGGAGAGGAACGGCTTCGGGCGAAGACCGCCGGCCGTGCGCTCGTAGGGCTGGACGCCCTTCCGATCCCGATCGAAGATCCAGTAGGCTTGAACCCCACAACGATCGTAGGCGTCCAGTTTCAGAACCTTGTCGAGATGGCTGGTGCTCGGAGAGAGGATCTCGAGGACCAGGTCGGGCGCGCCCTGGATGTTCTTCAGCCCGACGATCTCGGCCTGCTCATTGGAGACGAACAGCAGATCGGGCTGGACGATGTCGTGGAGAGAGAGGAGGACGTCGGTGGGCGCGACGAGGAACCGCCCGAGGCGGTGGGCCTTGACGAACCCTCCCAGGCGAAGCGTGAGCTCGACGAGCAGATCCTGGTGCGGCACGAAGGGTGCGGGGCTCACGTAGTGCTCTCCATCGATGATCTCGTGGCGTTGACCGTCCTCAGGAATGAGGGCGTAGTCCTCATAGGTCAGCTTGCGGGTGAGATCGTGGAGAGCCATGGCGCGAATCTCCTACTTCGTGAAGATCTCGGCGAGCGGCAGCTCGAACCCGGGAAGGAGCGGCGACGTCAGCACGTCTCCCGCGGCGGCGGAGAGGAACGGCTGCGGGTGGAGACCGTCGTCCGTCCGTTTCCACGCCTGGACGCCCAGCCGGAAGGGATCGAAGATCCAGTACTCGGCGACTCCCGTTCGGTCATACGCCTGCAGCTTGGGTCCCTTATCCAGCCGGCTGGTGCTGCGCGAGAGGATCTCGATCACCAGGTCCGGCGCGCCCTCGACGTTCTTCTCCGCGGCGATCGAGGCTCTCTCGCTGGAGATGAAGAACAGGTCGGGCTGGACGACGTCGTGATCCGACAGGAGGACGTCCGCGGGCGCGAAGAAGAAGAGGCCGAGGCGGTTCGCCTCGATGAAGCCGCCGACACGGAGGGTGAGCCGGAAAGCCAGCTTCTGATGAGAGAGGAAGGGAGCCGCTGTCACGTAGTGCTCTCCGTCGATGATCTCGTGGCGCTTGCCGTCCTCAGGGATGAGGGCGTAGTCCCGATAGGTCAGCTTGGGGATGAGATCGTGGAGAGCCATGGCGCGAATCTCCGGTCGCGGTCCATCGTAACACGACCACGGGATTGAGCCCGATCGCAGCGTCCCGGTGCTGGCAAGGTTCCGTAGCGGCGTAATCTATCACCAGAAGGGACGCCGGAACATCCAGACTGCGTTCCCCGGTTATAATAGTGCGCCCCGCCCTGCGGCGGCACATCCCGGAATTCGAATCCAGCGGAGCACCTCACATATGGCCAAAGCGCGCGTAGCCGTCCTCAAGACCAAGCCCGACACCGTCCTGGAGGACATCGGGCGGACCATGGAGATGGGGGACGTCAAGAAATATCTGGCCTCCGGCGCCACCACGATCCTCAAGGACAACATCTCCTGGCACTTCCCCTTCCCCGGCGCCAACACCACCCCCTGGCAGCTCGAGGGGACGATCCAGAAGCTCCGTGCCGACGGCTACACGGATCAGGTCTGCGTGCAGAACAACACCGTGGTGACCGATCCCAAAAAGGGCGAGCGGCTCAACCGCTACCTGCCGGTGCTCGACAAGTACGACGTGCCGGTGCGCTACAACTGCTTCGCCGACGACCTCAAGTGGATCACCTACAAGCCGAAGGGGAAGATGCTGGTGCTGCCGCAGATCTACCCCGACGGGATCACCATCCCCGAGTTCTTCCTCGGCAAGAACATCGTCCACCTGCCGACGGTGAAGTGCCACATCTACACCACCACGACGGGGGCGATGAAGAACGCTTTCGGCGGCCTGCTCAACACCCGCCGGCACTACACGCACTCGAACATCCATGCCACGCTGGTCGACCTGCTGACGATCCAGAAGGAGATCCACTCCGGGCTGTTCGCGGTGATGGACGGCACGACCTGCGGCAACGGCCCGGGCCCGCGGACGATGATCCCGGTCGAGAAGGACTTCATGATGGCCTCCGGCGATCAGGTGGCGATCGACGCGGTGGCGGCGAAGATGATGGGCTTCGATCCGATGTCGATCCCCTACATCCGGCTGGCGCACGACGCCGGTCTCGGAGTCGGCGATCCGCGCGACATCGAGATCGTCGGCGAGGACGTCTCGAAGTGGAACTTCCACTTCTCGGTGGGGGACAACGCGGTCTCCCGCTTCGGCGACCTCGTCTGGTTCGGGCCGCTGAAGGGGCTGCAGAAGCTCTTCTTCCGCACGCCGCTGGTCTATTTCTTCGTCTTCGGCTCGTACTTCTACCACGACTTCGCGTGGTACCCGACCGTGGGCAAGCGCCGCATCGAGCAGTACGCCAAGACCAGCAAGTGGATGCGCCTCTTCGAGCAGTATCCGGAGGCGGTCCAGGAAGAAGAGAAGGCGGCCTGAGCCCCACCCTCCCCTCCGACGAGCCCGCGGCAGACCTGACGACCTCTCCTCCCACGGCACCGGCGAACGCCGGAGCGCCGGAAGGGAGAGGCCCGGGCCTCGACCGCTTGGGGCGGCAGATGATGGTGCCGCTGATCCTCGGCGTGCTCGTGGTCGTCGGGCTCGCCCTGACGGCGAACCCGCGCGCGCTCGCCCGCAGCCTGCGCGACTTCGACCTCTGGCTGCTGGTGCCGGTGCTGGCGCTGTCCCTGTTCAACTACGGTCTGCGGTACCTGCGCTGGGAGTTCTACCTCAAGCGTCTGGGGTGCCGGCTCGGCCCGGGACGGGGCCTCGCGATCTTCTTGATCGGATTTCTGCTCTCCGTGACCCCGGGCAGGGCGGGAGAATTGGGCAAGGCCTGGCTGGTGCGCGAGCTCGGCGGCGGGCGGGCGATGAGGGTGGTCTCGGCGGTGCTGGCGGAACGGGTGACCGACGTGCTGGGCACGTTCGTGCTGATTGCGATCGGAGTGCTGCCGCTGCCGGGAGGCCCCTGGATCGCCGCGGCCTGTCTGGCGGGGGTCGTCGCCATCGTGGTCCTGCTGACCTGGCGTCGGGGTGCCGAGATCGCCTTCGCGGTCCTCCGGAAGATGCCGATGATGGGCTCGCGGGTGCCGCACCTGGTCGAGATGGTCGACCGCCTGCACGAGCTGCTCTCGCCGGGGCTGGCGATTGGCGGCATCCTCGTGGCCTCGGTGGCCTGGGCGGCGGAGGGGTACGGGTTCTGGCTGGTCGTCCGCAACTACGCGCCGAAAGCCAGCCTGCTGGTCGCCGTCTTCAACTATACGGCGGCGAGCATCCTCGGCGGCCTCTCGATGCTCCCCGGCGGCCTGGGAGCCGCCGAGGGATCGTTGACCGCCCTCCTCCACGAGCAGGGGCTCGCCACGGCGGATGCCAGCTCGATCACCCTGGTCATCCGCGCCGCCACCCTCTGGTTCTCGGTGCTCTTCGGCGTCGTGGCCCTGCCGTTCGTGGCGCGGTGGCTCCGGGAGCGGTACACTGGAGCCGCCGAGGAAGGAAACCGGAGATGACCAGGACCGTACAGGCGAAGTTCGATGGCGAGGCGTTCTATCCGGAAGAGCCCATGCCCATCGCTCCGAATACGAGAGTCCTCCTGACTGTAGTGAGCCCGGAAGCCCCAGAGGCGAAAGCCGAGGGCCATCAGGAGGAAGCGGAGTCCGCCCCCGTCCTGGGCGAACCCTATTCCTTCCTGAAGCTTGCGATGTCGTTGAACCTGGAAGGTCCGGAAGACTGGTCGGAGAACCTGGAAGGTTATCAAGACCACAATCACCCTCGGGTCGCGGCGCGCCCGGGCATCAATGCCCGGGCTACGACGAACAGAAAAGCCGGCTGAAGCCGGCTCAAAAAGCGTCGTATTTGGGAGCCCCCTTCAGGGGGCTTTTCTTTTGAGACGTAGCCCGGGCATTGATGCCCAGGCGGGAACCTACGCCGTCTTCTGCCCACACTCCGGGCAGAACCGCGGCGCTCCCTCCATCTCGGCGCCACAGCCCGTGCAGTGCTTCTTCTGCGAGGTCGAGGTGCCGCATTCGGGGCAGAACTTGGCGCCGCCGGTCTTGGCGCCGCAGGACTTGCAGAGGGCGCCGGTGACTTGGCCGAGGTCGCGGCTCTTGACCCAGTCGACTTCCTGGGCCTTCTGGATCACCTGCTGCTTGGCGGCTTCGGCCTGGGCGGAGGCGATCTCCTCGTCGAGGTCGGGCGCGCACCACTCGCAGAGGCCCGCCTTGGCGTTGAAGCAGACCGGTCCGCAGACCCACTTCCCGCAGCGCGTGCACTGCTTGAACATGGGGCGGATCTCGTCGGTCGCCTCCTTCAGCGCGGCGTCGTGGGCCGGCCCGCCGACGGCGCGCTGGATCTGATAGGCGGTGTCCGAGACCTTCCCGAACAGGCCGCCGAAGAGGCTCCCCGCGACCTCGGCGGCCGACGCGGCAAGGCCGAGCTTCGAGGTCTGAAAAGTCGACATGTAGCCGTTGCCGCACTTCTCGCAGTAAAACTTGAACTGATACCCGCGATCGGTGGAGAGATCCTGGTAATTCCCCGTGAAATCGACTGTGGCCATCGTTCCATCCTTCTCCGCTGTATAGGTGCGATCAACGCGAATGGTAGCACGGCGGAAAGAGCCAGATTTTGTGCCACAGTAAGCGCTTCATGGGCACCTCGCGCCGTCCGCTCCTCGCCGCCATCCTGGCGCTGGCGCTCGTCCTCCGCCTCGCCCACCTGTGGGCGGTTCACGATCAGCCGTTCGTGGCCGGGCTGGCGATGGACAGCCAGGAGTACGACCGCTGGGCGCAGCAGATCGCGGCCGGCGATTGGATGGGCTCGCAGGTCTTCTTCCAGGCGCCGCTCTATCCCTATCTGCTGGCGATTGTCTATGCGCTGCTGGGGCACCGCCTGGCGCTCGTCTACCTACTCCAGATCCTCCTCGCGGTCGCCGGCTGCTGGGCCCTCTACCGCGCCGGCCGCGCGATGGATTCGGAGCGAACGGGGCTGGCGGCGGCGCTGCTCGCGGCGGTCTATGGCCCGTTCCTGTTCTACGACGCGCAGATCCTCAAGGAATCGCTCGCCGTCACCGCGACGAGCTTCCTGCTCTGGACGCTGGCGGCGGCGCGGGCGCGACCCGACTCCTCACGATGGCTCGGTGCCGGCATGCTCCTCGGCATCCTGGCGCTGCTGCGCGAGAACGCGTTGCTCCTCGTTCCGTTCCTCCTGCCTCTGGCGTGGCGGCGGGAGGATTGCTGGGGGGGGCTGGCGCGGCGGGGCGGCGCGCTGGTCGCCGGGCTCGCTCTGGCGCTCCTGCCGGTGGCGATTCGTAACGGGATCGTCGGCGGCGACTTCCTGCCAACCAGCTCCCAGGGGGGCGCCAACTTCTACATCGGCAACCACGCGGGAGCCGACGGCACCTACCAACCGATCGTCCCCGGCAAGCAGATCCCGGAGCTCGAGCGGAAGGAGCCGGCGCGCCTCGCCGAGCAGGCGCTGGGACGCAGGCTCTCCGCCGGGGAGGTCTCCAGCTACTGGCTCGGCAAGGCGTTCGATTGGGCGCGCGAGCATCCAGGGGACTTCCTGCGGCTGCAGATCCGCAAGCTCGGCATGTTCTGGAGCTGGTACGAGTGGCCGGACGCGGTGGACTACTACTACGTGAAGACCGTCTCGCCGCCGCTCCGCCTGCCACTGCTCGAATTCGGCGGCGCCGCGATCCTCGCCCTGGCAGGAGCCGTCCTCGCCCGCCGCCGGCTGGCCGCCTTCGCCCCCGCCCTGCTCTTCGCGCTTGGCTGGATGGCCTCGACGGTGATCTTCTTCCTCTTCGCGCGCTACCGGCTGCCCGTCGTGCCTGCCCTCTTGCTGCTCGGCGGTGTGACGGTGGCGGAAATCTCGGAGGCGTGGCGGTCGCGGCGCCCGTGGGCGATCGGCCTCGCGGCGATCTGCGCGGTCGCCTTCCTCCTCCCGCGCGCGGTCGGCTTCGCGCCGCGGATGGACCTCGTGCACTACAACCTCGGCCGACTCTATGAGGAGCAGGGGAGGCCGGACGAGGCGAGCCCGGAGTACCGCGCGGCCCTCGCGATCAACCCCAAGGATTTCCTCGCCTGTCTGAACCTGGGGAACCTCGCCGCCCGCCAGCGGGATTGGCAGGCGGCGCTCGGCTTCTACCAACAGGCCGCAGCGCTGGAGCCGCGCTCGGACGACGCCGAGAGCAACCTGGGCGGCGCCTATCTGGCGATGCGCGATCAGGCGCAGGCCGAAGCGCACCTCGACCGTGCACTCGCGCTCAACCCCGCGAACCTGCCGGCGCTCCAGAACAAGACGCTGCTCCTCGCCCGCCGCGGCGATCTGGCCGGGGCCCGCGAGCTCAACCGGCGCCTGCTGGAGATCGACCCCGAGAACCCGGGGGGCCTGAGGCTCAAGGAGAGGTTGCGGTCGGCGCCGTAGGCGTCCCCGGCAGAAACTCGTAGACCCGGTTGGTGTCGTCCTGGTAGCGCAGCGCGAAGAGCTGGGGCCGGGCGTCCGCCCACTGCTGCTCGGTCGAGAAATCGAACTGTGGATAGCGGCTCAGGTGGACCCAGCGGATGTGCTGCTTCGCCAGGTTCGCCACCCAGGCGTCTGGATCGGGATCGACCCGCGGCTGGCACCGCGGGTATTCGGATGCCCGGCGGTGATCGGCGCGGTTGATGTTGACGTAGCGCGACGCCCGCTCCAGGCGCGGCCCCATCGCCGGGTACTGGAAGTAGTTGTTGGGCGAGTGGACCGAGGCCACGGCACCGTCGGCGCCGTTCTTGTCGAGCCAGTCCCAGCCCCCCGCGAACATGCGGGTCGAGGTCATGTGGACCGTGAACTCGCCGGCCAGCGCGCGGCCGCGGTCCTCGACACGGAAGGCGGTGAGAACGGGAGCCAGGAGGAGCGCCGCCGCCGTGGCGGCCAGCGACGCCGCGCGCCAGTGGCGGCGGAGGAGCTCCCGCAGCGCCGGCGAGAGGGCGAGCAGCACGGCGGCGACGTCCGCGACCCCGATCGCGACCCGCACGCCGCGCGGCATCTGGGAGTGGAGTTGGAGCATCCCCTGCGCCAGGAACGCCAGGGTGATTCCTTCCATCCAGCCGTCGCCGACCCGCCGGCGCTCGCCGATCACCACCATGCCGGCGAACGCCAGGCCGAGGGCGGGCATCAGGTAACGAACGTTGGCGAACACATTCATGTTGTTCGCGTAGGGCACGGTGAGCCAGAAGGCGAGCTCGAACCAGATCTGCCCGCCGACGATGAGCGACTCCCGCCACCGCGCCCGGCCGAAGCCGAACGGGATGAAGAACGCCGCCAGCAGCATCACGAAGGTCTGCGGCCCCAGGCCCAGCTCGACCTCCGCCGGCTTCGTAATCCCCAGAAACGTGTCGGCCAGCCACCCCCTATGGATCATCGGCCGCCAGAGGTCGAGCACCGAGTTCTTGCGCGGCATCGTGGAGCCGCCGTCATTCCCCGGACCGGCCGCCGTCTTCAGGCAGACCAGGGCGAGAGGATCGGTCCCCTGGGCGACGTTGCGAACGTAGAAGTAGCTCCCCAGCAGCGAGCCGAGGACCAGCGCCGCGACGATCTGCGGCACCCGCCGCCGCCACTGGCCACGGGCGAACGGCACGATGGAGGCGGCGAGGGCCACGGCGTAGAACACCCCCAGCACCTTGGTGCCGGCCGCCAGCCCCAGCCCGGCGCCGGCGATTGTCACAGCTCCCCAGTCCGCGTCGTCGAGCCAGCGTAGCGCGAAGAAGAGCGCCGAGAGGACGACCGCGCCGACGAAGATGTCCACATACTCGGCGGCGGCGAAGCGCACCACGGTGGGCGTCAGCAGAATCAGGAACGAGGCGAGCGGCCAGTGGCGGCCGGCGCCGAGGCGGCGCGCGATGCCACCGGTGGCGAGGCCCAGGAGGAGCCAGTGGGGGAGCGTCGCCAGGTTGACCCAGAACTCGCTGTGCGACGGCGCCATCCACCACCAGAACCAGAGCGAGCCGTTGGCCGGCACGTAGCCGTAGTAGTTGTTGGGGATGTTGCCGAAGACCGGATTGAGGTTGTGATCGCGCAGCCAGGTCCCGGCGAGCAGCAGGTGGTACATCAGGCTGTCCCAGGAGAGCGGCGGCCGCAGCAGCCCCCGAATCTCCTCGCTCCCCACGGCGTGCATGGTGACGAGCGAGAGCGCGGGGTGGGCACGCAGGATCGCCCACGAGCGTTCGAAGATCGCCCGCGCCGGCGCGCCGAGGCCGCCGGGAGGGGGGGACCGGCGGAAGCCGACCAGCAGGGCGAGCGCGAGCGCCGCCTGGAGGGCGAGCGCGAGATCGATCCGCAGAACGCCGCAACTGCCGAGGAGCAGGGCGATGCCCACGGCTTCGGCGGTCGCCATCAGGAGGGTGGCAATGGCGAGCGCCAGCGGATCGCGCAGGGCCTCCTCGCGCAGCAGCCGTAGCGCCGCGAGGTAGCCGCCGAGAGCGAGGAAGCCGACCGCGACGAGCGTCAGGACGGCGCCGAGCAGATCGATCAGGAACATGGCCGGAGCGGAAACATGGGCGGGATTGTTAGCACAGGCGGCGGGCCGGTGCTAGCATCCGCCCCCGTGCAGCACGACTCCTCCTATTTCGAGCGCGAGTACTTCCAGCTCCATCCGGGGAAGGTGAAGTACCTCGACTACCTGGTGGGGCTGCTGCGCGCGCACGGCGTGCCGGAGGGCCGGGTGCTCGACGTCGGCGCCGGCTACGGATTTTTCCTCGAGGCGCTGGAGCGGGCGGGTTACGAGACGGCGGGGCTGGAGATCTCCGCCCACGCCGTGGAGCAGGCGCGGCGGCGCATCCGCGGACAGGTGATCGAGCAGGGCGCCGAGACGCCTTTCCCCTTCCCCGACGATCACTTCGACGCCGTCACCCTGCTCGACGTCATCGAGCACCTCCAGGACTACCGCCAGACCCTGGCGAGCTGCCGCCGCTGCCTCAAACCCGGCGGCAAGCTGTTCGTCATCACCCTCAACGCCCACAGCCTCGCCCGCCCACTGCTCGGCAAGCGCTGGGCCTGGTACCAGGACCCTACGCACATCCACATGTTCACGCCGGCGATGCTGCGCGAGGGGCTGACCGGGGCGGGGCTGGCGATCGAGACGCTGATCACCGAGTCCAACTTCTGCTCGGTCGGCGAGGGGACGAAGTTCCTCAAGCCGCTGCGGGTGATTGGCCGGGTGGTGCACACCCCGGCCTTCGGCGATTCCCTGCTGGCGGTGGCGCGGAAGGCAGGCTAAAGGAACACGGACGATCACGGACTGACACGGACAGGCACGGACGAACAGCGCGGTTTCTTTTCCTGGTCCGTGTTCGTCCCTGTTGGTCCGTGTTCGTCCGTGTGCCTTTACCTTTTCCTCGGCAGCTCGCCGGAGATCAGCCCCAGCGTCGCCTCGACCACCGCCGCCAGCGGGCCGGCGTCGGCGATCCCCTTGCCGGCCAGGCCGAAAGCGGTGCCGTGATCGACCGAGGTGCGGAGGAAGGGGAGGCCGAGCGTCCAGTTGGTGGCGGTGCCGAAGGAGGCGGTCTTCACCGCGATCAGCCCCTGGTCGTGGTAGAGGGCGAGCACCCAGTCGAACTCGCCACGGCTGGCGCGGGCGAACAGGGAGTCGGCGCTCTCCGGGCCGTGCACGTCGAGGCCGCGGGCGCGGGCGGCGGCGGCGGCGGGCGCCAGGATCTCGCCGTCCTCACTCCCCAGCAGACCGTTCTCGCCGGCATGCGGGTTGAGCCCCGCGAGGGCGATCTTGCCGCCGGCGTGGCGCCCCAGGCAGTCGAGCGCCTCGCCCACGGCCTCGGGGGTGATCCCGTCGAGGGCGTCGCGCAGCGGCAGGTGGACGTTGAGCAGGGCCACCTGGAGCCCGGGGGAGAGGAAGGCCATCAGGTAGTCGCGGCCGTAGCGCTCCAGGCCGCAGACCTCGGCGAGGTAGTCGGTGTGCCCCACGAAGCCGGGGAGGTGCTGGCGGGCGATCGACTCCTTGCTGACCGGCGCCGTCACCAGCGCGTCGGCGGCGCCCGAGCGGACCAGCGCGATGCCGGCGTCGAGCGCGGCCATGGCGCCGGCGGCGTCCGCCGGACCGGAATTGCCCAAGGAGAGGGCGCGGCGCGAGCCGACGGGGTCGAGCACGGGGAGGGTGCCCGGCGTGATCTCGCCTCGTGCCGGCGCCGCGGCGAGCCAGGTCAGGCGGTCCCAGGGGAAATCGGGGAGGACCGGCCGGAGCGCCTCGACGGCGGCGCGCTCGGCCACCAGCAGCGGCTGCCAGGCGGCGGGCTCGGGGTCCGCTGCGACGAGCTTCAGCAGGATCTCCGGGCCGATGCCCGCGGGATCCCCCTGGGTGAGGGCGAGGATGGGGCGCGGGGCACTCAACGCTCGGATTCGCCCGCGTCGCGTTTGCCGGGGCCCCGCCGCACCTTGAGCTCCTCTTCCTTGAACATGTAGCGGATCACGTGCTTCTGGATCAGCAGGTTGGGGCCGCTGGTGCGGTTGAGCTTGATCGCGCCCTTGTCGTACCACTCGATCCAGCCGCGCAGCTCCTCGTCGTTGTCGAGGATGACCACCATCGGCGTCTTGGCCGCCATCTGCTTGAGGAAATAGAACTCCTCGGCGTTGGTCTGCTCGGGCGGCGTCTGTTTGCGGCGCACGCTGCGAGAGGGCAGCTCCTTCTTGAGCTCGTTCATGTCCGGGCGTATCAGTTTACGGGTCGCCATTTTGGATTTCCATGGAGCTGTGAGCTCAAGCCGTCGCGGACACCCCGGACCGGTTGTCCGGGTGCCCCTTCTTGTAGCCTTCGTCTTCGTAGGCCAGGCAGCAGAGGAGACGGCCGCACTGTCCGGAGATCTTCGACGGGTTGAGGCTCAGGTTCTGCCGCTTGGCCATCTGGATCGAGATCGGCCGGAAATCCTTCAGCCAGGTCGAGCAGCAGAGGGTGCGTCCACAGATCCCGATGCCGCCGACCAGCCCGGCCTCGTCCCGCGCCCCCACCTGCACCATCTTCACCCGCACCGAGAACCGGCTCGACAGGTCGCGCACCAACTGCCGGAAGTCCACCCGCCCTTCCGACGTGAAGTAGAAAGTCGCCTTCTTGCCGCTCAGCGCGAAGTCGACCAGGGAGATCTTCATATCGAGGCTCAGCCCCCGCGCCTTCTCCTGCGCGAACAGCTTGCCGCTGTGCTCGTTCTGCATCTGACGGTCGTGGGCGGCGAGGTCGCTCTCGTCGGCCGGCCGCAGGATCGGCCGCGCGCTCGACTTCTGGCAGGGCTTGAACACCGGCATCGGAGACTGCTCCACGTGTCCGAACGTCGGGCCAGCCTCCAGGTCCACCACCACCTTCTCCCCCCGGGCGTAGATCCGGCCCCCCGTGCCGCAGAGCGTCAGGTTGGTCTCTTCCCGGAACCGCACGCCGACGAAGCTGTCTTCGACGGCTGTCGACATGCCTTTGAAACTGCAACCGCTACATCCAGACATTGGACTTCCTATTCCATCCCGCGTTAGCGACTTGAAAAGTCTATGCAGGAAAAATACCAGCCGGTCTTGGGAGCGTCAACGTTCTTGCGGAAAGTATCACGGTCCCGTAACGCCGGCCCGGTCGAGCTCCAGCAACCGCCGGCCGATGTCGTGGCGGTAGAGCTTCCCCGGCCAGTCGACCTCGCCGACGGCGGCATAGGCCCGTTCGAGCGCGCCGTGGAGGTCGGGCGCCAGGGCGCAGACCGAGAGGACCCGGCCCCCCGCGCTCACCAGCTCGTTGCCTGCCATCGCGGTGCCGGCGTGGAAGATCTCGACCCCCTCGACGGCGGCGGCGCGGTCGAGGCCGCGGATCGGCTCGCCCTGATGCGGCCGGCCGGGGTAGCCGGGAGCGGCGAGGACCACGCAGGCGGCGACCTCGCGGCGGAAGGAGAGGCGGCGGGCGTCGAAATGGCCGGCGGCGCCGGCGGCCAGCAGCGGCAGGAGGTCGTCCTCCATCCGCATCAGCAGCACCTGCGCCTCCGGATCGCCGAAGCGGGCGTTGAACTCGAGCACCCGCGGCCCTTCGGGCGTCAGCATCAGCCCGGCGTAGAGCACCCCCACGAACGGCCGCCCCTCGGCGGCGAGCCCGGCGACCGCCGGCCGCATCACCGTCTCCACCACCTCGGCGGCGGTCTCCGCCGACAGGCCGCCCGAAGGGCTGTGGGCGCCCATGCCGCCGGTGTTCGGACCGGTGTCGCCGTCGCCGATCCGCTTGTAGTCGCGGGCGGTGGCGAGCGGCAGCACCCGCTCGCCGTCGCAGAGGGCCATGAAGGAGACCTCGTCTCCCGGCAGGAAGGCTTCGACGACGACCCGGTCGCCGCTGGTGCCGAAACGGCGCTCCTCGAAGAGGGTGCGGACGGCTTCGGCGAGCTCGGCCTCGTCGGCGGCGATCAGCACCCCCTTGCCGGCGGCGAGGCCGTCGGCCTTGAGCACGACGGGGAAGCCGAAGCGCGCCGCCTCGGCGAGCGCCGCGCCGGCGTCGTGGACCACCGCGAAGGGCGCCGTGGGAATCCCGTGGCGGTCCATGAAGAGCTTGGAGAAGACCTTGCTCCCCTCGATCTCGGCGGCGGCCTGGGTGGGCCCGAAGACGGGGAGCCCGCGGCGGGCGAGCTCGTCGGCGAGGCCGAGGGTCAGCGGCAGCTCGGGGCCCACCACGGTGAGGTCGATCCTCATGTCGGTGGCGAAGTCCGCCAGCCGCTGGACCTCCTCCACCGCCAGCGGCACGCGGTCGGCCAGCGGCGCGATCCCCGGGTTCCCCGGAGCGCAGTAGAGGCTCTTCAGCAGCGGGCTCTGGCGCAGCTTCCAGCAGAGGGCGTGCTCGCGGGCGCCGTTGCCGACGACGAGGACCTTCATGGCGGGTCTCCTCTCCGAGCGCTCCGCGCGGCGGCCTCGAGGGCGGTGACGGCGATCACGTCGACGATGTCCTCGGCGGAGCAGCCGCGCGACAGGTCGTTGAGCGGCGCCGCCAGCCCCTGCAGCAGCGGCCCGACCGCCCGCGCGCCGCCGAGCCGCTCGGTCAGCTTGTAGGAGATGTTGGCGGCGTCGAGGTCGGGGAAGACCAGCACGTTGGCGCGGCCGGCGACCGGGCTCCCCGGCGCCTTGCGCCCTGCCACCTCGGGGACCAGGGCGGCGTCGGCCTGGAGCTCGCCGTCCACCTCGAAGGCGACCTGGCGCTCGCGCAGGATACCGAGGGCTTTCCGCACCTTGTCGACCCGCGGGTGGCGGGCGCTCCCCTTCGTGGAGAAGGAGAGCAGCGCGACCCGCGGCTCCTCGCCGAGCAGCACCCGGCAGCTCGCCGCCGCCGCCTCGGCGATGTCGGCGAGCGCTTCCGGGTCGGGATCGGGTACCACGGCGCAGTCGCTGAAGATCAACCCCCGACCGCCGCGGTCCGCCGGCAGGACCATCAGGAAGCAGGACGACACGACCTTGAGGCCGGGGCGCGGACCGATCGCCCGCAGCGCCGCGCGCAGGGTGTCGGCGGTGGTGGCGAGCGCGCCCATCACCGCCCCGTCCGCCAAGCCGATGGCGACCCGCAGCGCCGCGTAGTGAAGCGGGTCCAGGACCAGGGAGAGGGCGAGGGGGGGGTCGCGGTCCTGCCTGGCGAAGCGGCCGGCGAGATGAGCGGCGAGCCGGGGCAGCTCGGGATCGGCCGCCGGCTCCAGGGTCGGCACGGTCAGCTCCACCCCCGCCGCGGCGGCGGCCTTCGCGACCGCTCCCCGCTCTCCCACCAGCGCGGCGCGGCAGAGGCCGAGCGCCGTCGCCCGCTCGGCCGCGGCGATCACGCGGGGGTCCTCCCCTTCGGCGAGGATCACCGTCGCCGGGCTCGGAAGGGCCCGGGCCCGCGCGCGCAGGCCTTCGAGGATGTCCCCTTCCGGCAGGCCGGCCATCAGCCCTTGAGGACCATGGCGCCGGTCGGCTGGGGGACGCCGCCGCTGGGCTCGACCGTCACCGCCCAGGCGTCGATCGTGCCGACATCGGCGACGCGGTCGACCCGCAGCGAGCCGCTGCCGCGGGGATCGACGGCGAAGGTGCCCGCCGCGACCGGCTTGCCGGCGGCGATGAACCAGAGCTCGTAGGTCTTGTCCCGCGGCAGGGCCGGCAGGTCAAAGGCGTAGAACAGGGCGTCGCGGGTGGACGGGTTGACGTAGGCGTGCCCCCTGGCGCCCGGGGCCGCCGCCAGGCCGGCGAGCACGACCGATTTGACACCGGGAGCGGCGAGGACCTGCAGCGCCTCCTCGGCCCGGACCGCCTGGCTGCGCGCCGCGATCACCTCCTGGCCGAGCCGCTCCGCCTCGCGCGCCTGGCCGTCGCGGGCGGCGGCGAGGCGCCGCACCTCACCGCGCAGGCGGGCCTGGCCGGCGAGCGCCCAGACGGCGAGGGCGAGCAGGACGAGCGCCGCCGCCGCCAGCCAGCCGGAGGCCGGAGACCGGCGCGAAGCCGTGGCCAGCGCGGGCGGACCGGCCGCGGCGCCGCCGGCCAGCCGCAGGACGCGAGCGCGCGTGATCTCTGAGGGCTGGACCGGCGTCACCGTGGCCGCGAGCTCCTCGAGGTCCCCCTGCCAGAGCGGAAGCTGGCGCCGGCACTCCTCGCAGCCGCCGGCGAGGTGCTCCTCCATCTCGCGGAGCTCGTCGCCGTCCAGCGCGCCCAGCGCGTAGGCGGGGAGGAGCTCCTCGATGCGGGGTGTGTGGGTTGTGCTCATGCGTCTGCGCTCAACGCCTGCCGAAGTTTGTTCATTCCCAGCAGGATCCGCGACTTGACCGTGCCCAGGGGGGCCTCCAGCCGCTCCGCGATCTGCGTGTGCGTGAGCCCCTCGAAGAAAGCGAGCTCGATGCAGCGCCGCTGGTCCGGCGACAGCACTCCCAGCGCGGAGGTCACCTGGCGCCGGCGCTCGAGAGTCTCCAGCCGTTCCGTGCCCACCGGCGGGATCGCCTCACCCGCCTCTTCAAACGCCGCCTCCTCGCGCCGGCGCGACGAGTCGCGGCGCCGCAGGCGGTCGAGGGCGCGGGAGCGCGCCAGCATCAGGATCCAGCCGCGCGGCGTCGACCGCACCTCGTCGTACCGCTCCGCCTGCATCCAAACCTGCAGGAACACCTCCTGCAGCACCTCCTCGGCCTCGCCGCGAGCCCCGAGGATGCGCAGGAGCACGCCGAGCGTCAGCGGCCCATGGACCTCGAACAGGCGCGCGAACGCCCCCCCATCCCGGGCCGCCACCCGGATCATGAGATCGCGATCTATCGTTTCCCTCTCGTCCATCGCTCCCGGAGAAGCTATCTCGACGGCAGGGCAAACGTCAAAGAGGCCCAGAAGCTCTCCCAGTCCGCGCCGGTATCCGCGGGCGCCGGGATCATCTTCACCGCCTTGATCAGCCAGAAGCCGGAACGATCGAGCTTCAGAGTAACTCGCCCGCGGGAATCGGTGCGCGCCGTCACCTTGCTCGGAGGAGCGCCGGGCGTGCCGCGCTGGAGCGCCATCACCAGGGCGCCGGCGAGCGGCTTCCCCTCGTAGAGCAGGCGCACCGGCAACTCGCCGCCGCCGGCGAGCGTGTACGGGTTCTTCTCGGCCACCAGCTCCAGCCGCTGCGCGAAGACGCGGTCGAACCCGGCGCCGTTGCCGCCGATGCCGTCTCCGACCGCGAGCAGCGCCTTGGCGCAACGCGAGAAGACCTCCTTGGCGCCGGCGGCACTCTTGCCCTGCCGGGCGCGGGCGGCGCTGACCGCCTCCAGCCCTTCCTCTTTCAGATAGGTCTCGAACTTGACCGCGTCGAGAGCGACGGGATAGCGGGTGCTGTCGTAGACGATCGTATACAGCCCCGGCGCCGGGAAGGATTCGAAGCCGGCCGGCTCGGTGTTCGGCACGCCCGGCACGGGCGTCTCGCCGGAGGGCCCCACCGCCACGAAGCGCCTGATCAGGCTGGGATCGCGAGGGACGGGATCGCCCTGGAGCTCCTGGCCCACCCGCAGCCGCACGGACAGGCGCTGGCCGGGAGCCGGCGTGAACGTCGAGGTCTCGATCCAGAAGTTGTGCGCCAGCAGCGCCGGCGCCGCCAGAATCCAGAGCACCATACCCCACAGGTAGCGCATGCGAGTCTCCCTGAAAAGCAAACCGGCGAGCGGCGGCTTGCCGCCGCTCGCCGGAGAAAATGCTACCTGAAGCCTTACTGGTTCACGCCGCCCGTGACACCGTTGGGACCGTTCGGCGAGCCCGGGAGGGGCGCCTTCAGATAGGGAAAGGTGCTGTCGAACTGGCTGGCGTCCTGGAGCACCTGGTCGGTATAGGGGAGCGTGCCCGAAGGCGCGTCCGCGGGGTTGCAATAGACGCCGGGGAAGGCGTGGCAGAGCACGCCCATCGCCACCCGCAGCTCGATGTCGGTGACGTCGTCCCCAGGCCGGCGGCCGTTAGGGAAGCCCGCGTTGTCGCCGGCGAGCACGCCGAGGTTGTTCTGCGACGCCGCCGCGATGGCCGGGATCGAGGTGTTGAGGCGCTGCATCTCGTGCGGCTTGCCGTCCGAGAGGAAGTTCAGCCCCTGGACGCCGGTGGCGAACGCCGCGACCAGATCCTTGCGGGGGAAGTTGGTGGGCGCCTTGACGCCGGCCGAGCCGAACAGGACCTGAATGATCGCCGGCAGGGTCGGGTTGGTGATGTAGGTGGCGAGCGCCGCGTCCCCCTCGGGCGTGGCGGCGTTGAACAGGTCCTTGTCCTTGAGCCCGATCACCACCTCGTTGACCAGGGGCATGCCGAGGCGCGAAACCTGGACGTAGTCGCCGCTGCTATTGGTGGGATCCTTGAAGGTGGGGTTCTCGGTCAGCATCCGGTTGCGTGGCAGGGCGGCGGTCTGCCAGCCGGCGATGATCGGGCTGCTGGCGTTCTTGGTCAGGCACTCCTTGGGGACCTCGAGCGCGATGGTGGTGATGTTGAAGTTCGCGAGCGGGTTCGGCTGGCCGTTACGGTCGCCGATCGGGTTGAGGTTGATCAGGTCGAAGACCTCGCCGACGTTGACCGCGAACGACTCCTTGCGCTGGCCGAGGAATACCCTGCCGATGGCGTTGCCCCCCTGGCAGCCGGGGAACTTGAACTCCTGGACGAAGTTGGCCGCGTAGGCGGTGTAGTCCGGGATCGACTTCTCGCCGACGTTGTCCGCCGGCTTGTCGAAGCGGTGGCCGCCGGTGACGCTGGTGACGATGCCGCTGCCGGTGCCGGCGCCGTGACCGATCCGGCCGCGGATCACCCACATCGTGTAGCTCTCGAGGATGTTCAGGTTGCCCGAGCGGCCGCCGGGCACTTCCGCGATCGGCCCGATGTTGTAGAGCGGCACGGAGACGTTCTGACCGCCCACCGGGACCTTGAGGTCGGCCAGCCGGGGCGCGACGCGGAACTGGAAGGTGATGTCCTCGACGCCGTCGCCGTCCTGGTCGATGTGGATGCGATAGAACGCATCGGGATCCAGGAAGAAGTAGTTGGGGCCGCCGAACGGGGGCTGGAACGGCTGGTAGTTGGCGATCAGGGTGACGTACCCCGAGCGCCCGGATTCGTAGCTATTGAACATGTAGAAATCGGTGCTGTCCACCTTGGGCATTTTGGTGATCCCGGGCGCCTCGCGATGGCTGGACGCGTGCGCGGGGGTGAGACCGAGCCCGGCCGACAGGATCAACAGGGCAAAAACGAAACGAATCTTCACGTTCTCCTCCTCTTCCATGGGGCGGTTGATGCTCTGCCCGGCGGCGGCTCAACTGCGGGGGGAATGACTGCGCCCTCTCTTGACCGCGCTCCACCGGGCCTTCTGGCAGTGATTACGCAACGGGGACGTCCGGCGGATGACAGGAACGGCGAAAGATTTTTTGCCGGCGGATACAATGCGCGCCATGACTCAGACGACGACCCCCTCCCCCCGCCCCGATGGCCGGCCCCTCGACGCGCTCCGCCCGGTGCGCATCGAGACCGGCGTGCTCAAGTTCGCCGAAGGCTCCGTGCTGATCTCGCTGGGCGAGACCCGCGTGCTGGTGGCCGCCAGCATCGAAAACCGGGTCCCCCCGTTCAAGAAGGACAGCGGCGAGGGGTGGCTCACCGCCGAGTACTCGATGCTGCCGCGCGCCACCCACACCCGTAACCAGCGGGAGATTGGCAAGCCCTCCGGCAGGACCGCCGAGATCCAGCGTCTGATCGGCCGCAGCCTGCGCGCCGCCGTCGACCTGACGGCGCTCCCCGACCGCACGCTCACCCTCGACTGCGACGTGATCCAGGCCGACGGCGGCACCCGCACCGCCGCGGTCACCGGCGCCTACGTGGCCGCCGTCCTCGCCCTCGCCCGGCTGGCGCTGACGCGGGAGATCACCACCTGGCCGATCCGCGATCCGATCGCCGCGGTCTCCGTCGGCATCGTCGGCGGCACCCCCCGGCTCGACCTCGAATACGTCGAGGACCAGGTCGCCGAGGTCGACATGAACGTCGTCGCCACGGCGGGCGGCGCGCTGGTGGAGATTCAGGGGACGGGAGAGAAGCGGGGCTTTCAGCGCGCCGAGCTGGACGCGCTGGTCGACCTCGCCTTCAAGGGGATCGGCGAGCTGGCGGCGGCGCAGAACGCCGTCCTCGCCGCGACGCTGGAGGAGGTGGCGCAGTCGCTCTCGCGCGACCGCCGGAAGCCGGCGGCCCCGAAGTCCGAGAAGGACCTATGGGGGAGGCCCTGAAGAGAGAGAGCTGGAACACGGACTGACACGGACGAACACCGACGAGCACGGACAAAGGACAGCTCTGTCCGTGGTTGTCCGTGTCAGTCCGTGTTCGTCCGTGGTCCTGCCTACCTAGTCGACGATGCCCTTGAACTCGACCTCGATGCTCGGCATCTTCGGGCTGTCGGTGTGGAGGGTGAGCTTGCCGTGGAACGGCCCCTTGCCGATTTCCGGGTTGAGGATCACCCGCACCTGGTAGACGCGCCCCTCCTCCAGCGTCTCGAGCTTGGTCTCGATCCCCTTCGGCAGGTTGGGATCGATGCCCGTCACCTTGATCGGCTCGGTGGCGAAGTTGCGGATGCTGAGCGCCTTCTTGAGGGGCTCCTTGAGCTCGATCTTGCCGAAGTCGGCCGTCGGCGGCGTCACCGCGATCACCGGCCGCACGAAGCCGGAGATCGGGATCTGCACGATCTGCTGCTTCGGATGGTTGGTATGGACCGTCACGTAGTCGGCCAGCGGCCCCACCTTGGCGTTGTTCGCGAGCTTCATCTCGACCTTCCACTGCTTGCCCTTGACGTCCGGGAGCCGCTCCTCGGGCTTGGCCTCGTGGTAGGTGACGGTGAGCGCGGGGAAGGGCGTGTCGACGCTGGTGATGTCCCACGACGTGCCGTCCGGCGCCCACAGCGTCTGGGCGATGTTCCCCTCCTGGGGCTCGCCCTGGACGGTGATATAGCGCGCGTAGCCCGGCTTGACCGAAATGTAGGGCTCGATCTTGGCGTGGATCGACAGCTCGATCTGCGGGTGGTCGGGGTCGTTGGTGAAGACCGTGACCCCCTTGGAGATCGGGCCGGCGAAGGTCGACGAGTCGACCACCGTGTGCACCTTGCCGGTGGCGCCCGGCTTAATCAGCTTGTCGAACTCGGCGACCGTGCAGCCGCAGGCCGGCTGGACGTTGGTGATCGTGAGGTCCGCGTCCCCCTCGTTCTTGATCGCGAAGTCGTGGGTAATCTTCTGGCCCTTCGGGACCGTGCCGACGTCCTTGACCGGCTCGGCGACCGTGGCCTTCGGCTTCCCCTTCGCCGGCGCGTCGGCGGCCAGCAGGGCAGCGGCGACCCAAAGGGCGGCGCAAAGTGCCAAAATGACAGTCTTCATGTGACGTTGCATGCGTCCTGCTCCTTCTTCGACGTGGATGAAAGCTCCGGGAATGCTACACTCCCGACTCCCGAAACGAGAAACTCCACCTGTGAATCCTTCCAAGCTCGACATTTACTGCCTGGCGATCGGTGGTACGGGGATGGCGCCTCTCGCCTGCCTTTTGCAAGAGCAGGGCCACCGGGTCCGCGGCACCGACGGACCGCTCTACCCGCCGATGAGCACGCTACTGGAACGGGCCGGGATCAGTCCCGCCGAGGGCTACGACGCCGCCCATCTGGAGCCCCGGCCTGACCTGGTGATCATCGGCAATGCCATCCGCCGCGACAACCCCGAGGCGGTCGCCGCCGAGGGGCTCGGGCTCCCCATCGTCTCGATGCCCCAGGCGCTCTCCCGCTTCTTCCTCGACCACCACCGCTCCCTGGTGGTGGCGGGCACTCACGGCAAGACCACCACCACGGCGATGGCGGCCTGGGTCTACACCGCCTGCGGCCAGGATCCCGGCTACCTGATCGGCGGCGCGCCCAAGGACCTGCCGGCGAGCTTCCACGACGGCGCCGGCGACCGCTTCATCGTCGAGGGGGACGAGTACAACGCCGCCTACTTCGACCGCGGCCCCAAGTTCCTCCACTACCAGCCCGAGACGCTGCTGCTGACCAGCGCCGAGTACGACCACGCCGACCTCTACGCGACCCCGGAGGCGCTCTGGGACGCCTACGAACGGCTGATCGCGCTGCTCCCCGTGGACGGCCTGCTGGTCGCCTGCGGCGATATTTCGGGCAATAGGCCGAAAGTGCGCGAGCTCGCCGCGAAGGCCCGCTGCCGGACGCTCTTCTACGGCCTCGAGGAGGGCAACGACCTCTACCCGCTGGGGGGGATCGAGGAGCTTCCCGAGGCGAGCCGCTTCCGCGTCCACGACGCCGAGGCCGGCGAGGTCGAGATCACCCTGCCGCTGGCCGGCGGCCACAACGTCGCCAACGCCCTGGCGGTATGGGGCGCGGCCCGCCGCGACGGCATCCCCGCCGCCGACCTCGCCGCCGCCTTCGCCCGCTTCCATGGCGTCGAGCGGCGCCTGGACGAGCTCGGCACGGCGCGCGGGGTCACCGTGGTCGACGACTTCGCCCACCATCCGACGGCGGTCGAAAAGACCCTGATCGCCTTGCGCCAGCGCTATCCCGGCCACCGCGTGGTGGCGCTGTTCGAGCCGCGCAGCCTCACCGCCGGCCGCCGCTTCTTCTTCGAGCCCTACCGCCAGGCCTTCGCCGGCGCCGACCGCGTGCTCTTCGCCCCCACCTTCCACAACGGCCGCCTCGCCCCCGAGGAGCGCCTCGACTTCGGCGTCCTCGCCGCCACCCTGAAGGCCGACGGCGTCCCCGCCGACCTCTGCGCCGACAACGCCGACCTCCTGCGCCACGCTCTCGACGAGGCCCGCGACGGCAGCATCCTGGTGACGATGTCCTCGGGCTCGTTCGAGGGGATGCCCCACCGGCTGCTGGCCGCGCTGCGAGCGGACTGACGCCCCTTGACTAGGGTGCTGACCCTGGTGAAGGATGGCCCGGGAGGATCCATGCGCACCATCGAGGCTTCAGAGTTCAAGACCCGCTGTCTCCAGTTGATGGACGAGGTCACCGAGAGCGGTGAGCAGTTGGTGATCACCAAGAGCGGGAAGCCCGTATCCCTGCTGTCTCCTTATCCCGACCCGTCCACCTCCCTTTACGGCCGCCACCGTGACGCCCTGAAGATTCGCGGCGATGTCGTGGCTCCGATCGGCGAGGCCTGGGACGCCGAACATTGATTCTTCTCGACACCCACGTCCTGCTCTGGCTCGACAGCGCAGACGCGCGTTTGGGCACCGCGGCCAGAAGGGCGATCGATGAGGCGCACCGAGCGGGCGAGCTCGCCGTGTCGGCGATTTCGTTTTGGGAGACCGCGATGCTGATTGAGAAGGGGCGCCTCCAACTCGACATACCGGCCCACGTTTGGCGTCAGGATCTGCTGTCGGCAGGGCTCCGCGAAGTCGCCGTAGACGGTGAGATCGGGATTACCGCCGCCACGCTCTCGGGTTTTCACGGTGATCCCGCCGACCGCTTGATCACCTCAACGGCTCTGGTCCGAGGCGACCGCCTCTTGACGGCGGATGGGAAGATCCTGGACTGGGAAGGCGCCGCCCAACGGCAGGATGCCCGGCTGTAGCTGCCAGGCAATCAACCGTCAACGGCGCGCGCGGCGCGCCCTACATCAGCAGCCGCTCCTCCAGGATCGGAAACGGCCCCGGCAGCTTCAGCTCCTCCCAGGACACCCCCGCGACCGCCGCGGCCGGCACCAGGCCGACGATCTCGGTCTCGACGACCCCCGTTCCCAGCGCCGCCGCTTCCGCCTCCACGGCCGCCAGGGCGCGCGCCGGCGGCGTCCACCGGTAGTCCACGAGGTTCATGCTGACCTGGGCTGAGCCGCGGCTGGCGAGGGAGACTCCCATCGCCCTCAGGGCCGGCAGCCCTCCCCCCGACTCCCGCACGCGCCGGGCCACGGCGCGGGCGATGGCGAGGTCGGCGGTGGCGAGCACGGCGTTGAAGGCGATCAGGAAGAAGCGCGCGCCGATCACCGTGGCGCCGGCCGTGGGGTGCGCCCGCGCCGGGCCGAAGTCCGGCTCCCAGGCAGGATCGGCGAGCTTCGCCGCCAGCCCCTCGAAACCGCCTCTCCGGATCTCCGCGAGACTCGCCCGCTCCGGCCTCGCCGCCGCCTGCTCGTAGAGATAGACCGGGATCTGGAAACGCCGCGCCACCTCCTCCGCCAGGCGCCGGGCCGCCGCGACCGCCACGGCCATCGGCGTATCGCCCAGGGGCACGAACGGCACCACGTCCACCGCTCCCAGCCGCGGATGGACTCCCCTGTGCGCGCCGAGGTCGATGCCGGCGAGGGCCGCCTCGTAGAGCGCCAGGAGCCCCCGGTGGAGCCCCTCCGGATCGCCCGCCAGGGTCAGCACGGTGCGGTTGTGGTCGGGATCGGACGAGACGTCGAGCAGCCGCGCTCCCGGCGCCGACGCGGCGGCCGCGGCCAGCCGCGCCACCACCTCCGGGCGCCCCCCCTCGCTGAGGTTGGGGACGCATTCGAGAGGCGGCGGGAGGGGCGGCATGGACGGCAAGCATAGCGTTGGACGCCGGCCGGATCGTCTGCTACGATACGGCTCGATTTTCGAGAATCAGCAAAGATCAATTTCCCCGCGATGAGCTACTCCGGTAACCCTGCGCTTTCGTCCGACGTCCAGCAGCGGATCCTCAGCACCTTCGATCAAACGTTGGAGCTGGCCCGCGACGGCAATCGCCAGGAGGCCCTCCTCGGCTGCGACTTCGTGCTGCGGATGGACCCCCAGTTCCAGCCCGCCCAGCGCCTCCAGGAAAGGCTGCGCTCGACGACCGGCCCGGTCGTCGTCGACGACCTCGCCACGGCGGACTCCCTGGTCGATCCGTTCGCCGATCTCGACGGCCTGAGCCTCGACCTCCCCGACGCGCTGCCCGACCAGGGGAGCCACGGAGGCGCGGCGGGCGGTACCCTGCGCGCCCAGCTCAAGTCGCTCTCCGAGCAGCGCCGCTTCCCGGAGCTCATGGCCGCCGCCCAGCGCGACCACGCCGCGGTGATGGCCGATCCGGAGCTCCAGCGCCTGGTCGGCGGCGCGCAGGAGGCGATGGAGGCCGAGCCCTACGTGCTCAAGTTCCTCGGCTCGGCGCGGGCGGCGCTGCAAGCGGGCGACGCCGCCGAGACCGCCCGCCTCCTCGACAAGGCCCGCGCCCTCGACCCGACCCATCCGGGGATCGCCGAGCTCGACCGCCTCCGCGCCGGAGGCGCCGCTGGGATCGCCGGCGCCGGACCGACGCCCGCCAAGCCGCTGAAGATCCCCTCGCCGCTGAAGACCGGCGCGATGCCCGTCACCCTCGCCGTGGGCGGCGGCGACTCCGAGAGCGACCGCCGCATCCGCGAGCTCCTCGACGAGGGGCAGGCCGCCTACGACGCCGGCGATCCGCAGGGGGCGATCGATTCCTGGTCGCGCATCTTCCTGATCGACATCGACCACCAGGAGGCGTCGCGCCGCATCGAGGCCGCCCGCAAGCTGAAAGCCGAGAGCGAGCGCCAGGCCGAGGAGATCTTCCACGACGCCGTCGCCCGGCTGGAGTCCGGCGACGCCGCGGCCGCCCGGCGGTCGTTCCTGCGCGTGCTCGAGATCCAGCCCGGCTACTTCGCCGCCCGCGAGTATCTGCAACAGATCGACGCCGGAACCGTGCCGGCGCCGCGGGCCGCGGCGCCGCGCGATCCGCTCGCGGGAGTCGCCGGCATCGGCGGGCTCGCCGGAGGCGTCGCCGAGCCCCCCCTCCCCGTGCCCCCGCCTCCCGCCCGCAAGATCGGGACCGGGACGCACGACCTCCAGGAAGAGATCCTGGTGCCGCCGGAGCCCCCGGGCGAGGCGGCGCCCGTCGAGCGCTGGCCGCTCAAGGCGCCGGCCGGCGCGGGGCGGCGCGACAAGGGGCGCGCCCGCCGCCTGTTCCTGCTGGTGGGCGGCGCCGTGCTGCTGCTCGCCGTGGTCGGTGCGATCTACTTCTTCCAGAACCGCGACCAGATCTTCCCGAACTCGAAGGAGGAGGCGCCGGCCCCGGCTCCCTCCGCGAAGGCGGCCTTGGATCCGATCTCCCGCGCCGAGCGGCTCTACAAGGCCGGCCGCGCCACCACCGCGATCGGCCAGCTCAAGCGCATCCCGGCGAACGATCCTCACTATGCCAAGGCCCAGGCATTGATCGCGCAGTGGGGCGGCGGCGGCGGTACTGGCGCCCTGGGCGCGGCAGGCGCCGGTGCGACCGGCACCGCGGCCGGAGGAGCGCCGGGGGCTCCGGGCGCGACGGGTGAGCCCGCGCCCCCCCTCACGCCGGATGCACAGGCGCGGCGCGAGACCTTCCTCGCCGCGGCCCGCCAGGCGCTCGGCGAGCAGAGCTTCTTCAAGGCCCTCCTGCGCCTGGAGCAGGCGGACGCGCTCGCCAAGCTCGGCGGCGACGACGCCAGGCTCCTCGCGGAGACCCGCAAGACGCTGGCGCCGCTCTCCAACGAGATCGACCTCTTCCACCAGCACGAGTGGGAACGCCTCCTCCCCCAGCTCTGGCGGCGGCACACCGCCGAGCCGGCCAACCACGACATCGCGCAGATGATGATCGACTGCTATTACGATCTGGCCGTGCGCGACCTGCAGCGGATGGATGTCGAGAAGGCTGCCGCCAGCCTCAAGGAGGCGGTCGCCCTCCAGCCCGGCGACGAGCTGCTGAAGCGGCACTACGTGTTCGCCCAGACCTACCAGGAGCGGCCGAAAGACCTGCTGTACCGGATTTACGTCAAGTACCTGCCGTACCGCTGATGCGACGCCCGGGCAAGCCGAACGATCCCGAGGAGCCGATGCTCTTCGACCTCCCGCTGTCCGCGCCCGGCTCCGACGACGAGCCGGACGAGCCGCCGATGCGCCCACAGCGGTCCGCGCCCGAGCCGCGCCGGCCGGCGGCACCGCCCGAGCGCTCCCACGAGACCACGCGCACGGCGCGCCCCGGACCGGTGCCGGTCACCGCGGCCGCGCCGCAGAAGCCCTCCGCAGAGCCCGCGCCCCGCGGCGAGTACGCCGGTCCGGGGAGGCGCGCCGCCGCCGGGCTCGCCGACCTCGTGGTCCACGCCGCCGTCGCGGTGCTGGCCCTCCTCGGCTGCCGGGGACTGGGGGTGCAGCCCGAGCTCCGCGAGGCGCCAGCCTTCGGCGCCCTCCTCCTCTCGTTCTCCTTCCTCTACACCGTGCTCCCCCTGGCCTTCTGGGGGCACACGCCGGGGATGGCCTGGGCGGCCATTACTTCCCACAATCGCGACGGCGAACCGCTGACCTTCGATCAGACCGTGCGGCGCTGGCTGGGCGGACTGCTGACGTTCGCGCTGGCCGGGCTGCCGCTGTTCGTCGCTCCCGGCGGCCGCACGCTCACCGATTGGATCAGCGGCTCGGCCACCTTCCCCTTCGACGACGAGGAAGAGCGGAACACGGACTGACACGGACGAACACCGACTTGCACGGACAGCGCCCTTGACGTCCGTGCAGGTCCCTGCTCGTCCGTGTCAGTCCGTGTCAAACTTCAGTACGCCGCGCCCACCCCCGCCGGCTCGCTGGCCACCACGCCGGGGAGCTCGGTGACGAAGTCGGCGCCGAACGCCTTCGACGGCGTCCAGGCGCCGGGCGGCACCTTGCCCTGCACCGCCCGCTCGGCGCTCTCGACGGCGGCGACGGCGGTGAAGTGATAGCTCTCCGGCGTTTCCAGGGTGGCCGTGACCACGCGGCCGGCGGCGTCCTTCACCTCGCCCCAGAGATAGACCCGGGCGCTCCGCCGCACCTCCTCGGAGGGGCCGGTCACCTTGCGCTCGACCCACCTTTGAGCCGCGCGCTTGAACGGTCCCCAGCCGGCGAGGGGGAGGAGGGGGGAGAGCCGCTTCAGGAGCCGGATCGTCTTCGGCGGCGTGCCCGAGTAGACGCGGATGTTGGGGATGCCGGTCGAATGGAACGCCGTCGAGACGTCCCCCCAGGGGATGGTCATCGCCCAGCGCCGGCCGGCGGCGCCGCCGAAGTCGACGTCGCGGGCATCCCAGGCGATCGGCACCGGCACGATCCGGCCGTCCCGCCGGATCGCTCCGGCGTGCGGGAGGCTCTCGATCATCGTCTTCAGGGTCCCCCGGCTGAGGGCACCGCGCTCGGGATAGAAGGCGAGGACGAGCTGGATCGCTCCCGGCAGGGCGCGGGCGAGGCGGGCGGCGAGGCAGTCGCTGGGCACCACGTCGAAGCCGACGCCGGGAATCAGGGCGACACCGGCTTTGCGCGCCGCCTCGCCGCGGGCCAGGATCGCCTCGAAGACCGGGATCTCGCCGGTGATGTCCAGGTAGTGGGCACCGGTCGCCAGGCAGGCCGCGACCATCGGCTTGCTGGTGTGGACGAAGGGGCCGGCGCAGTGCAGCACGGCCTTGACGCCGTAGAGCTCCGCCGCCGTCCCCTGCGGATCGGCGAGCGAGAAGGCGCGGCTCGGCAGTCCCAGCTCACCGGCCAGCCGCTTCACGGCCTCCGCGTTGCGGCCGGCCAGGATCGGCGACAGCCCTCTCCGCACCGCCTCGCGCGCCACCAGCTCTCCCGTGTAGCCGTTGGCTCCGTAGATCATCCAGGTCATCGCCGCACCCCCTTCGTCGCCCCCCATAGTACTCCGGGGCGACGGAAGCGGAGGCAAGCCGATGTCGCGGGAGACGGCGTGGCGGAGCCGCGGCAGGGAAATGCCGGCGGAGACAGGCCGCCGCCGCGGGAGACGGCGCAATGTCCGTGGAGATGGCGCAATGTCGAGGGAGATGGCGCGACGTCGGCGGAGACGGGCTGCCGGAGCAGCGCCAAGCCGGCGTCGCGGGAGACGAGCCGGCGTCGCGGGAGACGAGCCGCCGTCGCGGGAGACAGGCTGCCGTCGCGGGAGATGCGGCGATTTCCCCGGAGACGGCCCGCCGGAGCGGCGGCGGGACAGCGGAAAGGGAGACAGGCCGCCGTCGCGGGAGATGGCGGAATCTCCGCGGAGACGGCCCGGCGGAGCGGCGCCAGGCCGCCGTCGCGGGAGACGGGGCGCCGTCGCGGGAGATACGGCGAAATCTCCGGCGCCGGCGCGCCGCCGCTAGCCCTGGACCGCCTCGTGCTGGCCGCGCCGCACCATGTCGGCGAGGCGGAGGACGAAGGGCGCGGAGATCGTCGTGCGCTCGGCGAGCGTGCGGCGCAGGAAGGCCAGGGCCATGCGCGTGCTCTGCGGCGTCTCGAGCTGGAGGAGCGCCTCCTCGGCGGCGCGCACCAGCGCGAGCGCCCGCGCCGGATCGCCCCGCCGGAGGTGGATGGCGGCCTGGTCGAGCTTGACGTTGGCGGCCTGGAACCTGCGGCCGGCGGCGGCGAACCCCAGCTCGGCGGCCTCGAGGTCGCGCAGCCCCCCGGCCTCGTTGCGCAGGCCGGCCTGGATCCGCCCCTCGAGCCAGAGGAGGTCGAGCCGCTGCGCCTCGCCGGTGGCGAGCCGGTCGCGATGGGCGCCGAGCAGGCTGCGGGCCTCGCGCAGGCGGCTGCTCTCGACCAGGAACCAGAGCTGGTTGTGGATGGCGGCGAGCACCAGACCGGGCTCGCGCGCCTCCTCCACCATGCCGAGCCCCCGCTGGGTGATGCGGAACGCCTCGCGCGAACGGCCGGTGTGCCCCAGGTAGAGCCCCTTGGTGATCAGGACCCGCCCCGCCATGTGCGAGTCGTCCCGCTGCTGGTGGAGGGCGTAGGCGGCATCGAGCGCCACCAGGGCGGAGTCGTAGCTGCCCCGCGCCACCTCCAGGGAGGCCTGGAACTCGTAGAGACGGGCGCGGTCGCCGAGGTCGCCGGTGCCCTGCGTCAGCGTCTCGGCGGCCCGGTCCAGCGCCCGCCGCGCCTCGTCCAGATCGCCGGCGATGCGGCAGGCGTTGCCGTAGCCCGCCCAGGTGCGCCCGCGGAGGTCGGCCACCTGCGGGGCGCCGTGCGTGCCGGCGTCGAGGGCGTCGGCGGCGAGGACGGCCATGCGCGAGATCCGCCGCGTCTCCTCCGGGCTGTCGTGCCGGAGCTCCCAGGCGCGCTGGAGCAGCGCCGCCACCTGCTCGGGCCCCTGCTCCCGCCCGCCCCGCACCAGCGCCAGCACCCGCTCGAAGCCCGCGTCATAGGCATCCTCGGGGAGCGGCTCCCGCGACTGGCCGAGATGCCAGCGCGACGCCGATTCACTCCGGCAGGCGGTGCAGCCGCCGAGCAGGTGCGCGATGACGGCCCGCGCCGCTTCGCGCGGCAGCTCGCCCTTGGCGAACGCCGTGAGGTCCTGGGAGGTGAGATGCTGTTCCATGACGGTTTTCCCCTCTTGCCCCATCGGGGGCCGATACCAAGGCAGAATAGGTGCCGAACCTTTCTACGCACATTACAAAACGAAGTTTCTCCGCGAGATCTTCCAGGCGTCGATTCTTTGTTGGTGAAGATGACTCCGTGAAAGGATTCTCCCATGGTTTCCGCCGCCACCATCCCCTATAACGCCGAAGAGCAAGATTTCACTCTTCAGGAGCCTGCTTTCCCGTCTTCTCCAACTCTCCCTCCAGCTCCCGCTCGAACGCCACCGTCTCGCCCCGGCGCTCGCGGGCCTCGCGGATGAGGCGCAGGTTGTTGAGAGTGGTCTTGGGCTCCCAGGGCTCGCGGATGTTGGCGAGCGCGTCGGCGAGGGCCGCGGTCGCCTTCGCCTCGTCCCTCGCCAGCACCGCCAGCTCGAGGCGGGTGGCGAAGTCCCAGTAATCGGGCTGGCCGGCGGCGATCTTGCGCTCGACGGCGTAGCGCACGACCGGCAGGATCTCCTCGCGGTGGGGGTCCGGCGGCTCCTTGATCTCCATCAGGGTCACCGCGTTCACCCCGGGAAAAGCGTCCCGCCAGTCCGCCTCGAACCCTTTGCGGTAGGCCTCGATCGCCTTCTCCAGCACCCCGCGCGCCTTCAGGGCCTCGCCGGCCTTGCGGGCGGCGTCCCAGCGGTCCTTGTAGACGCGGCCGAGCAGGCCGTAGGTCTCGCTGCTCGGGCCGCGCTCCTCGATCAGCTTGCGGAGGATCGTCTCCGCCTCCTCGCCCTGGCCGTCCCGGTTGAGCGCGAACGCCCACTGCTCGCGGACCAGGACGGTCGCGGTCAGCGGCTTCGGCATCTTCGCCACCAGCGCCAGCATCTCCTTCCAGGCCTCGGCCGCCCGGTAGGAAAGGAGGAGGTCGATGAGCACGCCGGTCTCGATCGCCGCGAGATCGCCGAGCGACGCCTCGACCTCGCGCAGCGCGGCGGCGGCTCCCTTCTTCTTCTTGCGCGCGGCGGCCAGGCTCTGTTTCTGCTCCCCGGCGTAGCGGACCTCGTCGCGGAAGGTGTCGGTGCGGCTGTGATCGACCTTGTCGGGATAGCCGTCGACGAGGGTGTAGAGGGGGCTGTCGGCGATCGGGTCCTGGACGGCGTCGGCGTCGGCCTTGGCCTTGCGCAGGCGCTCCACCAGCGCCGCCTTCATCGCCGGCACGTCGGCGGGCGCCCCTTGCGGCGTCAGGGTGTAGGGCATGGCGCGCAGCGGCCCGACGTCGAAGGGGAGCTGGCTGCCCCCCTTGGAGAAGAGCAGGACGGTGCTCCAGCCGCGCACGGCGTGGCGGATGCCGAGCTCGTAGAAGACGTTGGCGTTGGCGGTGGTGAGGTCGGCGATGGCGAACTTGCAGAAGATCAGCCGCTCGAACATTGGCTTGTGGATGATGCCGCCGCTCATCTCCTCGTCGGCCCGGATCGGCTCGAGGTCCGCCTCGCGGATGGCGGGCGCGATCAGGTCGCGGTACACGGCGTCGAAGTCGACGAGGGAGCCCGAGACGTCGGGCTTCCTGCCGAAGGGCATCAGGACGAAGCAGAGATCCTTGGGCATGCTTCAAGTCTATACCGCCGCCGAGGGGGACCCTCCCACGAGCCGTGGGAGGGGTCGAGGCAGACCTATTCGCAGATCACTTGCCCGCAGGTCACTTGCCCGGCGTCTTGGCTTTCTTCCGCGGGTCCTTCACGGCCGCCGTGGACGTGCAGTTCTGGATCCCGCCCGGGCAGGCGAGGGCCAGGGACCAGACGAAGTCGCGCGCGATCCACCCCGCCAGCGGTACGAACTGGGGGCCGACCTGGTTGTTCAGGAGCGTGATGCCGTCGGTGCCGTTGTTCTCGATCGTGGAGACCGAATGGCAGGTGATGCACGACGCCGTGCCCGCCGTCATGCCGACGTTCTCGCCCTCGATGATCGAGTTGCCGAGCAGGGTCGGATTGGCGGCGGTGCCGAACTCGGTCTGCACGCCGTCCATGCGGTAATTGAGGAACTCCGGCGCCAGTTTCGCGCTCTTCATCAGCACCTCCAGGGCGGGGCTCAATTTCGTGAAGCCGGCCTGGCCGCCGTTGCTGGTCGCCGGCACCGATCCCCACGGGTCGTCGCAGGCGCCGAAGGTGATGCAGCGGTTGGGGTTGGTCTGCAGGTTCTGGGGCTCGAACGTCGCCCAGATCCAGTCCGGCTTCAGCTTCGACGCGATGTGCATGCCGGCCATCGCGTAGCAGACGCCGTCGATGGTCTCGACGTGCACGCCCGCCGGCGGCTTGGCGCAGGTGAAGGGCGGCTGGAAGTCGGTGGCGGGGACCCAGTCGACCTTCACCTCGACGGCGGCGGTGGGGAACTGGATGTTGGTGCCCGCCTGGGCCGCCTTGGTCTGCCCGGAGCGCACCTCATACCCCTTGCTGATCACGAACAGCTTGGCCGCGGGATTGAGCCGGGCCTCCTCGCAGATGGTGGCGCCCGGGATCACGTTGGACGGCGGTCCGCCCATCTTGTTGCACTCCGAGGTCGGCGTCAGCTGGGCGGTCAGGCCGGCCTTCCGGGCCATCGTCGCATGGGCCAGCGGGCTGCCGTGCAGGCGCCGGGTCTTGCCGGCGGCCAGCTTCCCGACCTTGCCGCTGGCGGGATAGACCTGATCCTGCTCGGTCCAGCTCTCCCAGACCATCTGCGTCCCGGAGCCCGGGCAGTTCGCCGCCACGAAGAGCCGCCATGCGGTCTCCGCGGTCGTTCCCGAAGCCGCCGTCGGCATCGTGCAGGGGCCAGTCGGCGGAGCGGCCACGGCCTGCGCGGCCAGCGCGAGCGCTCCGACCGCCAGCGTCAAAACAACAGAACGGATCTTCATTAAAATCTCCTTTCGATGGTGCGGACGGCAGGGTAAAGCGCAACCCTCGTGCCAAGCGGAATGGCGCCCGGCGGCCTTGTAGAATGTTGAGGTTAGGGCTGGCCCAGGGGAGCACGGGCGAGCGCCGACGCGTCGGCTGACGGAACCCGACGCGTCGGTCGGGGAGGCGGGGAAGGCGGGGAAGGCGCGGGGAAACACGGACGATCACGGACTCGCACAGACGGACAGGGACAAGAAAGCAGGCTTCTTCCGAGGTCCGTGCTCGACCGTGCCAGTCCTTGATCGTCCGTGTGCCTTCGCTCCCTAAACCGGCGCCTCGGCCGGCACCCGCTTCTCCGGCTCGCCCGCGCTCAGCCGCGAGGTGAGGAAGCTCGTCGCCAGCATCACCGCCGCGGCGGCCCAGAAGGGCGCCCGGATGTCCATCTCATAGAGCCAGCCGGCGCAGATCGGGCCCACCACCCGGGCGGTGGAGCCGAAGGCCTGCTGGACTCCCATCGTCTGCCCCATCTCCAGGCGGGCGGCCCGGCGGGAGACCAGGGCGGTGGTGGCCGGGAAGAGCAGCGCCGTCCCCACCGGCACGAAGAGGACGATCAGGGCCAGGGCGACGAAGCGCTCCGGCCGGCTGAGGTCGAACATCGCGGGGACGGGGATCAGGGCAAGCCCGAGGACCAGCGACAGCGAGCCCATCCGCGTCACCCCCACCTCGCCGAAGCGCCGGACGGTGGGCCCCAGCAGCACCGCGCGCATGACGATCCCGATGGCGCCGATGTAGCTGTAGAAGTAGCCGATCGTCTCCCGGGTGACGCCGTAGACCTTGCCGAGATAGAGCGCGAGGACGCCGTTCATCCCCATGAAGGCGAGCATGCCGACGGCGTAGATCCAGATCAGCAGGCTGACCGGCGAGCCGGGATCGCTCAGCACGTTGAAGACCGACTTGAGGAGCGGCTGGCGCGGCGAGGGCGGGGCCGGGCGGGCTGCCGCCGCCGCGGTTGCGGCCACGTCGGCCGGCATCAGCGGATGCTCCTCCTTCTTCGACTCCGGCAGCCATCTCCAGGCGGCCAGAACGTTCAGCGCGCAGAGGATGGCGGCGGTGAAGCCCGGTCCCGACGAGCCGAAGTGCTTGGCGGCCAGCGACCCGAGGGCGGGGCCGATCATCACCCCCGCGTTGGTGGCGGCGCTGATCCAGCCCAGCGCCTCGGCCCGCTTCTCGGGCGGCACCGAATCGCTGACGTAGGCCTGCACGACGCCGGTGGTGCCGCCGCCGGCCCCCTGGAGCAGGCGGAAGAGGAAGAGCAGGAAGATCGAGTTGGCGAGCCCGAAGAGGGCGAAGGCCACCGCCGAGGAGGCCAGCCCCACCAGCAACGCCGGCCGCCGGCCGTAGCGGTCGGAGAAGCGCCCCCAGAAGGGCGCCGACAGGAGCTGCGCCAGGGAAAACGCCGACAGGATGAGGGTGACGACGAGCGGCCGCGCGCCCAGGCTGGTGGCGTAGAACGGCAGCAGCGGCGTGACGAGGAGGAATCCGATCATGTCCACGAAGACGATGGCCATGAGGACCCAGAGCTGTTTCAGCGAGCTGGACTGCATGATCCCTTCTTCCGCGGCCCGCCTCAGCGGGCCTCTCCCTGGCCCCAGAGCAGGAAGGCCGCGCCGCTGGCGGCCATCAGGAGCACGCCGTAGGCCGCCGCCGTGCCGACGTCCTGGAGGCGGAGGTTGGAGAGGATCTCCATCGAGATCGGGCGGGTTTCGAACGTGTAGAGGACGATGGAGACGATGAAGTCGCCGAGCGCGGTGATGAAGGCGAGCCCGGCGCCGGCGGCGAGCGCCGGCCGGAGCAGCGGCAGGGTGACCCGCGCGAGGCGCCGCCAGCGGTTGGCGCCGAGCGAAGCGGCGGCTTCCTCCAGCGCGGGATCGAGCTGGCGCAGGCCGGCGAGCGCCGCCCGGCCGGTCAGCGGCAGGTCGCGCACCAGGTAGGCGAGCGGCAGCAGCCAGGGGGTGCCGATCAGCACGAAGCGGCCGAGCCAGGGCTGGTGGACGCTGAAGGTGGTGGCGAGGGCGATCGCGAAGACGGTGCCGGGCACCGCCCAGGGGACCGAGATCATGGTTTCGAGCAGCCCCCCGACACGGTCGCGGCGGACGGACGCCAGCCGCGCCGCGGCGAAGCCGAGCGCCAGGGCGAGGAGGGTGGCCGCGGCCGCCATCCAGAGCGAGTTGACCACCGGCCGCAGGTGCTCGGGAGCCGTGAACAGGCCCTTCCAGTTGTCGAGGTTGAGCACCGGCGGGAAGGGCTCGGCGGTCCAGGTGAAGGCGGGCACCAGCGAGACCAGCAGCAGCACGGCGTGCGGCAGCAGCAGCAGGATGGCGAGTAGCCAGCCGAACAGGCCGGCGGCGGCGCGGGCGAGCGGGCTCTTCAGGCGCCGGCGGGCCGGCGCGATCCCCCGCACCCCGGTCCCCACCGACACCGCGCGGTCGGCCCAGCGCATGGCGCGCAGGGCGATCAGGGCCAAACCGGCGAGCATCACCGTCTCCACCTGCGCGAGGGCGAGCTCGCCGTTGAGCTTGGAGGCGACGATCTGGGTGGTCATCACCCGGAAGCTGCCGCCGAACATGTAAGGGGCGGAGAACGAGGCGAGCGCCGTCATGAAGGTGAGCAGCGCCGAGCCGGCGAGCGCCGGCCGCAGCAGCGGCAGGGTCACCCGCCAGAGGGTCCGCCAGCGCCCGGCGCCCAGCGAAGCCGCCGCTTCGAGCAGCGCGGCGTCGAGCCGGGCGAGCGCGGCGCGGGTGAACAGGTAGAAGTAGACGTACATCGAGTAGGCGTGGACGAGCAGGATCGCCCCCGGCCCGGCCAGCCGCCAGGGGGGCTCGGTCAGGCCTAGCAGCGCCTGCACGGCGTGCGAGGCGAAACCGCTCTCGCCATAGAGGAAGAGGAAGGCGATCACCCCCACCAGCGGCGGCAGGGCGACCGGCAGGGCCACGATGGCGCCGAGGATCCGCCGGCCGGGAAAGTCGGCGCGCTCGAAGAGGAAGGCGAGCGGCACCCCCACCAGCGCCGCGAGCCCCACCGAGGCGGCCGAGATCCAGAGGCTCCGCCAGAGCGCCAGCCACTCGTCGCGGCGGTGGAAGAAGTCGGCGAAATACCGAAGAGTCCACCCCGGCCCGCCCAGCGCCTCGCGCAGCGTCAGCAGCAGCGGATAGCCGACCAGCCACGCCAGCAGGGCGGCGATGGCGAGGGCGGGGAGGAGGGGGGCGGCGCGCTTCACGGCGTTCCCTTCTACGCCGGGGAGCCGGTCAAGGTTCTGGGGAAGATCCGCGGCGCCAGATCACCTTTTGCCGGCGCCACGCGCACCGCGTCCCCCACCGCCGCCGCTCCGGAGGCGCCGAGCACCTCCAGCTCCCCTCCGGCAGCCAGGGCCACCAGATAGTGGGTCTGGGACCCAGCGAAGCGCCGCTCGGTCACGGTACCGGCCAGGGCTCGCGGGTCGTTCCCATCCACGAACACCAGCGACTCGGGGCGGATCACGAGGTCGACCTCCGCGCCCGCGCTCAAAGCCTCGGCCTCGGGCGAGCGCGCAGCCGGCCAGCGCACCGCGCCGAGGGTGACGGAACCGTCCCCTTCCAGCACTCCGGGGAGCACGCTCGCCCGGCCCACGAAGGTGGCGACGAAGCGGGTGGCCGGCCGCTCGTAGAGATCCTCCGGGCTCCCCACCTGGTGCAGCACGCCGCCGTGGAGCACCGCCACGCGGTCGCCGAGATGGAAGGCCTCGTCCTGCTCGTGGGTGACGAGGACGGTGGTGATGCCCACCCGCCGGATCGCGGTCTTGAGCTCGCGGCGGGTGCGCTCGCGCAGGGTGGGATCGAGGTTCGAGAGCGGCTCGTCGAGCAGCAGCACGCGCGGCTCGGGCGCCAGGGCGCGGGCGAGCGCCACCCGCTGCTGCTGGCCGCCGGAGATCTCGCCGACCTTCCGCGTCTCATAGCCGGGGAGGTCGACGAGGGCGAGCGCCTCGCCGACTCGCCTCGCGGCCTCCGCCTTCGACGCCCCCGGCAGGCCGAAGGCGACGTTCTCGCCCACGGTCAGATGGGGAAAGAGGGCGTAGTGCTGGAACACCATGCCGAAATGGCGCCGCTCGGGGGGGAGCGCGGTGACGTCGCTCCCCTCGACCCGGATGCGGCCGCGTTCGGGCCGCTCGAAGCCGGCGATCAGCCGCAGCGCCGTGGTCTTGCCGCTGCCGGAAGGGCCGAGGAGCGCGAGGATCTCCCCCTTCTCCACCGCGAGGGTGAGGCCGCGCAGGACCGGCTGGGCTCCGAAGCTCTTGTCGAGCCCGTCGAGGGCGAGGAAGGGCATGGCCGGCGCTATTTCTTCGCGCCGCCGCGGCTGCGCACGGTGTGGTCCCAGGTGGTCATCCACTCCTGGCCGTGGGCGGAGATCATTCCCCAATCGACGTCGGCGGGGACGAGGTCGCGCAGCACCTCCTGTGCCCACTGCGGCAGCCGCTCGGGGGGGATGTCGGTGCGCGCCGGCAGGCGGAAGGCCTCGCGCGCCGCCAGCTCCTGCGCCTCGACGCTCCCCACATACTCCTCGAACTCCTTGGCCTCGGCCGGGTGTTTGGAGTTCCGGACCAGGCCGATCGAATCGTCGATCACCGGCGTGCCGCTGCGGGCGAAGCGGAAGCCGAGGGGGGCGCCGCGCTTCGCCTGCCAGAGCATGTCGGTGAGCTCCCAGACGGTGATCAGCCCCTCCTGGCGGTTGAGCTTCTCCATTAGCAGCGCCGGGTTCTGCACGTACTCCTTGGTCTGGGTGTCGAAGCCGCGCAGCCACTGCCAGCCGCGCTCGGGGCTCCCGGTCTCCTTCACCGAGCGGGCGAGGATCATGCCGAAGAGGGTGCGCATGGTGCCGCTGGCCAGCGGGTCGCGGATCAGGATCTTCCCCTTCCAGCGCGGCGCCAGCAGGTCGTCCCAGTCGCCCGGGGCCTCGTCGCGGCGGAGGGCCTTCGAGTTGTAGACCAGCACCGGCGCGGTGCGGTAGGAGCCGAAGTAGAGGTCCCCGGCGGCGCGGCTGGCGGCCGGCACCGCGTCGGCCCAGGTCGGGCGGTAGGGGGCGAGCAGCCCTTCGGAGGCGCCGCGGGCGAAGATCGTCTGCGGGCCGCCGAACCAGACGTCCGCCTGCGGGTTGGCGGTCTCGGAGCGGACTCGGTCGTAGACCTCCTGCGAGCCCATGTCGAGCCAGCGGACGTCGATCGTCGGATGCTTCGCCTCGAAGCTCTTCTCCATCAGCAGCAGGAGGTCGCGGCCGTGCGGGGAGTAGACGACCAGCGGGATCCGGCCGTCGCCGCAGCTCGCGGCCAGGCAGGAAAGGAGGAGAAGAGGGAGGAGGAGGAGCTTCTTCATAGGTTCGGTGGGATCTTATCGCTCAGCGGCTCCCCTTCAGCCCGAGCAGATTCGCGAACAGCCGATAGGCCCCGGGCACGCCGGCGGGGAGCTGGCGGAAGAGGGCGAGGGCGGTGTAGACGTAGGTCCCCTTGCCGACCCTGGCCACCAGCAGGCTCCCCTGAAGGTCCGAAGTGTCCGGGTCCTTCATCGAGAGCAGCGGCTTGAAGGCCGGGTCCCAGGTGTGGGCGAAGTAGAGCCCCCGCTCCTGGATCCACCCCTCCCAGTCCGCAGCCCCGATCTTGTTGGGTGTGTTGAAGACCGGGCTCGCCGGGTCGAGGAGGGTCACGGCGGCCGTCTCGTCGGTCACCCGGTCGGCCGGCCGCGCCTGCTCCAGCGTGTAGGGGGCGAACTTGCCGTCGAAGTAGGGCGCCTGCTCGTACTGGACGATCACCAGGCCGCCGTTGCGGGCGTAGTCGAGCAGCCGGCGGTTGGCCCGCACGAGCGCCGGATCGATCTCGTAGGCGCGGCTGCCGATCACGATGGCGTCGTAGCGCCCGAGATCCCCGGCCTGGAGCTGCTCGGGGCCCAGCATCTCGATCGGCACCCCGACCTGGCGCAGGAGCTCGGGCACGCGGTCCGAGGCGCCGCGCACGTAGCCCACCCGCTTGAGCGGCGGCAGGCGGAGGTCGGCGGTCTGCACGGCCACCTCGGCCGCCACCGGCCGCGGCGTGGCGCGGATGTGCGGATAATCGACCAGCGGCACGGCGAGGTCGAAGCGGCGGCCGTCGTCGAGCACGGCGGCGAGCTTCAGGGTCTCGCGGCCGGCCTTGAGCTCCTTGGGCGGCATCAGCACCAGCTCGAGGTCGAGCGGCTCGTTCGCCGCCTCCAGCGCGAAGGGCAGAGATGCCGCGGTGATCCCTCCGCCTTCAGCCTGAGCCTCCAGCCGGCCGCGCAGCGGTGCCTTGGCGTGCGAGGTGAGGGTGACGCGGAGCCGCCGCGGCTCGCGGCTTTGGACCGGCCAGACCAGAAGGCCTTCCGAGGCCGCCACCTCGACCGCCGGCACCACGCGGAGCGGCCGGCGCACCTCGCCGGACGCCTGGTCGCGGTGCAGGTGGACCACCTCGCGCTCCAGCGTCACCGGCACGCCGTCGATCGTGAAGGAGATGCGGGCGGTGAGAGGCGGCGCCCCGAACGGCTCGCCGCGCTCGGCCGGCAGCGCCGCGGACCAGTCGTAAAGCGCGCCGATCATCGGCTTGCGCAGGAAGTAGGGCTCCGTCGGCGGCGCCGAAGCCGGCACGGCGGGGTTGAGGTCCCAGGTGCCGAGCACCCCCGCGGTCAGCTCCTTCGCCTCGCCGATGGTCGGCTGACCTCCCCAGTCGGGCGCCGGCATCAGGACAACGCCGGCGCCGGAGACCGCGCGCGTGCCGCCGTTCCAGAGCGAGATCTGAACGGGAAAGGTCTCGCCGGCCGTCAGCTCCTCCTCGGTCGAGGTGGCGTCCACCGCCAGCCCGGAGGCGGCGGCGAGGCCGGCGGCGGCAACGTCGATCTTCTCGTCGAGCAGGTCGCGCGCCTGGACGTCCTCCGGGGCCAGCGCGCCCCGCGCCGCCTGGAGGTCCTTGAGGATGGCGAGGAAGGCGGGCACCGCCGCGTCGAGGTGAGCCGGATGGAGCGACGCCCGCGCGCCCTCGGCGGCGGCCTGCGCCGCGTCCAGCCGCTCCTGCGCCGTCTTGCGGCGGCCGGCGTCGGCCACCGTCGCCGCGATCGACGAGAGGCGGGTGTCGATGCCGTCGAAGAGGCTCTTGGCCTCCTTCCCCTCGCCCCCCTGCACCCAGGCGACCCGGCTCTGGTTGGGTCCCAGGCGCTGGATCTGACCCATGTCCTGCGAGCGGTGCATGCTGCGGCTGGCCATGGCGAGTTGGAAGATCGACTTGCCGGCCAGCGGATCGATGGTGCCGGTCGGCAGGGTCATGGTGCTGGAGTTGGGATCGAAGTAGGTCGAGCGGTAGAGCACCTGCGGGCTCCAGGGGGGGAGCCCCTCGGCCGCGAGCGCCGGCAGCGCCTTGGGATCGCCGGCCAGGGGGAAGGCGGCGTAGGCGGCGACGCCGGCCGCCTGGTGCTGACCGTGATTGGGATGGGGGACGCCGGGGAAGACCGAGACGATCACCTGCGGCTTGAAGCGGCGGATCACCCGCACGGTGTCCTCCACCAGCACGTCCTTCGGCCAGAGCCGAAGGGTCTCGTCGAGCGAGCGGGTGTAGCCGAAGTCGAAGGCGCGCGAGAAGAACTGCCGGCCGCCGTCGACGGCGCGGGCCGCCAGCAGCTCGCGGGTGCGCAGCAGGCCGAGCGACGCCCCGAGCTCCGGCCCGATCACGTTCTGCCCCCCCTCGCCGCGGCTGAGCGCCAGATAGGCCGCCTCGCCCCCCAGGCCGCGCGAGACGAAGGCGATCAGCGACGTGTCCTCGTCGTCCGGATGGGCGCCGATCACCAGCAGCCGCTGGTTCGCGGAGAGCTTCGCGAGCGCCCGGTCGACCGCCGGCAGGCCGCCGGTGGCGGCCGGTTCCAGGGGGCGCGGCGCAGGCGCGACCTGCGCCCTGGCCACGAGGGCCGGCAGCAGCGGGAGGAGGGCAAGGAGAACCGCGGGAAACCGCTTCGCGAGTCGTCGCGTCATCGTCGTTCGAGCTCCAGGGAAGGCTCCGGCCGGCTGGCCGGACCGTCCGGCAGTCTAGCACCGGGCGGTTCCGGCGACGCTTGGCTCTAGACGCTCGGCGGCGGCAAGCCGTACACCTGGATGGAACACGTCACCGAAGAAGGCTTCGAAGTCTGAAACCCGCGCGGAGCCGGCCCGCGCAGACCGTATCGAAGAAGCTCGAAGGAGCCACCACCATGTTTGGCATGATTGTCTCTGTCCGTCGTCTGGTCCCGGCACTCCTGCTGGCGCTGACCCTGCCCGCCGCCCTCCACGCGGCGGTCTACATCCCCACCAAGACCGCCGACACCAACGACGGTGTCTGCGACGCCGCCGACTGCTCGCTGCGCGAGGCGATCGCGGCGGCCAACCGGCACTCCGGCGAGAACGTCATCCTGCTGCACGCCGGCACCTACAGCCTGACGGCCCCCGGCGGCCTGGCGATCCAGGGCGACCTCCTCCTGCTCGGCGACGGCGCCGGCCGCACCATCGTCGACGGTGGCGGAATCGCCGGCATCCTCTCCATCCCCGCCGGCGTGACGGTCCAGATCCAGGACGTGACGCTGCGCAACGGCCGCTCTCCCGGGGCCGGCGGCGCCATCCACAACAACGGCCTCCTCACCCTCCTGCGCACCGTCCTCACCGGCAACTCCAGCGTCGCCGGCGCGGCCGGGGCGGGGCTCGGCGGCGCCATCCTCTCGAATGGCATCGGCTCGTCGCTGAAGATCGCCGACAGCACGATCGCCAACAACACCTCCCAGAGCTCGGGGGGCGGGATCGCCGCCGGCGGCAACATCGCCTTCACCAACGTGACGATCGCCGGCAACCGCTCCCGCTCGGACTTCGGCGGCGGCGTCTACCTGTTCTCCGACGCCCGCGGGACAATCGGCAACGCCACCATCGCCGGCAACGCCGCGGCGATGCAGGGGGGCGGCCTGTTCGGCGAGAGCACGCTGTTCATCGGCATCCCGCCGAAGGTGACCAACTCGATCCTCGCCGGCAACAGCGCCCCGAGCCGGCCGGACTGCTTCGCCGGCCTCGACTCCGCCTACAACCTGATCGGCAACGCCACCGGCTGCACCGGTCCGGCGGCGGCGAACCACAGCAAGGTGGGGACGGCCGCCAGCCCGCTCGACGCGCGGCTCGCCCCCCTGGCCGATAACGGCGGCCCCGGCCCGACCCTCGCCCTCCTCCCCGGCAGCCCGGCCCTCGGTGCCGGCGATCCGGCGGCGCCGGGCTCCGGCAGCGGCGCCTGCGAGGCGACCGACCAGCGGGGCGCCAGGCGGCCCTCCTGCGACATCGGAGCCTTCGCGGTCACCCCGGCCTGCGTCGCCGGCGGCAGCACCCTCTGCCTGGGCGGCGGCCGCTTCAAGGTGACCGCCACCTATCAGTCCGCCGCCGGCAGCGGCGCCGCCTCGGCGGTGCCCCTGAGCGGCGACAGCGGCTACTTCTGGTTCTTCGACCCGGCCAATCCCGAGGTCACCGTCAAGGCGATCAACGGCTGCACCAACAATCACCGCTTCTGGTTCTTCACCGGCGGCATGACCAACGTCCGCGTCGACCTCACCGTCACCGACACGGCGACCGGCCAGGTGCGGACCTACAGCAACCCGCTCGGCCGGATCTACCGCACCGTGCTGGACAGCGCGGCGTTCAATACCTGCCCGTAAGACCTGCGCGCTCTTGACGCCTGGGCATGAATGCCCGGGCGGCGGAGCGCCCCCTCGCCCCCCTTGCCAGTTGCGGTATCCTGACTGTGCTATGGAGACCATCGCCCCAACGACGACCCTGACGTCCGAGCGCCCCGCCGCCCTGGACGAGAAGACTTTGAACGCCTACCGCCGGCTCGGCTATCTGCTGGCGGATCTGGACCCCATGAACCGCATCGAGCCCGAGGCGCAGCCCGGCCTCGAGGACTCGGACCCGGCGACCGCCGAATACGCCCGCCGCTTCTATTGCGGCACCATCGGCGTCGAGTACATGCACATCCCCGACCCTGAGCGCCGGCGCTGGATCGAGGAGCGGCTGGAAGCCGCGCCGCCGGCGCTCGACCAGGAGCGCATCCTCGACCTCCTCACCCGCGCCGAGACCTTCGAGCAGTTCCTCCAGGCCCGCTATCTCGGCACCAAGCGCTTCTCCGTCGAGGGGGTCGAAGCGCTGCTCCCCTGCCTCGACGAGATGCTCCAGGACGCCGCCGACCACCGTGTCCACCAGGTGGTCGTCGCGATGAGCCACCGTGGCCGGCTGAACGTGATGGTGCACACGGTGGGGCGCTCGCCCTTCGAGGTGCTCGCCGGCTTCGAGGACGTCGATCCGCGCAGCACCTTCGGCGGCGGCGACGTCAAATACCACATGGGCGCGACCGGTGAGTTCACCGGCCGCAACGGCCAGAAGGTGAGCATCCACCTGGTCTCGAACCCGAGCCACCTGGAGGCGGTGGACCCGGTGGCGCTCGGCCGCGTGCGCGCCAAGCAGGTGCGCCTCGGCGACGACGAGAGCCACGCCAAGGTCTTCCCCATCGTGCTCCACGGCGACGCCGCGTTCGCCGGCCAGGGGGTGCTCGCCGAGACGCTCAACATGTCCGACCTCCACGGCTACCGGGTGGGGGGCACGGTACACGTCATCGTCAACAACCTGATCGGCTTCACCACCGAGCCCAAGGCCCTCCATTCCTCCCGCTTCGCCTCCGACGTGGCGCGCCGGCTGCCGGTGCCGATCTTCCACGTCAACGGCGAGGACCCGGACGCCGTGGCGCGGGTGGCACGGATGGCGGTGGATTACCGCTTCGCCTTCAAGAGCGACGTGGTGGTGGACCTCATCGGCTTCCGCCGGCATGGCCACAGCGAGGTGGACGACCCGACGATCACCCAGCCGCTGCTCTACAAGAAGATCCAGGTCCATCCGCCGCTCTGGAAGCTCTACGCCGGCGCCATCGGCGTCGACGAGGCCGAGGCGCGGCGGCGCGAGGAGGCGGTCCGCGCCGAGCTCGACGCCGCGCACAAGGCGGCCTCGACGCTCGATAAGAAGCCTACGATGCGCACCCTGCCCGCCTACTGGGACGCTTATCAGGGGGGCTGGTGGAAGCCGGAGTACGAGGTGACGACGGGGCTCGACGCCGCCGCGATCGCCGCGCTGACGGCGCAGCTCACCACCGCGCCCGAGGGGTTCCACGTCCACAAGAAGATCCAGGCGCTGCTCGCCCAGCGCGCCGAGATGGGGAACGGCAAGCGGCCGGTCGACTATGGCATGGCGGAAGCCCTCGCCTTCGGCTCGCTGGTCAAGGGCGGCACGCCGGTGCGCCTCTCCGGCCAGGACTGCCGGCGCGGCACCTTCAACCAGCGCCACTCGGTGTTGATCGACGTCGAGAACGCCGACGAATACACGCCGCTGGAGCACGTCGCGCCGGAGCAGGCCCGCTTCGAGGTCTACGACTCGATGCTCTCGGAGGCCGCCGTGCTCGGCTTCGAATACGGCATCAGCCGCGACTTCCCGGAAGCGCTGATCTGCTGGGAGGCGCAGTTCGGCGACTTCGCCAACGGCGCGCAGATCATCATCGACCAGTTCATCTCCGCCGGCGAGGACAAGTGGCACCTGCTCTCCGGCGTCGTGATGCTGCTGCCGCACGGCTATGAGGGGCAGGGGCCGGAGCACTCGAGCGCGCGCATCGAGCGCTACCTCCAGCTCTGCGGCGAGCAGAACATGCAGGTCTGCCAGCCCTCGACGGCGGCGCAGTACTTCCACCTGCTCCGCCGCCAGGCGCTGATCCCCTGGCGCAAGCCGCTGATCGTCTTCACTCCCAAGAGCATGCTGCGCCACAAGGATTCCGCCTCCAGCCTGGAGGACTTCGCCCGCGACCGCTTCCTGCGGGTGGTCGACGACGGCCAGGTCCAGGACGCGCGGCGCGTCCTGCTCTGCTCGGGCAAGATCGTCCACGAGCTGCGGCGCGAGCGCGAGAAGCGGCAGGACGCCGCGACGGCGATCCTCGCCCTCGACCAGCTCTATCCGTTCCCCAAGGAAGAGCTGGCGGCGGCCCTGGCGAAGCATCCCAACGCCCGCAACGTCATCTGGGTGCAGGAAGAGCCGGCCAACATGGGAGCGCTCTCGTTCATCCAGCGCCGCATCGAGCGCCTGATCGCGAGACCCATCCGCTCGATCAAGCGCTCGGCGAGCGGCAGCCCGGCCACCGGCTCCGCCAAGGCCCACGGTATCGAGCAGCAGACGCTGGTGACGCTGGCGTTCACGACGTAGGAAACCGCGGGGCGCGGTTCTCGACTCGGGATCTATACCTCGGTCAAGAACTGGCATATCCTATGGATAGGCCATGGCAAACAACCTCCAGCAGCCCAAAGCCGCCGCTAACTCCTCGGAGATTCGGCTCCACGCCATCGTCTACCAGAAGGGCGAGAACTGGCTGGGCACCTGCCTGGAGCGCTGCATCCCGTCCCAGGCTCGGACGAGGGAGGCGCTGGTAGGGGATCTCGAGAGAATGATCAGGGCATACCTGAGGTTGGCCGAGAAGGAGGGTGGAGAGCCTTTCGCCCAACTCCCGAGAGCTTCGAAGCGCGTTTGGGACCGGTATCGCGACGGCTCGGCCGAACGGCTCGAGTTCGTGATCCGCCTGGATGCCGCGGCCAGCCCTGCTGTAGAGCTCCGGGCAGCCTAGACCCCGCCGCCCTCGTCCTGTTCCTCTGCGGGCAGTCCGAAGTCCGCGGGCGGAATGCCCCAAGCTAAGCAGAGGCCCCCGGTGGTGTCCGCTTCCAGTTGGTGGTCCACGTCAATTCCAGAAACCAGGAAGCTCTGTCCATTAGGGCTCCGCAGGTAGCGAGTCCCATCCTCGTCGCGGTACTCGGCGAAGCCGTAGCGCTCGCAAACGAGCCGGATGAATTCGCTGAACCTCAGGCTCCAGGGCTGGCGCAGCTCGTCGAGCTGGACGTCATCTTCGAAGCTGGCGCCTGGAGGAATCGAGTCAAACCGGGAGGGCTTCTTCGATGAACCACGGGGCGCCATGGCGCGGGACTATACCGCGCGGCTCAGAGGCTCCCAAGGATTGCTATGCGCCTTAGTGCAAGCGTCCACGGATCACGGTCTCGTCCCTTGAATCGCGGTCTCGGACCCGTGGATCGAAACCCCGCTTCCCCGCCCTACCTCCCAGCTCGGGGTGGACCACCACATGGATGGCAATATGGTAGGGTACGAGCCCAAAACCATCTGGTAGGAAAGGGTCGCCCGCATGGCAATTTCCGAAGTCCCCGCGCAGGAGTACCCCGACATCATCGGACCGGTTCCGGTGGAGCCTCAGACGGCCGTCCCGTTCCGGCCGTTCATCCCGGCCTCGGTGAAGCTGCCCGAGCTCACGGTGCTGCCGCTGATCGTCGGCACCATCCTCGGCATCATCTTCGGCGCCTCGTCGCTCTACCTGGTGCTCAAGGTCGGCCTGACGGTCAGCGCCTCGATTCCGGTGGCGGTGATCTCGCTCTCCATCTTCGGGCTGCTGCGCAAGCTCGGGTTGCGCGGGGCGTCGATCCTCGAGCACAACATCGTGCAGACGGCGGGGTCGGCCGGCGAGTCGATCGCCTTCGGCGTCGGCGTCACCATGCCGGCGATCATGATCCTCGGCTTCGACCTCGAGATCACCCGAGTGATGCTGGTGGCGGTGCTCGGCGGCCTGCTGGGGATCCTGATGATGATCCCGCTGCGCCGGGCGCTGATCGTCCAGCAGCACGGCCTGCTCAAGTACCCGGAAGGGACCGCCTGCGCCGAGGTGCTCAAGGCGGGCGCCACCGACGAGGAGCGGGCGATCGCCGCGCGCGCCGCGACCGAGGCCGGCGACCTCACCGCCGCCCAGGACGCCGCCACCTCCGGCGCCAAGGCCATCTTCACCGGCTTCGGCATCGGCTTCGTCTACTACACGGCGATGAAGGTCTTCTACCTCTGGAAGGAGGTCCCGGAGCGGATCTTCAAGAAGCCCTTCGAGTCCGGCTCGATCTCCGCCGAGATCAACCCCACCCTGCTCGGGGTGGGCTACATCATCGGCCCCCGCATCGCCTCGATCATGTGCGCCGGCGGCGTGCTCGCCTACCTGGTGCTGATCCCCGCGATCAAGTACTTCGGCGGCGCCTCGACCGGCGTCATCGCCCCCGGCACGGTGCCGATCTCGGCGATGGGACCCAACGAGATCCGCGGCGCCTATGTCCTCTACATCGGCGCCGGCGCGGTGGCCGCCGGCGGCATCATCAGCCTGTTCCGGTCGCTGCCCACGATCTGGCACGGCCTCAAAGGGGGGCTCGCCGATTTCCGTGGCCGCCAGGAGGCCCAGGCCGGCAGCGCCGGAATCCTCCGCACCGACCAGGACATGTCGCTCAAGCTGGTGGTCGGCGGCATCATCGCGCTGATCGCCGTGATCATGCTGGTGCCCCAGCTCCACCTGCAGTGGAACCTGCTCGGCGCCCTTTTGATCATCATCTTCGGCTTCCTGTTCGTCACCGTCTCCTCCCGCCTGACCGGCGAGATCGGCTCGTCGTCCAACCCGATCTCGGGGATGACCGTGGCGACGCTGCTGCTCACCTGCCTGGTATTCCTCGCCATCGGCTGGACCGGCCCGAGCTACTACGTGACGGCGCTGTCGATCGGCGCCATCGTCTGCATCGCGGCCTCGAACGGCGGCACCACCTCGCAGGACCTGAAGACCGGCTTCCTGATCGGCGCCACGCCGAAACACCAGCAGGTCGCCATCCTCTTCGGCGCCCTCGCCTCAGCCCTGGTGCTAGGACCGATCCTGCTCAAGCTCAACGACGCCGCCACGGTCTACGTGCCGGTCGCCAACCCCGCGGGACAGATCATCGCCCAGGGCTATGCGCCGGACCTCCACGCCGATCCGGCCACGGTGGCCACGATGCGGACCGAGTCGCTCCAGGGTCCGCAGGCGGCCAACGACCACACCGTCTATCACTCGTGGCAGAAGACCGACGCCGTGGGCGGACCGGCCGGACGCTATCTGGTCAACGACGCCGGTGTGCCGATCTATCTGGTCGATCCCGGCATCAACGGCACCAAAAAGGAGTACACCGGACCGCACGGCGAGAAGGTCACGGTCAACAAGTTCGACGCCCCGAAGGCGACCCTGATGTCCTACATCATCAAGGGCATCCTCAACCGGCAGCTCCCCTGGGGGCTGGTCCTGCTGGGGGTGATGATCGCCATCGTCCTCGAGATGTCCGGCATCCCGTCGCTCGCCTTCGCGGTGGGCGTCTACCTGCCGCTCTCCTCGTCGAGCCCGATCTTCATCGGCGGCATGGTGCGCTGGCTGGTCGACAAGTACCTGGCGCGGAAGTTCGCCGGCAAGAACCTCACCGAGGAGGAGCTGACGGCGGAAGGGGACAAGAGCCCGGGCGTGCTCATGGCCTCCGGCTACATCGCGGGCGGCGCCATCGCCGGCATCGCGATCGCCTTCAGCCAGGGCGTGCTTACCGACTTCAACAACCGGATGACCGCGATGATGACGAAGATCAACCCCTTCTTCGACGGGCCCTACGCCGACTTACTGGCGCTGATCCCCTTCGGGGTCCTCATCGTGCTCCTCTACCTGGCGGGACGGGAAAAGATCCTGGCCAGCCGCCGGGCCTAGCTGTGGTTGTAGGGGCGCAGCATGCTGCGCCCCTACGGGTTCCCATGATTCACCCCACCTGGCGGTAACGGATCACTCGCGGCAGCGAGCCCATCGAATTCCTGAGCCGGCCGCGGAGCTGCTGGAGGTGCTCGCTCCGGCCGTGCGCGTCGAGCGTCTCCTCCGACTCCCACTCCTCGACGAAGACGAACTCGACGTAATTCTCGCCCTTCAGCGAGCGGAGCAGGTCGTAGCGGATGCAGCCGGCCTCGCGGCGGGTGGGCTCGATCAGATCCCGCAGGACGCCCTCCATCTCACTTTCCTTGCCGATCTCGGCGTAGAAGATGGCGATCACGTGAACGGTGTCCTGTGGCATGCGATGTCCTCCCGCTGGTGATGACCCGATCCGTGGAAACCTTTCGCCGGCGGTTCAGCCCGCCGGCAGCAGCCGCAGGCGGTGAACGGCGGGCCCCGGCAGGAACGGCGCCGGCTTGCCCTCCTCCCACGTCCTCTCCATCGCCTGATAGTAGGGCGACAGCGGATGGCCGCTCTCGCCCACCGGCATCTCGAAGAGGCCGGTCTCCTCGTGGCCGGGCGAGACCACCATCCGCTCCGAGGCGCCGAAGGTGGGGCCCTGGACGCGCGGCATGTTCTGGTCCCCCGGAAGCTGGCGCGACGGCACGTCGAGCCAGCGGCCGAGCGCGGGCACCGCGAGGCTCAAGGGGTGCTGGAGGTGCGTGGTGTTGCGCTCGCCCCAGGTGCGGTCGGCGAGGTGGGCCCCCTGGCCCTCGAAGCTCTTGATCATCGCGTCCGCGGCGGCGAGCATTGCCTCGTCCCAGGTCGCGAAGCGGGGGTCGAGCAGGTTCGCGGGGCGCTCGGTGACGATCTTCCAGAGCGCCCCCTCGAACTGCGTGGGGGGCTGGAAGCGCTCCTCCTCGGGGACGTTCCCCTGCCCGCTCAGCGAGGTGAACACCGCGTCCTCCACGAACGCGCGGAAGGCCCGCACGTTGCGGTAGCCGGCCGAATCGACCGACGCCCGTCCGGTCCAGCCGGTCTCTACCACCCGGCGCAGCTCGGCGCGGCGAGGGTGTCCCTGGATCGCCGCCGGCGTGAGCTCCTTCAGCAGCAGGTCGCGCCAGCGCTCCAGGAAGAGGGCGCGGTCGTCGAGCTGAACCCCCAGCAGGTCGGTGGGCGTCGCCCGCTCCAGCTTCATCAGATCGTCGCGGACCTGCCGCGCGCGGGCGCCGAAGTCGTAGCCGCCGTTGCCGAGCTTCGCCAGCAGGTCGCCGTCGCCCACCCGGGCGTTCGCCGTCCAGATCCTGCCGGAGGGAGGATTGACGACGCGCGGGTACTCTTGCGGCGACAGCCAGCCGTCCCAGCGGCGCGTGCCGTCGGCCCACGAGGTCGGGGTCCGCCCGTCGAAGCCGACGCGGCGCGGGATCCTGCCGATGATCGTCCAGCCCACCCGGCCGGTCTCGTCGGCCACGGTGAAGTTCTGCGGCGGGATGCCGGAGCGGTTGGCGATCGCCATTGCCTCCTCCAGGGTGCCCGCCGTCTGGAGCTGGTCGGTCTGCAGGTTCACCGCTTCCGGATGGTGCGCGGTCCAGGCGAGCGCGCGCGGCCGGCCGAGGTGGTCCTTGTCGATCACCGGCCCCCAGATCGTCTCCTTGACCTCCAGCACGTCGTCCGCTCCCCCCTTGACCCGGATGCGCTCCTTCCCCGTCGTGAAGCGCCGCGGCCCCTGCGGCGTGCGATAGACCTCGGGATCTTTCGGATCGACCTCCAGCTCGACGAGATCGGTCCAGTCGCCGTAGCTGTTGGTGAACCCCCAGGCGACGTGACCGTTGCTCCCCACCGCCATCGTCGGCGTGCCGGGGAGAGTGACGCCGGTGATCCGCAGGGTTCCCCCGCGGCCGTCCGGCCGCACCATCGACGCGCGGTACCAGGTGTTCGGCACGCGGATCCCCAGGTGCATGTCGTTGGCGAGCAGCGCGTGGCCGTCCGCCGTGTGCGGCCCCGCCACCGCCCAGTTGTTGCTCCCCACGGCCGCCGCCAGATCGTCGACCGGCAGCCTCGTAGGAAGCGCGGCCGACTTCGGCGGAGCCGGGCGCTTATGCAGGTCGAACACCTCGGGCCCCGGGATCGGCGGCGTCGCGAACGCCGGACCGACCAGCGGCGCGTCCCACTCGGTGCCGGGGGCGGCGAGGAGGTCGAACATCGGGGCGGGGAGCGTGTCGCGGAGGATGCCGAGGTCGGACTCCCGGTGGCCGCGGTCGTCGTTGAGCTCGAAGAACATGGCATAGACCGCGAGGATCGAATCCTCCGGCCGCCAGGGCGCCGGGTCGACGCGCAGCAGCAGGTACTCGAACGGCTTGCCGCCGAGCGAGGAGAGGCCGGCGTTCACCCCGCCGGCATAGGCGTCGAGGAGCGCCCGCTCCTCCGGCGAGGAGGCCGCCAGGATTGCCCGCGCCTCCTCGCGGAAGCGATGGACGCGGTGGCGGCGGTCCACCTTCACCACCGCGGGTCCGATGATCTCCGCCAGCTCGCCGGCCGCCTGCCGCCGCAGCAGGTCCATCTGGAAATAGCGGTCCTGGGCGTGGAGGAAGCCGAGGGCGCGCGCGGCGTCCAGCCGGTTGGCGGCGTGGATCGTGGGCACCCCGAGGTCGTCGCGCTCGACCTCCACCGCCGCCGACATCCCCGGGATCCGCGCCTCGCCGTCGAGCTGCGGCAGGCTCGCCGTCAGCCGCCCATGGATCCAGATCCCGGCGGCCAGCAGCACGAGGACGATCAGGACGGCGAGCGCCAGCAGCGCGCGGAGCACCGGGCGCCGCCTGGGACGGGACCGATGAAGGGGGCGGGCGGCGGCGCCTGCTGGGTATATCGGCTGAGCCATGCGGCTTCTCCTCGTTCTTTCTGCGGAAGGCCGGAAAACGACGGCCTCAGTCTGTCCGACCGGAGCCCGCGCCGCAAGCCGGAAGAGGACCGCGAAGAGGCTGGCGAAACCTGTTGACAGGCCTACACCGTATTCGTACTATCCGCGAACCCAGGCATCTTTAAGTTTGAATCATTTCGCTTGTTTGTTTTCCCGTCCGGCCATTGAGGTCGGCGGTTTGTTGAAGGAGTGTCTATGAAGAAGCAGTTCTTTGCGTGTCTCCTGCTCTGCCTTTCGCTCGTCGTCAGCGCGTACCCCAGCTTTGCCCAGGACAAGGGACGGCAGTCCAACGATCCGATCGCCCAACTGCTGAGGGATGGCTGGAGGATCGTGCAGGATGGCGTGCTCCAACGTGAGCGCGGCGCCCACCAGGTCGAGACCTACGTGTTCGGCGCGCCGGGCTTCGTCTGGAAGCTGCAGGATCTCCAGCGCCAGCTCCGCGATCTGCGTGCCGCGCTTCTGGTGAACCCGACGCCCGAGCTGCGCAAGACCATCGCCAGCCAACGGATCGAGATCGCCAATACCCAGAAGCTGATCGCGCTCGCCCATGCCGCCGAGCTCAACGGCGACACCGCGCCGCTGCCCGACAAGACGAGCTGCAGCATCAACTTCGGCTATAACGCGAACGCCGTTCCCCTGACCTCCGTCCAGGGCGTCACGGCCACCGCCAGCGCGAACTTCACCGGCACCTGCGGGTTCACCGGCGAGGTCTATGCCTACTCCTACTCGACGGCGGTCGTGAGCGGCGGTTCCACGACCCAGACCCTGACCGACGGCCCCCGGAGCGGCGCGAACGTCACCGCGAGCTCGTACACGAGCCAGACCGGCGGGCCGACCTGCACGTCGTACGCCTACGCCAGCATGACGAGCAGCAGCCTGAGCCCCTCCTCCTACACGATCGCCTCCACCAACAATAGCTGCCCTGTCGTGGCCGACCCCGTTCCCGCCATCACCGGGCCGAGCTACATCTACTCGTTCAGCGGGTGCACGAGCTGGACCTGGACCGCTTCCGCCACCAGCGGTACGCCGGGCTACTCCTATACCTGGACCTGGAACGGCTCCACCGTCGCGACGGGCGCCAGCTACTCCCGCTCGGTCTGCGCCGGCGGCGTCGCCACCGATACCTTCAGCACCTTGGGCCTGACGGCTACCGACAGCACCAGCCGCACCGGCGTCACCTCGCTCTCCGTCGAGGTCTACAAGGGCGGCACGGGTGGTGGCGGCGGCGGCGGCTGCTTCGTTGGCGGCGGCGGCACCGTCTGCCCCTAGCTCGCCTTTCTCACGGCTTCCTCAGGCGGGACCGTCGCGGTCCCGCCTTTCTCGTCTCCGGGGATAGACTCCCCGCCATGGCCGATCCCACCTATCCCGACCTCCGCGCTTTCCTCGACCAGCTCCGCCGCGACGGCGACCTCGTCACCGTCGAGGCGCCGGTCGACGCTCATCTGGAAGCGGCGGAGATCCACCGGCGGGTGATCGCGGCGGGCGGGCCGGCGCTCCTGTTCACGAACGTCAGGGATCGCGATTTTCCGCTCGTCACCAACCTGTTCGGCACCGCCCGGCGCGCCGAGATGGCCTTCGGCACCCGCCCGCTGCGGCTGATCCAGCGCCTCGTCCATCTCGCCGAGACCCTGCTGCCGCCGACGCCGGCCAAGCTCTGGGGCGCCCGCGACATCGGCCGCGAGGCGCTGCGGATCGGCTCCTCGCGGAAGGCCTCGGGAGCGGTCGCCGAAGTCGTCACTTCCGATGTCCGGTTGGACCGCCTCCCCGCGCTCACCACCTGGCCCGAGGACGGCGGACCTTTCATCACCCTGCCGCTGGTCTACACCGAGCATCCGGACGGCAAGGGTCACAACCTCGGCATGTACCGCCTGCACGTCCACGACGCGCGGACGACCGGCATGCACTGGCAGATCGGCAAGGGGGGCGGCTTCCACTACGCGGTCGCCGAGGCGCGCGGCCAAGCGCTGCCGGTGACCGTTTTCCTCGGCGGCCCGCCGGCGCTGATCCTCGCCGCCATCGCGCCGCTCCCCGAGAACGTCCCCGAGCTGATGCTCGCCTCGCTGATCGCCGGCGAGCGGCTGAAGCTGGTCTCGCCCGGACCGGGAGCCCATCCGCTGGTCGCCGCCGCCGAGCTCGCGCTGATCGGCAAGGTGCCGCCGCGCGTCCGCCGGCCGGAGGGTCCCTTCGGGGACCACTACGGCTACTACTCGCTCCAGCACGACTACCCGGTCTTCGAGGTCGAGCGGATCGCCCGCCGCAAGGACGCGATCTATCCCGCCACCGTCGTCGGCAAGCCGCGGCAGGAGGACTTCTTCATCGGCGACCTCCTCCAGGAGCTGCTGTCGCCGCTCTTCCCGCTGGTGATGCCGGCCGTCGAGCAGCTCTGGTCCTACGGCGAGACGGGCTACCACTCGCTCTCGGCCGCGGTGGTCAAGCAGCGCTACAAGCGGGAGGCGATGGCGTCGGCCTTCCGCATCCTGGGTGAGGGGCAGCTCTCGCTCACCAAGTTCCTGCTGGTGACCGACCGCGCCGTCGACCTCAAGGACTTCCGCGCCACCCTCACCCACCTCCTCGAGCGTACCAACCCCGAGACCGACCTCTACGTCGTCTCGAACCTCTCGATGGACACGCTCGACTACACCGGCCCGGTGGTCAACGAGGGCTCGAAGGGCGTCTGGCTCGGCCTCGGCGACCCGGTGCGCGAGCTCCCCCGCGGCTTCTCAGCGCCTGAGATCCCGCAAGGCATGCGCGACGCCCACGTCTTCTGCCCCGGCTGTCTCGTGGTGGGCGGACCCGCCTACGCCGACGACCCTGGCGCCGCCGCCCGTTTCGCCGCGCACCCCGCCTTCGCCGGCTGGCCGCTGATCGTCCTCACCGACGAGCCCCGCCGCGCCGCCGCCAGCGCGATCAACTTCCTCTGGACCACCTTCACCCGCTTCGAGCCCGCCGCCGACCTCCACGCCGCCGCCACCGCGCTGGTCCGCCACCACGTCTCCTACACGCCGCCCGTCCTGATCGACGCCCGCATGAAGCCCTGGTATCCCAAGGAGCTGTTCGCGGACGAGACGACCGCGGCGACGGTGACGCGGCGGTGGAAGGAGTACTTCCCCGGCGGCAAGGTGGAGATGGGGGATTCGGGGACGGGGCATTTGGATGCAATAAACCTATGCCCACCTCGCAATGAGAGCGCTTGATGCGCGGGCCTTTTGGGAACAACCCACATCATGGCCAAACCAATTGACGACTATGAACTTCTTCCAGAAGGTTTGGAGGTAATCCGTAAAGGAAATCTCGTGATTCGGCGATTCCGCGCTGGAGCCAATGTCGAGGCCTTCAGAGACAGATACATTCAAGAAGGCGACCTTGCCAAAATAGAACTCGAAAGAATTGCTCGCGATCTGATTCAAACACTCGCTAGCGCAAGCCCGATCTATTTAATAGCAGGAGTGGTCATTTTTTGCATCCTCGGCCCTGACCAAGAAAACGACATCTCCTATTTCTTCACGAGAGACGTCCTGATTGAATACCTGTGCGGACTAGCGGCATCTATCTTACATCCCAAGGAAGAACGACCGCACCCCGAGATGGCCTTCGAGGCGTTCATTAAGCTGAGAGAAATTCCGCCCCTCCTCGAAAGCAACTACCTCGGAGAAAAGATGAAGGAAACTTCCAGAGAAGGCACTATAGACGACATTCGGTTCTTTCTAGGCATCGAAGACCTCTTCGACCGAATGGAAGGCTATACGCCACATCTCGAATCTATTGTAAAGGCAAGCTTTGAACCTATTCGCTCAGAATGCTTAAAGCATTTGGGATTCTCTCCAGCCGATATACCCGCAATCGTTCGCGCCGTCGTCGAACGGAGGAGAATAGTTTTGAACGAAGTCGTCACTGAAGCGCGAAAGACTGTTACCGAAGCAGCGTCGGCAGGGATCTCGTTGCCCAAGAGCCACCGAAACGCCATGATGCTGACATTGATGTATAAAAGATTCTCTGACGAGATCGCCTTTGAGCCTATTGAGGATTTGGCCGGGCGCTCAGGCATACCGCCAGCGCAAGTGCGCCTCATCCTAGGGGCCATGAGTTGCCCTTGGGGAGTTCAGCCGAGCTATTCGCTTCCTGAGCATGAGAACCGCTTCAGACTTTTCCCTGTCTTCCAAATCGATCAAAACTTCTCGATACCGCTCCCATGGTCTTTATTGCATCAATGCTTCAAATGGTTTGAGGCTTATGGCAAAGAGAACGCTCCAGGACTCTTAGGAACTTGGCATAAAACCAGAGACAGAGTGGCAGAGTCGATCGTAAGGAATGAGCTTGAAAAAATATTCAGCACGGAATGCACCTTCGGTCCATTGAAATACGAGGTAGATGGGAATTTGTGTGAAGCAGATGCAGCAGTCATTTTGCCTCCCTGGGGAATAGCTGTCGAAGTGAAGGCCCACTCACTAACGCCAAGCGGCAGAAGGGGCGCGCCTGGGCGCCTTAGAAAAAAAGCAGAGGAACTCATTGAGCTACCTATCAGCCAAGCCGAAAGATTTTCTAGATTTCTCAAAGAGGGTGGCAAGGAAGTTGTCCTATCCGACGGACGCCGCGTCGAATTGCCCAAGATTGAACAAACATCAATGTTGGTCGCAACGTTCGAGAGAATCGATCCTCTTAGCCATGTTGCCTCAGAACTACCTAAGGCTGGTGGACGCGACCAGCGGATATGGGCAATCTGCTTAGCAGACCTCCTAATGGTGACAGAAATACTTCGCAGGCCGTGTGAATTTTGGTTCTATTCATGCCTTCGCACTGAAATTGGATCCAATAGAAAGCTGACGACAACTATGGAAGCTGATATTCTCGCAGGCTTTCTGAGGGACCGGTTATCTGAATTTATCAAGCAGAGCCAACAAGTAGATGGCCGAATATTACTTGACTACTGTGCAGACAGTATTAATCAATATTTCACGGGCAGTGAACTGGGAACGAACGTGGAAGTCCCCACCCTTGGAATTCCTTCGTCAGTTCTTGACGAGTTGGATCGGCTCATTAAAACTCAGAACCGTCAATGGCCCGAACTAGTTGACCGAGCCATGCGACAGCCACGGAAAGAATGGCGCAGATTGAGCAGCGTTACTAAAAAGGTTCGCAGAACGGGCACGCCTCGGAGGCTCTCATTCAGAGAACCAGATCTGGACATAGTTGTTTGCCTCAATTCCTTTAATCCAACCTGTGAACCCGCAACAAAAACTCCTCAGCTCATGTTAATGCTCAGCTAATGCTGGCACCTTTGAACTACTACAGAATGCCAGCCTAAACGGTCGACTACAATCTTCCACCCCCATGAATCCCCACCTCCTCATCACCTTGATCATCGCCGGCGCGGCCATGCTGCTCCTGCTCACCGAGCGGCTGCGGGCCGACCTGGTGGCTCTCCTGGTCGTGGTCGCCCTCGGCACCTCGGGGGTGCTGACGTCGCAGGAGACGTTCTCGGGGTTCAGCCGGTCGGCGGTGATCACGCTGCTGGCGATCTTCATCCTCGCCGCCGGACTGGAGCGGACGGGGGTGACGCGGCAGGTGGGGGACGTCCTGGTGCGGATCGCGGGGAAGAGCGAGCAGCGGCTGGTCGTGGCCGTGATGGTCACCGCCGCCTTCCTCTCCCTGTTCATGAACAACATCGCCGCCGCCGCCGTGCTGCTCCCCGCCGTCTCGGGAGCGGCGCAGCGGTCGGGCGTCAACCCCTCGCGGCTGCTGATGCCGCTCGCCTTCGGCACGATCCTGGGCGGCATGGCGACCCTCCTGACCACCACCAACATCGTGGTCAGCAGCCTGCTGCGCGACCAGAACCTCGCCGGCTACGGTCTGCTCGATTTCGCGCCGCTCGGGTTGCCGATCGTGGCCGTCGGCATCGCCTACATGGCGCTCTGGGGACGGCGGCAGCTCCCGGCGCGCTCGCCGGTCCAGCTCTACGAGGACCTGCAGCGCCAGGAGGCCAACCTCGCCGAGGTCTACCACCTGGGCGAGACCCTGGCCCGTGCCGGCGTGCCCGCGGGATCGCCGCTGGTCGGCCAGACGCTCGCCGGCAGCCGGTTGCGCGAGACGTACGGCATCAACGTGGTCGCCATCGAGCGCGACGACCGCATCGTCCGCGCCCCCTCCTCCGACCAGGAGCTCCGGGCCGAGGACGTCCTCCTGCTCTCGGGCGAGCCGGACGGTTTGGAGCTCACGGCGGACCTCGACGTCCTGCCCCCGCGCGACTGGCGCGAGCGCGACCTCGAATCGCGCTCCGTGGTGCTCGTCGAGGCCGTCCTCTCGCCGCGCTCGGACCTGATCGGCCGCACCCTCCGCGAGACCCGCTTCCGCGACCGCTACGGCATGGCGGTGCTGGCGATCTGGCGCGCCGGCCACTCGCTCCGCGCCGGGCTGACCGACCTCCCCCTCCAGCTCGGCGACGGCCTGCTGCTGCAAGGCGGACGCGGCCGGTTGCCGGTGCTGCGCGCCGAGTCCGACCTGATCGTCCTCGACCGCGCGATGGACGAGCCGCCACCGTCGCGCCGCCGCAGCCGGATCGCGCTGGCGGTGATGATCGCCACCCTGGCGCTCGCCGCCACCAACCGCTTCGGGGTGGGCGAGGTGATGCTCGGCGGGGCGCTGGTGATGATCCTCACCGGTGCGCTGTCGATGGACGACGCCTACCAGGCGGTCGAATGGCGGAGCGTCTTCCTGGTCGCCGGCATGCTGCCGCTGGGAACGGCGATGACCAAGACCGGCGCCGCCGACCTGATCACGCACGGGGTGCTGGCGGTGCTCGGCGGCGCGGGACCGGTGGCGATCCTCGCCGGCCTCGTCGCCCTCGCCATCCTGCTCACCCAGGCGATGAACGGCGCCGCGGTCGCCGCCGTCATGGCCCCCATCGCCATCCAGACCGCCCAGCGGATCGGCGTCGACCCGCGCGCCATGGCGATGGGTGTGGCGCTCGCCACCTCGATCGCTTTCCTGACGCCGCTCGGCCACCCGGTGAACATCCTGGTGATGGGCCCCGGCGGCTACCGCTTCCGCGACTACTTCCGCGTCGGCCTGCCGCTCACCCTGCTGCTGTTCGTGCTGATCGTCGGCCTGCTACCCCTGATCTGGCCGCTGTGACGGGGGAACGGGACGAGCACGGACGAGCAGGGACATACACGGACTGCCTGGATCGGGTTGTCCGTGTCAGTCCGTGTCGGTCCGTGTCAGTCCGTGTTCGTCCTCGCCTGCCGCCGACGGAACGCCCGTGCCGTCTTCCGGTTGATGTTGACGGCAATCTCGGGGTTGAGGCGCGTCGCCCACCAGAGCAGCTTGGCGTAGAACGGGAAGACAATCATAGGCCTGTTCCGCTCGACGCCGCGCAGCACCTTGCGGGCCGCCACGTCGACGTCGACGAACTTGAAGGGGATCAGCGACTTGACCCCCTCCGCGCTGGTGCCGGCGTAGGCGCCGTTCTCGAAGATGCGGGTCTGGATGTAGGCCGGGCAGACGACGTTCACCTGGACGCCGAGGTCCGCCCCCTCCGCGCGCAGGGTGAGCGAGAGGCCCACGACGCCGAACTTGCTGGCGGCATAGGGCGAGCCGAGCGCCATGCCGCCGATTCCCGCCAGCGAGGCGATGTTGACGATGTGCCCCGAACCCTGTTTGACCATCCGCGCGTAGGCCGCCGTGGCGCCATGGATGACACCCCAAAGGTTGACGTCCATCACCTTGTGCCAGAGGTCGAGGGGAATCGTCTGCGCCTCGCCTGCGGCGGCCATCCCGGCGTTGTTGAACACGTAGTCGAGATGGCCGTGATCGGCGATCGTCTCGTCGAGGAGCCGTTCGAACGCCGCCGGATCGCGCACGTCGAGCGCCGCCGCCGAAGCCCGGCCGCCGGCGGCCGTGATCCCGTCCGCCACCTCGCGGCAGGCCGCCTCCTGGAGGTCGGTCACCACGACGACCGCGCCGCGCCGGCCCATCTCCTCACAGAGTGCACGGCCGAGCCCGGAAGCTCCGCCGGTCACCACCGCCACGGCGTTCTGAAACGGGCTCGCCGCCATCGTCCGTCTCCCTCTTGAATGGAGGGGAGGATAGCACCCGGATCGTCAGCGCCGGCGAAGGCGATCGAGCTCCGCTTCCAGCGCCCGGAGTTTCTCTTCGGCGGTCCGTCGTCCCGCGGCCTCACGAGCGAACGCCTCCGAGGTCTGAGCGAAAGCCGCTTCGAGCTCCTCGTGCCAGAGGATCGGCCGGCCCGTGGCGGTGTCCACGAGCCGAAGGCGCATGCCCTCGGGACGGAAGGTCATGCCCGTGGTCTGGCTGCGCAAGGTGCCATCCGCTTCCAGGTGGATAGGCTGAAACTTTCCCCGTTCGAGTTGGTAGCCCTGGAGCCGGGGCCGGAGGTACTCACCGAAGGGATCGAAGAGCACGTACTCTTCGGTGCCGATCCGCTCGTAAAGCGACTTTTTCTTGCCCGTGTCCTCGCGGCGGGGTCGAGCGCGAGGTCACCTCAACAATCAGGCTGGGCTTCTTCTCCTCCCAGAGCAGGTAGTTGGGCCGATACGCCTTGGACGCCAATCCTTTGGCGACCATCACGTCCGGGGCCACATGGGCGTTCGGATTCCCCCTCTCGTAGCAGAAAAAGAAGTTACCAGCCACCCAGACATCTGGCGTCCCGGCGTAACGGCTCCGCAGACCCTCGATCAGGTCGATCATCACCTGCTGGTGCTCCAGCGTCTCGGCCATGGGCTGGCCGTCGGAGGTGGGATACTCGATCTCTTGCTCGAGCGGAATCGCGTTCATGCGTGCCTTGCCTTCCCGACGGGTTGCGAAATCACATCATGAAACCGCCGCTTGGCGCAACTCCTCACCTTACCAATAGTAGCACGGGCCGGCGCACTCTGGCGGCGCGGGCCGGGACCACCGTCACGCATCGACCCGCGCGCGCACTCCATGAAGTAGATATCAACGGAACTCTCAGAAAGGATCGATCCCATGAAGAAGCTCGCCCTGCTGCTCTGCCTCCTGGCCCCAATGGCGCTCCTCGCCCAGGCGCCCAAGGCCCCCCTTTCGGCGGTCATCAACCCCTGCGCCAGCGCGAACACCAGCTCCTGCACCTATGCCTGGAACGCGGCGACTGCCTGCTGCATCCCGACCCATATCGCCCCTGGAGCGTCCTGCCCGAAGCTCTGCCGCTAGGCGGCCGCGAGAGTCGTCATCGGCGTAAGGCAGCGCCGCGGCAGAGCGATGCCCCTCTCGCCTCGCCGGATGGCGCTTTCGCCGCTTCCGGCGCCACTCTCGCCTCCCGCGGCGGCGCTCTCGCCTCGTCCGGCGAAGCTCAGAGCGCTCAAGGCGGCGTTCTCGCCGGAAGCGGCGGACGCGGCAGCGGACGAGGCGGCGCTCTCGCCTCCAGCGGCGAACGAGCCGCCGGAAGCGGCGAAGGCGGCGCCTGGCGAGGCGAGTCCGCCGCCTCCCGCGGCGAAAAGGGCGCCGCGCGCGGCGGGAGAGAGAAAATCGCCGGCGGTGCTCCCGCCTGCGACGATCCGATGACGGCCGCGGCCGCTCCTTCCAACTGTGCCAGGATAGGCGCCGTGGTGGAAGGAGGTGTCTCGATGGCCGTGGAAGGTCCGCTCTCCCCTGAAATCCTGAAGACGATCGACGCCTGGTGGCGCGCCGCGAACTATCTGTCCGTGGGGCAGATCTATCTCTACAAGAACCCGCTGCTCAAAGCGCCAATCACGATCGAGGATATCAAGCCTCGCCTTCTCGGCCACTGGGGGACGACCCCGGGGCTCAACTTCATCTGGGTCCATCTGAACCGGATCATCAAGGCCCGCGGCCTCGGCATGATCTACGTCTGCGGCCCCGGCCACGGCGGCCCCGGCATAGTGGCCAACGCCTATCTCGAAGGGACCTACAGCGAGGTCTACCCCGACATCTCGCAGGACGAGGAGGGGATGCGGCGGCTGTTCAAGCAGTTCTCCTTCCCCGGCGGCATCCCCAGCCACGCGGCGCCCGAGACGCCGGGCTCGATCAACGAGGGGGGCGAGCTCGGCTATTCCCTCTCGCACGCCTACGGCGCCGTGTTCGACAACCCCGGCCTGATCGCCGCCTGCGTGATCGGCGACGGCGAAGCCGAGACCGGCGCGCTGGCCACGAGCTGGCATTCGAACAAGTTCCTCAACCCCGTCCACGACGGCGCCGTGCTCCCGATCCTCCACCTCAACGGCTACAAGATCGCGGGGCCGACGGTGCTCGCGCGCATCCCCCACGAGGAGCTGGACAGCCTGATGCGCGGCTACGGCTACAACCCCTACTTCGTCGAGGGGGACGACCCCGAAGCCATGCATCAGCGGATGGCCGCGGTTATGGACGAGGCATTCGACGAGATCCGCCGCATTCAGGAGGACGCCCGCGGCACCTCCGCCACCGCCGGTCGGCCGCGCTGGCCGATGATCGTGCTCCGCTCGCCCAAGGGGTGGACCGGCCCCAAGATCGTCGACGGCAAGCCGGTCGAGGGCACCTGGCGCGCGCATCAGGTGCCGATGGCCGAGATGGCCGCGAACCCCGGGCACGTCAGGATGCTCGACGAGTGGATGCGCGGCTACCGTCCGGAGGAGCTGTTCGACGAGCAGGGGCGGCTCCGCGCCGAGATTGCCGCGCTCGCTCCAGCCGGCGAGCAGCGGATGAGCGCCAATCCGCACACCAACGGCGGCGCCGTGCTGCGCAACCTGCACCTGCCCGACTTCCGCGACTACGCCGTGGAGGTCCCCGCGCCCGGCGCCACGCTCGCCGAGGCCACCCGCGTGCAGGGGGGATTCCTGCGCGACGTGCTGCGGCTCAATGCCGAGGCCCGCAACTTCCGCATCTTCAGCCCGGACGAGACGGCTTCGAATCGCTGGAACGACGTCTTCGAGGTCACCGACCGCGAGTCGGAGGCCGAGATCTATTCGACGGACGAGCACGTCGCGCACGCCGGCCGGGTGATGGAGGTGCTCTCCGAGCACCAGTGCGAGGGGTGGCTGGAGGGGTACCTGCTGACCGGCCGCCACGGCATCTTCTCCTGCTACGAGGCGTTCATCCACATCATCGACTCGATGTTCAATCAGCACGCGAAGTGGCTGAAGACGATCCGCGAGATCCCCTGGCGCCTCCCCATCGCCTCGCTCAACTACATGCTGACCTCCCACGTCTGGCGGCAGGACCACAACGGCTTCAGCCACCAGGACCCGGGGTTCATCGATCACGTCGCCAACAAGAAGGCCGAGGTGGTGCGCGTCTACCTGCCGCCGGACGCCAACTGCCTGCTCTCGGTGACCGACCACTGCCTGCGCAGCCGCAACTACGTCAACGTCATCGTCTGCGGCAAACAGCCCTCACCGCAGTGGCTGGGCATGGACGCCGCCGTCGAGCACTGCACCGCCGGCCTCGGCATCTGGGACTGGGCGAGCAACGACGAGGGGGGCGAGCCCGACGTGGTGATGGCCTGCGCCGGCGACGTCCCCACGCTCGAAACCCTCGCCGCCGTGGACCTGCTGCGCCGCGAGCTGCCGGACCTCAAGATCCGCGTGGTCAACGTCGTCGACCTGATGGCGCTCCAGCCGCCGAGCGAGCACCCGCACGGCCTTTCGGACAAGGATTTCGACGGCATCTTCACCCCCGACAAGCCGGTCATCTTCGCCTACCACGGCTATCCCTGGCTGATCCACCGCCTCACCTACCGGCGGACCAACCACGACAACATCCACGTCCGCGGCTACAAGGAGGAGGGGACGACCACCACCCCCTTCGACATGGTGGTGCGCAACGACCTCGACCGCTTCCACCTGGTCCAGGACGTCATCGACCGCGTCCCCCAGCTCGGCGCCCGCGCCGCCTACGTCCGCCAGCGCACGCGCGACAAGTTGATGGAGCACAAGGCCTGGATCGAGGAGCACGGCGACGACATGCCCGAGATCCGCGACTGGAGCTGGGGCGGGGAGGAGACTCGCAACTCGGCTCGCAGCGACGCGGCGGGGACGGCGGGGGATCAGTAGGAAGAGGGCTTCGATCAGCCTCGGTGGCCTGCGACCTCATCCCCGACCCTTCTCCTAAAGGAGAAGGGGGACGACTGCGATGCGGCCCCCGTTGGGCCCTCCCTCTCCTTTAGGAGAGGGACCGAGGGTGAGGTCGCAGGCCACCGACGTTCCCCCGGTTGCCCCTTCAAGCACCTTTTCCCATGATTCACGTCCGCGCAGTTCCTCATGGAGAGGTAATAGGCATACAATACCTCCATGCCGACGCCCCCGGCCGCGATTCGTCGCCTCGCTCCGCAACCGCGGGAGCTCCTGCACGACTATCTCGACCGGATCGCCGGCATGGAGCGGCGAGGGGAGGCGCGGGAGGAGAGCTTCTATCCTCATCTGCTCCGGCTCTTCGAGGGGTACGCGGAGCATCGCGGGCTGCGCGATCTGCGGGTGATGATGCTGCCGCGGAAGACGGGGGACTGCCTGTTCGACTTCCAGGTGCGGCGGGGCGAGCGGATCGTCGGCTATATCGAGGCGAAACGGCCGGGGTCCAACCTCGGCGCGGCGGCGGGAACGCCGCAGCTCAAGCGGTACCGCGCGGCGTTCCCCAACCTACTGCTCACCAACTTCCGCGAGCTGCGGCTCTACCGCGGCGAGACGATGGCGGCGTGCGCCGACGTGGCGAGCCTGGGGTGCGGGCCGGAGCCGGTGCTGGCGCTGCTCGACCTGTTCTGCGATTTCGCGCCGCCGGTCAGCGCCTCAGCCTCAGAGCTGGCGCCGCGGATGGCGCTCCGCACACGGATCCTGGCGGCGCGGATCCTGGCGCTGCTGGAGGCTGACACGGAGGGGACCTCGGACCTCTCCGGCTTCTATCGCGCCTTCTCGGAGCACCTCCTGGCCGGCCTCGAGCGTCCGGAGTTCGCGGACCTTTACGCGCAGACGCTGGCCTACGGCCTCCTCGCCGCCCGCTGGCGGGCGCCGGGCGAGTTCGACCGGCGGATCGCGGCGGAGAGCATCCCGGCGACCAGTGGCGTGCTGCGCGACGCGTTCCGCTACATCTCTCTGGCCGAGCCCCACAAGGACATCGCGTGGATCATCGACGAGATCGTTGGCCTGCTCGCCGGTGCGCCGGTACGGGCGATGCTGGCGGGCTCGGCGCGGCGGCGCGGACGGGACCCGGTGCTCGACTTCTACGAGACCTTCCTCCATTGCTACGACCCCGAGCTGCGCCGCAAGCGCGGCGTCTACTACACGCCGCCGGAGCTGGTCTCCTACGTCGTCCGCTCCGTCCACCGCCTGCTCCAGACGCGCTTAGGGCGCCGCGACGGCCTGGCGGATTCCTCGGTCACCCTGCTCGATCCGGCGGCGGGCACGATGACCTTCGTGGTCGAAGCCATCCGCTGTGCCGTCGAGGAGGCGAGCGGCAGCGTGGGCGGCGGGGCCGTGCCGGCGCTGGTGGGCGATCACCTGCTACGCGACTTCCACGCCTTCGAGCTGATGATGGCGCCCTACGCGATCGGTCACCTCAAGATGAGCCTGATCCTGGAGGAGCTGGGCCGGCCGCTCGGCGAGAGCGAGCGGGTTTCCCTCTATCTGACCAACGCGCTGGAGATGCACGATCTGGCGCAGTCGACGATCCCCGGCACGGCCGCGCTGTCGCGGGAGTCCCGGCTGGCGGCGAGGATCAAGAAGGACGCGCGGATCACCGTCATCCTGGGCAATCCTCCCTGGTCGGGCAAATCGGCGAACCAGGGGGTCGGGATCGACGCGGAGTACCACCAGATCGACGGCGAGCGGCTCCGCGAGAAGAACCTCAAATGGCTGCGGAACGACTACTTGAAATTCCTCCGTTTCGCCCAGAGCAAAATCGACGAGTCGGGAGAAGGGATCGTGGCCCTGGTGACCGATCATGGATACCTGGACAACCCGACCTTCCGCGGCGTGCGCCGGTCGCTCCTCCAGACCTTCGACGAGATCCATCTCCTCGATCTCCACGGCAACGGCAAGAAGAAGGAGCGGGCGCCCGACGGCTCCCGCGACGCCAACGTCTTCGCGGAGGTGCGGCAGGGGGCCGCCGTGGCGATCCTGATCAAGAAGCCCGGACTGCCGAAACGGACCTTCCGCGCGGACCTCTGGGGGAGCCGCGCCGCCAAGCTCCGCTGGCTGGGAGAGCACGACGTCGAGTCGACCGAATGGCGCCAGATCGAGCCCGACGGGCCGGCGTTCCTCTTCGCGCCGCGCGACGCCGCGCTCGCCGGAGAGTACGAGCGGGGGCTCCGCCTGACCGAGATCTTCGGCGAGCACTCGGTGGGGATCGTCACCGGCCGCGACGCCTTCGCGGTCGATACCGACCCGGAAGAGCTGAAACGGCGGATCGGACGGCTGCGCAACGAATTGCTCCACGACGACGTCCTGCGCAAGGAGTGGGGACCGGACGAGAAAGGGCGCTGCCGCCTGAAGGACGCGCGAGCGAAAGTCCGCCAGGACCTGAAATGGGAGGCGAGGTTCCTCCCCTACCTCTTCCGCCCTTTCGACCGCAGGACGATCTATTACGCCGACTACGTCCTGGAGCGCCCGCGGGAAAAAGTGATGCGTCACTTGCGGGCTGTGGGGAACCTGGGGCTGATCGTTCCCCGCCAGCACAAGGAGGAGCCGGGCGCGCTGGTGACCGATCGGATCGTCGCTCACAAGACGGTGAGCGCGTTCGACATCAATTCGGTCTTCCCGCTCTACCTCCACCCCGAGGCCGGGCTCTACTCCGCCGACGCCGTGGGCAACGTCGTTCCGGCCTGCCTGGAGATCCTGAAGGAGCGATTGGGCCAGAAACCGTCTCCCGAGTTGATCCTGCAATACGTCTACGCGGTCCTCTACAGCCCGGGCTACCGGCAGCGGTACGCCGACCTGCTGCGGGCGGACTTCCCGCGCATCCCGCTGCCGCGGGACCGTGGCGTTTTCCTCGAATTCGCGGGGCTGGGCGCGGTGCTGATCGATCTCCATCTCCTGCGCTCGGACCATCTCCGCGAGATCCGCGACGGCCGCCTCAACGCCGAGGGCAAGGCTTTCGAGGGGATCGCCTCCGAGGTCTGGGAGTACCGGGTCGGCGGCTATCGGGTGCTCGACCGCTGGCTCGCCGGCCGCGCCGGGCGGTCGCTGCGATGGGACGAGATCGTGGAGTTCCAGCGGATCGCGGCGGCGCTCCGCCGCACGATCGAGCTTCAGCGCCGCCTCGGCCTTCTCTGGGGCGCGGCGTTCCAGGGGTCCGTGGGCCAGGAGTGCCGGGGGTAGCGGCCGGCCAGCTCCTTGCGGACCTGCGCGTAGGTGGTCTCCCAGAAGCTCCGCAGGTCGTGCGTCACCTGCTGCGGGCGGCCGTTCGGCGCCAGGAGATGCAGCAGGACCGGCACCCGGCCGGCGGCGACGCGGGGGGTCTCGGCGAGGCCGAACATCTCCTGGATGCGCGCGGCGAGCACGGGCGGAGAGCCGGGCAAGTACACGATCCTGATCTGGCTGCCGCTCGGCACTTCCAGACGCTCGGGCGCCTCGCGGCGCAGGGTTTCGAGCTGCGGATAGGAGAGGGCGCCCTGAAGGACGTCGAGGAGCGGCGCGCGCTTCAGCTCGGCGAAGGATTTGCGGCCGGCCGCCAGGGCGGGGAGGAGGTCGCGGATCTCGGCCTCGGTGAACCCGGGCAGGCTCAGCTCGGGCATCCAGCCGCCGAGGCTGCGGACGCGGGCGAGGAAGGCGGCAACCTCCGGAACGTCCAGCGCCAGAGCACGGTCGAGCCTTTCGGCGGCGGCCGCGGCGAGGACCCGCGCGGTCTCGGCCGCGTCCGGCGGCGGGACCTCGGCCTCGGCGATCACCAGATCCTCGTAGCGCGTCCGCTTCCAGGCGGCGACGCGCTCGCGGGTTTCGTCGAATTCGAGGTCGATCGCGGTGCTGACGCGGTCGGACGGAAGCCACTCCGGCTCGACCGCGGAAGCCTTTCGTACCAGCGCTTCCGATAGGGCCCCGGAGCGGCCGGCGTCGAGATCGACGCAGAGGAAGAGGGGCGCTTCGAGCACGCCGCTGTCGTCGGCGAGACGGACGCCGCGGCCTCCCACCATGAGGCCGCGCGGGCTCCGCGGCTCGCGGCGGCGGGCGACGCGGTCGGGGTAGGCGGCGAGGAGGGCGCGGAGGATGGCAGCGTCGCGATCGTCGGAGCGTCCCCCGCCCGCACCCTCACCCCCCGGCCCCCTCTCCCTCCCCCTCCCGCCCTCCCTCACAGGGAGAGGGGGAGAGGAGTTAGAAGGTCCCCCGGCCAGCTCGCTTCGCGCGAGGTCTAAGAGTTGATCTCTGGCTTTGAGGACGAAGCGGGCGGCTCCGGTGTTGAGGTCGCCTTCAAAGGAGTTGCGGCGGTCGAAGGCTTCCAGGGCATCCAGGCGGTCGAGGAGGTCGGAGCGCGAGGCTCGGCGGGGACCGGCGCCGCGGGGGGTGCGCGGGAAGGGATCGCGCTCGGAGAGGAGGGCTGCCAACAGCGCGGCTTCGCGGGGGTGGCCGCGGCGCTGCCCTTCGACGAGGAGACGGGCGAGGCGAGGATGGACCGGCAGGCGCGCCATTGTGCGGCCCAGGGCGGTGACGCCATGATCGCCAAGCGCTCCGAGCTGGCGGAGCAGGAGGGTGGCGGCCTCCAGGACGGCCGGGTCGGGCGCTTCGAACCAGCCGAAGGCGGCGAGGTCGTTTTCGCCCCACGCGAGGAGCTGGAGCGCGGGCCCGGCGAGGTCGACGCGGGCGATCTCCGGCGTCTCGCGCTCGGGGAGCGCCGGGTGCTCCCAAGCCGGCCAGAGGCGCAGGCAGATCCCGGGCTCCTGGCGTCCCGCGCGGCCGGCGCGCTGATCCGCGGAAGCGCGGCTCACCCTGCCAAGCTCCAATCGGTCGAGTCCGGTCGACGGATCGAAACGGAGCCGGCGGACGGCGCCGGAATCCACCACGGCGGTGACGCCGTCGATCGTCACCGACGACTCCGCCACGTTGGTCGCCAGCACCACTTTGCGCCGGCCCGATCGGCGAAGCACCTCGTCCTGCCGCTCGGCGGGCAGATCGCCGTAGAGCTGGAGCACGGCGAGGTCCCGTTCGGCGGCCAAGCCGGCGAGCGCCTCCGTGGCGCGCTGGATCTCGCCCACGCCCGGCAGGAAGACGAGCAGATCCCCGGGCGTCGCATCGAGCAGCCGGCGGACCCCGGAGGCGACCTGCGCGGGCAGCGGGCGGTCGTCCGGCCGATCGAGATACTGAATCTCCACCGGATAGAGCCTGCCCCGGCTTTCAATCGTTGGGCCGCCGAGGAATGCCGCCACTGGCCCCGGATCGAGCGTGGCGCTCATCGCGAGCAACTTCAGATCGGGACGCACCTCGCGCTGGACTCGCCGCGCCATGGCGAGCGAGAGATCGGTCTGGAGGTTGCGCTCGTGCAGCTCGTCGAAGATCACCACCCCGACGCCTTCGAGAAAAGGATCGGCCTGGAGGCGCTGGACCAGGATGCCCTCGGTCACCACCAGGATCTTCGTCTCGGGACCCGCCTTGCGCTCGAACCGCACCTGATAGCCCACCTCCCGGCCGAGCGCCCAGCCAGACTCCTCGGCCATCCGGCGCGCGGCGGCACGGGCGGCGATCCGGCGTGGCTCCAGCATGACGATCTGCCCCCCGCCGTCGAGCCCAGCCGCGAGGAGCGCCGGGGGCACGCGGGTCGTCTTGCCCGCGCCGGTCGGCGCGATCAGCACGGCAGAGGGCCCCTGCCGCAGCGCCGCGATCAGCTCGGGGAGGATTTCGTCGATGGGGAGGGGCTTGTTCACATCTCCTCGCTTCGATCGGCCTCCGTGGCCTGCGACCTCATCCCCGGCCCTTCTCCTGAAGGAGAAGGGGGACGACTGCGATGCGGCCCCCGTCAGGCCCTCCCTCTCCTCTAGGAGAGGGACCGAGGGTGAGGTCGCAGGCCACAAATATCCCCGATCGTGGGCGTCGAGGAGGCTACACCATCACGCCCTTGATCAAACCTCCGGGTCCGGCGCGTGGACCTCGTCGGCGTAGGGGAGGACGCGGAAACCCTCCATGGCGGCGGCGAGGCGGAGCGGGCCTTGGAGCGAGACGAAACCGACGCCGTGGGTGCGCTCCCGGCACCAGATCAGGGCGGCGGCCAGCTCCAGGGCTTCTCCGGCGCCCAGCTCGTGGACGGAGAGGATGCGCAGGGCGCGGGCGCGCAGCTCGTCGGTGGGCTGGACCTCGAAGGCGCGGGCGCGCAGGTGATCGATCACCGTCCGGGCGTTCTGGAGATCGGCGGCGGAGATCCGCTCCTGCCGCTTGGCGGCGAGCAGGGCCTCACCGCATTCCAGCGGCGCGCCCCACCAGAAGGCCACGTCCGGGTCCCGCTGGAGGAGAGGCTCGATCTTTCCCGAGGCGGGCTCGCGTGCGGCGAGCGCCAGAAGAGCCGAGCTGTCCCAGAACCTCAGACGGCCTCCCGCAGCTCCCAGCGCTCCGAAGCCTCGCCTTCGTCGCGGTCGGGCGGTTCGCGATACTGACCCCGCGGCAGCTTCCAGAACGCCTCGTCGAGCGGCTTTTCCGGAGCCCGCACCTGACCCATGCGCACCAGCTCCTGCGTGGCCGCGGCCGGCGACGCCGCCGACAGCGGCAGGATGCGGGCGATCGGACGCCCGTGCTCGGTGACCATGACTTCCTCTCCCGCCTTCACCCGCGCGAGAGTTTCGGACAGCAGCGCCTTCAGCTCGGCAATTCCCAGGGATCGCATACCGGAAATATAGACAGGCGAAAAAGACCTGTCAAGCCATAATCGATGGGCCAATAGCGCTTGACTTCCGCCGCCCCCTTTTCTAGACTCCGTTATCGCGTTCCCCTTCCCCGCGACTATTGGTAAAATCGCCGGGAAGACACAAAAACGGCCCGGAGTGAGTGTGGCGCTCACGTCCGAGCCTGACCCCGCAAGGAGAACTGGTCCTATGCGAAGCTCAGACGAGTTTACCCCGTCCCTCCCCAACGCGTTTTCTTCTTCCTTCCTGCATCGTGTCGCCGAGCGCGACGAGCCTCCCACGGCCGGCGAGGCGGACGCGGCCGGTCCCTGGCGCGTGCTGAAGCTGCCGGATGAGGGCTTCGGCCTGTTCCGGAGCGGCGAATCGATCGAGCGTGGGCACCGGCCGGCCGCCCGGTTCCGGCAGCGCTGGCTGGCGCTGGCCGCGGCGGCCGTCCTCCCCGGCACGGGGCGCGACGCGGCGTTCCGCCTTCAGAAGGATTCCGAGCCGGAGGGCTTCGCCGTCGAAACCGGCAACGGCGGCGAGCGGGTGGGCGCTCTGGAGCTGTTCGACGAGCGCCTGATCGAGGCCCTGCACGTGGGCGACGGGCTGCTGCGCTCGCCCGAGGCGCTGGCGCTCCTCCTGGAAGCCGCCGGGCAGGTGGCGCTCGAACGGGCGGGGGCGATCCTCGACGAGCGGATTCCGGACTGAGGGGCGCCGTGCCCTTCGGGGCGGCGTGCGCTTCGAAGCCTCACCCTCGGTCCCTCTCCACAAGTGGAGAGGGAGGGCCTGACGGGGGCCGCGTCGCAGTCGTCCCCCTTCTCCTTTAGGAGAAGGGGATAGGGGATGAGGTCGCAGGCCACGGAGGCCGATCGAAGCCTGGCCTGGACCTCACCCCCCCGTCCCCCCCGGCTTGCCGGCGATCGAGAGGAACAGCTCCTGGATGACCTCCTTGAGCTCCAACGTGTAGTTGGCGAGGTCGCGCTGGGCGATTTCGAGCTGTTCGAGGCTGGGGCGGACGAGCGGTCCGCCTGGACGCGGGCGCACCTTGTGAGTCATCCGTTCGTCGAGGCTCTGGAGTTTCTGGTAGGCGTCCTTCAGGCGTTGCGGGTCCATGTCAGGGGATCTCCTTGGCGGTCTTCGTGTCGCGGCCGAGCTGCAGTGTGAAGTCGACGATCCGCTCGACCTCCAGGGCGTCCAGGCGCCGCGCGAAGCCGGGCATCGGGCCGTTGCCCTCCCGGATGCGCCGGCGGACGGCGGCGCGGTCGCCTCCGCGCACCATGGGCGAGGTGAGGAGGTTCAGGTGCGGATAGAGGATGAGCGAATCGGCATCCCCCTTCCCCTTCCCGGTCTCGCCGTGGCAGCGGGCGCAATAGGTCGAGTACACCTCCGGTCCGGCGAGGTCCTTGTGCGCGCAGCCGGTCCAGAGCGGACCGAGGAGCGGCAGCGCCGCGGCGAGGAGCAGGGCCGTCCGGAGCTTCAAGCCTAGACGCTTCGCCGGTTCACCATCGTGGCGGTCGCCTGGTCGCGCGGGCGGACGACGATCTCGTCGATGTTGACGTGCGACGGGCGCGTGGCCGCCCAGACGACGCAGTCGGCGATGTCCCCGGCGGTGAGCGGATCGAGGCCGCGATAGACCGAATTCGCGCGCTCCTCGTCGCCGGCGAAACGGACCAGCGAGAACTCCGTCTCCACCAGGCCGGGGGCGACCTCGGTGACCCGCACCGGCTGGCCGAGAAGCTCGACGCGCAGCGTGCGGGTGAGCGCCCGCACCGCGTGCTTGGCGGCGGTGTAGCCGCCGCCGCCCACGTAGGTCTCGAAACCGGCGATCGAGCCGAGATTGATCACGTGACCGTCGCCGGACGCCTTGAGGGCGGGGAGCAGCGCGCGGGTGAGGCGCATGACGCCGAGCACGTTGGTCTCCCACATCACGATCCAGTCCTGGTCGCTGGCGCTCTCGATGCGGTCGAGCCCGTGGGCGCCGCCGGCGTTGTTGACCAGCAGGTGGATCGCGCCGGGGAGCTGAGCCGTGAAGGCCGCGATGCTGTCGACGTCCGTCACGTCGAGCTCCAGGGCTGTGGCCCCGATCGGCTCGGCCACCTCGCGCAGGCGGTCGAGGCGGCGGGCGCCGAGATAGAGGCTGAAGCCGGCCCCAGCCAACGCCTGGGCGGTGGCGGCGCCGATCCCCGAGCTGGCGCCGGTGACGACGGCGATCTTCTTCCCTTCACTCATGATTTTCCTCTTTCAGACCTCAGCGGACGGGCAGAGGTCGGCCACCGGACAGACGGCGCATTCGGGCTTGCGCGCCTTGCAGACCTTGCGGCCGTGATCCTGGAGCAGCAGGGCGAACCGCGTCCAGTCCTCCTGCGGCAGGATCGGCATCAGGTCGCTCTCGATCTTCACCGGGTCCTCCTCCGCGGTCAGGAAGAGGCGGCGGGAGAGGCGCTGGACGTGGGTGTCGACGGCGATCCCCTCGATCTTTCCCAGGGCGTTGCCCAGCACCACGTTGGCCGTCTTCCGCCCCACCCCCGGCAGCGCCACGAGCAGCTCCAGGCTCGCCGGCACCTCGCCGCCGTGCTCGGCGACCAGCGCGGTGCCGAGGCTCTTGAGCGCCCGCGCCTTGTTGCGGAAGAAGCCGGTGGTCTTCACCATCTCCTCCAGCTCGCCGAGGTCGGCCGCCGCGTAGTCGCGGGCTTCTGGATAGCGGCGGAAGAGCGCCGGAGTCACCATATTGACCCGCTCGTCCGTGCACTGGGCGGCGAGGACGGTCGCCATCAGGAGCTGGAGCGGGTTCTCGAAATCGAGGGCGATGCGGGTCTGCGGATAGACCTGACGGAGCCGCGCCAGGATCTCGCCCGCGCGCTCGCGCCGCGCTTTTTTCGATTCCCGCCGTGCCTGCCCGGGAGTGATGCCGTTCGCAGCCATACCGCTATTCCGACGCTATTCCGAAGTAAAGGCCCGCACCAGCCAGTTGACCAGCGCCACCACCAGACCGCCGAGGATCGCCGCGCCGCAGCCGCTCACCTGCAGGTGGTGCGGCAGGAGCCAGGCGGCGAGGTAGAGCATCATGCCGTTGATCAGCAGATAGAACAGGCCGAGGCTGAGGACGATCAGCGGCAGCGAGAGGACGGTGACGATGGGCCGTACGATCAGGTTGATCAGACCCACCACCAGACCGACCAGCAGCAGCGCCGGCAGGCTGCCGGTGTAGGTGATGCCCGGCACCAGATAGGCGGCGACCAGGACGGCCACCCCGTTCAAGGCGATCTGCACCAGCGCTCGGATCATTGTGAGTCCTCCTCCCGCGAGCGATCCTATCCCGTCCGGCCGGTCGGCTGGCGGTCGGGCCGCGCGATGGCCATCGCCTCGCGGACCACCTTCCGCTCGTTCTCGAAGCTCAGCCGCGCCAGCCCCTCGTCCCACGAGAACCATTCGGCGCCGGAGACCTCGCGGGCGTCGAAGTTGGCGGAGTCGCCGCTGACGTAGGTGAGCAGGAAGTAGTCCACCTCTTTGTGGATGCGGTGGATCCCCTTCTCGACGAACCAGTACTCGACGCCCGGCAGGGGGGCCACCACCTCGCCGGTGACGCCGGTCTCCTCGCACACCTCGCGCACGGCGGTCTGCTCGGGGGTCTCGCCGGCTTCGATATGCCCCTTGGGGAGCTGCCAGCGGCGGCCCGACTGGGTCGAGATCAGCAGGATGCTGGCGCCGCGCACGACCAGTCCGCCGGCCGATCGGTGGTGGACGGTTTTCATTCGCTCGGCTCGCTCGGCTCGGTTGACGCCGGCCTCGGCGCTCAGTTCGCCGAGTCCTCGGAGGCGCTCACGGGGACCCAGGAGGGGAGGGCGGCGGGATCGATGCCGGCCGAGCGCAGGGCCGCGCCCCAGGCCTCCTCGGGGTCGGCGGCGAAGATCAGGTCGCTGCTCGCCGGCACCGTCAGCCAGTCGTTGCGGAGGATCTCCGCCATCAACTGCCCTTCGCCCCAGCCGGCATAGCCGAGGATCAGGCGGAAGCGGTCGGGAGGCGCCTCGGCGAGGCGGGAGAGGTCGCCGACGTGCTGCGTCAGGGCCACTCCGGGGAGGACCTCGGTGGCGGTGTCCTCGGGGCCCACCTCGGCGAGGACCGGCGCGAACAGCACCGTGCCGAGCTCCGGCTGCACCGGTCCGCCCCGGTACGCCACGATCTCCTGCCGGCCGGCCCAGCGCAGATCCATCTCCTTCAGGATCTCGCCGATCCGGATCGCGGTGGGGTGGTTCAGCACGAAGCCGAGGCTCCCCGCGTCCTCGTGATGAAGGAGGAGCACGACGCTGCGCTCGAAGTAGGGGTCGAGCACCTGGGGCATGGCCAGCAGCAGGACCGGCGTGGTGAGATCGGAGGCGCTCGCGGGCATGGGCTCAATCTTACTCGGCCTCGCGCCTCTGGGAGAAATCGAAGCGAGCTGATATCTTTGCCCTGCCGGGCGCTCGCGCCCGCACCCCTTGATCGATCCTGAGGAGAACACCCCATGCATGATAGCTTCGGCAGCCGCTCGACCCTCCGGGCCGGCGGGCGCGATTTCCGTATCGCCCGCCTGGACGCCCTGGAGAAACGGGGCTTCAACGTCTCGCGCCTCCCCTACTCCCTTCGCATCCTGCTCGAAAACCTGCTGCGCCGCGAGGACGGCTCGGTGGTCACCTCCGCCGAGATCGAGGCCCTCGCCGGCTGGGACCCGAAGGCGGCGCCGTCGCGCGAGATCGCCTTCATGCCGGCCCGCGTCCTGCTCCAGGACTTCACCGGCGTCCCGGCGGTGGTCGACCTCGCGGCGATGCGCGACGCGATGGTGAAGATGGGCGGCGATCCGAGGCGGATCAACCCGCTCCAGCCGGTCGAGCTGGTGATCGACCACTCGGTGCAGGTGGACGAGTACGGCACGTCCGCCGCCTTCCTGATCAACGCCGGCAAGGAGCTGGAGCGCAACCGCGAGCGCTACGCCTTCCTGCGCTGGGGGCAGACGGCGTTCGGCAACTTCCGCGTCGTGCCGCCGGACACCGGCATCGTCCACCAGGTCAACCTCGAATACCTGGCGCGGGTGGTGATGGAGGGGGACGTCGACGGCGAGACGTACCTCTATCCCGACACGCTGGTGGGGACCGACTCCCACACCACCATGGTCAACGGCCTGGGCGTGCTCGGCTGGGGCGTCGGCGGCATCGAGGCCGAGGCGGCCATGCTCGGCCAGCCGGTGTCGATGCTGATCCCGCAGGTGGTCGGTTTCCGCCTCTCCGGCGCGCTGTCCGAGGGGACCACGGCGACCGACCTCGTGCTCACCGTCACCCAGATGCTGCGCAAGCGGGGCGTCGTCGGCATGTTCGTCGAGTTCTTCGGCCCCGGCCTCGCCAACCTGCCGCTGGCCGACCGCGCCACCATCGGCAACATGGCCCCCGAGTATGGCGCCACCTGCGGCATCTTCCCGGTCGACCAGGTCTCGCTCGACTACCTCGCCTTCACCGGCCGCACCCCCGAGGCGGTGGCGATCGTCGAGGCCTACATGAAGGAGCAGGGGCTCTTCCACAGCGCCGACTCCCCGGCCGCCGTCTACACCGACGTCCTCGAGCTCGACCTCGGCACGGTCGAGCCGAGCCTCGCCGGACCCCGCCGGCCGCAGGACCGCGTGCGCCTCTCGGACGTCAAGCCGTCGTTCCTCAAGGAGCTGGAGACGATGACCGCCGCGGGCCGCACCGGCAAGGCGAAGGCCTCGCCCCTGGGCCTCCAGTCGGCCGGCGGCACCGCCGCGGGACTGGCGATCGCCGAGCCCGAGATCGCCGTGGCGACTGCCGCGGCGGACGCGCTCCAGCACGGCTCGGTGGTGATCGCCGCGATCACGAGCTGCACCAACACCTCCAACCCCTCGGTGATGGTGGCCGCCGGGCTGCTGGCCAAAAAGGCGGTCGAGAAGGGGCTCTCCAGCAAGCCCTGGGTGAAGACCAGCCTCGCCCCCGGCTCCAAGGTGGTCACCGAGTACTACAACGAGGCGGGGCTCACCGCCTACCTCGACCAGCTCGGTTTCAACCTCGTCGGCTACGGCTGCACCACCTGCATCGGCAACAGCGGACCGCTGCCGGCGGCGATCTCGCAGGCGATCGAGGAGCGCGACCTGGTGGCCGTCGCCGTGCTCTCCGGCAACCGCAACTTCGAGGGGCGGATCAACTCGGACGTGCGCGCCAACTACCTCGCCTCGCCGCCGCTGGTCGTCGCCTACGCCCTGGCGGGAAGGATCGACGTCGACTTCCAGACCGAGCCGCTGGGCACCGGCAAGGACGGCCAGCCGGTCTATCTGCGCGACGTCTGGCCGAGCCGTAAGGAAGTTGAGGAGACCATCCTGCGCGCCGTCCGCTCGGACATGTTCCGCGAGCAGTACCGCGACGTCTTCGCCGGCGACGAGAGCTGGAACAGCCTCGACGTGCCGGAGGGCGATACCTACGCCTGGGACCCGGCGTCGACCTACGTCCGCCAGCCCCCCTACTTCGTCGACATGCCGGCCGAGCCGGCGGCGGTCGAGGACGTCCACAACGCCCGCGTGCTGGCCCTCTTCGGCGACAGCATCACCACCGACCACATCTCGCCCGCCGGCTCGATCAAGGCCGCCGGCCCCGCCGGCAAGTACCTCGTCGAGCACGGCGTCGCGCCCAAGGACTTCAACTCCTACGGCGCCCGCCGCGGCAACCACGAGGTGATGATGCGCGGCACCTTCGCCAACATCCGCATCCGCAACCGCATGGTCCCCGAGATCGAAGGCGGGTTCACGCTCCACCTGCCGGACGGCGAGCCGCTGTCGATCTACGACGCGGCGATGAAGTACAAGGCCGAGGGGGTTCCCACGGTGGTCCTCGCCGGCCAGGAGTACGGCACCGGCTCCTCGCGCGACTGGGCGGCCAAGGGCCCGCTCCTCCAGGGGGTCCGCGCCGTCATCGCCGAGAGCTTCGAGCGCATCCACCGGAGCAACCTCGTCGGCATGGGCATCGCCCCGCTGGAGTTCCTGGCCGGCGAGAGCGCCATCACCCTCGGCCTCACCGGCCACGAGGTGATCGACATTGAAGGGCTCTCCGAGGCGGTCCGCAACGGCTTGAAGGACGGCCGCGAGATGACCGTCCGCGCGCGCAGGGAGGATGGCAACACGACCGCCTTCAAAGCCCGCCTCCGCCTCGACACCCCGCAGGAGATCCAGTATTACCGCCACGGCGGTATCCTGCACTACGTGCTGCGGCAGCTTTTGAAGGCCTAGATCGGTGCTATGAGGGGCGAGAAAAAGATGGCGTCTCAAGGATGCTTCGTGGACACGAACGTCCTGGTCTTCGCTGCCTCCTCGACCGCTCCACTTCACCAGCGCGCTTCCGAAGAGCTCCGGCGGCGCGGCGAGTCCGGGCAGGAGCTCTGGGTGAGCCGCCAGGTTCTGCGGGAGTACCTGGCCACCTTGAGCCGGCCGCAGACGTTCGCCAAGCCGCGGCAGGCCCGCGAGCTGGTCAGCGACATCCGCTACTTTTTAAGCCATTTTCAGCTCGCCGAGGAGGGACCCGCCGTGACGGAGACCTTGCTGGAGCTGATCGAGACGGTGGAGGTCGGCGGCAAGCAGATCCACGACGCCAACGTGGTCGCCACGATGCTGGCGAGCGGCATCCCGACCCTGTTGACCCACAACGTTGTTGATTTCGTCCGCTTCCGGGATGTGATCCAGGTGATTCCCCTGGAGCAGGGGCCGCAATCTTGACCACCGCCCTACCTCTCGTCCTCCCCATAGAGGTCTGCCCGCCGAAGCGAAAGGCCTTCAGGCCAGGGACCGGGATCGTGGACGGGGAAATCGGCCAGAGATCTCGCTGTCCTGGAGGTCGTCGAGTCGGCGGGGCGCTCGTCGACGACCACGACGGCCCGATGCCTCCCAAGGGGCACATCCATGGGCAGCTTCAGGTCGATCCTGCCCCTGCCGCCCTGGGTGACGATGACATCGGTCTCGATCGCCTTCATACCCGTCAGCTTACTGGATGCTTCGAGACAAAAAAAGCCCCGCGCCGGGGAGGGATCCGGCACGGGGGGAGGAGAGGGAGCTGAGAGATTTGCGGAGTGATTGGCTCCAGGACAGGTCCAACTCCCGCGGCCCGTCCCACCTTCTATAACCGAGGCGGAGTATGGTCGATTCCCATTTCTCCAATTCCTTGAATCTTCTTGACGCCTGCTTTTCGATCTCCGTCATACTCGCGCCATGAGAATCTTTCTGACCGGCGGCACCGGCTACATCGGACTGGCGCTGGCGCGCCGTCTGGTCGCGGCCGGCCATGAGGTTCGCGCGCTCGTCCGGGCGACCAGCAACGCCGAGCCGTTGCGGCAGCTCGGCGCCGCCACCTTCACCGGCGACATCGCGGACCGCTATTCGATGCGCGAGGGGATGTCCGGCGCCGACTGGGTGATCCACGCGGCGGCCGATCTCGACATGGAGGGGCCGGCCGAGCGGATGCGGCAGGCCAACGTCCAGGGGAGCGAAAACGTTGCGTCTCTTGCGTTTAAGCTCGGCGTGGGGCGCTTCCTCTCGGTCTCCTCGATGGCCTACTTCGGCGGCAGCCCGCCGGACGGCTCCACCGCCGACGAGTCCGCGCCGCTCCAGACCCCCTTCCCCACCCTCTACAGCGCCACCAAGCACTCCGGCGAGCGCGCCATCCAGGAGTGGGCGAAGAAGGGTCTGCGGATCAACACCGTCTACCCGAGCCTGGTCTATGGCCCGCCGGGCAAGAAGGAGGGGGCGAACGCGATCCTCCGCGGCTTCCTGCGCGGCAAGTACCCGGTCCTCGCCGGCGGCGACCGCAGGGTGTCCTGGATCTTCATCGACGACCTGGTCGAGGGGATCTTCAAAATATTGGAGAAGGCGCCGCCGAAGCGGGACTACCTGATGGCGGGCGACGTCACCACGCTGCGCTCCCTGGTGGAACGGGTCTGCGCGCTGGGGAACGCCGCGCCGCCGCGCCTGAGCCTGCCGCTCGGACTGGCGCGGGCGGGGCTGATCGTCTCCAACCCCTTCTTCAAGCTCGCCGGCCGCCGCCCCCCCTTTTCCCACGATCAGCTCAACAGCCTGGAACGGAACTGGGCGTTCTCCGACGCCCGCGCCCGGGCCGAGCTCGACTGGCACCCGCGGAGCCTGGACGACGGGCTGCCGCCGACGGTGGCGTTCCTGCAAGCCACGTAGAGCGGCGCCGGAGCGTTCCCTGATCCGGGAACTTCACCGCCGCCGTCCCGCTTTTTGGGCATCGATTTGCACTAAACTGCGCCCATGGCCCGGCGCAAGGACCACGATCAGCTCGCCCTCTTCGCCTTCGAGCCCGCTCCGGAGCCGGAAAGGCAGGGGGTCGGTGCGGCGGCGCAGTCGGAGGAGGTCGAGGCGCTCGGCCGCGAGCTGCCGCAAGAGGTCTGCCTCGGCGGCTCGACCTGGTCGTTCCCGGGATGGGCGGGGCTGGTCTACGACCGCGCGTATCCCACGTCGAAGCTGGCGCGGGAGGGGCTCGCGGCGTACGCCCGGCACCCTCTCCTCCACGCCGTGGGCGTCGACCGCACCCACTACGCGCCGGTCGAGCCTGGTGAGCTGGCGCGCTACCGCGAGGTGGTTCCCGACGGCTTCCTCTTCCTGGTCAAGGCGCACGAAGCCTGCACCCTGAGCCGCTTCCCCGACCACGCCCGCTACGGCGCGCAGCGCGGCCAGGAGAACCCCCTCTTCCTCGATCCCCTCTATGCCGCGGAGCGGGTGGTGGCGCCGTTCGCGGAGGAGATCGGCGGCGCCGGCGCGCTGCTCTTCCAGTTCGCCCCGCAGTCGCTGGGGAGCCCCGCCGAGTTCGCCGAGCGCCTCCACGCCTTCCTGGCGGCGCTCCCGCGTGGACCGGTCTACGCCGTCGAGCTGCGCAACCGCGAGCTGATCACCGCCGACTACGGCGACGCCCTCGCCGCCGTGGGGGCCTGCCACTGCCACAACGTCCACCCCCGCATGCCGGACATCCGCGCGCAGGCCCGCCTCGCCGGCTCCGAACGGGGTCCGATGACGATCGTCCGCTGGCTACTGGGCGCCGGGATGACCTACGAGGAGGCGGGGCGGATGTATGCCCCGTTCAACCGCCTGGCCGCGCCCGATCCCGCCAGCCGCGAGGCGGTGGCCGATCTCGCCCGCGCGGCCGTCGCCGGCGAGCGCCCCTTCCTGTGCACGATCAACAACAACGCCGAGGGGAGCGCGCCGCTGTCGGTGGTGGAGCTGGCGCGCGAGGTCGTGATCGGGGGCTAGCGTCTACCGCATCCTGCGCGCCGACGACGGCCCGCTGGCGGCCGCGGCGTCGCTCCGGAAAAAGCCGCGCAAGGCGTTGCTGTTCGCGCCCAGAATCCAGGAGAAGCTCCCGCTCGTCGCTCGCCGGGCCCCCTGCTCGGTGAACTGGAGGACCACTTTGTCGCCCGTCATCCGGCCGGTGACCGCGATCGGCGAACGGGCCCCCGGGTTGACGATGCTCCCGTTCTCCGCCCATTTCTGGCCGCGTCCCACGATGCGGTCGCCATTCTGCTCGAGCTGCAGACGGTAGGTCAGGCGGAGGCCGCGGTACGCCGAGTAGTTGGTCGACTCGATGGTGTTCGTCAGCTCCCACCAGCCGGAGAGATCGGACTCGGAGGGCGTCCGCTCCGCTTTCGCGGCCTCGGCCTCGCTCGCCTCGCCCGCCTCGCCCGCCTCGCGGTGATCCACCTCCGGCTCCCGCCGCGCGACCCGGTCCTCGCGCGACGGGCGCGATTGCCGAACCCGCTCTTTTTCCACCGCCTGCACCGCTTCCTTCGCCGCTTTCTGCCGCAGCTCGCGTTCGGCGATCTGGGCCAGGCGCTCCTGTTCCTGTTTCTTCGCTTCGTCCTCTCCCGACTGAGCGACCTGTCGCGCCTGGTCCTGCCGCGGGAGCAGGCGCCGCTCGGTCGGGAAGCCGTTCAACGGCGTCGGCTCATGGCCTGGACAGTAGGCGACCGGCTCCTTTCCTCGCAGGAACAGCTCGGGCCGGGCGAAGCCGTGCTCGGGCGCGCACCCCTCCTTGATCACCAGCCCGGTCGGCGGATCGATCCAGTGCGAGACCACGTTCGCCGGCGCCTTCCAGGGCTGGGGCGCCGGACGCCCCTGGTAGACACGGGCGAGCATCCGCCCCCAGACCGGCGCCGCGAGCTGACCGCCGGTGGCGTCGCCCAGGATCGGCCGCGGCTTGTCGAAGCCGATCCAGACGCCGCCGGCGATCTCCGGCGTGTAGCCCACGAACCAGGCGTCCGCGCCGTCGTTGGTGGTGCCGGTCTTGCCGGCCGCCGGCGCCTTGAGACCCGTCTGCTGGACCAGGCTGCCGGTGCCGCTCACGATCGATTGAACGAGGACGTCCGTCACCAGGAAGGCGACGCCGGGATCGAGAGCGGCGTGGCGCTTCGGCTGCGATTGCCAGATCACCTTCCCCTTCTCGTCCTCGACCCGCAGGATCAACCGCGGCTCGACCGCCTGGCCGAGGCTCGCGAAGCCGGTGTAGGCGGCGGTGATCTCGAGCGGCGAGACGGCCGTCGTTCCCAGGGCGATCGCGGGCACCGGCGCGATCGGCTCCGTGATCCCCGCCCGGTGGGCCACCTCGACGACCTTCGGGAGGCCGACCGCGTCCGCCAGGTGGACCGTGGGCACGTTCTTCGAGAGCACCAGGGCGTCGCGCATGGTGACCTGCCCGTCGTAGCGGTCCGCGAAGTCCTTCGGCTGCCAGGTCTGCCCGCCGGCCATCTTGACGCTGAACGGCTGGTCGAGGAGCGGCTGGCTGAGCACCCAGCCGCCGGCCAGGGCCGCGGCGTACACGAACGGCTTGAAGGCGCTCCCGGGCTGCCGGCGCGCCTGCACGACGCGGTCGAACTGCGACTGCGCGAAATCGCGGCCGCCCACCCAGGCGAGCACGTCGCCGTCGTGAGCGTCGAGCATTATTACCGCGCCCTGGAGCGTGTCCGTGGGCACCGGCGGGCCGTCCGGCGCGTAGCGGGCGCCGTGGAAGGCGCCCAGCTCCCCGGATTCGACCTGCTTGAGCTGCCGGCGGAGCTCCTCCTCGGCGGCGCGCTGGGCGGCGGAGTCGAGCGTGGTCACGATCCGCAGCGGCCGGGTGTAGAGGTTGGGGCCGAAGCGCTCCTCGAGCTCGTGCCGCACCTGCTCGACGAAGTAGGGGGCGAGCCCCGACTCGACCTTCTCCTGCCGCGGCGGCGAAGCCACCAGCCGGAGCGGCTCCTGCTTCGCCTTCTCGGCCAGATAGCGAGGGATCCGCCCCTGGTCCTGCATCAGCGTCAGCACCAGGTTCCGCCGCGCCAGCGCCTCGTCCGGATGGCGGATGGGGGCGTAGTGGGTGGGCGCCTTGGGCAGCGCGGCGAGCAGGGCGGCCTGGGGGAGGGTGAGGTCCTTGGCCGCAACGCCGAAGTACTGGCGCGCCGCCGACTCGATCCCGCGGGCCCGGTTGCCGAAGTAAATGTTGTTGAGATAGAGCTCGAGGATCTCCTCTTTCGAGTACCGGCGCTCGATCTCCTGGGCGACGCGGATCTCCAGGAGCTTCCGGCGGGTCGTCTGCTCGTCGCCGGGGAGGCGCTCGGGGAAGACGTTGCGGGCCAGTTGCATGCTGATCGTGCTGAACCCCTGGGCGAACCCCTTGGCGCGAAGATCGGCGAGCACCGCGCCGCCGACCCGCCGCCAATCCACCCCGCCGTGCTCGTAGAAGCGCTGGTCCTCGACGGCGAGGAAGGCCTGTGGCACCAGCGAGGGAAGGGACGACAGCGGCACGATCCGGCGCTCGGTCGGAGCCAGGTCGGCGAACGCCTCGCCGTGACGGTCGACCAGCACCGGCGCACCCCCCGGCTGGAAGCCGGCCAGCCCCGCCACGTTCGGGCAGGTGGTGAAGAAGCAGCGTGACCAGGACAGGCCGAAGAGCAGGAGGGCGCCAAACCCGATCGCGAGCACCAGCGCCAGCAGCTTCCGCGGACTGTCCCAGACCGCTCTCCAGTCGGGCCGCCAAGCAAGGCGGCGGGGTGGGGACGTCGGTTCCATCGCGAAGCAGGAGAAGAGCAAGGGTCCTGCCAAGCTGCCACCGGCTCCCCGATCGGGCTCGACTCAGGAGTTTTTGGGATATTCCGGGACAATTTGGGATATTCGGGGACAATCCTGGATATTCGGGGACAATTAGGGAAATTCGGGGACAATTCTGGAGATTCGGGGACAGTTAGGGAAATTCGGGGACAATTTGGGAAATTCGGGGACAATCCTGGAGATTCGGGGACAATTCTGGAAAAAGGGGGACAGGGAAGCCTAAATGCTCCGGCGCGTGCGAGCTGCCGCGGATCACGATCTCCTCCGGGCGGGCCTCCAGCGGCAGGCGGAGAGCGAAACGGAGCGTTTCCGCGACCGTCTCGGGCCTCAGGAGCGATTCCTTGCCGGCACGAAGGACGAATTCAAGCGCACCCCCATGCCCTGGAACGAGACCACCGGCGGCGGCGTTAGAAGAACAGCGGAGTTAGAGCCGGCGGGACGCCGGCGGTCCCAGGAGGTTACCTCTCCGGGTCGGGTTTCGACGGAGGCGTGGACCGTCTTTGCCCCGCGGCTTCACGCAAATCCGACCCGAAGAGGAGCCCTCCTGGGACCGCCGGCGTCCCGCCGGCTCTAACTCCGCTGTTCCTCTAACTCCGCTGTTCCTCTAACTCCGCTGTTGCTTTCTCCAAGCACTCCCCCACCGCCACAGCTCCCGCGAGCCCACCAGCCCAGCCTTCACAGGATTCTGCTCGACATACTCGATCGCGTTGGCCAGATGCCGCTCATCCCGGATGAACCGGTCATGGTACTCGCGGAACCAGAAGATGCCGCTTCTCCCCAGGATCCGGTTGGCGGCATGAGCCGTGTAGGACTTCCAGGGCTGAACGATCGCCGAGAGAGGCCACTCCGCCTGCGTCTCGATCAGCCCATGGACATGATTGGGCATGACGCACCAGGCGATCAGCCGATAACGCTCGCCGTCGAAATGCAGCAGCGCCTCCTCCACCAGGGCCGCGATGCGCGCGTCGCGCAGCCAGGAAGCGCCGTGGCCGGCGTCCTCATAGCGGGAGATCCGCTTGCGCAGCTCCATTTCCCGGGGGTCCGCGGCCGGAAGGTTCTCGATCCAGGCCAGCGTCCTCTTCCAGGCCTGGACCACGTCGTCGGGGACGGCGTCGTGGAGGCGGAAGGTGATGGACTGAACGAGATGGGGTTGGTCGAAGTGGGGGAGATAGCCTCTGGAGTACCAGGGCCTGGAGGAAGAAGGAGAAGAAAAAGAAGAAACAGCGGAGTTAGAGGCCGGCGGGGACGCCGGCGGTCCCAGGAGGTTACCTCTCCGGGTCGGGTTTGAAGAGAGGCCTGAGGATACCTGTCCTAGGAAGGACGGCGAGCTTTTTCGCGTCATCCCGCATATTCAAGCACGCTTTCCGACCTCACTCCAACCCGACCCGAAGAGGAGCCCTCCTGGGACCGCCGGCGTCCCGCCGGCTCTAACTCCGCTGTTTTCTAACTCCGCTGTTCTTCTAACTCCGCTGTTCTTTCCCGCCTACGCCTTCACCCGCTCCGCGAAGTGCTTCCGCAGCTTGCTCACCTTCGGCGCCGCGCTGAACAGGACGTACGGCTGCATGGGGTGCTTCGCCGCGTAGTCCTGGTGGTAGGCCTCGGCGGCGTAGAAAGCCTCCAGCGGCGAGACCTCGGTGACGATCGGCGAGTCGTAGGCTCCGGCGGCGTTGAGCTGCCGGATGTAGGCCTCGGCCACGCGCTTCTGCTCGTCGTCGGTGGTGAAGATCGCCGAGCGGTACTGCGTCCCCTGGTCGTTGCCCTGGCGGTTGAGCTGGGTGGGGTCGTGGGCCACGGAGAAGAAGACTTTGAGCAACTGGCCGTAGCTCACCCGGGCGGGATCGAAGCGCACCTCGACCACCTCGGCGTGGCCGGTCCTGCCGGAGCAGACCGCGTCGTAGTCGGCCGTCTTCGCGCTGCCGCCGGAGTAGCCCGAGACCACGTCCAGCACGCCGTCGATCTCCTTCAGCACCGCCTCGACGCACCAGAAGCACCCGCCGGCCAGCACGGCCTTCTGCGGCGCGGCGCCCGGAGCCGCGACGACGTCGATCTCCGGATCGGGAAACTCATGCGGCGCCAGATGGCGGCCGCGGGGAATCTCACAGGTCGGTTCCATCGTTTCACTCCTCTCTGGTGGGGGTGCCCGGGGGATCGCCCCAGGCACTCATTCTAACCGTCCGACCGCCCCATGGATTCCAGCGGCTGTGCTAATTTAGGCCGACGTCGAGATGAAGCGAATCTCCCTCCTCATCCTGCTGATCGCCGGAGCCGGGATCGGCGTCTATCAAGGCTTCAGGCACGGCTGGCTGCGCTTCAACTACCCTTCGGCCAGCCGCTACCCGTTCGCCGGCGTGGACGTCTCGCATCACCGCGGCCCCATCCGCTGGCCCATCGTGCGCTCCGAAGGGATCGCCTTCGCCTATGTGAAGGCGACCGAGGGGGGGGACTTCGTGGACCCCCTTTTCCAGGAGAACTGGAACAATGCCCGGGCGGCCGGCTTGGCCGTGGGCGCCTATCACTTCTTCACATTCTGCCGCGACGGCGTGTCGCAGGCGAGCAACTTCCTGGCGACCGTGCCTCCCACCCCGGACGCGCTGCCGCCGGCGGTCGACCTCGAATTCGACGGCAACTGCGCCTGGATCCCGGACTGGAGCGACCTCTCGCAACAGCTCGGCGCCTTCCTCGAGCCCCTGCGCAGGACGTATGGACGGGAGCCCGTGCTCTACATGACCCGCGAGTTCTACGACGCCTATCTCCGCAACGCCCCGGACCGCTTCCGCGAGTCGCCGCTCTGGGTGCGCGACGTCTACCGCTCGCCACGCTGGCTCGGCCGGCGGCCGTGGACGATGTGGCAGTACGCGAACAACGGCAGGGTCCGGGGGATCGACGGGCTGGTCGACCTCAACGTCTTCGCGGGCGACGCCGTGGCCTGGACGGCCTTCCGCGGCAGCGCGGCCCCCTCGCCGGTCCGGCTTTCGGAATTCCACCCATGCTGCGATTGACCGAGCTGCGGCTGCCGCTCGCACACACCCAGGACGAGCTGCGCGCCGCCGTCCTCACCGAGCTCGGCCTCGAACCGCGGGAGCTCCTCGGACTCTCGGTGTACCGCCGCAGCTTCGACGCCCGCGACGCCCGCAAGAAGGGGGCGGTCGCGCTCATCTACCATCTCGACGTCGAGGTGGCCGGCGAGAGCGCGGTGCTGCGGCGGCTCCAGGGGCGCTCCGCCTCCGGTCTCCAGGTGGGGCCGACTCCGGATGTCTCCTATCGTTTCGTCGCCCGGGCGCCGGAGGGGATGACGGCGCGGCCGATCGTGATCGGCACCGGTCCCTGCGGGCTGTTCGCGGGTCTGCTGCTGGCGGAGATGGGGTACCGGCCGATCGTCCTCGAACGGGGCAAGCAGGTGCGCGAGCGCACGGTCGACACCTTCGGCCTCTGGCGCAAGCGGACCCTGAACCCCGAATCCAACGTGCAGTTCGGCGAGGGGGGCGCCGGCACCTTCTCCGACGGCAAGCTCTACAGCCAGATCAAGGATCCCGGACACCGCGGCCGCAAGGTGCTGACGGAATTCGTCGCCGCCGGCGCGCCGGCCGAGATCCTGTACGTCAACAAGCCGCACATCGGCACCTTCCGGCTGGTGAAGATGGTGGAGAGCCTGCGCGCGAAGATCGAATCGCTCGGCGGCGAGATCCGATTCAAGCAGCGCGTCGAAGACCTGGTGATCGCGGAGGAGGGCGGAAAGCGAAGGATCCGGGGGGTGATCCTCGCGGACGGCAGCCGTCTGGAGGCCGATCGCGTGGTGCTGGCGGTCGGCCACAGCGCCCGGGACACCTTCGCGATGCTCCACCGCCGGGGCGTCCGGATGGAAGCGAAGCCCTTTTCGATCGGCTTCCGCGTCGAGCACCCGCAGTCGCTCATCGACCGCTGCCGCTTCGGTCCGCAGGCGGGGAACCCGATCCTGGGCTCCGCCGACTACAAGCTGGTCCACCACTGCCGGAACGGGCGGTCGGTCTATAGCTTCTGCATGTGCCCGGGGGGCACGGTGGTGGCGGCGGCCTCGGAGCCGGGGCGGGTGGTCACCAACGGCATGAGCCAGTACTCGCGGGACGAGCGGAACGCCAACAGCGGCATCGTCGTCGGCATCACGCCGGAGGACTATTCATTGGGAGACAACCCCGGGGGGCCGCTGGCGGGCATCGACTTTCAGCGCCACTGGGAAGAGCGCGCTTTCGAGCTGGGCGGCGGCACCTACGACGCGCCCGGCCAGCTCGTCGGCGACTTCCTCGCCGGCCGCCCCTCCACGGCCTTCGGTTCGGTCCTGCCGTCGTACAAACCGGGCGTGCGTCTGGGAGATCTGAGCTCGAGCCTGCCGGACTACGCGATCGCGGCGATCCGCGAGGCGCTCCCCGCGTTCGACAAGCAGATCCGGGGTTTCGCCCTGCGGGACGCCGTGCTGACCGGCGTCGAGACGCGCACGTCCTCCCCCCTGCGCATCCCGCGGGACGAGGATTTCCAGAGCCTCAACACCGAAGGGCTCTACCCTGCCGGCGAGGGCGCCGGCTACGCCGGCGGCATCCTCTCCGCCGGCGTCGACGGCATCCGCGTGGCGGAGGCCGTCGCCCTCAGCTATGCGGCGGCCTGACGCCGCCGCAGCCGATAGAGCGCTACAAACGCCAGGGCGGCGAGCAGGGCGAGCAGCCCCCAGCCGTCGAGCGTCGGGATGGTCGCCACCGAGTCCGTGACCGTCGCCGAGCTGGCGACCGTCGCCGTCGCGGTTCCGGGAGCGTCGTCGGTCAGCGTCACGGTCACCGTAAAGTGGCCGGACGTGGCATAGGTGTGGGTGCCCGAGACGGTGAACGCGCCGCCTCCGCCCGTCACCGTGCCCGCGCTCGTATGGCCGTCCCCCCAGTCGATGACGGCGGTGAAGTCGCTGGCGGCGTTGGCGGTGTTGGCGTCGGTGAAGGTCGCCACCGTGCCGTTGAAGGGAATGGCGGCCTGGGCGGCGAAGCTCGCCGGCGTTCCCGCGAGCACGTCGGCCTCGGTGACGGTGGCGGTCGCCATGCCGGAGGCGGTGGCGCCGCCGGCGCCGATCTCGGTGACCGTCACGGTGAAGGTGAAGCTCCCCTCGTCCGCGTAGGTGTGCTGGCCGGTCACCGTGAAGGAGCCCGAGCCGCCGGTGATCGTGCCCGGCGAGCTGATGCCGTCCCCCCAGGCGATCGTGGCGGTGAAGGAGGCCGCCGTCTTCGAGGTGTCGGCGTCGGAGAAGGTGGCGACCTGGCCGTTGAAGGCGGTGCCCTCGGGGGTCGAGAAATTGGTCGCCACCACCCCCAGGCCGGCCGCGACCTGGGCGGTGCTGGTCACGGTCGCCGTGGCGGTGCCCGGCGGGTCGTCGCTCAAGGTGACCTGCACCGAAAAAGTCCCCGTCGTCGCGTAGGTGTGGGTGCCGCTGACCTGGAAAGAGCCGCCGCCGCCGCTGACCGTGCCGGCCGAGGTCGTCGCGTCCCCCCAGTTGATGGTGGCCAGGAAGTCGCTCGCCACGGCGGTGGTGAGGGTGTCGGTGAAGTTCGCCACCACGGTCGTGAAACTGGCGCCCGGAGGCGCCGCGAAGCTCCTCGGCGTGCCCGCCAGGACGTCGGCCTCGGCGACGGTCGCCGTGTCCGTCACCGTGGCGCGGCCGGTGCCGGGCTCCTGTTCGGTGATGATCACTGTGGCGCTGAACGAGCCCTCGTCGTCGTAGGTATGCTGGCCGGAGACGTCGAAACCTCCGCTGCCGTTGGTGGTGATGGTCCCGAAGCTCGTCGAGCTACCGTCGCCCCAGTCGATGATGGCGACGAATTGGTCCGGAGTGGCGTTCGGGTCGCTGTCCGTGAAGGTCGCGACCGTGCCGCTGAAGGGGGTCTGCTCGGTGGCGGCGAAATTGACCGGAGAGGCGGTGATGACGGTGGCGCCGGCCGGGCGGGCCGCCGCGGCGAGGAGCGCTCCGGCGGCGAGGCCGCACAGCAGAATTCCACGCACCTGGGTTGCAAGAGATGGGAAGCTCATGGATCCCTCCTGATAAGGCCTGCGGCGAATCGGCCTAACAGTAGCGAGATCCGGGCGCTCCCGCAAGACGCCGCTGCGGCGAGACACCGCGCGGGACCCTGCTGGTGTACACTCGCTCCTTCCTGATGCCCCAGCCCCTGGATCTCAGCCGGTATCGGATCGAGCATGGCGGAGAGGTTCGCTCCGCCGACATGTTCGGGCTCGACTTTCTTCCCGAGCTGGCGCGCGTCGTCGACTCCTACGCCGGAACGGCGCCGGCGATGCTCGAATGGGGAGCAGGCCTGTCGACGCTCCTGCTGGCCGAGATCGCCGGTCGGCGCGGGGGCACCTTCATCTCGGTCGACCACGACGAGGACTATGCCCGGTCCGTGGTTGCGCGCATCCACCCGCCCGCCACCGTTCGCTCCCTCGCCTTCGACCTCACGGGGCCGAAGCTCGGACAGGCCGATCCGGGGCTCAACTATACGAATGCTCCCGCGGCGCTGGGCCTCGACTTCGGGTTTATCCTGATCGACGGCCGCCGCCGCCTGGAGTGCCTCTTCATGGCCTTCGTGCTCTCGGGTCCGGACACCATGGTGGCGCTCCACGACTACCGCCGAGCCCGGTACCAGGCGGCCCTCGTTCTTTTCGACGTGATCGAGGATGGACCGCAGTTCCGGGTGCTGCGCGCGAAGCCGGGTCTTCTGGCGCTGACGACCGGCGAACGGTGCGCCCTGCGTTCGGTCCTGCGCGGTGTCGACTGATCACCGATCGAAGAAGCAAAGCCGGTCCCCGATCCAGGCCAGCGTCTCCGGGGAGCACCCGATCCGGGTCAGCACCTGCCGGAACCGCTCCCGGTATGGAGCCTCCGCCAGATAGTGATAGTGCAGCAGGATCGGCGGGATGCCCGGGCGCAGGGGCCAGGATCGCTCGGGACCCACGAGGTTGTGGAGAGGGATGTTGTAGCGCTCGTCATACGTGTAGACGTCCGTGGTCCTCGACCAGATCGCGACGCTCAGCGCGGCCTGGCTGGAACCCCACCACTCGCCGGCCTCGAGCCCGACGAGGCCGGTGGACGCCAGCACGTCGAGCCCCTTACCGGCCAGGGGGCGCAGATTTTCCTCGCGGGACGCGAAGAAGATCTCCCGCGTCTTCCGGAGGATGCCGAGACCCCGCCGGACCACGGTGAAACCGCTGTTGTAGGAGGCCCGTATCCGCACGCGATCGATCGTCGTGGCGATCCTGGGCAGGCGCGACAGACCGATCCCCCCGAGCCCGCAGACGCGGGCCCAATAGGCATCCAGCGGATCGCCGGCTCCACTCGACGCCGCACCCTTGACGTCCACCGGCCTGACCCCCGCATCGGCACGCGCAAAGCTCGGCTCGCCGACCAGAACGGTATCCGTATCGAGGATGACGAGGTAGGGCCGTGAAGAAAAGGTTTCGGCCCAGGCGCCCGCCACGATGCGGTTGATCGCGCCATAGGGGCTGCCGGTCGCGTTCAGGGGCTCCACGACGGACGTCACACCGAGATCGTCGAGGCGCGCCCTGGCCTCGGGGCCGAGCGCCAGAGGAGGCCGGGGCGAGACGGCGAGGATCGGCGCGTTCCGGTATCGTCCGCCGAACGTCCGCAGGCTCTCGCACAGGAGGCGCGCCTGGGGCTCGAGCCGGTTCGCTTCGACGCAGATCAGGAAGGCGATCTCGCTCTCTTCGAGAGGGTCGCCGCGGCGGAGCTCCGCCCCCTTTCGTCCGCCGAGCCAGCGCTTCAGGAGCCGCATGTCGCGGTCACTTCTCCGCTTCGCCCTGCCGGACCTCGGCCATCAGCCGGTCGCGACGCTCGGCAGCGCTGATTTGCGGTCCCCCCAGGAGCCCTCTCGTCGCGCTGGTGAGCGCCCGGCCGATCCTCCAGCTTCGCGACGCCAGGATGGCGGAGATGATTGCGTCGAGCTCGTCCAGCCAGGTAAGAGAGCGGTGCAGCCTCTGGTGAGCGGCGAGCAGGTCGCGTGTCGTGGCCCGCAGCCGCTGGTGAGCAGCGAGCAGGTCGCGTGCCCCGGCGGAGAGGGGGGGCACCGGGTCGAGATCGAGCGCGGTGCCGTCTCTCAGCGCCTCCAGCAGATCGATCTGAGGGGGATTGAGATAAAGACGCTGGCCCTCGGGCTCAGGGGGGTGATGCACGAGAGCCGGGTCGACGACCGCGTGGATCGCGTCCGCGGTGGGAAGGGAAACGCGCGCCAGATCCGGCCCGCCGAGCTGTAACAGGTTGCGATGCAGCCGGCGGAGGACAGACTCTGGATCGGCCATCAGCTCCCGGTGGGAGACCAGGACTCGCGGCAAGCCCAGGGTGGAGGCGAGCGCCTCCCGCGTGTACCGCTCCCAGAGGGCCATGCCGTAGGGGATCGAAATTCCGTCGCGCGCGGCCAGCGAGCGGGCGACGGGCAGCGGCTCGCGATAGATCAGGACGCAGAGCGGGTGCACGAGGATCTCTCGCCAGAACGGGAAGAGCAGACAGAGCCGCGGATCCTTGATGACCCATGCGCCATGCCGGTCGAGCTCCCGGACGATCCCGAGAGCGCGTTCCCTGAAGCGGAGGCGCGGCCCCTCATCCAGGCGGGAGAGGTCGAGGTCCGCGATCTCGGACCAGCTCGCGCCGAGCGCCTGGAGGATTCCCTCATCGACCGACCAGACGCCCCGATGCTCCCAGTATCCCGCCTTGTTGTGGTCGTCCGCGGGTGGAAAGTCGTCCGCCTCTCCAGCCCAGAGCCCCAGCAACCGTAGGAGGCCGGTGAGCACGGAGGTCCCGGAACGATGCATGCCCAGGACGACGACTTGGGGCGGAGCGATCGGTCGGGGGCGAGGCGCCGGCATGGCTGGTGCTTCTACCAGAAGCGGCGCCGAGCGTCTATGGGCCCGGGAACGACGACGGCGCGCTCAGGCGTGCAGGAAGCGGCGGACGAACGCGAGGGCCGCGTCGGCGACCTCGCGCCAGCCGCTGTCGATGGTCAGCGCGTGCCCGCGGTCCTTCATCTCGACGATCTCGGTGACGCCGGGATTGTGCTGCTGCTGCTTGAACGAGGCATTGGCGATCGCCCACGGCACGGTGTGGTCCTTTTCGCCGGAAACGATCAGCAGCGGTCCGCGGTCCGGGTTCTCGGTGTCGACCTTCACTTCCGTCCACGGATTGAGGTTGGCGGTCGCGGCCTGGAAGAGCGGCGCGCCCGAAGCCGGCACGGCGAAGGTGTCGTAGAGCTCCTTCGCCTCGGTTTCGCTGACGGCGTTGGCGAAGCCGTAGCGGAACTGCTCGTAGGTAAGCGGGATCGCGCGGTTGCGGTTGGCCGGATTGCCGAGCACCGGCCAGGCGGATTTCAACGCCGAGAGCGGCAGCGGCAGCACGCCTCGGAAAGGGGCCGGATCGATCGCCACCGTCGCCGCGGAAAGCCCGCGGCCGGCGAGGATCTGCGCAAGCAGGCCGCCGAAGGAGTGGCCGACGACGGCCGGCTTCTTCTTCAATCCACGGACGATCTGATCGAAGTGGTCCGCCACCTGGCCGACCGTCTTGTGCGCCATCACCTCGGGGTGCGCGTTGGCCTCGGCGACGGTGTCGGGATCGTCCGGCCAGCCGGGCGTGAGCGCGGTGAAGCCGGCCTCCTCGAACAGCTTCGCCCAGCGGTCCCAACTGCTCGGCAGCAGCCAGAGGCCGTGGACGAAGACGACCGGCTGTTTTCCCGTCGCGTTCGCACGCTCCACCTGCTGGGCTTCGTGCTCGGTGATCGTCGCTGCTGATTCATTGCTCATGGGAGTCCTCCGATCATTGCGCGGCGAGTCTAGTCGATTCACGGCGGGAGCGGCGCACCGCTCCCACCGTGAGCTATGAAGCGCCTACGGGCAGCCCGGCGCGCCCGTGAAGTGGAAGACGGCGGAGGTCGCTCCCGCGTAGACCGTGTAGGCGTCGAACCAGTGGCACACGTCGGTGGGACTGCCGCTGGAGATGGTGTTCGACCAGGTCGTGTCGGCCGCCGGCGGGGGCGCCCAGGCGTCGGTGTTCCAGCTTCCCCAGATTCCCGCGGAGCTCCGCTCGCGCCAGACGAGCGTGACGCCACCGCCGCCGTTCGCGGCATACCCGGCGGCCGTCAGCGTGCCGGCCGGACCCCAGGTGCTCTCGGCCGTCTGGATCCAGGCGATGCTGGTGGTCGTGTTGGACACGACGAGCGAAGCCACGTTGCTGTAGGCGGAATTCACGCTGCCGCCGCTGTTGTAGGCGCGGATGCGGAACTGGTACGAGCCGGCCGGCGCGCTGCCGCTGGTCGTCATCGTCGTCGCGTTCGCGCCGATCGGATCGGTGATGTCGGCGAAGGGGCCGCCGGAGGCGGAGTACTGGGCGACGAAGCCCTGCTCGTTGTTGCTGTTGTCAGTCCAGCTCAACGTGACCTGATGGGTGGCCGCGCTGTAGATGGCTGTGAGGCCGGACGGCGCCGCGATCGAGCTGGTGCCGCAGGTCAGCGAGATCGGGCTGCCGGCCAAGTTCGTGCTGGAGCCTTCGAACCGGGCGCTGAGCGAGTGCGGATTGCCGTCCAGGAGGGCGGACGGCGTCGGGAAGGAGAAGCCGTGCAGGCCGTTGTCTCCGAGGTAGGCGCCGACGTCGGGGCGGGACAGGTTCGCCAGCACGGTGGTGAGCAGAGCGCCGTCTTTGTAGAAGGAGATATTGATCGACGTATTGAGGCGATTGCGGTCCGCTCCCCAGCCCGCCAGCGTGGTGCAGTTGGCGGCGTCCAGACTCCCGATGTAGCTCGGAGGAAGACTGATCGGCGTTGAGGTCACGCAGCCGTTCGCCGCGTTCGACCACTCGTATTGGTAGCCGTAGCCGCCCGTGCCGAAAAACGGCGTGGGTGTCCAGTTGCACTTGTCATCGGCCTCGTCGCCGCTGGCGTCAGTCCAGGTATTGAGCTGGGGATCGGTCACGGCTTCGCGCGTCTCGTGAGTGACGAAGTGCTCCTGGTTCTGAGCGGCCGACCAGCCTGAGACCTGGCAGCCACCGCAACTGGGATAGGGCTGGACAGAGTACTTCGCGACGTTGGCTCCGCTCGAGAAATAGCCATGATAAGCGCAGTACCCGACGGCGGGCCCGCCGCAAGAGGTGTCGGTAGGGGAAAACGAAGAATACGAGGCGGTCGGGAGAACAACCTCATAGATCGCGCTGGCGTCGAAGCCATGGGTCGACAGATACGTGTTGACCTCGCCCTGAGCGATCGCGTCGGTGACGTTCAGCGGCGGCGTCGTGGTGTCGAACCAGTCTGCGGTTCCGGCGGCGAGGTTGGTCAGCGCGATGGTGCCGTTGCTGCCGCTGTACTGCGTGATCGTGTTGTATTCGGGAGTGGTGCCGAACTGGCTGCGGAAGCTTTGCAACGTCCGGGCGTAGCTGTAGTCCGGCGAGGCGGCGTTGTTGAAGCCCGGCCCCCAGAAGATGAAGACCACATGGGCCGAGGTGATCACGGGGCCGCCGCGGTACGTCAGATTGACTCCGGACTTGAGGATCGGTTGGCGCACGTTGCGCGAAGGAAAGACGTGAACGCCGGAGCTCGGCTGATGCGTCGGCGGTGCCCAGGGTTGAGCGCCCGCCAGCGCGGCGAGACCGAGGAATGCGCCGAGCCCGAGGGCCAGGGTCCGTTGGGAAAGGTTTCGGCAGAGCGGGGTCATTGGAATACCTCTCTGGCAAGGCCGGTGGACTTCCGCAGCCCGCGAGGCCGCGGCCATTTCATCCGGCTGGGTGGAAGGACTCCGGAGACCGGAGGGTGGAGGAGGAGGAGAAGAAGGGCCATCGACGTGATGTGTCGAAACCGCTAAAGGCATTTCGCACGCCGCCGAAAAAAAGTTGTTCCATGGACGCCCCGGGCCTGTCTCAGAGAGTGCGAACCATCCTCAAAGGAGAACAGCCCCATGTCCTGGAACCGCCCCAAGTCAGCTCTGCTCACCGCCCTGTCCGTCGTCCTGCTCGGCGCCCCGATCGCCGCGCGGGCGCAGACGGCCACCATCGAAGGTTTCCTCAGCAATTTCGACGTCGTCAACGAAACCGGGCAGGACGCCCACGGTTTCGAGATCCAGCTCGAGGGCGCGGCGCAGAACGATCTCTACTACACCGTCTACGGGCAGCAGTACGGCTTGCCCACCGTTTCAACGTACGCCACCGGCGTGCGCGTCCGCTGGGAGAGCCCTTACGACGCCGGCCGCGGGCAGTACACCTACACGACGCCGCAGCACACGCCCGGCGTGCCCTATAACTGGAACGATTGCTATCAGGCGGGCAGCACCTACAAGACCGCCGGCTGCGAGGCTCTCGGCCAGGGCATGCACCCCACCCCCAACAAGACGATCACCGCCACCGGCCGCTGGCTAGGCGACGATCCGCAGCACCCCGGCACGCTGATCCCGATCGAGCCCAACGTCGCCATCCCGTTCCCGACCTGGACCCTGGGTGCCGCCGGAGCCGTGGGCTCCTCGCCGGTCGTCGTCGCCGAGGTCGAAGCGCCCGAGCCGCCGGAGACGCCGGAGGTCTACGGCGACGCCCAGTGGATGAAGGTCTACGTCACCCAGTTGACGCGCTCCGCCACGCCGGCCGACCTGACGAGCGACAGCTCGATCGTCCCCCAGGACGCCACCAAGCTGGATACCGCCTGGGAGATCCTGCAGGCTTCGCCGCCGAGCAACGGCAACCAGAAGCGCAACCGCCACCAGGGCGGCATCAATCCGGACACCCGGGCGATCCTCCGCCGCTTCGAGACCTACAAGTTCACCGGCTCCTACGATGCCATCACCCACAAGGCGATCTGCGCCGACACCGTCTGCGCCACCCCGGCGGCGGATGAGCTGGGCGACTTCATCGCGGCGCAGAACTCGGCGATCAACCTGGCGCCCGACGCCTTGATCGTGGCCAAGACCGGCACCGGCACGGTGAGCGCGCCCTCTCCCAAGATCAGTTGCGGCAACGCCTGCTCGGCCTTCACGCTCAACGGCAGCGCGGTGTCCCTGACGGCCAATCCGGGCGGCAACGTCTTCACCGGCTGGACCGGCGCCTGCTCGGGCACCCAGCCGACCTGCACGGTGACCGTCAACGGCCTGATGAACGTCGGCGCCGCCTTCATGCCGCAGTACACGCTGTCGATCAGCCGCTCCAACACCGGCACGCTGACCGGCACGCCGGCCGGCAACGACAAGGCGCTCAACTGCCCGGGCAACTGCGCCGCCAAGTTCACCGCCGGCACGACGGTGATCCTCACCGCCACGCCCCCGGCCGGCAAGCAGTTCGTGAGCTGGACCGGCGCCTGCTCGGGCACGAACCCGATCTGCAGCATCGTCGTCACCCAGAACACCAGCGCGCAGGCCAACTTCAGCAAGTAGCCGAAACCCTTCGGATCGATGAGGACGGGGGGCGGAGCCGCAAGGCTCCGCCCCCTTGGCTTTTTGAGCCGCCTGCCCGCGAAAGTCTCGGAACCCCGATGAGCCTGCACTTACTCCTTGGAAGCGGCCGGTTTCCTTCCGGCCGGCAGACCATGGAGACTTGAAATATGAAGACTTCTGCGACCGTCCTCGTTCTGCTCGCCCTCCTCGCGCTCTTTCCTTGTGCACAAAGCACGGCGCAAACACTACCGGCGCCCGCGCCTGCCGTGGCCTCCGTGACCACCGCGGTGCCCGTCTCCGCGGAGACCGCGGACTTCCTGGCGACCCTGTCGGCCGTTCCGAACAGCGCCGCGAACGATCTGGCGCCCGCCCCCTCGTTCATGACCGGCTGCACCAGCAACGCCCAGTGCCCGGCCGGCAAGCTCTGCTGCTATCCCTGCGGCATCGACGGCTGCACCAACATGTGCATCACGCCGATCAAAGGCCACTGCCCGCACTTCCCCTGATCGCTCGGATCTCTCCGGCGCCGCCCTTCCACGGCGGCGCCGGGCTTTGAATGCCACTTTCGCCTGGCCCGGCGCCTCTTTCGCCGCCCGCGATGCCGCTCTCGCCTCGCCCACTGCCCCCTTCGCCTCGTCCGCTCGCGCTTGCCTTCCGTCAGGCGAGCACTTCGCCTTGCCAGGCGAGTCGTTCGCCTCGAGCGCTCGCGCACAAATCCCGTCGAAGGACTGCGCCACCTTGCACTCGGTCTCTTCCGCCGTACGCGGCGAGTGCACGAGCGCCTCGGATGAAAGGGGCGCCCGAGAAGGCGAAGGGGGCAATCCGCGGTCGCGCACCCCCATTCGCGTCTCATTTGTGCACAAACGCGTTCCGGCCTCCGCGCCAGTCCGCGGCGTAGGCACGCGGAAGCCGGGCGCCCTACTCGTCCGCTCCGGCGGCGCGTGGTAGCTTGAAGGCGAATGCGCGCCATCGTCGTCCGGCAGCTCGGCCCGCCCGAAGTCCTCGCTCTGGGGGAGGCGCCCATGCCCGAGCCGGGACCCGGGAAGGTGCTCGTGCAACTCCGAGCGGTCGGCGTCAACTTCTCCGAAACCGAGCGCCGGCGAGGCGTCTACGCCACGCCCGCTTTCCCCTGGATCCCGGGCACCGAGGGTGCAGGATCGGTGGTCGCCGTCGGCCCCGGCGTCGATTCAGGCCTGGTCGACCGCCGCGTGGCTTTCTGGGCCATGCCTCCGGCCGTCAGCGGCACCTACGCCGAGTACGCCACCGCGCCCCTCGCCGCGCTCTTTTTCCTCGGGTCCGGCACTCCCTTCGATGTCGGAGCCGCCCTTCCGCAGCAGGGTCTGACGGCGTATGGCCTGGCCTTGATCTCGACCGTCCTCCACCCCGGCGCCACGGTGCTGGTCCACGCGGCTGCAGGGGGCGTCGGTCAGATCCTGGTCCAACTCGCCCGCCGCCAGGGCGCCCGCGTCTTCGGAACCGTCTCAAGCCTTGAGAAGGCCGCCGCTGTAGCCGCACTCGGCGCCGAGCCGCTCCTCTACGGCGAAGACCTGCCGGAACGCGCCGCCGAAGCCACCGCCGGACAGGGATTCGACCGGATCTTCGACTCGGTCGGCAAGGCCACCCAGAGCCAGAGCCTCGCGATGCTGGCACCCTACGGCGAGCTCATCTTCTTCGGCGACGCCAGCGGTCCACCCGTCCCAGTTGATCCGGACCACCTCTACGGCCGCAGCCTCAAGATCGGCGCCTTCGGTTTGAACGTCGACCGCGACCCCGAAGTCTGGGCAGCCGCCCGCCGGCAGCTCCTGGAGTGGGTCGAAGGCGGAGACCTCAAGATCGCGATCTCCCGACGCTTCCCGCTCGCCGAAGCAGCGGAGGCGCACCGGTTGATCGAAAGCCGGGGATCGATGGGGAAGGTTGTGTTGGTGCCGGATGGGAGACAAACTTGAAGCATCGATACATCCACGGCGCAGGGAGTAGAGACGTTCCCAGGTCCTTAACGACACCCTTCGGCGGAATGGATTCTCAACGGATGAGATGGGGAGATTTTTGACGATCATGCGCTATCGCTACTACATCTGCGACGTCTTCACCGACACCCGCTTCGGCGGCAATCAGCTAGCCGTTTTGCCGGAGGCTCAAGGCCTTTCGGATCGGAAAATGCAGCAGATCGCCCGCGAGTTCAATTTCGCCGAGAGCACGTTCGTGTTTCCGGCGGAGGCGGGGCAGACCCGCAAGGTGCGCATCTTCACGCCGTCGACCGAGGTTCCGTTCGCCGGACATCCCAATGTCGGCACCGCGTTCGTGCTGGCCTCGGCGGGCGAATTCGGTCCTATCGAGCCGTCGATCGCGGTGACTTTCGAGGAGAAGGCCGGGCTGGTTCCGATCACGATTCAGCGGCGCGCGGGCGGTCTCTGGTGCGAGCTGTCGGCTCCACAGCGTCTGACGCTCGGCGGGACCGTCTCCGCCGAGACGGTGGCGAGGGCGGTGTCGCTCTCTCCTGACGACATCGTCACTCGCACGCATCCACCCCAGGTGGCCTCGGTCGGCCTGCCGTTCCTGATGACGGAGCTCAAAGACCGTGCGGCACTTCAGCGCGCGCGGGTCAACATGGATGGCTTGGACGCGCTAGTCGCCGAGGGCGTGACGCAGGACGTTCATCTGTACGTGCGGAGCGGCGACGACTTCGATAGCCCCAAAGTGGGCCCATGGTCCGCCGGCCTTTGGCCGGGTGACCTACGATGATGGAGGCAGGGTGGCGGCCGCCATCAAGGCCAACCCGACCAGACCTGGCTGACAGCCGGGCTCGAACTCCACCAGCAGATCGACGTCGCTATCTGGCCGTTCGGTGCCCGCAAGCATAGATCCGAATAAGGAGAGGCGGCGAATGTGCTGCCTTCGGCAGAACTGCGCCAGTTGCTCTTCTGCGAAGAGCTAAGCGGGCCCCGCGCCAGCGGTCCACGCGGGCAGTCTGGCCATCCGGAGGGGCTCTGGGATCTCTACCGCCATCCCAGGCAATTTCGATTAGGTTGACTCCCTTCCTGGAGGTATAGTATTATTCGCTGTAACGAAGATTTCGCGAATGCAAGTCTCACTTATTTCTCAGGAATAGCCGAGAGGTCAATCGATGGTGGCGAACGAGCTCAGGACGACGGCTGGAACCACGACAAGGCCCACAATCTTCATCAGCCATATTTCGGAAGAAGCTGATCTGGCGGCCATCTTAAAAGAAGACTTCGAGGACGCTTTTGTCGGTGAAGTCCAGGTCTTCGTCTCATCAGACTTCGAAAGCATCTCTGCCGGCCTGGATTGGCGTTCCGCGACAGGCGAGGCCCTCAGGAGAGCCGACATCGAAATTGTGCTCTGCAGCCCATTCTCCATTTCTCGGCCGTGGATTAATTTTGAGGCCGGCGCGGGTTGGCTGAAGGGTATCCCGGTCGTGCCTGTCTGTCATTCAGGAATCCATTACAATGATTTGCCAACAACTTTCTCCGGAATGCAAGGGGTAGAGGCCGACCAAATTAAAGGCCTTCAAACCATTCACGCCTTAATCGCCGAGACCCTCGGCAGAAATCGCCTCCCCAACCCAGTGCTGCTCAACGGTACTCTGAAAAAGATCAGGCAGTTTGAAGCTCGGTACAAAACCAGCAAGGCTGCCACCGTATCCCAAGCCGCGGCCGAGTACTGCGATGCCTCTCTTTGCTTCCACGAGCATCACAAAACGTATTTTGATAAAACGATCTGGATCAACCGGGAAGATCGTTCCGATCTGTGGTACATTTTTATCAATACCAAGATAATGCGAGATTGCAAGCGCATTGTTGAGGAGACTTTGCTGGATATCGAGGGAAAGGCGACTCGGGCCGGCCGGAAAATATATGATATCTATATATGGTCTCTGCTGGGCGCCGCTGAGTTGCTGGTCAAGTTCAGGTCGCCCGATAACGAATTGGTGCAGGAAGTGGAGCAGGCTCTCATGGCAGCCTTGAGCTTTCCAAAGCTTCTGAAAACCGAGACGACGGACGCCTCCTATGCGGGCTTCGCGGACGGCGTTCTTGAATCCACTCACATGAACATTGGTGGCCTTTCCATGATCAATGTAGTGGGCGAATGCGTGCTGGATACTGACGGCAGGGGGCCATTTTTTGCGGTGGGCTCTGTTCGTCAGAAAAAGCCACTCCCGGATGACATTCGCAGTATCAAGGTGTTTATAAAACTTCACTTTAACCGAGGCTTTGACGAAGCGCGCAAGACCAGTATCGCGAGCCGGATTGGCCGCTTTGACAAGACCGTCGAGACCTATGCCATCTCGAGCCGCCAGGGCGATGCTGAGCAGATGATCATCGAGGCGCATTTCCCTTGCGGCAAGTTTTGGGAGCTCAGAGAATTGTCTACCGAGCTTGAGTCGGAGCTTTTCGGAGATCTGATCAAAGAAACCTACCTTGCCTACGACCAACGGTCGATCGGGCTGAACTGAATCGGTATGGCGGGAAAAACCCCCCTCCGTACGTGCAGCCTAGAGGCCATTCGCTGTCTACTTTTTCTTGAGCACAGAAGGGGAAAGGTTTGTACTCACCACAATCCCATTGCCCAGCCCTCATGGAGCCTTCCACCCTGGCTAACCCTTTTGGGGAAGCAAACGAGATTCTGCTGTCGGCGGGGTCTCTGTCAAGCCGACTCGAGCAGGCCGTTCAGGCCTTCAAGAAAGTCGACTGCTCCGAGCTTCCCGCTGCGCTACGCGAAGACTTCGACCTCGCCGTTGATGCCATGGAGAAGGCAACGCACGGCGATCTTTCTGGGGTCGCGGCACAATATGAACGGCTGGTCCATACTGAGCTGCCTGTCACTCAGCAGGAGCGGATATTTTTCACGATCTGGAATCGTATGTCGGGCGAAGCTCCGGAGCCCTGCGTCCTGCTCTGCCGAGTCGACATTCGAGGACTGGAGCTGCTCCAGATATCGCGCAGCCGAGCCTTTGTTGAGTGCCTGGTGAAGCGCCTGGGAGAGACGTCCTATCCGGAAGCAATCCTGGATTCGCGCCTGCAGGGCGTCGAGATCATCCTGAGCGCGGGAAGGCGCCCTCCTGTTCTCTTTGCAGATTTTGTGGCAATGGGGCCAGACAGCGGAATTGATCCGGCTACCGGTGGCGGATTGCTTTTCAGCACGTTCGGCGACATGTTCCTCGAAGAGATGCCGCTGGTTGAAAGGGCATTCCCGAACGTAGCGGAATGGCTCACGAACAGCTCCTTGCTTAACAGGGATAGCATTCGTCTCCTCACGACCGCTCACGTTCAGGCTCACGACCTCTGCGGCCATAGCGTGCCCTACCATCTCAACGACCCGACTCGCCTTAAAGTCGAATCCTTTCTGCGAGCGCCGTTGGAAGAATACTACGCGGATACCCAAGCGATGTGGGTTTACAGCAACGCTGCATCAACGCGGTCTTTTTTCACTTCAAACTTAAGCGAAACAGAGCTTGACGCCATCCCTCTTGTCATTGCAATGAAGAGGCTCACCTATTACGCCATGAAGGACGTCAGTGATCACGATGCACGATGCTCATGGATGATGTTTGGATACTGGCGTAAGGCCGGCTTGATTCGTCGCCTCAAGAATAGTCGTGGAGAGTTCTTTTTCGATATCGAGCGGATGCCTGAGGTCCTCGACCAGATGCTCTCCGATATTTTGCACGTTGAACATGAAATCGGACGAGGTGCTGAGGCCTATTATTTGGCGTGTCGGGACTTCAGCAGGCGGTTCGGTTTTGAGAATCTGGTAACCAAGCAGTGGGAGATGCCTGATGATTTATGTAACCTTCTGGAGTCTTGAGCCTTGTCTCGCACGGGTCTCGACCGCATCCTGATCGAGGCGCGTCCCGAGAAGGCGTGTTCCTGGAGAGTTGTCTTGCTTAAGGGAGAGTAGGCCGATGTCTAAGAAATTCGTGGCCGTGCTGAACAAGAGCTACCAAGCTGACCAGCTACTCAGTGCGCTCGGACATGTTACCGCAGGCTTGACCGGAAACTCTGCCGATCGCAGTGCAATGAGCTTTGTCGTCTATCGTGATGCCGATGGAGCTGAATATCCAAATATTAGCGCTTGGCCTTTTATCGTTCTGCGTGGGAACGGCAATGGCATCAAACGTTTTCGGGCGGAGTTAATTGAGGCGGGTGTAGACTACGCTTGCTATCTAAATACCATGATCTCTGGCGGCTCAGATGCGCAAATTCAGGCGACTGAGACGAGGAAAAGCGATGAAGTCCAGATTTTGGCTATTGCTACCTTTGCTGATGCTGTAAAAGTTGATCCGCTCACGAAGAGATTCTCTCTATGGGGGGCTGGTGAGGTTGCGCACCAAGCTTGTTAGAATTCAAAGAGTATAGCCACTAGGGAGCCTGTCGCGGGGAATGGCAATGCCTCTTCCAATTTTCCAAAATTGTTTGGCCTTCCCACGAAGAGCTAGAAAGAAAAAGTCCGATGGCAATAAAATCTATATGGTCATTGCGTCTGCCTCAGCAACTCATGCGGGGGGCGGCTGACTGAGCCCTCCTTGGCAAAGGCTTTCCCATCTCGCTTCGCGCCCCCTCCCGCCCCGCATCCTTATCCAGCGGATCCTCGAACCCGTCATGCGCTACCGCTACTACATCTGCGACGTCTTTACCGATACCCGCTTCGGCGGCAATCAACTGGCCGTGCTGCCCGAGGCGCAAGGCCTTTCGGACCGGCGGATGCAGCAGATCGCCCGGGAGTTCAACCTCGCCGAGAGCACGTTCGTGTTCCCTGCGGAGGCGGGGCAGACCCGCAAGGTCCGCATCTTCACGCCGGCGACCGAGATTCCCTTTGCCGGACACCCCAATGTCGGCACCGCGTTCGTGCTGGCCACGGCGGGCGAATTCGGTCCGATCGAGCCGTCGATCGCGGTGACTTTCGAGGAGAAGGCCGGGCTGGTTCCGATCACGATTCAGCGGCGCGCGGGCGGCCTCTGGTGCGAGCTGTCGGCTCCTCAGCGCCTGACGCTCGGCGGAACCGTCTCCGCGGAAACGGTGGCGAGAGCGGTGTCGCTCACTCCGGACGACATCGTCACCCGCACGCATCCACCCCAGGTGGCCTCGGTCGGTCTGCCGTTTCTGATGACGGAGCTCAAGGACCGCGCGGCACTTCAGCGCGCGCGGGTCAACATGGATGGATTGGAGGCTCTCGTCGCGGAAGGCATCACGTCCTTTATCCATCTGTATGTCAAGAGCGGCGACGACTTCGACCTCCGGGCGCGCATGTTCGCGCCTCTGGGTGGAGTGCCGGAGGATCCCGCCACCGGCAGCGCCAATTGCGCCTTGGCCGGACTGCTCAGCCATCACGAGGCGAAAGCCGGCGGCAGCTTTCAGTGGCGCATCGCTCAGGGGGTGGAGATGGGACGCCCCAGCGTTCTGGAGGCTCGCACCGAGAAGAGGGATGGAACCGTCGTGAACGTCTGGATCGGCGGGTCGAGCGTCCTGGTGAGCGAAGGCATGATCGAAGCCGGGGACTGATCATGATCCGGATCCTGGCGATCTCGGGGAGCCTGCGGGCGGTCTCGTCGAACACGGCTCTGCTCCAGGCCGCCGCCGTCCTGGCGCCCGCGGGGGTGGAGATCGAGATCTATGGCGGCCTCGGCGATCTGCCTCATTTCAATCCGGACCTCGAGGCGAACGAACCGCCGGCGGTGACCGATCTGCGCGAGCGGGTGCGGCGCGCGGACGGACTGCTGATCTCGTCTCCGGAGTACGCGCACGGCGTGCCGGGCGTGATGAAAAACGCGCTCGACTGGCTGGTGGGCGGTGAGGAGTTCATCTACAAGCCGGTGGCCCTGCTCAACGCCTCGCCGCGGGCCACCCACGCGCAGGCGTCGCTCGCGGAAACGATCACCACCATGTCGGGGCGCCTCGTCGCCGAGGCCTCGATCGCCGTGCCGCTGCTCGGCGCGAAGCTCGACGCGGCCGGAATCGCGGCGCACCCGGAGATCGCGGGAATGCTGCGCGAGGCGATCGCGGCGTTCGCGCGTGCGATCGAGGACAGCAGAGACAGCAGGGACTAGGCTGCTGTCCCTCGAGCTGCGCGGTCGTGAGCCCTTGGATGGTCTCCGGTCTGCGACCGGGCTACTTCTTCTTCGCGGCCTTGTCCGGGATGCCGAGGCTGTGCAGCACGTCCTTCTGCGCCTGGTCGAGCGCGGCCCTTGGAGTGGCGGTCTTCTTGACCACCATGCTCATCGCCGTGGCGGCCGGCGCCCAGACCTTCGCCATCTCGGGGAGGTTGGGCATCGGCACCGCCACGTCCACCTGCTGGCGGAACGCCTTGAGGATCGGATCGGCCGCCACCTGCGGATCGGCGTAGATCCCCTTGTTGGCGGGCATCTGCCGCCCCTCGAGGGCCAGCACCCTGGCCGCCGGCAGGTCGGTCAGGTATTTGGCGAAGGCGAAGGCGGCGTCCTTGTTCTTCGATGGCGCAGCCAGGTAAACGCCGTCGACGACGACCCACGGCCGCATCGGCTTGTTCTGGAGCTCGGCGATCCGCGGGAGCGGCGCCACGCCGAAATCGACGTCCTTGGCGATCTCGCGCAGGAACCAGGGGCCGGAGATGACCATCGCCGCCTTGCCGGAGTTGAACAGCGCCGTGATCGTCGCCGGCGACGGATCGGGGGGCAGGAACCCCTGATCGATCCACTTCCGCAACAGGTTGAACGAGGCGACGTTCTGCGCCGAATTGAGGATCGGCTTGCGGGCTCCGAAGACGCCGCCGCCGAAGCCGTTCATCAGGGCGGCCTGATAGTAGAAATCCGCGTACTCGTAGGCGAGACCGAACTTGCCGGCCTTGGCGTCGGTGAGCCGCCTGGCCATCGGCGCCATCTCGGCGGTGGTCTTTGGCGGCGTCGGCATCAGCTTCCGGTTGTAGAACAGAAGCGTGGTCTTGAAGTCGAGCGGCAGGCCGTAGACCTTTCCCTGATAGGTCATGGCATCCAGGGCGGGCTGGAGATAGCGCTCCCGGAGCGTGGCATCGAGGCGGGCGTCGAGCGGCTCGACCAGATTGCCGGCCGCCGCCCAGCTCCCCAGATGGTCCTGGCCGAAGATGAAGACGTCCGGCCCCTTGCCGCCAGGGACCGTGGAAGCCACCTTCTCGGGCAGGGTGTTCTCGGGAACGGCGAGCGTCGAGACCTTGATCTTGCCGGCGTTGGCCTGGTTGAAGCCCGCCACCACCTTTTCGAAAGCGGCCTTCTCGCTGCCGGTGAAGCCGTGCCAGACCACGATCTCCTTGGCCGTCTGGGCGGAAAGGGGGAGGGCGAGCAGCAGCGCGAGAGCACCAAGGGTGCCGCGAAGGACGTTTGATTTCATGCCGAGGTTCTCCTTGGTTTGAGGCTGATCCCGAAGCCGAGCTAGAGCCCGAGCCGTTTCTCGGTCGCGACGTCGAAGAGGTGCGCGGTGGCGGCCTCGATCACCAGCGCGACCGCGGCGCCCATCTGCGGCGAGCGATGGGGACCGACCTTGGCGACGAGCACGTCGTCGCCGATGCGGCCGTGCACGATCACCTCGTACCCTAGCGGCTCGACGAACTCCGCTGTGACGGTGATCGGCACGAGATCCCCCTCGGCGTCGCGCCCGGCCTCGCGGATGTTCTCCGGCCGCAGGCCGAGCACCACTTTCATCCCCTCTTTCCCAGCCGCCGCGGCGCGGAACGGCTCGGGCACCGGCAGCTTGAAGCCGGAAGCGGTGACGGTGGCGCCGCCGTCGGTGAGGGTCGCCGGCAGGAAGTTCATCGGCGGCGTGCCGATGAAACTCGCCACGAAGAGCGTGGCCGGCTGCTCGTAGACCTCCAGCGGCGAGCCCACCTGCTGGAGCTCCCCCTTGTTCATCACGGCGATGCGGTCGCCCATCGTCATCGCCTCGATCTGGTCGTGGGTGACGTAGACGGTGGTGGTCTGGAGCCGCTTCTGCAGGGTCGAGATCTCGGCCCGCATCTGCACGCGCAGCTTGGCGTCGAGGTTGGAGAGCGGCTCGTCGAAGAGGAAGACGGCGGGCTTGCGCACGATGGCGCGGCCGAGGGCGACGCGCTGGCGCTGGCCGCCGGAGAGCTGCTTGGGCTTGCGGTCGAGGAACTCGGTGATGCCGAGGATCTGCGCCGCCTCGTCGACCAGCCGGTTCATCTCGGCCTTCGGCGTCTTGCGGATCTTGAGGCCGAACTCGAGGTTCTGGCGCACGGTCATGTGCGGATAGAGCGCGTAGCTCTGGAAGACCATCGCGATGTCGCGATCCTTGGGCGGCACGTCGTTGACCACCCGGTCGCCGATCTCGATGGTGCCGCCGGTGATCTCCTCCAGCCCGGCGATCATCCGTAGCGCCGTCGACTTGCCGCACCCCGAGGGCCCCACCAGCACCATGAACTCGTGGTCCTGAATGCCGAGGTCGAGATGCGGGATGACCGTGACCGGCCCGTAGGCCTTATTGACCTGGTGGAGCGTCACCTCTGCCATGTTGCCGTTCTCCCAAAAGCGACTTCGCGATGAGCCCTGCGGAGCGATGATAGAGGATGATCGCCCCGGCCGGCATGTGCTACGTTTCCAGGCGGACCAGGGCGCGGGCGATCCCGTGGCCCGCCTGCGGCTGGAAGGGAGGCCTTTCTTCATGCCCACCGGAATCGGTTTGATGGGATTGGGACGGATCGGGAAGAACATCTTCCGCATCCTCCATACGAACGAAGATCTGCGGATCAAGGCGGTCAGCGACGTCGTGGACTCAGGCGCGCTCGCCTACATGCTCCGCTTCGATACTCTCCTCGGGCGGTTCCCGGACGAGGTCGTCCTCGCGGACGGCAGCCTCCACGTGGCCGGACGCGAGGTGAAGGTGGTCACCGAGCCGAAGGGATCGACCGCCGTGCCCCCCTGGGGCGAGCTGGGCGTCGACGTGGTGATCGAGGCGACCGGCAAGACGCGCACGCGCGCCGACCTGGAGCGCCATCTCGCGGCGGGCGCCAAGCGGGTGGTCCTCTGCTCGCCCTCCGAAGCGCCGGACGCCACCGTGGTCTTCGGCGTCAACGAGGACGGGCTGCGCCCGGAGCATCGGATCGTCTCGGTCTCCTCGGCCACCGTCAACGCGGTCGGACCGGTGCTCAAGGTCCTCGCCGGCGCTTTCGGCATCGAGCGGGCGTTCCTCACCACCGTCCACGCCTTCACCGGCCACCAGAAGCTGGCCGACGTGCCGGACGACGACGCGCGGCGCGGCCGGGCGGCGGGCGAGAACATCATCCCGCAGCAGACCCATGCCGCCGAGTTGCTGGTCGACGTGCTGCCTGAGCTGAAGGGGAAGATCACCGGCTACTCGATGAACGTGCCGGTCGCCGACGGCTCGGCGGCCGATCTCGTCTGCTGGCACCAGAAGCCGGTGACCGTCGAGGCGGTCAACGAGGCGGTCCGCGCCGCCATCGCGGGCGACGGCCTGAAGGGCGTCCTGGGCTATGAGACCGAGCCGATCGTCTCCTCCGACATCCTGGGCCTGGAGACCTCGGGCCGCTATGACAGCCTCGCCACCATGGTGCTGGGCGGCAACGCCTCGAAAACCCTGACCTGGTTCGACAACGGCTGGGGCTACGCCCACCGCGTCGTCGACCTCCTCCGCCGCTTCGAGCGGTTCGAGTCCGAGAAGGGGGCCGCGCAATGAGCGTCAAGATCGGCATCAACGGCTTCGGCCGCATCGGCCGCAGCGTCTTCCGCGTCCTCGCCGGCCGCAAGGACATCGAGGTCGTGGCGATCAACGACCTGTTCGCGAACTCGCAGCTCGTTTACCTCCTCAAGCACGACTCCGTGATGGGCGTCTTCCCCGGCGAGGTCAAGGCCGACGAGGACTTCCTGTACGTCGACGGTCACAAGATCGCCATGACCGCGGAACGCGATCCCGCCCAGATCCCCTGGGGGAATCTGGGCGTCGACATCGTCGTCGAGTCGACCGGCGTGTTCGCCAAGCAGGAACAGCTCCAGAAGCATCTCGAGGGGGGCGCCAGGAAGGTGATCCTGACCGTTCCGGCCTCGGGTGACATCGACGCCACGATCGTCATGGGCGTCAACGACGAGATCCTCAGCCCCAAGCACCGGCTGGTCTCGAACGCCTCGTGCACCACCAACTGCCTGGCGCCGATCGCCAAGATCCTCGACGAGCGGTTCGGCCTCGAGGAGGGGTTCATGACCACGGTCCACGCCTACACCAACGACCAGCGGCTGGCGGACGGCACGCACAAGGATCTCCGGCGCAGCCGGGCGGCCACCCAGAACATCATCCCCACCACCACCGGCGCCGCCCGCACAGTCGGCAAGGTGCTGCCGCAGCTCAAGGGGAAGCTCGACGGCATGTCGATGCGCGTGCCGGTCTCCGACGGCTCGATCGTCGACCTGGTGGCGAAGGTGCGCGAGCGGCCGGACACCGCGGCCGTCAACGCCGCCGTCCGCGAGTCCGCCGAAGGCGCGCTGAAATCGATCGTCGAGTACAGCGAGGTGCCGCTGGTGTCGACCGACATCGTGGGCAACCCGCACTCCTCGATCTTCGACGCCCTCTCGACGCGCGCCGACGGCGACGGCTACGTCAAGGTCGTCGCCTGGTACGACAATGAGTGGGGATATTCGAACCGCGTGGTCGACCTCATCGGCCGCCTCGTGGCCGTCGGGGGGATGTAGAAAGAGAACCGGAAGATCAGTGGCCTGCGACCTCACCCCAACCCCTCTCCTAAAGGAGAGGGGGAAAAGAAAACGGCAGCCTTGAAGCCCCTCTCCTTTAGGAGAGGGGTTGGGGTGAGGTCGCAGGCGTAGAGCCTTTCGAAAGCAGCAGGAGAATCATGGCGAAAAGAGTCGGCATCCTGACGGGCGGCGGCGATGTGCCGGGGCTGAACGCGGCCATCCAGCAGTTCGTCTGGCGGATGGAGGACGAGGGGTACGAGGTGCTGGGGCTGCGCCGCGGCTGGGCGGCTCTCCTCCACGTCAAGCCCTACCACGACGCCGACAACTCCAACTGGCTCGTGCCGCTGACGCGGGCGAGCACGCGCACCATCGACCGCAGCGGCGGCACGGTGCTCCACTGCTCGCGGATCAACCCCGCCCTCACCAACCCCGACAAAGTTCCCGAGCACCTGCGCGGCCATGCCAGCAAGGTGCTCCCCGACGGCCGCCTCGACCTCACCGACGCCGCCCTGGAGGTGCTCCGCTTCCTCCATCTCGACACCCTGGTCGCCATCGGCGGCGACGGCACGCTCTCCTTCGCCCGCCGCCTCCACCTCGAGGGGGTGAAGATCGTCGGCCTGCCGAAGACGATGGACAACGACGTCTACGGCACCGACTACTGCATCGGCTTCTCGACGGCGATCACCCGCTCGGTCAACTTCATCAACGACCTGCGGACGGTGGCGGGCTCGCACGAGCGCTTCCTGGTGGTCGAGCTCTTCGGCCGCCACTCCGGCGAGACCTGCCTGCTCTCCTCCTACCTCGCGGGGACCGACCGGGCCCTGATCGCCGAGGTTCCCTTCGATCTCGACCGGGTGGTCGGGATGCTCGCCGGCGACAAGCAGGGCAACCCCAGCAACTACGCCGTCTGCGCCATCTCCGAGGGCGCCTATCCGGAGGGGGGCCAGCCGTTCGAGACCGGCGAGGCCGACGCCGTGGGCAACCGCGAGCTCGGTGGCGTCGGCCGCCTCCTCCGCGAGGCGCTCCAGCGGCACACCGGCGACAGGGTGATCTATCAGCGCCTCGGCTACCTGATGCGCTCAGGCCCCCCCGACTCGCTCGACCGCCTGGTCGCCAAGAACTTCGCCACCCTCGCCGCCGACCTCATCCTCGCCGGCAAGACCGGCCGCCTCGTCTCGATCCAGACCGGCCGCTACACCACCGAGCCGCTGGAGATCATCGCCGAGGGGAAGAAGCGGGTGGACGTCGATAAGTTCTATGACCCGGAGCGCTACCGGCCGAGCGTGGTGGGGGTGATGGGGTTGCCTATGTTTTTGTGCTAGCCAGCGGACTCGAAACGGGCCAAGTTTCGAGACAGGCCAAGCGGGGCCGCCGAATCGTCCCCGACCATAGCACTGTAGCTCATACTATACATGCCTAGCTCAACGTCACGCCCTAACTCGGCCCAGCGCAGGCGCACTGCACTGAGCCGTCTGCGGAGCAGACGGCGACGTTAAGGCAAACAAGAGCTGCCGGCCCGCCGTTATAGCACGACCCATCCACGAGAACTCCTCTGCAATACACCGAGCTGCATGCGCCGCAACGCCTGATAGGAAAAAGTCCAGCTTGCGAGGATGGCCGGCTCTGCTCGGTCAAGGCCGGGAGCCGCGAAGCATTCTCAGAGCAAAGGGACACGGATTCCGCGGCGAAGGGCAGGATCGAAGCTGGTGACGATGGCGAGGCGCTCGCCTCAGCCGCCAGCGACGGAGCGGGAACGGAGATAAGAAGGAGTAGAGCAAAGAAACAACCCAAAATCCTCATGACCTGTAACCTCCTTTGTACGGGCGCCATCCCGCAGCCTGCGCATTCTAGTTCATCCTGAAGAGCTGCCTGGCTCAATGTGGTACTGGAGGAGGGCGGGGGTCAGTCCTCCGTCCCTCGATTTGAATCCTTGATCGCCGTGCCCTGCACAGAGCACTGCCAGTCCGACCAGTAGCAGAGGTCCGGGCACCTGGCGAATCAGGTTCGCCCGACCCAGTAGCTGGATGACGCTTCTGATGAGCAATGGCCAAGATTCGCAGATCACCTCTTGGGAGAGGGCGGTACAAGAGGTAGTAGGGGAACTGTGACAAAACAAAGCGGCGGATGGAGTTGAGCGCCCGTGGAGCCGCTTCAGGATGACGGCGCACGAAGATTACGGCGTGCTCAACCTCTTCGAGGAGCTGGAAGCCCAGGCCAGGAGACCGATCTTCGTAGTACTGAATGGCTTCCGTGAGCTCACGCTCCGCCAACGGATTGAACCGTGCGCCCTTCATCGAAGGGTTGCGCGCAACTTCGTGAAGACCTCCTCCGCGGGAATCCCGGGTTCTTCGCCAGTTTCCATCGCGCGGTCGCGTCTCTCCGCCTCTTCGGCCCAGACGCTGGCAACTTCCCCCGCCTGCCGGTCTGGTTCGAAGCTCAGCAGAAGCCGAGAGAAGAGATGAACCCTATCTTTTTCTGGCAGGTTCAGCGCCTCGGTTTCCAACTCATCCAGGCTCATGGGAATACCTCGGATCGGCGGTGATCCTCTTAATCAACGTGTGCTCGTCCATACCCTGGATTCTACGCTCCCCGAACCTCGCTCATCAGCCCCAGCGTGTTCCCCTCGGTATCTCGGAAGAACGCCATCCAGAGATCGTGATCGGCCATCCGCGCGACGAGGTTAGGTGGATGGCGGAGGTCGGCGCCGTGGTCGCGCAGGGTGGCCCAGGCGGCGTGGAGATCGTCCACCTTGTAGTAGAGGATGCTGGCGGGGTGGTTGAACTCGGAGTCCTCGGGGGTGTCGAGCATCAGGCGGACGCCGTTGCAGTCGAAGAAGGCCATCTTCGGCGGCACCTGGAAGAGGAGCTTCATCCCCAGCACGTCGCGGTAGAAGGCGACCGCGCGGTCCAGGTCGTGGATGTTGATCGCGATCTGGCCGATCTGCGACAGCGCGAGCCCCGGTGCCATGACGGTCTCTTCAGGCCTCAGCAGGTCTTGTCCGCCGAGGCGGTGCAGGCGGTGTCCAGCGTCCGTGAGACCGCCTGGCTCAGCAGGGCGGAGGTGCTGAACGGCGCCCACCCCTTCATCAGGTAGGCGATGCGCCCTTGGGCGTCGATCAGGACGTAGCTGGGCAGGCTCTCGAACCCGAAGACGCCGTAGATCACATGGCCCTTGGTGTCCAGCGCCTGCGGCCAGGTCATGCCGTTGGCGCGCACGAACTCCTGCACCCCCTTGGCATCCTCGTCCGCGCTGACGCTGATCACCACCAGCGGTTTGCCGGAGTTCTTCTCGAGCAGCGACTTGAGCTCCGGCAGCGCCTTGCGGCAGGGCCCGCACCACGTGGCCCAGAAGTCGAGCAGCACGACCTTCCCCTTGTAGCTGGCGATGTCGATCGTCTTGCCGTCGAGGGTCTGGAGGTTGAAGGCCGGAGTCGGGTCGCCGATCTTCACCGCGCCGGCCGCCAGGCTGCAGGCCAGCAGGCCGAGGAAGACGATGCCCCGTCGAATGTTCGTTCCAGTTCTCCGCGTCATTCAAATCTCCTTTCAACGCGTGATTCTACCGCGAAGAGACGGGATAGCACCAGAACTTGAATTCGTGTAGCATGCCTGAAGACCACTATGCCCCTTGAATGCAAGGGGTTGAGCCTCACGGAAACGGGAGAACGCACCTATGGCCGACCTGGAGAACCGCGAGATTCGCGCGCTGAAGGACGAACTACTCGCGGCGATTGCCGCAAGCAACGCCAGTCTCATGGCTACGGTCTCGGAGAGCGGCGCCGAAGTGCGTAAGGAGATTGCCGCAAGCAACGCCAGTCTCATGGCTATGGTCTCGGAGAACGGCGCCGAAGCGCGTAAGGAGATTGCCGCAAGCAGCGCCAGTCTCCTGGCTATGGTCTCGGAGAACGGCGCCGAAGTGCGTAAGGAGATTGCCGGTCTGCGTAAGGCCATAGACATGATGGCTGAAATGCTCCTGCCTCCGTCACAGGTTGCGAATGTGCGAAGGGCGGCGAACGGCTAGGCCAGTTCCAGCTCTGTCTCTCCCGCTCCTCCTGGAATTCTGTCCCGTCATTGGCCGATCCCTACCGCGAAGCCCGGTCTCCCGACGATCGCGAAGGCGTCGCGGGCGATCATCAGCTCCTCGTTGGTGGGGATCACGAAGACGCGCGTCCGCGCGCCATCAGGCGAGATCTCGGCCTCGCTGCCGCGCGCGTCGGCGTTGCGCGCCAGATCGACGGCGAGGCCCAGGAAGTCGAGGCCGGCCAGGGTGCGCTCGCGGATCGCCGGCGCGTTCTCGCCGATGCCGCCGGCGAACGCCACCGCGTCGACCCCGCCGAGGGCGGCCACGTAGGAGCCGATGTACTTGCGCAGCCGGTAGCAGAAGACCTCGATGGCGAGGCGCGCCCGCTCGTTCCCTTTCTCTTCCGCTTCCAGCAGCGTCCGCATGTCGGGCGAAAGACCGGAGAGGCCGAGCAGGCCGCTGTGCTTGTTCATCAGCGCGCTCGCCTCGGCGGCGCCGAGCTCCTCGCGCCCCATGATGAACAGCAGGGCCGCCGGATCGAGGTCGCCGCAGCGGGTGCCCATCACCAGCCCCTCCAGCGGCGTGAAGCCCATCGAGGTGTCCACCGAGCGGCCGCCGCGCAGCGCGCAGACCGAGGCGCCGTTGCCGAGATGGCAGGTGATCAGACGCAGCCCGGGATCGTCCGCCGGCCGCCCGAGCCGCGCCGCCAGCCGCGCCGAGACGAATCGGTGCGAGGTGCCGTGGAAGCCGAAACGGCGGACGCCGAAGCGCTGGTAGAGGCTGTAGGGGAGCGCGTAGAGATAGGCCTCCGCCGGCAGGGTGTGGTGGAAGGCGGTGTCGAAGACCGCCACCGCCGGGGTGTCCGGCAGCACGGCCTTGGCGGCCTGGTAGCCCTGGAGATTCGCGGGGTTGTGCAGCGGCGCGAGCGCGATGTTCTCCTCGATCCCCGCGATCACCTGGTCGTCGATCAGCACCGAGGCGTGGAAGCGCTCGCCGCCATGGACGATGCGATGCCCCACGGCGCCGATCTCGCCTTTGTGCGAAATGACGCCGTTGTCCGCGTCTGTCATCAGCGCCAGCGCCTTTTCGACCGCCGCGCGGTGCTGGAACGCCCCGATGGCGTCGCGCACCGGCTTCTTTCCCTCCACCTCGTAGTGGAGGATGGCGGTGCCGCCGGCGTCCTCCACCAGTCCCTTGGCGAGGGTGCGGTCGCGCCCGTCGCGGGCCAGCGCCTCGTCGGTCTCGATGAGCTGAAACTTGAGCGACGAGCTGCCGCAGTTGAGAACGAGGACTTTCACGTCAGAAAGCCATCAGCTCGCGCGCCGCGGCCAGCACCTTCCCCTTGTCCGGCAGCAGCACCTTCTCCAGGTTCTTGGCGTAGGGCACCGGCCGGTCGGGATAGGTGACGCGGCGGATGGGTGCGTCGAGCCAGGGGAAGGCGGCGTCGGCGAGGCGCGCGGCGATCTCGGCGCCGAAGCCCTCGGTGAGCGGCGCCTCGTGGACGATCAGCGCCCGGCTGGTCCGCTTGACCGAGGCGAGCACCGTCTCCTCGTCGTAGGGGACGAGCGTGCGCAAGTCGATCACCTCGGCCTCGACGCCCGCTTTCGCCAGCTCCTCGGCCGCCTCCAGGCAGGTCCAGGTCGAGGCGCCATAGCCGATCAGCGTCAGGTGCTTGCCCGTGCGCATCACCCTCGCCTCGCCGAGCCGGGCGACGGCGTCGCCGTCCGGCAGCACGCTCTTGATCCGGCGGTAGAGGTACTTGTGCTCGAAGAGCATCACCGGATTGGGATCGCGGATCGCCGCCTTGAGCAGCCCCATGGCGTCCGCCGCCGTAGCCGGGCAGACCACCTTGATGCCGGGCGTCTGGGCGAACCACCCCTCGGGGTTCTGCGAATGGAAGGGGCCGGCGCCGACGCCGCCGCCGGTGGGGAGGCGGATCACGATCGGGCAGGGGACCTGCCAGCGGTAGAAGAGCTTGGCCGCCACGTTGACGAGCTGGTTGAAGCCGCAGGTGATGAAGTCGCCGAACTGCATCTCGACCACCGGCCGGTAGCCGAGAAGGGCGGCGCCGATGGCGATCCCGATGGTGCCGCTCTCGGCGATCGGCGTGTCGTAGACCCGGTTCGGCCAGCGCGCGTGGAGCCCCTTGGTGGTGCGAAAGGCGCCCTCGAAGACGCCGATGTCCTGCCCCATCAGCACTACCGAGGGATCGCGCTCCATCTCCTCCAGAAGGGCCTGGTTGATGGCGTCCACGTAGGTGGTCTCGCCCTTGGAGCGTGTGCTGATGGCGGGAGCCTCGGCGACGGCGACTGGGGGGGGCGGCGGATCGGGCGCGAACACCGGCCGCAGGGCGATCTCGTCGGCCGGCGGCGGCGCGTCGATGGCGCGGGTGATGGCGGATTCGACCATCCCGGCGATCCGCGCCTCCAGCCGGGTCCGCGTCTCGGCGTCCAGAATGCCTTCTTCCTCCAGGCGGCGGGCGTAGGCCGGCACCGGATCGGCGGCGCGGTAGGCGGCGAGCTCCTCGGCGGGCACCACCTTCAGCGAGTCGTCCCCCTCGGCGTGGCCGCGCATGCGGCCGAGCATCGCCTCGATCAGCGTCGGCCCCTCGCCGGCGCGGGCGCGGGCCACGGCGCGGGCGTAGGCGGCGGCCATGGCGTCGGGATCGTTGCCGTCCACCGTCTCGGCGGCCACGCCGTAGCCGATGCCGCGGTCGGAGAGCTGCCTGGCGGCGTACTGGAGGCGGGCCGGAGTCGAGAAGGCGTAGTGGTTGTTCTCGATCACCAGGATCAGCGGCAGCTTCCAGACGGCGGCCATGTTGAGCCCCTCGTGGAAGTCGCCCGTCGAGGTGCCCCCCTCGCCGATGAAGTTGACGGCGACGCGGTCGCTGCCCGCCTGCTTGAAGGCGAAGGCGCAGCCGGCAGCCACCGGGATCATGGCGCCGAGATGGCTGATCATGCCGATGTGGAGGATGCCCTGCTCGGGCGCCAGGTAGCCGTAGTGGAACGAGCGCTCGACCCCTTGTGAGAACCCCTCCCCCTTGCCGAGGAGCTGGCAGGCGAGGCGGTGCATCAGCTCGCCGGGATCGGGCCGGCGATCTGCCTGGGAAGAAGCCGGCTCGCCGAAGCCGAAGCCCGGAAAGGCACGGGCGGGGTCGAGGTAGACGGCGAGGATGGCGCCGAGGTCGCGGTGGAGCGTGCAGAGGGCATCGCCGGCTTCCAGCGCCAGGCCTGCCGGGATGGTGGTGGCCTCGCTCCCCACCTCGCTGTACCACTTGGAGACCCGGCCGGTGAGCAGCAGGGCCTCGAACCGCGAGTCGAGGTCGCGGGTGAGCTTCATGAACGCGTAACGGAGGAGCCGCGCCCGCGCGTCGGCGGGGGCGGCGGTAGCTGTCGTGGCTTCCGGGGAATGGACGGTCATGGCGTGGAGTCTATCAAGAGGGGCGCTCCGGGAGGCTCCCGCGGCCTGCGACCTCATCCCCGACCCTTCTCCTGAAAGGAGAAGGGGGGCGATTTCAAACCGATCCATCCTACGAGGGCCCTCCCTCTCCTTCAGGAGAGGGACCGAGGGTGAGGTCGCAGGCCGCCACGGGCGCGGCGCGGAGTCACCCTACCGCTTCACCCCCCCCACCGCCTTCTCCAGCCGCTTGCGGTGGCGGTTCTCGGGGTCCATCTGGACGAGGATCTTGAGCGCCAGCTCGGCCTTGGCGGCGTCCCCCTGGGCGATGAACGCCTCGACCTGGTGGACCCCCTGCTCCAGCGCCTGCTGCCGGCGATGGATCGACTCCAGCCGGTCGACCTCGGAGAACATGGCCGTGGCCCGCGGGCTGGACGGCTGGGCGGCCTCGAGCTCGCGCGCGATCTCCCGGGCCGCGGACCAGTTGTGGTCCTCGACGCTCTGCCGGTAGCGGCGGGCGAAGACGGCGTCCTGCTCCTCCTTCTGGATGCCGGCGCGCGCCGCGGTGAGCTGCTCGCGGTAGAAGTCGAGCGTCACGCGGGGGATGTCGAGCCTGGCGAGGGCGTCCAGCTCATCCTTCGCCTCCACCACCCGGTGGGCGGCGATCAGCTCCTCGAAGCGCCGCCGCCGGGTCTCGCTCTCGACGTTTTCCCGTACCTCGCGCTCGGCGCGCTCCAGCTCCTCATTGAAGGCCTCGGCCCGCTTGCCGCCGGCGTCGTTGCGGGCGATGACCTCCAGCTCGCGCCGGGCCGCCTGGAAGTCCCGCCGTTCGAGCGCGCTCCGTCCCGCGGCCAGGGCCGCTTCCGCCCGCTTCGCCTGCGCCGACTCATCGGCCAGCACCTGGAGCCACCCCTCGAGCTCGCCGCGCTTGGGATGGTTGGGCTGGATCTCCAGCAGCGTCTCGAAAGCCAGGCGGGCGAGCGGGAGCTGCTTGCGCTGGAGGTACTGCCGCAGCACCTGCTCGGTCTCGGCAACGCGGCGCACCTGCGCCTCCTGCTCGCGGAGCTGCGCCATCCGGTCCTTCAGGCGGTCGAGCCCCAGGGCCCGCGGGGTCGCCGCCTCGATGCGGGCGATCAGCGCCTGGGCCTCGTCGACCCGCCCCGCCGCCAGCACCGCCTCGGCGCGCGAGATCTCGCCGGAGCTCTCCTGGACCCGCTTCGACGCCCGCTCGATCTGCGCCAGCAGGTCGACGCGCTCGGCCTTGGAGAGCTCGCTGGAGGTGCGCTCGCGGGGGATCTGCGAAGAGGGCAGCGAAGCCGGCGGCGGACCTGCAGCCCGCGCCTCGGCGACGACCGATTTCGGGATCTCCTTGGTCTCGAGGCCGGCGAGCGACTCGTCGACCCGTTCGAGAGCGGAGATGAACGCGCGGGCGTCGGGGAACCGCTGATCGCGGTCGCGCTCCAGGGCGCGGCGGACGACGCGGTCGAGCTCGACCGGCACCTCCACCCGCGGGTTGCGGCCGCGCAGCGGCAGCGGGTCCTCGGAGAGCCGTTTGAAGATGAAGCCGTGCTGGTTCTCGGACTCGAAGGGCGGCAGGCCGGCGATCATCTCGTAGAGCACGAGGCCGAACGAGTAGAGGTCGCTGCGATGGTCGAGGGAGCCGCCGTTCGGGCTCGCCTGCTCGGGGGAGCAGTACTGGAGCTTGCCCATGAACATGCCGACCTGGGTGATCTCGAAGCTGCTGTCGGTCTCCAGGGTGCGCGCGAGGCCGAGGTCGATGATCTTCAGCCGCAGGTTGCCCGCCTTGTCCTCGGTGATCATCAGGTTGTCGGGCGACAGGTCGCGGTGGATCACCCCGGTGGCGTGGACCGCCTCGAGCCCGTTCAGCGCCTGGATGGCGAGGCGGACGGCGGCCATCACCGGGAAGGGCCCCTGGCGGCGGAGGCGGTCGCCGACATCCTGCCCCTGGATGTGCTCCCACACCATGTAGAAGCTGGCGTCCGGCAGGGACGAAAAATCGTAGAGGATGGCGACGTTCGGGTGCTTGATCTGCGTGGCGAGGCGGGCCTCGCGCATAAATCGCTTCTGGGCCGAGGGGTCGGCGGCGAGGTCCTGGCGCAGGATCTTGACCACCCGCAGCTCCTGCAGGTGGACGTGGCGCACCAGGTAGACCTCCCCCATGCCGCCACTGCCGAGGCGCTGAACGATCTCGTATTTGCCGTCGAGGACGGACCCCGGCTCCCGCACGCTCAAAAAAGGCACCCCTTTAAGAAGGGCCTATTGTAACCGGGAACGGCAGGGAACACGGACTGACATGGACACGGACGGACACGGACCAGAGTACCCCTTGTCCGTGCCAGTCCTTGTTCGTCCGTGCTCGTCCGTGTTCCTCCTCCGCCTACATCTCGTCCAGCAGCTTCTGCCGCTTGCCGTTGAACTCCTCCTGCGAGATCAACCCTTCGTCGAGCAGCCCCTTGAGCTGGCGGAGCTTGCCGGCGACCGGGTTCTCCGCCGGCGCCGGAGCGGGAGCCGCGGCGGCGGCGGGTGGAGCGGCGGCCGGCGCAGGCGCCGGAGCGCTCTGCATGGCGTCGCGCATCATGCCGGGGAGCATGGCGCCGATCCCGGCTCCCATGCCGAGCCCGACGGTGGCGCCCACGGAGCCGCCGGGTTGCTGCGCGGCGTCGCCGATGGCCTGGGCGGTCTTGAACTTCATGTAGTTGTCGAGGTTGCCGAGCGCGCCCATGCCGCTGCGCTCGTCGATCATCTTCTGCACCTCCTCCGGCGGCGTGATCGCCCCCATGAAGAGGTCGACGAGCTCGATGCCGTACTTGGTGAAGTCGTCGTGCACCCGCGCCTTCAGCCCCATCGCCAGCTCGTCGTAGAGCTTCGGCAGGTCGAAGATCGAGGTCAGGTTCTCGCCCAGGACATCGGTCAGGCGGGCGACGATGACGTCGCGGAAGTAGTCCTCGACCCCCTGGCTCGAATAGATGCCGCGGCTGCCGACCACCGTGTTGACGAAGAGCTGGGCGTTGACGATCCGCACCGCGAACTTGCCGAAGGCGCGCAGGCGCACCATCGCCAGCTCCTTGTCGCGGAAGACCACCGGCTCCTTGGTCCCCCACTTGAGGTCGAGGAAGGTCTTGGTCGAGACGAAGAAGACGGCCGCCTGGAAGGGCGACGTGCCGCCGAACGGAATGCTGAGGACGCTGGCGAGGATGGGAACGTTCTGGGTCGCCAGCGTGTGGCGCCCGGGGCCGAAGGTGTCGAGCGCCTTGCCGTCACGGATGAAGACCGCCTGCTGGCTCTCCTCGACGATGAGCTGGCTGCCGATGCGGATCGCCGCGGTGCCGTCCGGCGGCCAGCGCGACACCATGGTGTGGCCGGTCGGGTCCTGATACTGGATCACGTCCATGTTCGAAATCTCCTATCCTTGCGCGCCCTGTACCGCGTTGCTGATCACCTGTTCGCGCTGCCGCCACTTGCCGTCGAGTGCCCGCACCTCCTGGAGCAGGTGGTCGAGCGCCGGCGCGGGATCGTCCCCGCCGGCCGTCGGCAAGGCCGCGATCTCGCTTTCGAGCTGCGCCAGGTCGTTCACCACCGAGCCGTCGAACTCATAGAGCCGCTGCAGCTCCGGCTCGCCGATCTTCACCGCGTCGAACAGACCGCTGGCGCCGTAGTCGCTGAACCGGATCGCCTGGGAGAGCCCGTCGAGCTGCCGGTCGAGCCGGTCGAAACCATTGAGGGCGCCCAGCTTGCCGGCGTCCACATAGCCGCGCGAGACGTCGCGCAGCAGCCCCTTCAGCCGTCCCAACTCGGCGGCCAGGTGCTCGCGCAAGGTGCGGTCGACGTCGCGCCGCAGCTCGCGATCCTGAAATCCACGATAACCGGGGATCGCCGCGCCCAGCCGTTCCAGCCAGTTGCGCTGTCCCCGAGCCTCTTCAAAACTGTTGGTCATCCGATGCCTCCTGACTCTGGAGTCCCATCCCATCCTATCGCAGTCGAGCCCCTCACTCCCCCAACCCCTCTCTCCCAGCCCTCCACCCACCCCGCCGGGGAGAGAGGGGGGCTACATCTCTTGATGACAAACCGAAGGTGTTTATTTCTCCCTCCTCTCCCCGGAAGGGCGGGCGGAGGGCTGGGAGAGGAGGGCCGGGGAGGTGAGGGGTCCTTTTCCCTTGGACAGGATTCCGTTATCCTTCGCCGGTAACTCCTGTTGAGGGCAGTTTTTTGATTGCTTAACGCCAGATCGGCAACGCCCGCCCGGAGAGCGCCCGTCCGCGCGCTCCTCCCCCTTCTCCTGCTCGGGATCGTCGGTCTCGGGACGGGCGGATGCTCGCGCGCGTCCCGCGCGCCAGGGGCTCCCGCGCATCCGAACCTCGTGCTGGTCACGCTCGACACCGTGCGCGCCGATCACCTGGGGTGCTACGGCGACCGCCAGGCCATCACCCCCGCGCTCGACCGCCTGGCCGCGGAGGGGCTCCGCTTCGCCGACGCCTCCTCGGCCGTGCCGCTGACGCTCCCCTCCCACACCAGCCTGCTGACCGGCCTGCTGCCGCTCCACCACGGTCTGCGCAACAACGGCGCCGGTGCGCTACGCCCCGGCACCGCCACCCTCGCCACTCTGCTCGCCGCCGCGGGCTACCGCACCGGCGCCTTCATCGGCGCCTTCGTGCTCGACCACCGCTTCGGCCTGAAGCCGGGCTTCGAGGTCTACGACGACGAGATCGTGCGCGATCCCAATGCCGGCCGCACCCTGGAAGCGGAGCGGCCGGGACGCGAGGTGGTCGACCGCGCGCTCGCCTGGCTGGAGACCGAGGATAAACGCCCATTCTTCGTCTGGATCCACCTCTACGACGCCCATGCCCCCTACACGCCGGCGCCGGCGTGGGCCGCGCGCCATCCCGGCCGCCCCTACGACGGCGAAGTCTCGGGCGTGGACGAGCAGGTGGGGCGGGTGCTGGAGGCGCTGCGCAGCCGCGGGCTCGACGATCGCACCGTCGTCGCCGTGGCAGCCGATCATGGCGAGGGCCTGGGCGAGCACGGCGAGCTGACGCACGGCCTGCTGCTCTACCAGCCGACCCTGCACGTGCCGCTCCTGCTGCGCGCCCCCTGGGGGTTGAAGCCGCGCGTGGTGGCCGCCCCGGTGAGCCTCGTCGACCTCGCGCCGACGCTCGCCGGCTTGCTTGGGGCGGCCTTCGCCGGCCCGCTCGACGGCCGCGACCTCTCCAGGACCCTGCTGGCCGGCGGCGAGCCGGCCGAGAGCGAGGTCTACGCCGAGACCCGCTACCCCGCGACCTTCGGCTGGAGCCCGCTGGCGGCGCTCCGCCGGCGCGGCTTGAAGTACATCTCCTCGTCGCGGCCGGAGCTCTACGACCTGCGGCGCGATCCGCGGGAGAGCGCGAGCCTGCTGGCGCCGGCCGCCAAGGCCGCTTCGAACGACACCGCCCGCGGCTTCGCCCAGCGGCTCGCCGCGATCGAGGCGAGCGCTCTCAAGGGGGCCGTACCGGCGGCCGACGCCGAGACCCGCGCCAAGCTGGCCAGCCTCGGCTATGTGGCGGGACCGGCGCCGGCGCCGGCCTCTCCGATGACCGCCGCGACGCCGGCGAGCGCCCTCGACCCGCAGGCCGCGGCCGGTCTCTTCCAGCGTTTCGAGCAGGCCAACACGCGGCTGACCGGCGGCGACGCCAAGGGGGCGGCGAGCGAGTTGGAGGCCCTGGTGGCCGCCGATCCGGGGAACCCGGTCTTCCGCGGCAAGCTGGCGGCGGCCTGGCGCGAGCGCGGCGAGACGGGCAAGGCGCTGCCGCTCTACCGGCAGGCGGCCGCCGCCGCGCCGCAGGACCCGGAGGCCTGGTACAACCTCGCCTCGGCGCTCCAGGAGGCCGGCCAGACGCCCGAGGCCCGGCAGGCGATCGAGCGCGCCCTGAAGCTCGACGCCACCCGGCCGGAGGCCCACAACACCCTGGGGATCGTCGAGCTCGGGGAGGGGCGGATCGAGGAGGCGCGGCGCGAGTTCTCGGCCGCCGCCACGCTCGATCCGCGCGACGCCGCCGCCCTCAACAACCTCGGCAACGCCCTGCGGGCGGAGCACAAGCTCGACGACGCGGTGAGCGCCTACCAGCGCGCCGCCGCGCTCGCCCCGCGCTACGCCGAGCCGCTCAACGGCCTGGGAACGCTGGCGGTGGAGCGCGATCAGCCGCGACAGGCACTCCCTTATTTCGAACGCGCTCTGGCTCTCGCCCCGGGATATCACGAGGTCCGGCTCAACCGGGCCATCGCCCAGGACCTCGCGGGGGATGGCCCCGCCGCCGAGAGCTCGTACCGGGATTTCCTCGCCGCGACGGTGGGGGACCCGAAGTTCTCCGAACAGCGCCGTGCCGCGCAACAGCTCCTCGCCCGGCTGGAAAGCCGGACCGCGGGGGGCGGGCGAGGCGAGAGGAGGTGATGGGTCCGCAGCCGTGCCGCTTCCTTGATTTCCGCGTTTTCTCGCGGTCCACGCAACTTCGCGAGGCTCGCGCCGTTCCATACGACGACGACAGGCGAATCGATTCATTTGCAGTACGATCCATAGGAGACGAGTCATGAACCGTAGGACAATGTCGGCGCTCCGCCATTTCGCGGTCGCGGCCCTGCTCGCGCTGGCCTGGGGACTCTCCCTGCTGCCGGCCGCGCAGGCGCAGACCACCGGCGGCAACCTCATCGGGAAGGTCCAGGACAAGACCGGAGCGGCGCTGCCGGGCGCCACCATCACCGCCACCCAGAAGGAGACCGGCCTCACCCGCAACACGGTCAGCGAGGCGGACGGCAAGTTCCGCCTCCCCTCCCTCCCCGCCGGCAACTACACCGTGCAGGTGGAGCTCAACGGCTTCGCCACGGCCACCTCCGAGAACGTCACGATCAACGTCGCCACCCAGCGCGAGATCACCTTCGACCTCAACGCGTCGACGGTCTCCGAGACGATCAACGTCGTGGCCGAGGCGCCGCTGGTGCAGACCACGCCCGCCGTCGGCGCGGTGATCGACCAGAAGCAGATCGAGAACCTGCCGCTCAACGGCCGCCAGTTCGCCAACCTCGCGGTCCTGGCGCCCGGCACCTCGCTCAACTACAACTCCGACCCCACCAAGCCGGGGCAGCTCACCGTGGCGCTCAACGGCGGCATCGGCCGCAACGTCAACTTCCTGGTGGACGGCGGCGACAACACCGACGACACGATCGGCGGCGCCCTCCAGAACTTCAACCTGGAGAGCGTCCAGGAGTTCAACATCCAGACCCAGCAGTACAAGGCCGAGTACGGCCGCTCGACCGGCGGCGTGCTGACCGTGGTGACCAAGACCGGCACCAACAACATCTCCGGCGCCGCCTGGGGCTTCTTCCGCAAGGACAGCCTGAACTCGGAGACCGAGTCCGAGAAGGTCGCGGGCTCCGGCAAGCAGCCCTATGATCGCAAGCAGTACGGTGCCTCGCTGGGCGGTCCGATCATCAAGGACAAGCTGCACTATTTCGCCACGTACGAGAAGACCGACCGCTCGACCTCCTACACGATCAACACCGATCCGGGCAACGGCCAGCCGGTGTTCCCCAGCCTGCAGGGAAAGTCGGTCGCGATCCCCTTCAAGGATGAGCTGCTGACCGCCAAGGTCACCGACAACCTTTCGCCCAAGCAGTTCCTGCAGGTCCGGTACGGCTATCAGAAGAACACCGACAAGTACGGCGCGAGCTCGCTCTCGGCGCCCGACTCGCTGGGCACCGTGACCAACAAGTACAGCTCACTCCTCGCCGGCCACAGCTTGCAGATCGGCGCCGACAGCCTCAACGAGTTCGTCTTCCAGTACACCAAGTTCAACAACCTGATCACCGCCGACTCCACCGCTCCATACCTCTACTTCCCGTCCGGCGCGCACAGCGGCCAGAACATCAATACGCCGCAGAGCACCAACCAGACGAAGTACCAGTACAAGGACGACTTCAGCTTCACCCGCACCCTCGGCGGGCGCGCCAACAACTTCAAGGTTGGCTTCAACTTCGTCAACGAGCCGACCCTCAGCGGCGACTCCACCACCGGCACCACCGGCCAGTTCTCCTATCTCCGCGACGACGTGAACTCGCCGGTGACCGCGATCACCTTCTACGGCGGGTTCGCCGGCCAGAGCACGCCGGTCAAGGAGTACAGCGGCTATTTCCAGGACGACCTGCTGTTCAACGACCGGCTGACCATCAACCTCGGCCTGCGCTACGACTACAACTCGGGATTGGATCTCGACCAGCGGAGCAATGCGATCTGGCAGACGCTCTCCACGCAGACCCGGTACAACGAGTCGTACCTGCAACCGTTCAAGAACGGCGGCGGCGGCGTCCTGCCGAACGACAAGAACAACTGGGGGCCGCGGATCGGCTTCACCTTCGACACCAAGGGCGACGGCAAGCAGCTACTGCGCGGCGGCTGGGGCAAGTATTACGACTTCCCCTACATCAACGCCACCGTGCTCTTCCCCGCCCTGTCCGTGCAGTCCAACTACGGCGTGATCTACAGCGTCAACGACCCCAACGGCATCCACAACCCGGACGGCAGTCTCTTCCGTCCCGGCCAGCCGCTGCCGCCGAACCAGCTCCCCGGCCTCGCCGTGACGCAGCCCAACGAGGTCGCCTCGCCGACCCTCGCGACCCCCTACTCCCGGCAGGCCTCGCTCGGCTACTCCTGGCAGGTCAACGACTGGCTGGGCGTCAACCTCGAAGGGGTGGACATCGCCTACCGCGACATCCCCTTCCGCTTCCGCGCCAACCCGATCGATCCGGCCACCGGGGAGCACCGCTTCCCGCAGTTCGGCAACTTCCGCCTCTGGGTCGGCAACGGCAAGGCGGACTATGACGGCGGCAACTTCAGCTTCCGCGCCCGGGCGACCGACAAGCTGGAGATCCTCGGCTTCTACACCTACTCAAAGGTCACCGGCAACGTGCTCGCCGGCGCCGACGAGTTCCGCCTGACCGACACCGGTTACGAGCCCTCCCTGCGCGGTGCCCGCGACGTCTCGGCCAACCCGCTCAACCCGCTGTGCGGCGCCTGCATCGGGCCGCTCAACACGGACGCCCGCCACCGCCTCACCCTGAGCGCCGTCTACCAGGGCCCGTGGGGAGTCAACGTCGACGGCATCTTCCGGTATCACTCGGCGACGCCGGCCACCATCTACTCCACCAACGATCCGAACGGCGACGGCTTCCGCTTCGACCTGCTGCCCGGAGGCTCCGTCAACTCCGTGCGGACCCACTCGTTCTCGCAGCTCGATCTCCGGCTGTCCAAGACCTTCACGGTCGGACCGGTCGGCCTCGAGCTGATCGCCGAGGTGTTCAACCTCTTCAACGAGAAGAACCCCTCGAGCTACACCGTGACGTTCGATTCCGCCGGCAATCCGACCGGGATCAAGCCCACCGCCTTCGCGGGCGATCCCCTGCAGGGCGAGCAGCGCCTGGCGCAGCTCGGCGTGCGGATCCGCTTCTAGGCTCCGTTCTCAACGCTGGGAGGAAAGGGGGCGCTCCGGCGCCCCCTTTTCTTTGGCGGCGGGAACCGGCAAAACCTTTTCGAACGAGAACGACCAGCTCCCGGAGGCGGAGCCGGCGAGGAACGGCGATGCCATCCGCGGATACGCCGCCGCTTCCACGCCCTGACCCGCGAACGTGGCCTTGCGGCCGGGAAGGAAGTCGGAGCGCGCGCCACCGGCGCCGGTGAAGCGGGTCGCGCCGTCCTCGCCTACCGTCAGGCGAGCTCCCGACTGCCCCTTCTTCCAATCGGCGAAATCGCCGTTCTCGGCGCGCCGCCCCGCCACCAGCGCCACGCTCGCTGGCTGCCGGCGCGGCACCGCCACCCACGAGCCGGCGAGGTCGGTCCGCCGCTTCTTCCCCAGCCCGTAATAGTCCGGATACTTCTCGACCGCCGGCGCCAGCTCCCAGCCACCCTGGGTGACCAGGGCCACGTAGGCGTCGCCGCAGCGCGCCACCACCACGTCGCCGATCGCCTCCGGAGTCCCCCAGGGCGCCGAGAGGAACGCGTGGCCGGTCCCCGCCCCCGGCGTGTCGAGGCGGGCGAGCACGACGTTCCGGCTCGCCGCCGCCTGATCGAGCGTGTTGAGCTGCTCGCCGTCGTCGCTGTCCGGCGTCCGCGTCCGGCTCCAGAGATAGAGGGGAGCGAAGGCCGGGCTCTCCGCGTAGAGCGTCGCCACGATCTCCTGCCCGCCGGAGACGCGCAGGCCGAGCCCGCCCACCGACTGCGAGGCGCCCAGGATGTAGTCCGGCGTCGCATAGGCGTAGAGCGCGGCGTTGTAGGGGCGGCGCTTCGAGTGCAGGATCTTCCGCTGCGCACGAATCTCGTAGGGAGGCTGCCGGCGCCGGTCGGCCAGCAGACGCACGGCGCCCTCGGGGATCTTGTAGCGGCTGACCGGCAGCTCGGCGCGATCGGCGAAATTGATCTCCTCGGGATCGCCGATGCCGGCCGCCAGCCAGGCCCACGACTGCCACGGGCTGCTCTGGCGGCTGAGCGCCCAGACGGCCGAGGTGCGCACCTTCGGCCCCGCCGGATAGCCCCCTACCTGCTCCTGCGCCCAGGTGGTGAACAGAACGTCGAGATTCCGGCGCGCCAGCTCGCGCACCGCCGGCTGCGGCGCGAAATCGGCGAGCTGGAGCAGGGCGGTGATCGACAGCGCCATGTACCCCGGGCTCTCCGCCTCATACCAGCCGTCGCGGTCGTGCGCCGTCAGAAAAGCCTCCGCGTACGCCCCCCAGCCTTTCGCGACGGGGGAGTCCGGAGTCCCCGCCACGACCTGTCCGACCAGGCTGCGCGCCATGGCGATCATCCGCTGGTTCTCGGTGTCGGAGAACGACCAGGGATCGCGGACCTGCCCCTCGCCCGGCGGCGGCGCGCCGTTCGAGACCTTCGACCGCAGACGGGCTAGCAGATCGGGCGGCAGCAGATCGGGATATTGCAGCGCCAGCCGTTCGAGAGGGAGCTGAGCCCGCGCGCACTGGTTGGTGGTCCAGCGAGGGCAGTGGTCGAGCGCGCCGGAGGCGAGGCGGGCCGCGTCCCCGCGCAGCCTCGGCGCCTCCGGTCCGCCCTGGGAGGCCAGCGCCGCCGCCGCCAGAGCGCCGGTCGCCAGCGGCTGCGGACCGTCGCTGGCCGGCCGCCCCTCCCAGCCGCGGATCCGGGCCAGTTGCCGCTGAAGGTAGCCCAGCTCGCGCTCGTCGAGCTTCTTCCACACCACTGGCCGGCTGTCAGGTGCCGCGGCGACTCCGAGGACGAGTGCCAAGGCGGCGCAGGCCATGCCGGCACGGCGCCGTCTCACGCTCGCCGCCCTGTCCCCTTGTCCTTCGCCGGGGGCCACTCGCGAGCGCTCGCCTCCTCCTTTTTGCGCACCACCGGCACCGCGTGCGCGCTCGGACGGATGTTCGATCCGTAGTGGCTCGCGTAGACCTGCGTGAACTCCGCGCCCAGGAAGAGGATCTGCGCCGAGTAATAGATCCAGAGCAGCACGATCACCAGGGACCCGGCGGCGCCGTAGGTCGAGGCGACGCTGCTCTTGGCCAGGTAGAGGCCGAACAGGAACTTGCCGGCGGTGAACAGCAACGCCGTGGCGGCCGCCCCGATCCACACGTCGCGCCAGCCGATCTCCACGTCGGGCAGCACCTTGTAGATCATCGCGAAGAGCAGGGTGATGAGAGCGAAGGAGACGACGAAGGTGCCCCCTTCGACCAGCACCTTGGCGGCCGGCAGCAGACCGGTCGCCCAGGCGCCGACCGCCGACACCGCCGTGGTCACCACCAGCGAGACGAGCAGCAGGAAGCCGATCCCCAGGATCATGCCGAACGAGAGCATGCGGGTCTTGACGAAGCCCCAGATCCCGGCGCCCGGCTTGGGCTCGACGTTCCAGATCTTGTCGAGAGAGGTCTGGATCTGCACGAAGACCCCGGTGGCGCCAAACAGGATCGTCACCACCCCGACGATCGTGGCGAGCACGCCCGAGCCGTGCTTGCCGGCGTTGGCGATCATCGTCTGGATCGCCTGCCCTCCCTGCTCTCCGACCAGCCCCCGCAACTGGTCTACGAGCTGACCCTGGACCGCCTCGCGCCCCCAGACGAGCCCGGCGACCGCGATCACGATCAGCAGCAGCGGGGCCAGCGAGAAAATCGCGTAGTAGGCGAGAGCCGCCCCCAGATCGAGAGCGCCGTCGTCCAGCCACTCCGTGAACGTCTCCTTGACCAGACCGAATCCCGATTTGCCCTTCATGTTGGTACTCCCCTCAGTCCGAGATATGTCGTGCCGATCACGGCTCGTGCGGCTCGCCTCGCCCCCGCGAATGGCCTCGCCCCCGTCCGTCTTCGGGCGGGGTGGCCGCGAGGCCTTCTTTTTCGGCCGCGCCAGGACCGCGCAGGCCAGCAGGCCGGCGGCACAGAAGACCGCCAGGGCGGTGTCTCCCGCACGTCCCGCTCGAGAGCCGCTCGGGTATCTGCTTTCCTGGATGTCCTGCCGGGGCGTGGGCATGCCTCGTTCCTCCGGCCGGAGGGGCCATGCAGGATCGACGCCTGAGGGCTATCATGGATCTTGCAGAGAGGAGCCCTATGAACCTGAACCCGAATATGACCGTGGACTGGGGAGCCGTGCTCAAGGTGCTGGGCGTCGTCGCGGTGGTGGCGCTGATCCTCGCCGCGATCGTCCTGGCCTGGGCGTTCCGGGCGCTCCGCCGCGTCCGCCTGCGGGTGCCGCCGAACGCGGACTTCTTCACCACCGTGCGCGCGGTGCCCTTCTCGCTCGTGGTCGGCCTCGACCTCCTCGACCTCGCGCTCGACGTCTTCTCGGCGCCGATCATCTGGTACATCCTCAACCGCTTCGGCCTCCAGGCGCTGCGCAACGTCGCCACCATCGAGGCGCTGATCCCCATCTCCGCGCCCATCCCCACCCTCAGCCTCGCCTGGATCGCCGCCCGCGTCTTCCACCTGGGAGCGCCCCCCGATCCCGACGTCATCGAAACCCGGCGGGTCGGACCGGACAGCTACGTGCCGCGGCCGCCGGGGTGACTCCGATAGAATCCCGGCATGAGAGCGATTCTGTCGGGCCTCGAAGACTACCGGCTCAAGCTCGGCGATCTGCGCCGGCTCGGCGAGAGGCCGGTCGAGGTTTCAATCTCGCTCCACCGGCCGGACTTCAAGCCTCTCTTTCCCCTGCCGCCGAAAGAGAGGAACGCATGGCTCCATGAATTCCTGAGCCAGGCGCTCGAGAGGGTCCGTTCCCGCTGGCCGGGAACCGCGATCGTGCCGCGCGGGAAGAACCTCCCCTGGACCTCCGATTCCACGCTCGCGGCTCGCCACCTGCCGGAAATCCTGCGGTATCCCGACCTCTCCAGTGTCTTCGTGGAGAAGATCCATGGATTGCGGAGGAAGCGGGCGCCGCGGCAGCTCTCCTTCTTCGCCGTCCGCGGCCGGGTCGCCATCCAAGTCGAGGGCCAGATCGACGGCCTGATGTCGATGGAAGACCGGATCGTGCTCGTCCGCGCCTTCTCGTTCGAAGACGCGGAGCGGCGGCTCAAGCGCGAGTGGGAATCCTACGCCGAGCCCTACCTCAACCCGGACGGGGAAATGATCCGCTGGCAACTCGTGGAGATCGAGGATGTCTATGAGCTCGACACCAACGAGATCGATCCCCGCGGCACGGAGGTCTATTCGCGGCTGAGCCGGCACCGCGTGCGGCCCGAGCTCGTCTGGCGTCCGCGGGGTTGAAAGCCCGATCAAGACGAGAAACGCCAAGCGGCCACGAATTGAGCCTTTCGCCCCGGAGTTTGATGCATTCGCCCCGGGATTTGCGGCATCCACAGCGAGGGACGGATCACCTGGATCGCGGTTTGGGTCCTCGCCTCGCGGGCGAGAGTCTCACGCCGCGGTCTGAGTGAGGCGCCCCAGAGCCTGGATCACGCGCCCCGCGGTATGCGTCTCCCGGACCGCGGTGCGAGCACTCGAATCTCGGTGCAGGAGGCGCGCTCCGTGGGGCGAATGAGTCACGCCCAGGTCTGGATGGTCCGGGTCCTACGGCGCGACGCGCGCGATCGCGTCGCATCCCTGTTTCTTCAGATCGACCTTCCACATACCCTCATACCCTTCGACCAGCAGGCTCCCCGGCTCACCGGTGATCCCCAGTCGCTGGAAGCAGTCCGCCTTGGCTCCGAGATGAACGAGAAGCTCGGGAACCGTGTTCGAGTGGCCAACGATCAGGACAGCCCGGTCCGCCGCGTGCTTCTGGCGCAGCAGCGCCAGGAACGAGGACATCTCCTCGGCCTTGGTCGACGCGTCGTCGGCGGTGATGTCGATGTGCGTGTCGTGAGCAAGGGGCGCGCCTGTCTCGATCGTCCGGGTCGTGCGGCTGGTGTAGATGGCGGCAATCCCAGCCGTCTTGAGGCGGGCCGCGAGCGCTTCGGCCCGCGCGAGGCCGGCCGAGGAGAGCGGCTGAAAGACATCGAGATTGTGGTCCGCCGGCCAGAACTCCGCCTTCTCGGCGTGGCGGACGAGATAGATCTCATCCAGCGCGAAGACGGGCGCGGCGAGGAAGACGAGCAGGAGGAGCGGCAGGGTCCGGCGAAGGTGGCGCTCAATTCGGTTAGAAATCATTGGTGCTCCTTGCAAGCCGGGCTTCGAGCTCGCGGCATAGCTTGTCGAAGGAAGGGGACCTTTGCCTACAGAGGGCGAGATCCATTGCGCGGGTCATCGCAGGCTGATCGATCGTCTCACTGTACTTGATGCTTCGGAAGTTTCTTTGAATCCAGCCCTTGCCTTGGCGAGCGCCCTCTGGGTCGCTCGGGATCGAGGACTCATCCGCCAAGGTCAAGAACTTTGCTAAAGACTTCGCCGCAGCGACGAACCAGGTTTCATACTCCACATTCGCAATCACGCAGGAGACATCTGCGTCGGATCGGGCAGTCTGGGCCAAACTCAGGAGTTGGGGTCCCAGGACACAGGGAAGATCGTCGTCGGCGTCAAGAAGAACCAAAATCAGAGCGGGGTCCTTCGATCTGCCAGTCTGCAGCTTCTCTACCGCAACATCCAGGACGCGGGCCAACTCAGAGGGTTGAATCAGCTTCGATCTCTTTCCACGGAACGGCGTCAGCACGTCGACATATTCACCGCCGAGGAGCTCGGCCCAGATCCGCTGGAGAAGAATTCGAATCGCCTTGTTCTCTCCATGGCCCTCGACGATTGGATAGATGCGAAGTCGGCTCAATCGGCTGCATCTCCTGGCATGAGCTCCTGGGACCCTCGCTCCTGTCGCGCCAAGTCCTCGGGATCGGGCACGAGTTGGTCCTGGCGCAGCAACTCCCCCGCCGAGAAGAGGTCATCCCTGATGATCCTCAAGCTGGCTTGATCGATGGGAGCCACCTCGGTCACGCCTTCCGCGGAGGAGACGGCGAGCAGTACTTCGCTGTCCAAATCAAGTTGATCCAACATATCCGGGCTGTGGCTGGTGATCAGGATCTGAGTCCGCGAAGACGCTTCCCGGAGGGCGTCCATCAAGACGGCGGTCGCGGCGGGATGAAGCGAGCTTTCCGGCTCTTCGATCCCGATAAGATTGGCCACCTTCTCGCGTCCGGCAAACTGAAATGCGGCGACCAGGGCTCCTAGGGCCCGCAGAGTTCCGTCCGACATGTTCCAAAGGAAGAACTCGTGTGGAAACAGCGGCTGGCCGGTCGTCTGCGTAAATTTGAGAGTCTCGACCGGACCCAGGGAGACCCTTTCAATTTTACCTAACCCTGGCACGATGGCGCCCATGTACTGAGTGATCCGTTCGAGGAGATGGGGTTGCTCCTCACCCAGTCGGGCCACGACACTGGCGACATTGCTACCGTCTCTGCGGAGCGACTCGCCGGAATCGGGAGACTGAAAACCCCTCATCGCTTCGGGGTTGAAGTCGTAAAAGGCCATCGACGAGAGCGCGTCGTACACCGGTCGAAATTCGGGTAAGCCCGACGCGCTCACGAGATAGAGGCGGTCAGCCTGTGCGGCAGGAGGGTTTTTGACAGAAGATTGGACGACTTTCCCGGATTCGACTACGTAGTTGGCGATGATTTCCCCGGACTTCGAAGCGATCTTAAGATACTCTACCGTGACCTCAAAAGAGACTGCTGAGGTTCCCCTGATCGCGAAGGCATAGGTGGCGAAAGGCCAACCTGGAATCGAAAACTGCAAGCTTATCGAGAAGCCCAGTGCGCCTCGGCGTCGGATGTCATGAACGGAGCCCCTTGCCCGTACAGCTTGGTCAAGAGAAGTCCGCAGACTGTCCGCCACGAAGCGCAAGGCATCCAGAAAATTGCTCTTCCCAGAGCCATTCCTACCAACCAGCAAGGTCAGCACACCCAGTTCGACTTGGCACTGGCGGATGCTCTTGTAGTCCTGGATGACCACCTTATGCAGCAATGGAAAGTGCAGGGGCTCCCCGGACTGGGGTTGATCGGCGGCGGACATGCAGTGAGTATATGACCAGATCCGTGGTCTTGTTGAGCTGACGAAGACGGAGCCCCACCCGACCTCCCGACCCAACGGCTGGCGGGGGGATGCGGCGGCACGGAGTGAGGCTCGTCCTTAGTCCATCTGCTTCCGCAGCACGGTCGGGATGTCGTAGTCGTCGACGTTCGACCAGTTGGGGCCGAAGCCGTTCGGATCGTCGCCGCGGATGTGCGCGATCGCCTTGCGGTAGAAGGGCACGTCGGCGGCGGTCTTCTCGGCGGGCTCCTCGCGCTCGGTGCGCTCCCGCTCCTGCATCATCGGCATCGCGGCCAGGCTGGGCGCGGGGACGGGCGTCGAGCGGCTCGTGGAGTACGACACCGATACGGGCATCCGCGGACGGTCCTCGCCGGCGCGGTCGAAGCCGGTGGCGATTACGGTCACCTTCATCGCGTCCTCGAGCGCGGGATCGATCACCATGCCGGAGATGATGTTGGCGTCCGGATCGACCGAGTCGGAGATGATGCGCGCGGCTTCGGCGACCTCATGGAGCGTCAGGTCGTGACCGCCGGAGATGTTGATCAACACGCCGCGGGCGCCCTGGATCGAGGTCTCCTCGAGCAGCGGCGAGGAGATCGCCCGCTGCGCCGCTTCGAGCGCCCGGTGCTCGCCCTTGGCGATGCCGGTGCCCATCAGCGCCATGCCCATGCCGGTCATGATCGTGCGCACGTCGGCGAAGTCGACGTTGACCTCGCCCGGAATGGTGATCAGATCGCTGATCCCCTGCACCGCCTGGCGCAGCACGTCGTCGGCGATGCGGAAGGCTTCGAAGAGCGGCGTGCCGCGCTCGACGAAGTTGAGCAGCCGCTCGTTGGGGATGGTGATCAGCGTGTCGACGGCGCTGCGCAGCTCCTCGACGCCGCGCTCGGCGTACTGGAGACGGCGGCGCCCTTCGAAGCCGAACGGCTTGGTGACCACGGCCACGGTGAGCGCGCCGATCTCGGCCGCCAGCGAAGCGATGACCGGCACGGCGCCGGTGCCGGTGCCGCCGCCGAGGCCGGCGGTGAGGAAGACCATGTCCGCCCCTTCGAGGACCTCGAGAATGCGGTCGGTATCTTCGAGCGCGGCCTTGCGTCCCTGCTCGGGATCGGCGCCGGCGCCGAGGCCCTTGGTGAGCATGTGGCCGATCTGCAGCTTGATCGGGGCGCGGCACTTGGCCAGGGCCTGGAGGTCGGTGTTGGCGGCGATGAATTCGATGCCGCGCAGTTGGGCGTCGATCATGCGGTTCACGGCGTTGCCGCCGCCGCCTCCGACGCCGATGACCTTGATGCGGGCGGGCGTCGAGTCCGCGACCGCCTGGACGCGGAGCGGCTTGTCCTTGCCGTTTCCCGGTCCGTCCTGGTCTTCGAAGAGAATCATGCTTACCCCCTTTTGAGTCGTCCTGATTCTAAAGCAGATCGGAGAACATACCGCGCAGGCTTCCCACCATCCCGCGCACGCTGAAACCCGATTTCTTCTGCACTTTGTTCTGGCTCTCCTCGGCGTTGCGCGCGTAGAGCAGGAGCCCGGAAGCGGTCGCCCACGTCGGGCTGCTGATCACGTCCACGAGGCCGCCCAAGCCGCGCGGCAGGCCGTAGCGCACGCCGGCGTCGAAGATCTGCTCGCTCATTTCGAGCAGGCCGTCGAGCTGGGCGCCGCCGCCGGTGAGGATGACGCCGCCGCGCAGCCCTTCGTCGGAGGCGTGGCGCTTGAAGTCCTCGCGGATCATGGTGAACAGCTCCTCGGCGCGCGGCTGCAGGATCTCGCAGAGCTCGCGCCGCGGCACGATTCGCGAGGTGCCGCCGGCGACGGTGGGGACGGCGATCCCCTCGTCGTCGGTGACCATGCTGGGCAGGCAGCACCCCTGCTTGACCTTGATCCGCTCGGCCTCGGCGAACGGGGTGCGCAGCACCATCGCGAGGTCGTTGGTGAAGTGGCCGGCGCCGATCGGGGCGACGGCGCTGTACTGGATCTCCCCTTCGCAGAAGAGGGCGTACTCGGTGGTGCCGGAGCCGACGTCGATCAGCAGGGCGCCGAGCTCGCGCTCGTCGGGAGTGAGCACGGCCTCGGCGGTGGCGAGCGGCTCAAAGACCATCTGGATGACCTCGATGCCGGCGCGGTTGACACTGGTCAGCAGGGTCCGCGAGCGGGTGATATTGCCGGTCACCAAGTGGACCATCACCTCCAGGCGGGTGCCGAGCATGCCGAGAGGATCGTCGATCCCTCCCTGCTCGTCGACGATGAACTCCTGCGGGATGGCGTGCAGGATCTCGCGGTCAGAGGGAAGAGCGGCCGACTGCGCCGCTTCGAGCACGCGCTGGATGTCCTGGCGGGTGATCTCGCGGTCCTTGCGGGCGACGCTGACCATGCCGCGCGAGTTGACGCTCCGGATGTCGGCGCCGGCGACGCCGACGTAGGCGCGGGAGATCTCCACGCCGGCCATCACCTCGGCCTCCTCGCTCGCCGCCTTGAGGGCCTCGACAGTGGCTTCGACGTTGACGATGTTCCCCTTGCGAGTGCCGCGGTTCGGGGCCAGCCCCTTGCCGACGACCTCGATGCCCCCCTTGTCGTCGCGCTGGCCGATGAGGACCCCCACCTTGGAGGACCCGATGTCGATACCGACGAAGTAAGGTTCCGTTTTGGCCATAGCTGACCCTCTCGAAAAAAGTTGGCTCTAAGCTCCAGCTCCGCCGCTCCCGGGGGAGGACGGAACAGAATTTGCGGGTTGCACGACGATCCGGCGCGAGAAGCGCAGGTCCACCGCTTCGATCTTCGGGTAACGGCGCGCGAGCTCCGGCAGCAGCGTCACCAGCCTTTGCAGCTTGGGGGCCACCTCTCCCCCCTTCACCAGCAGCGGGAAGGGGAGCGCGTCGGTGCGCAGCCGGAAGTCCTCCTCGCCCAGCACCTCGATCTGCGCCAGCTTCGCCGACCAGTTCGGCTCGACGCGGCCGACCTCGGCCGCCACCTTGAGCGCGGCGGCCATGCCGTTGGGGTGCGGCGCGCCGCGGAAGCTCACCACCAACAGTCCGGCCTTGCGCGCCGCCTCCAGCTCGGCGGGGGTGGCGACCGGCGCGATGGCACGGCCGTCGGCGTCGGCAAAGACCAGGTCGCTGCCGGCGAGCAGCAGGGCGATCGGCTTGCGCTCGGAGACGCGCACCCGCAGGCCGTGCGGGAGATCCTTGGCGATCTCGACCGAGGCGATCCAGGGGTTGCTCCGCACCCGCGCCTCGGCGTCGGCGAGCGACAGGCGCACCAGGTTCCTCCCCTGGAGGGGCGCCAGCGACTGGCGGACCGCGGCGGCGGGGACGCGCCCGGGCGAGCCCTTGAGCTCGCGGACGTCGATCTCGCGCAGCCGGAAGAGGGGCGCGGTGAGCACCCAGGCGACCACGCCGACCGGCAGCGCCACCAGCCCGGCGGCGGCGGCGAGCGGCTTCAGGAGCTTGACCAGCAGGCTCTTGCGGCGGCGGCGCGGCGGGGTGCCGCGGCGGCGGAAGTCGAGCACGCGGCCGCCGGCGCCGGGCGGTAGCACCGAGACGGTGGAGACGGTGCCGGTCGCGCTCACCGCTTCGCCCCCTCGTCGGCCAGCGCCCTGGCGAGCCGGTTGATATCCCCGGCGCCGAGGGTGATCACGACGTCGCCGGCGCCGACCTCGTCGCGCAGCAGCGCCGGCGCTTCCTTCCAGGCCGGGCAGTAGTGAACGTTGCGGTGCCCGCTGTGCCGCGCCGCGTCGACCACCAGCTCGCCGGTGACGCCGGGGATCGGCTGCTCGCGCGAGGGGTAGACGTCGGTGACCACGACCATGTCCGCGCCCAGCAGGGCGCGGCCGAACTCTTCGGCCTGGTCCTGGGTGCGCGAGAAGAGGTGCGGCTGGAAGACGGCGAACACTCTTCCCTCGGGGAAGGTCTGGCGCGCCGCCTGGAGCGTGGCCTCGACCTCGGTGGGGTGGTGGGCGTAGTCGTCGACCACGGCGGCGCCCCGCCAGGTGCCGACCTGCTCGAAGCGGCGGTGCACCCCCTCGAAGCCGGCGAGGGCGCGGGTGATGGTGTCGAAATCGATCCGCAGCGCCAGCCCCACGCCCACCGCCGCCAGGGCGTTGAGCACGTTGTGGCGGCCGGGGATCGGCAGCGCGATGGTGCCGAGGTCGACGCGGCCGAGCAGGCGGTCGGAGCGCAGGCGCACCCCGAAGCGGCTGCCGCCGGCGTGGGGCTCGACGTTCACCGCCGAGAGGTCGGCCTGCGGCGACAGCCCGTAGGTGAGGATGCGGCGGTCGGCCATCCGCGGCAGCACCTTCTGGACGTTGGCGTCGTCGAGGCAGACGATCAGGCGGCCGAAGAAGGGGACGCGGTTGCCGAACTCGACGAAGGCCTCCTGGATCGCCTCCAGGGTGCCGTAGGTGTCGAGGTGGTCGCGGTCGATGTTGGTGATCACGGCGATCACCGGGGTCAGCCGCAGGAAGCTGCGGTCGAACTCGTCCGCCTCGGCCACCAGGTAGTCGCTCTTGCCCAGGCGGGCGCCGGTGCCGAGGAGGCGCAGCCGGCCGCCGACGATCACGGTCGGATCGAGCCCGGCATCGGTCAGCAGGGTGCCGACCAGCGAGGTGGTGGTCGTCTTGCCGTGCGTGCCGGCGACGGCGATGCCGTACTTGAGGCGCATCAGCTCGCCCAGCATCTCGGCCCGGCGCACCACGGTGATGCCGCGCCGCCGCGCCTCGCGGACTTCCGGGTTGTCGTCGGCCACGGCGGAGGAGGTCACCAGCAGCTCGACCCCCTCCAGGTGGTCGGGCGAGTGCCCCTGCTCGATCTGGGCTCCCATGTCCGCCAGCCGCTGCGTGGCCTCGCCCAGCGCCTGGTCGCAGCCGCTCACCTCGAGGTCGTACTCGAGGAGGATCTCGGCGATGCCGCTCATGCCGGCGCCGCCGATGCCGACGAAGTGGATGCGCGAGAGGTCGGTGAAGCGGTTGAACATCAGCCGTTCCCTCCCGCGTTCCGTCCCAGCTCCTCGACGCGGTCGGCGATGTCGGCCACGGCGCGCGGACGCGCCAGGGTCCGCGCCGAGCGCCCCATGGCGGCGAGGCGGTCGCCATCCGCGAGCAGCGCCTCCAGCCGGCCGGCGAGGCTATCGGCCGACAGCTCATTGGACGGGATCATCTCTGCGCCGCCGGCCGCGGCGAGCAGCCGGGCGTTCTCGACCTGGTGCCCCTTGGAGATCGCCAGCGGCACCAGCAGCGAGGCGCGGCCGGCGGCGCAGATCTCGGCGAGCGTGATGGCTCCCGCGCGCGAGACCAGCAGGTGGCTCGCCGCCATGGCGCCGGCGACATCGTCGAGGAAGGGGACGATTTCGACGTGGGGAGCGCCGACGCCCTCCCGCGCATAGGCCGCCCGCGCCTCCTCCAGGTTGCGCGCTCCGGCCTGATGGGTGATGCGGATCGCGGGGAACCGCGCGATCAGCCTCGCCGCCGCCGCCGGCATCGCCTCATTGATCTGCTTCGCCCCCTGGCTGCCGCCGAGCACCAGCAGGCGCGGCGAGTCCAGGGGGGGCAGATCGGCGGGGACGTCGAAGAAGGCGGCGCGCACCGGCACGCCGGTGATCCAGCAGGGGCACTTGAGATCGGCGATCGTCTCGCGGTAGACGACGCAGGCGGCGGTTGCGAAGCGCGACAGCCAGCGGTTGGCGACGCCGGCGTGGCCGTTGGGCTCCAGCAACAGCACCGGCCGCCGCGCCAGGCGAGCGCCGAGCACCGCCGGGGCCGAGACGTAGCCGCCGGTGCCGAGGACGACCCTCGGGTTGATCTCGCCGACCAGCCGCCGCGCCGCCAGGGTCGATCCCGCCAGGGTGGCCAGCGCCCGCGCTTTGCCGAAGAGGCCGCGCCCCACCAGCGGTCTGGCCGCCAGGCCATGGAAGGGGAGGCCGCGCTCGCCGGCCAGCCGCTCCTCCATCCCTCCGGCCATGCCGACGAAGCTCACGCGCCACCCCCGGGTCCGCAGCTCCTCGCCCACCGCGAGCGCCGGGAAGACGTGGCCGCCCGTGCCGCCGCCGGCGAGCAGGACGTGGAGGGGAGCGCTGGTCGTCGCCATTCCATAATCCAGTTCTTCACCAATCATGCGTGCTGCGACACGTTGAGGAGGACGCCGCAGATGCACAGGGTCACCACCAGCGACGAGCCGCCGTAGGAGATGAACGGCAGCGGGATCCCCTTGGTGGGGAGGAGGGCGATGGTGACGCTGACGTTGATCAGCGCCTGCATCACGAGGACGCCGGTGAGCCCCCAGCCGAGGTAGCGGCCGAAGGCGTCGGGCGCCTTGGCGCCGGCGCGCAGCCCGCGCCAGGCCAGGATGCCGAAGGCGGCCACCAGGGCGAGGGCGCCGATCATGCCGAGCTCCTCGGCGACGATCGAGAAGATGAAGTCCGACTCCGGATGGGGGAGGAAGAAGAGCTTCTGCACGCTCTTGCCGGGGCCGAGCCCGAACACCCCGCCGGAGCCGACGGCGATCAGCGACTGCAAGGCCTGGAAGCCGTTGCCCAGCGGATCGCGCTCGGGGTCGAGGAAGGTGAACAGGCGGGCGCGGCGGTAGGGCGCCATCATCACCAGGGCGATCAGGGCCGGCGGCACCAGCGCCAGCGCGGCCACGATGTAGCGCCAGGAGAGGCCGGCGAGGAAGATCATCATGAAGAACGTGGCGCAGAGGAGCACCGCCGTCCCCATATCCGGCTCAAGCAGGATCAGCGCCGCCGTCAGCACGGTGAAGAAGGCGGCCGGCAGCAGGAAGGAGAGCTCGCTGACCCGCTCCTCCTTGCGCTCGATCTGGTAGGCGAGGAAGGGGATCAGCGCCAGCTTCGCCAGCTCCGAGGGCTGGATCGACACGCCGGCGATGAAGAACCAGCGGCGGGTGGCGTTGAGCTGCGGCGAGAAGAGCACGCCGACCAGCAGCACCAGCGAGACGCCGAGCAGGGTGTAGATCACCGTCGGGTTGCGCAGCCGGCGGTAGTCGACGTGCATCAGCCAGGCCATCAGCGCGAGGCCGAGGGCGGCGGAGACCCCCTGCTTGATCAGGAAGCGGTTGATGCCGCCGTCGCGCGCCATCGCCGAGCTGGCCGAGAAAACCATCACCAGGCCGAAGAACATCAGCAGCACCACGATGGTGAAGAGCACCTTGTCGAAGGCGAGCTTCTTAGCCATTCGCGGCTCCGATCGTGTCCCGCACCAGCGCCTGGAAGACGTCGCCGCGGTGGTTGAAGTTCCTGAACTGATCGAAGCTGGCGCAGGCGGGCGACAGCACCACGGCGTCGCCCGGCCGCGCCGCCGCCGCGGCGGCAGCCAGGGCGCGGTCGAGAGTCCCGGAGCGCTCGACGGGCACGGCGCCGTCGAGGGCCGCCGCGAGCTCCTCGGCCGCCTCGCCGATCAGATAGGCGCGGCGGGCCTTGCGGCGGACCATCGGCGTCAGCGTCGCCAAGTCGGCGTCCTTGTTGCGGCCGCCGAGGATGAGGTGGACGGTGCCGTCGGCGAACCCCTCGATCGCCTTCATCGTGGCGCCCGGGTTGGTCCCCTTGGAGTCGTCGTAGAAGGCGACGCCGTTGGCTTCGCCCACCTTCTGCAGCCGGTGCGGCAGCCCCTGAAAGCCTTGAAGCCCGGCGCGGATCGCCGCCGGCTCGACGCCCACGGCGCGGGCGAGCAGCGCCGCCGCCATGGCGTTCTCAAGGTTCTGCACACCCGCGAGCGGCACGTCCGCCGCGTGGAACAGCTCGCGGTCGTGCGAGCCGGGGGAGACCTCGATCACCCGGCCGTCCGAATCGGCGTAGCAGCCATCCAATACCCGCTGATTCCTGGAGAAGAGTCGGCGGTGGGCGCGGGTCTCCAGACGCAGCGTCTCGCGGTCGTCGGCGTTGAGCACGGCGACGTCCGCGCCGTCCTGGTCGCGGAACAGGCGGCGCTTGGCGTCCGCGTAGGCCTGGAGAGAGCCGTAGCGGTCGAGGTGGTCCTCCGAGAGGTTGAGCAGGGCCGCCGCCTGCGGCTTGAAGGTGACGATCCCCTCGATCTGGAAGCTCGACAGCTCGACCACGAAGACCCGCCCGGGCGCCCCCTCCACCTTGCCGGTCAGCGGCTCGCCGATGTTGCCGCAGACCTCCACCGGCACCCCCGCGGCGCGCAGCATGTCGCCGGTCATCGCCGTGGTGGTGCTCTTGCCGTTGCTCCCCGTGATCGCCACCACCGGGCCGTTCAGGAAGGGGAAGGCGAGCTCGACCTCGGCGATCACCGGCACGCCGCGCCGCCGGGCCTCGGCGGGCAGCGGCCGGTCCAGCGGCACGCCGGGGGAGACCACCACCAGGTCGACCTCCCCGGGCCACCCCGCCGCCGGCACCACCTCGATCCGGCCGGCGAGGTCGCCCAGATCCAGCTTGTCCGCAGGCTTCTCGTCGACGCCCAGCACCGCCACGCCGCGCGCCGCCAGGAAACGCGCGGCGGCGCGGCCGGAGAGCCCCAGCCCGTACACCAGCGCCCGCTTCACGGGACCGTCGTTCCAGGGTCCGTTCATCGCAGCTTCAGGGTCGAGAGGGAGAGGAGCGCGAACAGGATCGAGAGTATCCAGAAGCGCACGATGACCTTCGGCTCCGCCCAGCCCGAGAGCTCGAAGTGGTGGTGGAGAGGCGACATGCGGAACACCCGCTTCTTGCGCAGCTTGAACGAGGCGACCTGGATGATCACCGACATCGCCTCCATCACGAAAAGGCCGCCGACCAGCACCAGCAGGATCTCCTGCTTGGCCAGCACGGCGACGGTGCCGATGGCCGCCCCCAGGGAGAGCGAGCCGACGTCGCCCATGAACACCTCGGCCGGGTGCGAGTTGAACCAGAGGAAGCCGATGCCGGCGCCCACCATGGCGCCGCAGAACACGGCCACCTCGCCCACCCCCGGCACGTAGGAGAGCTGGAGGTAGGCCGCGATCACCCGGTTGCCGGCGATGTAGGTGAAGATGGCGTAGGTGGCCGCGGCCACCGAGGTGGCGCCGATGGCCAGGCCGTCGAGCCCGTCGGTGAGGTTGACGGCGTTCGACGCCCCTACCAGCACGAAGCCCACGAAGGGGATGTAGAAATAGCCCAGGTGGAGGATCAGCCGCTTGATGAACGGGAAGGTCAGCGTCGGGTTGAAGCCGCTCTCCGCCGGGAGCACCAGCAGGGCGACGCCGAGCCCCAGGCCCACCGCCACCTGCAGCCAGAACTTGGCGCTCGCGGTGAGGCCGAGGTTCCGGCGGTTGCGCACCTTCAGGTAGTCGTCCGCGAAGCCGATGCCGCCGAACAGGGTGGTGACGACCACCACGATCCAGACGTAGACGTTGCCGAGGTCGGCGAACAGCAGCGTCGGCACCAGGGTGGCGAAGAGGATCAGCAGCCCACCCATGGTCGGCGTCCCCGCCTTGACCAGGTGCGCCTGCGGCCCGACCTCGCGGATGTTCTGGCCGACCGACAGGCGCCGGAGCTGGCGGATGAACCAGGGGCCCAGGATCCAGGAGAGAGCCAGCGCCGTGATCATCGCCGCCACCACCCGGAAGGTGATGTAGCGGAAGACGTTGAAGGCCGGGATCAGCTCCCGCAGCCCGTAGAGGAGCCAGGTGAGCATCAGTGCGCGCCCTCCGCGGCTCCAACCAGACGCCGGACGACCTTGTCGAGCCCGATCCCGCGCGAGCCCTTGACCAGCACCACGTCGCCCTCCCGCACCTCGGCGGCGGCCCACTCGGTGGCGGCGGCGGCGTCCGGAAACCAGACGTCCGCGGCCATCTCGCGCGACAGCTCGCCGACCCCCACCACCGTGAAGCCGAGGCGCGCCGCCCGCTCCCCCGCCTCGCGGTGGAAGCGCGGCCCCTCGGGTCCCAGCTCCAGCATGTCGCCCAGAACGGCGATCCGCCGCTCGGCGGGGAACGCCGCCGCGCTCTCCAGCGCCCGGGCGACGGCGTCGGGGTTCGAGTTGTAAGAGTCGTCGACGATCAGGGCCCCCTGCGCCGTGCGGTGGACCACCCCGCGCATCGCCGCCGGCTTGACGCCGCCCACCGCCGCCGCGATCTCGTCGAGGGTCAGGCCGAGCGCCCAGGCGACCGCCGCCGCCGCCACGCAGTTCTCGACGTTGTAGAGGCCGTGGAGGGGCAGGCGGACCGCCGCCGACCGCCCCCCGGCCTCCAGCGTGAAGCGGCTTCCGACGCCACCGTCCGGCTCGGGCGCGATGTGGCGGGCGCGCACTTCGGCGTGCTCCGCGCCCAGGCCGTACCAGACCACGCGGGCGCCGTGCCGCCGGGCGATCCGCGTCACCTCGGGGTCGTCGGCGTTGGCGGCGATGAAGCCGCCGGGGGCCAGCCCCGCCAGGATCTCGGACTTCGCCTCGGCGATCGCCTGGACGGTGCCGAAGAACTCCAGGTGGACGGGGCGCACGACGGTGAAGACGGCGGCGTCCGGACGGCCGAGCAGCGAGAGCTGGTGCAGCTCGCCCGGCGTCGACATCCCCATCTCGGCCACCATCCACTGCGTGCCGTCGGGCACGTTGAGGAGCGACAGGGGGAAGCCGTAGAGGTTGTTCAGGTTCCCCTGCGTCCAGGCGGTGCGGAAGCGGGAGGCCAGGAGGGCCGCGAGGATCTCCTTGGTGGTGGTCTTCCCAACCGAGCCGGTGATGCCGACCAGCCGCTCCGGCGTCCGCGTCCGCGTGAAGCGCGCGAGGTCGTGGAGGGCCTGGAAGGTGTCGTCGACGCGGATGAGGGCGCCGGTGGACGGCGCGGAGAGCTCCAGATCCTGCTGGACGATCGCCGCCGCGGCGCCCCGCGCCAGGGCGCTGGGGACGAAGCGGTGGCCGTCGGTGTGGGCGCCGCCGAAGGCGAAGAAGACCTCGCCGCCGCGGACGGCACGCGAATCGATCGCCGCCCCGTCGATCATGGCGTTCGGGTCGCCGGCCGTCACCCGGCCGCCGACCGCGTTCGCCGCGTCAGCGACCGACAGCCGAGCCAAAACGCTCCTCCAGGGCCTTGGCCGTCTCCTCGAGGTCGGAGAACGGCAGTTTCTGGTCACCGATCGTCTGCTCTCCCTCGTGCCCCTTGCCGGCCACCACCACCGCCCAGCCGGGCCCGGCGGCGGCGATGGCGGCGCGGATCGCCTCGCGGCGGTCGGGCAGCAGCCGGTAGGAGCCGTTGCCGCTCGCCTTCAGCCCCTCCTCGACGGCGGCGAGGATGGCGAGCGGGTCCTCGCTGCGCGGGTTGTCCGAGGTGGCGATCACCAAGTCGGCCAGCTCGCCGGCCACCCGCCCCATCATCGGCCGCTTGCCGCGGTCGCGGTCGCCGCCGCAACCGAAGACGACCGCCACCTTGCCGCCCCCCACCACCTCGCGCGCCGAGCGCAGCGCGGCGTCGAGGGCGGCGTCGGTATGGGCGTAGTCGATGAAGACGGCGAACGGCTGGCCGCGGTCGACCGGCTCCATCCGCCCCGGCACCGGCCGCTGGGCGGCGAAGGCCTCAGCGACGGCCGAGTGCGGCAGCTCCAGGGTCTCCGCCAGGGCCGCCGCCGCCAGCAGGTTCGACAGGTTGTAGCCGCCGAGCAGGCGCGCGGCGAACGGCAGCTCGCCGCGCGGCGTGACCAGCACGCCCCGGATCCCCTCGATGCTCATCGCCACTTCGCGGGCCGAGACCTCCCCGCGCTCGCCGAAGGTCAGGGCGTCGGGGATCTCGTCGGCCAGCCGGCGGCCGTAGGGGTCGTCGACGTTGACCGCCGGCCGCCGCCCGGGCTTCAGCAGGTCGAAGAGCCGCCGCTTGGCCGCGAAGTAGTCCTCGAAGTCGCTGTGGAAATCGAGGTGATCGCGGGTGAGGTTGGTGAACGCCGCGGCGTCGAACTCGGCGCCGGCCACCCGCCCCATCACCAGGGCGTGGGAGGAGACCTCCATGGCGACCGCGGCGGCGCCGTCGTCGCGCATCGCGCGCAGCAATCGGAAGAGGTCGGAGGCCTCGGGCGTGGTGTGCGCCCCGGCGTAGCTCTTCTCCCGGAAGCGGTAGCCGAGCGTGCCGATGAACCCCGCCGGATGCCCGGCGGCGCTGAGGATCGCGGCGGCCAGGGTGGCGACAGTGGACTTGCCGTTGGTGCCGGTCACCCCCGCCAGGATCAGCTCGCGCTCGGGGTGGCCATAGGCGCGGGCGGCGAGAGGGCCGAGCAGCGCGCGGGGAGAGTCCGCAACCAGCCAGGGGATGCTCAGACCGTCCGCCGCCACGCCCGGCTCGGGGCCGACGACCGCCACTGCTCCGGCCGCCACCGCCGCCGCCGCGAAGGCGCGGCCGTCGAAGCGCTCGCCGGGCAGGGCCACGAAGAGGTCCCCCGGGCGCACCCGCCGCGAGTCGTGCTCGACGCCGGTCACTTCCGGATCAGCTCCGGTCGAACCGGCGAGCCCCAGGCCCGCGCCGAGCTCAGAGAGGCGCATGCGGACCCCCTCCCTTGGGTTTGGCGGGAGTGGCCGCGGCGGGCACGACCGTGGCGGGCTCCACCGGCGCGGCGTCGTGCTCGTCGCCGTCGGCCAGCGAGTCGTCCACCTGGACGGCGGGGCGGACCGCCGCCGGCGAGGCGCCCGCGGGGAGCCGCGCCAGCATCATCTGCGTCGACTGCCCGTGCCAGACCGACGGCCGATCGCGCTCGGGGTGGACGCCACGGTAGAGCAGCACTTGGCGGACGATGGCGCCGAAGGCGGGCGCCGCCACCTGGGCGCCGTAGTACTCGTTCCCCTGCGGCTCGGCGATCGCCACCAGCCCCACCAGCGCCGGGCGGTCCGCCGGCGCGAAGCCGACGAAGCTGGGCAGGTAGCCGCGGTAGCCGCCGCGCACGGGGATCTGCGCCGTCCCGGTCTTGCCCGCCACGCGGTAGCCGGCGACCGCCGCCGACTTGCCGGTCCCCTCGATCACCACCCCCTCGAGCAGGCGGGCGAGCTCGGTCGCCGTGGCGGAGGAGATCGGGCGGCCGATCACCGGCGGCGAGACGAACTTGGCCAGCCGAGCTTCGCCACGCTCCGGGCCACGCTCCAGGCGGTCGCCGCTGCTCACCGCTTCCACCATGTGGGGGCGCAGCAGGGTGCCGCCGTTGGCCACCGTGGCGGTGGCGGCGACGAGCTGGAGGGGGGTCACCGAGATCCCCTGCCCGAAGGCGATGTAGTCCTTCTCCAGCAGCCCCCAGCGCTCGACCGGATGGAGGATGCCGCCGCTCTCGCCCGGCAGGTCGATCCCCAGGGGGCGGCCGAAGCCGAGGCCGCGGATGGTGGCGTAAAACTTCTCGCCGGTCATCCGCTGGGCCACCCGGATGACGCCGATGTTGCTGGAGTGCGCGATCACCTGCGCGAAGGTCAGCATGCCGTAGCGCTGGTGGTCGTGGACGCGGATGTCCTTGTAGAGGGTGATCGAGCCCATCCCGCAGTCGATCCGCTCGTCCTCGCGCACCACGCCGGCCTCCAGGGCGGCGGCGGCGGTGACGATCTTGAAGGTCGAGCCGGGCTCGTAGACGTCGGCGACCGCCCGGTTGCGCCAGCTCTCGGGGGGGTAGCTGCCGAAGTCGTTGGGATCGAAGGTCGGGTAGGAGGCCATCGCCAGCACGCCCCCCGTCCGCGGATCGAGGAAGATGGCGCTGCCGCGCTTGGCGTGGCGCTCCTCGATCGCCCGGGCCAGCTCGCGCTCGACGATGTGCTGCACGGTGGCGTCGAGCGTCAGGTAGAGGTCGTGCCCCGGCTGCGGCTCGGCCGAGGAGAGGTCGGGCGCCGCCACCGTCCCCTGGCGGGCGTCGCGCAGCACGGTCCGCTTCCCCGGCTTGCCGGTGATCTCGCGGTCGTAGATCTGCTCGAGGCCGGCGAGGCCGTGGTTGTCGGTGCCGACGTAGCCGAGCACCTGCGCGGCGAGCTCGCCCATCGGGTAGTAGCGCTTGCTCTCGGGGGCGAAGTAGAGCCCCTTCAACCCCAGGGCGTGGACCTTGGCGGCGGTGGGCGGATCGAGCTTGCGCGCCACCCAGATGAACTCGCGGTCGCCGGTGAGCTGGCGGGCCAGCTTGACGCCGTCGAGGCCGGGGATGGCGCGGGCGAGCGCCGCGGCCGCCGCCGCCGGCTCCGCGATCTCCGGCGGCACGGCGTAGACCGAATCGACCTGGATCGACACCGCGAGCTCGCGCCCCTGGGCATCGTAGATCGTCCCCCGCGGCGGATCGAGGGCGACCACCCGCTGCTGCTGGCGCTCGGCCTTGTTCGAGTAGTGGTCGTAGCGAACCACCTGCAGGTCGTAGAGCCGGGCGGCGATCAGCAGTACCCAGACGAGGCCGAAGCCGGCGACGAAACCGATCCGGCGCCTCACGGCAGCTCCTCCCAGAACACCACCTGCTCCAGGGCCGGCGGCTGGAGGCCGAGCTCGCGCACCGCCCGCTTCTCGATCACCTGGGGGCTGGCGAGGTAGGCCGCGTCGAGCCGGAGCTGCCGCTCCTCGCGGGTGCTGGCGGTGAGCTCGCGCTCCAGCCTGTCGATGCGGTAGCCGGTGCGCGTCACCTCCAGGTGGATCCAGGTGTACGCCAGCAGGCTGCCGCCGAGGCAGACGACGACCACCAGCACCATCGCCAGCTCGCGCACGCGGCGCCGGTCGCGCTCGCGCACGAGATAGGAGTTGGCCACCGGCCGCGTGAAGGCATAGGCGTTCCGCAACGCTTCAGAGCCTCCGGGCCGCGCGCAGCTTGCCGGAGCGCGAGCGCGGGTTGAGGTCGATCTCGGCCTCGGTGGGGCGCAACGGCTTGCGCGTCAGCACCTCGATCAACTGGGTCTCCGAACGCGAGCGCCCGGTCACCCGGTCGACCTCGCCGTGGGCCAGGCCGCGCAGGGTGTTCTTGACGATCCGATCCTCCAGGCTGTGGTAGGAGATCACCACCAGCCGGCCGCCGGTCGCCATCATCCGCACCGCCTCCTCGATACACCTCTCGAGGCCGGCCAGCTCCTGGTCGACCGCGATGCGCAACGCCTGGAAGACGCGCGTGGCGGGATCGATCTTCTCCTCGCGCGCCGCCCGCGGCCCCTTGGTGACGGCGATCAGCCGCTGCAGTTGGCCCGTGGTCTCGATCGGCCGCTCGCTCCGCGATCGCGCGATCGCGCGGGCGATCCGCCGCGCCTGCCGCTCCTCGCCGTAGTCTCTGAAGATCGTCTCCAACTCTCCCTCCGAGGCCTGGTTGACCAGGTCCGCCGCGGTCGTTTCGCTCAAGCCCATCCGCATGTCGAGCGGCCCGTCGAAGCGGAAGCTGAAGCCCCGCTCGGGCGACTCGAGCTGCAGCGAAGAAACGCCGAGATCGGCCAGGAAACCCGCGATCCCGCGGATTTCGAGGCCGGCCAAAGTCTCTGCGAGCCGGTGGAAGTTGGCCTGCACCAGCCGCACCCGCGGGCCGAAGACGGCGAGCCTCTCACCGGCCCGCGCGAGCGCCTGGGCGTCGCGGTCGATGCCGAGCAGCCGGACGTCCGGCGAGGCTTGCAGCAGCGCCTCGGCATGCCCTCCCAGCCCCACCGTGCCGTCGACGAACAGCCCTCCCCGTTCGGGCGCGAGGAGCTCGAGGGTCTCGGCGAGGAGGACCGGTACGTGCTGGACGTCCATGGCTTTGCGCTCAGTTTCGCGGTGGTCCCGGTCGGGCTCCGGCCTCCGCCCCCGCTCGCCGGGCCGCGCTCAGATCCCTTGCAGGCTGAGAGCACGGAAATCCTCGTCCGTGAAGGGCTGCTCCGCGAGCCGCGACACGAACCGTTCGTGGTTCCACACCCCCAGGTGGTCGAGCTGGCCGCTCACCACCACATCGCCGTTGATGCTCGCGCTCTCCCGCAGGATCTGGGGGACCAGGATCCGTCCCTGCACGTCCAGCCGCACCTGCTGGCCGAAGTAGCTCACCCGCTCCAGGTAGCGCATCTTGGCGCGATCGGTCGACGGCGTCGCCGCCAGACGGGTCTCGATCTCCTCCCAGACCGGCAGCGGATAGAGCAGCGCCGAGTCGCCCGTGACCGAGGTCACGAACAGGTCGAGGCCATAACGCTCCTCCAGCAACCGCCGGAAATCCGTCGGAATCTTCAGGCGACCCTTTTCGTCGATCTTGGCTGGAGCGCTTCCGCGAAACATGACCCGCCCCCAATAACGGCTGACTGAGGTGGAAGCCTAGCAGTCAACTCCACTTTTGTCCATTTTTTTCCACTCAACTCCACTCAGATCCCTCCCAGGGCCCGGCAACGCGCGAAAACAAGGCGCAAGAGGGGTTTGCGGATTTGGAAAGGCAACCGGAAACGAAAACGCCCGCGAGAGCTCGCGGGCGTTTTCGGTGACGGCGTGGGGGGGTTTCAGATCCCCGGCGGCTTGGTAGGCGGCGGCGGGGCTTCGGCCGGCGCGGCGACCGGCGGCGGCGTGGAGTCGACCGGCTTGGGGACCGGCAGCGAGCCCGGCGCGGTGGGCTCGGTCGAGTTCGCCGTCGGCGGCGTGGTGCCGAGTTGGAGGGTGGGCGACGGAGCCGGCGCGGTGGCCGCGGCACCCGGCGCGCTTGGCGCGGGCGTCACCGGATTGCTCCCGGGGATGCCGAGGCCGCCTCCCCCTTCGTCCCCGGCGCCGTTCTGCGAGGCGAGCTGGCGCCGGAAGTTGGCGGCCTCCGCCGGCGGGTTCGCCACGATCAGCGACTTCTTCTCCAGCTCCACCATGTACTTGGCGACCTCCTGCTTGAACACCCGCTCCTGCTCCTTGGCCTGAATCGCCGCGGCTACCTCGGAGAACGGCGGCACGTGCGATTCCCGGCGGTCGAGCACCTGCACCAGGTGGAGGCCGCCGCGCGCCTGCACGGGATCGCTGATCGCACCCTTGGGGAGCTTCCACACCGCGGTCTCGAGGTTCTTGTCGAGGTCGCCGGGCGAGACCCAGCCGAGGTCGACGGCGGCGCTGGTGGCCCCCTTCTTCGAGAAGTCCGCGACGGCGTCGGCGAGCGAGGCGCCCCCCTGGACCTTGGCCCGGATCTCGGCGGCGGTGCGCTGGCGGTCGCCGGCGGCCCCCGGCCCCTCGTCGAGCACCACCACCTCGCGGAGCTGGAGCTGCTCGGGCTGGCGGAAGGTCTCGAGGTTCTTGCGGTAGTAGCGCCGCTGGTCCTCCTCGTCCACCTTGACCCGGCTCTGCACCTCGCGCCCGCGCACCTCCTGCACCCGGAGCTGACCCTTGATCTGGGCGCGCAGGGCGGCCTCGGTCATGCCGGACTGCGCCAGGGCGGCCCGCAGCTCGTCGTCGCTCTTCAGGTTGTAGTTCTGCTTGAGCTGCCCCATGGCGGTGTCGACCTGGGCGTCGGAGATCTCGACCGCGAGCTGGTCGGCGCGCGACTGGAGCAACAGCTCGCGGAACAGGTCGGCGTAGGCGATCTCGCCCGCCTGGGCGAGCTGGCGCTGGCGCTCGTCGCCGTCCTGCTCGCGGTGCAGGACGTCGCGCACGACCTCGTCGCGGTGCTGCTGGTACTCGTAGAGCGTCGCGATCTGGTCGTTGACCCGCAGGACGATGCGGTTGAGCACGTCGGCGCCGGCCGCCGGAGCCAGCGCGAGCGAGAGGGCGAGCAGGAGGGTCAGGCTAGGAAGTCTTCTTGGCATGGGTCTCATTGTAGGAACCTGCGTATCCGAACGGAAGATTCCGCTCGTAAACCTTGACATTGTAGCGCCCCCGGGCCGCCTGGACCAGCGACTTCAGCAGCTCGTCGGCGCGGCGCTGGCGCAGGCGGGCGAGGATCTCCCCGCGCGCGGCGGCCAGCGGCACCACCTCGGCCGGCTGGTGGTCGACCACCTGGAAGAGGTGGAAGCCGTATTCGGCCGGCACGATGGGGCTCACCTCGCCGGGGCGCAGCGCGAAGATCAGGTCGGCGAACGAAGGCGGCAGATCGCCGTGCGCCAGCTCCCCCTGGTAGCCGCCGGCGTCGGCGCGCGGCCCGCCCGCGAGCTGGCGCGCGACCTCCTCGAAGGGCTTCCCGCCCACGATCTCGCGCCGTGCCCGCTCGGCCGTCCGGTGGTCGGCGGTGAGGATCTGCCGCAGCTTCACCCGCTCCGGCCGGGTGAACTCCGCCGCGTTCCGCCGGTAGTAGAGGTCGACCTCGGCGGCTCCGGGCTCCTGCCGCAGGCCGTCGGCGAGCAGCGCGTCGACCGCGCGGCGGGGATCGCCAACGGCGCCGGCGGCCGAAGTCGGAACCAGCCCGCGGTCCGCCGCCAGCCGCGCCAGCAGCCGCTCGTCGAGGAACTGGTCGAACAGCTCGGAGAGCACATCGCTCCCCAGCCCGCCGGCGCCGTTCCCGACCGCGCCGGTCTCGCCGACGCTGCGCGCCACGTAGCGCTCGAACTCCGAATAGCGCACCTCGGCATCGCCCAGCCGCGCCACGGTGTCCGGCGGCGGCGGCGCCGGCCGGTGGCAGGCCGCGGCGAGGAGGATGACTGTGCTGAAGAGGATCATTCCTCGCTTCGATCGGCCTTCAGGGCCTGCGACCTCATCCCCGGCCCTTCTCCTGAAGGAGAAGGGGGGCGACTCCGATGCGGTCCGCGTTGGGCCCTCCCTCTCCTTCGGGAGAGGGATCGAGGGTGAGGTCGCAGGCCACGAACATCCCCGATCCTGCGCAGCCCCCCTCATTGCGCCAGCATCTCCAGCGTCTGCCGCGCAGTGGCCACGAGCTGCCGGCCGCCGCCGGTCGGCAGGCTGAGCACCCCGGTGGGGCTGAAGCTCGCCCCGGCGATCGACGATACCATCTCGATCAGCCGCTCGACGTCCACCCGCGCGTCGCGGCGGAGGCGGATCACCAGCTCGCCCGACTTCGCGGAGATCGACTGCACTCGCAGCGATTCGGCCAGCCGCTTGAGCGCCGCCACCTCGATCAGCGTCTCCACCGACGAGGGGAGGGGGCCGAAGCGGTCGAGCAGCTCGGCGAGCATCTCCTTCTCGGGCTCCTCGGAAATCTTCCGGTAGAGCTCCATCCGCAGGTTGGCGTCGTCCACATAGTCGGCGGGGATCGACATCTGCACCGGCAGGTCGAGCGCCACCGACGGCGCCTCCTCCACGGTCTCGCCGCGCATCTCGCGCACGGTCTCTTCCAGCAGCTTGAGGTAGGTCTCGATCCCCACCGTGCCGATGTGGCCGCTCTGCTCGCCCCCCAGGAGGTTGCCGGCGCCGCGGATCTCGAGATCGCGCGCGGCGATGCGGAAGCCGGCGCCGAGGTCGGAGAACTCGCGGAGCGCCGCCAGCCGCTTCCTCGCCTGCTCGGAGAGCACCCGGTCCTCGGGCACCAGGAAGTAGCAGTAGGCGAGCTGGTTGCTCCGCCCGACCCGGCCGCGGAGCTGGTAGAGCTGCGCCAGGCCGAAGCGGTCCGCCCGGTGGACGATCATGGTGTTGACGTTCGGGATGTCGATGCCGTTCTCGATGATCGTGGTGGCCAGCAGCACGTCGAAATCGCCGCGGGTGAAGGCGTGCATCCGCCGCGACAGCTCCTCCTCGTCGAGCTGGCCGTGGCCGACCGTGATGCGGACGCCGGGGACGATCTGGCGCAGCTTGGCCAGCCGGTCCTCGATCGATTCGACGCGGTTGTAGACGTAGTAGACCTGCCCGCCGCGTTCCAGCTCCGCCTCGATCGCCTCGCGCACCAGGTTGTCGCTGTACGGCAGGATCGCCGTCTCCACCGCCATGCGGTCGCGCGGCGGCGTTTCGATCACCGACAGGTCGCGCACGTTGGCGAGCGAGAGCTGGAGGGTGCGCGGCACCGGCGTGGCCGACATCGCCAGCACGTGGACGTTCTTCTTGAGCTGCTTCAGCCGCTCCTTCTGGGCGACGCCGAAGCGCTGCTCCTCGTCGACGATCATCAGGCCGATCCGCGGGAGCTGGATGTCCTTCGACAGCAGCCGGTGGGTGCCGATCAGGATGTCCACCTTGTTGTCGGCCAGCCGCTTCTTCAGCTCCCGCATCTCGGCCGGCGAGCGCACGCGCGACACCATCTCGACGTTGATCGGAAAGCCGGCGAAACGCTTGCGGAAGGTCTCCAGGTGCTGGTCGGCGAGGATGGTCGTCGGCGCCAGCACGGCCACCTGGTAGCCGCCGTCGACGGTCTTGAACGCCGCCCGCATGGCGACCTCGGTCTTGCCGTAGCCGACGTCGCCGCAGAGCAGGCGGTCCATCGGCCGCTCGCGCTGCAGGTCCTCGCGGATGGTGGCGATCGCCTCCAACTGGTCCGCCGTCTCCTCGTAGGGGAAGGCGGCCTCGAACTGGTGGAGCATGTCGGTGTCGGGCGGCAGCGCCGGGGCGCGGGCGATCTGGCGCTCGGCGTAGAGCTTGAGCAGCTCGCCGGCCATATCGCGCATGCTCTTCTTGACCCGCGCCTTGGTCTTGTTCCACGACGAGCCGCCGAGTTGGTCGAGGCGGGGCGCCACCCCCTCGATGCCGCTGAACTTCTGCACCTGGTCGATGCGCGAGAGGGGGAGCAGGAGGCGCTTGCCCCCGGAGTAGGAGATCTCCATCACCTCGGTCTCGGCCGCCGCGCCGGCCGAGGCGAGGTCGCGCACGACCGCCGGCACCCCGCCCGCGCCGTCGCCGCTCACCCCCACCGAGCGCAGCGCCACGAACTGGCCGATGCCATGGTCCACGTGGACCACGAAGTCCCCCACCTTGAGGTCGCGCAGGCCGGAGAGGAAGGGGCCGAAGCGCGACTTCGCCGGCCGGCGCTGGAGCTTCGCCTGCGGCAGGAGCTGCTGCTCGCCGTAGATCACCACGCCGGCGCCGGGAAGCCGGAAGCCGCGGCCGATCTCGCCGGTCACCAGCTCGACACCCCCCTTGCCGACCGTCAGCTCGCGCCCCTCCAGCAGCTCCTCGATCCGCCGCCGGTGCGAGGGGGAAACCACCACCACGCAGCGCTCGCCGCGGGAGCGCGCCGTCGCCACCTCCTGCGGGAAGCGAGGTAGCTGCCCGTGGAAGAGATCGGTCAGCGAGGCGTGGAAGTCGACGCCCGCCCCCTGGCCCGCCTCGCTGCCGAGAACCAGGTCGCGCAGCCGTAGGGCCGCCGTGTCCAGCGTCTCCCGCACCCGCTCGGCCGGCTCCTCCATCATCTCGGGGGGCACGGCGAGGCGGCCGTGCTCGCGGCGCGCCGCGAAGTCCGCCTCCAGCCGCTCGGCGTGATGAATCACCTCGCCTTCCAGCGCCGGCGGATCGACCGCGAACACCAGCGGCGACCCCAGCACCTCGGGGAGGGTGACGGTGCGCTCGGCGAGCAGCGGCAGGAAGTTCTCCCAGCCGGGGAACTCGCCGCGCGTCCGCAGCGCCTCGAGCAGCCCGGCCGCCTCCGGCCCCCAGTCCGGATCGGCCGTCTGGCCACCCGAGAGGAGGTCGGCGAGCTGCCCCGCCTCGCCGGCGCCGGCGGGGAAGAGGGAGAGCGGCAGGATGCGCACGGAATCGAGCGTGTCCTCGGAGCGCTGCGACTGGGCGTCGAACCAGCGGATCGACTCGATGGTGTCGCCGAAGAGGTCGAGGCGGATCGGCGTCTCCTCGCCCGGCGGGAAGAGGTCGACGATGCCGCCGCGCACGGCGAAATCGCCCACCTCGTAGACCAGGTCGGTGCGCCGGAAGCCGTGGCGGACGAGGTGCGCCACCAGCGCCTCGATCGGGTGGTCCTCGTTCGGCCGCACGGTGAGCACCGAGCGGAGGAACTCCTCGCGGTCGGGCAGCCGGCGGAAGAGGGCGCGCGGCGTCGCCACCACGGTGGTCAGCCGGCCGGAGGCCACGCAGTCGAGCGCCACCGACTCCTGCGCCCGCACCATCAAGGAGGTCTCGGTCTCCTGGTAGGGGGTCAGCGAGGGAGCGGGGAAGTAGACGATCCCCTCCTCGCGGCCGAACAATCGCGCCGCCTCCATCCAGGTCAGGGCGTCGGCCTCGCGCGGCACCAGCACCAGCACCGGCCGCCCGAGGTCGCGCGCCAGCAGCTCGCCCACCCACGCCGCCGCCGGCACCGTCAGGCGCACCACGTCCCCGAGCCCCTGGAGAAGGGCCTTGTAGGGCGTGCTGCTACGTAGGATCCTGGCGAGATCCTCCCACACCGGGTCGGCCATGCAGGGAGTCTAACGTCGAAAGGGAACTGTAGATTCCGGGACCATGTTAATTTGGTCCTGAGGAGAAAAATCGACTATGGACACGACGAAGGTTCCCGTGGAAGACGAAGAGGCGATGCTGGAGCGATACCGGCAGATGGACCTTGGAGAGAAATTCCTGCTGGTCTTCCAACTGTGGCAGAACGCTGTGGACGAGGAGAAAGACAGGATTCGCATTCAGTTTCGTGCGCGGCACGGCCAGGAAATCTCCGAGCGAGAGCTATGGCTTCGGATGGCATCGCGTCATGTGCCGCGGGAATCCTTGATCCGAGATTTTGGGTGGGACCCTGCGACCGTCGATCAAGACTGATCGGGGATTTTATACACGTCTTCTCGCTTCGATCGACCGCCGTGGCCTGCGACCTCATCCCCTATCCCCTTCTCCTAAAGGAGAAGGGGGGACGACTGCGATGCGGCCCCAGCCGGCCCTCCCTCTCCTTAGGAGAGGGACCGAGGGTGAGGTCGCACAAACCCGCCCACCCCCCAGCCCTCGCGCACCCTCTCCGCCCCCTGTGCTAGGCTCCCTTTTCGATTTTTTTCTCCCGGAGGAGGGACCATGCCCACCCGCTATCCCCAGGAAGCCGTGCTCCGCGACGGACGCCGGCTGCTGATCCGTCCGTTCACCGCGAACGATGTCGATCCGCTGTTCGAGTTCTTCCAGCGCCTTCCCGAGGAGGTCCGCCGCTTCGCCTGGGACCGCATCGACAACCGCGCGCTGGTCGAGAGCTGGGGTCTCGATCTCGACTACGGCAAGGTGCTCCCCCTGCTCGCCTGGGACGGCCACAAGATCGTCGCCGACGCCACGCTCCATCGCCGCCACGGCAGCCCGCTACGCCTGGTCGGCCGGGTCAAGTGGCTGATCGATCCCGAGTACCGGGGCGCTGGGCTGGGGACGCTGCTGATCAACAGCTTCATCGACACCGCCCGCGCCGACGACCTGCGCCATCTGACCTGCATGCTGATCTCCGATTCCGAGGCCGACGCCGTGACGACGCTGAGGAACCTCGGCTTCGAGGGGTACACCATCCCCGGCTACGGGACCGATCCCGACGGCAATCAGCACGACATGATCAAGATGGTCCTCAAGCTCTGACCCGCCCTCATTACCGTTCGCTGAAGGCAAAAGCAGCGAGGAGCCTCCCCGGCAAGGAATCCCGTCCCGGAGAGGAACCCTCCTGGGACCGCCGGCGTCCCGCCGGCTCTAACTCGCTGTTCTGCGTTCTCGCTGTTCTGCGTTCGAGACCCGAGGTCACCCGGCAAGTTGTCAAAAGCGGAGTTAGAGCCGGCGGGACGCCGGCGGTCCCAGGAGGACTCCTCTCCGGGACGGGATTCCTTTCTCGCTCAGGAGCTCCAGCCCAGGACGCGCAGCCAGCGGACGGTCAGTCGTCCCGACCGTGAGCTTGGGCCGGCGGCGAGGTCGCCTCGACGGCCTTGAACGGTCCCAGGATGCGGTAGGAGTGGGTCGCCCCCTTCGGCACCACCCAGGAGTCCCCTTCCTTCAGGATCACCATCTGCCCCTCGAGGTGGAGCTCCGCGCTCCCCGAGATCACGTAGCCGACCGTCTCGTACTCCCGGCGGCTCTCCAGGTTCTTCGCCTGCCCCGGCTCCTCCTCCCACAGGCGCATCGCCACGTGTACCCCGGACGCGAGGTACTTCTGGCCGAGGGCGCCGTGCGGAGAGTGGCTGGAATCGACTTTGGTCACGGTGGTATCAGCGATATTGCTCATCGGATTTCTCCTCCTTGAGTGCTGGGCTTTTGCACGAGCGTTGCCAGCCCGTGGCACGCCGGTTGCTCCCTATATGGAGCCGCCGGGGCGCCGGTTCGCGGCGCTCCCGAGGAAACGATTGGGAAGGAGAGGACGACATGCCGATGATCCTGCTATCCAAGGGAGCGGAAATCCTGCTGTTTCAATTTCACGAGCGCAAGGGGGACCGCGTCGGCGCCAAGGCCGGCGACAGCCTCCCCGAGAGCGCCTTCATGGAAGCCGCGGCCGACAGCGCCGGCGTCGACTTCGACGGCGCCACCCACTCCCTGCTGGACGGCAACCTCGTGCGCCAGGCGGACGGGGAGTTCAGCCTGACCGAGGAGGGCTACGACTACCTCTATAAACGGACCGGACATCGGATGGGAGAGAGCTAGCCTCCCGACCGCTTGGCCTTGTACCCCATCTTCACCAGCTCGGCGACCAGCCGCTCGGCGTGGTCGCCCTGGACCTCCAGCTCGAAGGCCGGGGAGCCGTCCCCGGCCTGAGTCGCCTTCAGCGCGCCCCCTCCCCCGCACAGCCGCTTCCAGGACGACAGCAAAGCCTCCGCCTCCGGCCGCGCCAGCACGAGCGGACCGGCCACCGTCACCATCCTCCCGCCGCGCCCCGCTTTCTCCCTCCGGACTCGTGGCGACTGCGAAGAGGGCGGCAAACTCGCTCCCGGCTCCTTGGAGACTGGAAAGTCTCTTCGGACAACGGAAATCTCCGTGGAATAGACCGTCCGGCCTTTTTTCGGCGTCATAGCGCTTTTTTCATTGTTTGGGGCGTTCAAACATTGTTTTTCCCGTCCAAACATTGTTTCAGGGCCTCAAACAATGTTCTACGCCGCCAAACATTGTTTCAAGCCGCCAAACAATGTTTGAGCCCAAAAAACATTGTTTGAACGGAAAAAACAATGTTTGAAAGTTCCCCGCGCATTTTCACCGCCCGGATACCGCCTCCTGGAGAGCCCGGAATGCCACCCGGGCGCCGGGCGTTGTAGGATCTTCGCACGGCCCTCCAGGTCCGCAAAGGGGAAGACTGTCTTGGACGACATCCGTAATTTCTGCATCATCGCCCACATCGACCACGGCAAATCGACGCTGGCCGACCGGCTCATCCAGCGCTGTGGCGGCGTGGAGGCGCGCGACTTCCGCGACCAGATCCTCGACTCGATGGATATCGAGCGCGAGCGCGGCATCACCATCAAGAGCAACACCATCACCCTGCGCTACACCGCCCGGGACGGCAGGCCTTACCGGCTGAACCTCATCGACACCCCCGGCCACGTCGACTTCTCGCACGAGGTGCGGCGGTCGCTGATGTCCGCCGAGGGGGCGCTCCTCATCGTCGACGCCTCCCAGGGGGTCGAGGCGCAGACCGTCGCCAACCTCTACCTGGCGCTGGAGTACGACCTCGAGATCGTGCCGGTGATCAACAAGATCGACCTCCCCTCGGCCGAGATCGAGCGGGTGCGCGAGGAGATCGACGCCGACCTCGGCCTCGACCCCTTCGAGGCCGTGCTCTGCTCGGCCAAGCAGGGGATCGGCATCGACGACGTCCTGGAGGCCGTGGTGGCGAGGATCCCCGCGCCGAGCGGCGATCCGGCGGCGCCGCTGCGCGCCCTGATCTTCGACGCCCAGTACGATGCCTACCGCGGGGTGGTCCTGATCTGCCGGATCAAGGAGGGGACGATCCGCCGCGGGCAGAAGATCCGCCTCATGTACACGGCCAAGGAGTACCAGGTCGAAGAGGTGGGGCTCCTCCAGCTCAAGCGGGTCGAGGCGGACGAGCTGGAGGCCGGTTCGGTGGGCTACGTCATCGCCGGCGTCAAGGCGGTATCGGAGATCAACGTCGGCGACACCATCACCGAGGTCGACCGCCCGGCGGCCGAGCCGCTCCCCGGCTACAAGGAGGCCAAGCCGGTCGTCTTCTCGTCGATCTACCCGATCTCCTCGGACGACTACGAGGACCTCGCCAAGGCGCTCGACAAGCTCAAGCTCAACGACGCCTCCCTGACCTTCCAGAAGGACGCCTCGACCGCCCTCGGCTTCGGTTTCCGCTGCGGCTTCCTCGGCCTGCTCCATCTGGAGATCGTGCAGGAGCGGCTGGAGCGCGAGCACAACCTGGCGCTGCTCCTCTCCGCCCCCTCGGTGCAGTACGAGCTGGTGCTCACCAACGGCGAGGAGACCACGGTGGACAACCCGTCGCTGTTCCCCGACCCGGGAAGCATCAACTTCATCCGCGAGCCCTACATCAAGGCCTCGATCATGATCCCCGAGCGCTACCTCGGGGCGGTGATGGAGCTCTGCCGCGACCGCCGCGGCGAGAACATCGCCTTCGAATACCTCGCCGTGGGGCGCCTGCAGGTGACCTCCGAGCTGCCGCTGGCCGAGATCCTGTTCGACTTCTACGACCGCCTGAAGACGATCACTCAAGGGTACGGCTCGTTCGACTACGACATCACCGACTACCGCCAGACCGACCTCGTCAAGGTGGACATCCTGGTCAACGGCGAGAAGGTGGACGCCCTGTCGCAGCTCGTCCACCGCGAGAAGGCCCGCATGCGCGCCCTCCACTACTGCGAGCGGCTGGCCGACACGATTCCCCGGCAGAACTTCAAGATCGCCATCCAGGGCGCGATCGGCGGCACCATCATCGCCCGCTCGACGATCAACGCCTACCGCAAGGACGTCACCGCCAAGTGCTACGGCGGCGACATCTCCCGCAAGCGCAAGCTGCTCGAGAAGCAGAAGGAAGGCAAGAAGCGGATGAAGATGGTCGGCTCGATCGAGATCCCACAGGAGGCCTTCCTGGCGGTGCTCAAGGCGGGGCCGGGGGAGTAGGACGTCACCCCCCATCTTCCGTCAGCCGCCCTCCCGGGCCCTCACCCCCGGCCCCTCTCCCGTCCCCCCGCACGCCCTCCCTCACCGGGAGAGGGGAGACAAGCAACTCAAGGACCAAGGACAGGTCTTCATCGCAGGGCCCCCCTCTTCTCCCGGTGAGGGAGGGGGATGCGGGGACGGGAGAAGAGGGTCGGGGTGATGAGGGGCCCCCGTCCCGGGGAATGACCCCTCGCCGCACCCTGTTTTATAGATGATGCCCGAGACCAGGCCGCTCCCTCCGATCATCCCTGTCTTCCCCCTCACCGGCTCCCTGCTGCTGCCGGGGAACCTGCTGCCGCTCAACATTTTCGAGACGCGCTACCGCAACCTGGTGGCCGACGCGCTCGAAGGCGAGCAGCTCATCGGGATGGTCCAGCCGCTGACTCCCCGGCAGGACAACTGGGTGCCCCAGGTGGAGGATCCGGACCCCGACAACCCCGAGATCTACCGCGTCGGCTGCCTCGGCCGGATCGAGGAGTGCGAGCCGCAGGACGACGGGCGCTACCTGATCGTGCTGCGCGGCGTCTCCCGCTTCCACATCCGCGAGGAGCTGTCGCGGCCGCGCGGCTATCGGCGGGTACGGGTCGACTACTCGGAGTTCGAGCGCGACCTGGAAGAGCTCAACGTCTTTCTCAATCCGAAACAGATGATGCGCGCCCTGCGCGCCTTCGGCGACAAGCACGAGCTGGAGTTCGACTACGACCTCCTCGCCAGCGTGCCCGGCATCTCGCTCCTCAACGGCCTCTCCGTGGCCCTCCCCTTCCGGCCGGCCGAGAAGCAGGCCCTGCTCGAAGCGGCCGACCCCTCCGTAAGGGAAGAGCTGCTGCTGACGTTGATGGGGATGGGGATCGAGCCGCTCTCGACCGACGACTACTACTCGCCCCCGATCCTCAACTGACCGCAAGGAGATCTTCCATTTCTCAGCTCGACGGCGACATCCGCGGCATCAAAGCGTCCGAAGTCCGCGCTCTGGAGCGCACCTACCGCCGCCGCGTCGATCCGCGGCAGGTGGTCTCCCCCGAGCTCGCGCGCCACCTCACCGAGACCTCGCGCCGGCTCAACCGGCAGGTCGGAGTCCTGCTCGGCCGCGACGGCAACGTCCGCAACGTCATCGTGGGGAGCGCCCACAGCCTCACCCTCCCTGACATCGGCCGCCTGCGGGGAGGCGTCGGCCGCTTCCGTGGTCTGCGGCTCGTCCACACCCATCTCAAAGGCGAGCCGCTGACCCGCGACGACCTCAACGACCTCGCCCTGCTGCGGCTCGACCTGGTCGCGGCGATCGAGGTGCTGCCGGATGGCCTGCCCGGCCGGGTCGAGCTCGCGCATCTCGGCGCCTCTGGGACCCGATGGAGAGGGTGACGCCGAGCCGTTCGAACGCATCCAGGCGGCGGACGTCCACCAGCTCGACTTCGACGTCGAGGCCACGATGCGGGCCCTGGAAGACGAGTTCGCCCGCGTCACCAGCGCCGCCGGTGAGACTCGGAAGGAGCGGGCGCTGGTGATCGGCATCACCCCCGAGGACGAGCATTTCGAGGAGATGCTCGAGCTGGTGCGCTCGGCCGGGGTGGCGGTCGCCGGCACCGTGCGCCAGAAGCGCGCGCAGGTCCATCCGCGCACAGTGGTGGGGAGCGGCAAGCTCCAGGACATCGTGCTCGAAGCCATGCGCAGCCGCGCCACGGTCGCCATCTTCGACATCGACCTGAAACCCGCACAGAGCCGCGCCTTCGAGGACGCCACCGGCCTGAAGGCGATCGACCGCACCCAGCTCATCCTCGACGTCTTCGCCCAGCGCGCCCGCAGCCGCGACGGCAAGCTCCAGGTCGAGCTGGCGCAGCTCAAATACTCGCTGCCACGACTGACCGAGAAGGACGCGGGACTCTCTCGTCTCACCGGCGGAATCGGCGGCCGGGGTCCTGGCGAGACCGTGGTCGAGATCGGCCGCCGCCGCATCCGCGACCGCATCCGGGCCCTGGAGCATCAGGTGGAATCGCTCTCGCGGCAGCGCGACCTGCGGCGCCGTCGCCGGCGGGAGGAGGGGGTGCCCGTCCTCTCGATCATCGGCTACACCAACGCCGGGAAGAGCACGCTGCTCAACGCGATGACCGGCAGCGAGGTGGAGTCCGCCGACCAGCTCTTCATGACCCTCGACCCCACCAGCCGCCGATTGCGTTTCCCGCGCGAGGGGGAGGTAGTGGTCACCGACACGGTGGGCTTCATCGCTGACCTGCCGCCGGACCTGGTAGCCGCCTTCCGCGCCACCCTCGAAGAGCTGGCCGACGCCGATCTCCTCCTGCACGTGGTGGACGCCGCCGATCCGCGCCTGGAGGCCAAGCTGGAAGCCGTCGAGCGCCTTCTGGCCGAGCTCCACCTGGAGGAGATCCCGCGCCTGCTCGTCCTCAACAAGACCGACCTCCTGGAGCCGCACGAATCCGCCGCCCTCGCCCGCCGCTTCGAAGCCGTCGCCGTCAGCGCCGTCAAGCGCCAGGGCCTCGCCGACCTCATCCAAGCTGCCGAGGAGCGGCTGGGGCGGGAGGAGCCGCTGATCAAGACGTACGGGGAGGAAGGGCGGGAGGCTAACCGGGCGGAGGTGGTGTAGAATCGCGTCCAGAGGAAATTCGGTATGTCGACTGTCACCAACATTGGAACGCTGATTGTGCGAGACCCCAAGATTCGGGGAGGTCGTCCGATCCTAGGCGGGACCGGAGTTTCGGTTCACGCCGTGGTGATCCGATACAAGTCGGGCCTGACACCCGAGGAAATCGCAGATCAATTTGGGCACCTTTCCCTGGCTCAGGTTTATGCAGCCTTGGCCTACTATCACGCCAACCAGAAGGAAATCGAAACCGATCTTGCAGAGGATGAGAAGCTCTATGACCGGTTGGCTGACGAGCATGAAAGACTTGCTCGGGCATCATGATCATCCAGCTCTACCTGGATGAAGACTCAATGGACCGGGACCTGATTCGAGCTCTACAGGCTCGTGGCATGGATGTCAAGAGCGTGCACGACACCCAAATGGCTGGGTATTCCGATGCTCAGCAACTCGAGTACGCAGCCTCCCACGGGCGCGTCCTCTATTCGAGTAACGTTGGCGATTTTCACGGGCTGCATTATGAATACATGGCTGCCCGGAAATCTCATTCGGGAATCATCCTGGTATCACAGCAACGGTTTTCTGTGGGAGAGCAACTCCGGCGTATTCTGAATCTTGCCTCGTCGCTGTCGGCTGAGGCGATGAAGGACCGGCTGGAATTCCTCAGAGCGTGGGGTTGAAAATTTAAGTTGGGCTCGAGTGCCACATCCTCTCCCGGTCTCTACCTCCACATCCCCTTCTGTTCCGCCATCTGTCCCTACTGCGATTTCGCGGTCCTGACCGGCGGACCGGAGCGGCGGATGCGATTCGCCGACCATCTGATTTCCGAGATCTCCCTCTGGGCCGCGGACCCCGCGGCCTTCGAGGGGATCGACACGATCTATTTCGGCGGCGGCACCCCGTCGGCGCTCGCGGTGGACGACATCGCACGCATCCTGGGGGCCGCACGGGAAAGCCTTTCGGTCCAGGACGGCGCCTGGGTCTCCTTCGAGGCGAATCCCGAGGATGTCAATCCTGAGAGTGTCCGCGCCTGGCGGGATCTCGGCGTCCGTTTTCTCTCCCTGGGGATTCAATCGTTCGACGCGGACGCCCTGAAGTTCCTGGGACGCCGGCATACCGCGGAGGACGCTCGGCGAAGCGTGGAGATCGCCCGCGCGGCCGGTTTCGATACGATCTCGATCGATCTGATCTACGGCCTGCCGGGCCAGCCGTTCGAAATCTGGAAACAGACTCTGGAGCAGGCCGTCGCGCTCCGGCCGGACCACATCTCCTGCTATCAGCTCACCTTTCACGAGGGGACGCCGTTCGGGTTTCGTCTCGCGAAAGGGCAGATGAGCGAGCTTCCCGAGGACGCTCAGGGGGACATCTTCCTGTTCACCCACGAATTCCTGCGCGATCACGGCTACCCGGCCTACGAGGTTTCGAACTTCGCGCGTTCACCGGAACATCGATCGCGCCACAATCAGAAATACTGGCATCACGTCCCTTATCTCGGCCTCGGCCCTTCGGCCCACTCCTTTTCGGGGACCCGGCGCTGGTGGAACGAGCGCAAGCTCGGGCTCTATGAACAGAAAATCGACAAAGACGAGAGGCCAATCGCGGACAGCGAGGATCTGACTCAGAAGGATCTCGCGCTCGAAGCCTTGATGCTGGGACTGCGGACGGCCGACGGGATCGATCTCGCCGAGTTTCTGCAGCGCTACGGTGTGGATCTGCGGAAACGCAACGAGCCGCTCGTCGAGCGGCTCGTGCGGGAAAACCTGTTGCGGATCGAGGGCAATCTCTTGATCCCCACCCTGGCCGGCCTCGCCGTCACGGACTCGCTGGCCCGCGACTTCGAGATCGACGGCGTCGACTGAAGCGATTTACTTCCGCTTCGCCACGATCTCCATCGTTTTGGCCTCTTTGCCATCCGGACCTGGGCCGTAGAACTCGTTCTTGAAGTTGTTGTCGTCCATCCAGGTGATCACCGATTTCGAGGTGATTTTCTTGCCGCTCATCGGATCCCACATCTCGGCCAGGTAGGTGCAGACCTTCACGGCGTCGTCGCAGGTTCCGGTCGAGTGCATGATGCCCGTGCCCATGTTGTCCACCCAGGAGGCGACGTACTGCTTGCCGACGTTGTCGTAGGCGTCCGTGCCGCGCCCCTCGAAAGGCATGCCCATCATGTTGCCCTTCCAGGTGTGCTCGACGTAACGGCCGCCCATCAGGAGCTCTCCGTGCATCGTGCCCGTCGAGGTCACCGGCGGCTGGCCTGGGGCCATCCAGAACGTGTTGGTGAAGGTCCAGTCCCCAGCCAGGCGGCTCAGCTTCTTCTGCTGCTCGCCCGGCGTGGCGGCCTTCATCATGGCCTCCATCTCAGCGCCGCCACCCATGGCGGGCGCGTCGGCGGGCTTCGGCTTGTCCTGGGCGAGAGTGGGCATGCCCGAGAGGAGGAGCAGGGACAACGCGACGGTCCATCGTGACTTCATCGTGTTTCTCCTTGTATTACGCTTCGTTACCGCATAAGATAGCACCCCGGCGCTGTCGCGTCAATCGGGAACCTCGGCGGTGCTCGACGCCAGCGGGGCTCCTGTATCATGCCGCCCTGACCGACCGCCCGGAAGACACCGACTCTCGATTCGAACGAACCCATGGCTTACGACGCTTCCTCCATTGAAGTCCTGACCGGTCTGGAGCCGGTGCGCAAGCGCCCCGGCATGTACACGTTCACCGACCGCCCCGACCACCTCGCCCAGGAGGTGATCGACAACGCCGTCGACGAGGCCGTGGCCGGCCACGCCAACGACATCCTGGTGACCCTCCACGAAGACAGCTCGCTCTCCGTGGCCGACAACGGCCGCGGTATGCCGGTGGACATCCACAAGGAGGAGAAGGTGCCGGGCGTGGAGGTCATCCTCACCCGCCTGCACTCGGGCGCCAAGTTCTCGGACAAGAGCTACCGCTTCTCCGGCGGCCTCCACGGCGTGGGCGTCTCGGTGGTCAACGCCCTCTCCTCGAAGCTGGAGGTGTGGGTGCGGCGCGGCGGCCAGGTCCACCACATGGGCTTCGCGGACGGCGCCAAGACCTCCGGGCTCAAGGTGGTGGACACGGTCGGCCAGCGCAACACCGGCACCACCGTCCGCTTCTGGCCGGACCCGAAGTTCTTCGACTCCCCCAAGTTCAGCACCCCGAAGCTCAAGCACGTCCTGCGCGCCAAGGCGGTGCTCTGCCCGAAGCTGCGCATCCGCTTCGTCCACGACGGCCACCCGGAGGACGACGACGAGTGGTTCTACGAGGACGGCCTCAAGGACTATCTGGTCGGCGAGCTCGACGGCTGCCAGACGGCGCCGGACGAGCCCTTCCTCGGCCATTTCCGCGGCAAGGACGAGGAGGTCGACTGGGCGGTGGCCTGGCTGGCGGAGGAAGAAGAGACTTCCGACGTGCTGGGGGAGAGCTACGTCAACCTCATCCCCACCACGCAAGGGGGGACGCACGTCAACGGCTTCCGCGCCGGCCTGACCGACGCCATCCGCGAGTTCTGCGAGTTCCGCGACCTGCTGCCGCGCGGCGTGAAGCTCGCTCCCGAGGACGTCTGGGCGCGCTGCTGCTACGTGCTCTCGGCGCGGATGAAGGAGCCGCAATTCACCGGCCAGACCAAGGAGCGCCTCTCCTCGCGCGAGGCGGCGGCCTTCGTCTCCGGCGTCACCAAGGACTCCTTCGCCCTCTGGCTCAACCAGCACACGGCGGACGCCGAGCGGATCGCCCGCCTGGCCATCGACAGCGCCCAGACGCGCCTGCGCGCCGGCAAGCAGATCAAGCGCAAGACGGTCACCGCCGGTCCCGCCCTCCCCGGCAAGCTCTCCGACTGCACCAGCCAGGACCTCGGTCTCACTGAGCTCTTCCTGGTCGAAGGGGACTCGGCGGGCGGCTCGGCCAAGCAGGCGCGCACCAAGGAGTACCAGGCGATCCTCCCCCTGCGCGGCAAGATCCTGAACACCTGGGAGGTGGACCCCACCCAAGTGCTCGGCTCGCAGGAGGTACACGACATCGCCGTGGCCCTGGGGGTCGATCCCGGCTCGGACAAGAAGGACGGCCTGCGCTACGGCAAGGTCTGCATCCTCGCCGACGCCGACTCGGACGGCGCTCACATCGCGACCCTCCTCTGCGCCCTGTTCCTGCGCCACTTCCGGCAACTCGTGGCGGACGGCCACGTCTACGTCGCCATGCCCCCCCTCTACCGCATCGACGTCGGCAAGGAGGTCTACTACGCCTTGGACGAGCGCGAGAAGAAGGGGATCCTCGACCGCCTCGAAGCCGAGGGGAAGCGGGGCAAACCGAACGTCCAGCGCTTCAAGGGCCTCGGCGAGATGAACCCGCTGCAGCTCCGCGAGACCACCATGGCCCGCGAGACCCGCCGCCTCGTCCAGCTCGTCCTCGAAGACGTGAGCGATCCGCCGAAAGATCCCGACAAGGTGATGGACATGCTCCTCGCCAAGGCCCGCTCCGGCGACCGCAAGGACTGGCTGATGGCGATCGGCGACCGGGCCGAGGTGGAGGTTTGAGGCCTCAGGATGCTAAACTTTCGGGAAGCAGGAGGAAAGCGCGATGAAACGCAACGCCGTCCCACTTCCCGAAGATGAGCACCCTTTCGATGCGATCATGCGCGATGCCAAGGAGTTCGCTCGCACGCTCCTCGAAGAGCGAGAAAGAAACGCGCAGCTTCCGTGGGAGGAAGATCCCCTCTTTAAGAACGTTCCGGTCTATGACGGCCCAGTGCCTGCCGATTCCTCTGAACGATACGAAGACTACCTCTATGGAGAGGACGATTGATCTTCATTGACACCGGCGCATTTATCGCGAGCTATCTGAAGGGCGATCAACATCACAGGAAGGCCGTCGACGCTTGGCAAAGACTGGCGAATGAACGAACGCCCTGCATTACGACCAATTTCGTCCTGAACGAGACGATCAATTATTTCTCACGACGGGTGAGCCGGCTCTTTGCGGCGGATGTGGCGAAGGCTCTCTATGCTTCGAAGACTCTTCGGATCGTCCGCCCGATCGCGGCTCATGAAATCAGCGCCATCGAGCTGCTGAGGAAATACGCAGACCAGAAGGTCGGCTTTACGGACTGCATATCCTTCGCCTTGATGGACGATATGAAAATCCCTCGGGCCTTCTCCTTCGACCGCCATTTCGATTTGCCAGGGTTCATTCGGTTCCCGCTCTGATCCATCCTATGCCCAGAACATCCCGTAAAAAATCCGCCAACGGCGCGGACTCGCTCTTCAAGCCCGCCTTCGCCGATATCGAGAAGCTCTCCCTCGCCGAGTTCACCGAGAAGGCGTACCTCGATTACTCGATGTACGTCATCCTCGACCGCGCCCTGCCCAGCGTGGCGGACGGCCTGAAACCCGTGCAGCGCCGGATCATCTACGCGATGTCCGAGCTGGGCCTGTCGGCCACCGCCAAGTACAAGAAATCCGCGCGCACCGTGGGCGACGTGCTCGGCAAATACCATCCGCACGGCGACAGCGCGTGCTACGAGGCCATGGTGCTGATGGCGCAGCCGTTCAGCCTGCGCTATCCGCTCGTCGACGGCCAGGGGAACTGGGGCTCGCAGGACGATCCGAAATCCTTCGCCGCCATGCGCTATACCGAGTCGCGGCTGACGGGGTTCTCGCAGGTGCTCCTCTCCGAGCTGGAGCAGGGGACGGTCGAATGGGGGCCGAACTTCGACGGCACCCTGGAGGAGCCGAAGCTGATGCCGGCGCGGCTGCCACACGTGCTGCTCAACGGCGCCTCCGGCATCGCGGTGGGCATGGCGACCGACATCCCGCCCCACAACGTGGGCGAGATCGTAGGTGCCTGCATCCAGCTCCTCGACGATCCCAAGCTGGCCGACGACCTCCTCTACGACGCCGTCCCCGGCCCCGATTTCCCAACCGACGCCGAGATCATCACCTCGCGCCAGGAGATCCGGCGGATCTACGAGACCGGCTCGGGCTCCCTGCGGCTGCGCGCTTCGTGGGAGGTGGAGGACGGCGACGTGGTGATCACGGCGCTTCCCTACCAGGTTTCGGGGAGCAAGGTGCTGACCCAGATCGCCGCCCAGCTCCAGGCCAAGAAGCTCCCCATGGTCGAGGATCTGCGGGATGAATCCGATCACGAGAATCCTACCCGCCTGGTGATCACGCCACGCTCGAACCGGGTCGATCTCGAGAGCCTGATGGCGCACCTCTTCGCCACCACCGACCTCGAGCGGACCTACCGGGTGAACCTCACCATGATCGGCCTCGATCACCGGCCGCGGCAGTTCAACCTGCGCGAGCTGCTGACCGAATGGCTCCGCTTCCGCGTCGAAACCGTGCGCAAGCGGCTCCAGTTCCGCTACGACAAGGTGCTCACCCGCCTCCACGTCCTCGACGGCTACCTGATCGCCTATCTGAACATCGACGAGGTGATCCGGATCATCCGCACCGAGGACCACCCCAAGGCGAAGCTGATCGAGCGCTTCCGCCTCTCGGACGCCCAGGCCGAGGCGGTGCTGGAGCTCAAGCTGCGGCACCTCGCCAAGCTGGAGGAGATGGAGATCCGCACCGAGCAGGCCGCCCTCGCCAAGGAGCGCGACGCGCTGGCGAAGATCCTCAGCTCCGAGACGAAGCTCCGCCGCAAGGTGCGCGACGAGCTGACGGCCGACGCCGAAAAGTTCGGTGATCCCCGGCGCTCGCCCATCGTCGAGCGCGAGGCCGCCAAGGCCATGGACGAGTCAACGCTGGTCCCCACCGAGCCGGTGACCATCGTTCTCTCCGAAAAGGGGTGGGTGCGCTCCGGCAAGGGGCACGATCTCGATCCCAAGGAGCTCTCCTACAAGGCGGGGGACAGCTTCTTCATGGCCGCCAAGGGGAAGAGCAGCCAGAGCGCCGTCTTCCTCGACTCGACGGGGCGCACCTACTCGCTGGCCGCCCACGCCCTCCCCTCCGCGCGAGGCCAGGGCGAGCCCCTCTCCAGCCACGTCACGCCGCCCCCCGGAGCGACCTTCGTGGGCGTGCTGATCGGCGGCGACGAGGATCTCTACCTGATGGCCACCACGGCCGGCTACGGCTTCCTCGCCAAGCTGGGCGACCTCCAGACCCGCCAGAAAGCGGGCAAGGCGGTCATCGCCGTGCCCGACGGCGCCAAGGTGCTGCCGCCGATCCGCGTCCTCAATCCGGACGCCGAGCTCCTCGCCGCCGCCAGCGACGCCGGCCGCCTCCTCATCTTCCCGATCAAGGACCTCCCGCAGCTCCCGCGCGGCAAGGGCGTGAAGATCCTGAATTTCCCCGCCAAAGGCGAGCCCGAATCGCTGAGCGCCCTCGCCGTGATGACCGAGGGAGTCCATCTCCTCGTCCACTCCGGCAAGCGCTACCTCAACATGAAACCCTCGGACTGGAAGGAGTTCGCCGCCAACCGCGCCTCGCGCGGAGGCAAGCTGCCGCGCGGATTCCAGAACGTGGGCGCGCTGGAGGTCCAGTAAAAACAAGCTTTTTCCGCACCTGCTACACTCCCCCGCCGTTGAACCGGCGCCGTTTTGCCGGAGGAGGAGACGTTATGACGATCGAGATCGACCGCGAAATCACGCAGGACTTCGCGCGCGCCATTGGCATCGAGTGGCTGGAGACGAACGGACTGGGGGGCTGGGCCGGCACGACGATCGCCGGCGCGCTCAGCCGCCGGGATCAGGGCCTGCTCGCGGCCAACGGGACTCAGGAAGGGCGCACGGTCCTGCTTTCGAAATTGGATGAGACCCTCCACGTGGAGGGTGAGAGCTTCGAGCTGAGCTGCAATCAGTTCCCTGGGACCATCGTGCCGCGCGGGTTCGAGCACCTCGCCCGGTTCCGCAAGGATCTGTTTCCCACCTTCGAGTTCGAGGCCGGTGGCGTGCGGCTGCGCAAGACCGTGGCCGCCGTCGACGGCGAGAACACCACCCTCGTGCTCTACGAGGTTCTGCAATCCTCAGGACCGTTCATCCTGTCGCTGCGGCCTTTCCTCGCCGCCCGCGACCCCCATGCCCTGACCTCCGCCAGCCCTGAGATTTCACAGGAGGCGCCCTTCGCGGACGGGATCCTGCGGCTTCGCCCCTATTCGGACGTGCCGGAGGTCTTCCTCCAGGTGCCCGGAGCGGAGTTGCGCGCCCATCCTCAGTGGTGGTACCGCTTCGAGTACGAGGCAGATCGCCGGCGCGGGCTCGAGTTTCAGGAGGATCTCTGGACCCCCGGTGTCTTCGGCCGCGAGCTCACCGTCGGCGGCCGGCTCGGGATCGTGATCTCGACCCAGGATCCGGTGGGCCGCGACGCCTTCGCCCTGTTCGACAAGGAGCGCAAGCGGCGGGAGAAGCTGGTCAGGGCGATCGACCAGAAATTGGGAGCGCAGGACGACTTCGCGCGCTACCTCGCGCTCGCGGCGGACGGCTTCCTGGCGCGCCGGGGGCCCAACCAGCGCGCCGTGCTCTCCGGCTCTCCGCGGACGGACGCGCCGAGCCGGGAGGCGATGATCGCCCTGCCCGGCCTCTGCCTGATGACCGGCCGGCACGAGGACGCGAAGAAGATCCTCCGCGCTTTCGCGAAGAGTCTCCAGCAGGAGGCGCTCGCCGAGGCCTCGCTCTGGTTCGCCGTGGCGTCCTGGAAATATCTTCACACAAGCGTTCAGGCGACCACAGATGAGGCGTTCGCCCGCGAAACGCTCCTGCCCGCCCTCCGCAAGGTCGTCCAGGCCGTTACGGACCACGCTCTCCCGTCCAGCCTCGAAACCGACGCCCTCTGGTTCAATGCTCTGTTGATCCTGGCCGATTTCGAGACGCGCCTCGGCGATCCGGCGGAGGCCAAACGCCTGGCTCAGCGGGCACGGCAGATTCAGAAGGCCCAGGGCGACGGTCCGGAGACCTCGCGTCCCGAGCAGGTCTTCGCCCTCAGCCTCCCCTTCGTACTGCTGCCGAAAGCGAAGGCGGCGCGGGTGCTGGCGGCGATCCCGGAGAATCTCTACGCTCCGGCCGGCCTGCTCGGTCCCTACCTCACGGCGCTGGTCCGCGTCCACGGCGCCGCGGGACGCAAGCAGGGGCTAGCCGCCATCGAGATTTTGAAGCCCCGGCTTGCCGAGACGGCCTTCGGCTCCCTCGGGGAGGCCTGGAGCGTGGCCGAGCTGCTGCGGGCCTACGTCGAGGACCTCCACGTGGCGCAGCCCGCGAAGAAGAGCCCGAAGGAGCCGAAGGCCGATCCGAAGCCGGTCGATGCGAAGGCCGCGGTCAAGCCCGCGAGCAAACCGGCGAGCCGGAAGGAGACGCCTGGGAGCAAACGCTCAAAGGGCGACCGGAGGGATTGAGCCTCCTTCAGGAGGCTTTTCGGTTGAGGGGGTAGCCCGGGCATTGATGCCCGGGCGGGGTGACGCCGATGAAAGCGTTGCCAGGACGGGAGCTTCAGATGCCGTCTCCCTTCCGCGCCCGCTCGGTGGTACCTTCTCCGCGGCGTCTTGGAATGACACTTGGCATGAGTCCTAAGCCCCGGCACGTCATCCTGGTCGGAAACCAGCAGGTCGCCCTCCCCGAGGGCGTCACGGCTCTCGACTGGTCTCTCGAGCGGGTCAACTTCCAGAATCCCCGGATCCGCTCGTATCTCGGGTGCATCCGGCTGATCGAGGGGGTGCTGGAGAGCAACTACGCGCTGCTCCACTGCTCGCCCGAGCGCCTGCTGGACATCTGGGGCAAGGTCCGCCAGGTCGCCGCGCTGATCCGCACCCAGCTCTCGCCGCTGCTGGAGACGGCGTCCCGCATCCCCCGCCTCGAAGAGGCCCGGCAGAGCGCCGGCATGGCGCTGCTGATGCTCAACGACCACGTGCTGCGCGGCCTCGACCGCTTCCCCGAGGAGGTACCGGCCGGCCAGCTCATGGAGGTCCGCAAGCTCCTCTGCGTCTCGATCGGCCAGATCCACTCCTTCCTGCACGACACCTTCGGCGAGGTGATGGCGGCCGATCCGCGGAGCCTGCACGACGCCGACTACTTCCTCTCCCGCCGCTTCCCGCGCGACATCGACGAGGCCGAATGGCTCCACTCGACCCTGGTCCGCCTCGGCGAGTACCTGGCGAGCCTGGAGGATTCCCGGGAGCGCCATCTCACGCGCGTCTCGAACCAGATCCGCCGCGACGAGGCGGTGCCGCCACTGGCCGCCTGGCAGCCGACCGCGGACTTCCTGGAGGTCCTGCTCAACGGCCTCACCCCCAAGCTCAAGGAGGTGCTCGCCCTGCGCGGCGTCCGCTTCTACGAGATGGAGATCCTGGACCGCCACGCCTTCGAGATCCCCCACCGCTGCCGCGGCGTGCTGGAGCTGCACGAGGCGACCCACGAGGCGGTCGACGGGATCAAGGCCGCCGTGGGGCGCACGCACGCGGAGAAGGAGCAGGGGGTGCGCGACCTGATCTGGTGCCACGCCGCGTTCGGCCGCCGGATCGCGAGCCAGCTCGCCGAGATCGACACCGTCCTGCGCGACCTCGTCGCCTTCGTCCCCCTCTGGATCGAAGCCGTGGAAAAGCGGCGCGCCCTCCTCCTGCGCAAGAGCCTGGAGGAGGGCGGGCCGCGCGAGACCTGGTGAGCCTTACCAGCTCAACAGGGGATCGACGAAGTAGTTGCTGCAGCTTGCGGTGGTGGGCATGCTGCCGAGGGTCGTCCCCCAGAAGCCCTGCAACGCGGTCATGGGCCCGTTGGTGACCACCGGCGAAAGGCCGCAGGTGGTCTTACTCTGCATCGTGTTGGTGTTGACGGAAACCCGGTAGAGGGTGCCCGCCGTGACCGCCACGCCGCCGATGGCGACCTCCTGCCATCCCGACGGGTGCGACCCGTTGTCCACGAAGCGCCCCGAGGCGAGCAGGCTGCCGCTGTCGGACCACAGGTGGAGGATGTTGTCGCCGGTCTCGCCCGGCGCCCGGTAGAAGCGCAGCCCCTTGATCGTGCCATTGACCGTCGAGCTGAACTGGGTCGCCACCTCGTAGCCAGGCACCGCGCTGGCGAAGGTGGCCGGCGTCTGGCTGGTGAAGATTTCGGTGCCTGGTTCGAACACCACGTCGGCGAAATAGTTGCTGGAGCTGGCGTTGACCGGCAGGCTCCCCATCGGCTGTCCCCAATAGCCCTGGTAGGCGGTGAGCGGCCCGTTGGTGATCGCCGAGGAGAAGCCGCCGCTGGTCTTGCTCTGCACCGAATTGGTGTTCACCGAGACCCGGTAGAGGGTTCCCGCCGCCAGCCGGACGCCGCCGCCGATCGCGACCTGTTTCCAGCCGGACGTGCCGTTGTCCACCCAGGTCGCCGAGGCGAGCTGAGTGCCGGTGTTGGTCCACAGGCGTAGCGTGTTGTTACCGGTTTCTCCCGGCGGACGATAGAAGCGCAGCGCCTTGACCGTGCCGTTGACCGAAGCGCTGAACTGCGTGGCCACCTCATATCCGGGCGTGGCGGAAAGGAAGCTCGCCGGCGTCTGCGTGGTGAAGATGCGCGGAGCGATCACCCCCTGGACCTTGTAGAAGGCGTCGAACGGAACGTCCGCGAGGTCGACCAGATTGACGTCGGTCAGCCAGTGCCCGGAGCTCTGCGCCGCGCTCCGCCCGGCCAGCGCCCACCCCCAGCCGCAGATCGTGGCACCTGGCGAATCCTTGCAATAGCCGGTCTTGTACCCGTAGTAGAAGAACTTGTCGATCCAGGTCCGCTGCTCGATCCCCTTGTAGAGCTGATCGACGGTCGCCAGATAGGCGTCGGACTCGGTCACCCAGACCGGGCGCCCGTCGCGGTAGGTCTGCACCACGCTCTGGTAACGGTCGAGCAGGTCCCACATCGACCCTGGCGCCGGCGGCGATCCGACCGGCGGCAGGGTGGCGTCGCGGCTCGGCGGATATTGGTGGAAGGAGATCACGTCGAAGAAATGGTGCCCCGTCTGCGCTTTGTACTGGGCGTCGCGCTGGAGGATGATCTGCAGGCCGTTGGGATCGTCGATATCCGGTCCCACCACCTGCACGTTGGGGTTCGCCGCCTTGGCCGCCTCGTAGCCGGGGATCAGGATGTTGTCGACGACGTTCTGCAGGTTCTGGTTGAAGTACGTGCCGTCGCCCGGATTGGCCGGGTTGTACAGGCTGTGCCAGAAAACCAGATAGTTGGGCTCGTTCCAGAACCCCCAGTAACGGATGCTGTTGCCATAGCGGGAGACCGCCTGCGTCACGAACGCCCGGAAAGCCGTCGTGTCCGGCATCGTATTGCTGCCGCAGCCGGACGGCGAGGGATCGAACGTCGTGCTGCCGCAGTTGAAGGGCTGGTACCCGGGAGTGTTCTGGACCGCCCAGTTCGGCGCCCACATGATGTCCGCGTAGATCTGGAGGCCGTTGGACAGAGCGTTGTTGACCTCGAAGTCCGAGGACGTGAAATCGTATGTACCGGAGCTCGGGTTGAGGTTGTTCCAATAGAAGGCGTACCGGGACCAGCCGAAGCCCGCCTCATAAGCCTTGGCATACGCTCCCGAGCCCCATTCCGGCGCACTCCAGTGGCCGGAGACGGGAGCCGTGTCGGGGGAGATCCCAGAGTCGTCGTTGATTCCGAACTTATCGCGGTTCTGGGCCTGGGCCGCATGCGGTCCCAGGCCGATTCCAATCGTCAGCAGCACCGAGGCCACGGACAGGGATCTAAGGTGCAATTTCATCGTGAGTTTCTCCTGTTCTTGGATGGTGAGACGGGAGGCCGAAGCCAACCCCTAGGTGAAGCTTCCTTCGCAACTGCGTTATTCCCGAGAGACGTTATCCCCGTGACCGTGAGGAGAGGCAGGTCGTTATAGGATCTGCCTGCCCTGCACCGCCCTGAGGCGGGGCCCTAACAGGAGACTGAGAGCGATGAAGACGCTGAGAAGCTATATCCGTGGCAACTGGCACGAGGCGACGTCCGGCCTGGTGCCGCTGGTGGACCCATCGACCGAGGAGACGATCGCCCAGGCGGGGAGCGAGGGGATCGATTTCGGCGCCGTGCTCGACTACGCCCGCGAGACCGGCGGCCCGGCGCTGCGGGCGATGACGTTCGCCCAGCGCGCCCTGCTGCTCAAGGAGATGTCGAAGGTGCTGCGCGATAACCGCGACGAGCTGCTCGACCTCTCCGCCCGCAACACCGGCACCACCAAGGCGGACGGCTCGTTCGACGTCGACGGCGGCTCCGGCACGCTCGCCTACTATTTCGCGCTCGGCAAGGGGCTCGGCGACCGCAGGTTCCTCGCCGAGGGGGACGGCGTCCAGCTCGCCAAGACGGAGGGCTTCTACGGCCGGCACATCCTGGTGCCCCGCCACGGCGTCGCGGTGCACATCAACGCCTTCAACTTCCCGGTCTGGGGCTTCGCCGAAAAGGCGGCCTGCGCGCTGCTCGCCGGCACTCCGGTGATCACCAAGCCCGCCACCTCCACCGCCATGGTGACCGAGCGGGCCATCGAGCTGATCGTCGAGGCCGGCTTCCTCCCGGCGGGAGCCCTCCAGCTCATCGTCGGCTCGACCGGCGACCTGCTCGACCGCCTGGGAGCCCACGACGTCCTCGCCTTCACCGGCTCGGCGGACACCGCCCGCGGCCTCCGCTCCAAGGCCAACCTCCTCGCCTCGAACACGCGAGTGAACATCGAGGCCGACAGCCTGAACGCGGCCGTCCTCGGCCCGGACGTCGAGGCCGGCTCGGCCACCTTCGGCCTGTTCCTCAAGGACGTGGTGCGCGAGATGACCCAGAAGAGCGGCCAGAAGTGCACGGCCGTCCGGCGCATCCTCGTCCCCGCCGGCCGCGCGGACGCCGTCCAGGACGCGCTGATCGCGAAGCTCTCGGAGGTCGTGGTCGGCAACCCCACGGACCCCTCGGTCAGGATGGGCCCGCTGGCGACTGCCCAGCAGCTCAAGGACACGGTCGCCGGCATCGCCGAGCTGACGGAGAGCGCGCGGATCGTCCACGGCACCGGCAAGCGCGCGGACGGCACCGGCGCCGCGGAAGGAAAAGGATTCTTTCTCCAGCCCACCCTCCTGCGCGCCGACGACGCCCGCAACGCCGGGCCGGTCAACGTCCGCGAGGTCTTCGCGCCGGTCGCCACGATCCTCCCCTACGACGGCAGCGCCGGCGCGGCGGCCGAGATCGTGGCCCTCGGCGGCGGCACGCTGGTGACCTCGGCCTATACGGACGACGCCGCCTGGGCGGGCGACTTCGTGGCGCGCGGCGGCGGCGACACCGGCCGCATCTACATCGGCTCGGAAGCCTCCGCCGAAGTCGCTCCCGGCTCCGGAGCCGCCCTGCCGCAGACCCTCCACGGCGGCCCCGGCCGCGCGGGAGGCGGCGAAGAGCTGGGCGGGCTGGTCGGCGTGAAGCTCTATCTTCAGCGAGTGGCCGTGCAGGGCGCCAGGTCGCTGGTGGACGGATTGGTGGAGTAGGCCTACTTCCCGGCGGCCATCTTTCCCGGATGGCCGCCTTTTTACCTTCCCGAGCGCCCATCTTTCTTAGATTGCCCTTTTTGAGCTTCCCGGGCCCGTATCTTTCTTCCCGAGCGCTTATCTTGCTTCCCGAGCCGGCATCCTGGCTTCCCGAGCGCTTATCTTGCTTCCCGCGCCGGCATCCTGGCTTCCCGAGCGCTTATCTTGCTTCCCGAGCCGGCATCCTGGCTTCCCGGGCGCTCATCTTGCTTCCCGAGCCGGCATCCTGGCTTCCCGGGCGCTCATCTTTCTTCCCGAACCCGTATCTTTCTTCCCGAGCCGCCATCTCTCTTCCTGAGCCGCCATCCTGGCTTCCCGAGTCCTCATCTTTCTTCCGGAAGGCTCATCCAAAGTAGCGAGGCCGCCGGGAACCTCCTCGGCAGCGGTCGAGCCTCATCTTCCTCAGGTCGTGAATCGGTACTAAGATCGTCGAACCGGGCTCATCCGGGAGACGGCACGATCCACGAATCGCCTTGAAATCAACAGGATGGCCCTCATGAACCAAGATCAATCCCTCCGCGATCATCTCCTCGAGCTGCTCCGCGGCGGCCACGGCCACGCCACCTTCGATCAGGCGATCAAGGACCTGCCGGCGAACCTCCGCGGCGCCAAGGCTCCCGGCCTTCCGCATACCATCTGGCAGCTCGTGGAGCATCTGCGGCTCGCTCAGTGGGACATCCTGGAGTTCAGCCGCGACAAGGATCACGTTTCGCCCGACTGGCCTGCCGGATACTGGCCGAAGACCGACACGCCGCCGGATGCCGCCGCCTGGGACCAGAGCGTCGAGTCTTTCCACAAGGATCTCCAGGCGATGCAGGATCTGGTGGCTGATCCCAAGACGGATCTCTACACCAAGCTCCCCTGGGGCGACGGCCAGACGGTCCTCCGCGAGGCCATGCTGGTGGCGGATCACAACGCCTACCACGTCGCGCAGATCGTCTCGACGCGGCAGGCATTGGGGGCTTGGAAGTAGAGCGACCCGGAGATCCGCGTCAGGCTCGCAGCCGGCGGCTTTCCGGGCGCAGCGCCCACGATCCGTAAACCAGCAGGGCGATCACCAGCGGCGTGACGATATGCCACACCTCGTCCCCCGTGGCGAGGTGCGAGGCCGATGCTCCGGTGAGATCGAAAATCATCCCCGCGTAGGCCCACTCCTTGAGCCGAGGCAGGCCCGGCGCCAGGATCGCGATCCCGCCCAGCACCTTCCAGACGCCCAGGATGATCATGAAGTAGGGCGGATAGCCGAGGTGAATCATTCCCTCCAGCGCCTGCGGCGGACGCAGGATGTCGACGACACCGCCCGACAGAAACGCCGCCGCGACCAAGCCGGTGCAAATCCAGTAGCCGACTGTCTGTTTCGTCATCATTTTCCTCGTGGAGGATGAACGATCGGTTTATAGCTGCGCCAGCACTTCGGTCAGGCGCTCGCCGATGTTGCGCTGCCAGCCCGCCAGAACGCCTGGTAGTGCGCGATCCAGTCGATGAGCGGCCGGAGCCCCTCGGGCTCGATCCGGTAATAGACGAGGCGCCCCTCCCGCCGTTCGGACACCAGCCCGGCACCCCGAAGCGTCGCCAAATGCTGCGACACGGCCGGCTGCGAGATCTCGAATCGCGCCGTAAGCTCCTTCACCGCGGCCTCGCCCCCCGCGAGACTCTCGAAGATGGCCCGCCGGCTGGGGTCCGCCAGAGCGCGGAAGATGGCGTCCTCGGCTTGCACGGCCGAAGTTATAAGCCGCGACTTATGTGATGTCAAGCCCGCCGCTCTGAACCAGCCTCTTGGAGCCGGATTTCAACCTTGAGGCATCCCGAGGGAAGCTTGCCGTGACCTGGCGAAGCTTGCGGCCTCACAGCGGAGCTTGAGTCGTGCCAGACCGACGTTGCGTCGTGCCGAGGCAAGCTTCTCCGCCCGCCTAGCAAGGTTGTCGCAGTCCAACCAAACTTGCGGGCTCACGTCGGAAGCTTCGCTCCTTGCAGATCAAGGGTGCGTCGTCCTGATGGAAGCTTGGATTCCGCTGGACAAGCTTGCCCTGTCCCGGCCAAGCTTGTGGGTTTTGCGACCCAAGCTTTCTTCGTGCCCGATCACCGCTCTGCCGACCCGACCGAAGGCTGAATCCTCGCCGAGGAAGCTTGTCTCCGTGCAAGCAAGCTTTCGTGCTGACGACTGAAGCTCGTTTTCTTCCGTGCCAAGCTTCACGCCCGCTCGGCGGCGTAATCACGCGGGAACGCCATCCTTGCCCTCCCAATGTAGAGACGCCCCGTGGGGCGTCTCAGGGGCGGCGAACGCGGCGCCAAAGGCGCCAGAGCCCCGGACAGCCATGAAATCAGGAGGATGCGTCTCTTCAGGCGTCTGCCTTCCCCGCTTCCTATGCCGATGCTAGAATGTCCTCGTGCTCCGGGCCGTGGTCGACACGAACGTGGTGTTTGAAGGCCTGACACGACTGGGGCCAGCAGCGGCAGTCATTGACGCCTGGGCGGATCGACAATTTCGACCCTGCATTTCGACCGCACTGGCTCTGGAGTACCAGGATGTTCTGGCTCGTAAGTTGCGCCCATCGCGTGGCGAATCCGCTTTGATGGCGCTCCAGGCGCTCTTGGTTCGTGGTGAATACGTGCCGATTTATTACAGCTACCGACCAGCGAGTCGCGATCCAGGGGATGACTTCATCGTGGATTGCGTGCTGAACAGCAGGGCCTTGTTGGTGACGAACAATGTCAGGGACTTCTCCGAAGCTTCGCGGCACCTTGGGTTCAAAGTGCTCCAGCCCTCAGAGTTCGCAATGCTCTTGCAGGAGGAAAGGCGGTCATGAGTCAACTCACCCTGGATCTCCCAGAGTCTCTCCGTCTTGAGCTGGAGCGGCAAGCTGCACAGGAAGGAGTCTCCTTGCAGCACTATATTTTGTATTCCCTGACCCGTTTCATCACCGCCTCCGATCTCGTGTCCCAGAAGATCTCCTTTGAAGAGATGGCCAATCGCTATCCCCAAGAGCAGGCCGATGCCGCCCTCCGGGATCTTCTGTCCTCTCGCAAGGCATCTTAAGAGGCCCCTGCAAAAGCTATGATCGACGTCCCGAACGTGGTCCGGCTTGAGAACCACGATCGCAGTCGGCGGAAGCGCATCGAGCCGCTTCCGCACCTCAGCCGCGCCGGTGGGCGAAGCCAGCGGGTCGAGAACCAGCGTCTCACCCCCCCGACTCGACATACCCACAGCCCAGCCGCCACCTCGCGGACCTCTACCCGCGCTTGCTGCCGCGCATAGCACAATTGCTATTTTCTTTGCAGCCTTGGTATTTTTAGCCGGATCTCTATGATATAATTGCTCTCACGAACTCACCGCTCAGGAACCCACTCGGCATGCGGCAGATCCCTTCACTGGACGGTCCTCCGAAAACCTCAAGGTGGGTGGGATCCGTGTGCAGGCCTACAGGCAGTCGAAGGGCCTGCGAAGAATTGAATCTCCACGCGGCCTCGCGCCAAAGGAACAGAAACAACTCATGCAATGCGTTCACGGCAGAGATGTTGGCTTCGGCTTTGAGTGTTGGGAATGCGAGGCGGAAAAGCGGCGTCACGAGGAAGCACTCGACCTCCAGCAGCAAGCGCTAGCTGAACAGCAACGGGCGCATGATCAACAGCAACATCGCCATCAAGAGCTTCTGGAGGCGCAAGAGCGACAGGAGGAGTTACTGCGGGAGGCGGCACATTCCCGGGAAATGGCGGCCAGAGCCCAACAGGAGCGACTTGACCTCCAAAGGCGCCAAATTGAAGAGGAAAGGGCTCGGCAACAGGCGGACGAAGAACGCCTTGAGCTTCGCACCGGGCTGGGTGAATTTTCTGAAGCATTCCGCCAATCATGGCTCCATCTTTCCGAAGAAAGAGAAACCATCGGCTCCAGAATGGCTGCGCTTCGAAACGCCTTGTCCCATGTCGCGGCTGAGAAGACGGCGCTCTCGCAATCGGTAAGGGAAACATGGAAAGTTATTCATGCCGATCTGTCTAAGGATCTTGAGCTGCAGCTTGAGCGCGGCACTCCGCGGCTGAAAGACCCTCCGCCCAGCTTAGCACACGCGGACACGCAGGAGTTTGAGACACTCTCAGTAAACCTACACACTCTGAGCAAGAGGATTGGCGCGACGCAGGCTAAGGTTTTTCTCTCGGACGGACCTGTGAGCCAGCTCTACAGGGAGCTCTCTGTGTTTAGGGAGAAAATTCAAGCATTCGCTATGGCGCCGCCAAGTTGGCCCATGCCAGCACTCGGTTGCTTTGCATTTCTCTTGTTGTGTGTAGCTGTGGGAGTTAAAACGGCCCTCAGGGACCAGCGCGCAGTTGGCGCGGTCATATTTTACATTGCAGCGGCGTCCCTACCCGCCATTCTGGCACTACGACGGCTAAAATTACTCAACGACCTAGACCATACATACGAACCAACACTCCAATGCCTCAGCGCCATACTGCCGCTGCTCACCAAGATCGCTGACGTGAAGTTCGATCGGCTCTCTGATATAGCGGCAGGAGCGAAGTCGCGCGAGGCTCGCCTTAAAAGGATGGCAGAGAATGCCAATGTCACATTGCGCAATATAGTTCTTGTTCTGCAGGATTTGTACAAAAGGGACAATTTCGCTCTGCACGCTCTCGCTCCACGGCTCGAGGGGTTGGAGTCAGAAGCTAAACGGAAGGCCACACGCATCGAGGAAATCACCATGGAACTGAAATACTCCGAGCAGGATACAAGGGTCATGGCGCACTCAGATGCGATGCGCAGGGAAATCCGAAGAATAGGTCGGCTTATTCTCGATGGCCGTAGGTTGCCGGGAGCTCGGCTCGAACTCGCTCAGTGCCCAGCGTGCGGGGGCCCTGTAAGCTCAGAGACAAAGAGTTGCCCGTATTGTGCGAGGGCTTTCGGTAATCATGCGTAGATGTTTGGGCTCGCACCCAGTTCCACCCTGAGATAGGAATAGCCGGAGACCAGTGGATACTCTAGAATAGTCAGATAAACTTACTAATAGGGTAGAGGACTTCGGACGCTCCTCGTGGGAGGACTTCGGCGAGACGCTTACCGGTTGAGTCGACCTATTCAGGGTCCCTATGAACGTAACCGAACCCTTTATCCACCCCATCCTCGAAAAGATCATGCCGGAACTGCCGCTGTCCGACGTTGGCGTGGCGTAAGGTCAGCCCCCCATTGGGTCTCCGCGAGTTCCGGGTCCTGGATCTCGAAGGCAATCAGCTCACGTCCGGCCAGCCATTCGAATGAGCGCAGCTCGACGACTTTAGCCGGCGCGAATCGGCTGGCGGTTCAGGGCGGCTCGGAATGTTGCTTGTTCCCGAACGGGCTTGGCAGTAGAGTCTCAGACAGGTCGAGAGGACGGATACCGGATACAGAACGATGGTGCGGTTCCGCCGTTCCTCTTTGAGAGGCTTGGCATTACTTCCAAAGGAGATCGCAATGAGAGCAGCGCGTTTCGCTCAACTGTGGGTCCTGACGCTGGCCCTGCCTGGACTTGGCGTGGCCCACGCCGGCACGATTTCGGGTCAGTTCGTGATCGGCGGCAAGCCGGTGGCGGTGAAGGAGGTCGCGGCTTTCCGGATGCGCGATCAGTTCAATCCGCGCACCGTCGAGACCTATGTCATGCTGACCTCCAAGCCCGTGAACGGCGCAGCGATCAGCGCGTCGCTCGATCCTTACTCCGTGGCGATCAACGATCCCGCCGTGAGCGACGCCGATTATCTCGCCTTCAGTGTACGGGCCAACGGCGAGACCAGCGTGAACGCCCACGTGGGAGGCACGCAGTACCTCGACACCTCGGGCTCGATGATGGGCCAGCCCGGCTCGCTGATCGCGAAGTGCCGCGAGAACACGGCGACACACATCGCCTGCAGCGTGAAGACGGAAAAGCCGGTCAAGCCCATGGATGGACCGACCTGGACGATGGACTTGAGCTTCGAGTCCGACGTCCTGGCCCGGGCGCCGGGCAAGCCGATGGCGAAAGACGGCGAGGCTCCCGGCAAGGCGATGCTGGCTCTGCGCGACGCGGTTGGCGGGACGGATCTGGCGAAGATCCTGGCGCTCCTCACGCCAGGGGAAGCCAAGAGCTATCAGGAGGATTGGCGCACGCCAGCCGAGAATCTCACCTCGGCGAAGGAGATCCTGGATGTCCGGCTTCCTAAGCAGCCCAAGATCACCGGCGGCGAGAGGGTGGCTGACGATCACGCGGTGCTCGAGGTGGAAGGCGTGCCGTATGAGAACGGTCACATGCTCTACCTCGTCGAAATGCGATTGATCAACGGAAACTGGGTCTACGAGAGCTCCAGCGTCGCCGGGATGCTGCGGGACGAGGCCAAGAAACCATGAGCGAATTCTTCGCCGCGGATCGGCGAGGCCGCTTCTACGGTGGTGGGGGGCCGCTGGGGGGGCTCTCAGGCTTGAGGCGAACCTCCAGGTTCTCCACCGGGTCGTTTGCGATCGTTAGAATTTGTTCCTGGACGGTGCGGGCGTAACCAGGCATCTCTCCTGTCAGGGTGTATCGCCCCGGCGGGATCTCGGCCAGAAAGGAGCCATCGTCCTCGTCGCCGTCGGACCTCGCAAAATCTTCCACACAGGCGGGGCTACCCTTGACCGCTTCGAATCTGACGTTCGCGTGGGCGACCGGTGCGCCGTCCGGCCCGAGTATCTTTCCTCGAACCTCAACTCTGGAGAACCTCGGCTCCGAGGGAATCACGAGGTCCAGGACGGCCTCCATTCCTATCTCCAGAGCAGCCCTGGCGTCGCCGCAGCGGTCTCCAAAGTTCGCCTTGAGGGCAAAATCGCCGGGGCCGAGGCCGGCGATCCGGTACTCTCCGTCGCGGCTTACCATCGATTGAAGACGGATGTCGCCCTGGCGTGCTTCCACCTCCACGTCCGGCAGGCTCGCTGGATCGACGCCCAGGATATGCCCGGTGAGCCGCACCTCGGGGTCGAGCCGGATCGCGAGAGAAGACAGACCTGGTTGGGCGGGATCGAGGCGGACATTCCGATTCGCGTAACCTGCTTTCTGGATGCCGATCTCGATCTCATCGGTGAGGCTGCGCCGAAAGCTCAGTCGAAAGGAGCCGTCCGCAGCGGTCGACATGTCTTTCACGAGATCTGGAGGGTGCGAAATCCTGATGGAAGCGGAAGCGATCGGCTCGCCGTCCGGCCCGGTTACGCGCCCCAGGATCACGCGGAGCCCGTTGCCGTCCAGAATCAAATTCGGCCTCCGGTTTTCGCCAGGCGCGATCGAGAGCTTGCTGCTCGCCTGACCGGATGGGTGCTTGACCTCCATCGTCTGGTTTCCAGGCTCGATGCCCGCGATATGGTAGCGCCCTTCCGCATCGGCCCCAGCGGGAGTGGTGAGACCGTTCCGCTCTCCCGAGAACGAAATCTCGGCGCTCGCGGCGGGGAGCCCGTCGGTCGTGAGGACACGCCCGGAGACGATCGCCCCCCGTTCCAGAACGATCTCGACCTTCTTCGGGCTCCGCGGAGACAGCGATACCTTCAAATCAGCTCGCCGCAAATATCCCGCCGCTTCAGCCTCAACTCGCATCGGCTCCTCTCCTGCAAGCTCGAACGTGAAGCGCCCCTTCCGGTCGGAGAGGGTGACGAGCTTCTCGGGATCGACCAGGACGCTCCCATCGAGAATCCTCTGAGGGCAGGGGAGCCACTCTGTCATGATCCTCGGGTCCGTGACGACACGTTTCCAGGGGTCGTCATAGCTCAGTTGAATTTTTGCCTTTGTGATGGGTAGGCCTCGGTCGTCGACCACCCGTCCGATGATCCGGCTGGGAAGAGGAGAAGGGAGCAGAACGACCCGGCTCGGGCGCGAGGATTCGACAGAGGCTTCGTGCGGAGAGAATCCTTCCCGGCAGACCTGCAGGCTCCCCGGCTCGAAGCCGTGGATCTCGTAGCGGCCGGCCGGCCCCGTCACGGCCGCCGGACCGTCGGCGGCGTGCCAAGAACGGTTTTCCGTCATGAGCTCGTTATCCTTCTCGGACAGAGCCCAAACTTGCGCCCCAGCCAGGGGATGCCCCTTGGAATCGACCACTCTACCGGCGACTGTCTGGCCTTTGGGCAAGCGGAACGTGCCGAGCACGACCTTGCCGCCCTCCGGGGAGGATGCGATCCCGCGCTGCACCAGAACCGTGAAGCCCCTCCGGGCGATCCGCAGCGTGAACCAGGAATCCGCCGGAAGACCGGAAATCCGAAACAGGCCATCCGGGCCGGAGGTAGCTTGATAGAGACCGCTATCCGCGTGAGACAGGTCGGGCTCCAGTTCGATGAGATGCAACTCGATGCGGGCTCCCTGGAAAGGGCGTCCGGCCTCGTCCACGACCTTGCCCTCGGCCGAGGCCGTCGGATTTTCGGCTCCGGCCAGGGCGGGCACGGCTACGGCACTCAGGAACAGAAGGGGGGGAAGGAGAAACCAGAGGACTTTCACGGTGAGGGTCTCCGCATCAGCCTGGCCATGGGACCTCCTTACAGAGGAGAATATACCGCAAGACGAGCCGCTTCTTCAGGACGTAGTGAAGCAAGCCAGTTTCCTCCTCGAACGCGGTCAACGGAGGCGCGAGAAGCCTTCCTGATGGGCCAGCACGCGATCAAAGGTGTAGGTTGTCCTGGCACCTTTGGACCGGGCTTTGGCGCCGATCAGTGCGTCGGAAAACTCGGCCTTGCTTTTCCGAAAAAGGTCGATCGCCCCCTGCAGGGCGTCGGAATCCTCGAAGACAAAGATCTCTCGGAAGAGGAGCTCCTGCAGGACGATCAACAGGTCTGATCGTGTCGCGCCGTAATTACTCTCGAGGACCCATTCCAGCTCACAGAGAACCACGTCGCTGACGAAGCAGTCCTCGCCCTCTTCAGTCGCCTGTTGGATCAGGCCCTCGGCGAGGACCGCCTGCCGCGGATCGTCCTGGGTAATCAGACGGACGAGAATGTTGGTGTCCAGGGCGATCATCGCTTCACGCTTCGCTCGAATCTCTCCACCGCACCTTGCTTCATCGCTTGCTTCATTTCATCGTCCGTCACAGGGCGGTCTTTAGCGAGATGCTTGAGCAAGCCGGGAAGGCGTCCGAGAGGACTCTGAGCCTCCTGACGCAGGAAAAGTTGACCCTGCTCGTCAAACTGGAAGACGACCCGATCGCCCTCCTTCAGTCCCAAGCGGTCCCGAACGTCTCGCGGAATGGTGATCTGGCCTTTCGAGGTCAACGTGCTGCTGGCCATGTGGGCCTCCTTACAGCGGAGAGTATAAACACAGAAAAGTAAGGAGGACCCTACAGCATCTCCAAATTCGCGAACTTCGCCACCAGCTTCCGCTTCCCCGCCTTCTCGAAAAAGACGGTCAAGCGGGCTTCATCCCCCTCGCCTTCGAATTCCAGCACTACGCCGGGTCCCAGGGTGGGATGGCGGACGCGGCTGCCGCGCTTGATGGCGCGGCGGGGCTGTGCGGGCGCGGCGGACGGTGGAGCGGGGCGCTGGGGCGCAGCGGGCCGGCCATAGCTGGGCGGTGAGGATGGCGGTGGTGCGGGGCGGAAGGGCGTCGACGGCGCGGAGGACGCGGATGGCGGGGCGGCGGGGCGGCCACCACCGCCGCCTCCGAAGAAGGAGTAGACGCCCTGGGCGCGCGGGTCGTAGCGCTCGGAGTTGTAGAGGTCCGCGCTCTGCGAGACGTCGAGGAGCTGGTCCGGCAGCTCGGAGAGGAAGGGGGACTCGGCCTGGTCCTGGTAGCGGCCGGCGATGCGGCGCCGGCGGCAGCAGCTCAGGTAGAGGCGCTCGCGGGCTCGCGTCATGCCGACGTAGAGCAGCCGGCGCTCCTCCTCGAGATCCTCGCGGGCGCCCTGGGAGTTGAAGTGCGGGAGGAGGCCGTCCTCCAGGCCGCCCACGAAGACGGCGCGGAACTCCAGCCCTTTGGCGCTGTGCAGGGTCATCAGGGAGACCCCCTTCTCGGTCTGCAGCGAGTCGAGGTCGGAGACCAGCGCGACGTGATCGAGGAAGGCGGTCAGCAGGTCCTGCTCGGCCGAGTTGTAGCTGTTCCCCTCGGTGAACTCCTGGGCGGCGGAGAGGAACTCGCGTATGTTCTCGACGCGCGCCTGGTCGTCCGGATCGTCCGGCTTGTAGAGGTCGGTGTAGGAGGTGGCCTCCAGCAGGCGGTCGAGGAGGGCGGGGAGCGGCAGGTCGGCGGCGGACTGCTGGAGGCCCACGATCAGGTCGCGGAACTTGCGCAGGGCGGTGGCGCTGCGGGCCGGCAGGTTGCCGAGGTCGTCGAGGTAGAGGACGTCCCAGAGCGGCTGGCCGAGCTGGGAGGCGCGGTCGCGCAGCAGCTCCAGGGTGGACTTGCCGATGCCGCGCGGCGGCTGGTTGACGATCCGCATCAGCGAGAAGTTGTCGCGCGGATTGCGCAGCACGCGCAGGTAGGCGACGAGGTCCTTGATCTCGGAGCGGTCGTAGAAGCGCGTGCCGCCGACCAGCGAGTAGGGGATCTCGCGGCTCAGCAGCTCGTCTTCGATCGCTCGCGTCTGCGCGTTGGTGCGGACCAGGATCGCCATGTCGCTCAGCTTGTAGTTCGACCGCAGGCGCTGGAGGGTGCGCACGATCCAGCCCGCTTCGTCCCCCTCGTCGCTGGCGCGGTAGAGCTCGGCCTTGGCGCCGCCCCCCGATTCGGTCCACAGCCGCTTGCCGCGGCGGTTGACGTTGTTGGCGATGAGGGCGCCGGAGACGTCGAGGATGGTCTGGGTGGAGCGGTAGTTCTGCTCCAGCTTGCGGACGGCCGCGTCGGGGAAGGTCTTCTCGAACTCCAGGATGTTGCTGATGTCGGCGCCGCGCCAGCGGTAGATCCCCTGGTCCTCGTCGCCGACGGCGGTGAGGTTGCCGTCCGAGCCGACCAGCTCCTGGATCAGGCGGACCTGGGCGTGGTTGGTGTCCTGGTACTCGTCGACGAGCAGGAAGCGGGTCCAGCGGCGGATCCGCGCCTTGAGCTCGGCGTCGGTCGAGAGGAGCTTGACCGGCAGCGCGATCAGGTCGTCGAAGTCCACTCCGGAGGCGGCGAGGAGCAGGCCCTGGTAGCGCCGGTAGAGGACGGCGACCTTCTTCTCGAAGAAGTTCGACGCCTGGGCCTCGTAGGCCGGCGCCTCGATCAGGCGGTTCTTCGCGGCGCTGATCTGGCTGAGCACCGAGCGGGGGGAGAAGGCGGTCTCGGAGAGCCCCTCGGCGGTGAGCGCCTCCTTGACGAGGCCGATCTGGTCGCTGCCGTCGAGGACGTGGAAGTCGCGGCGCAGGCCGACCCGTTCGCCGTAGCGGCGGAGCATCAGCAGGCCGTAGCGATGGAAGGTGCCCACCGAGGTGGGGAGCGGATGGAGGTCGAGGAGGTCCTCGACCCGCTCGCGCATCTCGCCCGCGGCCTTGTTGGTGAACGTCATGGCGGCGATGGTGCCGGGATCGACCCCCAGCTCCTCGACCAGCCAGTAGATGCGGTAGGTGATGACCCGGGTCTTCCCGGAGCCAGCGCCCGCGAGGACGAGCTGCGGCCCCTCGCCGTGGGTGACGGCAGCGATCTGCTCCGGATTGAGCCTGGACTCGATCTCGTGGGAAACGGATTTCTTCACGCCGGCAGTTTGTCCGAGAGGGGAGGGAGATAGCAAGGCGGCCCACCGCCTGGAAGTCGCTCAGAAAGGTTCCTCGCGCGCGTAACTCGAAGCAGGGCCTTGATTTATGGGCGCGACCACGACATGCTTATCCGCCACGGGTAGCGGTTTCACTGAAAGTCAGGCGACGACTACGGAAAAAGTTCCGGGGAGACAGCTTTGGTCCGACACCCTTGGGAGATCACGCTGCGGGAGTTTATCGAGATCGTCCGCAGGAACTATGGAATCGAGATCGACCCTGGCCCGGCAGCCGTCGCCGGAGGACGGTTCCTCAGCAAGGATCGGCAGTCGTATCCAGTTCCTGTGATGGGTTGGGACGATCTCATGCCGGTCTACCTGCTGGGCCATTTTTGCAGGATCTACCGAATCCCGCCGGAAGATTTCGGGCTCCCGGCCGAGGAGGATGATTATTGAGGAGGACAATCGAGGAGGGCAATGGAGGAGGCCTTACGCGGCTAGCCGGGTGTCCACGAGGGGAGCGGAGCCGAGACTCTCGGGAAATTCGATCGGCGACTGCGGTTCCGTCCAGGGCTCCGCTTGCTCGTACATCCGCCAGAATCTACGCGGTGCGGATCTGTAGCCGTGGAAAGGCTCAACTCCAAGCTGCTGGCAAGCGGCGAACTGGACCGACAGCCAGCGCTGGATCTCGCCCGGAACGTCCTCCAGGCGGCGGGTCACCGTCGCGAAGTCGTAGTCCAAGCCTTGGATGATCCACCAGTCAGCATCCTTGAACACGACAACTCGGATTCGTAGCGGGTCCATGGCATCCTCCTGGGACCATTCTACGGAACTTGTTCCTCCTTGGGAATGCCACGAAGGCCGACGACGGAAGCGGGAGCCGCCCCTCGCCGTGGGTGACGGCCGCGATCTGCTCCGGGGCAGATTACCGTTCGGGAGTTCATTGAAATCGCCCGCCGGAACTATGGAATCGAGATCGAGATGAGCTCCGCGACCGTCGTGGCCAGCCGGTTCCTGCGCAAGGATGGAAGGTCGATCGTCCTGTTGATCGACGAGGATGAGATCCTCTCGCCGGGCGTGCTTCGCAGTCTCTGCCGGTTCTACCGGATTCCTCCGGAGGATTTCGCGCTGGATCCAGAGCCGGAGGAGGATTGAAGACGGCTCAAGCCGCGAGGCGGGCTTCGATCCTGGGAGGATTCTCGAGCTCAGGCCTCGCATCCGACAGGGGCATCGGCGTGACGAGCGCCTGAGCCTGCTCGTACATCTTCCAATACCGGCGGGGAGCCTTGGAGAAGCCGTGGAAGGGCTCGACACCATCCTCTGCATTGACCAGCATCTGGGCAAGGATGAGACGCCGGAATTCGCTCGGGACGTCTTCGAAGCGCCGCACCTGAGTCGCCAGGTCGTACTCCAGGAGCTGGATGATCCACCACTCCCCTTCCTTGTAGACGACAGCCCTGATGTCCGATCCCGTCATCGGCGCGCTCCTTTCGGGGGCTCGTGCCACCCGGTACACTCCGCCTATCTTAGCGTGGTCCGGCCGGACCTGTCGAAGCGCGGGAATGCCGGCTTCCCCAGATCCGCTTAGGATAGATGGCCGCGGTGACGCCGACGTTCGTCCAGGCTCACCCGTAGAACGTTTACCGGCCCCCAAGCGGCGGCCGGTCTCCAGGATTGAGGAAGACTCAGAATGTCCATGAAGCCCGTCGAAGTCCATGAATTCCTGTCCAGCAGTGTCATCGGCCAGGAGGAGACCCTGCGCTATGTCTCGGTGGCCATCTTCAAGCACCTCCAGGGGGAGAAGTACGGCAACCTCCTGCTGATCGGCAACTCCGGGACCGGCAAGACCACCATCATGCGGGGGATCGAGTCGCTCTACAACGGCCACGAGGAGTTCGCGGAGTACCGGGTGGTGCTGATCATGAACGCGAACACCTTCGCGACCGAGGAGGGGGCGGTGGACACCAGCCGCCTGTTCTCGCGGCTGGAGGAGCGCACCCGGCAGGTGCTGGGCGAGGGGGCCACGGCCGAGCAGATCGGCCGCTCGATGGAGCGCGCCACCGTCTGCCTCGACGAGATCGACAAGGTGTCGGGGATGATCGGCGGCAAGCCGTACGTCACCGGCATCAACATCCAGCAGGCCGTGCTGACTCTGATCGAGGGGGAGCGCGTGCCCTACAAGATCACGGCGCCGAACAAGGACGGGCTGCTGGAGTCGAGCACGATCTGGATCGACACCGGCAAGATGCTCTTCCTCTGCGCGGGCGCCTTCGAGACCCTCTACGATCAGGTGTTCCACCGGGTGACCTCGCCGAAGAGCGGCATCAAGCTGCCGACGACGACGACCTACGTCAATGGCAAGATCACCATCCGCGAGTACTTCACCCTCCGCCACCACTTCCGGCCGGAGGACCTCTTCGAGTACGGCATGCAGCCGCAGTTCCTCTCGCGCTTCGACAACGCCGTGATCCTCGAGGACCTGACGGCCACCACCCTGGCGCGCATCTTCAAGGAGCCCGCCGAGGGGGTTCTCCAGACCTCTCAGCACTTCTTCGAGAAGTACGGCATCGCGCTGGAGATCACCGACGACGCCGTGCAGAAGATCGCCGACGAGGCCTCGAAGAGCAGCCGCATCGGCGCCCGGGCGCTGAAGTCGGTCTACGGCCGGATCATCAAGCCGTTCGAGTTCGACCCCTTCTCGCGCGAGGAGGTGAAGCCGGTCAACGGCGCCGGCGGACCGCACCGGCTGGTGATCGACGACAAGCTGGTGTCCGAGGCTCTGAAGTCGCCGGTCTGATCCCTTGAAAAGCACAGCCATGACGACATCTGCGATCGATACCGCGACCGTCCAGCAGATCATCGACCGGCTCGCCGGGCAGCACGACGCCGGGCACGCCGGCCGCATCCGCCGCGGAGTCGAGCAGGCGGCGCTCCGCTGGTGGCCGGAGGACGGCGGAGCCGAGGATTTCGCAGCGTTCTGCGCCGCCAATTTCCTCGCCGACCCGGAAGCGCTCGCCGCCACCTTCGGCCGGCTGGAGAAGGTGCTGGAGCAGGTCGACGGCCACCTCCACGAGGTGCGGCGCGAGTTGACCTGGCCGATCGACGTCGACACCGGTCCGGTCGGCACGGCGGACCGCTTGCTGGCCAATCTCGACCTCCAGGCCCATGTGGACGAGGATCTCTTCCGCACCAAGGTGGCCTTCCTGGCGCTGCTCAACTTTCCCGTGCACACGCTGACAGAGCGGCTCGCGGAGGGGCCGGGCTGGGACCGCGAGACCTGGGCGCGCTCGCGCCTGATGGACCGTTTCGCCCTGCGGGTCCCCGCCACCGTGCAGCAGGGGATCACCCGCGCCCTCACCGCGGCCGAGGAGTACATCGCGGGCTACAACCTGCGGCTCGACCGGCTGGTGACGTCCACGGGCGAGCGGCCGTTCCGCGAGGGGCTTCGCCTGATCAGCCACTGGGGGCTGCGCGACGAGCTCGCCTCTCATTACACCTCAAACGATTCGTCCGGGCTCTTCCGGCAGCGGCTGATCCTCAAGGTGATGGAGCGCATCCTCCGCCAGGAGATCCCGGCGGCGGTGATCGACAATCCCAACGTCCTCTGGAACCCCGAGACCAACGCGGTGACGCCGGTGGAGGGAACGAGCGAGACCCGGGATCTCACGGCGCGCGAGCCCGACACCCGCTACGCCACCCTGCTGGGGATCTTCCACGCGATGCGGACCATCGATCCGTACAGCCCGTCCGAGCCGACCTTCCTGGCCCGCCGCTTCGAGCGCGAGCGCCAGATCCCCGAGAAGGAGGTCGAGGATCTCCTCGTCTCCGTCCTCACCTCGCCCGTGGTGGCCGACCTCGGGCGCCTGATCGAGCGGCGCCTCGGCCGGCCGCTGGAGCCGTTCGACATCTGGTACTCCGGCTTCAAATCGCGGGCCGACCACTCCGAGGCGGATCTCGACGAAGCGGTGCGGACGCGCTATCCGAACCTCGAGGCGTTCTCCGCCGGCCTTCCCGACCTCCTGGAGCGGCTGGGCTTCTCGGCGGACCGCGCGGGGTGGCTCGCCGAGCGGATCGAGGTCGATCCGGCCCGCGGCGCGGGGCACGCCGTGCAGGCGCTCCGGCGGCAGGACAAGGCGCACCTGCGGACGCGGGTTCCGCGCGGCGGCATGGACTACCAGGGGTACAACGTGGCGATGCACGAGCTGGGGCACAACGTCGAGCAGGTGTTCTCGCTGAACGCCATCGACCGCTGGCCGCTGGCGGGGGTGCCGAACAACGCGGCCACCGAGGCTTTCGCGTTCGTCTTCCAGCATCGCGACCTGGAGATGCTCGGCCTGCGCGCCTTCGACGCCGAGGCCCGCCGCAAGGAAGCGCTCGCCGTCCTCTGGAACACCTACGAGATCGCCGGGGTGTCGCTGGTCGACATGGGAGTCTGGAACTGGCTCTACCGCAACCCCGAGGCCACGCCGGCCGAGCTGCGGGAGGCGACGCTGGCGATCGCCCGCGATGTCTGGAATCGCTACTTCGCGCCGGTCTTCGGGGTTCGCGACTCGGAGATCCTGGCCATCTACTCACACATGATCGTCTACGGCCTCTATCTGCCCGACTACGCGATCGGCCACATCCTCGCCTTCCAGATCGCCCAGCGGCTCTGGGAGAGCGATTTCGGCGCCGAGGTCGAGCGCATCACCCGCCTGGGGAAGCTGACCCCCGACGCCTGGATCCGCGGCGCCGTGGGCGGCCCCATCTCCTCGCATGTGCTGCTCGCTGAAGCGAGCGGCGCCATCGCCGCCGAGGGGTAGCGGAAAAGGCAGGAAGGTAAGCCCGCAAGGGCGGCCACTCAGGGCCGCCCCTCCGATTCAGGTGACTTCACGTCTCAGCGGTTGAAGCCGGCGGCGGCCTTCTCGCGCTGGGCGCTGTTGCGCCAGGTTTCCTCGAGATTCTTCACCGCGAGGTCGGCGGCGCCGGTGTCGATCGAATAGCCCTCGAAGGCGAGCTCCTTCAGCACCACCCGGGGAATGGCCAGCCCGAGCTCCATGATCAGCGCGTTAATCTCTTCCAGGTTGCTCTTGGCGAGCGCCGCCACCGAGCCCTGGGAGAGGCCGAGCGCCGTGGCGTGGAGCATGCCGTAGCTGACCGAGGCGAGCGACAGGGCGGTGTAGTCGTCGCGCAGGGCGCGGCTCGCCGTATCCTTGCGCACCTTGTCGTAGACACCCGCGATAGCGCCCAGCACGCCCGTCAGGGCCTCCTTGACCGCCCCGGCGGCGCCGCCGCCCGGGTAGGCCTGGAGCTGGCCGTCCAGAGTCTGGACGTGCCCCTTCAGAGTGGTTTCGAGGCGGCCCACGAGCTGGAGGGCGTCCGGGAACTGCTTGATGTCGTCATCGTTGCGCTGCCGCTCGACCGCCTCGAGGATGTGCTTCTCGACCGCGAGCATGTCGGCGAGGTAGGGGCGCAACGCTTCTTTGTTGTCTTTCATTGGGGTGAACCTCCTGGTGGTGATGCTTGGAGTCATTCCATGTCCGGCCGGGCCGGCCGGTTCGCCAGGAGGTAAAGCAAGACTCGCGCCCAACACTTTGCCGGGCTGGCGCGTTTACCTGTTGTGAACGCCCCGCTGACGACGAGCGCGATCTTGGACACCTCCGGACAGCAGACCACTCGATCGCTGGCCGGGCTCTTCGATGCCCATCACGAGCGGCTCTTCCGCCTCGCGCTCCGCCTGTCGCCGGATCGGGAAGAGGCGCGCGACCTGGTTCAGGAGACGTTCCTGCGCGCCGCGCGGCAGCCCGGCTCGGTGCCGGACGGCGCCGAGGAGGCCTGGCTGGTCCGCACCCTGGTCAACCTCTGCCGCGACCGCCACCGCCGCGCCGGCGTCCGTACGCGCTTCCAGGAGTCCGTCCGGCGAGACGAGGAGACGGATCACCCGGAGGCCGCGGCGGTGGCCCGGGCCACGGTGCGGGCCGCGCTCGGCAGGCTCGCTCCCCGGCGGCGGGCGGTGATCGCGCTCCACGAGCTGGAGGGGACGCCGGTGCGCGAGGTGGCGCGCCTGCTCGGGATCGGCGAGGTCACCGTGCGCTGGCATCTGATGGCGGCCCGCCGCGAGCTGGCCCGCATTCTTCTGGAGGAACGGAGATGAACGACGAACGGCTCCGCCGGCGACTGCTCGCGGGGGACCCCGGCGGCGAAAGCGGCCTGGCCCCTGACGAGATCCATGCGATGCGCCGGACCGTGCTGACGGCCGCTCCGGAGCCCCGGCGGCGGCTCCTGCCGGCGCTCGCGCTGGCCGGAGCGGCGGCCGCGGCGGTGCTCATCGCCCTTTTGGCCCTGAAGCCGCCGCGTCCCGCCGAAGCTCCGGCGCCACGGATCGCCGCCGTGGCCGCACCGTCGGTCCCGAGCTTGGCGCCACCGCCGCCGGCCCATGCCGAGCCGCCGCGAACGGAGCCCGCGCCGCGCGCGAAGGGGACGACGGCCCACCGGCGGCACCCTCTTCGGAATCGACCGGAGGAAGCCGTCGAGCTGGCATCCCTGACGCCCCCCGGCACCTCCGAGGAGCCCGTGACGCGGCAGATCCAGTTCTCAACGCCGGGCGGCACCCGGATCATCTGGATTCTCAAGTCGGGAAAAGCTTCCCGTTAACTTCCCGCTAAAAGGAGAGTTGACCATGAGAAATACCCTCGCCTTTTCGATCCTCCTGCTGACCCTGCTCCCCGTCTCTCTGGCAGCCAAGCAGACGGCGGAGAAGCCACCGGAGTCGCCGGAGGCGCTCCCCAGGGACACCCAGACCATCCGCTACGAGCTCCGCTCCATGGATCTCCACACCGCGGAGGTCCTCGCCTGGGATCAGTGCGCCCAGAAGGAGCGCTGCCGGGTGGCGTCCACGGACATCACGGGGCACAAGTTCCTGGAGGTGGGGGCCGAGCCGGCCGTCCAGGAGAAGATCGCCCGCGCCCTGGCCCGGGAGGACCGGCAGCCGCGCACCCACGGCTTCCAGATCCTGCTCCTGACCGCCAGCCTCAAGCCCGGGAGCGGAGGCGGGGAGATGCCCGCCAACGTCCAGAAAGCGCTGGCGGACCTCAAGGGGTTCCTCCCCTACAAAGGCTACGAGGCCCTGGACACGGCCTGGATGAGCGGCACGCAGGAGCGGGACATGGAAGCCCGGCTGGTCGATCACCAGGGTGCCGTCTACGAGGTCAACCTCCGGTTCCATGACACGGGATCGGCCGCGGACCGCTCCCTGTTCGTGGACGCCTTCCGCCTGAAGTCGGATCCTTTCAAGCCGCAAGGGTCGCTGGAGACCCGCCCGGGCGGCGTCCTGATCGACACCTCCTTCGGCCTCAAGGAGGGGGAGACCCTGGTCGTCGGCACGTCCAAGGTGGGCGGCTCGAACGACGCCCTGGTGGTGCTGGTCACGGCGGTGCCGGCGCAGTAGGTGGCCTCTGGGACGTCGCCCTTGGGAAAGGCATTCCGTCTGTTCCCAAGGGCGAGACGGCTTGGCCTTCCTTATCGATTCCGCAGGGCAGCGGGTTCTAGTCGAAGTGCGAGATCCTCGCGAACCCTGGAGGCATGCTGCTCGATATAGTCCCGCTGCTCCTCAAAGCTCATGGCTTGTAGATCTGAGCTCATCTTGTCGCGTACCTGACGCATGAGCTGAACGGCGTCGAATTTTTTATTCTCCATACGAGAGGACCTCCTGCGGGCTTCGGATCTCCAGAATAGCGTAGCCTCCCGCCTTGACACCCCCTCCTCCCCCTCCATAGTCTGCCCGGGCAACACCAGTCCCGATGTTACGTAAGAGTCGTTCCATCTCATTTCCACGGGAAGACACGGCATGAAATCGATCCGTCCCCTCCTCTTCGGCCTGCTGCTCGCCACCTCCGGCTTCGCTCTTGCCCAGCAGCCACCGGCGCCGGCGCCCGACCCCGCGCAGCAGAAGCCGCCGGACGAGCAGCTCAAGGACTCCCAGAAGCGCGAGCAGGAGCCCGAGTCCAACGCGAACGAGGCGAAGAAGGAGCAGAAGGCGGGGGGCAAGGGAGCGCCCCAGGAGATCTCGGCCAAGAAAGAGGAGAAGTGGGACGTCAACAAGCCGCCCGGACCCTCGACCGAGGTGCCGATCGACGTCACCGAGGGGACCTGGCTGAGCCTCGACGTCAGCCCGGACGGCAAGGAGGTGGCGTTCGACCTGCTGGGCGATCTCTATACGGTGCCGATCGGCGGCGGCGAGGCGAAGGCGCTCACCCATGACGTCGCCTGGGAGATGCAGCCGCGCTATAGCCCGGACGGCAAAACGATCGCCTTCACCAGCGACCAGGGGGGCGGCGACAACATCTGGATCATGAACCGCGACGGCTCGAAGCCGCGGGCGGTCACCAAGGAGTCGTTCCGCCTGCTCAACAGCCCCTCCTGGTCGCCGGACGGCCAGTACATCGTGGCGCGCAAACATTTCACCGCTCAGCGCTCGCTCGGCGCCGGCGAGATGTGGCTCTACCACCGCAGCGGCGGCGACGGCCTGCAGCTCACCAAGAAGCCCAACGACCAGAAGGACGCCGGCGAGCCCGCCTTCTCACCCGACGGCCGCTACCTCTACTTCAGCCAGGACACCACGCCGGGCAAGTTCTTCGAGTACAACAAGGACTCCAACGGCGAGATCTTCGTCATCCAGCGGCTCGACCGCCGGACCGGCAACGTCCAGCGCTTCGTGACCGGCCCCGGCGGCGCGGTCCGCCCGACGCCCTCGCCGGACGGCAAGACCCTCGCCTTCATCCGCCGGGTGCGGGGCAAGAGCGTGATCCACCTGATGGACTTGCGCTCCGGCGAGATCTGGCCGGTCTTCGACGGCCTCGACCGCGACATGCAGGAGACCTGGTCGATCCATGGCGTCTACCCCTCGATGGCCTGGACGCCGGACGACAAGTCGCTGGTCTTCTGGGCCGGCGGCAAGATCCAGCGCCTCGACGTCGCCAGCCGCAAGGTGACCGGCATCCCCTTCCACGTCCACACGACGCGGCAGGTCACCGAGGCGGTGCGCTTCCCCGTGGAGGTCGATCCCAAGACCTTCGAGGCCCGGATGCTCCGCTGGGTGAGCGTCTCGCCGAAGGGGGACCGGGCGGTCTTCCAGGCGCTCGGCCACCTGTGGATTCGCGACCTCCCGAACGGCAAGCCGCGCCGGCTCACCCACGCTTTATCTCCCAAAGAGGATCACTGGGAGATCTTCCCCGCCTTCTCGCGCGACGGCCGGCAGATCGTCTACGCCACCTGGGACGACGACAAGCTGGGCACCCTGCGCGTGGTCTCCACCGACGGCGGCGCGGGGCGCGTGGTGGTCAAGCAGCCGGGGCAGTACGTGGAGCCCGCCTTCTCGCCGGACGGCAAGCAGATCGTCTACCGCAAGATCGAGGGGGGCTTCCTGCGCAGCTCCGCCTGGTCGCTCGAGCCGGGGATCTACCGCGTGCCGGCGGCCGGCGGCGATCCCGTCCTGATCACCGAGGAGGGCGAGCAGCCGCACTTCGGCGCCGAGAGCGACCGCGTCTATCTGCTCCGGTCGGGAGAGGAAGGGAAGAGCCAGCTCGTCTCGGTCGGCCTCGACGGCAAGGACGAGCGCCCCCACCTGACGAGCGAGAACGCGACCTCGTTCCAGGTCTCGCCGGACGGCCGCTGGGTGGCGTTCATCGAGCGCTTCCAGGCCTATGTGATGCCGTTCGTCGCCACCGGCAAGACGGTGGACGTGGGGCCGAAGGAGTCCGCGCTCCCCATCCGCCGGGTCACCCGCGACGCCGGCGAGACGCTGCGCTGGTCGGGCGACTCGAAGAGCCTCAACTGGTCGCTCGGCCCCGAGCTCTACACGCTCGACATCAGGAACGCCTTCAGCTTCCTGGAGGGCGCGCCTGAGACCCTCCCCGATCCGCCGGCCAAGGGGGTGGACATCAGCTTCCAGGCCGAGAGCGACGTCCCCAGGGGGACGGTGGCGGTGGTCGGCGGGCGGATCGTCACGATGCGCGGGGACGAGGTGATCGCGGACGGCACGGTGATCCTCGAAGGCAACCGCATCACGGCGGTGGGGCCGCGGGCGAGCGTCGCCGTGCCGCCCGGCGCCTACGTGGTGGACGCCAAGGGCAAGACGGTGATCCCCGGTCTGGTCGACGTCCACTGGCACGGCCCGTTCGGTTCGGACGGCATCATCCCGCAGCGCAACTGGATCACCTACGCCAGCCTGGCCTTCGGCGTGACGACCCTCCACGACCCCTCGAACGACACCGACACGGTGTTCGCGGCCTCGGAGCTCCAGCGCGCCGGCCTGATCACCGGACCGCGCATCTTCTCGACCGGCACCATCCTCTACGGCGCCAACGCGCCCTTCACCGCGACCATCGACGGCCTGGAGGACGCCCGCTCGCACCTCCGCCGCCTGAAGGCGGTGGGGGCGTTCAGCGTCAAGAGCTACAACCAGCCGCGCCGCGACCAGCGCCAGCAGATCATCTCCGCCGCCCGCGAGCTCGGCATGATGGTGGTGCCCGAGGGGGGGTCGCTCTTCGAGCACAACATGACGCAGGTGGTGGACGGCCATACCGGCATCGAGCACACGATCCCGGTCGCCCGCGCCTACGAGGACGTGCGCCAGCTCTGGAAGGGGACGAAGGTGGGCTACACCCCCACCCTGATCGTCGCCTACGGCGGCATCTCGGGAGAGAACTACTGGTACGACAAGACCCACGTCTGGGAGAACGACCGCCTGCTCGGCTTCGTCCCCCGCGAGTTGATCGACGAGCGCTCCCGCCGCCGGGTCACCGCGCCGGACGAGGAGTACAACCACTTCAACGAGGCCCGGCTGGCGACCGAGCTGTCACGGGCTGGCGTCGAGGTGCACATGGGCGCCCACGGCCAGCGCGAGGGGCTGGGAGCCCACTGGGAGATGTGGATGCTCGCGCAGGGGGGAATGACGCCGATGGAGGTGCTGCGATGCGCCACGATCAACGGCGCCCGCTACCTCGGCCTGGACAAGGACATCGGCTCGCTGGAGACCGGCAAGCTCGCCGACCTCGTGGTGCTCGACGACGACCCGCTGGCCGACATCCGCAACTCGGACCACATCCACTGGGTGATCCAGAACGGCCGGGTCTACGACGCCCGCACCCTCGACCAGCTCGCGCCCGACCGCCACAAGCGCGAGCCGTTCTTCTGGCAGAAGGACAAGCCCGCCTTCTCCTTCGGATCGGGCGCGGCGACGAGCCACGTCGACGACTGAGGAGCGCCGATGCCCGGAATCGACGGCAGGCTGGTGGGCACGCTCCTGGTGGCGATGCTGGGCCTCCAGGCGGTCTGCTGGCTGCTGGCGAAGGGTTTGAGGCTGAGACTGGAGCGGAGCGCCGTGATCTGCGGCTGGCTCGCGCCGCTGGTCGTGCTCGGCCCCGCGCTGGTGAGCCGTCAGCTCCTGGTTCCCACCGACGTGCTGTGGGGCACTCCCGGCGCGCCGCCGATCACGCGCGCTCCGGCCTACGACAGCCTGAGCGACACCGTGTACCAGCTCCTCCCCTGGGAGCTGGAGGTCCGGCACGCCTTCGCGGCCCGCCGCCTCCCCTTCTGGTCCGACACCCTGGAGGGGGGGAGCTCGCCGTGGGCGAACCCGCAGGCCGGCGTCCTCTCTCCCCTCCAGATGGCGGCGCGGGCCTTCCCGATCCAGGACATGCCGCTGGGGGAGCTCGTCCTCAAGATCCTCGTCGCCTTCGAGGGCACCTGGCTGCTCGCCCGGGCGACCGGGCGGAGCCGGCTCGCCTCCCTCCTGGCCGCGGCCGGCTTCGCGCTCGGCGGCGGCCTCTTCTCCTGGGCGCTGTTCCCGATCACGGCCACCGCCGCCTGGGTGCCCTGGCTCGCCGTGGGCGTGATCCGGCTCTTCCGGCATCCGGGAGCGCGGGGGATCGCCACCACGGCGGCGATCACCGCCGGGCTCCTGCTCTCGGGGAATCCGGAGACGGCGGCCTTCGGCGGGCTCTTCGCCGCGGTCTGCGGCCTCGGCCTGCGGCGGAGGCGTACGGGCCTCCTCCGCGGCTTCGGCGCCGCGGCCCTCGCCGCCGCCCTGGGGTTCGGCCTCGCCGCCCCGCTGCTCCTGCCGTTCGCGGCGCTCCTGCCGGACTCCCAGCGCGCCGGGGACACCCTCGCCCAGCAGGTTCATTCCGGGCAGGTGCGGGCCCTCTTTCCACCCTCCTGGTTCGAGCCCGGCTACGCGGCCTACATGCTGGCTCCCACCAACCCGCACGCCTACGGCCTCCCCTATCAGAGCCCGTTCAACGGCCCGTTCAACTGGGAGGATTCGGAAGCCGGCTATACCGGCCTGGTGGCCTTCGCCATGGCGCTGATCGCCCTCCTGGGGCTCCGCGACCGCCGGGCGTGGCCCTTCCTGGGGTGCGCGGCGGCGGGCCCGCTGCTCGCCGCGCGCTTCCTGCCGCTGGCGCACCTCCTCTACGCCATCCCGCCGCTCCGCATCCCCATCTATTCGCGGTTCCTGCCGTCGGCGTCCCTGGCCCTCTGCCTGGCCGGCGCCTTCGGGATCGACCTCCTGCTCTCCCGGGCACGCCCGCGGAAAGGAGCTTGGGTGGGCCTCGCGCTGGCCGCGGCCCTGAGCCTCGCCGTGGCCGCGGACGGCTGGACCCTCGCCCTCTGGGCCCTGCTCGCCGCCGCCGCCCTCACGATGCGCCGGCGGCCCCGCTTCGGCGCCGCGGCGCTCGCCGGAGTCCTGCTGCTCGACCTCGTCCCCTGGTCCCACGCTTTCCTCCCCTCGGGCCACCCCGGTCTCTTCTATCCGGAAACGGAGTTCATGAGCCGGTTCGCGCGCGAGGCCGGCGATCCGGCGGTCTGGCGCGCCACGGGCGGGGACTACCTCGTCTATCCCAACGTGCTCCCGGTCTACGGCATCGCCGAGATCCGCCCGCACAACCCGCTCGCTCCCGCCCGCTATCTGCGGGTGCTGGACGCCGCCTTCGGCTTCTATCCGACGATGAACGAGTACTTCGCGCCGTTGCGGAACCTCGACCACCCCCTGCTCGATTTCCTGGGAGTGAGAGCGGTGGCCGGCAGCCCCGCCGTGCCCCCCAGCCGCACCCTCCAGGAGATCGACCCGGGACGTTTCGCGCCCTTCACCCTGCTGCGCAATCCGGACGCCCTGCCGCGCTGGTTCTTTCCCCGTGCCGTCGAGGTGATCCGGCCGGCGGAGATCCGCCGCTGGATCGCATCCCTCCAGGACGCCCGCCGGGTGTCGGTCTTCGCGAACGAGGCGGGCTCTTGGCGGCCGGCCGGCGGCGACGGCCCGCCACCACAGCCTCTCCTCACCCGGCCGGGCCATATCGTCCTCGGCATTCCCGGCGGCCCCGAGCGTCTGCTGGCGACCTCGATCCTCTGGTCCAGGGGGTGGACGGCGAAGGCCGGTGGCCGGCGCCTGCCGATCCTGAAAGTCGACGGCGCCTTCGTGGGCGTCCGCGTTCCCCAGGGCGCCTCCCGGGTCGAGCTGCGTTTTTTGCCGCCCGGCCTCCTCGCCGGCGCCGTTCTCTTCGCGGTGTCGTTGGTGGTTCTGCTCTTCCTTACCGGCAATACCTTGCGAGGTCGCGGCGGTTCAGGACGCGGATCCGGTGGTCGGGATCGACGGCGATCGCTCCCCGCTGCTTGAGCTCGACGATCACCTGATTGACCCGCTCCCGCGAGGCGCCGACGATCTCGGCGAGGTCGCTCTGGGTGAGGCGGATGGGGATGCGCACCTCGCCGCCCGCTTCGAGGCTGCCGTAGCGGTCGGCCATCGCCAGGATCTGGCGCGCCACCCGGCCGGGGACGTCGAGGGTGCAGAGCGCCTGGATCTGCTCGTTGGCGAAGCGCAGGCGGTGGGCGAGCAGCCGCACCAGGTTGTTGGCCAGGGGGGTCAGGGTGCGCAGGCAGGTCTGGAACGTCGTGCGGTCCATCCAGAGCAGGCGCGAGGGCTCGGTGGTGACCACGTTGGCGGAACGGCCGGCGCTGTCGACCAGGCTCATCTCGCCTACCGTGTCGCCCGGACCGAGAAAGGCCAGGATCACCTCGCGGCCGTCGGCGCGGGTGACGTAGATCTTCACGGTCCCGGAGAGCAGGACGTAGACGACCTCGCCCGGCTGCTCGGCGGTGATGAAGTGCGCCCCCGCCTGCACGGCCTGATTCCGCAACAGGCCGTTGAGCTCGGCGAGCTCCCCGGCCGTGAGCCCCTGGAACAGCTCGAGATCGCCGAGGCGGTTGGGATCCTGGACCGCGCCCATGCGGGGCATGGTACGACAGGCGGCCGCGGGCCGCCCTAGCGGCCGAGCAGCGGCGCCAGCGCCTCGACGCCGCGCTCGATGGCGTCGGGCGGGGCGGCGGTGAAGCAGAGACGCACGTGGGTGGGGTAGGGGCCGAAGCTGGGGCCGGGAGCCAGGAACAGGCCGCGGTCGACGCAGCGCTCGAGGAAGCCGCCGAGGCCGCTGTCGTCGAGGAACGGGGCGACGTCGAAGAACAGGAAGGTGCTCCCCAGCGGCGCCGGCAGCCCCAGGCGGGCCGCCACCTTCGCGCCGGTCGCCTTGTACTGCTCCCGCGCCCGCGCCACCCAGGCGTCCCCGGGCCCCCCCATCACCCGCAGGGCGGCGATCTGCGAGGCGGTGGGCGTGCTGTAGAAGCTGTGCAGGCCGATCTTGCGCAGCTCGCGGACGGCCTCCACCGGCGCCACCACGTAGCCGCAGCGGTTGCCCGCCATGCCGTAGGCCTTGGAGAAGGAGTGGGCGGCGAAGGTGCGCTCGGGCGCGAACGGGCGGGTGTAGGTGTGCTCCCCCTCGAACACGTAGTCCTCATAGACCTCGTCGGCCAGGATCCAGAGGTCCTCGCGGGCGGCCCACTCGGCCAGCGCCGCGATCCAGCCGCGCGGGATCAGCATGCCGGCCGGGTTGCTCGGGGTGTTGAGATAGAGGGCGATGGTGCGCTCGGTGAGGTGCTCCCGCACCGCCTCGACCGCCGTCTCCGGCGAATCGGCGGAGCCGAAGAAGGGGACGTCGACCGGCACGCCGCCGAACGACCGCACGATGCCGGTGATCAGCGGCCAGTGCGGGGCGAGGAGCAGCACCTCGTCCCCCGGCTTCACGATCGCCCCGGCCACCGCCCCGAGGGCCCCGGTCGCCCCGGTCGCCACCAGGACGTTGTCGCGCTCCGTGGGCACCCCGCTCCGCGCCCGCACCCGTTCGACGATGGCGTCGAGCAGCGCCGGCATCCCCTGGGGCGAGGCGTAGCGGTGCATGCCCGGATACTCGGCGACGCGCAGATCCTCCATCCGGCAACCCTCCGCCGGCTCCATCCAGGTGTCCCCCACGTGGAGCGGGAAGACCTCCCCCTGAAAGGTGGCGAGCCGGTGGGCGAGCCCCGAGTAGACGGAGTCGGCGATCTCCAGGACCGAAGGCGAAAAGTGCGGATGGCGCGGCATACGAGGCTCCCGTCGAGTGGGTGGATGGTACAGCCTCCCCAGCTTGGTCTCAAGGGCATGGCGGTACAAACTTCCGTGGCCTCCGGGGCGGCCCCAGAAGCCACAGAGCCGCTGGACGCCGCTGATCCCCGCGGCTGGCGTAAGATCCCCCCATGAACCCCGTCCTCATCGAGGCCCGCCGGCTCCCCGCGGAGGGGCGGCTACGCCTGACCTGGAGCGACGGCCACGCCGCCGAGTACTCCTACAGCTATCTGCGCGGCTGGTGCCCCTGCGCGGGGTGCCAGGGGCACACCGGCCAGAAGATCGTCTACCACCCACCGCTCCAGCCGGTCACCGCCGAGTCGGTGAAGCCGGTGGGCAACTACGCCATCTCGCTCGCCTTCTCGGACGGCCACGGCACCGGCATCTACCGCTATGAGTTCCTGCGCGAGATCTGCCCCTGCGACGCCTGCGGCGGCGCCTCGCTGACCGACGCGGCCACGTAGCGCTCCCAGTCCTCCGGGGTGTTGAGGTTCAGGAAGATCGCCGCCGGATCGCCGAAGCGGGCGAGCTCGTCGCCTTCCAGCACGCGAACGGCGAGCGGCTCCTCGGCCAGGCGGTGGAGCGCCAGCAGCCCGCGCTCGACCCGCCGGGCGAGCGCGGCGAGCGCCGCCGGTCCGTAGAGGGCGGCGAGCGGCTCGAAGCCCTGGGGTCCGCGCGGGACCGTCCAGTCGGCCGCCGCCGGTCCTGTGCCCAGAGCCGCCAGCGCCGCCAGCAGAGCGGCCGGCACCCGCGGGAGGTCGCAGGCGAGCACCAGCAGCGGCCGCCCAGGATAGGCCGCCGCGGCGCCGAGGATGCCCGCCGCGGGGCCCCGGCCGGGGCCGTCCGCGAGCGACGGCAGGCCGGGAAGCAGGCCGCGGCCGGCGTCCGCCACCGCCACCTCGGCGCAGATGTCCGCGAGCCGCCGCGCCGCCAGCTCCGGCAGGGTACCGTCTGAAAGCGCCAAGCGGGTCTTGTCACGCCCCATGCGGCTCGACGCGCCGCCGGCCAGAACGATCCCCACCGGGTCGGTGGAGAGGGGCCCCGTGCTACCATCCGTCGCGGTTTTCATGGCAAAGGAGAATCCTTCAATGAACGTGAGCATAGCCCCTCTGGTCTGCCTGCTGGCACTCCTGGCCCCCGCGGCCCAGGCGGCGCCGGCGAAGAAGAGCGCGCACCCCGCGACATCCCCGAAGAGCGTGACCGCGGCGCCGGCGGCGAACCCGCGGGTGGCGCTGCAGACGAACAAGGGCCGGATCGTCATCGAGCTCTACGCCGACAAGGCCCCCAAGACCACCAGGAACTTCCTCGACTACGTGAAGAGCGGCTTCTACAACGGCACCATCTTCCACCGCGTCATCCCCGGCTTCATGATCCAGGGGGGCGGCTTCACCCAGGACCAGACCGAGAAGCCCACCCGGCCGCCGATCAAGAACGAGGCGGACAACATGGTGCAGAACCAGCGCGGCACGCTCGCCATGGCGAGGACGACGGACCCCGACAGCGCCGGCGCCCAGTTCTTCATCAACCTGGTCAACAACGGCGCCCTCAACTTCCGCTCCAAGACCCCCGGCGGCTGGGGCTACACGGTGTTCGGCAACGTCGTCGAGGGGATGGACGTGGTGGACGCCATCGCGGCGATCAAGGCCGCCCCGGGGCGGATCTCCGAGGCCGTTCCCCAGGAGCCGATCGTGATCCAGAAGGCCACGATCCTCTCCGCCGCCAAGCCCGCGCCGAAGAAGAAGTGACCGCGAACCCGAGAGGAGAGGAATCAACCATGGCGAACCCGACCGTCGCTCTCGACACCAACCACGGCACCATCGTCCTCGAGCTGTTCGCCGCCGAGGCCCCGAAGACCGTGGAGAACTTCCTGCAGTACGTGAACGCGGGCTTCTTCGACGGCACGCTCTTCCACCGCGTCATCCCCAACTTCATGATCCAGGGGGGCGGCTTCGACGCCCAGCAGCGGCAGAAGACGACCCGCTCGCCGGTTCAGAACGAGGCGGACAACGGCCTGCCCAACGGCCGCGGGACGGTGGCCATGGCGCGTACCGGCGATCCCCACAGCGCCACCGCCCAGTTCTTCATCAACCTGAAGGACAACGGCTTCCTCAACCACTCCGGCAAGAACGCCCAGGGGTGGGGGTACACCGTCTTCGGCAAGGTGGTCGATGGGATGGACGTGGTCGATACGATCGCCAAGGTCAAGACGTCGCCGGGGGGGATCTCCGAGGCGGTCCCCCAGGAACAGGTGAAGATCGAGAAGGCGACCGTGCGGCCGGCGGAGGCGTAGACCGTCCGGAACGTAGGGGCGCGGCAGGCTGCGCCCCTACCCCCTGTCGTTAGCCCCTGTCGTCAGCCGCGCAGGACGTTGCGGGCCTGGAGCCCCTTGGGCCCCTCCACGACCTCGCAGCTCACCTTCTCACCCTGATTGAGCGTCCTGAATCCCTCGCTGACGATGGCCGTGTGGTGGACGAAGACGTCGTCCCCTCCCCCCTCGAGCTGAATGAACCCGAACCCCTTCGCATTGTTGAACCACTTGACCGTTCCCTGCTGGGACATCTGCCGCCACTCCTTTCTCCCGAAGATCGATCCGAAGGAGGCGTGGACTTTTTCGTGATCCTGTAATTTAAGGGATCGTCTCACCGGAGCCGGGGAAAATCAAGCGCCGACGCTGACTCCATGGGCCACGGGCCGCCGGGCAGCCGGACGGGCGTGACTCGGGAAGGGTGCTGGAGATTCTGAACAAGGATGGTGCCCAAGGCCGGACTCGAACCGGCACGGGTTGCCCCACACGCCCCTCAAACGTGCGCGTCTACCAATTCCGCCACTTGGGCTCAAAGAACCTGGCAACTGCGAGGCGCGGCCGGGAGAGGGACCCCGGCGAGCCTGGACTGCGAGCTACTGCGGCGGCTTCGCCGGAGCCGGGGCCGCCGGGACCGTCTTGACCGGAGTCGTCGTGACCGGCGCCATCTTGATTGGAGCCGTAGTGACCGGCGCCATCTTGATTGGAGCCGTAGTGACCGGCGCCGTAGTGATCGGGACGCCCTTGGCCGGAAGGGCCGGCTTGGTCGCCGCGGCCTTCTTGCCATGGCCCGCCATCACCGTGCGGCCGTTCGGGCCCCCCTTGAACAGGGCGATCGAGACCGTGGTCAGGATGAACACCACGAACGAGGCCACGGTCAGCTTGTGCAGCATCGTCGTGGCGCTCCGGGCGCCGAAAGCGGTCTGAGTGCTGCCACCGCCGAAAACCGAAAGATCCGCGCCCTTGCCCTGCTGCAGCAGCACGACGAGGATCAGGAACACGCAGACGATGACATGTACGACGTACAACAGGTAGATCACGGTGCGAAGCCTCCCCTGACGGGCACGAATCGGTCATGGGCCGCGGATGGCGACCTCAGCCGGAACCCCGAATGATAGCGAGAAATTTCTGTGGGTCAAGGCTTGCGCCGCCGACGAGGAAGCCGTCGAGGTCCAATTGCACGATCAGATGGCCGGCGTTGTCGGGGGTGACCGACCCGCCGTAGAGGATCGGCACCGCCGTCGCGACCCCCTCTCCCAGCTCTCCCGCCATCACCTCGCGCAGGTAGCGGTGGGCCTCCTGGGCGATCCCGGGGGTGGCCGTCTCGCCGGTGCCGATCGCCCAGACCGGCTCGTAGGCGAGGGCGAAGCGGTCCGGCCCGCCGGCCAGGGCGGCGAGAAGCTGGCGCGCCAGCACCTCGAAGGTGCGCCCCGCCTGCCGCTCGGCCTTCGTCTCGCCGACGCAGATCAGCGGCGTCAGCTGGTGGTGGCGCGCCGCCGCGGCGACCTTGAGGCCGACCCACTCGTCGCTCTCGCCGTGGTTGTGCCGCCGCTCGCTGTGGCCGCACAGCGCCCAGGAGCAGCCGGCGTCGACGAGCTGGGGGCCGGAGACGTCGCCGGTGTGCGCCCCCTTGTCCTCCGGGTGGAGGTCCTGGCCGCCGACCTCCACCTCGCTGTCCACCAGCTCGCGGGCGACGATCGGGATCAGCGGGAACGAGGGGAAGATTACCACCCGCACGTCCGGCGGCGCCGGCGGCGCGGCGAGCCCCCGCCGCAGGTCCCGGCAGTATTCGGCGGCGTCCTTCTGGGTCAGGTTCATCTTCCAGTTGGCGGCGATCAGCGGCCGGCTCCTCATGGCTTCTTCTCCAGCACGGCCACGCCCGGCAGAGTCTTGCCGGCGAGGAATTCCAGCGAGGCGCCGCCGCCGGTCGAGACGTGGCCGATGCGGCCGGCCACCCCCGCCTGCTTGACCGCGGCCACCGTCTCGCCGCCGCCGATCACCGAGAAGCCCGCGCAGCCGGCCAGCGCCTGCGCCACCTCGCGGGTGCCGGCGTCGAACGGCGGCTTCTCGAACACCCCCAGCGGGCCGTTCCAGAACAGGGTGCCGGCGCGGGCGATGGCCGCCGCGAACGCCCGCCGGGTCTCCGGCCCGACGTCCACAGCCTTCAGGCCGGCCGGGATGCGGTCGGCCGGCACGGTCTCGATCCGCCCCGGATTGCCGAGGTCGTCGGTCACCACCACGTCGCGCGGCAGCAGCACCTCGGTCCCCCGCGCCTTGGCGCGCGCCAGGATGTCGCGGGCGACGTCCAGCCGGTCGGGCTCGAAGAGCGACGAGCCGAGCTCGTACCCCTCGGCGGCGAGGAAGGTGTTGGCCATGCCGCCGCCGAGCAGCAGGATGTCGAGGCGGGGGAGGAGGTTCTCCAGGGTGTCGATCTTCCCCTCGACCTTGGCGCCGCCGAGGATCGCCGCGAACGGCCGCTCGGGCTCACCCAGCAGGCGGCCGAGCGCCGCCACCTCGCGCGCCAGCAGCCGCCCCGCCGCCTTGTGGGCGAGCCGCTCCGGCACCCCGACCACCGAGGCATGAGCCCGATGGGCGCTGCCGAAGGCGTCGTCCACGTAGACCTCGGCGAGGGCCGCCAGCCGCTCCGCGAAGGCGGGATCGTTCTTCTCCTCCTCGGCGTGGAAGCGGAGGTTCTCGAGCAGGACCACCTCGCCCGGACCCATGCCGCGGACCAGCGCCTCGACCTCCGGCCCCACGCAGTCGCCGGCGAACCGGACCGCCTGGCCGAGCAGGGGGACCAGAGCCTCGGCCACCGGCTGCAAGGTGTAGCGCGGGTCCGGCTTCCCCTTCGGCCGGCCGAGATGGGAGGCGAGGATCACCACCGCGCCCGCCGCCGTGAGCTCGCGGAGGGTCGGCAGGGCCTCCTCCAGCCGGGTGCCGTCCAGGACTTTACCCTCGGCGGACAAGGGGACGTTGAAATCCACGCGCACGAAGACGCGCTTGCCGTTCAGGGCGTCGAGCCCGAGATCGTCCAGGGTCCACAGGTCTGCCATGGCGTCGCTTCCCCCTCCTCGTAAGGCGCGAAGTTTAGCAGGGGTGTCCCGCCGTGGACGTTCCTGGCACTACTATCGTGGAGTAGTCTTGTCTCTCCCGCTTGAGACCCTCAGGCGTTGTTACGAAACGAATCCGAAGCAGGAGGATTAGCTTCATGGCTGAAATTGGAAAGTATTGCAAGGCATATCTGGCGAAGCAGTTCCGGGAGTACCCGCACTGGAGCGAGAACGCCGCCAACGTCCGCAAGGAGAAGAAGGAGGTCGACGGCAAAGAGATCGAGGTCGACCGCAAGCTCGATGACGACTCGATCCTCTATCTCCAGGAGAACTACGTCGTCACCGACGGCATCTTCAAGGACCAGAACATCATCTTCGACAGCGTCACCGACGAGTGGAAGGAGTTCTGCCACGGGACGCTGGCCTTCGAGATCCCGGTCTACGAGCCGATCGAGATCAAGCACGCCGAGCCCGCCGAAGCCCCGGCGACCAACGGCTGAGCCTCCGCGACGCGTCTGGATCGCCGCCCCGCGAGCGATCCAGACCTGGGTCGGAGCCTTCCACACCGCGGTCCGCGTCTCCGTACCGAAGTCGAAGGCATCGGATCCAGGTCGGGACGTCCGGCCCCGCGGTCGGAGCGTTCCCCACCGGGGTCGGGAGATCTCCGACCTGAGTCCACGTCTCCCAGACCGCGGTCGGAGAGCTCGCACCGGGGTCTGGAAGCCTCGGACCCTGGCGGGGAAGGCTCCGACCCTGGCCTGGAAGGCGCGCTACACTCCCTGCCCATGACCCGTCCGCTCGTCCTCGGCATCGAGACCTCCTGCGACGACACCGCCTGCGCCCTTCTCGACGGCGAGGGGCGGGTGCTCTCCTCGGTCGTCTCCAGCCAGCTCGCGGCGCACCGCCCCTACGGCGGAGTGGTGCCGGAGATCGCCTCGCGCGAGCACTTGGCCAACTGGCCGGCGGTGAGCGAGGAGGCCCTGGCGCGGGCGGGCGTCCGCTTGCGCGACGTGGAGGTGGTGGCCGCCACGCGAGGGCCCGGACTGGTCGGGGCTCTTCTCGTGGGCCTGTCGATCGGCAAGGCGATCGCCTTCGCCGGCGGCCGGCCGTTCCACGCCGTCCACCACCTGGAGGGGCACCTCTACTCCCCCTTCCTGCGGGCGCCGGGCGACCCGGAGGCCCCCGGCCTGCCGCCGGCCCGGTTCGTCGGCCTCATCCTCTCCGGCGGCCACAGCGGGCTCTTCGCGGTCGAGGATAGCGCCGTCTCGACCCTCGCCGAGACCCGCGACGATGCCATCGGCGAGGTCTTCGACAAGGTGGGCAAGCGCCTCGGCCTCCCCTATCCGCAAGGACCCCGGGTGGACGAGCTGGCCGAGCGGGGCACCCCGGAGGCCCGGCGCTTCCCGGTCTCCCGCTTCGGCGACACCCTCGACTTCTCCTATTCGGGCCTGAAGAGCCAGGCGCTCCTGGAGATCGAGCGCCTGGAGCGCACGCTGGGGCCGATCGAGCTGGGCACGGCCGAGGAGGTCCCCCAGCCCGTCCTCGACCTCCTCGCCGCCTTCCGCGAATCCGCCGTCGGCCAGGTCCTCGACCGCCTGGACCGCCTCCACCAGCGGCAACCCTTCGACCTCCTCGCCGTCTCCGGGGGCGCCGCCGCCAACCGCCTGCTGCGCCGCCGGCTCCCCCCCTGGGCCGAGAGCCACGGCGTCGACCTCCGCCTGGTGCCCCTGGTCTATTCCGGCGACAACGCCGCCATGATCGCCAACGCGGCCCTGCTCCGCCACCGCCGTGGGCTTCAGGACGACCCCTTCGCCGCCGAAGCCGAGAGCCGGATCCCGATCTGAAGGATTTACGCTCTCCTTGCGCCGCAAAGAGTCGTGGTCCCAGATCCTTGTCCTACAAGCTGTTGTGTTCGCCCCTTGGCACTGCTATGCTTCGCAGCATAGGGCGAATTTAGCCTCCTACCGGCATAGTGAGGCAACCTGCATGGCAATCCAAAGAAAAGGCGATCGTCTCAATCCAAAGCTGGAAGCGGTATTGGCGAGGCTCTGCGAGAAGTTGGGTCAGATGACGACGACTCGCGCGGTCAAACTTCCGTACCTCGTGGATGTGCTCGCCGCTCACGATCTGGGAGCCCCGATCACGGGCGGAACCCATGAGACCTGGGATCATGGCGTGGTCACGTGCGAAGTCTGGTCCTATATCCAACAGGGCGGGAACATCAACGACCCCTTCGTGATCAAGTCTCATGATTTCTCCGAAGGAGGTAAGCAGATCTCCCTCGGCGGTGAGCCGGACGAGGGCGACCTGACAGCCGAGGAGATCAGGGTCGTGGATCGGGTGGCTGAGAGTTACGGCCGGCTCGATGCGACGACTTTGGGGAAGTTGACGAAGACGCTCAACACACAATTTGACGCGCGCGCTTGGGGACAGAATCGTCGGGCGGCCGTTGATGAGGACGCTTACGCCCGCCTCTCGGACAGCTATCAGGCGTTTAGCCGGCGTCTCCAAGACCTGGATTTCGCCAATGAGCAGGATTGGAGCGAGCCGGTCGACGATCCCCACGAGTATCTGAGGCGCGAGTTGCTGGGTGGGTAGACCGATCGTACTGTTCAAGCCGACTTGGCTCGACAGGTACTTCCGGAAGGATTTTGCGGCGCTCAACGATCAGGGGAAGGAAGAGTGTACCCAGATCCTTGGCGACCTGATGGCAGCGCTTCGAGACTGCAAGCATCCTGTCCAAGACCCCACGCTCCAGAAATGGCGGCCATCTCCCTATAAGGGAGTCGTCAAGGTAAAGTCCGGCCACTTGGCCGAATACCGCTGCCCAGGAATCATGCGGGTCATCGCCTGCTACTTCGATGACCGCCAAGAGATCCTCATGGTTACAGTGACCCTCAAGCATGACCACGAGCGCATGAAGCGACTGCTTCGTGAGCATGGCGGCTCTCTCTCCTCGTACCTGCCCTGAGCCCTTGAGCTCGGCCCTCTCCCGGAGTATCATCGCCAAACGGGGAGAGTTGCCGAATGATCGACGAAATCGACCGCCAGATCCTGAACATCCTTCAGCAGAACGCCCGGACCTCCAACGCCGAGATCGCCCGGCAGGTGGAGATGGCCCCCTCGGCCGTGCTGGAGCGCATCCGCCGGCTGGAGTCCCGCGGGGTGATCCAGGGATACGAGGTGCGGATCAACCCGGAGGCCCTGGGGCTCAACATCCTGGCCTTCGTCTTCGTCCGCTCGACCGATTTCGACGGCGAGGCGAAGACGGCCGAGCTGCTGGCCCAGATCCCGGAGGTGCTCGAAGCCCATCACATCGCGGGCGAGGACTGCTTCCTGATGAAGGTGCGGGCGCGCGACACCAAGAGCCTGGGGCGCCTGCTCCGCGATCGCATCGGCTCGACCGGCGCGGTGGAATCGACCCGCACCACGATCGTCCTGGAGACCGTCCGCGAGGGCGGCCGGCTCCCCCTCGCGGCACCGCAGGACGTGGCGGAGGAGGCCCTCGATGACTGATTCCATGCTGGGCCCGAAAACAGCGCGCGCGTCCATGCTCCAGGTGGCGATCGCGCTCGGGGCCGTCTATCTCATCTGGGGCTCGACCTATCTCGCGATGCGCTTCGCGATCGAGACCATCCCGCCATTCCTGATGGCCGGCGCCCGCTACTTCACCGCCGGCACCCTGCTCTACGCGTGGAGCCGGTTTCGCGGCGCGCCCCGGCCGAGCCTCGTCCACTGGCGCTCGGCGGTCTTCGTCGGCGCCCTGCTGCTGCTGGCCGGCAACGGCGGCGTGGTCTGGGCCGAGCAGCGGGTGAGCTCGGGGCTGGTGGCGCTGCTGGTCTCCACCGAGCCGCTCTGGATCGTGCTGATGGTCTGGCTCCGCGACCGCCGGCAGAAGCCGGGCGGGCGGGTGGTCGCCGGCCTGCTGCTCGGCTTCACCGGCCTGGTCCTGCTGGTGCGGCCGAGCCATGCGGGGGGCCTCGATCCCCTCGGCGTCGTGGCGGTGATGATCGCCTCGCTCTGCTGGGCCTTCGGCTCGCTCTACGGCCAGCGGGCGAAGCTCCCCGACTCCCCCCAGCTCACCACCTCGATGCAGATGCTCTGCGGCGGCTCCCTGCTCCTCCTGGCCGGCCTCGGCACCGGCGAGACCTCGGGCTTCGCGCTCGCCCAGGTCTCGACGCGCTCGCTCCTCGCCCTCGCCTACCTGATCGTCTTCGGCGCCATCGTCGCCTTCACCGCCTACGTCTGGCTCCTCCGCACCGCCCCGCCGGTGCTGGTCTCGACCTACGCCTACGTCAACCCCGTCATCGCCGTCTTCCTCGGCTGGGCGCTGGCCGGCGAGCCGTTCACCAAGGGGACCCTGATCGCCGCGGCGGTGATCCTGGTTGGCGTGGCTTTGATTTCCAGCGCGCAGGGAAAGAAGGAGGGAGAAGAGGAGCGGCCGGCTGCGGTGGAACCCGAGGTGGCAGTCAGGGAGACGATCGAAGAGGAGGAAGAGGCGGTGGTCTGCGCCTCGCGGTAGCGGCCGCCCCACCCGAACCCTCCCCCCGGACCTCGCGGGGAGGGGGAAGAGGGCCGGGAGGTGAATCCCACTCTGCCAGACCGGCTTGGTGGCGATCCTGTCTTGCCGGGCTGAAGGCCCGGGATTATTGAGCCCAGGGCAACGCCCTGGGTTACCGGCATCCAATCACATGCGGTGCGGCCTGAAGGGCCGCGATACTGATTTCGCTCCTGGCTATTGGAGCGCGGCGTTATCGCGGCCCTTCAGGCCGCACCGAACGGTTACCGATCGCAAACCCAGGGCGTTGCCCTGGGCTCAATAATCCCGGGCCTTCAGCCCGGAAAAGCAGAGGAGGGACCACCGCCAGCCGGCACTCCGAAGAATCATCTTCATCGAATCGCTTCTTCCGGAAGCAGTACTTACGCGCCCCCGAGACGCTGCCCCCCCCCCGCGGTCTGCCACTGCGATCCATAACGGGGTAACTCGATCGCCACCCCGCTGGGCGGCGATCTCTCCTCTCCCGTACCCACCTCGAATTAGGACACACCACGTTTGGCGCATCGGGCCACGCCCTTGAACTTATCTTAGGTCAGAGGGTGGGGGATCGCCCGGAGGGCGGGCTTTGAACAGCCTGCGGTTTTAACCGCAGGTTCGGATATCTCCGAGATCCCCAAACCCCGGAGGGGTGGCCGATTGGTGAAAATCGGCCGCCCTTTGGGCTTGTTATGATCTGGGGTCCTCGTCACCTGGCGTTGAAACGCCAGGCTGGGCAAAGCCCGCCCTCTGGGCGATCCTGCCATCGCGGCCCCCTTACGGCCGCTTCACCTCCACCGCTCCCAGGTCGGGCAGCAGGCGCGCTCCCGCCGCGTCCGCGGTCTTGCGGAAGGCGGCGACGTCGGTGGCGAAGAAGCGGTTGATGTCGGCCAGGGTGTCGTTGACCGCCTTCTCCGCCTGGCGCAGGTGCTCCAGGTGGGTGGGGCTCGGCGGCGCCATGGAGGAGAGGACGTAGGCGAAGGCGAAGAAGACCTTGGAGGTCGCGTCGTTTCCCGGCTGGATGCCCACGGCGTCGTAGGGGGTCCAGAGCCGCAGCTCGAGCTTGTCGAGGTCCTTCTTCAACTTGTTGGCCGACTCGGTCAGCGGATCGGGCTTGGCGTCCTTGGCGGCCTTCTCATCCTTCCCCTCCCTGGCGTCCTTGGCGGCCTTCTGAGCCTGGACCCGGGCGACCACCGTGTCGACGTCCGCCTTGGTGTCGCGGATGCGCTGGGCGGCTTCGGCCGCGGCTCCGAGCAGCGCCAGGGTCCGCTGGGCGGCCGCGTCGCGGGCCCGCCAGTCGGCCTCGGTGTTGCGCGACCGCGGGTCGGCCAGCACCTGCACCGTCCCCTTGGCCTCGCGCTCCCCGAGCTTGACCGTCGCGTTGTAGGTGCCGGGGATGACCTCGACCCCGGACGGGGCGTGCGGCGGCCCCGGCTTCTCGCTGGGGAACGCCTTGGGGGAATCGGTGTTCAGGTCCCAGGCGGCCCGGTTAAGCCCCTGCCGCGCCGGGGCGGTGAAGGTGCGGATCGTCTTGCCGGCCGCGTCCGCGATCCGGATCTCGACCTCCTTGGGCTCCTCGGCCTTCGGCTTCTCCGGCGTTTTCCCGGCCGCGCCGGCCGCGCCGGCCGCGGAAGCTTCGGGCTTGCCCCCCTTCGCTTCCGCGGTGGTCGCGGGCTTGCCGGGGCTCTCCCTCTCGCTCAGCTCCTGGGCGGTCTGCGGGATGCCAGTCACCGGCTTTCCCTCCTCCTCTCGGAGGCCCGCCGCCCGCTCCTCTTCCTTGCGGGCGCGCTCCTTCTTCTCGTCGGGGTAGGGGAGCCCCGGCACGTTCAGCGAGTAGGTGAGGATGGCGCCGTACGGCTCGTTGTCCCCCCGGTATTCGGCCGAGCCGAGGCCGAAGCCCCCGGGCTCGCCGGCGTTCCAGTGCTGCTGGGCGGGACTGGAGCCGTAGAAGTGGAGCGGCTCGGCCAGCGTCTGGGCCGAGAGCGTCCGCAGCGGCCGGATGTCGTCGATCACGTAGACCGAGCGGCCGTGGGTGCCGATCACCAGGTCGAGCTCCCGCGGCTGGATCGCGAGGCCCATCACCGGCACGGTGGGCACGCCGTGGGTCCACTTCATCCAACCGCGCCCGCCGTCGTTGGACGCCCAGAGCCCTGCCTCCGTACCCAGGAAGAGCAGGTCGCGGTCGCCCGGGTCCTGCTCCATCACGTGGGCGTAGCCGCGCAGGTCCGAGGTGGCCAGGCTCTTCCAGGTCTTCCCCCAGTCGTCGGTGCGGTAGACGTAGGTCTTGAAATCCTCGCGGCGGTGGTTGTCGAAGACCACGAAGGCCGAGGCGGGGTCGAACTTCGAGGGGAGGATGTTGGGGATCCAGGTGTTCGCCGGCACGCCGGGGACGTTCTTCTCCAGGCTGGTCCAGCTCTTGCCGCCGTCGCGGGTGACGTGCAGGCGGCCGTCGTCGGTCCCCACCCAGATCACCCCCTTCTGCAGCGGGCTGGGGGCGATGGCGAGGATGGTGGTGAAGTTCTCGGCGTTGCTGACGTCGCGGGTGAGGCCGCCGCTGACGTCCTGGTGCTGCCAGTCGGGGTTGTTGGTCGTCAGGTCGGGGCTGATCGCCGTCCAGGTCTCGCCGCGGTCGGTCGATTTGTGAAGGAACTGGCTGCCGATGTAGATGGTGCCGGGCTCCAGGGGGTCGGTGGCGAAGCCCGCGTTCCAGTTGAAGCGGAGCTTGCCTCCTTCCGGCGGGCTGGGCTTGAGGGCGCGCGTCTCGCCCGTCCGCAGGTCGTAGCGGATCAGCTCGCCCCCCTGGGACTCGGAGTAGATCAGGTTGGGATCGGCGAGGTCCGGCCGCGTCTCGAAGCCGTCGCCGCCGACGATGGTCTTCCACTCGTGGCTGCGGATCCCCCCCTGCTGCCAGACGGTGTTCGGGCCGCGCCAGGAGCTGTTGTCCTGCAACCCGCCGTAAACGTTGTAGGGGGTCTCGTTGTCGACGGCCACATGGTAGAACTGGCCGAGCGGCAGGGTGGTGGCGAAGCGCGCCGTCTTCCCGCGGTCGTGGCTGACCGCCACGCCGCCGTCGTTGCCGACGTAGAACCAGTTGGGATCGCGGGAGCTGATCCACATGGCATGGTAATCGCCGTGGATCAGGAAGCCGGGGTAGAGGTCGTTGAAGCTCCGCCCGCCGTCGTTCGAGACGCGGATGTTGAAGTCCAGGCTGTAGACGCGGTTCGGCTGCTCGGGATCGACCACGATGTGAGCGAAGTAGAACGGCCGCGGGTTGGCGTCGGAGCGGTCGTTGACCGTCTGCCAGGACCTGCCGCCGTCCTCGGAGCGCACCAGGGCGCTCTTGGCGGCCTCGACGGTGGCGTAGACCACGTCGGGGTTGGAGCGCGAGACGGCGATGCCGATCCGTCCGAGGTTCCCCTTGGGCATGCCGTCCGCCTCGCCGGCGCGCTGCCAGGTGCGGCCGCCGTCGGAGGTCGCGTAGAGCCCCGAGCCGGGGCCGCCGGACTGGAAGTACCAGGGCCAGCGGCGGAACTGCCACATCGAGGCGTACAGCTTGTCGGGGTTGCGCGGATCGATCGCCAGGTCGGCGGCGCCGGTCCGCGGGTCGACGTAGAGCACCCGGTTCCAGGTGTGGCCGCCGTCCTCGGTCTTGAAGATGCCCCGCTCCGGGTTCTCCCCCCACTCCTGGCCGAGGGCGGCCACCCAGACCACGTTCGGGTTGGTCGGATGGACCACGATGCGGTCGATGTGCTCGGTCTTCTCCAGCCCCAGGTGGACCCAGGTGCGCCCGCCGTCCGGCGAGCGGTAGACGCCGTCGCCGATCGAGACGCTGTTGCGCGGGTTCCCCTCCCCCGTGCCGACCCAGACGACGTCCGGGTTCGACGGGTCGACGGCCACGGCGCCGATCGAGGCCACCGACTGGTCGTCGAAGACCGGAACCCAGGTGAGGCCGCCGTTGGTCGATTTCCAGACGCCCCCCGAGGCGGCGCCGATGTAGACCAGGTTGGGATTCGACTCGACCGCCGCGATCGACGTGACGCGGCCGCTCATGCCGGCCGGTCCGATCGAGCGGGCGCTCATTCCCGCCAGCAGGCCGGGATCGATGGCGGCGTGGCCGGCGGTGGCGAGGAGGAGGAGGGCGAGGGCGAGGAAGAGCGGTTTCCGCATCGGGATCTCCATCAGGATTTCAAAGGCACAAAGGCAGCCCGGGGCTTCGGAGGAAGCCCTCGGAAGGATACGCGCCGGGTCAGGAAAGGTTGCCGGCGTCTTCCGTCCGCCGCGCTTTCCGGTCCCCCCGGGCGAGGGTGATCTTGAGTGCGGGCGGGGTGACCAGCGTGGTGACGATCACCATCGCCACCACCGCCGCGAAAAGGGCGGGGGAGATCACCGGCCGGCCGTGCAGCAGGAGCTGGGCGCCGATGCCGGCGAAGATCAGCCCCACCTCCCCCCGCGGCACCATGCCGACGGCGACCGACAGGCGGTCGATTCCGCGTTCCACCACCCCGGCCGCGCAGACCATCTTGCCGAGGATGGCGGCGAGGGTGAGCAGCGCCGCGAAGCCGAGCACGGGCCCTTGAGCGAAGCTCGCGAGATCGACCCGCACCCCCATCAGCACAAAGAAGACCGGCACCAGGAAGCCGGCGATGGGATGGATCAGCTCCTCGATCGAATGCTTGGTCTTCTCGCCGAGGTCGCGGAACTGCACCCCGTCGAGGATCAGCCCGGCCGCGAAGGCACCGACGATGGTGGCGAGGCCGATGCGGTCGGCCAGGTAGGCGAGCAGGAAGCAGACGGCGAGGGCCAGCGCCAGCAGCATCCCCTGGACCCGCAGGAACCCGGCCAGCCGGAAGACCCGGCGCGACAGCCAGCCGCCGATCAGGATCGCCCCAACCAGGAAGACGGCCGCCTTGACCACGATCACCACGATGTCCATCGCCGCGAGCGTCCCGCCGCTGTTGGCCGCGCCAGTATTTGCCCCGATCATTCCCGAGACCACCGAGAGGATCACCAGGCCGAGCACGTCGTCGATCACCGCGGCGCCGAGCACGATCTTCGACTCGCGGGCGCCGAGCTTGCCGAGGTCGGAGAGCACCCGCGCCGTGATCCCCACGCTGGTGGCGCTCAAGGTGGCGCCGATGAAGACGTGGGCCAGCGTCTCCTCGTGCGGCAGCAGCCAGGCCGACACCCCCCAGCCGAGGAAGAACGGGGCGATCACCCCGAGGACGGCGACCAGCAGGCTCGACCACCCCACCGAGAGCATCTCGCCGACGTTCGATTCGAGCCCCACCTGGAAGAGCAGCAGGATGACGCCGAGCTGGGCGAGGATCTCGATCCCGGCCGAGCCCGAGATGAATTCGAGGCCGCCGAACCCGAGGAGCGTCAGGTTGCCGAGCAGGATGCCCGCCAGCAGCTCGCCGAGCACCGCCGGCTGCCCCAGCCGCTCGAAGACCTCGCCGCCGACCTTCGCCGCCAGCAGGATCACCACCAGCCCGAGAAGCACCGGCACTACCGGACCGCCATGGCCGGCGGCGGAGACCTCGGCCGCGGGCTGTCCGTGAGCGCCCAGCGCCAGAAAAAGACCGAGGAGGACGAGAGCGGGAACGGCTTTGCGCACGGCCGCAGCATACCGTTCCCCGCGCGATCTGGCACCGGTCTTGCCTTCGAAGCGAGCGTCAAACGAAGAGGAGACCTGATATGCCGACTCGCCAGCCGCTTCACCGGAACGTCGCCCTCCCCTCGGCCCTGCTGGTCGCCGCGCTGGGCCTCGCCGTGTACGCCGCCACGCCCCGCAGCAGCGAGGGGTTCGACCTGATCTCGGTCGACCAGGAGTGGGCGATGCGCAACGAGATCTTCGCCCAGGCGGCGCAGCAGAAGCCGCTGGTCAACGATCCGGCCGCCATGCAGTACCTGAACGCGGTCGGCCGCCGGATCGCCGCCCAGACCCCCTACGGCAACCGCCGCTGGGACTTCTTCGTGGTGCGCGACCCCTCGGTGAACGCCTTCAACCTGCCGGGCGGCCTGGTCTTCGTCAACTCGGGGCTGATCGGCGAAGCCGACACCCTCGACGAGCTGGCGGACGTGATGGCGCACGAGATCGGCCACGGCGCCGCGCGCCACGGCACGCAGACGATGACCCGGGCCTACGGCTACAACCTGCTGGCGCGGCTGGTGATGGGGCGCAACCCCGGCATGATCCGGCAGATCACGGCGCGGCTGGTGGGGACCGGCGTGATGAACCACTACAGCCGCGACGCCGAGCGCCAGGCGGACGCCCTGGGCGTGCAGTACGCCACGCGGGCGGGCTTCGATCCGCAGGGGTTCGAGGACTTCTTCGGCAAGCTCGCGCGGCTGCAGAAGACCCGCCCCTCCAAGGTGGGGCAGTTCTTCTCGGACCACCCGCTGACCCAGGAGCGGATCCAGAACGTGGCCGCCGAGATCGCGCAACTGCCGCGGCACGCCGCGCTGGTCCGCGACACCCCGCAGTATCAGCAGTTCCGGGCGCGGTTCGCGGCGGTCAACGCGGCCGTCCCCGCGCCGCCCGCCCGAGGGAGAACGACAGCAGGGCCGCGATGATCGCCCACTGAACGCCGCCGGCGGCGAGGCTCCAGAGGAGCAGGGGGGTGCCGTCGAGGTGCAGGAAGGCGAGCGAGGCGGGGAAGTCGATCCAGGCCAGCAGGTTGCCGCGGCCGAACTCCCCCCAGGTCTTCCACACGGCGAAGATGGCGATGGAGTGGAGGAGGACGCCGAGGAGCACCGCGGTACGGACGGCGTGATGCAGGGGGCGAGGGGTCATGCATTCACCGCCCCGGGCTGTTCCCCATCGACGGCGAGGCGGAAGCCGTAGTCGCTGTAGCGCATCGCGGGGGGGATGGCGGAGCGGGCCGCGCAGCGGCTCACCTTGATCTGGTGGCGCCACGAGCCGCCGCGGGAGGCCCGCCGGTGACCGCTCGCCGGCCCGCGCGGATCGTCCACCGGCGACACGGCGTAGTAGCCGGCGTCGTACCAGTCCGCGCACCACTCGTGGACGTTCTCGCCGAGCCCCAGGAAGCCGAGCGGATGGCGGGAGGGATAGGCGTCCACCCGCTCCGGACCGCCCCGCCAGCGGCGTTCGTAGTCCGGCAGCGACTCCGGAGGCTCGTCGCCGTGCGGATAGAGGACGTCGCGGCCGGCGCGCGCCGCGTGCTCCCACTCGGCCTCGGTGGGGAGCCGCGCCGCGACTCCCAGCCGCTCGCCGGCCCAGGCGCAGAAGGCCACCGCGTCCTCCCAGGACGGGCCGGCCGCCGGCATCCGCGGGTCGGCGAAGGCGGGGTCCCCCCAGAACTCGGGCGCCGGGTGGCGGGTGGCGTCGAGGAAGGCCTGGTACTCCTCCCGCGTGACCGGCGCGCGGGCCAGCCGCAGGGCGTTGACCCGCACCTCGTGCCGCGGGTTCTCGTTGTCCCGCGGCCCACCGCCCATCCGGAAGCTCCCCCCCGGAACGTCGATCCACTCGGGGTCCATGGCCGATAGCATACCCTCATCACCCCGGCCCTCTTCTCCCGTCCCCACCCCCCTCCCTCACCGGGAGAAGAGGGAGAAAAGCAAAAGCAACGACAACGACCGTCTTTCTCCCCTCTCCCAGTGATGGAGGGCGGTTGGGTGGAGCGAGGGGCCCGCAGCGCGCTGGTGCGGGTAACGATTGCAACCCGGCGATCTGTCACCCGGCGGCGTCTCTGTTTCACTCTGTATCGTGGAGACATGCCATCTTTCTTCACGGCCCCGGCCAATGGAGGCGAGGAGCCGAAAGATCGGCATCCCCGAACGGAGGAACTCATGCAGAACGTCGTCGCAGGTCTCGCCCTACTTGTCGCCCTGTTGCTCGCTTCCTCGATGTCCCCGAACCCCAAGAGCGACGCCCGATGCTCGGTAGATCCCTGGGGTTGCCCGGCCCCACCGAGCGCCGGGGATCAGACGGATGCGCGGGGCTCAGTCGATCCCTGGGGCTGACGGCTCCAAGGAGTAACGAAGCGCCGGGGGTCCATGGCCGATAGCATACCCTCATTACCCCGGCCCTCTTCTCCCGTCCCCACCCCCTCCCTCACCGGGAGAAGAGGGAGAAAAGCAAAAGCAAAGAGTAAAGCCGGATCATGAGGGGCGGGGGTTCCCCTCTCCCTGTGAGGGAGGGTGGGAGGGGAAGGGAGAGGGGCCAGGGGTGAGGGTCCGGGCGGGCGGCTTCACCGGGGGTGAGGCTTCGGGCGGGATATGATCGCCGGCATGGCCTGGTACAAGGATTGGTTCGGCGAGGAGTACCTGGAGCTGTACTCCCACCGCGACGGTCCCGAGGCCGGCGAGGACGCGGACTTCGTCCAGCGCTTCCTGGGCGGCGACGGGCCGCGGCCACGGGCGGTGCTCGACCTCGCCTGCGGCGCCGGCCGACACACGGCGGCGTTGCGGCAGCGGGGTTACCGCACGCTCGGCGTCGACCTGTCGCTGACCCTGCTGGCCCGCATGCGGACGCAGGGGCTGCCGCGGGTGGCGGGGGACATGCGCCGCCTGCCGTTCATGGACGGCTGCTTCGACTGGATCCTCAACTTCTTCACCTCGTTCGGCTACTTCGAGGGGGAGCGGGAGAACTTCCGGGTGCTGGAGGAGATCGTGCGCGTCCTGGCGCCCGGCGGCCGGTTCCTGATCGACCTGATGAACCCCGGTCCGGCGATCGCCAACCTGAAGCCCTGCGATCTCGAGGCGCTCGACGGCGGCGAGGCCCGGATCGAGCGCTGGTACGACGCCGCCAGCCAGCGGATCAACAAGCGCATCACCCTGCACGTGAGAACGGACGAGCCCCCGCGCGCGTTCGTCGAGAGCGTGCGGCTCTATCATCCCGAGGAGGTGACCATCGGCCTGCGCTGGGCGGGCCTCGAGGTCGACGAGCTCTTCGGCAACTTTCAGGGAGACCCTTACGCGCGTGACAGCCAACGCCTCATCCTCCTCGGCCACAAGCCCCACTGACGTCCAGGCCCTCCTGCGGGTCGAGCTCGCCGCGTCGCACCTGCTGGCGCCGCTCCCCGCCGCCTGGCTCGCCGGCCGCGACCTCGACCTCCTGGAGCCGCTGCGCTTCCTGGGCTCGGACGCGCTCCCGCCGCTGCCCACCACCAAGCCCGCCGGGAGCGGCCGGCGCGAGCTGGCGGCGGCCCTCGCCGTGGCCAACCGTGGCTATGGCCATCCGGACGCCGACCGCATGGCCGAGCGCCTCGCCGACCCGGGAGTCCGCGTGGTCGTCTCCGGCCAGCAGCCGGGACTCCTCGGCGGCCCGCTCTACAGCCTGGCGAAGATCCTGGCGACCGCCCGCTGGGCCGCCGCCCTGGAAGCCGCGGGGGAGCCCGCCGTCGCCGTCTTCTGGGTGGCGACCGAGGACCACGACTGGGCGGAGGTCGCGAACACGGTCGTCCTGGGGTCCGAGGGGCCGCGCGCCTTCGACCTCGGCCCCGACCCCGAGCCGCTGACGCCGGTCGGCATGCGCACCCTGGGACCGGGGGTCGAGGGCGTGCTGCGCGGCATCGCCGAGGCGGTGCCCGGCGAGCGCTACGCCGAGTGGTTGCAGACGCTCTCCCGCTGGTACCGGCCGGACGCCCGCTTCGGCGAGGCCTTCTGCCGGCTGATGGCGAACCTGCTCGGCCCCCGCTGTCCCCTCCTGCTCGACGCCATGCTGCCGGCCCTCAAGACCGCCGAGCGCCCCTGGCTGCGGCGGCTGGTCGAGCGCCGCGGCCGGCTCGACGAGGAGCTGGCCCGGCGCGACGCGGCGGTCGAGGCGCGCGGCTATCCCCTCCAGGTCCATCCGCAGCCGGGGATGAGCCCGCTCTTCCTCTTCCGCCACGGCGAGCGGCGGCGGATCGTTTGGCGCGGCGAGGACGGCTTCGCGCTGCGCGGCCGGGAGGACGGCGGCGGCACCACGGCGGAGCTGCTGGCGGTGATCGAGGAGAACCCCGGCGTCGTCTCCCCCGGCGTGCTGGCACGGCCGGCGATCCAGGACGCCGTGCTCGGTACCACGATCCAGGTGGTGGGGCCGGGCGAGCTCTCCTACATGGCGCAGGCCGCGGTCTCCCACGCGGTGCTGGAGGTCGAGCCGACCTTCGTGGCGCTGCGCCCGCAGACCCTGGTGCTGGAGGCCAAGCAGCGCGAGCGCCTGGAGGAGCTGGGGCTGCCGCTCGCCACCCTGCTGGGCGACCGCGGCGGGCTCGACCGCTGGCTCGCCGAGCGCGACGGCGGCGACCTGGTCGGTCCGGCGCGGCAGCGGCTGGAGGCCGCGCTCGCCGAGCTGCGCGGGCCGGCGGTGGCCGCCGATCCGGGGCTGGAGCGGCCGTTCGAGAAGACGCGCGAGCAGATCCTGCGCTCTCTCGACCTCTTCGGCGAGAAGGTGGTGGCCGCCGGAGCGCGCAAGAACGAGGTGGTGAACCGGCGGGCGCAGCAGATCCGCGACGCCTGCGTCCCGCTGGACAAGCTCCAGGAGCGCGTCGTCTCCTCGGCGCACTTCCCCGGCAAGTACGGCCCGGAGCTGATCGACGCCTACTGGGAGCAGATGCGGCTCGACGCCGCCCACCTCCAGATCATCGTCCCCGGTGCGCCGCCGGCCGAGGAGGCTCAATCATGAAGCTCGACGTGCTGGCGATCGGCGCTCACCCGGACGACGTCGAGCTAGGCTGCGGCGGCACCCTCGCTCTACTGGCCCGCGCGGGGAGGAAGGTGGGAATCCTGCACCTGACCCGCGGCGAGATGGGGACACGGGGGACGGCCGAGGAGCGCCACGCCGAGGCCGAGGCGGCGGCGCGGGCGCTGGGGGCCTCCGAGCTAGGCTTCCTCGACTGCGGCGACGGCGGCCTGCGCACCGGCCCGGCCGAGGAGGACGCCCTGATCGCCAAGCTCCGCGAATGGTCGCCCGATCTCGTGCTCGGCCCCACGCCGCACGACCGCCACCCGGACCATGGCCGGGCGCACCAGCTCGTGGAGGCGGCCTGCTTCTACGCCGGCCTGCGCAACCGGGCGCCGCAGGCGGGAGCGCCGCACCGGCCGGCCGCCGTCTTCTCCTATATGCAGCACGACATCTTCCAGCCCACCTTCGTGGTCGACGTCACGGCGGTCTGGGAGGCCAAGGTGGAATCGCTGCGCGCCTACCGCAGCCAGCTCCACGGCGGCGCGCCCACCGGGGCGGCGCCGGGCGGGCCGGTCACCAAGGTCTCGACGCCGGAGTTCTGGCTCTCCGTCGAGGGGCGGGCCCGGCACTTCGGCGAGCCGATCGGCGCGGCGCTGGCCGAGCCGTTCTGGAGCCGGGTGCCGCTGGCGGTGGCAGACCCGATGACGATCCTGCCGGGAGGTGTGCGGTGAGGATCGGCATCAGTTGCTACCCCACCTACGGCGGCTCGGGGATCGTGGCGACCGAGCTCGCCATGGCGCTCGCCGAGGGGGGGACGAGGTCCACGTGATCAGCTACGCCCTCCCCTCGCGGCTGTCGTTCATCAACCCGCGGATCTTCTTCCACGAGGTGGTGACCCCCACCTATCCGCTGTTCGACAACTACCCCCCCTACTCGCTGGCGTTGTCGACCAAGATGGTCGAGGTCGCCCGCCACGCCCCGCTCGACGTGCTGCACGTCCACTACGCCATCCCGAACGCCGTCTCGGCGGTGCTCGCCCGCCAGATCGTCGAGCCGCAGCCGCTGCCGGTGGTGACCACCCTCCACGGCACCGACGTCACCCTGGTGGGCAACGATCCCAACTACCTGGAGACCACCCGCTGGGGGATCGTCCAGAGCGACGCGGTGACGGCGGTCTCCGAGTCGCTGCGCCGCACCACGGTCGAGCAGCTCGGCGTCCACAGCGAGATCGAGGTGGTGCCCAACTTCATCGATCCCGCCCGTTTCGAGGCGGCCCGCGCCGGCCAGGGGGCGCGGCGCTGGGCGAAGCCGGGGGAGCGGATCCTGGTCCACATCTCGAACTTCCGGCCGGTCAAGCGGGTGCTCGACGTCATCGGCATCTTCCAGCGCGTGCAGCAGCGGGTGCCCAGCCGGCTGATCCTGGTCGGCGACGGCCCGGAGCGCGGCAAGGTCGAGCAATACTGCCGCGAGCATCACATCTGCGGCGCGATCAGCTTCGTCGGCAGCTTCCCGCTGGTCGAGGAGGTGCTGGTGGGGGCGGACCTCTTCCTGCTCCCCTCGGAGAGCGAGTCGTTCGGCCTCTCGGCGCTCGAAGCCATGGCCTGCGAGGTGCCGGTGGTGGCGAGCAACGCCGGCGGCCTGCCCGAGGTGGTGATCGACGGCGAGACCGGCTTCCTCTGCCCGGTGGGGGACGTGGAGGGCATGGCGTCGGCGGCGATGCGGCTGCTCTCCGACGACGGCCTCCACCGGCGGTTCGCCGCGGCCTCCCGCCGCCGGGCCGTGGAGGAGTTCAGCCAGGACGGGGTGGTGGGGCGCTACCGGGCGATCTACCAACGGCTGACCGGCCTCCCGTGACCGGCTGAGGACGATCGCCGGGATGTCCGCCTACCGGGCACCGCTCGCCGAGTCCCGCGCCGAGATCCGCGAGAAGGGCTCGGTCTTCCTGGCGGCGGTCGGGCCGGCGGCGGACGAGGCGGCGGCGAAGGCCTTCCTGCTCCGCCTGGAGAAGGAGCTCTCCGACGCCACCCACCACTGCTGGGCCTGGAGGCTGGGGGAGCCGGCGCGCGAGCGGAGCGCGGACGCCGGGGAGCCGGCCGGCACCGCCGGCGTGCCGATCCTTCAGGTGCTGCGCGGCGCCGGGCTCTCGGACGTCATGGCCGTGGTGGTGCGCTGGTTCGGCGGCACCAAGCTCGGCAAGGGGGGGCTCGCCCGCGCCTATGCCGGCGCGGCCCGCGAGGCGCTCCAGGGGCTGCCCACCATCGCCCGGGTGCCGACGGTGCGGCTGGCCCTCGAGGTCCCCTACGAGAAGGTCGGGGCGGTCAAGCGCCTCCTCCGTCCGCCCGAGATCGAGCTGGAAGGAGAGGAGTACGGCGCCGCGGCGCGCCTGGCGCTGGCGGTGCACGAGGAGCGGGAGGCCGCCCTGCGGGAAGCCCTGGCGGAGTTGGGTATCGCGCCACTATGAAAAATAAGCATTCCCGGAGGTTTTGTCCCGTCGTAACATTCTTGTGGGGCGGACCGCCCTTGTATAGACTGCCGTCTAAAAGGTCGAGTCTGTTTTCCCTTGAAAGGAGAGCTCCGCGATGAGTGACCCGAACGTTCCACCGCCGCCCTCGTATACGCCGCCGCCTCCTTCCTATACGCCGCCCCCCCCGCCGCCGCCGATGGGGACGCCGCCCGGCGCGGCGAGCCCGAACCGCGGGATCATGCTCGTCCTCTCGTACCTCTGGCTGCTCGCCCTCATCCCGTTCGTGGTCGAGAAGAACGACCCCGAGGTGCAGTGGCACGCCAAGCACGGCCTGGTGCTCACCGTCGCCGAGTTCCTGCTCTGGATCGTGGTCGGCATCGTCACCCACATCATTCCGTTCGCCGGCTGCGTGCTCTGGCTGCTCTGGCCCCTGACCCTGATCTTCCGCATCTTCCTGATCATCCAGGCCAACAACGGCAAGCGCGTGTTGATCCCGGGCATCAGCCAGTACGCCGACCAGTTCTAGGGAGGCCATGATGAGCGTCGCCAGCCTCCCGCCGCCGCCATCGCCGCCGCAGTCCGCCAGCAGCCAGGCGGTCACCGCGTTCGTGCTCGGGCTCCTCGGTCTCACCTGCTGTCCGCTGGCGGGGCCGGTCGCCTGGTTCCTGGGCAAGCAGGAGGCCGCGGCGATCGCCGCGGGGAGATCGCCGGCCAGCGGCGAGGGGATCGCCAAGGCCGGCTTCATCCTGGGCATCCTCGGCTCGATCTACCTGGCGGGGTTCATCCTCTGGGTGTTCTTCCTGGGAGGCATGGCGTTCATCTCGGCGATGCTCAACCACTAGGTCCCGGCATGGAGGATCGGCGGGACGCCCGGCTCTGGCTGCTCGCGGGCTTCGCGGGGCTGGCCGGGCTCGCCCTCCTCCACGTCTGGACCCCCTCGAACGATCCGGCGACGGCGATCTGCCTCTCCCGCCGCCTGCTCCACCTCCCCTGTCCCGGCTGCGGCCTCACCCGCGCCTTCGCCCATCTCGCGAAGGGCGAGTGGCTCGCCGCCCTGGCCGCCCACCCGCTGGCGCCGGTGCTGGCCCTGGAGGCGCTCCTCGGTTGGCTGGCCTGGGGGGGCGCGCTCGCCGCCCGCCGGCCGTTCCGACTGCCGGCCGGCATGGGCATCGACACGCTGGCTCTCGGCCACGCCGCCGTGCTCGTCGCCCTCTGGCTGGGCCGCGCCGCCACCGGCACGCTCCCCTGGTAGGCTGCCGAAATGGACGCGCTCCGCCGCCGCCGGCTCCTCAAGATCGCGATCGTCGCGCTCAGCCTCGCGCTCCTGCTGGGGCTCGACATGGTGCGCTCCCCTCAGAACCAGATCTCGGCCCGCGTCCTGCTTGGCGCCATCCATCTCTACCAGGCGACGCTCTCGCCGCGGATGGGGAGCCTGGGCGTCCACTGCCGCTTCAAGCCCACGTGCAGCCACTACGGCGAGGGGGCGATCCGCAAGTACGGCGCCTGGAGGGGGAGCTGGAAGACGCTCTGGCGGATCGTCCGCTGCGGCCCCTGGACGCCGGCCGGCACCGTCGATCCGCCTTGAGCCCGGCCCCCGTTTGACGTACTCTCGCCGGGCCTGAACGGAGGCACCCCATGGACCCCGACAGAATCGACTACTCGACCCTTCTCCAGGAGGCCCTGCGCGACGCCGTGCGGCGGGTGCTGGAGCAGGTCGCCGAGCACGGGATGCCCGGCGAGCACCACTTCTATATCGGGTTCCGCACCGACTTCCCCGGCGTCGAGGCCCCCCGCTTCCTGCGCGAGCAGTACCCGGACGAGGTGACGATCATCCTCCAGCACCAGTTCTGGGGGCTGGAGGTGACCGCCGAGGACTTTTCGGTGCTGCTCAGCTTCGGCGGCGCGCGCCAGCGGGTGACCGTCCCCTTCGCCGCCCTGACCGCCTTCGCCGACCCCTCGGCCGACTTCGGCCTCCGCTTCGACGGGGCGGGCGCCGAAGGCGAGGGCACCCCCGAGGCCGCGGCTGCGGAGGCCGAGCCGGCGGAGGAGAAGCCTGCCGCCGGACCTTCGCGGGTGGGCGACGTCATCCGCTTCGATCCTTCGCGGCGGCGCTGAAGCCCACGGAATCCTCCCGGAGCTGCAACCGGTTCCGGATTCCTGCGTAGTTGGCAGGAACGACAGGAGAATCCATGCGCTTTCCAAGATCCTCGAAGCTCTCCCTGCTGACCCTCGCCCTCGCCGGTCTGCCCCTCGCCGCCTCGGCCAAGCCGGCTCCGAAGCCCGTTCATTCCAGCCTCAAGCCCTGCAAGGTGCCCGGCGAGAAAGGGGAAGTGGATGCCCTCTGCGGCGTGCACCAGGTGTGGGAGAACCGCGCGGCGAAATCGGGGCGCAGGATCGGCCTGAAGGTCGTCGTCCTCCCCGCGCTCGGCGCGCATGCCAAGCCGGACCCCATCTTCTTCTTCGGCGGCGGTCCGGGAGAGGCGATCGCCTCGGAGGGAGGATTCCTCGCGGACAATCCGTTGCGCCAGGAGCGCGACCTGGTGTTCGTCAACCAGCGCGGCACCGCGGAGCCGGACAAGCTGGCCTGCGAGCTCGGCGGCCACGAGGACGACCTCCAGAGCTACCTGGGCGAGATGTTCCCCGTCGCGGCGGTCGCGGAATGCCGCGAGCGGCTGGCGAAGTCGTACGACCTGAAGCTCTACACCACCGATCTCGCCATCGACGATTTCGACGAGGTGCGCTCCTGGCTGGGGTACGGCCGGATCAACATCCTCGGGGGCTCCTACGGCACGCGGGCGGCGCAGGTCTACGCGCGGCGCCATCCGGGATCGGTGCGAACGGTCATCCTCGTCGGCGCCGTGCCGATGGACGAGACGCTCCCCATCACCCACGCCGCCGCCGGCCAGCGCTCGCTCGACCTCCTCACCGGCTGGTGCGAGAAGGACGCCGCCTGCAACGCCAAGTTCCCGGATTTCCGGAAGGAATTCCTGGCCGTGATGGACCGCCTGCGGCACGAGCCGGTGACGGTCGAGGTGCAGCACCCGCAGACCCACAAGGCGGTGCAGGTGAAGATCGCCTGGAACGTCGTCGCCGACGGTGTCCGCTGGTCGCTCTACAGCCCGCAGACGAGCGCCCGGCTGCCGCTGATGATCCACCGGGCCGCGGCCGGCGATTTCGCGCCGCTCGCGCAGGCCAGCGTCAACTCGCGCCTAGGCGCCATCGGCGGCCTTACCATGGGCCTCTTCTTCTCGGTCACCTGCGCCGAGGACATCCCGTTCATCGATCCGGCCCAGGTGCCGGCGCGCACCGCCAATACCTTCCTCGGCGACTACCGGGTGAAGCAGCAGACGGCCGCCTGCGCCGTCTGGCCGCAGGCCCGGATCGCGCCGAGCCACCGCGAGCCGGTCCACACCGACCTCCCCTTCCTGGTGATCAACGGCGAGCGCGACCCGGTGACACCCCCCGATTTCGGTCCGCGGGTGACCCGGGCGATGACGCATGCCGTCCGCATCGAAGTCCCCTGGGGCACGCACGGCGGCGACGATCCCTGCACGGACAGGATCCAGCAGGCCTTCATCGAAAAGGGATCGGGGGAGGGGCTCGACCTCTCCTGCGTGGGCAAGATCCAGATGACGCCCTTCGTCCTGGAACCGCCGCAGGAGAAGACGGGTGGGTAGGGGGTCCCCTGGGACCGCCGGCGTCCCCGGCGGTCCCAGGAACAGCAACGGGTAACCTGCTAGACTCTCGCCGCTGTTTTCAATCCATCTGCAAGGGGGGTGCTGCATGTACCACAAGCTCTCGACGTCCCTGCTCGCCGAGTTCATCGGTACCTTCGCGCTGATCTTCATCGGCGCCGGGGCCGGCGCGCTCGGGATCGGCGGGCTGGTCGGGGTCGCCCTGGCCCACGGCCTGGTCGTCCTGGCCTTCGCGTATGCCTACGGCCACATCTCGGGCACGCACATCAATCCGGCGGTGACGCTGGGTGTCTGGGCCGCCGGCAAGATTGATGGCGCGCGCGCCGGCTCCTACATCGTCTTCCAGATCGTGGGGGGCATCGTCGGCGCCCTCGCGCTCCGCTGGGTGCTCGGCGGCACGGAGACCGGCCTCGGTGGGACCCATCTCGCCCAGGGCCTGAGCGCCGGCGGCGCGACGATCACCATCACGCCGCTCGTCGGCATGGTCCTCGAGGCGATCCTCACCTTCTTCCTGGTGAACTCGGTGATGAACGCGGGCATCAGCGGCAAGGCGACGATCCCCGGCGGCCTGGCGATCGGCCTGACGCTGACCTTCGCCATCCTGATGGGCGGCCCGCTCACCGGCGCCAGCCTCAACCCGGCCCGCAGCATCGGCCCGGCGGTCGCCACCGGCAACTTCAACGACCTCTGGGTCTACCTCGTCGGTCCGGCGCTCGGCGGCGTCATTGCCGGCCTGATGTACAAGTACGTCTTCGAGGAGCGGGAGCTGGCGCGGCTGCGGAAGAAGTAGGTTCGCCGAAGCAGGGCCGCTCGCAACGGGCGGCCCTGTTCTTTATACTCTGCCTATGAGCGTTCCGTTCGCGACCGAGGTCATCCCGTTGCAGAAGGATGAGCATGGAGTGATTCGAGTGGCTGGTACTCGAGTTACCTTGGATACCGTCATCCATGTCTTCAAGGCGGGGGCGAGCGCCGAGGATGTAGTGGAACAATATCCGAGCTTGACCCTGCCCGATGTTTATATGGTGCTCAGCTACTATTTGCGCCATCGGGACGAGGTCGAGACCTATCTCGAGAAAAGAGCGAGAGAGGACGAGGAAGTCCGCCGCCAGAACGAGGCCAGGTTTGACCCTCGAGGTATCCGCGAAATGCTGCTGGCGCGCCGGAAACAGCAAGGCTGACCTGGACCGTGCTCCGGCTGATCGCTGACGAGAACTTCAACAATAAAATTGTTTGGGGTCTCAAGGACCGCAATCGGGCTCTGGACATCGTGCGGGTACAGGACATCGGCCTCGCGGGAGCGGACGATCCCGCGATCCTAGACTGGGCTGCCGGCGAGGGCCGGATTCTGATCACCCACGACGTGACGACGATCACCCACTTCGCCTACCTCCGAATCCTGGCAGGAAAACCAATGCCGGGTGTCTTCGCGGCCAAAACCTCCGTTCCCATCGGGCAGGCGATCGAGGACCTTCTCCTGCTCGTGGAGTGCAGCGGCGAGAACGAGTGGGAAGGTCAGATCCGGTATCTCCCGCTCTGACTTTCACTCCCCGGGCTTCGGCAGCACGTCCGGCCACCACCCTCCGGGCACGTTCACCGGCCAGGGGCAGCTCTGTTGGACGTGGAGCTCGCGGAACATCGGGCTGTCGTAGGCCAGGCTAAAGCCAAAGCCATCGGTGCCGTTGTGGCCGCTGCAACGGTACTGCGAGCCGCCGAGGGCCATGGCGATCAGGAAGGCGATCTCCACCACGGCATAGAGCAGGGTCACCGTTGCCATCCGCGAGGCCAGCCGCGAGCGGCCGAGCGCGCCCCCCCAGAGGACCACCGGCAGGATGCCGGCGTGGAGCAGGACCAGGACCTGCCACGACATGACCGTGGTCGGCGAAATCCCAAAGACCATCGCCGCGGCGACGAAGCAGACCCGCGCATATCCCTTGAGCCACGACCGGGCGGAGCGGCCGGGGGGAAGCCACTGCCGCAGCATCCGCCCGCCCCGGCGCCAAAGGCGAAAGTTGGCGAGCAGGGGGATGGCGATCGTGGCGGAGAGCACGATCGTGGAAAGCATCCGCAGTCCGGGTCCCAGCCAGCGATCGGAGCCGAAGAGGTCCGAGAAGTCGAAGGCGTCCATCCGTTGCGAGACGGCCAGCGAAGCGTTGCGCATCCAGTAAAGCAGGCCGCGGAGGAGCGGGAAGAGCAGGAGCAGGCCCCGTCCGGGAAATCCTTTGCTGGCCTCGGTGACGATGGCGGGATGGGCCGTGACCTCGATCGCCCAGGGGACGAGAGGGATCGCGGCGATCAGGCCGCCGAGGATGGCCCCCGGCCAGTGCACCCGGAAATAGCGGCGCCACGCGAGCAGGACCGAGGCCACGACCAGGAGCAGGCAGGAGGCGTGGATCTGGAGGGCGAGGCCGAGACCGGCCACGTGCAGGAATGAAGGCCAGAAGCGGGCGCGCTCGCGTTGCGCCAGGGCGCTCCACAGGTGGACCGCGCCGAACAGATAGAGGTAGTTCGGGTTCCAGAGGAACGAGGCGTAGTAGAGCTGCCACGGGTTCAGCCAGTAGAGGAGGGCGAGCAGCACCCGCTCGTAGGGAGTCAGGATGCGCTTGAGCGTGCCGTCCAGGAGCAGGTAGGCGGCGACGTGAAAGGCGAGCACGAGGGCGCTCGCCGCCCGGTGGTCGCGCCAGAGGAAGAGCGGCAGCGCCACCAGCAGGCTGGTGATGGCGCCGGGCGCCTTACCCCCCGTGGACATCGGGTTGCCGTAGGCGATCCACCGCCCCTTGGCCGCCAGGAGCCAGCCGCGCGCCAGGAGGTCGAGCTGGTCGCCCCCCACCTGGCTGCGGGCGAGCATCCCGATGGCGATCAGCAGCCCGATGGCGAAGAGCGCCCAGACGATCCGCGACGCCGCGGCCGGGGTGAGCCGCCAGGAGCGCGCCGCGATCATGCGCCTGGGCCTGCGGCGAGCTCCAGAAGGCCGAAACAGGCAGGCTTGTGGAAGTCGGCGGGGTCGGTCCAGGTCGGCGACCAGCCGCTGAATTCGGGTTCGCCGTCGCGGGGGCGCTCGATGCGGTAGAAGTTCGCCCTCCAGATCCGCGGCGGGTCGCCCGGCGCCAGCCCTCGCCAGGGGATCGCGAGCCAGGCCCACCAGTCCTGCCGGAGCTCCCCGGTCCCCGCCCCCCAGCGCAACCCGGGGCAGTCCCAGGACGGATCGGCGGTCATCTCCGGCCGCCGCGAACTCGGGTTGTAGATCGTCGCGTCGAACAGGGCGCCGAGGGGGCTCACCTCGAATTCGAAGTAACGGACCGGGTCCTCGCCGCCGGAAGCCAGGAAGACCTCGACCGCCTCCTCCTGGTAGATCGGATCGTTCCGCCGCCGGTAGGTCCCCCACGCGTCGCGGTCCTCGCAGTCGAAGCGGACGTGGAGCTCCAGATCGTCCCAGCAGAGGCGCGCGCGGGTCTGCTGCGCGGCCGGACCGCTGCCGTCGGCGAGCTGAAAAGGTGGCAGGGAAGGGATCTCGTCCCAGCTCCAGGCGTCCGGATCGGCGGGGTCCCAGGAGGCTGGGCGGCGGGGAACACGGTGGGAAGAGATCATGAGCCGGCCAAAGTATACTCACGCCCTTATGTCCAGCAGCTTCGTGGTCTACATCGACGAGTCTGGAGACGAAGGGTTTTCGTTCGGGATCGGTTGCTCGGAGTGGTTCGTGCTCTCGGCGGTCGTAACTCTCAAGGCGGAAGACCTGGAAACCGTGCGGCTCGTCGACCGCGTTCGAAAGGCCCTGGGGCGGCCTGATCACAGGCCTCTCCATTTTCGGGATCTGCGGCATGAGCATCGACTCCCCTATATGGCCGAGATCTCACGCGCCTCATTGCGGGTTGTTACTCTGCTGGTGCACAAACCCTCGATGCCGGACAAGGATCTCTTCCGGCGAAACAGCCGCCTCTATTTCCATTCGGTTTTCGATCTTCTGGAACGAGTCAACCTGCTCTGCCATGAGGGCAGACCAAGACAGGGCGACGGTACGGCCGACGTGGTGTTCTCCAACCGATCAGGGATGAATTACGATGATCTGATCGAGTCGATCCGTAACGCGCGCTTTGAAGGGGGCTCAATTCGTCACGATCAAATTTACTCCCACACTTCGGGGCGAAGAATGGGCCTCCAGATCGCGGATGCCGTGGCCAGCGGATTCTTCAAGGCCGTTGAGCCGACGGAGTACGGCCACACCGAGGATCGGTACGCAAGGATGCTCAGAGGCGTCCTGTATCGGAAGGGCAATACCTGCGACGGCTACGGAATCAAAGTCTGGCCGCAATCGACCGAGAGGCCCGGCTGGCTTCGGGAAGTCCTGGAAAAAGAGGAGTAGGCAGGCCCCGGGCCTCAGGATCCCGCCTCCCTGAAGGAGGCTGCCGCTGCTGAAGCGACCAGAGGTTGCTCCCGCGCATGCCTGCCGAAGGTGAACATAGTCAACATGAGTTTTATTGTCAAGAGCCGCAACACTCGACATCGTCGGGCGTGCCACGCTCCAGCCCTCGCCAGCCTGCGGTAGACTCGCGTTCGGGATCTTCATGGCGAAACCGTTCCTTACCCCAGAGTCGAAGACGGCGCTCTCCGAGGCGGTGCGCGCGGTCGAGTCGCGCTGCAGCGCCGAGCTGGTGGTGGCGGTGCGGGCGCGGACCGGCTCCTACCTGCACGCGGGCCTGATCTCCGGCGTCCTGGCGGGAGTGGCGGCGCTCGCCGTGCAGCTCTTCTCGCCATGGATTTTCGAGCCTGTCTGGCTTCTGATCGATCCCCTGGTGATCGGCGGGCTAGCCGGCCTCGCCGCCTCCCGCAGCGCGCTAGTGGGCCGGGCGTTCACCCCCTGGCGCGTACGCCGGGAGCGGGTCGAGACCGCGGCGCGGTCGACGTTCGTGGAGCGCCGGGTCCACGGCACGACCGGGCGGACCGGCATCCTCCTCTACGTCTCCGTCCGCGAACGGGAGGCGGCGCTCGTGGCCGACCTCGGCGTCGACCCCCTCGCCGCGACGGACGGGTGGAGGCGGGCGGTGGAAGAGATCGAGCGGGCGGTCCGCGACAAGGAGGACGGCGTCGCGGTGGCGGCGCGGCTCCGCGGCCTCGCCGCCCTGCTGGAACCCGTCCTGGTCCGCGGCGAGAACGACGTGAACGAGCTGCCGGACGAGGTGTGCTAGCCGTGAGATGTCCCCACCGGCCGCTTCAGCGCCTCTGGCGAATTTTCCTCGGGCTGGCCCCAGGGGCCCTGCTCTTCCTCCTCCCGGCGGCGGCGTTCGCGCGGGCGGGCGGCGGCCAGAGCTATTCGGGGGGGAGCAGCGGCGGCAGCGGGGGAGGAGACGGCGGGCTGATCTTCCTGCTCGTGCGGCTCCTGTTCTGGCTGATCTTCCATCATCCGCTGATCGGCATCCCGCTGACCATCGGCCTCATCTATCTCTTCGTCCAGTACCAGAAGCGCACGGGCGCGGCCGGCACCCAGAACTGGACCTCGGCGCCGCGCCCCTCCGCGCCTCCCGCGGCGCCGGCGTCGAGGGATCTCGACGACCTCCGCACCCTCGATCCCGAGTTCTCGGTGGTCCTGTTCGAGGACTTCGCCTACGACCTCTTCGCCCGCGCCCACGAGGCGCGCTCCAGCGCGCGGGACCTCGAGGCGCTCTCGCCGTACCTCTCCGCGGCGGCCCGCGCCGGCCTCGCCCAGCGCCAGCCGGTCGGCGCGCCGGTTTCGGGAGTGGTGATCGGCGCCCTGCGCGTCGCCGGACTGTCGATCCCCTCGGCCGGCGCCGCACCCGACGGCTCACCGGCGCGCGAGGTGGTGACGCTGGAGATCGAAGCCAACATGACCGTGGGCGCGGCGGGAGCCGGGCAGAGCACCCACTACGTCAAGGAGCGCTGGCGCCTCGAGCGCGACGCCACCGTGCAGACCAAGCCGCCCGAGAAGGAGCGCTCCTTCCACTGCCCCAACTGCGGCGCGCCGTTCGGCCCGGAGGGTGGAGACCGCTGCGAGTACTGCGGCCAGGTGGTCTCCGGCGGCCGCTTCGACTGGAGCGTCGAGGCGATCGACTTGGTGCGCCTCGAGCAGCGCCCCCCCGCCCTGACCTCCAATGTCCAGGAGGCGGGAACCAACTTTCCCACGATCTTCCACCCCCAGCTCAACGTCCGCTGGGCCGAGCTGGTGCGCGACGATCCGGGCGTGACCATGGAGGGGCTCCACGCCCGGCTCCAGCTCATCTACGGCGAGGTCAACGCGGCCTGGTCCCAGGGGGACCTCCACGGCGCCCGGCCCTACGTCTCGGACGGGCTCTTCGACTATCTCCAGTACTGGGTCACCGCGTACGAAAAAGAGGGGCTGCGCAATGCCCTGGAGGGGATGCGGATCGGCGAGTGGAAGGCGGTCAAGGTAGTACGCGACCGCCACTACGACGCGCTGACCGTCCGCCTCTGGGGGACGGGGCGGGACTCCACGGTGCGCAAGGCGAGCGGCGAGGTGGTCAGCGGCGATCCCAAGCGCGACCGCGCCTACTCCGAATACTGGACGCTGATCCGCGGCGCCGGGGTCAAAGGCGCGCCGCGGGCCGACAAGGTCTGCCCCAACTGCGGCGCACCGCTCGACATCAACCGGGCCGGCCAGTGCGAGCACTGCGGCGCCGGCATCACCAGCGGCGAGTTCGATTGGGTGCTGTCGAAGATCGAACAGGACGACTCGTACACCGGCTAGGGGAGCGCCCGCCAGCCCGGCGAGCCTCTACGGCTTGGCGCAGGCGCCGTCGTGATCCTTCTGGATCCCCGCCGACTGCCGCATGCAGTCGTTGCCGTAAGTCATGCCGTCGCAGCCGCAGACCGGCTTGAGCTCCTTGGTGCAGGCTTCCGGCTTAGCCATGCAGGTCCCTTCGAGGTCGGCCACCTTGCACTGGCCTGCCGGCAGCTCGCAGAACTGCCCATCGGCGCAGGCCGCACCCTTGAGGCCGCCACAGACGACCGCCTGGCCGAAGGAGCAGGCGGCGCCGGTGAGGAACAGGACCACGGGCAGACAGAGCAGCTTTCGCATCATCACACCTCCAAAAGGCTCGAGCCCTCAGGACACCGCGAGATCCTCGAGCGTCTTTCCCGCGGCGAGCGCCTCGTTGACCCAGGCCGGCCGCTTGCCGCGCCCCGACCAGGTGAGGACCGGATTGTCGGGGTTGCGATACTTCGCGGCCACCGCTCCGCCCCGCCCCTTCTCACCCCGGACCACGTCTTCAAGAGTCATGCCGAGGCTCCCCGCCAGCTCGCGCATCTGGCTGAGCACCCGCGCCCGCTCGGCCTCGCGGCGGCCGATGACCTCGACCTCGATGTCCTGCGCCAGAGCCTGCAGCTCTTCCAGCGAGAGCTTGGTCAGATCGATGCTCGTCTTCGCCATGTTCGTCTCCTCCTCAATGAGCCGCCGAGTCTATCAAGAGGGGCGCCGCCGATAGACATTTCGCCGGCCGTCCGTCTACCAGAGCACTCGCGATGAGAGCCGTACGACTCCTGCGCCGAACGCGCCGCCGCGCCTTCTGGAGGCATCTCCACCGCCTGCTCCAGAAGAGCCGGCGGTGGTGGGGGTTGCTGTGAAGGAAGGAGCCTAGCCGCACGACTCGCCGGAGCAGGAGCGGAGGCGGGCCAGGCGGCCGGCGAGGTCCCGGCGCACGGCTTCGAACGCGGGGTCGGCGTGCAGGCTGCGTAGCTCGTACGGATCGTTGCGGAGATCGTAGAGCTCGCGGTCGCCGTTCCGGTATTCGGCGTAGAACCAGCGCGGATCGCGCACGGCGGCGAACGGCGGCTTGTCGTGCCCCTCGCCGTAGCCCTCGATCAGCAGGGTCCGGTCCTTCCCCTGCCGGGGGTCGCGGACCAGGGGGAGCAGCGAGCGGCCGTCCATCACTCGCCGCGCGCGGGCTCCCGCGAGAGCCACGAGGGTCGGGGCCAGGTCGATGTTGGAGACCGGCTGCGTCACCGTGGCGCCGGCCGGAAACCGGCGCCCGCCATCGGCTTTACGGCCATCGAAGACGATCAGCGGCACGCGGATCGATTCCTCGTAAGGGAGGTACTTCCCCTCGGTGACCCGGTGCTCGCCGAAGAAGAAGCCGTTGTCCGAGGTGAAGACGATCACCGTGCGGCCGAGCTGGCCGGTCTCGTCGAGCGCCTTCACCAGCCGCTCGACGAGGTCGTCGGCGGCGAGCAGCGAGGCCAGGCACGCCCGGTAGGTCTCGAGGACGTGGGCGCTCTTGCCCGGGCTGAGCCGCGGCCGGCGGCCGATGTGCCCCGGCTTGTCCGTGACGTCGGCCTCGTCGAACGACGGCTTCCGCGGCAGCGGCTCGGCGGCGTACCGTCCCACGTAGCGCGGCGCCGGACGCGGCGGCGTCTGGTCGCGGGTGAGCCGCTCCAGGTGCGGCGAGGTGGGAGCAACGGTGACGAAGAACGGCTGGCGCGAGCCCGCCCGCGAGCGGAGGATCTCCTCGGCCTTGGCCGCGATCACGTCCGTCTGATAGTCCCCGGGGGCCTCCCCGTAGGTGACCGGCTTGCCGCCGTCGCTCACCGTGTAGTCGTACATCCGGTAGACCGACGGGTCGGTCAGGGCGAACCAGCGCGACCACCCCGGCGGCGGCGCGGGCGAGTTCTTCCCATAGTTGTTGAGATACTTGCCGACATGCGCCGTGTAGTAGCCGGCCTCCTGGAGCCAGAGCGGCAGGGTGTTCGAATGATCGAGGTGGACGTAGCCGCCGTGCGGCCCCCCGTTGGCCAGCACGCCGTGATTGTGAGCGTACTGGCCGGTGAGGAAGGTCGAGCGCGAAGGGCAGCAGAGCGAGAAGTCCACGAAACTGTTGACGAACGTGGTGCCGCGCGCCGCCAGCAGTCGCCGGGTCTTCGGCAGGGCTTTCATCTGGTCGACCGTCTGATCGTCGGTCATGATGACCAGGAGGTTCGGACGGCTGTCCGCCGGCACCGGACGCGGCGCGGGAGCCGACCGTCCCTCCCGGACCGGCGCCAGAGCCAGCAGCAGCAGGAGGGCGATCGCGCGGAGACCGTTCATGACAGGATTGTACGGATGGAATGGGGCGGACCGTCATTTTCGTTTGGTTTGGTGCCCCGGGAGACTCGAATGAAACAACCCAGCCGCCCTTCTCTCCCAAGCCGCAGCCCCTGGATCTGGGCCCTCGCCTTTCTGATCCTGTTGGGGACCGGCGCCGCCTGCGCCGCCCCACAGCAGGCGGCCAGCCAAGCGGCCAGTCCGACCGCGAGCCCCGCCGTGAGCCCCACCGTCTCGGCGACTGCGCCGGCCACCTCCGCGCCCGCCGCCAAGCGCGAGCCGGCCAACGTGATGAGCTGGGAGAAGGCTTCCTGGCTGGAGCGCGACGGGCGGGCCGAGACCGAGAAGCCCGAGATCGTGATCGCGGCCATGGACCTCCGGGAGGGGATGACCGTCGCCGAGATCGGTGCCGGCACCGGCTTCTTCACCCGCCGGCTGGCGAAGGCGGTGGGGCCCACCGGCAAGGTGCTCGCCGAGGAGATCCAGCCGCAGATGCTCGACCTCCTCAAGCAGAACGCCGCCAAGGAGGGGATCGGCAACATCACCACCATCCTCGGCACCGAGACCGACCCCAAGCTCCCCCCGCACGGCGTCGACCGCCTGCTGCTGGTCGACGTCTACCACGAGTTCCAGAAGCCGGAGCCGATGCTCGCCAAGCTCCGCGAGGCCCTGGCGCCCGGCGGCACCGTGACCCTCGTCGAGTACCGCCTCGAAGGGGAGACCGCCGCCCACATCAATATCAAGCACCGGATGTCGGTCGAGCAGGTGCTGGCGGAGTGGAACGCCGCGGGGTTCGAGCTGGCGAACCGGATCGAGACCCTCCCCGCCCAGCACATCTTCCTCTTCTCGACCCGCCGCGGCGTCCGGGCCCTTGGGGACGACGAGAAGGGGCGCGCCGTCAAGCCGCCCGCTTGAGGCCGGACGCGAGGCCGGTCCCCACCCTTCGGCGCGGGGCGGTCCCCCGGCTTCCGCTCTAGAATGACGACCATGGAACCGCAGACCCAACACGCCACGGTTGCCACGGCGGGGGCCGGAACGCCCGTCGTCCTGGCGGCGACCGATTTTTCCGAAACTGCCTCCGCCGCCCTGGAATGGGCCCTGGAGCTCGCCCGCCAGCAAGGGGCGCGCGTCGAGCTGATCCACGCCGTGACCGTGCCCCCCTCGATCCCGGGCTACACCCCGTACGCGGAGGCGGGCTTCCTCGAAGACGTCTTCAAGGCGGCCGAGGCTCGCCTGTCGGCGGCGGCTGCCGCAGCCGGCGGCCAGGGGGTCGCGCTGTCGACTTTCCTGCAACCGGGCACGCCGTCGCAGGCCATCCTCGACCGCGCCGACGCGATCTCGCCGCTGGCGATCGTCCTCGGCACCCGCGGACTCACCGGCCTGCGCCATCTGCTGCTGGGGAGCACCGCGCAGCGGGTGGTCCATGGCGCCGGCGTCCCGGTGCTGGCGGTCCACCCCGGCGACCTCGGCAAGCACCGCTCGATCCGCACCATCCTGGTGCCCACCGACTTCTCGCCGGCCGCCGAGCTCGCCATCGCCACCGCCCACCGGCTGCTGGCGCCGCTGGAGCGGGACGCCCGGCTGATCCTGGTCAACGCCTTCAACCTGCCGATCGAGTACACCGCCTACGGGCCGATCCCGGTCTCGATCCGCTATCTCGAGGACTCCGGGCTGGAATCCGAGCGGCGGCTCGACGAGGCCGCGCAGGCGCTGCGCCGGGAGGGGCTCACCGTCGAGACCGTCTCCCGCGAGGGGGACCCCAGCCACGTCATCGCCGAGGAGGCCGAGAAGCGCGGCGCCGACCTGATCGCGATGGGCACCCGCGGCCTGAGCGGTCTGCGCCACCTGCTGCTCGGCAGCAACGCCGAACGGGTCGTCGAGCACGCCCCCTGCCCGGTGATGACGATCCGGCGGTAGGCCCCTCATCACCCCGGCCCTCTTCTCCCGTCCCCAACCCCCTCCCTCACCGGGAGAAAAGGGAGAAAAGCAAAAGCAAAGAGAAAGGTCTGGATCATGAGGGGCGGGGGTTCCCCTCTCCCTGTGAGGGAGGGCGGGAGGGGAAGGGAGAGGGGCCAGGGGTGAGGGTCCGGGTTTTCTATTTGATCCACACGGTCTTGATGTTCACGAACTCGCGGATGCCGACCGTGGAGAGCTCGCGGCCGTAGCCCGAGCTCTTGATGCCGCCGAAGGGGAGGCGGGGGTCGGACTTGACGGCGCCGTTGACGAACACGCTGCCGGCGTCGATCTCGGCCGCCAGATCCTCGCCGCGCGCGGCGTCCCCCGTCCAGAGGCTGGCGCCGAGGCCGAACTGCGAGCGGTTCGCCAGCTCGATCGCCTCCGCGGCGTCGCGCGCGCGGATCACCGCCGCCACCGGTCCGAAGGTCTCCTCGTCGAAAGCCGCCATGCCGGGTTTGACCCCGGTCAGCACGGTCGGAGGGTAGAACCACCCTTTCCCCTCCAGCCGCCGGCCCCCGGTCCGCAGCGTGCCGCCGGCCGCGACCGTGCGCTTCACCTGGCCGTCGAGCGATTCGAGCAGATCCTCACGCGCCATCGGGCCGATGTCGGTCCCGCGGTCCATCGGATCACCCACCTTGAGACCCTCCATGGCGCGGACGAAGTCGTCCTCGAAGCGTTCGGCGATCTCCTCCTCCACGATGAAGCGCTTGGCCGCGATGCAGCTCTGGCCGTTGTTGACCGTGCGCGCCCGCGCCGCCTGCTTCGCCACCTCGGCGGGATCGGCGTCGGCGAGGACGATGAACGGATCGGAGCCGCCCAGCTCCATCACCGTCTTCTTCAGGCAGCGCCCGGCCTCGGAGGCCACCTCCATCCCCGCCCGGTCGCTGCCGGTGAGGGTCACCGCCCGCACCGCCGGCTCGCGGATGAGGTACTTGGTGCGCGCCGAGGAGACCAGGAGCGTGGTCACCACCCCCTCCGGCAGGCCGGCCTCGCGGAACGCCGCCTCGATGGCGAGCGCCGAGCCGGGGACGTTGGCGGCGTGCTTGAGCAGCGCCACGTTCCCCGCCATCAGGGCCGGCGCCGCGAAGCGGAAGAACTGCCAGAACGGGAAGTTCCAGGGCATGATGGCGAGCACCGGCCCCAGCGGCTCGTAGCGGATGAAGCTCTTCGCGGCATCGGTCGCCACCGGCTCCGGGGCCAGGAAGCGCGCGGCGTTCTCGGCGTAGAAATCGCAGACCCAGGCGCACTTGTCGACCTCGGACTCCGCGGCGGCGAGCGTCTTGCCCATCTCCTCCGTCATCAGCCGCGCGAAATCTCCCGACCGCTCGCGCAGCAGGTCGGCGACGGCGTTCAGGTGGCCGGCGCGCTCCGCGATGTCGAAGCGACGCCAGGACTTGAACGCCCCTTCAGCGCGCTCCAGCCGCCGCCGGACCTCGTCCTCGTCGTGCTCGGGAAACTCGCGGATCAGCTCGCCGCTGGCGGGATTGATGGCCTTGAACATGTGCAGTCCTCGGAGAGTCGCGGTCTCCGGGCCCGAACGCGTCTTTCAGGAGAAGAAATGGCGGAGAGGGAGGGATTCGAACCCTCGGTCCGGGTTTACCCCGGACAACTGCTTAGCAGGCAGCCCTGTTCGGCCACTCCAGCACCTCTCCGTAAGGCCCGGCAGGGAGGAGAGATTGTAGGTGGAAGTGGCGCGGGAGTCAAAGCCGAGGGGCGATCTCGAAGTCTCCGTGGCCCGCCACCCCGTCGCCCGGGATTGAAATCCCGGGCTACCCACCGTCGCCCCTCCCGGGGCTGAAGTCCCGGACGGGACGGTCGTCTGTAGCCCGGGATTTCAATCCCGGGCGGAGAGGCCACGTCGATCTCATCCTCCGCGATACACTACCTCCGCCCTTCTCAGGGGCGCCTTATCGTGGAGGGAGCGCATCATGGCTGACACCGCCGCCGACACCGCCAATTCTGCCAATACCGCCAACCAGGACGTGGACCAGCTCGCCATCAACACCATCCGGTTCCTCGCCGTCGATCAGGTCGAGGCCGCGCAGTCCGGTCACCCCGGGGCGCCGCTCGGACAGGCGCCGCTCGCCTATTTGCTCTGGACGCGCTTCCTGCGCCAGAACCCGGCCAATCCCGACTGGCCGAACCGCGACCGCTTCGTCCTCTCCTGCGGCCACGCCTCGGCCCTGCTCTATTCGCTCCTCCATCTCGCCGGCTACGGCCTGCCGATCGAGGAGCTCAAGCGCTTCCGCCAGCTCGGCTCGCGTACCCCCGGCCACCCGGAGCACGAGCTGACCCACGGCGTCGAGGTCACCACCGGCCCGCTCGGACAGGGGATCAGCAACTCCGTCGGCATGGCGATCGCCCAGTGCATGAGCGCCGCCCACTTCAACCGCGACGGCTTCTCTCTCTTCGACTACCGGATCTGGGTCCACATGAGCGACGGCGAGATGATGGAAGGGGTGCCGCACGAGGCCTGCGCCCTCGCCGGCCACCTCAAGCTCCATCAGCTCAAGGTCTTCTACGACGACAACAAGGTCTCCATCGACGGCCCCACCTCGCTCAGCTTCTCCGAGGACGTCGCCATGCGCTTCGAGGGCTACGGCTGGCACGTGCTGCGCGTCCCCGACGTCAACGACCTGCCGACTCTGGAAGCGGCGATCAAGGCCGCCGAGGCCGAGAGCGAGCGGCCGACCCTGGTGATCGTCCGCACCATCATCGGCTACGGCAGCCCCAACCGCCAGGGGACCTCCAAGGCGCACGGCGAGGCCCTGGGACCGGAGGAGACCGCCGCCACCAAGAAGAACCTCGGCTGGCCGCTGGAGCCCACCTTCTACGTGCCGGATGGGGCCAAGGCCCCCTTCGACGCCGCCGGCAAGCGCGGCCAGGAACTGGAGACGCGGTGGAACGAGCTGCTCCAGCGCTACCGCGAGGCTCATCCGGACCTCGGCGCCGAGCTCGACCAGCGGCTCTCCGGCAAGCTCCCGGACGGCTGGGAGGACGCGGTGCCGAAGTTCGACCCGTCCGAGAAGCCGATGGCCACCCGCGCCGCCTCCGGCAAGGTGCTGAACGCGATCGTCCCCAAGCTGCCGCAGCTCGTCGGCGGCTCGGCCGACCTGACGCCGTCGAACAACACCGCCATCACGGGCCGGACCGACTTCGAGGCCGTCAACCCCCTGGGGCTCTACTTTCGCTTCGGCGTCCGCGAGCACGGCATGGGCGCGATCATGAACGGCATCGCCCTCTCCAAGCTCTGGATCCCCTACGGCGGCACCTTCCTGGTCTTCTCCGACTACATGCGCCCGACCCTCCGCCTTGCGGCGCTGATGAAGCTCCAGGTCTGCTTCGTCTACACCCACGACTCCATCTTCCTCGGCGAGGACGGCCCCACCCACCAGCCGATCGGCGAGCTGGCCTCCCTCCGCGCCATCCCCGGCCTCACTGTGCTCCGCCCGGCGGACGCCAACGAGACCGCCGAATGCTGGCGCGTCGCCGTCGAGCACCGCCACGGCCCCGTCGCCTTCGCCCTCTCACGCCAGAACCTGCCGGTCCTGGCCGAGACCGCCGCCAAGGCGCGCGAAGGGGTCGCTCGCGGCGCCTACGTCCTCTCCGATCCCACCGACGGCGAGCCGGAGCTGATCCTGATCGCCACCGGCTCCGAAGTCTGGGTCGCCCTCGAAGCCGCCAAGCAGCTCACCGCCAAGGGCCACCGCGTCCGCGTCGTCAGCATGCCCTCCTGCGAGCTCTTCGATCAGCAGCCGGACGACTACCGCGAGTCCGTGCTGCCCCTGAAGATCCGCAAACGCCTCGCCATCGAAGCCTCTGCCACCTATGGCTGGGGAAAGTACGTGGGATTGGACGGCGCGATCCATGGCATCGATCGGTTTGGGGCGTCGGCGAACTATAAGGACCTTCAGAAGGCGTTCGGATTTTTGCCGGAAGATGTGGCGAAGCATGCGGAGGCGGTTTTGGGAAAGTAGGCTGCCATGAAAAAAAAGGCTGATCCTTTGTCCGGAGATGAGCTCCGCCCCGAGTATCGGCGAGAAGATCTCGGTAAAGGAGTCCGAGGTAAGTACTACAAGGCTTATTCTGGGGGTACGAACCTGATTCTGCTCAGCCCTGACGTTGCAGCCGTTTTCCCCACCGCGGACGCTGTCAACGAAGCCTTACGCTCACTCGTTAAGATTGCTCAGGCTTCGACTCGCAAGACCCGCCGCTCCAAAGGAGCAGTTACGGTCGCACCGTCGCGGGGCGCATAGGACAGGGCATGGCGAGCGAAAGGCAGAAGATGCTCGCCGGCGAACTCTACAGCGCCACCGATCCGGAGCTGGTCGCCGATCATCTTCACGCGCAGCGGCTTCTCTATTATTTCAACGCCACGAGAGCCGACGCCGCGGAGGAGGGGCTGGAGATCCTCCTGGAGCTCTTCGGCCTGTTCGGCCGCGGCTCGATCGTCAAGCCATCCTTTCGTTGTGACTACGGCTACAACATCCTGATCGGCCAGAACGTCTTCGTGAACTATGACTGTGTTTTTCTGGACTGCAACCGGATCACGATCGGCGACGACGTGAAGATCGGGCCGGCCGTTCAGATCTATACGGCGCAACATCCGACGGACCCGGAAACGCGAAGGTCCGGGCTCGAATCAGCGCTGCCGGTCACGATTGGCGACAACGCGTGGATCGGCGGCGGCGCCATCCTCTGCCCGGGCGTGACGATCGGAGCCGATACGGTGGTGGGGGCTGGCAGCGTGGTGACCCGCGATCTGCCGCCGGGCGTGATCGCGGCGGGGAACCCTTGCCGGGTCATTCGGAGCTGCTGACGAATCCCGCAGGACTTCGACAGGAGAGCCTTGATGAATTTTTTCGCGTCCCTGCCCCCGCTTCAGGCGACTCTCCTCAAGGTCGCTTTTCCCCTGATCGCAATCGTTGCGGTCCTGCTGGTCGCGAAGCTCCGGCGCCTTTCCCTGCGTGAGAACCTGGGGCTGATTTCTCCTCGTCCCGGCCAGGCGGCTCTCTGGCTGGCGATCTACCTCGCCTGGATGTTGGCCACGAACCTGATCATGGACTGGCGGGGGCCGTGGGACTTCTCTCCCTGGGCCCGGTCGCCGATGATCATCAACGTGCTACGGGTGCTCGCTGTTGCTATTCTCGGTCCTATCGCGGAGGAGTTGATCTTCCGCGGACTGCTCTACGACCGGCTCAGTCGGAGGCGCCTCGGTGCGACGGCAACGATCGTGATCCTCGCCGTGGTCTGGGCGGGGATCCATTTCTCCTACCCGCCGGAGATCATCGCGCTCCTTTTTGTCGACGGCTTGCTGCTCGGTTTCGCGCGACGACAGACGGGCTCCGTCATCGTTCCCATCCTCATGCATGTCGCCTGGAACCTTTACGCGGTCTGGTGATCGTGATCGCGGCGGTGAATCCTTGCCGGATCCTCCGCCACTGATGGGGAAACCGAGCGCGCGGGCTTCCCTCCCGGCCGCGTTGGAAGCTTCCCGGATGCTCGGATTTCTTCCCTGCCGAAATCTTGGCGTCCCGACAACCGGGGTTTCTTCCCGGGTCGAAATCCTGGCATCCCGAGCGCATATCCTGCTTCCCGCGCCGTCATCTTTCTTCCCGCGCCAGAATCCAAGTTTCCCGGGTGCTCGGGTTCCTTCCCGCGACGCCATCTTTCTTCCCGCGCCGCAATCCAGGCTTCCCGAGCAGTCGGGTTCCTTCCCGCGCCGGCATCCTGGCTAAAATCGGAATTCTCAGCTACAAACGCCGCGGAGGAACCATGCACGACGACCGGCCGAGCAAGACAGCCTTCCGCGTAGCTCTGCGCCGGGCGGCGCACCAGATCCTGGACGATCCCAAGGTCTTCACCGACCCGCTCGCGCTTGCGATCGTCGGTCCGGAGGGCGAGACGGCGCTGCGCGTCGAAGCCAGGAAGTTCCAGACCCCTGCCGGTCGAACCCTGAGGGCGTTCATGGCCGTGCGGAGCCGGTACGCCGAGGATGGTCTGGCCGCCGCCTTCGAGAACGGAATTCGGCAGTATGTCGTCCTCGGCGCTGGCCTCGACACGTTCGCCTATCGAAACCCCTTCCCCGATCTGCACGTCTTCGAGGTCGATCATCCGGCGACCCAAGCCTGGAAGCGCCGCCGGCTGGAGGCGGGGGACATCTCCATCCCCGCCTCGATGACTTTCGCTCCGGTCGACTTCGAGAGCCAGACGCTGATCGACGGGCTCGCGCGGGCGGGATTCGACGCCGATCGGCCGGCGTTCTTCTCCTGGCTCGGCGTCGTCCCTTATCTGACGCGGAGCGCCGCGATGGAGACCTTCCGGTTCGTCGGCTCCCTGCCGGCGGGGAGCGCGATCGTCTTCGATTACGCGCTCCCTCCCGAGTCGTTGAGCCTCGTCCAGCGGCTCGCCCTCAAAGCGCTGTCCGACCGCGTGGCGGCAGCCGGAGAGCCGTTCCGGACGTTCTTCGAGCCGTCCACCCTGATAAGCGAGCTGCGGCCGATGGGGTTCCGATCCTTCGAGAATCTGGGGACGGAGGAGATCAATGCCCGCTATTTCAGCGACCGCTCGGACCGCCTGCGAGCCAGAGGTGGGATCGGGCGGCTGATGAAGGCGGGGGTGACTGACTAAGTAAGTAGGCCGGTGGAAAGGGGGATTCGGTGATGCTTATCGCGGCGCCTTGAACTGGTTCACGATCTCAAGGCCGTCGATTTTTCGTCCCGCCTGAAGGTCCTCGGATAGCAGGATAGAGCATCTGGACCTGAGTGCCGCCCGAACGACCAAGGCATCCCAAAAGGAGATCTGGTGGTCCTGGTGGAGGTCGACGGCCGCCAGGATGTCCTCGAATCCAATCCGAACCAGGTCAAGGCCACCCAGCAACTCCATCTTTCGTTTTGCGACCGCGCCCGAAACCTTCAGCTTCTTGGTCGTGGTGACGAAATACTCCTGAAGTACCTGGGTGGAGATCACTCCAGTGCGCTCGATCTGGCAGCGCTCCACGAGATCGAGAGCCCGCGCCTGCTTCTCCGGGGCTCCAGTATCGTCGGTGTAGACGAGGATGTTGGTGTCCAGGAAGCTACGGGCGCTCATGGATTTCGTCGCGATTGAACCTCCAGCCTTGCGAGTTCCCCTGTCCGGAGAGACGGCGGAACTCCGCGACCGCTGCCTCGGCGGAGGGTCGGGCGGTGAGATCTTCCAGGTAACGACGGATGAGCTGATCCAAGCTCACGCCCTGGCTCTCGGCGACTTGCTGTGCCCGTTGAGCGAGGTGCTCGTCGATGGATAGGTTCAAAGTCATAGGGGATACCTCGTAGCGCTGGGGCTTAGTATGGCACCGGGGACGCGCATTTGCAGCCAGAAAACCGAAAAACCAAGCCTCTGAGGCAAACGAGCCCGGATGGATTAGGATCAACCTGACCATGGCACAATTCCGTTGGGAGCGGGTCGAAGAGCTGTTCGCCGACTGTGTCGACAGGGAACCCGTGGGGAGATCTGAGTTTCTCGACCGCTCCTGCGCCGGCGATGCGGAGCTGCGCCGTGAAATCGAATCGCTCCTCACCGCCCACGATACGACCACGGGGATCCTGGACACGCCGCTCTCGCTGCCCTCCAGCGCGCCGATGACGTCGGAGCTGCTCGCGCCGGGCGTCCGCCTCGGACCCTGGCGGATCGGCGCCCTGATCGGCCGTGGCGGCGCGGGCGAGGTGTACGCCGGTGAGCGCGCGGACGGCGCGTTCGAGCAGCGGGTGGCGATCAAAGTGCTGCAGCCCGGAGCGGCGGCGCAGCTCGACCGTTTCCACGCCGAGCGCCGCATCCTGGCGCGGCTCGAGCACCCCGGGATCGCCCGGCTGCTCGACGGCGGCACCGTCGCCGACGGACGGCCGTACGCCGCCATCGAGTACGTCGAAGGCCGCCCGCTGGTCGATCACTGCCGCGAGCACGGCTGCGATCTGCACGAGCGCCTGCGGCTGTTCGGCGAGGTCTGCGCGGCGGTGGCCCATGCGCACCGCAACCTCGTCATCCATCGCGATCTCAAGCCCGGCAACATCCTGGTCGGCGCCGACGGCCCTGTGAAGCTGCTCGACTTCGGGATCGCGAAGCTCCTCGACGCCCGCGCCGCGGCGGACGCGGACGCCGCCGGGGAGGTCACGCGGGCGCCGCTGACTCCCGACTACGCGGCGCCCGAGCAGCTCACCGGCGAGCCGGTGACCACCGCGACGGATGTCTATGCGCTCGGCGTGCTCCTCTTCGAGCTGCTGACCGGAACGCGCCCCTGGCGCAGCGGGGACCTGCCGGTGGCGAGCGCGGTGAGGCTCCTGCTGGAGCAGGAGGCGCCGCCGGCGAGCCGGGCGGCTCAGGAGTCCCGCGGATTCGACCCGCAGGTGCCGGCCCGCCTGTTGAAGGGCGATCTGGACGCCATCATCGCCAAGTGCCTGCGCAAGGAGCCGGAGCGCCGCTACGACTCGGTCGCGGCCCTGTGGGAGGACGTCGAGCGCCATCTTCGCCACGAGCCGGTCCGGGCTCGCGAGGGCGCCCGTCTCTACGTGCTGGGGCGTCTCCTGCGGCGGCACCGCTGGGCGGCGGCGGCCGTGGCGGCCGTATTCCTCTCGCTCGCCGCCGGCCTCGCGGCGTTCGCCTGGCAGGCGCACCAGGCGGCGGTCGAGCGCGACCACGCGCGCCGTGCCGCCAGCCGCGAGGAGGCGGTACGCGAGTACCTCACGCGCATGTTCCGGACCTCTCTGGCCGAGCCCGCGGCCGCGCCGCTCACGGCGAAGGCGATGCTCGACCGCAGCGCGCAGCGGGTGCTCGTGGAGTATCGCGACCAGCCGCAGCTCGCCGGGAAGGTGGTCGAGACCCTCGCCGACCTGTATGGGGCGCTGGGCGACATCGAAGGGGAGGCGCCGCTGCTGGAGGGGTTCCTCGCCGCCGCGGGACCGGAGGCCGATCCCCAGTCCGTGGCGCTGGCACGCCAGAAGCTGGCGAACATCGAGCTGGTGCGCGGGCGTCCCGACCGGGCGGCGCCGCTGCTCGCCCAGGCGGAGGCCTTCTGGCAGCGCGATCCGGAGCGCTACCGCGAGCAGCGCCTCGAGGGCCTCTTCGTGCGGGGGCTGCTGCAGCGCGCGCAAGGGAACCTCGCCGGCTCCATCGCCACCTACCAGGACGCGATCCGCGAGCGCACGGAGCTTTCGGGGCACGCAAACCGCGAGACCGCCAATCTCTACAACTCGCTCGCCATCACGCTGACCGCCGCCAATCGCCTCGACGAGGCGCTCGCCGCCCATCGGGAGGCGCTGGGGATCTACCGCGAGCTCGGGCAGGGCGAAGACCTCGACGCGCTAGTCCTGCTCGGCAACATCGGCACGCTGGAGCTGCGCGTCGGCCGCCTCCGCGAGGCCCAGGAGGCCCTCGCCACGGCCTACCGGAAGCAGCGGGCCGCGGCGGGCGATTCCGCCGCCGTCGCCGCGTCGATGGGCCTCTATGGCGCCGCCCTCACCATGCGCGGGCAGACCGCGGAGGCGCTGCCGCTGCTGCGCGAGGCGGTCGACATGGCCGTGCGCTTCACCGGTCCGTCGAGCCCCCTGGCGGTGCAGGACCGCCAGTTCCTCACCGCGGCGCTGGCCGCGGCGGGGGACCTGGAGGCGGCGCGCGGCGCCCTCCTCGCCAACCTCGAGATCGCCCGCCGGCAATTCGGGCCCGGCCACATCCTCACCCTGCGGCTGCGGCTCGCCCAGGCCGAGCTGGCCCTGGCCTCCGGTGAGCCGGCCGCCGCCGAGGCCCAGGTGGCGATCCTGCTGCCGGCGCTCCGCAAGCTGGGGGGGCAGTCCGGAGCCTGGGTCGCCCGCGCGCAGGTCATCGCCGGCGACGCGCTGCTCGCGCTCGGCCGCCCCCGGGAGGCGCTGGCGCCGCTCCGCGAGGCGGTGACGCTGCGGCAGAGCTTCCTCTGGGGCGGCAGTTGGGAGCTCGCTGAGGCGCGGGCTCGCCTGGGAGAAGCGCTAGCCGCCCTCGGAGATCCCGAGGGGAAACGGCTGCTCGAGACGGCGGCCACGGCGCTGCGGTCCGAGCTCGGCGCCGACCATCCCCAGACCCTGCGCGTTATCCGCTCCCTGCGCGCCCTCGCCGCTCCATCCGCCGTCCATTCCTGAATCGAGGCCGATGGCCGGTTTGCCGCGCCTTTCCGGTTCTCTCTGTCAGCGGGCTTCCTCCGCTGAACGTTCGAACCGAAAGGACGCCGCATGCCTTCGAGATCGATCGCCATCTCGCTGCTCGCTCTGCTCTGCGCTCTCGGCGTGGCGCGCCCCGCGCAACCGGCCACCGTCACCGTCACCGGCACCGGCGACACGATCGCCGTCGACGGCAAGGTGACGCTGCGCGAGGCGATCGCCTCGGTCAACGGCGGGGCGAACGTCAACGCCGACGTGGTGGCGGCCGGCACCTACGGGTCCGTCGACACCATCGCCTTCAGCATCCCGGGCGGCGGCCCGCAGACGATCGCCGTGGGCGCCACGGCGCTGCCGACCATCGTCAAGCCGGTGATCATCAACGGCTATACGCAGCCCGGCAGCTCGGCCAATACCCTCGCCGTCGGCGACAACGCGGTGATCAACATCGTCCTGCAGGGGTCCGCGGGGCTCAACGGCCTCGACGTGCGCGCCGGCGGCGATAACTCGGTGATCCGCGGGCTCGTCCTCCAAAAGTGCCTCTTCGCCGTCCAGATCAACGCCAGCGGCGTCGTCGTCGCCGGCAACTTCATCGGCACCGACCGCGGCGCCACGACGGCGGACGCCACCACCACCAACAGCTCCGGGATCAACATCGTCAACGGCAACCTCGGCAACGCCGTCATCGGCGGCGCCGCCCCGGCGGACCGCAACGTGATCTCCGGCAACGGCACCGGCGTGGTCATGAACTCGCAGCTCGCCAACACGGTGAGCGGCAACTACATCGGCGTCAACGGCTCAGGGCTGGCGGCGCTCCCCAACACCAACGTCGGTATCGCCATCGGCGGCATCGGCGACGTCAGCATCGGCGGCGCCACGATCGGCGGCATCACCGCCATCCCCGGCCAGGGGGCGGGCAACGTGATCTCCGGCAACGGCATCCGGGGGGTCGAGGTCGATACCAACGGCGGCGCGACGGTGATCGGTCCGGTGACCGTCCAGGGGAACCTCCTGGGCCTCGACGCCACCGGCGGCAGCGCGATCTCCAACGGCGGCCCCAACGTCTACCTCTTCGACAGGAACCTGCCTTCCTCGGGGGTGACGCGGCTCGGCCCGGTCACCATCGGCGGCTCGGCCGCCGGCGCCGGCAACGTCCTCTCCGGCAGCGGCGACGGCATATTCTCGGTGGCCGCCGGCACGATCATCCGCGGCAACCGCATCGGGACCGACATCACGGGCCTGCTGGCCCGGCCGAACACCTTCGGCATCGAGATCACCGGCAACGGGCTCTTCGCGGGCAGCGCCACCATTGGCGGCACCGGCGCCAACGAGGGGAACGTCATCTCCGGCAACCAGAGCGACGCCGTGCGGGTCTTCCTCTCGACGGCGACGATCCAGGGGAACCGGATCGGCGTCTCGAGCGGCGGCGGGGCGCTCGGCAACGGCGGCTTCGGCATCTTCGTCGACAGCGGCCTCGCGACGATCGGCGGCGCGGCGGCCGGCGCCGGCAACACCATCGCCAACAGCGGCGATACCGGGGTGCAGGTCCGCATCGGCTCCGCGGCCGTCCACAACGCGTCGGAGGCGGCGATCCTCGGCAATTCGATCACAGCCAACACGACGCTGGGGATCAACAACTCGGCGAACGACGTGGTGACCCCCAACGATACCGGCGACGGCGACTCCGGACCGAACGACCTGCAGAACTTCCCGGTGATCACCGCCGCCGCCCTGGGGAGCGGCAACGTCACCGTGTCGGGCACGCTCAACAGCACGGCCAGCGCGACCTTCCGCGTCGAGATCTTCTCGAATGCCGCCTGCAACCGCTTCGGCTTCGGCGAAGGGGCCACGTTCCTCGGCGCCGTCAACGTGACCACCGACGGCAGCGGCAACGGCGCCTTCGGCCCGACCGTGCTGGCGATTCCGGCCGGCCAGACGGTGATCACCTCCACGGCGACAAACCCGGCGAACCACACCTCGGAGTTTTCGAGCTGCGTCGTCGCGGCGGGCGGACCTCCGCCGCTGCCGACCCTCTCCATCAACAACGTGACGGCCAACGAGGGGAACGCCGGCAATACGCCGTTCACCTTCACCGTCACCCTCTCGGCGGCGAGCGCCTCGCCGGTGACGGTGAGCTATGCCACGGCGGACGGCACCGCCACGGCGGCGGGCAGCGACTACGTGCCGGCCAGCGGCGTGCTGACCTTCGTCCCCGGCGGGCCGCTCAGCCAGACGATCACGGTCAACGTGGTGGGCGATCTGACGGTGGAACCGAACGAGACCTTCACCGTGAACCTCTCGGCCCCCGCGGGAGCCACGCTGGCGATCGCGCAAGGCACCGGCACGATCGTCAACGACGACAGCGCCGGCCCACCCCCTCCGCCGCCGGCGGTCCCGACCCTGTCCGCGTGGGGAGCCCTGCTGCTGATCGGGATGCTGGCGTTCCTGGGGTTGGCGCGGCTGGGGCGGTAACCGCCTCCAGCTACGCGCCGGAGAGCTCGCGGTAGAGCCAGGCGCGGGCGAGCGTCCAGTCGCGGCGAACGGTTCGCCCCGACAGGCCGAGCGCCCGCGCCGTCTCACTTTCGTCGAAGCCGGCGAAGAAGCGGCACTCCACCACCTGCGCCAGGCGAGCCGACTGACGCGCCAGGCGGTGCAGGGCCTCGTCCAGCGCGAGGAGGGCCTCGTCGCTCGCGACGCCGATCTCGAGCGCTTGGTCGAGAGACAGATGGGGGACCCCACCACCGCGCTTCGCAGCCCGGCGGGCCTCGGCGTGATTGATCAGAGCGTGCCGCATGGCGAGCGCCGCGGCACGAAAGAAGTGGCTCTCGTCGTTCCAGCTCCGCGTCTCACGGAGCTTCAGGTAGGCCTCGTGAACGAGGGCCGTGGTGTGCAGAGTCCCGCCCGCCCCGGCCCGAGCGCGTTCCCGGCGGGCCAGGCGTTTGAGGTCGGCGTAGAAGAGCGGCAGCAGCTCGTCCGCCAACCTGCGAACGGCTGGCGGGAGACTCTCATCCCACACGATGGCTGAGGCGGCACCAGCCTCGTCGATGGAATCGGCCATTCCGCGATCCTAACACCGCCGATTCGGATCGGCAGAGAGCACCGCGCCTGTGGGATGACCTGGGGAGAGGACGAGTGGCGGAGGGGGTGGGATTCGAACCCACGGGCCGCGTGAACGACCGGCGGTTTTCAAGACCGCTGCTTTAGACCGCTCAGCCACCCCTCCGTGAGGCGTTCAACAGTCTACTTCGATGACGTAATCCGCTCCAGCCCCCCGGTGTAGCGGCGCAGGGGCTCGGGGATCACCACCGAGCCGTCCTCCTGCTGGTAGTTCTCCAGGATGGCAATCAGGGTGCGGCCGACGGCGAGGCCGGAGCCGTTCAGCGTATGGAGGAGGCGCGTTTTGGTCCCCCCCTCGGGACGGTAGCGCAGGTTCGCCCGCCGCGCCTGGAAGTCCTCGCAGTTGCTGCAGGAGGAGATCTCGCGGTAGGCGTCCTGCCCGGGCAGCCAGGCTTCGAGGTCGTAGGTCTTGGCGGCGCCGAAGCCCATGTCGCCCGTGGAGAGGGCCATCACCCGGTAGGGGATCTCGAGGATCTGCAGCACCCGCTCGGCGTGGCCGGTGAGCTCCTCCAGCGCCTGGTAGCTGGTTTCGGGCGTGGTGAGCTGCACCAGCTCGACCTTGTTGAACTGGTGCTGGCGGATCAGGCCGCGCACGTCCTTGCCGTAGGAGCCGGCCTCGCTGCGGAAGCAGGGGGTGTAGGCGGTGAAGCGCACCGGCAGCCGGGATTCGTCGAGGGTCTCATCGCGGTAGATGTTGGTGACCGGCACCTCGGCCGTAGGGATCAGGTAGTAGGGGTGTTTCTCCAGCTTGAAGAGATCCTGCTCGAACTTGGGGAGCTGGCCGGTGCCGAACAGCGTCTGGTCATTGACGATGAACGGCGGCAGGACCTCGGTGTAGCCGTGCTCGCGGGTGTGGAGGTCGAGCATGAGGTTGATCAGGGCCCGCTCGAGCAGGGCGCCGGCGCCGAGGGAGACGGTGAAGCGGGCGCCGGTGATCTTGGCGCCGCGCTCGAAGTCGAGGATGCCGAGCGCGGGCCCGAGGTCCCAGTGGGCCTTGACGGGGAAGTCGAAGGCGCGCGGGGTGCCGACGGTGCGCTCGCAGCGGTTGGCCGATTCGTCCTTGCCGACCGGGACGCTGGCGTGTGGCAGGTTCGGCAGGCTGTGCTCGATGGCGAGCATCTCGGGCTCGATCGTCTCCAGGCGCCCCTCGAGCTCCTCGGTGCGCCCCTTGAGCTGGCTGACGGCGGCGATCTCGGTGGAGGCGTCGCCGCCGCGCTTCTTGACCTCGCCGATGGCGCGGCTGGCCTCGTTGCGCTGGCGGCGGAGCTCCTCGACCTCGCCGAGGGCGGTGCGCCGTTCGGCGTCGAGGAGGAGCCAGGCGTCGAGCGCCGCCGGGTTGCTATTGCGGTTGAGCAGGCCCTGGCGGACCGTCTCGGAATCGTCGCGGAGGAGGTCTCGGGAAAGCATGGCGGGGGAGTGTACCGCGCCGGAGGCCGGGAGGCGAAGGAGGGCGCTGTGACACCTGGGGCCGCTCGTCCGTAGGAATAGCAGCGAGTCAGAGATAACATCCGGCAGCCCGTTGCCCCAGGCGACCGCACTGCCCGTCCCGTTTTGCATGCAGTAGCGCATGAACAAACGCATGAACGAACACACCGCCAAAGCCCCGTTCCGCGCCGAGATCCTCCGCATCCTTCCCCCTCTCGCGGCGCTGGCGGCGATGGCCTCGTTCGCGGCCCGGGAGGCCGATCCCGCGGCGGCAGCGGAGAGCGGCTATCTCGCGGTGCTGGCGGTGGCGGCGCTGCTGCCGGCCGCGTTCCTCTCCCCCTGGCCGGCGTACGAGGTGGGGGTGGGATCGGTGCTCGCCGCCGCCGCGGTCTGGGTGCTGCCACCGGGGCCGGCGCGCGGGGTGGCGATGGTGGCCCTGCTGTTGGGGGTGCTGGCGGTGGCGACCGGCCGGGCCCTGCTCCAGCGCTCTTCCCTCTCCTTCCGTTTCTGGATTCCGCTGGCGCTCGGCGTCCAGGTGCTCCTGCGCGGCGACCTGTTCCTCGCCCCGCCGCCGGCGCTCCGGCTGGCCGTGGCGCTGGTGGCCCTGCCGGTGGTGGGCGGCGTGGCGCTGGCGATGCTGGCGCGGCGGCATGGGACCGCTATCGCCCTGATCGCCGGGGGCACGGCGGTGGCGCTGGCGCCCGGTTTCAACGTCGCCTCGACCCTGGGTCTGGTGGCGCTGGCTGCCGGCGACCGGCTGGCGCGGCCGGAATCCGGCCGGCTGGCGAAGGGCGCCTCCTGGATCGCGCTGCTGGCGCCGATCGCCTGGGCGCCCGGACCGGGGATCGCCGCGGCGGTGTGCGGCCTGGCTCTCTGGCGGCCGAAGGTTGCCCTGGGCCTCGCGCTGCCGGCGGCGGCACTCCTCGCCTGGCACTTCCACGAGCCGGGGAGCGGGATCGCCCTGCAGGCGGTCTGGCTGCTGCTGCTGGTACCGGCGGCAATCCTCCCCGGCCGGGAGGGGCTCGCACCGGCTCTCGCGGCGCTGCTGATGGCGGGGACGGTGCCGCTGGTGCCGAACGCGGCCACCCTCGCGGCACCGCTGGCGCTGGCGGCGCTCGCGCTCCGGCGCGACGCCGCCTTCACCGTGCCGCAGGCGGTGTGGACCGGCGCGGCGCTCGGCGGCACGGCGCTGCTCGCCTCCTACCCCTGGCTGCGCGAGGAGCCGCTGAGCGGCTTCCTGGCGCTGATCGGGCATGCTCCCGGTCCGGCGCTGGCGGCGGCGGCGGTCGCGCTCCTGCTGGCGCTGGCGGCGGCGGGGACCTGGATGGGCCGGAGCTGGGGCGAGCCGCTGCGCTCAGCACGGCTGGCCGGGCTGGCCGCGGCCTGCGTGGCCCTCGCACTGCTGGTGGGCCTGCCCGATTTCGGCACGGCGCTGGTGGCGCCGGCGGTGCCGGTGGTGCTCGACGCCGACCACCTGGCCTGGGAGGCGAAGGTCCCCCGGCGGGCGATCGGCAGCGTCGTCGTGGAATCGAGCCTGTCGAACGGCGCCGGCTTGGCGCCGGGCACGCCGGTGGCGATCGTGCGCCTGCGGGAAGCCGACGAGAGCGGCACCGTGGGCGGTCCGGTCTGGGTGTTGCGCTCCGGAGAGGGGACCGGCGAATGGGCTGTCCGGCGGCCGGACGTCGCGCGCGCCGGCGTCAAGGCGCCGCGCCCCTGGATCTCCTGGGTGGCGGGGGACTTCCTGGCGCAGCGCTACCGCTCGCAATGGACCCTGGAGCATCCGGAGCGAGCCTCGACGCTGCGCATCGAGCGGGCGCCGGGGGTGCCGCCGGACCTCGCGGTGGCGGTGTATCAGTTGGAGATCCGGCGGTGAGGGGGGAGACCAGGGACGAAAGGGACAGCAGGGACAGCAGGAACTCGCGGCAAGAGCCAGGCCGCGATCGTCCCTGGAGTCCCTGGAGTCCCTTGGGTCCCTTGGTTCTCTCGGTCGCCGCCGCGGTCCTGCTCGAGCGCCTCCTCCCCATGCCGGCCGGCGATGGCTTCCGCGGCACGCTCGTCGTGCTGCCGCTGATCCTCGCCGCTCTCCGGGAGATCCACCGCTGGGGCGCGCGCCTCGGCGGCGGGCGGCTCGGGGTGGCGTCGACGGCGGGGGAGCTGGGGGCGCTCGCCGCCGTGATCCTGCTCGTCTTCGCCCGCCCGCATCTGGCTCTGGCGGCGATCGACGAGATCCTCGCCGCCGGGCTCCTGCTCGTCCTCGCCTGCCGGGTGGCGCGGCAGACGGTGGCGCTCCGCCCGCTGCTCGGCGAGCGGCTGCCGCGGCGGCCGTCGATCCTCTTCCTGCTGCTGCCGCTGACGGCCTATCTCGCCATCCTCCCCTGGTCGACCCGCCACCGCCCACTGGACGGCGACAAGCCGTTCAACCTGCTGCTCACCCACAGCCTGGCCTACGACTTCGACGCCGACCTCACCAACAACTATGCGCACGGGGACTGGCGCTACTTCATGGACCGCCCGATCGGGCCGCAGGAGGGCGATCCGGTCGGCCCGCACGGCGAGAAGTACTCGCGGCACAACGACCTGCTGCCGATGGTGCTGGCGCCCGCCTATCGGCTGGCCGGGAAGATGGGGGCGCTCACCACCATGGCGCTGCTGACCGCCACCCTCGCCTGGCTGACCCTGCGGCTCGCCCGCCACTACTACCCGGACCTCCCCGGCGAGGCGCTGGCCGGCTGGGCGCTGGTGGCCTTCACGCCGCCGCTGCTCCTCTACTCGTACCAGGTCTGGGTGGAGGTGCCGGCCGCCCTGCTGACCGCGCTGGCGCTCGACCGGATCCTCTCGACCGGCAAGGGGGATCCGGGCGGCGGCAGGTGGGGGCGCAAGGAGTGGCTGGGATTGGGGTTGCCGGTGCTGCTGCTGCCGCTGGTCAAGATCCGTCTCGTCCTGATTTCCGGACCGCTGCTGCTGCTGGGGTGGTGGCGCGCCGGCCGGCCGCACCGCTCGCTGCTGATCCTGGCCGGCCTGCTCGCCGCGGTGGCGGCGGGGATGCTCCTCTACAACCAGATCCTCTACTCGAACCCGCTGAAGATCCACACCTGGCGGGAGGTCGATCCCTCCCACTACGGCCCGGCGGAGTATTTCAAGGGGATGTCCGGGCTCTTCTTCGACAGCGCCTTCGGCCTGTTCGGCTGCGCGCCGGTCTGGATGATCCTGCTGCCCGCCTTCGTGCTGCTGACGGCGCGGCGTTCCCCGCTGCTGCTCCACATGGTGGTGCTGAGCGCGCCCTACCTGGTGATCGTGGTCCCGCGCCTCGAATGGTACGGCGGCTGGTCTCCCCCCTTCCGCTACGCCCTGCTGGCGATGCCCCTCTTCGGCATCGCCCTGGCGCCGCTGCTGGCGGGGGTCCGCGAGCGGCCGGGGGCCCAGGCGCTCCTCGGAGCTTTAAGCGCGCTGACCCTGGCGCTGACCCTCCTCTGGGTGGCGATGCCGGGGTGGACCTACAACTTCGCCGACGGCCGCAGCTACGCGCTCGACGCGCTGAGCGGCCGGCTGGGAACGGACGCCGCGCGCTTCTTCCCCAGCTCGATCCGGACGCGGACCGCCACCTGGGCCTGGCCCCTGCTCTCCATCCCGCTCGTCTCGCTGCTCTGGTGGCTGCCGGGCCGGACGCGCCGGCCGAGGCGGTGGCCGGCCGGCGCGCCGGCTCTGGCTGGAATCGCCCTGATGCTCGCCGGGGCGGCGCTCCTTCCCGCGGCGGCGGCGCGCGTGCCCACCCGCGTTGTCGAATTCGAGGACCCGCAGGTCCTCAAGAGCGGTGGCCACCCCCACCCCGACCGCTGGGTGGTGGAGCGGACGCGCTACCGCGGCGGCTGGGTGCTGCGCGTCGGCGAGCATCTCGAGGCGCCGGTGGCGCCGGGGGGGCGGCGGGTGAAGCTGCGGCTGTTCGCCGAGCTGATCCGCAACCAGCCGGTCCCCTACACCCTGGACATCTCGCAAGGCGGCCGGCTGCTGGCCGCCTGGACGCCCGGGCGCGAGCGGGTCTGGGAGACGATCGAGGTCGGACCGATCGACTGGCGCGCCGGCGAGCCGCTGGTCCTCACCGCGCACGGCCCGGCGCCCCCCGGAGCGTTGAACGGAGCGATCCTCGACAAGGTCGCTTTCGAGTGGCGATGAGGGTCCGGCCATGAGCCTCTCCGCGGTGGTTCCCACGCTCGGCCGCAGCCCTCTCCTGGTCCCCTGCCTGCAAGCCCTCCGGGGCGAGGGCGCGGAGATCGTCGTCGTCGATCAGGGGGAGATCCCCTCCGGCCTTCCCGCCGGGCTCGCGGACCGCGTCCTGTGCCCCGGGCGCAACCTGGGCTTCGCGGCGGCGACCAACCTCGGGATCGCCGCGGCGCGCGGAGAGTGGATCGCCACGGTGAACGACGACGCCCTCGTCGAGCCCGGATGGGCGGCGGCGCTGCTGGCGGCGCTCGCGGCGGACCCGCAGGCGGCGGCGGCCCAGGGGGTCAATCTCCTCCTGGACGACCCGGAGCGGGCGGACGGCTGCGGCATCGGCTGGAACCGCTGGTGGCAGGCGGTGCAGGTGGGCCACGGCAAGGCCTCTCCGGCGATGGACGCGGGCATTCGGGAGATCTTCGGCGCGTCCGCGACGGCGGCAGTCTTCCGTCGCGAGGCCCTTCAGGCCGTCGCTTCGGAGAGCGGAATCTTCGACGAGCGGCTCGGGTCCTACTACGAGGACGTCGATCTCGCCGTCCGCCTGCGCGCCGCCGGCTACCGCGCGCTGCTCGTCCCGGCGGCGCGGGTCCGCCACGCCGGCTCGCTGACCGGCCGCACCCTCAGCCGCGAGCGCTGGCGGCTGATCTACGGCAACCGGTGGCGGGTGGCCAGGCGATACCTCCAGGGCGGTTTCTGGCCGCGCGTGCCGCTGCTGGCCCTGCGCGACGGCGTCGATCTCGGACGGGCCCTCCTGCGCGGCGAGGGGGAGCTGGCGGCGGGCATCGTCGGCGGCTGGGGGCGGGCCCTGCGGCCTCCCCGCGGTCCGCGATAACCTCTGCGCATGCCGGAGCCCCTGCTGACTGGCGTCGTCGTCCACTGGCGCAACGAGGATCTCCTCGCCGAGCTGGCGGCGGCGTGGCCGCGCGATTCGCGGTTCGAGCTGCTGGTGGTCGACAACGGCTCCTCGGCGCCGCTGCCGGCGGGCGTCCAGGTGCTCCGGCCGGGGCGCAACCTCGGCTTCGCCGGCGGCGCCAACGCGGGGGTCGCGGCGGCCCGGGGGAAGATCGTGCTGATCCTGAACCCCGACGTGGTCCCCGAGGAAGGCGCCCTCGACCGCCTGCTGGAGGGGTTCGCGGCGTGGCCCGACGCGGCTGGAATCGCGCCGCGCCTGATCGGACCGGCCGGCGAGCCGCAGGCCGCCTGGCAGCTCCGACGGCTCCCCTCGGCCTGGGCGCTCGTGATGCAGGCGCTCCCCCTCCCCGGGATCGCGCGGGACCTCCCCGAGACCGCCGCCGGAGCGATCGTGGAGCAGCCGGCGGCGGCGGCGCTGGCGTTCCGCCGCGAGGCGCTGGACGCGGCCGGCGGCTTCGACGAGGGGTTCCACCCCGCCTGGTTCGAGGACGTCGACCTCGCCCGGCGGCTCCAGCGTGCGGGGCAAACCCTGCGCTACTGGCCGGCGGCCCGCTTCCGCCACCACCTGGGGAGCACGGTGCCGCGGCTCGGCTATGGGCCCTTCCTCTTCATCTACCACCGGAACCTCACCCGCTACCTCGCCAAGCACCACGGCCGCGCCTGGGCCACGGCGGCGCGGGCGGCGCTGATCCCCGGGGTCGCCGTGCGTCTCCTCGCCCTCCCCTTCCGGCGCCCGCAACGGGCCACCTCGCGGCGGGAGGCGCTCGCCGGCCTGCTGGGCCTGCTCGGCGGCGCGCTATCGAACTGGAGGGGGGGTTCCCTTGACGCCTGAAGCGGTGGCGGTCTGCATCGTGACCCACAACTCGGCGGCGGACCTGGCCGGTTGCCTCGAGTCGATCGCCGCCCTCACGTATCGGCCGCTGGAGATCGTGGTGGTCGACTGCGCGAGCGCCGACGGCAGCCTGGAGACGGCGCGCGCCCACGCTCCGGCGGACCTCCCGTTCACGGCCATCGCGTTGCCGGAAAACCTGGGCTTCGCGGGGGGGATGAACGCCGCTCTCGCCCACACCCAGGCCCCCTGGGTGCTCACCCTCAACGCCGACGCCCGGCCGGCTCCCGAGTACCTGACGCGGCTGCTCGCCGCGGCCGCCAACCCGGAGATCCGCATCGGCGCCGTCACCGGCCGGCTGATCCGCCCCGCCGTCGACGGCCGGCCGGCCACGCTGGACGCCTGCGGCATGATCCTCACGCGCAACTGGCGTCACCTCGACCGCGGCTCGGGCGAGGTCGACCATGGGCAGTGGTCAACGGCCGACCGGGTCTTCGGCGCGACCGGCGCCGCCTCCCTCTTCCGCCGCGCGGCGCTCGACGACGTGGCGGTCGAGGGGGAGGTTTTCGACTCCCGGTTCCACTCCTTCCGCGAGGACGCCGAGCTCTGCTTCCGACTGCGCGAGCGGGGATGGGAGGTTCTGTACGAGCCGGCGGCCGTCTGCGAGCACCGCCGCTTCAACCTCCCCGAGCGGCGCTCGGCGATGCCGGCCGCGGTCAACCTCCATTCGCTGAAGAATCGCTACCTCCTGCGGCTCTATCACCAGACCGCCGGGAACTTCATCCGTACCCTCCTCCCGACCCTGGTCCGCGACCTGGCGGCGCTCGGCTGGGTGGTGCTGCGCGAGTGCTCCTCGCTCCCCGCCTACGCCTGGATCTGGCGGAACCGCAAGGAGATCCGCCGCCGCCGCCGCCTGATCCAGGAGCGGCGGACCGTGCCGACGGCGGCCATCGACCGCTGGTTCGGTGGACAGGGAGAGCCCCTTTGAGGCCGCTCTCCGTGGCCCTGATCGGCAGCCGCGGCATCCCCGGGCGCTACGGCGGCTATGAGACGCTGATGGAGGAGCTGGGGGTGAGGCTGGTCGCGCGCGGCTTCCGGGTCACCGTCTACTGCCGCTCGCACTCGACCCCGCGGGAGCTGAAGAGCTGGCGCGGCGTCGATCTGGTGGTGCTGCCGACGATCCGTCACAAGTACCTGGACACCCCCGTCCATACCTTCCTCTCCTGCCTGCACGCCGCGTCGGCCGGCTACGACGCGGCCCTGGTGGTGAACTCGGCGAACGCGCTGTTCGTGCCGCTGCTCCAGGTCGGGGGGGTCCCGGTGGCGCTGAACGTCGACGGCATCGAGAAGCGGCGGGCCAAATGGGGGGCCTTCGGCCGCGCCGTCTACGCCTTCTCCGAGCGCCTCGCCTGCCGGGTCCCGGACGCCCTGGTGACCGACGCCGAGGTGATCCGCCGCCACTACCTGCGGCGCTACCGCGCGGAGTCGGTGCCGATCGCCTATGGCGTCGATCCCCGCCCCCCCGCGACCACCGGAGTGTTGGAAAAATTGGGTGTCGCCCCTCGGCAATATTTTCTCTACGTCAGCCGTTTCGAGCCGGAGAACAACCCCCACCGGGTGGCCGAGGCCTACCGGAGGGTCGGCGGCGGCCTGCCGCTGGTGATGGTCGGCGGCGCGCCCTACGCGGGGAAGTTCATCGCCGGATTCCAGCGCGGCGCCGATCCGCGCATCCTGTTTCCCGGGGCCGTCTATGGCGAGGGGTACCGCGAGCTCCTCTCGCACGCCCTCGCCTACGTCCACGCCACCGAGGTGGGGGGGACCCACCCGGCCCTGGTGGAAGCGATGGGGTACGGAAATTGCATTTTAGTCAATGACACTCCGGAGAACCGCGAGGTCGCGGGGGGAGTCGGGCGATATTTCGACGCGGCGGAGCCCGCGGGCTTGGCGGCGGGGCTCGAATGGGTGAGGAACCACCCCGACCGGGCACGGGCGAGAGGGCGGGCGGCGGCCCGGCGGGCTCGCCTCCTCTTCTCCTGGGAGCGGGTGGCGGACCACTACGCGGAGCTGCTCGAACGCCTGGCGGGACGCCCGGAGAAAAGACGCATAGACGGAATACCGGCTCCGTACGTTAGAATCAATAGATTGGAATGAATCTGCTCGTGTTCTCCACAAAGAATCCATGCTGAAAGAACGAGCTCGCATTCTCGCGGTCGCGATTTTCTCCTTCGACCTGGCTCTCGTCTCAGCCGCCTTCCTGTGCGCCTATGGGCTGCGCGACGTCGTGCTCCCGCAAATGGCGCCGGCGACCTTCCCCAGCCGCCTCCACTCGCTGACCGACTACCTGCCGCTGCTGCCGCTGGCGCTCGCCATCTGGGGCGGCCTGCTGCTCAGCTCTGGGCGCTACCGGTCGCACCGCACGGTGCCGCTGATCGACGAGGCGTGGGCGATCCTCCGCGTCTGCGTCAGCGGGGCGATCCTCTTCACCCTCGCCCTCTACTTGAGCCGGTGGGACGAGCGGCTGCTGGGGACCGACCGGATCAGCCGCTTCTGGTCGCTCCTCTTCGCCGCCTTCTGCTGCCTGTTCCTGCTCACCGAGAAGCTCGGCCTGCGGCTGACCTCGCGCTACGTCCGCGCTCACGGCTTCAACTACCGCACCGTGCTGATCGTCGGCACCAACGACGCGGCGCTGCGGATCGCCGACTCGATCCGCGGCCACCGCTTCTGGGGCTACCGCATCCTCGGCTTCATCCGCAACGAGCACGGCTGGGAGGAGGCTTGGCCCACCGCCTACCCGATCCTCGGCGAGATCGGAGACATCGCGCGGATCGTCGAGAGCCACTCGGTGGACGACGTCATCTTCGCCGTCCACCGCCGCGAGCTCGACCGGCTGGAGGACCTCTTCCTGAGCCTGCAGGAGCAGGGGATCCGCACCCGCTTCGCGATGGACCTCTTCCCGCACACCCGTGCCCGGGTGGAGCTGGAGGAGCTGGACGGCGTGCCCCTGGTCTCCTTCTCGACCACGCCGACGAGCACGCTCCAGCTCATGCTCAAGCGGGCGCTCGACGTGGCGCTGGCGGCGTTCCTCCTGCTGATCGGGACGCCGATCGCGGGGATGATCGCGCTGACCATCAAGCTGACCTCGCGCGGCAACGTCCTCTTCCGGCAGACCCGCTGCGGTCTCAACGGCCGCTCCTTCACCCTCTACAAGTTCCGCACGATGGTGGAGGACGCCGAGGAGCGCCGGCGCGAGCTGATGCACCTGAACGAGATGAACGGGCCGGTGTTCAAGCTGAAGCTCGATCCGCGGGTGACCCGGCTGGGCCGCTTCCTCCGCCGCTTCAGCCTCGACGAGCTGCCGCAGCTCTGGAACGTGCTGCGCGGCGACATGAGCCTGGTCGGCCCCCGGCCGCCGATCCCCGAGGAGGTCGCCCAGTACCAGCGCTGGCAGCGTCGCCGCCTCGCCATGAAGCCCGGCCTTACCTGCCTCTGGCAGATCAGCGGCCGCAACAACGTCGACTTCGATCGCTGGATGCAGCTCGACCTTGAGTACATCGACTCCTGGTCGCCGCTGCTCGACCTCAAGATCCTGCTGAAGACGGTGCCGGTGGTGCTGTCGGGGCGGGGGGCGTCCTAGTCCCCGTTACGCTCCCCTTACGCTTGGTGTATACTCGGCTCATGGCAACGGCTCACGACGTGGCGGCCTACATCCTGCGGAAACGGGGCGAGATGACCGCCATGAAGCTGGAGAAGCTGGTCTACTACTCGCAGGCTTGGTCGCTCGTCTGGGATGAGGAGCCGATGTTCCGGGACAGCATCCAGGCCTGGGTGAACGGCCCCGTGGTACCGGCGCTCTACCGGCTCCATCGCGGCATGTTCAAGATCGCGGAATGGTCGGAGGGCGATGCGGACGCGCTGACGCCCAAGCAGCGCGAGACGATCGACGCGGTTCTGGGCTACTACGGCGACAAGTCCTCGCAGTGGCTGAGCGATTTGACCCACCGAGAGGCGCCCTGGATGCAGGCCCGGAAGGGTCTGGAGCCCGGAGACCCCTGCAAGCGCGAGATCTCGCACGCCTCGATGGCCGAGTACTACAGCAACCCGTACTGAGGCTCGCTCGGCCGTGGGGAAGAAGCGGCCTAGCCACCATCCCTTTACCATCCAGCAGAAAGCTCCACTCTCGGCGCTCGCGCCAGACCCGCGCAAAATCCCGCGCTCCGTTCCCACGCAGAGCTACCACCACCTCCGCCCGTCCTGGCGAGTGGCGAGCATGGAGCTGGTCGATCCCTTCGGCTGGCATACCGTCGACGCCGAGACGCTTCTGTCGATCCGGGCGAAGCTGGCTCACTTCGAGACGATGACCTGGAGCGAGATCCTGGTCGCCGGGAAGAAGCGGAATCACTCGATCAGCGTCTCGGCCATCACTCCGGAAGCCCGTCAGCGACTCGAGACCATCGGACTGGGCCTGGATGAGGTCGTTTCCCTCCGGCTGTCCGGCGCGGAGCGGGTCTTCGGCTATCTCGACAACGGCGTCCTGGTTCTCCTCTGGTGGGATCCCGACCATCAGGTCTGCCCCACGAAGGATTAGGCAGGCGCCCTCACCAGCCGCGCGCAGGTCGCCTCGATCTGTTTCGCCACCTCGTCCCAGTCGTACCCCGCGGCGCGCTCCAGGGCGTTGCGCTGGAGGCGGCGCCACTCCTCGTCGTCGGTGAGCAGGCGGTCGAGGGCGGCGGCGAGGGGGGCGGGGTCCGGCGGGGTGCAGTATCCTTCGACGCCGTCGCGCACCAGCTCGGGGACGGCGCTCTCGGGCGATTCGCAGTAGACCACCGGCAGGCCGGAGGCCATGGCTTCCAGGGGAAAGAGGCCGAAACCCTCCCGCTCCGAGGGCTGGATGGCGACGCGGGCCTGTCCCAGGTGGCGCCAGACCTCCTCGCTGGTCTCGACGTGGCCGCGGAAATCCACCTGTGCGGAGATCCCCAGCTCGGCCGCCAGCCGTACCAGCTCCTCCTTGGCTGGACCGTCGCCGAACACCGTCAGCAGCACTCCCAGGTGCCGGGGAGCGAGCAGGGCGACGGCGCGCAGGAGGAGGTCGACCCGCTTGGCGCGTAGCAGGCGGCCGGCGTAGACGAACGGTGGAACGCTTCCGCCCCTTGGCCCGTCCATCGCCGCCGCCCGCTGGACCTCGGCGACGTGGATGCCGCAGGGCACCAGCTCGACCTCGCCCCTTCGCCGCTTGCGGGCGAGGCGCTCCTGGGTGAGGCGGCTGGTGGCGGTGACCGCCGTGCCGACTTGGCCCGTGCACCACTCGATCGCCTTGTAGACCGGCGCCTTGAGGCGGCCGACGTACCCCTGCCAGTAGTCCCCCCAGTACTCGTACCAGGTGACCAGCAGCGGCTTGCCGGCCAGCGCACACTTCACGGCCAGCGGGAAGATGTGGACGTAGGGCATGTTCGCCGTCTCGATGACGTCGAAGACGCGGACGTCGATCCCCGGCACGGTGAGGGCGAAGCGGACCGCCCCCCTGGTGCTGCGCTGGCCGGCGGCGTTGTAGAGGCCGGCCAGCTCGCCGAGGGACTGGGTGCCTTCGCTCGGCGGGACCCCCGGCTTGCGGAAGCCGGCCAGCGTCACCTCGTGCCCCCGCCTGCGGAGCGCCGCCGCCAGCTCGAAGTTGCGGGTCTCGACTCCGCCGATGAAGTCCGGATAGACGGTCTCGTAGACGAGGAGGATCTTCAAACTACTTCCAGGGCCTATTTCCAGGGAATAAGCGCAGCAATTTCGGCCGAGCGGCGATTGATCGTCGCCAGCAGCACCCCGCAGGCGCAGGACAGGGCGGCGAGCAGGAAGAGGGCGGCCGAGAGCACCGCCAGCGGCAGCCGCGGCACCAGGCCGGTCTCCAGGAACTCGGCGACCACCACCCCGCCGCCGGCCAGCGACAGCACCAGGAAGAAGAGCCCCAGCAGGCCGAAGCAGGTCATCGGCCGGTAGTCGCGGAAGAAGGTGAGGATGGCGAGCAGGATGCGGTAACCGTCGCGGTAGGTGTGGAGCTTGCTCGGGTTCTCCTTCGGACGGGCGCGGTAGCGCACCGGCACCTCGGCCACCGGGAAGCGCCGCACCACCGCCTGCAGCGACAGCTCGGCCTCCACCTCGAACCCCTGGGCGATCAGCGGCGTCGCTTCCAGAAAGCGGCGGCTGATCACCCGGTAGCCGGAGAAGAGGTCGCGGGTGCGCACGCCGAAGAGCACGCGCACCAGGAAGATGAACAGCCAGTTGCCGAACGAATGGCCCGCCCGGAAGGCCCCTTCGTCGTAGGTGGCGAGGCGGGTGCCGATCACCATCTCGACGCCGTTCTCGGCCGCGGCGAGCAGCTTCGGAGCGTCGTCCGCCGGATAGGTGTCGTCGCCGTCGACCATCACGAAGTACTCGGCGCCGGCGGCGCGCGCGTAGCGGAAACCGGAGAGCAGCGCGAACCCCTTGCCGGGGCGCGATTCGCGGATCACCTCGGCCCCCGCCTCGCGCGCCCTCTCGGAGGTGCGGTCGCGCGAGGCGTTGTCCACCACCAGGATCAGGGCGTCGGGGAGCGCGGCGCGGAAGTCGGAGACCACCTTCGTCACCGTCAGCTCCTCGTTGTGGCAGGGGATCACCACGGCCACTTGGGGCGCGTCGGCGGCGACGGAGGGGGCTTTGAGTTTTTCAGTCACGTCGGAACCTCGAAGTCTGCAAGACGACGCGGAATCCTACTTCAACCCGTCCCCAAACAAGCTCCCGAACCAGCCTCGTCCGTAGACGATCGCCACCACCGCCAATCCCCAGAGGAGGATGTTGATCAGGAACGGCATGTCGCGCAGGATCGCCTCGGTCGGATTGCGCTCGTCCGGGCGCTGGTACATCAGGTAGAGGTAGCGGAAAATCCCATAGAGCACCAGCGGGATGGTGAACACGAGGCCCTGGGTGTGGTACTTCTGCACCGTTTCCGGAGCCACCGAGTAGAGCGCGTAGGAGACCACGGCCGAGGCGGTGACGACGTTGATCATCTGATCGAGGAAGGCCGGGCTGTAGTGGTCGAGCACCGGCCGCTGTCCCGACGCTTCATGGGCCAGCAGGGTGATCTCGTGCCGGCGCTTGGAGAAGGCGAGGAAGAGGGCGAGGAAGGTGGTGCAGAGGAAGAGCCAGCTCGACACCTGGATCCCCGTCGCCTGCGCCCCGGCCTCGACGCGCAGCACGAAGCTGATGCCGATCCACATGACGTCGAGGATCACCATGTGCTTGAACCAGAGGGTATAGAGCACGTTGAGGATCACGTAGGCGCCGAGGACCAGGGCGAAATGGGGACCGAGGCGGACCGAGAGGCCGGCCACGACCGCCAGGAGGCCGGCGACGCCGAGGATGGCGGCCGGCACACTGAGCGTGCCGGCGGCGAGCGGGCGGAGGCGCTTCAGGGGGTGCCGGCGGTCCTCCTCGCGGTCCCGGATGTCGTTGATCAGGTAGACCGCGCTCGACGCGCAGCAGAAGGCGATCAGGGCCAGCAGGGCGAGCAGATCGACCTCCGGCCTGAGCAGCATCCCGCCGAAGACCAGCGGCGCGAGGACGAAGACGTTCTTGGCCCATTGCGCGGGCCGCAGGGATTGCAGGAAGGGTCGAATCACCGGCCTATCCTATTCCAGGGAGCAGCGGAGAGGCGGGAGAGACGTTGGACGACACGCAGAACGGCACCGGTACCCATCGCGGCCTCGCTCTCGTGGCCCTGGCGGCGCTCGCGCTCTGGCTCTGGGCGACCGTCCCGCTCGCCCTGGGGCAGCGGACGCTCTACTTTCGCGACGTCTTCACCACCCACCTGCCGCTGAAGGCGTTCGGCGCCGCCCAGCTCCACCAGGGGCGCATCCCCGCCTTCAATCCGACCTGGGGGCTCGGCCAGCCGTTCCGCGGCGACCCCAATGCGCTGCCGTTCTACCCCGGCAACCTCCTCTACCTCGTGCTCCCCTTCTGGAACGCCTTCAACCTCCACTACGCCCTCCACTGGCTGCTGGCGGCGCTCGGCATGGCGGCCCTCGCCCGCGCCCTCGGTCAGGGGAGGCCGGCGGCGCTGGTCGCCGGCCTCACCTACGCCGGCTCGGGGTGGATCCTGAGCGGCCTGACCTTCTACAACCTGCTCGCCGTCTCCGCCTGGTGGCCGCTCGTCCTCCTCGGCGCCGTCCGCGGCGGACGGAAAGGGATCGCCTTCGGCGGCCTCGCCTGCGGACTCGCCCTGCTGGCTGGCGAGCCGGTGACGGCAGCGCTCGGGATCGTGCCGCTGCTGCTGGCGGCCATCCAGCGCCACGGCCCCAGGCGCGGCTTCCTGACCTCCCTGGGGATCGGCCTCGCCGGCCTGCTGATCGCCCTGCCGCAGCTCGTGGCCACCGCCCGCATCCTCGGCTTCACCTCGCGCGGAGCCCTCGGCGCGGCGGGCATCGGCGCCGGCCGCTTCCACCTCGGCCTGGCGCGGCTGCTGGAGCTGATCGTCCCCTTCCCCTTCGGCCACCCCTGGGACCTCGGCAAGGGTGGGTACTGGCCGTGGGACGATCAGCCGGGGCTCCCCTACATCCTGACCCTGCACCTCGGGATCGTCGGCCTCTGGCTCGCCCTGGCCGGAGCGCGGCGATCGAGGCAATCGAAAGGGTGGGCGGCGCTCGGGCTGGCCGGGATCGTCCTCGCCTGGGCCGGCGCGCTCGGCGGCGACGCCCTGGTGGCGATCTCCCACGGCCTAATGCGCTACCCCGAGAAGCTCCTCTTCTGGTTCGCGCTCGCCGCCTCCCTGCTCGCCGGCTGGGGGCTCGAAGGGGTGCTGGCGACGGCGAAGGCCTGGAAGGGAGCGGCGATAGGGGCCGGTCTCGCGCTGGCCGCCGCGGTGGTCGTCTTTCTGACCGGCTCCCGCCTCGCCGGCTGGCTGGCCGCCGGTCACGTCGATCCGAGCCTCGCCGCCGACGCGGCGCGGAACCGCGTGGGAGCGTGGATCATTGCTCTTGTCCTGGCCGCGGCCTTCCTGGGGATCGCCGCCCTGGCCGCCCGCCGCCGCAGCGCCACCGGCCTGGCCGCCGCGCAGCTCCTCGCCCTGTTGCCCCTCGGCGGACTGGTGATGACGGCGCCGATCGCCGCCTTCGCCCCCTCCCCCTGGCTGGCGCAGATCGGACCCAACGCACAGGTGGTCCCCGGCGGCCCCTCGGGTCCGCTCTCCGATCCGTCCTATCTGACCCTGGTGCGCATCAACGCCTGGGACCTCGGGCCGGCGCCGGGAGTGGCCGCGGGCCTCAGCTATCCGCTGGCCAAGGACCTCGACGGCCTCTACTCGCCGCTCTCCGCCTCGGTGCTGCTCCACCTCCCCGCGCTCGACGCCGACGCCCACGCCAACTGGCTGCGGACGCTGGGAGTGCGCGCGGCCGTCCTCAGCGAAGAGCCTGGCACCTCGCGGCTCCAACTCGTGGCTATCGGCGGGCGGTTCGGGGGAAGGGCACGCCTCTATGCCGTGAGCTCTCCGGCGCCGTCCGCCTGGTGGCCCCGCTCGGTCACGCCGGCCCGGAACGCCGGCGACGCCTTCGCCTATGTCAGCCGCGCGCCCGATCCGGTCTCCGATGTGATCGCCGCGCGGCCGGTCGTCCACCATCCCGGCGCCCGGATCACGCTAGGCGAGGAGAGCCCGGACCGTATCGAGGTCGACGTCTGGGGAGACGGCGGCCTGCTGGTGCTCCGCCGCGCTTTCCAACCGCTCTTCAAAGCCACCGCGGGCGGGCGACCGCTGCCGACCCTGCCGGTGAATCTCAGCCTCCTCGGCGTCGAGGTGCCGCCGGGGAACCACCGCGTCTGGATCGAGATCGGCGCGGGACCGGAGGCCGCGGCGGGAGGGATCGCGGTCGTGGCGTTCCTGGCCGGCTTGGTGATGGCGTTCCCGATGAAGCGCCTTTGGTAGTCTTCACCGCCCATGTCTGAAGAGACTCCCGTCAAGGAGCGCGGACCCTGGCGCACCGCGCTCCTCTTCGCCGGACCCCTGCTGGTCCTGCTCGCCATCGCCATGCTGCCGCTGATGCGGGGGACGGAGACGCTCATCCTGCGCGACGTCCTCAACTCGCACTTCCCGATGAAGTGGTCGCAGGCGGTGGCGATGCGGCACGGGGTTTTCCCTCTCCTCGATCCCGCCCGCGCCGGCGGCCAGCCGCTGGCCGGCAACCTCAACGCGGCGCCGTTCTATCCGGACAACCTGCTGGTCTTCCTCGGCTCGATCTTCTGGGCCTTCAACGCCCATTTCTGGATCCACCTGCTCGTCGCGCCGTTCGCCTTCTACTGGCTGGCGCGCGCCTGGGGACTGGGGCGGCAGGCGTCCTGGGCGGCGGCGGTCTGCTGGACGGTCTCCGGGTTCTTCCTCTCCCACCTCAACTTCTACAACCTGATCGCCGGCGTGAGCTTGGCGCCGGCCCTGATCGCCGCCGGCCTCGATTTCGTCCGCCTTCCCAACCGGCGCGCCCTGCTGGCTCCCGTCCTCGCCCTGCTCTGGACGCTGCTGATCCTCGGCGGCGATCCGCAGACGGCGGCGCTCGCCCTGCTGCTTGCAGCCGCGGCTGTAGCCCTGACTTGGCGCGGGCGCCCGGCCGGCTCAGGGTGGAGCACCCTCGCCCTCGCCGCCGCGGCGATCCTCTGCGGCTCGGCGATCGCCCTGCCGCAGATCGTCGAGCTGCTCCGGATCTACCCGGTGTCGCTCCGCGGCTACGTGGGCTACAGCGCGCAGTCGGTCACCATCTCCAGCTTCGACCCCCGCCAGGCCGCCGAGTGGCTGCTGCCGTTCCTGTTCGGCCGGCCGGACGTGATCGACAAGGGAGCTTTCTGGGGGAACCAGTTCTTCACCGGCGTCCCTCCCTACTACCTCTCGCTCTATCCCGGTCTCCTCGCGCTGGCGCTGATCGCCGCCTCCGGACGCCCCCGCACCCGCTTGGCGGCATGGGCCTGGGGGGGGATCGCCTTCGGCCTCTTCCTCTCGCTCGGGCGGTTCAATCCGGTCGCCGAATGGCTCTTCGTCCACGCGCGGTCGCTCCGCTATCCGATCAAGTTCTGGCTTCCCGTCGCGATCGGCGCGGCTCTCCTCTGCGGCCTGGGATTCGAGCGGCTGCGGACAGGAGAAGGACGCCGGATCTTCCGCTGGACGCTCCTCCTCCTCGCCCTGGCGTTCGCCGGCCTCTGGGCCTTCCTCTCGTTCGCGCCCCATCCGGCCAAGTCCTGGCTCGACCTCTTCATCCCGCGGCCGGCCCCCTTCGTCGCCAACGAGCGGCTGCGCTGGGCGGGGCTCTGCCTGATCTCGCTCGCGGTGCTCGCCGCGCTCGCGATCGCCCTGCGGATCTCCCGCCGCTCGTGGACGGCCGGCGCCGCGCTGCTGATCGCGGTCCATGCCGCGTCCCAGCTCTGGCTGCTGCGGGCGCTCTATCCGATGGACGCGATCGAGCCCTATCTGGTGCCGCCGCCGGCGCTCGCCTGGGTGCCGGCCGATCTGCTGGTGGTCGATCCCGACTACAACTATCTCTTCGGCCCTTCCACCCTCCGCCAGGGCGTCTTCCCCGAGCCGCACACCCGCTGGCTGGAGCGCCGCTCGTTCTATGAGCTCTACCCCTTCAGCGGGCCGGTCTGGGGACTGCGCTACGAGCTGAACAGCTCGCCGGAGGGGCTGGACACCTACCTCGCCCGGCGGGCGCAGACGGAGGTCCAGAACGCCAAGGACCCGGAACGGCTGAAGATGCTCGCCGCCTGGGGAGTGGGCCGGCTGCTGATCAACCACCCCCTCGATCCGCTCCCGCCGCACGCGCGCCTCCTCACCCGCATCCCCAGCTTCGGCCACGAGCTGCTGATCTTCGAAGTGACGGACCGCGCTCCCGAGGCCTTCCTCGCCCGCCGGGTCTTCCGCGAGAAGGACATCCCCGCCAACTACCGGCGGCTGAAGGCGCCGGATTTCGATCCCCGCTCGGACGCCGTGATCTTCGGCGACCCTCCATCCTTGCAGACGACCGGCGGCGGCACCGCGCGTATCCTCCACTGCGGCCCCGAGAGCTACGAGATCGCGGTCGAAGCCGGCCCCGGCGGCGCGCTCCTGGTGGTCCAGCGCTCCAACCTCCTCTTCGCGGCCACGATCGACGGCCAACCCGCCGAGGTCCGCACCGCCAACGCCTACCGGATCGGCATCCCGGTCCCCGCCGGCCCGCACCGGGTGCGCCTCTTCCTGGATCGCCGGCCGCTGCACCGCTCAGCGGCTGTGGCGTTGCTGGGGCTGCTGCTGGTGCCGGGGCTGGGGTGGTTGGGACGGCGGATGCGGAAAATCGGTTGATCGAAGGGTGTAGAGACGTTCCCAGCCCGTCCACGACAACCTTCCGAAGGCCACGGGGACGGCGGGACGTCTCGGCCGGAGGGCTGGCCGCTACCGAGGGAAAAACCTGTCCAGGGCACGCCTTGCCTTCCCTGCTGAAACGACCCTCCCTCCCGATCGGGTGATTGGCCTTCTCGCGGGAATTGGAAGGCGGAGCTGGATGCCCTTCGAGGAGACGTCCCGCCGTCCCCGTGGCCTGCACAGGTTGTCGTGGACGGGCTGGGAACGTCTCTACATCCCTCTGCAGAGGCCAGTCCGAATATCGCACGCGCGTCTTCCTGCTAGAATGTCGCCAATCCAGGGAACCTGGAGGTGGAAGGTCAGATGCCTTCGGCGAAAGTCGGTCTTTGGACCGGCTTTTTGCTTTTCAGGGAAGCTTTCGGCTCGAACCGCCCCTCAGCGCCCTGAAACAATGTTCGGCGCCTTCCAACACTGTTTGAGGCGGTCAAACACTATTTCCGAGCTTAAAACATTGTTCGGCGCCTTCAAACAATGTTTGAGGCCGTCAAACATTGTTTCCCGGCTTCAAACATTGTTTGAGCCGAAAAAACAATGTTTGGGACTCGCAAACAATGTTTGAAGCCGCCAAACAATGTTTTTTCGGAAAAGACATTGTTTGGCGCCAATTTGGCACGAAGTAGCGGCCTCGGCGATCTGAACGCCCGCCCTGCTAAGATACCGCCCCTCTCATGGCCGACACCGTTCCTCGCAAGCGCATCCGGAAGGTCCTGATCGCCAACCGCGGTGAGATCGCGGTGCGCATCCTGCGCGGGTTGCGCGAGATGGGCATCCGCGGCGCCGTCATCTACTCCGAGCCCGACCGCCTCGGGCTCCCGGTTCTGCTGGCCGACGAAGCCTATCCGATCGGCCCGGCGCCCTCCCGCGAGAGCTATCTGCGCGGCGAGGCGATCGTCGAGCTGGCGGTGCGGATCGGCGCCGACGCCATCCATCCGGGCTATGGCTTCCTCTCCGAGCGCGCCGGGTTCGCCCGCCTCTGCCGCGATGCCGGCATCACCTTCATCGGCCCGTCCCCCGAGGCGATCGACGCCATGGGCTCGAAGGTCGAAAGCCGCCGGCTGATGATGGCGGCGGGGGTCCCCGTGGTGCCGGGGGGCAAGGATCCGCTCCCCGACCTCGACGCCGCCACGGCCGCCGCGGAGGTGATCGGCTACCCGGTGATGCTCAAGGCCGCGGCCGGCGGCGGCGGCAAGGGGATGCGGATGATCCCCGACGCCTCCGAGCTTGCGAGCTCCTATCGCGCCGCCCGCTCGGAGGCCGCCGCGAGCTTCGGCGACGACTCGGTCTACCTGGAGAAGTACATCGTGAACCCCCGTCACGTGGAGATCCAGGTGATGGGCGACCTCCACGGCAGGGTGGTCTCGCTCGGCGAGCGCGAGTGCTCCCTCCAGCGCCGGCATCAGAAGGTAGTGGAGGAAGCGCCCTCTTCGGTGGTCGGCCCCGAGCTGCGCCGCCGCATGGGGGAGGCCGCGGTGACGGCCGCCTCGGCGGTGGGCTACAGCAACGCCGGCACCTGCGAGTTCCTGCTCGACCGCGACGGCAATTTCTTCTTCCTGGAGATGAACACCCGCCTGCAGGTGGAGCACCCGGTCACCGAGCTGGTCACCGGCATCGACCTCGTGCGGACGCAGATCCGCGTCGCCGAGGGGGAGCCGCTCGGCCCCGAATTCGACGACGTCCAGCCGCGCGGCCACGCCATCGAGGTGCGCCTCTACGCCGAGGACCCCTGGCAGCGCTTCGCCCCCTCGCCTGGCCGGATCGACGCGCTCCGCTGGCCGGACGGCCCGGGCGTGCGCGTGGACGCCGGGGTCTACGAGGGCTCGGAGGTCTCGATCTATTACGACCCGATGCTGGCCAAGCTGATCGTCTGGGCCGACGACCGCGAGCGTGCCCTCGAACGGCTGGAGCGCGCCCTCGCGGAGCTGCGCGTGGAGGGGATCCGCACCACCGCCCCCCTCTTCCGCGCCCTCCTCGCCGACGCCGATTTCCGCTCCGGTAACCTCGACATCGGCATGCTCGACCGCAAGCTGGCCGCGGACGAGCTGCACCCGGTCGCTCCGGAGGGCGACGAGCTGAGCGATCTCCCCTTCCTCGCCGCCGCCATCGCCCACCACGAGCAGGCGCACCGGCAGAGCGCCGCCGGTCCCGCATCGGCGGCCACCTCTCCGCGCTCGCGCTGGGGGCTCGCCGCTCGCCGCGACGCCGTCCGGGGGGGATCATGGACCTGATCGTCCGCCAGGGAGAGCGCGAGGAGAAGGTGCGCGTGCGCCGTGTCGAAAGCGGCTATGAGGTCACGGTCGGCGACCGCTCCTACGTCGTGGACGCCCTCGCCCCCCGTCCCGGCCTGCTCAGCCTGCGGATCGCCGGCGCCCAGGACGTGGTCGCGCATCATGAGGTGGCCGTCCGCCCGCGGGGGGAGGGGATCTACTGGGTGAGCACCGCCCAGGGCGCCGGCCCCGTGGAGGTCGCCGATCCCCTCGCCTACCTCGCCGCCCACACCCACGGCGCCGGCGGCAAACGCCGCCAGCGGGTCGACGCCTACATGCCCGGCCGCGTCACCGCCGTCCTGGTCGAGGAGGGCGCCGCGGTCACCAAGGGGCAGGGGATCATCGTGCTCGAAGCGATGAAGATGGAGAACGAGATCCGCGCCGAGCACGACGGCACCGTCAGCAGGATCCACGTGCAGCCGGGGCAGGCGGTCGATCTGGGCAACCCGCTGTTCGAGATGGAGTAGGGGGGGCGTGTCCGCGACGTCGAAGGTCCGCGGCAACGGCAGCGACGGATCCGCCTCGGAGACGCCCCGCCGTTGTACGCCTCCGAGGAGTCGATGCACATCGTCTGGGACGTCTCTACGGAACCTCCGCGAGCCGTCCCAGGAATCACCATCCCTGGCCGTCGCGACAACGTACCGTAGAGACGACCCAGACGCTCTACGACACCCTTCGCAGGCCACGGGGACGGCGGGTCGTCTCCGCCGCGGCACCATCGCTACGATACGCCTCCATCCTCGGATGGGCCGCCAGTGAAGTCTCCCCTCTCCCCCCGCGCCCTCAAGCTCCTCCTCTTCGGCGCCTTCGCCGTCCTCTGCCTGCACGGCCTGATCTGGGATTCCCCCACGGTCGACGAGTTCACCCATCTCCCGGCCGGCGTCTTCTATCTGAAGACGGGCGACTTCGACCTCGCCGCCCGCACGCCGCCGCTGATCAAGGTCCTGGCGGCGCTGCCGCTGATGCCGCTCGATCCGTCCATCCGCACGGTCAAGCCCGCCCGCGAAAGCCCCTGGTATCCCTGGCTCCTCGGCACCGACTTCATGCAGCGGAACCGGCCGGTCTACGACCGCCTCTTCCTGCTCGGCCGGCTCCCCATCGTCGCCCTCGGGCTGCTGATGGGATTGATCGTCTACCTCTGGGCGCGCGACCTCTACGGCCCGGCGGCCGGAGCAGTGGCGCTCACCTTCTTCGCCTTCAACCCGACGCTCATCGGCCACTCGCACATCGTCACCGCGGACGTGGGAGCGGCCACGTTCCTGGTGCTGGCGCTCTACGCTTTCTACCGCTGGGCCCTGGAGCCGACGCCCCTCCGGATGCTCGCCGCCGGCGCTGCGCTGGGCGTCGCCCAGCTCGCCAAGGGCACGGCGGTCCTGCTCTATCCGATCCTCCTGCTGCTGCTGGTGATCTCGCTGGTCCGCGGAGAGCGACCGGTCGGCCGCCGTCTCGGCGCCTTCGCGGCGATGGTGGTGCTGAGCTTGGTCGTGCTCAACGCCGGCTACCTCTTTCAGGGCACCGGCCGGCCGCTGGGATCGTTCGATTTCCAGAGCCGTTTCATGAAGGGGATCGCCGGCCATCTCCCCTCGGGTCTGCCGATGCCCCTCCCGGCGCCCTACCTCGTGGGCTTCGACGGCGTCCGCCTGGACGCCGAGGCGGGGGAGTTCCCGAACTACCTCTTCGGCCGCTGGTCGCGCCAGGGGACGCCGCTCTACTACCTGGTCTGCTTCCTGTTCAAGACGCCGCTGCCGCTCATCGCCGCCTGCCTGCTCGCCCCCTTCGCCCGCCTCCGGTCCCGACCACGACTGGAGCTCTACGCCGGCCTGCCGCTGGCGATCCTGCTGATCTCCTACGCGGTGCTCACCGGCAACGTGAACTACGGCATCCGGCACATCCTCTCGGCCTTCCCCCTGCTGTTCATCTACGCCAGCCGCCTGACCCCGTTCGTCCTGGAACGGAGCCTCGCGGTGCGCCGGGCCGCGCTCGGCGGGCTGCTCCTCTACCCCCTGTCGACCCTGATCGCCACACCCAACACGATCGACTACTTCAACCTCCTCGCGCGCGGCCGGGGGGACGAGATCCTCCTCGACTCGAATGTCGATTGGGGACAGGGCCTGAAGCGCCTGCGGCGGTTCATGAACCACCAGGGGATCGACCGCATCGGCCTCGCCTACTTCGGCCACGTCGATCCCACCCTCTACGGGATCGACGCCTATCTCCCGACGCCGGATCAGCCCGGCCTGGTCGCCGTCAGCGCCAACTTCCTCCACGGCTACGGCTACATGACCTTCTCCGGCGGACGGATGGTGCCGGTGCCGGCCGGCGCTTACACCTGGATCGCGCGCTACCCGCGCGTGGCGGACCTCGGCGGCGGCCTGTTCATCTATCGCATCGAGCCCCAGCGCATCGGTCCTTGAACCAGTCCGCGCTATCATCTCCCGTCCCTGATTCGCGCAGCCCGTTTTTTTCTGGAGGCCTCATGGCTGAGCCGACGTTCCGTTCCGTGATCGAGATGTTCCTGCACCGGGTGGCCTCCACGCCGGACGCCGAAGCGATGTCCGGCAAGCGCGGCGGCGAATGGCACGCGATGACCTGGCGCGAGGCGGAACGGCGCGTGCGAGCGGTCGCCGGCGGACTGCTGAGCCTCGGTCTCCAGAAGGGAGAACGGGCCGCGATCCTCGCCACCAGCCGTCCGGAGTGGGTGATCGCTGACCTCGGCATCCTCGCCGCCGCCGGCGCCACCTCGACGATCTACACCTCGAACACCGCCGAGGAGAGCGCCTACATCCTGGTGAACTCGGACGCCCGCTTCTGCTTCGTCGAGAACGCGATGCAGGACGCCAAGCTCCGCGAGGTCCGCGGCCAGCTCGGCCACGTCGCCCAGCTCATCCTTATCGACGGCGAGCCGGCCGACGCCGACGGCTGGACGATCTCGCTGCCAGAGCTCGAGCGCCGCGGCGACGCCTGGAACGCCGCCAACCCCGGACGCCTCGACGCGGTGATCGCTACCGTGGGCCCCGCGGACCTCGCGACGCTGATCTACACCTCCGGCACCACGGGCAAGCCGAAAGGGGTGATGCTCACCCACGACAACTGGCTCTTCGAGGCCGAGACGATCGCCGACCTCAGCATCCTCGGACCCACCGACAAGCAGCTCCTCTTCCTGCCGCTCGCCCACTCCTTCGGCAAGGTGCTGGAGGTGGCGTTCATCCGCCTGGGGGTCAACACGGCGATCGACGGCGTCATCGACGACCTCGTCGTCAACCTCGCCGCCGTCCGCCCCACGATCATGGCCGGCGTGCCGCGCGTCTACGAGAAGGTCTACAACCGGGTGGTCACCGGCGCGCGCGACGGCGGCGGCCTCAAGTACAAGATCTTTCAATGGGCCCTGGATGTCGGCGGCCGCGTCTCCCGCCTCCGCCAGCAGGGGGGGAAGCCCACCGGCCTGCTCGCCTTCCAGCACCGTCTCGCCGACAAGCTCGTCTATTCGAAGCTCAAGGCGCGCCTGGGCGGCAGGCTCCGCTTCCTGATCTCCGGCGGCGCTCCGCTCTCGCGCGCCATCGCCGAGTTCTTCCACGCCTGCGACATCCTGATCCTCGAAGCCTACGGCCTCACCGAGAGCTCGGCCGGCAGCGTCGGCAACCGCCCCGAGCGCTACAAGTTCGGCACCGTGGGCATCCCCTACAAGGGGGTCGAGACGCGGATCGCCGAGGACGGCGAGATCCTGCTCCGCGGGCGCGGCATCATGCAGGGCTATTACAAGCTCCCCGAGGACACCGCCGAGGCGCTGGAGCCCGACGGCTGGTTCCACACCGGCGACATCGGCCACCTCGACGCCGACGGCTTCCTTTCGATCACCGATCGCAAGAAGGACATCCTGGTCACCGCCGGCGGCAAGAACATCGCGCCGCAGAACATCGAAGGCCAGCTCAAGGCGGCCTGCCCCTACGTCTCGCAAGTGGTCATGCTCGGCGACCGCCGCCCCTTCTGCGTCGCCCTGATCACCCTCAACGAGGAGACCACCGGCAAATGGGCCCGCGAGCATGGCATCGAATACAAGGATTACGCCGACCTCGCCTCCCGCCCCGCCATCCAGCACCTCATCCGCGACGGCCTCGAAGCCGTCAACTCGACCCTCGCCTCCTACGAAAGGATCAAGGACTTCCACCTCCTCGACCACGACCTCTCCCAGGAGACCGGCGAGCTGACCCCCAAGATGAGCGTCAAGCGCAAGGTCGTGGAAGCCCGGCACAAGGACATCCTCGACGCGTTCTACGCGGAGACGGTGGCGCGGATCTAAGGGGTCAGTCGGCGTCCCAGCTCTCGTCCCACTCTTCGCGCGCGGGAGGGACCGGCTCCATCCGCCGCCCCGCCCGCTGCCAGAGCCGGTGCTCCGACTGACCGAGGAGATAGGTGAAGATGTGGGCGGGGATCTTGAGGAAGTGCGCCCCCACACCCTCGAATTCGACCCTCCCGAAATCCTTGTCCTCCCGGGTCACGAAGTAGGCTTTCCGCACCAATGGATCTTTCCGGCAATAGGTGGCGAGCCCCCCCGCGAAGTCGAGGCTGGCGGAATTCCGGTATTTCACCTCGACCGGGATCACATACCGCGGGCTGCGGACGATGACGTCCACCTCCTTGTCGGTCCGCGGCTCCCGCCAGTAGACGATCGTCGGCGTGTCCAGATAGTGATAGGCGTAGAGGTGGCGCAGCACGGAGGTCTCCACCACCTTTCCCAGCTCCTCCGGCTCCGCCAGCACCTCCCGGCCCCGCAGCAGCACCGCGTTCCTCAGGGCGGCATCGGCCAGGTAGTATTTGTTCTGCTGCCGCAACGCCTTCTTGCCGCCGATCTCCGCGGGGGCGAGCCGGTAGACGAGATGAGCGTTCTCCAGCAGCTCCAGATAAGCGGTCACCGTCCCCGCGGTCGTCCCCAGCTCCGAGGCGCACGTCTTGATGGAGAACACCCCGCCCGTGTTCAGGCAGAGATAGATGAACAGCTTCTCCAGCTCGTTGATCTTCCGCACTCCGAACAGGGCGACCATGTCGCGCTTCAGCACCCGCTCGACCACATCCTCCCGGAGAATGCGCTGGCAGTAATCGGTCTCGTCGCTCAGCGCCGTCTCGGGAAAGCCGCCGACGAGCAGGTAGCGCTGGAACTCCGGCAGCACTCCCCGGAAGCTCTCGGCCAAACCCATCAAATAGGGCTTCTCCCGGCCGAACAGGTCCTGGGGCCGGAGGTTGGAAGGCACGTTCGGCAGAGCCCGCCCCCGCATCTGGAGAAATTCGTAGAACGAGAGCGTCGGCATCGGAACCGTGATCCAACGCCCCACGCCGCTGTCGATCGCATCCCGGCGCTGCCGGAGAGCCGCGGAACCGGTCGCCACGATCCGCAGCTCGGGCCGGTGGTCGATCAGGACTTTCAGGTGCAGGTCCCACTCGTGCGAGTACTGCACCTCGTCCAGCAAAAGGACCGCCGGTTCACCGGATGGGCGCACCTGTTTGTGGTACTCCGCGAGAATCTTCTCGATCGTCAGCAGCTTCAGGACCGGATGGTCCAGACTCAGATAGAGAATGGAGGTGGGCTCCGCCCCTTGGGCCAGCAGCCGTTCCGCGAGCTGATAGAGCACCGTCGTCTTGCCCACCCGGCGGGCACCCGCGAGCAGCACCCCACGCCGGATGGAGGGGTCGAAGAGATATCGGCTGCACGCGTCGAAGGCCAGCCGGTGAAACGCAGGGACCGACATCGTCCGCTGGGCCCACCAGGGGTTGAACCCATGCAGCACCCGGATCACGTCTTCGGACTCAAGCAGGCGCATGAAAGGACCTCGTTTTGAAGTGTACTAGGTAGGTCGTAGCCCCCACCTACATAGTATACTATGTAGGTCGTAGCTCCCGCGAGCAAGGTATACCTTTGTCGTCAGCTCTCTCGCAGGCACTTTATCTGCCCACGAAGGGCCTCCGAGGGGAACGCCAACGCGGTATCGTTGTAAGAGCCATGAGCTCCAACCATCTCACCCGCCGCGACCTCGTCCGCCTCACCCTCGCCGCCGGAGCCGCTTCCACCTTGAGCCTTGGCGCCGCGGCCGGAGAGGAGACCCCGAAGCCCTCTCCCGCTCCGGCTCCAGCCGCCTCCCCCACCAACTACCTGGACACCGCCATCAAAGCCGCCAAGTGGATTCACACCACGCGGGTGGAGACGTCGCGGGGATTGATCTGGCTCGAAGGTCCGGAGCGGCCGGAGGGACTCCAGAGCACGCCGGACCTCTATTCGGGCTACGCCGGGATCGTCCTCTTCCTGCTGGAGCTCGCCCGGGTGACGGGGGACAAGGCTTATAAGGAAGACGCGGGCTACGGGGCCGACGCCCTGATCGCGAGCCTTCCCGAGAAGCTCGTTCCCGACGATGGGGATACGGGGCTCTACCAGGGAGCCGCCGGTATTGGCTTCACCCTGTACCAGGTCTTCCAGTCGACCGGGGACGAGAAATACCGCAAGGCCGCCATCCGCTGCCGCGACCTGATCCACGCCGCCGCGCAGCCCGCCGGCCGCGGTGTCGCGTGGGGAAAATATACGGACATCATCATCGGCGCCTCCGGGACCGGCCTCTACCTCCTCGATTATGCCCGCACGATGAACGACCCCGCCTCGCGCGACCTGGCGGCCAAAGCGGGATTGCGGCTGATCGAGCTCGGCATCCCCGAAGGGGGCGGGCTGAAGTGGCGGGAGGACCCGGAGTTTCCGCGCCTGATGCCCAACTTCTCGCATGGCACGGCGGGCGTCGCCTACTTCCTGGCGACCCTCCACAAGGAGACCGGCCGCCAGGAATTCCTCGACGCGGCCCTGGCCGGAGCGCGCTACCTCCAGTCGATCGCGGTCACCACGGGAGATACCTGCCTCATCTTCCACGACGAGCCGGACAACAAGAAGCTCTATTATCTCGGCTGGTGCCACGGTCCCGTGGGCACCTCGCGCCTCTGGGTCCGCCTCGACCAGATCGACCCCAAGGCCGGCTGGCTCAACTGGGCGAAAAAAGGAGCGAAAGCCATCCAGGAAAGCGGCATCCCCGAAAAGCAGACCCCCGGCTTCTGGAACAACGTCGGCCAATGCTGCGGCTCCGCCAGCGTCGCCAACTTCTTCCTCGACCTCGCAAAGCTCACCGGCGACGCCACCTACAAACCCTTCGCCCACCGGGTCATCCAGAACATCCTGGACCGCGCCACCCCGACTCCCGGCGGCGGCCTGAAATGGATCCACGCCGAGAACCGCATCCAACCGGAGCGCACCTACGCCCAGACCGGCTACATGCAGGGAGCGGCGGGGATTGGGATGTTGATGTTGCGGATGGATGCGGAGGCGAAGGGGCGGGGGTGGGAGTTCGGGTTGCCGGATTCACCGTATAAAACCTGACAATTTTTAAGGTGATAACATGCCTTTCGATTCTGATACCAAGGCAAGAATGTTTGTTCGCTCAGCGCGGATTTGTTGTTTATGTTTTAAGCCGTGCGGTACTAATATCGAGGCGGCCCATATAATTGCGGAAGCAGACGGCGGCTCTAACAAGGATGAAAATGGCATTCCCTTATGCTTTGACTGCCACCAGGAAATTGGCGCTTACGACAAGCGGCATCCAAAGGGCAACACATTTACGGAGGCGGAATTAAAAGCTCGGCGCGATCAAGTATATAAATTGGTCGAGGATGGTATTTTGCAGGCTCAGATTGCGACGGCCCGCATCCAGAGTAGCTGGGGAGCGAAAGTTTCTGCCCTCTCGTCTACGGAAATTGGGCAAGTACTACGAGTGTCGACTGGGCCCAGTGATGAAGCGAGGGCTGTCCTATCGGCAGCCCTAGAAGAGCAGACCCCGGAATCATTGCCCATAAAGCTCGGCCTGTTGAGCGATGATGACCAAGCCCATGTGCTTGACACTCTCTTGAAGAGGTCTTTCGAGGAAGGGCCAATGACTGCTCTGATCTCAATATTGCCCAAATATGCGGAATCGGAGCAGATGGTTTTATTGGAGCAAATTTTGCGCAAAGTAACTCTGGCTGGCAATCCAAGATCTAAAGCCCACTTCATGGATGTGGTACCGGTCGAGGCGTTGGCCCGAACTGAGACCGGCCTTAGATCAGCCTTCTTTATGGATGTTATTGGAATCATAGAGCGGGATCAGTTCACTGAGGTTAACGCTGTAACTCCAGCTGCTATCAAGGTTCAAACGGCCATACCTCGCGAACTCTTGCCGCTCTATGCAAAGGCACTCTTTTCGCAAGCGGCTTCCGGCGCTTGGAGAGGAGGTCCCGCAGCCAGAAGCGCTTTGCGGAGCCTCCCTCCAGAGATAGTGCAAGTTGCCCTCAAGTTATTAGATCGCAAGGCACTTTGGATAAATTATAACGACCTTGTTAAAGATTTTTTAGGCCGATACAAACATATGTGGGAGTCAGATCAGACGCAAATGTTTGAAGACTACTTGCGGCTCGGTAGGTTTGAATTTGGAGCGAAATATTTTAAAGATAATGACTCATATGTTTTCGCAGAGTAGATCCCGAAACCAGAACCGCCCCCGCCCTTCCACCCGGCCCAGCTTGATCGCGATCGGCTCGCGGAAGATCGGCCCGGCGTGGACGAAGGTGTGGAACTCTCCGTTCTCGCCGCAGAGGTCGACATCGGGCGGGAGGTCGCGGAGGAGGTCTTCGTCGAAGGCGCGGCCGGCGAAGACGGGGTCGAGGATGTCGGTGTCCACGCAGACCAGGACGGCCTGGAAGCCGAGACGGATCAGGTCGTGGGCGAGATCCGTGGTGTCCAGGCCCCAGACGGGAAAGACCGGTTCGAGGCCGAGCGCCGCCATCTGCGTCTCGCGGTAGGCGCGGACGTCCTCCAGGAAGAGATCTCCGAAGGCGATGTGTTGGATGCCCTGGCCCTGGATCTCGCGGAGGGCCGAAGCCAGGCGAGCCTCGTAGATCTCGTTCGTGCAGTCCTTGGGGATCAGGACCTTGTGGAGCGGGAGCCCGATCGATTCCGCTTGGCGCTCCAGCAGCTCGCGGCGGACGCCGTGGATGCTGATGCGGTCGTAGTCCTCGGTGAGCGTGGTCAGCAGGGCGGCGGGCTCGAAGTCCGGCGAGGAGCGGAGGGTGTGGAGGGCGAAGGCGCTGTCCTTGCCGCCGCTCCAGGAGAGGAGAATCGGACGACGCTTGCCGCTCTCTTTCCGGCTTTCGCCGGAGCGGGCGGTGGCTTCGCCGGAAGCGGCGGCAGTCTCGCCGGAGCCGGCGGCGCTTCCGCCTGAGGCGGCGGCGGTGGCGCCGGAAGCGGCGGCGCTCTCGCCGGAGAAGGCGGCGGTCTCGCCTGACGCGGCGGCGCTCTCGCCTGACGCGGCGGCGGTGTCGCCGGAAGCGGCGGTGGTCTCGCCGGAAGCGGCGGTGGTCTCGCCTGAAAAGGCGGCGCTTCCGCCTGAGGCGGCGGCCGAGCCGCCGGAAGCGGCGAGAGCGCCGCCGGCGATCGTGCGGGCGCGGGCGGGCACGCTCGGCACCGTCAGGAGCGCCCGAAGGCTTCCGCGATGCTCTCCTCGTAGGGCGCCCGCAGCACGCCGACCTCGGTGATGATCGCGGTGATCAGTGCAGCCAGCGTGACGTCGAAGGCGAAGTTCAGCGCTTCCGTCTCGTTGGGGGCGATGCGGGTGCCGAAGACTTCGGTGACTTCGATCTCCTTGCGCTTCTCGATCGGGATGGCGGCGCCGTTGGGCGTGGCGCGGTCGATCGTCGAGAGCGGGGCGGCGACGTAGAAGGGGACCTGGTGGTGGTGGGCCAGGACGGCCACGGTGTAGGTGCCGATCTTGTTGGCGGTGTCGCCGTTGGCCGCGATGCGGTCGGCGCCGACCACGATGCCGTCGACGAGCCCCTGGGACATCAGGGTGCCGGCGCTGCTGTCCGTCACCAGGTGGAAGGGGATGCCGAGCTTCTTCAGCTCCCAGGCGGTGAGCCGCGCGCCTTGCAGCAGCGGCCTCGTCTCGTCCACCCAGACCTTCTGCAGGTTGCCGTCGCGCCAGGCGGACTGGATCACGCCCAGCGCCGTGCCGTAGCCGGCGGTGGCCAGCGATCCCGTGTTGCAGTGGGTGAGCACGCGCGACCCCTTGGCGAACAGGGGGGCGCCGTGCTCGCCGATGCGCCGGTTGATCCGCACGTCCTCGGCGTGCAGCTCGCCGGCCCAGGCGAGGAGGGCGGCGGTGACCGCTTCGGGGCCTTGGGCGGCGGTGGCCGCGAAGACCTTCCGGCCGCGGTCGAGCGCCCAGCGCAGGTTCACGGCGGTCGGCCGGGTGCTGCCGAGCAGCTCCGAGACCTCGTCGAAGCGCGCCTGGAGATGCTCCGGCTCGCGCACCGTGCGCAGGCCGAGCACCAGGCCGTAGGCCGCCGCCACGCCGATGGCCGGCGCGCCGCGCACGGCGAGGCGGAGGATGGCGTCCGCCACGTCCTCGGGGGTCTCGCAGTCGATCCAGACCTCCTCGACGGGGAGGCGGGTCTGTTCCAGGAGCTGGAGACCGGGGCCCTCCCAGCGCATCGGCGAAAACGGCTCGGGGGAGGGGGCGGAGGCGGCGGTAGGATCGCTCATGGCGAACTATCTTATCCTTGCGCTCTTCCGATCCGGCACCCCGTCCGCCGCCGGACGGCTGCTAGAATGCCGGCGCGAGGGGAGGGCGGTACGCTTCGGCGCCGCTTTTATTCTTTTTTCCGCAATAATTTTCGAATCGAGGGTGTGCGCTTGAAAGGCGATCCAAGGAACCTTGGTTTTTCGACTCGGGCCGTCCACGCCGGCCAGACGCCCGATCCGCGCACCGGCTCGGTGGCGGTGCCCATCTACCAGACGTCGACGTACGTCCAGGAGCACCTGGGCGAGGCGGTGCACTACGAGTATGCCCGCGTGCAGAACCCCACCCGCGAGTCGCTCGAGGAGCAGGTGGCGGCGCTGGAGGGGGGAGTGGCCGCGTTCGCCTTCGCGTCCGGCATGGCGGCCATCTCCTGCCTGATGACGGTGGTCAAGGCGGGCGACCACGTGGTGGTGTCGAGCAACGTCTACGGCGGCACGTTCCGCTACTTCACCCGCATCCTGGAGCGCTACGACCTCTCCTTCTCGTGGGTGGACACCACGGACCTCGCCGCCGTCGCGGCGGCCATGCGGCCCGAGACGAAGATGGTCTACATCGAGACGCCGACCAACCCGGTGATGGACATCACCGACATCGCCGCGGTGGCCGAGCTGGCCCACGCCCGCGGCGCGCGGGTGGCGGTGGACAACACCTTCCTGACTCCCTACCTCCAGCTACCGCTCGCGCTGGGAGCGGACTACGTGGTGCACTCGGCGACCAAGTTCCTGAACGGCCACAGTGATTCGATCTGCGGCCTGCTGATCGCCTCGACCCCGGAGGACGCCGAGTGGTTCGCGCTGGTGTCGAAATCGGCGGGAGCGATCCTGGCGCCGTTCGACTGCTTCCTGGTGATGCGCGGCATCAAGACGCTGGCCGTCCGCATGGACCGGCACGAGGAGAACGCGCGCCGGATCGTCGATTACCTGGTGGCCCACCCCAAGGTGCAGAGAGTGCTCTATCCCGGGCTGCCGGACCACCCCGGCTACGAGATCCAGAAGCGGCAGGCCTCGGGATTCGGCTCGATGACCACCATCGAGATGGGGAGCTTCGCGGCGGCCAAGGCGATGCTGGAGAACATGCAGGTGATGAGCTTCGCCGAGAGCCTGGGCGGCGTCGAGAGCCTGATCTCGCACCCGGCGTCGATGACCCACGCCTCGATCCCCGCCGAGCGGCGCGCCGAGCTGGGCCTGACCGACGGGATGGTGCGGATCTCGGTGGGAATCGAGAACGTCGAGGATCTGCTGGCGGATCTGGAGCAGGCGCTGGCGAAGGTGTAGGGCCCAGTCCTCGCCGTCCGTGGCCTGCGACCTCACCCTCGATCCCTCTCCTGAAGGAGAGGGAGGGCCTGACGGGTAACACCGTTCGAAGTCGTTCCCCTTCTCCTTCAGGAGAAGGGGCTAGGGGATGAGGTCGCAGGCCACGGGACATTCCCGGTGGGCAAACCCCCTCAGTCGTCGTCCCCGTCCACACCCGCGAAGGCGAGCTCCTCTTCGTCCTCGTCGGTGAACTCGGCTTCCTTGTCGACGCTTCCCGCGATCCAGTCGAGGAAGCCGCGTTCGCCGTGCGAGACGTTGAAGGAGAGGATCTCCGGGAGCTCGTAGCTATGGAGCTCGCGGATGGTGGCCGCGACGGCGTCGAACTCCTTCTCCAGCGTCTTGACCACGAGCATCAGCTCGCCGTCCTTGCAGATCTTCCCCTTCCAGCGGTAGATCGAGCGGACGCCGGGGAGGATGTTGACGCACGCGGCCTGGCGCCGCGCGACGATCTCGCGCGCGATGAGATAGGCCTGCTCTTCGGTTCCGACGGTGGTGATGACGGCGATCGCACGCATGACGGCAAAGTACTGCACTCGTTCCGAACGAGTCAATTGCCAGGTCTCTAGCCATCGCGCCAGACCCGTTTCCTGGCGTCGTAGGTGAGGATCCGCACCAGTCCGGCGCGGTTGGAGAGGCGGACCGCCACCAGCCGCTGGAGGCCGTCCGTCAGGTAGAGCGAGCCGGGCGTCGAGGTGCCGAGCGGGCTGAACGAGGCCAGGTCCGAGCTGTTGAAGCGGATCGGATCGGCCGGCGTCAGCAGGTGCCCGGGCGAGCTCGGATCGGTCGGCGCCGGACCTGGAGGAAAGCCGAAGCCGATGCCGCGGCCGAAGTTGGAGAGGCGCCGCGGCGGCTGGACCTGCGGGTCCTTCCCGGAGTTGATGTCGGCGGTGAGCACGCCGTTGCCGTTGCCGTCGCGGTAGAGGGTGAAGGTGACCGTGCCGTCGGCGGCGGTGCGGAACTTCACCGCCACGTTGGCGTCGTTGCGGACGGCCCACGACCGGGCCAGGTGCAGGACGCCGACCAGCTCGTCCGCCGCCAGGCGGAGCCGGAGGTCGCCGGAGCCGCGCAGCAGTTGCGGCGCCCCGAGCATCATCATGAAGGCGATGATGGCCAGGACGATGGTGAGCTCGGCGAGCTGGAATCCGTGGCACAGGAGAGACTTTGCGGGGAACCTCATGGCGAGCCTCGCGAAGGGGCACGGGCGAGGCGGAGCCGAAAGCCCCGCCTCGCCCGGCTCGCTTCAGCGGGAGGGCTCCTGCGGCGGGGCGGCCTTGGTGCGGCCCGCCTTGCCTCCGGCCTTGTCGCCCGATTTCTCGCCCGCTTTGGACTTCGACTTGGACGAGCTGGAGCGGCTGCCGTGGACCTTCTCCTTGAGCGTCGACTCGCCGGAGATGGCAAGGTAAGGCTTGAGGAGCTGAAAGGTCTTCTCGCCGATCCCCTGGACCAGCATCAGGTCCTCGATCTTCTTGAACGGGCCGTTCTCCTTGCGGTAGTCGACGATGCGGTCCGCGACGCTGGGACCGACACGCGGAAGGAAGGCGAGCTCCGAGGTGTCGGCGCTGTTGATGTTGACCACCTTCTTGCCCTCGGCGGCGGCGGCGGGGAGGGAGGCGAGGACGGATACCAGGACCAGCAGGAAGGCGATAGTGGACTGAGTGCGTTTCATGGATCTCTCCTTGGTTCGTTTTGAGCTCGTTTTGCGACGGTTCGACAAAGTCCCTTTCCGTGAGTTGTTTCCAGGTCCGCATGTCTCGGGCGCCACCTCCTCTCGGGTTGACGCCGAGCCCTAGACCAAGATCCCTGCCAGCTCGCAGGGACGTCCAAACCGTTGAAAACAAAGGGAGAGCAGCGGAGAGCCCAAGGAGCGGGCGGCAGGCGGTCAGGCGGGGGAACGGTGGAGACGGGGTGAGAAGCGAGGCCGGCCGGGCGTTCGCCGGCGTGTCAAAGGACCAGGCGCTCCGCGCGGCTTTTTGCGGCGCGGGGGCCCTTTCGAGTACAGTACCCGCGCCATGGCGGATCTATCGGTGAAGCAGAAAGTGGATCAAAGGACCGACCAGCGGACGGTCTGGCGGGAGTACACCGAGGCGCTGATCATCGCCGCGATCTTCCTGCTGTTCACCAACACCTTCGTGGTGCAGACCTTCTACATCCCGAGCGGATCGATGGAGGACACCCTCCTGATCGGCGATCACCTGTTCGTCAACCGGTTCATCTACGGCCCGACGGCGACCGGCGCGGAGAAGCTGCTGCCGTTCCGGACGGTGAACCGCGGCGACATCGTCGTCTTCCGCTCCCCGGAAGACCCGAAGCTCGACCTCGTCAAGCGCTGCGTGGCGGTGGGCGGGGACACGGTGCAGGTGATCAACCAGCAGCTCTTCATCAACGGCAAGCCGGTCAGCGACGCAAGCTACGCCCTGCACAAGAACCCCGATCCGGTGGGCTTCTTCGTCGACCCGCGGATGCGGCTGCGCGACAACTACGGCCCCTACACGGTGCCCGCCAACCACTACTTCTGCATGGGCGACAACCGCGACAACTCCTACGACTCGCGGTTCTGGGGGCCACTGCCGGCCCACCTCGTCAAGGGGCGGGCGCTGTTCATCTACTGGTCCTACGGCGGCAAGACCTCCACCGGGCAGTGGGAGGGGCTGGGGCCGAAGCTGCGCGACTTGGCGGAGACGGCGATCGGGTTCTTCTCCAAGACCCGCTGGGAGAGATCGTTCCGAGTGATCCACTAGCGGCATGCACGCCGAGAAATCCCTGCTCCGGGAGTACCTGGAGGCCCTGCTCATCGCCGTGATCTTCGCGACCTTCGCCCGCACCTGGGTGGTGCAGGCGTTCAAGATCCCGTCCGGCTCGATGGAGAAGAACCTGCTGATCGGCGATCACATCCTGGTCAACAAGTTCGTCTACGGGCCGACCCTCTCGCCGCTGGAGGAGAAGCTGCTGCCGATCCGCAAGGTGCGGCACGGCGACGTCGTGGTGTTCAAGTACCCGGAGGACCCCAACCGTGACTTCATCAAGCGGTGCATGGGGCTGCCCGGGGACACCATGAAGATGATCGACAAGGACCTCTACATCAACGGCAAGCTGGTCCACGACTCCTCGTTCACCTGGTACGACGACTCTACGGTCTACCCGCGCGACCTCCTCTTCCACACCAAGCGGGTGCGCGACAACTTCGGCCCCAAGACCGTCGGCCCCGACAGCTACTTCTGCATGGGGGACAACCGCGACAACTCCAACGACTCGCGCTACTGGGGGACCGTGCCGGAGGCGAACGTCAAGGGGCGGGCGCTGCTGGTGTACTGGTCGTTCGCCAGCGACGACGAGGCGGTGGAGTGGCCGGGGTACGCCGGCAAGCTGCGGCAGATCGGCCGCGTGGCGATGAATTTCTTCACCCAGACGCGCTGGGATCGAACCTTGCGCATCGTGCGCTAGACTACCCTTCAACGAATCCTGACGGAGGGGAGCCATGCCACGACGGAGGTCCGAACGCGGCGAGGGAAATCTGGGGTGTATTCTCTGGCTGGTGGCGCTGGGCATCGCGGCCCTGATCGCCTGGAAGGCGGTGCCGGTCAAGATCCAGAGCACCCAGCTTTACGACTTCATGGATGAGCAGGCGAAGTTCGCGGCGGCGCGGACGCTGCCGGACGACATCGCCAAGGCGATCGTCGACCGCGCGCACCAGCTCGACATCCCGCTCGACAAGAAGGACGTCCGGGTGGTCCGGGACGGCGACCGCATCTTCATCGAGGTCGATTACACCGTGCCGGTGGAGTTCCCCGGCTATACCTATCAGTGGCACTTCCACCAGAAGCTCGACCGCCCCATCTTCATCGTGTGAGGCGCGGCGGACCGGCGGTCCTCGGGGGTGGCTTCGCCCCCGGGGCCCTCGCCGGAGCGCAGCTCGCCGGGCTGATCTTCTTTCTCAATCCACGCCTGCCGTTCGCCTTCGGCCCGGTGCTGCGCGGGTGCCTGATCTACGGCACCCTCGGCGGCCTGGTCAGCCTGGCCGCCCACCTCCCCTTCACCTGGCGGCGGCCGCGGCTCTCCCGCCGGGTGCTCCCCTGGAGCCTCACCGCCGCGCTCGCCCTCTCCGCCCTCCTCGACTGGTCCCAGCGCTACTACTTCGCCTACTTCCTGCCGCCCGGCATCAACGACCGGCTGACCAAGACGGCGCTCTGGCTCACGCTCGGCGCGCTGATCGCCTTCTACACCGCCCTGCTGCACTCGCTCAGCCGCCGCCCCTATGGCCGGCGCAGCCGCTACGGGCTGACGCTGATGGCCGCCCTCTCCGTCTACGCCATGGTCGAGCGGCGCGAGGCCTATCACCCGCAGCCGGTGACGGCGCCGCGGCCGGCGGCGGTCGAGGCGGGACAGCGCCCGAAGCTCTGGGTGATCGGCATCGACGCGGCCACTCTCGACGCCATCCTGCCGCTCGCCGGCCAGGGGCGCCTCCCCTTCCTCGCCAACGTGCTCCAGAACGGCGCCTACGGGCGGCTCAGCTCCATCGTGCCCACCCGGCGCGACGCGCTCTGGACCACCGTGGCGACCGGCAAATACCCCTTCAAGCACGGCATCACCGGCCACCGCGCCTACCCGGCACCCTTCCTCGCCCCCGGCGCCGAGCTCCACCTCTTCCCGGCGGGGATCGCCTTCCAGCGCTGGGGCACCTTCGGCGCCGGCCCCCTGCCGTCGGCCACGCCCCGGCGCGAGGGGCTGGCGCTCTGGGAGATCCTGCCGCGGCTCGGCGTGCCCGCCGGGGTCGTCGGCTGGCCGATCACCGAGCCCGCCGCCGGCGAGGCCACCTTCGCGCTCGGCGACGGCTTCTTCGCCGACTCACCCGATCCGGCGAGCGCCTGGCCGCGCGAGCTGCTGGCGCGGGGAGCCGCTTTCCGGCCCGATCCCGGCAAGGTCGACCCGGCCGTCCGCATCCGCTTCGGCCCAAAGATTCCGGGATCGCTACGGGCAGCGATCGATGGCGACCTCTGGCGCCAGTCGGCGACCCTGGCGCTCGCAGGCGAGAATCCGAAGGTGGAGGCGGTCTTCCTCTTCCTGCCCGGACTGCGGGAGGTCTCCCGCCGCTGGTTCGGCGGCTTCAACGCCGTGCAGTTCGAAGGGCGGCAGGACGATGCCGCGTCCCACATGGCGGCCGAGCGGGTGGCCCTCTACTACGAGCAGCTCGACGACCTGCTGGCGGCGGCGTGGGCTCAGGGGACGGGCCCGCGGCGGCTGGTGGTCGTCTCGGCCTACGGGGTCAATCCCAAGGGGGGGTGGATGCGGCAACTGGCGCCGGGCGCGCTCGGCGGCGAGTTCCAGGGGGGGCCGGACGGCGCGCTGCTCCTCTTTGGAGAAGGGATCCGCCCGGGCTCGCTGATTACCGGCGCCCGCCTGGTCGACGTGGCGCCGACACTGATCTACGGCCTGGGATTTCCGGTGTCGCGCGAGCTCGACGGCCAAGTGCTCACCACGGCGTTCGACAAGGCGTTCCTGGCGCGCAACCCGGTCGCCTTCTTCCCCTCCTACGAGGGGTTGGCGCGGGCGCGCTGAAGGGCGTCCGGCTTCCCGGCCGGCGCCACCAGCCGAGGGGCGGTGCCTTCACGGTTCATCGAGCAGTGCCCCTCGAACGTGGCACCATCTTCAATCACCAGTGAGGGCGTGTCGATCTCGGCGAACACCTTGCCGCTGGCGGCGATCTGCACGCGGCGAAGGGCGTGGATCGTGCCGCGGACCGTGCCGGAGACGAAAACCTGACCCGCACGGACCTCGCCGTCGACCTCGCCGGCCTCGCCGACGATCAGGTCCCCCTCCGAATCCACCGAGCCGGTGAGCTTGCCGTCCACCCGGAACGAGGCTTCGAAGCGGAGCTCCCCGTGGAGGTGGCTGCCGCCGTCCAGAAAGCCGTTGAGGTCGTTCTGCCTGCCGTCCGACTTGAAGATCATCGGTTCTCTCCCCGCTCGATCAGGACGTCGAAGAGCCGCATCAGCTCCTCCTCCGAGTGGAAGTGGATGCGGAGCTGTCCGCGCTGCCCGTCCTTGCCCTGCCGCTTGATCTCCACCCGCGTCTGGAGGCGGCGGGTGAGCCGCTCCTCGGCGGCGGCGGTGTGGACCTCGACCGGCCGCTCCGGCTTCTTCGCCTTCGGGGCCTCCTCGCGGGACGGGGCGGTGAGCGCTTCGAGGTCGCGGGCGGAGAGGCCGTCGCGCACGGCGCGGTCGGCGAGCTGGATCTGCGCGTCGGCGTCCTGAAGTCCGAGCAGCGGACGGGCCTGGCCGGCGGTCAGGCGCCCTTCGCGGAGCAGGTCGAGCACCTCGTCCGGCAGGCGGAGGAGACGGAGCGCGTTGGTCACCGTGGTGCGCGCCTTACCGACGCGGGTGGCGACCTCCTCCTGGGAGAGGCCGAACTTCTCCTGCAGGGCGGCGTAGGCTTCGGCCTCCTCGATCGGGTTGAGGTCGCTCCGCTGGAGGTTCTCGACCAGGGCGAGCTCGAGCAGCTCGCGGTCGTCCGCCACCTGCCGCACCACCACCGGCACGTGCTCCAACCCGGCCTTGCGGGCGGCCCGCCAGCGGCGCTCGCCGGCGATGATCGCGTAATCGTCCCCTTCGAGCGTCACCACCAGCGGCTGGACGATCCCCTGGGCGCGGATCGACGCCGCGAGGTCCTCGATCGCCGCGTCGTCGAAGCGGCTGCGCGGCTGGAACCGGTTGGGGCGCAGCCGGTCGATGGGGAGCGTGTGGACCGTCTCCTCCGGTTTCGGCTCTGCCTTCTCGATCAGGGCGTCGAGCCCGCGCCCGAGGCCGCGCTTCTTGCCCGCGGGTTTTTCCGTCGTATGGCCCGTCATGCGGCCCTCCGCAGAAATTCGCGCGCCAGCGCCAGGTAGGCCTCGGAGCCGCGCGATTTGATGTCGTACTGGAAGATCGGCAGGCCGTGGCTCGGAGCCTCGGCGAGGCGGATGTTGCGGGGGACCACCGTCTCGTACACCTTGCCGGCGAAGTGCGAGCGGATCTCCTCGGCGACGTCCTTCGACAGGTTGGTGCGGTCGTCGTACATGGTCAGCAGGATGCCGGCGATCTGGAGCTGCTTGTTGAGGCTCCGCTGCACGCGTTCGACGGTGGCGAGGAGCTCGCTGATCCCTTCGAGGGCGTAATACTCGCACTGGAGCGGCACCAGCACGCCGTCCGCGGCGGTGAGCGCGTTGACCGTGAGGTGGCCGAGCGATGGCGGGCAGTCGATCAGGATCGTGTCGTAGCGGTCGGCGACCTCGGCGAGCACCCCCTTCAGCCGCTGCTCCCAGCCGCTCTCGCCGACCAGCTCCACCTCGATGCCCACGAGGTCGCGCTGGGAGGGAACGAGGTCGAGGTTGGGGAAGCCGGACGGGCGGATCGTGGCCGACAGCGGCACCTCTCCCGACAGCGCATGGTAGAAGTGGGGCGGAGCCGCCTTGGCGCCGAGGCCGCGGGTGGCGTTCCCCTGCGGATCGCTGTCGACGAGCAGGACGCGCCGCTCGAGGGCGCCGAGGCCGGCGCCGAGGTTGATGGCGGTGGTGGTCTTGCCGACTCCACCCTTCTGGTTCGCGATGGCGAGGATCATGGCTCGGTTTCTGAAGAATTCAGGCGCAGCGCCAGGATGCGCCGCTTCTCGCTCCCCGCGAGCGGCAGGCTGCCGCAGGAGACCAGCTCCGGCGGCAGCTCGGGATCGTGCTCGCCCACCCAGAGCAGGACGCGCCCCTCAGGGGCCAGCCGGGCCCCCAGAGCGCTCCAGATCTCGGCGGAGAGCCGGAGGGCCCGCGAGGTGATCACGTCGATGCTCTCCGGCAGGCCGGCAGGCAGCGGAAGCTGGACTCTAACATCCAGGCAGCGGCAGGGCAAAGTGGCCCGGCGGGCGGCGGCGGAGAGGAACGCCCACTTGCGCTCGCGCGCCTCGGCGAGCGTCATTTCGAGCCCGGGAACGGCGGCGGCGAGCACGATTCCGGGAAAGCCGGCGCCCGATCCGAGGTCGAGCCCGCGGTGGGCGCCGGCCGGGATCAGAGGGGTCGCGGCGAGCGACTCGCCGTAGTGGCGGCGAAGGATCTCCCCCGCGGTTCCCGGCCCGATCAGGCTCGTCCGCCGGTTCCAGAGCGCCAGCTCGCCGTAGTGGGCGAACAGAGCATCGACGGCGCGGTCTTCTAGGGGCTGCGGGGAGAGTCGCTGAATCTCTTTCGCGAAGCTCGCGCGGGAGATCTCGGGAAGGGCGAACGCCATGGGACGGGGATTCTAGACCGAGGGATGTTTCACGTGAAACGTTCGGCGGAGAACGTTTCACGTGAAACGTTGGCTTGGGGAACTACGCGGGACGCACCATGATCCGCTTGAAATAGCCGTCCCCTTCGCTCTCGGTCACCACGTTGGGGTCGTCCGCCAGAGTGGTGTGGATGATCCTCCGATCGCCGGGATTCATCGGCTCCAGGATCCGCGGCTTGCCCCGCCGGCGGACCTCCTCGGCGACCCCCTGCGCCAGGCTGCGCAGGCGCTCCTCGCGGATCTCGTGGAAGTTGTCGCAGTCGACCCGCACCGCCGTCGGCTCGCCGCCGCTCAGAGTGCGGATCATCCGGGGGAGCAGGTGCTCGAACGCCATCAGGATCTCGCCGTCGTCGGCGAAGCACCAGTCGACGTCGCCGCCGGAGAGGTCGACCTCCAGCCTCTCCTCACCCTGGAAGATCTTCGGCTCCAGCTCCAGCCCAGCGATGCGGAGGAGGATCCCGGTCGCCTTCTCGGCGGCCTCGGCCACCGGCCCGGCGGCGAGGGGGTAGCGCTCGCCGACGTTGCGCGGCCTCTCGGGCAGGCTAACGATGCTGCCCTCGGTCGCGGCGGGACTGAAGGTCTCCGCCTCGGGCAGGCGGGGCGAGCGCGGCGGCAGGTCCCGCCCGCGGCGGCGGGGGCGATCGTTCTCCCGCTCGCGGCGGGGCTCGCGCTCACGCGGCGGCCGGGCCTCGCGCGCGGCCGGAGCCGCCGAAGCTCCCGGAGACCCCGGAGAAGACGCGCGCGGCTCGCTGGGCGCCGGGCGTTCGACCGGCGCCGCCGGCTCGGCGGGCGGCCGGGTGCTGTAGGAGGACGGCGGCGGCGGCGGCACCGCTCTGCCGGCCTGAGGAACCGCCACCGGCTTCTCCAGCCGCGGGCTGTCGGGATCGACCTCGATCACCACCTTGCGGCGGGTCTTGAGGAAGCCGTGGCGCTTCTCGAGGCTCTTGTAGGCCACGTAGCTAGGGTCGAGGTTGAAGTAGTTGGCGGCCTGGACCAGCGCCTGTTGCAGGGTGTCGCCGGAAAAGTAGCGTCGTTTGACGTCGTTCATAGAGATGGGTCTCTCGGGCGGAGGAGCGCTCATGCCTCGCGCTCCTTCAGACGGTTGTAAACCTGGAGTTGGATGATGGTCAAGACGTTGTTGGTGAGCCAGTAGAGCACCAGCCCGCTGGGAACGCCGAGGAAGAAGAAGGTCATCGCCACCGGCATGATCTGAAACATCCGCCGCTGCATCGGGTCGCCCGCCTGGGGGCCCATGCGGACCTGGATGAGTTGCGTGACGCCCATGATGATCGGCAGCACGTAGTAGGTGTCGTGGACCGACAGGTCCTGGATCCAGGCCAGCCAGGGAGCGCCGCGCAGATCGACAGCGGTCGACAGCAGCCGGTAGAAGGCGAACAGGATCGGCATCTGGATGAGCAGCGGCAGGCAGCCCCCCGCCGGGTTCGCCCCGGCCGCCTTGTAGAGGGCCATCACCTCTTCGTTCATCTTCCGCTGCGAGTCGAGGTTCGGCTTGCCCGCCTTGTCGCGCAGCTTCGACCGGTAGCGGTCGCGGATCGCCTGCACCTGCGGGTTGAGCTCCTGCATCTTGCGCATCGACATGGTGCTCTTATGGGTCAGCGGCAGCAGCACCAGCTTGATCAGGATGGTCAGCAGCACGATCGCCCAGCCGTAGTTGCCGACGATGTTGTCGTGGATCCAGTGGAGCGCGATCAGCAGCGGTACCACCAGTGGCTTGAGGCTGCCGAGCTCGATGGTCCCCTCGAGGCCGTAGGGGAGCGCCTTCAGCCGGTCGTACTCCTTCGATCCCCAGTAGGAGACCAGCGCCAGATGGTCGCCGGCCGGCCGGAGGATGACGAAGAACTCGCGGGGGAGGGACTTCTGGTCGCGGGTGATCTGGTCCTTGTTCGGCACCGGCACGAACTGCTGCGGCCCGCCCGGTTTGGCGCCGGGGTCCGAAGCCTGGACCATCATCGGCAGCAGCACCGCGTGGTCGATCCCCCCCTGCGGCACCTGGGCCGCGAGGTAGTAGGTGTCCTCCAGGCCCGCCCAGGCGAGCGAGCGGCCGGGGATCTCGACCGGGTCGAACGCGCTCTGCGGATCGACGGCCGTCACGTCGCCGTCCGCCTTGTAGACGGCGCGGCGGTGCTCGTAGCGGCTGGTCATCTCGTCCGTGGTCGGGTTGCGCACGCCGGGACCGAGCAGCAGTCCCCAGTCGGAATGGCCGGGCACGCGGGCGTCGACGGTCAGCAGCCCGTTGTCGTCGAAGCGGAAGGTCTTCTCGGCGGCGCCCAGCGGCCCGCTATAGCGGAAGGTTACCGACCGGCCGTCAGCGCTCCGCTGGGCCTGGAACAGTGCCTGGTTCAGGGGGCTCGGCTGCAGGCCGTCGCCGGCGGTGAAGGCGTAGGGGTAGGGGACGCCGGCGCGCTGGCGCACCAGCTCCAGCGTGCCGCTCTTGGGGCTGGACAGCTCCGGCGCCATCAGGGACGTGAGCTGCGCGCCGCGGTTGGTGAGCACCGCGCGGGCGCGGCCGGCCTGGAGCGTCACCGCCTCCTCGGCGGCCGCCTGGACGGGCGGAGCGGCGGAGACGGCCGGCGCCGGCGAAGCCGGAGAGCCGGCGGTGCCCGGCGCCGTGGCCGGCGTGGGAACTCCCGGCAGCGGCGCAGGGGAGGGAGCCGCCTTCTGGCTCTGGGCGGGGAGAGGCTCCGGCGGCTTCGGCTTGGCCGGCGGGAAGAGGGTGTACCAGATGGCGATGACCGCCAGCGACAGCACGAATGCAAGGAGCAACCGGCGAGTTTCCAAGGGAGTCAGAGTCCTTTTACGTTATGCGTTCTAACGGGGAGAGCCGCCGGTCCGGAGGACTTTACGGCAGGTCGACCCCGCCCGGATGAAAGGGCTGGCAGCGCAGGATGCGCCCGGCCGCGAGCAGGCTGCCGTGGCCGGGACCGTGCTTGAGGATGGCGAGCCGGGCATATTCGGAGCAGGTCGGAGTGAACCGGCAGGAGCGGGGGAGGAACGGCGAGATCCGCCGCTTGTAAACGCCGAGCAGGGCCACCAACAGGCGCGTCATTTGCCGGGCTCCCGGCGCTCGCGCAGCCCGCCGAAGAGCCGGAGCAGCTCCGCCCGCAACGCCGGAAAATCGCTCTTGCGGGCCTCCGGCTTGAGATGGACCACCAGGTCGAGCGCGGGAAGCCTGCCGCGGTCCTGCCATCGCCGGTAGACCTCTTTGATCCTGCGCTTGAGCCGCTGCCGGACCACCGCCTTGCCCACTTTGCGGCTGGCGGTGATCCCGATGCGGGGATGACCGAGCTGGTTGGGAACGAAATAGAGGATCGCGAACGATCCGTGCCGCCGGCGGCCCGTCCGGTAGCACCCGAGATAGTCCTTCCGCCGCCGCAGCCTCTCCTCGGATGTCAGGCGTTCGCCCGCCGGAGCCCATTGCGGGCTCGGCGGCAGCGCGTCGCCCGCCATCAGACGCTCAGGCGCTTGCGTCCCTTCTGGCGCCGCCGCGAGATCACGGCGCGGCCGTTCTTGGTGCGCATCCGAACCAGGAAGCCGTGCGTCCGCTTGCGCCGACGGTTGTTGGGCTGAAAAGTCCGTTTCACGTGAGTCCGCCTTCTTCGAGGTTGAAGTCATGGATTGCGGCATCTGACGAAAGCCAGATACCGAACGAAACCAGTAACGTAGCTCACCGCGGGAGAAAGCGTCAAGGACGCCGGCCTCCGATGCGGAAAACGAATGGCGGAGAGGGTGGGATTCGAACCCACGGACCGGTTGCCCGGTCAACGGTTTTCGAGACCGCCCCATTCGACCGCTCTGGCACCTCTCCGGTTGTATCGACGTTCGAGATCGGTGGCGGAGAGAGTGGGATTCGAACCCACGGTAGAGTTTCCCCTACACACGCTTTCCAAGCGTGCTCCTTAAGCCACTCGGACATCTCTCCCGATCTGTTTCCAAAGAACATTTACCTACCGCCGGCCGCTCAGGGCCGGCGCCGCAACGTCCGCAACGAGGCGAAGAACCCCCGCAGCAGCGCGCCGCACTCCTCCTCCAGAACCCCGGCCGTCACCTCCAGCCGGTGGTTCAACCGCGGGTCCTGGACGAGATTCCCCAGGGTGCCGCAGAAACCGGCCTTCGGGTCGGGCGCTCCGTAGACCAGCCGCTCGACGCGACTGTTCACCAGGGCTCCGGCGCACATCGCGCACGGCTCGAGGGTGACGTACATCGCGCACCGGTTAAGCCGCCAACCGCCGACGGCCGACGCCGCCTGCCGGATCGCCAGGATCTCGGCGTGCGCCAGCGGATCGCCGTCGATCTCGCGCCGGTTGTGGCCCCGCCCCACCACGCACCCCTCGCGGACCACCACCGCGCCGATCGGCACCTCGCCGATCTCGGCCGCGCGCCTCGCCTCGGCGAGCGCTGCCATCATCCAGACCTCGTCTGCCGGTCTTTCCAAGCTGGCACCTGCCCGCCCCGACGGGAACGCGTATGTTACCCGAGAAGGGCGTCGCCGCAAAGCGGCCCGGGAATTCGCGCCGCGGCGCCAGGGTTGGAGACATCCACGCGATGTCCTTTACTTCCCAGATCCCGCGACGTAGCATGTGGGCCTTGCAGTGGCCAACGAAGGGTTCGGGTCCTGTGCATCGGACGCTACCGAACCTCGTCAGGCCCGGAAGGGAGCAGCGATAAGGTATGCGGTCGAGTGCCGCAGCTTCACCGGAACCCTTCGTCGACCACTGCCGCCATCCGCTATGAAGCTCCTGCCATGACGTATCAGGTCCTCGCGCGCAAGTGGCGCCCGCAGAATTTCTCCACCCTCGTCGGCCAGGAACCGATCGTCACCGCTCTGCGCAACGCCCTCCAGGAGGGGCGGATCGCGCAGGCCTATCTCTTCTCCGGCATCCGCGGCGTCGGCAAGACGACGGCGGCGCGCGTGCTCGCCAAGGCGCTCAACTGCGAGCGCGGGCCGGCGGCCGATCCCTGCAACGAGTGCATGTCCTGCATCGAGATCACCCGCGGCTCGGACCTCGACGTCATCGAGGTCGATGCCGCCACCTACTCGAAGGTCGAGCAGGTGCGCGACCTCACCGAGAGCCTGCGCTACGGCCCGGCCCGCGACCGCTACAAGGTGGTGGTGCTCGACGAGATCCACCGCCTGTCGCGGCAGGCCTTCGACGCCCTGCTGAAGATCGTCGAGGAGCCGCCGCCGCACCTGGTCTTCATCTTCGCCACCACCGAGATCGACGCCGTGCCGGCGACCATCCTGTCGCGCTGCCAGGAGTTCCACTTCCGGCGCGTGCCGTCGCCCGCCCTCTCCGCCCACCTGCGAACGATCTGCGAGTCCGAGGGGATCCGCGCCAGCGACACCGCCCTGCGGCTGATCGCCCGCGCCGGCGAGGGGAGCGTGCGCGACTCGGTCGCCCTGCTCGACCAGCTCGCCACCTTCGGCTCCGGCGCCATCGCCGACGAGGACGCCGTGCGGCTCCTCGGCGGCCTCGACACCGCGCTCTTCCACACCCTTCTGGCCGGCATCCTCACCGGCGACTCCTCGGTGGTGTGGACCGCCGTGCGCCGGGTGGAGGACGAGGGGTGGGACCCGCGCCACGTCTACGGCCAGTTCCTCGCCTTCTGCCGCGACGCCCTCCATCTCGCCATGGGGGGTGCGCCGGGCCAGGTGGACCTGCCGGGCGAGGAGGCCGAGGCGCTCGCCGGCATCGCCCGCGCCAGCGGTTACGAGAACCTGCTGCGGCTGATGAACCTGCTGCTCACCAGCGAGCCGATCGTGCGCCGCAGCGACACCGGCGCCCTCGCGGTGGAGATCGCCTGGCTGCGCGCCGCCGAGCTGCCGAAGCTCACCCGCGTCGAGGAGCTCCTTGCCGGCGGCGCCGAGGCCGGCGGGAGCCCAAGCGTCAGCGCGCGGCCCGCCGCGGCTCCACGACCCGCTCCAATCGCGGCTCCGGTCGCGGCCCCCAGGCCGGTCGGCGCGCCGACACCGCCGCCGGCTGCCGTGGCCGCGGTAGCCGCGGCGCCGCCTGCACCCCGGCCCGAGCCAGTCCGCGCCGCACCGCCGAGCCAGCCGCGCGACCCGATCACCGCGCTCAAGGAAGAGGCCGGGCGCCGCAAGCCGAACCTCGGGGGCTTCCTCGATGCCGCCGAGGACGTCCGCTACGAGGACGGTCAGGTGACGGTCCTCTGCCCGGCCGGCGACACCTATCTAAAGACCCGCCTGGAAGCCAACCGCTCCTTTCTCGACGAGGCGGCGGTCGCGGTATGGGGTCCGGGCACCCGACTTGATATCCTGGAAGGCCGCAGCGCTCCCAAGGCCGCCGCACAGGAGTCGAAGCCCGCGCCGGTGCAGCAGGTGGAGCAGATCCCGACCGTCCAGGCCGTCCTCGACATCTTCAAGGGGCGGATCGAGACGGTGGAAGAGCACGGCAGCTATACGGAGGATTGAAACGATATGAGCAGCATGCGGCAACTGATGAAACAGGCCCAGGAGATGCAGGAGCGCCTGCAGCGCGAGCTCAACGAGCTGATCGTCGAGTCCAGCGTCGGCGGCGGCATGGTGACCGTCCGGATGAGCGGCCACAAGCAGCTCGTCGGCTGCAAGATCGACCCCGAGGCGATGGACAAGGACGATCCGTCGATGCTCGAGGATCTGATCGTGGCCGCCGTCAACGAGGCCGGGCGCAAGATCGAGGAGACGATGCAGGGGAAGATGGGCTCGCTGGCGTCGAGCATGCCGGGCCTCTTCTAGCCCCGCGGCGACGATGTCCGACCCCCTCGCCAGGCTCATAGGAGAGCTCTCCCGACTCCCGGGGATCGGTCCCAAGACCGCGACCCGCCTCGCCCATTACCTCCTCAAGGTCTCCGCCGTGGAGGCCTCGTCCCTGGCGGCGGCGATCGTGGAGGTCAAAGAGAAGCTCTTTCACTGCTCCCTCTGCAACAGCATCACCGCCGAGGACCCCTGCCGCTATTGCGCCGACGAGCGGCGGGACCGCTCCCGGATCTGCGTCATCGAGGAGGCCTTCAACCTCGAGCCGATCGAGCGCACCGGCGAGTACCACGGCCTCTATCACGTCCTGCTCGGGGCCCTCTCGCCGCACCGCGGGATCGGCCCCGACCGCCTCGCCATCCCCGGCCTGCTGACCCGGCTGGAGGGGATCGAGGAAGTGATCCTCGCCACCAACCCCAACGTCGAGGGGGAGGCGACGGCGATGTACCTCGCCCGCCTGCTCAAGCCGAAGGGGATCCGGGTCACCCGCCTCGCCTTCGGCATGCCGGTCGGCGGCGACATCGAGTACACCGACGAGGTGACGCTGGGCCGCTCGCTCTCCGGCCGGCGCGAGATGTGACCTTCGGCGACCGCCTCCCCGAGATCGTCGTCCCGCCGCCGGGGCCGCGCTCGCGCGAGCTGTCGGCGGCCCTCGCGGAATTCGAGGCGCCCGGCGTCAACACGATCTCCGGCGGCCATCCGTCGATCGTCTGGGAGGAGGCGCGGGGCGCCAACGTCCGCGACGTCGACGGCAACCTCTATATCGACCTCACCTCGGGCTTCGGGGTCGCCGCGGTCGGCCACCGCCACCCCCGGGTGGTCGCGGCGGTGCGCGAGCAGTCCGGCCGGCTTTTGCACGCCCTGGGCGACGTCATGGCCCACCCCCTCCGCGTCGAATTGGCGCGCCGGCTGTGCGCCGTCGCGCCGGTGGACGATCCCCAGGTCTTCTTCGCCATCTCCGGCGCCGAGGCGGTCGAGATCGCGCTGAAGACGGCCCTCGGCGCCACCGGCAGACCGGGCATCCTCGCCTTCGAGCCCTCGTATCACGGGCTGACCCTCGGCGCCCTCAACGTCACCTCGCGGCCGGAGTTCCGCGCTCCCTTCGCCGACCACCTCCACGGGCATGTCCGCCGGCTGCCCTACGCCGGCGATCTGGCTCGGATCGAAGAGGCTCTGCAGAAAGATGACATCGGCTGTGTGATCGTCGAGCCGGTCGTCGGCCGTGAGGGGGTGCTGATCCCGCCGGAAGGCTGGCTCGCCGGGCTGGCCGAGCTCTGCCGCCGCCACGGCGCGCTGCTGATCGCCGACGAGATCTTCACCGGCTTCGGTCGCTTGGGGACCCTCTTCGCCGTCGAAGCCGACAGCGTGCGGCCGGACCTCCTCTGCTGCGGCAAGGCTCTGGGAGGAGGCCTGCCGATCGCCGCCGTGATCGGCAGCCGCGACCGCTTCCGCTGCTGGGAGACCGCCGGCGAGGCGCGCCACACCGCCACCTTCCTCGCCAACCCCCTCGCCTGCGCCACCGCCCTCGCCGTCCTCGACATCCTGGAGGAGGAAGACCTCCCCGCCCGCGCCGCCCGTGTCGGCGAAACCCTCGGCCGGAGGCTCGCTACTTGGCCGGACCGCTTCCAGGACGTCGAGGAGATCCGTGGCCGCGGGCTGCTCTGGGGGGTACAATTCCGGACCGAAGAGGCCGCGAAGAGGTGGATGCTCCACGCCTGGGCCCATGCCGTCCTCCTCCTCGCCGGCGGACCGGAAGGACGAGTCGGACAGCTCGTGCCGCCCTTGACGATCCGCGAGGAACAGTTGGAAACGGCGCTGGAGATCTTGGAGGGCGGCCTCGGCTAGAAAAACGCCCGACGCCTTGCGAGATCTCTTCCCCGGCGGCGATCTGACTTCCCCGGCCGCCGGTTTGCCTTCCCCACCTGCGATCTTCCTTATCCGGTCGCCGTCCTTCTTCCCTCGTCGCGATCTTTCTGTCCCTCGTCGCTGTCTTCCTTCCCTCGTCGCGATCTTTCTTTCCCCTGGCCCGGGCTTGCTAAAAACAGCGCCATCCTGACAAACCGGCGACGCGGACCGCGATTTCAGGCGCCGTCTTCGCTCCGAAGAGCGCCCGTCTGGTCTTACAATCCCGGCCCATGCTCCCCACCCCCCGCTTCAAGATCGCGTTCATCGGCAGCCACGGGGTGGGGAAGACGACGCTCTGCTATGGCCTCGCGGCGCGGCTGAAGCGGCGGGACGTGGCGATGGAGGTGGTCCACGAGGTGGCGCGGCGATGTCCGCTGCCGATCAACGAGGAGACGTCGGTGGCGGCGCAGTCGTGGATCCTGCACACCCAGATCGCCGAGGAGCTGGTGGCCCAGGCGCGCTATCCGGTGGTGATCTGCGACCGCAGCGTCCTCGACAACTACGTCTATCTCCTGCTCGCCGCCGGGAGGCAGGAGGGGCCGGAGCGGCTGGTCGAGTACTGGATCCGCGGTTACGATCTGCTGATCCACGTCCCCATCGTCGAGACCCTGAGCCCCGACGGCATCCGCTCGGCCGACCCCGGGTTCCAGCGCGCCGTCGAGGACCGCCTGGTCCAGGAGGTGGCGGAGCGCCGGCTCCCCGTCCTGCGGCTCGACCCGGCGGCGCGGCCGGACTGGCTGGACACGGTCGAGCGCGCCGCCTGGGACCGCCTGCGCCCGGCCCAGCTCCCGCTCCCTTCCTTATAGATGGGCTCGACGCGGCACCGGAGCCCGACCTCCGCTACAATAGGCCCACCTTGGGAATTGAGAACCTTCTTCGCAGGTGGGAGATCTTCTCCCACTTCACGGACGAGCAGGTCGCGCAGCTCGCGCAGTGCTCGACGCGCAACCGTTTCCCGGCCGGCGCGATGATCGTCAAGGAGGGGGAGGAGACGCAGGACGCCTACCTCATCGCGAGCGGCGGCGTGCGCATCCAGCGCAAGACCCCCTACGGCCACTTCAGCCTGGCCGCCCTGGAGGCCGGCACCCTGTTCGGCGAGACCTCCTTCGTCGACCGCGTCCCCCGCTCGGGCGACGCGGTGACCACCGCCGACACCGAGCTGATCGGGCTCAACCCGATGGCGCTCTCGACCCTCATGGAGCGCGACCCGCGGTTCAAGCTGGCGCTCTACTGGGCGTTCTGGAAGAGCCTGTCGTCCAAGCTGCGGCAGACCAACGCCAATTTGACCCAGTTCTTCTCGGAGACCGGCAAGCCGCCGAGCGCCGAGCCCGCGCTGGCCGGCGAGCCCGGCTCCGTGTTCCGCGTCGACCTCGCCTCCAAGCGCAAGCTGTTCCAGGAGCAGAAGCTCTCCAGCATGGAGATCAACTTCCTGACCACCCTCTCCAAGGAGCGGAAGTACGGCCCGCTCCAGGCGATTTTCCACGAAGGGGACGAGGGGAACGAGATGTACGTGGTGCTCGAGGGGCGGGTGATGATCAGCAAGTTCATCCCCGGCGCCGGCGAGGAGGCGCTCGCCTTCCTCGAGCGGGGGGACTACTTCGGCGAGATGGCGCTGATCGACAACGAGCCGCGCTCGGCCGACGCCAAGGCCCACGACGCCGGCGCCGTGGTGCTCGTCATCTCGCGCGAGGTGCTGGAAGGGATCCTCGACATCAACAAGGTGTCGTCCATCCGGCTGCTGACCATCCTCTGCAACCTGGTGGCGAGCCGGCTGCGCGAGCTCGACGACAAGATCATCGGCTGGTTCATCATCGCCGGCGGCTCGGGGATCTCCTGGCCCGTCCCGCCGCCGATGGCCTAGCCGGCGACGACGTCGGCGCTTCCGACTCTCCCAGCGCCTCCAGCACCTTCCCCACCAGCGACGACAGCGGCAGGCCGGCGCGCCCCGTCGCGTCGAAGAAGCCGGCGGCGCTCCCCTCGCGCACCTCGCCCCCCCAGGCGATCGCCGCCCGATGGACGTCGATCTCCAGATCGCGGTAGGTGATGCCGTGGCGTACGCCGGCGAGCCGCGGACCGATTGTCCATTCCCCGCCGTAGCGATCGCCCAGGGAGGATTCCGGATCGCCGGGCTCGGGCCGGCCGTCGACCTCGCGGCTCGCCCACGGGAGCTCCCAGGTGCCGGCGAGGAGGGTGCTGTCCTCCGGCCGGCGGAAGAGGAGCACGCCGCCGGGCTCCTCCACCACCGCCACCAGCAGGCGGTGGCGCTCGCCCTCGCGCTTCGCCTTCGGCGTGGGGTAGCGCTCGGGATCGCCTTCCCGCGCCGCCCGGCAGCCGGCGAGGAGGGGACAGAGGAGACACTTGGGACGGCGCGGCGAACAGAGGGTGGCGCCGAGCTCCATCAGGGCCTGGTTGCTGTCGCCCGGCCGGGCCGGGTCGAGCAGCCCGGCCGCCGCGGCGAGGAGCTGCCGGCGGGTTTCTCCTGACTTCGGGTCGCCGTCGAGGGCGAGGCAGCGGGAGAGGACCCGCTCGACGTTGCCGTCCATCACCGGCGCGGCGACGCCGAAGGCGATGCTCGCCACCGCCGCCGCCGTGTAGGCGCCGATGCCGGGGAGCGCCAGCAGCCCGTCGACCGACGAGGGGAAGCCGCCCGCCCAAGCGACCTGGCGGGCGGTCGCGTGGAGCTGCCGCGCCCGGCGGTAGTAGCCGAGCCCGGACCAGAGGGTCAGCACCTCCTCGACCTCCGCGGCCGCCAGCGCCGCGACGGTGGGGAATCTTTCCAGGAAGCGGTTGTAAAAAGGGAGCACGGTTTCCACCCGGGTCTGCTGGAGCATGACCTCGGAAAGCCAGATCTTGTAGGGATCGCTCGTCCGCCGCCAGGGGAGGTCGCGACGGTGCTGGTCGAACCAGGTCAGAAGAGCATCGGCGCGCCGCATCGCGTCATTCTAACCGTACGGGTGACAGCCAATTTGGCAGACACGCGCCAGGGACGACCCCGGAAGGGGAGGGCCCCGAAAAGGAAAAAGCTCCCAGCTTTCGCTGGGAGCTCGGGTCCTTCCTCCCGAGGGAGGAAGGATTGGGGGGGAGGCCCCATCTCTCCGGGTTGGCTATTGTGGCTGTACCCCTGTGTAGGGGAGTCTGGTTGGATCAAAGAGGTTGAGACCACTTGGGGGTCTCGCAAACAGGTGGGGTTGGTTGGTAGGTCTGGAACTCTCTCCCCCGTCGTTTCCTGTCTCGTACTCTCTGCAACAGCCATGCCCGATCGGGTATTTCCGGAGCGGGCGGCTGAAAATGGCCCTGAAAAAATTAGGCCCCCCGGCGCTGGGCCGGAGGGCTGTAGGGGGGAGTTCCTGGGCTTGGTTGGCTTGGTTGGCTATACCCCTGATCAGGGGATCCTGGTGGGCTTAAAAGAGGGTGAGATCGCTGAGGATCTCTCTAAGGATGGGTGTAGGTTGGCTGGTAGGAACATCCCCCTCGTTTCCGACTAAGTTGGTGCCCATCTACACTGCAAGCCATATGCCTACTCCGTCTGGATCTCCGGGACTGCCCATGGGACGCGCGTTTGAGCACAGTCTCCCTCCGGCGGCCCCGCGAACGAATCCGGGCCGCCCTACTCATTCGTACAAATGCATTCGTCAGAGTTACGCATTTCTACATAGCGTCCCCCGACTGGGCTGAAACGCCCGACAACGGTAGGATGCCGCCATGAAGAAGCTGCTCCTGATCTTCCTTTTCCTGGTCGGCGTCGCGGTGCTGGCGACGGTGCTCGGCATCCTGATGGGCGGCAAGGGGACCGCCATGGGCGAGGGCCCGACCGTGCTCGTCTGGCGGCTGGCCGGCCCGGTGCTGGAGCAGGAGGTGCCGCGGCTCCCCTTCGCCAGGTCCGCGGAGGCGTCCAGCATCGCCGAGCTCTACCCGGCGCTCCGCGCCGCCCGCCAGGACTCGGAGGTGAAGGGGCTCGCCCTCTATATCCAGGACGCCGAGCTCGGCCTCGCCAAGGCCCAGGAGCTGCGCCGCCAGATGATCGCCCTGCGGCGGTCGGGAAAGTTCGTCGAGTGCTACCTGGAGACCGCCGGCGAGGGATCGAACGGCACCCTCGCCTACTACCTGGCCACCGCCTGCGAGAAGATCTACCTGGCGCCCGCCGGCGACCTCAACCTGCTCGGTCTCTACTCCGAGAGCCGCTTCCTGCGCGGCACGCTGGACAAGCTGAAAATCGAGCCCGACTTCAACCGCGTCGGCCGCTACAAGAGCGCCGTCGAGACCTACACGCAGACCCAGTACAGCCCCGAGGCCCAGGAAGCGATCGCCGCGGTGCTCGACGGCTACTTCTCGCAGATCGTCTCCGCCGTGGCCGAGGCCCGCCACAAGAGCGAGCCGGAGGTGCGCGCGCTGATCGACGGCGCCCCCTACTCGGCCGACGAGGCGCTGGCGCGCGGCCTGGTCGACCGGCTCGCCTACCCGGACGAGTTCAAGGACCGGCTGGAGAAGCGGGTGGGGCGCAAGCCCGCGTACGTCGACATCGAGGACTACCGGCCGCGGCCCGTGCTCGCCGGCAAGCGGGTCGCCGTCGTCTTCGCCCTCGGCACCATCGTGCGCGGAGGCGGCGGCTCGGCCCCCTGGACCGAGGAGAGCTACCTCGGCTCGGACGAGCTCGCGACGGTGCTGCGGGATGTCGGCAAGGATCGCTCCATCGCGGCGGTGGTGCTGCGCATCGACAGCCCCGGCGGCTCGGCCCTCGCCTCGGACTTCATGCTGCGGGAGATCGAGCGGCTGAAAGCGAAGAAGCCGGTGGTCGTCTCGATGTCCGACGAGGCCGCCTCGGGGGGCTATTATATCGCCGCCAAGGCGAACAAGATCGTCGCCGAGCCGGCCACGCTGACCGGTTCGATCGGCATCTTCGGCGGCAAGTTCGTCACCCGCCGCTTCGAGGAGGAGATCCTCGGCCTCGGCCACGACACCCAGAAGCGGGGGGCCAACGCCGACATCTACTCCACCCTCCAGCCCTACACGCCGCAGCAGGAGGCGCGGATCCAGCAGCTCATGGACCACACTTACCAGGCCTTCGTCGGCCACGTCGCCGCCGGCCGCCGGATGAGCCGCTCGGCGGTCCTGGCGATCGCCGGGGGGCGGGTCTGGACCGGCGCGGCGGCCCAGAAGATCGGTCTGGTCGACGAGCTCGGAGGGCTCGACCGCGCCGTCGAGATCGCCCGCCAGCAGGCGCGGATCGGCGCCGGGGAGACCGTCGGCCTCGACTTTTATCCTTCCCCCCCGTCGTGGCTCGACCTGTTCATGGAGAAGCGCCAGCCGCGCCTCCCGGCCGCGCTCGCCGACGTCGTGAAGAACCTCGAAACCTCCGCTCCCCGTCTCCTCCAGCTCCCTCCCGAAGTGGCCCGGATCGCCCGGCCGTTCTGATCGTAACCCACTGATAATGAGGATCTTGCGGAGTCCGTCAAAAGCTTGGTCCAGGGGGCTTGCGGGCCGTCGCGGCTGTGCTATGATGAGTCAGGTCGTAGTCACCTAAGCCGCTTTCGAACCAACTCCTCTGAGGGCAAGGATTTTCCACAGCCTGTGGAATTTCTGTGGAAATATAGTATCGCTGTGCCGTTTTGAGGTCCCATGTCGCAATCGCTTTGGTCTCTTCTCCAGCGGCAGTTGCAGCAGCAGCTCGATCCTGACGAGTTCGCCACCTGGTTCCGCCCCCTGAGGGTGGGCGACGAGGATGGCCGCCGCCTGGTGCTGGTCGCCCCCAACTCGCGCTTCCTGCGCACGCTCGAGGAGAGCTACCGGCCGATGGTCGACCGGGCGGTGGCGGGCCTGGGCGATCCTGGCTTCGAGGTGCTGTTCTCGCTCGACGACGTGCTGGAGCCCCCGCCGGTCGAGCCGATCTCGCCGTCGAGCTTCAATCCGAAGTACACCTTCGAGAGCTTCGTCGACGGCAAGTCGAACGAGTTCGCCTCCGCCGCCGCCAAGCGCGTGGCCGAGAACCCGTCGCTCTCCTACAACCCGCTCTTCCTCTATGGCGGCGTCGGCCTCGGCAAGACCCACCTGCTGCACGCGATCGGCCACGAGATCCAGCGCAGCCGGCCGCACTTCCGCGTCCTCTACCTGGCCGCCGAGCAGTTCGTCAACGAGCTGATCAACTCGATCCGCTTCGATCGCATGCCGGCCTTCCGCGAGCGCTACCGCACCATCGACGTGCTGATGATCGACGACGTGCAGTTCATCGCCAACAAGGAGCGGACGCAGGAGGAGTTCTTCCACACCTTCAACACGCTCTACACCAGCCAGAAGCAGATCATCCTCTCCTCCGACTCCTCGCCGCGGAACATCCCGACGCTGGAGGAGCGGCTGCGCAGCCGCTTCGAGTGGGGGCTGATCGCCGACATCCAGCCGCCCGACCTGGAGACCAAGATGGCCATCCTCCAGCGCAAGGCCTGGCTCGACGAGCACATCCAACTCCCCGAGGAAGTGGCGGAGTTCATCGCCCAGCAGGTGCGCTCGAACATCCGCGAGTTGGAGGGGCTGCTGACGCGCGTGATGGCCTTCTCCTCGCTCACCGGCAAGCCGCTGTCGCCGGCGCTCGCCCGCGAGACGCTCAAGGACATCCTCCCCGAGGAGGGGAAGCGCCCCGCCGCGGCCGAGATCATCAAGTTCGTCGCCCGGCACTATGACCTTAAAGTCTCCGAGATCAAGAGCAAGAGCAACTCGCGGCAGATCGTCATTCCCCGGCAGGTGGCGATGTACCTCTGCAAGAAGATGACGGCGCTCTCCTACCCCGAGATCGGCAAACTTTTCAACGACAAGCACCATTCCACCGTCATGTACTCCTGCGAGACGGTGCAGAAGAAGCGCGATGCCGACACGGACTTCGACCGCACCCTGCACAGCTTCGAGCAGCACTTCGCCTGAGACCTCGGCGGCACGCTGCTTGCAGTTCTCCTTGCGCAGTCTTTCAGGCCACCGGTGTGCCTGGGGAAAGCCTGCGGAGAACGCTTCGGAAGGGCTGTGGAGCTTCTGCGGTATTTTTTGTCGGCTTACGGGTTTTCCCCCGTCTCCTCAACCCGTCCACAGGTTCTTCACAGCCCCCCTGCGCACACCTAAGGTTCTGCCGTTGAGGAACTTAAGTACGTTTTCCGCGTTTCCACAGCGCCTACTGTGTACTACGGCTATGCTATATTCAGATGTCTTCTAGAAGAGGAAGAGTGAATGGAGATCCGCGTCACCCGTAGCGAATTCCTGGGCGAGCTGGCCCCGATGCAGGGCATCGTCGAGCGCAAGACGACCATCCCGGTCCTCTCGCACCTGCTGCTGACCGCCCGTGGGGACAAGCTCCACCTCGCCGCCACCGACCTCGACGTCTCGCTCACCTCGTGGTGCGAGGCCGACGTCAAGCGCGAGGGGGGCATCGCCGTCCAGGCCAAGAAGCTGGTGGAGATCATCCGCTCGCTCACCGGCGAGGAGGTGCTGCTGGTCCAGGAGGAGCCGCGGGTGCTCTCGATCCGGGCCGGCAAGTCGCGCTTCAAGATCCACGGCCTGGCGCCGGACGACTTCCCGACCCTTCCTTCTGTCGAGGACGGCCGGCGGGTCGACATCCCCTTCGCCGAGTTTCGCCGCATGGTGGCCAAGATCCTCTTCGCCGTCTCCGCCGAGGAGTCGCGCTTCCAGTTGAACGGCGCCCTGCTGAAGCTCAAGGAGGGCGCGCTGGAAATGGTGGCGACCGACGGCCACCGCCTCGCCCTGGTCGAAGGGGGGCTCGAGAACGCCGTCGGCGAGGACTCGGTGCTGGTGCCACGCAAGGCGCTCCAGGAGCTGCAGCGCTTCGAGGGGGAGGGCAAGCTCTCTTACGGCCGCGGCGAGCACCACCTCTCCTTCGGCCTCGGACGCCGGGAGCTGATCTGCCGCATCCTCGAGGGGACCTTCCCCGACTACGAGCGGGTGATCGCCAAAGACAACGACAAGAAGGTGCTGTTCGATCGCAAGAACCTGGTCGACGCCGTCCAGCGCGCCGCCCTGATGACCGGCGACCGGGCGCGCGCCGTGCGCCTCCAGTTCACCCCCGACCAGGTGGTGATCTCGGCGGTCAACTCCGACCTTGGCGAGGCCATCGAGGAGGTCGCCTGCGACTACGACGGCCCCGACTTCCGGGTGGGGATCAACCCCGACTACCTCCGCGAGTTCCTCTCCGCCGTCGAGACCGAGAAGGTCCGGCTGGAGCTCAAGGACGAGAACACGCAGTGCGTCGGCTATCCACACGAGGGGCCGGACACCCGGTACCTCTGCGTGATCATGCCGATGCGCATCTGATCTCCCGTTGCTCGCCCAACTTGCCGCGCGCGATTTTCGCAACCTGGAGCCGCTCTCCTGGCGGCCGGCTCCCGGCTCTCATCTGCTGCTGGGGGGCAACGGCGCCGGCAAGACGAGCCTCCTGGAGGCCGTCTACGTGCTGGCGACCACCCGCAGCTTCCGTGCCTCTCAGATCGGCGACTGCGCGCGCCACGGCGCCGGCTCCTTCCACGTTCAGGGGGAGATCGACACCGACCGCCGCGCCACCCTTGAAGTCGGCTGGATGGACGGCCAGCGGGTGCGGGCGCTCAATGGCAAGGTCACGCCGCTCGCCGAGCACCTGGGGGTGCTCCCCGTCGTGGCCTGGACGGCGGCGGCGGAAGCCGAGGTCCTGGTGGGTGCCCCCAAGGCGCGCCGCCGCTTCCTCGACCGCGGCGTGGTTGGCATCCGCCCGGGTGCCCTCGAAGTCCTCGGACGCTACCGCGAGGCCCTGCGGCAGAAGCGCGGGCTGCTGCTCTCCGACGGCGCCGGTATTGCCGGCACTGCCGGCATGGAGATCTGGAACGAGATGCTGGCCGCCACCGCGGCGGACGTCATCGCCCAGCGCCACCGCTACGTCGAGCTGCTGAAGGTGCGGCTCGCCGAAGTCCTCGCCGCCTGCGGCCTGCCGTTTCCCACCATCGAGCTTCGCTACAGCCCCTCGCCCGCCGACGGCCTCGAAGGGCAGGAGACGATCGCCAGGGCGCTCGACCGCGTGGCCGACCGCGAGCGCCGGCGCCAGATGCCCCTGCTCGGCCCCCAGCGCGACGAGTTGGAGATCCTCTGGGGCCCGCACGAGATCCGGCGTGTCGCCTCGGCCGGCGAGCGCAAGGCGCTCTCCCTGATGCTGCTCGCCGCGCACGGTAGGGTCATGGATGAAGCCGGCAGGCCACCTCTCTATCTGCTGGACGACATGGACGCCGAGCTCGCGCCGCCGACCGTCAACGCCGTCTGGGGGATCTTCCGCGGCGCCTCCCAGCTCTTCGCCACCTCCAACCGTCCCCAGGTCTGGCTGACCCTCGACGTCGGAACGGTCTGGGAGATGGAGCGCGGCGAGCTCCGGCTGCTCTCCGAGTAGGGATTTTTTCCCGGCTTTTTCCGGTTGTGGGACTCAGCCGGGATTTCCGGCCTAACCTGTTGATTTTCAGTGCCTTTCAGGCTCGAAACAGGGCCGCTTTTGTGGTATAATTTTCACATTCCCGGACCCCCCCTTATTCTCGGGATAGACGCGGGGTCAAAGCCAAGCCCAGGGACAGAACGGAGATTCCATTCGTGGCAGATCCACTAGCGACGTATACGGCTGACAACATCCAGGTCCTGAAGGGGCTGGAGGCGGTCCGCAAGCGGCCGGGCATGTACATCGGCGACACCGATGACGCCTCCGGCCTGCACCATATGGTCTTCGAGGTGGTCGACAACTCGGTCGACGAGGCCCAGGCGGGCTACTGCTCGAAGATCGAGGTCACGATCCATACCGACAACTCGGTGACCGTCGAGGACGACGGCCGCGGCATCCCGGTCGACCTCCACAAGGAGGAGGGGCGCTCGGCGGCCGAGGTCATCATGACCGAGCTCCACTCCGGCGGTAAGTTCGACAAGAACTCCTACAAGGTCTCCGGAGGCCTCCACGGCGTCGGCGTCTCGGTGGTCAACGCCCTGTCCGAGACCCTGGAGCTGGAAGTCAAGCGCGACGGCCAGGTCTGGCGCCAGACCTACCACCGCGGCTTCCCGGACGCGCCGATCCACGCGACGGGCCCCAGCGACCGGACGGGCACCACGGTCCGCTTCTGGCCGGACGCCGAGATCTTCGCCATCCTCGAGTTCAACTACGAGACGCTGGCGACGAGGCTGCGTGAGCAGGCGTTCCTCAACCGCGGCATTCACATTCACCTCAAGGATGAGCGGACCGACAAGGAAGCCGACTTCGTCTACGCCGGCGGGATCTCCTCGTTCGTAGAGCACCTGAACCGCAACAAGGCGCCGCTCCACCCGCAGCCGATCCACCTGATCGACGTGCGCGACGACGGCACGGGCCCGGAGACGGTCGAGGTCTCGCTGCAGTGGAACGACGGCTACCAGGAGCTGATCTACGCCTTCACCAACACGATCAACAACCGGGACGGCGGCACCCACCTCTCCGGCTTCAAGGCGGCGCTCACGCGCGCGATCAACGCCTACGGGGCGTCGAGCGGCTTGGCGAAAAATCTGAAGGAAAACCTCACCGGCGAGGACGTGCGCGAGGGGCTCACCGCGGTGATCTCGGTGCGCATCAAGGATCCCAAGTTCTCCTCGCAGACCAAGGACAAGCTGGTCTCCTCGGACATCAAGGGGTGGGTCGAGCAGGTGGTCTTCGAGCGGCTCAACACGCACCTGGAAGAGAACCCGCGCGAGGCGCGGCGGATCGTCGAGAAGTGCGTCGAGGCGGCGCACGCCCGCGAGGCGGCGCGCAAGGCGCGCGACCTGACTCGGCGCAAGGGCGCGCTCGACGCCTCGAACCTCCCCGGCAAGCTCGCCGACTGCTCGGAGCGCAACCCCGAGCTGGCTGAGCTCTTCCTGGTCGAGGGCGATTCCGCCGGCGGCTCCGCCAAGCAGGGGCGCGACCGGAAGTTCCAGGCCATCCTGCCGCTCAAGGGGAAGATCCTGAACGTCGAGAAGGCGCGCTTCGACAAGATGCTCTCCTCCGACGAGATCAAGGTGATGATCACCGCCCTCGGCACCAGCATCGGCAAGGACGACTTCGACATCAACAAGCTGCGCTACCACAAGTTGATCATCATGTGCGACGCCGACGTCGACGGCAGCCACATCCGGACGCTGATCCTGACCTTCTTCTATCGCCAGATGGAAGAGATCATCAAGCGCGGCTATCTCTACATCGCGCAGCCGCCGCTCTACAAGGTTTCGCACGGCAAGAGCGAGACCTATCTCAAGGACGACCGCGAGTATCAGGTCTACCTGGTGGATCGCATCAAGGACGCCTGGGAGCTCGACATCTCGCACGGCGAGGGCGGCAACGGCAATGGCGACGGCAGCCGCCTGACCGGCGCGCGGCTGGCCCACTTCCTGGAGAAGATCGCCGTCTTCCGGCAGAACCTCGACAAGCTCGTCTCCCGCGGCTACCCCGCGGACGCGATCAAGATCGCGTTGCAGAACGGCGTCAAGGACAAGCTGTCGCTCACCGATCCCGAGAAGATCGAAAAGATCGCCCACGTGATCGAGGCCTCGGGCTTCCACGACGTGGTGGTCGGCCAGGACGAGGAGCACAGCACGCTCTACATCCGCTTTTTTTCCAAGCGCGACGGCGTCGAGCGGGAGATCCGGATCGACTGGAACCTGGTCACCGGCGCCGAGTATCGCGCCATGGCCAACAACCAGCTCGGCCTCGAAGCGATCTCGGCGGCCAGCTTTACCCTTACCAAGGGCGAGACGATCAACGTCTTCAACACGCTGGAGGAGGCGATCGACAGCCTCTACGAGGGAGCCAAGAAGGGCCTTTCGATCCAGCGCTACAAGGGCCTCGGCGAGATGAACCCGACCCAGCTCTGGGAAACCACTATGGATCCCACCAAGCGCCGCCTCCTCCGCGTCCACGTCGAGGACGACGTCGAAGCGGACGCCATCTTCACCATCCTCATGGGCGACGAGGTCGAGCCTCGACGGGCCTTCATTCAGAACAACGCCCTGGAAGTCCGGAACCTGGACGTATAAATACCTGGACCTATAAATAAAGATGAGTGACGACAACGATCCGAACCTGCTCTTCGATCAGCCGATCCCGGTCGGCATCGAAGACGAGATGAAGCGCAGCTATCTCGATTACGCGATGAGCGTGATCATCGGGCGCGCGCTGCCCGACGTGCGCGACGGCTTGAAGCCGGTGCACCGGCGCGTGCTGTATGGCATGTGGGAGAGCGGAAACCGCTCCGACCGCGCCTACAAGAAATCGGCGCGCATCGTCGGCGACGTCATGGGTAAATATCACCCGCACGGCGACTCGGCGATCTACGACACCGTGGTGCGCATGGCGCAAGACTTCGCCATGCGCTATCCGCTCGTCGACGGCCAGGGGAACTTCGGCTCGCTCGACGGCGACAATCCGGCGGCCATGCGCTATACCGAGGTCCGGTTGATGAAGCTCGCGGAGGAGATGCTCCGCGAGGACATCGACAAGGAGACCGTCGACTGGGGTCCGAACTACGACGGCTCGGAAACCGAGCCACTGGTGCTGCCGGCGCGGGTTCCCAACCTCCTGGTCAACGGCGCCACCGGCATCGCGGTCGGCATGGCGACGAACATCCCGCCGCACAACCTGTGCGAGGTGGTGGACGCGCTGCTGATGCTGATCGAAAACCCGGACGTCCTGATCAAGGATCTGATGACCGTGATCCCGGGGCCGGACTTCCCCACCGCCGGTTTTATCCATGGCCTGGAAGGTATCCGTTCGGCCTACACCACGGGGCGCGGCATCATCCAGCTCCGGGCGCGCGTCGCGATCGAGACCAACGACCGCACCGACCGGCAGACGATCATCGTCAACGAGATCCCGTACCAGGTGAACAAGGCGCGGCTGATCGAACGCGTCGCCGAGCTGATCCGCGAGAAGAAGATCGAGGGGATCTCCGACCTGCGCGACGAGTCGGACCGCGAGGGCATCCGCATCGTGATCGAAGTCAAGCGCGACGCGGTGGCGGAGATCGTCCTCAACTCGCTGTACAAGATGACCCAGATGCAGACCACCTTTGGCATCATCCTGCTGGCGATCGTCGACAACCAGCCGAAGGTGATGACGCTCAAGGAGCTGCTCTACCACTTCCTCAACCACCGCAAGACGGTGATCATCCGCCGCACCCGCTACGACCTGCGCAAGGCCGAGGAGCGGGCGCACATCCTGGAAGGCATCCTCAAGGCGCTCGATCACCTCGACGAGGTGATCGCGACCATCCGCGCCAGCGCCACCCCGGCCGAGGCGCGCGAAAACCTGATGTCGCGCTTCGCGCTCACCGAGGTGCAGTCGCAGGCGATCCTCGACATGCGCCTGCAGCGGCTGACCGGCCTCGAGCGCGACAAGGTGGTCGAGGAATATCGGGCGCTGATGGTGACGATCGAGCGGCTGCGCGCGATCCTCGGCTCCGATCAGCTGGTGCTGGAGGAGATCCGCCGCGAGCTCGGCGAGCTGAAGGAAACCTACGGCGACAAGCGGCGCACCGAGATCATCCCCGAAACGCACGACATCTCGATCGAGGACATGATCGCCGACGAGCCGATGGTGATCACCGTCTCGCAGGCCGGCTATGTCAAGCGCTCGCCGCTCACGCTCTACCGGGCGCAGGGGCGCGGCGGCAAGGGGCGGACGGGGATGGTGACCAAGGAGGACGACTTCGTCGAGCACCTCTACGTGGCCACAGCGCACAGCTACATCCTGGTCTTCACCGAGAGCGGCCGGGTCCACTGGCTGAAGGTGCACGAGATCCCGGAGGCGGGGCCGACGGCGCGCGGCAAGGCGATCGTCAACCTGCTCAACCTGGAGCCGAACGAGCGGCTGGCGACCACCGTCGCGGTGCGCGAGTTCCGCCGCGACGACCGCTATCTCGTCTTCGCGACGGCCAACGGCACGGTGAAGAAGACCGAGCTCTCCGCCTACGCCAACCCGCGGGTGGGGGGGATCATCGGCATCAACATCGACGACGGCGACCGCCTGCTGGCGGTCCGCGAGACCGACGGCACCAAGGACATCCTGTTCGCCACGGCGAAGGGGTTCTCGATCCGCTTCCCCGAGAGCGACGTGCGCTCGATCGGCCGCGCCACCTACGGCGTTAAGGGGCTGGAGCTGCGCCCGGGCGACCGGGTGGTGGCCATGGAGGAGCTCGATCCGCACGGCCAGGTGCTCACCGTCACCGAGAGGGGGTACGGCAAGCGGACGCCGGTCGAGAAGTACCGACTCCAGGGGCGTGGCGGCCTCGGCACCATCAACCTCAAGGTCACGCCGAAGACCGGCGAGGTCGTGGGGGTCCGCTACGTGACGCCGGACGAGGGGCTGATGCTGATCACTCAGGAAGGGATGATCATTCGCCTCAACGTCTCGGGCGTCCGCGAGGTCGGCCGCTCGGCGCAGGGGGTCAAGCTGATGAACCTCGACGCCGACGACCGCATCGTGGCGGTCGCCAAGCTCGCCGAGAAGGACGAGGAGACCGAGATCGAGCTCGCCAAAGGCGATGGCGGTCCGGTGCCGGCCGAGCTGGAGCTGGAAGCGGCCGACGAGCCCGACGATTCGGAAGACGCCGGCGACCTGGCGATCCTCGACGACGACACCGACTTCGAGGACGAGGACGGCGAAGACGACGAGGATGACGACGATTCCGACGAGACGGTTCACTAGGCGTCGGGCGCTAACGTAAGTTTTAAGGAACGAAAAGGGGGCCATCTCATGGAATTTTTCCTCGATACCGCTGAAATCAAAGAGATCGAGACCGGCCTCGAATGGGGCATGGTCGACGGCGTCACCACCAATCCCTCGCTGATCGCCAAGGCCGGCAAGCCGTACCTGCCGACGGTGCAGGCGATCGCCAAGCTGGTGCCCGGCCCGGTCTCGGGCGAGGTGCTGGCCACCGAATACGAGGAGATCCTTTCCCAGGGACATCGCCTCGCCAAGCTGGCCGACAACGTGGTGGTGAAAGTGCCGCTGACGCCGGACGGCCTGCGCGCCGTCGCCGCCTTCAAGAAGGAGGGGATCAAGACCAACGTCACCCTCTGCTTCTCGGCCACCCAGGCGCTGCTGGCGGCCAAGGCGGGAGCCGCCTACATCTCCCCCTTCGTCGGCCGGCTGGACGATATCGCCGAGGAGGGGATGGAGCTGGTCGAGCAGATCGTGACCATCTATCACAACTACGGGTACGACACGAAGGTGCTGGTGGCCTCGGTGCGGCACCCCGTCCACATCGTGCAGGCGGGCATGCTGGGAGCGGATGTCGCCACGATTCCGTTCAAGGTGCTGGAGCAGCTCTACAAGCACCCGCTCACCGACCTCGGCCTCGAGCGCTTCACCTCCGACTGGAAGAAGACCGGCATGACCTTCGATTCATAGCCGCGGGCCTTCTTGGAACCATCGTCTTCATCGGCCCCGGCTCTCCCCCCGGGGCGCCTCTACCGTTTCGCCTGGGGCCTCTACCTCGCACTGGCCCTGGCCGGAGCGCTCTGGGTCGGCTTCCGCCGGGGGGTGATCCCGCTCTCCCTGTTCTTCGACCCGGAGCGCTGGTGGCTCGACCTCGCCCTCGGGTTGGGCGCCGGCGCGCTGCTGCTCGGCGCGTGGTGGGGGGCCGAGCGCACCTTTCCTCTGGCGAAAGAGCTCGAGACGCGGCTGGGCGAGGCGCTCGGGATCATCACTCCCGCCGAGGCGATCGCCCTGGCGCTCCTCTCCGGCTTCGCCGAGGAGCTGTTCTTCCGTGGCGCCCTGCAGGGGACGGTCGGCTGGGCGGCGGCGACGGTGCTGTTTGGCCTGCTGCATAGCGGACCGGGAAAGGCGTTCCGGCTCTGGACGCTGTTCGCGGTCGTGGCCGGCGCGCTGCTCGGTGGCCTGATGGTCTGGCGCGGCAACCTTCTCGGGCCGGTCGTCGGGCACGTCCTGGTCAACGGTGTCAACCTCCGGCGCCTCGCCAGCCGGTTGGGGGACTCTGGTAGACTGCCGACGGGAGAGACCCAGAGCGAAAAGGAGAGCTAACGGAATGGCAAGCGATTCGCGGGATGTGCTCGCGCGCATCGACAGGGAGAAGGAGAGCTACCTCGAGGAGCTGAAGGATTACATCCGGATCCCCTCGATCTCGACCGATCCGGATTTCAAGGACGAGGTGCTCCGCGCGGGCGACTTCCTGGTGGGCAAGATGCGGGAGGCGGGGCTGACGGCCGAGCGGATCGACACGGCCGGGCATCCGCTGGTGTATGGCGAATGGCTGGGCGCGCCGGGCAAGCCGACGGTCCTCTTCTACGGGCACTACGACGTGCAGCCGGTCGATCCGATCGAGCTCTGGCGCAATCCGCCGTTCGAGCCCACGGTCGAGGGGGACAAGCTGGTGGCGCGCGGCGCCACGGACGACAAGGGGCAGTCCTACGCCCACCTCAAAGGGGTGGCGGCGCTGCTCGCCGAGCGCGGGAGTCTGCCGGTGAACGTCAAGTTCCTGGTCGAAGGGGAAGAGGAAGCGGGGGGTGAGGCGATCGACGCGTACGTGAAGAAGGACGGCGGCCAGCGGCTGAAGGCCGACGCCGTCGTCATCTCCGACTCGTCGCTCTTCGCGCCCGGTCAGCCGTCGCTGATCTACGGTCTCAAGGGGCTCTGCTACATGGAGATCAAGGTCACCGGTCCGAACCGGGACCTGCACTCCGGCACCTTCGGCGGCGCGGTGTGGAACCCGCTCAACGCTCTCTGCCACATCGTCGACGGCCTGCGCGACGCGAAGACCGGCAAGATCCTGATCCCCGGCTTCTACGACGACGTGCGGCCGCTCGAAGCCTGGGAGCGCGAGGAGTTCGCCAAGCTCCCCTGGGACGAGGCCGCCTACCGGACCGAGCTCGGCGTGCCGAGCCTGTTCGGCGAGGAGGGATACACCACCCGCGAGCGCACCTGGGCGCGGCCGACCTGCGACGTCAACGGCATCTTCGGCGGCTACATGGGGAAGGGGGCGAAGACCGTCCTCCCCTCCTGGGGCGGCGCCAAGGTCTCGATGCGCCTCGTCCCCGACCAGGACCCGAAGAAAATCGCGCGGCAGTTCGCCGACCACGTCAAGTCGCTGGCGCCGGCTGGGGTGACCGTCGAGGTGACCCTGCTCCACGACGGCCCTGCGGTCATCGTCGAGGTCAAGGGGCCGATCGTCGACGCCGCTCTCGACGCCATGGAAGAGATCTGGGGCGCGCGGCCGGTGCGCATCCGCGAGGGGGGATCGATCCCCATCGTCTCGACCTTCGCCTCGGTCCTCAAGTGCCCCGTCCTGCTGCTCGGCTTCGGCCTGAACGACGACGGGCTCCACTCGCCGAACGAGAAGTTCAACATCAGTCACTTCTACAACGGGATCCGCTCCGTCGCACGGCTGCTGGATCGTTTGAGCGACCTATGAGGAGCAAGGACAATCTCGAACGCGAGATCAAGTTTCCCAAGGTCGAGCTGGACAAGCTGCGCGATCGGCTGATCGAGCTCGAGGCGGAGCGGGTCGGCCCCTCGGCTTTCGAGGACAACTGGATTCTCGACCGCAACGAGGAGCTGCTCTCCTCGGACCGCATCCTGCGCCTGCGCACCGACGGCGGCCGGGCTCGCCTGACCTTCAAGGGTCCGATGCGGATCGAGGGGAACGTCAAGGTGCGCGAGGAGCGCGAGATCGAGGTGCAGAGCTCCGACGAGGCGATGGCCCTGTTCGAGAACCTCGGCTACAGCGTCGTGCGCCGCTACCAGAAGATGCGGGAGGAGTGGCAGTTGGGCGGCGTCACCATCGCTCTCGACCACACGCCGATCGGCGATTTCGCCGAGTTCGAGGGGGACGGCGCGGAGACCGTCTCCAAGCGCTGCGGCTTCGATCCCGAGAAGGCGGAGCGCCGCTCCTATCTGCGGCTCTACGAGGAGTACCTCAAGAACCACCCGGATGCGCCGCCCGAAATGGTCTTCCGCTAATTTCCGCCTGAGCCATGCCGCGTAGGAGGATCCGCGCTCTCGTCCTCGCGGCGGGACTGGGCACGCGGCTGCGGCCGCTGACCGACCTCACTCCCAAGCCGCTTCTGCCGGTCCGCGGCGTGCCGATTCTGGGCCACATCCTGGCGCGGCTCGCCGCCGCCGGATGCGAGGCGGCGGCGGTCAACCTCCACTATCTCGGCGACTTGATCCGCCAGCGCTTCGGCGACTCGTACCAGGGGCTGCCGCTCACCTGGTCGGAAGAGCCGGAGGTGCTGGGCACTCTCGGCGCGCTGTACCCGCTGAAGGAATTCCTCGCGCCCGCCGACCTGGTGCTGCTGGTCAACGGTGACAGCCTCTGCGACTGGCCTTTCGGCAAGCTGATCCGCGGGCACCTCGCGAGCGGCGCCCGTTCGACCCTGCTCCTCACCTCGCGGCCCGATCCGGCGCGTTTCGCCGGCGGCGTGGGGGTCGATCGTGACGGACGGATTCTCTCCTTCCGGCAGGGCGATCCGGAGCTCGGAGAGGTGGCCGGGCGCTACGTCTTCGCCGGCGCGCACGTCTTCTCCCCCGAGCTCCTCGCCGACCTGAAACCGGGAAAGTCCGATATCGTGCGCGATCTCTACGAGCCGATGCTCGGCGCCGGAGAGGTGATCGGCTCTGTCGTGGACGGCGGACTCTGGCACGACATGGGAACGCCCCAGCGCTTCCTGGACGGGACTCTCGCCCGCCGGCGCTCGTGGATTTCCCCGGAGGTGGTCCTGGAGGACAGCGTGAAGGTGCGGCGCTCGTCGATCGAGCCCGGGGCGACGGTGGAAACGGGGGCGCGGATCGAGGGGTCGGTGCTGCTGCCGGGGGCCCGGATCGGCCAGGGGAGCATCGTCCGCGAGTCGATCGTCGGCTTCGGCGCCGTCGTCCCTCCCGGCGTCCGGATCGAGCGGCGGATCGTCATGCCGCCGTCGATCAGCACTCCCTTCGACGGCGACGCCGAAGGTTGAACGCACCGCGCCCGTCTGTCATTATGAGCCCTCCGGAGGCACCCTCCGGCCTCGCGATGCCAACCGACGCCAACCCCTTCCGCCTGCTCGTCTTCGATTGGGACGGGACGCTGATGGACTCCATCGGCACGATCGTGGCGTGCACCCAGGCGACCATCCGCGACCTCGGTCTGGGCGAGCTCCCAGAGAAAGCCATCCGCGGCATGGTCGGCCTCGGCCTCCGCGAGACAATCGAGATTCTGAGCCCCGGTTGCGACGAGGCGCGCTTCGGCCAGGTCCTGGAAGGGTACCGGGAGCACTGGCACTCCACCTACCGCGACATGCCGCTCCTTTTCACCGGCGTCGGCGAGCTGCTGCGGGATCTCGCGGACGCGGGCTACCTGCTGGCGGTCGCCACCGGCAAGAGCCGCCGCGGCCTCGACTACGCCCTCGACCAGACGGGCCTGAGGGAGCTCTTCCATGCCACGCGGACCGTCGACGAGGCCTTCTCCAAGCCCCATCCCAAGATGCTCCTCGACCTGCTCGACGAGCTGGGCGTGCCGCCGCGCGACGCCGTGATGATCGGCGACACCACCTACGACCTGGAGATGGCGCGGAGCGCGCGGACGCCCGCGGTGGGCGTCTGTTCTGGCGGGCACGGCCGCGAGGAGCTCCTGGAGCTGGAGCCCCTCGCCTGCCTGGATCAGGTGGTCGACCTGCGCCCCTGGCTCGCCGAGCGCACGGCGGCGGTCATCGCTTGATTCCTACTTCCCCTTCTTCGAGCCCGCGGCGATCCCTTCCAGATCCTTGACCTGCTGCGGGTTCGGAGCGGGCTGAGCGGTCTTGGCAGCGGCGAGGGCCTTCTCGGCGTACATTGCCGCGCCCTTGCCGTCGTTCTTCTTGGCCAGCAGCAGGGCCTTGGCGCGCAGGTTGGCGAAGTTCGAGTCGAGCGCGATCGAGGCATCGAGCCAGCGCGAGGCGTCGTCGAGGCAGGTGTCGTTCTGGATGCAGTAGTTCGCCGCCTGGTAGGAGGTCTGCCAGCGGACCGCGTCCTTGATCTTGGCCGCCACCAGCTTCGGCGTGTCGACCTCGACGGTGAAGGGGACCTCCAGCTTCTCCCAGTGGATGACGACCTTCGTGGCGCTGTCCGTCACGTCGTCGAAATCGAAGGCCATGCGCTCGCGGAACCCGGCCGGCTGCGGCTTGGCCTGGATGCGCAGCGCGTCGTCCGCCTCCTTGTAGCTGAAGGCTCCCCACTCGTTGGCGTCCTTGCTGAAGATGATTGTCCAGTCCCCCGCGGTGGGGAGGGTCTGCAGGCCGTAGATGCCCGCCGGCAGCTCGTGGCCGTCGATCCGGACCGGCGTGCTGAACTTGATCGTCGTGTTCTCGTTGGCGCCGGTCCGCCAAACCTCGCCGTAGGGCACCACCTTGCCCCAGATCTGCCGGTCCTTGACGCCGGGACGGCTGTACTTGATGGTGATCTCGGTGACCCCGACCGTCTGCGATACGGAGGCGTTAGGGCTCGGACGGGGGAGGTCGAGCTGCTGGGCGAACGTGGCGCCCGCGGCGGAGGTCAGCAGGCCAAAAACCGCCAGGGATCTCAGGGCTCTCATTTCGGCTTCTCCTATAAGGATTCTCAAGGGTATCAGCTTCCCAAGACCGGCTCGGCCCGCATCGCCTCGGCCCGCCGCCGCGACTCGGCGGCCTCGCGGCCTGCCTCCTCCGCGCTCCACTCCTCCGGCGTCTTCACCCATCCCTGGAGGTTGCGGTGGATCAGGTCGGCGAGGACGCGGATGTGGTCCGGCCGGTCGTTGAGGGCCGGGATGTAGCGGTAGTGCTCGCCGCCGGCGTGGAGGAAGATCTCGCGGTTCTGCTCGTCGATCTCCTCCAGGGTCTCCAGGCAGTCCGCCGAGAAACCGGGGCAGACGACGTCGAGGCGGCGCAGCCCAGACTTCGCCAGCGCCGTGATCGTCTTGTCGGTGTACGGCTTCAGCCACTCCTCCCGGCCGAACAGCGACTGGAAGGAGACCTGCCAGCGGTCGCGGGGGAGGCGCAGCTCCTCGGCGGCGAGGCGGGCGAGCTTGTGGCACTCGCAGAAGTAGGGGTCACCGGCCAGGAAGTAGCGCTGCGGGATGCCATGAAAGGAGAACAGGAGCTTCTCCGGCTCAACTTCCCGCTCCCAGACCTCCCGGATGCTCGCCGCCAGCGCCCGGATGTAGGCGGGGTCGTCGTGGTAGTGATGGACCGTCCGGATCTCCGGCACCCACCGCCAAGTCACCAGTTCGGCCGCCACCGCGTCGACCGTCGAGCCGGTGGTCACCGCCGCGTACTGCGGGTAGAGCGGCAGCACCAGGATCCGGCGGCACCCCTTGGCCGCCAGCTCGCGCAGCGCCGACCGCACCGACGGATTGCCGTAGCGCATGGCGACCGCGACGTGGACCGGCGTCCCGACCTCGCGGCTCAGCACGTCCTGAAGCGCCCTCGCCTGCCGGTTCGAAATGACGAGGAGCGGGGAGCCTTCGGGGGTCCAAACCTTCTTGTAGAGCGCGGCCGACTTGGCCGGCCGGAAGGGGAGCACGAAGAGATGGAGGATCAGCCACCAGAGCGCCCGCGGCATCTCGATGACCCGCGGATCGAGCAGGAACTCGCGCAGATAGCGCCGGAGCGCGGGCGCGTCCGGGGCGTCGGGCGTCCCCAGGTTTGCCAGGAGGACGCCCACCGCCGGCACCTCGCCGTGCTGGAATTCGGGCTGGCCGAAGTACTTCATCAGGCAGGAGTCTACCCGAGCAGCCCGAAAACCTCCGTCACCTGCTCCCAGCCGATCCGCATCAGGAAGGTGTTGTTCCGCCCGTAGGACTTGGCGCCGAGGATGAAGAAGTTGGGCTCGGGGTTGGTCAGGGTGTCGGCGCCGTGGGTGGTCTGGGCGAGGCAGTCGGCGTTTCCCGCGCCGAGTAGCGCTCCCGCCAGCTTGATGGGGCCGCAGGTGGCGTAGCACTCGTGGACCTGGAGCTGGCGGTAGAGCGTGTGGTCGCCGACCGAGCCGGTCAGCGCGAGGATGCGGTCGACCGCGATCCGTTCGGACCCCGCGCCGTTGCAGAGGGTCACCTCGAAACGGTCCGGCTTCCCGATCTCCTCGACGACCACGCCGCGCCTCGCTTCGATGGCCGGAGAGGCGCCGCCGGCGAGCTCCATTGCCGAGGTCGCGAGGCCGGCGCGGGTGGGGAGAGGGTCGCCTTCGTGAGTGCCCCAGGCGGGGTTCGGATGGCGCAGTGCCCAGATTACGCGCGTCCCCGGCGCCTCCTTCGCCAGCTCCGCCAGAGCGCGGACGGCAGTCTGCGCCGAGTGGCCGGCGCCGGCGAGAAGGACGGTTTTGCCGGCCCAATCGGCCCGCTCGGCCTTGAAATCGGGGATGTCGCGCCGGATGTCGTCCGCGAACGAGCGCTCGCCCGGCGCCGGGATGCCGCCGTCGCCCAGGGAGTTGGGGTGTCCCCAGGTGCCGGTGGCGTCGATCACGACGTCAGCCCCTTCCGTCCACTCCCTGCCGGAGGCGTCGGCGAGCAGGAGGCGGAAGGGGTGCCGGCCGCGCTCGGCGGTGGCGATCTCCTCGTGTTTGAGGAGGCCTTCGCGGCCGATGCCGATCACGCGGGTGCCCAGCCGCAGATTCGGCGCGATCTCCGGCAGCGCCGCGAGCGGCTTGAGCAGACGCGCGGCGAGGTCGTCGCCGATGGGGCACTCGGAGCCGGCGGGGACCTCCCGGCCGGCGGCTTCGAGATGGCGCCGCATGCGCGGGGAGACGTTCATCTCCCACGGCGTGAACAGACGCACGTGCCCCCAGGCGCGGACGTTTCCCGCGACGGTGGGCGCCGCCTCGTAGAGCGTGAACGGCCGGCCGGCCTCGGCGGCGGCGAGCGCGGCTTCGAGGCCGGTGGGCCCGGCTCCCAAAATAGCGATGCGAGGTTTTGACATGCGGAATCCTCCTCAGAAACGGGAAGCGGCGCGCTCGCGGGCGGGCAGGATCTCCAGGCAGGTGGTCCACCAGCCGGTCAGGATCGTCGCGACGAACTCCTCGGGCAGGCCCTCGGCGCGCATCTCGGCGGCCAGCGCTTGGTGGTCGTAGGGGAGCGGCACGAGCTCGACCCCGAGACCGCCCTCGCGCGCTTCGAGCATCGCGTACCAGACGTGCGTGGCACCGTCGTTGGCGGGGCGGCCGATGACGCCGACGTTGACCACGTCCCGTCCCGAGGGAAGGCGGCGGTGCCAGTGGAGGCCGGTGTGGGTGGCCAGGATGCCGTCGCACCGGTTCTGGTCGAGCAGCACCTCCAGGAAGGGCACCGGCGAGGTGCTCTCGAAGAGGAACTCGTTGATCCGCCGCGGCGAGCCGTGAATCAGCAGCAGCTCGCGGTCGCCTACCCGCACCCTCCGGCGCCGGGGGAGCCCCCCCATCCAGGCCTTGAAATCGTCCGAGCAGCGCCGCTCGGTATAGCCGTAGGAGAGGCCGGCGAAGTGATTGTCGCGCGGATCGGTGTAGCCGCAGTTGCAGTCCTCGCGGCCGGCGGCGAGCGACTCCTCGTAGTTCCCCTGGATCGCCAGCACGCTCCCTTGACCGAGCAGCGGCCGCACCGTCTCGGGGGTGGGGCCGAAGCCGCCGAGATCGCCGAGGCAGTAGATCGCCTCGGCGCCCCGGCGGGTGGCGTCCTCCAGCAGCTCCAGCAGAGCGAAGTGGTTGTTGTAGACGCCGCCGAAGACGGCGATCCGCGACCAGGGACCCTCGACGGGCGTGGGATCGGCGAGCGGGGCCGTGCGCGAGCGCAGGGCGGCCTCCCGCTCTTCCGGCGAGAGGATGAGGCCCGATCCGGCCGCGGCCTTCCGAAAGTCGCCGAGGGGAACGATCTTCTCGCCCCAAGTCGCCATGCCGCGGTGGGCGGTCAGCTTGGCGCGCGCCTGGCGCGCCTGCTCGTCGAGATCCTTGGGAGGGCGATACGACATCGGTCCGATTCCTTCAGGTCCGGCAGCTCACGCCGTAGGCGTGGCAGGTCCAGCAGGCCGGATGCTCCAGGGGGAAGGCGCCGAGGGTGTCGGCGAGGGTCTCGCCCATCTTCGCTTCCGGCTCGTTGACCAGGATCGGGCAGACCCAGACGCCCTGGTCGGTCACCATCCGGCAGGAGCTGCACTGCAGATGGTCCCACCCGCCTTCCGGCACCTCCCCCTCGCGTAGCCGCTGCCAGCTCTCGTAGGCGCCGCCGCGTTCGGCCTCGGCGCCGATCCGGAAGACCGGGAGGACCTTCAGCCGCGGGCGCTCGATGCCCATCGACCGCAGCAGAGAGAAGAAGCGCTCCTTGCCCGAATCGGTGGCGGCCCCCTCGCAGACCTCGGTCACCGTGATCACCGGGTTGAGGCCGGCCCGGTGCAGGCTGCGGATGCCGGCGAGGATCTTCTCGAAGGTCCCGGCGCCGCGGATGGGATCGTTGCTGACAGCGTCCCAACCGTCGAGCGAGACACGGAAGTCGAGCGAGTAAGGGGTGGCGTCGGCGAGCGCCTTGAGCCGGGCGCAGCGGTCGGGATCGAGCAGCAGGCCGTTGGTCAGCACCGTCGCCGGCCCCACCCCCAGGGTCGCAGCCAGGATCGCCTCCATCTCGGGGTTCAAAAAGGGCTCGCCGCCGGTGAAGTAGTACTCGCGGACGCCGAGGCGCGCGGCCTCCTCCAGGTAGCGCTCGACCTCGGCCAGGCTCAGCGCCTCGTGGGTGTGATTGGTCGGCGAGCAGGAGACGAAGCAGTGGGTGCAGGCGAGATTGCACACCGTGCCCCCGACCTGGAACCAGAGGGTGTCGAGCGAGTTGAGGGCGACCTGGGGGGCGTTCATGCGGACTCCCGGGAGAGATAGCGCGCCAGCTCCGGCGTACGGGGGCGCGCGAAGAGGCTCTGGCAGGGGCCGCTCTCGACGACTTCCCCCGCGCCGTCGCGGACAGCGAGATAGACGAGGGAGTCGGCGACGCGGCGGGCCTGCCGCAGCCCATGGGTGACGAGGACGATGGCGTGCCGCTCGCGCAGGCGGAGGATCAGCTCTTCGATCGCCGCGGTCGCGCCGGCGTCCAGCGCGCTGGTCGGCTCGTCGAGCAGGAGCACCTCGGGCTGCCCGGCGAGGACGCGGGCGAGGCAGAGCCGCTGCTGCTGACCGGCGGAAAGGCTCGCCGCCGGCTCGCGGAGGCGGTGGCGGACCTCCTCCCAGAGCGCCGCCTCGCGGAGCGCCCGCTCGATCCGCTCCGGCCAGTCACGGCGTGGGGGCCGGCGGGTGTGCCGGACGCCGAACATGACGTTGTCGGCGATGCTGCCGGGGAAGACCACCGGCTGCTGGAAGAGCATGCCGACCCGCGTGCGTAGCGCGTCGACGTCGACCCCGGGGCCGCGGATCGAGCGGCCCAGGAGCTCAACGTCGCCGGAGACCGCGAGGCTCGGGGTGAGGTCGATCAGCCGGTTGAGGCAGCGCAGGAGCGTCGTCTTGCCGGCGCCGGAGGGGCCGAGGATGCCGAGCACCCGGCGCGGCTCGACGCGGAGGTCGATCGACCGCAGCAGGCATCGCCCGCCGGCCGCGACCGAGAGGCGGCGTGCCTCCAGCACGGGCTCCGCCGCCGCCGTCTCCAGGCTTGCCGGAGCTTCCGGGGCCAGCGCGTCAAGCATTCCTCGCCTCCTCGTGGATGCGCAGCCGGGCGGGCAGCGCCAGCAGGCTGAGGGCGAAGACCAGCGCCAGCAGCACCGCCGCGGCCCCCCAGAGGTGGTCCTGGACCGCCGGATCGAGCGAGTCCTGGGCGAGGACGAAGATGTGGTACGGCAGGGCGACCACCGGGCTGTCGCGGATGCCGGCGGGAAGGCCGGCGCCGGAGAACACCGCCGCCGCGAACAGGATCGGCGCGGTCTCGCCCGCCGCTCGCGCCAGGCCGAGCAGGAGGCCGGAGACCAGGCCGCTCAGGCTCTGCGGGAGCAGCACCGACCAGACCACCTGCGACCGCGACAGCCCCAGGCCGGTCGCGGCCTCCAGGTACTTGTGCGGCAGCCCGCGCAGGCGCTCGATCAGGGCGACGCTGACGGTCGGCAGGATCATCAGGCCGAGCAGGATGCCGCCGGCGAGCCAGGACTTGCCCCAGCCGAGCCAGCGGCTGAACACCATCAGCCCGGCGACCCCGAAGAGGACCGAGGGCACGGAGTTCGCCGCGTAGAGGGCGATGAACAGCCAGCGGCGGGCGCGCGGATGGCGGTGGGCGTCGAGGTAGACGGCCTGCACCAGCGCCACGCCGGTCGCCAGCGGCGCGGCGACCAGCAGCGCGGTGGCGACCAGGATCAGCGTGCCGAGGATCTCGTAGAGGACGCCGCCGGTCCCGCCGCCACCGGCCGCGAGGCGGCTCACGAAATGCCAGTCGAGGACCGCCATGCCGCGCCAGACGATCGAGCCGGCGACCCCCAGCAGGAGCGCGCAGGCGAGGGCGCCGCAGGCCGCCGCTGCGGCGCAGAAGCCGCGGTCGAGCCACCTACGCACGGCCGCTCCCCCAGGTCGCCAGCCGGGCGCCGGCGACGCTGACCGCGGCGACCACCACGAAGAGGACCAGCCCCAGCCCCATGATCGCTCCCCAGTGGAGGGGGTCGCCGTAGGCGATGAACGTCTCGGAGCCGCCGAGCTTGGTGGTGAGCGTCTGGCCGGCGGCGGTGAGCGGCAGCAGGGAGAGCAGCCGCTCGGGCCACTGGTTGTCCTGCCGGCCAATCACCAGGAAGACGGCGATCGTCTCGCCGAGCGCCCGGCCGAGGCCGAGGAGCAGGGCCGAGACGAGGCCGGGGAACGCCTGCCGCAGTCCGATCCGCAGCGCCGTCTCCGCCCGGGTCAGGCCGAGGGCGCGGGCGGCCAGCCGCTGGGTGGCGGCGACGCTTGAGAGGGCGTCGTCGGCGAGCGTCATCACTGTGGGGAGGATCATCACCGCCAGCAGCAGGCCGCCGGTCAGCAGAGTGTCGCCGCTCAGCGGCTGCCAGGGCGCCAGCAGGCGGACCACGAAGTCGCGCAGGAGCAGGACGCCGAGCAGGCCGTAGACCACCGACGGCACGCCGGCCAGCAGCTCGATCGCCGTCTTCACCGGCAGCCGCGCCCAGCGCGGCAGCACCTCGACGGTGAGGAAGGCGGTGCCGATGCCGATCGGCGCCGCGACGGCCAGGGCGACCGCCGACACCGCGAGGGTGCCGTAGACCATCGGCAGCATGCCGAACTCGTGGACGCGGAAGAACCAGCGCTTGCCGACCAGGTCGCCGAGCCCCGCCTGCCGCCAGGCCGGCAGGCTCTGCACGGCGAACAGCGCCAGCATGCCGAGGAAGGTGAGCGCTGTCAGGGCCGTGAAGCCCAGGCTGGCGAGCCGGGTCAGCTCCAGCGGCCGGCGCCCGCCGCTCCTCACTTGCCGTGGGCTCCGGCGACCGGCTCGTAGCCGCTCTTGCGCACCAGCGCTTGGCCGCGCGGGCTCACCAGGAGGTCGACGAGGATCTTCGCCGCTCCCCGCGGCGGGCCGTTGGTGACGATCAGCAGCGGCCGCGAGAGCGGGTAGCTGCCGTCGAGGATGGCGGCCGAGGTCGGCGAGATCACCTTGCCGTCATCGCGCCGGATGCCGACGGCGAAGATGCTCTTGCCGTCCGCCCAGGCCGCCGAGAGCTGCGAGATCGAGCCCGGCGTCGCCGTCACCTTGCTCCGCCCCTCCTCGTTGGAGCCCACCTCGGGGAGGCTGACCAGCGGAGCCGCCTTGGGATCGCCGTAGAGCCAGCGCGCGAACACCTCCCAGGTGCCGCGGCCGGCCTCCTTGTTGAAGAAGACCACGCGGCGGTCCGGCCCGCCGATCTCCTTCCAGTTCTTCACTTTCCCTTCGTAGAGGCCGCGGAGCTGCGCCTTCGTGAGCGTATGGATGCCCCCCATCCAGACATCGCGGGAGACGACGAGAGCGACCCCGTCCAGGCCGATCCGGGTACCCTCGAACCGAGCCTTGGGATAGTGGGCGCGGTCCTCGTCGATCAGCGGCCGCGAGACCATCGCCGCCTCGGCCCGCCCCTCGCCCAGCGCGGCCATCCCTCCCGAGCTCCCCCCCTGGGTGTCGACCTGGATCACCAGTCCGCGCTCCTTGCGCAGGATCTCGGAGGCCTCGACCACCACCGGGTTGATGGTGGTCGAGCCGTTCACCCGCAGCGGCGCCGGAGCCGCCCCCAGGAGCGAGGTGGCCGCCAGGGTCGCCCCCGCCGTCAGCAGCAGTTTCCAGGCGCGCAGCATGCCCCGGCCTCCGTGGTCACCTGATAATCCTGGCCCTTGGTCTCCTTGGGGTGACGCAGGGCGGTGCGGGAGCAGTCGAAGGGTTGCGCCGCTTCGAGCGGCACCGCCGCCAGCGGCGCGACGAGCTCGAAGCTGGAGCGGTAGGGCTCCTGCCCGTAGAGCTGGAAGGTCTTGTCGCAGACGGCATGGCGCTCGCCGCGGCGCAGGCGGTGGCCGTCGTCGTCGAGCACCTCGCGGAAGGGTCCCTTGTAGATCACCGCCTGGCGGCGCTCCAGGCAGATCCCCTCCTTGCCCTTGAACGCCTCGACGGAGAGCGAGCGGAACTCGATGCCGGCGACGGTGCGCCAGGGCTCGGCTTGCCGCTCGAGGATACGGATGCCGTGGAAGCCGGCGTCCTCGAACGCCGCCAGGAAGCCGCTCTCGGTCAGCGCGCCGGAGATACAGCCGCTCCAGAGCTCGGGGTCCTGCTGCAAGGCGAGCGGCACCTCCTCGTCGCTGACGATGTCCGAGATCACCGCCCGGCCTCCGCGGCGCAGCACGCGGTGGATCTCCTGGAAGAGGCGCGCCTTCTCGCCGGCGTCCACCAGGTTGAGCACGCAGTTGGAGACCACCACGTCCACCGAGCCGTCGGCGATCAGCGGCCGGGTGCGGCGGAGCTCGTCGGCCAGCGAGGCGGCGCGCAGCAGCGCCTCGGCGCTGGTCACCGGCTGCCGCGCCAGCGCCTCGTCGAGGAGGTCGAAGTCCAGCGCCAGGTCCTGGATGCGGCCGCGGAGGAACTCGACGTTGGCGTAGCCCAGCCGCTCGGCGACCACCGGGGCGTTGCGGCGGGCCACCGCCAGCATCTCGCCGGTCATGTCGACGCCGATCACCCGTCCCGCCGCGCCCACCACCTGCGCCGCGATGAAACAGATCTTGCCGGTGCCGCTGCCGAGGTCGAGGACGGTCTCCCCCTCCCGTAGGTGGCGGCTGGGGTCGCCACAGCCGTAGTCCCGTTCGAGGACCTCCTGGGGAATGACGGCGAGATAGCGGGGGTCGTAATCGACCGGGCAGCAGAGGTCGGCCACGCGCTCCTGGGCCCCCTGCCGATAGCGCTCGCGGACGACGTCTTCTACTTCCATCCCTACCATCGGGTGGCTCCTCTGAAAAAGCGGTTCGAGAGAGGATGGCGCTCGCGGCGCGAATCGCCGCCGGTCCATCCCGGGAAAGCTGCGGCTAGAACGAAAGTGGAGCGGGCGGAGCGCGTCCCGAGAGGATGGGTACGAAGCAGGCGTTGGGGAGGCCGGCCGCTGGAAGCCAGAGCGGCCGGAGCCGCCGGGCGAGGGCCGAGCGGAGGCGCGCGGTCGGCCGCCGCCAGCGGGTGTCGACCGTCGAAACGGCGAGCCAGCGCTCGAGGTCGGCCGGGCGGTCGAGGTCATTCAGCGGCGCGAGCAGCACCACGGGGCGCCCCGCGGCCCGGAGGAAGCGGAGCAGGTCGCGCAGCGTCCCGGGCCGGCACCAGCGGGCGGCGCTGGCGAGGCCCTCCACCGGCCGGCGGGACGCCAGGAGATAAAAGCCGCCATCCGGGCTGGGTCCGATCACCACCCTCTCCGGATCGGCTTCGAGGAGGCTCAGCGCGGCCTCGAGGTGCTGGGCGGCGAGCCCGGGCACATCGCTCCCCACGACCAGCAGCGGGCCGGCGCCCCGCGCGAAAGCGTTCGCCATCGCCCGTTCGAGCCGGGCGCCGAAGTCCCGGCCCTGCTGGGGAACGTTGCGGGCGTCGTCCGGCAGGGGGAGCGGCGTCGGGGAGGAGACTTCCAGCCGGCAGCCGCAGGCTCGTCCCGCCGCCAGGGCCGCCGTCAAGCACTCCTGGCGCAGCCCGATCTCCAGCTCCCGGAGCTCGGCTGGTACCAGCGGGCGCCGGGCGCTCTCCCGGAGGGCTCCGAGAGTGAAGACGAGCAGCGTGGGTGACGAGGTCGGTCGCATGGCTTCCAACGGATACTACGGCTTTCGCCCGATTTCAGATGAGGCGCCCTTCAGGCTTGCAGGCGCGCGGCCGACGCGGCGCCGCCCAGCACCAGGCCGCAGAGGGTGTAGAGGATCCACCACGAGAACGCCATCCCCCACCAGGGGCGCGGGGGGAGGCCGGCGAGCCCGACCACCGTCACCACCAGCAGCGGACCGCGGAAGACCCAGGCGATCCACCCCGCGAGCAGGCCCGCCGCCCAGCGCGATCCGCCCCGCCCCACGATCAGCAGGTAGAGGGCCGCCAGCCCCACCGCCTCCAGGATCCAGGTCGCGAGCATCACCCATCCCGGCAGGGCGGCGACCGTGGAGCGCGAGAGAACCGCCGGATCGGGCGCCAGCCGCAGCTCCTCCAGGGCGAAGCGGAAGAGCCCCATGGTCAGGACGAGGAGCGGCAGGGCGAAGGTCAGGAAGCGTCTCAAAGCGCGCAGATCATAGCGTAAACCAGGGAAGCCGCCTTCCGGCCTCTTTTGGGGACAAAGAGGGCTTCAAACATTGTTTTTTCCCGTCAAACATTGTTTCCGGGGCTCAAACATTGTTTGGCGGCTTCAAACAATGTTTCGGGCCGTCAAACAATGTTCTAGCGGCCCAAACATTGTTTGAAGCCCGCAAACATTGTTTTTCCGGTTCCAACATTGTTATAGCGGCTTTCCTCTCTTCCGAGAGCCGCTTGACGTGTTCCAGCACGCGGAGGTGGATGCGGTGGAGGATCGCGTCCGACCAGAGCCGCCAGTACGCGGCAGGGTAGAGCCCGTGCTGGTACCAGGTCGTCCCCTCCAGCCGCGTGCGGCCGCCGGGGAGCGCGATCAGTCGGAACTGGCCGCGCCGAGAGACGAGGAAGCCCTGGACGTGCGGCGGGTGGATGCCGCCGTAGGGCGACAGCTCCCGCAGGGCCGGGGGGTTCCGGGTGACCCGGAAGGCCAGCCGCCGGGGCTCGTCCCAGACCTCGATCGGCTCGACGAAGGCGCCGGTCGAGAACTCGCAGGTGCGGACGGCGCCGACCCCATGCCCCCGGATCTCGGCGCGGACCGGATAGGCGATCCCGGTGCGGAAGAGCCAGTCGTCCGGAGGAGGCAGTTGCCGGAAGGACACGACGTTCCGCCACACGGTTTCCGGCGGAGCGTCGATCTCCACGGCGGTACGGACCTCGTAGACCGGGGCCTGCCGCGGCATGGCGGCCTCCGCCCCCATCAGCAGGGGCGTGCACAGGAGCACGATCAGCAGGAGAGCGGGCGAGGAGGGCCGCCGCCAGAACCCTCCCCGGATCGAGTAGGCGAGCATCCCGCCCACGAAGGCCAGGAACAGGGCGAGAGGAGAGGCCATAACAAGGCAGGCGATCCCTTCCACGCCTCCCAGGAGAGCGGCGGCGCCCACCAGCAGTGTCGAGCCAAGCGCCACGTTCCGGCACTCCTTCCAGGACCGCTCCGGGGCGTGCCGGGCGCGGATGAGCACCGAGACGAAGCCGATCATGAAGGGCATCGCCACAAAGATTCCCAGGCCGTAGTGATCCAGGGAGTAGATGCCGAACAGCAGGAGCGGCATCGACAGCGCCAACGTCAGGAGGGCGGATTCCCAGGCCCCCAGCGCGCGAGGGACCCGGTAGAGGTAGAGGATCACGCCGGCGATCGCGATCAGGGTGACGAGGGGCAGGAACGGCGCGAAGCTGCTCATCGAAGCCTCCAGAGCGCTCGGATAAAAATGAACGCGTTCAATTTTCCGAGAATACGCCAGTCGCCGGGACCCGTCAAGCCCTGACGCAGGGGGGCTGGCAGGGTCTGTGCTAGCCTTTTGCGGCCTTGAAGATCGCCGCCGTCGGGAAGGCCTTTCCCTCCAACTACTACGACCAGGAGACGCTCCTCGCGGCTCTGCGGGAGCGGTGGAAGGACCGCCACTTCAACACCGAGCGGCTGGAGCGGCTGCACCAGCACGTGCTGGTCGGCGGCCGGCACTTGGCGCTGCCGATCGACGAGTACGCCGGCCTCACCACGTGGGGAAAGGCGAACGACGCCTGGATCCGGGTGGCGCAGGAGGTCGGGGGAGCCGCCGTGCTCGACGCGCTGGGGCGGGCGGGGCTGGCGCCGTCCGACGTCGACGCCCTGATCTTCGTCACCGTCACCGGCGTCGCCACCCCCTCGATCGACGCGCGGCTGATCAACCGCCTGGGCCTGCCGCCGCGGATGAAGCGGATGCCGATCTTCGGCCTCGGCTGCGTCGCCGGCGCCGCGGGGATCGCGCGGGCGGCCGACTACGTCCGCGCCTTTCCGGACCAGGTGGCGGTCCTCCTCTCGGTCGAGCTCTGCTCGCTGACCCTGCAGCCGGAGGACCTCTCGATCCCCAACCTCATCGCCTCCGGGCTGTTCGGGGACGGCGCCGCCGCCGTCGTGGTGACCGGGGGCGACAGGGAAGCGGACGGCCCGCGCGTCGTCGCCACCCGCTCAGTCTTCTATCCGGACACCGAGCGGGTGATGGGCTGGGACATCTCCGAGACCGGCTTCAAGATCGTCCTCTCGGGGGACGTCCCGGTCGTCGCCCGCGAGAAGCTGCGGCCGGACGTCGACGCCTTCCTGGCCGACCAGGGCCTGACCCGCGCCGACATCACCTCCTGGGTCTGCCACCCCGGCGGCCCCAAGGTGCTGGAGGCGATGCAGGAGTCTCTGGAGCTCGCCCCCGGGGCGCTGGACGTCACCTGGCGGAGCCTGCGCGAGGTCGGCAACCTCTCCTCGACCTCGGTGCTGCTCGTCCTCGAAGAGACCCTGGCCAACCACCGGCCGCCCGCGGGAAGCTGGGGAGTGCTGCTGGCGATGGGGCCGGGGTTCTGCTCGGAGCTGGTGCTGTTGCGGTGGTGAGGGGACGATCTTGACCCTCGCTCACCTCGACACCCGCGTCCTCTTCACCCTCCTCGTCGCCCTGGTCGCGCTCGGCCGGCTGATCGAGCTGCGGATCGCGGAGCGCAACCGGCGGGCGCTGGTCGCGCGCGGCGGGGTCGAGGCGGCGCCGGGGCACTACCGGTGGATGGTGCTCCAGCACGCGGCGTTCCTGGTCTGCTGCCCTCTGGAGGTCTGGCTCCTCGGCCGGCCGTTCCTCCCCTGGCTCGGCATCCCGATGCTGATCCTGATCGTCCTCGCCACGGGTCTCCGCTACTGGGTGATCACCACGCTCGACGGCCGCTGGACCACCCGCATCCTCGTGCTGCCAGGCTCCTCTCCCGTCACCGGCGGGCCCTACCGGTTCCTGCGCCACCCCAACTACCTGGCGGTGATCACCGAGATTTTCGCCCTGCCGCTGGTCCATTCGGCGTGGCTGACGGCGATCGTCTTCAGCGTCCTCAACGGGCTGATCCTGCGGGTCCGCATCCGCGCGGAGGAGGCGGCACTCTCCCGGCTGTCCGACTACGGCACCGTATTTGCTGGCCGTTCCCGCTTGATGCCTGGAGCCCCGGAGAGCCCATGAACGACGCCGCGGTCCTCGCCGGCATCGCGGAGGTGGCCCGCCGCCATCTCGGCTGGCAGGAACCGTTGACGCCGGACATGCGGCTGGTCGAGGACCTGCGGCTCGACTCGGTCCGCCTGCTGACGCTGGCCATGGAGGTCGAGAACCGTTTCCGGGTCCGGCTGGACGAACTGGACGAGGGGGCCATCGAGACGGTGGGCGACCTCGTCGCGACCGTGCGGAAGAAGCTCGATGCTTGATCTCCTGACCCCCGACCCTCCGACCCTCGTCGACTGGCTGCTGGCGGCGGGGCTCCGGCCCGAGGGGGGGCTCCGCTTCGTCGACCGCTCCGAGTCGGCCATCTGGTTCGGCTGGTCGGAGGTGCGGGAGCGGGCGTTCGCCGTCTGCGGGGCCTTGAGGAGCCTCGGCCTGCGGCGCGGCGACCGCGTCGCCCTGATCTTCCCCACCGGGATCGAGTTCTTCGACGCCTTCTTCGGCGTCCTGCTCGCCGGTGCCGTGCCGGTGCCGCTCTATCCGCCCGTCCGGTTGGGGCGGATGGCCGAGTACCTCCACCGCACGGCGCGCCTGCTGTCGCGGTCCGGATCCCGCCTGGTCCTTGCCGACTCGCGGGTGCGCCGCATCCTGGGCGAGGCGATCGCCGAGGCGGCCCCCGAGCTCGGCTGCCGGACGATCGCGGAGCTTCCCCGCGACTCGGGCGATCTCGAACCGGCCGTGGCGGCGCCCTCCGACCTCGGCCTGATCCAGTTCTCTTCCGGCACCACCGTCGATCCCAAGCCGGTCGCCCTCAGCCACCGCGCCATCGCGGCCCAGGTCGAGATCCTGAACGGCTTCTGGCGCGACAGCGAGGAGCTCCGCCATAGCTGCGTCTCCTGGCTGCCGCTCTACCACGACATGGGGCTGATCGGCTGCGTCTTCCCGGCGCTGTCGCGCGACGCCACCCTGACGCTGCTGGGGCCGGAGCTGTTCGTGGCCCGGCCGGCGCTCTGGCTGCGCACCCTCTCGCGCTACCGGGCGACGATCTCGCCCGCCCCCAACTTCGCCTACAGCCTGTGCGTGAGCCGGGTCTCCGACGCCGAGATGGAGGGTGTCGACCTCTCCGGCTGGCGGACAGCGCTCAACGGCGCCGAGCCGGTGGCCCCTTCGGTGCTGCGCGCCTTCTGCGACCGCTTCGCGCGCTGGGGGTTCCGGCGCGAGGCCTTGACCCCCGTCTACGGCCTGTCGGAGGCGGCGCTGGCCGTCACCTTCTCGGACCTCGGCCGGCCGTTCCGTGGCCGCCGCTTCGACCGCGAGTCGCTCTCCCACGACCGCGTCGCCCGCGAGACCGCGGACGGCCGCGAGATCGTCTCGGTGGGGCGCCCGGTGCCCGGATTCCGCCTGCGGATCGTGGATGAGGCGGGGCGCGAGCTGTCCGCGGGGAAGGTGGGGAGGGTGTGGGCCCAGGGGCCGTCGCTGATGGACGGCTATCTCGGCGACCCGGAGGCCACTGCCCGTGCGCTCCGCCAGGGGTGGCTGGACACGGGAGACCTCGGCTTCCTCCTCGGCGGCGAGCTCTATCTGACCGGCCGCGCCAAGGAGGTGGTGATTCTGCGTGGACGCAATTACGCGCCGGAGGAGATCGAGCGCGCGGTCGACGGAGTCTCCGGCGTGCGCTCCGGCTGCGCGGTGGCGGCGAGCTGGCTGCCGGAGGAAGCCCCCGGCGAGGTGCTGGCCCTGTTCGTCGAGGCGTCGCGCGCGGCGGCCCCGGCGGAGCGGCAGGCCCTGGCGGACGGCTGCCGCGCGGCGGTCCTGGGCGCCACCGGCCTCGCCGTCGACCGCGTCGTGGTGCTGGCGCCGGGCACCCTCCCGCGCACCTCCTCCGGCAAGCTCCGCCGGGGAGAGGCCCTGCGCCTCTACCTCGAAGGGGAGCTGGAGGCGCCCGCTCCCGTCACCCCGCTCCACCTGGCCGGCGCCATGGCGCGCTCCAGCCTGGCCTTCGCGAGGATGCGGTTGGAGAAGGGATGAGCGGCGCCCCCGACGTCCTGATCGTGGGCGGCGGCCCGGCCGGGCTGGCGACGGCGATCCGGGCGCGGCTCGCCGGCCTCGCCGTCACCGTCCTCGACCGCGCGGTCCCGCCCATCGACAAGGCTTGCGGCGAGGGGCTGATGCCGGACGCCGTGGCGCGGCTCCGCGAGATCGGCGTCGAGCCGCGCGGCGTCGCCTTCCGCGGCATCCGCTATCTCGATGGAGACACCGTCGCCGAGGGGGTCTTCCCGCACTCGGGAGGGCTGGGTGTGCGGCGGACCGAGCTGCAGGCGGCGCTCGTCCGCCGGGCCGGGGAGGTGGGCGTCGAGCTGCGCTGGGGCGTCAAGGCGATGGGTCTCGCGGAGGGTGGCGTACAGACCGATCAGGGGACGATCGCGGCGCGCTGGATCGTGGGGGCCGACGGTCTGCGCTCCTCGGTGCGGCAGTGGGCGGGGCTCGACGGCGGCGAGGCCCCCCTCCGCCGCTTCGGCGTGCGGCGGCACTACGCGACGGCGCCCTGGAGCGACTTCGTCGAGGTCTCCTGGGGGCCGGGATGCGAGGCCTACGTGACCCCCGTTGCCGCGGACGAGGTGGGGGTCGCCCTTCTCTGGAGCGGCCGCAAGGGGGGATTCGACGATCTCCTGGCGAGCTTCCCGTCGCTGGCCGCCCGGCTCGCCGGGGTCCCGACCTCCTCGCGCGACCGTGGGATCGGCCCCCTGCGCCAGCGCGCCCGGGTCGTCTCAAAGGGGAACGTCGCGCTGGTAGGCGACGCCGCGGGGTATCTCGACGCCATCACCGGCGAGGGGCTGGCGGTGGCGCTCCACGAGTCGGCGGCGCTGGTCGAGGCCTTGATCGGAGGCGACCTCGCCGGCTATCCGGCGGCTCACCGGCGGATCAACCGCCTCCCCAATCTGATGACCGGCGTGGTCCTCGCCATGGAGCGGCGCCCCCGACTGCGCGCCCGCGCCATCCGCGCGCTCGCCGCCGAGCCCGCCCTGTTCTCGCGCCTGCTGGGCATCCATGCCCGCACCCTGCCGCCAAGGCGGCTGGGGCTGGGCGCGCTCCGGCTCGCCTGGCGGCTGGTGGCGTAGGGAAAGAAGGACACGGACGAGCACGGACCAGCACGGATTTCCCACGGACGAAGAGCAATTTCGTCCGTGGAAGGTCCGTGTCAGTCCGTGATCGTCCTGCTCCCCCCTCCCCCTCCCCAGGAATTCGCCTTCTCCCTTTCCGGGTTGTACTCTCTTGCGCCTATGAAACGCTCTTCCTCCGCTCACGACTGGTCCGCGATCCGCGCCGCCGAACGGCCGGTCGAGGCATTCTCGCACCACGCCCGCTACCGGCTGGCACTGGCGTACGGGAACAGCTATCACGTGGCAATGTCGAGCCTCGGGTTCCAGCGCGCCTACGAGCTGATCCACCGCCGGCCGGAGTGGGCCTGCGAGCGCTTCTTCACCGACGGCGCCGGCATGCCGGTGTCGGTCGAGAGCGGGCGCGGCCTCAACGACTTCGGCTGCGTCGCCTTCTCGGTCTCCTTCGAGGAGGACTACGTCAACCTCCTCCAGATGCTCGACCGCGCGAAGATCCCGCTGCGCCGGCGCGACCGCGGCCCCTGGGACCCGGTGATCGTGATGGGCGGCTCGTGCGCCTCGATCAACCCGCTGCCGATGTCCGAATTCGTCGACGTGTTCGCCATCGGCGCCGCCGAGAACGTCCTGCCGGAGCTGCTCGCCGCCCTCGAGGGGGAAGAGAGCCGGGACGCGGTGATCGAGCGGGTCGCGGCGCGCGACGGCTTCTACGTCCCCGCCTTCCACCACGCCGAGGAGGAGGGGGACGAGCTCCCCAAGCTCAACAAGCTGGAGCTCACCGAAGAGCAGATGAAGCAGCCGGGGCACCTGCCGACGACCGCCATCGTCACCCCGCACACCGAGTTCTCGGAGAAGTTCCTGATCGAGATGTCGCGCGGCTGCCCCGAGAAGTGCCGCTACTGCTGGGCGAGCTTCGGCATGGGGCGCTTCCGCTGGCACCCCACGGAGTTCATCCTCGCCTCGCTGGAGCGCGCCCGGCCGGTCACCGACCAGCTCGGCTTCGTGGCCACCGCCGTCGGCGACCATCCGGACATCGAGAAGATCCTGCGCGAGGCCAACCGTCTGGGCTTCCGCACCTCGGTCTCGTCGATCCGCATCCCGGCGGTGACCGAGGGGGTACTCGGCGCCCTCCACGACTCGGGCGACCGCTCGATCACGCTGGCCCCCGAGACCGGCACCGACGAGCTGCGGGTGAAGATGGGCAAGCCGATCCCCAACTCCTTCCTGCTGGAGAAGGTGCGGCTGATCTTCCGCCACGGCTTCACCTCGCTCAAGCTCTACTTCATCGTCGGCCTGCCGGACGAGACGATGGACGACATCCACGGCATCCTCGCCCTGGCGAACCAGGCGCGGGCGATCATGCTGGAGGAGCTGCCGAAGCAGGGGCTGATCGGCAACATCCACCTGGGCGTCAACGTGCTGGTGCCGAAGCCTTACACCCCCTGGCAGCGCGAGCCGATGGACGACGAGAGAAGCCTGAAGGAGAAGCTCGCGGTGCTCCGCAAGGGGGTGGCGCGGACGCCCAACCTCTCGATGGGCTCGGTCTCGGTGCGGCAGGCGGTCTGGCAGACCTACATCAGCAAGGCCGGCAGCGACGCCGCCGAGGCGATCGAGGCGGCGGCGCGGGGCGAATCGGTGAGCTCGCTCCTCCACCGCCTCGCCCCGAAGATCCACCCGGAGGTCTACCGCCGCCAGGACGGCGACCTCCGGTGGCACTTCATGCGCCAGGGGTAGGAGGGCGACCGCAGGTCGCCCCTACGACCTCCGGGAAGGATCGACGTTGGGCGAAGGTTGTAGGTCGCCCTCAATCTACCGGTAAATCCCGCGGTCGGGCGTCAGCGAGCGGTCGATCGACATCCGGCCGCTCCCCCGGGCCATCACGGCGAGCGCCATGCCGATCGCCAGCAGGTGGTATTCGAACCCCTCTCCCTTCTGCGTCCCCTCCCAGTTCATGAAGAAGCCGTTGTGGAGGTGGACCGTGAAGATGGCCCCCACCATCACGCAGAAGATGCCGAAGGCGCTGATCCGTCCGAGGAAGCCGGTGATCAGGCCGAGCGCGCCGAAGAACTCGAAGAGGATCACCAGCAGGACGATCGCCGACGGTAGCCCCATCGACGTCATCCCTTGCAGGGTCGCGGAGAAGCCGTGGCCGCCGAACCAGCCCAGCAGCTTCTGGGCGCCGTGGGGGAACATGACGAGCCCCAGGAAGACCCGCACGATCAGCATGCCTACGTCGTCGTCCGTCTGCATCAGCTTCCTCAGCATCCACTCCCCCTTTCGATTCGACAGCGTTTTGTTCAGGCGTTGGCTGAGGATTGTCGCACGCCCGGCGCCGGGCCGGGCGCGAGCACGAGCAGCCTTTCCGCGGCGAGGCGGACGGCGAAGGGGAGGCGCTCCTGGCAGACGTCGCCGTCCACCTGGGCGAGCGCGCCGGCCGGCGCCGCGAAGGTCACCTCGCGCACCCGCCGCACCTCGACATCGCGGCGGCCGACATGGGCGGAGCGGAGCAGGTCGAGGATGAAGCCCAGGGTGGCCCGCCGGCCGGTGCCGTGGAAGCGGGTGAGCTCGAGCCAGCCGTCGTCCGTCCGGGCGTCCGGCGCCAGCCGGAAGGCGCCGGCGTAGTAGGGGGTGTTCGACACCGCGGCGAAGGTGGCGTCGAGCCGCTCGCCATCGGCGACCAGCTCCAGCGCGGGATAGGTGTAGCGCCACCACTCGCCGAGGCCGTGCGCCACCAGGGCGGCCTTGCCGAACCGCCATTTGAGCCGGGTGTTCAGCGAGGCGAGCAGGGTGGCGTCGAGGCCGGCCGAGACCATCATCAGGAACGGATGGCCGCCGGCCAGGCCGACGTCGAACGGCCGCGCCGGCAGGCCGGGAAGGAGCGTGGCGGCGGCCACCGGATCGCGCGGCAGCCCGAGGGTGAGCGCCAGCAGGTTGGCGGTGCCGCCGGGGAGCACGCCGAGCGCCGCCGGCCCCCCCAGCAGCCCCGCCGCCACCTCGCGCGCCGTGCCGTCGCCGCCGTAGGAGAAGACCACCTCGGAGCTCTCGCGCCGCGCGCGGGCCAGCGCGGTCGCCTGGCCGGCGGACTCCGTGGGGACGGGCTCGACCTCGAACCCCCCGGCGCGCAGGGCGGCGAGGATCGCCTCCAGCCGTTCGCCATGCCGCTGGCGCCCCGACCGCGGGTTGTAGATCAGCGCGGCGCGGCGCATGGAAAGGGGTGGATCGCGAAGGTCAGAACAGCGTCCCCGAGGTGCCGGGGCGCTGCGGATAGCCGAGGTGCTGGTAGGCGCGGCGGGTGGCGACGCGCCCGCGCGGGGTGCGCTGGAGGAATCCCTCCTGGACCAGGTAGGGCTCGTAGAGGTCCTCGAGCGTGCCGGCGTCCTCGCCCACCGAGACGGCCAGCGTTTTGATGCCGGCCGGGCCGCCGTCGTAGTGCTCGATCAGTACCGTCAGGATCTTGCGGTCGACGTCGTCGAAGCCGAACTCGTCGACCTCCAGCAGGGCGAGGGCGCCGCGGGCGGCCGCGAGGTCGATCGACTTGGCGCGCTCCACCTGGGCGAAGTCGCGCACGCGGCGGAGCAGGCGGTTGGCGACGCGCGGCGTCCCCCGGCTGCGGCGGGCGATCTCGGCGGCGCCCGCCGGGTCCACCGGCACGCCGAGCAGGCGGGCCGAGCGCAGGATGATCTCGGTCAGCTCCTCCGGGCGGTAGAAGTCGAGGCGGTGGACGATGCCGAAGCGCGCCCTCAAGGGGGCGCTGATCAGCCCCGCCCGCGTCGTCGCCCCCACCAGGGTGAACCGCGGCAGGTCGATCTTCACCGTCCGCGCGGCCGGCCCCTGGCCGATCACCAGGTCGAGGCGGAAGTCCTCCAGGGCGGGGTAGAGGATCTCCTCGACGGTCGGCCCCAGGCGGTGGATCTCGTCGATGAACAGCACCTCCCCGGGATCGAGGTTGGTGAGGATGGCGGCGAGGTCGCCGGCGCGCTCGAGGACCGGACCGGCGGTGGTGCGCAGGGGCGCCCCCATCTCGCCGGCGATGATGTTGGCGAGGGTAGTCTTGCCGAGGCCGGGGGGGCCGAAGAGGAGGACGTGATCGAGCGATTCGCGGCGCTCGCGGGCGGCGCGGATGAACACCCGCAGGTTGTCGATGACCTTCTTCTGCCCGATGTACTCCTCGAGCCGCTGCGGGCGCAGCGACGGCTCGACCCCGAGGTCTTCCGGGTCCGGGACGCCGGAGAGGAGGTGATCTTCGACGGCGGACATGGCGCCATTCTAGCCGCTTCTCCCCCTCTCCCGGCGAGGGTCTAGGCGCGGGAGAGGCGGTTGAGGCTGGCCCGCAGGAGGTCGTTGAAGGCGGCGTCCGGCTTCTCGCGGCGGACGTCGGCCACGGCCCGCTCGGCGAGGGCGGCCTTGTAGCCGAGGTTGACCAGGGCGGAGACCACGTCCTGGTCGGCGGGCGGGGCGCCGGCGGTCTCGGGGAGCTCGGCGGCCAGCGCGCGCATCTTCTCGCGCAGCTCCAGCACGATCCGCTCGGCGGTCTTCTTGCCGACGCCCGGGATGGTCCCCAGCCGCCCGAGGTCGCCGCGGGCGATCGCTTCGAGCAGATCCTCGGGAGGCATCCCGGAGAGGATCACCCGCGCCAGGCGCGGCCCGATGCCGTTGACCCCAATCAGCTTCTCGAACAGGGCCTTCTCGCGCTCGGTCCAGAAGCCGAAGAGGGCGATGCCGTCTTCGCGCATGTGGGTATGGATGAACAGGCGGATCGGCCCCTCGCGCTGCTTCTCGATCTCGTACCAGGTCGAGAGCGGCACGTTGACCTCGTAGCCCACCCCCTGCACGTCGAGGAGCAGGCGCTCCGGGTCGGACCGGAGCAGGGTGCCTTGCAGGTAGCCGATCATGGAAGGATTGTCGAAACCTACCCTTCCGAGGGGGGCGCGATGCCGAGCTGATCGAGGAACTGCTGGTCGAACGTGACGTTGAGGTCGCGCCGCCGCTTCTCGATCAGCGCCCCCTCGACGCCTGACACCCGCTGCTGGAGGAGGGTCTTGCGCGTCTGCTCGCGGTTGGCCGCATACTGCTTGGGGTCCCAACCCTTGCGGTCGGTCACCTGGAACAGCACGCCCCCCTGGGCGTCGGCGAGCGGGCCGCCGACCTGGCCGGCCTGGAGCGCCAGGGCCGCCTTGACCAGCTCGGGGTTGTAGCCGAGGCCGGGGATCGATCCCCCCTGGCCGCCGAACTCCGGAGTCTCCTTGGCCTGCACCCCGAGCTCAGCCGCGACCTGGTCGAGCGTCTTGCCCTGGGCGATCTGCTTGCGGGCGTCCTCGAGCTTCTGCAGGGTGAGCTGCTGGAGCTTCTGGTTCACCAGCGCCGCCTTCACCCGGTCCTCGACCTCCTTGAGCTCGGGGGCGTGCGGCGCGATGACGTCGTTGACGTAGACGATCGCCCACCCCTGCGGCACCTGGAGCGCCGGCGAGACCTCGCCCTTCTTGAGCGAGAAGGCGGTGGCGTTGAGGGAGGCGCCGAGGCCGGGGATCGGATCGGTGGTGCCGACCTTGGCCTGGCCGAAGGAGGCGCCGGGGTTCTGGGCGGCGATCGCCTTCAGGGCCTCGGCATTGGCGGGCTTCTGCGCGGCGAGCTTGGTGGCGAGGTCCCTGGCGCGGCTCTCGGCGACCTGACGGGTGCGCTCGGCGGTGAGGCGGGCCCGGATCTGCTCCTTGACCGCCTCGAACGGCTGCTGGCCGCCCGGCTGCTTGGCGGTGACCTCGATCAGGTGATAGCCGAAGTTGGACTTCACCGGTCCGACCACCTTGCCGATCGGCGCGCTGAACGCCGCGTCCTCGAACTCCTTGACCATCCGGTTGCGGCCGAAGGTGCCGAGGTCGCCCCCCTTCGCCTTCGAGGCCGTGTCGTCCGAATACTCGGCCGCCACCTTGGCGAAGTCCTCGCCGGCGGCCAGCTTCTTCTGGGCCTCCCGGACGCGCGCCTCGGCGGCGGCGTCATTGCGCTGGTCGTTGACCATCACCAGGATGTGGCGGGCTCGGATCTGCTCCTCCTGGGCATAGTCGCCCTTGTGGGCGTCGTAGTAGCTGTGGAGGTCCTGATCGCTCACCTGGGCCTGGCCGGCCAGCGGGCTGGCGCTGGTGCCGTTGACCAGCAGGTAGGCCACGTCGCGCTGCTCGGGGAGCTTGAACTCCTGCTGATGGGCCTGGTAGTAGGCCGCGACCTCGCTCGGCGCCGGCGTCACCTGCTGGGCGAAGCGGGCGCGCGGCAGCTCGACGTAGCGGATCTTCGCGCGCTCCACCTGGTCGCGGTAGGCGCGCTGGATCTCGTCCTCGCTGACGTAGAGGTTGGCGGCGAGGGCGTCGGTGAGCTTCTTGAGCAAGAGCTGGTCGCGCAACTCCTGCTCGAAGTCGGAGACGGTGGTGTGGAGCCCCTCCTGGATCACCCGGGCGTAGGCCTGCTCGCCGACGAAGCGCCCCTGCTCGTCCTTGAAGATCGGGAAGGAGAGGATCTGGTCGCGCAGCTCGGCGTCGCTGACGGTCAGGCCGAGCTTCCGCGCCTCGAGCGTCTGGATCTTCTGCACCACCGTCTGGGTCAGCGTCTGCCGGTACATCTGCTTCTCGATGTCCGGCGAGAGCTGGTCGCCGTAGACCTGCCGGTAGATGCTGGTCATGTTCTGGTAGGCGCGCTGGAACTCCTGGCGGGAGATCGTCTCGCCGCCGACCCGGGCGACCGCGTTCTCGTTGCCGCGCCCAGGGGCTCGGGAGCCGAAGTCGGCGGCCAGCGCGAGCACGAACAGAGCGATGATCACCCAGAGGATCCAGGCGAGATTTTTCAGGTTGTCGCGAAATACCTTGAGCATAAACGGACTCCTTCAGGAGGAACCCGGCACTTTAGCAGTGCCGCGCCGCCCGCACAACCCCGCCCGGTTGCGCCGGCTCGCCCCGCGCAGCCGACTGGCAGCGCCGCAGGCGCGCACACGAAGGAGGCGAGCAGGGGCGAACCGGCGCAACGTTCCTTTCGAGGAATACGTTCCGTGTTATATTCGCGCTCCTACATGAAAGGGATTTGAAGTGCCCGCCCAGCCCGTTCAGAAGGCTGATCGACCGGGGAAGGACTGGTACAGCGTTTCGGTGGAGACCCTGAAGACCTGGGGGTTGCTCCTGCTGATCCTGGGACTGGTGGCCTTGGGCGTTCTGCTCTACCGCCGCTACGACCTCGACTCGCAGCAGCGCGAGGCCGGCGCGGTGATCGCCCAGGCCGAGGCGCTGCGCGCGCGTCTGAGCGACGAGAAGCGGGTGGCGACGAGCTTCGCCTCCGAGTACGAGTCGGCCCGCCAGAGCCTCGGCGAGGCCCGCGGCAAGCTGACGGCGCGGGACTTCGGGGGCGCCCTCATCAGCGGCCGGCGCAGCCGCGACGTGCTGCAATCGATCCTCGACGCGCTGGCGCTGCGCGGCGGCGCCGGCCAGGCGCAGTTCGCCACTCTCCAGGGCGAGGTCGAGTACCGGCGCGGCGACGGCGGCGACTGGCAGGAGGCGCGCAGCCGCGTCCAGCTCCAGTCCGGCGATGCCGTGCGCACGGCGGACAACGGCTCGGCCGAGATCATGTTCCAGGACGGCACGCTCTATACGGTGCGGCCGAACACCCAGTTCATCGTTTCGCCGGGGAGCGGCGGCGCGGGGGGCGGCGCCGAGCAGTCGATCGAGATGAAATACGGCTGGGTCAACCTGAGCACCTCGCAGAGCTCGAGCAACGTCAAGACGCCGGGCGCCACGGCGCGGGTCAAGGAGTCGTCGGAGGCCTACGTCGCCGTCGACAAGGGGACCAGCCAGGGTCGCTTCGGCGCCTATCGGGGGAGCATGGAGCTGGCGTCCGCCGGCGGCGTGAAGCGTCAGGTCGGCCCCCTCCAGCAGGTGGTGCAGAACGGCGGCCAGCTCTCCGAGCCGAAGGCGATGCCCGCCCGCCCCGATCCGATCGATCCGGTGGACGACCAGATCGTCGACCTCGCCGCGACCAAGCGGCTGGTGCTCGCCTGGCAGCCGGTGCCCGGCGCCAGCCGGTACGCTCTCCAGGTCTCCCGCAACCACCTCTTCGTCGACAACGTCATCGACGCCGAGAACCGCACCAGGACGCGGGCCACCCTCGGGGTGCGCGGCGAGGGGAGCTTCCAGTGGCGGGTCGCCGCCTTCGGCGCCGACGGCCTCCAGGGCCCGTGGAGCGAGCCGCGGAAGTTCCGCGTCGCTTCCGCCGCCCGCGGCGCCGCCAGCGAGAAGCCGGACGCGAATCCACCGGCGCTTGACCTCGACGACATCAAAACCTACGGTAGTATCTTCATGGTCAACGGCCGTAGCGAGCCGGGGGCGGCGGTGGAGGTGAACGGTGAGCAGGTCAAGATCAATCCGGACGGCAGCTTCACCAAGACGGTTCAATTGACCAAGGAAGGCTGGAACATCATCGAGGTCCGCGCCCGGAACAGCTGGGGGACCGAGACCGTCCACCGGCACCGCGTCTTCGTAGAAAATCCCTGAAAAGGACGATGTCGTTCCCTTTAACGCTCCCGCCGCCACCGCATTCCGCGGCGGGCTTTCAGAAGAAGGATCAGGAAGGCTGATGCCGTTCGCCTCATTGCTGCGTTACTTTTCCAAAGACCTGGCCATCGACCTCGGCACCGCCAACACGCTGGTTTTCGCCAGCGGCCAAGGGATCGTCGTGCGCGAGCCCTCCGTCGTCGTCATCAACAAGCTCACCAACCGCATCGTGGCCGTGGGCATCGAAGCCAAGGAGATGCTCGGCCGCACGCCGGGCAACATCGAGTCGATCCGGCCGATGAAGGACGGCGTCATCGCCGACTTCGAGGTGACCGAGCGGATGCTCGAGTACTTCATCAAGAAGGCCCATGGGCGCAAGATGTACGTCCACCCGCGGATCGTCATCGGCGTCCCCTCCGAGATCACCCAGGTGGAGAAGCGGGCGGTGCGCGACTCGGCGATGCGGGCCGGCGCTTCGGAGGTCTTCCTCGTCGAGCAGGCGATGATGGCGGCCATCGGCGCCGGGCTGCCCATCGAAGAGCCGTCGGGCAACATGATCGTCGACATCGGCGGCGGCACCACCGACGTCGCGGTGATCTCGCTGGCCGGCACGGTCTACAGCCGTTCGGTGCGCATCGCCGGCAACGAGATGGACGTCGGCATCATCCAGTACCTGAAGCGCAAGTACAACCTGCTGATCGGCGAGCGCACCGCCGAGCAGATCAAGATCCAGCTCGGCTCCGCCTACCCGCTCAAGGAGGAGCTCCGGATGGACATCAAGGGGCGCGACCTGGTGGAGGGCGTGCCCAAGACGCTGACCATCTCCGACGAGGAGATCCGCGAGGCGCTGGCGGAGCCGGTGGCGACGATCGTCGAGGCCGTCCGCATGGCGCTCGAACGCACCCCGCCGGAGCTGTCGGCCGACATCATGGACAAGGGGATCGTGCTCTCCGGCGGCGGCGCGCTGCTGCGCAACCTCGACCAGCGGCTGCGCGACGAGACCGGCCTGCCGGTGGTGCTCGCCGAGGACCCGCTCGCCTCGGTGGTGCTCGGCACCGGCCGGGTGCTCTCCGACATCGATCTGCTGCGCAAGGTCTCGATCCGGTAACCGTCTTTCCGAACCGGTCCTGAAGCCGTGGACGAGCGCCGCACCGGCTGGGTGTTGATCGTCGTGCTGGTCGGTCAGCTCGTGTACCTGGCGATCCAGGGCGCGCGGGCCGGCGAGACGCGGCTGGAGAGGCTCGGGCTCCGCCTGCTGGGGCCGATGGCCCGCGGCGTCGCCTCGATCCCGGCCGGGTTCGCCGGTGCCCGCGAGGGGGTCAAGCTGCGCGGCACGCTGCTCGACGAGAACCGGCAGCTCCGGCGCGAGGTCGAGACCCTCCGCCTGCGCATGCTGCGCCTCACCGACGCCGAGGGGGAGATGAAGCGCCTGGGCGACGCCGTGCGCTACCCCACTCCCCCCGCCGGCAGCGTGCGGGCGGTCGACATCGTCTACGCCGACCACTCCTCCTGGCTGCGCACCCTGATCCTCTATACCGGCGCCGCCCAGGCGCGGACGAATCAGCCGGTGCTGTCGCCCGACGGCCTGGTCGGCCGGGTTTACAGCGTGGCCGGCTCCTACGCCAAGGTGCAGCTCATCACCGACCGCGCCGCCGGGGTCGGCGGCATGATCCTGCGCACCCGCCGCCAGGGGGTCGTGCGTGGTGGCGGGCGGGGGAGCGCGCTGGAGCTCGAATACGTGCCGCTGCAGGCCGACGTGCGGCCGGGCGACCGCGTGCTCACCGCCGGCATCGACGGCGTCTATCCGCGTGGCATCCCCATCGGTACCGTCGTCTCCGTCGAGCCGGGGGGACAGCTCTTCCATCGCATCCAGGTCGCTCCGGCGGTCGACTTCGGCACTCTCGACCAGGTCTACCTGCTGGACTATCAAGCCGTGCCGCCGCTCCTCAAAGAGGCCCGCCCGAGTGGAAAGCCTTAAGCTCCTCGCCGCCGTCGCCCTCGCCGCGCTCGTCCACTTCGTGGGGGTGCGGCTCTGGCCCGATTTCGCCCGCGCCGTCGACGTCTTCCTGGTGGTGGTGGCCCTGCACGGGCTGCGGGGGAACTCGCTGTCGGGGCTGCTGGTCGGCCTCCTCGTCGGCCTGCTCCAGGACACGCTCACCAGCGGACCCTTCGGCCTGTTCGGTTTCGCTGATACCATCATCGGCTACGTCACGGCGCGCCTGGCGCAGCGGCTGGTGATCCAGCGGCCGAGCGGCGTGCTGGCGCTGGTCAGCTTCGCCTCCGCGCTCCAGCAGGCGATCGCCGTCGGCCTCGCCTTCCTGCTGCTCCCGGCGCCGGAGTCGCCCAGCCCGATCTGGGCGGCCGTCCGCGCGGTCGCGTGCGGGGTCCTGGGGATGGCGGTCTACGTCGTGACGGGGCGCTGGCGCAGCTCTTCGGAGGCCCGCCGCCGCGGCCGGATGAACCGGCTCCGGCTCGGGTGAGACGCCGCGAGCGTCGCAGCGAACTTCAGCAGAGATCGAGGCAGCATCATGCAGGTGGTCCGTGAGCATCGAGATGATCTGGTCGGCCGCGTCCGCGTGCTGACCGCCGTCGTCACCGGAGTGCTGGTGGCGATCGCCGCCGGCTTCTGGTTCACCCAGCTCGTCCAGGGCGACTACTACCGCGAGCTCGCCGAGAACAACCGGCTGCGCAAGCTGCCGATCAAGGCGCCCCGCGGCCTGATCTTCGACCGCAAGGGGCGCCTGCTGGTCGAGAACGTCCCGAGCTACAGCCTGATGATCGACCGCAGCCGGGCGACCAGCCTCGACCACAGCCTCTGGTACGCCGCGGGCGTGCTCGGCCGGCCGGTCGCCGACCTGCAGCAGATCCTCCACCAGTATCACGGCGTGCCGGTGTTCAAGCCGGTGCTGCTGGCCGAGAACCTCTCCCTCTCGCAGGTCGCGCGCTTCGGCGTCGAGGGGCTGGAGTACCCGGAGTTCGAGGTCGAGGTGCAGCACCAGCGGCTCTACCGGCATCGCGAGCAGACCGCCCACATCCTTGGCTACCTGGGTGAACCGACGGTCGACGAGCTGCGGGAAGGCAACGGCGTCTACCAGCCGGGCGATCCGGTCGGCAAGAAGGGGATCGAGCAGACCTACGACGCCGAGCTGCGCGGCAAGGACGGCGAGCGGGTGGTCGTCGTGGACAGCCGCGGCGAGCTGCTCCAGGAGTACAAGAGCATCCCGGCGGTCCCCGGCAAGAACCTGACGCTGTCGATCGACCTCGATCTCCAGCAGGAGGCCGCCCGCTGGCTCGACGGCCCGGAGAAGGTGGGGGCCGTGGTGGCCATGGATCCGCGCAACGGCGAGATCCTGACCCTGGTCTCCGCGCCGGCGTTCAACCCGAACCTGTTCGCCCGCCGCCTCCAGCAGGCCGACTGGCAGGCGCTGATCGACGACCCCAACCATCCGTTGCAGAACCGGGCGATCCAGAACACCTACTCGCCGGGCTCGACCTTCAAGATCGTGATGGCGACCGCCGGCCTCACCGAGAAGATCTTCGACGACCACACCCCGGTCACCTGCAGCGGCTCGAAGGTGTTCTACGGCCGCCCGTTCCGCTGCTGGAAGAAAGGGGGGCACGGGACGGTCGAGGCCCACTCGGCGATCAAGCTCTCCTGTGACATCTACTTCTACACGCTCGGTCAGAAGATGGGGATCGAGAAGATCGCCCGCTACGCCCGCCTGTTCGGCCTCGGCTCGCTCACCGGCATCGACATCCAGGGCGAGAAGCGCGGCAACGTGCCCGATCCGGAGTGGAGCGAAAAGGTGCGCAAGCAGCCCTGGTATCCGGGCGAGACCATCTCGGTCTCGATCGGCCAGGGTCCCGTGCTGGTCACCCCGCTGCAGATGGCCGAGATGACCGCCATGGTGGCCAACGGCGGCTACCGGGTGGTCCCCCATCTGCTCAAGGACGCCAGGCTGCCGCCCCCCGAGCACGTGCCCTTCGACGCCGACGCCCTGAAGACCGTGCGCGGCGGCATGTGGGGGGTGGTCAACGAGCCCGGCGGCACCGGCTACGGATCGGCCCGGCTGCCGGGGGTCGAGATCGCCGGCAAGAGCGGCACCGTGCAGGTCATCGCGCAGGCCCAGCGCACCGAAGAGCACAACCTCCCCTTCAAATACCGCGACCACGCCTGGTTCACCTCCTTCGCCCCGGCGAACAATCCGGAGCTGGTGGTGACCGTCTTCGCCGAGCACGGCGGCGGCGGCTCCAAGGTGGCCGCGCCGATCGCACAGGCGCTCTATGCAAAGTATTTCGGGATCGATAACGGGAAGTCACCCAGTCCCTGAGGAGCGGCCGCGGCTGCGGCTGCTCTCCTCGATCGACGGCGGGCTGATCCTCTCCGCCCTCCTGCTGGCGGCGATCGGTCTGGCGACCGTCCACAGCGCGAGCTCCGAGATGGCGGTCGACTACTTCCCCCGCCAGGCCGGCTGGGTGGCGATCGGCCTGGCGCTGATGGTGATCTTCATGAGCATCGACTATCACGTGCTGCTCGACCTCTCGGTAGTGTTCTACGGCCTGGGGATCGTCTCGCTGATCGGGGTGCTCGGCTTCGGCGCCAAGCATGGCGGCGCGGCCAACTGGTTGCGCATCGGCGCCTTCCAGTTCCAGCCGTCGGAGTTCGCCAAGATCGCCACCGGCCTCTTCCTGGCCCGCTATCTCGCCGGGCTGAACCTGCGCGTGCTCGAAATCCGCCAGATCGCCACCGCCCTCGTCATCGTCGGCGTGCCGATGGTGCTGGTGGCGGTCGAGCCCGACATGGGGGGCGCCGCGATGTACGCGCCCCTCCTCATCGGCATGCTGCTGGTGGCCGGCATCCGCGTCCGCCTGCTGGTGACCGCGGTCCTGCTCGGGGTGGTCCTCGTCACCGGCCTCTGGACCTTCGGCCTCAAGGGGTACCAGCGCCAGCGGGTGCTCACCTTCCTGGCGCCCGAGACCGACCCCCTCGGGGCGGGCTACCAGGTGCGGCAGAGCAAGATCGCCGTGGGCTCCGGCGAGCTCCTGGGCAAGGGGTACATGCAGGGCACGCAGAGCCAGCTCCGCTTCCTTCCCGCCCGCCACACCGACTTCATCCTCTCCGTGCTGGCCGAGGAGTGGGGGTTCCTCGGCGTGATCACGGTGCTGGGGCTCTACGCGCTCTACATCTCGAGCGCCGCGCGGATCGCGGTCCGGGCGCGCGACCGCGCCGGCATCATCCTGGTCGTGGGGCTGATCTCGATCACCTGTTTCCACGTGCTCTACAACAGCTCGATGGTGGTGGGCTTCGTCCCCATCACCGGCATCCCCCTGCCGTTCCTCTCCTACGGCGGCTCGTTCACGATGATCAACTTCATCTCGCTGGGGATCATCCTGGGCGTCGACCTGCGGCGGTACGTGAACCGGTAGGCCCTCATCACCCCGGCCCTCTTCTCCCGTCCCCTCCCACCCTCCCTCACCGGGAGAAGAGGGAGAAAGACAAAGGACGGCAGGATTCGAGGGGGTGGGCGGTGGTGCCCCTCTCCCGGTGAGGGAGGGTGGGAGGGGACGGGAGAGGGGTCAGGGGTGAGGGTTCGGGCGGCGGTCGCCGCTTCCTATACACTACCCTCCGCCATGAGCCTCAAGATGCTCATCGAAAGCGATCCGCATCAGACCCGGATCGCCGTCCTGGAGGACGACCGCCTGACGGAGATCTTCGTCGAGCGGCACCGCCATCGGGGGCTCGTGGGCAACGTCTACAAGGGGCGGGTGACGCGGGTGCTCCCGGGCATGCAGGCCGCCTTCGTCGACGTCGGCCTCGAGCGTGACGCCTTCCTCTATGTCAGCGACGTCGCCGGCGACGTCGAGTCGATGGAGGACCTGGAGCTCGACGACGGCCGCTCCGACGACCTCAACAACAACCACGCGCCGCAGGTCTCGCCCTCGATCGACGACCTGCTCAAGGCGGGCCAGGAGATCATCGTCCAGGTGGTCAAGGACCCGCTGCCGAACAAGGGGGCGCGCATCAGCACGCACGTCACCCTGCCGGGGCGCTACCTGGTGCTGCTCCCCACCGTGCGCCACTTCGGCGTCTCGCGGCGGATCGAGGACGAGGCCGAGCGCGAGCGCCTCCTCACGATCCTGCAGCAGCTCCCCACGACGGCCGGCGGCGGGAGCGGGCTGATCGTCCGCACCGCCGGGGAGGAGAAGGGGCCGGAGGAGTTCGAGAGCGACCTCACCTACCTCTCCCGCCTCTGGGAGAAGGTGCGCCAGCGCGCCGGCAAGGTCTCCGCTCCCACGCTCCTCCACCAGGACCTCGACCTCGCCCTGCGGATCGTCCGCGACCTGCTGCGCCAGGACTTCGCCGTCCTCTGGGTGGACGGCGAGGAGACCTACGAGCGGATCGTCGAGTTCCTCGACCAGGTGCAGCCGGGGCTGGTCTCCAAGGTCAAGCTGTTCCGCCAGCAGAAGGCGACGCTGTTCGAGCAGTTCGGCATCGAGGAGCAGATCGAGGCGGCGCTCAAGAGCAAGGTCTGGCTCAAATCGGGGGGGTACATCGTGATCAACCCCACCGAGGCGCTGGTCGCCATCGACGTCAACACCGGCCGCTTCGTGGGCGCCACGAACCTCGAGGACACCGTGTTGCAGACCAACCTGGAGGCGGTCCAGGAGATCGTGCGCCAGATCCGCCTGCGCGACCTCGGCGGGATCATCGTCATCGACCTCATCGACATGACGGAAGCCGAGCACCGCCAGCAGGTCTTCGCCAGCCTCGAAGGGGAGATCAAGAAGGACCGGGCGAAGACCAAGGTGCTGAACATCTCCGAGTTCGGCCTGGTCGAGGTCACCCGCAAGCGCAGCCGCGCCAACCTGGAGCGTCTGCTCACGCAGAGCTGCCCCTACTGCTCCGGCCGCGGGCGCATCCAGTCCAACGCCACGATCTGCCTCAACCTGCGCAAGGAGCTGCTCCACCTGCGCGGGCGGATCGCCAACGCCGAGCTGCTGCTGCGGGTCCATCCCGAGATCGCCCGCGCCCTGCAGCAGGAGGAGCGGGCGATCCTCGACGAGCTGGAGCGCTCGCTCGGGGTCCACATCCTGATCCAGAGCGATCCCGAGCTGCACCACGAGCGTTTCGACGTCGTGGAGGTCTGACGATCCAGACCGTGCCCTTCTCCCTTCCCGGCTGGACCGGCGAGCTGGCGGCCGGCGTCCGCCCGGCCGACCTCGCGGCGGCCGTCGGCTCTCTCGCCGATCCCGCCGCCGCCCTGAAGACTGTCCACTCGGGGCGCAACTACCTCTACCTGGCACGGCTGGAGACCGCCGACGGGCCGCTCGAAGTGGTCGTCAAGCAGTACCGCAACCGCACCCGTCGCGACCGGCTGAAGCGCCGGCTGCAAGGGAGCAAGGCGGAGAAGAGCTGGCGGATCGCCAACGCCCTGCTGGCGGCGGGGATCGCGACGCCGGCGCCGGTGATGCGGATCGAATCGGCGACCGCGGCGGGGCCGTCCCTCTACGTCTGCCGCTACCTGCCGGATGTCACCGAGGCACGCTACCTCTTCCGCGCCGCCAATGCCGGCGAGGAGGCCGAGCGCTTTCCCGAGGCCGATTTCCCCGCCTTCGTCGAAGTGCTGGGGCGGTTCGCGCGGCGTCTGCACGATGCCGGTTTCTGGCACCGCGACCTTTCCGGCGGCAACCTGCTCCTCCGCTTCGGCGCGGACGGCCGCCCCGCGGAGATCCACCTCGTGGACCTCAACCGGACGCGGATGGGCCGCCCCCTCAGCGTCTCCGAGCGGCTGCGCGACCTCTCGCGCCTGGCGCTCTTCAACCCCGAGCACCAGGAGCTGCTGCTGCGGAACTACTGGGGCGCGCCCGCCCCCGGACTCCGCCGCGGACTCTACCTGGCCCTTTACCTCGTCTATCATCACGGCTTCCGCTGGAAGAACGACGCCAAGAAGGGAGCGCGCGGCACCCGCGACCGGCTGAAGCGGCTGCTTCTGCCGCGTGGCGCGCATGCCCACATCCCCGCCGCCCCGGAAGGGGCCGGGGTGCGCGACAAGGCGGTGTGGGATCACCTCTCGGACCAGCCCCACCAGCACGCCGGGCGGCTCGAAAAGCTGCGGGTCCGCCTCGCCGACATCCGCTCACACGGCGTGGAGGCGGCGGTGGTCGCCGGCGCGCTGCCGCGGATCCGGCGGCGGTATCGGGAGCTCAAGCGGGATCTCCACGCCGCGCCGGTCGACTTCGCCGGCCTCGGCGTCGGCGTCCGTCCCTGGCCGGAGAACCCCGGTGGCCTGCTCGCGCTGATCGAGGAGCTGGGGGTGCGCCACGTGCTGCTGCGCCTCCACCTCTGGGAGGAGGACCACGGCGCCGAAGAGGAGCTGGCCCGCGAGCTTCACTCCCGCGGTCTCGAGGTGACCTTCGCCCTGCCGCAGAACCGCGATCTGGTGCGCGATCCCGCCCGCTGGCGCCGCGCCCTGGAGGCGATCGCTCCCCGCTTCACGCCGTATGGCCGGCGCTTCCAGATCGGCCAGGCGATCAACCGGAGCAAGTGGGGGATCTGGAATCTGCGCGAGTATCTCGAATTGGCGCGGTCCGCCGAGGAGATCCTCCGGCGCTGGCCCGAGGTTCAGCTCCTCGGCCCCGCGGTGATCGACTTCGAGTATCACGTCACCGCCGCCGTGCTGAACCTGCGGAACCCGGGCTTCCGGTTCGACGCCGTCTCCGCCCTGCTCTACGTCGACCGCCGGGGCGCGCCGGAAAACCGCCAGGCCGGGCTGGACACGGAGGACAAGGCGCTGCTGCTGCGGGCGATCGCCGAGACGGCTCGCAACGTGACCCACGAAAAAGCCGCCCGCTGCTGGATCACCGAGGTCAACTGGCCGTTGCGGGAAGGTCCCCATTCACCGGCCGGCCGCGACGTCGCGGTCGACGAGGAGGCGCAGGCCGACTACCTCGTCCGCTACTACCTGCTGACGCTGGGCATGGGACTGATCGAGCGGGTCTTCTGGTGGCAGGTGGTGGCGCGCGGCTACGGCCTGGTCGATCCCGCCGCCGATCCCGCGAGCCCGCGCCGCCGGCCGAGCTTCCATGCCCTGAGGACGCTGATCCGCGAGCTGGACGGCGCCCGTCTGGAGGAGGTGCTGTCTGCGCCTCCGCCCGCCCGTCTCTACCGCTTCCGGCGCCCCGCAGGCACGGAGGTGGTCGTGGGGTGGAGCGCGACGGACCGGCCGGCGAAGGCCACGCTACCGCGGCCGGCCGTGGTGGTGATCGAAAGGGATGGGGAGAAGAGGGCGGCCCCCGCCGGCGTCGAGGTGACGGTGGGGGCTTCGCCGCGTTATTTCAGGCTGGCCGCCCGGGCGGGGCAGGGCTGACACGGACGAACACGGACGAAACAAGAGACGAACACGGACGGCAGGAGCGGTCTTCGCAGTCCGTGAGTGTCCTTGTGGGTCTGTGTCTGTCCGTGCTCCTTTCCTCTACTTCTGGAACACCTCCGCCACCGGCAGGATGTCGATCCGCGTCGGCGCCACCTTGAGCGGCATGATCATCTTGTCGCCGGCGGTGATCTTGGCGTCGACCTGGCTGTTGTAGGTCTTGGGGCTCGGCTCGTCCTTCTGGAGGGCGTCCTTGAGCGCGGCCGCGTTGGCGGTGACCATCACGGCGTCGTAGTTGTCGGTGCTCAGGTACTTCTTGATCGCCGCGTTGACGTCGGCCACGGTCAGGTTCTTCAACCGGGTCTGGATCTCGTCGATGTAGTAGGGCATGCCATAGAACTTGCTGTCCATGGTGAAGCCGAGGCGCTCGTCCAGGCTCTGCGCCCAGAGCTTCGAGTAGTTGAGGACGAAGTCGCGGCTGAGATTGAAGTCGGCCTCCGTCATCCCCTCGTCGCGCAGGCGCTGGATCTCGTAGAGGCCGGCGCGCAGCGCGAACTGCGCGTCGCCCGGCACCACCGGCCGGATCCAGACCGAGAAGTACTGCTCGCGGCGTGGCACGCCGGGAGGCGGCGTGGAGACGCGGGGCGGCGTCCGCAGGTACTCGATGTAGGAGTAGTCGCCGTAGTTCAGGCCGCGGGCCTCCCGCAGCTCGTTCATCAGCCGGCCGTTCATCGTGCGGTGCTCGCCGAGGAAGCTGTTGGCCACCATCAGCGGGTAGTAGTCCGCGTCGGCGCGGGTGATCGGCAGCGGATAGCCGAAGTTGATCCCCACCGAGCCGGTCTGCTTGTCGACCAGGGTGAAGTTGTGCCCCTCTACCTTGGGCGCCGGCGGCAGCTCCCGCCGCTCCTTCCTGCCGGCGGGGAGCGCCGCGAGATCGCGGGTCAGGTGAGCGACGTAGTCCGCCGGATAGCCGCCGGCGACGCCGAGCGTCAGGTTCGCCCGCGTGTAATGGTCGCGGTAGAACTGCTTCACGTCGTCGAGCGTGATGTGCTTGAGCCCCTCCACGGTGCCGAGGGGCGAATGGCCGTAGGGGTGCCCCTGGAAGAGCTTCTGCTGGAGCAGCTCGAGGCCGAGCATCTCGTCGTTGCTGCGCAGCGAGCTGGTGAGCGCGCCGATGAGCTGATCCTTGTTGCGCTGGAAGTCCTCCTGCGAGAAGGCGGGCTTGAGCATCGCCTCCTCGAGGAGCGCTGTATAGCCCGCCAGGGTGTCGCGGTGGACCGTGCCGCCGATGGCGGTCACCTCGCGGTCGGTGCTGGCATCGATCGACGCGGACATCGGGTAGAGGGCCTCGATCAGGGCGGTGTAGGAGTGCGTCTGCGTGCCCGCCTGTCCGATCATCAGGGCCGTCAGCGTGGCCAGCCCCTCCTTGCCGGCGGGATCGTGGATCGAGCCGACGTCGAACTGCAGGCGGAGCGCCACCAGCGGCGAGGCGGCGTTGGGGAGCGCGACCACCTCGATGGGGCTGGCGGCGTTCTTCGGCTGGGCGGCGGCCGGCAGGGCGACAAGGCTCAGGACGGCGGCGGACACGAGCGCCGTCCGCTTGAAATGGAAGCTAGTCATGGTGCGCACCTCCCTGCGTGCCCGGGGCTGCGGCCGCGGCCGCCTTGTGGGAAAGAGTCACGACGGTCTCGTTCTGGGACTGGAAGAACTTCGTGGCGACCCGCTCGATGTCCGCCGGCGTCACCTTCTGATACGTGGCGAAGCGCTGGTTGAGGGCGTCGATGTCGCCGTCGACCGCGATCGCCTCGGCGGCCTGGGCCGCGACGTTGCCCGGCGTGTCGAGCCCCAGCTCGAAGGCGTAGCGCTGGTGCGACTTGATGCGGTCCAGCCGCGCGGCGTCGACCGGCTTGGTCTGGAGGTCGTGGACGTAGCGGGCGATCGTCTCCTGCACCTTGGGAAGCAGACCCTCGGACTTCACCCGCGCGATCACCGTGAACAGGCCGGGATCGCGGCTGGAGCTGGTTCCGCCCTGAATGAAGTCCACCCACTGGTTCTTGACCACCAAGTCCTGGTAGAGCGCGGCCGACTCGCTGAACAGGAGCTCTCCGACGAGGTCGAGCGCCGCCGAGTCGACCGAGGTCGCCGCGTCGGCCGGCACGTGATAGCCCATCATCAGGAGCGGGTTGGTGGGATTCGGCCAGTCGATCGCCGCCGTCTTCTTCACCGTCTGCGGCGGCTCCACGGGGATGTCCGCCGGCTTGTATCCCTTCTTCCAGTCGCCGAAGGACTTCTTCGCCAGGGCGAAGGCGTCCTCCGGCTTGACGTCGCCGACCACCAGCAGCGTGGCGTTCTCCGGCCGGTAGAAACGGTTGAAAAACTGGATGCTGTAGTCGTAGTAGCCGGGCATCGCCTTGATGTCGGCCACGAAGCCGAGCGTGGTGTGCTTGTAGGTGTGCTTCTCGAAGGCGAGGTCGTGGAGCTTCTCGAACATCGGCTGGATGGGGCTAGAGACGCTCTTGTTGTATTCGCCGTAGACGGCCAGCGCCTCGGTGCGGAAGGCGTCCTGGTCGTATTTCAGGTTCTTGAAGCGGTCGGACTCGATGTCCATGATCAGCGGCAACTGGCTCGCCGGCGCGATCATGTGGAAGACCGTCTCGTCGTCGGCGGTGAAGGCGTTCGAGTCGGCGCCCATCCGCTTGAGGACGTCCGTGTAGGCGTCCTTCGAGTACTTCTCCGTGCCGCGGAACATCATGTGCTCGAAGAAGTGGGCGAAGCCGCTGTGCCCCGCCTCGACCTCGTCGCGGGAGCCGGTGCGCATCACGACGTAGTAGGCGATGGTCCCCGGGCTGTCGATCGGGACGGCAAGGACCTTCATGCCGTTGTCGAGGGTCTGGCGGTAGACTTTGAAGGGGAAGACCTCCCCGGAAGCCGCCGCTTTCCCGGTGGCTGTGGCCGCGCCGGCTGCGGTCGCCAGGGCCAACAGGCCGCAGAGCGGCAGAGTGATTCTTCGGACGTGCACGTTGCTGAACCTCCTTAAAGGGTGATTCCCCGGAAGGGGAGACCCATATTACCCTACGGGCCATGAGACTACGCACCTCGATTTCCACAGTTGCATTGACGTCTTTCCTCGCCTTCGCTCCGCAGGCCGCCGTCGCGCAGACTCCGCAGGCCGCCCGCCGCACCCCGGTGGTGGCGGTGGTCGAGAAGATCGCGCCGGCGGTGGTCAACATCTCCGCCGAGTCGACGGTTCGTGACGCCGACCCCTTTTTCGGCATGTTCGGCCTCGGCACCGAGCGCCAGGCGCAGTCGCTCGGCTCGGGCTTCATCATCGACAGGAGCGGCATCGTCGTCACCAACGCCCACGTCATCGAGGGGGCCTCGCGGATCACCGTCACCCTGCTCGACGGCCGCGAGATCGAGGCCGACCTGCTCGGCTCGGACCGCGACGCCGACATCGCCGTGCTCAAGGTCAAGGCGAGCGGCCTGCCGGCGCTCCCCCTCGGCCGCAGCTCGGACCTGATGATCGGCGAGTCGGTGATCGCCATCGGCAACCCCTTCGGCCTGTCGAACACGGTGACCACCGGAGTGCTCTCGGCGGTCGGCCGCACCGTCCCCTCCGAGCGGGGAGAGCGGCTGTTCACCGACTTCCTGCAGACCGACGCCTCGATCAACCCCGGCAACTCCGGGGGCCCGCTGGTCAACATCCGCGGCGACGTGATCGGCATCAACAGCGCGATCATCTCGGGAGCTACCGGCATCGGCTTCGCCATCCCCGCCGACCGCGCCCGCCGGGTGGTCGACGACCTCCTCCGCTTCGGCGAGCTGCAACCGCTCTGGACCGGCGCCCGCCTGGTGAGCGTCGACCCCGAGCTGGCGCGGCGCTACGGCCTGGGGTCCGTCCGCCGCGGCGCCCTGGTGCTAAAGGTCTCGCCGGACTCACCAGCCGCCGAGGCCGGCCTGCGCGAGAAGGATGTGATCACTTCCATCGGCGGCCATCCGGTCGCCGCCCGCGAGGACGTCACCACGGCGCTCTACACCGCCGCGGCCGGCACCGCCGTCGACGCCGAGGTGCGGCGCGGCGGCCAGACGCTCAAGGTGCGGCTGCGCGCGGTGCACCCGCCGCAGGGGTTGGGGATGCAGGTGCTGGAGCGGTCGGTGGGGCTGGCCGTCGAGCCGGTCCGCGGCGGCCTCGCCATCCGCCGGGTGGCCAACGGCTCGGTCGCCGAGCAGAAGGGCCTCCGCCCCGGGGACGTCATCCTCGGCGCCAACGGCCAGCAGGTCGACTCGCTGGAGACCCTCGGCCGCGAGGTCCTGCGCGGCCTCGACCGCGGCGGCCTGCTGCTGGCGGTGCAGCACGGACGGTGGGTGTACAACCTGGATTTTCCGCTGTAGCGGGCGGCGGCGCAGCCGCGCATTTGTCCGCAAGCCGCTGCCGATTGAACTCGAAGCGGCGCCGATTGTCTCCCTGCCGGAGCCAATTGCCGCCGACTTACTTCCGCTACGCGGGCAATTTTCTCAAATTGTCCGCAAAGCGGAAGAAATACACCGGCAAAAGTCGCCATTTGCCGGCGACCTCGTTTGAATTGCCGGTGAACTTTGCCGAATTGCCGGCGGAGCGGATCAAATTGCCGGCGAATTGCTTCCGGTTCGCCGGGGGTTTTCTCCGGCGGTGCTAGGATCCGCCCCATGCCCCATCGCCTCGCCCTCCTCGTCTCCGGTGCCTCGGGAATGCTGCTCCCCCGGCACGTGCTCGGGCGGCTCGCCGCGCACCCGGAGATCGAGCGCATCCATCTGGTGGTCTCGGCCGGGGCGAGCCAGGTGCTCCGCCACGAGCTGGGGCCGGAGCGGACCGGCGGCGCCGACCTCGTGGCGGCGGCGGGGCTCGGAGACGAGGCGGGAGCGAAGGTCGTCGTCCATCGCGACAACGAGCTCGACGCGCCGATCGCCTCCGGCTCCTACCGGCTCACCGGCTCTGTGGTGCTCCCGTGCAGCGCCGGCACCCTCGGCGCGCTGGCCACTGGCTCGGCCCGCACCCTGATCCACCGCGCCGGCGCGGTCGCCCTCAAGGAGCGCTGGCCGCTGGTGCTCGGCTTCCGCGAGACCCCCTACAGCCTCGTCCACGTCGAGAACATGCGCCGCCTGCTCTATGCCGGAGCGGTGATCCTGCCGCCGGTGCCGGCCTTCTACATCGGCGGCGAGGACCTCGGCCGCTTCCTCGACCACTACACCCTGCGCGTTCTCGATCGCCTCGGCATCGTCGAGCCGGGAGAGGAAGGGCTGCGCTGGGCTTAGGAGCGGGACACGGATGGAAAAAGAGGACGAGGATAGAAAAAAGAGGACGGAGCGCCTGGCCGAGGAATGCGCCAAGCTCGATCCTGCTGCTGAACGAGCCGCTGCTGAGGAGACCTTTTCTGGCGAGACCGTGTGGCCCGAATACTCAGAGGGAGTAACTTCCTCCTCGGAACGCTAGGGGAGCCTGAAAGCCACGGACACGAAACAAGGACGTAAAGGACAACAAGGACGGCAAGGACGACAAGACCAGGAGGAGTGGTGACATGCCCGGCAATTTCTGTCCTTGATGTCCTTGCAGTCCTTTACGTCCTTGTTCGGCTTTTCTACCGCACAGGCTCCCAGTCTCGTAGAATACCCACTGCTCGATTCAACCTCTTCCCTGGAGACTCAACGATGAAGAAGAAGATGAAGAGTCTGAAGCTCAACCGCGAGACCGTCGCCCGGCTCGACAGCGAGAAGCTGTCCGAGGCCAAAGGAGCTGCTGCTGACGCGCAGAAGTGCACGGGATGCCCCTCCGGCTGCGGCATCTTTCCCGACGAGCAGCTCGTCACCGAGTAGGGCGCTGAAGGTTGCCCGGCGATCCGTCGCCGGGCAACGGCTCATCCCCCCGACCCTCCCGTCCCCGTCGGTCCCTTCACATCCTCCCCGCGATCCTTCTTGGGCGGCGGCGGGGTGACCCCTCCCTTGCCGCGCTCGACGGTGTAGAGGAGGTCGACGCCGGTCGCCTGGCCCTGGCCGCCGACGGCGGCGCCCTGCTGGGCCTGGACGCTCCAGGCGCGGCCGAGGAGGTAGCGGATGGTGAAGGTGTTGATCGGCGAGAAGAGGCCGACGCCGTAGTTGACGTAGAGGCGCGGCGAGAGGTACTTCCCCACCACCAGCGAGGATTCCTTGATGCCGCCGGTGGTCTCGAACTTCGCCTCCTCCAGGCCGAAGCGGGAGGCGACCTTCTTCGCCACCAGGTTCCCACCTTTCAGCCCCAGCGAGGTGGCGGCGTTGGCGACCAGGTTCCCCTCCTGCGGCGAGGACTGCCCGAGGGGGTGGCCGAGGAGGAGGTAGGCGAGGGCGTTCCCCTCGTCCATCGCCGGGTCGGAGTAGAGGGTGGCCTGCGGCGCGTTGAGCGTGCCGGCGATGTTGATCCCCGCCACCGTGCCGTCCGACGCTTTGCGGAAGGCCTTGAGGTCGAGGCCGGGGTTGTCGATCGGGCCGCCGGCGAAGATCAGCCGGCCGTGGTCGAGCGTCAGGTCCTGCCCGTAGGCCTTGTAGACGCCGTTCTGGACCTCGAGCTCGCCGACCGCCGTGGTCGGCTTGTCCGGCTGCTCGGTCACCAGCACGCTCCCCTTGAGCCCGCCGCTGAAGCCGGAGGCCTTGATCGTGACCTTGTCGCCCAGGATCGCGCGGACATGGGCGTAGAGCTGCCGCGCCGGGGCGGGAGTGGTGACCTTCTGGGCGGAGGCCGGCACGATGATGACGTCCTTGGAGACCTGCACCGCCCCCTTCTTCGTCTTCTCCTGGTCGATCGTCATCTCGGGGATGGTGATGTCGCCGGTGACGTCCGTCCGCAGACCGTTCATGGCGATCTGGAGGTTGGGCGAGGCGAGCACCTTGATCTCCTTGGTGTTGGAGACCTGGAAGTTCTTGCCGTCGAGGGTGATCTTGCCCGCCGAGCCGTCGAGCGGGACGCCGCCGGCGATCGTGAGGTTGCCGTTGCCGGAGCGGGCGGAGCCCTGGATCTGGATCGGCCCGGTGCCGGCGGCCTTGGCGGTGAGCTCGATCTGCCGCACCTGGAGACCGTAGGCCGGCACGTCCACCTGGGCCTGCCGGAGCTCGGCCGCGCCATTGGCGGTCGGCTTGGCCACGGTGCCGCCGAGGGTGAGGTCGGCCTTGAGGGTGCCGCGCGTGTTGGCGAGATCGGGGACGAAGGCCTCGACGAGATTGAGACTGGAGAAGTTGGCGACGATGTGCCCCGCCAGCGTCTGGCTCTGGAGGGGGAGGCCGATCTTGTTGTACTGCGGCAGCCGCAGGTCGGCGCGCAGGACGCCGGTGTCGACGAAGGTGAGGTCGGCATGGCCGGTCACCCCGTCGGCGCCGGCCACCAAGCGGACGGTCCCCTGGTCGAAGCGGACCACGGCGGTCTCGCCCGCCTTGCCGGGATAGTGGATCTCGCCCGGTCCGGGGTGGAGGTCGACGTTGGCGGTAACCGCTCCCGCCGGGCTGCCGGTGCCGGTGAAGGTGCCGCCCACGGTGCCGGTGATCTGGACGTCCGGCGGCAGCAGGGGCTTGAGCAGCGAGAAGGGCACCGCCGCGAGGTTGCCGCTAGCGCTCCACGGACCGTTCTTGAGCCATTGGCCGTCGGCGCAGAGGCGGGCAGGTCCCGAGGTCCAGCAGAACCCCTTCAGCGCCGCCTGGGTGGTGCCGGCGGTCAGCGCGGCCGGGCCGCTGAGCTTCCAGGTGCCGGTCTGCGGGGTGGTGAGGTCGAGGCGGCGGATCTCGCCGTTCCAGGCCGTCGTGCCGCGCAGGCCGCCGGCCAGCGCCAGGTCCAGGGTCATTCCCTGCACGGCCGCCGGATTCACCGCCTGCCGCATGGCGAGGGTGATCTGGTGCGCTTGGCGCGTGCCCTGGCTGGCGAGGTTCACGGTGTCGTACTTCTGGCCGTTGAGCCCGACGTTCCGGGCGGCGAGGTCGACCTGCAGCGGCCCGCTGGCGGCGAGGTCGACGTTCGCCTGGAGGTTGAGGCTCTCGGCGCTATAGGTCTGGTAGACGAGCGACTGGCCGGTGGCCCTGGCGTTCACGTGCGGCGTCGCCCACGGGCCGGAGAGGTGCCCCTGGGCGTTGAGCGAGCCGGCCACGCCCGGCACGGCCTCGGCGAGGTTCGGCGCGGCGAGGGTGAAATCGAGGTTGCCGGCGCTCTTGGTGAAGGCGCCGCTGGCGGTGACCCGGGCGGTGCCGGAGCGCAGGTCGAGAGCGGGGAGGCGATAGTCGTTGCCCGCCAGCTCCAGTTGGGCGTGGCCGTCGAGCGGGTTGCCGCGGAGCTGGCCGCTGACCTGACGGAGATCCACCTTGCCGTAGGGCGCGCCGTTGCGCAGGGTGCCGGCGGTGTCGGCGGCGAAGGTGATCCGGCCAGGGTAGCCGGCGGCCAGCGCCTCGGGGTCGATGCCGTCGCCGTTGACGCGCAGGTTCCAAGCGACCTGCGGCTTCCAGGCGACTGTCCCCACCGCCGCGAGCTGACCGCCGAGGACATCGCCGTGCAGCGATTGGAGGTTCATCCGCTCCTGCGTCCCCCGGCCGGCGAGCACCCAGTGGCCCGGGGGGATGCCGGGACCGGCGAGCTGGGCGTCGAGGGCGAGCTGGTAGTCGGCGAGCGTGCCGGTGACGTGCGCCTTGCCGGCCTGGGAGGTCACCACCGGCGGGCCCCCCACGAGCGGATAGGCGAGGCGGTTCCAGTCCGCCGCCACGTCGAGGCGTCCGTTCTTGGCGATGCTGGCCTTGCCGCGCGCGTTGAGGGTGGCGCCCTGGTCGGTCCGCAGCTTCACGGTGTCGAAGGTGAAGTCGTCCCCCTTGCGCACCACCGAGAAGTCGACCACTCCGGCGGCGAGGTTCGAGTACGAGCCCGAAACCCGGCCGAGGGAGGTGAAGTCGGTGAGCTTCCCCTTGATCCCGACGTTGGCCTCGCGGATGCGGGCCGGCGGAAAGGTCTTGTCGATCGCCTGGGTGTCGATCCCCCGCGCCTGCGCGGTGATGTCGAGCGCCAGCTCGCTCTTCGGGGTGGGCAGCGTCACCTTGCCGCGGGCGTTGACCAGGGCGCCCTTCTCGGTCTTGATGTTGAGGTACTCGAACTGGAGGTCGTCCCCCTTGCGGGCGAGCCGGTAGTCGGCCTCGCCGGCGCCGTAGGTCGCGTAGGCGCCGAGGATCTTCCCCTCGGAGGTGAAGTCGTCGAGCGCCCCCTTGATCGTCAGGTCCCCCTGGCGGATCTGCGCCAGCGGCCACTGCGGATTGATCGCCTTGGCGTTGAAGTTCCGCACCTGCGCGGCGAGGTCCATCCCCAGCGTGCGCATGGGGGTGAGGACGTTGCCGTGCACGTGAGCGTCGAAGGGCTGGGTGAGGGTGGCATCAACTCCCAGCTTCTCCAGCGTGCCGTCGAACCGGCCGCCGACCACGAAGGGGGGGAGCTTGGGGTCCTTGTAGGTGGCCTGGGCTTGGAGGTTCACCGCGTAGTCGCCGACCGGATTGAGGTCGCCGGACGCGCGGAGCTGGAAGATCGGGCCGTCCACCGCCAGGCTGCGGACGTGCAGGACGTCCTGCGCCCGCACGCTCTGGGCGTCGAGGGCGATGCGGTCGAGGCGGAACGGCGGCTGGTTCGGACGGTTGATCTCGAGGTTGCGGATCAGCGCGTCGCGCACCAGGATGTTCACCGGCAGGTGGATGTCCACCAGCTTGCCGTTCGCCGTGTTGTCGCCGGTCTTGAGCTGGATGACGCGGATGTTCTCGGCATGGAGCTGATCGACGTCCAGCAGCCGATGGAGGAGCCGGCCCGACTTCCAGGCCAGGTGGAGATGGCCGATCCGGATGTCCAGCGTGTCGTTGCGGAAGTGGACGTCCCGCAGGTCGAGCGGGCCGGTGAGCGGGCCGCTCTGGGCGCCGATCGTCAGCTTGCCCGGCAGGTGCGGGGCGATCTCGCCGAGCAGGAAGCGGGTACCCCCCTCGGTCGACACCGCGTACAGAACGATCCCGACGCCCAGGATCAGCGGCAGGACGATGATCAGCAGCAGGCCGATCAGCCAGCGCCGAAGCCACGGCTTCTTCCGCGGCTTCTTCCGCGGCGGAGGCGTGGGAGAGGGGGTGGTTTCGTCCGGGGCGTCCAGGGTGCTCATAGGTCAGGTCCGATGTTGAGGTGAAACACGATGGGGTGACGGGGATCGGAGAGCCCCCAGGCGATGTCGGCGCGGACGGGTCCGATCGGCGAGCGCCAGCGGATCCCGAAGCCGGCGCCCTGCGCCAGCGAGCCGCTGCCGAAGTTGTGGAAGGCGTTGCCGGTGTCGAAGAACACGGCGGCGCCCCACTTGGGACGGAACCGGTACTCGTATTCGACGCTCGCCACGAACAGTGCCTCGCCGCCGATCACGTTGCCCGCCTCGTCCTTGGTCCCCAGCGATTCGTAGCGATAGCCGCGCACGCTCTGGTCGCCGCCGGCGAAGAAGCGGAAGCGCGGAGGGAGGATGCGGAAGTCGTTGGTGGCGGTGTAGCCGATCTGGGTGCGGCCGATCAGGCGGTTCCTGTCGCCTACCGTGCGGATGATCTTGCCGTCGAGCAGCCCCTGGACGAAGGTGGCATCCGAGAGCGGGTTCCTGGCCGTCCCCTGGAGGGTGAAGCGCGCGCGGTAGCCGTTGGTGGTGTAGATCCGGTCGTCCGCCTGCACCCGCTCCAGGCCGGCGCTGGGCACCAGCAGGTTCGAGGTCCCGGTGTCGAGCCCCACCTTGTAATTCTCGCGCTGGAAGTTGAGCGCGAAGGTCTCGTTCAGGTTGCCGCGGAGCTGGGTGTACTGGGCGCCGACCAGCCCGCTCTTGCTCTCCAGCGTCGGAGTGATCTGGCGGTCGTAGGCGAGGTTGTAGGAGAGGTTGTCGGTGCGCGGGAAGGCCCCCGGAACGATGTAGCTGGTGAGGAAGCTCTGCTCGATCTGCGAGACGCTGGCCTGCACCTGCGCCCGGTGGCCCAGGCTGTTGAGCCGCCGGAAGTCGAAGGTGCCCTTGACCCGCGGGCCGGTGTCCGTGCCGTAGCCCACGCCGCCGCTGAAGCGGAGCGTCTTGGCCGGCACCAGGTTGACGTCGATCGGCACTTCCAGGTTCTCGGCGCGGTCCTGCCGGGTCACCACCTCGACGCGGCTCCAGTAGGGGCTGTCCGAGAGGGCATTCTGGAGCTCCAGGACCTTCGTAATGTCGAGCGGCTCGCCGGGAGTGAACTTGATGTAGCCGGTGAGCAGCCGTCCTTCGAGGACGTTCTGATGGAAGTACACCGGCCCGAAGAGGTAGCGCGGGCCGGTCTTGAAATGGAGGACGACGTCGGCCCGGTAGCGCTCGAGGTCGACGCGGACCTGGTTCTCCTCGAAGGCGGCGTCGAGATAGCCCTTCTCGGCGGCGAGGTCGCTCAGCGCTTTCTTGCCGCGCTCGTAGTCAGGGTGATGGAGCACGTTGCCCTCGCGGACCGGGAAGCGGCTGGCGATGTCGCGGAAGCCGGAGTCGTCGGCGCCGGCGCCGGTGATCTGGAGATCGACGGTGGCGATCTTGATCGGCGGCCCGGAGTCGACGTCATAGTGGGCGGTCCAGGTCTTGCCGTCCTGGGTCAGCTTGGCGCGCACCTGCGGCTTGTAATAGCCGAACGGCTGGAGCGCCACGCCGATCTCCTCCGGGGCCTGGGCGTCGAGCTTGCGGATGCGCTCCTCGGTGAGCTTGCCGTCGTTCTCCTGCTGCAGGGTAAGGACCGAGAGGATGTTCGCCTTCAGCTCCCGGCGGACGCCGTCGACCTCCACCTTGACCTTGTCGGCATGGAGAGGGAGAGCGAGAAAGGCGAGAGCTGCTGCGACAGCCAGGGCGCGGGGAGCTTGAAATTTTGCGTTCATCATCCTCTAGTCGCGGAAGGAGTGGAGCCCAGGGGCACCTCGATCTTCTCGACCCGCTCGGCGCCCGGCGAGGCCGGCGCCCGCCCGTCCCGGTAGCGGCGCGAGTGGACGCGGGTGAACTCGGCGCCCAGCAGGAAGATCAGCGAGGAGAAGTAGATCCAGAGCAGGAGCAGCACCAGCGAGCCGGCGGCGCCGTAGGTGGTGTTGACGCCGGTGCGCTGGAGATAGAAGCCGACGGCGTACTTGCCGACCGTGAACAGCACGGAAGTGATCGCCGAGCCCCAGGCGACATCGCGCCAGCCGATCTCGACATCCGGCAGGAGCTTGTACACCATGGCCAGCAGCAGCGCCATCAGCAGCCAGGAGAGCACCACGTCCGCGCCGCCGATCAGCTTCGAGACACCAACTTCCAGCCGCGCCTCGAGCACCTTTTGCAGGGCCGAGAGCCCGGCGCTGGCGGCGAGCGAGACGAGCACCAGGGCGCCCGCTCCGAGGACCAGCAGGAAGCAGAAGAGCCGCTTCTTGAGCAGGGTCTTGAGGAAGAAGCCCGGCTTGGGGCTCACCTCCCAGACGGTGTTGAGCGTGTCCTGGAGCTGCATCAGGACGCCGGAAGCGCTCACCAGGATGGTGGCGCCGCCGATCAGGGCGGCGATCTTCCCCGTCCTCGGCCTGGCGCTGGCGGCCACGAGCTGCTGGATCAACGCCGCCGAGTCGGCGCCGATGAACTGGCCGAGCACCCGCTGGATCTCGCCGCGGGCGGCCTCCGCGCCGAAGGCCCACCCGGAGATCGCGATCACCAGGATCAGCAGCGGCGCCAGCGAGAAGAGCGACAGGTAGGCGATCGCCGCGCTGTGCGTGGTCGCCTCGTGCTTGCTCCAGTTGGCGAGCGTCTCGCGGACTACGTGCCAGAGGTTCTGTGGCTTCGGACGGTGCATCGGACCCGATGCACTCTGCAAGAGTCTTGCCGGGGCCCTCATCACCCCGACCCTCTTCTCCCGTCCCCCCGGCCCCCTCCCTCACCGGGAGAAGAGGGGGGCCCTGCGATGAAGCTACTTCTGAGTCCTCGCGTTGCCGGTCTCCCCTCTCCCTGTGAGGGAGGGCGTGCGGGGGAAGGGAGAGGGGCCGGGGGTAAGGGCTCGGGCGGGGGCCTCCGCGCCTACGGCGTCTTCGCCTCGCCGTAGACTCCACCCTCAGGGTACGCCGCCGACCATCCGGCCGCCCCGGTGAGTCTGGCCGGGAGGCGTGAGAGCTTCTTGCCGTCGGGGCGCGCCAGCGCTTCCTCGCCGACGCTCCAGGGGTGGCCGTCCTGATCGTTGATGAAGCTCGCGCCGAGAAGGGAATGGCCGGAGCGGGTGAACGTGCGGTCGCCGCGCTCGAAAGCCCGGATCGTCCGGTTCCTGGGATCGGCGCCCGGCTCGGCGACGATGGCGATCGGCCGCCCGCCCAGCTCGTCGTCGATCACCCCCTCCTTCGCGACGCGGTCGACCGGATACGCCCGCGCCGCGCCGTTGACGACCACCCCGAAGACGAGGGCCTGTGGCTCGTCCACCGCCGGGCCGGCCGGCTTGTACTCCCGTTTGAAGCCGGTCGAGAGCGACAGCACCCGTGTCTCCGCGCGGGCCTGGAACCAGTTCGTCCAGGGGATCAGCACCACGGGCACCGGCTGGAGCTCGATGCCGGAGCCGGCGAGCGGGCCCTCCACCGGCTTGCCGGTGAGCTGCTTCCAGAGCGTCTTTGTCTGGCGGTCGACGAGGAGCTGGTCGCCGTCGCGGTAGCGGCCGGAGGCGGCGAGGGTGAGGGTCCCTTTCGGCGTGTCGGTCCGGTAGGCCATCACGGAGCCGCAGGAGCGGCAGTAGGCGACGGCCACGGGGTGATGATCGATGGAATCGTTGGCCACCGCGTGGGCGTCGAGGAAGCGCAACGGATAGGCGCGGGCGTCGCCGCCGAGCTCGATCCCGGCGACCGTCTCGGACGGCGTCAGATAGGTGGCCGCGCGGGCCCGCAGCAGCGGGGCGTGGTCGAGAGGCGGCGGAGCGGTGGCGCCCGCGGCGGCGAGAAGAAGGGCGGGGAGGAGGCTGAGAGCGCGCATGCCTCCATCCTAAAGGAAGTCGGGTCTCCTCAGTCCTCCAGCAACCCCTTCGCCGCCATCCACTCCTTGTTGAGCTTCGAGAGGTAGCGCTCCCCGGAGTCGGGGAAGAGCGTGACCACCAGGGCGTCGGCGCCGAGCCGCTGGGCGACCTGGCGGGCGCCGGCCGCGGCGGCCCCTCCCGAGGAGCCGGTGAAGATCGACTCGCTCCGCGCCAGCTCCATGGTGGCCCGGTAGGCGGTCTTGTCGTCGATGGTGACGAACTCGTCGATGTAGTCCCACCAGACCGTCGAGGGCATGAAGTCCTCGCCGATGCCGTCGATCAGGTACTGGTGGATCTGGTCGGCCGGCGGCAACTCGCGATGCTCCAGGTAGTACTCGTAGACGCTCCCCACCGTGTCGACCCCGATGACGCGGATCTCGGGGTTCTTCTCCTTCAGGAACTTGGCCGCGCCGCTGATCGTGCCGCCGGTACCGACGCCGACCACGTAGTGGGTGACCTTGCCGTCCGTCTGCCGCCAGATCTCCGGGCCGGTGGTGCGGTAGTGGGCCTCGGGGTTGGCCTGGTTGTAGTACTGATAAGGAAGGAAGGCGCCCTCCTCGTCGCGGAGCCGCTCGGCGACCTTGTAATAGGAGCGCGGATCGTCCGCCTCGACGCCGGTCGGGCAGGGGTAGACCGTCGCGCCCATCGCCTCCAGCAGCGCGATCTTCTCCTTGGGGATCTTGTCGGCGCAGGTGCAGATCAGCTTGTAGCCGCGCAGGTTGGCCACCAGGGCGAGGCCGACGCCGGTGTTTCCCGAGGTGGGCTCAACGATGGTGCCGCCCGGCTTCAGCAGCCCCGCCTTCTCGGCCGCCTCGATCATGGCGATGCCGATGCGGTCCTTGACGCTGCCGCCGGGATTGAAGGATTCGACCTTCGCCGCCAGGGTCGCCGGGCCGGCGTGGAAGCGGCCGAGCTTGACCAGAGGGGTGTTCCCCAGAGTTTCCAGGATGTTCTCGTAGATCTCCATGCGCTCTCCAAAAGAGGGGGCGGATGCTAGCACAACCGGTTACAGGACTCGGGGGGGGCCCGGGTTGGCCCCGACCTTGCAGTGTATTTGGGGCATGCGGCCGGAGCTTCCGGTAGCACGACACCTTTGAGAGGAGACATCCATGAACGAGAAATATGGGACTGATACGGTCGTCAAGGACAACGAGGTCGTCACCACTACCGATCACGGTCACGACAAGGTCCATCCGGTCGGCAGCGGCGTCGGCGTGGCTGCGGGCGCGGCCACGGGCGCGGCGGTCGGCACGGCGGTCGGCGGTCCGGTGGGGACGCTGGTTGGAGCGGCGGTCGGCGCCGTCGCCGGCGGCTTGGTGGGCCACGGCATCGCCGAGGGGGTCAACCCCACGGTCGAGGACGCCTACTGGCGCGACAACTACCGCAACCGTCCGTACGCGACCGCCGGCCGCAGCTACGACGACTATCAGCCGGCCTACCGCTATGGCTGGGAGTCGAAGGCCAAGTACGGCAACAAGACCTGGAACGACGTCGAGCCGGAGCTCGGCCGCAACTGGAACGACTACAACAAGGGCGCCGCGCGCCAGACCTGGGACGAGGCCAAGATGGCCACCAAGGACGCCTGGCATCGCGTCGAGGACCACATCCCGGGCGACGCCAACCACGACGGACACTAGAGCCGTGCCCCCTTTTTCCGGCCCCTCTCGGCTTCCGAGGGGGGCTGGAGGGAGGACCCGCCGTGTTAGAATGACTCCGGAGGTACCACCGATACGCACGCAAACCGTAAGACTGGCCCTCGCCCTGTTCCTGTTGCTCACGGTTGCGCTCGTCGGTGCGTCTGTCGCGAGTCGAACCTCTGCCTCTGCCCTGGCGTTCGCGGGGGCGGATAGCGGCGGCACTCCTGATGGCGGGACTTCCATAGATCCCTCCGGAGGCCCAATGAGGCGGCCATCCCTCGTTTGACGGTTTGACGCGATCAGGAGGCCCTGTAGGGCCTCGTCCTGAAGCTCCTCCACGAGATCAGAACGATCGATGCGGTTCCAGGCAGCGCGCGCGGCTTGGATATGATCCCGGCGCTCACTCTTCTGGGTGGCGATCTGGCTGAGCCGGACATGGGCTCGCCCGATGAGGAGAGAATCCCCGATACGCGAATAGATATCCAGAGCCTCTCTATATCGGGTCCTGGCGGTATCAGGGTCCGATCCGGCCTTGAGGTCGCCCAGCCCCTGTAAACAGTCCGCTTCCCCGTGCCGATTGCCGATCAGCCTGTACAAATCCAGCGCTTCCGAGAACAAAGTGATGGCGGATGGGCCATCCATCAACTGCAGCGCGACTTTGGCAAGATTCTTGAGGCAGTTTGCCCTCCCTAGTGACGACGCGCGCTTTTCGTAGATACCTTGCGCGGCCTCGATACGCTCCTTGGCCAGGAGAGGGTCCTTGACTTCCAGGGCGATCTCGCCCAGGAAATTGAGGCAGTTCGCTATCCCCGTCTCGTTTCCCGCACGGCTGATAAAATCCATGGCCTCGTGAGCCTTGACCTCCGCTACGGCGAATTCCCGGTTATCGAAATGGATCTTCGCAAGCCCTAGAAGACAGTCTCCTTGCTCGTAAGTCATTCCCAACCGGGCAAAAAGATCCTTCGCCTCTTCGTAGTAGCGGCGTGCCGCGGCCAGATTGGAACCGCTCTGCTCCACAGCTCCCAGCTTCGATCCACCGACCGCCTCCAAGAAGGCGCTCCCAATTTCATGGCTCACCTGCACGCTTGCCGTAAAGTGCCGCCGGGCCTCGTCCAAGTTGTCGCGGACGCGAGCTATATCTCCAAGCAGGATCAAACAGTCAACCTTGAGCCACTGGTCGGCGATGTGCTCTGCCCTCTGGAGAGCTTTGCCGACGATGTGTGGCGCCCGTTCGCTCAAACCCGTATAAGTCAACAGAGCCCCGAGGCTCAGGACCGACCGGATCTTTTCGCTGGTATCTTCGGGAGAATCCGAATCGGCGACCGGGGGCGTCAAGCTCGTGATGACGAGCGCCTCAAGGTTACCGAATTCCTGTGCCATACGTTGCGAAAATTCGGGAGCATTGACTTCGAGGAGGGATATCTGGGTTTCCTGAGCCCATCCCTTATAGTAGGTCAACGCGTGTTGCAGGTCTTCGCGAGTCACTGGATGCTTTTCCCGCACGTACTCGCGCACAGGGGCCAGCGCGCGAACTCTTCCCCCTTCTTCCAAGGCCAGCCCTACCTGCATGAGAACCGCGACGGCGAGCAGGGCATGGGGGAGAAAAGCGTTCAGTCTTTCCCGTGCGATGCCTTCCGGCAAGACACCCAGCAGGGATAGCAGACGCCTGGAGTCCTCCGTCATCCGTGAGCTGTTGATCGATAGCCCCAGAGACACGTCGATGTTCAGTCGGCTCTTGTCATAACCGCGCCGCAGGAGCTCGGTTCGCTCGGCTACCCAGAGCTTGAGGAGGCTGGAGAGGTCGGGCTGTACTTCCGCCTGGTGAGCAAGAAGGGTCAAGGCGAGCGGCCAGCCATCCACCGCCTCGAGAAGCCGGTCCAGATCCGGATCGTTCCGGAAGCGCTTCCCCGCGACCGCCAGGAAGGCGTCCCTTGCCGGCGTCCTGGAGAGTGGCAGCAACCGGATCGCTTCCCGCCACCTCCCAAGGGGGCGCTGTTCGCCGCGAAGGGAGATCACCAGCGCGAGCCCAGACAGGTCACCGAGCTGCGACAGAAGATTCTCGACCGCCGCCGTCTCCGCCCAGTAAGGCCCCTCGATATCGTCGAGCGCCAGGACCGACGCGTCCTGTTCCAGTTTGGCGAAGAGCTCCGTCTCGCGCTTGGGGCCTGCCTCGATTCCCAAACCGCGGGCGATCTCTACCAACAGGCTCTCCCGGTCCGTTGCGCCGTCGCAGCTCACGAAGAATCTGCACTGGCCGTAGCGGGCCTTTACGCGCGAGTCGTGAAGTGCTGAGATCACTACCGTCGACTTGCCGATTCCAGCCTGTCCGAGAACCGGAACCGGAAGTGGGGGATCGGCGCATAGGCTGTCGACCAGATCGCGGATCTGATCGTCCCGGCCGAAGCAGTTTCGTTGGCCTGGCAGCGACGAGCTTCCGCTCACATTCGCGGCGGTCGGACGCGAACGTGAAGGGACAACCGATTTGAGGCCGCGGAGGAATCCGGCGAGCTCGCCGTGCCTCGCGCCGTACGCGAGGGGGAAGATCCGTTCCTCGGGCGCGTGTTCCTTCCGGAGGGCCACGAGCTCGGAATCCAGGCAGAGCCGGAAGTGCCGGTATTCGGAATCCTTGAACACCTTCCGAGACCATTGACGAAGCGCGCTGAAATTGGGATCGGCCAAGCCGTCACCGCAGCCCACGAAAAGCAGCGTGCGGGTCGTGCGGAGAGCCTGCTGCAGGGCCTGAGCATGGGCGTCCCCCAGGACCTGCTCGTAGGAGCGGATGCCGAGGATCACCGATTCGGGTTCGTCCCAATAGCCATGGAGATGGAGAACCCCTCTGTCATCGCCGCGGACCACCCGCTCTACCCTGGCCCCCTCTCGCCAAGTCACGGGAGGGAGGGTCGGCGGATCGTCGAGCAGCCCGTCGTAGTTCGTAGTTGCGAGGGCGACGCCAAGGCCCCTGAGCGCCTCGATCACGGTTCCGTCCTGAAGTCTCAGGCTCCCGACCGTATCCCGAAGCCACCTTCGGTATTCGCCTCCGGTGGGGGCACCGAGCTTCCTGGAGACGTTCTCGGCGGCCGAGAGGAGCTCATCGAGGTCGTACGAGGCGATCTCGCCTTTGCGCCGCTCCTCCCACCCGGCGGGAAGCGGCTGGCAGACCTCGACACAGCGGTCGACACCATTCTTGAGAAGGCCTGTCCAGGAGGCCAGGGGATCGCCTTTCGTGGCGCCGGTCGAGACTCCGGCCCCCACGATCGCCGTGACATGTCCCTTGGCGATCTCGGACTTCAACTCGTCAAGCAGGCTGGCCAAGACCCAGCTCCCGAACCCCCGCCAGCAGCCGTTCCACTTCCTCCGCGGTGTTGTACATCGCGAAGCCGGTGCGGATCACTCCGCCGCGTCCGCTGAGCCCCAGCATCTCGATCGCCCGGGCCGCGTAAAAATTACCATCCCAGACCTGGATCCCCTTCTCGCCCAGGGCGCGCGCGGCGTCGGTGGGGTGGACGCCGTCGATGGTGATCGACACCGTGGGCGCGCGCGGGACCGAGAAATCGGTCCCCCAGACGGTGACCCCTGGAATCTTCCGGACCTGGTCGTAGTAGGAAGAGGCCAAGGCGTGCTCCCACTCGCCGATCGCGGTCATCGCCGAGAGGATCCGCCGGCGGAGATCCTCTCCCTCGCCGAAAGAGGCGATGTATTCGACGGCTGCCTTCACCCCGGCGAGGGCGGCGTGGTTGAGGGTGCCGGTCTCGATCCGGAAGGGCGCCGCTTCGTCCTGGACGCTGAGCCGGTCGGTCCGCAGGCGGTCGAGCAGGCCGGGCCGGGAATAGAGGATGCCTACGTGGGGGCCGTAGAACTTGTAGGCCGAGCAGAGGAGGAAGTCGGTGTCGAGCGCCACCACGTCCACCGGCAGGTGGGCGGCGTAGTGGACGGCGTCGAGGAGGAGCAGGGCGCCGACCTCCCTCGACAGCCGGCGGGCCAGCGCGGCGTCGTTGACGGTGCCGAGCGCGTTCGAGGCGAGCCCCAGGGCCACCAGGCGGGTCCGCGGCGTGACCTGCCGCGCGAAGTCCTCGGCGTCCAGCCGGCCGTCGGGGCGCAGGGCGACCTCCCTGATCACGATCCCCCGTTCGCGCAGATGGAGCCAGGGTCCCCGGTTCGCCTCGTGGTCGAGCTGGGTGATGACGATCTCGTCCCCCGCCGCCATCTCCCGCGCCAGCGCGTGGCTGAGCGAGAAGCTCAGGGTCGTCATGTTCTGGCCGAACGAGATCTCGCGCCCGCTCGGCGCTCCGAGGAAGGCCGCCACCGTCTCGCGCGTGGCGTCGAGCAGGCGATCGGTCTCGCGCGAGGTGGGGAACTCGCCGTGGGTGTTGGCGTTGGAGGTCCGGTAGTAGCCGGCCATCGCGGCGATGACCGGCTCCGGCACCTGCGTCCCGGCCGGCCCGTCGAGAAAGGCCAGCGGGACTCCCTGGACGTTCCGCGACAGGGAGGGGAAGTCGCGGCGACAGCTTTCCGCTGTGAACTCGGCGGTGAAATTCATCGCGGGATCTTACGCGAAGATCCCTACCGGCTCCCCTCCGTGGCCGCGGCCGGGACCGCCTTCGCCACCCGCTTGTGGCCGCTCCCGAAGACCGACTTGGGGTGCTCGGCCATCGCCATCGCGAACATGCGGTCGAGCCGGCCGTCGACGCGGACCAGGGTCAGCTCGTCGCCCTCCAGGGAGACCACGAAGAGGTTGCGCAGGATGCCCGCGGAGTCGTTGCGGACGTAGACCCAGGTGCGCTCGGCCTTCTCTCTCGTCCGGACGATCAGCGACCAGCCGTTGTCTCCGAGCTGGCGCTCGAAGCGAGCGTCCCCGGTCAGGCGGTCGAGGTCCGGGAGGCCGTGGACCTTGTAGCTGGCGAAGTCGACGGCATGGATCTGGGAGAAGACCTCCGCCTCCTCCCGGTCGCCGTCGCCGTGGGCGGCCAGCCGCACGAAGCCGTGCAGCAGCCCCATCGAGAGGTGGCCGAGGTGGACGTGCTCGTCCGGCAGGAAATGGGCCTCGGGGAACCGGCGCTGCAGCTCCCAGCGCACCTGCTCGACCGAGGGGGACCCGCCGCAGCCGGCGAGCAGCGAGGCGAGGGAGAACAGGACGGCGAACGGCAATAGACGCTTCATGGCAGGTCTCCGTAGAGAGCGTTGAACCTCATTCCGGTTTCTTGGTATCCGATTTCTTCGCATCCGGCTTCTTGGTGCCGCCGGCGGCCGGCACCTTGACGTGCAGGGTCTGGGCGATGCTGCCGATCTGGGCGGGATCGATCCGGCCGACGATGTTGATGACCACCGCCTCGTCCTTGGGATCGAAGGAGAGCAGGGTGAGCCCCTGGACCTTCCCGTCCGATTCCTTGAGGTAGATGAAGGTCTCCTGGCCCTGGTCGCGGACCCGCATCGTGGACTTCCACCCGCGCGCCTCCAGCCATTTGACGGCGCGCTCGATCTTGACCTTCGTGGCCGCCGCGTCCTCCCCCTTGAGCGGGAAGACCTGGAGCTTGATCGACTTCAGCCCCGCCATCACCGCCGAGAAGGCGGGGTCCTCCTTGGTCGCCGCCGCGACCATGTGCAGCAGGGGGCCTTCGAGGTTGATCTCGACGCTCACCTTGTCGGGCGGGAAGAGGTCGAGCTTCTCGATCGGCACGTAGCCGGGCTGGCTTTCGAGGCTCTGGGCCCGTCCCGCCGCGGCGGCCATGGCAAGCATCAGGGTGAGGATGATCGTCGGTGCGCGCATCTTCAAAGCTCCTTCCGCCGTCTCCGGAGGACCTCGTCGCGGACGTCGAGACTGGCCTTGCGGGTAACCTTGCCGAAATAGGCCAGGGCGAGCCGCGCCTCCCGGGTGGCCTCGGCGACCTGCTCCCGCTGTTGCTGGACCTGCTGGAGATGGACGAACAGCGATCCGCCCCCGATCGCCAGCGCCAGGACGGCCGCCGCGGCGGCGATCCTGAGACGCTCCGTCCGGCGCGGCCGGAACGGCACGACCTCGCCGCGCCCCGTCCGGACCACCCGCGCCAGCAGCTCCGGCGGGCACTCCGGCTGCGGCAGGGCGCGCAGCTCGCCCTGGATCCGCCGGGCGAGGCCGGCCTCCACGGCGCAGGCGGCGCAGCTCGCCAGATGGCCGCGGAGGCGGTCCGCGTCCCCGGCGTCCAGCTCGCCGTCGAGGAAGGGCTCGAGGAGGTCGAGCGCCACCGCGCAGGAGAGGGAATCGTTCGGATCTTCAGCTTGCATGCTCATCCTCTTTCAGTCGTTCCCGCAGCTTGCGCCGACCGCGGTGGAGATGGACGCGGACGGTGACCTCCGGGATGCCCAGGGCCTCGCCAATCTCGCGGTGCGCGAGGCCCTGGACCTCGCGCAGGATCACGATGCTCTTGTAGGGCTCGCCGAGGTCGGCCAGCGCCGCCAGCAGCCGCCGCCGGAAGTCGCCGGCCTCCGCCCGCGCCCGCGGATCGGGCTCGGCGCTCGCCACCGCCTCCGCCGCCACGTCGTCGAGGGTCGGAGTCAGGCCGGCCGCCGTCTCGCTCCGCCGTTTCCGCAGCAGGTCGTAGCAAGCGTTGCGGGTCACCCGCAGCAGCCAGGCGCCGAGGCGCTCCTCGTCCACCCCGTCCCGATGACGCCACAGGCGGAGCAGCACCTCCTGGGTCACGTCCTCCGCCTCCTCCCGGCTCGAGAGCAGATAGCGGGCGAAGGAGTAGACCCGGCGCTGGTAGCGGTGCGCGGTGTCCTCGAAGGCCGTCAGCATCCAAAGAGGAAGACGGACGGGCCGGCGGAACGTTTCACTTCGCCCCAAGTCCTTTTTTCAATGTTTGGGGCCGTAGAACATTGTTTGAGGCGCTGAAACATTGTTTGAGGCGCTGAAACAATGTTGTACGGCCTCAAACAATGTTCCAGCCGCTCAAACATTGTTTGGGAGCTTCGAACATTGTTTTTTGCCGCCAAACATTGTTTGAAGCCAAAAAACAATGTTTGAAGCCGGGAAGCAATGTTTCAGGGCTCCAGGTGACTAGAATCGCCCGTGCTCCGTCCGTCACCGATTTTCGCGCTGTTCCTGCTGCTTTCCGCCGCTACTTTCGCGGCGGCGCCCAACCTGGACCACGCGATCGGCCTGCACAGGGCTGGCCGGCTGCCGGAGGCGCTGCGGGAGTACCATGCCCTGGCCGCCAGCCCCGATCCCGCGACCGCCGCCACGGCGCTGATGAACGCCTGCGTCATCCAGAACGACCTCGGGGACTCCCGCGCGGCGCTCCCGGACTGCCGGCGGGCCCTCGACCTGGCACGGACGCTGGGGGGCGCGGAGGAGATCGGCCGGGCGCTCAACAACCTGGGGCTGGCGCTCGAATCGCTGGGGGAGGCGGGCGAGGCCGAGCGCCGCTTCCGCGAGGCCCTGGCCGTCAACCGCCAGGCGGGAGCGGCCGAATCCGAGGCCGTCAACCTCTCCAACCTCGGCACGCTCGCCTTCGAGGGGGGGCGCTACACGGCGGCGCTGGAGCTCCACGGCGAGGCCGCGGCGCTGGCGGCGCGCCACTCGCGCGAGCCCTGGGCGGCGGAGCAGGTCCGCATCGCCCGCATCAACGAAGGGGTGGTGCTGGACAAGGTGGGCGCCTACCGGGAGGCCCTCGACCTCTACCGCCAGGTGCTGGGCACGGCCGGCGAGCTCGATCCCGGCCGCCGTGCCGCCCTGCTGGTCAACACCGGGGTGATCTACCGCAACCTGGGCGATCCGGTGACGGCGGTCGGCCTTTTCCAGGAGGCGATCGCCGCTTACTCCCGGAGCGGGGACAGCGCCGGGCTCTCCAACGCCTGGCTCAACCTGGCGCTCGCCCTCCACCTCAACCTGGAGCGTTCCGCCGAGGCCGAGGCCGCCTACCGGCAGGCTCTCCGCCTGGCCGAGGCGAGCGGCGACCGCGCGGAGGAGATCCAGGATCTCTTCTATCTCGGCCGCCTGCTCCTGCGGCGGAACCGGCTGGCGGAGGCCGAAACGGCGTTCCGGCGCTGCCTCGCGGCGGCCGAGGCGAGCGGCTCGGCCGAGGGGAGATGGTCGGCCCGCGAGGGTCTCGGGAGGATCTCCCGCGCCCGCGGCGACCTCGCGGGCGCCCTGGCGCACTTCGAGGCGGCGCTCGGCGAGATCGAGCGGGTGCGCGCCGGCCTCGCCCGCGGTTCCCGGAGGGCCGGGTATTTCGGCGACAAGCGGGTGGTCTACGCCGCCGCCGTCGAGACCCTCGCCGAGCTCGAACGGCGGCAGCCGGGGCGCGGTTGGGGCGACCGGGCGCTCGCCATCGTCCAGCGCGCCAAGGAGCGCGACCTCCTCGACGCCTTCGGCGCGGGGCGGCGGCCGGCTCCCCCGCAGAGCGCCGCCGCCCTGCGGGCGCGGGCGAGCGCGGGGGCCGTGCTCGAGTACTTCCTCGGCGAGTCGAACCTCTATCTCTGGGCGATCCGCCGCGACGGCGTCGGCTTCCACGACCTGGGACCGCTGCGGCCGGTCCTCGACGCCGTGTCGTCCGTGCACCGCGCCCTCGCCCACTCCGAGGAGCCGCCCGCGGCGGATCTGGCGGCGCTCTCGCGCGTCCTCCTCGGCGCCGCCGGCCCTCTCCCCCAGGGGGATGCGCCGCTGCGGATCGCTCCCGACGGTGCCCTCCACTATCTCCCCTTCGAGCTGCTCGCGGACTCCGGCGGCCTCCTGGTCGAGCGCTCGGCGGTGAGCTATCTGCCCAGCGCCTCGGCGCTCGCCGGGCTCGGGAGGCCCGAAACGACCCGAGCCGGCGGCGTGCGCCTGCTCGGCTTCGGCGATCCCCTCCTCTCGCTGCCCGGAGAGACCGCGGCGACGCCGCGCGCTCTCCTCGTCGAGCGCTTCGCCCTGGCGCCGCTGCCGGCCGCGGCGGTCGAGCTGGAGGCCGTGCAACGGCAGCTCGGCGGCCGGTCGGCGCTGTTCACCGGCGGCCGGGCGACCGAGAGGGCCTTCCGCGCCGCCGTCTCCCGTGGCGCGCGGGTGGTCCACCTGGCGACCCACGCGGTGATCGACGAGCGCCCCGGCCGCGGCGCCGCCATCCTGCTCTCTCCCTCGGAAGGAGACGACGGCCTGCTCTCGCCCGAAGAGATCGCCGGGCTGGACGACCGCTCGGACCTCACCGTGCTCGCCGCCTGCCGCACCGCTCTCGGCGCCGGGGAGAACGGCCAGGCGCTCGCCTCGCTGACCGGCGCCTTCCTGGCCGCCGGCTCGCGCGCGGTCGTCGCCACCCTCTGGGATGTCGGGGACGCCGCGACCGCCGTCTTCATGGAGCAGTTCTACTGGGAGCTGTCGCGCGGGCTCACCCCCGCCGAGGCCCTGGCGGCGGCGAAACGGCGGCTGCGGGCCGACCCGCGCTGGCGGCGGCCTTCCCTCTGGGCGGGCTATGTGCTGATCGGCGACGCGCCGCCGGTAGTGCCGCGGCCCCTCTGGCGGCAGGGATGGATCTGGATCGGCGGGGCGGCACTGGTCCTCCTGCTGACCGTGGCCGCCCGGTGGCGCCGATCTACTGGATCTGGATCGTCCCGCTCTGCAGCTTCAGCGGGATCTTCCGCCCCCGCCGGTTGAGCAGGAAGGTGCCGGCGGGATCGAGGGTGAAGGGCGAGGAGCTGCCGATCGCCGCCGACGCCGCGACCGGCATCGAGATCGCCACGATCGTGCCGGGAACGGAGTTGAAAGAGGCGTCCGCGGATTTGAAATCCACCACCAGCCGCCCCGGCCGCGAGCTGTCGACGGTGGAGGTGGAGCGCCCGTAGCGCGGGTCGAGCTTGACGGTGGGAGCGCCGCCGGCGACCGCCGGGTTCCAGGTCAGGGTGATCCGGCCGCCGCTCACCAGGAAGGGCTCGAAGGTGTTCACCCCCAGCTCGGCCACTCCGCCGGGCCGCACCTTGTCGCCGTCGGCCTCCATCCGGAACGGGTCCGCAGGCGCCCGCACGGTCAGCACGTCGCTGCGCGGAGCGATCGTGATCGGCTGCCCCGCCGGGTCGGCGAGGGCGATCTGGAGGGGATCGAGGGTGAGGTCGAAGATGTCCCCCGGCTTCACCGAGGGGTCGAGCCGGAAGAGGAAGACGGCGAGCGGGCCGTCCGCCGAGTTGATCGAGGCGGACGGCGACTGGAACGTCACCTTGGCGAGCTGGCTGTCCGCCAGTCCGTTGAGCAGGCCCTGGGCGAGAGCGTCGTTGCGCGGGCTGAAGACGGTCGCGGAGATCAGGGTCAGCGGCCGGACGGGCGCGGTGAGGTCGTCCAGCGTCAGGCCGAGCTTGGCCGGGTGCGGCCGGCGGGCGACGCGGATGCTGACCTGGCCCTGGCGGATCGGCCGCGGCGCGTAAGTGCGCAGCACCACCGCGACGGTGCCTCCCGGCACGCCGATCGCCGGGTTCACCCGCAGGACGAGCGACGCATCGTGACCGCCGCCGCCTCCGCCGCCACCGCCGCCATTGCCGCCGCGGGCTCCGGCCTGCGGAGCCGCCGCGAGCAGGAGGACCGCCGCCGTCAGGGCGGCGAGGGTCAGGTGAAGTCGCTTCGTCATGGTGGTCCTCCCTACTGAATCTGGAGCGTCCCGTCACCCAGCGCCAGGGCGATCCGGTTCCCCTGGGGATCGAGCAGCCAGGTGCCCGCGGGATCGAAGGCGAACGGCGAGACGGCGCCGGCCGGCGCGTCGGCGGCCATCGTCGCGGAGATCGCCACGACGGTGCCCGGCACGCTGTTGAACGAAGAGTCTGACGACTGGAATTCCACCACCAGCCGGCCGGGCTGGGAGGCGTCGACGGTGGCGGCCGACTGGCCGTAGCGCGGGTCCATGCGGATGGTGGGGGGAGCGGCGAGAAGCCGCGGGTCCCAGGTCAGCGTGAAGCGCCCGCCGCTCACCGGGAACGCCTCGAAGGTGCTGACGCCCAACTCGGCCGGAGCGCCGGCGACGCCGTGGGCTCCCTCCGCCTCGACCGCGAACGGGTCCTGGGGCGCGCGGACGGTCAGGGTGCCGGCGCGGGGCGCGAGGGTGATCGGCTTGCCGGCCGCGTCGGTGAGCTTGGTCTGGGTCAGGTCGAGGGAGAGGTCGAACACGTCCCCCGGCGACGCCGACGGATCGAGCTGGAACCAGAAGACGGCGAGGGGACCGTCGGCCGAGTTGATCGAGGCGGACGCCGACTGGAAGCTCACCTGCGCGACCTGGCTGTCCGCCAGGCCGTTGAGCGAGCCCCGCGCCACCGCGTCGCCGAGCAGGCTGTAGACCACCACCCTCACCAGGGTCAGCGGGCGGACCGGCTGGGTCAGGCTCTTGCGGGTGATCCCGGACCGCAGCGCCACCCCGGGTGGATGGGCGACGACGCGGATCGATACCTGCCCCTGCTTGATCGGGCGCGGCGCATAGGTCCGCAGCACCATCGCCACCAAGCCGCCGGGAGCGGCGATCGCCGGATTCACCCGCAGGGCGAGAGGCCCGCTGCCGACGCCGCCGTCCTCCGGAGTATTCCGCGCCATGGCGGTTCCCGGCAGCAGGAGGGCCGTCAGCAGCAAGGCGAGGGAGAGGCGTGACGTCATGCGAACCTCCGGACAATAAAGGGCTTGCCTGGCACAGTAACTTATTCCCATTACAGCATACATTACGGCTTGACCCGGAAGCGGACCGGCTCCGAAGCCGCCATCCGGGCACCCGCGCCGTCGAGCGCCTCGACGGTCCAGGTGTAGCTGACCGCCCGATGGAGGCGGCCCACCACGTCGGCCGGCAGGCGGGCGGGGGGCGCGGGCAGGGTGCTCTCCCAGAGGACGGTGTCGTCCACCGCCGAGAGCCTCACCCGGTAGAGATGGGCGCCCTCCCGCAGGGTCCAGCGCAGCTCCGAGGGGATCGCCGCGACGTCGCCGGCCGGGGAGAGGGCGTCGATCTCGCCGCCGCGCACGACCCCGCCCACCGCGGGAGCGGGCAGGAGGGGCGCCTCCGGTTGCGCCAGCCGGAAGAGCAGGCCGCCCCCGAGGACCAGGATCAGCGCCGCGGCGATCTTCCAGAGTGAACCGTGCCACGTCGAAGCGGACCGGGACCGCTCGCGCGCCGCGGACGGGAACGGCACCACCTGGCCGGCGGGCCGGACGGGCGAGGCGGCTTCGAGCCGCGCCACCACGAAGTCCAGATCCTCGCGGGAGACGCCCGACCCCTCAGGCTTTCCCGCGAACAGCCGGGCCAGGTCGCGCTCGGCGGCGCAGGCCGGGCAGCGGTCGGCGTGGGCGTCGAGCCGCCGCCGTTCGTCTGGGGTAAGCGCCGGAGCGAGCGCCGCCTCCTCCAGAAAGGCCTCGGGAGGCGGGCAGCCGGCCTCGGCCTCGGAATAGGCCTTCCGGAGCCACTCGGCGAGGGAGAGCTGCGGGTCGTTCTCGTTGAGGTTCATGACGGTTCCTTCACGCGTTGGCCGCGATCTATGCGGTCTGCCGGGCCAGCCAGCGGCCGAAGCGGCGCTTGAGCTTGCGGCCGCCGCTGACGATGTAGGCCTTGGCGCCCGACTTGTTCTCGAGCTTCAGGAGATCGGTGATGCCGGCCAGCGGCAGGCCGTCCACGTAGTGGAGATAGAGGACCTTGGCTTCCAGCGGCTCCAGGTCCCGCTCCATCGCCTGGCGGAGCCGGCGCGAGATCTGGTCGCGGGCGACCACCTCGTCGGCTCCCGGCGCGGGCTCGACCGGCTCGGCAGCGCCCTCCTCGTCCAGCGGGTCCATCTCCCGGCGCCGGGCGGCGATGCCGCGGTTGATGGCCACGCTCCGCGTCACCGTGTAGAGCCAGGTCGAGAAGCGGCTCTCGCTGCGGAACGAGCCGAGGCGCTCGTGGACCCGCAGGAAGACCTCCTGGGCGAGGTCCGCCGCCCCCTGCCGGTCGCCGCTGATGCGCAGGCACCAGGCGGCCACCTTCGGGTAGTAGCGCCGGTAGAGGAGGGCGAGGCAGGCCTCGGCGGCATCTGCGGCATTCGCGGCATTCGCGGGGTGGGCCTCGCGGCGCGCCTGCTCGATCAGCTCCTCGTCGCTCAGACGCTCCAGATCCATGGTTTGACGCACTCGGGTTCGCGGTACTCGGAGATCCCTCGAAGTAGGACGAGGTCCGGTCCGAAGGATACCCGAGCCCGCTCGCGGAGAGCCAGGGAACGGGACGGCGAAGGCGGAGGTGCCCATGTCCCCTTGAGACAGCCGAGCGGGACCGGCGGAACAGAAATTTTTCCCCTGGGACCGCCGGCGTCCCGCCGGCTCTGACTTCGCCTCAGGCCGCCCGCGGACCTCCCAGCAGGCGAGCCGGCAGGAAGAGCAGCGCTTTCAGGAAGGCGAAGACCGCCTCCAGGGTGATGCCGACCAGCCGGAAGGGGAGCGAGAGCAGCCAGACGAACGGATAGACGATCAGCGCCAGCAGGGCCAGCGGCCAGCAGACGATCAGCAGGATGAGCCAGACGAGGATCTTGAGCATCGCAGGGAGCCTCCTTCGCTCCCGTCTGTCGTACGTAACGAGAGCATTGCAAGTTTCTCGCCCCGGCCGGCCCTGGCACTGCGATAGACTCAGCCTCTCCCCATGGCCAGGAACCGCACCGCTCTTCTCGCCCTGCTCATCCTCTTCGCTCTCCCCGTCCTCGCCCAGGACGGCAAGCTCGTCGGGCAGGCGCCCTGCCGGCCCAACCCGGTCGGCTACGACCGCTGGCTGCGGGGGACCGAGCGCGGCTACGACGCGGAGGTCGCGGACGCCGCGCGGCTCGGAGTCGCGATGCAGCCCTTCACGGCCCTCCGGCCGCTGCTGCCGTCGCGGGAGGAGTTCGAGAAGCGGCGGGCCTATCAGGGTTTCGAGTGCGAGCGCATCACCTATCTCAGCGACGGGCTGACGGTCACCGGCTATCTCTGGAAACCGGTGGACACCGCCGGCAGGAAGCTGCCGCTGATCGTCTTCAACCGCGGCGGCAACCGCGACTTCGGCGAGCTCTCCCCATGGGAACAGGAAGGTTTCTACTCCTATGTCTCGAACGGCTTCGTGGTGATCGCCTCCCAGTATCGGGGAGTCGATCGCGACGGCGGCGGTGGCCGGGAGGAGTTCGGCGGCGCCGAGATCCACGACGTGCTGAACCTCCTGCCGCTGGCCAGGGCGCTCGGCTATGTGGACCTGAGCAACGTCTTCCTCCTCGGCGAGTCGCGCGGCGGCATGGAGACCTACCTGGCGTTGAAGAACGGGATGCCGGTCAACGCCGCGGCGGTGGTCAGCGGCGAGGCCGACCTGATCGCCGGCAGCAAGGAGCGGCCGGAGATGATCGATCAGGTCTACCGTCAGCTCATCCCCGGCTTCGCGAAGAACGGGCCGGAGCTGCTGCGGCAGCGCTCCGCCGTCGACTGGCCGGAGAAGATCAACGCGCCGGTCCTGATCCTGCACGGCACGGCGGACTGGCGGACCGACCCCAGGGACCAGGCGCTGGCCCTGGCCGGAAAGCTCCAGGCGCTCCACAAGACCTACGAGCTGGTGATGTACGCGAACGACAGCCACGGTCTCCCCTTTCACTGGCGGGAGCGCGATCAGCGGATCGTCGAGTGGTTCAAAAGGTATTTAAAGTAAGGAGCGAGATCATGCAGAGGCCCGCGTCCGGTGAATACAAGCCCTATTTTGATCGCTACATCTCCCTGGTCGACGAGGACGACATCCTCGGCCTCCTCGAACGTCAGATCGCGGAGATCCACGCGTTGCTCGGGTCCCTCTCCGCGGAGCAGAGCCAATACCGCTACGCGGAAGGCAAATGGAGCGTGCGCGGGGTGGTGGATCACCTGATCGACGCCGAGCGGGTCTTCGGCTACCGGGCGCTCGCCGTCTCGCGCGGCGATAAGCACGAGCTCCCCAGTTTCGACGAGAACGAGTATGCCGCGGCGTCGGACGCCGACCGCCGCGATCTGGGGAGTCTCCTCGACGAGCTCGCAGGGGCGCGGCGGAGCAACCTCGCGATGATGCGCCGCTTCGACGACGGCGCCTGGACCCGGATCGGGGCCGCCAGCGGCGGTCCGATCTCGCCGCGCGCCCTGGCGTTCATCATCGCCGGTCATCAGCGGCATCACGCGCGGATCCTCAAGGAGCGGTACGGCCTTGGCCGCTGAGCCTCGCGTCCTGCTCCTCCCCGGCCTCTATAATTCGGGGCCCGAGCACTGGCAGACCCACTGGCAGGCCGAGCATCCGGAATTCGTCCGCGTCGAGCAGAGGGACTGGGAGACGCCCGACCGGCGGGAGTGGGTGGAAACCTTGCAGCGGGCGATCGCGGCGGATCCCGGCCCCGCCGTCCTCGTCGCCCATTCGGCGGCGTGCAGCCTGGTGGCGCACTGGGCGGCGGCGCACCCGGAGAGCGTTCAAACCATCCGGGGCGCGCTGCTCGCCGCGCCCGCCGACGTCGATGCTCCGGGCTTCCCGTCCGGCCCCACCGGCTTCGCGCCGATGCCGCTCGCGCCGCTCCCCTTCCCCAGCATCGTGGTGGCCAGCACGAACGACGAGTACGTCACCCTCCCCCGCGCCGCGCAGCTCGCCCTCGCCTGGGGCTCGCGGCTGGAGGTGCTCGGCGCTCTGGGTCATATCAACTCGGCCTCCAACCTCGGTTCCTGGCCGGAGGGGTTCGCGCTCCTCCGCGAGCTCTGCGCCTGAACGCCCTGAACGCTTGACCGCTGAAGACGACCCGCCATGGAGATCCCCACCAGCCTGCCCCGCGACGAGCCCGAGGACGTTCCGGCTCCTCCGAAGAGCCCGCCGAAGCCACGCTCGTTCGGCGGTCCGGTGGTGGCGACCCTGCGGCACCGGTGGCCCGAATACCTGATCGAGATCTTCGTGATCGTCTTCAGCATCTCGGTCTCGTTCGCGCTCGATCAGTGGAAAGAGCGGCGGCACGACGAGGCGCTGGAGAAGCTCTATCTGAAAACCCTTTCGGACAACCTCGCCTCGGACATCGACACGCTGCACGGGGTGATCCCCGAAACTCAACTGGTGCTCCGCCAGGCGCAGGCCCTCCTCGACGCCAGCCGCGCGTCCGGTCCCATCGCGTCCACGACGGTGGACGAGGGGATCGTCGACATCGCCCGGCGGCCGTCGTTCCTGGCGCACGACGCCGCGTTCTCGGATCTGCGCAGCTCCGGAAACCTCCGGCTGCTCCACGACTTCAAGCTGAAGAACGCGCTGTTCGATTATTACGGCAAGGCGGAGTCGATCAAGGCCAAGGAAACCGCGGAGCGCGAATCGCTGATCATGCTGGTCGCGCCGTACCTCCTCAAGAAGGTCAATATTGGCAGCGGCGCGGCGGACACGCCGTCGATCCGCAACGACCGCGAGTTCGCCAACACCATGTGGGTCCGGCTCCACGAGCGGAGCGAGCTGCTCGCCGATTATCAGCAGGAGCTGGCCTTCGCCGAACGGCTGCGCGGTCGGATCGCGGGCGAGACGCGCTGAGCGCCGGCGCGGAATCCCGCGGCTCCGTCCGTCGAAAGGGGAGAACCTTTTCTCAGGAGAACCCAATGCCCACCGACGATGGAATCCATTGGACGTCGGAGTTCGCCAGCGCGCCCGTCAAGGTCAGCAACGACATCGTGATCGATGCGCCGCCAGAGGTTGTCTGGGCGTGGCTTGTGCGCGCCTTGTGGTGGCCGCAGTGGTACCCGAATTCGTCCAACGTGAAATTTGACGGCGAACCCGGGCCCGATCTCAAGCCTGGAACGAAGTTCTGGTGGAGGACCTTCAGCGCCAACATCACCTCGAAAGTTAAAGAGTTCGAGCCCGAAGAACGGATTGCCTGGGATGGCGACGGCGCCCTGGGGGTTCGGGTCTACCATGCCTGGCTGCTCCAGAAGGTGGAAGGCGGATGCCGGGTGCTGACCGAGGAGCGCCAGCGCGGCGTGCTCTGCAGTTTGGGCCATTGGCTTCGCCCGAACCGCATGCACGACGGGCATCAGGTTTGGCTGGAACGTTTGCGGGAGAAAGCGCGCGGTGGCCCGCCGGTGTGAGATCGCGGAAGCGGATCTTGGCTTCAGGTCTGGAGCTGGACGCCGCTGTCCGGCTCCCGTTGGTTCCCCACCCACTGCCGGATGAAGCCGATGAACTCGGGCACGGGCATGAAGTCCAGATCCTCGGCGGAGAAACCTTCCAGCTCTCGCTGGACATAGAAGGCAGCCATGAAATTGTTGAACTGCTTCCAGATCGACGTCGCACCCGGGACACTCGGGAGCTCCACGGTTTCGACAAACCAATTCCGCACCGCTCGGATGAGGTCGGCCGGCTTTGCGTTGTGGCTCTTGATATCGACGCCTGAGAGATCCGAGAGCGCCTTTACGTAGTCGTACTTCGCCTTCGCGAGGATCAGGCACCTCTTCCCGCCCAGGCGCCCCGCCGAGAAGGATTTACAGCCATAGTCGATCCCGAGCTCGAAGGGCATGTTCATCCGGTAGAACTCGTTCTTCTTGCTGGCTTGCAGCAGCGAGAGATCGTGGATGCTGAATTTGGAGACGTGTATCAGCCCACGGATCTTGTGGATGCGGCTCTCGAACGAATCGGATCGCTCCGAGGCGATCTTGGGATTGAAGCCCAGGAAGATTACGACGAAGAGGAGAGGGCGGAGGAGGCTGACGTAGCCGTCGTCGAAGGGGCAGTTGATGAAGACGTTCTTTTCGAACTCAGCGCCAACCGGCCCCCGCATCCGTTGGGTCAGTGCGCCGCGACGGCGAGGTTCTGGTAGGACGTCTTCTTTTCGATCGTGCCATCGGCGCGGTGGACGAAGAACTCGGTACCATGATCCTGACTGAGTTGCCTGCCCCACTGGACGGCGTCGACCTGGGAGGCGAAGCGCTTGGACGCTCGGTCGGCGCCGCCCCTGACGACGCTCCAGCCGCCCCGGGGATCCGCGATGACGTGATAGGAATTCTTGCCGGCCATACAAACCTCCAAGTCCGCCCCCATTCTACCGCGAAACCGGAGGCGTGAAAACGCCTGGGGAGTAAAAGGCGGACTCGGGGCGGCCCGGAAGCCGCCCCGACGATCGCCTCAGTGCGCCGCGCCGCCCACCGGCGGGGGAGGCACGACGAGCTTCTTGGGCGGGTTCTTCCGCAGCTCGTCGAGGAGCACCTTGACGCCCCGCTCGAGGGTCGGATCCTCGCCGCGGGCCAGGGCGTCGGGCGCGTCGACGACCTCGATGTCTGGCGCCACGCCCTCGTTCTCGACCGCCCACTTGCCGTCCTTGGTGAGGATGCGGAAGGTGGGCACGGTGAGGGTGCCGCCGTCCACCAGCGCCGGGTTGCCCGAGAGGCCGGCGAGGCCCCCCCAGGTGCGGGCGCCGATCAGCGGCCCGAGCTTCATCTCGCGGAAGTAGTAGGGGAAGGCATCGCCCCCCGACCCCGCCTGGCCGTTGATCAGAGCCACCTTGGGGCCGGTGCTGACGAACTGCGGCGTCGGACCGGCGATGCCGCCGCGGCCGACGAAGTAGTTGAGCAGCGGCCGCGAGATCAGCGCGATCATCCGGTCGGGGATGAAGCCTCCCCCGTTGTAGCGGTCGTCGAAGATCTCGGCGTCCTTGTTGGCGAGCGGGTAGAAGTACTTGAACAGCTCGCGGTTGCCCGCCACCGCCGTGTCCGGCAGGTGGATGTAGCCGATGCGGCCGTTGGAGAGCTTGTCGACCTTGGCGCGGCTGGTCTGCACCCAGTCGAGGTAGCGGAGGTTCTGCTCTTTTTTCACCGGCCGCACGGTCTCCGTGCGCGCCCCCTGAAGCGAGGGCTTGTCGTTGACCAGCAGGGTCAGCACCTGGTCCGCCTTCCCTTCGAGCAGACGGTAGAAGTTGTCGACCCCCTTGGTGGTCTGGCCGTCGACCGCCAGGATGAGGTCGCCTCTCTGGACGTGGACCCCCGGCTCGGTCAGCGGCGAGCGGAAGTCCGCCTGCCAGTTCTCCCCCGGGAAGATGTGGTCGACCCGGTAATAGCCGGAAGGATCGGCGACGATCTCCGCTCCCAGCAGCGCGCCCTCGACCCGCTTCGGTCCCGGCATGGTCTCGGAGGGCTGGACGTAGCCGTGGCCCACCGACACCTCGCCGCTCATCTCGCCGAGCAGGTAGTCGAGGTCGGCGCGGCTCGACATGGAGGGGAGCTCCTGGGCGTAGCGGTCGCGGATCCCCTTCCAGTCGACGCCGTGGAGGTTGGCGTCGTAGAACCAGTCGCGGAAGATCCGCCAGGCGTCCATGTACTCCTGGCGCCACTCCTCGCGCGGCTCGATGCGCAGGGTCATCTTCTCGAGGTCGATCTTGCCGTCGCCCCCCTTCTGCCCCGGCCGGGCGTCGATGATGCCGTAGGTGTCGCGCTGGCGGTAGCCGATCTTCTTGCCGTCGGCGGAGAGCTCGTAGCCGCCGATGGCTTCGAGGACGGTCTCCTCCTTGCGGTCCTTGAAGCTGAACATCTTGAGCGTCTGCGGTCCGGGTGGGCCGCCATTGCCGGGGTTGCCGCCGCGCAGATAGAACACGGCGTCGGCGCTGGCGGAGAGCGACTGGTAGTTGCCCGGAGGCCCGGGGATGGCGCGCACGCGCTGGTCGAAGCCGTCGTAATCGATCTTGACCCGCACGCCGGCGGCCTTCGGCGCCGCGTCGGGCTTCTCCCCCTTGGCCTCGTCCGCGACTTTCTGGGCCGCGGCCTTGGCCTCCGCCTTGGCCGGCTCGGCGGCGGCCTTCTCCTCGGCTTTCGCGGCCTCCTCGTCGCTCTCGGGGACCAGGAGGGGCGGCCCTTCCTTCGAAAGGAGACCGACGTAGACCCGGGTGGGATTGGTGTAGACGTAGTCGAACTCGTAGCCGCTGAAGGTCAGGTTGTAGTCGCGGTTGGAGAGGAAATAGAGATAGCGCCCCTTGGGATCCCAGGTCGGCTCGGCGTCGCCGGTGAGGTCGCCGGTGAGCTGGCGGGCCCTGGCGTCGTCGAGCGAATAGATCCAGATCGCGGGAAACTGGTTCTCGCTCAGCTTGGTGTAGGCGATGAAGCGGCTGTCCGGCGACCACTTGTAGTCCTGGATGTCGTTGCGCGCCGCCTGATCGGCGTCGGTCACCTTGCCGGAGGCCACGTCGACGTAGCGCAGCCGGCGGTTCTTGTCGCCGAAGGCGAGCTTCTTCGAGTCCGGCGACCAGGCGAGCGGGAAGCGCCAGATGTCGCCGTCGGTGGTCACCCGCCGCTCCTCGCCGGAGCCGTCGGCCGGGCGCACCCAGACCTCGTATTCGCCGGTGCGGTCGGAAAGGTAGGCCACCCAGCGGCCGTCGGGCGACCAGACCGCGGAGAGCTCGCGCACGCCGGGAGAGTGGGTGAGCTGGCGGATCTCCCCCTTCTCGGCCGGCACGGAGAAGACCTCGCCGCGGGCGGTGAACAGCGCGCGCTTGCCGGTGGGCGACAGCGACGAGCCGTCGATGTCCTCGGTGACGTTCTTGAAATACGGGAGGGTGCGCGGCAGATCGCCTTCCACCCGGACCTCGATCCGGTTGCCCTTGCCCGAGGCCGGATCGAAGAGATAGATCCAGCCGCCGTTCTCGTAGACGATGCGCCGGCGGTCGCCGCTGCTCGGCCAGAAGACGTCGAAGGTGTCGTGACTGGTCAGCCGGCGGACCGCCTTGGTCTTGGTGTCATACGAGAAAAGGTTGTTGATGAAGGTATTTCCCACCTTGTCGCGATCGGAGACGAAATAGATGGTGTCGCCGATCCACACCGGCATGTAGTCCTCGGCGGGATCGTTGGTGATCTGCTCGGCCGTGTTCGCTTTGAGGTCGTAGATCCAGAGGTCGGGAGTGCGGCCGCCGCGGTAGCGCTTCCAGTTGCGGAACTCATGCATGATCGGCGCGAAGACGTAACGGTTGCCGTCCGGAGAGAACACGCCGGCCGATCCTTCGCGCAACGGCATCGGAGCTTCCATGCCGCCGGCCGCGGGGACCAGGTAGGGGCGGGCGTTGCGGTCACTGTAGGGCGTGCGGTGGGCGTTGAACAGGACCTGCCTGCCGTCCGGAGTCCAGCCCAGCACCTGGTTGTCGAAGCCGCCGCGCGGCGGAATGTTCCCGACGTCGTTGTGGAACGTGAGCTGGCGCGGGGCGCCGCCGCCGACCGGGATCACGTAGACCTGGCGGGTGCCGGTGTACTGGCCGGTGAAGGCGATCGACTTGCAGTCGGGCGAGAATTTGGGGGCGAGCTCTTCCCCCTCGCCCGAGGTCAGCCGGCGAGCGAGGCCGCCGCCGGCGTCGACGAGCCAGATGTCGCCGCCATACACGAAGGCGACGGTATTGCCGCAGATATCGGGGTAGCGCAGCAGGCGCGTGCCCCCGTTGGATTGCGCTTGCGCGGTGGCCAGCCCCGGCCCCCAGGCCAATGCCAGCAGGAGGGCGGCCATCCAGAACGTTCTACGCACGAGGTCTCCTTTCAAAAAAAGACACAGTCCTTCCCACGGCGTTCTACGGCGGGATCAACCGGAAGTTTTCGCGCCGGGCTTCGGCCGCGCCAGCACCAGGGTCTGGGGGGAGCCGCCGGCGAAGGTGATCCCCTCGCGCTCGAAGGCCCGCAGCAGACCGAGGTTGATCGCCTGCTGGCGGTCCATGTAGGCGCCGTAGTCGGGGGTCAGGATCCAGTAGACGGCCTCGAAGTCGAGCGCCGACGCGCCGAGCCCCTTGAGGTGGGCGCGGTCGAAGCGGGTGAGGTCCTGGGACTCGACCAGCGCGCGCACCAGCGCCGGGATGCGCGCCACCGCTTCCGGCGGCGTGTCGAACGGCACGCCGAAGTTGAGCACCACCCGGCGTTCGGCCATCCGCTTCCAGTTGTGGACGCGGCTCTTCAGCAGGTCGCTGTTGGCGAAGATGAGCTGCTCGCCGGAGACCGCGCGCAGGCGGGTGGTCTTGAGGCCGATGCTCTCGACCGTGCCGGTCAGGGTGTCGACGGTGATCGCGTCGCCGATCACGAACGGCTTGTCGAGCACGATCGAGAGCGACGCCAGCAGGTCGCCGAGGACGTTCTGCAGCGCCAGGGCGACCGCTATGCCACCCACTCCCAGGCCGGTGACGAGGGCGGTGACGTTCACCCCCAGGTTGTCGAGCGCCATCAGCAGCAGGAGCGCCCAGAGGGTGAGCTTGGCGACGAAGCGGAGCAGGCCGGCCAGCGCCACGGAGGTGGCGTCGTGATCCATCTTCCGCCGCTGGCGGGCGATCCAGAAGTCGATGGCGACGGAGGACCAGAGGGCGATCTGGAGGAAGACGGCGACCTGGGCCAGGCCGCGCAGCGCCCGCTCCTGCCGGAAGGGGAGCGACAGGTACTGGCTCCCGGCGTAGAGCGCGACCACGACGATCACCAGGATCTGGGTGCGCCGGCCGAGGTTGACGACGAGGTCGTCGAGACCGGTCGCCGTCCCCTCCGCCCGCTTGCCGAGCCGGCGGACGACGAGCTCGCGTAGCGCCAGAAGCACCACGAAGACGGCAGCGGCGATCCCGAGGGCGATCAGCACCGGCGAAATCTATCACCGGGCGCGAAAGGTACCCTCACTCCCCCAACCCCCTCTCTCCCAGGCCTCCACCCGCCCTGGCCTGGGAGAGAGGGGGCTTTAGGAAAGCCAACGCAGAATTTGGCTTCTGCTTTTCTCCCCTGGCCGGGGAGAGAGGGCTTCAGGAAAATCCAACATGGACTTGGCTTCTGCTTTTCTCCCTCCTCTCCCCGGAAGGGTGGGTGGAGGGCTGGGAGAGGAGGGCCGGGGAGGTGAGGGGCTTTCTCTCAGAGGATCCGCAGCCCCGACGCGCGCTCCGGCTTCGCCTCCACCGCCGCGATTCCCGAGAAATCCCGCAGACGCACCGGCAGCCGCCGCGAGCCCCAGGTGCCCGGAGCGCTCGCGAAGCGGCCGGCGCAAGGGGTGCCGCAGTTGGCGCAGGCGCCGTCCGGAGTGAGGTTCCAGTCGGTGAGCACGAACCAGTCGCGGCCGATCAGCCGCTCGCCGCAGTTGTGGCAGAGGGTGCTCCCCCCCTCCTCGTCGTGGACGTTGCCGGTATAGGCGTAGCGCAGGCCGTTGGCGAGCGCGATCCGGCGGGCTCGCGCCAGAGTGGCGGGCGGCGTCGGCGGCAGATCGAGCATCTTGTAGTCGGGGTGGAACGCCGTGAAGTGGATCGGCACGTCCAGCCCCAGCTCGCTCGCCACCCAGCGGGTCATCGCGTCGAGCTCCCGGTCGGAGTCGTTCTCGCCCGGGATCAGCAGGGTAGTGATCTCGAACCAGACGTCGGTCTCGTGCTTCAGATACTTGAGCGTATCGAGCACCGGCGCCAGCTCGCCGCCGCAGATCTTCCGGTAGAACTCCTCCGTGAACCCCTTGAGGTCGACATTGGCGGCGTCCATGTGGCGGAAGAAGTCCGCGCGCGGCTCAGGGCAGATCTCGCCGGCGGTCACCGCCACCGCCTTGATCCCGATCTCGTGGCAGGCCTGGGCGACGTCGACCGCGTATTCGAGGAAGATCACCGGATCGTTGTAGGTGAAGGCGACGCTGGCGCAGCCGAGCCGGCGCGCCGCCTGGGCGATGACCTCGGGAGTCGCCTGATCGGCCAGGGTGTCGAGCTCGCGCGACTTGCTGATGTCCCAGTTCTGGCAGAACTTGCAGGCCAGATTGCAGCCGGCGGTCCCGAACGACAGCACGGGAGTGCCCGGCAGGAAGTGATTCAACGGCTTCTTCTCGATCGGATCGACGCAGAACCCGCTCGACCGCCCCCAGGTGGTGAGCACGATCCGGTCGTTCTCGCGAGCCCGCACGAAGCAGAGCCCCCGCTGCCCCTCCAGCAGCTTGCAGAACCGCGGGCAGAGGTCGCACTGCACCCGCCCGTTGTCGAGCGCGTGCCAGTACTTCGTGGGCACGGTGCCGGCGGTGATGGGAGCGTCCTTCATGCTTGTAAAAACAAGCGGGAGGAAGGGGGGATTCCCGGGCTATGCTCTAATAGCTCAATTGATTTGCTCATCTTCGAAATGGACGATCCCAGCCTGAACGACTTCGAAGGGCCGACTCTCCCCTTCTGGCCGAGCCTCTTCGATCCGGGCCGCTTGGTCGCCGGACGCTATCGGATCGAAGACCTGCTCGGTCAAGGGGGCTTCGGCCGGGTCTACCGCGCCTTTGACCAGAAGCTCGAACGGATCGTGGCCCTCAAGGTTCTCACTCTTCCCCAGGACCCTGAGGCGCAGTCCGTGAGAATCCGGCGATTCGAGGAGGAAGCCCGGGCGGTGGCCCGGCTGGATCACTCTTCCATCGTCCCCGTCTACGACGCCGGCCTCGAGGAAGAGAATCCCTGGATGGCCATGCGGCTGGTCGCCGGCTCCAGCCTCGACAAGGCCCTCCGCAAGGGAGGCCCGCTGCCTCCCGACCGGGCCCTGCGTCTGCTGCTCCAGATGGCGGGCGCCCTCTCTCACGCCCACCAGCGAGGCGTCATCCATCGGGACGTAAAGCCGGCCAATATCCTCCTGGAAGAGCGCGACGGCGCCGAGCACGCCTGGCTGACCGACTTCGGCATCGCCAAGCTCCTCACCGGTCTCGACCTGACCCAGATCGGCGCCGTCCTGGGAACGCCGAGCTACATGTCCCCCGAGCAGGCGACCGGCAAAACGGTGGACGCGCGAACGGACATCTTCGCTCTCGGCTGCGTCGCGGCGGAGCTGATCACGGGCCGGCCAGCGTTCCAGGGGAACTCGGCGATGGAGCTCCTGCACGCGATCGTCCACAAGCCGCCCAATATGGGCGAGTTGCGCCAGCAAGCCGGCGCGGGCTTCGAGGCCGCGGTCCTGCGCTGTCTGGCCAAATCCCCGGAGGACCGCTGGCAGACCGTCGACGATCTCGCCGAAGAGCTGGAAGCCTTGGCCGTGTCCGGCGAGGAGAAGCCGGCCAAGATGCGAGAACGCCGGTTCGGGCTTCCTCGGAAACGGGCCGAAGCCGCGTGGGATGGCGCCTTTCCGCTTCAGGTGACCGGGTTGACCAAGAGCTTCGGCTTCGGCAAACCCATCCTGTCCGGCCTCGACCTCGAAATCCCCCGCGGCGCCGTCTATGCCCTGATGGGGAGAAACGGCAGCGGCAAGACGACGCTGATCCGCACCTGTCTGGGAATCTACCGCAGGGATGGCGGCCAGGTGGCGGTGTTCGGAAGAGACCCGCAGAGAGAGGGACCGGCCGTCCTGGCTCGGGTAGGGCTGGTGCCGGACGCACTGGCCGTGGATGAGAAGATGAAGGTTCGCGAATTGCTGGCCTTCGCGTCCCGTTTCTATACCCAATGGGATCAGGCTCACTGCTATCGCCTCCTCGCCCGCTACGACCTGCCGCTCGAAAAGAAGATCCGCGACCTCTCGCGCGGCATGAAGACCAAGGTTTCCCTGATCATGGCGTTAGCGCACCGGCCCGATCTGCTCCTCCTGGACGATCCCACTTTGGGGCTGGACGCGGTGATCCTCGAAGAGTTCGTCGAAAGCCTCGAGGAGGCCGCGCGGGAGGGCGCCACGGTCCTCATCGCCTCCCACAACTACGGAGAGCTGGAGCGGATCGCCACCCACGCCGGCTTCTTCAAGGAGGGCCGCATCGTCCTGTCCGAATCGATCCCAGACCTCAAGGCCCGCTTCAGCGGCGTCCGCGAATTGAGCCTGCAAGAGATCTTCGTCCAGGTCCTGAGATGAGACGCGCCCTCTTTGCCCGCGAATTCCGCTCGGCCCTGGTGCCCAACCTGATCACGGTGGTGGCCATTCTGGCGACGCTCGCCGTCATTGAGTGGATCTTTGGCCGCTCGAGCAAGGGGGAGGATCTCCGCGACGCCATCGACGTCGTTCTGTTGGCTGGACTCGTGGTGTCCGGTTTCATCTCCGGTGAAAGATGCTTTCCGTCGGAGGTGAAAGAGTCCCGGATGCTTTTTTTTGCCTCCTTACCGATTCCACGGAGCTCGGCCTGGCTGATGATCGTCTCGGCCCGCCTGCTCGCCGCGCTGGTCTCGCTGGTCGTCGTCTTGACAGTCCGCCGCCCGTTGTTGTTGCTTTTATATAGCGGTCGTATGCACCGGCCGGACTTTGTCTTTCTCGGAGGACTGCTGTTCTTTGCCTATTCTCTTCTCTTCTCGGCCGGAGCTCTCTTCGCGCTTCTCTTCCGCCGAGCACTATTTTCTTATGTCGCTGGCGTTCTGGTTCTGGGGGGCCTGTCGTTCGAGACCGCCTTGGCGGCCTCCTATTCAAGAGTATTTCCCCAAATCCCAGAGCTTTCGAAGTCTCCGCTTGCCATCGTTGACGCGCCGCCACCGGCCAGATTGGTAGCTTTATTGAGCCTTCTCCTGATCATGGCTCTCCTTCTCTGCCGGCGATTCTTCGTTCTTGGAGAGATCAATAGCCTGAAGCGACGGGGCAGAAATCAGATCCTCTCAGCGATCGGCGCCGTGATCTTTCTCGGCGTCGTCTTCTGCGTTGAATCCAGCACTACGCCCGCCTCTGTGGGGAGCACTTGGACGATCAATAATTTCCCCACTTCTCAAGTCGGAGAGCCTCCCTTCTATGGTGTCTCGCCGGACGGCAGGTATTTGTCCGTCATCGAGGCGTCAGAGGATCGACCCTTTATCCGCCGGGTCACCATCATCGAGACCACTTTCGGGCATGCCGTAGGTCAGCAGATCTTTGCCGGAGCGGGTTGGTTTTTCTGGGCCAGCCATGGCGATGTGCTCAACCTGCTGGCCCTCAACAACTCTCCTCTCGATCGCTGGGGGTACCTGGTCCCTGGAACTGCGGACTGGATTCGGCTCTCGCCGGAGACTCGGGAACTTTCCAGGATTCGCCTGGAAGGAATTGAGGAGATACAGCCCCTCGGTGAGGGTCGGGCTCTTGCGGTCCTGCGACAGGAGGGTCAGGGTCGGGTTCTCCTCTTGAACGGCGCAAGCGGCCGTTTCTCGGAATTGCTGCGGGCGCCTCTGGATGGGAGCGCCGCCATTGTGGGCCGTTCGCCCTCGGCGTTGGTGTACTTCAACAATATTCTGTTTTCACCTAGAGCATGGCTCGTGGACTCTCTGGTTCACGAAGTCCACATATCCAGCCCTGTCCTGGAGCTTGCCTATGTTTTGTTCGGGGAGATTTCTGGATCTCAATTGGAAGCACGAGTCGAACTATCGCGAAAGTTCGGTTCGCCTTCGGCAGCGGAAGGCAAACCGATCAGAGGCGAGCTCGTTTTGCCCCCTCCGCATCAGCTCTTGGATCTGACCTCAAGGCCTGACACGCCGGGATTGTTCTTCCTAGAAGGGAATCGCGAGGGCCCGCTTGGCCTATGGGCTCGGCCGACCACTCTCGCAGGGAGGTGGGAAAGACTGCCAAGCCTGGCTTCAAATCGCGTCCTGAGGTTTGCGTCAGATTTTATTGATTTCCCCTCCGGGATCGCAACGTTCTTGTCCACGGAGGGCCGGGGCAGCTTTTTTGTCTACGATCCCCGGGTTGGTGTTGTCCGCGAGACGGGGAATTGTGATCAAGGCGATAAAGCTTTCCTCAATGCTTCTCAAGTGCCGGGGCTCAACGGCTTTCTGATTGGGTTGAGTTGCACGGACAACCTTGCTTCGTCCCATGGACAAGCCCATTATTTTCAGTATATTCCCGGCTCAGGAAAAGTTCGCGTGATCACGGAGTCCGCGGTTCGGCCGGCCTTATCCCATCTCTATTTCGACGAGAAGGGAACGGACGTGTGGATGGCTTTCGAAGACCGCACGATCTGGATCTCGATTCCTGGGAGGAAGGATCTCCGCCTCTGGCCGCTCCAAACGCTTTAGGAGGCTTTTATGGACTCCTCCCAGGCCACCCTGCCCACGAAGGTCCCGCAAGTCTTGGGGAGTCCAGATGCTAGACGGCTGTTCGTTCCATGAGCGCCGTCAAGCCCAATCCGATGTCTCGGGGTAGCCAGCGGGAGGCTGCCCTGCGGGACGCTTCTCTGCTCTTCCAACTTGCCGCTGAGGGCGAAGCAGATCTCCAGGCGGGCAGGGTCCTGCCCCAGGATCAGGCCTTTGCTCGCGTTCGTCGGCGTCTCGAGAACGGCTGAATCAGGGCTTCGAAGGAGCCGAGGTCGGTAGCCCGGGGCTCGCGCTACATCGGCGGAGCTTCCGCCCTGACAATTCGGGGTCTTACCCAGGTCGGCGGAGCTCTCGCCCACAGGGTTGGTCCTTCCGCCTTCGTGGGCGGTCGTTCCATCCAGGTGATTGGGGGAGCCGCCCACGTGGGCGGACGTTCCGCCGCGATGTTTGGTGGACTCGCCCAAGTGGGCGGAAGCGTTTTCTTCGTGGTTGGTCCTTCCGCCCAGATGGTTGGTGGACTCGCCCACGTGGGCGGAACGACTTTCAACCGCGGCGAGCCTTCCAATCGGCGGGGTTGCAGGCCGGCGCGTCCGGGCGGACGGCGCCGCAAGGGGTGTGGAACCACAAATTGCCCAGGCCGCCTCCCGGCCTTCCATCCGGCCCCGTGCGGCCTCCGGGTCGAGCTTGCGCTACTTCGTCTCAGGCTCCGCCGCCGTCGTGGCGAGCGCCTTCAGCTCGTCGATCGAGCGCACCGCGCCTCCCCGGACCACGTAGCGCACCTTGCGCAGGTTGGCGATGTCGGCGGTGGGGTCGGCGGCGACGATCAGGAGGTCGGCGAGCTTGCCTTTCTCGACGGTACCGAAGTCCTTGGCCCGGCCCATGGCGGTGGCGCCGCCCCGGGTGGAGGCGGTGAGGACCTGCATCGGGGTGAGGCCGGCGGCCTGCATGGCCTCCATCTCGGCGTAGACGGAGGGGCCGTGGAGGGTCAGCGGGTTGCCGGCGTCGGTGCCCATGGCGATCGGGATGCCGGCGTCCTGGACGCGCTTGAGGTTGGCGGCGCCGATCTTCTCGCCGTCCCGGACCCGGGCCTCCAGGCGCTGGAGGCGGTCGGCCGGGACGGGCGCGGTCACCTGGGCCGTCTCGGCCACCTTGGCCCGGGTCAGAGGGTCGACGCAGCCGTTGGGATCGTCGATCTCCGGTGCCTTGTGCTGGGCGGCGCCGGTATTCATCCGGAGGTAGCCGCGGTAGACCGTGAGGGTGGGGCAGTAGATCGCGCCGTTCTTCTTCGCGAGGTCGAGGAACTCGTCGTCCACCGGCTTGTCGAAGACGCTGTGGACCAGCAGCTTCGCGCCGGCCCGCAGCGCCTCCTTGGCTTCGTCGAGGCCGGTGGCGTGGACGATCAGCGGCAGGTTGTGCGCCCGCGCCTCCTCGCCGGCGGCGTGGACGGCGGCGGCGGACTTCTCCACCGTGTGCTCCTTGTCGACGATGTACCAGACCTTCACCGCGGCCGAGCCGCGCTCGGCCAGGTAGCGCACCTCGGCCCGCGCCGCGTCGGCGTCGGTGAGAACCATGAACTGGCGCTCGGCCGGGAGGTTCAGCCAGTGGTCGATGGTCGACAGCAGCGGCCCGGCGGCGGCCACCCGCGGCACTTCGAGGTCGGGCTCGGCCCAGGCGGGCAGCTCCAAGGTCCAGGCGTAGCCGCCGACGTCGAACACCGAGGTCACCCCGGAGCAGAGGTAGGTGCGGCCGAAGCGCTCGGGGTGGCGGGCGAGGTCGGCGATCGTCCGGTCGTAGGGGTGGCGGTCGCGCACGTCGATCGAGTCGGGGCGGCCGTCGGCCCAGCCGGTCTGGGAGAAATGGATGTGGGCGTCGACCAGCCCGGGGGTGATCCAGAGGCCGGCGAGGTCGGTGGTGTCGACCCCCGCCGGCACCGGGCAGGCGGCGCGCGGGCCGGCGCACTCGATGGCGCCCTCGCGGAGCAGCACCACCGCGTCGCGGACCGGGGGGGCGCCGGTGCCGTCGACCAGCGTCGCGCCGACCAGGGCGCGCGGCGGCGGCGGCACGCCGGGAAGGTGCGAGAAGGCGGTGGAGACGGCGATCCGCCACCCTTTGGGGGTGTGGACGAACCAGCGTTCGGAGAGGCCGGCGTCCTCGCGGCCGCCATAGCGGACACGGTAGCGGTAAGTGCCGTAGACGATCCCGGGCTGGATCGGGGTGAGGTGGATGTCGTCGGCGGCGATGTGGTCGGGCCACCCCTTGCCGGCCGAGGCGGCGAGGCCGGCATAGCCGAGCTCGAATCCTTCAGGGCCGGTGCGCGCCAGGCGCTCGGAGTCGAGGTAGCAGGAGAGGTAGGCGTCGCGGTTCTTGTCGCGGATGGCTTGCAGATTTTTCTCGAAAACGGCCCGCGCACCGGCAAGATCGTCCTGCCGGTCCGCGGCGCGCGAGGGGGTCGAGGCGGCGGCGAGCAGGACCGCCAGCAGCGCGCTCAACCCGCGCGCCCTCCGGAATCTCTCCATGGCAACTCCTCCTGTAGGGCGTGGTCGTGACGGCGCCCTATGGTAGCAGCGAGCACCGAGCGGGGTGCCGGCGAGCAGGGCAGCAGTCTTGCATTGTCGAGTGCGGCATAGTCGGCTAGGATCGACGGTCGGGGAAATGAACCGGGATTGAACCAGGGTCATCATCTTTAGCTCATCTTTTCGCCCATAAGATTTCGTCCATACTCTCTCGACCATGGCCTCCTCGATAGAACCGTCCTACCGCCGCTCCTCGGGCTTGGTCGACGTCCTCGACCGGGTCCTCGACAAGGGGCTCGTCATCGCCGGCGACATCCGGATCTCGCTGGCGGAGGTCGAGCTGATCACGATCCGCATCCGGCTCCTGGTCTGCTCGATCGACAAGGCCGAGCAGATCGGGCTGGACTGGTGGCGGCAGGATCCCAACCTGTCGGTGTCCGCCCACCGGCTGACGGTCGAGAACGAGGTCCTGCGGGACCAGGTGCAGGCCCTGGAAGAGCGCGTCGCCGCGCTGGCGCTGCAGGTGGAGCGTCCGGCGCCGCGGGCCCGAGCCCCGAAACCCGCCCAGAAATCTGAACGACAGCCGAAGACCAGGGGGTAAACAAACATGCCGGTTGAACGAGCTTCGGGTGGCACCAGTCTGATCGACGTCCTCGACCGCGTCCTCGACAAGGGCATCGTGATCGACGCCTGGATCCGGGTATCGCTGGTGGGCATCGACCTGCTCACCGTCGAGGCCCGCATCGTCGTGGCGTCCATCGACACTTACATCAAGTACTCGGAGGCCGTCTCGCAGGTGCCCTCGGTCTCGCGGCCGTCGGCTCTCGAGTCCCGCGCGTCCGAGGATCTCCTGGCTGAGAACGCTTCCCTGCGCGCGCAGCTCGCGGCTTCCCTGTCCCGCGAACAGACGCGCGAGCAGGTGCCGGTCCGCAGGGCGCGGCTGAAGCCGAAGGTCTAGGCCGCCGTGGTGAGCCTCGCGCGCCTCGAAGTGCTCCCCCGCCCCGGGAGCGGTAGCGTCGGCTCCAAGGCGAAGCTCGCCCTGGTCGACGCTCTCCTCGCCGAGGAGGAGGCGCGGGCCTGCGCGATGACGGCGCTGCGCTGGCTGGTGCGGCATGCCGGGGTGGAGCGCGCCGTCTGCGCGGTGGCCGACAGCGAGAGCGAGCACCTGGTCGGCCTGGCCGGGATCGGCGTGTCCGCCGCCGCGGTCGACGCCTTCCGCCTCGACCTCGGCGACCGCACCCATCCCCTGGCGGTCGCCCTCGCCGGCGGCGAGCCGGTCGCCTTCCACGACTCCGGCCAGCCGCTGCTGCGCGCCATCGAGACCCCGCTCGGCAACCTCTCGTTCCACGCCGTGCCGCTCGGCCGCTCCGCCGAGGAGACCGGTCCCGGCATGCTGCTGCTCACCGGCATCGTGGACGGCCCGGTTTCCGACGACCTGCTCTGGGCGGCCGAGCTGCTGGGCGTCCGCCTGGCCTCGCTCTGGTACCGCCGAGCCCAGGCCGAGGAGCGGCGGCACAAGCGCGAGCGGAGCTGGCTGTTCTCGATCATCAACGCGGTCACCGACCCCATCCTGCTGACCGACGCCGACGGCCGCATCCTGGTGGCCAACGCGGGCGCCGAGACGCTGCTCACCGCCGGCGAGGACAAGCGCGAGGGGTGGCGCCGGGCGGTGGCGCTGAACAACATGCTCTTCTCGGCCTCGCTGTTCACCAACGCGGCCCGGAGCGGCCCCAGCCGCCGCGAGCTGCTGCTGGTCGACCCCTCGGAGGGGCAGGACCTGTTGTTCGAGGTGCTGAGCGCGCCGGTGACCATCCGTCCCGGCGAGACCGGGGTGGCCTCGGTGCTGCGCAACGTCACCGACCTGCGCCGGGCCACCGAGGAGATCGAGGAGAACTACCGCCGGCTGCGGGTGGCGGAGGCGGCGACCCGCGCCGAGCGCGACCGCCTCGACCTGATCCTCAACTCGGTGCTCGACCCGATCCTGGTCACCGACGCCGAGGGGAACATCGCGCGCATGAACCCGCCGGCCGAGCGGATGTTCACCTTCCCGCCGGGCAAGCGCACCGTCGAGATGGAGCGGCGGGTGCGGACCAACGACGCGGTGTTCACCTCCTTCGTCTCCAGCCTCTACGCGGGGCCGGCGCTGCACTGGCGGCGCACCTTGAGCCTGATCGATCCGCAGACCGGCGCCACCGTGCCGGTCGAGGCGATCTCCGGCAAGGTGGTCTCCAAGCACGGCGAGGAGACGGCGATCGTCACCATCCTCCACGACCTCACCGAGGCCGAGGAGAAAGCGCATCTCTACGAGCAGGTCACGCGCCACTCCGAGGAGCTGCGGGAGCGGGTGCGCGAGGCCACGGCCGAGCTCGCCGAGCAGAACGAGCTGCTGCGCCGCCAGGCCTTCCAGCTCGAGCAGGCGTCGGCGATGAAGTCGCAGTTCCTCGCCAACGTCTCCCACGAGCTGCGCACGCCGCTCAACGCCATCATGGGCTACACCCACCTGCTGCTCGAGGGGGTGTCCGGCGTGATGACTCCGCCGCAGCTCGACAAGCTGGGGCGGATCGACGCCAACGCCCGGCACCTGCTCGCCGTCATCAACGACCTCCTGGACATCGCCCGCATCGAGTCGGGCAAGATGCCGATCCAGATCGAGCGCTTCGGCCTCCCCGAGCTGATCGACGAGGTGATGCAGGAGGTCGAGCCGGTGATCGCGGGCACCCGCCTGGCGGTCGACCGCAACCTCTCTCCCGACCTGCCGGAGATTGAGACCGACCGCCAGAAGGTCAAGCAGATCGTGCTCAACCTGCTGTCGAACGCCCTCAAGTTCACCCCCGAGGGGTCGGTCGCCATCCGCCTGGAGCACCTGGGCGAGGGGGACGAGATCGCGATCGCCGTCACCGACACCGGCATCGGCATCGCGGAAGAGAACCAGAAGACGATCTTCGAGGCTTTCGAGCAGGCCAACAGCTCCTACGCGCGGCGCCAGGGCACCGGGTTGGGATTGTCGATCTGCCGCCGGCTCTCGCACATCCTCGACGGCCGCATCACCCTCGTCAGCCAGCTCGGCGAGGGTTCCACATTCACCCTGTATCTACCCAGCAAGCCGAGGACGGCATGACCCGCGGAGAGGCCACCCCTGCCCCCCTCGTGCTGGTGGTCGACGACGTCGATCACGGGCGCGAGATCTTTGCCGAATACCTGGAATTTCGCGGCTTTCGAGTCGCCACCGCCGCCGACGGGCTGGAGGCCATGGAGAAGGCGTTCGAGCTGCGGCCCGACGTCATCCTGATGGACCTCTCGCTCCCCGGCATCGACGGCTGGGAGGCCACCCGCCGCCTGAAGCAGGACGAGCGCACGCGCGACATCCCGATCATCGCGCTGACCGCCCACGCCCTCGCCGCCGCCCACGACAAGGCGCGCGAGGTGGGCTGCAACGCCGTGGTGACCAAGCCCTGCCTGCCCAAGGACCTCGAGATGGAGGTCCGCCGTCAGCTGGAGGCGAAGGCGACCTAGATGAGCAAAGCCGACAAGACCGAGGGCCGGAAGCCGCCAGCGAAGAAGGCGGTGAAGAAGGCGGTGAAACCGGCCGAGGCGCCGGCCAAGGCGCCCGCAAAAAAGGCGGAGAAACGCCCGGCCGCCAGGCCGGCCCCTCCCGAGCCCGCGCCGCGCGCCGGGGGCGGGCGCAGCGGCAAGTACGTGTACTGCATCATCCAGACCTCCGAGCCCAGCCGTTTCGGGCCGATCGGCATCGGCAGCGAGCCCGCGGAGGTGCACACCGTCAACTACCGGGAGATCGCCGCCGTGGTCTCCGACACGCCGCTGGAGGTCTACGATCCGACGCGCGAGAACGTGCTCGCCCACGAGCGGGTCAACGAGGTCGTGATGCGCGACTTCACGGTGATCCCGATGTCCTTCAGCACCGTGTTCAAGACCTCCGAGGACATCGTCGAGCTGCTGCGCAGCGCCTACGACGCCTTCCGCGACGTGCTGGTCAAGATGCAGGACAAGTTGGAGTTCGGCCTCAAGGTGCTCTGGGAGCCGGAGACGATCATCGGCGAGATCGAGAAGGACGACGAGAACCTCCGCCTGCTCCGGCAGGAGATCTCCAACCAGAAGGGCTCCACCTACTTCGCCCGCATGCAATATGGCCGGCTGGTCGACTCGCTCCTCCAGGAGCAGTCGGAAAAGCTGGTGACGGAGATCATCGACACCCTGAGCGGGGTCTGCGTCGCCTCGCGCACCAACAAGCCGATCGGCGACAAGATGATCCTCAACGGCGCTTTCCTGGTCGCCCGCGACCGCGAGCCCGACTTCGACGCCGCGGTCAAGCGGATCGACGCGCGCTACGAGAACCTGATCTTCAAGTACACCGGCCCCTGGCCCCCCTACAACTTCGTCAACATCCGGCTGAAGCTGGAGCGGGCCAGCGACTCGGAATGATCATCCTCGACAGCCTCCTCATCGGCGGCCTGAAGTTCGTCTTCGACAAGATCGCCACGGCGGTCGACCAGGAGATGAACGACGAGGGATCACTGCGCGAGGAGCTGCTCGCCGCCCAGATGCGGGTGGAGCTGGGGGAGATGAAGGAGAGCGAGTTCGCGGAGTTGGAGGGCCATATCCTCGCCCGCATGCGCGAGATCCGCGACGCCCAGCGGGGCGAGTCCGGCGGCGCGGTCTCGCTCGGCGGCGGCTTCGAGGTGGACGTCACCTACGGGGGAGACGAGGAATCGTAGAGGCACCCCTTCCTCCCCTCCGCCTCTTCGGCGGCAAGGGGGGCGCCGGCAAGACGACCTGCGCCGCCGCCGCCAGTTTGGACGCCGCCAGTTTCTCCCCTGCAGGACCGGGCCGCCGCGTCCTCCTCGTCTCCACCGATCCCGCCCCCTCCCTCGGCGACGCCCTGCGAGCGCGCCTCACGGACGAGCCCAGGCTCGTCCCCACCCGCCGCGGCACCCTCCTCGCCGCCGAGCTCGCCGCCGGCCCCGCCCTCGGCCGCTGGATGGCGGCGCACCGCGGCCCCCTGCGCGAGATCGCCGCGCGCGGCACCTACCTGGACGCCGAGGACGTCGAGCGCTTCCTCGGACTCTCCCTCCCGGGCGCCGACGAGCTGATGGCCTGGCTGGAGATCGCCCGGCTGGCGCGGGAGACCGGCTGCGATGAAGTCATCGTGGATGCCGCACCGACCGCTCACACCCTGCGCCTGCTCGCCATGCCGGAGGCGCTACGCCGTTTCGCCGGCGCCCTCGACCGCCTCCAGGAGCGCCACCGCTGGATGGCCGAACGTTTCGGCGGCGCCTGGAAGCCGGATGCGAGCGACGGACTGATCGCCGACCTCGAAGCCGGGGGGAAGGAGATCGAGGAGCTGCTGCGCGACCCGGAGCGCTGCCGGATCGCCTGGGTGATGCTGCCTGAAATCCTCTCGCTGGAGGAGACCCGCGACGCCCTGGCGGCCCTCGACGAGGCGGGAATCCCGGTCCGCGAGGTGATCGTCAACCGGGTGCTGCCGCGCGATGCGGGCGTGATCGCGGAGATCCGGACGGCGCTGGTGGGGAGGACGTTGAGGTTGGTGCCGGAGGAGGAGAAGGAGCCGATAGGGCAGGTGGCGTTGCGGCGGTTGGGGAAGATGAAAGGCCAACGGCGCCCTTTGTGGCCTGCGACCTCACCCTCGGTCCCTCTCCTGAAGGAGAGGGAGGGCCCAATGGGGACCGCATCGCAGGAGCCCCCCTTCTCCTTTAGGAGAAGGGTCGGGGATGAGGTCGCAGGCCACGCCTGGCTCGACGACATCGCCCCCACCCCTCTCCAGCTCCTCTTCTTCGGTGGCAAAGGCGGTGTCGGGAAGACGACGTGCGCGGCGGCCGTGGCCCTGGCCGTCGCGAGGCGGCGGCCAACCGCGAAGATCCTCTTGATCTCGACCGATCCTGCCCATTCCGTCGCGGACGTCCTGGACGTACCGCTCGGCGACGACGAGCGCCCCGTTCCCCAGGGCCCCCCGAATCTCCGGGCGCGCGAGCTCGACGCGGAGCGCGCCTTCGCGGCTTGGCGCGAGCAATTCGGGGAGCGCGCCGAGGAGGCGGTCGGCGCTTTCACCCAGGAGCGCGGCGGGGTCGGCGAGCTCTTCGATCTGACGCCGCCCGGGATCGACAAGATGATCGCCGTCTCCTCGCTCCTCGACGCCCTGTTCGGCGTCGACGGCGGGGAACCCGCGTATGACTTGGTGATCGTCGACACCGCGCCGACCGGGCACGCGCTGCGCCTGCTGGAGATGCCGGAGCTCGCCCTCGCCTGGGACCACTACCTGCTCTCCCTCCTCCTCAAGTACCGCGAGGCCGTGGGGGTCGGCGACCTCGCCACCGGGCTGGTGGCGCTCTCCCGCAACCTGAAGCGCTTCCAGGAGCTGCTGCGCGATCCGGCGCGCTGCCGGTTCGTGGCGGTGACCCGCGACGCCGAGCTCCCCCGCCGCGAGACGGCGCGCCTGCTGCGCGCGCTGCACAAGCTCGGGATCGCCGTACCGGCGGTCGTCTTCAACGCCCTCGCCGGCCCGGCCCAGGCGCCGGGAGCGCTACGCAAAGGGCTGAGCCTCGGGCGGTGCGCTATCATCACAGCCCCCGCGGTGTTCCCGCCGCCCCGCGGCGTCTCGCGGCTCGCCGAGTGGGTCGCGCGCTGGGAAAAGCTCACGGGATGAACGACGCCACCTACCTCTACTGCCTGGTGCGGGCCGCCGCCGAGCCCGATCTCGCGGCCGCTCCCCCGGGGCTCCCCGACCTGCCGCCGCCGCGGGCGCTCGGCGTTGACGCCGGCGGCGGACTCTGGCTGATCGCCGCCACGGCTCCCCTGGAGCTTTACAGCGGCGCCGAGATCCAGCGCCAGCTCTCCGACCTCTCCTGGGTTTCCGACCGCGCCCTGGCCCACGAGGCGGTCGTCGAGCACGCCGCGCGCTTCGGGGCCGTCCTGCCGATGAAGCTGTTCACCCTCTTCGCTTCGGACGACCGGGCGGTCGCCCATGTGCGCGACGACCGCGAGCGCCTCGAAGGCGTCCTCGACCGCGTGGAAGGCCGGGTCGAGTGGGGAGTGCGGATTCGCCTGGACGACGCCCGCGCCAAGGAGGTGCTCGCCGCCGAAGCGCGCGCCGAGGGGACCCGGAGCTCCGGCACCGCCTTTTTGCTGCGCAAGAAGCTGGAGCAGGACGCCTCCCGCGAGCTGGCGGGCCGCCTGCGTGCCGAGATGGACGCCGTCTTCGCCGAGCTGTCGGGGGGAGCCTCCGAGGCGGTCCGCCGCGAGCCGGCGGCGTCGCCGGAGTCGGGCGGGCGGCTGCTGCTCGACGCCGCCTTCCTGGTCCCCGCCGACCGGCGCGCGGAGTGGGAGGCGATCGTCGAGAGTTGCGCCGCCAGCCTCGCCCCCCGCGCCTGCGACGTCACGCTGACCGGCCCCTGGCCGCCCTACAACTTCATCGCGGAGGCGCCATGACGGAACCGGGCGAGCCGCTGGAGCCCATGGAGTTGCTCGAGCGCTCCGACGTCTCCCTGCTCGACACGGTCGACCACCTGCTCAACAAGGGGCTGGTGCTCACCGGCGAGGTGGTCATCGGCCTGGCCGGCGTCGATCTCATCTACCTCCGCCTGTCGGCCCTCCTCTGCGCCGCCGACCGCGTCCTCCCGAAGGCTCCGGAGAGTTGAGCGCCGTGCTCTATCTTTACGCGCTGGTGGACGATGAGGCCGACGGGCCCCTGGGGGAAGGGATCGCCGGCGAGCCTCTCCGCCTCGCCCGGGGCGCGCCTATGATGGGGATGGCCGCGGTGGTGGGGGACCTCCCGGAACGTCCGACTCCCGACCGCGAGACGCTGGAGCGCCAGGACGCCGTGGTGCGCCGGCTGGCCGGTCGCTTCGGCGCCATCCTCCCCGCCCGCTTCGGCGAGGCCTTCGCGGACGAGCACGCGCTCGCCGTCCGGCTGGAGCCCCGCGCCGCCGACGTGGCGGCGGCGCTCGCTCTCGTCCGCGGCTGCGTGCAGATGACCCTGCGCGTCTTCGGCGATCCCGAGGCGCTCGCCGATCCGGAACCGGAATCCGCGAGCGGTCCGGGCACGCGCTACCTCGCCGCGCGTCAAAAAGCGGTGGAGCGGGCGCGGTCGCTCCCCGAGATCGATCCCCTGCGCGAGGCCCTCCGCCCGCTCCTGCGCGCCGAGCGGATCGAGCGTCATGACGCCGGCGGCCTCCTGCTCGGCATCGCCTACCACCTGATCCCGCGCGACCAGGCGGCGGCCTACCTCGACCTGCTCGAAGCGGAGAAGGCGAGTCTCGGCGGCCGCCGCGTCGCCGCGACCGGTCCCTGGCCACCGTATGCTTTCGCCCCGGAGTCGGCGCCATGAGCCAGCGCGAGTCGGTCCGCCTGGAGATCGAGGAGCTCGACGCCCTGCGCGCCGAGATCGAGCGCCAGGCCGCCGCCATGGCGCCGCGCTGGAACGCCGATCCCGAGGAAGTGCAGAAGTCGGTCGCCCGGCTGGTCCTGGCGCTCGTCGAGTTCCTCCGCAAGCTGATGGAGAAGCAGGCCATCCGGCGGATGGAGGCCGGCACCCTCACCGAGGCCGAGGTCGAGAACGTCGGCCTCGCCCTGATGAAGCTGGAGGAGACGCTCCACGACATTGCCGCCCGCTTCGGCCTCGCGCCCGACGAGCTGAACCTGGATCTGGGGCCGCTGGGGCGGCTGATCTAGGAGAAAGAAACCAGGGACCCAAGGGACAACAGGGACATCGAATAAAAACCCTGGTGTCCCTGAAGTCCCTGCCGTCCCTTGGGCCCCTGGTTTCTCCACCCCGATCATCCGTACACTCTCCAGTCCCGTACCACCTTCCGGAGAACGAAACCGCTTGCGCCCCAGAACCATCTTCCGACCCCTCCTGTTCGCCGTCCTCCTCGCCTTGACGGCCGCCGCCGCCGGCGCCCATCAACTGGGGAAGCTCCAGGTCTACACCACCTTCCTCAAGGACGGCAGCTATCAGATCGACGTGCCGCTCGACCCGTCGCACATGACGCCGGGCGATCTGGGAGGATCGGTGGGAGAGACGCGTTACGGCCCGATCCAGGGGCTGAAACCCGCGGCGGACCAGGAGTTCGGACGGCTGATGCGGGCCTTCGTCGATGGCGCCACCCTGGCGTTCGATGGCCGAACGGTGCAGCCGGAGCTGGCCATCGCGCCGCCCGATCCTGACAGTCCACCCGACCGGGTCACCCTGCGCTTTCATGGCCCGATCCCCGGCGGCGCCCGCGCCTTCACCTGGAAGAACAGCCTCAAGCTTGGCTCCTACCCCCTGGTGCTCAAGAACGAGGGGGACGAGAGCTCCGTCTGGCAGTGGCTCGACGCCGGGGCAGCTAGCGCGCCCTTTCCGCTCGCCAGGTCGGTGATCCCGCCCACCCGCTGGGAGGTGGTGCGCACCTACCTGAAGCTCGGCTTCAGCCATATCGTGCCGGCGGGACCGGACCACATCCTCTTCGTGCTCGGCATCTTCCTGCTGTCGCGGAAGCTGAAGCCGATCCTGCAGCAGGTCACCGCCTTTACCATCGCCCACACGCTGACGCTGGCGCTCAGCATCTACGGCCTGGTGCGGCTACCCCCCTCGGTGGTCGAGCCGCTGATCGCGCTGTCGATCGTCTTCGTGGCGGTGGAGAACATCCTCACCCCCGAGCTGAAGCCGTCGCGGATCGCCCTCGTCTTCTGCTTCGGCCTGCTGCACGGCCTGGGCTTCGCCGGCGTCCTCTCGGAGATGGGCCTCCCGCGCTCCGAGTTCCTCACCGCGCTGCTCAGCTTCAACCTCGGCGTCGAAGGCGGCCAGCTCACCGTCATCGCCGTCGCTTTCCTGCTCGTCGGGCTCCCCTTCCGAAAACAGAGCTGGTACCGCCAGCGGGTGGTCGTCCCGGCCTCGTTCCTGATCGCGGCGGTGGGGTTGTACTGGTCGGTGCAGCGGGTGTTTTTCTAGGGCAGGGTTGGGATTCCGGCATGGCCAAGTAACGAAGTCTCCCCCTGAATCGCCAGTAGGGATTGAAGGCTGTCGCCGAAACCCGGGTGCCGATCGGCACCCCGACGATCCCGCCGGAACATTGACGCCCTCGTGGCAAAAGCGTAGTGTCAAACGGTTCGACTTTTATTGGAGTAAGGAGGATTTATGAAGAGACTGTCTACCCATGTGCTGACCGTTCTCGTGCTTCTCTTCGCCTGCAGCGCGCTGGCCCACGCGCAGGCGACCCGGACCTGGGTTTCGGGAGTCGGTGACGATGCCAACCCGTGCAGCCGCACGGCGCCCTGCAAGACCTTCGCGGGCGCGATCTCGAAGACCGCGGCCGGCGGCGAGATCAACGTCCTCGATCCCGGCGGCTTCGGAGCCGTCACCATCACCAAGTCGATCACCATCTCCTCGGAAGGGTCCGAGGCCGGCGTGCTGGTGTCCGGCACTAACGCCATCATCGTCAACGTCCCCAACGCAACCGATTCCGTCGTGCTCCGCGGCCTCGACATCGAAGGATTGGGCACCGGCTTGAACGGCATCACCGTCATCACCGGCGGGACCGTGTATGTCGAGAAGTGCACGATCAATCATTTCACCCAGTCCGGGATCAACTTCGCGCCCACCGTCGCCAACTCCAAGCTGCTGGTGGTCGATACGATCGTCCGCAACAACGGGGCTCTCCCGTCGTCGGGACAGGGTATTTTCATCAACGCTGCGGCCGGGGTCGTGGTTCAGTCCAGTCTGAATAATGTGCGGTTGGAAGGCAATATCTCCGGTCTCAGGGCCCAGGGCAGCTCGACCAACTCGGTGAGCAACAGTGTCGCCGCGAGTAACCTCTTCGCCGGCTTCTCGGCGTCCGGCAGTCCCGCGGTGCTGAACATCGAGCACAGCGTGGCGGCCAACAATGGGACGGGGGTCGTTTGTGCTCCCAGCACCACCGCTCGCATCGGCAACACCACCATCGTCGGAAACGGCGCCGCCGTGACCACCCCCAACACCTGCCTGTTCTCGTTCAAGAACAACGACATCGACGTTCCTGCCGTCGCCGTCACGCAGATCACCCCGCAGTAAGGCTGTTTCGCGCGCCCCTCCCGGCCTCCGCAAGGAGTCCCGGAGGGGCCTTCGCGAGCCGGCTTGCCCGCACCCCCCGGGATCTGTCATCTTGTCGCCCGTGAAGCTTCCCCTCATCATTCCAGACGAGCTGCACCGCAACGCTCCGGACGTGCTCGCGAATGGCCCGGAGAACACCGGGGCCACCCTCATCAACCTCGTGGTGGACCGCCTCGGCCTGCGGGACCTGAGCGACAGCGACGTACTCGACATTGGCTGCGGAGTTCGCTTCACGCAGGCGATCATCAATCGCGACATCCCGATCAAAAGCTATACGGGCGTGGACGTGCACCGCCCGCTGATCGAATACCTGCAACGAGAGGTGGACGACCCGCGCTTCTCGTTCTCGGCCTGGGATGCACAGAATGCCAGATACAATCCGGCGGGGGTGAAGATCGCCCCCGAGTCGCGCTTACCCGTCGAAGGCACCTTCGACATCATCTGGCTGTTTTCCGTGTTCACGCACCTCGATCCGTCCGACGCCGACGCCCTGCTCGCGATCCTGCGTCGACACATACGTCCCGGAGGCGCGCTGTTCTTCTCGGCATTCCTGGACGACTCGATCGAATCGTTCGAGGATCGGCTCCCCGCCTATCCCCTCTCCCACCCTTGCTATGCCGAGCGGTACCTGCGGGAGCTCGTCGTGGCGAACGGATGGAGGGTGGCCTCCGTGAGCCCACCGAGCCGCGAGCATTTTATCCAGCACTACCTCATCTGCCATCCGGCGTGAGGCGGGCAGCAAGCCTCTGCGCGCCATGACCTCGCGATCGGATCAGGCGCGCGGGAACCCCGCCGTAGATTCCCCACGGGGCAAGGGACTCCTTGACCAGCGAGAGAGCGCCGACGACGGCCCCTTCGCCGAAGCTCACCCCGGGAAGGACGATGCTGTGAGCCCCCACCATGCTGTGCCGCCTGAGGTGGATGCGGCCTCCCTGTACATTTCGTAGATCCTCCGGGATCATCGGTCCGGGAAGCCATTGACCGGAGAAATCGTCGTTCCCCGACAGCAGCGTCGCGCGAGGGGACACGTTGACGAAGTCTTCGATGCCGATGCCGAACGAACCGCTCAGGAAGGCGAACGCGGAGATGTGCACGTAGGAGCCGATGATCACCGGCTCACGCGCGGTGAGGATGGCGAAGTCGTCGATCCGTACGTGGTCACCGAGGCTGATCGATCCCGCGCCATAGATCGAGCAGCGGTCGCTGATCGCAACATCGGTGCCCACGGCAGCGAGACCGAGTTGGGCGATCTGATCGGGAGAAAGCATTCCCATAGGCGCCGCTCAGTAGTGCATCAACTCAGCCAGGGCTGCGTGCAACTCGTCGTCCGTAACTTGAGCCACACCGCTGTGGCAGGGAAAGCACACCACGTGCGAGTAGAGCGCGTCGGCGCGAGGCCTGGACGCCACCGGACGGTAATACTTGTGAACGACCAGCGGACCCCCGGAGAGTCGATCGAGCCCCACCGGCTGAGGGAACAGGATCGGCACCAGGTTCGGGAACGAGCCTTCCCGCCCGCAATCGACGAGAAGCTCGAGGCCGAGAGCCTGAGCGATACCGGCAAGGCGCCGGAACTGTTGGAGGTGGGCCTTACGGATCGACTCGCGATGGCGCAGCCGGTCGAGGATGAAGGCGGCGGCCACGTCGGACATCTTGCCGTTGCTCGACCGCGCGCCGGTATCGATCCCTTTGTAGAGTCCGAAATTGATCAGCGACCGGAACGTGTCTTCGAGCTCGGCGGGAACCACCGCGCACCCTCCCTCGCCGAACCCGCAGGGCTTGGTGTGATGGAAGCTGAAGATCTCCCCGGCACCGAGGCCGCCGAAGGGCTCGCCGCGGTACGTCGAGCCGAAGCAGGTGGCCGAGTCGAAGAGGAGGATCTTGCCGGTGCGCGCCGCGAGCTCCTCGTAGCGTTCGACGTGGAGCGCCGTTCCGAACAGGTTGGTCACCAGGACCCCGTCGTATGACTCGGTGGGCAGAGCGGCGAGCGCATCGGGATCGAGGAACCCCCGTGCATCGCAATCCAGGACTTGCGCGGAGGCGAGGGGTCCCTGCCCCTGTGCGTGAAAGGTGAAGGCCGAGATGACCCAGCGCAACGGACGGCCCGCGAGGTGCTCATAAAGGTGCACTAAGCCATGGAGCGCTACGGTCCCATTGGCACAGGCGACCACCCGGCGGCCGCGTGGCAGAGCGAGGATCTCCTCCGCGGTCGCTTCGAGCTGCAGCGACACCGGGCCAAAGTTCGACCACACACCGCTCGCTTCGCTCCGCGCGAGCAGCTCCCGCACCCGCTCGTAGTCTGGCCGCTTGGCCTCGACGAAGGCGATCATGCGCCGGCCCGCGCCGCGTCTTCGGCCTTGACGCGCGGATGGAGCTCGCCGAGCAACTGCTGAGCGAGCGCGTTGATCACCCGAAGATCGGTACGGGCGAGCATCGCCTCGACGTTCTCCAGGCTGGCATAGACCTCATCTTTGTGAATCTGATGTTTGCGCAATAGATGGATGATGCGCACGTCGCCAAGCTCGCCGGCGTGAAGCGCTTCGAGCAGGGGGTCGTTGACGAAGTTCCAGCGGAAGGGCAGAGCGCGGAAAGGCAGGGCGAACCGGGTCACCCCGAGGGAGACCGCGATCTGGACGCGATACATCGTCCGGTGGACGGCGTCGACTGTGGACATCAACTCGTAGACGTCGCTGCCGAGGTTCCGCATCACGGTTGCCGGTGCGGCGAGCACGCCGAGATTGAAGTAGGGCGGGCAATGGCGCAGCGACTCGTCGCTGAACATGTAGCCCCAGCCCGTGTGCTGGCACGGGGTTCTCAGCTCCCCCAGTCCACAGGCGTCGTAGATCTCCTGCCACTTCTCGAGCTGGGAGAGCGGCGGCATGTGCGCTACGACACCGCACAGTGCCCCGCTCCGATGAGCTTCTTCCACCAGCTCGTCGAGCGGACCGGCGATCAGCGTGTCCGCGTCCAATGCCAGCACTACGTCGCTTCTGAATTCATAGCGGAAGCGCTCGCACGCCGTGGCATACCAGCTTTCGCGCGCAAAGAGATCCTCGGCGACCCAGCGAACCTCGACGCCGTTGTCGGCCATCCAGGGGTGGTTGCGGGCAAGATCGGGATCGCGCTGCTCGGCTCCGACGGTAAGGATGATGGGTGCGTCGCGGTAGCGGCCCCCGCGGACGCGCAGCGACCGGGTGAGGTAATGAGCCATGTTGAGAAACGTTAGCGTCGGGCTGATCGGGACATGGACCTCAAGCGTGGGGCGGCGGCGACGGAATAGCATGCAGATCACTCCATTCCGATCACTATCACGAGCTCCCCCTTGATCCCGGGGCGCGCCTTCAGCTCGGCGAGCAGCTCGGAAAGCCGGCCGCGCAAGATCTCCTCGTGCAGCTTGGTCAGCTCGCGGGCTACCGAGGCTGAGCGGTCGCCCAACTCGGCCAGGGCGTCCTCCAGGCTGGCGAGGATGCGGTGGGGGGACTCGAAGACGATCAGGGTATGGCCGAGGGCCACCCAGCCCTTGTAGAAGGCGCGCCGCTTGCCGGTCTTCGGCGGGACGAAGCCGGCGAAGGTGAAGGGATAGGGAGGAAGCCCCGAGGCGACCAGGGCGGCGAGCGCGGCGGAGGGGCCGGGGATCGGCTCGATCCGGACTCCCAGAGCGGCAGCCTCGCGCACCAGCAGGAAGCCGGGATCGGAGAGGAGCGGGGTGCCGGCGTCGCTCGCCATGGCGATCACCTTCCCCTCCTGGAGGTCGGCGAGCAGGCGCGGCAGGCGCTGCCGTTCGTTGTGCTCGTGGAGCGAGACGAGCGGCCTCTTGATCCCCAGATGGGCGAGCAGCCGGCCGGTGTGGCGGGTGTCCTCGCAGGCGACGAGGTCGGCCGCCTCGAAGGCGGCGCGGGCGCGCGGCGAGAGGTCGTCGAGGTTGCCGATCGGCGTCGCGACGACCAGGAGCCTTCCGGCCATCAGATTCTCTCTCTCAATCGCGGGGGATCTCCTGGTCGAGGTTGACCGCGCTCCCCGAGAGGCGGGCGATCAGCATCAGCCGGCGCTTGAAGCGGAAGCGCTGCTCGAGGCTCACGATCCGCCGCACCACCTGCTCCTCGTAGCCGCGGGCGGCGAGCTCCTCGGGCCGCAGCCCCAGGTCGAACAGCAGGTGGAGCACCTCGTCCGCCTTCTCGTAGGAGAAGCCGAGCTCGCCCTCGTCCGTCTGGCCCGGCCAGAGGTCGGCCGAGGGCGCCTTGTCGATCACCTCGGAGGGGAGCCCGAGGTGGCGCGAGAGCTGCCAGATCTGGCACTTGTAGAGGTCGCCCAGCGGGTTGAGCGAGCTCGCGTTGTCGCCGAAGACGGTGGAGTAGCCAAGCAGGATCTCCGTCTTGTTCGAGGTGCCGAGCACCAGGGCGTCGAGCTTCTTCGCCTGGTCGAAGAGGATGGTCATCCGCTCGCGCGCCATCTTGTTGCCGCGGCGGTCGGCGCCGGCGTCGGGCTCGATCTCGAAATAGGCGTCCACCATCGGCGAGATGTCGATCGCCCGGTGGGGCATCCCCAGGTGCTCGGCCACGGCGCGGGCGTCGCGCTCCGATTCGGCCGACGAGGTGCGGTAGGGGAGGAGGAAGCCGTGGACGCGCTCAGGCCCCAGCGCACGCACGGCGAGGGCCGCCGAGAGCGAGGAGTCGACGCCGCCAGAGAGCCCGACGACGACCCCCCGGGTGCCGGCGGTCGCGACGGCGTCGCGGATGAAGCTCGTCAGCACCGCCGCGGCGAGCGGCGCGTTGAGCCGCAGTCGCTCGCGGACCTGCTCGCGCCGGATCACGCCGACGGGCCCTCCGCCGGGCCCTGAATATCGGTGCGCTCGTCGTCGAGCAGCGGCAGGCGCCACCGCAGGCGGTCGGAGTCGCGCAGGTCGATTTCGGCGATCAGCAGGTGCTCGTCGAGCAGCGGCGCGCGCTCGGCGATCTCGCCGCCCGGGCGCACGATGTGGCTGAGGCCGGGATAGAACGATCCTTCCTCCCAGCCCACGCGGTTGCAGTAGACGACCCAGCAGGTGTTGAGCAGCGCGGTGGCGCGGGTGAGCGTCTCCCAGCTCTCCTGGCTCTCCGGCAGGGCCCCCGCGCCGACCCGTCCGGGGGCCGCCGAGACGACGATCAGCAGCTTGGTGCCCGCCACCGCCAGCCGCCGCGCCAGCTCCGGGTGCCAGAGGTCCTCGCAGATCAGCAGCCCGGCCGTCCCCCATGGCAGGGGAAAGGTCTCCAGCCGCCGGCCGGCGCCGAAGAATCGCTCCTCCTGGAAAATGCCGTAGGTGGGGAGGTAGAGCTTGCGGTGAACGTGGACGGCCTTGCCGCCAGCGAGCAGGACGGCGCTGTTGTGCAGCACTCCCCGCTCCCCCTCCTCGACGAAGCCGGCCACCACGCGCATCGGGCCGGCGGCCTCGGCGAGCCGCGCCAGCCGGGGCGAATCGAGCGGCAGCGCCACCCGCGGGGTCAGGTGGAGGAGCCGGTAGCCGGTCAGCGACAGCTCGGGGAAGACGAGGAGGTCGACGCCCGCCTCCCGCGCCTTGGCGATCCAGTCGAGGTGACGCTCGACGTTGCCGTCGACATCCCCCAGCCGGCCGTCGATCTGCGCCAGGCCGATCTTCAGCAGGGTGTTGGTTGCGGCCATGGTCGGGGCGGATGCTAGCATGGACGAATGAAGACCGACTCGCGTGGTTTCCGCCCGGCGCCGCTCGCTTTCGCCGCTCTCCTTGCCCTGGCTGCCGTGCCCGCGCTCGCCCAGAAGAAGCCGGCGCCGGCATCACCGAAGCCCGTCCCACCGGCAGCGAGCGCTCCGGCGGGTGCCAAGGCCGTTCTCCAGGACCGGGTGCAGGCGGTGGTGGACGAGGATCCGATCCTGGCCTCCGACGTCGAGCGGGCGATCCGGCTGGGCCTCGTGCAGCCGAACCCGGGAGAGGCCGACGCGCAGTTCCGCCGCCGGGTGCTCGACGGCCTGATCGATCAGCGGCTGCAGTTCCACGAGATCGACCGCTTCAACTTCGAGCAGGCGCCGGTCGACGACATCCAGAAGCGGGTCGCCGAGATCCGCGCCCGTTTTCCCGACGAAGCGTCCTTCCAGAAGGCCCTGAAGGAGGTGGGGCTCGATCCCAAGAGCCTGCGCCAGCTCGTCGCCCGCCAGCTCCTGGTGCTGACCTACGTGGACGAGCGGCTGGGCTCCCGGGTCTTCGTGGGGCCGGACGACATCAACCGCTACTACCGCGACGTGCTCACCCCCGAGATGCAGAAGCGCGGCCAGCCGGTGCCGGCTCTCGTGGACGTGCGCGAGGACATCCGTGAGGTCCTGAAGCAGCAGAAGATGACCCAGGAGATGACCACCTGGACCCGGGACCTGCGCGAACGGGCCGACGTCGTCGTCTATCCGGCGGGCAACCAGCCGTTGCCGCCGGTGGTCAGGACGATCCAGGGCAAGAAGCCGGGGACGAAGCTCGGGGCCGGGAAGACGCCAGCGGCGAAGACACCGGCGGTGAAACCGCCGGGCGCGCTATACTGACCCTTGAGGATCCAACTCATGAAGATTTTCCTCTCTTACGCTTCCGCAGACAAGAAGCTGGCCGAAAGGCTCAAGGAAGAGCTCTTGAAGTCTGGTCTTTCGGTGTGGTCCGACAGCGACATGACCGCTGGCGTGGACCGGCGGCGGCGTATCGAGGGTGCGATCCGTTCTGCCAGCGAGATCCTGGTGCTCGTCGGTCCAAAGAATGTTGACGATCCCTGGCAACAACTTACCTGGAGGGCGGCCCTGGAAGCCGTTTGGCAGGACCCGAGCAAACGCCTGATCCCGATCCTCCTGCGCGGAGCCGACCTCCCCGCATTTGTCCTCAGCGGCACTTCGGGCAATCTGAAGGCTATACGAGTGACGCACCCTCGTCGCGTACGAAGCGTCGCTCAGGCCATTCTGGACCTGATCCGCGGTGACCGCACCCTGAATTCTGATAGAAAGGGCGCAACGATCTTCTCCGTGAGTACCGATGCCGATGGTGGACGCGACACCCGGCTCTCCGAGATCGCTGGTTACGTCCACCAGTTGGCTTCCCCCAGGCGTAATGATTGAGGCGGTTCGCGGGGGTAAACGCGAACATTTCGGTCGGGGCAAGCTCGCCATCGACCCCGCCAAAGCTGTCTTCATCAACTGCCCTTACGACGAAGATTTCCTGTCTACCTTCGATGCGATCGTCTTTGCGACGATCTGCTGCGGCTTCATGCCGCGGAGCGCTCTCGAGTCGGGCACGGTTGCCGAATCGCGAATGGAGCGAATTACTCAGGCCATCTTCTCCTCCAAGTATTCGATCCACGATCTGTCGAGATGCCGGGGGGAGGGAAGCGAGCAGCTAGCCCGTTTCAACATGCCCTTGGAGCTCGGGATTGCGATGGCGCGTCGCTTCGCGACGACCTCCAAGAGCAAACGCCACGACTGGCTCCTCCTGGTTCCCCAAGGTCACGTTTATACAAAGTTCATTTCCGACCTGGCCGGCTTCGACCCGATCAGCTATGAAGGCGGGACGGATTCCGTCATTCCCAAGGTGATGTTCTGGCTGGCGACCCGTCCTGATGCAGTCCAGATCCCCACTCCCAAAGTCGTACTGACCGGACTACCAAAATTTCAGGCGGAGAAGGAGCGGCTTCTAAAGGAGTGGAAGGGGACTGTCCCCTGGGCGGACCTCGTCCTTGCCGCTCTGGAGGTCTCGCAGACGATCCTCTGATCCGCCTTTTCTACTTCAGCTCCAGGTACTGGTCCCGCGCCGCCAGGACGCGGCGGACGTAGTCGCGGGTCTCGGCGGTGCCGATCTTGGTGTAGAGCTCCTCGGGCTCCTGGCTGAAGCACTGGTTCCGCCAGAGGACCGCCTGGGGCTCGCCCGCGCCATAGGCCGCCACCGCCTGCAGCATGCTCCCCGAGAAGTCCTTCAGCAGGGCGCCGAGATAGGCCGCGCTCAGGGCGATCGAGACCTGTGGCTGGTAGAGATCCTCGGGAGTGAGGCGCTCCGCCAGCTTGAGCTGAACCGCGAGGCGGCGGGCGGTGGCGAGAGAGAGGTGGGTGAAGCCGCGGCTCGACGCCGGGGAGAGCGCCGAGGTCTCGAAGTGGCTCTCCTCGCGGAGGAGGGCGATCAGCAGGGCGGGCTCGACGCCGCGGAGCCGCCCCTGGGGGAGGATGCTCTCCTGGTAAGGGAACGGATAGAGGAGCCGCCGGAAGGCCTGGGGCTGCAGCGCCAGCGGGACCCGCGAGGGGGTGCGGGCGCGCAGCTCCTCGGCCACCGCGATCGAGCGCGCGAGGTCGCCCCCCCGGGCGAGCAGCAGGCCGCCGGTGAACGCCAGCGACGGATCGGAGAGCGGGAAGTGCTCGCGCATCGCCGGCGCGCCTTCGTGCCAGACCCCCAGGGCCAGCAGCATCTCCTCGGGACGGGCGAGCGGGCGGTCCCAGAGAGGCCAGTGCCGCACCGGCACCTGCGCCAGCCGCAGGTAGGGCGCGGCGCGGCGGTCGGCGAGCAGCGCCTGCTCGAGCCGCCCCTGGGCGATCTTGCCGGCGGGATCTCCCCCGAACAGCAGCCAGGCGCCATAGAGATCGTCGACACGGCCGGCGATGAGGAGCCGGCGCCCCTCGGCCGCCGCGGTACGGGCGAGCGGCTCGGCGGCGAGCCGCGCCCGCGCCGCATGGGCGAGCGGGTGATAGGGATCGGCGCGCAGGAGGTCCAGATAGTGCGCTACCGCCCCCCGGCCGTTCTTTTCCAGCTCCGCTTGGCGGCCGCTCCAGTAATCGGCTTCCAGGCGATCGTCGGCGCCGCCGAGCCGTGCCTTCGCCAGCCAGGCTCCGGCGCGATCGTGCCGGCCCCGCACGAGGTCCGAGGCGGCGAGGAAAAGGCCGGCTCGCGCCGCTTCGCTCCGCCATTTGGGATCGGCGGCGAGCTTGGCGTATAGCGACAGTGCGGAGGCCTCCGAGCCGGTGCGCCACTCCAGGCGGAGCGCGGCGAGCAGCGCCGCCGCCGCCCAGGAGGGGCCCTGTGGCTCGGCGGCCCAGGCTTGGCGGAAGGTCCGGTCGGCCGCCGGCCAGGCTCCCCGCAGCTCGTGGCAGCGCGCCTCCTGGTAGAGGGCGCGGGCGCGATCGGCGGCGCTCCTCGCCAGGATGGCCAGATGAGCGAAGGCGAGCGATGCTTCGGTGTAGCGCTGATCGCCCATCAGGCTCTGGCCCATCCCGAGCTGCGTCTCGTAGGCGTCCCGGGGCGAGAGGAGGGCGTTGCCCTTGCCGGCGGCGCGCTGCAGCAGGACGAGCGCGCGGTCGAAGTCGCCCTGCCGCACGAAGGTGAGCCCCCCCAGCATCGGCACCCGGCCGTGCTCGGACTCTGAGACGATGGCGGCGAGCCGCTCGGCGGCCATGCCGGCGATCTCGTCGTCGCGGCTCTCCTCGATCAGGTTCACCAGCAGGCTGCGGGCGATCTCGGGATAGCCCGTGCGCAGGGCGCAAGACCCCTGCAGGAGCTGGACTTCCCGCCGCTGCGGCCCCGGCATCAGCTCGGCCCGCAGGACGCGCAGGAGCTGGCAATCCCCGCCTTCGGCGAGCGTGCGATCGAGGAGCCGGACCGCCTCGGGGGTCAGGGGCGAAGCCGGATCGCCGGCCGCCGCGGTCGCCACCAGGCCCGCCGCCACCTCGGGGTGCCCCAGTCGGTCCTGGTCGAGGGCCAGTCGGTAGTAGCTGTAGAGCTTGAGCGGTGGGGTCGAGCCGAGGGTGCGGGCGAACGCTTCGGTAGCGTCGGCGAACCGGCGCAGGGTGTCGAGGAGATGGCCGCGGAGATAGTCGAGGCCGAGCTTGCGCGAGGCGTCCGGGCGCTCGGCGAGCTCCTGTTCGACGCGGACGAGGGCCTGGCGCTGCTGCCCGGCGAGCTGCAGCTCGACGAGCTCGGGCCGTGGGTCGGCGACGGTGACCGCGGTGACCGAGAGCGAGGCGAGGGCGAAGGCGAGTGGGGCGAGCATCGGGGCGGAGCCGTCGAAGCGGTTCCGGACGGGTGCCCAGGCGCACTCAGGCGCCCATCGGAACCGACCACCGCGCGACTCTCGCGCCGAGCTTCTGCAATTTCAATTCCATTTGCTCATAGCCACGATCCAGGTGGTAGATGCGGTCGATTACCGTCTCCCCCTCGGCGGCGATGCCGGCCAGCACCAGGCAGGCCGAGGCACGGAGATCGGTCGCCATCACCCCCGCGCCGGTCAGACGCGATGGACCGTGGACCTGCGCCTTGCCGCCGTCGACGCGGATGTCGGCCCCCATCCGCATCAGCTCCGGCGCGTGCTGGAAGCGGTTTTCGAAGATGGTTTCGCTGATCGTTGAGACGCCATAGGCGCGGGTCATCAGCGTCATGTACTGCGCTTGGAGGTCGGTGGGGAAGCCCGGATGCGGCGCCGTGTCCAGGTCACGGGCGGCGATCCCCTGCGGTGCGCTGACGCGGATCCCTGCCGCCGAAACGTCGACCACGGCGCCGATCCGGGCCAGTTTGTCCAGCAGGGGCGCCAGATCGGCGGCACGGGCCCCTTCGAGGAGCACGTCGCCACCGGTCAGCGCGGCGCCGATCAGATAGGTCCCCCCCTCGATCCGGTCGGGGATGATGGTGTGCTCGGCGGCGTGCAGCCCGTCGACCCCGTCGATCGTGATCGTCTCCTCCCCAGCCCCCGAGATCCGGGCGCCCATGGCGTTGAGGAGATCGGCCAGGTCGACCACCTCGGGCTCGCGGGCGCAGTTCTCGAGGATGGTCGTGCCGCGGGCAAGGACGGCGGCCATCAAGACGTTCTCGGTGCCGGTGACCGTCGGCATGTCGAAGCGGAAGCGGGTGCCGGTCAAGTACGCCGCCCGGGTCTCGACGTAGCCGTGCGAGAGGGTCACCTCGGCGCCGAGCGCGGTCAGCGCTTTCAGGTGCTGATCGATCGGGCGCACCCCGATGGCGCAACCGCCAGGGAGGGAGACTCGCGCGTGCCCCTCCTTGGCGAGCAGCGGCCCGAGCACCAGGACGCTGGCGCGCATCGTCTTGACGAGATCGTACGGCGCGTCGTTTTGCGGGTTCGGCCGGCCGCGGCGGAGGGTGAGGACGCCATCGTCCTCGTCTACGTCCATCCCGAGGTGCTCCAGCAGCTTGCGCAGGGTGCCGATGTCGCGCACGCGCGGCACGTTGCGGAGGGTCAGCGTCTCGTCGCTCAGCAGGCAGGCGGTGAGCGCCGGCAGGGCTGCGTTCTTGGCGCCGCTCGCCGCCACCTGGCCGATGAGGCGCGTCGGCCCCACGATGTGAAACTTGTCCATGGCTCCCCTTCCGGTTCAAAGGCGCTTGTCTAGCGGCGCCGCAGCAGCACGGTGCGCGGGATTCCCGCGTAGTCCCTCCGGACCTCCGCGACGTCCAACCCGAAGTCTCCGGCATGCCTGCGCACGGCGTCGAGCTGTCCGCGTCCGATCTCGACCGCCAATGGTATCCCGTTGCGCAGGCCGGAGCACTGGGAAAAGAGGCGCGCCAGGAGCGCGTCGCCGGCGCCCGGCGGAAAGAGCGCCAGATGGGGCTCGAAGTCGAGGACCTCCAGGGAGATCTCCGGGATTTCCGCGCGGTCCACGTAGGGAGGATTGCTGACGACCAGATCGAAGCGGGCGAGGTCGAGCCCTGCCGTGAGGTCCGTATTGACCCAGGAAACCGCGGTGCCGAGCCGCCGGGCGTTCCGGGCCGCCACGGCCAGGGCGCCCGGAGAGAGATCGGTCGCCACCACGCGGGAGCGGGAAATCTCCAGCGCCAGCGTCACGGCGAGGATGCCGGAGCCGGTGCCGACGTCGAGAATCCAGGGGTCCGGCGGCAGGCGAAGCCCAAGCGCGACCTCGACGATGTGCTCGGTCTCCGGCCGGGGGATCAGCACTCTTGAATCGACCTGGAAGGACCGGCCCCAGAACTCACGCTCCCCGGTCAGGTAGGAGACCGGCTCGCCGGTGAGGCGCCGCGCCAGGAGATCGCGGAACCGCCGCTCCGCCTCCAGCGGCACCGCCATCTCGTCGCGCGCCAGCACCCGCCCCTCGGAAAGGCCGAGGACATGGCCGAGCAGCAGCCGCGCCTCCCGCCTAGAAGCGCCGAAGGGAGTGGCGGCGAGGAGCGGCCGGGCCTCGGCGAGGAGCTGGCGGACGGTCAGCACCAACGTAGTGTATCCGGCGCCTCCCAGCTCTTAGTTCGCCGCCGAAGCTTACGACGGCTCGTCGTAACGCTCCAACGCCTTGCAGAAGGATCTGCGGGGCGTCGTAACCATCTGCGGGCCGTTGTAAGGCTCTGCGAGCCGTCGTAACCATCTGCAGGCCGTCGTAACCATCTGCAGGCCGTCGTAACCATCTGCGGGCCGTCGTAACCATCTGCGGGCCGTCGTAACGATCTGCAGGCCGTCGTAACGATCTGCGGGCCGTTGTAAGGATCTGCGGGCCGTCGTAAGGATCTGCGGGCCGTCGTAACCATCTGCAAGGCGTTCGAGCCCTGCCTAGTTCCCTTCGAGCCGCAGATCCGGGTTCTGCCGCGCGCGCTGGAGATATCCCGCGATCCGCTCCAGCAGCCCCAGCGTGACCTCCTCCGCGTCCGCCGCCTGACGGAACAGCAGCAGAGCGGCCAACGCCTCCTGGTGGACGTCCCGCGACTCGAACACCGGCACCATCTCCGTCGCCAGCCGCTTCAGCTCGCCCGTCCGTCCCTGTTGCAGGTAGACCGTCGCAAGATCGAGCGACGCCATAGCAGCGTCGAAGCCGATTCTTCGCTCAACGAAGCCATCCCGGGCCTCCCGCAGGGCCACCTCCGCCTGATCGAGTCGACCGAGGTCGCGGCAGATCCGCCCCTCCAGCCAGCGAAGACGGATAATCGGGACAACCTTCGGCATCTTTGTCAGGAACCGCCTAGCCGTCGGGATCGATCTGACTCCGATTGTCAGTCTGGGGAGGGACAGGGGTGACCCGCGCACCATCCGGGCCGATCTGGCTTCCATTCTTCAAAAGGGGAGTCTTCCCCAGGAGCTGCAGAAAGAGGTCCCGGAGACTAACCGAAGGCATCGTCCAGACTGAGCGGGGAGTGGTGTTGAGGACCGGCCCCCGAGCGGCTGCGACGGCAGGGAGGAGAAGCCCCAGGACCAGAACGGCTGTGAGCGCGGACCGAAGCAGGCGATTGCGGCGCATGTGAGGACCCTTCCCGGGCAGATCGCCGGCATGGCCTCCAGCGGCCCGCCCCGCCTGCCCTCAGGAAGGGATAGTGTGCGGTGGAGGTGTGGGTTGCCAAACCTTCTCCCCACCTGACCGCCTCGTCAGGCGCCCAATTCGCCTCGGAAGGCCATGCTTTCGCCTCGCGAGGCGAATCAACGATTGTGATAGAAGCGCGTCGTGCGAGCCGTCCTCTCCCTCCTGGTTCTGGCTCTCCTGGCTCCGTGCGCGCTCCTCGCCTCCGAGCCGGCCCAGAAGGCGAGCGCCGTTCTCACCTTCCGCGCCCAGCCGGTCGCGCAGCCCAGGGCGGGGACCTGGCGGATCGTCCGGATGAGCGGTCAAGGCGACAGAGGCGAGGCCGTGCTGGAGCGGGAGGGCGCCGCAGCGGAGAAGGCTGCCGCCGTCGCCGAGCTCACCCGCCTGGCGGCAGGCTGGTCCAAGGCCCATCCGCCGGCGAAGCTCGCCGTGCATCCCGTGGGAAAGCTCGCGGCGGTCGGCGCCGAGGGGCGCGGTCCAGGCGTTCTCACCGCGCTCCTCGCCACGCTCGACCTGCGGATGGACGCCTGGGGAGCGCTCGCCAGTTTCATGGGGATCGCCGTCGGCACCGAGACCGACGGCCTCTCGCTCGGTCTCCTCCGCCGCGATCCGCTGCACGGGAACCTCGCCGCGAGCCTCACCTCCCTGCGTGAGGACCAGGGCGCTCCCGTGGCCGAGGTCGCCCTTCGCTGTCCGCCGGGGGTCACGAAGGCGTTCGTGGAGAAGCAGCTCGTCGATCGCACGGCCGCTTTCCACCGTGCCACCGGAACCACGATCGCGGTCCAGGTGGAGCTCCCGAGCGGGAGCCGTCCTTGAGCTATCGGCCGCCGCCGCCCGCCGGCTTGGGCTCGCCGCTCTCGGGCTGCTTCTGCGCCTCCTGGATGCAGGCCTGAGCCTGCTCCGAGTGGGCTTTCAGCGCCAGGGCCTGCTCGCAGGCCTCTCGCGCCGGCTGCCGCTGACCGAGCGCGAGAAAGACCTGTCCGAGCGCCAGATAGCCGTCGTAGTGCCCCTGATACCCGACCGACTTCGAGAACTCGTCCTTGGCCCGCGTATAGAGCTTCATCTTCTTGTCGTGGTCCTGCTCTTTGTCGGCCTTCTGACGGTCCTTGACGCCTCGCGCGTACTCGATGAGCGCCTTCTCTTCGGGCGTCTTGATGTGGCTTCCCATCGATTCGGTCGGGACCGACGACATCTGGGCTCTCAGGGCGGGGGCGATCATCAGGGCGGCGAGGGCGAACAGGGCGATCTTTTTCATGTGGGTTCTCTCCTGGTTACCTTTGGAGCTTTATACGCAAGACTGCTCCAAACTGTTTAGTCAGAAGTTAATGACGGATGCAAGCGAATCATTTCGCCGTCCATCCCAACGAAAAAAGGCGGGGATCACTCCCCGCCTGATTCGCCGCCACCGACCTGTCGAAGGTCAGTGCGCCCGGGACTGCTCTTCCATCTTCTGGGCCTGGAAGTGGGAGGTGAGCGGCTCGATCAGCGGATCGAGGTTGCCTTCGAGGACGGTCGGGAGCTGGTGGATCGACAGGCCGATGCGGTGGTCGGTCACGCGGCTCTGGGGGAAGTTGTAGGTACGGATCTTCTCCGAGCGGTCGCCCGATCCCACCATGCGGCGCCGCTCCTCGCTCATGGCGCTGTCAGCCTTCTCGCGCTCGATCTCCAGCAGGCGGCTCTTGAGCACGCGCAGCGCCTTCGCCTTGTTCTTGATCTGGCTCCGCTCGTCCTGGCAGGAGACTACTAGACCAGAGGGCAGATGGGTGAGGCGCACGGCCGAGTAGGTGGTGTTCACCCCCTGGCCGCCCGGTCCCGACGAGCAGAAGCGGTCGATCCGGAGGTCCTTCTCGTCGACCTGGACGTCGACGTCCTCGGCCTCGGGGAGCACCGCGACGGTCACCGCCGAGGTGTGGATGCGCCCTGCGGCCTCGGTGGCGGGGACGCGCTGCACGCGGTGGACGCCCCCCTCGTACTTCAGGCGGCTGTAGGCGCCGCGCCCCTCGACGATGGCGGAGACCTCCTTGATCCCCCCGGCTTCGGACTCCGAGAGGTCGATGACCTCGATGCGCCAGTGCTGCTGCTCGGCGTACCGGGTGTACATGCGGAAGAGCTCGGCGGCGAACAGCGTCGCCTCGTCGCCGCCGGTGCCGGCGCGGATCTCGAGCACGACGTTCTTCTCGTCGTTCGGATCCTTGGGGGTCAGCTCGCGCCGGAGCCGCTCCTCGAGCTCGGCGCCGCGGGCGAGAAGCTGCTGCTTCTCGTCCTGCGCCATCTCGAACAGGTCGTCGTCCTTGGGCAGCGATGCCAGCAGCTCGTCGTTCTCCTCGCGCAGCTTGCGGACCTTGACGTACTCGCGGTAGAGGCGGACGGTCGGATCGATCTCCGACAGCGTCTTGTTGACCTCGCGGTACGCCTTCGGGTCCGAGAAGATGGCGGGATCGGAGAGCCGCTGGGTCAGCTCCTGGTGGGTCTTCTCGATCTCTGCGAGTTTCTCGATCATCGCTTCAAGCCCCCGCCGCGACGGCGACCGGGTCGGCGGCCACTCTGTGGTCGACCACGTCGTCCAGGAGGCCGTCCTCCCGCAACGCCTCTTCGAGCGCCGCGATGGCCACCTCCAGCATGTCGTCGGTGGGCTCCTGGGTGGTGATCCGCTGCAGCGCCAGACCCGGCGCCACCAGCACCGCGAACAGCGGCGCCGCCCGGTGCTTGGCCGTGAAGCGGAGCACCTCGTAAGAGAGCCCGGTGATCGCCGGCACCAGCAGCAGCCGCCCGGCGAACTTGACCAGGAACGGCGCCGATTTCGGGATGAAGGCGAAGACCAGGATGGAGACCAGCAGCACGAAGAGCAGGAAGCTGGTGCCGCAGCGCGGATGGAGCCGGCTCTGGACGCGGGCGTTCTCGACGGTCAGCGGCACCTGCTTCTCCCACGCGAAGACCACCTTGTGCTCCGCCCCGTGGTACTGGAACACGCGGTGGATGTCTTTCATCCGCGAGATCAGGAAGATGTAGCCGAGGAAGAACAGGGCCCTCAGCGCGCCGTCCACCAGGTTGAACGCCAGGTTGTTGAGGTGGCCGCCGAAGACGAAGCGCTCGGAGAGCTGGGTCAGCCAGAGGGGCAGCAGGAGGAAGACCACCGCCCCCAGGCCGAGGCCGACGACCATCGAGCCGGCGACCGCCCAGTTGGATTTCCCCACAGGCTCGGCGGCGGGCTCGACGCTCTCCGCCTTGGCCCTGTTCTCCTCGCCGGATGGAGGCATCGCCTGCTCGGCCGAGAAGTTCAGGGCGCGGATGCCGATCGCCAGCGACTGGAAGAGCACGGCGACGCCGCGCAGGACCGGCAGCTTGAGCACGGGATAACGCTTGGCGAGGCTAGCCACCTTGCCGCGCTGAAAGGCGATCGAGCCGTCCGGCCGGCGGACGGCCACGCCGAAGGCGCCGGGGGAGCGCATCATCACTCCCTCGATCAGGGCCTGACCGCCGACCAGCAGCTCAGCCTCGGAGGGGCTGTTGCTAGAGCTCATGCTTGTGAGATCTCCGCCCCGGCCCGGCGGGCGCCGGGAGCTCGAAGGGGCCTACTTGCTGCCGGCCGCCGCGGCGGCCGAGGACGCCGCGTACCGGCGCTGGAAGCGCTCCACGCGGCCGGCGGTGTCGATCAGCTTCTGCTTGCCGGAGAAGAACGGATGGCAGGCGGAGCAGATCTCCAGCCGCACCTCGTCCTTGGTGGAGTGAGTCTCGAAGGTGTTGCCGCACGCGCAGTGCACGGTCACCATGTGAAGCGGGGGATGGATGTCTTTCTTCACGGTCGATCCTTCTCTCTTTTCGCTGTTGTCCCCTGAGGGGCTTTGACTCCAAGAACCCGAAAGCCTAGCCGATCGTCGCCGGCCTGACAAGCTTTCCGATTCGCTCGTTGCAACAGACATCGGCCGGGCCGCATTCCCGGAGTCCTTCCGGGGACTACCCAAACGCCGCGGCCAGCCCCTCTGGACACCGGGGCGGCGGGTCGGATATCATGAAGCCTGCACTTTTACAATTTTATTGTTTTCGGACCTCTTCGGAAGGAAGTCACATGCCTACTTCGCGCGTCGGCGCAGCGGCTCCCGTGGCCCTCGTAAAGCACGCTCTCCTCGCCCTGACCGCTCTCTTCATCCTCCTGCCCGGCGGCGCCGTGGCCCAGGACGACCTCGCACAGAGCCAGGAGCAGATCGCCCGGCCGGCTGCCCGTCCCCTCGGCTCTCCCATCGAGCTCCACCTGATCAAGGGCGGGAGCTCGACGACGGACCTGCGCAACCTGCCCCAGACCAAGCCCGAGAAGTTCGAGCGGCCCGAGGTCGAGGATCCGGAGCCCAATCCCGTGGAGCTTCCCGGAGGACCGGCGCCGAGCGCCAACGCATCCATCGGGTCGGTGCCGCAGGTCAACGCTGCCGCGCCCGCCCCCCTCGCGAGCTTCAACGGCCTCGACTTCGCCACCTGGGGCGCCGGGCATCCTCCCGACACGGTCGGGGACGTCGGCCCCACCTACTACATCCAGGCGATCAACACGTCGATCGGTATCTTTGCGAAGTCGGGCGGAGCCCCGGTGGCCGCGTTCACCTTCAATACCTTCATGAGCCAGGGCGCCTTCGGCAATCTTTGCGACACGAACAACTTCGGCGACCCCGTGATCCTCTACGACACGTTCGAGAACCGCTGGGTGATCACGGATTTCGCGTTTCAGATCGACGGCTCGGGCAACGTCGTCAACCCGCCGGGCGCCTTCCAGTGCTTCGCGGTGTCGAAGACGGGCGATCCGGTGAGCGGCGGCTGGAACTTCTACTCCATCCACATCGCGAACGGGCTCGGCGACTACCCGAAATTCGGCATCTGGCCGGACGGTATCTACATGTCGGCCAACGTGTTCGGCTACCCCGCCGGGGCGCCGTTCCAGAACTCGCGGGTGTTCGCGCTGAACAAGGCGCAGATGTACGCCGGCGGCCCGACCGTCCAGGTGGTCACCTTCGACGCCCCCGTGGGGGATTTCACGCTCCTGCCGAGCAACGCGCGGCTGCAGAGCGGCACTCCGCCTCCCGGCACCCCGAACTATTTCCTCTCCACCTGGCAGTTCACGAACGCGGTGGGCGTCTACAAGCTCCACGTCGATTGGACCCGGATCTTGAATTCGACCTTCACCGGTCCGGATACACCCATCGCCGCCACCAGTTGGCCGAACGCTGCGGTGCCGAACGCGCTCTCCCTGGGCGGCAACTCCCTGGACGTCCTCCAGATCCGGGCGATGATGCAGAACCAGTACACGAATCTCTCCGGGGTCGAGTCGCTGTGGGCCACCCACACGGTCCGCCGGCAGGATACGACCGGCTTCGCCGCCCCGCGCTGGTACCAGGTGGACGTCACCGGCGGTACGGTGGCCGCCAACATCCCGCAGGCCGCGACCTGGGATCCGGACGGCGCGAACGTCATCTCCCGCTTCATCCCCAGCCTGGCGGTCGATCGGGCGGGGGACATGGCCCTCGGCTACAGCACCTCCAGCAGCACGACGAAGCCGGCGATCAAGTACGCCGGCCGGCTGGCGGCCGATCCGGTGAACACCTTCAGCCAGACCGAGCAGCTCCTCATCCAGGGCGCCGGCACCCAGACCGGCAACTGCGGCGGCTCGTCCTGCATCCGCTGGGGTGACTACAGCGGCATGTCGCTCGACCCCGACGGGTGCACGTTCTGGCTCACCAACGAGTACTACGCGGCCGACGGCCTGAACCACCAGACGAGGATCGGCTCGTTCTCTTTCCCGTCGTGCACCCCGCTGGGCGCCGGCGGAACGCTCTCCGGCACGGTGACCGCGACGGTCGGCGGCGCTCCGATCGCCGGCGCGACGCTGACGCTCGGCGCCCGGACGGCGACCACGGACGGCACCGGCTTCTACTCGTTCCCCGGCCTTCCGGCCGGCACCTACCCGAGCCTCACCGCCAGCGCTCCCGGATACAACTCCAGCACGGTGACCAATATCGTGATCACCGACGGCAACACCACCACGCAGAACTTCTCGCTGGGCACGGCGCCGACCAGCGCGTGCCTCGTGGATACGACGCAGGCCGATTTCCAGACCGGCACGCCGACGAACGTCGACCTGGCGGCCAGCCCCGGCGACGCCGTGCTCGCCAAGCCCGACATCGACCAGCAGAACACGACCGTGGGCACGAGCGGCGTGGGCATCACCGTGACGACCTGGGGAGGCCAGACCTTCACACCCTCCCGCACGGGCCTGTTGACCAAGGTGGACATCAACCTCTTCTGCAGCGGCTGCACGGGAACCATCCCGAACCTCACCCTGAGCCTCCGGGCCACCAGCGCCGGCCTGCCGACGGGCGCCGACCTCGCGTCGGCCACGATCACCGGGTTCAGCAGCGGCTCGGCCGTGTTCTATACGGCGACCTTCGGCTCGCCGCCGACCGTGACCGCGGGGACGCAGTACGCGCTCGTGATCCGTCCGACGGCGAACCCCGCTCCGGGGACGTACGCGCTCACCCGGAGCGGCACCGCCACGGCCGGCTCCGACGTGTACGCGGGCGGCACCCGGGTCGCCGGAGCGACGAGCGGCACGGTCTGGTCGATTCCGCTGACGGGCGGCGTGAGCACCGACACCGGCTTCAAGACCCACGTGGACAGCGGCTTCGGGACCTCCGGCGACTTCATCTCGGGCTTGAAGGACAGCAATCCGCCCCCCGCCGACACGCCGCTCTGGACGACGCTCTCCTGGACCGCCACGGTCCCGGCCAACACGACGCTCCAGTTCCAGGTGGCGGCCAGCAACTCGGCGACCGGCCCCTTCAACTTCGTGGGGCCTGACGGCACTGCCGCGACGTTCTTCACCACCAGCGGCGCCTCGCTCAGCCAGTTCAACGGCTTCCGGTACCTCGAGTACCGGGCGTATTTCACGACCACCAACAGCACTGTGACCCCCACGCTGAACGACGTCACCGTCTGCTTCAACGTGGCCGCCCCGCCGGATGTCTCGATCACCAAGACGGACGGCGTGACCACGGCGGTCCCGGGCGGCTCGGTGACCTACACCATCACCGCGTCGAACCCCTCGCTCCTCGCGGCCAACCCAGTGACCGTGGCGGACACCTTCCCGGCGTCGCTGACCTGCACCTGGACCTGCGTTGGCGCGGGCGGCGGCACCTGCACGGCGTCGGGCTCCGGCAACATCAACGACACCGTCAACCTGCCCGCGAGCGCCAGCGTCACCTATACCGCGACCTGCGCCATCTCGGCCGCGGCGACCGGCAGCCTCAGCAACACCGCCACGGTGACCTTCGCCAGCGATCCGAACACCGCCAACAACAGCGCGACCGACACCGACACCCTGGCCGGCAGCGCCGATCTCGCCATCACCAAGACCGACGGCGTCACCAACGTGACGGCGGGCGGCTCGGTGACCTACACCATCACGGCCTCCAACGCCGGCCCGAGCAACGCCACGGGTGCGACAGTCGCGGATACGTTCCCGGCCTCGCTCACCTGCACCTGGACCTGCGTCGGCGCGGGCGGCGGCACCTGCACGGCGTCGGGTTCCGGGAACCTCAACGACTCGGTCAACCTGCCGAGCGGCGGCAGCGTGACCTACACGGCGAGCTGCAATATCTCGGCGGCCGCCACCGGCAGCCTGAGCAACACGGCGACGGTGACGGCTCCGGCCGGCGTCACCGATCCGACCCCGGGCAACAACTCCGCGACCGACACCGACGCTCTCGGCGCCAGCGCGGACCTCTCGATCACCAAGACCGACGGCGTCACCACGGCGACCGCGGGGGGCTCGGTGACCTACACGATCGCCGCCAGCAACGCCGGACCCAGCAACGCCCCGGGAGCCAACGTCGTCGACACGTTCCCGGCCTCACTGACCTGCACGTGGACCTGCGCGGGAGCCGGCGGCGGCACCTGCACCGCCTCGGGCTCGGGGAACATCAACGACACTGTCAACCTTCCCAGCGGCGGCGGCGTTACCTACACCGCGAGCTGCACGATCGCGGCGGCCGCCACCGGCACCCTGAGCAACACGGCCACCGTGACGGCTCCGGCCAGCGTCACCGACACGAACCCGGGCAACAACTCGGCGACGGACTCCGACACGCTGGCCGCCAGCGCGGACCTCGCCATCACCAAGACCGACGGCGTGACGTCGGTGGCCGCGGGGGGCTCGGTGACCTACACGATCTCCGCCAGCAACGCCGGACCGAGCAACGCCACGGGTGCCACCGTCGCCGACACCTTCCCGGCGTCGCTGACCTGCACCTGGACCTGCGTCGGAGCGGGCGGCGGCACCTGCACGGCGTCGGGCTCGGGCAACATCAACAACACCGTCAACCTGCCGAGCGGCGGCAGCGTGACCTTCACCGCGAGCTGCACGCTTTCGAACGCGGCGACCGGCACTCTGAGCAACACGGCGACGGTCACGGCCCCGGCCGGCGTCACCGACCCGACCCCGGGCAACAACTCGGCGACCGACTCCGACACCATCACCGCGGCGCCTGGCGCCACGGTGTCAGGTACGAAGACGGCCGCGGGCACCTTCACGGTCGGCGGCACCGTCACCTACACGGTGATCCTGACCAACAGCGGGCCTGGAGCGCAGGGAGATAATCCCGGCAACGAGTTCACCGACGTCCTGCCGCCCACGCTGGCCCTGGTGTCCGCCTCATCGACGAGCGGCTCGGCGGTGGCAACCGTCGGGACCAACACCGTGACCTGGAACGGTTCCATCGCTTCCGGCGCCAGCGTGACGATCACCATCACGGCCACGATCCTCCCCGCGGCCGCCGGCCAGACGGTCTCGAACCAGGGAACGATCTCTTATGACGCCGACGGCAACGGCACCAACGAATCGACGGCCAAGACCGACGACCCCGGCACCGCCGGTGCCGCCAATCCCACCACCATCGTGGTCGGAGGCGGTACTCCTGTTCCGGCCGTCCCGACCCTGTCGGCGCTCGGACTGGCACTGCTGGCACTGCTGCTGGGCGGGCTGGCCTTCGCGATCCTGAGGCGGCGGGGCCGTTCCGCCTGATCGCGATTCTGCTCCAGGGGCGGCCTCAGGAGAGGCCGCCCTTCCCTTCTTGTCTTGCGCTATGATCTCTGCGTCTCGTTTCACATCGATGCTCCGGATCTTCTCCGCGGAGGAATGACCTCATGCCTGCACGAATCGGCCTGACGGCCCGCTTGGCTCTGTCCACCCTGCTCCTCTCCATGTCTATCGGAACCGCCCTGGCGGACACGCCGGGAAAACGCCTGCATGCGGAGGAGGGTGTGAAGGAGAGCACGGCGGCCATCATGGGCCGGCAGGCGGTCGCCCCGCCGAAGAAGGAGCACCCCGATCACGAGCTGGAGTATCCCGACCGCAGCCGGCTGCCGCAGAATCCGCTGGCTCCCGCGCTGTCGCGGTTCCCGGCGGCCCCGGCCACCGAAAGGGCGGCGCCGGCCGAGCCGCTCAAGATCCATACGACCAGCCTCGGCTTCGACGGCGCGACGCTCACCGACACGGGAGCGTTCCCTCCCGACTCGATGGGCACGGTCGGGCCGACGCAGTTCATCACCTTCGTCAACGGCCGCATCCGCTCCTTCACCAAGGCGGGAGTCGCGGACGGCGTGATCAACGCCGACCCCGACGTCTTCTTCGCCCCGGTGACGACTCCCGTGAGCCCGCCGGTGGTGCTCGACTTCACCAGCGATCCGCAGATCCGCTACGACCGCTTCTCGGGCCGCTGGTACATGTCCATCATCGATGTGCCGTGCACGAACGCCACCTGCACGACGACGGCCGTCAACCGCTGGATGGTCGCGGTGAGCGACGCGGCGAGCGCCGGGGTGATCACCGGCACCACGGTCTGGACCTTCTTTGAGTTCCAGACGGACGCGAGTGGCGACTTCTGCGACTACCCCTCCTTGGGAATCGACGTCAACGCGCTCTACGTCGGCTGCAACATCTTCTCTGGCGCCGGCAGCTTCGTCGGCACCAACGGCTACGTCATCCAGAAGACTTCCACCCTCGGCGCCGGGCCGCTCGTCGTCACCATGTTCGCCGGTCTGGCGGCGGGAGCGGGCGCCGGGCCGGAGTCGCCGCGCGGCGTCGACAACTTCGATCCGGGCGCCACCGAGGGGTACTTCGTGGGACCCGACAACGCCGCCTTCAGCATCATTCAGTTTCGGCGGATCAGCAACCCAGGGTCGCTGACCCCCACGATCTCCGCCAACATCCCGATCACCGTGCCGGCGACGACAACTCCCAACCCGGTGGAACACTTGGGCAATACAGGCGGCAACAATGGCCGTCTCGATTCCCTCGACGATCGGTTTTTTCAGGCGATGATTCGGAATGGTCGATTGTGGGCGGCCCACAACTTCCGTGTGAACGCAACCGGAGTCGCCGCCACCACGCCGGCCGCGAACGTGCGCAATGCGACTCGCTGGTACGAATTCCAGAACCTGACGACAACGCCGACGGTGGTGCAGTCCGGGACGGTCTTCGACAACGCGGCCACTCGCGCCGCCGCCCGGCAATACTGGATCCCCTCGGTCGTGGTCACCGGCCAGGGACACTCGGTGATCGGAATGAGCATGGCCGGCACTCCGGTCGGAGCCACTCCGGTCTTCGTGGGGAGGCTCGCGGGAGACACCTTGGGCACGATGACGGGCCCGCCGACGGTGGCCGCGGTAACCTACGGCACCACGACGGCGAACTACAATCCGGCGTCCGATCCCGGCGGCGCCTCGGGACGCCGCTGGGGCGATTACTCGTTCACCGTCGTCGATCCGCTCGACGACATGACGGTGTGGACGATCCAGGAGTACAACCAGGCCTTGAACAGCTACGCGGTGCGCGTCGGCAAGCTCGCGGCGCCGCCGCCTGCCACCCCCACCTGCTCGGGCAGCCCGATCTCCTTCAGCGGGCCCACCGGCAACGTGGTGATCACCGCGACCTCCACCGGCGGCTCGGGCTTCTATGATCCGGGCGCCAACCTGGCGCCGCCGGCGCTGCCGTTCAGCCACCTCGCGGCCATGGTCACCAACGCGACCGTCAACAGCGTGACCTACAACTCGCCGACCCAGGTGACGCTGAACATCACGGCCCTCACCAATGGCTCGCAGGACGTCACCATCACCAATCCCGACGGCCAGAGCGTGACCGCCACTGGCTGCATCAACGTCTCCGGGGTTGTGGCTGCGGATCTGGGGATCACCAAGACCGACGGCGTCGCCTCGGCGACTCCGGGCGGCTCGGTGACCTACACCATCACCGCGTCCAACGCCTCGGCCACCGCGGCGAGCGGCGCCACGGTCGCGGACACCTTCCCGGCCATCCTCACCTGCACCTGGACCTGCGTCGGCGCGGGCGGCGGCACCTGCACGGCCTCGGGATCGGGCAATATCAACGACACGGTCAACCTCCCGGCCGGCGCCAGCGTCACCTACACGGCGACCTGCGCGGTCGCGGCATCGGCAGTCGGCACCCTGAGCAACACCGCGACGGTGACGCTCGCCGGCGATCCGAACGCGGCCAACAACAGCGCCACCGACACCGACACGCTGACGCCTCAGGCCAACCTCGGGATCACCAAGACCGACGGCGTGACGACCGCGACTCCGGGCGGCTCGGTGACCTATACGATCACCGCCAGCAACGCGGGTCCCAGCAACGCCACGGGCGCGACGGTTGCGGACACCTTCCCGGCCTCGCTCACCTGCACCTGGACGTGCGTCGGCGCGGGAGGCGGCACCTGCACCGCTTCCGGTTCGGGCAACATCAACGGCACGGTCAACCTGCCGAGCGGCGGCAGCGTCACCTACACCGCGAGCTGCAACATCTCGGCGGCGGCCACCGGTACGCTGAGCAACACGGCGACGGTGACGGCTCCGGCCGGGGTCACCGATCCGACGCCCGGCAACAACTCCGCCACGGACAGCGACACGCTGGCGGCGAGCGCGGACCTCGCGATCACCAAGACCGACGGCGTCACCACGGCGACCGCGGGTGGCTCGGTGACCTACACGATCACCGCCAGCAACGCGGGCCCCAGCAACGCCACGGGAGCGACGGTCGCCGATACCTTCCCGGCGTCGCTGACCTGCACCTGGACCTGCGTCGGGGCGGGTGGCGGCACCTGCACGGCGTCGGGCTCCGGAAACATCAACGGCACGGTCAACCTGCCGAGCGGCGGCAGCGTCACCTACACGGCGAGCTGCACGATCTCGGCTTCGGCCACCGGCAGCCTGACCAACACGGCGACGGTGACGGCTCCGGCCGGCGTCACCGATCCGACCCCCGGCAACAACTCCGCGACCGACATCGACGGCCTCGGCGCCAGCGCGGACCTCGCGATCACCAAGACCGACGGCGTCACCACGGCGACTCCGGGCGGCTCGGTGACCTACACGATCACCGCCAGCAACGCCGGTCCGAGCAACGCCACGGGAGCCACGGTGGCGGACACCTTCCCGGCGTCTCTGACCTGCACCTGGACCTGCACGGGCGCCGGTGGCGGCACGTGCACGGCGTCGGGCTCCGGAAACATCAACGGCACGGTCAACCTGCCGAGCGGCGGTAGCGTCACCTACACGGCGAGCTGCACCATCTCGGCCGCCGCCACCGGCACTCTCAGCAACACGGCGACCGTCACGGCCCCTGCCGGCATCACCGATCCGACCCCGGGCAACAACTCGGCGACCGACTCCGACACCCTCGGCGCCAGCGCGGATCTCGCGATCACCAAGACCGACGGCGTCACCACGGCGACCGCGGGCGGCTCGGTGACCTACACGATCACCGCCAGCAACGCCGGACCCAGCAATGCCACGGGCGCGACGGTCGCGGATACGTTCCCGGCCTCGCTCACCTGCACCTGGACCTGCACGGGAGCCGGCGGCGGCACGTGCACGGCGTCAGGCTCGGGCAACATCAACGGCACGGTCAACCTGCCGAGCGGCGGCAGCGTGACCTACACGGCGAGCTGCACGATCTCGGCCGCGGCCACCGGCAGCCTGAGCAACACGGCGACGGTAACGGCTCCGGCCGGCGTCACCGATCCGACCCCCGGCAACAATTCCGCGACCGATGTCGACGCCCTCGGCGCCAGCGCGGACCTCTCGATCACCAAGACCGACGGCGTCACCACGGCGACTCCGGGGGGCTCGGTGACCTACACGATCACCGCCGCCAACGCCGGACCCAGCAACGCCACGGGAGCCACCGTCGTCGACAGCTTCCCGGCGTCGCTGACCTGCACCTGGACCTGCACGGGAGCCGGCGGCGGCACCTGCACGGCGGCGGGCTCAGGGAACCTCAACGACACCGTGAACCTGCCCAACGGCGGCAGCGTCACCTACACCGCGAGCTGCAACGTCGCGGCGGCCGCCAGCGGGACCCTGAGCAACACGGCGACGGTGAACGCTCCGGCCAGCGTCACCGATACGAATCCGGGCAACAACTCGGCGACCGACTCCGACACGCTGGCCGCCAGCGCGGACCTCGCCATCACCAAGACCGACGGCGTGACGTCCGCGACCGCGGGCGGCTCGGTGACCTACACGATCACCGCCAGCAACGCCGGACCGAGCAACGCCACGGGTGCCACCGTCGCCGACACCTTCCCGGCGTCGCTGACCTGCACCTGGACCTGCGTCGGAGCGGGCGGCGGCACCTGCACGGCGTCGGGCTCGGGCAACATCAACAACACCGTCAACCTGCCGAGCGGCGGCAGCGTGACCTACACCGCGAGCTGCACGCTTTCGAACGCGGCGACCGGCACTCTGAGCAACACGGCGACGGTCACGGCTCCGGCCGGCGTCACCGATCCGACCCCCGGCAACAACTCGGCGACCGACTCCGACACCATCACCGCCGCCCCGGGCGCCTCGGTGTCGGGCACCAAGACGGTGTCGCCCGGCCCGTACACGGTCGGCTCCAACATCACCTACACCATCGTGCTGACCAACAACGGCACGGGAGCCCAGGCGGACAATCCGGGCAACGAGCTGACGGATACCCTGCCGGCCAGCCTCGCGCTGGTCTCCGCCACGGCGACGAGCGGCACCCCCACGACGACGGGGAACACGGTCAACTGGAACGGTGCGATTCCGGCCGGCGGATCGGTGACGATCACCATCACGGCCACGATCCTCCCCGCGGCCGCCGGCCAGACGGTCTCGAACCAGGGAACGATCTCTTATGACGCCGACGGCAACGGCACCAACGAATCGACGGCCCAGACCGACGACCCCGGCGTCGCCGGTGCCGCCAATCCCACCAGCATCGTGGTCGGGGGCGGTACTCCTGTTCCGGCCGTCCCGACCCTGTCTACTCTCGGGTTGGCGCTGCTGGCACTGCTGCTGGGCGGGCTGGCCTTCGCGATCCTGAGGCGGCGGCGCGCCTGAGGAATTCGCCCTCGCTGTAGGGCAGGGGGGAGCTCCCAGGTATGCTTCCCCCTGCCATGAACTTCCACCACGAAGCCCTGGTCATCGACGGCCACACCGACGTCCCCACCCGGCTCTGGGAAGAGCCGGCCGATCTCTCCCAGCGCCTCACCGACCGCCACATCGATCTCCCCCGCCTGCGCGAGGGCGGGGTGGACGCGCTGGTCTTCGCCCTCTACGTGCCCGCCTCCCTCGATCCCGAAGGGGGCTGGGCGCATGCCCAGGAGCTGTACAGGCTCTCGACCGCCGCGCTGATCCCCGGGCAGCTCGTGCAGGTGGCGTCCGCCAAGGACCTCGAGAGCGCCGTCCGGCGCGGCGAGGTGGCGGTCGTCTTCGGTCTGGAGAACGGCCGGCCGCTGACGGTGCCCGGAGCGCTCGACGATTGCGCGAAGATGGGGGTGCGCTACGTCACCCTCACCCACTGGGCCACCCACGAGTGGTGCGACGCCTCGACCGACGAGCCGCAGCACAAGGGGCTCTCCGGCGAGGGGGAGCGGATCGTCTGGAAAATGAGCCGCGCCGGCATCCTGCCGGACGTCTCCCACGTCTCGGACGACGCCGTGCGCCATGTCCTCGACGTCTCCCCCGGGCCGGTGATCGCGAGCCACAGCTCCGCCCGCGCCCTCTGCGACCAGCCGCGCAACCTCCCCGACGACCTCATCCGCGAGATCGCCCGCAAGGGAGGCGTCGTGATGGCCAACAGCTACCCGGCCTTCGTCGGCCCCGAAGCCGCGGCGGCGGACACCGAGCGCGGCAAGGAGATCAAGGAGGCGATGATGGAGCTGGAGGAGGAGTACCTCCGCGACCCGAAGAGGGTCTGGAAGGAGCGCCATCGCCTCGTCGCGGACCGCCCGCTGCCGAAGGTGCCTCTCTCGCTCTTCGTGGACCACATCGTCCACATCGTCGAGCTCGCCGGCGAGGAGCACACCGGCATCGGCACCGATTTCGACGGCATCCCGGACGTCCTCGAAGGACTCGAGGACGTCTCGAAGTTCCCGGACCTCACCGCCGCCCTGCTCGACCGCGGGATCGACCGGGCGGGAGTGAAGCTGATCCTGGGCGGCAACTTCCTGCGCGTGCTACGGGAAGGGGAGCGGACGGCGGAGTGAGGGCGCGAGCTCCAAGAGTCCCTCTCCTTTGGGGCGATCTGCGCTTCGAAGCCTCACCCTCGGTCCCTCTCCACAAGTGGAGAGGGAGGGCCCGCGCGCCAAAAGCTAAATCTTTCTGAAAGGTGTTTTTCCCCCTCTCCACGAAGTGGAGAGGGGGCCAGGGGGTGAGGCTTCGAAGCGCAGGCCGCTCCAACTGGTAAAGCGGCTCTGTGGAGCTTCCCTCCTACTCCGCCGGATGCCCCAAAATCCCGAACAGCTCCGCCTTCCGCCTTTCCAATTCCTCGGGAGTCTTCGTTTCCAGCACCAGCCGCAGGAAGGGTTCGGTGTTCGAGGGGCGGACGTTGGCCCACCAGTCAGGGTAGCTGATCGTGATGCCGTCGAGGTAGTCGATCCCGGCGTCGGAGTAGCGGCGCGCCAGCTCGTCCATCTTCCCCTGCTTGTCCTCGACCTCGAAGTTGATCTCCGGGCTCTTCGAATAGCGCTGGAGCGGCTTGATCAGCTCGGAGAGCTTCTTGCCCGACTGGCGCAGCAGGTTGAGCACCTCGACCACCGACAGCAGCGGGCAGTCGGCGTAGGAGTGGTCGCGGAAGTAGTAGTGGCCGGCCAGCTCGCCGCCGAAGATCGCCTCGCGCTGGCGCATGGTGGCCTTGATGAACGAGTGGCCCACGCGCTCGCGCACCGGCACGCCCCCCTTCTCGCGGAGGTACTCGGCCACCGCCCGCGACGAGCGCAGGTCGTAGACCACTACCTTGCCCGGCTCGCGCTCCAGCAGGATGCCGCCGATCAGGCCGGTCATCAGGTCGCTGCCGATCGGCTCGCCGGTCTCGTCGATGAACGCGGCGCGGTCGGCGTCGCCGTCGAAGGAGATGCCGAGGTCGGCGCCGGCCTCGCGCACCGCCTTCTGGAGGTCGTGCAGGTTCTCCTCCTTGAGCGGGTTCGCCTCGTGGTTGGGGAAGGTGCCGTCGAGCTCGAAGTAGAGGGTGCTCAGATCGAGCCCCAGCGCCTCCAGGATCGGCAGGTCGATCGTGGCCATGCCGTTGGCGGCGTCGGCCACGGCCTTGAGCCTGCGGCCGGAATCCTCCCCGCGCAGGAAGGAGAGGACGTGCTGCTTGTAGGCCTCGAAGGCGTCCCCCCGCGTCACCTTGCCGGGGGTGGCGGCCTTGGGGAGATCGCCGGCCTGGACCGCCTTCTCCATCAGCGCGATACCGTGATCGCCGGAGACCGGGCGGGCGCCGTGGCGGCTGAACTTGAAGCCGTTGTACTCCGCCGGATTGTGGCTCGCCGTCACCTGCACGCCGCCGGCGGCCTTGAAATGGCTGATCGCGAAATAGTTCATCGGCGTCGACGACAGCCCGATGTCGAGCACGTCGAGCCCGGAGTCGGTGAGCCCGCGCACCAGGGCCTCTTGCAGCCCCGCGCCATGCTCGCGCATGTCGCGGCTGGCCACCACCGTGTTGCCGTTCGCGCGGTCCTCCGCGTCCAGCACGTGCTGGAAGGAGAGGCCGATCCTGTACGCGATCTCCTCGTTAAGCTGCGTGGGGACGATCCCCCGGATGTCGTAGGCTTTGAAGATTCCCGCCATGATCTCCCCTCTCGATGATTCAGGCCCGAAGGGCTTGTAAGGTTCATTCATTTCCTGCTTCGGTCGGCCTCCGTGGCCTGCGACCTCATCCCCTATCCCCTTCTCCTGAAGGAGAAGGGGGACGGCTGCGATGCGGCCCCCGTCAGGCCCTCCCTCTCCTTCAGGAGAGGGACCGAGGGTGAGGTCGCAGGCCACAAACATCCCCGCTTCGATCGCCCTCAGACGCGCTCGATCGTCAGGCTCGTCTCGCCGCCCTCGTCGGCGATGACCTCCACCGCCAGGGTCTCGCCCTGGATCCACTCCTGGTGCGCCGCCACCGCCGCCGCCATCTCGGGATCGGCCTTGAAGGCGATCCGGATGCGGTCGGCGTAGTCGAGGTCCAGCTTCTTCCGCTCCTGCTGCACGAGGTGCACGAACTCGCGCGCCAGCCCCTCGGCCTCCAGCTCCGGCGTCACCTCGGTCGCCAGCGCCACCAGCAGCTCGCGGTCCCCCTGCGTCGCCGTGCCCGCGCGCTCCACCAGCCGCACCTCGACCTCCTCGGCCGAGAGGTCCTCGGGACCGCCGGCGAGCTGGATGGTGATCTTCCCCGCCTTTTCGAGCTCGGCGGCCAGCGCGTCGCCGTCCGCGGCGTCGAGCGCTTTCTTGACCTCGGGCATCCGCTTGCCGAAGCGCGGACCGGTCTTCGGGAAGATCGGCTTGACCTCGTGATGGACGTACACCGAGCGGTCGGCGGCCCAGCGGACCTCCTTGACGTTGAGCTCGTCGCGGAGGATCTCGAGATACGGCTCGACCAGCGCCGGCATCGACTCGTCCGCCGTCACCAGAGTCACCGCCGCCAGCGGCTGCCGGGTCTTCAGGGCGTGCAGGTTGCGCGCCGCGTGGCCAAGTCCGACGATGCGCTGCACGGCCGCCATCCCCTTTTCCAACGGCTCATCCCGGCGGTCGGAAGGCGGCGACGGCCACGTCTCCAAATGGACGCTCTCCGCCGCGTCGTCCCGCTGGCTGCCGATCAGGTGGCCGTGGAGCACCTCGGCGACGAACGGCGTGAACGGCGCGATCAGCCGCGAGACGGTGGTCAGCACCTCGTACAGCGCCTCATAAGCGCTCGCCTTGGCCGCTCCTTCTTCTCCCTCATTTGCTGCCCAGAACCGCGAGCGGCTGCGGCGGATGTACCAGTTGGTCAGATCGTCCAGGAACTGCTCGATCGCCCGCGCCGCCGGGGTCAGGTCGTAGCCGTCGAGCCGCGTCGAGATCTCCGTGGTCAGACGGTCGAGCCGCAGAAGGATCCAGCGATCGAGCGCCGGGCGTGTCGAAAAAGAAACCGTCGAGACCGCGCCCGGCCGCCAGCCGTCCAGCCCAGGGCGCCAGCCATCGAGGTTAGCGTAGATGGTGAAGAACGACAGCGCGTTCCAGAGCGGCAGCAGGAACTTCTGCGCCGCCTCGCGCACCAGCTTGGCCGAGAAGCGCGACGGCACCTCGGGGTTGTTGACGCAGAAGTACCAGCGCAGCGCGTCCGCCCCGGTCTCGGCGATCACCGCCATCGGCTCGACGACGTTGCCGAGCCGCTTCGACATCTTCCGCCCCTGCTCGTCGTTGACGTGGCCGAGCACGATGCAGTTCTCGTAGGCGACGGAATCGAACAGCAGCACCGCCAGCGCGTGCAGGGTATAGAACCAGCCGCGCGTCTGGTCCACCGCCTCGGAGATGTAATCGGCCGGGAACTGCTTGCGATCATCGATCAGATCGCGGTTCTCGAACGGATAGTGATGCTGGGCGAAAGGCATGGCGCCGGAGTCGAACCAGGCGTCGATCACCTCTTCCACCCGCTTCATCGTCCCCTTGCCACACTCGGCGCAGGGCCAGGAGGCCTCGTCGATGAACGGCCGGTGCGGATTGAACTGCGCCGCATCGTAGAGATCCGCCGGCCTGTCCTTGCCGGAGACCCTGAACAGCTCCTCGTACGAGCCGATCACCTTCAGGTGCCGGCACTCGTCGCAGCGCCAGATCGGCAGCGGCGTGCCCCAGTAGCGGCGGCGCGACAGCGCCCAATCCACCACGTTCTCCAGCCAGTTGCCGAACCGTCCCTCGCCGATGTGCTCGGGGTGCCAGTGGATGGTGCGGTTCTTGGCCACCAGCGCATCCTTCACCTGGGTGGTGCGGATGAACCAGCTCGTGGTGGCGTAATAGAGCAGCGGCCGGTCGCAGCGCCAGCAGAAGGGATAGCTGTGGCGGTAGCGGTCGTTGTGGAGCATCAGCCCGCGGCTCTTGAGCTCCTGGATGATCTTGGCGTCGGCGTCCTTGAACCAGAGCCCTTCGAACGGCCCCGTCCCCGGGATCATCTTGCCCTCGCCGTCTACCGACAGGATCATCGGCAGGCCGTAGCGGCTGCCGGTCTGATAGTCGTCCTCGCCGAACGGCGGCGCGGTGTGGACGAGGCCGGTGCCGTCGGTCGACGTCACGTAATCGCCGAGCACCACCTGGCCGGGCACGTCCGGCTCGAAGAAGGTGTAGAGGCGGTCGTAGAGCACCCCCTCCAGGTCGCGGCCACGGAAGCGCGCCAGCGCCGGCGCCTCGCGCAGATCGATCTGCTTGCGCTTCCCTTCCTCCTCGATAACCACCGGCACGGCGGTGCCGAGGTCCTCGCCGAGCAGGATCAGGTCCCCGGGCTTCCCCGGATGCTCGACCAGCTTGTAGGTCAGGTCGGGATGCACGGCGAGGCCTACGTTGGCGATCGTCGTCCACGGGGTGGTCGTCCAGGCAACGAGGTAGAAGTTGTCCCCCGTGTCCCAGCTCTCGCCTTCGGTGGTCGTCGGGATCGACTGCCCGGGGCGCGCGTGGAAGAGGGTCCAGATCGACGGATCGTCGGCGTCCTTGTAGTTCTGCGCCACCTCGTGGCTCGACAGGGTGGTGCCGCAGCGGGCGCAGTAGGGTTGGATCTTGTACCCCTCGTTGAGCAGGCCGCGCGCGGCGAGCTCGGAGAGGGCCCACCAGACCGACTCGATGTAGGTGTTGGAGTAGGTGAGATACGGATGATCGAGGTCGAGCCAGTAGCCGATCCGCTCGGTCATCGCCCGCCACTGCCGCTCGTAGGTGTGGACGCTGTCGAGGCACGCCTGGTTGAACTCGGCGATGCCGTAGGCCTCGATCTGCTGCTTGCCGGAGAACCCGAGGCGCTTCTCGACCTCGATCTCGACGGCGAGCCCGTGGGTGTCCCACCCCGCCTTGCGCGCCACGTGATAGCCGCGCATGGTGCGGTAGCGGGGAAAGAGGTCCTTTACCACGCGGGTGACGACGTGCCCCACATGCGGCACGTTGTTGGCGGTGGGAGGTCCCTCGAAGAAGACGAACTCCCCCTCGGGAGCCGGCTTGGCGAGGCTCTTCTCGAAGATCCCCCGCTCCTTCCACCGCTCCAGCACCTGCAGCTCGAGCCGCGGGAAGGGATATCCACCCGGAACGTCCGGGAAACGCTTGTCGCTCATCAGGAAGATTCCTCGCGCGCCGCGCCCCCCGGGGTGGGGAGGCGGGCAAAGAGCGGCTATTGTAGCGGAGTCGTCAAGTCAGGCTGCCTGCAGCACGAAGTTGACGCGGACGGCGTCAAACGGGAACACGATCCGGCCCTCCGCCGTCTTCTGCAGGATCCCGACATCCAGCAGCGCATGGACATCCCCGTGAACGGCCTTCACGTCTCGCTCGACCCTGCGAGCTACCTCGCGCAGTGGCAAGGGACCGGCACCCATCATCGTCGACAGCAGCTCCCAGCGCTTCTGCGTCAGCACCTTGAACAGCAGCGCCGGCGTCTCGAAGCTGATGAGATCCCCTTGAGGCTCCCCCTCGAACGCGCGCAGGAAACGCTGATTGGCCTCTTCGCGGGATGAGACTTCCAGGGTCACTGTATGCATCTCAGGATCTCCTGTGGTCCACGTCGTTCCAGAAAGATTCAGGCAGGCTCGGTGGCGCCGAGGAGCGTGATGCCCTCCGAAGGGAAGCGCCCGTCGTCCCAAGCCTTCTCGCGGGCCTCCCGGAGCTCGCCGGTCGAGAGGATGCGCGTCGCATATTTCTTCAAGGCCCCCCGCAAGGAGCGGGTGTGCTCCGGAGGGTAGAAGCGGATCTCGACATGGTCGTTGACCAGGGTCTGAACAGTGACAAAATCCGGCTGGACGCCAAGAGCCTCCCGGAGGGGCTTTTGGATAACGACTTGGCCTTTTTCTCCCACCAGATTGCCCATGTCATACTCCTCGCGAAAAGTGTACCTCTTCGCTGACCCATCCCGCCAGCGCCCCTGGACCGTCCAATCGTCCCGCCCACCCTCCCGCCGGGCACCTCTTTTAGTGAACGACCTAACCGATGGAGGATTCCGACATGCGCACATCCAGCTCGACCCCACAGTCTTCCTGTACTCGGATCTTTCTGCTGATGGCGCTCTGTGCGCTCCTCGCCGTGGCGGCGGCATTGGCCGAGGCGCCCCAGGCGCCGGTGGCGCCGCAGCCGGTTCCGAGCGTCGCGCAGTTCCTGGCGACCCTGTCGGCCGGCCCGAGCGAGGCTCCCGTCACCGACCTCCTGCCGCCGGCCCCCAGGCAGCTCTCGACGATCTGCCACTCCAACGCGGACTGCGGCCCCAACGAGCTCTGCTGCTACCCCTGCGGGATTCCCGACTGCAACTTCATCTGCGAGAAGGTGAAGCGCTGTCCGCTGATCCCGTAGCGGGGGAAAAGGCGACAAGGGACATCAGGGACTGCAAGGACAGCAGGGACGGGGAAGCCACGATCCACGCGTTTCTTCTTTGTCCTTGATGTCCCTGGCGTCCCTTAGGTCCCTTCCTACCCCTGCCCAAACAGCTCGTTGAGCTCTCCGAACGGAGCCGCTCCGGCCAGCCCTTCGAACGATCCCTCCGCCAGACCCTGGGCGGCCTTCATGAAAGCGCCCCAGGCGACCCGGGCCAGGGCGGAGCCCACCGAGATCCTCCGGACTCCGATCTCGGCCAGGCGGGGGAGCGTGAGGTCGGCGCTCGGCGCGCTCACCAGCACGTTGACCGCCCTCGGCGCGACCGCTTTCACGATCCTGGCGATCTCGTCGAGATCCTTGACGCCCGGGGCGTAGAGGCAGTCCGCTCCCGCCTCGGCGAAGGCGACGAGGCGGCGCAGCACCACGCGCGCGGCGTCCGGATGCCCGACCAGCCAGGCCTCGCAACGCGCCGTCAGCACCACCGGCACGCCGGCGATGTCGATCGCCGCCCGTGCCGCCCGGACGCGGTCGATCGCCATCTCCTCGTCGTAGAGGGGCGTGGCCGCGTCGCCCGTCGAATCCTCGATCGAGAGGCCGGCGACGCCCGCCGCCACGCAGAGCGCCACGCTCTCGGCGACGCCCTCGGACTGGTCCGCGTAGCCGGACTGGAAATCCGCGTTCACCGGCAGGGGCGTCGCCGCGGCGACCTCGCGGATGTGCGCGAGCATCAGGTCGCGCGGGAGTGCCCGGACCTCGTCCGGCAGCCCGCGGGAGAACGCGAAGCCCGCCGACGTGGTGGCGAGCGCCTTGAAACCTAGAGACTGGAGATACCGGGCCGATCCCACATCCCACGGATTGGGGAGGATGAAGCACCCGGACGCGTGCAGCTTGCGGAATTCGGCGATGGCGGACGACTGCTTGGAGGGGGCGTCGCTCATGGCGCCGAATCCTACCATTCGGCATGGAATCTGCACTTCATGGAGGCGTCAAGAGAGGAGGCTTCCCATGCCTGCAACCACCGCGAACGCACCTGAAACCATGAACAGCCTGAGCGGCCAGGTCATCCGCTGGACCTTCGAATCCGGTCCCACGGCGGGATCGACCTACGAGCACACCTTCGAGCCGGACGGCAGCGTCTCCTTCCGCAAGGTCGACGGCGACACCCTGGGCAAACCGAAACGGGAAAAGAAGTATGGCTCGTTCGAGGTCTCGAAGGGGGTCCAGCTCGTGTCGTACCTCTCCGATTCCGGCTACACGCTGACCGTGGCAATGAACCTCGACGACGGCCGCTTGGTCGGTTTCGCGTCCAACGAAAAGGACTGGCAGCCGGTCTACGGCACGCTGGAAGTCGTGAAGTAAGGCGCAGGGGTTTCAGAGAACCCTCTTATACACAACTCGCAGGAGCGGGGATGTTTGTGGCCTGCGACCTCACCCTCGGTCCCTCTCCTGAAGGAGAGGGAGGGCCCGGCTGGGGCCGCATCGCAGTCGTCCCCCTTCTCCTTCAGGAGAAGGGGATAGGGGATGAGGTCGCAGGCCACGGAGGCTGATCGAAGCGAGAGGCGTGTATAAGCGCCCGGGCTTTAGAGGGAGAGCAGGAGCTTCTCCAACTCGGCCAAGTCGACCGGCTTGACCAGGTGACCGTTGCAGCCGGCCTGCCGCGACAGCTCCTTGTCGCTATCCTGGCCCCAGCCGGTCAGCGCGATGACGATCATCTCCCGGCCCCAGGGCTGTTCGCGGATGCGGCGGGTCGCCTCGTAGCCGTTGAGGTGCGGCATGCCGACGTCCATGAGCACGACCTCGGGCCGGAACTGCTCCGCCGCCGCCAGCGCCTCGAGGCCGTCGTGGGCGGTGCGGACCTCGTTGCCCAGCAGCTTGAGCAGGATCTCCATCGAGCTGGCGGAGTCCAGGTTGTCGTCCACCACCAGCACGCGCCGCCGCGGGCGGTCCGCGCCGGCGTCCCCTTCGGACATCTCCGAGTCCTCGGGCTCCTGCCGGTTCTCCGGCAAGGGTAGGCGGACGGTGAAGGTGCTCCCCTTTCCAGCGCCGCCGCTCTCGGCCCTGACGGCTCCGCCATGCATCTCGACCAGCCCCTTGACCAGTGCCAGCCCGATGCCGAGGCCGCTGGTGGAGCGCTCGATGCTCCGGTCCACCTGGGAGAACATTTCGAAGATGTAGGGCAGGGCGTCCGCGGGGATGCCGATCCCGGTGTCCCGCACCGACACCACCAGCTCGCTGTCCCGCCGTTCCGCCGCGAGCTCGATGCGGCCGCCGCGGTCGGTGTACTTGGCGCTGTTGGTGAGCAGGTTGCTGAACACCTGGGCCAGCCGGGTCAGGTCGGCGTCGAGATGGATCGGCTCCGCCGGGAGCGCGGTGATCAGCTCGTGTCCGGCCGCCTCGATGACCGGGCGAACCGTCTCCAGGGCGCTGCTCAGGACATCGCTCAGGAGCACGCGCGAGCGGCGCAGCTCCAGCTTGTTCCGGCTGATCCGGGAGACGTCGAGCAGGTCGTCCACCAGCCGCACCATGTGCCCGAGCTGGCGCTCCATCATGGCCCGGGCGCGGCTGGCGGCGTTGGAGTCGGCGCCGGCGAGACGCAGGATCTCCAATCCGTTGCGGAGCGGTGCGAGCGGGTTGCGCAGCTCGTGGGCCAGCAGCGCCAGGAACTCGTCCTTGCGCCGGTCGGCCTCCCGGAGCGCCTCCGCGGTGCGCTTCTGCTCCGTGATGTCGCGGGCGATCTTCGACGCGCCGATGACCCGGCCGGTGGAATCGTGGATGGGCGAGATCGTGAGCGAGAGGTCGATCATCCGGCCGGTCTTGGTCACTCGCACGGTCTCGAAGTGCTCGACCCGCTCCCCGCGCCGGAGCCGGTCGACGATCATGTGCTCCTCGTCCAGCCGTTCCGGCGGGATGATGATCGTGATCGACCGGCCGACGGCCTCCTCGGCGGTGTGGCCGAAGAGCCGCTCCGCCTCGGCGTTCCACGACCGGATGGTGCCGTCGAGCGTCTTGCTGATCACCGCGTCGTGGGAGGATTCGACGATCGCCGCCAGCCGCGCCTGGGTCTCCTCGGCCCGCATGTGCTCGGTGACGTCACGGAAGACCAGCACCGCGCCCACCGTGGCCCCGGAGCCGTCGCGCATCGGCGAGGCGCTGTCGCCGATCGGCCGTTCCGTGCCGTCCCGGGCGATGAGGAGCGTGTGGTTCGCCAGCCCCACGATCTTTCCCTCCCGCAAGGCGCGGAGGGCCGGGTTCTCGACCTCCTGGCGGGTGTCGTGGTTGACGATCTGGAAGACCTCCGGCAGGGGGCGCCCCGCGGCTTCGGCCTGGGTCCAACCGGTCAACGCGGCTCCGACGTCGTTGAGGAAGGTCACCCGCCCCTCGACGTCGGTGCAGATCACGCCGTCGCCGATGCTGGAGAGCGTGATCTGCAGCCACTCCGACTGCCTCTGCAGCGCCTCCTTGGTCTCGCGGAGCTCCCGCTCGGTACGCTGACGCTCCAGGAGAAGGTCGGTGGCGTTCTGCGGCGCCACGGAATTCAGCGGATCCTCCTCGTCGTCTTTGAATGCCATCTACAGCCTCCCAGAATGTCCGACGATCGAGGGCCAGGGTCTCCCTCTTCTCCCGGTCGGGGGGAGTGCGGTAGGAGAAGGGCCGGGGTGATGAGGGGCCTCTCTCACCGTCCCGCGAACCCCTCCAGCGCCGCCAGCACCGAATCGATGTCCCGCGGCGTGTGATCCGCCGAGATCTGGAAACGGATCGACTCGTCGCCGCGCGGCACCACCGGGAACTTGAGGCCGGTCGCCAGCACTCCGTGCTGCCGCAGGTGAGCCACCAGCGCGGTGGTCTTCGCCGTATCGCGCACCATCAGCGGCACCACCGGATGCTCGCCGGGAAGGGTCTCATAGCCGAGGCGCAGCAGACCCTGCTTGAAGCGGCCGGTCATCGCGCGCAGGTGCTCCAGCCGGCTCACCCCCTCCGGGCTGTCGACGATCTCCACGGACTTCAGCGCCGCCGCGCACTCGCCCACCGTGATCGGATTCGAATAGATGTAGGTCGCCGCCGTCTCGCGCAGGAAGCTGGTCAGCACCCGGCTCCCGGTCACGTAGCCGCCGTTGACGCCGAACGCCTTGCCGAGCGTGGCGATCAGGATGTCCACCGGTCCCGCGCCCGTGACCTCCTCGGTGCCGCGGCCGGTGCGGCCGAAGGAGCCCACGCCGTGCGAGTCGTCCACCACCAGCACCACGTCCTCCTCGAAACGCTCGGTCCAGCGCCGGCAGATCGCCGCCAGCTCCGGCAGCGGACCGTGATCGCCGCGCATGCTGAAGACGCCGTCCGTCACCACCATCGCCCGCCGGCAGGTGCCCGCCACCGCGCCCAGCTTCGCCTCCAGGTCGGCGAGGTCGAGGTGCTTGTAGACGTGCTTCTCCTTCGGCCGCGCCAGCCGCATCGCGTTGATGATGCAGTTGTGGTTCAGCTCGTCGCTGATGATCGCCGTCTCCGCCGTGATCAGCGGCACCAGCACGCCCAGCGCCGTAGCATAGGCCGAGCTGAACAGCATCGCCGACTCCCGGCCGTGGAACGCGGCGAGCCGCGCCTCCAGGTCCACGTGCGCCTGATACGTGCCGCTGATGAACCGCACCGCGCCAGGGCCGACGCCGAACTCCCGGCTCGCCGCCTCCTCGGCGTGGACCAGCTCCGGCCGCAGCGCCATGCCCAGATAATTGTTCGAATTCATCTTCAGAAAGGGTTTCTCTCCTTCCCCGGCCAGCAGATAGCGCGGCCCCAGATCCCCGGAAGCCGGCAGGACGCGGATGATCACCGACTCCGCCCCCTTCAGCGTGCCCCGCTCGCGCAGGGCGTCCAGCTCGGTGGCGAGGGCGGCTTCGAAACGCTCAATGGGCATTGTGGATCTCCTCGGCGGCCAGCTTCTTCTCCAGGTTTTCCAGCATGTCGCGGACCATCGCCGCGAGATCGTACTTCGGGTTCCAGCTCCACTCCCGGCGCGCCGCGCTGTCGTCGAGCGACTCCGGCCAGGAATCGGCGATCGCCTGCCGCATCGGATCGATCCGGTACTCCATCTTGAAATCCGGAAGATGCCGGGTGATCTCCGTGCACAGCTCGCGCGGCGTGAAATTCATCCCGGTGACGTTGAACGAATTGCGGTGTGCGAGCCGCTCGGGATCGGCCTCCATGACGTCGATCGCCGCCTTCACCGCGTCCGGCATGTACATCATATCCAGCCGCGTGTCCGGCTTGAGGAAACAGGTGTAGTGCCGGTGGCGGATCGCCTCGTAGAAGATCTCCACCGCGTAGTCCGTGGTGCCGCCGCCGGGCGGGGCGCCGTGCGAGATCACGCCGGGGAAGCGCACGCCGCGGGTATCGACGTCGAAACGCTGGTGGTAATAGTCGCAGAGCAGCTCGCCGGCCACCTTGGTGACGCCGTACATGGTGGTCGGCCGCTGGATCGTGTCCTGCGGCGTGTGCTGGCGCGGCGTGCCCGGTCCGAAGGCGCCGATCGAGCTCGGCACGAACACCGCGCAGCCGTTCACCCGGGCCACCTCCAGGATGCGGTAGAGGCTCCCCAGGTTGACGTCCCAGGCCACCTGCGGCTTGCTCTCGCCGAGCGCCGAGAGGAGGGCCACCAGGTGATAGATGGTCTTGATCTGATGGCGCTGCACGACGTCCTGGATCTGCCGCTCGTTCGTGCAGTCGAGGAAATCGAACGGACCGTTGGCGCTCAGGAGCTGCTCGCGCGACATCATCCGGATGTCCGACGCGATCACCTGATCGCCGCCATACTTCTCGCGCAGCGCCGGCACCAGCTCCGACCCGATCTGCCCCAGGGACCCCGTGACGAGGATCTTCGTCTTCATCCTGCTCCCCAATGCGGGCTCAAGGCCCGCGCTCTCATGGATGTGGCTGAACAAAAAACAGGCCGCGACGGCGTCCCCCATCGTATGCGGCCACCGTGCCAGCCGACAAGAGCAAGCCGAAACCCCCTTCCGCGTCCTCTCCCCTGTCCGTATCCGTCCGCGCCTGTCCCAGCCCGTCCGTGTCGCATCTCTTGCCAACTCACACGCGTTGCGCTCTACTGCCACACAACATGACACACAACGAATACGAGCAGGCCAAGCGCCGCCTCGAGGACTCCCGCCGCGCCGGCGTCGATCTGGTGGAGGCCTCCTACCGGGCGCAGATGGCGGCGCTCGAGATGGTCTGGAAGCTCCTGGGAGGCGCTCCCGGCGACGCTCCCCAAGCCGCCGAGATGCCCGAGCCGGCCGCGTCCGTCGCGCCCGAGCCGCCCCCGCCGCCGCCGGCGGAGCGCAAGCGGCGGCCTGGGGGCGAGGTGAAAGAGGAGCTCCGGAGGATCTACCCGCAACTGCCGGAGACCTTCGGGCGCGCCGACATCCACGCCCTGCTGGGCTACGAGGCCGAGCGCGCCAGCCTCTACAGGACTCTCGCGGAGTTGAGCAAGAAAGGGACTCTCGTCATCGTCAAGCATGCTGTGGGCCGGACCCCCGCGGTCTACCGCAAGCTCGCGGCCGAGCTTCCCCCCGGCGATTGAACGGGAGAGCGCTCGCGGCGCCCCATCCGGGACCTCCGGCGACACTTCCGCCGCGCCCTGGGCTCGGCTCCGGAGAGAGTCTGCCCACGCGGCCGAGGAAAATCGCGTCGCCGGGGCGCCGGATGCTCCTTCCGCCTCTCCAGGCGCCCCTTCCACCCGGCATCCCGCTCTCTTCGCCCCGTCCGGCGAATCCGCCGCCGGCCGCGGCGCCGTGTCTCTTAAGCGAGGCGAATGCACGAGCGCCGCGGATGAACGCTGCGCCCGCCCGGGCGAAAGGGGCATTTGCCGCGGCGAACCCACCGCCTGAAGAGGCGGAAGCACCGCCGCTCGCGGCGAAAGGGGCGCCGGACGGGGCGAAAGCGGCGCCGCTGGCGGCGAAAGGGGCGGGTGGGCGGGTGGGGGCGGGTGGATGGAAGGGCGTGAGTTGAAGGCGGAGGGGCGGGTGGGAGGGCGAGCGCCCGAGGCGGAAGAGGCGGGACGGGCGGGTGAATGGGCAGTCTGAGTAGGCGAAGGCGGCTGAGGTCTGGCGGAGGTCGCGGGCAGAGTCAAGCGGAACCGAACGCGCAGCGCTTGGTGAATTGGAGGCGATAGAGGCGTGGAGCAGCCTGACAGATGCGCACCATCAATCTGCTCTGCGCGCCGTCAAGAAACGACGCCTCCCGACGAGTGCTAAGCCCGAGTGGCGAGTTGCTCGTAACCAAGTAGTGCAGCAGGATTAAAGCTATTGAACTCCCACCTGGGTAATTGACGTGAACCGTCTTGGTACGACTTCAGTAGCGGCTCAAGTTCCTGCAGAGAGTCAATGGAGAGGAGTATCTTGGCCCTGTCAAAATATGCCTTAGAAGCAGATCTGGCGAAGACTTCGAACGGGCTATTGAAATAGCTGAGAAAGATTAGAACCTCGGGCCACCATCGCGTGTACTTATCAGCCGCCTCGATTTCGGCTCGCATAAATGCAACAAAATCCGCCTGCAACAAGTAGCGAAAATCAATACCTGTCCCGGCACATCGCTCCTTCAAGAGGTCAGCTCGAAGGGATAAACGACGAAGGCCTAGGCGCTCGTTGCGATATTTTAGAGATCTCATCGGCTCCCGAAAAGCGAGAAAATTAACCATTACATCTTTCCCAGATTCCGAGTTATTCGGCAAATAGTACTGTTCACCGAGAAGAAAGCTTGCTGCCTCAATTCGATCATGCTTCAACAATATGGCCAGAGCATATAGAAAGAGCTCGTGTATCAAAAATCTGAAATTATCGAAGTCCCACTCATCCCACTGTGTAGCGTTCGCCGGTTTATTCATATACGGAATCAGGTCTTCGAACAGACGGTGCACTCGGCGAACGTTCTCGCCCGGCGAATACTGCGCAATGACCGTGAAGACCTGTAGAGCCTCGTTTCGATATGATAAGAACTCCTCTATGTTTTTGATAACAGCGTCATCGTACTCTCCATCGACCTTGGACACCTTGAATCGCGCAAGATTCTCTGAAAAGGTTCTGCAGTATTCATCCAAAGCACCTTCTGCGTATGCCTTATGGTTTCTTAGCGCATCAACGCATCGTTTGAAGGCCACCGTAGTTCCCAATGATATACGGTCGCTTTCTGAAAGGAATAAGGGCATGTTTCCCAGGGCGGGCCTTACATCAAGAGGCTTATCAAACACCCACCTCAAAAGCTTCTCAAAGCCTTCCGAATACCTATCCGGCTCACTGAGGTCAATATAAATTCGCGACTTATAATACGTAGGAAGAAACGGCCTTCCATCTTCATCCTTTTCACAGACAACGGCAACAAATTTCTTTTGGGCTTGGTTCTCATAAACCTCTCTCGAAATGATCTGCGTTTCCGTACCTACGCCGCCGGCTCGCCCGTCAGCTTTAGCAGCATATTTTTTATCGCAGATGATCACAACCTTCATTATCTCCGGATCGGTGACCATCTGCTCCATGAAAGCGACTGCATCATGACCTTCTCTGAGATCCCATTTGTCTAGGATGACATCAACACCAGACTCGCGCAGCTCTGCTGCAAGGTTTACAACCCATTGTTCGTGGCCGGTATCTGACCAACTGTATGAAACGAACAGCTTGGGAACATCCATAGACTCCATCTCCTTATGGCCTAAGAGAACCGAAACCTGGAGGTTAAGCAAAGCGCCAAATCGGCGTGCTTCCCTCAGCTTGCAGGCTAGTCCCCATACGCCCCCCTATTTTCGGACGTTGAACCGGTTCGTGAAGATGATTATATCGCAAAGTCCTCAAGAGGTCCCCAAGCGGGATTGCTGTCTCGCGGCGAAGCGCATGCCAACCGGCGGGTCAACTGGATCCCGAAGGAAGTGCCACGCTGAAGGAAGCGCCAAGGCGGACGGATCGCCGAAGCGGGGTCAAAGCTCGTCTTCAACCCCGCTTCTTCGTGGGAGCTCTAAACGACCAACGGGCAGCGGCCGCGAATCGTGGTTACGCAGGCCATGCAACTGGAGCCGCCCACCAAGGGCTGGGCGCCACACACGTTGCAACAGAGCTGGCCCAGCAGACACTGAGAGCTGCTGGTGCAGCCGGCCATGAAGGAGGGAGCGGGCGTCAGATCGTGCGGGGGTTGAACCTGCCCGCCCGACAGGGTCGCCAGGAACTGTGCCGCGTCAGGCGCCGGGGCCGCCGTGGCATTCGCTGGAGGTACCGCCACCGGCGCCGTCTGGGCCATGGACTGCGCGAACGGCCTGAGGACGAGGAGGGTGAGGAGAATCAGAGTGGGCTTCTTCATAGTTCATCTCCTGAGTCGACGGGACCGGCAGAAAACCGGCCGCCTCCAAAAGAGAAGGTGCGTTGGCGCGCCTGGGCCGAGTCGCTTCCGCGGTCAACCTCCGCGCTCTCTAGCTGCGAGGGCCGGCGCTCTTTCGAGGAGCCCGGAGCTCCAGGGACAACTGCCAGCCGATGGCTCGCGCATAACGCTCCAGGGTGGAGAACCGGATGCTGCCAGCGCTGTTCTCGATGCGACTGATGGCCGACTTCTTCGTCTCCAGCCGCTCTGCCACCTGCTCTTGGGTCAGCCCTGCTTTTTCGCGGGCTTGGCGGAGAAGAGCGCCAACTTTGAAATCGGTATAGCCTGCTTCAAGACCGTCGGCGAACTCAGCGTCGCGCGCTGCCCGGGTCTGCACATATTTAGTCAGGTCGCTCATTTTTCTTCCTCCCGCTTAGATAGTCGAGCGTCAAGGAATTCCCCAACGTTGTGGCGCGGCCCTACGTGACCGCCCCTGGGAGGGGGAGATTCCCGACCGGACCGGCCCCCCACCCAGGGCGGCCACATAGGGCCGCCCCTACAAAGAACGCGTCATTCTGGATTGACGAAGTACCAGGAGCCTGCGCCGCAAAAAACGACCAAGGACGTAAAGGACGACAAGGACGACAAGGACACCAAGAACCGAGGAATGCTGAGAAGCTCGACAATTCCTTTTGTCCTTTTGGTCCTTGCAGTCCTTTATGCCCTTGGTCAGCTTTTCTGCCGCGAAGGCTCCTATGGCATCCGGACCTGCGGTTTAAACCACCCTCGTATACACATCTCGTGGATCTTGAAATCCTGCCCCGCAAGGGGCAAAGGCATGTAGCCTGGGGCGCGAGCCCCAGGAAGGAGATGCCCAATGAATTCCACAGCCCCGAAGGGGCGACGGCAAACCCACGCTTCGAGGAAGACTGCCGTCGCCCCTTCGGGGCTGTGAATTGTTTTGAAACCGGCTACCTGGGGCTGACGCCCCAGGCTACATGCCTTTGCCCCTTGCGGGGCAAGGTTCCAGAACCGTCGACTTGTACAATTCATTGTCCTTTTCGTCCTTGCAGTCCTTTACGTCCTTGGTCTTGATCGATGTTTGTAGCTGCGACCTCAACCTCGGTCCCTCGCCTAAAGGAGAGGGAGGGCCCTGCTGGGGCCGCATCGCAGTCGTCCCCCTTCTCCTTTAGGAGAAGGGGATAGGGGATGAGGTCGCAGGCCACGCCCCAGGCTTCAAATGCCGCCCTGCGGTGCGGGACCGGCAGAAAACCGGCCGCCTCCAAAGGAGAAGTGTGTTGGCGCGCCTGGGCCGAGTCAGAGAGTGTTCGAAGAGACTGACTCCATTTCCACACCACTACGATCGCAGAGGCGATCAGGCCCGTTCCGCCGGTCTCATACGCCTCACCAAGCGCAGGACTCCCATCGCAAGCAGTCCGATCAGACTGAGCGCTGAGGCCCAGGCGAGCGGCGACAAGCCGAGCCGAACGAAGGCGACGGCGATCGACTCTACAACCCGGATTACGGATTACGTGCCACGCGATTCTTCAAAGAGCGAGTAAAGGACACGCGAGTTGAGCCTCTCCAAGACCTCGCCAAGAACCTTTGAGGCCCGTCTGAGTCGATCCATCTCGTCTTTTGATCCCCAAAGTCCTCGATCTTGGGGTTGTTGTAAATCCTTGGCGGGCACAATCGGCGAGCAGGCATACACCTCTCCCCAAGCCAGACGCTCACGCCATCATCTGGGTCCCATGGAGTCTGAAAAAACGTCAGCCTCCGACAAAGGGTAGGGCTGGCGGGAAGCTCCCGAGCGGGAAGACCGCGTCGCGATCACCAGCTCGGAGCCTTTCCGCCGCTTGGCGAAATCGACGTCTTCCTGCCCACGACGACGGGGACCGGCGAGGCGTATGTCTACGTGACGGCGGGCGCGGTCCTGACCAACTTGCAGGCGGTCACGATCAATCCGTGAAGGCGGCTGTAGCGATCAGTGCTTGCGGAACCTCGCCGTCACGCTCGCGTTCCCCGCGCCGGTCATGGTGCATGTCGTGGAAGCAGCATTCGCGTTGCCCAGCGTGCAATTGGTGGAAGTCCAGTTCGTGAAGCTGTAGGTGCCGTTCGGCGTGGTGGTGATCGACACCGCGGTGCCCCTGGTGAACCCGCCCGGACAATTCTGTGATGTATTGATGGTCACGCTGCCGCCGGCCGAGGGGCTGGCGCTTTTCGCGAGCGTGTAGCACGGGATGGCGGCGAAGTTCGCCGTGACGGCGGCCTTTCCGGCGCCGGTGATCGTGCAGGTCGTCGAAGACGCGCTTGGATTGGCCAGCGTGCAGTTCGCCGCCGTCCAGCTCGAGAAGTTGTAGCCGCTGTTCGCCGACACAGAGATGGACACCGCGTCACCGTTCGCGAAGCCGCCGAAGCAGTCCGGCGCGGTGCCGATCGAAGCCGTGCCGCCCGAGGTCGGGCTGCTGGCGGCGCTCACGCCGTAGCAACTCGCCACGTCGCCCACCGTCAGATGGACCGAGGAGGACCAGCCGGTGGGACCGCCGGTGTCGCCGGCGAGCGCGAACTCGTACCAGAGATAGCCGTCAAAACCCGGCTGCGTATTGCCGGTGGCGACGAACCGCTTGCCCTCGCCGATGTGGCCCAGGACCGTCGACGACTGCTGCGCTCCGTCTCGGACTTCCAGCGTGTTGGGGAACGCGCCGCTGACCTCGAGGCGCGTACTGCTGGCCAGCGTGGACAGGCATGACGACGGGACCCATCCGTCCCAGTGGTACCAGCCCACGGGCAGCGAGGACGCCTGCGCGAATTCGCGGCCGGCCAGATAGATCTCCTGATACGAGCCGACCGCGTCATAGGCGGTGAATTTCTCTCCCGGCCAGACGTACGTGATTCGCGGCGCCGACGCTTGCGGCAGCGCCGTCACCGTGCACTGCGAGGCAACCGAGACCACGGCGGGGACGGCGAGGTGACCGAGATCGGTCATGAGATGGTCCCAGCTCCAGGCGGGACCCGGATCCCAGTGATGGTTCGCGCCGCCCCAGTACAGCGCCGGGTTGTTCGGGTCGGGCACCTGGTTATGGCCGATGAGGTGCGCGCGGTCCAGCGGAATTGCGTACGCGCCGTGCAGACAGGACACCAGCGCTTCCAGCGACTGCCACTGCTCCGGCGTCTGCCACGAGTAGTCTTCCAGCGGCGAGCCCTCGGCCCATCCTTCCATCTCGATGCCGATCGAGGCGCGGTTGTAGGAGCTGTTGCCGCAGTGGTACGCGGTGTTGGCGTCGGCGACGAACTGCCACACCGAGCCGTCGCGATTGACGAGATAGTTCGAGCTCACCTGGTTCGACGGATTCTGAAAAATCGACAGCGTGTCGGCGGCGGTCTCCTCGGTGGTGTGGATGACGTCCATGGTGATGGCCACGCCGTTTCGGCCGACGGCATAGTTGGTGGTGGGAATGGTGTCGCCGTACCAGACCACGTTCGAACAAGAGGTATTGACCAGCGTTGCAATGCGCCACGCGCCGCTTCTCGGCGCCGGCGCGTCGGGATGAATCCGCTCGAGGACCTGCTGCGCGAAGAGATCGGCGATTTCCTTCTGAGGGATGCCGCTGAACTCCGCGACCACGCCGCGCCAACTGTCGACGTCGCGCGCCACGGCCTCGGGGTGCTTCGCCGCGATGCGGGCCAGCAGCGCCGTCCCGCCGCGAATGTTGGCCTCGGCATCCGTTCGCAGCAGATCGGGCGAGACGCCGAGCAGCGCGGCCGCGTCGCGCAGGCTGTGCCCGAACCAGTCGTCGTCGCGCAGCCCCATGACGCCGTACGCCGGCGGACGGTCACTGAACGTCGACGGCTGCCGCTGCACTCCGCCGGAGCGCACGTAGGCGACGGCGCGGACGATCTCCAGCGGCACGCCGAATTCCCTGCTGGCGCGCTCGTACGACGCGCTCAGGTCCGCGGCGTTTGCGATTGCACCAAACGACGCGAATAACGCGATGGCAACGGAGACCGGCTTTTTCAACATTGCAAACCTTCCTTGGACAAGGAGATGTTAAGACAGAATTGAAACACATCGGGAGCTGAGCGTCAAGCTTCGATGACCCGCGGCCGGCGGCTCTAAGCCGGTGCAGGTACCCGCTCACCGCGGACTACATCGGCGCCGAGTGGGCTCCGGGAGTCCGCTACGCGGTGAGCGAGAGGATGGGAACGAACCCAAAGCGAAACGCGCCCGGATTACGTGCCACGCGATTCTTCAAAGAGCGAGTAAAGGACACGCGATTTGAGCCTCTCCAAGACCTCGCCAAGAACCCTTGCGGCCCGTCTGAGTCGATCCATCTCGTCTTTTGATCCCCACAGTCCTCGATCTTGGCGTTTTTTGTAAATCCTTGGCGGGCCAGACGCTCACGCCAACATCTGGGGCCCGTGAAGCCTGGAAAACGTCAGCCTCCGACAAAGGGTAGGGCGGGCGGAAAGCTTCCGACCGGAAACACTGCGTCGCGATCGCCGGTTCGGAGCCTTTCCAGCGCGCCGAGGCCTACTCTATGGGACGGGGCTGGGGGGGCCGTCTCGCCGTTCAGTTTCGGCCATGGTAGTCCCTGGCGGACGGATCGCCGAAGCGGGGCCGAAGCTGCCTTCGACCCCGCCTGGTCCTGGGAGCTCTAGACGACCAGCGGGCAGCGGCCGCGGATCGTGGTGACGCAGGCCATGCAACTGGAGCCGCCCACCAGGGGCTGGGCGCCAGGAATTCCGCTTCGAAGGAGCAGAGGAAGTTCTCGTCTGGCGCAAGGGAGACCAGGTGATTTTGGAGCCTCTGAAGCGGACGTGGAGCCGGAAGTTCCTCGACCTCGCGGGGTCCTCGCCGGATTTCCCTTATCCCGCCGAGCCGCCGGCAGCGGAGCCTGGGCCTGAGCTCGAGCCGTGAGATACCTCCTGGATACCAACGTTTGTGTCGCTCAGGGGTTTAGCTTGATGATCTTTCTGTCGCTGCCATCGCCGGGATCAAAGTACCAATACCCCTTTGATTCTTCGAAGCGATAATGCAACGAGGGGTCCCAGCCGAGCCCGAGATGTAGATCGTACCTGGCGATCCCAATGCGGGTGTACAGCCACTCGGGTCTCACGGCATCAGGTGACGGATCCTTGGTCGGCCTGGGCCAGTCTGGAAGATAGGGAGCGAGGTCCGCCATATCCGCAGGAAGGCTTGAATGCTCTCCGCGATAGCGGTCGATGGCCTTGATCAGCGGGAGGGCTCTCGCTGCCTCCCGTGTAAGCAGGGGATCATAGTCGGCTGCCGGGTAGGTTCCGCGCATGCCGCCGGGAGAGAAATACAAGGCAACAGCAAAGGCCAGGGCGACCGGCAGGAGGCAACCTCCGCCCACTCCCAGGACGATCTTCCACTTCCTGGTCATTGGCGCCACGCCCACAGTATAGGCGCGCCCGAGGATAGGCGCCAGCTATTCGTGAATCGCGCCGGTATGGCGAGGTCTACGATCGCCAGTGCGTTGACTGGGATGAAGGTTCTCCAGGATCACCCTGCTCAGGGATTCAGCTTGATGATCTTGTAGTCTTCGTTGCCATCGCCGGGATCAAAGTACCAATACCCCTTGGATCCTTCGAAGCGATAATGCAACGAGGGGTCCCAGTCGAGCTTGAGAAACAGATCATAACTGGCGGCCCCAAGTCGAAGGTACCGCCATTGGGCTTTCGCGGACTCCGGAGTCGGCAGTCACGGAGCTCCGGGGGCGTTCATTCGCCTCGCGGAGATTATGGCTTCGAAAAAACAAAGACTTCGCCGGTGGGGATCGGCCCGGTGCCCACCGCCAAGGGACCACCGACTAAATGAAAGCCCATATTGCCCTGGGTAGTGAGAATCGCTTGAAGCTGGGCCGCGGTCATCGCGTTCGGCGGAACCGTGACGACATGGTAGGTGACGACGCCGGTCGAGGCCGCCTTCTGGAATTCTTCCCCTTGTCCGAATCCAGCCATTGCCAGGAGGGAAAACAGGAGGACCGCGCCAAGGGTGATCAAGATCTTGGTTCGCTTGCCGGACATGTTGCAGCTCCTTTCGGTGGAAAAAGTTCGAGCTTTCCTAGTCCTAGAACGCGCGATCGGCGCCCGAAAGGTCTCTCCGCGGCCCTTGAAGGGTTTCCCCACTTCACTGCCCGATGGGTCACCGGCCCGCGGCCAGCCGCCGCCGAGGTAAGCCAGGTAGGCGGCGATCGCCGCGCCCATCCCCCAGAGGGGTCCCGCGAGACCGATCCGGGCGTCCTCGCTCGGGCCGGCCGGATGCTGCCGGAGGCGGACGACGGCGCCGATCCCCGGTAGGAAACAAGCTCCGCCCCCGTGGGTAGGCCTTTCCGCCAAGGCGTGTACCGCTGAGCCAAACAGACGCCTATTTAAAAATAGCGCAATCAGAATAGGTCCCCCCTGAAGCTACCCTGGAATCCCTGGCCGCTTATAATAGGGCAAGACGAACGCATCTCCCTGGAGGGCGACATGCTGCCAATAGATGGAGTCAAGCCGCCAAGCCCGGGCAGCCCTGATCCGGGCTCGGTTATCGCCACGATAGCGTTCACTTCGCCGCAGCCCCTGGGCGGGCAGTATCAAATCCTGGTCACCAACGAGTTGGACCCCACGGACAAAATGCAAAAGGTCACCGCGTTCGCGGTGGCGGCACCCGGTGACGATTTCCGGGGGACCGCGCGCAAGGCCGCCAAGCTGTCTATTTCTGGTGCGTCAGTCGAACAGTTCGAAGACCTTCAAGGTCTTATCGACTCCTTGGTGTCCGACGACGACATGAGAGGGCGCAAACCTCCGATTGACACCGGTGCGGGGTCTGGGCGGGTCGGTGAAGAGGAACGGAATGTGCTGGTGCGCGCCTTCCTGTATGCCGCCAGCATGGAGACCGACAACGATTTCCATCTCATTCTCGGACGCGATCCAAGCTTAGGGTCGAGCTCGTTTATGACCATGGAGGTCTCGGGTCTGCCCGACGGAGGTGATTCCTTAGCGGTCTTGAGCGCTGTCCGCGACGTCTTCAAGGGGCAATTCACAGACAATCTTCCCGGCCTCGGCTACAACTTCTTCAGGCCGCCTATTCCGGTCGCCATCGGGGGCTCTCTCTTCTTCGATGCCACTCACGCAGGAGGAGGGCCTACTCCAGGGCCACGCGACGCTAAGCCGGTGACGATCTGGGAGGTTCATCCGGTCACATCCCTTACCTTCGAACCCAACGGCGCGTAGGCCGGCGGAGCCGGAAAAAGGCAGCCATGCCGGAATCGAATAAGGAAGAAGAGGGAACCGGCCCTCCCCAGTCGGACGGCAAGCCGAAGGAGGAGGCGGTGGACCGGAAACGGGCCCCAGGTGAGCCCGACCCGAAATCCATCCTCTACGAAAAACCTTTCGTCTCCCCCAAGGGACACCACTACGACATCATCGTTACTGATCAGGTGGATCCCTACGAGGAACCGCTCGATGCCGAGAAACGCGAGCCCCACGATGGCGACTAGCCGGATCGGAACGGCGTAACGGCAGCCGGCGGTCGCCACCGGCCTCGGATGACCGCAACGGAGATGGCGTCGATGGCGTTACAGGGATCGGCCCAGCTTCTCGTCCTCACCTATTCCACGGTGCTGGCGAGTGAGTTGATCGGCGATAAGTCGATCTTCACGATCGCTTCCCTGACCCTGCGGTTTCGCCCGGCCGCCGTGGCCTGTGGCATCGCCTTTGCCTTCATGGCGAAGATGTCGGCCGCCGTGCTGGGCGGACATCTCGTCGCCCAGCTACCGGTGCGCTGGACCAGCGGCCTGAGCGCGGCGACCCTGTTCGCCACCGCGCTCTGCGTCTGGCTCAAGCGGCAGGAGACACCGGCGGCGGCACCCGATCTGACGCACGGTTGGCGGAGCGGCTTCGCGGTCGCCTTCTCGGCGATCTTCTTCTCTGAGTGGGCCGATCCCGGCCAGCTTGCCGCCGCGGCCTTGGCGGCGGGCTCCGCCGCTCCCGGACTGGTCTGGTTGGCGGGCACCCTGGCTCTGCTCACCAAGGGCGGGTTGGCGATGGTCCTCGGCACCGGTCTGCGCCGGCGGATTCCGGACCGCTTGGCGCGCATCATCTCGAGCGCCTGCTGCCTGATCCTGGGCCTGGCTTCGCTGTCCACTTGGTAAGAATCTTCTTCGAAGGAGGATCGAAAATGGCTCCAACGCGTTCCAACGGCAAGATCTGTTATCTCGAGATTCCCACCGCCGACGTGGCTCGGTCGGTCGCCTTCTATCAGGCGGTGTTCGGCTGGGCGGTTCGAAAGCGCGGTGACGGCGCGACGGCGTTCGACGACGGTGTTGGCGAAGTCAGCGGTGCCTGGGTGACTGGGCGGCCCTCGTCTCCGACTCCGGGGCTCCTTCTCTACGTGATGGTCGACAGCGCCGCCGCGACCGCAGAGAAGGTGGTCGCCCAGGGGGGGCGCATCGTTCAGCCGATCGGCGTGGATGCCCCCGAAATTACCGCCCGTTTCGCCGATCCGGATGGGAATGTGCTCGGGCTCTACCAGGAGCCCAACCCGGCCAGCGACTCGTAAGGACGCAAAGGACGCAAAGGACGCAAAGGACAGCAGGGACAGCAGGGACAGCAAGGACAAGACAAACTCCTGGCGTGGCCTCTGGTCTCTTTGCGTCTTTTTGTCCCTGTCGTCCTTGCCGTCTCTTAGGTCCCTGTTTTCGAGTTTCCGCGGCGCAGGCTCCTCGCCGGCTTCTTCCTGAGCCATCGCGGTTGTCCCGCTTCCCTCGCTTCGCTCACCATTAAATTAGAGAGATGGAGATCTCCTGATCCGGTGCGTTCAAGAATGGGGTAACAAAGCGTCACCGCTTGAGGAGGAGTCATGCTCTCGAAAAGAAATAACGGCTTCCTGGCCGCCGCCGCGATGGCGGCTTGCTTCCTGGGTTTGTCGACTCGTGCAGAAGCGCATGCCAACTGGCGAGTCAACGGGATCGGATGGGGAAATTGCGGCGCCGGCGTCGTAGCGGCCGCGGGGGGAGCGGCCAGTGCCACAGCGTTCACGGGCTTTAGCAGTGAGTGCTGCGTGCCGGCGGGAGTCTACGTCCCCTGCACCAACTGGGCTCCGCTTCCCGCGGGAGCGAACGGCGGCTCGTTCGCCGGCGCCTGGTACCGTGCTCCCTGGACCGGCGCGTCGCGTGTGCGCGGCGTCGCTGGAGACGGCTACGGCACCACCACCATCGACCCCGACGGCGCCCCGCCAGCCCCTGCGCCCGCCTCCGCTCCCTGCCCGGACGCCAACGGCGCGTCGAGCTTCTCGCTGAGCGTCACGGGAAGCACTTATACGGTGAACGGCACCTGGTCGAGCGACAACCCGCTGGCGGTCGGCTCGGTCTGCATCGAGTGCAACGGCGCCAACATCCAGTGCTTCGGCCAGTCCGGCGTGTGGGCCGCGAGCCTGTCGGCGGGCGGTCTGCTGTGCACGGCTCAGCCCGCTCCGGGCCAGACGACCGATCAGTGGTACGCGGAGAACGTCTACCTGTCGGTCAACATCGACGCTCCCGCCAACCCGAAGTGCGCGATCTCGAAGCAATCGGCGGACGGCGGTTCCATTCCCTGATTGAGAACAGGATGCGGAGAACAGGCGCCATCAGGATCGACATCGGGAAAGTTGATAAAGCGCCTGTTCTCCGCCGGGTCACCCCTTGATCGTGAGCAGTGGTTCGAGCCGCGCGACCGGTCGCGCGATGCCGGCGGCCGCAACGGTTTCGATCACCGGCGCGATCGGCTTGTAGGCGTAGGGAGCCTCCTCTTTGAGCCGGCCGTGGTACTGCTCCAGGATGTCGTGGCGCCCGCGGATCGCCGGCGCTTCCGGATCGATCGGCGTGACCACGCGCAGCCGGGCCACGGCCCGTTCGTAGGTTGCCGCGTCCACCTGCCGCGCCTTGCCGCGGGCGAGGGCGCGGCCGGCCCCGTGGCACGCGCTCGCGAGCGCCTCGCCGTTCCCCGATCCCGCCATCAGATAGCTCGGCGATCCCATGGAACCTGGAATGATCACAGGGTGTCCCGTGAACCGGAACGCTCCGTTCCCGCCCGGCTCGGCTCCCAGTGCCGGACAGGCGCCCTTGCGGTGCAGGTAGCCTTCGCGGTCCGGCCCGGGCTCCCAGATCAGGTTGTGCGGAGCGTCATAGATCAACCGTGAGGCGACCCGGCGGCCGGCCACTTCCGAGAGCGCGGCCACCGCCATCAGGCCGAGCATCAGCCGGTTTCCGAAGGCGAAATTCGCCGCGTTGCGCATGGCGTCGAGGTAGTCTCCCGCCGCCGCCCGCGGGCCGGCCACGGGGAGCACGTAGAAGCCGTGCTCCGGGTGCTGGAGCTCGCGCGGAAAGAGGGCGCGGGCCCGCTCGGCGAACGTGCTCCCGACGACCGCTCCGAGCCCGACCGAGCCGGAATGCGCCATGACCGCGACCGCCCCCGGTCGAATTCCCCAGGCGTGCGCCGTCGCGCCGTCGAGCACCTCCTCCACCGCCTGGATCTCGACGAAATGGTTTCCACCGCCCACCGATCCGAGGTGGCTGTCCCGCCCGTCGACGGCGCCGGAGCCGCGCACGTAGTCTTCGAACGCGAAGATTCCGCGCGCCGGCAGCGAGCCGCCGAAGTGAACGCGGTCGAGGTCGGCCTCCTGTTCCTGCCGGTCGTAGCAGCGCCAGATCCCCGTGCGAGCGTTGTCGCCGGAGGTGGCGAGAAGGCCGCGCAGCCCGTCGAGCAGCAGCGCCTCGCGCTGCCGCGGGGACATGGGAAGGTCGCGCCTCCCCTCGAAGAAACTGGCGCGCAGCGGTGCCGCGAGGCGGCCGAGCCAGGGCTCGAGCTCACCTCGCGTGAGATCGGTGACCAGCAGGCGCATCCCGCAGCAGATGTCCTTGCCGACCGCCTGAGGAATCACGAAACCGCGGGCGTCCGCGACGGTGCCGATGGGGATGCCCGATCCGCGGTGAAAATCGGGTGTCACCACGACCGACGCGAGCCGGCCGGGCTCCTCTCCCCAGAACGGCGCGATGCGGCCCGCGCGCTCCTGCTCGGCGATGGCGTCCAGCGTCCCCTGGAGCGAGACGAAACCGAGCAATTGATCGATCGCCTCGGCGTCGACCGGAATGTCCGAATTGGCGTAGAGGGTGACCGGCACCCCTTGAGGATTGTCGATCCGCAGGCGCGTCGCATCGATGCGGCGCACCACGGAGTCCAGCCTGCGTCTGCGGCTCATACGTTCTCCCCGGCACCGGTACCTGGGCCATGCCGGACGCGCTCCACGACGGAGTCACGCGAGGACACGAGTCCCAAGGTTCCGATGAAGCTGTTAGCGTTGAGAGAGACCCAGAGGGTCCGGGGACGTGTGGAAGCAGCAGCCGGGAAGACAGTAAGGGAAGACGCAGGGGGTGTCAAGGCGGCTGCCCACCGCCGTCCCCTCCGTTTTCGTTCTGCCCGTGCGAGGATATGGCACAGGCGTTGCCCTTCAAGATCTCAACCAACGCTCTCGTCCGGCCAGTCTGAAAGGAGACCTGCCATGACTTTCGTTCCCGGCTTCAACCTGCAGGAAGCGGAACCGCTCCTCACGCTGCTGACGTCTTTGGAGGGGGGGCTCAACATCCCGCCTCTGCCGCCGCTGACCAGTCCACCTCCCGGCTGGACGATCCTGTTCGATTCTCAATCGGTCGGCCCCTTCGACAACCGCTGGCAGCTCGCGTCGAACGGGCAGGGACAGTTCGCGGTGCTGATCCGCGGCACGGTCGACGAGACGGGGAGCATCATCGACGACCTCCTGTCGGTGATGATCCCGGCCAATTCAAAGATCGGATTTCAGGTCGACGGCACCGCGGTGACGCTGGACTATCAGCTCGCGGCGGCGAGCAACGGCAAGGCGGGGGTCCATCTCGGCTTCACGCTGGCGATGTTCATCCTCATGTACGACCCCAGCGCGGGGATCCTCTGGAAATTGCTGGAAATGGTTCCCAAGAGGAGCGACGTCTTCATCGCCGGCCACAGCCAGGGCGCGGCCATCGCCACGCTGTCGCGTTCCTATCTGAATTATCTGAACCTCCTGGATCTGACCGAGATGGGGACGTACTACAACTACAAGAGCTATGTTTTCGCTCAACCGAAGCCCGGGAATGATCTGTATGGGATCGATTACGATGTCGTGGCAAGCAACAGCGGCATGGCCTTCACCGTCAACAACAGCCAGGACTGGGTCCCGCAGGTGCCGTTGACGCTCGAGATCCCCAGCGACATCAACGATCCCAACCCGCTCAGCGTCTGGCTCGGAAGCCACCCCTTGAGCGCCGTGGCGTTGCAGACGTACACGGAGGGGGTCCATGCGTTGCGGACGGGCGTGGCCGTGGCCCAGGTCGCGAAACATACGCCGAAGATGGCGGCGCTGGCGGCGATCTTCCACGATCCGAAGTTCCAGCAGAAGGTGCTGGGAAAGCCGGTCACCCAGGCTCTCTCGCTGCCGACGCTGCCGCCGATCCTGCCGACGCTGAACTTCGCCGGCTGCGGCTCGATCTATGGCCTGCTGGGGGTTCCGGGGGTGAATCCCTGCACCCCCTCGGACTTCTTCTGGCAGCATCACGGCGTGATGTACTCCGCGCTGCTCCAAGGGCAGCCGATCCCCACGCGGTGTTAGGACGATACGAGAGTCGGTCGATTCTGGAGGAGGCGCGCCGTCGTTGACGAGCGGCACCTTGAAGAAAGAGGATCGGGGCCGTCGACGAGGCTAAACCTATTGCCCGGTCCGCCGTACCAAGAGCCATGACCGCGGCTGCGCGAGCAGCCGCCGCGAGGAGCCTGAATGAAGAAGGGTCGAGCTCGAACCGTTTCCTGGATGGGGACTGCGGCGGCCGCGCTGCTGCTGGTCCTCGCGCTCGCCAAAGTCTCTCCCGGTCTCGCCGCCGACCCGGCGAGCCGGCCGTCCGCCGACCCGCTCGCCGCCGAGATCGAGCGCTGGTCGGCGTTCCTGCGCAGCGACGCCGCGTCCCGTGGGGTCTGGCCGCAGCTCAAGCGGGGCGATCAACCCCTGCTCGCGCACGCCGCGCAGGATCTGGCCCAGGGCCGGCGGCTGCTCGCTCTGCACCGCTTCGCCATGGCGCGGGTGGATCTCGGGATCGGAGACTATCTGAACGCCCGTACGGCCGATCAGCACAAGGAGATGCCGCGCTTCGAAGCCGAGTGGGCACGCATGGGGAAGGTGCTGAGCGGCGGCCTGGGGCAGCCCTCCGCCGCCGTTCTCGCGGGCGTGAAGCCGGCGGCCCTGCGGGCCCTGGGCGAGGTGGCGATCCCCCAGGTGCGCGCCTACTACGTGGCCAGCCTCGACTATGGGCGGAGCACGACGCCGGACGACGGCCTCTACTACCTCGGCACCGCGCAGGCGCAACGGGAGCTCACGGAGCTCTGCCGCCGGCTCTCCACACCCTCTACCCTTCAGCCGCCTCCGCTGCGCTCGCTGCGCGCCGAGATCGAGGGGTTGCAGTCTGATCTGCTGAAGGCGTACCGGCCGCCGGCCTCGATCGAGCGGCATGGCGCCTTCATCACCGCCAACTCGACGCTGAAGGAGGCGCGCGAGCTCGACGCGGCCGGCCTGCGCTACGGTGCGATGCTGCGCTATCTGGACGCCGCGCAGCTCGTCGCGCCGCTCCGGCCGCCCACGCCGCCGCTCGCTCCCGCCGAGCTCCGGAAGCGGCTGGACCAGTTCGCCGCGCGCCTGGCCGCCGGCGGCGGCATCGATCACAGCATCGGCCGCATGGTGCTCGAAGGGGCGCAGGACGAGATGGCGAGCGCCGCGCCGGGCACCAGCCCCGCCGCGTCGACGGCGATCGCCACGGACGTTCTGCCGCGCTATTTCGCCGCCCTCGGACCCGCCAGGCCGGAGACGCCGAAGCTCAAACCGCAGGTCGTCGTCACCCTGGTCCGCTGGCCCTACACGTGAGGTCTCTCCGATCCAGCAGGTCTGCTGGCTCAAAACGTGATCGAAGGGTATGGCGGCAGGGCGACTTTCGTTTCCGAGAACTACGGTGAATCGAAGCTGGCGAAACGCTTCGGAGTGAAGCGCTATCCGGCCATCTTCGTCGACGACGTGCTGGTCGCGACGCCGAACGATTTCGGTTTCTACGGCAAGGGGGAGGGGGGAGAGACGAAGTCCGGCGGACGCTACGCGCCGATCCGGAACGCGGCCAGCCAGGAGCGTTTCCGCGCCGATCTCACGCGGATGATCGATCAGATCCTCGCCGGCCACAAGGACGCCGCCCGCGCCCAGGCCGCACCGGCGAAAGCGGGCGAGGTCGCCGCGTTCCCCACCGTCAGGATCACCGATCTCGACGGCAAGGTCCTGACGCGCAAGGACCTCGAGGGACGCGTCGTGCTGGTCGAATTCTGGGCCACCTGGTGCCCGCCCTGCCGAGGCGCGCTGACCTGGCTGGGCGACCTCAAGAAGCGCTACGGGGACCGCGTCGCCGTCATCACCATCGCGATCGAATCCGAGGAGGCGGGAATCCGCCAGCGGGCCGCGGAGCTGAAGGTCCCCTTCACCTGGGTGAAGAGCACGCCGGAGATCGGCCGGGCCTTCGGCGACGTCAGCGCGGTGCCGACGCTCCTGGTGTTCGACCGCCAGGGGCGCACCGTCGCGGTCTACTTCGGCGCGCCGCCCAGCCTGCACCAGGAGGCGGAGACGAAGCTCGCTTCGGTCCTCAAGTAAAGGGGCCTCGGCAAGGGGAGCGGCGCGGCTCCCCTTGCTCGCTTCCCGCCGCGCGGTAGAATCTCACCGGAGGTGGCGATTGAGCGAACAGACATTGCTGGAGCGGATCACTGTCGACCCACGGATCTTCGGTGGCAAGCCGATCCTCCGCGGCCGGCGGCTGGCCGTGGAGCACGTACTGGGGATGCTGGCGGCTGGGGATTCACCGCAACTCATCCTCGAAGGCTATCCCTGGCTCGAGATGGAGGACATCCAGGCATGCCTGGTCTACGCTCGCCGTCTCGTCGGCCATGAACGGGTCGAGCCGCTCCTGATGCCCACCGGAACGGATGGATGAGGCTCCTCCTGGATAGCTGCGTATGGGGAGGAGCCCGCAAGCAGCTCTCGGCCGGGGGACACGACGTCGTGGCCGTCGCCGATTGGCCCGCAGATCCTGGAGACCGGGAAATACTCGATCAGGCTTACAGGGAGAAGCGGATCCTGGTGACTCTCGACAAGGACTTCGGTGAGCTCGCCATCGTCCAGGGGCGCCCCCACTCCGGAATCATTCGGCTGGTCGACATTTCTGCCGCACAACAAGCCGAGGTTTGCCTCCATGTGCTTGACCGCTATGGGGTAGATCTCGTTCAGGGAGCCTTAGTTACAGCCGACTCCAAGAGGCTCAGGATCCGTCCACCAGAGTCCCACCCTTAAACCAGAAAATTGGCAAGCCCAAGGCAGGTCGGTCTCCAACACCACGGCCGGAGCGGGGCGTGATCCCGCCTCCGGCTTGGCGATGTGGCTGAGGCTCCGTCCCTCAGCAGCAGGAAACGCCGCTGAGGCAGCGTCCGCCGCCGCAGTCGGCGTTCGTGTTGCAGTCCTTGACGAACCGGCAGCCGCATTGACAGTAGCCGGTGTATTTGGTGGTGGTGATCGTCATGAAGGTCGGCGCCGGAGGCGTGGCGACGGCCTGATTCACCGTGCAGACCTGGGCCTCTCCCGAGGTGGCGAAAAGGTTCGCGGCCGCCGGCGGACAGCCGGCCGGAGCCTGAATCGCGGGTGCCTGGACGGGCGCTTGAGCGGCGAAGGCGGGAACGGCCACCATGAATCCGAGGACCCCGAGGGACAGGAGGATCGTGCGGCAGAGCTTGAAGGACATGCAGGGCTCCTTTCTGAAGACGGAAGGGCGTGCCCCTTCCTCTACTAGTGGGGGTGCCCCTCGGCGGGACCGCGGGGACATGAAATGCTTTCCGCGCTCGCGCCATCCTCGTACGACAAGGCTGCAACCCTCAAATGCGGGATCCGCCGTGGCGCGCCACGGCAGGGGAGGAACCGATGCGTGGATTCATCATTTTCCTGGTCGTGCTCGGCGCCGTCGTCTGGGCGGGCAAGAGCTATCTGAAGAGTCATGAGAGCAGCCTGACCCTCGACCATCTGATCTCCGGAGGCAGCCCCGAAGAGAGCGCCAAGGCGCGGGTCAAGATCATTCTCGAAGGGCTGCGGACGGACGGCGACACCAACGGGCTCCCCTTCCAGACCTCGATCTGCCAGTGGGATTCGGCCGTCGCCGTCATCCAGGACCACACCGAGTTCGAGCAGGCCTACGACGCCTTCGACACCTGGCGCGACGGCTTCGACATCAACCACCGGAAGATCTCGGGGTACACGATCACCGGCGCGGAGGTCGTCCAGAAGGGTCACCCCGTGGTGGTGGTCTCCGGCACCATCGAGGACCGTCCCTTCAAGATGAGGGTTCCGGAGAAGCGGCGGATTTCCTGGGTGAATTGAAGAACGCCGTAAGGATTGGTCCTCCGGCCGCCGCAACGTCGCGTTAAAGAGAAACGCAAAACCGGCAGGCAGCGCCCGTGCCGCGAACCGAAGATTCTGCTTGCGCTCAGGTATTTTGAGGTATAATTGCTCTGTAGCTAAATACCTGTAGTGCATGGACATATCGATCTTTCGCGAAGCGGGCGAGGGCAGGCCATGTCATTTGGACGGGGTGCGTGTCGGCGGCCAAGCCGCCTGGAAAGGATCAGCATGAAAAATCAAAAGATTCGCCGTTGGCTGCGGGTGGGCCTGGTGCTCGCCGGCCTCCTGATCGTCGTTCCCGCCGCGTTCGCCGCTGGGGACGGACGCGATCGTCTAAGGGAAAGCGGCGCGGCCGAGATCGAAGGGCTGCTGCAGCAGTACGTGGACCTCAGCGGCGCCACGCCGGTCTTCACCGACTACGGCGACGGTTTCTACTCGCTGTCGGTCACGCTCGACCCGGCGACCCGCGAGCGCCTGCTCGCCGCCGCGAATCCGGGAGAGGCAGCGGAGGATACCGGCGACAAGCGGGCCCCGGTGAACCTGACCCTTCTGGCCGGCGGCCAGAGCCTGTCGGCTCCGTCCACTCCGACGGTCTGCATTCATGCCGCGCTGTCCAACACGACACTCGTCTACAACTACTGGATGGTGGTGTTGAACCTGGGCAGCCAGGACTTGGTGCGGACGACCTCGTTCAAGCTCACCGGACCGGGCCTGACCTTCAACCGGTCCTTCTCGGTCACCTACCAGGCGAACGGGATCTGGGCGGTCTGGTTCAACCCGGCGGCCAGCGTACGCAATCCGGGCTTCTATACCTATGTGGCCAGCGTCACCGGACTGGGCAATTTCACCAGCAGGACCTTCGCGGTCAACCCTTGAGACCACCGGCTCCGCGCCGGGATTGAAACCCTGGGCCACCGGCAGCGGCCCCTCCGTTCAGGACATCGAAAATGCGCCGTCATTTTTTTGAGTCCGGAGGGTGACCGCGAGTGGCCCGGGATTTCAGTCCCGGGCGGAGCATTCCATTTCTGAAGTTTCAGATTATCCCGGCAGCGTCGCCAGGAACCGCTCGAGGCCGCGGGCGAAGAGGGCTGGGGTTTCGGCGAAGGGGAGGGCGCCGGCGCCTTCGAAGACGTCGAGCTGACCTTCGGGGATGCGGCGGAGCCAGAGGTCGGCCTGGTCGACGGCGGGATGCTTGGCCTGACGCCCCCAGGCGAGCCAGACGGGGACGCTCAGGCGGGCGAGATCCTCGGAGACGTCGTGCCAGAGATCGCCGCGCAGGTAGGCGGCGAGGGCGGCGCGGGCGGTCCGCGTGTGGCTGGCCCGGTAGTGATGCTCCAGCAGGGCGGCGTCCACGCGTTCGGGAGCGGCGTAGACCTCGCGCCGCAGGTGGTGCTCCAGAGCGGCGCGGCTGGTCAGCAGGTCGAGCACCGAGGCGTTGACCAGCGGCAGGGAGAGGAGCCTGCCGGTGAAGCCGTGGAGCGCGGCGGCGGCGGGCGCTTCGTCGAGTCCCAGCGGGGCGACCAGGGCGAGAGCGCGCACTCGGGCCGGGTGATCGACGGCGACCTGCACGGCGTAGGCGGCGGCCAGGCCGGCGCCTACCAGGACGGCCGGTTCCCGCACCACGCCGGCGAGGAAGTCTTCGAGCAGGCCCAGATAGCGGTCCGGATGGTGGGCTCCCGGAGCCGGCCGCGTCCTGCCCCAGCCGGGAAAGTCGAGGACGTAGACGCTGTGATCGGCGGCCAGGATCTCGGCCGCCGCCCGCCACTGGTTGGCGTCGTAACCGGGGCCGAAGGAGTGGAGCAGGACGACCGGCGGCCCGCTCCCCAGCTCCTGGAAGGCCACCTCGTAGCCGGAGCGTCCGGCGTAGCGATGGGAGCGCCCCCAGCGGGGAGGCGAGGGGGGCTCGGCGCGGCGCCGCAGCAGGGCGCCGGCCAGCACCGGCAGGCCGACGGCGGCGCCGGCGAGCAGCAGCCCGCGGGTGAGCCGCCGGTTGCGATCGCTCTTCAGGGACCGTCCCGATCCTCTCCAGGGGCCTCGCGCGCGCTTCGACATGGGCGCCGAGCATAGCACCCCCTTACGCTATAATGCCGCCGGTATGGCTCTGATTCCGATCCTCCGCCTCGGCCACCCGTCCCTGCGTACGCCGGCGACGCCGATCTCTCCGCAGCACATCGCGGACCCGGAGACTCAGACGCTGATCGACAACATGGTGGAGAGCATGCGCGAGGAGCACGGGGTGGGGCTCGCCGCGCCGCAGGTGGGCGTGGGAGCGCAGCTCTTCATCTACCAGGCGCCCGGACCGCCGGAGATCCCGCTGACGGTGGTGATCAATCCGCTAGTGACGCCGCAGGCCCGCGAGATGAGCTACGACTGGGAGGGGTGCCTGTCGATCCCCGATCTGCGGGGTCTGGTGCCGCGCCATCCGAAGGTGCGGGTGCAGGGGCTCGACCGCGAGGGGAAGCGGCTCGACTACATCGCCACCGGTTTCGAGGCGCGCATCGTCCAGCACGAGTACGACCATCTGAACGGCGTCGTCTTCCTCGACCGGATGCGCGACTTCAAGAGCCTCTCCTTCTTCGAGGAGTGGGAGACCTACCTGGTGGGGCGCTCCCAGCAGGACCTCGACGACACCGCGGTCGGCTGAGCCCGATCGAAAAATGGCGCGCGAGCTCGTCGTCGTCTGGGCGGGACGCCACCAGCGCTCCAACTGGGAAGAGATCTGCGCCTCCTACCGGAAGCGGATCGCCCGCTTCGGACCGGTGCGCGACCTGCCGGTGCGCGCCCGCGCCGATGCCGACGATCCGCAGCGGATGAAGCTCGAGGGGAGCGCCCTGCTCGCCGCGCTCCCCCCTTCCGCCTGGAGCTTCGCGCTCGACAGCCGGGGGGAGATGGCCACCTCCGAGCAACTCGCCGAGCGGCTGGCCCGGCTCCGCGTCGAGTGGCCCCACTCGATCGCCTTCCTGATCGGCTCCGACCTCGGCCTCGACCGCGCCGTGCTCGACCAGGCCCGCGCGGTGCTCTCGCTGGGCCCGCTCACCCTCTCCCACGAACTGGCACGTGTCGTGCTGTACGAGCAGCTCTACCGCGCGCTCTCGATCGAGGCGGGAATGAGCTATCATCGCGAGCCCGTTTAAGGTGCGCAGTCTGTTTTTGGGTTGAGACAGGCGTACCATGGGGAACTTTTTCGCAGGTCAGTTCGAAAGGAGAAGCTAGCGTGGCCAAAGCAGACAAGGCCAAGGCGGCCGTCGAGGTGCCTCAGGACGGCTTTCAGGCCCTCCGCGAGCGATTGGAAAAGCAGCGGGACGAGATCCTCAGCATGTACAAGCAGGATCTGCGGGCGGGCCAGGAGTCGGCGGACGACGGCACGGAGGACATCGTCGACCGCGCGAACAACGCCTACAACCGGGAGCTGATGTTCTCCCTTTCCGACGGCGAGCGGAACACCCTGCTCCAGATCGAGAACGCGCTGCGGCGCATGGACGAGGGGAGCTACGGGCGGTGCGCGAACTGCGGGCAGAACATCGCGATGGCGCGGCTCGAGGCCCTGCCCTGGGCGCGCTTCTGTGTCGATTGCCAGGAGCTGGCCGAGAAGGGGGTCCTGGAGGTCGAGGCCTCGTAGGGACGCCCGGTGGCTGATCCCGTCGAGACGTTCCTGTCGCGGCTGACCGCCGGCGGTCAGCCGCCGCAGGTCTGCCTGGTCCACGGCGACCTGGTGATGGCCGAGCCGGCCGCGCGCCGGGTCGCCGAGGCGCTGGCGCGCTCCGCCGGGATCGACACGGCGGCGGTGGAGATCCACCGGCGGCCGGCCTCGCTCTCTCCCCTCCTGCAGGACCTCCGCACCTTCTCGCTGTTCGCCTCCGGCAAGGTGCTGCTGGCCTCCGGCTCGGCCGTGTTCGCGGACCGCAACGCCGCCGGCGAGCTGATCGACGACGCGGCGGACGTGGTCCCCATCGCCGCCGACGGCCACACTCTCTCGGGGCGCGAGCGGCAAGCGGCCTCCCGCCTCCTCCAGGCGCTCCACCTCTTCGAGATCGATCCCAACGCCGGCGAGCCCGAGCGGGCCCTGGGCGAGCTGCCCGCCTGGGTGCTCGAAGGGGGGAAGGCGCGCAAAGGGGCGAGCGGGAAGGGGCGGGGGAAAAAGCAGGTGGAGGAGCTGCGGAGCGCGCTCGCCGGGCTGCTCGCCGCCGCCCGCCGCGAGGGGCTCCAGGGGACTGGCGAGGGGGACCTCAGCGAGCTCTCCGAGGTGGTCCGCGGCGGCCTCCCCCCAGGCCACGCGCTGGTGCTCGCCGAGAGCGCGGTGGCGGCCGATCATCCGATCGTGCGGCTGCTGGAGGAGCGCGGCGCCGCGCTGGCGCTCGGCCGGCTGGAGTCCGACCGCGGGAGCTGGCAGGGAATCGACCTGCTGACGGCCGAGCTGGAGCGGCAGACCGGCGTCGCCATCGCTTCGGACGCCATGACCGAGCTCGCCCGCCGCACCCTGCGGCAGGAGAGCGACAAGAGCGGCCGCGGCACCGGTGGGGTGGACGGCGATTCGACCGCCCGCTTCGCCGGCGAGTACCGCAAGCTCGCCAACCTGGTCGAAGGGCGCGGGGACGGGAGGATCGACCGCAAGCTGGTGGAGCAGACCGTGGAGGACCGCGGCGAGGAGGACGTCTGGCAGCTCCTCGACGCCATCGCCGCCGGCCGCGGCGGCGAGGCGCTCGACCGCCTACGCCGGCTGCTGGCGGCGGCGGACGATCCGCTGGCGGCGCGGCTCTCCTTCCTCTCGCTGCTCGCCTCCTTCTGCCGCCAGCTCGTGGCGGTGCGCGGCATGATGCGGGTGGCGCGGGTGCCTGGGGGCGAGGCGAACTATGCTCGCTTCAAGACCCAGCACGCGCCTGGATTGCAGTCCGAGATCCCCACCGGCGGCAAGAACCCGCTCGCCGGCCTCCACCCCTTCCGCCTCCACCGCGCCTACCTCGCCGCCTGCCGCCTGCCGGAGCCCCTGCTGGCGCGGCTCCCCGCCGATCTGCTGGAGACCGAGCTGCAACTGAAAGGGGAGAGCGCCGAGGCCGACGTGGCCCTGGCGCAGTTCGTGGCGAAGCTGAGCCAGGCGGCGGGGAAAAAGGACACACGGACGAACAGGGGCTGACACGGACGAACAGGGACATCTTCTTAAGTCTGTGTCTGTCCGTGTTCGTCCGTGTCAGTCCCCGCCTCCACCTCCGCCAGGATCGCCAGCGCCCGCTCGGCGTCCTCGGGGTGGACCTCGAGGCGGCTGAGGGCGGTGGGGGCGCCGGTGAGCAGGCTGGCGGCGGGGAGGCGCTCCTCGTGGACGCAGGCGTCGATCCCCTCGGATTCGAGGAGCGTCCGCGCGAGATGGGCCTCCCAGGGGGCATAGAAGCGGCCGACGACGACCAGCGCGCCGGATTCCGACCGCTCGGCGTCATCCTTTTCCATCGGGCTCTCCTCCTGCACGGCGTCCTCCTTCACCACGTAGAAGACCGGCCGGCGGTTGCGCAGCAGCTCGGCGGCGCGGTCGGCCAGCTCGGGACGGACCTGGAGGCGGACGCCGCCCAGGGCGTTCGAGAGCGCGCCGTAGAGGCGGAAGAAGTGCTCGTCGGCGATGACGGCGTCGATCCCCTCGGCTTCCAGGCAGGCGCGGGCGAGCTGCGCCTCCCAGGGGGAGGAGAAGGTCTCGACGGTGACCAGCTGGGCGAGCTCGTATTCGGGTTCGATCATGGTTCGAGTCAGAGCATGCCACCGTTGCGCATCAGTGCCAGCACTCCCCAGAGCACGGCGGCGAAGAACAGGGCGGTCAGCAGGGCGGCGACGATCCCCGCCCGCCGCCCCCGCCAGTGCGCCGCGGCGAGGTAGGCGCCGGCGACGCTGAGCAGGGTGAATACAACAAACAGCAGGAGGGGCATCCACATTTCATCGCGTTCGGGGGCCACCGGTCGCCTTCCTCTCCGTATCGTGCCTGGATCGTGAAGCCCGATCCTATCGGAGTTGGATAAGATCCTCTCCCATGAACGCCGTCCGCCCTCGCCTGCGGGTCTTCCACGGCGATCAGATCGCCCTCGGGCCCGGCAAGGTCGACCTCCTCCAGGCGATCGACGAGGCCGGCACCCTCGCCGAGGCCGCCCGCCGGCTGGGCATGTCCTACATGCGCGCCTGGAAGCTGCTGCAGACGATGAACGCGTGTTTCCAGGAGCCCCTGGTCGACTCCTCCCGCGGCGGCTCCGGCCACGGCCACGCCACGCTGACCCCCACCGGCCGCGCCGCGCTCACCCTCTACCGCCGCATGGAGCGCGAGACCGAACAGGCGATCGAGCCCGCCTGGCGGGAGCTGCTGGGGTACTTGGCCGAGCCGTAGACTCGCCGAATAGCCCCGTTATCATTGACCGGATATACCGCCCTTGCTACGCTGCCGGCTCCATGAGCCCGGAAGAGTGGCAGATCGTCCGCTTCACGCTCGGGGTCTCGACGCTCGCCACGGCCCTGATCCTGCCGCCGGGCCTCCTGGTGGCGTGGCTCCTGGCCCGCCATCGCTGGCCGGGGCGCTCTCTGGTCGAGACGCTCGTCGCCCTCCCGCTCGTGCTGCCCCCCGTGGCCACCGGCCTCCTGCTCCTCCGGCTGGTCGGGCGCCGCGGACCTCTCGGACGATGGCTCGACCGCCTGGACCTCGACGTGGTCTTCACCTGGCGGGGGGTGGTGCTGGCGATGGCGGTGATGTCCTTCCCGCTGCTGGTGCGCGGCGCGCGGGTGGCGTTCGAGGAGGTCGATCCACAGCTCGAGCGGATGGCGCGCACGCTGGGCGCCGGTCGTTTCCGAGCCTTCCTCACCGTCACCCTGCCGCTCGCCTCCCGCGGCATCCTGGGGGGCATCCTGCTCGCCTTCGCCCGCGCCATCGGCGAGTTCGGCGCCACCATCGTGGTGGCGGGGAACATCCCGGGGCGCACCACGACGCTGTCGCTCGCCATCTACCAGCTCATCCAGCTCGGGCGGGACGACGACGCCTTCCGCCTCCTGGGGATGGCCGCCGTGATCGCCTTCGCCGCCGTTTGGGTGCACGAGGGGGTTCTGCGGCATCAGGGCAGGACGGTGATCTCCAGGTAGAGCGGGGTCGCCGTGACGGCCGCCGTAAAGGCCTCGCGGTCCGCCGCCGGCAGGCCGGCGAGGTCCTCCGGTGCGGGGGGGCCGAGGTCGGCGCGCAGCACGCGGCCGCCGGTCTTCACCTTCAGCCGGTCCAGCAGGGGAGCGAAGGGCATGTCCCAGCCGTCGGGGTTCCCCCCCTTCGGCCGGTGCGCCATCTGCTCGTCCACCGGCACCATCGCCACCAGGTCCGGCCGCGCCATCATCTCCAGCCCCTTCTCCCGCAGCGTGGCGTTGTGGCTGGCGTGATGGCCGACCTTGTAGAGGGCCGTGCGGCGCAGCAGGTCCGCGGCATCGACGGCTCCGCCGTCATCCTCCGCCCACTTCACGGTCTGCCAGGAGAGCCAGTTGCCGACCTGGGCGTCGCCCGGGAAGAGCAGCACCTTGCCGCCGGGGGAGAGCTCGATGGCCAGCGCCAGGCTGGTGTTGTTGGTGTCGCTGTCGAGCTGCAGGGTGAGGGTGTCGGCGTTCGCCAGCCAGTCCCCCTCGATCTGCCGCCAGGTCTCGTCTGTCGACGCGGGTGGCGCCGCGGGCGGCGCCGGAGCTGCGGGCTGGCCGGGAGGACCGGGCGGTTCCGGAAGGCCGTAATAGTGCGCCTGGAAGAATTCGTCGGCCTTCGCCTGGTCGGGATCGACCCGGTAGATGCCGTCGAACGGGAAGCTGAGCTCGCGCAGCTCCGCCTCCTCGGGGCTCTGCGGCGGGCCGGCCGCCGCGGCGACGCCGGCGAAGAAGGCGATCTCCTCGGTGAGCCCGAGCCGCTTCTCATAGACCTCGCTCGCCCGCTGGGAGGGAGTCGACCGCAGCAGCAGCGCCTCGTCCTGCGGCGGGCCGAGGACGAAGACACGCGCGGGCGAGCCGGGCAGGCCGACGATCTCTCCCGGCGTGCGGTAGCGCGGCGGCTTGCCGCGGCCGAGCACGTAGTCGAGAGCCAGCTCGATGCGCGAGGGCTTGCCGTCCTCTCCCGGCTCGCCGAAGAAGCCGAGGACGGCCTCGATCGTGGCGGCCTGGTCGGCGTCGCCGGTCGCCCGCAGGCTCCGCGCGGCGCCGCCGAGCGCCCGCAGATGGGCCTTGCGGCGCGCCCGCAGCCGGTTGCCGAGGTCGTTGGAGGGATCCTCCGTCCAGGCCACCCAGACCTGGTCGAAGGCGATCTGGTCGAAGACGTCTTGCGCCTGGTCGAACCCCGACAGGTGGTCCCAGTGTTGGTGCGTGGCGACCAGGACGTCGATCCGCCCGCCGGTCGAATCCCGCAGGCTCGCGGCCACCTGCCGCATCCTGTCTCCGCCGTCCGGGGTGCCGAGGAGGACCCCGCAGTCGATCAGCATGTAGAAGGGGCGCTCGGCACCGGTGGCGAAGGCGAGCAGGAAGCAGTCGCCGAGCCCCTGACGGTACATGCGGATCTTCACGCCGGCCGGGGGGGCGGTCATCAGGGGATCAGGCAAAGTTCTCCTCCTCGACCGCGGGCGTGCGGTGGAGCATGGCGAAGGGCTCGGACTGCTCCCGCCGCCGGGGGTCGCCGAAATAGGTCGCCTGCAGCGAGCCGCCGGCCTTCAGGAAGGCGCGCTGAACGGCCAGCCGGGATTCGCTGGTGATCCCCTTGCCGATGCAGTAGCGCACCGCGCCGTGATCGAGGTCGATCAGCACCGTGCAGCCGCCGCGGAGCCAGAAATCGTGCGGCGGTAGCGGTGGCGAAAGCTGCCCGCTGTCGACCATGTCCTGCGTCTGGGTCTGCACGTAGCCGTGCCGCTTCTGGGTGATCTCGATGACCAGGTCGGTGAGCGTCTGGCCGTCCGGACCCAGCCGCCGCGCCGGGCGCACCGAGTGGACCTCGAACAGCGGCAGGCCGTCCTTGCCGCGCTCGATCGAGCGCGGCGCGTCGGCGGTGAGGGCCAGCCCGAAATGGGAGGCCAGATCGCGCGCCGCGTCCGATTGCAGCCAGTCGTGGATCTCCTGGCCGCTCTCCTGCATCTCCTTCCAGACCTTCGCGCGGTCGGTGGTCAGCGACCAGTCGGGACGGACCTTGCCCAGGCTCTTGACCCCCGGCAGCAGGCGGTTGAGCGCCGCCGCCATCTCGCCTTCCGGCGGCGCCCAGCAGAGGCTGCCCGCCGACAGGCTCCGCACCCCCTGGGGATAGATGCCGCGCCGGCGGAACGCCTCGATCACCGCGACGCGGTAGCCGCGGTCGTCCTCCGGCACCAGGTCGCGGTCGGCGGTGACCAGCGCGCGCAGGTAGTCGCCGAAGTTGACGTCCACCGGCGGGCAGTGGTCGAGCGCGCGGATGCACATGTTGAGGACCTGGCTGGCGGAGAGCGACGCCTCGCGCGCCAGCCGCTCGACGAGGTCGGGGTGGATCTCCCCCTGCGGCAGCACGCCGGAGCCGGCGGTGGCGATCCGCAGCAGGTCGGCGATGCGGGCCTTGTAGATGGAGAGGAAGGCGTCGAACACCGCCGCCACCAGGATGGCGCCGCGCGTGTGCGGCTCCCGCGTGGTCTGCAGGTCGGCGGGGTCGGGCTTCTTCGGGATCCACTCGCCGGTCCCGGGGTCCACCGCGCCGAGGGCGTCGCGGAGGGCGCCGCGGCTGCCGAGCGCCTGCCCGAACTGCTGCGCGAGCTGGCCGAGCAGGTTCTGGCTCGCCAGGTCGCCGCGGGTGCGGCGGATCTGGTCGTGCAGCGCCGGCGCGTGGGAGAAGTGCTGGAACAGAGCAACGATGTCGGCGAACCCCTCGTGCAGCGCCAGGGTGTCGGTGTTGGTCGGCTCGATGAAGCGCCGGTGCAGGCCGTCGAGCAGCGCGTGCGTCGTCTCGTGGGCGACCACGTCGTGCGACAGGCAGGTGAACACCGTGCCGCCGGGGAGGTTGTGCCCGGGATCGCTGGTCGAGGCCGGGAAGTAGCCGAAGAGGAGCGCCTTCTTCTTCGGGCTGTAGTAGGCGTTCGCGTCGCGCAGGCCGTGGGGATAGATGCGCAGCCGCTGCACGAACTGGTAGCCCTGCTCGACGCCGGCCGGCGACCAGAGGATGCGCCGCCCCAGCGCGCGCTCGAAGTTGTGGATGGTCGTCATCGCCACGGCGTAGACCATCTGCTGATGGAACTGGGGGTCCCCCTCGGAGGGGTCGAGGCCGTCGGCGGCGAGGATGAAGCGGTCGTCGAGGTCGACGGGAGCGTACAGGCAGGCGCTCCCGGGATCGACGTCCACCACCTCCAGGTACTCCCCCACGGGCCCGGGCCGCAGCTCCTCCCAGGGGACATGGAGGGTCAACTGGTTGATCACCGCCGTATCGATCTGCCAGTTGAGGCTCGGATCGAAGGCATAGACCCGGATTTTGCGGGAGGGGGGAGGCCGCCGGATGGGCGGCTTGATCCTGGACGTCGCGGTCGGCATCGGCGGCTCGACTCCTTGAAGGGCTTCTACTAAGTTGCCACAGGAAGGGGTCCGATGGACAGCCCGCCGATGCCGGGCTTCAGCGCCGCGACATCGACGAGGCCCGCAACAGGTAGTACAGCAGGGTCATCAGCGTCGAGACCACGGCCGCCACATAGGTCATCGCCGCCGCGTTCAGGACCCTGTCCATCCCCTCGCGCTCCTGGGGGAGGATGATCCCGGTCTCGACCGCCAGCCGCTTGGCGCGCGCCGTGGCGTCGAACTCCACCGGCAGGGTCACGACCTGGAACAGCAGCACGGCCGAGAAGAGCAGGGCGCCCAGGTAGACCAGGTTCGCCGAGTGGAACAGCATGCCGCCGACCACCACGAAGTAGCTCGCCGAGGAGCCGAAGCTCGCCGTCGGCACCAGGGCCGAGCGCAGCCCCAGCGGCTTGTACCCCGCCGCGTGCTGGAGGGCGTGGCCGGCCTCGTGGCAGGCGACGCCCACCGCGGCCACCGAGCTCGACGCGTAGGTCGCCTCGGAGAGGGCCAGGGTGCGGTTCGCCGGGTTGTAGTGGTCCGAGAGGAAGCCGTTCGTCGGCACCACCTGGACGTCCGTGACGCCGGCCCCGCGCAGCATCTCGGCGGCCGCCTGGGCCCCGGTCAGCCCGCGCGCCGTGCGCACCCTCGAATATTTATTGAACGCCGCTTTCGTCCGCCAGCTCGCCCAGAGCGACAGGGCCAGCGCCGGCAGGAGGAAGAGGAAGTAGGTCGGATCGAAGAACATGGCTTTTTCGTTTGCCCCTTTCGAGACAGCAAAACAGATCGGACGGACGGCGCATTTCCGGCCGCGGGCAGTCCGCGATCCGGTATCAGGACTCGAACGGCTCGTAGCAGCGGCGGCAGCGGGCCTCGTAGGACTCGGTGTCGCCCACCTGGAGCTGCTCGTCGCCGCCGGCGATGCGCTGGCTGTAGTGGGCGGCGGCGCCGCAGCGCATGCAGACGGCGTGGACCTTGTCGACGTACTCGGCGATGGCGAGGAGGCGCGGCATCGGGCCGAAGGGGCGGCGCAGGTAGTCGAGGTCGAGCCCGGCGACGATCACCCGTACGCCGGAGTCGGCCAGCTCCGAGATCACCTCGACCAGCCCGTCGTCGAAGAACTGGGCCTCGTCGATCCCCACCACCTCGACGCCCGGCTGCACCTTCCGCCGCAGCTCGCCGCTGCTCGACACGCTCACCGCCTCGAGCTCGCGCTTGTCGCGGGTGACCAGCCGTTGCGGCCCCTGCCGGGTGTCGGCCGACGGCGTGAAGACCTGGACGCTCTGGCGGGCGATGGCGGCGCGTCGCAGCCGGCGGACCAGCTCCTCGCTCTTCCCTGAGAACATGCCGCCGCTGATCGCTTCGATCCGTCCTTCGCGGGTGCGCTCGCCGAGGCTGTCCAGGAAGTTCACTGAACCGGGATGGTATCATTCGCGGTCCCATGGCGAAGAAACGGATCGGACAGCGGATCTTCTCGTACGACGAGGCGCTCAACACCTTCCCTCTGGTGCGCGACCTGACCTCGGCGGCGGTGCGCCAGATCGAGGCGGTGAGCACCAGCCTCGGCAGCCGCGACGACCTCGACTCGAAGCGCGACGCGATCGCCGAGGCGCAGGAGAAGATCGTCCGCGCCTGGACCCGCGAGGTGACCGCCCTCGGCTGCGAGGTCAAGGGGGTCTGGCTGGTCGACTGGGACACCGGCGACGGCTACTACTGCTGGCAGTTCCCCGAGCAGGCCATCTCCCACTTCCACACCTACGACGAAGGCTTCGCCGGCCGCATCCCGATCAACTGAGCCCCCTCCGGGCTCACACCCTCATCTCCGGCTGACTTCGGTGTAGAGCCGCTCCAGGCGCTCCGGCGTCAGCTCGTGAAGGCCGGCGACGACGGCGTCCGCTCCGTGGAGTGGCGCGCGGGAGTATGGGTGGGCGATGCCCAGGGTCGCCAGCCCCACCTCGGCGGCGGCGGCGAGGCCCACCGGGCTGTCCTCCACGGCGAGCACCTCGTGCGGATGGAGCAGGCGCTCCGGTAGCGGCGGCAGCGCGTTGAGCGCCTCCAGCGCCTTCTCGTACCCTTCCGGGCTCGGCTTGCTCTCGTCGACGTCCTCGGCGGTGATCCGCGCCTTGAAGTGGTCGAGCAGCCCCTCCTGCCGCAGCGCCCCCTCCACCTCCTCGCGCAGCGCGCCGCTCACCACCCCGAGCATCCAGCCGCGCCGGTTGAGCTCCCGCACCAGCGCGGGCACGCCGGCGGCGAACGGATAGCCTTCCCGGCGGACGCGCTCCTGGTAGTAGCTCGCCTTGCGCGCGATCAGCCGCATCAGGCGCGGCACGGTCGCCGGCTCCCCCGCCGCCGCCAGCACCGCCGCGAAGCAGGAGCGGTCGTCGAGCCCCAGGTAGCGCGCGTAGTAGTCGTCCGCGGCGAGCGCGATCCCCTCGTCCGCGAGCACCCGCTGGAAGAGCTCCAGGTGGATCGGCTCGTCGTCGACCAGGACCCCGTTGAAGTCGAAGAGGATGGCCCGCAGCACCGCGAAATCATATCCCGCCGGACGGCCTGGATCGGCCGGGCCGATTTGACAAGCCGGCGGCCCGCCAGTATCTTGGGAGATGCTCCCGCCTTTGCGGGACAAGGAGTGAACCATGGAAAATATGGAACAGGCCCAGAGCCAGACGAATCCCGCCGCGCCGCCGCAGGAGGACGTGCCCGTCACGCTCACCGCCAAGGCGATCGAGATGGTCAAGATCACCCGCGAGCAGGAGGGGATCGACTCCTCCCACGGCCTCCGCGTCGCCGTGCGCGGCGGTGGCTGCAGCGGCTTCGAATATGCCCTCGACTACGAGAACGAGGCCCGCGAGACCGACTGGGTCTACGAGCAGGGGGACCTCAAGGTCTACGTCGACGCGGTGAGCGCCCGCTATCTGCAGGGGACCAGCATCGACTACTCCCTGGGCATGGCCGGCGCGGGGTTCAAGTTCAACAACCCCAACGCCTCCGGCAGTTGCGGCTGCGGCTCGTCGTTCGCGGTCTAAAAGCCGGGAAAAGCGCCTACGGCTGGACGAACGGCAGGTCCCGCACCTCCGCCGTCCCGCCGCCCGCGACCTCCAGGCGGGTGCCGGTTTCGGCCCCGCGCCGGTGGAGGATGGCGAGGCCGATCGGCCGCCCGAGGGCGATCGAATCGACGACCGTGGTGACCGCGCCGGTCTCCCGTCCTGCCGCGAGCAGCGCGGCGCCGGGAGCGGGCGCGGCGCCGTCGAACACCAGCCCGCGCAGCCCCTTCTGTACGCCTCCCCGGTAGTGGATGCGGGCCACCACCTCCTGGCCGAGATAGCACCCCTTGGTGTAGCTCACCGCCGCCTCCTCGGCGCCGGTTTCCTGCGGGAAGTTCTCCGCTCCGAAGTCGCGTCCGAAGCGGGCCAGCCCCGCCTCGGCGCGCAGCACTTCCAGCGCCTCGAACCCCACCGGCCGCCCCCCCGGGCTCGCCAGCAGCTCCTCGATCAGCGGCCCGGCGACCGACGCCGAGACCCAGAGCGTGTAGGCCTCCGCGCCCAGCCGGCCGGAGCGCTGGAGCGTCACCTCCGTGCCGTGGACGCGCGACCGCACGTGATTCCAGTCTCCCGCCGGCGGCAACTCCGCGCCGTTCAGCGCCTCCGCCGCGCGCGGTCCGATCAGGCTGAGGGGCAGCATGTCCTCCAGCGGCCGGATCTCGACGCGATCGGCCAGGATGTACTTCCGGAGGTGCTTGCCCACCGCCTCCTCCTCACCCGGCGGCAGCAGCAGCCAGAGGCGGTCGGCGTGCGCCAGCACCACCAGGTCCGAGAGGATGCGCCCCTGGTGGGTGGTGACGAAGCCGTAGGCCCCCTCGCCGGGGGCGAGCGCCTTGACCTCGCAGGTGACGTAGGCGTTGAGGAAGCGGTGGCGGTCGGCGCCGAGGATCTCGAGCCGCCCCATCCAGGAGCGGTCGGCGAGGCCGCACCCCTCGCGCAGGGCGCGGTATTCCTCTTCGACCGCCCCGTAGCGGAGCGGAACGGTGGCCTCGCCCTCGGCGGCAGAGAGCGCGCCGAGGACCGCGCCCAGGCGTTCGTGGAGCCGTTCGAGAGGGAGGGGGCGGGCGTCGGAGGTCGCGGGCGGCGTGCTCATGCTCACCAGTCTACAGTCCCCGCCCGCCCGCCGCTTGGGCTCCGCGCGCTCCTTTCGGGCACCCCCGGCCCCACCCGTGATTGCGGAAAAGAAGTTCTAACTTCTTTCTTGTCCCAAAATTCCGCCCTCCGGCAACGATAGTTGATGAAGGCCTGATTCTCATCGGGTTTTTCTTGGGAGGTATGAAATGGCGGATGAGCACTTCTCGCGGGTGTCCCTCGAACGGTTCTTTCGCTCGGAGCTCTCTCGGGGGGAGGCCCGTGGCCTCGTGCGGCACCTTCTGCGCCGGTGTCCACAGTGCACCAGGCTTCTCCGGGAGGTGTCCAACGGGGCGAGCTTTCACCTGCTGCTCCACGGACTCGAAGACGCGGTGTTGCATTCCGATCCCGACCCGGTCGAGCCGGGGCTCGCGAAGGTTTCCCACTTTTCTCGCCGGGGGGAGCGGGTGGGCCTGGAAGGCGAGGTGAAGCGGCGGGGTAGAGTCTGGAGGAGTTGAGTCAGCCGAGCCAGGGGACCTGCTCGGCGGCCGAACGGAGGTCGGGCACGAACCAGTCGGCGCCGGCCGCCTGAAGGGCGCTCTCCGGCGTGCGGCCGGTGCCCACGGCCAGGCAGGGGATGCCGTGAGCATGGGCGCAGGAGACGTCGTGGATGCTGTCGCCGATGATCAGCACCTCCTCCGGGAGGAAGCGGCGGCCGCGGGCCCGCTCGGCGCGGTCGAGCGCGACGGGGGGCAGCTCCGAGCGCTCGACGCCGTCGCAGCCGAAGGCGCCGAAGGGGAAGAAGCGGTTGAGGTCGAAGCGCGCGAGCTTCGCCTTCGCCCCCGGCTCCCAGTTGCCGGTCAACAGGGCGACCACGACGTCCTCGCGTTCTTCCAGCCGCTCCAGGATCTCCACCACGCCCGGCAGGAGCCGCATCCCGTCGCGCTCCAGCGCCGCGTCCAGCCGGCCGGTGTAGAGCTCCCGCATCCGCGGCAGCCCGGCGCGCACCTCTTCCTCCGGCACGCCTGCTCCGGTCACCAGGTCGAGCACGATGCCGGGATCGGTCCGCCCCGTGAAGTCGTACGCGTCGACGTCGCCGGCCGTGCCGAAGACCTCCACCAGCGCCGAGGCGAAGATCGGCCGCACCTGCGGCCCGCAGCTCAGCAGGGTGCCGTCGATGTCGAAGAGGACCAGCTTCATCGGGATGCCCTCAGCGCCATTTCGGCGGCTTCTTCGTTTCCAGGAAGGTCGCGATGCCGCGCTTGCAGTCGTCGGTCGCCCGCGACTCGGCGTTGACCTCCGCCGCCTGCATCAGGGCGTCGCCCAGGGGCCTGCCCAGGACGTCGAGGAGCAGCCGCTTGGTGCGGGCGATCGATTCCGAGCTTCCGGTCTCCAGGATCTGCGCGGCCAGCGCCTCGCCCACGCCGCGCAGATCCTCGTGCGGCACCAGCCGGTTGATCAGGCCGATCTCCAGGGCCCGGCGGGCGTCCACGAACTGGGGGTTGAGCAGCAGCTCGCGGATGTCCGCGCCGCGCAGCCGCAGCGGCAGGTAGGTGGCGACCAGCGCCGCCACGAAGCCGATCCGCACCTCGCTGTAGAGGAAGCGGGCGTCCTCGGCGGCCACCACGAAGTCGTGCGCGGTGGCGAGGCCGCAACCCCCCGCCACGCAGGCGCCCTGGACCAGCGCGATGGTCAGCGCGTCCTGCCGCAGCACGGACTCGAAGAGATCCTTGAGCCGTAGCGAGTCGCGCAGGTTCTCGTCGTGGCCGGCGTCGCGCAGCGAGCGCAGGTGCTCGAGGTCGGCGCCGGCCGAGAAGTTCTTGCCGGCGCCGGCGAGGATCAGCGCCCGTACCCCCTCCGCGCGCCAGGGGCGGCGGTAGAGGGCGGTCAGCTCGCCGATCAGCGCCGGCGAGAGGGCGTTGGCCCGCTCGGGGTCGTTGAGCGTGATCCAGAGGAGATCCCCCTCCTGCCGCGTCTCCAGTAGGCTCATCGCCGGCTTCCCGCGAGGCCCTCGGGCAGCTCGATCTCCATCTGCAGCAGCCCCTGGGCGTGGGTCTTCCCCTGGGCGTCGTTCTTCAGGCTCTCGGTGCCGCCGCCGCCGAGCGAATCGTGGAGCATGAAGTTCAGCGCCAGGATGTTCGGCAGCTCGAAGCGCTCTACCTTGCCGCGGCAGATCTGCCGGAAGTGCTCCTTGACCCGCTCGGCCGTCACCTGTGCGCGGATCACGTCGTACAGCGCCGGGCTGCCGGCGATCAGGCCGACGTTCGAGGCGTCCCCCTTGTCGCCCGAGCGGGCGTGGGCGATCTCCTCCAGCTTCACTTTCATCGCGTCTCTCTCCTCATGCTGCTCAGTGCCGCGACCGCGCCCAACAGGGCGGACGCGCCGGCCAGGATAGCGCTCGTCCATGGCGCCGTGGCGGCCGGATGGTAGATCGCCGGGAAGACGGCGCGGAAGCCGAGGTCCAGGATCTCGTGGTGCTGCCACTCCAGGACGGCGAAGACCGCGAGGCCCGCCGCCAGCACCAGCGCCAGCGCGGCCGCCAGGCGGAGGCGCCGCCAATCGCGGCTCAACCCCTGCCGGAGCACCGCTACCCAGACGGCGCCGGCGACCAGCGCCCAGAGGGCGAAAACGGTGCGGTCCGCGAGCGCGCTGTAGATGAAACCCAGAAGGAGGATCGGGAGGAGGCCGCCGAAGACGCCGCCGTACCAGGCGGGGCCGGACGACCGGCCGGCGCTCACGCCTCCTCCACCGTCACCTCGATGCGGCTCTCGACCTCCTCGCGGGCGAGGAGCGCCGGCCAGTAGGCGACGATCTCCTGCGGCTTCGGCCTGCCCCCGGCGAAGCCGGTCACGCCCGGCGGTCCGGCGGTGACCAGCGGCGCGATCTCCTTGCCGAAGCGCTCGACCTTGGCGGCGTCCGCGTCGCGCACGCCCAGCCGCAGCACCACCTCCGGCAGGTCGTCCGGCACCGGCAGGATGCCCGGCAGGCAGGCGCCGGTCCCCATCAGCTCGGTCTCCTGATCCTCCGGCGCGAAGGTGACCCCCGCCCGTTCCAGCCGCTTCCAGACGATCTCCGCGGCGAGCTTCGCCTTCTCGATCGCCCGCGGCCCCGAGAGGGTGATCTGCCCGGAAGCCTTGTAGCCGGCGAGGTACGAGCCCGAGATCTTGAGCGACGGCGTGTTCGGACGCCCCTTGATGCCGGACACCTCGACGCGGTCCTTGCCGTCCTGCCGCAGGTGGATCGAGGTGAAATCGGCCGTCACGTCCGGCGTGATGTAGCCGGTGGGATCGCTCATCTCGTAGACGAGCTGCTCGCCCACCGTGTCGACCGTAACCATGCCCCCCGTCCCCTCGTGCTTGGTGACCACGAAGGTGCCGTCCTCCCGCGCCTCGACGACCGGATAGCCGACGTTCCAGAGGTCGGGCACCTCCCAGAAGCGGCTGAAGTTGCCGCCCGTGCACTGGGCGCCGCACTCGATGATGTGCCCCGCGATGGTGCCGGCGGCCAGCAGGTCCCAGTCCTCCGGGCCCCAGCCGAACTCGTGGATCATCGGCGCCAGCGCCAGCGCGGTGTCGGTGACCCGCCCGCAGAGCACGATCTGCGCCCCCGCCCCCAGCGCCTCGACGATCGGCCGCGCGCCGAGATAGGCGTTGGCGCTCATCACCTGGTCGACCACCGGCTCGAGCGGCGCGCCGGTGTCCATGTTCTTCAGCGCGTGCCCGGCACCGATCAGCTCCCTGAGGCGCGGCAGCACGTCGTCCCCCTCCACCACGCCGACCTTCAGGCCGCTGACCCCGAGCTCGCTCGCCACCTCGAAGATCCGCTGGCGGCAGGCCTTGGGGTTCAAGCCGCCGGCGTTGGTGAGCACCCGCACGTTGCGGCTCACCAGCTCCGGCAGCACCCGGCGGATGAAGCCGATGAAGTCCGTGGCATAGCCGAGCTTCGGGTTCTTCAGCTTCTGCCGCATCATGATCGACAGCGTCACCTCGGCCAGGTAGTCCATGCCGATGTAGTCGATGGCGCCGCCGCGCAGCAGCTCCACCGGCGCGTCGACGTTGTCGCCCCAGAACCCCTGCCCGTTGCCGATGCGGATCGTCTTCATGGTCTTCGTCATAGAGGGCGCCAAGATAGCATGGCGACGACAAGGCTCCCCGGAGCCCTTACGTCTGCAGAACTCCCGTCCGGAATTCCGGGATCTCCGGGTTCATCGCCGCGCAGGCCAGCGAGCGGGCGATCACCTGGCGACTCTCGGCGGGATCGATGATCGCATCCACCCAGAGGCGGGCTGCGGCGTAGCGGGGGTCCGCGGCGGCGGTGTAGCGCGCCTTGATCTCTTCCAGGCGCTGCGCCTTCTCCTCCTCGGAGACGTCGGCGCCGCGGTTCTTGAGCTGGATCGAGAGCAGCGTCCTGCTCGCCTGGTCGCCCCCCATCACCGCGATCGACGCCGACGGCCAGGCGTAGAGGAAGCGCGCGCCATAGGCCTTGCCGCACATTGCGTAGTTCCCGGCGCCGTAGGAGTTGCCCACGAACAGGGTGACCTTTGGCACCGTCGAGTTGGCGACCGCGTTCACCATCTTGGCGCCGTCCTTGATGATCCCCCCGCGCTCGGCGCGGCTGCCCACCATGAAGCCGGTGACGTCCTGGATGAACAGCAGCGGGATCTTCTTCTGGTTGCACAGCTCGACGAAGCGCGCCGCCTTGGCCGCCGAATCCGAGTAGATGACGCCGCCGATCTGGAGCTCGCGGTCAGCCGTGCCGGTGCCGGTCTTCTTCGGCACCACCGACCGCTGGTTGGCCACCACGCCCACCGCGTGCCCCGCGATCCAGCCGGTGCCACAGATCAGCGTCTGGCCGTGGCTCGCCTTGTACTCGTCGAGCTCGCTGCCGTCGAGCAGCCGGGCCAGGATCTCGTGGGTGTCGTACGGCCGCGAGCGGTCGATCGGCATCAGCCCGTAGAGGTCCTCGGCGGGATAGAGCGGCTCGGCCGGCTCGCGCCGCGCGAAGGTCGCCTGGGGCGCCGCCGCGAGCTGCGCGAACTGGCTGCGGATCTTCGCCAGGCACGAGGCGTCGTCCGGATGCCGATGGTCGACCACCCCCGAGATGTCGCACTGCACCAGCGCGCCGCCCAGCTCCTCGTTGTCGATCCGCTCACCGATCGCCGCCTGCACCAGATGGGCGCCGGCGAGGAAGATCGAGCCGGTCCCCTCCACGATGTGCGACTCGTCGCTCATGATCGGCAGGTAGGCGCCGCCGGCCACGCACGAGCCCATGATCGCCGCCATCTGGAAGATCCCCTCGGCCGACAGGCGCGCGTTGTTGTAGAAGGCGCGGCCGAAGTGCTCGCGGTCGGGGAAGATCTCGTCCTGGAGCGGCAGGAAGACTCCGGCCGAGTCGACCAGGTAGACGATCGGCAGGCGGTTCTCCAGCGCGATCTCCTGCGCCCGCAGCACCTTCTTGGCGGTCAGCGGGAACCAGGCGCCCGCCTTCACGGTGGCGTCGTTGGAGACCACCACCACCTCGCGGCCGTGGATCCGGCCGATGCCGATCACCACCCCGGCCGCCGGCGCGCCGCCGTACTCCTCGTAGAACCCTTCCGCCACCCAGAGCCCCACCTCCAGGAAGGGCGCTCCCGGATCGCACAGCGCCTCGACGCGCTCGCGCGCCGTCATCTTGCCCTGCGCGCGCTGCTTGTCTTGCGCCTTCAGGCCGCCGCCGAGGCGGATGCGGTGCTCCTGCTCGCGCACCTCGTCCACCTTCCGCCGCCAGTGCTCGGCCTGCCGCTCGAACGCTTCCCCGCGAGACACCTTGCTCTCCAGAATCGTCAACGCATCCTCCCCGGAAGTCCTGAGGCGGGGGATTATACGCCGCGGCACGGCATGATCCTTGCTCCTGACTGTGATCGAACCGGCAGCCGGGAAAAACCCGGCCGCCGCCCCAAACGATCGAAAGGAGCCCTCATGGCCACCACGGGACACATCCTCGAAGGACGCTGGAAGCAGCTCAAGGGCGAAGCCAAGCGCATGTGGGGAAAGCTCACCGACGACGATCTCGACCGCGCCGAGGGGAACAAGGACAAGCTGGTCGGCTCGCTGCAGGAGCGCTATGGCTGGGAGAAGGATCACGCCTCGAACCAGTTCGACCGCTGGGTCGACTCCGTGAGCGCCGACACCCGCACTCCCGAGCCTGAGCCTGCGAAAAAGAGCTGATCCTCGGATCGGCCTGGATGATAAAGGGCGGCCGCGAGGCCGCCCTTCGCATTTTCATCGCGACGCGTTTGGTAGCATGCCGCCATGAAGATCCGCCTGCTCGCCTTCGCCAGCGCCGGGGACGCCCTGGGCACCACCGAGTCCGAGATCGAGATGCCCGACGGCAGCCGGATCTCCGACCTGCGGGCTGTCCTCGATCGCGATCATCCCGCCATGATCCCGCTCTGGCCGCGCTTGGCGGTCGCCCAGAACGGCCGGATCGTGAAGCCCGACACGCCGCTGGAGGAGGGCGCCGAGGTGGCCCTGCTGCCGCCGGTCTCGGGAGGCACGGGCGAGCCCCTCGCGGAGCTCACGGACGCTCCCATCGACCTCCAGAAGGTCACCGCCGCCGTCGCGGGTCCCAGCCGGGGAGCCGTGGTGCTCTTCCTCGGCACCGTGCGCGACCACCACGCCGGCCACTCCGTCGCGAAGCTCACCTACAGCGCCTACCGCCCGATGGCCCAGGAAGGCCTTCGCCAGATCGCGGCCGACCTCGAAGCCGCCCACCAGGATCTACGGGCAGCGATCGTCCACCGTCTCGGCGACGTCCCCGTGGGCGAGCCGAGCGTCGCCATCGCCATCAGCTCCCCCCACCGCGCCGCCGCCTACGACGCCAGCCGCACCGCCCTGGAGCGGCTCAAGGCGGAGATCCCGATCTGGAAGCGCGAGCACTACGCGGACGGCGAGGCGGCGTGGCGGGAGGAGGAGCCGCTGGGGGCGGAGGCGAAGAAGCAGACATAGAGCGCCGTATATTGACATCACGTGTCCTCAATACTAACATTGGGGAGCGATGAGCGACCAAGTCCCGAACCCGATCGACCTTGCACGCCGCCTCCGGGAAGCCCGCGAAGCAGCCGGCCTCCGGCAGGAGGACGTGGCGCGCCATCTCGAGCTTTCCCGTCCCTCGGTCGCGCAGATCGAGTTGGGAAATCGTACGGTGACCGGCCTTGAGCTGGCGAAGCTCGCGCGGCTGTATGGCCGGGACGTTCGGGACTTCCTGGCGGAGGAGTTCGATCCGAGCCAGACCGTGCTCGCTCTCTTCCGGACCGCCTCCAAGGAGATCGGCGAGGAGGCGATGGAGGCCTTTCGTGACGGCCTTGCCCTGGCGCGCGAGTTGGCTGCCCTCGAAGCCCTCCTCGGCGTGGACCGCTCCCAGATCGGAGCTCCCGCCTATGGCGTCGAGCCGCCCCGCAACCGCTGGCAGGCGATCGAGCAGGGTATCCATGTGGCCGCGGAAGAGCGCCGCCGTCTGGGTCTGGGTGGCCGTCCGCTCTGGGAGGCCGCGGAATTCCTGGAAGAGCAGGGGATCCGCACTGCGATGCTGGACCTGCCCGACGAGGTTTCCGGCCTGACCCTGATGGAGCAGGGCCTGAGCCCTTCGATCATCGTCAACCGGCAGCACCATCAGCTAAGGCGCCGCTTCTCGTGGCTCCACGAGTACGCCCACGTCCTGCTCGACCGCGGCCATCGAGGCATCATCAGCCTGGCGACCCGCCGCGATGACCTGTCAGAGGTGCGCGCCAACAGCTTCGCGGCGGGTTTCCTGATGCCGGAGGACGGTGTCCGTGCCGCGCTGGCCGATCTCGGCCGTGGTCCGGTGTCCCGGGAGCGCTTCGAGATCTTCGACGAGAAGGAGGCCCTCTCCGCGGAAATCCGGCCGGAGCCTGGAGCGCGAGGCGTGAGCCTGTATGAGGTCGTTCTTCTGGCCCATCACTTCCAGGTGAGCCGCACCGCCGCCATCTATCGCCTGTTCAATCTGCGGATGGTCGCCCAGGCGGAGCGCGACGACCTGCTCGCCCGCGAGACCGCCGGGCAGGGAAAACAGATCGAGGATCTCCTCGACCTTCCCCAGCCCGACCATGCCACCGCAAGGGAGGGATTCCGGCTTCGATTTCTGGGCCTCGCAATGGAAGCCCACCGGCGCGAGAAGATCACCCGAGCGAAGCTCTTCGAGCTCGGCGGACTCGTGGGTTACGGGCGCCAGACCCTCGAAGCCATCCTTGCCGGCGCAGGGCTCGACGAGGAAGAGGACGATCCTCTCGTCCCTGAGATCCTCGGGTAAGCCTCGGTGGCTCCGCGGCTCGTCCTGGTGGATGCGAACATCCTTTTCAATCTAGCGTTCGTTGAGCGCCTGAATCTCCTCGGCGCTTTTCCGGACCTGGATTTCCGCGCGCCGGTGGAGGTTCTCGCCGAAGTCGTGAGCGAGCAGGAACGGGTGCAGGAATCTCTCCGCCTCGGCCATGTCGGTGAGGCGACGTTCTCCGAAGTGGCCGAGCTTGCGCTCTTCGTCGAGCTCAGGCGGAGCCTGGGGATGGGCGAAGCCGCCTGCCTCGCCCTCGCCGTCCACCGCGGTGCGCTCGTCGCATCCGACGAGAAGCGGGCCTTCCGAAGGGAGGCCGAGGAACGGCTTGGCCCGGGGCGCATCCTCAATACCCCAGGCCTGCTTCTACTGTCGATTCGCAGAGGCCTACTGACGATCGAGGAGGCGGACACGATCAAGAGCACTCTCGAATCGAAACGGTTTCGGATGAAGTTTGGGTCCTTCAAAGAGCTGCTCTGAGCCCGCTCAAATCTGTGGAGGCAAGCAGCGGGGTGACCCCTGGGAGCCACCCCGAAATGCTTTCGCGGGCTCAGGCGCAGTTGGTCTGTGTGTTTTGCGTCAGCGGCTCGCTGGTGCAAAGCGCTCTCAGGCAGGTGTTCTGGTACCGGCTCGGCGGATCGGGGTAGGTTCCACCGACGGCGTCCTCCAGGCTCTGAGGATTGAGCTGGCGGAGGGTCTCGCGGCTCAAGATCAACTTTTTGGCGGTCTTCTTCATGGATGCTCCCTTGGAATGGGTCTGAACAGAATCTTCAGCCCCGTCCAGTATAGGGAAACAGCAATCCAGCGTCCAGGAGGAGGAGCCGCGCTAACTCTCCAGCCTGGGTACCTCTATCGAACGCCCGGTAGCGACTGTCGGCTGATGATCCTGCTGGTGCTCCCGGAACTTACGAAGCTCTGAATAAGCATCCCGGACATTCTGCTTGTGCTCATCCAACTCGTCGTCGGACAAGACTCGGGCCTTCAGGCGGCCTCGCTGCTTTTCAATAACGGCAATCCGGATTGGACCGTTGACGCCTCCAGGGTTCACTTCGACCGCGTGGTCCAGAGCCCACGTGACGGCGAAGACCGCGTCGTAGACCAGGGGAGGACCCTCTGTCCAGAACGCTTTGCGCATAAGGGCCAGGAAAGGGTCCGTGATGTGCTTGGCGCTGCCCATCGAGTCGTACCACAGCCGGTACTCGATCAACTCAGGCTGGAAGTGGTCGGGATCGAAAGAGCAGATGTGGGGAGTGTCCTGGCAAGGAAACGCCAACATGGCTCCAAAGGCGCCTTGAGGGGCTCGGGTCGTGGCGAAGTCCTGAATGGTTGTCGCAGAAAGATACTTTCCAAGCTCGATGGGGCGTGACTTCTTCAGAAGATCGTTTCTCCAGGCGTCCTCGACGAAGTCGCGGAATCTTTGCCTGAGGCCGAGCTGCCCTGCTCCTGCGAGAATGATCTCGCCGCCGACAATGTCGAGCTTCTCTGTCGGCTGCTCGATCGTGCGATTCCTGCCGCCAAAGGTCGTCGCGCTATCCGTGCCAATCACGGCACCGTCTCGACAGAGAACCCCGACGATCGACGTCACAGAGCGGCTTACCCTTGGAAGACGCTGCGTTCGCGCATCTCGGGGTAGGCTTTGTAGATCGCTGACACCAGCTCCGTAAAGGATAGTCTTCTCACGAAGTCAGACGCCCTCTGGATGTAGTCCCTCGCTCGCACATCCAAGGCGGCGAAAGCCTCCGCAGCACGAGTCTCACCTTCTGGGGTGAGGCGGTACTCGCGCCATGTCCCTTCATTGCTGCGAGTGATCTCCACCAAGCGCTGCCCTGCCAGCTCCTGCAGAGTCGAGTAAACCTCTTGATCGAATGGGCCGTAGTGATAGGGCTCGAACTTGAACTTAGGTCCACCGATCAGCAAGGCGAGATTCCGATCGATGAGAAACAGGAGCTTTTGAACCTGAACCGGGGTATGGGGAACGCCTCCGCCGGGCATCAGCGCCGCAAGGACGATTTCTTCGCGAGTGCTATTTGTCGCCTGATTATGCATTTTGCCCTCGGCCCGTCGCAGTCTAGCACAAAACCGAGGGGCGCAAGAGCGGCATCAGGGATGAGCGTCCACCCGCTCCACCCGCGCGATATAGCACCCCGCCTCCGTGTTCCGCACATGGAGGTACCTCACCGCCTCGTGCGCGAGCAGCCGTTCGATCGCGCCGTCCACCTCGCCGTCCACGACCCGCTCGCGAGCCATGATCCAGCGGTCTACACCGTAAGCTTCGAGGGTCAGGGGCAGGTCGCGCAGGTCGGCGGGAAACCCTTCCTGATCGTAGTGCGGACAGTCCTCGCGATGGATGAACACCGGTCCCGGCGACGGGTAGGAGTCCAGTCCATGGAACGGGTCGTAGGTGAAGAGGATCCGGTCCTCCTCCCCTTCGCGGAACTTCTTGAGGCAGAGCCGGCAGGGGCCATAGCCGGTCGCCGTTTCGACGTGGGCGGGGTGGCCGTAGCCGGGCGCTTTCAGGGTGGTCCGGACCTTCTGCGCGAGGGTCTCGGACACGGGAATGACTTGATAGGTGCTCATGGAGGCTACTGTACGCGGCCTTGCGGCAGGCTTCTACCGGATTCCTGCGCTGGAATTCTTGCTTGCGACGCTCCGTACCTAGCTTCGAACAGGACGGCGCAAACCTGATCGGTCGGTGGCGAGCTTGCGAACGTCGCAAGCTTGCCGCGGACCGTCAAAAGGCGAGATCGGGGTCCCAGATCGCGATCGTGCGCAGGAGATCCGGCACTTCCTCCTCGGCGACCTCGGCGAGCGGCTTGCCGACGATCGCTTCCAGCACCTCCTCCGACATCTCGCGCTCAGCGACCGCGTCCAGGATCTCGATGAGGTGGAGCGGCGGCAGGAGTGCGAAGAGCTCCTCCTCGCTGAGCTCGACCCCCTCGGGCTCGATCTCGGGAAGGTAGGCCGGCTTCAGCTCGACGGCAGGAACGGCGGCGATCGGAGCCGCCGGCCGCGGACGCTCCATCTCGCCGGCCGCGAAGGCGTCCAGGCGGGAGCGCGGCCCCGGCGCCGTCTCTTCGGGCCGGCTCTCTTCGAGCTGCCCTTTGCCGCGCGCCGACTCCACCGGCGTGATCCCCTGCCGCGATTCGATCGCTTCGGGCTTGACCGGTTTGCGCCGCCGGGTCTTCGACGAGGTCCGCTTCGAAAACGAGCGGCCGGGGGTGTCGGTCGTCATGAGGCCTGATCCTCCTCGCCGGCGCTCCGAGAGTAGAGCCGGAAATCGCGATAGGGACCGCGTTGATAGGAGACTTCGCCGCCGGCGCGCTCTGGGGCCAGCACCTTGAACCCCTCGCAGAAGACGGTCTCGGTGTCCTCGATGATCGACAGGATGGCCCCCTTGGCGGCCCGCTTCCGGCGCTCGGCCGCGGTCTCGTCCTCGCGGGCGCGCTCGTACTCGGCGCACAGGCGTTCCAGGCGCTGATGCCCGCGGAGATCGCGCACGCTCCCCGGCGCAGCGCTGCCGTAGAGCGCTTCGAGCGTGGGCAGGTCGCGGTCGAAATCGGGCTCGGGCGGCCGGTTCTCGGCGATCGACTTCCAGAACGCCTCGACCCCGCGCTCGATCCTGGCGATGGCCCCCGGATGGCGCTCGTACTCGAAGATCTTGAGCGAGTTGCCGCCGATCAGCACGCCGAGCGCGGCCCAGGCGCGGTTCGGCAGGCAGGCGAGCTGATGCTGCACCTGGAGCTCGAAGCGGAACGGCGGCAGGCCATCCGGCCAGTCGCGCGCCACCAGGCGGTCCACGTTCTTGATCTCCAGGGTGCCGGCGCCGCGCGGGTGGCCGAAGATCTCGTAGTCGAGGCTGGCGCCCATGCCGGCGACGTGCGGATGCTCGATGTAGCGCCGGACCTTGCGGATCGTCCACCCCTCGCGCTCGGCGATCCCCTGGCCGATGGCCGGTCCGAGCACGGTGCCCCAGAACACCCGCTCGTCCTCCATCTCCGGTTCCGGCAGGTTGCCCGCCTTCTGGTGCCAGAGCTCGAACAGCGTCCGCCGCTCGTCGAGGCCGAAGAGCGAGGCCACCTCCGAGCTGCCGATGTGCCGGCGCCGGAGATCGAGCCATTCGGAATGGAGGAGAGCCATGGTTCGTTCCTTGTTTCGATGTCTCGGAAAGGGACGCGAGCTTCCGGGTCCTATAGACACGGCCCCCCCAGCCCCCCACTGCCCTACAGGGATGAAAACGCCGGGAGGCGAGGGAAAATTTCCTTGGAGGGGAACGAAGGAGGGATTATTTGTAGCGAGCCAGGAGTCGGGCGCGGGCCTCGTCGTGGGGGACCACCCTTCCCGCCTCGACGTCGGCCAATCCCTGCTGCACGTCGGTGAGAAGATCGGGTTCCGGTCCACGGCCATCGCGCAGCCGCATCGCGTCCTGGCTTAGCTGCTCAACATCCACGTCCGGCCAGAGGCTGGCCCGCCACTTGGTGTAATCAAACGCCACCCGCGTTAGAAAGCCCACTCTCAACCTCCATACTCTTTTGGCTATTCCCGGCCACCTGAAACTCAGGAGCCGTTCAGGCTCGCATCCAAGCGAACAGCACCCCGCGCCGCTCGCGAATACGCCCCTTGCGCCGGCGGACCCGTCGCAGACGCAAGGCTACCAGATCGTCGCGCGCCGCGACCTTGAATCTCCGGTCCTGGCTGCCTGCCAGGATCTACGCCGAGCTCCTCGGGTTGCGATTCGATGATCCTGTCCAAAGCTCAGGCTCCCTGTCCCGCCAGAAAAATCTTTCGAACCGCCGCGATCGTATCCGCCTCGGCCGCCGTTTTGTCCTCGCGGTAGCGCTTGACACGGGCGAAGCGGAGGGCCATGCCGCCGGGGTATTGCGGGCTCTCCTGGACGTCGCTGAAGGCGATCTCGACGACCAACTCGGGGCGGACGTAGACGGTCCAGGAGTCGGTGCCGATCGCGAGATCCTGGAGCTTCCGGGTCTGCCAGGCGAGGCGCTCGTCGGTGAGCCCCTTGAAGGTCTTGCCGAGCATGACGAAGCCGCCGTTCTCGGGATCGCGGGCGCCCAGGTGGAGGTTCGAGAGCCAACCCTGCCTTCGCCCATGGCCCCATTCGGCGGCGAGGACCACGAGGTCGAGCGTGTGCGCGGGCTTGATCTTCAGCCAGGAGAAGCCGCGCCGCCCCGCCTCGTAGGGGGCGTCGGTGGCCTTGGCCATGATCCCCTCGTGGCCGCGGGCGAGAGATTCGGCGAAGAAGGCGTCCGCCTCCTCGACATCCGCGGTAACCAGGCGCGGCACCGTCAGGCCCGGCATCGCGTCGGCCATTGCGGCGAAGCGCTCGCCGGCGGGGCGGTCGATCAGGTCCTGGCCGTCCAGATGGAGGATGTCGAAGAAGAAGGAGGTCAGGGGCAGCTCGCCGCGCAGGCGGTCGACGTCGAGCTTGCGGCCGAAGCGGCGCATGGTGACCTGGAAGGGGAGCGGCGAGCCGTCCGGCCGCAGGGCGATCGTCTCGCCGTCGAGCAGGAGGCGGCGCGAAGGGAGGGCCTGGACGGTCTCGACCAGCTCAGGCACGGCGGCGGTGACCTCGTTGCCGCGCCGGGAGTAGACGCGCACCTCGTCGTCCACCTTGTGGACCTGCACGCGGGCGCCGTCGAGCTTCAATTCCAAGGCGGCCGAGCCCAGGCGGTCGAGCGCCTCGGAGAGGTCCGCTGCCGGCGAGGCGAGCATCGGCTGGAGCGGCCGGAAGAGCTGTAGATGGAAGCGGGCGAGACCGGGGCGCCCCTCGGTGAGGACGGCGCGGGCCACCTCGGGCAGCTCGCCCGCCAGCATCAGCGCCCGCCGCACCTCGTCCGCCGGCACCTCCGCGGCCTGGGCGAGCGCCTCGGCCATCAGCAGGGCCAGCGCCCCCTGGCGCAACTCGCCATAGATCAGGCGGACGAGGAAATCCTGCTCGTCGCGGGTCGCAAGGGAGAGCAGGCTGGAGAGCTGGCGCGACCGCTCAGCCGTCGAGCCGGAGCCAGTGGTGGCGCCGATCCGCTCGAAAGCCTGATCCACCTCGGTGAGCGTGAGCGTGCCCTCAGCGGCGGCCGATTCCGGCCTTGCGTTGCGCACCGCGGCGCCGCCGAGGCCGATCCGTCCCTGGCGGAGATCGCCGGAGAGGAAGGCCACGGCGATGTCGATCTCCTCGGCGCCCAGCCGGCGCAGGAGATCAGCCAGCGCGGCGGTCTTCTGGGAACGCGAACGGGTTTCGGCGACGGTGCGGGAGGTGGTGACGAGGTCGGCGAGATGCATCATGGGCTCCGGGCTGGATCGTTCCAGCCTGGAGCTCATGCTATGCCGAATGGATGCGGGTCAGAAGCTCTTCAGAACGTCCGAGAGGTCGCGGCCGATAAAGCGGAGGTTGAAGGCCAGGGCCTTCTCATAAAGGTCTCCAGAGGAACCGGTGGGCCCCGGGCGTAAGCTGACGTTCACTTGGGTATGACGGCCGAAGGTCTCCGCCGATCCGCCTGAGGGACCGACGCGGCGCTCCTGCTGGAAGCGGAGGAGCGTCTTGCCAGTGATGCCATCCACCACCTCGCAGGCGATCACCGTGCGGGCGCGCCCCGGGCCGTTGGGCGAATAGACGGGAATCAGCGATCCAGGTTCCATCGTCAGAACCTTGCCGCGGATCACCAGCGCACCGGCGTTATTACCGGAATAGTCGGGGCTCGCCCCAGGCTCCTGGACCTGGGCAGGGGTCCCCGGCAATACCGTCGAGAGCATCGCGGCGATCACCGGCGTCGTATGGGCCAGGGCGTTCTTCACAGAGGCATAGGTGCTGTCCTGCTCATTCGGCAGCGGAGTCGACGAGGTGTCGAAGGGCTCGATGACGATGCGGTTGTAGTCGGCCAGCTTGAAAGGCGCGACGATCACCAGCTTGTCGATCTCGCCTCCCCAGTTCGAGTACTGACCCGGAGTCGTTGGGGAAGGCCGGCTGAACGTCGCCCACAGACTAGTGGACACCATCATGAGAGCCAAAGGCAGGATGAGACGGAGCGGGGTTTTCATATCAGTCTACCTCCAGGGAGAAGAGCCCTCCTGAACCGACAACGGGATATCTTTGCGTTTTCTTCCCCGCTCTGTCAATGCGTATCAAAATGTTGAAGGACGTTCGCGAGGTCCTTGCCGATCGTCCAGATATTGCGGTTGAGGAGATCCTCGTAGTCGCCGCCGTAGGAGCCGACGGCGGACCGGCGCTCCTGCTTGAAGCGGAGCAGGACCTTGCCGGTGCGCGAGTCGCGGACCTCGCCGGTGATCCCCGTCTTCGCCGCGCCGGCGCCGAAACCGGCCCAGTAGCGCGCGGCCTGCGATCCCGGGTCAAGCTTCACCACCTTGGCGTGGACCACGAGCGCGCCCGACTCGGGCTTCTCCAGCTTGCCGATCAGCACGTCCGGCGGCGAGATCTCCGCGATGCCCGCCCCGAGCGGCTTCGCGGCCTCGGCCAGCACCTGCTTGACCGGCCCATAGGTATTGTCCTTGATGTCCGGCAGCTCGACGCCGGAGGTCTCCAGCGGCTCGACCAGGATACGGTCGTAGTCGCTCAGCCTGAAGGTCGAGACGACCTCCAGCTCGTCGATCTCGCCGTCCCAATCGGTGTATTTGCCGGGGGTCGTCGGCGCGCCGCCCCCTTTCTTCGCGAACGCGGCGCCGCCGGGGAGCGCCAGCAGAGCCAGGACCAGCGCGAACCGCACCCAGATTTTCATGGTCGAATCCTCCCAGTACGTTAAAATTACATCTTAGCTTACAGCCGACCGCAGCGACGGCGATCCGTGGGCCTGAACAGAGATGCGCAGAGCGGCGGGAGAAGGGGACATCGGTCTAGACTTCGGGCATGGCGGATCATGTCGGGTCTGAGGTACGGGGGTACTACCACCAGGTCCTTCCCTTCTACGATCGCGAGCTGGCCGACCGCGGCGACGGCGAGCTCTGGAGCTGGGCGGCGAGCGAGCCGGCCGGCTGCCGCGTGCTGGAGCTCGGGTCAGGCACCGGAAGGGCCACGGCCTTCCTGGCGCGCACGGCCGGCCGGGTGGTGGGGCTGGAGCTGGCGCCGGAGATGATCGCCGCCGCCCGCCGGCGCCTCGCCGGACAGGGCAACGTCGCGTTCGTGGCCGCGGACATGCGCTTCGCTCCCCTGCGCTCGCGCTTCGACCTGGTGGCCGCGGTGGACGACCCTTTCGTGCATCTGACCGCGGACGGCGACCGCGAGCTCGCGTTTGCCACCGCCGCCCGCCACCTGCTGCCGGGCGGCCGCTTCGTGCTCGACGCGGCCTGGTTCTCCCCCGCGCAGCGGCACACCGCCGGCGAGCCCGAGGGGCTGGTGAAGGAGAGCTCCGGCGCCGGCGGCCTGGAGATCCGCGAGACCTGGAGGTGCGATCCGCGGTCGCGCCTCTGCACCGCCAGCTTCGATTACTCGCGGCAAGGGCAGTCCCTGGAGAGCGCCTCCTTCCCCGCCCGCCTCTGGTCGCGCGACGAGTTGGAGCACCGCGCCCGGGCCGCCGGCCTGCGGGTGAGCCGTCTCTGGGGCGACTATGACCGCCGCCCCTGGGACCGCGCGACGTCGCCGCGGCTGATCGCCGAGCTGGTGAAAGACTGATCGGGCATCGAATCTGCATGAAACTGCGGAGGATGGAGGGCACTTCCGGCGGAATCGCCAGGATTCTCCTCTTCCTGGACGAGAGTGCTAAGATGAGGTATGGGGCCAAGAGGCTCACACTTCGGGCAGGTCCAGGCGTGAAGACTCCGGAACCGAATCCGATTCGTCGCAGGTCACGATCTCGGAGAGCCCCGCAGGCTACGTAGAAGAGAAGTCAGGTATTCACAGGGTCGTCACGACCGGATCGGACGACGGGTCAAGAGGAGTCTCGCAAATGGGTAGAAAGTTATACGTCGGCAACCTGGCCTACAGCGTCAGGGACAGCGATCTGGAGGATCTGTTCGCGGCGCACGGCACCGTGGACTCCGCCCAGGTCATCATGGACCGTGACACTGGGCGCTCCAAGGGCTTCGGCTTCGTGGAGATGAGCAGTGACCAGGAGGCGCAGGCGGCCATCGGCGCGCTCAACGGCAAGGAGCTGGACGGCCGCAACCTGACCGTCAACGAGGCTCGTCCGAAGGAAGAGGGCGGTCGTGGCGGCGGCGGTGGCCGTGGGGGCGGCGGCGGTGGCTACGGCGGCGGAGGTGGCGGCCGTGGGGGTGGCGGTGGCTACGGCGGCGGCGGCGGCGGTGGCCGTGGCGGCGGCCGCGGCTACTAAGATCGCACCCACGCACCAGCCTGAAACGACGGGGCGCCTTCCATGGCGCCCCGTTTGTTTTTTGGGCCAGCATTCGTGGCCTGCGACCTCACCCTCGGTCCCTCTCCTAAAGGAGAGGGAGGGCCTGGCTGGGGCCCTGTGGCAATCGCCCCCCTTCTCCTTCAGGAGAAGGGTCGGGGATGAGGTCGCAGGCCGCGGGAGCTTCGTCGGAGCCCTTGCCTCGCCGACCGGTCGCGCCTAGAGTTACGGCTTTCCACGAGCCGGGAGGGGCGCCGATGCGCAGGTGGGTCCACAGCCTTTACCTTCAGGTCCTGGTGGCGGTCGCCCTCGGAGCCCTCCTCGGGTTCCTCGACCCTTCGCTCGGCGTGGCGATGACGCCGCTCGGCGACGGTTTCATCAAGCTGGTCAAGATGCTGATCGCGCCGATCGTCTTCACGACGGTGGTGACGGGCATCGCCAAGATGGGCGATCTGAAGCGGGTGGGGCGGATCGGTTTCAAGGGGATCGTCTATTTCGAGGTGTTGACCACGTTCGCGCTCGCCATCGGCCTGCTGGTCGGCAAGCTGGTGCAGCCGGGCGCCGGCATGAACGTCGATCCGGCGAAGCTCGACACCACGGCGATCGCGAGCTACACCGCCTCCGGCCACTCGCTCAGCACCACCGAATTCCTGCTCAACATCATCCCCAAGGACGTGGCGGACGCCTTCGCGCGCGGCGATATCCTCCAGGTGCTGTTCTTCTCGATCCTGTTCGGCGTGGCGCTGGCCGCCTTCAAGGATCGCGGATCGATCGTGCTCCATTTCGTCGAGGAGCTGTCGCAGGTGCTCTTCCGGATCGTGGCAATCATCATGCGGCTGGCGCCCCTCGGCGCGTTCGGCGCCATGGCCTTCACGGTGGGCAAATACGGGATCGGCAGCCTGCTCAGCCTCGGCAAGCTGATGGCCACTTTCTATGCCACCAGCCTGCTCTTCGTGCTGGTGGTGCTGGGGCTGGTGATGCGCTGGGCGGGCTTGAGCATCTTCCGCTTTCTGCGCTACCTGCGCGAGGAGATCCTGATCGTTCTCGGCACCTCCTCCTCGGAGTCGGCGCTGCCGCTGCTGATGCGCAAGCTGGAGCGGCTGGGCTGCCCGGAGTCGGTGGTCGGCCTGCTGGTGCCGATGGGATATTCGTTCAATCTGGACGGCACGTCGATCTATCTCACCCTCGCCACCCTGTTCATCGCGCAGGCCACGAACACCCATGTGACGCTGGGGCAGGAGCTCGAGATCCTGGCGGTGCTGCTGCTCACCTCGAAGGGGGCGGCGGCGGTGACCGGCGGCGGATTCATCACGCTCGCTGCGACTCTCTCGGCGGTCGGCAACATCCCGGTCGCCGGCCTCGCCCTGCTGCTGGGAATCGATCGTTTCATGTCCGAGGCGCGCGCGATCACCAACCTGATCGGCAACGGCGTGGCGACGGTCGTGGTCTCCCGCTGGGAGCGCGAGCTCGACATCGACCGCGCCCGCCGGATCCTCGCCGGCGTTGAAGAGGTGGAGGCGGCGGAGGCGGTGGAGGCGGCGGCTACGGCTTGACGACGGTGATGTCCGTCGAGCCGGTCACCGAAGGCGGATCGGTGCCGACGGAGATCGTGATCGTTCCCGGAGCGGCATCCGCACCCAGCAGGAAGTCCGCGCTCGCCGTGCTGTCGCTGCCGCTGGCGGCCGGCTGCACCACGGTGACGTTCTGGAACCCCCCTACGCTATTGCCTTTCGAATCCGTGGCATTGAACACCGCGACCGTGTTGGCGCTCACCTGTCCCACCAGCCGCGTGAAGTGCGCCGTGACGTGAACCTTGCCGCCGGGCATCACCGTGAGGTTGTCCACCATCACGGTGATCACGTTCGGCAGGGCGACGTCGAAACGGAACGGCGCCTGGCGGCTGAAGCCGTTGCTCCCGCCCGTGGTGTTGATGGTGGCGGTGACCGACGCGGCGCCGATCGTCTTCGGGCTGGTCAGGCCGGCGGTCGCGGTGTGATCGATTCCGATCGGCACCGGGGTCGAAGGGAAGGTGCCCGCGGATGAGGTGAAGGTGACGGTGCCGGTGCTGACCGTGGGGGAGACCGCCACGGTGAACAGGGTGACCGTCTGGCCGTCCGCCGGCGCCGCGGTGGGGGGCGAGACGAAGCGGATGACGTCGTCGGCGCTGGGCGCCGTGAACTGGATCTGGAGCTGCGCCGAGACCGCGGCGCTCCCCTTGACCACCGCCGACACGATCGCCGGTCCCACCCGCTGCGAGCTCTGCAGGATGGCCAGGGCCCGGCCGTCCAAGCCGGCGGTGACGTCGATCGTCATCGCTCCCGCGGCGCCCACGAAGCCGCCGCTGGAGGTGGTGAAGGTGATCACTCGCTTGTCGGGGTCGGCGTTGGCGGCGATGGTAGCCAACAGCGTCAATTGCGTGAGCCCGTCCGCCGGGATCGACGAGCTGCCGCCCACCACCGTCAGCGTGAGGGCTCCGGCGACCTGCGGCGCCGTCGGCGAATAGTTGCTCTCCTTGTAGCAGCCCACGGCGAGCAGCGCTGAACAGCCGAGGAACACCGTGGCGAGGAAAACCTTGCGGAAGCTTGCGGCCCTTCTCATATGCTGCTCCGTCCTGCTCAGCCGATCCGGAGCACGATGCTGTCCGGAATCTTGATCCCCGAGGAGTCGGTGAGCACCTGGTCAATCTCCACCAGAGCTATCGGCTTGGCTTTCGGACCGGTCTGCAGCACGATGCGGACCAGGAACGCCTGCTCGGCCTGGGTCACGGTCAGGTCGCGCTGCACCGTCTTGGTGGGATTGCCATTGCCGTCCTGAAACCAGACGTCGATCTCGGATCTCAATTGATAGACCGCGACGACGTCCTCGCTCGCCAGGTTGCTGCGCAGGGTCTGATGGAAATCGATCCGGCGCGGCAGGGTCGTCGGGTTCGGCGTCGCGGTGAGGTGAGCACGGATCTGGATCGCCATGGCAAAGTTCCTTGTAAACCCGTCTCAGAAGAGCCCGCCAAGGCCCCCCTGGAAGGCTTTCGCGACGTTGAGATCGAACGACAGGCTGAGATAGTAGGTCGTGGTCAGCGAGTAGTTGCTGACCAGCGGGTTGCGGTCCTTCTTACGGAACACCACGGCGCCGCCGCTGAAGCGGAACGAGTTGGTGATCCGCACGCCGGCGCCGAGGACCAGTGACTGGCTGCCGAACAGGTCCTTGCGGGTCTGGGCCGCGCCGGAGCCGCCGTCGGCGAGGCTCTGCACGGTGAGGCCGAGGGTGTTGGAGAAGCGCCGCGTGAAGGTCTGCCGGAAATTGCCGAGCTGCGAGAGGTTGGCGTCCTTGTTCACCGGCCGCCAGTAGAAGTTCATCCCCACGTAGGTCACGCCCGTTTTCAACTCGGGAGCGAAGACGAGGCCGGCGTCGGCGCTGATGTAGTTGGTCTGCGAGGTGGCGAGGTTGCCGGTCGTCGAGCCGTCGACGACCCCGACCCCCAGGGCTTCGATCTTCACCCGGTCGGCCAGTTGATCGAGGGCGGACGACCGCTCGACGAGGGCGGTCTGGAGGTTCTCGGCGAGGCCGCTCAGGGCGAACGCCAGGTTGGCGGCCCGGGGGAGGGCGCCTTTCGCCGGATCGATCAGCTCGCGCAGGGCCTTGGCGTCGTCGGGGCTCACGGGGGTTTCCAGCGCGACCGCCTTCGGCGTGTCGAGCGCCTTGCGCACCAGGCCGGCGAGGGCGCTGAGCGCCTGCGAAGAGGCCGCGTAGCTGGCCGCCAGCGACGCGGCCTGGTCCGGGTCCTCGAGGTTGGGCGGCGGCGCGCCGGGATCGCGGCCGAAAGCGGTGAGGAACAGGTGCTCGTCGTCCGCGCGGGCCAGCGCGATCGCCGCCGTGAGATCGCGTCCCGCGAGCATCTGGCTCACCCCGGGCTGCGTCGGCGCCGCCGCCTCGATCTGGGCGAGGAGGCGCTGGAGGGGCTGGTTGGCGGCGACGCTCTTGAGCGTCTGATGGAAGGATTCCTGCTGCTCGCTCAGCGGCGGGATGCCGCTGCGGGCGACCCCCTCGACGATCCGGTCCCGCCGCCGCTGCGGATCGAGGACGCCCTGGACCAGGCCGTGGAACTTGCCGGTGCCCCGCAGCTCGTCGTAGCCGGGGTTGGTGTCGAAGACCGTCCCCTGGACCACGGCGACGTCGGCGCCGGCGGCCTCGAGCAGGCGGTGATAGAGATCGGTGCGGAGCTTCAGGCTCTCCTCCGCGGTGAGGTCGCCGGTGGTCACCTTGGCCAGCCCCTGGTCGAGCACCTCGCGCGCCTTCGGCTTGAACGCCGCCGCGACGTCGGCGGGGAGCTGGGCATGGCGGCGGAAGCAGAACGAGTAGTAGCGGTCGGCCTCCAGCGGCGGCAGGATGACGCGAAAGGTGGTGCCGTCGAGCCGGCCGGCGATCGGCGTCGCCGGCAGCCACTGGGCGCCCGCGGGCGCCAGCAGGTTGCAGTTGGCGTCCACCGAGAGGTTGGCGGTCTTCGAAACGGCGTACTGCAAAGAGACGTCGGTGCTCCCCGCCGGCACCGTGCCGCAGATCCGGACCGGCACGTCGAACGGCAGGAGCCGGTCGAAGGTCCCGGCGTTCAGATTGACACCGACCTCCGCGAACCCGGTATCGCCGGACGGCGGCGTGCAGGGGTTCGGAGCCTGCGCCGCGGCGCCGGAAGCCAGGAAGGTCCCCGCCGCCAGGAACACTCCGAGCAGCGCGTACAACCTCGAGCCCATGCCGTCCCTCCAGGGCGATCCTGCCATCGACGAGTGTCCTCCCAGGTTGGGCGGTAGCTTACAGAGGTCGGGAGCTTCCGGCAACCGGGAGGGGGCGGTATAGTCCATGCGTTTGCAAGGAGAGTCGACGATCATGAAGCTCCAGATCCGCGGGTCGCATTCCGTCCTCGTCGTTGTCCTCGCCTTCGCCGGCCTCGCCGCCCGGGCTCAGACCCCTCCCGGCGCGCCGATCGTGCTCTCGCTCGACGCCCGCGACGTGGCGCAGCGCATCCTGCACGTCGGCAGCGAGATCCCAGTCGCGCCGGGCCCGCTGACGCTGCTCTATCCGAAATGGATTCCGGGCGAGCACGGCCCCACCGGACCGCTGGTCAACCTCGTCGATCTGCACCTTTCCGTCGGCGGCAAGGAGATCGCCTGGGAGCGCGATCCGGTCGAGATGTACGCGCTGCACGTGGTGATCCCGCCCGGCGCGACCGTGCTCTCGACGCGCGCGGATTTCCTCTATCCCGGCGAAGGAGGCAACTTCTCGTCGGGGCCCGGAGCCACGGACAGCCTGGCGGTGATCAGTTGGAACACCGTCGCTCTGTACCCCGAGGGCTCATCCGCCGACACGCTGCGCGTCGTTCCCTCCCTGCGCCTACCCGCGGGGTGGAGCTTCGCGACCGCGCTGGTGAAGCAGGGCGAGGAGGGCGGGGAGGTGCATTTCGCGCCGGTCTCGCTGTCGACGCTGATCGATTCTCCCGTGATGGCCGGCGCGCATCTCGTCGACCTCGACCTCGGCGAGCACGCCGGCGCCCGCCATCATCTTGCGATCGCCGCCGACCGCGCCGCCGACCTCGCGGGCGCGGAGGAGCTGTCGAAGCCGATGAGCCGTCTCGTCGCCGAAACCCTGGCGCTCTTCGGCGCCCATCACTACGGCTCCTATCGCTGGCTGCTCACGCTCTCCGATCACGTCGAGCACTTCGGCCTCGAGCATCATGAGTCGAGCGACGACCGGGTGGACGAGGAGACGCTGGTCCAGGAAGCGTCGAAGCGCACCCTTCCCGGCCTCCTCGCCCATGAGTTCGTGCACTCCTGGAACGGCAAGCACCGGCGCCCCGAGGGGCTGCTGTCGCCCGACTACCTGCGGCCGATGCAGGGCGCGCTGCTCTGGGTCTACGAGGGGCTCACCGAGCATCTCGGCCTCGTGCTGCCGGCCCGCTCCGGCCTCTGGACTCCCGAGTACTACCGCGAGAGCCTCGCCGCCATCGCGGCCACGCTCGACACCCGCACCGGCCGCGACTGGCGCCCGTTGGGCGATACGGCCGTGGCCGCGCAGATTCTCTACGGCACGCCGAGCGACGGCCGGGCCCGCCGGCGCGGCACGGATTTCTACGAGGAATCGATCTTTCTCTGGCTCGACGTCGACACCCTGCTGCGCGAGCATTCGAAAGGGCGGGTGACGCTCGACGACTTCTGCCGCCGCTTCTACGGCGGCGCCGGCGGCGCGCCGTCCGTGATCCCCTACAGGCGGGAGGATGTCGTAAAGACCCTCAACGATCTGGTTCCGTTCGACTGGCAGGGACTGTTCGCCGAGCGGGTCGACCGCGTGGCGCCCCGCCTGCCGATGGCGGGAGTCGAGCGCGCCGGCTGGCGGCTCGTCTACGACGACAAGCCCAACGCGGCGATGGCCGACGACGACGCCCGCCGCGAGAGCCACGACTGGCGCTTCTCGCTCGGCTTCTCGGTGGACAAGAACGACGGGGTCAAGGAGGTCCTGCCCGACTCGCCGGCGGGGAGGGCGGGGATGGTCGCGGGCGAAAAGCTGCTGGGCGTGGGCGGTCACGTCTACTCGGCGCGAGCCGTCGAGGCGGCCCTCGCCGAGGCGAAGGGGGCGAGCGCGCCGATCGAAGTCGTCACCGCCGACGGCGACGCCCTGCGCACGCACCACCTCGACTTCCACGCCGGCCCCCGCTACCCGCACCTCGAGCGGATCGAGGGCAAGCCGGACGTACTCGGCGAGATCCTGCGCGCGCGGGTGAAGTGAAAGCACATCAGAAGATCACGAACTTGACGATGACATTGAACTTGAAGCCCACCGCGGTCCCGTTGTACCGCGCGGGCTCGTAGGCCCACCACTTCAACGTGGCGAGAGTCTGTTCCGCCAGGCCCTGGGGGAGCGGCTTGAGCAGCGTTTCCGACGCTGGGCACCCCTCCGAGTCGAGGTCCAATTCAACCATCACGCTGTCCTTGATCCTGGCCTCCCTCGCCGCTTCGGGAACGGGAGGAAACGGCTGGAATACCGGCCGCTGGAATTGCAGCGGACCCACGTCCCTGGATTTTCCGGTGATCTCCAGCACGGCCTCCCCATCCGTCGCGCGGTCCTGGGAGAGCAGCCGCAGGTTGCAGAGCAGCGGGCGGAGGAGTGGCGAGGACGGATTGCCGGGCTTCTCCTTCAGCAGCGCGCGGATCCGCGTCAGCGCCTCGGCGACGACGGCGGGCGGAATGGGATGCTGATGGTACGTCTGGCTGGCGATGTCCAACCGCTGGTGGACCTCCTGCGTCCGATCCCAGTCCCTGGGTCCGATCGAGTAGACGACGTAGGCATCATTGAGATCCAGGAGGAGCTCGGAAAGACCGCTGCCGTCCGCCCTCTTCGCTTTCACGAACGACGCCGCGGCGCCCTTGCCATCGCCGGCCGCCAACCTTGCCAGTCCCTCATCGATCCTCTCCCAGGGCACCTGTGCGTCCGGTTGGGCGGCTCCCGGGAGTGCGGCCAGGAGCGCCATCCCGAAGCTCAGAAAGACTGCTCTGCGCATCCATCTCATCTCATCCTCCTCGGCGGGCCGTCAGCAGCCCTTGCCTGGAGCCACTCTGCCGTTCACACAAGGAGGACGTATGAAGCGGGGATATACTCCGTGCGAATTCCCTGAAGAGCCGGCCTACGTCATCTCCGGCGGAGCGGGAGCGCCGCTCACCCTCACGACTGGGGAAAAATCCCGATTCCAGCGCTTGAACGAGGAGCGCCGGAGCTCTTGTGTCCCCGAATTTCCAGAATTGTCCCCGAATATCCCAAATTGTCCCCGAATATCCCAAAATGTCCCCGAATCTCCAGGATTGTCCCCAAATTTCCAGGATTGTCCCCGAATCTCCAAAATTGTCCCCGAATATCTGAGATTGTCCCCGAATATCCCAAAATGTCCCGGAATATCCCAAAAACCGCGGGGATTTGGTTCAAGGGCTCGATGGGATCGCGAAGGAGGGACGAGCTGGAGGAAGAGGAGGAGTGAATCCACCCCTCCTCCCGATTTTTCTTCGCTCGGGCGATTGCCGATCCGACTAGGGGCAGAGGCAGGTCGCCTGGCAGGGGTAGGGCCTGACGGTCGTGATCGGCCAGGCGCCGCCGTTGACCTCCTGCAGTTTCTCCTGGGAGGGCTCTTCCAGGAGGTTCAGGGTTTCGCGGGTGAGCGCCAGCTTCCTGATTGCGTGCTTCTTCATCACTGTCTCCTTTCCAGTCGGGCCGGTCCTCGGCCTTAGAGGTAATTACAGTCGGCGTTCCAGGTGTCGCAGGGCGCGACGCCATGATGCGCGAAGGCCTTCGTACCAAAGGGGCACGTGCAAACCGAAGTTGGATGGCTGGGGCAATAGGACGGGCCGCAGTAAGGGAAGTTAAGGGCCTGGGCGGGGCGGACGAAGAGGCTACAGGCGCAGACCCCCAGCATCCCCGCGAACATCAGAAGCTTTCTCGTCATGACATCTCCTTTTGGAGAACGGCGTTCAAAAGTCCGATAATCCTCGCCCACCCGTGAAGGAGGGCGAGGTACCCCGCTCAGAAGAAGTTACAGTCGGCGCGCCAGGAAGAACTGCAGATTGTGCTGCCGGTCGGGTAAGCCTTCGTGCCCGGTGGGCACTGGCATCGTAGATCCGGATTGGCGGCGCAGTAGGCGTTTGAGCAGGGGGGGAACGTGGCCTGGGCGGGCCGGACGAAGAGGCTGCAAGTACAGATTCCCAGCAGGCCCGCGAGCATCAGGAGCTTTTTCATCGTGAGGTCTCCTTTCGGGAGTACAGCGTTCAAGAATGAGGTGCTCGTCGGGCTCGCGGCCGAGCCATGGGTTTGCTCCGAAGGGCGATAGGCCTCGGAGTCCAAGGACGTGGCCGTGGCACCTGTGGAGGGGGCCCAATTTCGCCGAGTCCCGCGAAATGCCTCTGTAAACCACTGGTAACAAATGGTTTGTCAGAGGCGACCCGATTTTACGTCTTATTGGGGATATGGGACGAAAACTTCGCTACATTCCCGACGGAGGCGCCCTGGTCGAGGTCACCAGCCGGACCCTGCACGGACGCCCACTGCTCCGGCCCAGTGCGGAGCTCAACGACATCGCCACCGGCATCCTCGGCAGGGCCCAGCGGCTCTACCCGGTCGATATTGTGGCCTTCGTCCTGATGTCGACCCATTACCACCTCATCCTCGGCGTGGAAGACGCGAGACAGCTCGCGCGGTTCGCCGGCTACTTCAACTCGAACCTGGCGCGGGAGGTGAGCCGGCTCACCGGCTGGACGGGGAAGATCTGGGAGCGGCGCTACCAGGCGATCCCGATCAGCGACGAGGAGGAGGCGCAAGCCGCGAGGCTGCGGTACGTCCTGGGACACGGCGTCAAGGAAAACCTGGTGGCCCGCCTCCGAGATTGGCCGGGCCTTCACTGCGTCCGTCAGATCGTGGACGGCGAACCTCTCCTCGGCACCTGGTTCGACCGTACCCAGCAGTACCTCGCCCGCCGCAAGGGCGAGAGGATCGACCGCCACCACTACGCCATGCCCGAGACCGTGACCTTCTCGCCGCTCCCCTGTTGGAAGCACCTGTCTCCGGAGGCCTACCGGAAGCGCGTCGCCGATCTCGCGGCGGAGATCGAGGAGAACGCCGCCACAGCCAGGAAGCGGAACGGAGTCCAGCCGCTCGGCGCGGCGGCGATCCTGGCACAGGACCCGGTCAGCCGTCTCAAGCGTCCAAAGAAATCGCCGGCCCCGTTCTGCCACGCGGCGAGCAAGGCGGTGCGTCAGCTCTTCTATGAAGCCTTCTCCCTGTTCGTCGCCGCCTATCGCACGGCGTCCGAGAAGCTGCGTGGGGGAGATCCCGCGCCATGCTTCCCTGCGGGATGCTTCCCACCGGCGCTGCCGTTCACGGGCGGGTAGGCCAGCGGCGGAGGCCTCTGCCTACAGCGTTCTGGTTGCGTGTTCTCGATCGGATCGAGGAAGGGGGAGGTGTGCTCAGATGGGGCGATCTGACGTGAGTTTTTGGCAAGCCAGCTCCGTAATTTGGCGATCGGGAACGATCGTGGGCTTCTTCTGAGCGCCTCCAGGAGAGCTTGACAAGGGAAGAGAGGGGCGGTAGGGCACTTTTCCGAGGGAATGAGAACGAGGGGTTATCTGAAGACGTGGCACCCAGTCAGAACGAGGGGTTATCTGAAGACGTGGCACCCAGTCGGCACCCAGTCCAGTCAGGCTTCGGAGTCCGACCGCCGCTTCCAGACCTTGTAGATCGCCGGATAGACCAGCAGCTCCAGCAGGAACGAGGTGGCCAGGCCGCCGATCATCGGCGCCGCGATCCGTTTCATCACGTCCGCCCCCGCCGAGGTGGACCAGAGGATGGGGAGCAGGCCCAGGAAGGCGGCGCAGACGGTCATCAGCTTCGGCCGCGCCCGCTTCACCGCGCCGTGGACGATCGCCTCGTCGAGATCGGACAGGTCGTTGAGCCGGCCCTCCCGTTTCGCCTCGTCGTAGGAGAGGTCGAGGAAGAGGAGCATGAAGACGCCGGTCTCGGCGTCGAGGCCCAGCAGGGCGATCATCCCGACCCAGGCGGCGATCGAGACGTTGTAGTGGAGGAGGTGGAAGAGCCAGACCGCCCCCACGGCCGAGAAGGGCACGGCCAGCATCACCACCATCGCCTTGAACGCCGAGCGGGTGTTGGCGTAGAGGAGGGCGAAGATCAGCGCCAGGGTGACCGGCACCACGATCTTCAGCCGTTCGCGCACCCGCACCAGGTTCTCGTACTGGCCGCTCCACTGCAGCGACTGGCCGGTGGGGAGGACGAGGTGGTCGCGCACCACCCGCTTGGCCTCCTCCACGTAGCCGCCGATGTCGCGGCCGGCCACGTCCACGTAGACGTAGCCGGCGAGGAAGCCGTTCTCGTCGCGCAGCATGGCCGGACCGCGGACGATCTGGAGGTCGGCGACCTGGGCGAGCGGCACCTGGGCGCCGGTGGGAGTGGCGACCAGGACGCGGGCGAGGCGGGCGGGATCGTCGCGCAGCTCGCGGGGGTAGCGCACGTTGACCGGATAGCGCTCGCGCCCCTCGATCGTGGTGGTGACGTTCTCGCCGCCGACGGCGGTGGCGATCACCGTCTGCATCTGCTCGATCGTCAACCCATAGTGGGCGAGCTGATCGCGCCGCGGCACGATGTCGAGGAAGTTGCCGCCGGCCACCCGCTCGGCGTAGACGCTGCGGGTGCCGGGGATCTTGCGCAGCAGCCCCTCCAGCGTCTCGCCGGTACGCTCGATTTCTTTCAGATCTCTGCCGAAAACCTTGATCCCGATGGGGGTGCGCATGCCGGTCGAGAGCATGTCGATGCGGTTCTTGATCGGCATCGTCCAGATGTTGGCGACGCCGGGGATGCGCAGCGCGCGGTCCATCTCGTCGATCAGCGCCTCCACCGCAATGTGGTCGGGCCAGAAGGGTCGGAAGGCGGGCTTCATCCACTCGGGAGACCAGGCGGAGTACCAGCGCGCTCTGGGCCGCCACGCGCTCTCGGGCTTGAGGACGACGGTCGTCTCCATCATCGAGAACGGGGCGGGATCGGTCGAGGTGTCGGCGCGGCCGGCCTTGCCGAAGACCCTCTCGACCTCGGGGAACCCTGTGAGGATGCGGTCCTGAGTCTGCAAGAGCGCGGTCGCCTGGGTGACCGAGATCCCGGGCAGGGTGATCGGCATGTAGAGGATGGTCCCCTCGTCGAGCGGCGGCATGAACTCCGAGCCGAGGCGGACGTAGAGGGGGAGGCTCACCGCCACCAGCGCCAGGGCGGCGAGGATCACGGTCCACGGGCGGCGCAGCACGAAGCGGCAGGCCGGCTCGTAGACGCGGGCGACGGCGCGGCTGATCGGGTGGCGCTCCTCGGGGTGGTAGGTGCCCACGGCGATCCGGCTCGCCAGACGCGCCAGCCAGCGCGGCCGGAAGGTGAACGGGTCCATGCGGGTGAACAGCATGCGGAGGGCCGGATCGAGGGTGATGGCGAGCAGCGCGGCGATCGCCATCGCCAGGTTTTTGGAAATCGCGAGCGGCTTGAACAGCCGCCCCTCCTGATCGACCAGGGCGAAGATCGGCAGGAAGGCGACGGCGATGACCAGCAGGGAGAAGAAGACCGAAGGGCCCACTTCCTGGAGCGCCTCCAGCCGCACCTGGTGGAAATCCCCCTGGCGCCCCCCGGCCTGCCAGCGCTGGAGCTTGTTGTAGGCGTTCTCCACCTCCACGATGGCGCCGTCCACCAGCACGCCGATCGAGATCGCGATGCCGGCGAGCGACATCAGGTTCACCGAGACGCCGAGGAAATACATCGGAATGAAGGCGAGCAGCACGGAGATCGGGATGGTGAGGATCGGCACGGTGGCCGACGGGAGGTGCCAGAGGAAGAGGAGGATCACCAGCGAGACGACGATCATCTCGATCACCAGCTCGTGCTTGAGGGTGTCGAGAGCGCGGGAGATCAAATCCGAGCGGTCGTAGGTGGGAACGATCTCGACCCCTTCCGGCATCCCCGGCCCGATCTCCTCGATCTTCGCCTTGACCCGCCGGATCACGTTGAGCGCGTTCTCGCCCTGGCGCATGATCACGATCCCGCCCACGTGATCCCCCGAGCCGTCCAGATCCGCGACGCCGCGGCGCATCTCGGGGCCCAGCTCCACCCGCGCGACGTCGCGCAGCAGCACCGGCACTCCCCCCGGCCCCACTTTGAGCACGACCTGCTCGAAGTCCTCGGGACGCTTGGCGTAGCCGCGGGCGCGCACCATGTACTCGGCGCCGCTCGCCTCCAGCAGCCGCCCGCCGACCTCGTTGTTGGAGCGGCGGATCGCCTCCACCACCTGATCGAGCGGCAGGCCGAAAGAGGCCAAGCGGTTGGGATCGACGGTGATCTGGTACTGCTTGACGTACCCCCCCACCGCCGCCACTTCGGCCACTCCGGGAACCGACTGGAGGGCGTAGCGCAGCGTCCAGTCCTGATAGGAACGGAGCTCGTCGAGCGAATGCTTGGCGGAGTGGTCGACCAGTGCGTATTGATAGATCCAGCCGACGCCGGTGGCGTCCGGCCCCAGCTCGGTCCGCACGCCCTCGGGGAGGCGCGACTGGATCTTCGAAAGGTATTCGAGCACCCGCGAGCGCGCCCAGTAGAGGTCGGTGCCGTCCTGGAAGACCACGTAGACGTAGGAGAAGCCGAAATCGGAGTAGCCGCGCACCGCCTTGACTTTGGGGGCGCCGAGGAGCGCGGTGACGATCGGGTAGGTGACCTGGTCCTCGACGATGTCGGGGGAGCGGTCCCACTTGGAGTAGATGATCACCTGCGAGTCCGAGAGGTCGGGCAGGGCGTCGAGGCGGATCTGGCGGAGCGCCCAGACGGCGAGCACCACCAGCGCCGCCACCGCCAGCAGGACGAGCGCGCGGTTGCGGGCGGAGAAAGCGATGATCCGGCGGATCATGGCGCCTTCGCTCCGGCCGGGGCGGTGGGCAGCGCCTGGACCGCGGCGCGCAGCCGCGACTCGGAATCGAGCAGGAAGTTGGCGCGCACCGCCACCCGCTCTCCCACCGCGACGCCGGAAAGGACCACGGCCTGATCGCCGGACCGTTCGCCGATCCGCACCTCGCGTGGCTCGAAAGTATCGCCATTCGAGTCCGCTTTCTGGACGAAGACCACTTGGCGAACGCCGGTGTCGATCACCGCGGAATCGGGAATCACGATGCCTTCCCGCGTGCCGAGGTCGGGAATGACGTCGACGTACATCCCGGGCTTGAGGGCGAGACCGGGATTGGGGAATTCCAGCCGCGCCTTGAGCGTGCGGGTCGCCGGATCGACGGTCGGATAGACGAACGCCACCCGGCCGGTGAGGTGGGTGCCAGGGTCGTAGGGGAGCACGATGACCGCCTTCGCGCCCAGGCGCAGATCGCGGCTCTCATATTCGAAGAAGTCGGCCTCCACCCAGACCCGCGAGAGGTCGGTGACGGTGAGGAGGTCCATCCCCGGCTGCACCTGCTGCCCCTCGAAGATCTGCTTACCGGAGACGTAGCCGGAGACCGGCGCGGTCAGGGTCACCGTGCGCTGGGCCACACCGCTCTTCTCCAGGCGGGCGATCGTGCTCGCCGGCACGTCGAACAGCTCCAGACGGCGGCGGGCGGCGGTCAGCAGATCCTCGCCCCCGCGGCGCACCTCGGGCAGGGAGGACTGGGAGAAACGCGCCGCGGCCTCCCGCGCCCGCAGGAACTCCTCCTGCGAGGCGAGCAGCTCGGGCGAATAGAGCGACAGCAGCGGCTGGCCGGTGCGCACGAGCTGGCCGGTGGAGCTCACGTAGAGCTTCTCGACCCAGCCGGAGACCTTGGTCTGCACGCGGCGGACGCGCGTCTCGTCCGCCACCACCACCCCGGCGGCCCGGGTGGTGCGGGTGAGCTCGCGACGCTCGGCGACGGCCGTCTGCACCCCGGCGAGCCTCATCTCGTCCGTCGTGACCTCGATCGGCGCGAGGCCGGAGACCGCACCGGCTGGCTTCCGCGGCTCGTCTTTTTTCTCCCCGACCGGCTTCTTCCCGACCGGCACCAGGCGCATGCCGCAGATCGGACAGTCGCCGGGCTTGTCGGCGCGGTAGCTCGGGTGCATCGGGCAGTAGTACTGCTGGACGGCCTCCGGGCCGCCTCCGCGGTGACAGGCGAGGGGCGCCGCCAGGAGCATCGCCACGAGCAGGACGAGAATGGATTGGAAAACAGTCTTGAGCTTCATGGCGCGCCTCCGGCCAGCGCCTCCAGCCCGGCCCAGGCGGCGTAGCGGTCCGCCTCGCGGCGGGCGAGCTGCACCCGGGCTTCCAGCCAGAGGTTGAAATCCTCGACGAGGTTCGAGAAGTCGCCGCGGCCGGCGAGATAGGACGAGCGGGCGGCGTCGAAAGTGGCGCTGCTCTGCGGCACGATCCCCTCGCGATAGCGGACGATCTGGCGGTCGGCGCGGCTCCAGTCCGAGGCCAGGCGCGCGGCCTCGGCGCGGATCTCGGCCTCGGCGGCGCGCAGATCCTGGCGGGCCGCCTCCAGATTGGCCTCGGCGGCGCGGATCAGCGGCTCCTGCTTCTCGCGCTTCCAGAACGGCAGCTCGACGCCCAGGCTGAGCGCGAGCACCGGACCGCGCGGACCGCGGGTGGCGAACGATCCCGCGGGAGTGAGGTCGGGCTTGAGGTCGAGCCGCGACGCCGCGAGCCGCCGCTCGGCGGTGGCCACGGCCGAGCGCGCCAGACGCACCCGGCTGGAATCGACCGCGGTCGGCGGCGCGGGGGCGTCCGGCAGCCCGGCGACCACGCCGAAGGGTGAATCGGTCGGACGGTCGAGCCAGCGGTTCAGCTCGGCGACCATGGCGTGCCGCTCGGCGTGGTGGTCCTCCAACCGCTCCTCCAGCCGGGTCACCTGAAGCTGCGCCTTCAGCAGACTCTCCTGCTCGCCGCCGCCGGAGGCATAGCGCGCCTGGGCGGTGGCGGCGAGCAGATCGACCAGCTCGCGGCCGGCGTCGAGCGCCTTCTGCTCCTGGTCGATGGCGTAGAAGCGGGCGTAGAGCGAGCGGATCTCGCGGGCGATCCGGCGCTCGAGGTCCGCCACCTCGCTCGTCCGCTGGGCCGTCTCCGCGCGGGCGACCTCGGCGCGGGCGAAGCGTTTGCCAGGGTAAGAAAGCGGCTGCCGGATCTCGATCCCGGCCATCGACATGTCCTCGGTGCCGATCGTGTAGTGGGGAAAGTCGGCGATCTGCAACAGCGGACCCACCGTGGGATCGGCGAGGGCGGCGGCCGGGCGCTCCATCTCGCGCGCCGCGGTCTGGCGCGAGCGGGCGGCGGCGAGGTCTGGAGACTTCGCCAGCGCCTCGGCGACCAGCGCGTCCACGGAGTCCGTCTGGGCCGCCGCGGGCAGCGCTACCAGCGCGGCGAGCGGCAGGATCGAAAGCAAGCGGAACATCGGGCTCCTCCAGGCAAAAGGGGTCGTGGATGGCCGGGCCCGAAGGCACGGCGGGACACACCTCTCCTGGGGAGCGCTAAATCAGGAAGACCGAATGGAGCGTGTAGAGGCCGACCCCCTCATGGAGGAGCGGGGGACCGGCTGGCGGCGGCGGTAGGGAGCGTGCGGTAAGGGGCTCGGCGGGGAGCGCCAGCACCGCGGTCACCGTGGCGGCCGGCGCGGCGGGCGCGGGCCTGACCGCCCGCGCAGCCTCGGCGGGCATCGCCGACTTGAGGGCCTCGCAGCAGGAAGGCGCCTTGACCGTGGGAGTGCCGCCGGCCGGATGGCAGCAGGGCATCGAGCTGCGCGAGGCGCAAAGCGGTCCACAGGCGCCGAACGACGCCCCCGGCAGTCCGGCCAGAAGGGCCAGGATCAGAACGAAGGCGATGCGGATGCGGCGGTCGAGCTTCACGGACACAGTTTACGGCGGCTTTCCTGATTTTGCGCTCTTACCCCAGCCACTCCCGATAGAGCTCCGGCCGGCGGTCGCGCCAGAAGAGCCGCCGCGCGGTCGAGGCCGCGCAGGACCGGAGGTCGACGTCGGCGATCACCAGATCCTCCTCCAGGCTCTTGCCGCGGGCGATCACCCGACCCTCGGGATCGACCGCGAAGGACTCGCCCGCGAAGTGGAGGCCGGCCTCGGGACCCACCCGGTTGGCCAGGGCGACGAAGTAGCCGTTCTGGAAGGCGGCGGTGCGCACCTCGGCCTCGTAGAGCCCCTCGGGCCATTCGCCCACCGTGCCCGCCTGCGGGATGACCACCAGCTCGGCGCCGGCCACCCCCAGGGCGCGCATCACCTCCGGATAGTGGCGGTCGTAGCAGATGGCCACGCCGATCCGGCCCACCTTCGTCTCGTAGACCGGCACCCCGCGGTCCCCCGGATGGTAATAGTCCTGCTCGTGGAACCCCGGATAGTCGGTGATGTGGATCATCCGCGTCACCCCGAGCAGGCGGCCGTCGGCGTCGATCACCGGCGAGCTGTCGAAGCGACGACCCTGGCCGTCCACCTCGTAGAGGTTGAAGACGGTGACCAGCCCCAACTCGCGGGCCCGCGCGGCGATAGTGTCTGTCGTGGGTCCGGGGACCGGCTCGGCGAGGTCGAGGGCTTCCCGGCTGCCTGAGTATTGAGCTGGATACTGAGGGAAAAACGGATCGAGGATCACTTCAGGGAACGCGATCAGCCCGGCGCCGGCTTCGCGGGCGGCGGTCATCGCCGCCAGCGCCCTGGAGAGGTTCGCGGCGCGATCAGGGGAGGCCGCGAGCTGCGCGAGAGCGATTTTCATGCGCGCGAATCAACCCTTGGAACGGCGCTTGAAGGACCAGGTAAAGGCGAAACGGGCGACGATCGTGCCGTCTGGCGAGCGTCCGACCGACTCCATCCGCGCCGTGGCCGGCTGGCCCGTGCGGACCGTCTCGGCGACGGCGGCGAAGGCTTTCGGACCGTCCTCACAGGTGAAGGTGGTCAGGCCTTGCGCCTTCTTCTCGAAGCTCGCCTCCAGGTTGACGATGAGGAGCGCGACGGGCACCCCGGCGAGCTCCGTCGCCATCATCGCCAGGGCGCCGGTGGACATCTCGGCGGCCATGCTGAGCGCCGCGAAGTAGGTGGAGCGGAAGGGGTTCGTCGTCCGCCAGCCGTAGGGGACGGTGACGGCGCAGCGCCCGGTGTCCAGCTCCCGCACCCGTAGCCCGGCGACCAGGGCCAGCGGCAGCTTCGCGAGCATGAAGCCGCGGAACAGGAAGGGGTTCTTCAGCTTCGCCGCGAGCTGCGCGGCGCGGGGAGCGGGAGCGGATAGGGCGACCGGTTCGGCCATGGCAAGTCCTCGCCGGGGACTATATCGCCATCCCCTCAGGCCTCGAAAGTCGCCACCACCGGCGCATGGTCGCTGGTGCCGACGTCCGCCAAAACCTTGGAGGCGACGGGCTTCAGCGACTCGCTCGCCAGGATGTAGTCGATCCGCCAGCCGATGTTGCGCTGGCGCATGTTCCGCCAGGGGGCCCACCAGGTGAAGAGCCCTTCGTTGTCCGGATCGAGGGCGCGGCCGACGTCCACCAGGCCGTGCGCGAGGAGGCCCGCGAAGACCTCCCGCTCCTCGGGGCGCTGGCCGATGACGAACGGCTTGCGCTCCTTGGGATGGAGGTCCAGGTCGCTACGGGTGACGTTCATGTCGCCGCAGAGGATCAGCCGCTTCCCGGAAGCCGTCATCTCGCCGGCCCAGCGCTGGAGGGCGCGGAGGAAGTCCATCTTGGCCGCGAAGTCCTTGCCGCCGTTGGGGACGTAGATCGAGGCGAGGACGAGGTCGCCGACCGTGGCCGTAACGGTGGCGGTGACGATGCGCGTCTCGAGGTCGAAGGCGGGGTGCTCGAAGCGGGGCGGCTCCGGAAAGACCTCGCGCCGCAGGTGAAGGCTGACGCCCGAGTAGCCGCCGGCGCCGTGCCAGTAGCACCAGTAGCCGTTCAGCTCGCAGAGCTCCTCGGCGAGCTGCGCCGGGGACGCCTTGATCTCCTGCAGGCAGACGACGTCCGGCCGGTCGCGCTCCAGCCATTCGAGGAACTGCGCCGAGCGGGCGCGGATGCCGTTGACGTTCCAGGTAGCGACGGTCAGAGCCATGACAGGCGACATGATAGCCCACGGAGACTTTTCGCGTCTCCACATGCCGGCGGCCCGCGGGGGCCGCCGGCAGGATCGGTTCCGTTCCGTTTACTGAGGCTTCGCCGGAGGCTGCTTCGGATGCTTCGTCCGGCCGACGACGTGCGTCAGGTCGTGGCTGAGGCGATTGGCCGGCTGAAGCACTCGCGCTCCTTTCGGCTCCGTGAACGGTTTGAGCTGCTCCTGGCTGACCTTGAAGTCGCACCCCAGGGCGAAGCTCCAGAAGGCGGCCGGCTCGCAGGAGGGGGGCGCCGGGGGTGGAGGATCGACGGTGGTGGCCGACCCCGTCCACTCGGCGGACGGCGGCCCGAAGAATTGCGGGATCGGTGGGCGGACCGCCGCCGTGGTCACTTTCGCCTGATACCCCACGACGACCAGGGGCGCCGGGCCGCAGCGTTCGATGCCCTGCGGCGTGGGATTGAGGAGGGCCGGACCGTCGTGATAGACGGTGTGGATCTCCACCCAGCTATCCTTCGGCGGCACCGCCGGGCAGTCGCTCGGAGCCGCGGCCGGTGCCGCGCTCTCACCCGGGCAGCCCTGGACGTTCTCGATCCGGCAGTGGTAGTGCTGGCTGCAGATATGGAGCACTTTTCTGACTCCCGGCCGCGGCTCATAGGCGATGGAGTCGGCGTTGATTCGCGTGACCGTCGGAGTCCGCGCGGTCCAGTTCCAGTCCGCGGCGGTCAGGCTGCGGGGCGACTGCGGACGGTAGCAACAGGCCGCGCAGACCTCCTGGGCCGCCGAGGGGGGCGGAGCCAGGAGGGAAAAACCTCCGGCCGCCAGAGCCACGGCCACACGCGCGATGCTTCGAGCTGCCTTGCGCATCCTCGTTCTCCTTTCGCCGGGACATTGTGTCCAGGCTCGAATTCTGCTTCGGATTCAAGGAACTCTAACCGATCTTCGGCTGTGCTGGACGCTCAGCCCCTCTCCTCCGTATGAAGGGAGTAGATTCTCAAGACTTGGGAGGTGAATGATGAAAGACGCCGCGCGTAGTCTTCGGTCCGCAGGGTTCGCGATCGCCTCGCTCTTGCTGGCGCTGCCGCTCTGGGCCGCGGGCGGGACGGCGCAGCTCACACCGCTGGTCCAGCTCCAGGGCGACGAGTTCCTCTGCTCCGCGATATCCCCGGGCACGATCCCCTTCGAGCCGTCGTTCTGCAGCCGGGGGACCTTCCGGCAGAGGAGCGTCTCGGTGTTCCGCAACGGCCGGGTGATCGACATCTCCACCCAGCAGCCGACCGTCTTCGGCGAGCACCCGGCGGCGGCCTCGACGGTGCAGGAGGTCAACGTCCCGCGCGGCCGCATCCTGACGCTCAGCGCCTTCCTTAGCTCGCAGCAGATCGCCGACCGCCGCGGCTTCTGCAACCCCTACAGCACCCTCGACGATCAGCTAAAAGCGTTCTCCTCCGCCGGCTACGAAATCTTCTGGTACGGGACGGACGGCCGCCGCTCAACCCTCACGCTGGGCCTCCAGTACGCGCGCGCCTGCCCGCCGGAAGTACTGGCGATCTTCGACGCGGTCGTGGGCTTTGGCGGTGGTGGGATTCGATGAGCGTCCCGGGCTCACCGTTCAGGCTCATACGGCGATTAGGGTGAGGTGGCGGAGACCGTCGGGCACGGCCTCTGAGGGGATGCGGCGGTCGAAGGTGGCAAGGCGAGCTCCATGGTGACGGGCTAGGGCGAGGAGGTAGAGGTCGGTCACGCGTGAGGGTGTGAGGAGCGAGGGGCGGGTCAGATGGGCAGGATCGAGCAGGGAGATGTCGTCCGGGCAAAACTCGTGGCGCGGGTCGGCGCAAAACGCCGCTACCACGTCACGCACCTCGGCGGCAGTGCCGAGCGCATTGGGGTAGGCGCTTTGGCTGGCGATCCGGATGACGCCGTTTGCACCAGCGGGCAGGTGAGAAAGCGCAGGCCCGGCGTGGCCTCGACCCAGCGGTGCGCCGCCTCATGAAATACATGTAACGGATCGAGCAAGGCGAGCAGCGTGTTGAGGTCGAGGAGGTGGCGGTTCAATCCACTTCCTCCGCCAAGGCCTTGACCAACTCGGGCGTAACCGGACCGGCGTCGGGCCGTACGGGGAAGAGGCGGATGCCATTGCGGCTGACGGTCGGCTGGGCAGGGGCGAGGCCGCGGCGGGCGAGCTCAGAGACGACGGTGCCAATAGGCACGCCTCGTTGGGCAGCCAGAGCGCGGGCCGAGGCCAGCACGTCATCGTCAAGCGTGAGCGTGGTTCTCATATCATCAAGCATCACGCATCAAGATGGAGGTGTCAAGAAGGTGCTCGGCGCTCGGAATTCCGGAGCCGCCGCCGGCTCCGCCCACTGTACCGAGGAAGGCCAAGGCAGCATAGGACTCCGCAGTCGGCGGCGATGGCGTGTGCGACGTCGACCTCGGTAAGCCAGTAAGCGGGTAAGCGCGCCGCCGCCAGTTCTACACATTCTGGGTTAGAGGGAGGGGATCGCCCAGAGGGCGGGCTTTGTCCAGCCTGGCGTTTCAACGCCAGGTGAGCGGAATCCAGACTCTCCCGAGCCCTGAAAGGGCGGCCGATTTTCCGCCAGTCGGCCACCCCTGTGGGGTTTGAGGATCTCTATGACGCCCGTACCTGCGGTTGAAACCGCAGGCTGTTCAAAGCCCGCCCTCTGGGCTGTCCCCCTCCCTGTGACGCAGAGATGTGTATAACTGCGGCGTAGAATACCTGGACCCTATGGCAAAGAAAGAGCGAGGACAACGGGCGACTGGAGAGGTGCCGGCGGAACTGCCGTTGGGCGTGAAGTTGCTCCGCACGCTTGAAGGGCACCAAGACACGGTCAATAGCCTGGCGTTTGATCCGCGGGGCGAGACGCTGGCCAGTGGGAGTGGTGACAAGACGTACTTGAAGACCGCCGCCTGGATTCGGCTGAATTTTTGCGGATCGAGCAATCTGCGCTGGCCGGCTTCGAGCGAATAGTTGAGCGCCGGGCCCTTCGATCTCATTAGCCCATGCCAGAGCTTTTAGGAGTTGAAAATGCTCACTGATCCGATTGTAGAACGGCTCCACAAGCAGCGCGAAGAGTACATGGAGCGCTTTCAGTACGACTTCGACGCGATCATCCGTGACATCAGGGAGCACGAAGCGGCTTCCACAGCCCCCTTGGTGGAACCTGCGGCGGCCGAGCCGCCCACCAGTGTCGCGCGGCGGACTCGTTTCGGCCGCTCTTGAGCGGCCCTGTGCAGGTGCAGCGGACTCGAAATGAGGTGAGCGGTCGTTACCCCCTCGCTGCCTCGCGCAGCCCTTCCACATCCCGCAGCGGCGGCTGTCCGAACAGCCGCTTGTACTCCCGGTTTAACTGCGAGGCGTCCTCGTAGCCCACCTGTAGCCCGCGCTGGCGGCGTCCAGGTTCTCGTCGAATAGGATGCGGAGCCGCTCGCCTGAATAGCCGGCCCGAACGGGGTGTTTGTCGAGGGACGGATGGAGGCATCGCCGCCGCCCGCGCGATCGGCCGGTCGGCCTGGGCAATTTGTGGCTCCATCCCCCTTGCGGTGCCATCCGCCCGGACGCGCCGGCCTCCAAACCAGGCGATTGGAAGGCTCGCCGCGGTTGAAAGTCCTTCCGCCCACCTTGAAAACTCAACCGCCCACTTGGGCGGAAGGACCAACCACGAAGAAAACGCTTCCGCCCACTTGGGCGAGTCCATCAACCATCACGGCGGAACGTTCGCCCACGTGGGCGGCTCCGCCAACCACCTGGGTGGAACGACCGCCCACGAAGGCGGAAGGACCAACTCTGTGGGCGAGAGGTCTGCCGACCTGGGTGAGACCCCGAACTGTCAGGGCGGAAGCTCCACCGACGTGGGCGGCCTGCCAGAAGCACGGGATCGTAGGGCCGATCACAACGAGTGCCGCCACGGGAGAGGGTATAGCGGATCAAGGACCACATCCTCGGCCTGCGTTCGGCATCTTCCCCGGGCGCGAGACAATTCCGTAGAAGGCGACGCTGTTATCGATGGGCACAACGGCTTCGTGGGTCTGGTATAGGATGCAGGGGCCATGGCTCGCGTCTACCCGCCTCCTCATTACGGATGAGGCTGCGACCCTGGCCCGCAATATCCTATCCAAAAGCTTTCTGCCTCAGAAGGCTTTCCCTGATGCACTCCACATCGCGATCGCTACGGCTCACCGGATCGAATGCCTTTGAAAATGCTCACTGATCCGATTGTAGAACGGCTCCACAAGCAACGCGAAGAGTACATGGAGCACTCTCAGTACGACTTCGATGCGATCATCCGTGACATCAGGGAGCACGAAGCGGCTTCCCCCCCAACCGGGAGAAGAGGGAGAATAGTAAAAAACTGACGACGACAAGTCTTTGCCTTTCTCCCCTCTCTCCCGGCCGGGGGGAGTGCGGTGGGAGAGAGGCCGGGGGAGTGAGGGCCCGCAGCAAGGAAACGCCCCGATCCTCAATTCCTTCCGAGCCTCTATCCCCTAGCTTCGGCGGATTCTGGCTGCGGATTTGCAGGATCGTTCAAGGATGTTCGAGGATCGGGCTGCACGAGAAAGGATAGAACATGCAAAAACGCACACTTGGAAATAGCGGCCTCGAGGTCTCGGCGATCGGGCTCGGATGCATGGGGATGAGCTTCGGTCTCGGTCCCGCCGCGGACGAGCAGGAGATGATCGCCTTGATCCGGCAGGCCGTCGATCTCGGCGTCACCCTCTTCGACACCGCCGAGGCCTACGGACCGTTCAAGAACGAGGAGCTGGTGGGCAGGGCGCTCTCGCCCATCCGCGAGCAGGTGGTGATCGCCACCAAGTTCGGTTTCCGCTACGACGCCGACGGGAAGCAGGCCGGCCTGAACAGCCGGCCCGAGCACATCCGGGAGGTCGCGGAGGCATCGCTCAAGCGGCTCAACATCGACACTATCGATCTGTTCTATCAGCACCGCGTCGACCCCGACGTACCGATCGAAGACGTGGCGGGGGCGGTGAAGGAGCTGATCCAGGAGGGCAAGGTCAGGCACTTCGGCCTCTCCGAAGCGGGCGTACGGACGATCCGCCGCGCGCACGCCGTCCAGCCCGTCACGGCCCTCCAGAGCGAGTATTCGCTCTGGTGGAGAGAGCCCGAAGGCGAGATCCTCCCCACGCTCGAGGAGCTCGGGATCGGCTTCGTTCCCTTCAGCCCGCTGGGCAGGGGTTTCCTCACCGGAAAGATCGACGAGAACACTTCGTTCGATAGCACCGACTTCCGCAACACCCTCCCCCGTTTCGCCCCGGAGGCCCGAAAGGCGAACCGGGCGCTGGTCGATCTGATCGGCAGCATCGCGCAGCGAAAGAACGCGACGCCCGCCCAGATCGCGCTCGCCTGGATCCTCGCCCAGAAGCCCTGGATCGTACCGATCCCCGGCACCACGAAGCTGCATCGCTTGCAGGAGAACGTCGCGGCGGCCGCCGTCGAGCTCACTGGGGACGATCTCCGCGAGCTCGAAAGCGCCGCGTCCGAGATCACGGTGGAAGGGGCCCGCTATTCCGAGGTTTCGCAGCGGATGATCGATCGGTGAGCGGCCAACGAGGAGGGTGTTCATGCGAGTCGGCATTCTCGGTTCCGGATTGATGGGCGCCAAGCTCGGCACGATCTTCGCGCGAGCGGGCCACGAGGTGGTGTTCAGCTATGCGCGCCATACGGAGAAGCTGGAGAGGCTCGCGCGCGACGCCGGAGGGAAGGCTCGCGCGGGCACACCGAAGGAGGCCTCGCGGGAAGCGGATGCTCTGTTGTTGGCGGTCCACTGGTCCCGAGTCGACGAGGTGTTGAAGCAGGCCGGCGACCTGTCGGAAAAAGTGATCGTGACCTGCTCGCTGCCGATGAACGCCGACGACACCGGGCTCGTCCTTGGCCATACGACCTCGGGCGCGGAGGAGCTCGCGAAAAAGGTTTCGGAAGCGCGGGTCGTCTGCGCTTTCAATACCGTGCCCAGCGAAGTGCTCTTCGGCGTGTACGAAGCCCGCCACAAAGCCACCCGACCCAGCCTCGTGTACTGCGGCGACGACGAGAGTGGCAAAGCCGTGGCCGCGGAGCTGATCCGCGACGTGGGTTTCGATCCGGTGGACGCGGGGCCCTTGGCGGTCGCCCGTTACACCGAGCCGTTCGCGCTGCTCGTCGCCCAACTGGCGTACGAGGGGGACGAGGGCCCGGAGCTGGCGTATCGGTTCGAGCGGTTTGGGGCTGAGCGTATGCGGCGATGAAAGTGTTCGAGATCGTCATCGCGCTGCTGCTGGGCGGCGCGGCCCTTGCCGCCCTGGCGCGGCGGATGGGCGCGCCCTACCCGGCGCTGGTAGCGTTCGCCGGCGCCGCTCTCGCGCTGATCCCCGGCGTGCCGACCCTCGTTCTCGATCCCGAGCTGGCGCTCGCGCTGTTCGTCGCGCCCGTCCTGGTCGACGCGGCCTTCGACGCCTCGCCGCGCGACCTGCGCGCGAACTGGCGCGCGATCACCAGTCTGGCTCTCGGCGCCGTCGCACTTACGATCGCCATCGTCGCCGTCGTCGCGCGCCTCCTTGTTCCAGGCATGCCCTGGGCGGCGGCGATCGCGCTGGGCGCCATCGTCGCGCCACCGGACGCGGCGGCTGCCACCACGGTGCTCAAGCAGCTCCGCCCGCCGCACCGGCTGCTCGTGATTCTGGAGGGAGAGAGCCTCTTCAACGACGCGAGCGCGCTGCTCGTCTACCGCCTTGCGGTCGGCGCCGCGGTCGCCGGTGCCCTGTCGGGGTGGAGCGTGCTGCCGACGCTGCTCGTGGTCACGGTGGGCAGCCTGGTTCTCGGTCTGGTGCTCGCCCGTCTCAGCCTCGCCGTGAGCGCGCGCATCGACGACGTCGCGACCGCGGTGGTGTTCCAGTTCTGCGGCACGTTCGCCGTCTGGACGCTCGCGGAGCGGCTGCACCTTTCGGGCATCATCACGCTGGTGGTCTTCGCGATGGCGGCGGCGCGCCGGGCGCCGGAGATCATGCCGGCACGCATCCGCATTCCAGCGTGGGCGGTGTGGGAGGTCGCGGTCTTCGTGCTGAACGTGCTCGCGTTCATCCTCGTGGGGTTCCAGCTCAAGTCCCTCGCCGTGCGCGGGGCGATCGGGACCCGCTACGTGCTCGTGGCGGCGGTGGTGTGCGTCGCGGTCATCCTGGCGCGCATCGCGTGGGTGACCGGCGCGGCGGCGTTCAGCCGGTGGCGCTGCCGCCCGCGCCCGAACGGGACCCCCGGACCGCGCGACGCGGTGGCGCTCACCGCGGGCGGCGCGGCGGTGGTGGGGTGGTGCGGCATGCGCGGCACCGTGACGCTCGCCGCGGCGCTCGCGCTCCCGACCGGCGGTGAGGGCGGCGTCCCGTTCCCCTATCGGGACCTGATCCTCGTCACCGCGTTCGGGGTGGTGCTCGGCACGCTCGTGTTCCAGGGGCTCACCCTGCGGCCGCTCCTGTTGCGCCTGCGGCTCGAGGACGACGGGACGGTGGACCGCGAGGTGCGCTTCGCACGGGTCGAGACGCTGCGGGCGGCGATGGAGGCCGCCGCGGAGTGCCCGCGAGCCGAGACCGCGGAGCTCGTACGGCACCGCTATGACCTGCAACTGCGTCGTGCGGTGGAGGATCTCGGCGCACCCGAAGCGACCGCGGCGGATACCGACGGCCTCGAAGCGGACGTAGCGGTGGTGCGCGCCGCGACAGAGGCGGCGCGACGGCGGCTCGTGGCGCTCCGGAGCGACGCCACGATCGGCGACGCGGCCTTCCAGCGCGTCGAGGAGGAGCTCGATTGGGCGGATCTCGACTGGGCTCAGTTCCTGCGTGCAGCCGACGACGAGGGATAGGCCCTGGTAAATCACCTGGAGGACAGGCCAATGACGAGCACGATGGAAAAACGCACGCGCAGCGAATGATCGGACCGTTGAGAGGCAAACGAGGAGAGAAGCGGCGTATGGGCATCGATTTCGAAGCTCAACCCCGGGCAGCATGCCGCAAGCATGCTATCGTCATGCGATGGCCAACCTCCAAGTCAAGAATCTTCCGGACGCCCTGCACCAGCGCCTCCGAAACTATGCGCAGAAGCATCACCGGACGATCAGCGATATCGCCCTGGCAGCCATCGAACGTGAGATGGCTCGCTATGACTGGCACGAAAAGCTCTCGCAGCGGCCCGCCACGGACCTTGGGGACTCAGCTGCTTCGCTGCTGGAGCAGGAGCGGGAGCAGCGTGCGAGAGAGCTTGCGTGATCCGCGCTGTGATCGACGCCTCGGCGGCCGTGGAGTATCTCCTGCGCACCGCCCTCGGCCAGAAGCTCGATGATCTCATTGAGGGGTCCTTCTTGCTTGCCCCTGCGCTGCTGGACGTGGAGGTGTTGTCGGTGTTGAGGCGTGCCCTGCTGCACAAGAAGATCGAGGAGCACCGTGCGCGGTTGGCGCTCGAGGATCTCGGCGCCTGGCCGGTCGACCGCATTCTACACTCGGCACTTTTGCGAGAAGCCTGGAAGCACCGGCATAACGTCAGCGCCTATGATGCCTTCTACGTGGCCGTGGCAAAGCTCTATGACGCACCTCTCCTCACCGCGGACGGGCCCCTCTCCAGAGCTCCCGGCCTGGGAATCGTTGTGCAGAACATTCGTTTGGGCTAGTAACGTCTGTAGCGCCAGGGAGGCCTCGGCGCATCCAGAAGGAGACACACGATGGAGATCAAGCGAAGCGGCTCGCGCCCCTCGGGAAAAGGCCCGGCCGATTGGTTCACCGGCACCGTCCGGATCGATCCTCTGTTCGCGGCCAACGCGCCGGCGCGGGCGGCCGGCAACGCCGTCACGTTCGAGCCCGGCGCGCGTACCGCGTGGCACACGCACCCGCTCGGGCAGACGCTGATCGTCACCTTTGGCGGCGGCCTCGTGCAGCGCGAGGGCGGTCCGATCGAGGAGATCCGGCCCGGCGACGTGGTCTGGTTCGAGCCGGGCGAAAAGCACTGGCACGGCGCGTCGCCGACCACGGCGATGCAACACATCGCCATCAACGAAGCGCTGGACGGCAAGGCCGTCGACTGGCTGGAAAAGGTCAGCGACGAGCAGTACGACCCGAGATGAAATGAGCTTGCCTGACGTTTCCGTCCGCCCCGCGGCGCCCGCGGACCTCAAAGCCGCCGGCCGGCTCGGCGCGCTCCTCGTCCGTGTGCACCATGACTTCGACCCGGCCCGCTTCATCGCCGCGACGCCGCAGACCGAGCAGGCCTACGGCTCGTTTCTCGGCCGGCAGCTCGCGGAGCCGAACATCGTCATCCTCGTCGCCGAGCGCGACGGCGAGGTGGTGGGCTATACGTACGCGGGAGTCGAAGGGACCGATTACATGTCGCTGCGCGGGCCGGCGGGCGTGCTGTACGACATCGTGGTCGATCCCGCCCATCGCGAGCAGGGCGTCGGCCGGGCGCTGCTCGACGCGACCCTGGAGGCGCTCCAGGCGAAAGGCGCACCCCGGGTCGTGCTCTCGACGGCGGAGCGGAACGAGGCCGCGCAGCGCCTGTTCGCCCGCGCGGGGTTCCGGCGCACGATGATCGAGATGACCCGCGAGCTCCAGGGCCAGCCGCCAGGCTAGCGGAGCTTCACCGGCGGGCTCTTCCGGTGCACCCGGATGTTGAGCATTTCGACGAAGACCGAGAAGGCCATCGCGAAGTAGATGTACCCCTTGGGGATGTGGCGGTCGAGCGCCTCGGCGATCAGCGAGAAGCCGATCAGCAGGAGGAAGGAGAGGGCTAGCATCTTGATCGTGGGGTGGCGGGAGACGAAGTCGCCGATCGGTCCGGCGGCGAACATCATCACCCCGACGGCGATCACCACGGCGGCGATCATGATCGGCAGGTGGTTGGCCATGCCGACCGCGGTGATCACCGAATCGAGCGAGAAGATGATGTCGAGCAGCAGGATCTGGATGATGACGGAGACGAAGGTGGCCGCCGCGCGGGCGCTCGCCCCCCCCTCCTCGCCCTCCAGCCGCTCATGGATCTCGCGGGTGGATTTGTAGAGCAGGAAGAGGCCGCCGGCCAGCAGGATGAGGTCGCGGCCGGAGAGCTCCTGGCCGAGCACGGTGAACAGCGGCGCGGTGAGCTTCACCATCCAGGCCAGGGCGGCGAGCAGGCCGATGCGGATGAACATGGCGAGGAACAGGCCGAGCCGCCGCGCCCGCGGCTGCTGGCCGGCCGGCAGCTTGCCGACCAGGATGGCGATGAAGATGATGTTGTCGATGCCGAGGACGATCTCGAGCACCGTCAAGGTGAACAGCGCCAGCCAGTTCTCGGGTTCCGCGAGCCAACTCATGCCCTCTCCTTCCCGCCCCTTCCGGACGCGGCGAAGTCTACCGCACGCGCCGCCGTGGAGCTGAGGGCTTCAGTTCACCGCGTTCGGCGTCTCCAGCGAGAACGGCGCGATCTCCGCCTCGAAGCGCTCGCCGTTGCCGAGCACCATGAGATAGGAGCCGTGCATCGCGCCCACCGGGGTGGTCAGCGGGCAGAAGCTGGTGTATTCGAAGGCCTCGCCCGGAGCGAGGGTGGGCTGCTCGCCGACCACCCCCGGCCCCTGGACCCGCTGGGTGTCGCCGTTGCCGTCGGTGATGATCCATTCGCGGCTGACGAGCTGCGCCTTCTCGGTGCCGACGTTGGAGATCGTCACCTGGTAGGCGAAGAAATAGTAGTTCTCCTGCGGCGAGCTGCGCTCCTCGTCGTAGAAACTCTGGACCTGGACGCGGATGCCGCGGGTCGTCGTATCGCTCATCTTGGAAAGCTCATCATGACGGCATTGTCTCATGAGGCCCCGCCCTGGAGGCGCCCCGTGGCTCGCCGCTTGCAATTTCCACGGGCATGACCGCAAAGAAGAGCCGGGTCGAAGCCGCCGCCGTCGCCTCCGAGGAGCTCGCGGGCGAGTTCCCCGAGCTCGACCTGCCGGTCCGCCCGCCGTTCCCGCCGATGGAGGCGAAGCCGGCGGCGCGGCTGCCGGGCGGCGACGGATGGCTCTACGAGCCGAAGTGGGACGGCTTCCGCTGTCTGGCGTTCCGCAAGGGGGAGACGATCGCCCTGCAATCGAAGAGCGGCCAGCCGCTCGACCGCTACTTCCCGGAGATGGTCGCGGCCTTCGCGGCTCTGCCGACAAAGACTTTCGTGCTCGACGGCGAGATCGTGATCGAGAGCGGCGGCGGGCTCGACTTCGACGCCCTGCTCCAGCGCATCCACCCGGCCGCCAGCCGCATCAGGAAGCTCGCCGCCGAGACGCCGGCGAGCTTCCACGCCTTCGACCTGCTGGTGGACGCGCGCGGCCGGTCGCTCGTCGAGCTCCCCCTGGCGGACCGCCGCGAGCGGCTGGAGGCGCTGTTCGCCAAGCTCCCCGCGGGAGGGCGGATCGCCCTCTCGCCGGCCACCCCGGATCACGCGGTCGCCGCGCGCTGGATGCGCGAGCTGGGGGGCGCCGGGCTCGACGGCGTGATCGCCAAGCTCGCCGGGTCCCCCTATCTCTCGGGGGAGCGTGGGGGCATGGTGAAGGTCAAGCGGGTGCGGACGGCGGACTGCGTGGTCGGCGGCTTCCGCTGGGCGCAGGAGGGGAGCCGGAACGAAGGGCAGATCGGCTCGCTCCTGCTCGGCCTCTACGACGGCGCGGGGCGGCTCGACCACGTCGGCTTCTCCTCCAGCTTCACCGCCGAGGAGCGGCAGGAGCTGGTGCCCGTCCTGCTCCCCCTGCGCGAGCCCCCCGGCTTCACCGGCAAGGCGCCGGGGGGCCCCAGCCGCTGGAGCACGGGGCGCTCGACCGAGTGGGAGCCGCTGCGCCCCTCCCTGGTCTGCGAGGTGCGCTTCGACCACTTCTCCGGCGACCGCTTCCGGCACGGCACCCGGTTCCTGCGCTGGCGTCCGGAAAAGAGGCCGGAGCAGTGCACCTTCGAGCAGGTGCGCCCGCGGGCCGTGCCGCTGTCGAAGCTGGGTCTGTAGAGGGGAGAGCTCCAGGGAGCCCAGCCGTGGCACCCTTCTTGCTCTTTCAAGTCCGCGTAAGCTCCAGGCACGGCCGGCGCGTCCGGTGTGCCGCCAACCCCAGGACAACAGAGAGGAATCTTGTTATGAGAATAGCCAGCGGAACCATCGCTTCAGCCGCCGTCGTGGCGTTGCTCAGCCCGATGATGGCTCAGCCGGCGCACGCGCAGCGGGCCGTCAAGCAGAGCCAAGTCACCGGCATCACGATCCTGGTGCGCAACATCGACGACAAGTCGGACGCCGCGCGGGTGCAGGCGGGCGGCACTTTCGACGTCACCGAGGGGACCCACGTGCGGGTCAACGTCGAGGCCCAGCTCGCGGGCTCCCGCGCGCCGCTCTACCCGGTCACCGAGTTCACCGACCTCAATCGCGGCGGCATCCGGATCACCCGCGGCAACGCGGCCAACGCGGCTGTCGACCTCGAGATCCTGCCGATGCGAAACCCCAGCCGCGTCCAGCGGATCGGCTACCGGATCACCGACAACCGGGTGCCGGCCGACCTGCGAAGCGGCAGCTTCAACATCCAGGTCACCGGCTCCCGCCGCGGCTCGCTCCCCGCGGGGGGCTACGACCAGCCGGGCGGGCGCCCGGGTCATGACGATCACGGCGACCATGACGGCCGTGGCGCCTGGAGCGGCGAGCGGGCCCGCGACCTCACCCGCGCGCTCTACCAGGGGATCCTGATGCGCGAGCCCGATCCGGATGCCAGCGGCACGACCAATGCCATCCGCGACGGCGGTTACAGCGCCCTGGTGACCGCGGCGGTCAACATCGCCAACAGCAACGAGAGCCGCGTCTCGATCTCGCTCAAGGGGGTGACCCCCGAGCAGCGGCTGCAGTCGATGTACCAGAGCCTGCTCGGCCTCTCGCCGCAGCAGGCCGATCCGAACACCTGGAGATCCGACCTGCGGGCGCTCCACGATGGCCATATCGCCCAGGTGGCCGAGGGGATCGTTCGCTCGGACCGCTTCCGGACACACTTCAACATCTCCGGCTACTAGTACGCGGGATTTCGTGGGGCGGCCCTGCGTGGCCGCCCCTGCGGAGAACGCGCTGGAATCCTCTTTCCGACCCGTTGATTGCTCCGCATGACCCGCGGATTGCTCCGCATGACCCGTGAATTGCTCCGCGTTTCTCCCGAAATGTGCCGCGACATTCGAGATTTTTCGGCGCACTTGCTCGGATTGCTCCGCATGACCCGGCTATTCTCAATCAATGATCCGCCAAGCCTCCGCATATTTCTCCCAGCAGGCATAGCAATTCGCGAAATTCGCGGAACGTTAGCCATATCTGTTCGCATATTTTTTGAATTTTGCGGAGAATTGACGTAGAAACCTCTCGGCATTTTTGGGTCATGCGGAGGATTTCAGGCTTGGCCTGCGATCCTGACGAGCCGCGAAGGGCTGGGCCCTGGAATTTGCGGCACTTTTCCCCGGGCGCGCTCCACCGCGGAAGGGGGTCGGAGCCTGCGGCGGAGTACCAGCTCCCGGCGGACGGGAGCGCCCTCGCCAGAGGACGCCCCGCCCTCCTCCCCTTCCCCCCGCGTTCTCATAACTCTCGTCTCCACAAGGATTTGGGATCCTGCCGCCGCGCTGGCATCCTCTTTGCCCTTTTGCGGTATCGCTGGCCGCTAGAATCTTTTCTCTTGGAGGCACCGATGAGACGAGCTCTCCCCTTCCTGGCAGCGATCCTGGCTGTCCTCACTCTCACTCCCAGGGCCGAGGCGGCCGACGAGCCGCCGCCGTTCGGCGAGTCGATCGACGTCCGCGTCGTCAACGTCGAGGCGGTGGTGACCGACCGCGCCGGCCACCGCGTCACCGGCCTCAAGCCGGGCGACTTCCGTCTGCGCGTCGACGGCAAGGAAGTGCCGATCGAGTACTTCAGCGAGGTGCAGGACGGGCAGGCCGCAGCCGCTCCGGCCGAGGCGGGCAAGGTGGAGGAGAGGTCCGCCACACCGGGGGTGACCGAAGGGAAGGTCGGGACCTACTACCTGGTCTTCATCGACGAATACTTCCTGATCGCCGCCAACCGCGACGTGGTGCTCAAGGGGATCAAGGCCGACCTCGGCCGGCTGGGGCCTGACGACCGCATGGCGATCGTGGCCTATGACGGCGGGCGGCTCGCCATGCTCTCGAACTGGTCGAGCTCGCCGGCCGATCTCGCGCGGGCCTTGGACCAGGCGATGGCGCGCCGAAGCCTCGGCGGCCTCCGGCGTGGCGAGCACGTCACCGAGCTCAACGATCAGGCGTTCGCGGACGCGGCGTCCTCAGGCGACGGCGATTCCCTCCCTCAGGCCGCCCTGCCGGCGGGCTTGACCGACATTCAAAGGGCCTACGCGAAAAACCTGATCCGCCAGATCAAGGGGGACGTGCAGGCGGCGGTGAGCACCATGCGTGCGTTCGCGGCACCCCATGGGCGCAAGGTGATGCTGCTGGTCTCCGGCGGCTGGCCCTTCTCCGTCGCGAGCTACATCGGCAGCCCCTCCCCTCTGCCCACCAAGGAGCTGGCGGAAGGAGAGGAGATCTTCCGGTCTTTGGCCTCCACGGCCAACCTCCTCGGCTACACCCTGTACCCGGTCGACGCTCCCGGCGTGCAGAGCGGGGCGTCCGACATCAACGACGCCGCTCCGGAAATGGTCAAGGCCCCATCCCGCTCCACGCAGAATGTGGTGACGACCGGACTCCCTGGAGATACCGGCCTCAGCAGCCCCGCCGAGCAGGAGATCGAGGGGTCGCTCAAGTACCTGGCCCAGGAGACGGGGGGCAAGCCGCTCCTCAACACCAACCGCACCCTGGCGCTCTCCACCGCCCGCGAGGACACCCGTTCCTTCTACTGGCTGGGCTTCTCCCCCGGCTGGAAGCACGACGACAAGCTCCACTCGATCCGGCTGGAGACGGCGCGGAGCGATCTCAAGGTGCGCACCCGGTCCGGCTTCCTCGACCTCTCCAAAAAGGCCGAAGTGTCGATGATGGTGGAGAGCGCCCTGCTCTTCGGCAATCCCCCGGGAGCGCTCCAGATGCCGCTCAAGCTCGGTTCGGTCACCCACGAGAAGCGCGGCGAGACCGAGATCGCGCTGACGCTCGGCCTGCCGGTGGACGTGATGACCGTGGTGCCGGAGGGAACCCGGTATGACGCCAAGCTCGAGCTGCGCTTCGCCGCCTCGGACGCCGACGGGAACAACTCCGAAATCCCCATCGTCCCGGTCGACCTGACCTCCGACCATCCGCCGGCTCCCGGCAAGGTCGTGCGCTACGAAACCAAAATCAAGTTGAAGGGGAAAGCCGACCATCTGGTGGTGGCGGTCTATGACCCCCTGAGCGGCAAGATCGCGACGGCGGAGACGGATGTGAAGTGAGATGCAAATGGGTCGACGCGCCTTTCTTGCCCTTTTGCGGTATTGATGTCCAGGCAGTATTCTTTCTTTGGAGGCAACGATGAAACGAGCTCTACTCTTCCTGGCAGCGCTCCTGGCTGTCTTCACGCTCACCCTCACACCCAGGGCGCGGGCGGCCGACGAGCCCCCCCTGTTCGGCGAATCGATCGATGTCCGCGTCGTCAACGTCGAGGCGGTGGTGACCGACCGCTCCGGCAAGCGGGTCACCGGCCTCAAGCCGGGCGACTTCCGGCTGCGCGTCGACGGCAAGGAGGTGCCGATCGAGTACTTCACCGAGGTCCACGGCGGCAACGCCCTGCCGCCGCCGGCCGAGAGCGCCGCCGCCCCGCCGGCCGCGGGCGAGCCGGCCCCTCCCGCGGCCGTGCAGGGGCTGACCGAAGGTCCGGTCGGCACCTACTACCTGGTCTTCGTCGACGACTTCTTCTCCATCACCGCGCAGCGGAACGCCGTGCTGATCGCCATGAAGAAGGACCTCGCGCGGCTCGGCCCGAATGACCGGATGGCGATCGTCGCCTACGACGGGGGCCGGCTGGCGCTGCTCTCGAACTGGTCGGGATCGCAGGCCGACCTGGCGCGGGCGCTCGACGCGGCCATGGCCCGCACGAGCCGCGGTTTCGACCGCCGCACCGAGGGGACCGGCTACGCCAACGACAAGGTGTTCTCCAGCCAGTCCGTCGGCGACAACACCCCGCTGGCGCCGACCAGCGAGACCGCCCCGTCTCTCCTCTATGAGAAGCTGCTGGTCCGCCAGGTGCAGGGGGACGTGCAGGCGGCGGTGAGCGCGATGCGCGCCTTCGCGGCCCCGCACGGGCGCAAGGTGATGCTGCTGCTCTCCGGCGGCTGGCCCTTCTCGATCCAGAGCTACGTCGAAGGGGGCACCGGCTTGCCGCAGAAGCAGGTGCCCGAGGGGGAGGAGATCTTCGGGCCCCTCGCCAAGGCCGCCAACCTGCTCGGCTACACCCTCTACCCGGTCGACCTCCCCGGCTTGCAGCCCAGCGGGCTGGCGGACATCAACGGCCCGAACCCCGCCTCTCCCACCGCGCCGGTGCTCGCCCGCGGCAGCAGCAGCGTCACCGCCGATGATTCCGGCCCCGGCGCCGCCGCCAGCATCCCTAACGTCTCCACTACCATCGGTCAGCAGGAGACCCAGGGCTCGCTGACCTATCTCGCCCAGGAGACCGGCGGCAGGGCGCTGCTCAACAGCAACCGCCTGCTGGCCCTCTCCGGCACTCAGGAGGACACCCGCTCCTTCTACCAGCTCGGCTTCTCGCCGAGCTGGCAGCGCAACGACAAGAGCCACCAGATCAAGGTGGAGGCCCGGCAGGCCGGCCTGAAGGTGCGCTCGCGCACCGGCTTCCTCGACCTCTCGCGCAAGGCCGAGGTCTCGATGGCGGTGGAGAGCGCCCTGCTGCTCGGCAACCCGCCGGGGGGCCTGCAGATGCCGATCAAGCTGGGCCCGCCGACGCGCTCGCGCGGCGGGGATACCGAGCTGCCGATCACCCTCGGCCTGCCGGTGAGCATCATGACGGTGGTGCCGGTCGACGGGAAGTACGTGGCGCAGCTCGAGCTCCGCTTCGCCGCGTCGGACGAACTGGGCAACGACTCGGTGGTGCCGGTAGTGCCGGTCACTCTCAAGTCCGATCACCCTCCGTCCCCCGGACATTTCGTGCGCTACGACACCAAATTGACCCTGCGCGGCAAGGCGAATCACCTGGTGGCCGCGATCTACGACCCGCTGAGCGGCAAGATCGCGACGGCGGAGACGGACTTGAAGCGGCCATGAGGGGAACCCTGGAGGCCCCGATGAGGCCCACGCTTCTCCGCATCGCGGCGATCCTCGCCGTGATCCCGTTGACCCTCGCGACCACGGCCCGCGCGGCCGACGATCCGCCGCCGTTCGGCGAGTCTATCGACGTCCGCGTCGTCAACCTCGAGGCGGTGGTGACCGACCGTTCCGGCAAGCGGGTCACCGGCCTCGAGGCGGGCGACTTCCGGCTGCGCGTCGACGGCAAGGAGGTGCCGGTCGAGTACTTCACCGAGGTGCAGGACGGCAACGCCCTGCCGCCGCCGGCCGCCGAGAGGGCCCCAAAAACGGAGACCGCCGTGCAGGGTCTCACCGAAGGGCCGGTGGGGACCTACTACCTGGTCTTCATCGACGACTACTTCTCGGTCGCCTCGAACCGGGACGTCGTCCTCAAGGGGCTCAAGGGCGACCTCGGCCGCCTCGGACCGAACGACCGGATGGCGATCGTCGCCTACGACGGGGGGCGGCTCGCCATGCTCTCCAACTGGTCGGGATCGCAGGCCGACCTCGCGAAGGCGTTCGATCAGGCGATGACCCGCAAGACCCACGGCTTCGACCGCATCATCGAGAGCCGCACCCTGGCGCACGACCTGTCGTTCGCCAGCCAGACGGTCGGCGACGGCGCCCCGCTGGACCTCAATACGCGCGGGGGTGGATTGAACGACCAGCAGCGCGCCTACGCCTCCACCCTGATCCGCCAGGTCGAAGGGGACGTCCAGGCGGCGGTGTCCACGATGCGCGCCTTCGCCGCGCCACGGGGGCGGAAGGTCATGCTCCTCCTCTCCGGCGGCTGGCCCTTCTCGGCCCAGAGCTTCACCTCCGGCAACGGCGGCCTTCCGACCCGGGAGCTGGCGGACGGGGAGAAGGTCTTCGGTCCGCTGGCCGCCACCGCCAACCTCCTCGGCTACACCCTGTACCCCATCGACGTGCCCGGGGTGCAGACCGGAGCGGCGGACGCCGAGGCCGCGGGTCCCGCCTCGGCCGCCTTCAACAGCGACGCCGAGCAGGAGATCGAAGGCTCGCTCAAGTTCCTCGCCAAGGAGACCGGCGGCGAGCCGATCCTCAACTCCAACCGGGGGCTGGCGCTGGCGATGTCCCGCGACGACACCCGCTCCTTCTACTGGCTCGGCTTCTCGCCGAGCTGGCAGCACAACGACAAGACCCACGACGTCAAGCTGGAGGTCCGGCGGAGCGACCTCAGGATCCGGTCGCGCACCGGCTTCCTCGACCTCTCCCGCAAGGCCGAGGTGACGATGAAGGTGGAGAGCGCGCTCCTCTTCGGCAGCCCTCCCGGCGCGCTGACCATGCCGCTGAAGCTCGGCGAGATCGCGCGCTCCAGGGGGAGGGAGACGGAGATCCCGATCACCCTCGGCCTGCCGGTGGACCTGATGACGGTGGTGCCGTCCGGAAAGAAGTTCACCGCTCAGCTCGAGCTCCGGTTCGCCGCCTCGGACGCCGCCGGCAACACGGCCGAGATCCCGATCGTGCCGGTCACCCTCACCTCCGACCACCCCCCGACCCCGGGCAAGGTGGTCAAATACGAGACGAAGATCAAGCTGCGCGGCAAGGCCGATCACATGGTGGTGGCGGCCTACGACGCCCTGAGCGGCAAGATCGCGACGGCGGAGACGGACCTGAAGCTGCCCTGACTCAGTTGCGCGGCGCGCGCGGGTGGCGGACCAGGTACTCCTCACGCAGCAGGGCGTAGAGGTAGTTGTCCACCCGCCGGCCGCGCAGCTTGAAGTAGCCGCGGAGCTGCCCCTCGCGCTCGAAGCCGCTCTTCTCCAGCACCCGCTGCGAGCCGATGTTCTCGATGGCGCAGCGGGCCTCGACCCGCTCCAGCAGGGTGTTGTGGAAGAGGTCGTCGAGGAGGATGGCCAGCGCGTCGCTCATCACCCCGCGGCTCTGGAACACGGTCGACAGCGCGTAGCCGACCTCGGCGAGGCCGTGCTCCCAGTTGCTCACCACCAGGGTGATCCAGCCGGCGGGCTGGGCGTCCACCTGCACGATCCACTGGAACTTCTCGCCCCGGCCACGGTAGAGGTCGGCCATCCGCTGGCTGGCCACGTCGGCGCGCAACTGCGCGGTGGGGAGCTCGTTGAGGGGCTGGAAGCGGCGGACGCTGGTCTCGGAGCGCCACTGCCGCAGGAGGTCGGCATCGCGCGGAGCCGCCGGCCGCAAGGTCACCTGAGGGCTGGTCTGACGCTCTGGCAGGGCCATGATTTATCTTAGCCGCAGCGCTTGCAATCTTGAAAAATTCGCTACCCGCCGGCCCCCGCGGCGCCCGCCGCCGCGCCTCCCGCCTTCATCCGTTCCCACCAGTCGCGCACCGACGGCAGGTAGCTGAGCACCGCCATGTAGCCGTACCCCTGGACGAAGAGGAGCAGGAACGGGATGGACAGCCACATCCCCGCCGCCGTCGCGTAGATCGTGCAGCCCAGGAAGTAGATGGCGAGGACGGCCTCGATCAGGCGCGTGGGATCCTTGGCCACCCGGTAGCGCTTGGCGGTCCAGTTCTGGCCGGCCTTCTCGATCCGGTATTTGGGGGTGCGGACGAAGACGCCCCCCTGGTGGAACAGGCCGGAGATCACCGCCTTGGCGTTGTTGACCGACAGGCCGATGCCGACCGACATCACCGCCGGCAGGAATCGGAGCTCCCGCCGCCAGTCGTCGTTGCCTGCGAACTGGCTCATCAGGTAGAAGGTCAGCACCGACGCCGTCGCCGACAGGAACAGGGGCACGTCGACCAGCAGCAGCACCAGGGTCGAGGTGCTGCGGCGCATCATCATCGCCGGGAAGATGAGCAGCGACAGCAGCACCATCAGCGGGTAGCTGGCGTTGTTGGTGAGGTGGACGATCGCCTCGATCTTCACCTTCAGCGGCAACGGCGCGCGGACCACCCGGCCGAGCAGCTTGCGGCCGGTCTGCACGGCGCCCTTGGCCCAGCGGTACTGCTGGCTCTTGAAGCCGTTGACGTCCACCGGCAGCTCGGAGGGGACCTTGAGCCCGGGGAGATAGAGGAAGCGCCATCCCTGGAGCTGGGCGCGGAAGGAGAGGTCGAGGTCCTCGGTCAGCGTGTCGTGCTCCCAGCCCCCCGAGCTCTCGATGGCCTGCCGGCGCCAGATGCCGGCGGTGCCGTTGAAGTTGAAGAAGCGGCCGCTCCGGTTGCGCGCCGAGTGCTCGATCATGAAGTGGCCGTCGAGCAGGATCGCCTGCACCCGGGTGAGCAGCGAGTAGGAGCGGTTGATGTGATCCCACCGCCCCTGCACCAGGCCGAGCCTGGGATCGGCCAGGAAGTGGGGGACCGAGCGGCGCAGGAAGTCGGGAGTGGGCACGAAGTCGGCGTCGAAGATGGCGAGCAGCTCGCCGCGCGCGACCTTGAGCCCCGCCTCCAGGGCGCCGGCCTTGAAGCCGGTGCGGTCGACGCGGTGGAGGAGGCGGATGTCGATCCCCTCGGCCCGGTATGCCGCCACGATGCGCTCGACGATCTCGGTGGTCTCGTCGGTCGAGTCGTCGAGCACCTGGATCTCCAGCCGGCCGGCCGGATAGTCGAGGCGGCAGACGGCGTCGATCAGCCGCTCCGCCACGTACATCTCGTTGTAGAGTGGGAGCTGCACCGTCACCACCGGCCAGGCTTCGGGGTCGGCGGACAGTTGCGGCGGCGGCGCCACCGGCCGGCGCCCGCCGGTGCGCAGATAGATCACCACCAGCATCAGCCGGTGGAGGCCGAAAAACGACAGGACCACCAGCACGGAGTAATAGAGTGCCAGCAGGGCCGGCGCCCAGAGGGAGCTCATCGTCAGTGCCCGGACGCCGCCGGCCGGGGCCGGTCGCCTTCGCGCTGCCGCTCGTGGCGGCGAATCTCGGTCTGCTGCTGGTCTTCGATCTGGCTCATCATCTGGTTCCGACGCTGGCCCTTCTCGGGGCGGCGTTCCTCATGCTCCTGTTCGCGGCCCTGCGGCTCGAAGCCGCGCGCGGCCGGGTAAGCGGGGCGCTCCTCCTGGGAGCCCTCCTGCTGCGGCTCCCGCTCCTGCCGCTCCCGCCGAGTCTATCCGACGACGTGCTGCGGTATCTCTGGGATGGGAAGGTGGCCGCGGCGGGCTTCAATCCTTATGCCCTGGCCCCGGCGGCTGAACAGCTCACTCCCCTCCGCGACGAGATCTGGCGGCGGCGGCCTCACCGATCCATCCCCACCGCCTGCCCGCCCCTCTCGCTCGCGGCCTTCAGTATAGCGATTCGGACGCCTTTTCCGATGCCCGCCTGGAAGCTGATGGCGTCCGGAGCGGATCTGGCGGCCTGCTGGCTCCTCCTCCTCGTCGCCCGGAAGCTCGGCCTGCCCGAGGGGAGGACGGTCTGGTACGCCTGGAATCCGCTGGTGGCGCTGGAGGTGGCGGGAATGGGACACGTCGACGTCCTGGGAGCCGCGGCGGTGGTGGGCGCGGTGCTTCTCCTGCTGCCGCCGGTCCGGCGGGGAGGGGCGGCGGCGCTGGCCGCGGCCGGGGTGCTCGCCGGGCTCGTCCCCTTCGCCGCGCTGCCGATGTGGGCGCGGCAGAGCGGCCGCCCCTGGCGCTTCCTGGGGGCCGCCGGAGGCCTGGTGGCGGTGGCGGCGCTGCCGGTCGTGGTGGCGACCGGCGGCGTGCCACCCGGCCTGGTCACCTACGGCGTCTCCTGGGAGTTCGACGGCCCCCTCTTCGAGCCGCTCTGGCGCCTGCTCGCCGCAATTGGTGCCGCGCCGGCCCTCGCCCACGGGCTCGACCGTCTGAAGAGCCTGACCGGAATCTATCAGGGGCTGAATCCCCTCTACCCTTATCTATACCCGCAGTTCCTGGCCAAGCTCCTCCTCGCCGCCGGCCTGGCCGCCGCCGTGGCCGCCTCCCTGCGCGAGCGCGATCCGGCCACCGGCACCGGCCGTCTCCTCGGCCGCCTCCTCCTCTGCTCGGCGACCGTCTACCCCTGGTACCTCCTCTGGGTGCTCCCCTGGGCCGCCCTGCGCCGCGACGCCGCCTGGCTCGCCCTCTCGGCGCTGATCCTGCTCTCTTACCTGCCGCAGTTCGCGGGGGTAGCGCTCTGGCCGTGGGTGTACCTGGGGATCTGGGGGCCGTTCGCCGCGCTGGTCCTGCTGGGGAGATTGAGACTGGGGAGGCAGCCCCCGCCCGAACCCTCACCCCCCGACCCCCTGGGGGGCGAAGGAAACGTCGAAGTCGGAGAATGTAGAGACGTTCCCAGCCCGTCCACGACACCCCGTGCAGGCCATGGGGACGGCGGGACGTCTCTTCGGAGGGCTGAACGTCGCCGCCGGCAAGGTCCGAATGGGGCAGCAGTGGCTTCTGTTGGCGGCCTCCTCACGGGGAGTGGCGGATGAAACGACAAACCCTTCGAGGAGACGTCCCGCCGTCCCCGTGGCCTGCACAGGGTGTCGTGGACGGGCTGGGAGCGTCTCTACACCCTTCGACGGACCGGGTTTCTGGCCATATCGTCTCCTCGCCTTGGCGGAGGGCCGCTCCCTGATGCCCACCTACCGCCTCACCCTCGCCTACCGCGGCGCCGCCTATGCCGGCTGGCAGCGGCAGGAGAACGCGCTGGCCGTGCAGCAGGTGGTCGAGGAGGCGCTGGAGCGCCTGCTGGGCGAGGCGGTGCGGATCGCCGGCGCCAGCCGTACGGATGCCGGAGTGCACGCCCGCGGGCAGGTGGCGCACCTGGAGCTGGCGCGGCCGTTTCCGGAGCGCGGGCTGGTCCATGGCGCCAATCGATTCCTGCCGGCGGACGTGCGCGTGCTCGCCGCCGCCGCCATGCCGGCGGGGTTCCATGCCCGCCGCCACGCCGCGGCCAAGGAGTACGTCTACCGGCTGAGCGGCGCCCCCGTCATCTCGCCGCTCGACGCCCTGTTCGTGGCCCCGGCGCCGGCCGGTCTCGACGTCGAACGGATGGCCAGAGCGGCGAGCGTACTGCCAGGACGGCACGATTTTTCCGCCTTCGCCCTCGCCGGGGGCTCGCATGGACAGCCGTTCCGGCGTATCGTCTCCGCGCGCTGGGAGGAGAGGGAGGGAGGTGAGCTGGCGTTCCGGGTGGTGGGCGCGGGGTTCCTGCGCGGCATGGTTCGTGCTTTGGTGGGGACCCTGATCGAGGTCGGCACGGGCCGGCGGACGCCCGAGAGCTTCGCCGCCCTGCTCGCCGGCCGCCCTCGCCGGGAGGCGGGTCCGACGGCTCCCGCGCACGGTCTCGTGCTACAGCAGGTCTGGTATCCCCAGGAATGGAGCGCGAACGGCGAACCGGGATGGCCCCCGGAAGAGCCGCCGGCGGCGCCTGTGATAACTTAGGAACTTCGAACCATGGCAGATCTGTCCAAACTCGCCGACCCGGGTTCCCCCGAAGAGCTCCTCGTGCGGCGGATCGACATGGAACGCCTGCCCCGCCACGTCGCCATCATCATGGACGGCAACGGCCGCTGGGCCAAGGGGCGGAGCCTGCCGCGGGTCGAGGGGCACCGCGCCGGCGTCGCCTCGGTGCGCGAGGCGGTGGAGACCGCCGCCCGGCTCGGCCTGCCGGTCCTCACCCTCTACGCCTTCTCGGTGGAGAACTGGAAGCGCCCGCGCTTCGAGGTGTGGACGCTGATGAACCTGCTCAAGGAGTACGTCCGCAAGGAGCGGCAGGCGCTGGTCGACAACGACATCCGCTTCAACGTGCTCGGCCGCTGGCGGGAGCTCGATCCCTCGGTGGTGCGCGAGCTGGAGGCGACCCTGGCGGCGACCGCCCACTGCCGCGGCATGAGCTTCAACATCGCCCTCAATTATTCGGGGCGCGCCGAGATCGTGGACGCCTGCCGCAGCATCGTCGCCGACTGGGCCGCCGGCCGCCGGGCCGACATCGACGAGGAGACGATCGGCCGCTATCTCTATACCTCCGGCCAGCCCGACCCCGACCTGATGATCCGCACCTCCGGCGAGCTGCGGGTCTCCAACTTCCTGCTCTGGCAGATCGCCTACGCCGAGATCTGGGTCACCCAGACCCTCTGGCCCGACTTCCGCCGCCGCGACCTCTACGAGGCGATCCTCGACTTCCAGCGCCGCGAGCGCCGGTTCGGCGGCGTCACGCACCCGGAAGAGGCGGACGTCTTCGCCGCCGGCCGGTTGCGGGGCTGACGGCTCGTTCCGCCATGAAACGGCTCCTGACCGCGGCCATCGGGGCCCCGCTCGTCCTGGCGGCGATCTTCCTGTTCAAGGGGTGGTGGTTCTTCGCGCTGATGGCCGCCGTCATCGAGGTGGCGGTCTGGGAGTACGTCGAGATCCTCCGTCCCCAGGCGCCGCGGGCACCGCTGCGGAGCCTGCTGCTGCTGGTGCCGGGGGCCGGTTTTGCCCTCAGCTACGCCGCCTCCATGCCGCTGAGCGCCGACGCGCTGCGTCTCGACCTGTTCGGCGCCGCCCTGCTGCTGGCGGTCGGATTGGGCACCCTGACCCTGTTCGCCCGCACGCCGCTGGCGGAGGCGCTGCCGGCCCTCGGCGCCCTCGCCTTCGGCCTCCCCTATTTCGCCGTCGCCCTCGCCGCCCTCGACCTCCTGCAGCTCATGGACCCCTGGATCGCGGTGCTGCTGCTGGCCATCGTCTGGCTGGGCGACACCGCCGCCTATTACGTGGGATCGCGGATCGGCCGCCACAAGCTGGCGCCGGTGATCAGCCCCAAGAAGAGCTGGGAGGGCGCCGCCGCCAGCTTCGTCGTGGCGCTGGCCGCCGCCGCGGTCTGGGACGTCTGCCGGCGGGGGCGTCTGGAGCCCGGGCTGCTGGTCGCCGCCGCGCTCACCGCCGTGGCGGCGCAGATCGGCGACCTCGTCGAGTCGCTGCTCAAGCGGAGCTCGGGGGTGAAGGATTCGGGGCACATCCTGCCCGGCCATGGCGGCGCCTTCGACCGCGTGGACGCGCTGCTGTTCGCCGCTCCCGTCCTGCTGTTCAGCCTCTGGGTGCTCGGCACCGGCTTCCCGGCGCGCTTCCCGTCGCCGTAAGACCCTGGGAATCCTCACCGTCCTGCCGCCGTTGGGTATAATCGTCGGCTCTACTTTTGACCGGATCAATCGACCGGATCGGATCCAATCGGCATGAACTTTCTGACCAGCAGCCTCTATACCCTCCTCTCCTTCGCCTTCGCCCTGGGCGTGATCATCGTCGTGCACGAGGCCGGGCACCTCCTGGTGGCCAAGGCCTTCGGGGTGCGCGTGATGACCTTCTCCGTCGGCTTCGGCAAGAAGCTCTGGGGGTACCAGCACGGCGAGACCGAGTACCGCCTCTCGGCGGTCCCCCTCGGCGGCTACGTGCGGCTGGGCGGCGAGAACCCCGAGGACGTCGATCCCGCCGATCCCCGCGAGTTCCTCAACAAGCCGCGCTGGCAGCGCGTCCTCGTCTACCTGGCGGGACCGGCGGCCAACATCGTCCTGGCCATCGCCGTCTTCGCCATCGTCTTCATGGTCGGCATCGAGGTGATGAACCTCCCCGACATGCCGCCGCTCATCGGCGGCGTCGAGGCGGGCACCTCGGCCGCCCAGGCCGGGCTGAAGCGGGGGGACCTGATCCTCACCGCCAAGGGGGAGTCGATCGACAACTGGGGGGACGCCGCGCTGGTCCTCATGGGCTCGCCCGACCAGCAGGTGCCGCTGACCGTGCGCCGCGACGGCAAGGTGCTGCGCGCCATGGTGCAGCCGAAGCGGGTGCCCCGCTACGAGGTGGGGGACTTCGCCGGCCTGATCCCCAGCGTCCGGCCGCAGGTGATCAAGGTCATCAAGGGGCAGCCCGCCGAGGCCGCCGGCTTCCGGCCGGGCGACGAGATCCAGTCCGTCGACGGCCGGCCGGTGATGGACCAGCAGGCATTCATCGACTCCGTGTCGCCGCGCCCCGGCCAGCAGATCCGGGTGGAGGTGATCCGCGACGGCCAGCCGCAGTTCCTCACCGTGGTCCCCCGCAACGAGGCGGGGAGCGGCAAGATCGGGGTGCAGATCGGCTTCTACCAGCGCTTCGGCCCGGCGCGCGCGGTCTATGAGGGGGCGCGCTACAGCCTGCAGACGGTGAAGCAGATCTTCCAGATCCTGGGGCGCATCTTCACTCGCCAGCTCTCGGCCAAGAGCGCGCTCGCCGGTCCGATCGAGATCGCCAAGCAGAGCGGCGAGGCGGCGCGGATCGGCTTCAAGTACCTGCTCCAGCTCATGGGCTTCATCAGCATCAGCATCGCGGTGATGAACCTGATGCCGATCCCCATCCTCGACGGCGGCCAGATCTTCATCCTGGCGGTCGAAGGGGTCATCCGCCGCGACCTCTCCCTCCGCCTCAAGGAGATCATCAGCCAGGTCGGCTTCGTGATGATCCTGCTGCTGATGTTCGTGGTGATCTGGTTCGACCTGATGAAGAACCTCCCCGCCGGCCTGCGGCCGGGGGGATGACCAACGCCCGCAGCGTCTCCAGATCCCGGCGATGACCTTCCAGGTCGTCGCCGGTCTCCGTCTCGATGATCATAGGCACCTCCGCCAGCCGCGGATCGTGGAGGAGCCTCGCGAAGGCGTCGAGGCCGATCTCCCCTTCGCCGATGTGGGCGTGGCGGTCGCGGCGCGAGCCGAAGGGGCGTAGCGAGTCGTTGAGGTGCAGGCACCCCAGGGCGTCCCAGCCGATCCGCTCCCCGACCTCCGCGAACAGCTCCGCATAGCCGGCCGGCTCGTGCAGGGCGTAACCGGCGGCGAAGGCGTGGCAGGTGTCGAGGCAGATCCCCACCCTCTCCGGCGCGGCGACCTGGGCGCGGATGGCCTCCAGGTGCTCCAGCCGGTGCCCCAGGCAGGAGCCCTGCCCGGCGGTGTTCTCCAGCAGCACGCGGACCGGCGAGCCGGGGAGCCCGGCCAGCACGGCGTCCAGCGACGCCGCCACGCGCTCGACCCCGGCCTCCTCGCCGGCTCCCAGATGGGCGCCGGGGTGGAGCACCAGCCCCTGCACCCCCAATCGCTCGCAGCGCGCGAGCTCGTCCGCCAGCGCCTCGCGGGAGCGCGCCAGCAGGGCGGGATCGGCGCTGCAGAGGTTGATCAGGTAGCTCGCGTGGGCCACCAGCGGGCCCACGGCGCTGGCCGCGTGGTCGGCCCGGAACGCCGCGGCCTCCTCGTCGCCGGTCTCCTTCCACCGCCACTGGCTGCCGTTCTTGACGAAGATCTGGGCCGCCGTGCAGCCGAGCGAGGTGGCGCGCGCGATCGCGTTCGGCATGCCCCCAGCCACCGAGCAGTGGGCGCCGAGAGGGGGGAGCTGCGGCGCGGTCTTCCTGGCGGAGCCCATCCGGCGGATTCTACCCCCGCCTTTGGTAGACTCCCCCGGATGCCGTCGAAGCTCCTCCGTGGCATGGGATGCCTCGCCTACGCCGTGCTCCTCTTCGGGGTCTTCGGCCTCGCGGCCTACACCGCGTTCAGCGTCTTCGTGCGCAGCGGCGTCACGACGGTGCCGTCCGTGCTGGGGATGTCGAGCACCGACGCCGCCAACGCCCTCGGCGACCAGGGGCTGGTGCTGCACAGCAAGGACGGCGGCAAGGACGGCGCCGGCCGCTACGACGACAAGGTGCCCGCCGGCCGCGTCGCCCGCCAGACCCCCGATCCGCGGACCTTCGTGAAGAAGGGGAGCCCGGTCACCGTGCTCCTCTCGCTGGGACCGCGGCGGGTGACGGTGCCGGACCTCAAGGGCAAGACCCTGCCGGGCGCCCAGGCGGCGATCTCGGGCACCGGCCTCGCCCTCGGCCGCATCCTCGGCGCGCTGGCCCCCAACCACGAGGCGCCGGGCTCGGTGATCGAGCAGGATCCGGACGCCAACGCCGCCGTGGCGCCGGCGACCGGCGTCGACCTGCTGCTCGCCATGGCGGCTCCCAACGAGCGCTACGTGATGCCCGACCTCGTCTACCGCAACTACGACCAGGTGCGCCCCTACTTCGAACAGCTCGGCTTCAAGTTCGGCAACGTCAAGTTCGAGCGCTACGAAGGGGTGGCCGCCGGCGTGATCCTGCGGCAGTTCCCGCTTCCCGGCCACCCGCTGAGCCGCGAGGACGCGGTCTCGGTGGTGGTCGCAACCGCCGAAGGAGCTCCCTGATGCGGCTCGCCCCCTCGATCCTCGCCGCCGACCTCGCCGACATCGCCGGCTCTCTCGCGCTGATCGAGAAGGGGGGCGCCGACTTGGTGCACGTGGACGTCATGGACGGCCATTTCGTGCCCAACCTCAGCTTCGGCATCCCGGTGCTCAAGGCGATCCACTCCCACACCAAGTTGCCGCTCGACCTCCACCTGATGGTCTCCAATCCCGACCGGCTGCTCGACGACTACCTGGCGGCCGGCGCCTCGCGGGTGATCGTGCACTGGGAGGCGGCGGTCCACCTCGACCGCCTGCTCGAGCGCATCCGCAAGGCCGGGGCGCTGGCGGGGGTGGCGATCAATCCGGCGACGCCGGTGGAGATCCTGGTGGACGCCCTGCCGCGGCTGGACTACGTGCTGGTGATGTCGGTCAACCCCGGCTTCTCGGGGCAGGCCTTCCTCCCCCGCGCCCTCGACAAGGCCCGCCGTCTGAAGCGGATGATCGAAATAAGCGGGCTCCCCGTGGAGATTGAGATGGATGGCGGCATCGACCGCGATAACATTGCCCGGGTGGTTTCCGCCGGCGTCGACGTGGTCGTGGTGGGCTCCGCGATCTTCGGCGCCGGCGATCCCCTGAGCGTCATGTCCGAGCTGCGGCAGCGCGCCCGGACGGAGCTGGTATGAACGGAGCTGGTATGAAAAGACCCGGTTTGAAACGAACCCTCCTGCTGCTGGCCGTGGCCGGCCTCACCCTCGCCGGCGGCTGCAAGAGCGGCGGCGCTCCCACCGACCCGATCCTGCACCTCTCCGCCGAGGAGTCGCTGAAGGCGGGCAAGGAGCTGCTGGCGAAGAACAAGTACGACAAGGCGCGCCCCTACTTCACCCACGCCTTCGAGGTCGAGCCCAACTCGACGATCGGCCGTGAGGCCCTGCTGCTGGCCGCCGACACCTATTACCTGCAGGGGAACAACGCCAACTACATCCAGGCCGAGGCCAAGTACCGCGACTTCCTCAACCGCTTCCCCACCAGCGAGCAGTCGGCCTACGTGCAGTTCCAGATCGCCAACAGCCTCGCCAAGCGGATGGAGAAGCCGGACCGCGACCAGAACGTCACCCGCAAGGCGCTGGACGCCTATCAGGACCTGATCCGCCTCTATCCGACCAGCGAGTATGCGCCGCAGGCCCAGGCGCAGATGCAGGTGGTGCTGAGCAACCTCGCGGAGCACGAGTTCACGGTGGGCTACTTCTATGCCCGGTTCGGCGTGCCGCTCGCCTCGGTGGAGCGCTACGAGTACCTCCTGCTCACCTATCCGAAGTACAAGGAGCGCGACAAGGTGATGTTCAACCTCGGGCTCGCCTACCGCGACAGCCACGAGCCCGACAACGCCCTCAAGACCTTCGCGCTGCTGCGGGACCAGTACCCGCAGAGCCCGTACCTGAAGCTGATCCCCGAGCTCAAGCCGGACCCCCTGGCCGCCAAGGCCCCGGAGCCCGTCAAGCCTTCGACCTAGAGCGGACTACGGAGCCCAAGCAGGACCATGAAGCGATTCACCATCCTCCTCCTCCCTCTCTGCCTCGCGGTCGCCGGCTGTGCCGGATCGGCCCTGCGTCCGGACGACAGCCAGCAGCAGGAGATCCAGGCGCTCAAGGCGCGCATCCTCGAGCTGCAGCGCGAGTCGGCGATGAACCAGGTGGAGCTGGCGCAGCTCCGCCAGCAGATGGCCGCCGTGGAATCGCGCAACGGCGGCGCCCCCGCGCGTCCGATCTCGCCCCCGCCCTCCTCGCCGCCGCCGAAGAGCTCTTCCTACGAGGAGCCCCGGGCGGTGACGCCGCCGCGCCCGGCCGCTCCGGCGCCCGCGCCCCAGCAGCCGCGCCGCGAGCCGGCGCGCCAGCCGGTCACCCCCGCCGAGCCGATCGAGGAGGTCGACATCGCGCTCCCCGAGACCGGACCGAAGCCGCCGCCCCCCCGGCACGCCCCGGCCGCCACGGCGCCGAAACCGTCGACCGCGGCGCCTCCGAGCACGCCGAAGCCCTACGCGACGCCCCTCCCCTCGCCGCCGCCACCGCCGAAACCGGTGCTCCGGCCGGAGCCGGCCACGCCCCTGCCCGCCGCCCCGCCGAGCCCGGCGCCCGCGCCGCAGGCGGGGGGCCCTCAGGAGCCCGCCTCGCCCGAGGGGCTGTCGCCGGCCAACCAGGCGCTCTACGACCGCGGCTACACGCTCTTCCACCAGGGGCACTTCGTGGACGCCGAGGCGAGCTTCCAGCGCTTCCTCCAGGCCAACCCGAAGAGCGAGCTGGCCGACAACGCCCAGTATTGGATCGGCGAATGCCGCTACTCCCGCAACGACGTCAAGGGAGCGCTGGCCGCCTTCCGCGAGGCCGTCGAGCGCTTCCCCAAGGGGAACAAGGTGCCGGACGCCATGCTCAAGGAGGGGCAGTGCCTGGAAGCCATGGGCGACGTCGAGGGGGCCCGCGTGACCTACCGCGAGGTCAACCGCCGCTTCCCCGGCAGCGCGGCGGCGGCGGTGGCGGAGGAGCGGCGGGGGAAGCTGAAGTAGCGGGGGAGCCCCTCACTCCCCAACCCCTCTCTCCCAGCCCTCCACCCACCCAGCCGGGGAGAGAGGGGCTAAGCAAGACAGGATCGAGACTTCTTTGGCTTTTGTCTTTCCCCCTCCTCTCCCCGGCGGGGCGGGTGGAGGGCTGGGAGAGGAGGGCCGGGGAGGTGAGGGCACCCAACCAACCCTCAACCACCCCTTGAGCTTCCGGCCGGTAAAACTTGACAGATCCAAGCGATCGTTCTATTTTAATCCATAGAAGCTCGACTATAGTTGTGTCCTCCCAGGGTGGCAGGAGGTCTTCATGAGAGTGCGGCGTACCAGTTTCGTGCTCGTGGCCCTGCTGGCCGGTTCCGTCGCCGTTCAGGCGTCGGACCGCCCGCCGCAGGGTCTTCATCTCGTCAACGGCCACTGGACGGCGTGGAATCCGCCGACTCCGGCGGCGACGGATCAGGTCCACGTCGTCGCCAAGGGGGACACCCTCTGGCAGTTGGCCAAGAAGTACTATGGCGATCCCTACCTCTGGCCGCAGATCTGGGAGAAGAACAAGTACGTCCAGGACGCCCATTGGATCTATCCCGGCGACCCGCTGATCCTGGGGTTGAACGTGGCGCCGGCCACCAGCCTGACGCAGAACGGCGCCGCCGGGTCGACCGCCACCGGCGCTCCGGGAGAGCCCGGCGCGGCCGCTCCCAGCGTGGCGCCGCCGGCCGGCGTCGTCGAGGCGGCGCGGGCCACCGGCAACCCGGTGCCGCTGGGCGCCGAGACCGACATCTACTGCCAGGGCTACGTCGGCGATATCGACGAGGTCTTCCCCTACGCGGTGGTGGGCTCGGAGTACGAGTCGCTGTCGCTCGACAACTACGTCCGCGGCTCCACCGGCTGGAAGGTGGGGACCTGGCGCAGCACCACCAACACCGTCAAGTTCGGCCTCACGGCGGGGGACATCCTCTACGTCGACGGCGGCAAGGACCGCGGGCTGCTCCCCGGCACGCAGTTCCAGGCCATCGTGGCCGATCAGCCGGTGGTGCACCCGAACCTCGGCAAGGTGGTCGGCCGCTACTACCGGTACGTCGGCCGCGTCCGCATCCTGTCGGTCCAGCAGACCTCGGCCATCGCCGAGATCGTGCAGTCCTGCGATCCGCTCGTCGTCGGCGCCGTGCTCAAGCCGTTCGAGCCCGAGCCGGTGCCGCTCGGCCGCAGCACGCCGCTGCGGCCGGTGAACTTCCCGGCCGCCGGCGAGAAGATCGCGCACGCCCCGTCGATCGTCTTCGTGCGCGACGACCTCCTCGCCCTCGGCGCCGACCACGTCGTCCACATCGACATCGGCGCGGAGGACACGACTCCGGGCGACGTCTTCACCATCTATCGCGAGAACCGCACCGGGCTGCCGCCGATCGTCATGGGCGAGCTCGCCGTGCTCTCCGTGCACAAGCGGTTCTCGGTCGCCAAGATCATCGAGTCGCGGTACCCGATCCGGCTCGGCGACCGCCTCGATCCGAAGTAGCCGGGGGATCGGCACAGGCGCCCGGGGCCGGGCGTCTGTGCTAAGCTGTCAGCTTCCGCCTTCCGAGGGACAACGCCTTTGGCCGATCAAAATCTCAACGGACGCCTGTACCAGATCGTCGATGAGCTCGTACGCCGTGGAGTGACGCTGGAGCAGGCCCGGCGGGAGTTTGAACGCCAGTTCATCGTGGCCTCCCTGAAGTCCAACCGCGGCAACTTCTGCCGCTCCGCCCGCTCCCTCGGCGTGCACCGCAACACCCTGCGCAACAAGGTCTCGGACCTCGGCATCGGAGCCGAGGACTACGACCTCACCGGCCGCCGGCAGCCGCGCCGCAAGGGGCGCTCCAACGGTTCGGTCCTGCCCGAGCCCTCCTCGTCCTGAGCGGCTGAGCGCCGCGGGCGCCCGCGATTCCCCCTCGCCGGGAATTTGTATCGATCTGGTCCTGTTTCCATTGCTACGTATCCGGTGCGACCCCGGGTGGAAACCGGGGTGTGCGCGTTTTCTGTAGACCACATGCGGCCGTGGGCTCGCTTCATCTTCAAGGAGCGGGCTCGCAGATAGGGAGGACACCCACGCATGGAACGAACGCCGTACCAAGGTAGCCCCGATCCACGTAATTCTTACCACTTCCGACTCCGAGTCCCGCTGACCACCCTGGCAACGATCCTTTTCCTGGCGCTGACTTTCGAACCCACTCGCTCCGAGACCGCGCCGGCCGATCCCAATTACCGACCCCGTCTGGATGCTTCCACCCAGGCCCAGGACTTAGAGCGCTTTCTGGTCGCCGGCTCCGGCGCGGCGAGCCGTGGATTCCATGCGTTCCGCTCCCACGACCTGGATGCCGCCGCCAATCCGGCCCCCACGGCGTCGCACCAACTCTCCCTGCTCGGCCCCGGCGTCGAGGAGAAACGCCGGTTCCTGCACCAGATCCCCTACGGCGCGGTGATCGCGCTGGCGGCGGAGCGCAACCACGTCGACAGCCTGCTGCTCGCCGCCATGGTCTCCGTCGAGTCCGGGTTCTCGCCCCGCGCCCGCTCGTCCAAAGGCGCGCGCGGCCTCATGCAGGTCATCCCCGACCTGGCCTCCGACTACGGCATCAAGGGCGATCTCTTCGACCCGTACGTCAACATGGAGGTGGGCAGCCGCTTCGTGAGCGGTCTGATCAAGGACTACAAGGGGGATCTGGACCTGGCGCTCGCCGCCTACAACGCCGGCCCCCGCGTGGTGGAGCGCTACAAGGGGATTCCTCCCTACCAGGAGACGCAGGGCTACGTCCGGCAGGTGCTCGCCCAGTACGTGGAGTACCACCGCAAGGCCGGCAACCCCACCGTCCTGGCGAAGACGGCGAAGACGGTGACGAAGAGCTCACCGGCGGAAGAGGTCAGGATGGGCTCGCTCCGCTCGTCCCGCATGGAATCGGCCCGCTGATTCCCGGCGGGGAGCCGCCCGGGAGCTCTTCCGGGCGGCGAAACGCCAATCCGGCACCGGACGGTGCCGCACCGACACGAACAGGATCAGGCTTCCGGCGAGAACCTACGGGTTGGGACCGGTCTTCTCGGGGATCCGGGCGGCTTCCTCGTCGCCCTCCTTGATCCCCTTCTTGAAGTTCTTGATCCCCTCTCCAAGGCCTTTGCCGATCTGGGGGATCTTGTTCGCGCCGAACAGCACGATGATGATCAGGAAGATGATCGCGAGCTCAGGGACTCCGAGGGAAGGCATAACGTTCTCCCGGGGCGTTGCTTCTACGCCCCTCAAGGGCCACCTCTATAAGGCGCCCAGTGTAACAGAACCAGCGTGACCGGGGGTCTCCAGAGCGGGGCTCCAGGCCTCCCGGAGCCGCGCCGCCAGGGGCGCGCCCTCCGGGATCTGTGAAAAATGCTTCACGAAACGGGCCAGGGTCGGCGCGATCAGCGGCACGTGGCGGTCCGCGCCCAGGTGAGCAAACTTGGCGAAGGTCCCCACCGCCTTCAGGCAGCGCTGGGCCGCGGCGCGGTGATACGAACGGCGAGCGTCGTCGGAGACCGCGGCCTTCGCGAGCAGCGCCTCCTCCGCCGCCGGCGGCGGGAAGAGCGTGTCGTTGAGCAGCGAGGCCAGGTCGTACAGCGGCGGACCCAGCCGCAGATCCTGATGATCGAGCACTACCAGGCCGCCGTCCGGCAGCGGCATCAGGTTGCGGACCATGAAATCGCGATGGCAGGGAACCGCCGGCTCGTCGCCGAGGCTCGCGCAGAGGGTGTCGAGCGCCGCGCGGAGGTCCGCCGCCAGGGCCGGACCGCTCACCAGGCCCCGTGGCTCGAGGAAGAACTCCCAGGTCTGCGCCAGCTCCCGGCTCAGGAGCTCGCGGCCGAGCGTGGGGTTGAGGGCCGCCACCTCGCCCACCGGCAGACGGGAGACGCGGCGGAGGATCTCCAGCGCGTGCTCGAAATAGCCCTCGACCTCGCTCCAGGGGCGGCCGCGCCCCCATTCGCCGAGAGTGCGGGGGCCGAGGTCCTCGACCAGCATCCAACCCTCGTCGCAATCGCCCGCCAGCACGCGGGGCACCCGCACGCCGGCCGCCGTCAGCAGCCCGGTGGTGCGCAGGAAGCGCGGGCAGACGGCGCGCACCTCTTCCGGATAATTGGCGAGGATGGCGGTGATGCCGTCGTCGAGGACGACGCGGAAATAGCGGCGGGGGGACACGTCGCCCGGCAGCGGCTGGACCTCGCGCGGGGGGGGCTCCAGGGAATGCCACGCTCCCGGCGGGCGGGCCACGGACTCGATCGGCTGCGCCATGGCCGCGTAGAGTACCATGCGGCCTTCTCAGGGCGTCCTGGTCGAAAAGCCCCGGGGAATCTAGGGTTGGCGCGTCTTGTTGCACCCCGGGTAAAGGTTTGACACCCCGTAGGGCGGAGGCGATAATCGCCTCGGGTTTCTCTTCGTAGAGACCGGCTTTACCGAAAGCCTGGAGGAAACAAGCTGGACGACAAGCTGCACTCGATGCTGCGCGATCTGCGGCGGGCCCTCTCCGAAGCCATCTCGGAGTCGTCGGAGATCAATCGCACGCTGCGCAAGATCCGCGAGGAGGGCTACGCCCTCTACCTCCTGGTGGACTGCAAGCGCGAGGTCGAGGACGCCGAGGCCGTGGCCCTGACCGCGCCGCGCTGGCCGACCTCCGGCGAGCCCGCCTTCCAGATCGACGGCCGCGACCTCAACTTCCTGAAGTCGATCGGCATCGATCCCACGCGCCGGTTGCGCCGCCGGCGGGTCGTCGGCTGAAAACAAAAACAAGGGACTTCAGAGACAGCAGAGACTCCAGGGACCAAAAAGAATTGCCCTTCTGAAGTCCCTGTCGTCCCTGCTGTCCCTGAAGTCCCTTTCTTCTGTTGTTCTTCCCATGATCCCGACCCCTGAAACCTCCGACGACCGCGTCGACCTCCTCGGCCTCTCGCGCGAGCGCCTGGCCGAGACGCTGGCGCCGGTGGTCGACCGGCCGTTCCGCGCCAAGCAGATCTATCAGGCCCTCTACGAGCGGGCCGTCCCCGACATCGCCGGCATCACCGAGCTGCCGAAGGAGCTGCGCGACCGCATCGCCGGGCGCTTCCGCGTCGGCCTGCCCGAGATCACCTCGCGGCACATTTCGGCGGACGGCACCGGCAAGTACCTCTTCCGGCTGCGCGATGGCGCCACCATCGAGGCGGTCGACATCCCCGACCGCGGCCGCCACACCTTCTGCATCTCCAGCCAGGCCGGCTGCGCCCTCGCCTGCGCCTTCTGCGTCACCGGCTACTGGGGCGCGGGGCGCAACCTGACGGCGGGCGAGATCGTGGGCCAGGTGAACGCCATCCGCGCCGACCGCGGCCTGCCGATGGAAGGGCTGAACATCGTCTTCATGGGCATGGGCGAGCCGCTGCTCAACCTCGGCAACGTCAAGGCCGCGCTCGACATCCTGACCGAGTGGATCTCGCCCCACCGCATCACCGTCTCCACCGTCGGCATCCTCCCGGGCCTGGAAGAGATGGCGGGCTGGGAGCGCCGGCCGAACCTGGCGGTCTCGCTGCACGCGCCGGACGAGGAGGCGCGCGGCCGGATCATGCCGATCAACCGCACCTATCCGCTCGCCGAGCTGATCCCCGCCCTCAAGCGCTACCCGCTGGAAAAGGGGCGCAAGCTCACCTTCGAGTACATCCTGATCCGCGGCGTCAACGACTCGCTCCGCGACGCCGACAAGCTCTCAAGGCTGCTGTCGAACCTCAGCGCCAAGGTGAACCTGATCCCGATCAATCCCGATGCCGTCCTCGGCGACCGCATGGTGCCGCCGGACGACGCCGCCATCGAGGCCTTCAAGGAGCGCCTGCGCGGGCGCGGCTGGATTGCCACCGTCCGCCGCCGCCGCGGCGACGATGTCAGCGCCGCCTGCGGCCAGCTCCGCGCCTTCGGCCGCGATCCCCGCGGGGTGCGGGCGCGCGGCCAGACAGAGCCCTCAAAGCTCTGAAACAGTGCTTTTCGGGCTTTAGCAGAGCTTTTCGGGCTTTGACATTGTTTTTCGGGCTTTGACAGCGCTTTTCGGGCTCGAACATTGTTTTTCGGACTCAAACATTGTTGGAGCGGAAAAAACAATGTTTGAGGCCGCCAAACAATGAAAAAACGGGAAAAACAATGTTCGGCGCCAATTTGGCGCAATTCAGCGCCGTTTACCTACTCTGAGCCGGCATGCGGAACGTGAAGCGCGTGATCTCCTCCGAAGAGGCCACTTCCAGCGAACCGCCATGCGCCCGGGCGATCTCGGAGGCGATGTAGAGGCCGAGGCCGAGCCCTTGCTGACCCGGACGGGCCGAGGCGCGCGAGAACGGTTTGAACAGAGAGGCCTGGGTCTCGGGAGGAATCGGCTTGCCGAGATTCGCCACGGAGAGCTCGAAGCCGTCGTCGCCGCTCCGCGCGAACACCCGGACCGGCCCGGCGGGATCGCCGTGGGTGAGAGCGTTGGCCAGCAGGTTGGAGAAGAGCTGGGCGATGCGCGGGCCGTCATAGGCCACGGGCCGGTTCAACGCGATCTCGGTCACCAGCTCGCGATCCTGCCAGGCGGCCCGCTGCTCGGCGATGACCTGTTCCAGCACCCCCTCCAGCCCGGAGTCGACGGCCGGGGCCAGCGCCAGCCCGCCACCCAGACGGCCGCGGGCGAAATCGAGGACGTTGTCGATCAAACCCGCCATCCTGCCGACGCTGCGCTGGATCAACGCCACCACCGGCGTGGCCTTCTCGCCGAGCGGCATACGGCTCAGCACGGTCGCGCCGGCGCCGACCGCCGCCAGCGGGCTGCGGAGATCGTGGCCGAGCACGGCGATGAACTGCTCGCGCAGCTCCGCGGTCTCCCGCTCGTCCAGGAGCGCCTTCTCGCTGAAATGAAGGCGGTCCTGCGCGTCGAGATGGAAGGCGATCAGGTTGGCGAACAGCTTGAACATGCCGATCGTCTCGGGCGTCTTCAGGCGGGCGGGCCGTGGGTCGATGGCGCACAAGGTGCCGAAGAACCGGCCGTCCGGCCGGTGGATCGGCATCGAGATGTAGCTCTGAAAGCCGTACATCCGCGGCGTGGGGTGGCCGCAGAAATCCTCGTCCTCCGCCACGTGGTCGATGACCACGGCCGCGCCGCTGTCGCGGATCTCGTCGCAGATGGTGGTCTTGACCTCAAGCTCGCCGCCGGGCAGCAAGCCGAACTGGATCTCGTCGCGCACCGCACAGGCGATCCAGCGGTCTTCGGTCACTCGGGCCACCGCGGCGAACCCCATCCCGGTCGTGCGGCACACGACGTCGAGGATCATCGGCACCACGTCGATCCGGGCGATGGCGGCCAGGTCATCGGCAAAGGTGTCGTTCAATGCAACTCCTTATTTTTGCAGGGATTTGGCGCTTCCTGCCGCAGTCAGGCGATCTGGAGATCGTCAATCCGCGCTGCCGCGCCTCCAGATCAAACCAAGATTACGCCCCGCTCTCTTCCCATTCCGCCGATAGCTCCAGAGCGTCGCCTCGTCACACCGCGTACAGCGGGGGAGGACGACCACGTCGCCCACACCGGCCTGGACGAGTTGCAGGCGGGCGGCGCCGGGCAGGTCGAGATGCGGCTTTCCCGCCGGCCCGGGGATCGAGATCTCCGGACCGCTGGCGCCGACCACCTGGGAAGCGACCTCCTCGTCGACCTCATAGCAGCAGACCCCGATCGCCGGCCCCACCCAAGCGGTCCACTCCGCCGGCCGGCCCCTCATCGTCGCCAGGGTCCTGGGGATGATCCCGCCCACGATCCCCCTCCACCCCGCATGGATCGCCGCCAGCCCCTCCGGCCCCGCGACCAGGACCGGCACGCAGTCGGCGGTGATGACGGACAGCGCGAGCCCCGCCTCCTCCGTGATCAACGCGTCCCCCTCGCCGCAGAAACCCGCTTGGGCCGGCAGCGCCGTCGCGGAGTGGATCTGCTTCGCCCAGGCCAGAGGGGGAGCCCCAGGCTCGATCCGCCGCAGCACCTCCTCGCGGTCCCCCTCCGGCCCCCTCCCGGTGAACCGCACCTCGACGTCGCCGAGGGTGGCGCGCCAGGCCCAGGTGCCGGCGTGGAGGCTGGGGCCTTGGAGGAGGGGGATGGTCTGTGGCAGGGTAGGGGGGAGTGGCACACGGAGATTTTAGCGGTTCTGGGGATGTTTGCGGGGATGGGGCGGAAGGAGTAGATTAAAGAAGTGAGTATTGACGATGCGACCCCGTATCTACATTGAGACCTCCATACCTAGTTTCTACTTCGAGAGCCGTACGGCTCCCGATATGGTTGCTCGCCGGGACTGGACTCAGCAATGGTGGGATAACGCGGATCAATCCTATGATCTCGTCACCAGTGCCGCCGTCATTGCCGAGCTGAGCCGTGGTGACTTCCCGAATCGGGATCGTTGCCTGGATCTCATGGAGCCTATCCCTGTAGTAACGATGGGCCCAACTGTTCTCGACATTGTGGAGGTATACATCTCTAACCACGTAATGCCCAATGATCCTGTTGGTGATGCTCTCCACTTGGCCCTTGCCTCTTATCATAAGTGCGATTTCTTGCTGACATGGAATTGCAGGCACTTGGCGAACGCAAACAAATTTGGCCACATCCGCAGGATAAATACCCTCCTGGGTGTTTTCATTCCCTCTCTCGTCACCCCCCTGGAATTGCTAGGAGATAAGCATGAAGACAAAGATAAAGGATGACCCAGCAATCGACCAAATTCGAGAGATCCGCCACCAGATTTCGGCTGAGTTTGGACATGATCCGCGACGGGTTCTCGCTTACTACTCGGAGTTCGAGGCCAAGCTCCTCCGCGAAAGGGCCATTAACGTTAAAAAACGGCGCACAACCCAAGTGGCGAGTTGACCCTTCGCGGAAAGGAAGCGTTTTTCTGTTTGAGGACCTTTATGACGATTAGGCTGACAGCTTCCTTGACGGAGCAACTGTGCGATCTAGCTGCGATAAGAAATAGGGACATCAGCGCGCTCGTGGAAGAAGCCCTTCGCGAGTATCTCGAAGCCGCGAGCATCACTGATGTGAGAGGTGCAGAGGTAGCAGAGACTCAAGTCGCTCTTCTTGGCGAACACTCTGGCGCTCTCATAGAGACCATTGCGTTAGAGGGCCCATGGGAATGAATTGCCAAGGGCCACGTTTAGGGTCGGAGGGGCGGGCCTCATGATGAGCGCTCTGTTAGTCAAAAAACGATAGCGAAGAATTCGATGTCATGGAAAAATACGTTCCTTGCATTAGTAGGACGTGGTTTCGACTTACCCATTGCAGAAAAATTGTCAAGAGGTGGTGAGACCGTATATTCTTTGAAGTTAAAATCTCGTGCCGAGACTCCAGAGAGCACTCGCCATTGCGCCGGCGGCTCCGAAGGTGTACAGTGCCTACGACGCTCGACCCCATCGGTCCGCCCAGGAGGCCTATGAAAAATTTGAACGTTCCCGTCCTGCTCTCACTGATCGCCTTCTCTCTCACCGCGGCGCCGGCGCTGCAGGCGGCAGAACGCGCGAATGTCGGTCAGTGGGAGTTCAAGTCCACGGTCGCTGGCGAGGCGGAGAAAACCCGCACCTATTGCATCACAGCGGCCCAGGCCCAAGGCATCAATGGTGATGCGCGGGCGGATCATGATTTCCTGGACAACAGCGCCCTGAAGAGGCACTGCACGATCAAGGATTTCAAATTGGAGGGCAACACTCTCTCCTACACCCAAGTGTGCGCCGGCTACACCTTCTCGGATCGGACGACCTATAACGGCGACAGCTCCGAAGGCGTGCTGACGACGAAAATGGAAGGGCAGGATGCCGTGGTCACGCACATGAAGGGGCGGCGGCTGGGGGCTTGCAAGTAGCTGCATTCCTGTCAGGGTGAAAGGCTGCGGAATCCCATTGCAAGCTTCCATCGGCTCATGGAAGCCTACGGGCCCGCGCCTTCAGGATCGGCCCGATCTCGTCCGCAATAGCGTCCGCCAGCACTTTCTGCCCCTCGGCGTTGGGGTGAACCGTGTCGCTCTTGAGCCCGCGGTCGCGGAGGATCTTGCCGATGGCGTCCTCGACGACGGGAACGTGGTACTCCTTGCCCAGCCGTCCGTAGATTCCCTTGTACGAGGCGCCGAACGGGGCGTCCACCTCGACCAGCACGGGGACCGTGCGGGCGGCGAGGAGCTTCGCCAGGATCTGGCGCAGGGAGCGCTCCGTCTGTTCGGCTGGCACCTGGTGGAGGATGTCGTTGCCGCCGAGCTCGACGATCACCATCCAGGGGTCGTCGGCGAGCACCTGGTCCAGGCGGGCGAGCCCCTGCGCCGCGGTATCGCCGGATTCTCCCTCGTTGATCACGTCGACGCCCAGCTTGCCCGCGAGCCGCTCCGGGTACGACTCTCCAGGCCCTGAGCCGACGCCGACTGTGATCGAATCGCCAAGGCAGACGATCGTCTTGCCGGGCGAGTCCAGGTTCGGGACCTTGGAGCGGCAGCCGGCGAGGAGGAGGACGACGAGGACGGGAAGAGGCTTGCACATCGCCAGGGATTCTAGCCGTAGTCATTTCCGGCAGGTGGCACGTATATATTCTGACAGCGGAAAGGAGATCCGATGAAAGTCGCCTGGATTTGGGGGATGTCCGTGCTCGTCTTCGCCGGCACCGCGACCGGGGCTCAGCCTCAGGCCGCTCCGATCGAGATCAAGATGCAGCATGGCGACGCGGCCGAGACGCAGACGCGGGATCAGCTCCTGCGGCTCCTGCGGACCTACGACGTCAAGCCGTGGATCTTCACCCCTACGGTGATCGTCGACAGCTCGCCCCAGATGATCCCGCACAGCCACCCCGTCCTCACCCTGAGCGTGCGCCACCTGAAGGACGACGATCTGCTGCTCTCGACGTTCGTCCACGAGAACCTCCATCATTTCCTCATGCAGAACCACGAGAAGACCGAGGCCGCCAAGAAGGAGCTTCGCGCGGTATTCCCCAAGGTTCCGGTGGGATACCCGGACGGCGCCGACTCCGAGGACTCCGGCTATGAGCACCTGATCGTGTGCTATCTCGAGTATCGGGCGGACAAAGAGCTGCTGGGTGAGGAACGGGCGTTCCAGGCCCTTCAGTTCTGGATGGCGGATCACTACCGCTGGATCTATCGCCAGCTTCTCGAAGCTGGATACCAGATCGGGCCGATCGTGCAGAAGAACGGCCTCATCCCGGCGGCCGGCCCCCATTGAGCGGACCGAAGCTTCACGTCGGTTGTGGCGACCAGGCCCTCGCGGGCTGGGTCAACGTCGATCTCGCGCCCTACCCGGCGGTCGACGTGGTGCGGGATGTCACGAAGGGCCTGCCGTTCGCGGATTGTTCCTTCATTTTCGCCGAGCACTTCCTCGAGCACCTGTCCCTGCCCGACGCGCGAAAGTTCCTGGGGCACTGCCGCCGGGCGCTGGCGGACGACGGGGTGCTCCGTCTCACCACGCCGAATCTGGACTGGGTGTGGGCGACCCAGTATCACCCCGGGCAATGGAAAGGCGCCCCGGAGGCGGTCGAGGACTGCCTACGGCTCAACCGGTCGTTCTATGGCTGGGGCCATCGCTTCCTCTACAACCCGGACACGCTGATCCGGGTCCTGCGGGCGGCCGGCTTCGCGACGGTGGAATCCCGCGCTCGCGGCGAGAGCCGCCATCCCGAGCTGAGAGGTCTGGAACGCCACGAGCTCTATCCTGACGCCCCCGATCTGCCGCACATCCTTTGCGTCGAGGCGCACGGCCGGTCCGCGCCGGAGCCCGCGCTGGAGATCGAAGGCTTCGGCGACTACCGGCGGGACACCGAGATGCCGTTCCATCAGCTCCAGTACGCGGCGCTCTCCGCAGTCCGGCTCGTGAAGCGCCTCCTGAAGAGGTGAGCGCTCGCCGCTACGAGGAGAACCGGCGGACGAAGACCGCGGGCTCTCCCGTCGGCAGCAAGGCCCACCAGGCGACCACCCAGGTGCGGCCGGCGGCGGCGGCGCTGACGCAGAAGGCGCCACGGCCGAGCTCAATCGGGCTGGCTGCCAGGTCCAGCGGCGAGCTGGCGGCTCCCTCCGGGCTCCAGAGCTGGATGACGTGGCCGGCGGCGCTGGTCCAGACGAGGAGAGCGCGGCCTGAACGGTCCATCGCCATCTCGGGGGCGCCATAGACCCCCGCCGAGGGCGGGGCGACCTCATGGACAGATCCCGCCGGCGTGCCGTTAGGATTGAAGAACTGAAGGCGGACCGTGGAGGACGGGTTGCGGGGATTGGTCCCGTTGTCGATCCAGCTCAGAGCCGTCCGGCCGTCCGGTGCGGAGGCTATTTGGGCCGCTTCGACGTCGGTGAGGGTGACCGGGGCTCCCAGGGGCCTGGCGCTCGCTCCGAACCGCTGGACGACGAGTCGGCCGCCCGGGATCGTGTTGTCGAACGCGGCCACGGCGAAGCTCCCATCCAGCGCCTGGGCGACCGACACATAAGCTCCTTTGAGGCGGACCACCGGGCTCGCCGGGTGGCCGGCGGCGTCGAGGAGCTCGCAGGAGGTGGTGCCCAGCTTCGTCGGCCAGGTGCCGAGATAGCCGCCGACGGGGCGCGGGAAGAGCTGGTCCACAAAGGCGGGCGTGGTGACCGTCGACGGCGCCCCCGCCGAGAGGACCCGTTCTTCGAAGAGCGAGGCCGTGTGCCCCGGTATCTCCAGGTAGGAGTGCCAGACCACGATGTCGCCCAGCGCTCCGCGGGCCTGGGCGGCGATGCTTCTCAGGAACCGGCTCACCCGGCTAGCCGTGTCGACGCGGATCGGTGTGCCCACGCGTGTGCCCGTGCCGTCGAACCGCTGCGCCCACAGCGCAAAGGCTTCCCCCCCGGGGCGCTCCGTCCAGACCATGGTGAAGCTGCGGTCGGCATGACCGATGACCTGTGAGCAGTAGTCGATATTCCTACCGTCGGAGACCACGACGGTCTCCGGACCGAGAGGGGCGAGCTGGGCGCCGGACGGCAGGGCGCTGAGGGGAGCAAGGAGCAGGAGGCCCAGCACGGACGGCTTCAGTGGGCTTTTCATGATTTATTGTGGAGTCGCCCGGCAACGGAGTCAAGCCGGCCTCCATGACCGGTCTCCCCGGCTGCGGTAAACTCCATGCCGCATGGCGCACCCTGACTACGAGGCGGGCTACGAGGCGAACTACGAGGCAGTCATCGGGCTGGAGGTGCACGTTCAGCTCCTGACCGAGACCAAGATGTTCTGCCGGTGCCCGAACCGCTTCGGTGCGCCGCCCAACACGCTGGTCTGCCCGGTCTGCCTGGGTTATCCGGGGACCCTGCCGGTGCCGAACCGCCACGCCGTCGACCTCGCGGTGCGGCTCGCCCTGGCGCTCGGCTTCGAGGTCCGCGAGACGTCGGTCTTCGCGCGCAAGAACTATTTCTATCCCGATCTCCCCAAGGGGTATCAGATCAGCCAGTTCGACCGCCCGCTCGCCGAGAACGGCACGGTGCCGCTGGCGCAGCACGACAAGGCGGTGCAGATCGAGCGCCTGCACCTCGAGGAGGACGCCGGCAAGCTGCTCCACGAGGCGCCGGGAGGCGGCGCGCTGCCGGGTCAGAGCCTGGTCGACTTCAACCGCTGCGGCGTGCCGCTGGTCGAGATCGTCTCGCGGCCCGACATGGCGACCGCCGCCGAGGCGCAGGACTATCTCCAGACCCTCCATCAGCTCCTGCTCTATACGGAGACCAGCGACGGCAACCTGGAGGAGGGGAGCCTGCGCTGCGACGCCAACGTCTCGGTGCGGCGGCGGGGCGAAACCCGGCTCGGCACCAAGGCCGAGGTCAAGAACCTCAACTCCTTCCGCAACGTGGCGCGGGCGATCGAGCACGAGATCGAGCGCCAGACCGCGCTGATCGAATCCGGCGGCCGGGTGGCGCAGGAGACCCGGAGCTTCGACGCCACGACCGGCACGACGCGGCTGCTGCGGAGCAAGGAGGAGGCGCACGACTACCGCTACTTCCCGGAGCCCGACCTGCCGCCGCTGGTGGTGACGGCGGAGCGGATGGCAGTCCTCCGCGCCGGCCTCCCCGAGCTCCCCTGGACGCGGCGGGCGCGCCTGGAAACCCAGTACGGTCTGCCCGCCGCCGACGCCCGGGTGCTGACGCTGCTGCGCGAGCTGGCCGATTACTACGAGGCCGCCGCGGCCGAGCTGCCGTCGAATCCCAAGGGGATCGCCAACTGGGTGCAGGGCGAGGTGCTGCGCGACGTCCGGGAGCGCGCGAGGTCGCTGGCGCGGACGATCGCGCCCGCGCGCCTCGCCGCCCTGGTGGCGATGGTCGACGCGGGGACGCTCTCGAACAGCGCCGCCAAGGAGGTCTTCGCGGCCATCGCGCCGACCGGCGAGGAGCCGGCGGCGGCGGTCGAGCGGATGGGCCTCGCGCAGGTCTCCGACAGCTCGGAGATCGAGCGCTGGGTCGGCGAGGTGATCGCCGAGAACCCGGCGCAGGCGGCGCAGTACCGCGCCGGCAAGGTCCAGGTCGCCGGCTTCCTGGTGGGGCAGGTGATGAAGCGCTCGGGCGGCCGCGCCGAGCCGAAGGCCGTGCAGCAGATGATGAAGCAGGCGCTGGAGCGGGAGCCGGTCGTTGGGCCGGCGGAGTAGGGCGGAGCCATCGCATGCCCTCGCTTCGATCGGCCTCCGCGGCCTGCGACCTCATCCCCTGTCCCCTTCTCCTGAAGGAGAAGGGGGACGACTGCGATGCGGCCCCAGCCGGGCCCTCCCTCTCCTTCAGGAGAGGGACCGAGGGTGAGGTCGCAGGCCGCGAACGTCCCCTTCCCGGTGCCTTCCCTTGATCCAGTTCTTCCACGTCACCAAGCTCTACCCCGGGGGCCAGGCGGCCCTCGACGAGGTGACGTTCGACATCGAGCGCGGGCAGTTCGTCTTCCTCACCGGCGCCAGCGGCGCCGGCAAGACGACGCTGCTGCGGATGATCTTCCGCGAGGAAGTGCCCTCTTCGGGCCAGATCCTGGTCAACGGCCGCAACGTCTCGTCGATCCCGCGCAGCAAGATCCCCTACCTGCGGCGGACCATCGGCGTGGTCTTCCAGGACTTCCGGCTGATCGCCCGGAAGACCATCTTCGAGAACGTCACCTACCTGCCGCGGCTCCTCGGGATCGACCTCCAGGAGCAGAAGAAGCAGGCGTATCAGGCGCTGCGGCGGGTGGGGCTCGCCCACCGGTTGAACGCCTTCCCCCCCGAGCTCTCGGGCGGCGAGCAGCAGCGGGTGGCGATCGCCCGCGCGCTGATCAACGATCCGGACATCCTGATCGCCGACGAGCCCACCGGCAACCTCGATCCCGAGCTGTCGCGGGAGATCCTGCGGCTCTTCCTGGAGGTCAACCTGCGGGGGACCACGGTGATCCTCGCCACCCACGACCGCGACACCATCCAGCGGGTGGGCCGCCGCGTGCTCACCCTTGAGCGCGGGCGGCTGGTGCAGGACCAGGAGCTGGTCGGCACCGATCCTCCGGTCCTCGATCCGCTCGCCGGCAGCCACCAGGGACCGGAGATGTCCGTGCCGGACGATCCCGAGCCCGAAGCGCCGCCGGAGGAGGCCGGCGGATGAGTTTCCTCCAGGCGCTCCGCTACTTCTTCCGCGAGGCCGCGATCAACCTGCTGCGGGGGTGGAAGGTGAGCCTGCTCGCCGTGCTCACAATCGCCGTCAGCCTATTCATCGGCGGCGCCTTCCTGCTGGTCAGCGGCAACCTCTCGGCCTCCGTCGAGCGCTGGCGGGGGGAGATGCGGGTGGTGATCTATCTCAAGCCGGACACCGCGGAGGCCGACCTGCGGCGGCTGGCCGCCGAGGCCGCGCGGGCGCCGGGTGTGGCCGCGGTCGAGACGGTGACCGCGGCGGCGGCCCGCAAGCGCTTCCAGGACGTCTTCCCCAGCCTCTCCAACCTGGTCGCCGGCTGGAAGGAGGAGCCGCTGCCGGCCTCCCTCGAAGTCGGGCTCGATCCGCGGACCGCGGCGGCGGGGCGCGAGGCGTGGCTGGAGGAGTGGCGCAAGCGCCCGGAGGTGACGATGGTCGACGACGACCGCGAGTGGCTGGGCCAGCTCGCGACGGTGGTGGCGGTGGTGCGGGCGGTGGGGCTGGCGCTGGTCGCCGCCCTGCTCGGCGCGGCCATCTTCACCATCGCCAGCGTCATCCGGCTGACCGCCTACCTGCACAACGAGGAGACCGGGATCATGCGGCTGGTGGGGGCGACCGAGTTCTTCATCCGCGGCCCGTTCTATGTCGAGGGGCTGCTCCAGGGGCTGATCGGCGGCGGCGTGGCGAGCGCCGCCCTCTTCGCCACCTACCAGGCGCTCCACGCGCGGGGGAAGGGCTCGCTCTTCTCCACCGTGCTGGCGCTCGACTTCCTGGGGCCTCAACAGGTGGCCTTCCTGATCCTCCTCGGCGCCGCCGCCGGCCTGTTCGGCGCCGTGGTCTCGCTCCGTTCCCCCAGGAATTGAAGGGTTGGGATAAGATCCCCCGCGCCATGGCCCAGGTTTTGTCCGAACGGATCGAAGAGCTGAACCGCCGCCGCGCCGCCGCGGAGCTCGGCGGCGGCCAGGACCGGATCGACAAGCAGCACGCGGCGGGCAAGCTCACCGCCCGCGAGCGGATCGAGCTGCTGCTCGACGCCGGCTCCTTCGTCGAGATCGACGCTCTGGTCACCCACCGCTGCCGCGACTTCGGGATGGAGAAGGTCACCATCCCCGGCGACGGCGTGGTCTGCGGCTACGGGATGGTGACGGGCCGGCTGGTCTACGTCTTCGCCCAGGACTTCACCGTCTTCGGCGGCTCGCTGTCGGAGACCAACGCGGCCAAGATCTGCAAGGTGATGGACCTCGCCGTCGAGAACGGGGCGCCGGTGATCGGCCTCAACGACTCCGGCGGCGCCCGCATCCAGGAGGGGGTGGCCTCCCTGGGCGGCTACGCCGACATCTTCCTGCGCAACACGCTCGCCTCGGGCGTGGTGCCGCAGATCAGCGCCATCCTGGGGCCGTGCGCCGGGGGCGCGGTCTACTCGCCGGCGATCACCGACTTCATCTTCATGGTCGAAGACACCAGCTACATGTTCGTCACCGGGCCGGACGTGATCAAGACCGTCACCCACGAGGAGGTGAGCAAGGAGGAGCTGGGGGGCGCCTCGACGCACGCGGCGAAGAGCGGCGTCTGCCACTTCACGGTGCCGAACGACGCTGCCTGCCTGGCGGCGATCCGCGAGCTGCTCTCCTACCTCCCCGGCAACAACCTCGACGAGCCGCCGGCCGGCACCAGCGACGACGACCCCAACCGCGAGTCCGCGGCGCTCGACACCCTGGTGCCCGAGGATCCCAACAAGCCGTACGACATCAAGCAGCTCATCGCCGAGGTGGTCGACGATGGCCGCTTCTTCGAGGTCCACGGCCGCTACGCGCGCAATATCGTGGTCGGCTTCGCCCGCATCGGCAACCGGAGCGTGGGGATCGTCGCCAACCAGCCGGCGTACCTGGCGGGCGTGCTGGACATCGACGCCTCGCTGAAAGGGGCGCGCTTCGTCCGCTTCTGCGACGCCTTCAACATCCCGCTCGTCACCTTCGAGGACGTCCCGGGATTCCTCCCCGGCACCGCGCAGGAGTACGGCGGGATCATCAAGCATGGCGCGAAGCTCCTCTACGCCTACGCCGAGGCGACGGTGCCGAAGGTGACCGTGATCACCCGCAAGGCCTACGGCGGCGCCTACTGCGTGATGTCGAGCAAGCACCTGCGGACCGACGTCAACTTCGCCTATCCCACCGCCGAGATCGCCGTGATGGGGCCGGAGGGGGCGGTGAACATCCTCTACCGGCGCGAGCTCGACGAGGCGGGCGGCGACGCGCCGCGGGTGCGGGCGGAGAAGGTGGCCGAGTACCGCGCCAAGTTTTCGAATCCTTATATCGCCGCCGAGCGCGGCTTCGTGGACGCGATCATCGAACCGCGCCGGACCCGGCCGGAGATCGTGCGCGCCCTGCGGCAGCTCGGAGCCAAGCGGGCGAGCGTGCCGCCGAAGAAGCACGGCAACATTCCCCTATAGAGGGAGTCACCAGGGCCGTCAAGGAAGGCCCGGAACCGGAAGTCCTCTGTTTTTGTTGACATCCGGGCGGTGCGTGCGGCAAGCTGGCACCGCCCGAAAGATGAGGAGACAGCGGCAGTCGAGGCCGGGCCGGGTTTTGTCCAAGGAGAGGACATGAGAGAGCGAGATCGTGAGCTGAAGCGCCGGCGCCACCGCCGGTCGAAGCGGTTGAAGCAACAGAAGCCGGCCGAGGAGGCGCACCGCGTCGCCGAGCGGCCGAGCGGCTCGAAGCGCGTCGCCAAGAAGCCCCCCGCGGCGCCGGCCGAGGCCTCCGCATCCCCCACCAACGCGGCTCTCGCCGAGCCCCCCGCCGAGGCGCCGAAGAAGAAGCCCGCGGCGAAGAAGGCGCCGGCCAAGAAGGCCGTCGCTCCCGCCCCCCCGCCGGCGCCCACGGATGCCGCGGAGGGTGGCGAGCCTCCTGAGGAGCCGCAAGGGGCCTGACGCCCCTCCTCTCCGACGCTCCCTTGACCGCCTGGAACCAGGTGAACGCCGGAAGCCGCCCGCGCGTCTTCCGGCGCCGTGACTCTCAACCGAGGAGCTCGCGATGTCCGATTTCCGTTCGCTGAAGGCCGTTGACCCCGACATCCACCAGGCGATCGCGGACGAGCGCGGGCGCCAGAACTTCGGGCTGGAGCTGATCGCCTCCGAGAACTTCGTCAGCCGGGCCGTGCTCGAAGCCACCGGCAGCGTGCTCACCAACAAGTACGCCGAAGGGTATCCGGGCCGGCGCTACTACGGCGGCTGCGAGTTCGTGGATGTGGTCGAGCGGCTCGCCATCGCGCGCGCCAAGGAGCTGTTCGGCGCCGAGCACGTCAACGTGCAGCCGCACAGCGGCACCTCGGCGAACATGGCGGTCTACTTCAGCTTCCTGAGACCCGGCGACAAGCTGATGGGGATGGACCTGTCGAGCGGCGGCCACCTCACCCACGGGCACCCCCTCTCCTACTCGGGGCGCGACTTCCAGGTGATCGCCTACGGCGTCGACCGCGAGTCCGAGACGATCGACTACGACGCGGCCGAGCGGCTGGCGGTGGCGGAGAAGCCGAAGCTGATCGTCTGCGGCGCCTCGGCCTACAGCCGGGTGATCGACTTCGCCCGCTTCCGCGACATCGCCGACAAGTCCGGCGCCCTGCTGATGGCGGACATCGCGCACATCGCGGGGCTGGTGGCGGCGGGGCTGCATCCATCGCCGATCCCCCACTGCCATTTCGTCACCACGACGACCCACAAGACCCTGCGCGGCCCGCGGGCCGGCATGGTGATGTGCAGAGAGGAGTTCGCCAAGGACCTCGACCGCGCCGTCTTCCCCGGCATCCAGGGGGGGCCGCTGATGCATGTCATCGCGGCGAAGGCGGTGGCCTTCAAGGAGGCGCTCTCGGACGACTTCCGCGTCTATCAGAAGCAGATCATGGCCAACGCCAAGGCGCTCTCGGCGCGGCTCGCCGGCCTGGGGTTCCGCATCGTCTCGGGAGGCACCGACAATCACGTCTTCCTGCTCGACGTCACCAAGGCGGGTCTGACCGGCAAGGTCGCCGAGAAGGCGCTCGACGCCGCCCACATCACGGTCAACAAGAACACCATCCCCTACGACCCGAACCCGCCGCTGGTCGCCTCCGGGATCCGCATCGGCACTCCGGCGCTCACCACCCGCGGCATGAAGGAGCCCGAGATGGACCTCGTCGGCGGCTTCATCGGCGAGATCCTGGCCGCGCCCGAGGATGCCGGGGTGCGGGAGAGCGTGAAGGGGAAGATCCGGGACCTGTGCGAGCGGTTTCCGTTGTACGACCCGTTGATGTAGGTCCAAGGCGTTCGTGCCCGCTGGGGCGGTCTGCCCTTCGAAACCTCACCCTCGGTCCCTCTCCCAGAGGGAGAGGGAGGGCCCTGCGACGCGGGATTGTACAGAATTCGGTTCGCGCGGCCGCCCACGCAGAACTGCGCTTCCGGGAGCATCGAGCCATCCTCCGTCAGGCAGAGGCCGCAGAACAGGCCGCGAGGGCGGCCGAGCGAGGGGCCGAGGCGGCGAAGGAGGCTGCGGCGGCAACGGTCAAGTATGCCAAGTACACCTTTTGGATTCTGATAGCAGCTATCGCTACCGCCGTCGTTGCCATCGCTAGCCTCTTCCGAAGCTAGCCTCCCTCCGGGACCCACTGGTATGGGTCAACTATCATCATCGGGTGGTCTACATCCGTTTCCTCGGCACCCACCGCCAGTACGATCGGATTGACGCGCAGACGATCTGAAGGAGACTGAGGATGGACATCAAGCCGATCAAAACCGAAGCTGACTATCGAGCGACCCTCGGCGAAATAGAGTCGCTGATGAGGGCTGAGGGCGAATCCCCCGAGGGTGAGAGACTCGATGTCCTGGTCACGCTGGTCGAAGCCTACGAGCGCCAGCATTTTCCGATGGATCTTCCCGATCCCGTGGAAGCCCTCAAGTTCGTGATGGATCAACGCGGCCTGACGGTGAAGGATCTCGAGCCGCTGATCGGCCACTCCAATCGGGTATACGAGATTCTTAGCCACAAGCGGCCGCTCACCCTCAAGATGATCCGGAATCTCCATACGCAGCTCGGAATTCCCGCGGAGTGCTTGATCAAGCAGTCGATCAGCAATCCCCGGGCCGCCTGACCCGCGCCAGCTCGACGCCACGGCACGGATGATCCAAGCCACGTCTTGGGGCCGGGGGGTGAGGTTCGAAGGTCAGAGGCACTCTGGGGTCAGGCTCGTCGGGGCTTCAGTCCCTCTGGCGAGCCATCCCATTCCCACCCCCACTGGTCCGCCTCCTCAACGTTTCCTCGAATCCAGCGCTCCCGCAGCCGCGTCCTCACCTCCCCGATCAGGAAGATCGACCCGCACGCCACCAGGATCTCCCCGCCCAGCGCCAGTGCCCGGTCGAGCCCGCGGTCGCGATCCGGCTCAACGATCACCTCTCCAGCGTGTCCGGCCAGCAGCGCGGCGAGCTCCGCCGGGTCCTTGGCGCGTTGGCTCGCGGGGGCGGTGAGGACGATCCGGCGGGCGCGCGGCGCCAGCAGGCCGAGCATCGCGGTGTAGTCCTTGTCGGCGAGGACGCCGAATAGAAGATCGATGGGCTCTCCCATGCGGTCGAGGAAGCCTGCCAGGACCGCGGCGCCGTCGGGGTTGTGAGCGGCGTCGAGGAGGACCCGGCGACCGCCGGGGAGGTCGATGACCTCCAGGCGCCCCGGCCAGCGGCAGGCGGCCGCTCCCTCCTGGATGGACCGAAGATCGACGCGGTCGAATCCGAGGTCCGGGAGGATTTCCGCGGCCCGCACGGCGAGGCCCAGGTTGATCGCCTGATGAGCGCCGAGCAGGGCGATCGCCAGATCGTAGTCGCGAACGGGCGTGGCGAGACGGACCCTCTGACCGGTCCATCCCTCCGGCACGATCTCGTCGATCCGCACCTCGGAGGACGCGAAGCGCAGATCCGCTCCGATCTCCGCGGCGGCCTCCCGCACCGACTCGGCCGCCTCGGGCTCACTCGCCCAGACCAGCCCCGTCCTGCCCGGCCGCAGGATGCCCGCCTTCTCGCGGGCGATCGACGCAAGGGTGTTGCCCAGGAACTCCTGGTGGTCGAAGCCGATGGGGGTGATCAGGGAGAGGATGGGATCGCAGAGGTTGGTGGCATCGAGCCGGCCGCCGAGGCCGACCTCCACCACGGCGAGGTCCACCTGCTCGTCCGCGAACCACTGGAAAGCGGCGAGCGTCACCGCCTCGAAGTAGGTCGGGGGAGCTCCGGTTTCGCGCTCGGCGAGGGCGACCAAGTCCGCGAGGATCTGCCCGAACCTGCCGGTCTCGATCAGGCGGCCGTCGATCTGAAGCCGCTCCTCGACCCGTTCGAGATGGGGGGAAGTGTAGAGGCCCGTGCGGTAGCCGGCGGCGCCGGCCATGGCGGCGAGGAACGCCGAGGTCGAGCCCTTGCCGTTGGTGCCGGCCACCAGGACGGCGGGGAAACGGCGCTGCGGCTCGCCCATCGCGGTGAGCACGGAGCGAGCCCGCTCGAGGCCCAGCTTGATGCCGAGGGCCTCGAGGCGCGACAGGATCGACAGGGGATCTACGTCAGGTGCCGCAGGCACCGCGCGACCGTCTCCTTCAGCTCCGAGCGCTGCACCACCAGGTCGAGGAAGCCGTGCTCGAGGAGGAACTCGCTACGCTGGAACCCCTCGGGGAGGCTCTGGCGGATGGTCTGCTCGATCACCCGCGGACCGGCGAAGCCGATCAGCGCGCCCGGCTCGGCGATGTTGAGGTCGCCCAGCATGGCGAAGGAGGCGGTCACGCCGCCGGTCGTGGGGTCGGTCAGCAGGGAGATGTAGGGCAGCCGCGCCGTGCGCAGGCGGGCGAGCGCGGCGGAGATCTTCGCCATCTGCATGAGGGAGAGCACCCCCTCCTGCATGCGGGCGCCCCCCGAGGCGGCGACCACGATCAGCGGCCACTTGCGCTCAGTGGCGCGCTCGGCGGCGCGGGTGATCTTCTCGCCCACCACCGAGCCCATCGAGCCGCCCATGAAGCGGTACTCCATCACCGCCATCACCACCGGGATCTCCTCGATGGTCCCCTGGACGACGAGCACCGCGTCGCGCTCGCCGACCGCCTGCTGGTAGCTCTTGAGGCGGTCGCGGTAGCGCTTGGTGTCCCGGAAGTTGAGCGGATCGACGGGGGAGATGCCGCTGAACAGCTCGCGCGGCTGGGGATCGTCGAGCAGCAGGGCGACACGGGCGCGAGCGTCGATCCGGAAGTGGTAGCCGCACTTCGGACAGACTTTCAGGTTGCGGTCGAGATCGCGCGAGTAGACGATCTCCTTGCACCCCTCGCACTTCAGCCAGAGCCCCTCGGGCACGGTGCTGCGCGGCCGGTCCATGCGGACCGGCTTGGGCTTCTTGGTCTTGCGGAACCAGGCCATGATGGAAGATTCGGCTCGCGGGCGGTGCGGCGACCGGCCTCAGCCGATGGCGGGAGGACCGTTCGGAATCCAGAAAGGAAAACCGGTCCCGAACGGGACCGGCGCACGCCCTGCGCCGGAGCTCAGGCCTCGGCGCCCTGACCCTCTTCGGCTTCGAGGTCGTTGTGGACGCCGAGCCGCATGCAGGCCGCGTCGTACATCTGGCGGGAGGCCTTCTTGGCGTTCTGAAGCTCGGCGAGGCGGTCCTTCACCTTCGCCAGCTCCTCCTCGATCAGGCGATCGAGCTCCTCCATCTCCTGCCGGGTCACGGCGAGCGTATTCTCGTAGAACTTTCGCTGCTGGTCGCTGAGGCTCATCGTTTCCTCTTCCTCCGAATCGCGAGGCCATCCGGCCGGCTCATGACTCGATCATTGGACTGGATCATAGTTTGAAAGGAATTCTCAGGCGGGTCCACATCTTGACCCGGACTCCGTCTTTCGTCGCGGGCTTGTAGTGAGCGGAACGCGCCGCCGCGAGGGCTGCTTCGTTCAGGCCGGCTTTCTGCTTGATCGGCTCCGCCATCCGCACTTCCTGCACCTGGCCGTTCTCATCCACCAGAATCGAAACGACTGCGGTTCCCTCGACCCGCAGGTTTCGGGCCATCGGAGGATACTCCGGTTTCGGAGCGCTGACAAGCTGAGGCGGAGAAACGCCGGGACCGGCGTCGACCAGCTCGCCGACCTTGGTGCGGGGAGCTTCGGGCTTCGGCGGCTCGGCGGCCGGCGGCTTCTCCGCAGCCTTCACGGTCTCCGGCTGCGGCACCGGCGCGGGAGGCGGCGATGCCTCGGCGGGGGCGGGCCGGGGTGCCGGCGGCTCGGCGGCCGAGGTGGCGGTGACGGGCGCCGGCACCGCCTTGGGCGCGGCGGGCTGCGGGTTCGCGGCCTTGGCGGCGGCCACCTGCTTCTCGAGGTCCTTGAGCTGCTGCTCCTTCTTGAGCCGCATCTCGGCTTCCTTGGCCGCGAGTTGCTGGTCCATCATCGCCTTGATGTCGGGAGTGCCGGCCGCCGGCTTCGGCGCCGCGGTCGAGCCGGCCGCGGCCGCGGCGACCGTCCCCGGCGCGGTCCCGGGCGCCGCTGCCGGTGGCGTCGCCGTCGCCGAGGCCGGAGGGGGTGGCACGGCGCTCTTGCGCTTGTTCAGGAAGATGAAGGTGAGGACGGCGATCACGATCAGGGCCGCGATGGCGGCGTAGAGCAGCGTGCGGCTCTTGCGTCCCCCCTCCTCCTCGACGGCCACAGCGCCGAGAGGGGCCACCGCCTCGATCGCCTCGTCGGGAGCCGCGGGATAGGGGGGCGGCGGAATGGCGGCCGGTGGAGCGGCGAGCCCGGAGGGCCAGGAGGAGGGAGCCTCCGGCATCGCTGCGGCCGGCTCGTAGCGGCCGACGGGATCGGGCGCCAGGACCCGCTGGATGAACAGGGCGAGATCGGTCGGGCCGGTCGACGGGGAGATCGCCGCCAGCGCCGCCTCCAGCGCCTGCTTCATCTCGCCGGCGCTCTGGAAGCGGTCCTTGGGCTCGATGGCCAGCGCGCGGGCCACGATCTCGTCCACCTCGCGGGGGATCGAGGGGTCCACCTGCCGCGGCGTGCGGGTGTGCCCCTGGCGCACCGATTCGAGCACGGAGATCTCGCTCTCGCCGGTGAACAGGCGCTCGCCGGTGACCATCTCGAAGAGCACCGCGCCGAGGGAGAAGAGGTCGGAGCGGGCGTCGACGGGGCGCCCCCAGGCCTGCTCGGGCGACATGTACTGGAGCTTCCCCTTGAGCGCTCCCATCTGCGTCTGGCTCGCCTTGGAGACCGCCTTGGCGATGCCGAAGTCGCAGAGCTTGACGTCGCCGTCGCCGGTGAGCAGGACGTTCTGCGGCGAGACGTCGCGGTGGACCAGCCCCAGCTCGCGGTCCTCGAAGTCCCGCTTGCGATGGGCGTAGTCGAGCGCGCTCGCCAGCCGCGACGCGATCAGCAGGCCGAGGCCGAGCGGCAGCAGCAGCCCCTTGCGACGGGCGGAGTTGAGCAGCGACCGCAGGTCCTTGCCGTCGACGTACTCCATGGCGATGTAGTAGTCGCGCCCCATCTTGCCCAGGTCGTAGATATGGACGATGTTGGGATGGGAGAGCTGCGCCGCGAGCTTCGCCTCGTCGATGAACATCCCCACGAACTCGGCGTTGTCGGTCATGTGGGGGAGGATGCGCTTGATGGCGACCGTCTTCTGGAACCCCTCGACCCCGCGCATCCGCGCCTTCCAGACCTCCGCCATGCCGCCGACCGCGATCCGTTCGAGCAGCGTGTACTGGCCGAAGCGCTCGCCGGGCTGATCGCTCCCCTCGTCGGCGAAGACCGGGATGCGCTGGGTGGCGGCCTCGTTGAAGGCCGGCGCGGCCACCGACGCCCCGGTGGTCACCGGCAGCGGAATTTCCACAGGCGGCGCGGGCGGAAGGAGCGGAGGCGGCACGAACGCGAGAGGTGGCGGCGGGGCTGGAGGCGCCTGGACCGGAGGGGGCACCGCGATCGGCGCCGCGACGGGACGGGGCGGCGGCGCCGCGGCCGGACGCGCCGTACCCGGCAGGGTGCCCGGGCGCGTGGGGTGGGCCAGCTCCTCGAGCTCGGCGAAGTCGAAGTCGCCGACCGCCCGCCCCTTGCGCACGGCCGTCCCATCCTGGGGAGGAGCCGGCGAGAGCGGCGGCGCCGCGGCGACGGGTGGCGCGGCGGCGACCGGGGGAGGCGCGGGAGGAGCCGGCGGAGGCGCCGCGACCGGGCGCGGACCGGTCCTGGTCTTCCCGAGGTCGAGGTTGGACAGCGTCCGGCTGAGCAGGGCGTCGACGTTGTCGCCGGTCGAATCGGGACGGCGGGGCGGCGGAGCGGCGGCAGGGCTCGCGGGGGGCACGGCAGGGCGCGGCCTGGGCTCGGCGCCCATCATGCCGGACAGGGTCTTTTCGAGACGGCGCTGGACATCATCGTCGCCGCCGGCCGGCGCCGGCCGCGGCGGGGCGGCGGCGGGCGCTTCCGGCGGCGGCTGGGGAGCGCGGGGCGGGGCGATCACCGGCCGCGGCGTCATGCCGCTCTCCACCTCGGCCAGCACGTCGCCGAAAATGTCGTGCGAGGTCAGCATCTGGTTCGCTGGCGGCGCTTCCGCCGCGGCGGCCGGCCGCCGGGCGAGCAGGGCCTTGCGGGCGGCGAGGACCACCTGCTGGTCGGTGAAAGGCTTGGGAACCTGGCCGTCCACGCCGTCGGGGACGCCGGCGCCGCCGCCGTCGAGGGCCAGCACGCCGGGGCCGCCGCCGCGGCGCGAGAAGGAGAAGACCAGCACGTCGAAGCCGGGCACGTCGGTGCCGGCGACCACCAGGTCGGGGCGCTCCGCGGCGGCCGCCTGCAGGGCCTGGTCGACGGTAGGCACCACCCGCACTCTCCATCCTTCGGCGCCCAGGGCCGCGTTGATCCGTTCGACGGAGTGCGGTTCTTGCTCGACGACGAGGATGGAGGGCATACCGAATTCTCCGGGAGAAGGGACAGCAAGCCTTTCTAACATCCTAGCCCCCGCCAGTCAATCGCGGTCGCCTGAAACACCTTGATTTTTAAGCGATTTAAGGCCCCGCCGGCGGCGGCGCGTTGGCCGCGCGGCGGGAAGTCCTATAGAATTCCCTCGCCGCGGTGTCTTCGGCAGGAGCGTTCCGATGTCAGGCCATAGCAAGTGGAGCACGATCAAGCACAAGAAGGCGGCGACCGACGCCAAGCGGGGGAAGCTGTTCTCCAAGATCCTCAAGGAGATCACCGTCGCCGCCCGCATCGGCGGCGGCGACGTGAAGGGGAACGCGCGGCTGCGCGCCGCCCTGCTGGAGGCGCGGTCGAACAGCGTCCCGGGGGACACCATCGACCGCGCCGTCAAGAAGGGGACCGGCGAGCTGGAGTCCGAGGTCTATGAGGAGGTCATCTACGAGGGGTACGGCCCCGGCGGCGTCGCCATGCTGGTCGAGGCGGCGACCGACAACCGGAACCGCGCCGCCGGCGAGATCCGCCACGCCTTCGCCCGCAACGGCGGCAACCTCGGGGAGGCCGGGTGCGTCGCCTGGATGTTCAGCCGCCGCGGCTACTTCGCCATCGACAGGAGTGCCATGGATGAGGAGAAGTTCATGGAGCTCGCCCTCGAGCTGGGGGCCGACGACGTCGCCATCGAGGAGGACGTCTACGAGATCTACACGCCGCTGGAGGCCTACGTCGCCACCCAGGAGGAGCTCGAGCGCCGCGGTATCCAGCCGGCCGCCAGCGAGCTCGCCATGGTCCCCCAGACGACGATCGACGTCCCGCGCGACAAGATCAGCCAGGTCCTGCGCCTGATCGAGACGCTCGAGGACCACGACGACGTCCAGAAGGTCTGGGCCAACCTCAACATCGACAAGAACGTCCTCGCCGCGCAGTCCCGCTGAGCCTGGGCCTGCCCGGGGACAGAAGAGTGCCGTGCTCATCCTGGGGATCGATCCGGGCAGCCTGCACACCGGCTACGGGCTGATCCTCCGGCAGGGCTCCAGGCTCACTCCGGTCGACGCCGGCCGCTTCTCTTGCCCGCGCGACCTCGACCTGCCGCGGCGGCTCGCCCACCTCGCCGCCCGCCTCGGCGAGCTGGTCGACCTCCACAAGCCGGACCTCGCCTCGCTGGAGACCCCATTCCACGGCAGGAGCTCGCATTCGCTGATCGTGCTCGCCCAGGCCCGCGGCGCCCTGCTCGCCTTGCTCGCCGGCCGCGGCGTGGAGATCTGCGAGTACAGCCCGGCCGAGGTCAAGTCGGCGGTCACCGGAAACGGCCGCGCCGACAAGGACCAGGTCGCCCGCATGGTCCGCCTGCTCCTCGCCGCCCGCGGCGAAGGGTGGGCCACCGACGCCACCGACGCCCTCGCGGTCGCCATCTGCTGCGCCCAGCGGCTGCGGCTCGACCGGCTTTCTGCGCGCTGAGTCCACGTGCTACCATTGCGCCTCTGATCTCGTGAAGTCGTGACCCTGAACTGTCTCTAACAAGCGTCACTCGTGAATCTCTGACGACCGTCATCCAGCCATGGCCTTTCAAGGCTCTCTCAAAGAGCTGCCCCTCCCCGACATCATCCAACTGGTCTCCGTCTCGGGGAAGACCGGCGTGTTCTCCCTGCACCGCAACGGCGACTCCAGCGGCGAGATCCACCTGCGCGGCGGGCAGATCGTCCACGCCTTCGTCGGCGACCTCCAGGGCGAGGAGGCAATGTACGAGCTCGCCATCTGGCCCGAGGGCGAGTTCGTCTTCACCCCCGGCCAGGAGACCGACCTCACCACCATCCACAAGTCGAACACCAACCTCCTGATGGAGGCGGCGCGGCGGATCGACAAGTGGCAGATCCTCTCGAAGCGCATCCCCTCGACCCGGCTGGTCCCCGTCTTCACCCAGCGGGCCGCCACCACCTCGGTCTCGCTGACCCCCCAGGAGTGGTCGCTGATCTGCAAGATCGACGAGCGCCGGACGATCGAGGAGGTCGCCATCGGCCTCGACATGAGCCCCTTCGAGGCCTGCAAGCTCCTCTACGGCCTGATCACCTCCGGCCTGGTGGCCCTCAACGAGGACCTCAGCCGGCTGCGCACCGACCGCCTGCGCACCATGCCGCCCGAGGAGCTCGCCGCGGTGGCCGAGACCATCCACGGCCAGGCCCGCGGCCTGCTGAGCGGCCATCCGCGGCAGGGGGACCTCGACGTGCCGTACCGCATGAGCCGCGCGGAGATGGATTCCGGGCGCGGCGTCGAGGCGGTGCTCGACCTCGTCCGCGCCGAGGAGAAGCTGGTTTCCGCCGCGCTCGGCCCGAACCAGAGCAAGACCTTCCTCGACCGCGTCGCCCTCCTCCTCAATCACTGAGAACGGCCGGCGGCCCCCGCCCTAACGATTTGGGCCGGCCCGAGACTAGAATGTCGCCATGACATCCCGGCGTCGCGCTCTCCTCCTCCTGCTCGTGGTGTGTCTGCTCGCCGCGGTCCCGGCGGGCGCGCAATCGCCGGCACCGCCGGCGGCAGCTCCGATCACCACCCCCACGCCCCAGGCTCCCGCTCCACCGGAGCCGTCCGGCACCTCCACCAGCGACGTTCAGGGCGAGACCGGCGACGGGGTGGAGCTCCCGCCCAAGCCTTCCGACCGCTTCCTCCCCCGCCTCGACATCTACTTTCCGGAAGGCGACCTCGATTTGCGGGTCAACCGGCTGATCAACAAGACCTTCTTCGAGGGGCAGGTCAAGTACAACTTCATCAACGGCGACATCACCGCCTTCCTCCGCTACCGCTACTACGGGTACAACCGGACGACCCAGTTCACGGTCTTCGACTCCATCTCGTTCGACCGCATCGACCAGAACGTCACCTCCGACTTCGACCGCGTGCGCGGCACGCTGCTGCTGATGGAGTGGCCGCACAGCTACAACAACCGGACCTTCTTCCTCACCGAGCTCGACCGGATCAGCACCAACCGGGGCACCGCTCAGGGAAGCAACTTCCTCGTCCGCCGGGATCAGACCAACACCTTCATCCGGCTGGGCTACCAGTTGGGCACGCCCGACGAAGGGCGGTCGAGCGCCATCGCGGGAGAGACCCGGGCGCGCACCGAGCGGCTGTTCTCGGCCTTCCGCGAGTTCGGCCCCGGCGACTCGACGGTCACCGCCGCCCTCACCTACGGCTTCCCCTACGGGATCGGCGACTTCAACTATCTGAAGTTCGAGTTCGAGGCGCTGAAGCGGTTCGACGTCAGCGAGCGGACCTTCCTCGTCGGCCGGCTGCGCGGCGGCACCTTCCCCTACCTGGCCAAGGCGGCGCCGAAGACGGTGCCGCCCAATCCCGATCCGATCGACTTCTACGCCGTGCCGCGGTCCGAAGCGTTCAACATCGACGGCCGCGAGAACCTGAAGGGCGTGCGCGACCGGACTCGGGGCACGGACGAGCTTTTCACGACCTGGGAGTACTTTTTTCCCTGGTTTCTCGACAAGGACCGCCCATTTCTGCACCTGAGCTGGGAAAACTGGTACTGGGTCCTGTACACGGGCTATGGCACGATCGGGCTAAATCATAAGGTTTATACGGATTTGAGCACCTATTACCCCGACGTCGGGGTCGGGTTCGAGTCCTCGTTCCGGCTCCGGAGATACAGGTTCTTCGTCTCCGGGATTGTGGCACAGGCTTTGAAAGGGAATGGGAGCTTGGAGGCGCGTATCTCAGTCAAGTCGTATCGCTGAGCGCTGCATTCGGCGAGATGCCTGGACCGAGAGAGGGCTCCTGGAGGTGGCTTCGCTTCAATCAAGCAGGCGCGGAGGGTCCAGACCTTCGCAAGTTTGGCTTACAGCCGGAGGAGAATGAATGAAACTAAGATGGTTAGGCGTCATGGCGCTGGTGAGCCTCGTGCCCACCGCGGTGATGGCGGAGGAAGCGGAGCAGGCGAACGCCGCCAGCGTCACCGGTGAGACGGGCCTGTTCAGCCTGCTGACCGGCGATACCCTGCCCCGAGGCGGGTGGTCGTTCGGCCTTTATTACAACAACTGGGATCGGGTCATCGATCTCGACCAGCGGTTCAGCCTCAATGACAAGGGGCAGTTGAGCGTCGACTGGAACCGTGTCAGCGCCAGCGTCGGCTGGGGCATCACCGACCGCTGGGAAGTCAGCGCGATGGTGCCGTATGAGAACGTCAAGTACGACAACAACGACATCCGGGTGCGCGTCGACAGCGGCGGTGGCCTCTCGCTCGGCAACGTCCGCCTCGGCACCAAGCTGCGCCTCCTGGGTTCCGAAGGGGACCGCAGCACCCTCGCCCTCAACGGCTTTGTAAGCTTTGCGACCGGTGACGACACCGTCGCCTCCAAGGACACCGGCTACGGCGTCGGCCTCGATTGGCGCCTCTCGCGGTGGGTGATCAACGTCGGCTACGAGGACCTCGGCAAGCAGACGCTGCCGATCCGCGGCGGCCTCGCCAACTGCGAGCCGTTCCCGCTCTGCACGACGCTGGTCGGGGTCGAGTACAACCAGAAGGCCTTCACCGCCGGCATCGGTTACGTCATCCCGGTGAGTGAGCGGTTCGACTGGATCACCGAGGTCAACGCGGCTTTCGGCACCGGCAACAACAACCTCTTCAATGACTATTACGACTTCACGACCGGCGGCCGTCTCTGGCTCGGCGAGGAGGAGCACTGGGCGCTCAACTTCGCCCTGCGCACCGACCTCAACCAGCTCAACACGATTGACGAGCACTGCCCACTGGGCGGCCTGATCGGCATCACCTACTTCCCGCGCCTGATCCGCCACGAGGCTCCGGCTCCGCCGCCGCCGCCTCCGCCGCCGCCGGCGCCGGAACCGCCCCCCCCGCCGCCGCCGGCTCCTGAGGCTCCGCCTCCGCCGCCTCCGCCGCCGCCGGCCCCGCCGGCTCCGCCCGAGACGATGGAGCAGACCTGCAACTTCGTGCCCGGCAGCGCGCGACTGGACAACATCTGCAAGGCCAAGCTCGACGAGGTGGGTCTGCGGATGAAGCAGAGCTCCACGTCGACCGCGGCGGTCACCGGCTACTCCGACGGCAAGGGCAAGTCGGAGAACCAGCGGCTCGCCGATCAGCGCGCCCAGGCGGTGAAGAACTACCTGGTGACGCGTCACGGGATCGATCCGAGCCGGATCACCACGCAGGGTCAGGTCGCCGACAAGCGGGCGGCTACGGTCATCCTTACGATCACGCCCTGAAGCGGTACGACCGCGACTCGGTCTAGAGAGGCCCCGCCGCAAGGCGGGGCCTTTTGTTGTATCTGACCTCGTTCGCCCGGCCTGCGGCCTCGGCGTGGGGATAGAATCCGCGTCCAATGCCGTTTTCCAAGCTGGACACCGCCGCCGTCGCCCGCACCCTCTCCCAGATCGCCGAGCAGCCGACCGACGTGGTGGACGCCTTTTTCGAGCGCCGCGAAGAGGTCGAGCTCGCGCCGGAGGGAGAGGCCGGGGGACTGCGGGTCTGGCGGGAGGAGGGATTCGCCGTGCGGCTGGTCCGCGAAGGGCTCACCTGGCTCGCGTCGCGCGACGCCATCGAGGCCCGCCCCTTCGCCGAGGCGCTGCGACAGGTGGCGCGGGCAATCTCCGCCGCCAGCTACCCGGAGCCGGCGCTGGTGACCACGCCCTTTGAGCCGCCGGCGGCGCCTGAGCTCCTCGACTTTCCCGGCGCCCTCTCCCGCGCCGTCCGGGCGCATCACGTGGGGTTCCCGCTGCGGGTGACCGTCCGCCGCCACCGCCGCTGGGTGCAGGTGGTCGGACCGCGCCTGGTGCCGGGAGCGGAGAGCGAAGCCTTCTATAGCTGCGCCGTCGAGTCCTCGTGGGGGCGCTACGGCGCCCTGCTGTCGAAGCTGACCGGCGGCGCGGTCGAAGAGGTGGCCGCCGCCGTGGTGGCCCTGTTCCGCGCCCGCCAGGCGCCGTCGCCGGCGCCCTTCCGGGGTCCCGCCGTGCTGGCGGCGCCGGCCGTGGCGGTGCTGCTCCACGAGGCCGTGGCCCATGCCCTCGAGGCCGACACGCTCGCCCTGGGAGGGAACCCGGAAGCGGCGGTGGGAGTGGCCATGGCCGCCTCGTGCCTCGACGTGCTCGACGATCCCGGGGGCGCGCCGGAAGGGGTGCGGCGGGTCACCGACGACGAGGGAGCGGCCGTCGTCCGCCGCTGGCTGCTGCGCGGCGGCGTCGTCGAGCAGCCGCTGGCGGACGCGCTCTGGGCCCGCTCGTCGCCAGTGCTGCTGCCCGGGGCGGGACGGCGGGGGACCCGCCATCTGCCTCCCGGTCCGCGCTCGAGCCATCTCGAGATCCTCCCCGGCGACGCCTCCGACGCCGAGCTCCTGGCGGGCACCACGGAGGGGCTGTTCCTGCCGGCGGCCAGCCGTGGCGCGCTCGATCCGCTGTCCGGGGAGTTCGCCCTGCACGTCCCCTATGCCCGGCGGTTCAGGCGCGGCGCCCTCGCCGAGATGGTGGGTCCGTGCGTGCTGCGCGGCCGGGTGGCGGACCTGCTGACGCGGGTGGTGGCGGTGGGCGCGGAGGCCAAGCCGGCCGGCGCCGGCTGGTGCGCCAAGGGGGGGCAGAAGCTGCCGGTCTGGGCGACCGCGCCGGCGCTGCGCCTGGACGACGTGGAGGTGGCGCCGTGAGCCAGGCCCCCCGCCTCGACGAGATCCTCCGCGCGCTGCTCAAGCGCCACCTCACCGACGCCGAGGTCTACGTCAAGCGCGGGCGCTCCCGCCGCCTGGAGCGGACCCCCTTCACCGAGACCTCCTCGACCAGCCAGGAGCGGGCCTGGGCGGTGCGGGCCGGCAACCGCCGGGCCTCCTTCTTCGCCGCCGCCACCGGTGACCCGTCCCCCGAGGGACCGTGGCCCGAGCCGGTGCCGGGCCATGCCCTCGAGCTGCCCGAGCCGGCAGCGGCGCCGGCCTGGAGCCCCCCCTCGGATTTCGACACGCCGCTGACCGGCGAGCGCGAGGGGCTCAAGCTCCTCGAGAGCCTGGGCCGCGAGCTCGAATCCGAGCTCCCCCGGGCGCGCCTGCTGCGGGCGGTGCTGGAGGACGGCTCCAGCGAATCCGAGCTCGCCAACAGCCGCGGCCTGCGGGCGGTGACCCGCAGCCGCGTCTCGACGCTCTACCTCGAAGCCGCGGGCCCCGGCCGTCCGGCGGCCACCGCCTCGCTCTACGTCGCGGCGCGCGAGCCGCGGCGCTTCCATCCCACCGCCCTGGCCCGCCGGCTGGCCGACCGTCTGGCGGTCTCCGCCGCCGGCGCTCCGCCGGTGCGGGACTCGGGGGACGTCCTGCTCGCGCCAGGAGTCGCGACGCGCCTGCTGGCCGGCCTGCTGCCGCTCCTGGTGGGACCGGGTCCGAGCTCGCGGCTGACCGGTGCCCGCGGGCGCTTCGGCAGCGACCGCGTCACCCTGATCGACAACGGCCGCCTCGCCGGCGGCACCTTCGAGGCGCCGGTCGACGGCGAGGGGGTGCCGACGCGCGAGGTGGTGCTGGTCGAGGAGGGGATCTTCCGGCAGCCGCTGCTCGCCTGGTGGCAGGAGGGCGCGGCGCACGGCGAGACCTCCGGCTGCACCCGCCGCCCCGGCTGGCGCGACCTGCCGCTGCCGGGACCCACCCACCTCTATCTCCGCCCCGAGCCGCGGACCGCCGTCGCGGCCCTCCTCGGCGCCATCGGTCAGGGCTTCTACCTGATCGACGCCACCGGCCCTGGCCGCTTCGACCTGGCGACCGACCGCTTCGCGCTCCCCGTCTGCGGCTTCGCCGTGGAGGCCGGCCGCGCCACCGCGCCGGTCGCGCGCGCCTGGCTCTGCGGCGGCATCGGCACCTTCCTCAAGGGGATCGCCGGCGTCGGGAGAGACCTCACCTTCCACCCTCTCGACGGGATGATCGGCTCGCCGACGTTGCTGGTGTCTGGGTTGGAGCTGCGGGCGGGCCCGGACTGAAGCCTTTCCCCTTGGACCGCTCGCCGGGGATGATGTTACGATCCGCCTGCCTGCGCCGTCACAGGAATGGCGCGAGCCTGCTGCACCTCATCTACAGTCAAGGGGAGACAAGCCGGATGTCGAAGGTCGACGCCCTCATCCGTTGGTTGATGCCGAAGGAGGAGCGGTTCCATGAGCTGTTCTCCCAGGATACGGCGAACCTGCTCCGCGCCTCTCAGCTCTTCTCCGAGTTCGTCCAGGCCGACTTCGCGACCCGGCGCGCCCGGATGCGCGAGCTGCGCGACCTCGAGCACGCGGGCGACGGGATCACCCGCCAGATCTTCGACGCCCTGAACTCTTCCTTCATCACCCCCTTCGACCGCGAGGACATCCGCTCGCTCGCCACCGACCTCGACGACATCCTCGACTACCTGGAAGAGGTGGCCCAGCGGCTCATCAACTTCGAGCTCGCCGAATCCCCCCGGGAGCTCCGCGAGTTCGCCGAGATCCTGGTCGCCATGGCGGCCGAGATCGAGAAAGCCACCGGGTGGATCTGGAACCTCTCCAACCAGAGCGAGATCCAGCAGTCGATCGTCCGCATCTCCGACCTGGAGAACAAGGCCGACGACCTCTACAACGAGGTCATCGCCGACCTCTTCCGGGCGAACGGCCGCGATCCCCTCCAGATCATGAAGTGGAAAGAGATCTACGACGGCCTCGAGAACGCCTGCGACCAGTGCAAGGACTACACGCACGTGGTCGGCAACGTCATCGTCAAGAACGCCTGAGCTGACCGCCAGAGACGACCGCCCGACATGACCGCCGCCACCGCGCTCATCGCCTTCATCATCCTGGTCGCCCTGACGTTCGATTTCCTGAACGGCTTCCACGACGCGGCGAACTCGATCGCCACCGTCGTCTCGACGCGGGTGCTGTCGCCCAACAAGGCCGTGGCCTGGGCGGCGTTCTTCAACTTCGTCGCCGCCTTCGTGCTCGGCACCCACGTCGCCAAGACGATCGGCAGCGGCATGATCGACCTGGCCGCGGTGACCCGGGAGGTGATCCTCGCCGGGCTCGTCGGCGCCATCCTCTGGAACCTGATCACCTGGTACTACGGCCTGCCCGTCTCCTCGTCGCACGCCCTGATCGGTGGCTACGCGGGCGCCGCGATCATCAAGGCGCGATCCTTCGGCGTGATCCTCCTCTCGGGGTGGACGAAGACGCTGCTGTTCATCGTGCTCGCGCCGCTGATCGGCCTGGTCCTCGGCTTCTTCCTGATGGTGGCTGTGAGCTGGATCGTCCGTAGCTGGCGCCCGTCGCGGGTGGACCGGCAGTTCCGCAAGCTGCAGCTCCTCTCGGCCGCCGCCTACAGCCTCGGCCACGGCGGCAACGACGCCCAGAAGACGATGGGCATCATCACCGGCCTGCTGGTCGCCTCCGGCTACCTGGCGAGCTTCAAGGTGCCGCTCTGGGTCATCCTGCTGAGCCACGCCGCGATCGCCCTGGGGACGCTCTTCGGCGGCTGGCGCATCGTCAAGACGATGGGCACCAAGATCACCAAGCTGCAGCCGGTCGGCGGCTTCTGCGCCGAGACCGCCGGCGCCGTCACCCTGATGGGCGCCACGCTGGCCGGCATCCCGGTGTCGACCACCCACACGATCACCGGCGCGATCATCGGCGTCGGCTCGACCAAGCGCCTCTCGGCGGTCAAGTGGGGCGTCGCCGGCCGCATCGTCTGGGCTTGGCTGTTGACGATCCCGATCTCGGCGGCGATCGCCGCCCTGGCCTATCTCCTGATCGCCCGCATCCTGTAGACGCGGCGACCGTCCTCGGAAGCGGCGCTTACCGTCCCCCGGCGGCATCGGTCCATACCTCGAAAACCGCGCTCTCCCGAGGAGACATCGAGGAGAGCCTCCGCGGCATAGCGCTTGCTCAGCACCTGGGGCAGCAGTAATCTTCCGACAGGAGGTACGCCATGAAGATAATGACCGCCGTCCTTCCCATGGTTCTGGGATGGATGACCGTCCATCCATCTATCGCCCCGGCGGCGCAGGCCGGGCCTGCCCAGGTCATCGTCGTCAGCACCCTCTCGGAGGGTGACATCGCGCAGAAGACGCGGAAGATCTGGGATCTGACCACCGACCTGCTCGGCGACGAGGACCGGATCCGCTTCGTCTTTCCCACCGACCCGCGGTCCACCGGCTCCTTCGAGATCACGCCGCCGACCACTTATGAGGCGAGCGACCTCTTCCGGGGGATCCGGCACGTCGGTCTGCTGTTGCCGGAGACCCCCCTGCGGATCGCCGACGCGGTGAAGTTCGCCGGCTACCAGGCGGCGACCAGCCATCAGCCGCGCGCCGTGCTGCTGGTGCTCGCCGGGAACGAGCGGGACGACAGCCGCGACGACGCGGCGACGGTCCGCCACCTCCTCAAGGTCCTCCGGGTGCCCCTCTACGTCTGGTCGCTCGGCGAGTCGAAGCCGGGGACCACGGCGGCGGCCTGGGGAGCCGAGGACATCACCCAGACCTGGCATCTCGCGTCGGCGGCCGGCCGCTTCCGGCAGGATCTCGACGCCCAGCGGACCGCGAGGACGGGCGGCCGGCCGGCGCGGCCGGCGCGGCCGGCGGCGGACACTGGGACCGGCCGGTGACCCTCGCTTTCCTCTCCCTCTTCTTCGGTCTGATCTCGGGGCCGTACCCGGTCGAGCTCACGGTTGACGGCCCGGCCTCAGCCGTGGAGGTTCTGGTCGACGGCCGGAGCGCGGGCCGCCTGCCGGGCCCCCCCTGGAAGGGGACGATCAAGTTCGGGCGCGCCCTCCTTCCCCACAACATCGTCGCCCGCGCTCTCGACGCGCAGGGCCATGAGCTCGCCCGGACCGAGGAGTGGGTGAACCTCCCGCACCCGCCGGCCAAGGTCGAGATCGCGCTGGAAGGGAACGGCGGCGGTCCTCCCAAGGCGGCGAAGGTGGTATGGACCAATCTCGTGGGCGAGGAGCTGCGCTCGGTCTCTCTCGCCTTCGACGGCCTGCCGGTGAAGCTCGACGCCCAGGGGCGTGGCGAGCTGCCGGCGCACGACCTGAAGGCGATTCACATCCTCACCGCGGATGTCGAGTTCAAGCCCGACAAGTCGGTGCGCCGGGACCTGGCCTACGGCGGCGAGTACGGTAGTGAGGTGGCGACCGAGCTCACCGGCGTGCCCGTGCATGTCCGCTCCGGGAAGGTGCCGCCCACCGCCAGGCTCGCCGGCTGGCTCCTCGCGGACGGCAAGCCTCTCGCGGTGGATGCCGTCGAGGAGGGACCGGGCAAGCTCTATATCGTCTGCGCCGCCTCGACCTCCGAGATCGAAGGGAAGATGGGGCAGACCGGACACCTGATCGAGGACATCCGTTACGAGATGCGGCTCGGCCGCCAGGACCAGATCCGCTTCGTGCCGACCGTGCCGGAGCGGATTTCCAGCGCGGGCGAGCTGTCGGACCTGTTCCAGATCACGCCTCCGAGCGGCTACGAGGCGGGAGGGCTCCTCTGGCTCCTCCGGCGCATCGGACCGCACCGGGTGCCGGACCAGCAGCGAATCGCCGACGCGGTGGCCACCGCCGGCCTCGCGGCGGTGAACGAGAACCGCCGGCGCGCCGTGCTCCTGGTGCTCTCCGGCCACGAGAAGGACGCCAGCCGCTACGATCCGGCCACCGTCCGCCGTTTCCTCGCCGCTCTTCGGGTGCCGCTGTTCGTCTGGTCGCTCGGCCCGGCCGATCCGGGATCCGCGGCGGCGGCCTGGGGCGCCAAGGACGTTACCTGGACCCAGCACCTCTACGAGGCGGCGCGCCAGGTCCGGGACGATCTCGACGAGCAGCGGGTGGTGATGGTCGACGGCCGCCACCTGCCGCAATCGATCGCGCTGTCGCCGGCGGCGCGGGGGGTGGAGCTGGTCGGCGGCGGGCCTTGAGGATCGCATTTCTTAGGGCTTCTGGAGTATTCTGAAGCGATTCTCAAGGATTCGAGGCGCCGCCATGATCGTTTTCGTCACCCTGCTCCTCGGCTTGGTCTCGGGTGTATACCCGATCGAGGTCACGGTCAGTGGGCCGGTCGTCGCCGTGGAGCTCACGCTCGACGGCAAGCCCGCCGGCCGGATCTCGAAGGCTCCCTGGAAGACCGGGGTGAACCTGGGCGCCGACCTTCGTCCGCACCAGCTCGTCGCCCGGGCCCTGGATGGGGAGGGGCGGGAGATCTCCCAGGCGTCGCAGTGGTTGAACCTCCCGCGTCCGGCGGCGGAGGCCGAGCTGGTCCTGGAGCAGGGGGAGGACGGCGCGCCGAAGAGCGTGCTGCTGAGCTGGCAGAGCGTCAACGGCGCCAACCCCGCCGCGACAGAGCTGACCCTCGACGGCCAGCCGCTGACGCTCGACGCCGACCACCGTGCGGCGCTGCCGCCGCGGAATCTCAAGGATCTGCACATGCTGGCGGCCGAGCTCCGGTTCCCTTCCGGCGTGCGGGCCCGCAAGGAGGTGGCCTACGGCGGCCAGTACGGCAGCACGGTCTCGTCCGAGCTGACCGCGATCCCGGTCCGTCTCGGGGGCGCCGGACATCTGCCGGCCCTCGACGAGGTGGGCCGCTGGTTCACCGCGGAGGGCCTGGCGGTCGCCGCCGACGCCGTCGAGGAGGGGCCGGGCAAGGTCACCGCCGTCTGCCTCCCCGCCAGCCTCGAGATCCAGAAGCGGCTGCTGCCCGGCGAGGAGAAGCCGTCGCCGCGCTACCGCAACGACATGCCGCTCGGAGCGGAGGACAGCTTCCAGTTCCTCTCCCTGGGGGCCGACGCCTTTCATGACTCCCGAATCCCGGCGGACCTGTTCCAGCTCTACCCGGCCCTTTCGGCGGCGGACGGCGGCGTCTTCCACTTCCTGATCGATCCGCGGCTGCGGGGAGACCCTCCGCCGGCGACCGCGCTGCGGATCGCGGACGCCGTGGCCGTGGCGGGCCTGCAAGCCGCCACCGAGAATCATCGCCGGGCCGTGATCCTGCTGCTGGGCAAGGACATCCTCGATTCCAGCCACTACAGCCCGGCGATCGTCCGCGAGTACCTGAGGGCGATCGGCGTCCCCCTGTTCGTCTGGAGCCTGCAGGGGAAGGAGACGGCCCTCGCCAAGTCCTGGGGACCGGTCGAGGACGTCTCCACCCGCGCCCGGCTGAGCGACGCCGTGCGCCGGCTGCGGACCGAGCTCGACGCCCAGCACATCGTCTGGCTGGACGGCCGCCACCTTCCACAGTCGGTCGCGCTCTCGCCCGCGGCCGCCGCCGCCAAAGTCGAGATCGCCGGCCGAGGGACGCAGTAAAAGGAGACCGCCGCCATGATCGCTTTCGTCACTCTCCTCCTCGGTCTGATCTCCGGCGTCTATCCGATCGAGGTCAAGGTCTCCGGTCCGGTCGCGGCGGTGGAGCTCAGCCTCGACGGCGGGGCGCCGGAACGGATCGAGGCGCCCCCCTGGGTCGGCCGCGTCGACCTCGGGTCGGGACTGCTGCCGCACCAGCTCGTCGCCCGCGCCCTCGACTCCCAGGGGCACGAGCTCTCCCGCGACATTCAATGGCTCAACCTCCCCCGGCCGCCGGCCGAGGTCGAGATCGTGCTGGAGAACGATGAAAAGGGAGCGCCACGGACGGCGCAGCTCGCCTGGCAGAGCGTCAACGGCGTCGGTCCCACCTCGATCGCCCTCACCCTCGACGGTGAGCCGCTGAAGGTGGACAAGAAGACGGGGAGGGCCGCGCTCCCCGCGCGCGACCTGGGGAGCCTGCACGTCCTCTCGGCCGACCTCTGGTTCCCGCCGGGAGTGACGGCCCGGCGCGACGTGGCCTACGGCGGCCAGTACGGCAGCGAGGTCTCCACCGAGCTGACCGCCGTGCCCGTGCGGCTGCATTCCGGTGCGGCCCTGCCGCCCCCCGCGGCACTGGCCGGCTGGTTCACCCTGAACGGCCAGCCGCTGACCGCCGCCGCCGTCGAGAACGGGCCGGCCAAGGTCATCCTGGTCCGCGTGCCGACCGGCAAGGAGGTGCTCGACAAGCTGATCCCGTCGAGCAAACGGAAGGTCGCCGCCTCGATGCAGTCCAGGATGCCTCTCGCCGACGAGGACCGCGTGCGTTTCCTTTCGCTCGGCAGCAGCCCGTACCATGGCTCGAAAGTGCCGGCCGAGCTGTTCGACATGTCGCGCGAGCTCACCGTCAAGGATGGCGGGCTGTTCTGGTTCCTGACCAACTCCCGACTGCTCAAGGAGTCCAGGGAGGGGAAGCGGCGGATCGCGGACGCGGTGGCGGTCGCCGGCCTCCAGGCCGCCGCCGAGAACGATCGCCGCGCCGTAGTGCTGGTGCTGGACGGGGAGGCTCAGGACGTGAGCCGCTACGACATCGCCACGGTGCGGCGCTACCTGGAGTCGATCCGCGTACCGCTCTTCGTTTGGAGCCTCTATGGCGGGAACGATCCCGGGACGGCCGCCTGGACCACCGGGGCGGAGAAGGCGGACGACATCTCCACTCTCCTCAAGCTGGAACGGGCGGTGGCCCGGTTGAAGGCCGAGCTGGCCGGCCAGCGGATCGTCTGGCTGGACGGCCGCCACCTGCCGCAGTCGGTCGCGCTGGGGGCGGAGGCGAAAGGGGTCGAGCTGGTGACCGCCGCCCCGCCTCCGTAGGGCCCCTCAGCGGGCCGCGATCGTGTCCCGAGCGACCGGGACGGCCGCCACCGGCTGAGGAGGCGCCGGGGCAGGCGTGAACGCGACGCCCAGGAGACCAAAGATCTTCTGCACGTAGCTCTGCGTCTCCTGGTAGGGCGGAATGCCGCCGAACTTCTCGACCGCCCCTTCGCCGGCATTGTAGGCGGCGAGGATCTTCTGGGTGTCGCCGTCGAACCGGACCGCCAGCCACTTGAGGTAGCGGACACCCGCCTCGAGGTTCTTCTTGGGATCGAACAGGTCCTTCTTCCGGGTCAGCCCAAAGCGCCGGGCCGTCTCCGGCAGCAACTGCATCAGGCCGTAGGCGCCCATCGGCGAGACCGCCCGCGGATTGAAGGCGGACTCGACGTGGATCAGCGCCGCCACCAGGTGGGGGTTGATCGAGTGGCGGATCGCGATGTCGTAAATGATCTTGCCGTAGGGGGACTGCGGCGCGCCGAGGGCCTGGTTCACCTTCACCAGCAGGTCCGCGGCCTTGCGGAGCCGCGCCACCTCGTCGTTCACGGTCGGAGCGGGACGGGGGGCCGGAGCTTCGGCCTTGACCACCGCTGGAGCGGGAGCCGGCGCGGGTGCCGTTATCGCTGCGGCTGTGGCTGCGGCAGAAATTGGCGCGGAGTTTGCAGTTGAAGCCTGTGCCGTAGCCGGCGTGGTTTCAGCCGGTTTCGACGCCGCGGCAGGAGCGAGCGGGGAGGCGGGCGCCGCGGCCTGAAGGGCGGGAGGGGAGAGCGGAACTTGAGCCGGGGCGGCAGGCTGGCCGCCGAGAGTTGAAAGATTGACCAGGCTCAGGGCGAAGGCGCCCACGCAGAACGTGCTGGACCCGTGTCCAATGTGCCGGAGGTGAGAAAGAATCGGTGTAAAAACGGCGGAACCTACTCGCTTTCTCTGCAAACGCGCCTCCCGTCTGGTGCTTAAACATCTCTGGACGAGCAGGCAACGCTGCTCCTCGCCTTAGGTGCTGCCGGCTTTGGGCAAACGATAGATACACAACCGGCGATAGGGATGTCAACCCTTCCGCCCCATAGCCGCCCCTCGCGTAGCGTCCGGCGGCGGAGCGTGCTAGCGTTCGGAGCGGGAGGACAACGGCTTGCGCCCGAGGCGGTATCAAAGATCCAGCGACTCTCGCCGGCGTCGCCCGAAGGGGCTTTTCTGGACCCTCCTCGGCCTGCTCACGCTCGGCTTTCTGGGGGCCGTCCTGGCCAGCCGTCAGCCGGTGTTCCCGGAGGACGCCGAGCCTGAACGGGGCGGCGGCGGCGGCGATCCCGAGCGGGAGCCGGAGCCGGAGCCTCCCCAGCCCGAACCCGAACCCGCGGCAATCGCGGAAGCGCTCTGGATCGCCGGCCCGGCGGGTAATCTCTACATCCGGGACGGCGGCTCCGAGGAGCACCCCGACTCCCTGCCCGTCCTCTTCCTGCACAGCCTCGCCGGCAACGGCGGTCAGTGGGCGCTCCAGCTCGATCATCTGCGCCGCCATCGCCGGGCCGCCGCCCTCGACTTCCGCGGCCACGGCGAATCCGATCCGGCGGAGGATGGCGACTACTCCATCCACGGCCTCGCCGGAGACGTCGCCGCGGTCGCCGACCAGCTCGGCCTGCGCCGTTTCATCCTCGCCGGCCACAGCCTGGGGGCCGCGGCGGCCATCGAGTACGCCGGCCGCCATCCCGCGCGGGTCGCCGGCCTCCTGCTGGTCGATCCCAACGGCGACCAGAGCCGGATGCCTGCCCGCGAGATCGAGCCGTTCCTCGAATCGCTGCGCGCCGATCCGCTGGCCGAGCTCGAGTCCTACTTCCGCCAGCTCGTGATCGGCGGCGATCCCGACGCCGCCCGCTGGATCCTCCAGGACCTCCGCCTCACCCACGAGGACGCCGTCCTCGGCGCGGTAACCGGCTCGGTCCGCTACCAACCCCTGCCCGCCCTGGAGCGCTACACGGGACCGCGGCTATCGGTCATCAGCGACATGAACCGCCTCCCCTACAGCCTCCACAAGCTCCTGCCCGACCTCCCCGTGCACCGGATGACCGGCACCGGCCACTGGCTGATGATGGACCGCCCGGAGGTCTTCAACCACCTGCTGGACGAGTTCGTGGCGCAGGTCGAAAAGGCCATTTGACCATCAGCCGGGGCCGGCAGGACGCAAAATCTCTCGCTACGGCACGGTCACCGTGTGCGTTACGTTCGCGGTCGCGCCGTTGGCGTCCGTGATCGTCAGAGTGACCCCGAAGCTCCCGCCGTAGGCGTAGGTGTGCTGCGCCGTCGCTGAGGCGCTGTCCGTCACGCTCTCATCGCTCCAGTCCCAGTGATAGTTGGTGATCGCGGCGGTGCCCGTCGAGCCCGAGGCGTCGAAGTTACAAGTCTCGCCGGAGCAGCTAAAGGTGAAGGCAGCCGTTCCGCCGACGCTCACTGTGACGGCGTGGGAGGTGGTTGAGCTCTGATTGGAGATGTCGCGGACGGTCAGGGTGATCGTATAGGTGCCGGCGGTGGCGTAGGTATGGCTGGGAGCCGAGGCGGAGCTCCCGCCGGTGGTCCCGAAGCCATCGCCCCAGGTCCAGGTGTAGTTGACGATGCCGCCGTCGTCGCCCGAGGCCTCGGAATCGGCGGTGCAGGTGAGGTTGGTGCAGCCGACATAGAAGCTGGCGAACGGCGGATCATCGGCGTGAGCCGGGCCTGGGCTCGTGAGCAGAATGCTCGACAGCATTAGAAAGCTGAGACCGATCAGAGAAACACGAGCTCGAGCGATCATTAGAACCTCCTCCCGCGAGGGGCATCGCGGCAGGAGTCAATCTCCTGCCGCCGACGGTTTCTACAAGGAGGGGTGCGCGCCGGGTTGATAAGCGTGCTGTTAAATTGCGAAGTCGTTCAGGTTCGGCGGCGCCTGCTGGTTCGGCTACCGGCTCGGCCGGTTGAACTTCTTCATCAGGTCGTTCACGGACGCCTGCGGTTTCTGTGGCTTGGGGGGAGGCTGTTGCTTTCCGGCCGGCGGCCGTCCGCCGCGGCCGGCGCTTCCCGTGGCCTGCCGCCCTTCGGCGGGGGGCTGCTGGAGGGCCTTGATCGACAGGCTGATGCGCTCGCGCTGGTGGTCCACCTCCATCACCTTGACCTTCACGATTTCGCCGACCTTGACCGCCTCGCGCGGGTCGGCCACCCAGCGGTGGGTCAGCTCGGAGACGTGGACCAGGCCGTCGCGGTGGACGCCGATGTCGACGAAGGCGCCGAAGTTGGCCACGTTCGAGACCCGCCCTTCGAGCACCATGCCGGGCTGGAGGTCTTTGACGGACGTTACGTCCGCGCGCCACTCGGGCGTCTTGAACTCGGGGCGCGGATCGCGGCCGGGGCGGAGGAGCTCGTTGCGGATGTCCTCCAGGGTGAACTTGCCGAGGTTGTGCTCGGCGTCGGCGAAGCGGCTGAAGTCGAGCTTGCCCACCAGATCGGTGTTGCCCACGAGGTTGCCGACCGGCACCTGCAGCCCCGCCGCCATCTTCTGCACCACCTCGTAGCGCTCCGGGTGGACGGCGGTGCGGTCGAGCGGGTTCTCTCCCTCGCGGATGCGCAGGAAGCCGGCCGACAGCTCGAAGGTCTTGGGCCCCAGGCCGGCGATCTTGAGCAGGGCCTGCCGCGAGCGGAAGGGGCCGTGGGTGTCCCGGTGGTGCACGATGGCGGCGGCGATCCGCTCCGAGAGGCCGGAGACCCTCCGCAGCAGCGGCGCCGAGGCGGTGTTGAGCTCGACGCCGACCCGGTTGACCGCCCCCTCGACGGCGGTGTCGAGCTCGCGATCGAGCGACTTCTGGTCGACGTCGTGCTGGTACTGGCCGACGCCGAGGGAGCGCGGCTCGATCTTCACCAACTCGGCCAGCGGGTCCTGGAGCCGGCGGGCGATCGACACCGCACCGCGCAGGGAGACGTCGAGCGTCGGCAGCTCCTCGCGGGCGACGGCCGAGGCGGAGTAGACCGAGGCGCCGGTCTCCGGCACGATCGCCACCACGACCTTCTCCAGCCCGGCAGCCTGCACGGCCTTGCGCGCGAAGGCCTCGGTCTCTCGGCTCGCCGTGCCGTTGCCCACCGCCACCGCCAGCACGCCGTGCTTCTGGATCAGCGCGACCACGGTCCGCCCGGCGCCGATCTCGTCGGCGTGCGGCGGCACGGCGTGGATGATGTCGGTCGCCACCACGCGGCCGGTGCCGTCGACGACCGCGAGCTTGCAGCCGGTGCGGAAGCCGGGATCGAGCCCCATCACCGGCACCTGGCCGAGCGGGGCCTGGAGGAGCAGCGCCTCCAGATTGGCGCGGAAGACGGCGATCGCCTGCGCCTCGGCCCGCTCGCGCATCTCGGAGCGCACCTCGTTGGTGATCGAGGGGCGCAGCAGCCGCTTGTAGCCGTCCGCCGTGGCCTCGGCGATCTGGCGCCCGCAGGCGGTGTCGAGCGGCAATCGCCAGGAGCGCCCCAACCGCTCGGTCTCGCGCTCGTCGTCCACCCGCAGGTCGGTGATCAGGAACCCCTCGCGCTCGCCGCGCAGCACGGCGAGCAGGCGGTGGGAGGGGATGTCGCGGCCGGGCTCGTCATGCTCGAAATAGTCGCGGTAGGTGGCGGCCTCGGGGTCCTTCTCTTTCTCGGGCAGCACGCGCACGCGGAGCACCCCTTCGGTCGCCAGCACTCGCCGGAGCTCGGAGCGCTCGGCCGCGTTCTCGGCCAGCCGCTCGGCCAGGATGTCGCGCGCGCCGGCGAGCGCCGCCGCCGCGTCCTCCACCCCCTTCTCGGCGCTCACGAAGGGGCCGGCAAGCTCCTCGGGGAGGTCGCGCGAGACGGCGCGGGCGACCAGGGCATCGGCCAGCGGCTCCAGCCCCTTCTCGCGGGCGATCTGGGCGCGGGTGCGCCGCTTGGGCTTGTAGGGTAGGTAGAGGTCCTCGAGGTCCTGCTTGGTGAGGGAGGCGCGGATGGCGGCCTCCAACTCGTCGGTCAGCTTCCCCTGCTCGCGGATGCTCTCCAGGATGGCGTCGCGGCGCTCGGCCAGCTCCAGGAAGTACTCCCGGCGCTTGAAGAGGTTCTCGAGCTGAAGGTCCTCGAGGCCGCCCGTGGCCTCCTTGCGGTAGCGGGCCACGAAGGGGACGGTGGCCCCTTCCGCGAACAGCTCGGCGGCGGCCTGCACCTGATGCGGCCGGCAGCTCACCTCCGAGGCGATGAGGTCGACGAAACGGGGTTCGAGAACGGCGGTCTTGCTCATGCGGGGAGGATCTCCTTCGGACGGACGGCGTAGTTTGCCACAGAGGGAGGGAACCTTCCTCCCCTTCCCGCGTTATGTTGGTCTGAGACGACAAGCCGACCCTATGCAACCGATGATCCTGGAACCCCTGAGCGACGCCGAGCTGATGGCCCGTGTGCGGGAGGGGGACCGCGAGGCCTTCGCCGACCTCGTCGACCGCCACAAGGACGCCGTGGTGACCTACCTCGCGCGGCTGACGGCCGACCGCGACCGCGCCGAGGACCTCGCGCAGGAGAGCTTCCTGCGCCTCTTCCGCGCCGCCGGCGAGTACGTCGAGCAGGGGTTCCTCCGCGCCTTCCTCTTCCGGATCGCCACCAACCTGGTGCGCTCGGAGGAGCGGCGGGCTCTGCGGCAGCGCCTGCTGATGCCCTTCTTCCCGCGCGAGGAGCATGCCGAGCCGGCGGCCGCCACAGGGCTGCTCCGCCGCGAGCTGCACCGCGAGGTCGCCGCCGCCCTGGCCCAGCTCGCCCTGCGCTACCGGGTGCCCCTGGTGCTCCACGAGATCGAAGGGTGGACCTACGTGGACATCGCCCAGGAACTGGGGTGCCGCGAAGGCACCGTGAAATCGCGCGTCCACCGTGGACGCCAGCAGTTGAAGAAGAGGCTCGAACCCTACTGGAACGGAGACGCATCATGGAAGATCACCGGCTAGGGAACCTACTCAAGGACGTTTTGCTCGAATTACCCCGCGAGCACGCCCGCCCGGGGTTCACCGCTCGCGTGATGAACCGTCTGGACGCTCCCGAGCGGAGCGGCGCGCTGATCCCGAGGTTCGCGTTGAGCGCGGCCCTCGCCCTTTTCCTCGCCCTGACGGCCGGCGTCCTGGTCCACGCGCGGCGGGAGGCGGTCGCCACCGCCCAGGCCCGGCAGGCCCTCGCCGAGATCCGCGCCGAGCACACGCGGCTGGAGCGCGAGGTCCAGGACCTGTCACAGCCGTCCGTCGTCTATCTGGGCGGCAACGAAGATGTCGATCTCGTTCTCGATCTTGGCCGGACCGGCGGGACGGAAGGCGCCAAACCCGCGGCCTACCACGGCGAGACGTTTTGAAGAGAAACCCTGTTCTTGATCCATAGGAGAAACGTTCCATGAAGAATCGAAAAGTTTTCCGCGCCGCGGCCTGGGGTCTCGCCCTCGGCCTTGGCCTGCTGACCGGAGCGGCGCACGCCGACGGCGACGGCGAGGGGCCGGGCAAGCAGATCGTGAAGAAGGTCGTGATCGTCGACCACGACGGCAAGAAGGTCTATGAGGGCGAGGGACCGATGATGCGCCGCGGCTATCTCGGCGTGGCACTGACCGATCTGTCGCCCGAGCTGCGCACCCACTTCGGCGTCGCCGGGGACGCCGGCGTCCTGGTCGCCAAGGTGGAAGCCGGCAGCCCGGCCGAGAAGGCGGGCATCAAGGTCGGGGACATCCTGGCGCGGATCGACGGCAACGCCGTGGAATCGAGCTGGGACGTATCGGCCAAGGTACGCCGGTTCGACGACGGCCAGCAGATCCCGGTCGAGATCTGGCGCAACGGCAAGGCCCAGAACGTCACCGTCATGATCGTCCGAAAGGAGCGGCCGGAGGTCGACATGGCTCCCTTCTTCTTCAAGGAGAAAGGGGACTTCGCGTTCAAGATGGACCCCGAGGCGTTCAAGGGATTGAAGGACAAGGCCTTCGCCGACAGTTGGGGCCAGAAAGACGTTCAGATTCGCCACATCGGCTCCCCCCGCGAGGCCGAGCTGGAGAAGCAGCTCAAGGCGCTGGAGAAGCGGATCGACGAGCTGGAGAAGCAGCTCAAGCGGCAGAAGGGGTGAGGTAGCGCGTCCCTGCCCGAACCCTCACCCCCCGGCCCCCTCTCCCGTCCCCCTCCCGCCCTCCCTCACCGGGAGAGGGGAGAAGGACATCGGGATGAGGGGCTTTTTTCTTTCCAGCCGGAGCCACAATGGGATTGGTGCGGCTTAGGTCAAGATGTATGTCACTGACCCTATAGAATCCAGAGATTGCAAAGACGTGCGATGATGGCCAAGCCGCCTTTAGTTAGTCGGCAAAAGCATTAGGCCGTCACGGGGACAACCTCTGCCCCAGTCGCTTTTTTGAATAAGGAGGTCGAATGACCAGACCCGAACCTCAAATTTCGCCCGCTAGCGACCATTCCCACCATCATACGAACCTTCCGGCGACCTACCACCTTGTCATGCTCGTGCTTTCGCTCTATGCGATCGCCGCGCTAGCTGCGGAAGTCGCGATTCGCCTCGATCCCCAAGTCCGCTTGGTTCTCGATTATGCCGACTACGCGGTATGCATCCTATTTGCGTTTGACTTTATGCTGTCGCTCTGGCGTGCACCGAATCGTCGCAAATATCTTATGACCTGGGGTTGGCTGGATCTGGTCTCATCGGTTCCCTTCCTTAGCGTCGCACGATGGGGAAGGCTGGCTCGAATTGCTAGAGTCTTACGCGTCCTCCGCACTGTGAGGGCCGCAAAGGAAGTCGCGGCTTCTCTTTTGAAGGAGCGCGCAAGAAATACCTTTCTGGCAGCGGCCATGCTCGCATTACTGCTCGTCGTCGTCTGTAGTATCGCAGAGCTACATTTCGAAACAATTCCAAGCGCTAATATTCACACAGCAGAAGATGCCGTCTGGTGGGCGTTTGCTACGATCACCACGGTTGGGTATGGAGACCGGTACCCGGTCACTCCCGAGGGTCGGTTCGTTGCCGTCGTCCTAATGTGTGCAGGGGTAGGGCTCTTTGGCACTTTGTCTGGCCTTTTGGCTGCGTGGTTCCTTGGAGACAATACCCGAGGGGACAGCGACCTCACCGAATTGCGCAATGAGATCGCTGCACTTAGAGCGCTCATCGAACAGCGTTCGCCATCCTGGCCATGAAGCCGCTTTACTGAGCAGGACGGCCGCCCTCATGGTGAGGAAGGTCACGATCCTGGGGAGGATGGCGAGGCACCCCCGCCCGAACCCTCACCCCCCGTCCCCCTCTCCCGGCCCCCGCCCCCCTCCCTCACCGGGAGAGGGGGAGAAAGGCGTTCGTAGGGTGCGCTACGCGCACCTTGAAACGTGGGATCATGAGGCAATGTTGAAGGTGCGCGCAACGCACCCTACGCCAACGTTCTCCCTCTTCTCCCGGTGAGGGAGGGGGCCGGGGGGACGGGAGAAGAGGGCCGGGGTGATGAGGGGCCTTTCGCCCTACGACTCGTCGTACGCGATCTCCATCCCCCGGATCTTCCACGCCGAGACCGCGACCAGCACCGGGGCCAGCGCCAGCAGGCCGACGACGGCGACCCAGGGGGCCGGGGCGTCGGTGAGCGTCGCCAGCGGTCCCGCGGGGATCGGCACCGGGCAGAGCGACAGCAGGTAATAGACGACGCTGATCTCCTTCAGCAGCGGCGGCAGCAGGAAGTTGATCCCCTCCCAGCCGAACACCGCCAGCGCCGGCAGCGCCGGACTCTTGAAGAAGAGGCCGAAGAAGAGGAAGACCGCGCCGTAGCCCACGCAGGCGAGGAAGGTCACCAGCAGGTAGGCTCCCAGGTGCGCCAGCCCCGGACCGTGGAAGAGGAAATGCGAGACCGCCGTGGAGTCGTGCGGCAGATAGACGAGCAGGAAGGAGAGCGCCGTCGCCAGCCCGAACAGGACGCAGGAGACGATCAGCCCCGTCAGGTACTTGCCGACCACCAGTACCTCGCGGCGGATGGGCGACAGGAAGTAGTAGTGGAGGCTGCGGTCGAGCGTCTCGCGGCGGATCAGGCTGCCGAAGATGGAGACGCAGCCGAGGAAGATCACGAACCGCAGGATGAAGATCTGGTAGATCCAGGCGAAGCCTTTGGTCGCTTCGCTGACGTCGGAAAGGTCGTGGACGGCCCGCGGAAAGATCACCCGCAGGAGGAGGATGAAGACCGGCGCGAACGCCAGCAGGAGGAGGCCGAAGGGGCGCCGGAAATTCTTCCGCAGCTCGAGGCGGACGACGGCGCGGGTCTGGCCCCACCAGCGGTTCCAGGGAGCCCCCGCGCGGGCGGCCGGGGCCGCCGCCGTGACTGTGCCAGTGGTGATCTCGCTCACGACTTTTCTCCATTCGAGCCGATCAGGTACTGATAGACCGCGTTGACGTCGGAGTCGGCCAGCGCCACCGCTTCGACGGCGAAGCCGTTGGCGAGCACGATCTCGTTGAGGGTCAGGTAGAACTGGTCGGCGTCGCGGGTGCGCACCAGCAGCCCCTTGCCGTCCTCCAGCAGCCGCGCCTCGACGACGTGGTCGGCCTCGAAGACGCGGGAAGCGAGCAGCGAGGGGCGGTCGCAGCGGATCAGCACCTGCACCGGGTGCTCCTCCTCCATCTCGTCGCGCACGTCGCCGATCTCCCCCTCGGCCACGATGTAGCCGCCGTTGATCAGCACCACCTGGTCGGAGATCAGGTCGACCTCGTGCAGGATGTGGCTGGAGACGATCACGTGCAGGCCGCCGTCCGCCAGCTCGCGGAAGAGGTCGATCGCCTCGGCGCGGGCCATCGGGTCGAGGCCGTTGAGCGGCTCGTCGAGCACCATCACCGAGGGCTCGTGGGCGAGCGCCTGGGCGAGCCGGATCCGCTGCCGCATCCCCTTGCTGTAGCCCGCCACCTTGCGCCCGGCCGCCTCGACCAGGTTCACCCGCTCGATCGCCTTCCAGGCCATCGCCTCCGCCTGTTTGGCCGGGAAGCCGTGCACCCGCAGGTAGGACTCGACGAACTGGTAGCCGCTCAACCCCGGCGGGAAGGCGTCGTACTGGGAGGCGTAGCCGACCAGCCGGAAGAGCTCCTCGGGGTTGTCCGGGCCGAGGCCGAAGACCGACACCCGCCCCCGCGACGGCCGCAGGAGGCCGACCAGCAGGTTCATCAGCGTCGTCTTGCCCGAGCCGTTCGGCCCCACCAGGCCGGTGATCCCCGGCGGGATCGAGAGGTTGACCCGGTTGACCCCGAGGACGTCGCCGTAGAACTTGGAGACGTTCTCGAAGGTGACCCGGCGGTCGGCGGCCGGCATCCTGTCGGCGGTCGGCATCCCGTCGGCGGTCATCCTGGCGGTCATCGCACCACCTCGTAGGCGCGGATGCGCCGGGAGAGGAGCCAGAGGGCGACCAGGCAGCCCGCGGCGATCGTCAGCCAGGCGGCCCAGACTGGCTGCGCGTGGAGGTCGTTGGCGTCCGTCTGGCCGAACAGGCTGGACCACACCTCGCCCATCGCGACCTGCAGCGACAGCAGCCAACCCCACCAGGTGTCGAGCGTCTCGTTGAGCGCCTTGGCGAAGCCGGTGAGCACGAAGAAGACGATCAGCAGGGAGATCCGCGCCACCGGCTTCCACTTCACCCAGGCCGAGATGGCGAGGGTGATCAGCGAGACCACCAGGATCCACGCCCAGCTCCCGATGAAGATGGCGGCGCCGATCCGCAGGTTGGAGGCCAGCCAGCCGGCGCCCTCCAGGTAGCCCTGGAAGTAGAAGAGCAGCAGCCCGGGGATCCAGGTGACGAGCGACATCAGCACCACCAGCACCGCCATCTTGCCGAGCACGTACTCGGTGCGCGAGAACGGGCGCGAGAGGTAGAGCGGCAACCCGTTGTTGCGCAGGTCGGGCGCCACCAGGGCGGGACCCACGAAGAGCGCCATCAGGAAGCAGAGCCAGCTCTGGAACTCGATCCCCCCCCGGAAGAAGGTGGCGTTGATCGGCAGCCTGGCCGCCAGCTGCTGCAGGAAGGGGAGCTGGAGCGCCGCCAGGTTGTGCTTCAGGTAGATCGCCAGCAGGCCCACGAACGGCAGCAGGAAGCAGAGGGCGAAGAAGGCCACGAACAGCCGGCTGTCGAAGACGTCCTTCGCGGCGTAGCGCGGCAGGATCAGGAAGCGCGACCAGGAAGGCGTTAGCTCCCCCTGGTACCGCCCGTAGTTGCGCTCATACACGGCCATGATCGGCGACCTCCGTCTCCATCGCCTTGAGGAAGATGTCCTGCAAGGAGTCCCTCTTGTAGTCGAGACGGCGGATCTGCACCTGCCGCTCCGCCGCCAGCTTGTACAGGTCGCGCACCTCGACGCCGGCGGGAAGCACCAGCTTCAGCCGCTGCTTGCCGCCGTCCGCCATCTCCACTCCGAGCGCCTCGACGGCGGCGGTGAACGCGGCCTCGTCGCCGCCGCGGGTCTCGAGCTCGAGGAAGCTCCGGTTGGCCTGGCGCTCCGCCTCGAGGTTGCAGTAGGTGGCGACGTTCCCCCCTTTGAGCACCAGCACCTCGTCGCAGCACTCCTCGACGTCGCGCAGCAGGTGCGAGGAGAGGACGACGTTGACCTCGCCGGTGTCGCGGATGTCGTGGATCAGCCGCAGCATCCGCTCGCGGGCGGAGGGGTCGAGGCCGTTCGTGGGCTCGTCGAGGAAGAGCAGCCGCGGCCCGTGGACCAGCGCCTGCGCCAGCTTGGCGAGCTGCTTCATGCCCAGCGAATAGCTGTCGACCGCGCGGTAGCGGGCCTCGCCCAGGCCGACGTAGAACATGGTCTCGTGGGCGCGCTCCAGGGCGCGCTCCGCGGGAAGCCCGGACACCTCCCCCATCAGCCGCACGAACCGGACTCCGGTCATGCCGCCGATGAAGGCGTCGTTCTCGGGCATGTAGCCCATCAGTCCCCGGATCTCCCGCGCGTCGGCCTTGATGTCCTTGCCGAAGATGCGGGCCGTCCCCTTGGACGGCGGATGGAAGCCAAGGAGCGTGTGGAGAAGCGTGGTCTTGCCCGCGCCGTTCGGCCCGAGGAGGCCGATGCAGCGGCCGGACAGGGAGGCGTTCAATCCGTTCAGGATCGGACGCCCCCCGAACCGTACCTCCAGGCCCTGGAGCTCGATGACCGGTGGATTCGTCGAAGTCGACATCGTCGTGTCTCCAGGACCCAGCATTATCCGGATAAAACCGCGCCTACTGGGCCGCTCCCTGGTCCGCCTGGTGCGCCCCGCCGAGCAGGCCGCCGAAGCTGGCCAGCGTGCCGAGGTTCAGACCCAGGGGGTTCTGGTTGCTGCCGGCGAAGACGATGCGGTCGGTCTCCGCGTAGGCGTAGTAGAGCGTCGGACCCTGCCCGGCGAGCAGCTTGCCGAGTTGGGCCGGACCGTGCGGGTTGCCGCCGTTGCCGTTGCTGGCGCCGCTCGGCAGCAACGCCGAGGCCGACTTCGCGATCGGCGCGATGTTCGTGTACACCAGCGCCGAGACGTTCACCTGGCCGTCCGGGCCCAGGAGATCACGGAACTTGGGCGTCGTGGCGAGCGTCACCCCGGAATCCCGGAGCTGGAGCGCCTGCGCGATCAGCGCCTGGCTCGGGCCGGCGATCAGGTAGCCGTCCTCGAACAGGTAGGTGATGGCGAGGCTGGCCCCCGGCGAGGCGATCGAATAGTACGTCCGTCCGCCGGCCTGCTGGCTGGTGAGCTGCACCCCTGGCTTGCCGTTGGCCTTCAGCTCGGCGTCGATCTGCGTCACCGCCTTCTGGAACGTCTGCTGGAGGCGCGCCGGGTCGTAGACCTCGGCCACCAGCTTCCAGGAGGGCGTGGGCAGCAGAGGACCGTCCACCCCCATCGCGACCTCGCCGCCCAGCGGCGCGATCAGGTCGTTGCGGAGGTCGAAGCCGTGCTTGGCCTGGGCGTCGGCCAGGGCCTGCGCCAGGTCGGGCTTGATCGAGACCATCTCGTCGAGGATGCTCACCGGGCTCTTTACGACGAACGCCGACACGAAGTTTGCGTCGGGGGAGAAGAACGACAGGCTCCCCATCGGCGCCGGCGCGGCCAGCCAGGCGGCGACACCGCGCCGCGCCTGGTCGAAGGTGAGGGCAGCGCGGGTCTCGGCCCGGCCGTCGGTCTCCCGGCGGTCGATGATGAACTGGTCGAGGTCGTAGATCCCCAGCTTCTCGGCCATCGCCTGCTCGTCCGCGGTCTTCCCCGCCTCGCCCTTCGCCACCAGCGTGTGGAGGTCGGCCGCGAACAGCCAGCCGGCGCCGTCCTGGTAGTCCTGGGCGATCCGGGCGCGGAACGGCGAGGCCGTGAACGGATTGGCACCTCCCGCCATCACCGCGGCGACCGTGCGGATCGAGGCGCCGCTCGGCGAAGCCACCAGCACGCCGTTGTGGATCCAGAGCAGCATCGCCGTGCCTTCCGGCGCGGTCGCCGGATCGTCTACGAACTGCACCTTGCCCTGACCGCTGGCGGCGATCTCCTGCGCCACCGTGGCGCGGAAAGAGGCCTCGTTGGTCACCTGGGCGAGCAGCACCGGGGTGCCCTTTCCACCGTCACCGGCGTTCATCGCCACCGCGATCTCGTCGCCCAGGTTCTGGCCCAGGGCGCCGAGCTTCTCGATCAGCTTGTGGAACTCCTGCTCGCTGTCGGTCGAGCGCAGCGTCTGGCTCCACCACTGCGCCAGCGACGGGCTCTCGGTGATCCGCTCGTCGAGGATCTTCTGCGTCTCGGCGAGGCTCTTGGTGAGGTTCGGCAGCGCGATCCAGACCGTCGTCCCCGCCGGGGCGAGGTCGAGGAGCTGGGTCGAGTAGCGCAGGCCCGGACGGGCGACCTGGGCGTCGATGTCCTTGCCCAGCGCCGTCAGCTCGGCGAGGAGCTGGTCGTAGTCCTTGGCGTTGCGGCTCCAGGCCACCTCGCTCTTCACCGACACCCGCTCGACGCTGGGGTGGGTCGTCATCTGGTCGCCGGGATGGAGCACGGCCAGCCGGGCGCCCTGCTGCACGCGCACCTCGCCCTGCACCACCGACACGCGGGACCCCTTGGTGCCGCTGTTGACGGCGAAGATCGTGCCGACCACCGAGATCTCGGCGTCGCGGGTGGCGACGTAGAGGTGGTGGTCATGCTGCTTGGCGGCCTTGACGATGATCCGGCCGCGCTCGAGCTGGATGGTGTTCCCCTTGCGGGCGGCGTCGAGCGAGAAGCCGGCGCGCTCGTTCATCTCGATCAGCGAGCCGTCGGCCATCCGCACCATGGCGGTCGAGCCCTTGGCGGTGCGGACCTCCTCGCCGGCGTCGATCGTCTCGCCGGCGCGGATCGGCCGGCTGGAATCGCCGGCCACGCGGTAGAGGGTCCCCTCGACCGACTCGATGCGGGCCATCTTCGTGCCGCCGACCATCATCTCCTGGATCAGCGTGAACAGGCCGAAGCCGATGGCGACCGCCAGCACGGCGGCCAGGCTCATCCAGACCGCCCGGTTCTGCCGGCCGCGCGGCTGGACCGCGGCCCGGACCGGCTTCGCGGGACGGGCTTCCCGGGCGTCGCGGAGCGCTCGCCGGCAGGGGATGCAGTTGCGGGTGTGGTCCTCGACGAGCAGGGCGCGCGCCGGGGAGAGCTCACCGCGCAGGTACGCGGGGATCAGCGCCTGAAAGTCGTCGCAGCCGTGCAGGCTGGCGGCGGCTGGAGGAGCGGTGTGAAAGACCGGGCCCTGGCTCGCGAGGGTCGTCGGGACGACCGGAGCGACGATCGGCACCCCGCCGGCGGCTTCCTGCGACAGCCGCGCCCAGACGCGGGCCGCCGCCTCTTCGATCTGGCGCGGATCGATGGGCTCGCCGGCCATCTGCGAGGCCGCCTCGTCCAGGAGATCGTGGTTGTTCTTGAACAGGCTCATGACAGTTCTCCTTCAAGCGACCCGAGCTCCTTCTGAAGCCGGTGCCGCGCGCGGTGCAGTAAAACGGCGATGGAGGTCTGCGAGGCGCCGAGCATCCTGGCGATCTCCAGGTTGCCGATGCCCTCGACATAGCGCAGGGAGAAGATCTCGGCCTGGCGGGGGGAGAGGCGCGACATCGCCTCGCGGAGCCGTACCTTCAGCTCCCGGTTCCCCTGCGCCCGCTCCGGTCCAGGCTCGGTGGTGTCCACCAGATCGTCGCCGACCTCGTCGAGGTCGACCCGCCGGGACCGCTTGCGACGCCGCATCAGGTCGAGCGCGGCATTGACCGCCGCGCGGTGCAGATAGCTCCCTGCGCTCTCGGAAAGGTCCGGCTGCTCCTCTCGCCGCAGTAGACGGGTGAAAACGGTCTGCAAAACATCCTCCGCGTCCATGGCACTCCCGGTGATCCGGTACGCCGCGCGGTAGACAGCCCCATGGTGTTCCCGGAACAGCATCTCCAGGGCGCCCGGGGGGCTGGTGAGCGGTGGTTGAGCTGGCATTGACGAAACTGCGGCTTGCACGCCTCCTGCCCTCCTTTCTCCTTCGCCCATGGAACGCACCTCCTGAGAGTTTGTTACAGGGTACGACGGAATGGGGTTTCAGGTGTGACAGCTGCGGGCTCCGGAGCGCATGCTCCTATGCATGCGTACGCATGTTTACGAAAGGAGACATCCATGAAGAAGCTCGGAATGACTCTCGTGATGATCCTCTGCCCATCTGCACTAAAGAGTGCCCCTAGTCCCGGCCGGATTGCGTCTCCCTGGGGGCCCCTGCCTCTGACGGGGGCCCCCGCAGGACCGCCTGGGATTGATCCTCGCAGGATTACACACATCTCCGCTTCCAACCCGCAGGGCGGCAGGTAGCCCGGCGGCGTAAGCCCCGGGATCGGCTGCGGGCTGGAACAGACAGAGATGTGTGTCGGTGGGTGGAGTGTCAACCCCGGTGAGAGGCCACGGAAGATCGGGGTGCGCCCTGAGACATCGCAACCTTCTGATCTATAGAGCTAGCTGAGGCTTTGATTGGGGCCGGTCTGACCCATTGGGCTTGGAGGGGTCTGCGGCGGAGCGCCGGCTACGGCGCCTTGCGCCGGGCTGGCGCTCCGCAGGCGGTGTCGAAGATCCCGGATCTCGCGACGGTAGCGCCTCTGGAGGTCGGCCTTCCGGGCCAGCCGGTAGGCTTCTTGCGCCTTTCGTAAGGCTTCGCCGGCGGCTTTGGAATCGCCGCCCAGCGACTGCTCCCGCTGATCCAGTCTCGCGCACCCGAGGGCGCAGTAAGCTCCGCCGCGAGGGCTCTTCGTCACGGACTCCTCGAGCTTTTGAATTCCGCCGCCCAGGTCTCCCTGACGCAGGAGGACCCGGCCGCGCACCTCTGCCAGAGCCGCCTCCAGGTCCTTTCGATTCTGCCCGTCCATCGCCGGTAGCAGATTTTCCGCTTCCCCGGCATAGCCGAGCGCCCGGTCGGGATTCCATTCGGCGCAGAGAAGAGCCCATCCGGTATAGGCGTCGAATTGCAGCTCCACGATCTTCCGTTCCTCTCCCGGCTCCTGGGCGATCGGCGGGACCGGGAGGTTGTCCTTGCGGGGCGCGCTCTGGCGGCTCGCTTCGGCGGTCGCCTCCTGGAACGCTCTGTCCGCGTTCTTGCGGTCTCTGAGCAGCCAGCAGGCCCAGGCCAGCTCAACCCGGGACTCGATGGGTTTGAAGCCGAGCTCGCGGGCGGTCTTCAGGTGGGTAATCGCCGCCAGGTACCTTCCGCGTTCGACCTGGAACCGGCCCAACCAGAAGTGGGCCCAGCCGTGGGCCTGTATCTGGTCGAGAGGGGCGTCGCTGTTGAAGGACGCGTTCTCGACCTCCCGCAGTGCGTTCGTGAAAAACCGTACAGCCTCCTTAAGGAGGCGGAGCCGCTCGGCTCGACCCTGCAAGGCCACCACGCGGCTCCAGAAGCTCGCGCCGATGGCGCGCAAGGTGCCGGCGCCCGCGTCGAGATGGAGAGCGATCTCCGCCTGAATCTTGAGCTCCTCGGTATCCTCCACGGTGGAGAGCACCTCGAGGAGCACCAGACGCTCGCGGACGCTCTCCGGCTCCAACTCGACGGCGTGGCGGGCATAGGTGACTGCGCGCTCGATGAGCCCCAGCCGCCTGTCCGGCGGGGTGGCGAGGTCTTTGGCGCGAACGAGATATGTCGCGGCCAGAACGCCATAGAGACCTTGCGTGCGGTACTGGGAGAGCCCCCGTTTCTCCAAGCTGGGAATCGCCGCTGCGAGGGATTCCCCGGCCCGTGCGGCCTGCTCGCAGAAGTTCGCGCTGACCGGCTTCTCCCGCAGGCACTCCTTCGCCAACCGGACCAGAGCCTGGAGGTAGGCCCATTCCCAGTCACCGAAGCAATCCTCGACGAAGTCACTCCAGGCGTCCTTGAGCTCCTCCGCTTCGGTTGCAGAGGCGGCGGCCATGGGAGGTACGAGCAGCTTTCCCAGAGCCTTTAGGCATTCCACCAGTGTCCCCTCCGGTTGGACCGGATCCCCTGGCAACGCCTGCAAGGTCTGCAAGGTACTTTTCAGATTGCTTTCACGGGCACCGCGATCCGCGAGGCTCTCGCCGGCGAGAGGTTTCAAACTCTGGATGGGGGACCAGCTTTGCAGTGTACCGAGGCAGGTCTCCGCCGTTTGTCCCGCCAGAGGCGCCAGGGCGGCCCTGAGATCGTCCAGCCGCTGGATGTAGGCCTCTCGCGATCCCATCCATCGGAACGACGGGCTCAAGACGAGCTCATATCTGGCGAACTCGACCTGCCCAGCGGAGGCCGTCTCCTCCTCCAGGCCGCGGAGAAATTCGCACAGGCGCTTCAAGCGGTCGCGATATCCGGCATCGCCGCAGTCCGTCCCCAGTCCCCACTTCGCGCGGAGCCTGGCCGCGAGCTTGTCGACCTCCGACCGCCAAGCCTTCTTCGGCGCTTCAGGGGGCTTCGGTTTTTTTGGGAAGATGGCCATTCGAGCGCTTCTCCTTAGGTAAGTCCGGCGGCTCTTCCAGGCTCACCTCGATCATGCGGTCGAGCTCTTTCGCGCTCGCGCCAGCCGCGAGGTCGAGGAAGCGGCTGTGCGCGATCCGCAGCCCTTCGCGATGCACCGAGGTGGGACGGGTGCGGGCCTGGGTCTGCGCGAGGACGCTCCAAAGCAACCCCTGGCTCTCGATGTCCATGCCATCGGCGAAGACGCCCTCCAGGACCCTAGCCGCATTGTCGGTCTCCCCCTTCCAGAATAGGGTCCGCCCTTCGTAGAGGCGAAGGTCGGGATCATGCGGTGCGAGCCATGCGGCCTGCCGGAAGACCTGGCGGCTGGCCGGGATCCGCGCGGACCGGGCGAGCACCACGGCGAGATTGCGGGTACACAGGAACACCGTCGCCTTATCCCTCTCCAGGGCCGCGGACGACCTCCCCGCCAGCGTCCGGCGACAGAGGGTCCGCCAGGAGAGGGCGACGGCGATCTCGCTCAGCTCCAGAACCTCTCGCCAGGCCGAGTGCTGGGGCGGCAGCGTCACCTTCAGCTTCGGCACGGCAAGGTCCTGCTGATGATAGCGATGGGCGAAGGCCGCCAGGCTCCAGGCCCGCGCGTCGTCTGGATCGATGTCGATGGCCGCTTCGCAGAACCAGAGCCCTGCCCGATATCGCTTGCGGCTTTTGTCGCTGACCAGCGCCTCGGCCAGAGCGTAGGACGCCTCGAAATTGTCGGGTCCCTCCATCAGGGCGCGACGGAAGGCCGATTGGGCCGACCCGTCCTCGCCGAGCTGCCGGTACACGACGCCCAGGTTGTAGTGACACTGCGCGAACCTCTGATCGTCGCTCAAGGCTCGCATGAAGCAGCGCTCCGCCTCACGCAGCACGGAATTCCTGCCCTGCTGTTGCCGCTGCGCCTCGCGGTACAAACGGAGCCCGTCAGTGTAGGAGCGTACCGCCCGCCAGCGCGGTGAGCCGATCGAAACCAGGTCGGTCGCCACGCGGAAGGCGAGCTCCTCGACGAGATTCTGGAGCGTCGTCTCAAGGGGCAGCCCCCCCTCTTCCGCGGACAGGCCGCTGGAGCCCACCCGCCAGTTGTAGGAGAGCCCCCCGCCGCTGAGCTCGGCGGTGAGGGCGAGCTGGTCGTCGATCTTGTGGAGGGCGCCGGTCAGCCGGGGACCGCTCACGACACGCCCGAGGAGGCCGGCGAAGAAATTCGCCTGGAGCTTGAGCGGACCGAAGGTGATCGCGCTCGCATCCTTCAAGATCTCGCCGACGTCGAGAACCCCCGGGGTGACCTCCACGATCGGGCGTCTCGACGATGGGGTCGCCTCGTCGATCACCTTGTAGACGTCGGAGATCCGGGCCAGCTCGCTCTGCAGCCGGGCCCCCAGGCCAGGGAGGGCCTGTTTATCCAGCTCCGCGTCCCCGCATCCCGAGAACGTGCCGATCACCAGACGCTTGCGTCCCCGGTAGGCTTGATAGACCAGCCACAGGAAAAGAATCACCGCGAGGAGCCGGGACGGCCAATTTGCCGCTTTGGCCCGCGCCCAGAGACGCTCGGCCTCGCGCCAGCTTGAGTTTTTCCCCGACGATGCGTCCCCTTTTTTCGCGTCTGTGTGAGCCTTGGGGATGACAACATTGCGGGACTGGTTCACCTTGGAGCTTGAATTCGCGTTCTGGGTCTGCTGGCCGGTATCTGAAGGTTGGGGCTTGCCGTTGGGGAGCGCGACCCACAACGCCACGGTGGCGAGGAGGAGAGCTCCCCATCTCCAGGCATACCGGAGCCCGAGCCACAGCCTGCCGCAGACGCGCGCCATCCACCAGGCCGCGGCGCGATACCAGAGGCTCTGCCAGGCTGGAAAGGCCAGCCAGAACGCGATCCCCAGAAGAGAAAGGAGGATCGCGTTGATCGTGACCTGTTGAAAATCCTCCGGGAGAGGAAGGAAGAAGAGCATCAAGGTTGCCACCACCAGCGCCCAGAGCCCATAGCCGAAAAAGGCGCGGCGCTGGTAGGCGATGCGGTAGGCAAGGCCGGGAACGGGCCGGCGGTCGCTCTCCTTGCACAGGTCGGAGAGAAGCAGGAGAAGAAAAGACGCCGACGCCAGGAGAGCCACCCGCAGACCTGTCAGCTCGGCGAGATTCCGCGAGCCCTCGGGCCCGCCGACCAGGGCCCAGACGAACGGCACCGCAAAGACGAGAGGCGCTCTCGGATCGAGGGTAAAGAACAGGATTCCCGCGGTGAGGAGGATCAGGGGGATCGGCATGCCGAACGAGGAATAACCATCGAATCCTTCGAGATATCGATTCAGAAGAGGAAAGATCAACAACGCATACACGATGAACGAGGTGCCGGCGACTGCCCAGAAGCCATGGCGAAGGCGCAGCTCGAACCATCCGAAGGCCGCTCCAAGTGTCATGAGCAGCAGGGCTTCGATGGCGGCCAATGCGACCCAAAGGGGATGAGATCCCCAGCCGTCGAGAGCCAGCCAACCCCAGAGCAGGCCGAGGGACAGGAACAATCCTAGATGAGCCCAGCGCGTCTTTACGGGGAGCAGACCCGCAACGATAAGGCCAAGCCCATAAGGGAGCCAGTGCGACCATAAGATATCTAAAAGTGCCGATGAAAACATGGAAGTCACTTCTATCAATTATAGCGCTCTGAAGTCCCTTTATCCTAGACGGACACCAGAAATGATTTCCAGCTCTGGACGGCTTAGGGCTCACTGAGCAGCTCTTCGCATGGACCTGTAAAAGAACGGCCCATCTATGCTGTCCGAGGCAGAGCTCGCGCCGCTTCAGAAGCAGTGGGGAGCTGCTACCTCACCACGGCCCCTCCCCCACCAGCAGCGAGATCCGTCCCGGCTGCCCCTCCACCGCCACCTCCAGGGTGTTGTACCTCCAGATCCCGGCCGACTTGTGGGCCACGGTGTAGAGGGTGCCGTCCTTCCGGGAGCCTTTCAGGGGGATGGAGAGGTTCGCGTAGCCGGAGGGGCCAGTCATTTTGACGCGACCCATGACCCACCACCCCTCGCGGATCGGCTCGCCGAGCTCGGCCCGCACCTTGGGATTCGCCTCCGCCCGCGCGACGGCCTCCCGGAAGACGTCCGTGTGCCGGAACACCGTGAAGAAGAAGAGGACGAACAGCGCCAGGATCGAGAGGCAGCCGCCGGGGATGACCCACTTCCAGTTGCGCTGCCACCAGCTCCGCGGCGGTGGAGGCGGGGCTGCCGGATCGGGGATGGACATGGCGAGTCTCCTTTCGAGGCTACCCAGAGGAGGGACTTAGCGCCGCAGCCCCCCCACCACCGCCTCCTCCATTTCGAGGACCACCGAGGTGAAGCTCTCGATCAGCGCCAGGATGGGCTCGCGGGGGCCCTGGCGCCACTCGTCGCTGCCGTAGAACCGGTCCTGGCTCTGCCGGCGGTCCTCCAGGCTGTCGTAGGCGCGGATCAGGAAGTAGGAGTCCTCGTCGTGCAGGGAGAGACCGAAGGCCACGACGTCGACCTTCCAGCGCAGCAGCATCGGCAGGGACTGCTCGACCATCAGCCGGTGGAGCTCCGCGCGCGTGCCCGGTTTCAGATTATAGGAACGGATTTCGACAAAGCGGCTCATGCCGGCCTTTCAGAAGATTGGGCGTGATAGCGCCAGGGCGGCAGTATATAAGGGAGCCCACTGAGAGGGGCCTTGAGAATCCTGGCCGGCTTGACCGGACCGGCCGGCCTGCTCAAACATTCCCGGTGCAACGGGTTCCTACTTCTTTGGGAGGTACTGATGGAGATCTTGCGTCAACCTGCACAATGGACGGCCCGCCTCGGGCCGTTGTGTCTCTTCCTGTGGACCCTCCTCGGCGGGCTCTCCGCGCCCTGCTGGCCGGCCGAGGCTTCTTCCGCGGACAAACTGAAGAGCCGCCTGGTCTTCGAGATCGACGACCTGCGGATCAACGTAGACGTCACCCCTCAACCCGACAACCATCTGGTCGTGACGCTCCGGGGCGACGTGGATACCGATGGGGAGAAGCGGCGCATCCTCACGCAGGCCGACGGCGTGGTGGCGGACAGCGCCAAGATCCGGGATCGGATCTTCGTCAAGTCGCCCGGCGAGTCGGAAGCGCCCGAGCCCGAGACCACCGACCTCTGGGTGCTCACCTATATCCGCAGCAGGGTTTCAAGCGCGTCGGGCGACGGCGCCCTCACCACGGCGGCGCCCGACAGCGTGGACACCCTGGTGCAGACCCTCAATTCCGTCTACGGCCAGCCGATCGTGCGGAGGGCCGGCGGCGGGCGCCTCTTCCTGCACGGCAAGCAGAGCCAGGTCCTCGCGGTCAAGCGGTTTCTCTCCTTGATCGATTCGCCCTGGCCGCAGGTGCAGATGAACCTGTGGGCGATCCAGGTGAGCGGCTCGCCCGACGAGGTCGCGCGCCGGACCCAGGCCATCGGGGAACAGATCCGCGCCGTGCGGGACCGCATGGAAGACGTGCAGCGCGAACTGGCGCACATCGTCGTGCGGACCGGTGATCCGAAGGACCCCGAATGGTGGAAGAATCTGGACAACGAATTCGAAACCGCCGGGATCGAGCTGCATGCGAAAGGCTCGCTGTCGCTCAACGAAGCCCTGCTCCTGCTGGTGCTCCACCCTCGGCGCGATCAGAAAGTGAAGGCTCTCCAGGCGTTCATCCAGGCTCAGTGCGCTGCGTGGGAATGTCAGGAAAGTCACCTCATACCCTTTCACCGGCTCGCCGGCATCCTCAAGGACAGCTACGACGAAGACCTGGAGAGCTTCCTCGACTTTCGCAACGCCCTCTACTGCTTCAAGGACAAGGCCCGCTGGACCCTCCGTCCCGACGCGCCGAGGAGCCTGGTGCGCACGGGAGCAACCGTCGACCGCGTGCTCAAGGCCGTCACCGACGCTTTCTCCGCCGACATGAACGATCTCTTTCTCGACCCGCTCCTCCGCCGGGTCCAGAAGGAGGGCACGGGTCAGAGCAAGGGGGACGGCGTGGCGCTGGTCGGCCGGACGCGCATCGTCGTCACCAGCGGACTGGAAGCCGGCCTGGAGCCGGAAATGGCCTCCTTCGTCGAGTCGGGCCGCCCCAAGCCGCTCGGGAAGGAACTGCTGGATCTGGCGTTTCCGGCGAGCGATGCGGGGGACGCCACGCAGAAGGACAAGCTGACGGGGGCGAGCAAGGTTCTGGCCGGCCTCTCGGGCGCCCAGGCGCTCGGGCTGGCGGCGGTCCTCTCCGCGGACACCGAGCCGGCCTACACGAAGGTGGCGCCCGGCATCGCCCTGAGCGTCCGCCCCACGGTCCTGCCCGACGGCGGCGCCGCCCGGCTGACCGTGGATGCCCGGTTCGGCGTCGCCTCGACTCCCCTGGATCAGGGGCGAACGGACATCTGGCGCACGGCGCCGCCGGCCGGCATCGCCAGCCACAACATCCATACCGACGCCGTGGTGAGCGCCTTCGACCTGTTCGACATCTCGTCGTTCTCGGTCACGGTGTCCCACCCGCAGACGCCGTACTACATTCCGATCCTCGGCAGGCTTCCCATCCTTGGTCCGGCCTTCCAGATCCCCCGCCGCAACAAGGAGACGCTCTTCGAGAGCATCGTCCTGGTCAACACCGTGATCCTGCCCCGTTCGGTCGAGCTTCACCGCTTCTACGGACGGGACGTCAGCCCGCGGCAGACTCCGGCGATCGACTGCCGGGAGGAGCCCGCGGCCGCGGCAAGAGCGGGAGGGTGACGCCGGAATTTCGCTCGCATATGATTCCGCCATGCCGAAGGTCGCGATCGCTGAATCCTTGTCCGACTGGGAGGGGCTCATCACCAGCGCGAGCGGCGCCTCGCTGGACGACTCCCTGTTGGGCGATCACGTCCAGGAGCTCCAGGCTCTCCTCAAGCAGGCGAAGAAGCTCCACGCGCGCCGGCAGCGGCTGGAGGGCGAACGGCGGGCCACCGCGCAGGCGCTCGCGGAGACCACCGAGCAGGCCAAGACGGTCGCCGGCCGCATCCGCTCCAAGCTCAAGGGAGTCTACGGACCCGCCAGCAGCCAGCTCATCCGCTTCGGAATGAAGCCGCGGCCGCTCGCCCGCAACGATGCGCCGCCGGAGCCTGTCCCCAGCGCGTTCAAGAAAGAAATCCTCCAGGAAGAGTAAGACGGCGGTCTTTTTTCACAGGGGAGCTCCGCCCTCTGAGATTTTTCCGTATAAAGTCGAAGGGGAGATCTCCCCTTTCAACTTTTTCGGGAAAATTTCAGAGGGGAGATGCCCCCTTTCAAAATTTTGGAGAAGAAGTGGAAGGGGAGACGTCCCCCGGCAACTTTTCCGGAAAGATCTCAAAGGGGAGAGCCGCCCTCTGAGATTTCGCGAATCTTTGTGGAAAAACTCGGTGTCCTACTCCCGCCGGTTCACCCATTCCCACCCGAAGCGCCCCTTGATGCACAGGTGGCCGTGGGTGACGTCGTGGTCGAGCGGCGAGGTGACCTTGACGATCTTCTCGTCCTGGACGTGGACGGTGAGGGTGCAGCCGACGCCGCAGTAGGGGCAGATGGTGTCGGTGGCGGTCTGGGCGGGCTCGTTCCAGGTGCCTGCCTGGCGCATGTCGAACTCGCTCTTGAACATCAGCGCGCCGGTGGGGCGGACGCCAATGCAGTTGCCGCCGTCCTACCGATCGATCCCACTCTGACCCGTGTCACCGTCCTGACGACCCTCGCCCCCACCTTCCGAGCCCACCACCAGAGCGCTAGGAGGAGACGACTTCTACCACATGGAGAACCAGACCGACCGGTTTCGCGACGACGGCCGGCTATGGGTGCCGCTGGCGAAGCTACAGCCTGTGGTGCTGCGCGCTGCCGTTGCCTTGATCTGAGGCAGGAGCAGGGACAAGTCGAGTATGGCACATCGCATGCCGAGCTACTTATCGGTCACACGCAACAGGAGCTAACTGCTATTGAGCCTTGATCTCAGGCCAACGGCGCCATAGCATTACTGGCTATGGCTTCTCATAAGACATCCAAGAAGCGCGCCATCGGGATCAGGTATACCCATTGCAAGGGAGAGCTAAGATGGAAGGACTTCCGTGTTGAGATAAAGTTTTCCGTCTCTTGCAGCAGCAAGGGCGCCTTAAAAGTCAATATTAATTCGGTACCCTTGACCGAAAGCACCTCATGGCTTCTTTGGGTTCAAGAAGAAAAGAGCCCCACGCTTCCGTACTTGACGCTCTCGGGGTCTGATGGCGAGGGTTCTCTTTTGCAGAGTGAATATATATATCTTACTAGTGTCGGCACTCGGTCAACGCCTCGAAAAACGAGTATAACGATAGAGGCGGAGGCTGCCGCCCTTGAGGTTAAGCGTATAGAGAACATTGACTTGACTAAACCTGCATCAGGCGCTGTTGTCTATTATCACACCGTAGGCATGGCCGGGTTCAGCGGGGTTTCTGCGCCATCTAGTATAGGGGAAATTACCCTGCAAGGGCCGACCCGCCTGGATGACTATGACCGGATGAGCGGACTTTTGGCGATAGAGGCCTACGCTGACGAGAAACAGCCTCTTGATGCATGGCTAAAAAATTGTGACGATATTGCGAGAGCGGTCCTCGACATAATTTCTCTTGCAGAGGGGGCCTTCATACGTTGGAGCCTCAGTCGCTTGTTCATCGAAAACGAGCTTGTAGCGCTTTGGTTCCGTGGCCCCCGAGCTAGCGGTCCGCCAAGAGAGCCCCTTTACAGCCACCTCAACTTGGGACCATTCTTGAATATCGCCTTGAATAGCTACACGCCAGAGTTGAAGCAGAAGACTGGAGTGGATGTAGCCATCGAGTGGTTTCTAATGGATCCGCGCTACTTAGAGTTGCAATTCTTGGCAGGGATGACATCTCTGGAGCACATGGTCCAAGTCTTCTCTTCTCGGGTAGGTAGTGGAGGACTGTTTCCTTCCGAGTACTTTTCCGGAGTGGTAAAGCCCGAGCTGGAATCTGCCGTGAAGAAGATTAAAAGTGGCCTGGGTGAATCTGTTCCTGACAAGGAAAAGAGGAGGGAAATCGAGCAAGCTTTAGAAAATCTTGCATTCGGCAATCTTAACGGGAAGTCGCTGAAAGTTAAACTTTTCGAGATGCTGCGTCACTATGAGGTCCCTATAGGTGATATCGAGATGGATGTCAAAGATCTGATCGCGACTCGCAACAAGATCGCGCACATGGGAAGCTTTAGGCGTCCCGAGAAAGAAAAGAATTACATTCACCACCAACTTGGGATACTGCGGGAGCTCCTTAAGAGAATCTTCATGAAGCTCCTAGGATATGAAGGTCAATATCACTCTTCACTCGCTGGATTGCCCTGGTTGCACTTCCCTCCGGAAAATAAAGCCGATCAGTCAAGCCCAGCAGGGGCGCCAGGAAGTCGCCCAGTGGCGTGAGTTCCGAAGATCAGAGCAGTTCCACTTCCAATAGCCTCGCCAGGGGCAGCAGGATTCTTCGTGCGGGATGGATCTCCCTCCTGCCATCAAGGAATCCTGGCGTCCCTGCTGGGTTGGAGGAAGAATGTCCCACAAGAGCTCAAGCGTCGATGGCTGCATAGCGGATGGTCGGCATGATCAGGCGAGCTTTTCTTGGGCTCAAGGAGCCGTCCGTCACAAGGTCGATGGGCCTCTTGAAAAGGCCTTCAAGAAGCTCGTGGACGGCGAAGAAACTGTTATAGGACTTCATCCCCGAGGAGAATTCCAGATAAACGTCGACATCGCTATCAGGATTGGCCTCGCCCTTGGCTAAAGAACCGAAGACGCCAATCCGCCGCACGCCGAGGGCGCGCAGCTCAGCGGCATGACCTTCATCAATCTCCAAGGGTTTATATCGCCGGCCATGAGAAATAGATCCTTTCTCGGGATGATCCCTACTCCCGCCGGTTCACCCACTCCCACCCGAACCGACCCTTGATGCACAGGTGGCCGTGGGTGACGTCGTGGTCGAGCGGCGAGGTGACCTTGACGATCTTCTCGTCCTGGACGTGGACGGTGAGAGTGCAGCCGACGCCGCAGTAGGGGCAGATGGTGTCGGTGGCGGTCTGGACGGGCTCGTTCCAGGTGCCTTCCCGGCGCATGTCGAACTCGCTCTTGAACATCAGCGCGCCGGTGGGGCAGACGCCGATGCAGTTGCCGCAGTAGACGCAGGCCGAGTCGGTGAGCGGGACGTCGTACTCGGTCGAGATGCGGGCCTCGAAGCCGCGGCCGGCCAGCGCGATGGCGAAGGTGTTCTGGGCGTCCGTGCCGCAGGCCTCGACGCACTTGTAGCAGACGATGCACTTCGAGTAGTCGCGGACGTAGAGGTCGTTGTCCACCTTCACCGGCTGGTGCACGTTGGCGGCTTGGTGGCCGGGCTCCGCTGGTGGGAAATGATGATGGCCGGGGCGGGCGGCGTCGCGCTCGCCGGCGTGGGCCGGAGGCGCCGGCGGGCCGAAGCGCTCGGGGTGGGCGTCGTAGCGCTCCATGTAGCCCCGGACCTGCGGCGCGGTCGACAGGTCGACCGAGGAGGCGAGCAGCTCGAGGACCATCCGCCGGCTGAGACGCACGCGCTCGGAATCGGTGTGGACCACCATCCCCGGCTCGGCCTTGCGCGAGCAGGCGGGGACCAGCACGCGCGAGCCCTCGACCTCCACCACGCAGAGGCGGCAGACGTTGACCGGCGTCAGGTTCTCCAGGTAGCAGAGGGTCGGGGTGTCGATCCCGATCCGGCGCGCGGCGTCGATCAGCGTCGTCCCCTCCGGCACGGTGACGGTATGGCCGTCGATCGTGATCTCCACCGCGCGGCGGGGGCGCGGCGGCGGGATCACCGGCAGCGGGCCGCGGGGAACGGGGATTTTGGATTCGGGGGCGTCCTGAGCGCTCATGGCGTCTCCTGCGTCGGTTGGATCTCGCGGAAGATGGGGAAGCGGGAGAGCGCCGATTCGATGGCGCTGGAGGCGGTCTGGCCGAGGCCGCAGATGGAGGCGTCGCGCATCGCCTGCCCCAGCTCCTGGAGCAGCGCCACCTCCGTGGCCACCGAGCCGAGCGGCCGGTCGGTGGCGAGGCGGTGGAGGAGCTCCTCCTGGCGCACGGTGCCGACGCGGCAGGGGACGCACTGGCCGCACGACTCGTCGCGGAAGAACTGGGCGATGCGGCGCAGGATCTGGCGCAGGTCGACGGTGTCGTCGAACGGCATCACCACCGCTGAGCCGAGCGTCGCCCCGATGGCGCGGGTCCCCTCGAAAGTCAGCGGGACGTCGAGCTGATCCGGACCCACGAAGGCGCCGGCCGCGCCGCCCAGCAGGATGGCCTGCAAGCGTCCACTTCCGCCGATGCCTCCGGCGAGGTCGAGCAGCTCGCGCAGGGTGATGCCGAACGGCGCCTCGTAGATGCCGGGGCGGCGGACGTGGCCGGAGAGGCAGAAGAGCTTGGGGCCGGTCGAGCGCTCGGTGCCGATCGCCGCGAACGCCTTCGCCCCTTCGATCACGATGGGCAGGACGTTGACCAGGGTCTCGACGTTGTTGATCACCGTCGGCCGGCCGAAGAGGCCGGCTTCGGTCGGGAAGGGGGGTTTGTTGCGCGGCTCGCCGCGGCGCCCCTCCAGCGAGTTCATCAGCGCCGTCTCCTCGCCGCAGATGTAGGCGCCGGCGCCGCGCCGCAGCTCGATGTCGAAACGGACGCCGTCGCCGAGGATGTTGTCGCCGAGGAAACCGCGGTCGCGGCAGCGCTGGAGGGCGTTGCCGATCCGCGCCAGCGCCAGCGGGTACTCGCCGCGCAGATAGAGGTACCCCTTCTCGCAGCCGGTGGCGAAGCCGGCGATGGTCATCGCCTCGATCAGCGCGAAGGGATCGTGCTCCATCAGCACGCGGTCCTTGAAGGTGCCGGGCTCGGACTCGTCGGCGTTGCAGATCAGGTAGCGCGGCATCGCCGTCGAGCGCGCCCCCTGCCACTTGATGCCGGTGGGGAACGCGGCGCCGCCGCGGCCGACCAGCTTGGCGTCGGTGACCTCCTTGACCACCGCCGCCGGGCCCATCTCGATGGCGCGGCGCAGGGCGAGGAAGCCGCCGAAGGAGCGGTAGTCGTCGAGGCTCGTGGGATCCACCCGGCCGACGCGGGCGAGAAGCTTCAGCCCCGGCTGCCCAGCCTGGGGGACGGAGGCCGCGAGGTCCGGCTGCGGCACGGGCGCGCCGACGATGGCGGCGAGGATGTCCGCGGCGTTGGTGGGTGCCAGATCGCGGTCGCGCGGCGGATGTCCTGCCGCCACGACGAGCGCCGCGGGTGCCCGCTCGCAGAGGCCGAGGCAGGGGCTGCGGTGCCAGGTCGCGTGGCCGTCGCGGCTCTCGCCGGCGGCCCCAAGCATCGCCTGGACCTCGGCGCAGAGGTCCTCGGCGCCGCGGGTCCGGCAGGCGATGTCGTCGCAGACGTGGACGGTGACCGGCGGGTGCGGACGGGTCTGGAACAGGGCGTAGAAATCGGCCACGCCGAAGGCCTCGGCCGGGGGCACGTCGAGCCGGCGGCAGGCGTAGTTGAGCGCGCCCGGGCTGACCCACCCCTTGCGGTCCTGGATGGCGTGGAAGACGGGAATCAGGAACTGGCGGCGGTCGCCGTTCAGGGGGAGCCCGTCGAGGCAGGCGTCGACCGCCGCCGTCTCGTCCGCATCGGGTTCGTCGGCGGTGAAGTGCAGGTCCATGATTGGCTGGAGAATGATCGGCTGGAGAATATGCGGCTTCAGACTCTACTACGCCGTCACCGCGACACCGACCGGCTCGATCCGCACCGCCGTGGCCTTGAACTCCGAGGTCCCCGAACGCGGATCGACGGCGTCGATGGTCAGCTCGTTGGTGGCCATCTGCTCGGGGAAGTGGAGGGTCATGAACACCAGCCCCGGCCGCAGCCCGGGATCGAACCGCACCGGGGCCACCACCGCACCCCGACGCGAGACGATGCGCACGAGGTCGCCCGCCTCGACGCCGAGGCTCCGGCCGTCCACGGGGTGGAGGTCGACGGTGGCGGCCCGCCGGTTCGGCGAGGCGTAGAGGCCGGTCTGGACGCCGGTGTTGTAGGAGTCCAGGTGGCGGCCGGTGGTCAGGCGGAGGGGGTACTCGTCGGTCAGCTCGTCGATCGGCGGATCGTGCTCCACCGCGGCGAACGGCGCCCGCGGACCGACCACGGGGCGCTCCCAGAGCCGCCCGTGCAGGTAGATCTCGCCGGGGTGCGTCTCGTCGTAGCAGGGCCACTGGAGGCCGTCCGCCGCCTCCAGCCGTGCGTAGGACATGCCGGCGTTGGCCGGCGAGAGCGTGCGCAGCTCGTTCCAGAGCTCCTCGGCGGTCGGATTCCCGAGGTCGCGCCCCATCCGGCGGGCGAGCTCGCAGAGGATCTCGATGTCGTCGCGCACGCCGGCCGGCGGCGGCAGGGCCTGGCGCACGCGCTGGACGCGGCGCTCGCTGTTGGTCACCGTGCCCTCGGACTCGCACCACCCCGCGGCAGCCGGCAGCACCACGTCCGCCAGCTCGGCGGTGGCGGTGAGCAGCATATCCTGCACGACCAGCGTCTCCAGCCCGCGCAGGCGCTCGACGGTACGGTGCTGGTCCGCCTCGGAGCTCGCCGGGTTCTCGCCGATGACGTAGAGGGCGGTCAGCTCGCCGCGCTCCATGGCCTCGAACATCCCGGAGAGATGCCAGCCGCTCTTCGGCGGCACCGTCGCGCCCCAGACGCGCTCGAACTTGGCGCGCAGCTCGTCGTTCTCGACGTGCTGGAAGCCCGGCAGGCGGTCGGGGAGAGCGCCCATGTCGCCGCCCCCCTGGACGTTGTTCTGGCCGCGCAGGGGACAGACGCCGGAGCCGTAGCGGCCGACGTGGCCGGTGAGCAGGCTGAGGTTGATCAGCGCGCGGACGTTGTCCACCGCGTTGTGGTGCTCGGTGATGCCGAGGGTCCAGCAGAGGATGGCGCGGTCGGCGCGGGCGTAGGAGTGGGCCAGCTCGCGGATCCGCGCCGCGGGCACGCCGGTGACCTCTTCGGCGCGCTCCAGCGTCCAGGGCTCGACGCTGCGGCGGAAGGCCTCGAAGCCGCTGGTCGCGTGCTCGATGAAGCTGCGGTTCTCGAGGCCCGCCGCGAGGATCTCCCGCGCCACGGCGTTGGCCAGCGGGATGTCCGTGCCGACGTGGAGCTGCAGGTGCCCCACCCCGGGGACCGCCCACTGCGCGGACGAGGTCAAACGCGGATCGACGGCGAACAGCCTGGCGCCGTTGTGGATCCCCTTCAGCACGTGATGGAAGAAGATCGGATGCGCCTCGCGCGCATTGCTCCCCCACAGGAGGACGAGGTCCGTCTCCTCCGCCTCCCGATAGGAGCTGGTCCCGCCGCCCATCCCGAAGACCGTCGCCAGACCGACGACGCTGGGGGCGTGTCAGGTCCGGTTGCAGCTATCGATGTTGTTGCTGCCCACCACCGTCCGCGCGAACTTCTGCGCCAGGTAGTTCATCTCGTTGGTGGTCTTGGAGCAGCTGAACAGCCCGAACGTCGTCGGGCCATGCTTCTCCACCGCCGAACGGAACCCCCCCGCCGCGCGGTCGAGCGCCTCGTCCCAGGTGGCCGGACGCAGGGCGCCGTTCTCGCGGATGAGGGGGGTGGTGAGCCGGGTGTTTTGTCTGGACATGGGGAGTCCTCCGAGGCAGGAGTATACATCGCGAAAAGACACGTCTCGAAGAGCTGGGAAACCAGGGACGAAAGGGACGGCAGGGACATCAGGGACAAAGGACAAGAACGATGCTCAAGTCCGGTGCTTTATTAGTCCCTGCTGTCCCTGATGTCCCTTTCGTCCCTGGTTTCTGCCTTCACAGCAGCGTCCCCCGCAGGATTACAAAAGCCACCGTGAAGTAGATGACCAGCCCCGTCACGTCGACCAGGGTGGCGACGAAGGGGGCGGAGGCGACGGCGGGGTCGAAGCCGAGGCGCCGCAAGAGGAAGGGGAGCATCGAGCCGGCCAGCGAGCCGAAGGTGACGACGCCGACCAGCGCCGCGGAGACGGTCGCCCCCACCTTGATCCAATGCACTCCGTAGTCGTAGAAGTGTAGATGCTGCCAGAGGAAGATCCGCACGAAGCCGATCACCCCCAGGATGGCGCCGAGACTGAGGCCGGCCGGCAGCTCGCGCAGGGCGATCTTCCACCAGTCGCCGAGCCGGATCTCGCGCAGGGCCAGGGCGCGCACGATCAGCGAGGTCGCCTGCGATCCCGAGTTCCCTCCCGAGCTCATGATCAGCGGGATGAACAGGGTGAGCACGATCGCCCGGCTGAGCTCTCCCTCGAAGTGCTGCATGGCGGTGGCGGTGAGCATCTCGCTGAGGAAGAGCGCGCAGAGCCAGCCGCCGCGCTTGCGGATCATGGTGCCGAAGCCGATCTGGGTGTACGGCTTGTCCAGGGCCTCCATGCCGCCGAAGCGCTGGGCGGCCTCGGTCTGCTCGGCGACGATGGCGTCGATCACGTCGTCGACGGTGACGATACCGAGGATGCGCCCGGCCTCGTCGACGACCGGCGCGGCGAGCAGGTTGTACTTCGAGATCAGGGTGGTGACGTCCTCCCGGCTGTCGCCGACGTGCACGGCGAGGGGCGGACGCCGCTTGCCGACGTCGAGGATCGGCGTGGCGGCCTCGGCCATCAGCAGGTCGCGGAGCGACACCACGTGGACCAGCCGGGCGTCCTTGGGATCGACGACGTAGACGGCGTAGACCGTCTCCTTGTCGCGCGCCACCTCGCGGATGTGAGCGAGCGTGCGCCCGGCCGTCCAGTCCGCGCCGACGCTGACGAATTCGGTGGTCATGATGCCGGCGGCGCAGGTGGGGGGATAGGCGAGGAGGAGGGTGAGGGCCTCGCGAGTGGTGGGCTTCAGCGCGGCGAGGAGACGGCCGCGCTCGGGCTCCTTGATCTCGCGCAGGAGGTCGGCGAGCTGGTCGGTCGACATCGCCTCGAGCAGCGGCACCGCCTCGTCCACCGGCAGGCACTCGAAGGCACGGCGCCGGTGGGTGAACTCGGGCTCGTCGAAGAGCTGGACGGCGAGGTCGAAAGGCAGGGCGGCCAGCACCCGCGCGGCGGATTCCGGAGGGAGCCGGTCGAGACCCTCCGCCAGGTCGGCGGCCCGCATGCTGGCCACCCGGCGGGCCAGCTCCCGCGGATCGCCGTCCGCCAGATCGCGCAGCGTCGGATTCAAGTTCAAGAGCTCGGTCGCGGGCATGGCTGATAATCCTCCCGCGGCTATTCAGGCACAGCAGGGCCGCGGTTGCAAACGGCGCCCCGCCCGGCCCGCACTCGGATGTCAGTCTGACGCGCCCAAGCGTAAAAATGGCGGGAGGGCCGGGCCAGGTTGGCGCGGCCTCCCGCCAGGGTTTTGAGCGTGGCTTCAGCGTGGCTTACATCAGGTGGCGGGTGCCGCCGGCCTTGACCTCGAGCCAGCCGCCGCTCGGGCAGTTGCCGCGGTCCGGGACCTTCAGGCAGTAGCAGACGCTGGAGCTGCCGGAATCGACGACGCCGTTCTGTCCGGCGTCGATGGCGACCTTCTTCGACTCGGGCCGGGCGTCGCACGCGGCGTCCGATCCGTAGCGGGTATAGATGTCCACGCGATGGTTGCTGCCGTTGACGAAGGTCACTCCCGTGCCGGCCGCCATGTCGGCCGCCGCGGCCGCTACCGTGAGCGCCGCGCCGGCGAACAAACCCAGAGCCAACGAACGAATCTTACGCTGCATTTTGTTTCCTCCTTGATGAGACCCCGTGTGGTTGAAATCATGGCAATCGGGGCTATGCTCTTCACAGGGTCAGCAAAATCAGGGCCAGCCGCCGGCGGGTCGGAAGGCGGGCGGCGGGCTCTCTTTTGCGCTTTGCTCGCACCTGTATAGAAAGGAACGGAATAGAGGAAAGGACAGCCCATGGACCTGACAGCCTCCTCGATCGCCCTGCCCGCTTCCCATGCCACCCTGCGGGAGCGCCTGAACACCCGCTGGCACGAGCGGGCCCTGCAGGTCTTCATGCTGGTCGTGCTGGGCCACTGGTCCGAGCACCTGGCGCAGGCCTTTCAGATCTACGTGCTGAAGTGGCCGGTGGCGAAGTCGCTCGGGGTGCTGGGGCTCTGGTACCCCTGGCTGATCAAGTCCGAGGTGCTCCACTACGCCTACGCCGTGGTGATGCTGTTCGGCATCTGGCTGCTGCGGCCCGGCTTCACCGGCACCTCGCGGACCTGGTGGAACGTGGCGCTGATCATCCAGTTCTGGCACCACATCGAGCACGCCCTGCTGCAGGGGCAGGTCATCGTCGGGCACAACCTGTTCAACCGGCCGGTGCCGACGAGCATCGCGCAGCTCTGGGTCCCCCGCGTCGAGCTCCACCTGATCTACAACACGCTGGTGTTCATCCCGATGGTGATCGGGATGTACTACCACATGTTCCCGCCGCAGGGAGAGGCCGAGCACATGCACTGCACCTGCGCGGTCCAGCCCCGCGTCGCCGCCATGGCGTGAGGGCCGATGCGCCGCCAGCTTGGAACGGACTGGCTCCGGGTACCGGTGCTGGGACCCTTCCTGCGCTGGCGCCACTCGCGGGCGGTGATGCAACTGCCGCTGTTCGCCCTGGCCGTGGTGATGATCGTCCACGGCCTGTTCGGCCCCCAGCTCGCGCCGCGGAACCTGGCCACCCTGCTGACCTGGATCCACTTCCGCGGCGCCCTCGTGCTCGCTCTCCTGGTCGCCGGCAACCTGTTCTGCATGGCCTGCCCCTTCATGCTGCCGCGGGAGATCGCCCGCCGTTTCCTCAAGCCCAGGTGGCACTGGCCGCGCCGGCTGCGCAACAAGTGGCTGTCGCTGGCGCTCTTCGTATTGATCCTCTTCCTCTACGAGCTGTTCGACCTCTGGAGCTCCCCCTGGTGGACAGCGTGGCTGATCCTCGGCTACTTCGTGGCCGCGCTGGCCGTCGACGGCCTGTTCCGCAAGGCCTCGTTCTGCAAATGGGTCTGCCCGATCGGCCAGTTCAACTTCGTGGCCGCGACGATCTCGCCGCTGGAGGTGCAGATCGCCGACCCGGACGTCTGCGCCTCGTGCACGACGCTGGACTGCATCAAGGGGACGCGCGCGGCGGACAACCCCGCCGTGATCACGCAGAAGGGGTGCGAGCTGATGCTCTTCCAGCCGCAAAAGCGGGGGAACATGGACTGCACCTTCTGCCTCGACTGCGTCTACGCCTGCCCGCACGAGAACGTCGCGCTGGCCACACGGGTGCCGGGGAGCGACCTGTGGAGCGATCCGCGCCGCTCGGGCGTGGGCTTCTTCTCGCAGCGGAAGGATCTCGCGGCGCTGACCCTCGTCTTCACCTTCGGGGCGCTGCTCAACGCCTTCGGCATGGTCAGCCCGATCTATGCCCTGGAGTCCTGGCTGGCGGCGCGGATGGGGACCACTCACGAGGCGCCGGTGCTCGGCGTCATCTTCCTGCTGCTGCTGATCGTCGAGCCCGCCCTGCTGCTCGGGCTGGCGGCCTGGGCGACGCGGCGGGGGGCGGGAACGCGGGAGCCGCTGCTGCCGCTGATGACCCGCTTCGCCTACGCCCTGGTGCCCCTCGGTTTCGGGACCTGGCTGGCGCACTACACGTTCCACGTCTGCACCAGCCTCTTCGCCGTGGTGCCGGTGGCGCAGAGCGCGCTCGCCGATTTCGGCCTGCCGCCACTGCTCGGCGCTCCGAACTGGCGGCTCACGGGCGTCTCGCCGGCGCTGGTCCATCCGCTGGAGCTCGGCTTCCTCGCCCTGGGGGTCTTCGGCTCGCTGCTGGTCTCCTGGCGGATCGCCGAACGCGAGTACCCGGCGCGCGCGCTGCCGGCGTTCGTCCCCTGGGCCGCCCTCTCCATCCTCCTCTGGGCCGCCGCCCTCTGGCTGATGGCTCAGCCGATGGAGATGCGTGGCGCTATGATGATGGGCAGTTGATGATGGGCAGTTGAAGGAGGCCGATGATGAACCGCTTTGCAGTCCTCGTTCTCCTCTGCGGCCTGCTCGTCGCGCCGCCGGCCCGGGCCCACTACGGCCCCCCCTTCCCGATCCTGGTCGACAAGCCGGTGGGTCCCTACATCGCCTCGGTCTGGGCCGACCCGAACATCGGCACGGGGACCTACTACGTCGTCCTCGACGCGCCGAAGGGGCACCGCATGCCCGCGAAGACGACGGTGCGGATCGGCGTCCAGCCGGTCACCAAGCGGCTGCCGGAGGTGTTCTACGACGCCGAGCCGCAGCCGGTCTCCGAGGGGGCGCGCTTCTACACCCAGGTGCAGTTCGACCGCGGCGAGATGTGGCGCACCCACGTCGTGATCGGCGGCTCGGAAGGGGGCGGCGAGCTGAGCACCGAGGTCGAGGCGACGCCGGCCGGCATCCTCGGGCCGCTCGGCTCACTGGTCTACGCTTTCCCGTTTCTCGCCGTGGGCTTCCTCTGGCTCAAGGCGACCCTGCGGAAGCGGGCGCCACGGCAGCAGCCGGCGTAAGGCGAACACGGACTTTCACGGACGAACACGGACCCTCGCGGACATCGAGGACGACGTGCTCGTCCCTGTCTGTCCGTGTGGGTCCGTGCCCGTCCCTGTTCCGCTCTTTACCGCCGGCTCGTGGACGTCATGCCTTCGCCGGTCTTGGCGAAGCCGGTGACGATGTAGGTGCCCGAGCGCTGGTCCTTCTTCAGCTTGATGATCTGCTTGCGCTCGGCGTCCTCCAGCAGCTCCGAGAAGGTGCTGTAGCCGTAGTAGCCCTCGTTGAAGGAGGGCTTCTTGCGCTGCATGGTCTGCTTGATCATCGAGCCCCAGAGCACGTCCTTGTTCTCGCGGATCAGCGCCTGGATCGACTCGATCATCAGGCTGAAGGCCTCGGCGGTCTTCTTGTTGAGGCCGTCGAGCTTCGGGCCCTTCTGGGAGTCGCGCCAGACGTCCTCGTAGTAGATGAACTCGTCGCAGTTGTCGACCAGCAGGTTCGAGGACGAGTTCTTGACCCCGATGCCGATGACGTACTTGTTGTTCTCCTTGAGCTTCGAGACCAGCGGCGAGAAGTCGCTGTCGCCCGAGAGGAGGACGAAGGTATCGAGGTGCTCCTTGGAGTAGGAGAGGTCCATCGCGTCGACCACCATCTTGATGTCGGCGCTGTTCTTGCCCGAGTAGTACTTTTGCGGGATGTCGATCAGCTCGATGGCGGCCTCGTGGAAGGGGCGCTTGTAGTCGCTGTAGCGCTCCCAGTCGGCGTAGGCCTTCTTGACGATGATCTTTCCCTTCTCGACCAGCCGCTCGAGCACCAGGGTGATGTCGAACTTGCTGATCTCGGAGTCGCGCACGCCGAGAGCGATGTTCTCGAAATCGCAGAACATGGCGATCTTGCGCTCCTGCACGTCGCGACGGCTGTCGGGCACGGAGATGATGATCTCGCGCGCCATCGACTCGACCTCGGAGGGGGAGATCACATAGCGGCTGGGGGACGGCGCCGGCGCGGCGCGGCGGCGGACGGGCTCCTCGACGGCCGGCTCTTCGCGCCAGGTCGATTCCTCCTCGTCGTCCTCCTCCTCGGCCGGTTCGGCGGTCGCGGGCGCATCGGCGGTCGCGGCCTTGCCGTTGCGGCGGCGGCCGCCGCGGCGGCCACGGGAGCGGCGACGGCGGCGCCCTTCGGCGTCCTTCTCGTCCCCCTCCTTCTCTTCCGATCCTTCCGCTCCTTCGGCCGCCTCGGAGTCGGCTTCGCCGGCCTCCAGCTCCTCGTCCGCCTCTTCCTCGTCATACGGTTCGTCGGATTCCTCCTCGCCAGGCTCTTCGGCCGGCAGCGCGTGGGGCGCCAGCGCCATCGGCGCCTCTTCGTGGAAGGCGGGAGCGGGGAAGGGGGACGTCGGCTCGGGCTGCCACTCGCGCGGCGCCTCCGAGAAGTTGGGTTGCGCGCGCTCGGCTTCTACAGGCGGCTGCGCGACGGGCTCCAGGGCCGGTGATTCCTGGGCAGGAGCCGGCGGGGCGGGTTTCGGCTGGTTGCGGTTCTCTTCTTCTGGGCTTTCAGCCGTAGGGCGTATCCACCATGGACTCAAGTTTGGGCTCCTTAGTTCGCGAGCCCGGGGAGGGCTCGTCGTCGGTCACAATCAGGCAAGCGTTTCAGACTCGCTACGAGCGGCAACGGACCGGAGTTGAGGCTCGGGCACAGCGGCGGGAGGCGGAAACCGACAGGCCGGAGCGGGATTCTACCACAGCGCCCCGTCAGTCCAGATCGAAGGGGCGGGGGGGCGGTCCCTGGTCCGGATCCTCCTCGGCGCGGCGCAGGGCCTCGCGGAACTTCTCCTCGAGGATGCGGTCGCGGTCCTTGTGGGCGGCGACCTCGCGCTGGAAGACGTCCTCGGCGCGGTTCTTGTCGTCGTCGATCCCTTTGAGCAGCGAGTCGAAGTCCTTGCCTCCCGCCAGCGGCTGCTTGGGCTTGCGATGGGAGAGGACGGCGCCGGTGGCGGCGTCGATCACCAGGTCGGAGCCGCAGTCGGGGCAGCGGACGGTCAGCTTGCTGGATTCATCGGCCATGGCCCCATTCTAGCGACTTCTGCTAGCGTACGCCTATGTCCGAAATGCCCGAGATGATGCCCGAGACCGAACGCCTCCCCAGCCGCGAACAAGCCTGGCAGCTCCTCTGCGAGTACACCGAAAAGGAGGGGCTGCGCAAGCACGCCCTCGCCGTCGAGGCCGCGATGCGCTACTACGCCCGCCTGTGGAACGAGGACGAGGCGCTCTGGAGCCTCACCGGCCTGCTCCACGACTTCGACTACGAGCGCTGGCCCGACGAGCAGAACCACCCCTACCGGGGCGTCGAGATCCTCGCCGCCCAGGGGTATCCGGAGGTCATGCGCACGGCCATCCTGGGCCACGCGCCCTACACCGGCACGCCGCGGGAGACCCGCCTCGCCAAGGCCCTCTACGCCTGCGACGAGCTGGCCGGCTTCGTCACCGCCGTGGCCCTGATCAAGCCCAGCAAGTCGCTCGCCGACGTCGACCTCCCCTCGGTAAAGAAGCGGCTGAAGGAGAAGGCCTTCGCCCGCGGCGTCCACCGCGAGGACGTCTACCAGGGCGCCGAGGAGATCGGCCTGCCGCTCGACGAGCACATCGAGAACGTGATCAGGGCGCTGCAGGCGGCGGCGGGGGAGTTGGGGCTGTAGGGAGACGGGGGTGTAGGAAGCTGGGGCTGTAATCTGTAGGCGGAGCTTCCGCCCGCCCGGACCCTCACCCCCCGGCCCCCTCTCCCGTCCCCCGCCCGCCCTCCCTCACCGGGAGAGGGGGAGACAAGCCCGCACCAGATCAGGAGAGACAAGAATTCACCGTCTGTGCCAGGCGGAGCTTTCCCCCGCCCGAGCCCTCACCCCCCGGCCCCCTCTCCCGTCCCCCCACACGCCCTCCCTCACCGGGAGAGGGGGAGACCAGCCCGCAGCAGGCAACGGAGAGACAAGGGCTATCGTCTGTGCCAAGCGGAACGCGCCTGATAGGTGACGGTGGCGATCTTTTGGAGCACGGCGTCGAGATCGTCGAGGATCTCCGCGTTGGTGAAGCGGAGGATGACGTAGCTCAAGCCTCGCAGATGGGCATCCCGTTCCTTGTCGCGGGCGATCTCCTGCTCCGTCAAGTGGATCTCGCCGTCGAGCTCGATGATGACGCGCCGGTCGCGGCAGCAGAAGTCGGCGACGAAGGGTCCGACGGGGCACTGCCGCATGAACTTCAATCCTTGGAGCTTGCGGTGCCGCAACTGCTCCCAAAGAAGCTTCTCCGTCTCCGTGGAACTCCGGCGCAGATCGCGAACCCGGTAGCGGCCAACCGCCATTCAATCCTCCCCCGCAGCATCTTTTATCCCCTGATTCTGACACTTTCCCCGCTTGTCTCCCCCTCTCCCGGTGAGGGAGGGCGGGCGGGGGACGGGAGAGGGGGCCGGGGGGTGAGGGTTCGGGCGGGGGAAAGCATCGCCACCCCCACCGCCATCCCCAACGCCGCGATCACCCACCCCCACAAAAATCCAGCCGGCCGATACAGCAGATCCACCCGATCCTCTCCCGCCGGCAGCTCGGCCGCCAGAAAGACCCCCTGCTCGACCTCCGAGTGCCGGGCCCGGCCGTTTACCAGGACCCGCCAGCCGCCGTCCTGATACACGCTCGAGCCGAGCCGCTGGGCGCGGCCGAGATCGGCCAGGGCGGTGATCCGCGAGGCTTCGAGGCGCGGGACGGCGATCGGATCAGCGGAGCGGCCGCCTTCGACGAAGAGGCGGGCGCGCGCCCGCGGCTGCTCCCAAACGGAACCGTTGCCGTCGGCGAATACACGCTTGAGAGGAAAAGGAAGCTGCGCGTCCGGGGCGGCCAGGAGGTAGCGCACGCCGAGGCGGCCATAGAGGGGGTGGCCGGGCGCGCCGAGCAGCGGGATTTCGCCCCACCAGGCGAAGACGACCGGCGCGATCAGTTCAACGTAGGCCTGCGGCGCCATCGGGTTGTAGACCCTCGCGTCCGCCAGCCCATAGAGCGCCGCCAGGTTGGGTGGGAAGTCGCGGCCGAACGCCGCCATCCGGTCGTCCCGCAGGTTCTTGCGCAGGAAGGCCAGGGGGCCGTTCACCGGCAGCGCCAAGCGGCGCGGCATCGGCGGGTTCGCCGGCCGGTGCAGGAGGAGGAGCTCGGCGAGGATCGCCGCGGCGACCCCGGCCACCGCCGCCGACCTCGCCGGCCGCCGGAAGGTCGCCGTCGCCGCCAGCAGCAGGGTGGCCAGAGCCAGGAAACGGAGCTGCCAGCGGAGCCAGCCGAAGCGGAAGATCGCCAGCCGCGCCGGGTCCGTGGGGTCGGGATGAGCGAGATACCCCCAGGCGAGGAGCGCCGCCAGCCCCAGGGCCACGGTCAGCAGCGGCCACCGTCGGAGCTCGCCCCGGAGGAAGCGCTCCAGGGTGCAGGCGCCGAGATAGACCAGGCAGAGCGACAGCGGCAGCAGCAGCCGGTGGCTGGCCGGCGAGCCGGGCGCCAGCAGCAGCAGGCAGGCGGCGGCGGTCCCCAGCGCCAGCGCCTCCTGGGGAAAGCGCCGCCGCGCGCCGATCCCGAGCAGGGCGGCGAGCAGCATCGCCGTCCCCACGAAGCCGGAGGCATCCTCGTTGGTGTTGGCGCGCCCCCAATAATCGACGAAGCGGTTGTTGCCGTAGGCGTTCGGGGCGGCGAGCGGGAGGTAGGTCTGGACGAGCTCGGGCATGGCGGGCCGCGTCGCCGAGGGCTCCCGCAACCGCGCCGCGCGCATCGTTTTCGGCAGGTACTCGATCGCCGGCAGCAGGACGGGCGCCGCCACCATCCCGGCCACCAGCAGCGCGCCTCCAGACCGGCGGATCAGCGCCCACCGCGACCCGCGCGGGCGGCGGCGGACGCGGTCGAGGAGGAAGAGCGCCGCCAGCCCGAGCGCGTAGAGGACCGTCTCCGGATGCCCCCCGAGCAGCAGGGCGAGGGTGCCGGCGCCGAGGAGGATCGCGTCGCGCGTCCTGCCGGGATCGTCGCAGCGGGCGGCGCCGTAGAGGACGAGCGGCAGCAGCGCCGCCGAATTGGCGAGCGGCCAGCCGAGCCAGAGCAGAAGGAACCCGCCGAGGCCGAAGGCGAGCGCGCCGGCGAGGGCCGGAGCCTCTCCCAGCCCCTGCCGGCGCAGCCAGAGGAAGCCGAAGACCAGCGCCAGGAGCACCCGCAGCGACGCCACTACCCCGGCGGCCCGCAGCAGGGGGAACGGATAGCCCAGGAGCACCAGCGGCTGGAAGGCCTGCGCCTGGGGATCGGCGAGGAGCGGCATGCCGGCCCCGGCGCGATCGTTCCAGAGCGGCCACCGCCCCTCCCGGAGCGCTTCGCGGACGGCTCCGAGCGAGGGGGTGACGAGCTGGATCAGGTCCCCCTGAAGGAGGTTGCCGTGCGGCTCCGTGGGCGGCAGCCGCTGGAAGGGGACCGCGCCGCGGAGGCCGTCGAGCGGCAGGAGGAGACGGCCGCCGGCGAGGACCGGGCCGAAGAGGACCCCCAGCGCGAGGGCGAAGACGGCGAGCACCCGCCCCGGCACGGCGTCGTAGCCGCGGCGGAGCGCCCAGGCGAGCGCGGCGCCGAGCGCCCCCACCCAGAGGGCGGGCAGCAGGTCCACCGGGCTCCAGTCGGTCACGAGCCGGAATGATACATTCCATCCCCGTATGTTCAGGGTCGCCTACCAGCTCTTCCGCTTCCGCGGTCTCCTCGCGACCCTGACCTCCCGCGAGCTCAAGGCGCGCTACAGGGGCTCGGTGCTCGGCTTCTTCTGGTCGCTGGCCAATCCGCTGCTGCTGCTGGCGGTCTACACCTTCGTCTTCAGCGTCGTCTTCAAGCCGGGCGACCGCGGCGGCATGACCCCCTACGCCCTCTTCCTGGTCAGCGGCCTCTTCCCCTGGATCTGGACCTCGGCCTCGGCGCTCGAGGGATCGATGTCGCTGATCGCCAACTCGGGGCTGATCCGCAAGGCGGTCTTCCCGGCCGAGCTGCTGCCGATGGTCGCGGTGCTCTCGAACCTGGTCCACTTCCTGTTCGCGCTGCCGATCGTGATCACCGCCATCGTCGCCGGGCGGATCCTCGGCTATCCGGTCGGCGGGATCTCGATCGTGGCGCTGCCGGCGGTGATCCTCCTCCACCTGCCGATGGCCGCCGGCCTGGCGCTGGGGATGTCGGCGCTCACCGTCCACTTCAAGGACGCCCGCGACCTGCTCGCCAACCTGCTGACCCTGCTCTTCTTCCTCACCCCGATCCTGTTCTCGCTCGACAGCATCCGCCACCTCACGGCGGTCTGGTGGGCGGTGCGGCTCGACCCCTTCACGCCGTACATCCTGGCTTACCAGGACGTGCTCTTCCGTGGCCGCTTCCCCGACCCTCTACTCTGGACGCAGATGGTCCTGGTGAGCCTGGTCTTCTGGACGCTGGGCGCGGGCCTTTTCGAACGCCTGCGCGAAACCCTGGTGGAGGTGGCGTGAGCGAGGACGAGCGCCAGCCACCGGAGATCATCCGCGTCGAGGGGGTCTCCAAGGTCTACCGCCGGACGCTGCCGGGAGACCGTCTGCGCACCCTCAAGAGCGCGCTCGTGGGGCGCAGCCTGGCCAGCGGCCTGAAGCCGGAGGAGTCGATCGCGGCCCTGGAGACGGTGGACTTCGCCGTCCATGCCGGCGAGGCCTTCGGGGTGATCGGCGGCAACGGCTCGGGCAAGTCGACCCTGCTGAAGATGGTGGCCGGCATGCTCAAACCGACCACCGGACGGATCACCGTCGCCGGCCGGGTGGCGGCGCTGATCGAGCTGGGAGCCGGCTTCCACCCCGAGATCTCGGGGCGCGAGAACGTCTTCATCAACGGCGCCGTGCTCGGCCTCACCCGCAAGCAGATCGAGCGCCGGTACGCGGACATCGTGGAGTTCTCCGGCCTCGGCGACTTCATGGAGGAGCCGGTCAAGAACTACTCCTCGGGGATGTACGTGCGCCTGGGCTTCGCGGTGGCGGTCAACACCGATCCCGACGTGCTGCTGGTCGACGAGGTGCTCGCGGTAGGGGACGAGGCGTTCGCCCACCGCTGCCTGCGGCGGATCGAGGAGTTCCTCGCCGGCGGCAAGACGCTGCTCCTGGTCAGCCACTCGCTCGACCTCGTCGAGGGCGTGTGCGACCGCGTGCTCTGGCTCGACAACGGCCGCCAGCGGCTGGTGGGCGAGCCCCGGCGGGTGATCGACGCCTACCGCCAGGAGGTGGCCGAGCGCGAGGGGGAGGAGCACCTCGCGGCCAAGCGGCAGCGCGAGGAGTCGGGCGAGGCCGTCTCGGAGGAGCTGCGCTGGGGATCGCGCGAGGCGGAGATCCTGTCGAGCCGGATGATCGTAGGCGGCGAAGAGAGATATCGCGTCACTACCGGCGAGGACGTCACGTTCGAGATCCGCGCCCGGGCCGAGCGGCCGCTCGACGACTTCGTCTTCGGCGTGGCGGTCTCGACGCCGCGGGACCAGGTGGTCTGGGGCACCAACACCGACCTCGAAGGGTACGCGGCGGGCCGCTTCGAGGGGGAGGCCATGGTGCGCCTCGCCGCCCCCGACCTCCGGCTCGCTCCGGGCGAGTACGTGGTGGACGTCGCCATCCACTCCAAGGAGGGCGCACCCTACGATTACCACCGGCGGGCGCTGGCCTTCACGGTGACGGCGGCCACAGCAGCCGCCGGCGTGTACTCCCCCGAGCACCGCTGGGAGTTCGCCGGCGGCGTCGCGTGGAAGGATCTGAATCCGCCGTGAAGCGACCGGCGGCACCGCGTTGGGTATAGCATCGCGGCAACGCACGACAGGCACGACAGGGGGTACTCCATGGACGAGGCCGCAGAAGGCTTCAACGTCAAGATCACGGACGACGAGCTGAAAGGCCGTTACTCCAACCTGCTCCGCATCACCCATACGCGGGAGGAGTTCATCCTCGACTTCATCAACCTGGTCCCGCCGCAGGGGATCGTCACCGCCCGCGTGGTGGCCAGCCCGACGCACCTGAAGCGGATCCTCCGCGCCTTGAGCGTGAACCTGGAGCGCTACGAGAAGACCTACGGCGTCATCCAGGACGTTCCGGATACGTCCGGGGACAACAGCGTGCACTGAACGCGGATTTCAGGGTGAGGCCGCCGATCCGAAGGGTTGCAGGCAATCGCGCGGGATGGCGGCTCGCCGCCGTCCTGGCCGTGCTCTCCTGGCTGCCGCTCGGCTGCCAGTTCGCCGTCCCGCGCCACCCCGTCAACGGCGCCGGCCTCGACGAGGGGCCCACCCGCTGGCTGATGCTCCCCGAGGAGGCCAAACAGTACCGCCGCCTGCGCACCGCCCGCGAGGAGGTCGACTTCATCGAGGCCTTCTGGAGCAAGCGGGACCCCGATCCGAACACCCCCGGCAACGAGTTCGCGAGGGCTTTCAACGAGCGCGTCGAGGCCGCCGACCGCCTCTACTCCGACGGTGGAGTCCGCGGCAGCCTGACGCCGCGCGGCCGGGCCCTGGTCCTCCTCGGACCTCCCCCTTTGATGCGCTACGGCCAGAAGAAAGTCCCCGCTTTCAATCCGGGGCACCCCGGCTCCCCCTCCGCCGTCCAGACGCACTCGCTGCCGATGGAGAGCTGGGTCTACCCGGTCGAGGATCTCCCTCCGGCCCTCCAGCAACTCCTGCAGAAGGACGGTCCGGTCAAGGAGATCGTGCTCGTCTTCACCACCGACCCCGAGCACACCGAGCTCATCGACGGCGAGGAATTCCTGGAGATGGCGGCGCGGGCGGCGGTCCAGCGGTAGGTCAAGGGTTCGACCCGTGGATCACCGGTCACGACCCATGGGGCAAAGGTCTCGATCCATGGATCAAAGGTCACGACCCGTAGGTCAAAGGTCTCGACCCGCCGAGCAAAGGTCTCGATCCACGGACCAAAGGTCGCGACCTACGGGTCAAAGGTCTCGACCCGCGGAGCAAAGGTCTCGACCCACGGACCAAAGGTCACGACCTACGGGTCAAAGGTCACGACCTACGGGTCAAAGGTCACGACCCGCGGAGCAAAGGTCACGACCCACGGACCAAAGGTCACGACCCGTGGGTCAAAGGTCTTGACCTGTGGAGCAAAGGTCATGTCCCGTGGGTCGAGGGTCTCGACCCGTGGGTGGTCGTGTCCTAACTCGATGTGGGTCCTAATCGGTTACTTCGTGCTGCGGTAGGTTCCCAGGTACCGGGGGGAGCTGTTCCCCCCGATCCCTACAGACGGCCCGGCGGGTGTTACGAGCACGCCGCCGGACCTGAGCCCAGCACGGAGACTAGCCATGCCGGACCTGTCCGATTCGGCCGAGCACCCGCTCCCCGGCCCGTGGACGGCGTGGGGGCTGGTCGCCGCCCTGTCGGAGATCCACTTCCTGGAAGGCTACCTCCAGTCCGTCATGCGTGAAAAGGACGTCTCTTCTCTCCCCCGGAAGGTGGAAAAGCTCTGCGAGCTCGCGGCCGGTACGGCGGCGGGTCTCCAGGTGGTCTCCCTGGATCTGGAAAGGGGGCTGGCAGGGTGGCGCCGCAAGCACGGCTCAAGGTAGCGTCCTTCACCGTCCGGGCGACGATGGCTCAGTCCGTCGCCTGGAAGCGGGCCGCTGAGGCGGAAGGGCATGCTTCGGTCGGCACGTGGGCCAACGACGCTCTGGACGCCTACCTCAAGGTCAGAGCGCAAGCGGGGAAGCCGCTCCCCTTGTTCTGGAGTCGGGGACGCTTCCGCGTTCACCTGGAGGACTTCACGGAGCCTGAGTTGCCGGGATGGATCGCCCGCCCCTTCGGGATCTTCCACGGCTCTGAAGCCGGGCCAATTCCCCATGGCTCGACGCACCGCTACACCCTCGCCTATCTGCCGTCTGGACGCCTTGTGGCGACGTTCCGATCGGCGGCCCACTGCAAGAGCTTGGCGTCCGAGCTTGCGCAGGCGTGGTCCGGTGGGGCGGTCAGGAGCCGACCGAAGATCCCGCGCCGCTTCTCCAGCGGGAGGACGTGTAGGTCACAGAGCCCGGCCCAACGGGCCGGGCTTCCTCACGTTTGCCCGAATAGCCCATCCCGAATCCATTCAAGAAGGCCGCCGACCGGGATCTCTCCGGAAACGAGCCACGAATACCATTCGGTGACGAGTTGAACCGCTTCTTCGCTCAGGCGATAGCGAGTAACCTCAAAGGCGGCGCGCTGAAGGGCAAGCGGTTGCGCGCAATCCAAGCGTAGTATGGATTCTGACGTCGCTGATCCAGAGGGCAACTTGTCCCAGATATATTGCGGGTAGGCGCAGCGGCGAATCCGTTCCACCAAAAGCGGATTCCAGCCAGCACGCTTTACCGACTGGAGGACTCCATAGTAAGGCGCTACAAGCATCATTGGCGCTGTCTGCCAAGCCGGGCCACCCGCGCGCTCAGAGATCCCCACGCCTCCCTTTCCGAGCACTAGGGCTGGGCGCTTCTTGGCCCGCTGAACAAGAAAAACCTCTCCCGTATAGGTGGGGAGCGCCGCAACCGGCAAGCCCGGGGCCGGTGGAGGCGCCCCGATCTGAAGGGGCTCAATTTTGTACTTTGCCATGCGGTGGTCGGTAGGGTCATCATCGCGCCCAGTTAAAGCCATGACGCGAGGTTCTTGGTCGGCATGGGGTAGGTAAGCCCAAATCAGACTTCCGCGCACTAATGGCCGCTGAGCATCGTTGATCCACCAAGGATCAACGAGGGTTTGCGGGCAGTCTTCAGGGAAGCTTTGGTTCACGCCGCCCGCCCGATTTCCAAATAGACTCTGAGAACGACACTCGCCCTTCGTCCTCTACTAGTTCTTCGCCTGCAAGTGAATCTAGCCACTCTTGCCCTTGGAAAAAGATGTCATCGTATGGAACTGCTGCCGGGGGCGGAGCGGGATTTGCAGAGCGCTTCGCCTTCATTTCCTGAAGTCGCTCCTGAACCCCCTTGCGAAGCTTTTTGATGGCGGTCTTGGAGAGCTGTGGGGGGCGAGGTGAGGCTTCCGGCTCGCCCAACGGTGGGGCTGTTTGCACTTCCTCTTTTTCCGTCTTTGTTAGGTCAAGCTGTTCGCCTGGTGCAGCATTTAGCATTGGCTCCGTCGTATACACGTAGTGGAGCAGCGACACGGTGTCGCTGCCAAACTCGTGTACCGCGCGCTTGATTGCGCTCGCGGCATCGGCGGGGATTCCAGCTTCCAGATCTTCCGGGCTTAGGTTTCCCCGTTTCACCGACCAGCTAACAGCATCCTCCTGGCGAGCCGTCGAGAAGCGTCTCTCCTCTGCCCCTATCTCGCGGGCGGCGGGATCGACTCGCAAGAAGAGGTCGCGTGACCAAGGGCCGAAGTTGTAAAACTGCCAAGCTGTACCCGTGAAGGATTGGCCCTCGTGATCCAGAGCGTAAGCAAGGTCAGCAAGGTAGCAGTACTTGATGAGGTGGATCGGCCGCAACTCGCGATCGCGCGGGTGATCTTCCTCTGCGGCGACCGCAAGGGCATACTGGATGAGAAGGTCCACTCTTCGGGCGTTCATGGCGTAAACGGAGCGCAAAAACCCTCCGGGGCCAGTGTAACAGAGCCAGACCAGGATCTATTCCCCCAAGTTTACCCCAGAAGCGGTCCCGCACCGTCCAGGGCTTCCGCACAAGCCCCGCCTTCATCGCCGGAGTTAGGCGGATGCTGCTATGCATCCAACACATGTTGTAGCTGGCCGCGAAGAGGGCGACCGCCGAGCGTAGGGCATCTCGCTTCTTACTGAAGGCGTTCGTCAACCGCGTGAACCGGCGGGACATCATCCGGCCGTGCAGGTTGACCCGCTCGATGTGCGACGTGCAAATCTTCGCCTCAACGGGGGAGCCCCACATCACCCGCTTCTCCGTGGCTATTATCGCGGGCGGCGAATACCGCCGCTCGCTTCCAGTCCTTCCCCGGAATAGCTCTTGATGAGCATGGCGTAATCGATCGAGCCGCCGAAGTGGCGTTCTAAGGCGCCCACGTAGGGCTCGAATCCGTCGGTCGATACTTGGGGGCGGTCGCCGTCCGTGCTCACAGCGGCGGCCAACCCCGCGCTGCCGAGGAAGGCTTCCCCCGTGCTCTCTACTCCTGGTCTTCCTGCGTCGAGTAGGCCAGCGCCGCCTGGCTGAGCTCCAGGATGCGGTTCCAGACCTCCGGCGTCACCGGGACCACCGTCATCTCGGGGTTCGAGATCAGGTCGAAATCCTGGAGCTCGGGGAGGTCCTCGATCTCGGCCAGCGCCACCGGCCGCTCCAGGCGCCGCTCGGGGGCGAGGTCGACCGCCACCTCCTCGGCGGTGGCGGCGCGTGGCGCCGGGTAGGTGTCGGAGGTGACGCGGGCGATGCCGACGATGGCGAGCTCCGTGCCGGCGTGGAAGATCAGCACCTCCTCGCCCGGCTCGACGTCCCGGAGATTGTTCAGCGAGGGAGCGTCGTCGACGCCGTCCCAGACCGTCTGGCCGTCCCGCTCCAGGTCGTCGTAGCTGTACTCGTCCGGATCGGTCGCCAGCAGCCAGTAGTTGATTACAGCTTGCTCAGGCTTCACGCGCTCGGCCATGGTCTTTCCCTCGTCAGGAGGCCCCGGCCTCCGAATGTGGAGGCGTGCACTCTTGGCCGAGATGCGAGCGGTGTGCCATCCTACGCCGATGCCAGGAATCGAACCGACCGAAAGGAGACGGAATGCGCCTCACGTTGATCTGCCTCGCCGGGCTCGCCGCCCTTGGGCTGACGCCAGCCGTCCAGGCCGTGGACAAGCCGCCGAAGCCGGGAAAGGAGCTGCGGATCGTGTCTGACGTCGACAAGCGCGTGGCGCAGTTCGCCCCGACCCCGCTCCACGCCGACCTCTCCGCCCTCCAGGCGGAGGACCGCAAGGTGCTCGACAAGCTGGTGGCGGCCGCCCGGCTGATGGACGAGGTCTTCCTGCGCCAGGCCTGGGCGGGCAACCCCGAGCTGCGCGCCCGGCTCCAGGCGCTGAAGGAACCGCACGCCGAGGCCGCCCGCCAGTACTTCGCCATCAACTTCGGCCCCTGGGACCGCCTCGCCGAGCGCCAGCCGTTCGTGGGCGACAAGGTCCGCCCGGCCGGCGCCGGCTACTACCCCGAGGACCTCACCAAGGAGGCCTTCGAGGCCTGGATCGCCAAGCACCCCGGGGACAAGGAGAAATTCACCTCGACCGTGACGGTGATCCGCCGTGGAACGGACGGCGGCCTGACGGCCGTCCCCTATTCGAAGGAGTATGCCGAGTGGCTCAAGCCGGCGGCGAAGCTCCTGCGGGACGCAGCGTCGCTGGCGCAGAACGCCTCGCTCAAGAAGTTCCTGGCGCTGCGGGCCGACGCCTTCGAGAGCGACGACTACTACGCCAGCGACGTCGCCTGGATGGACCTCGACGCGCCGGTCGAGGTCACCATCGGACCCTACGAGACCTACGAGGACGACCTCTTCGGCTACAAGGCGGCCTTCGAGGCCTACGTCACCGTCAACCTGCCGAAGGAATCGGCCGCCCTCGGCCGCTACAAGGAGCGGCTCCCCTGGCTGGAGAAGAACCTGCCGATCCCGGACGCCGACAAGAACCTCCACCGCGGCACCGACAGCCCGATCCGGGTGGTCGACATCGCCTTCGGCGCCGGCGAGGCCCAGGCCGGCGTGCAGACCGTCGCCTTCAACCTGCCGAACGACGAGCGGGTGCGCGAGGCCAAGGGGTCGAAGAAGGTGCTGCTGCACAACATCATGCGGGCGAAGTACGACAAGATCCTGATCCCCATCGCCCGCCAGGTGCTCGACCCCGCGCAGGTCAAGGACGTCTCCTTCGACGCCTACTTCAACGAGGTGCTCCACCACGAGCTCTCCCACGGCCTGGGGCCGGGCACGATCACCGTCGATGGCCGCAAGACCGAGGTGCGGCTGGAGCTCAAGGAGCTCTACTCGACCCTGGAGGAGGCCAAGGCGGACGTGATGGGCGTCTACAACATCCTTGCCCTGATCGAGCAGGGGGACATGCCGGCCACGCTCCGCCACTCGCTGGAGCCGACCTACGTGGCCGGCCTCTTCCGCTCCGCCCGCTTCGGCGTCGACGAGGCGCACGGCCAGGGGGTGGTGGCGCAGTTCAACTACCTGGAGAAGAAGGGGGCCCTGGTCACCGACGCCCAGGGACGGGTGCACGCCGTCTCCGAGAAGTTCCCTGGCGCCATCCGCGACCTGCTGCACGACATGCTGACCTTGCAGGCCCGCGGCGATTACGCGGGTACCAAGGCGTTCCTCGACACCTACGGCAAGCCGACGCCGGCCCTACGCAACGCCATCGGCCGCCTCCACGCCGTGCCGGTGGACATCCGGCCGCTTTATTCTTCAGGTCATTCTTCGAGTCATCCTTCCCAGTCCCAGAAGTAATCCTTGTTGGTGAGCGAGGCCTCCTCTTCCACGGGGGCCTCCTCCTCTCCCCGCGCCGCCACCTCCTCGGCGGTGGTCTCGCCGCGGATCACCGCCAGTTGCTCCTCCAGATCCTGGGTCTCGCGCTCCCAGTATTCCGGGGTGCCCCACTGCGGCCAGGCCGCTGGAAAGGCCGGATCGTGCCAGCGGCGGGCGATCCAGGCGGCATAGTGGATGATCCGCATCGCCCGCAGCGTCTCGATCAGCGGCAGGGAGGCGCGGTCGAAGTCGCGGAACTGGATGTATCCCTCGAGGAACCGCTCGCGCAGGCCCTGCGTGTAAGCGTCGCGGCCGGGGAGCGCCAGCCAGAGGTCCTGCACGGCCGGTCCGATCACCATGTCGTCGAAGTCGAGCACGTTGAGCTGGCCGTCGCGGAAGAGGATGTTCCCCAGGTGGAGGTCGCCGTGGATGCGATGGACGGGCACGCCGGCCAGCCGGCGGTCGGCGATCGCGGCGATCGACAGCGCGGTGTCGAAGTAGCGCTCCCGCAGGTGCGCCGGCACCACCTCGTGCGCCTCCAGGAAGTCGAGGTTCTGCCGGATGTAGACGTCGGCGTCGAGCCGCAGCCGGTGCTCGGCCGCGCCCGCGGCGCCGACATTGTGCATCCGTCCCACCAGCATGCCGAGCCGCCGTGCCGCGGCCGCGTCGAGCTCGTCGGGAGCCCTCCCGCCGCGCCGGTCCGAGAGGCAGTAGAAGATGTTCTCGATCCGCCGCAGCGTGCCGCCGCCGGGGAACTCGCGCATGGTGCAGACCGGGATCTCCTCGGCGGCGAGGTCGCCGAGGAAGCGGTGCTCCTCGAGGATCTGCTCCTCGCTCCAGCGTCCCGGGCGGTAGAACTTGGCCACCACGCGCGAGCGGTCCGCCAGCTCCACCTCGTAGACGCGGTTCTCGAACGAGTTGAGCGGATAGCAGACGGCGTTGCACTCGAGGCCCCCGGCCTCGACGGCGCTCAGCACCTTCTCGGGGGTGAGGGAGAGGAAGAGGTCGGTCTCGGCGGGCTCCGGCATGCAGCCAATGTAGCAAAGAAACGTAGGGGCGGGCCGCCCCTACGGAGATCCGCCGCGACAACCGGCTAGTGGGCCTTGGCGACCACCAGCGAGAAACGGAAATTGACGTCGGTCCTCTGGCTCCAGTGAACCCCGTCGTTGGAGATGTAGGACAGGCCGTAGGCCGGCACGCCGGCGTCGAGCCAGATCGTCGGCGGCTGCGCGGAGATGCCCGGGAAGGGCGTTCTCGTCGGCAGGCGCAGGACGATGAACAGGTTCTGGATCTGGCCGTTGGCGATCTGCTGTTTCACCTGCCGCCCCAGCAGATCGGGGAAGGGAAAATAGAACGGCGCGAAGTCGTCGTCCTCGCCGACGAAGCCGGTCACTTTCGCCAGAGGGTGGGCGAGATCGACGATGGCCGAGGTGCCGCTGACCGTGCCGGTAGTGAGCGTCGCCTCGGCGAATACCGGCACCACCGAATGGTCGCCGACGTGGGTGTCGTACAGGGCCTCCTGGATATAGAGATTGCCTCCCGGGTTGAGCCCTGAGACCTGGCTCGCCGGGATGCGCACAGCGTAGTAGCCCCCCGCCGGTTCATCGACGAATCCGATGTTGTCCCGCGGGCCGAAGTTGCTGACGTTGATCTGGTCGTTGGTGACGAAATCGAGATGGGACTGGGTGAGGCCGGGGATGCCGACCACCGGCAGCCCGAAGCCGGGTTGCACTTCGTTGGCCGATTCCAAGGGACCGCCCCAGAACCCCTCGTTGAAATTCTGCTGACCGAAGAGGTCGCCGATCAGGACGTTGAAGCCGATCGAGCCGGAGGAGACCGGGGAGCCGTCCACCGCCTCGATCCCCAGCCTGTAGAGGCCGAGCGGCACCGGCAGGGAGTAGTTGCCGTCGAGGATGTCGTACGACGGGCTGACCAGGAAGAGGCTGCCGGTCGACGGATCGTACGAGAGCTGGCTGTGGCCGCTGAACGCCGAGGTGACCTCCGCGCCGGTCAGCAGGTCGACGCTGGAGAGGCTGGCACCCGCGATCGGCTCGTTGAGCACGCCGTGGGTAGCGGAGCCCTGGAGCACGCCGTAGACCAGATTGAACGGGATGTCCCCCGGCTGGAGCGCCGCCGGGCCGCTGGCCGCCGTCCCCTCCGGATAGTAGAAGGAAGCGTAGGCGAGGTCGTCGCTGTCCAGCGTCCGCTGCGAGAGCTCGGAGGGCGGATCGCCGGTGTCGACGAACGGAAACATCGTCGCGCCGGTGCCGTCGGTCGGGCTCTTCTGGTTGTTGAGCACGTGCGACAGGCCGATCGAGTGGCCGAACTCGTGGGTTGCGGTGCCCTGGAGGTCGACCGACGAGGTATTGGTGTCGACGTCCGAATCGTTGACCGTGAAGCGGTACTGACCGGTGTTGAGCTCCACGTCGACGTCGAGGATCGTGCCCGCCTTGTAGAAGCCGGCGGGGAACTTGATGCGGCCGTCGGAGCCCACCACACAACTGCTGATGTGGCTGGAGACGTCGGCGATCCCGTCGCCGTTGATGTCGTCGCCGTCGTGCAGCGTGGTGTCCTCCATCAGGGTGACCGCCGCGGTGTTGGCGATCAGGCCGAAGTTGGCCGGAGTGCGGAAGCTGATCTCGTCGACCATGTCGAAGCCCACGAACCCGGGGTTGGCCACGGTGCCGGTGATCTTCTCTTCGATGTAGGAGGTCGGGATGCTGTTCCAGGAGTCGAGCGCCTTCTGGAGGGCGGTCCGGGCGGCCGCCAGCGAGACCACCGGCCCGCTGCCGAGCGGATTGGGGATCGGGTCCTGCGTGCTGTTGAGCTGGAAGCGGACAGGAATGCAGCGGGGATCATGGAACATCCGGACGAGCCTGGCGTTGATCTGCCCCGGAATCGGCGATGGCACACGGCCGGTGATATCGAAGGCCTCCAGAAAGCCGCCGGCCAGAACCGGGGCGGAGCCGACGACGGCCGCGAGCAGGGCGGCCAGGGAGATCCGAACGAGCTTTTCTCTCATGGCGTCTCTCTTCCTCATTCGCGAACCATTGGAATCACTTCGGCGGCTGGACAGCATGGGTTTCCCGGATCCTGGCGCGAAGCTCGTCGAGCAGGATCGATTTCCCCTCGCCTCGGTGCAGCGTGCCATTGGCGCTTTGAACCTTCAGGCCGCCCAGGCTCTGGGTGGCGAGCGATTTGCCGTGAGCGTCCTCGACCAGCGAGAACTTGCCCTGAGAGAAGCCGACGACGGAGTAGCTGCCGGCGACCAGGGGCTGGGGCGTCAGGAAGAGCAGAACGTTCTCCTGCTGCAGCATCACCGGCGCCCAAGGGAAGGTCATGGCGACCGGAATACGCCGGTTGGCGTCCACGCCACCCGGCAGCGTGACGGTCACGGTCGAGACCGCTCCCCCTTTCAGCACCTCGGACACCTGGATGGTGGCCAGCGTCACCAGGGTATTACCGGCCCACTGGCTCGCCTGATGGGTGCAGTGGCCGGTGACGATGAGCGCGGATTCCTGGATCAGGTCCGCTTCCGAGCGCTCCACCGCGGTAGACGCCTGCGTGGCCGGAATGGCCAGGATGGTGACCAGAAGGCCGAGAAAGGCTCTGGCAGTGCTTCTCATTCTGTTTCCTCCCAATTCATGAAAGACAGCCCGGACGGACTCTGCCCAGCCGGCCCGAACGGGCCGGTACAAGGTAAAGTGCCCTCCGCGCCTGGAAAGGGACGGGCGGACGTGACGAATCGCGATCGCGGCCCGCCCGGCGGCTTGCCCGGCGTCCTGCCTGGCAATAAGGAGGTGCTCTCATGCGTGTGATCGACCAGTCGACGATGAACCTTCTCTTCGAGGTCACCGACGAGATTCCGCTGGACCGCGAGGCGATCCAGGTACCGCTGGTCATGGAGGGGGACGGAAAGGTGGCGCGGACGAAGAACGGCAGGATCGAGATCACCCTGCCGGACGCGGACGACCTGGGACCTTTCCTGGCCGCGCTGCCGGCGCGGCTGCGGGACCTGGGCTAGACGGGGGGTCCCCTTCTCCGGCGGGAGAAGGGAGCCTGACCGGTTGCTACGAGGGGACTTCGCCCTCGCCCTGCGGCGGCTGAAGCGGCTGGAGATTCTCCTCCTCGCCGGGCGAGCTCTTCTTCTCCGCCTTGCGCAGCCGCTTCTCTTCCGCCTTCTTCTTCTTCGCCAGATCCTTCTGGCGTCGTTCATGCTGATAATTCGGCTTGGCCAATGTGCCTCCTCTCGGCAGGTGCCGCGTGCTTGGGCGTCAGGAGATCATCGATCCTGTCGGTGGCGCCGGGGATCATGTCAGGCCTTCAGGGTAAACGCCAGACGCCGGCGCCCGCAAGTCGGCGAGGTCGGCCGCCATGACGCGGTCGGTCTGGAGATCGGCGCCGAGCAGGAAGTCCTGGCTTCCCACATCGCGGAAGCCGCACTTCTCGTAGAAGGCGATGGCGCGCGGGTTCCGCTCCCAGACGCCGAGCCAGAGAGTGCGCCCGTTCAACCCCTGAGCCGCCTCCCACACCACTCTCATCAGGCGCTGCGCGAGCCCCCGGCCCTGCCAGGGGCGGTCGACGTAGAAGCGCCCGAGCTCCACCGGCTCCTCTCCCGTCACGCAATCGGGCGGCGGAACGCGGCGGATCTGGGTGTAGCCGATCAGGCGATCCCCGGCTTCCATCGGGGCTTCCACCAGGAAGGTGAGGATTTTCGGGTCGGCGATCTCCCCCGCCTGCTGGCGGACGCCGAAGCGGTCGGCGAGGTGCGCCACCATGTCCTCCGGACGGTTGTAGGGGCCGAAGGTGTCCGCGAACATCCGCGCCGCGAAGTCCGCCAGCGCCGGGGCATCGGCGGGCTCCGCGCGGCGGATCCGGACAGCGGCCTCGTCCGCCACGCCTCAAACCTCCGTGTCGTCGAGGACGGGGGGCGATTGGATTCCTGACATCGGAGCGGCCGGCCGTCCCGAGGGCATCGTCGGGCGGTTCCGCACGTCCCGCGCCTCCTGCACCTGGCGCATCTCGGTGACGACCTCCTGGCCGCTGTAGAACAGGGGCGCCAGCTCGTTGCCCGGCTCGCCCAGGGCCTCGCGGTCGGTCTCGGTCGAGAACACCCCGCGCGGGGTCAGCACATAGAAGCGGACGCGGTCCTCGCGGGGCACGGGAAAGTTGGTCACCCGGCTCATCCGCGCCATCGCCTTGCGGGCCAGGCCGGTGAACACCTGGGCAGCCTTGCGCACCTTCTCGTGGCTGATGCCGCCGACCATCCCGCCGCCGGTCTTGTAGTAGAGGCGGGCGTCGCCGTTGGCGAAGCAGGCGAGCGTCACCACCGAGCTCGGCACCCCCATCTCCATCAGGATGCCGAACGGCTCGTTGGGCTTGACCTCGCCGGCTAGGCCGAGGCTCGCGACCGGCGTCTCCAGGGCCTCCTGGCGGAGCCGCATGAACGCCTCCGCCGGAGTCTCCTTGGCCCGCTTGGCCACGGCCGCCGCCGCCTGCTGGGACTTCTGGCGACGGAGATAGAAGTAGGCCGCCGCGCAGATGATCACCAGGATCACCTCCCAGGGGTAGATGTGATAGCTCTCCATAAGCTCCTTCTGCGCGAGTAGGGGACGGCACCTGCCGGATCAGTGGCTGACCTTGAGGATTATAGGTTAGTTCTACTTTGTCAGATTCACCTTGGCTTTGGCGTTGGCCCTCATCACCCCGGCCCTCTTCTCCCGTCCCCTCCCACCCTCCCTCACCGGGAGAAGAGGGAGACAAGCAATACCTCTGACCCAGCCCTTGTCTTTCTCCCCTCTCCCGGTGAGGGAGGGTGGGAGGGGGACGGGAGAGGGGACGGGGGTGAGGGCTCGGGCGGGCGGCTCCCACGGATAAGGCCAATCTGACAAAGTAGAATTAGTCCTATTGCCCCCGTGGGTCACCTCCCGCCGCGAGGAGCGCCGGTCTCAGAGCTGCCGCAGCTTCGCCAGCGCCCGCTCCAGCGCGCCGCGGTCGACCTCGGAGAGGATCGCCACGATCTCGCCGCGGATCGCTTCGAGGTGCCGCGCGGCGTCGGCCTGGCGCTCGCGGCCGACGTCGGTGAGGGTGGCGCGCACGCAGCGGCGGTCCTTCGCGTCCTCGACCCGGCGGACCAGGCCGTCCGCCTCCAGCCGGTCGGTGAGCTGCGAGATGTTCGAGCGGACGCAGACCAGCCGCGTCGCCAGCTCGCTCAGCGACAGCGGCTCCTCGGCCAGCGCCAGGTGCTTCAGCGCGCTGAACTTCGCCAGCGACAGGTCGACGCCCGCCAGCGCCGCCTCCAGCCGCTCCTCGATGACCTGCGCGGTCTGCAGGAAGAGGCGGATGACCGGATCGTCCTTCACGGCTGCTTCCCAGGCGATGGCGGAGCCGGCGGAGCTCCCGGCGGCTGCGCCCACTGCGGATCGGCGAGCTGCCAGCCGCCGCCGAGGGCGCGGTAGAGCTGGACCAGGGTGACCAGGCGGTTGCCCCGGCTCTGCGCCAGCAGGATCTCCGCCGGGAAGAGCTGCTGCTCCGCCTGCAACACCTCCAGGTAGTCGGAGAGGCCGGCCACGTAGCGCGTGTTGGCCAGGCGCACCGCCTCCCGGTAGGCGTTCACCTCGCGCGTCCGCGCCGCCTCCACCTCGGCGTACTTCTGATAGGCCACGAGCGCCGTCGAGACCTCGCTGAACGAGTTGGTCACGTCCTGCTCGTAGGTCACCTTCGCCTGCTCCCAGCGGGCCACGGCGGCGTCGTACCGCGAGCGCAGAAGCCGCCCCTGGAACACCGGGGTGAGCAGGCCGCCGCCGATCGACCAGGTCCTACCGGCCGGAAAGATCTGCGAAATCTGCGGCGAGATGCTGCCGAGGGCGCCGGTCAGGCTGATGCGGGGGAAGAAATCGGCGTTGGCGACGCCGACGTTGGCGTTGGCCGCGATCAGGTTCTGCTCCGCCTCGCGGAGGTCGGGACGCCGCTTCAGCAGGTCGGCCGGCAGCCCCGCGGGAATCGCCGGCGGCAGGAATTGATCGTTGAGCACCGCGCCGCGCTGGATCGGTCCGGGGTTCCGGCCGAGCAGGAAGGAGAGCTGGTTCTCCTGCGCCGCGATCTGCCGCTCGAGATCCGGGATGTTGGCGGCGGTGGCCGCCAGCAGCGCCTCGGCGCTGCTGGTCTCCAGGGCCGACGCGGCTCCCCCCTTGAGGCGGCGGTCGAAGAGGTCGAAGGTCTCCTGGAACGCGCCGGTCGTGCGGCGGGCGATCTCGAGCTGGAGGTCGAGCTCGCGGAGCTGGAAGTAGGCGGTGGCCACCTCGGACGCCAGCGAGAGGTAGACCCCGCGCCGCCCCTCTTCGGAAGCCAGGTACGCCGCCAGCGCCGCCTCGTTCACCCGCCGCACCCGCCCCCAGAAGTCGAGCTCCCAGGAGGCGTTGACGTTGAGCTGGATCAGGGCGCCCTGGGCGCCGGGGGCCGAGGAGAACTCGGACTGCCGGCCGTACCCCGCCTCGGCCTGGCCCTGGAGCGCGGGAAAGGCCTGTGAGCGCGCGATTCCCGCGTTGGCCCGCGCCTCCTCCACCCGCCAGGCGGCGAGCTGGACGTCGTAGCCGTTGCGGAGCGCCTCCGCGATCAGTCCCTGAAGGGCGTCGTCGTGGAACACCTCCCACCAGGGCTGATCGGCGAACGCGGCGGCCTCTTCCGGTCGCGCCGTGCCCCCCGCGCCCCGGTGCTGGCCGGGGAGGTTGAGGTCCGGCCGCTTGTAGCTCGGGCCGACGACGCACCCCGTCAGCGCTCCGGCGGCGGCCAATCCTGCAATCAGCAAACCGAGCCGCTTCATGGATGGACCTCCTCGACGGCCGGGGCGATGGCCGGTGTACCGGCCGGCACGCCGCCGCCCTGTTCGTGTGCGCGCTGCCGTTTTCGCTCGGCGCCGCCGATCTTCTCCACGATCACGTAGAGCGCCGGAATCAGGAAGATGGCCAGCAGGGTGGCGGCGAGCATGCCCGCCACTACCACGGTGCCCAGGATCTGCCGCGAGGAGGCGCCGGCGCCGCTGGCGATCCAGAGCGGCACGCAGCCGAGGACGAAGGCGAACGAGGTCATCAGGATCGGCCGCAGGCGGAGCCTCGCGCCCTCCAGCGCCGCGTCCGCCAGGTTCCGCCCCTTCTCCGATTCCGCCTTGGCGAACTCCACGATCAGGATCGCGTTCTTGGCCGCCAGGCCGATCAGCACCACCAGGCCGATCTGGCCGAAGACGTCGAAGTCGAAGTGGCGCAGCAGCAGGCCGAGGAAGGCGCCGAACACCGCGACCGGCACCGAGAGCAGCACGCTGAACGGTAGCGACCAGCTCTCGTAGAGGGCGGCCAGGATCAGGAAGACGAACATCAGCGACAGGATGAACACCCGGCTCGCGCTCCCCGACGCCTTCTTCTCCTGATAGGAGAGGTCGGCCCAGTCGAAGCCCATCTCGCGCGGCAGGGTCTGCGCCGCCACCTGCTCCAGCACGTCGAGCGCCTGGCCCGAGCTGTAGCCCGGCGCCGCCGAGCCGGTGACCTGGGCGGCCCGGAACAGGTTGAAGCGCTGCGTGTACTCCGGACCGTTGGTGGAGCGGATCGTGGTCAGCGCCGAGAGCGGCACCATGTTGCCGTCGTTATTCCGCACGTAGAACTGGCCGATGTCCTCCGGCTTGGTGCGCTCCGACGCCTCCCCTTGCAGATAGACGCGCCACTGCCGCCCGAAGCGGTTGAACTGGTTGACGAACGTGCCGCCGAGGAACGCCTGCAGGGCCTGGTAGACGTCGGCGATCGGCACCCCCTGCTTCAGCGCCTTGTCGCGGTCGACGTCGACGAAGATCTGCGGCACCGCGGCGCGGAAGGAGCTGTTGACGTTCTGGAGCTCCGGCCGCTTGCGCGCCGCCTCCAGGAACTTCTGGAGGTTCTGGTTCAGGAAGTCGACCGAGCCGCCGCTGCGATCCTGCACCCAGAGCGAGAAGCCCCCCGAGGTGCCGAGGCCGGGGATGGCCGGCGGCAGGAAGGCGAACGCGGTCGCCTCCTGGATCTGGGAGCGGAGCTCGCCGTTCAGCTTGTCCGCGATTCCCCTCGCGGTCATCCCGGGGCCCTTCCGCTGGTCCCACGGATCGAGCGACACGAAGTAGAAGGCGTTGTAGGACGACGATACATAGGAGAGCAGGCTGAAGCCGGCCACCGTGTTGTAGTACCGCACCCCCTTCGTGTGCGCCAGGATCTGCTCCACCTTGCGGCAGACGGCGTCCGTGCGCTGGAGCGACGCGGCGTCCGGGAGCTGCACGTTGAGATAGAAGGAGCCCGCGTCCTCGTCCGGCAGGAAGCTGGTGGGCAGCGACTTGCCGAGGCCCCCCGCCAGCAGGGCGAACCCCACCAGGATCGCCACCGCCAGCACCGCCTTGCGGATCAGGAATCCGGAGACGCCGATATAGCTGTTCCGCGCCTTGTCGAAGCCCTTGTTGAAGACGCCGAAGAAGCGGGCGAGCGGCCCGCGCGACGCCTTGCGATGGCGCAGCAGCAGCGCCGAGAGCGCCGGCGCGAGCGAGAGCGCGTTGAACGCCGAGATCAGCACCGAGATGGCGATGGTGAGCGCGAACTGCCGGTTGAGCCGCCCCTGGATGCCGCCCAGGAAGGCGGCGGGCAGGAACACCGAGGAGAGGATCAGGGCGATCGCGACCACCGGCCCCGACACCTCCTTCATCGCCTGGATCGTGGCGGCGCGCGGCGTCATCCCCTCCTCGATATGGTGCTCCACCGCCTCCACCACCACGATCGCGTCGTCCACCACCAGGCCGATCGCCAGCACCAGGCCGAACAGCGAGAGCGAGTTGATCGAGAAGCCCAGCAGCGGGAAGACCGCGAAGGTGCCGATCAGCGACACCGGCACGGCGATCAGCGGGATCAGCGTCGCCCGCCAGTTCTGGAGGAAGAGGAAGACGACGAGGATCACCAGCACCATCGCCTCGGCGAGCGTCTTCAGGATGTCCCGGATCCCCGCCGTCACCTGCTGGGTGGAATCCACCGAGATGGCATAGTCGAGGTCGGCGGGGAGCCGGGGCTTGAGGTCCGCCATCGCCTTCTTGATCCCCGCGGCCACCGCGAGGGCGTTCGAGCCGGGGGCCTGGTAGATGCCGATGATGCTCGACGGCTGGCCGTTGAAGCGCCCGATCTGCTTGTAGCTCAGGGCACCCATCTCGATCCGCGCCACGTCCTTCATGCGCACCGCCGAGCCGTCCGGGTTCAGGCGCACCACGATGTTGCCGAACTCGTCCGGCGTGGCGAGCCGTCCTTGCGCGCGCACGGCGTAGGTGAACTCCTGCCCGGAAGGGGCCGGCTCGGCGCCGATCTGCCCTGAGGGGTTCACCGTGTTCTGCGCCTGGACGGCCTTCACCAAGTCCGAGACCGTCAGGCTCAGCTTGGCCAGCTGGTCCGGCTTCACCCACACCCGCATCGCGTACTCCGAGGCGCCGAAGTTCAGCACCTGCCCTACGCCGGGCACGCGGTAGAGCGCGTCGTTGACGTTGATCAGCGCGTAATTGCCGAGGAACAGGGCCGGGTAGGTCCCCTTCGGCGAATAGAGCGAGATCAGCATCAGCGGCGTGCCCTGCGTCTTGCGGTAGGTGAGGCCGAACGCGTTGACGTCCGCCGGCAGGCTGGGCAACGCCTGGGTCACCCGGTTCTGGGCGTTGATCTGGTCGGCGTTGCGGTCCGTGCCGACGTCGAAGATCACGCGCAGGGTGATCGTGCCGTCGTTGGCGTTCACCGACTGCATGTAGAGCTCGTCCTCGACGCCGTTCATCTGCTGCTCGAGGGGGGTCGCCACCGACTGCTCCACGGTAACCGCGTCGGCGCCCGGGAAGGTGCTCTGGATCTGGATCTGCGGCGGCACGATGTCCGGATACTGCTCGACCGGCAGACCGAACATCGACACCAGCCCGAGCAGGACGATCAGGACCGAGATGACGATCGCGACGATCGGCCGGTCGATGAAGAAGCGAGCCATGGCGTCACTTCCCTCCCGTGGCGGGCGTCGCGGGAGACGCTTCGGCGTCCTCCGGCGGGGCCTCCTGCGGCTTCACGGTCACCCCCGGCTTCACCTTCGCGAACCCTTCGACCACCACGCGGTCGCCGGGGGAGAGCCCCGAGTCGATCTGCCAGAGCTTGTCAACCCGCACGCCGGGCACGACCGGCTTGATCGTCACCTTGTCGTCGCTCCCCACCACCGCCACCTGGAAGCCCCCCTGCAACTGGTTCACCGCCCGCTGCGGCACCAGCAGAGCCGCCTTCTTGAGCTCCGTGACCGCGCGCACCTTGGCGTACTGCCCGGGGCGCAGCACGTTGCCGGGATTGGGGAAGACGGCCACGGTGCCGATGGTGCCCGTTTTCACGTCGACGTCCCGGTCCGAGAAGAGCACGTGTCCCTTGTGGGGAAACGTCGTGCCGTCGGCGAGGATCAGCTCGAGATTGTCGCCGCGCGCCGCGGGGTCCGAGCGCAGGCGCTCCTGGAGGCGCAGGTACTCCTGCTCGCTGAGCGGATAGAGCACGCGGATCGGATCGCACTGGGAGATCACGGCGAGCACCGTCGACGGGCTGACCAGGTTGCCCACCTGCGCCTGGGAAGCGCCGGCGATGCCGCTGATCGGTGCGGTGACGTGGGCCCATCCGAGGTTGAGGCGCGCTTCATGAACGGCGGCCTGCTTGGCGTCCACCACCGCCTTGGCCGCGGCGGCGGCCGAGAGCGCGTTGTCGAGCTCCTGCTGGCTGACCGCCTTCTGCGCGGCGAGCGGTCGGAAGCGGTTGACGTCCTGCTGCGCCTTAGCCAGTTGCGCCTGGGCCTGTGCCAGATCCCCCTGGGTCTGCTGGAGCTGAGCCTGCACCTGCCGGGCGTCGATCTCGAACATCAGGTCGCCCTGGTGCACGAAGCTCCCCTCGGTATAGACGCGCCGCAGCAGATACCCATCCACCCGCGGCCGGATCTCGGCGTTGATGTTCCCCGCCGTCGTGCCGATCCACTCCTGGTAGACCGGGACGTCCCGCTGGACCACCGAAGTGACGACCACTGCCGGAGGCGGTGGAGGCGGAGCCTTCTCAGCCTCCTTGCCCTTGCACCCCACCACCACAGCGCAGACCACCGCCACTGCCACAACCGCTGAGAGCTTCATCCTTCGTCTCCTAGCTAAAAAGCCAGTTCAAAACCCTGGACCCGCCGGAATCTCCGGCGCAGCCGCAAATCGTTGAATTCCTTGGATCGAGATCGAGGACGCGGGTTCCCCCACGCTGCCCACTGACCCGGTCAGGAGAGAAAAGAACCCGCCGGCCCTACCACGGGCGGGCGGTTCGTTCATATATGGACAGTATGCCTGTCAAGGGATGCTGTCAAGCGAGACTGAGCCCCCGGGCTCACTGTCGGGAGGCGCGAGCACCTTCTACCTCTGAACGCAGCTCTTCTCCAAGGAGGATCGCGAGATGAAGAAACATTGGATGCCAAGCCGGCGCTGGCTGCTCTGTGCCCTCGGGCTGTCCCTCATGGTGGCGGCCGGACCGGTGAAGACAGCGCAGGCGACGACCTGCATCAAAGGGTCCTGCAATACGAACGCCGATTGCAACCCGGCCTGCCTGGCTTACACGGGCTATCCGGTCAAGGGAGTCTGCTCCGCTCACTGCTGCTTCTGCCCCGAATAGGCGTGAAGCCGCCCTCGCCCTCTCCGGCCGGAGCGGGCGAGGCGGCGGGCCGGCTTGACTTCCCACCACCAGAAAGTTGTGATATCCGCCGGCGAAGACCCCGCCGGGAATTCGGACGACCGCCGGGCCGGCGAGACGTCCGCCGCGCACATTTTCTGGACCTTCATGCATATTTCGAAGCCTGCCGGACATTTCCGGGGGACCGCCGGGTCCCGCGCGGCCTTCACCGGGCGTTAACGGGAAGCGCGGAGCCTCGGTACAATGCCGGCCGTCATGATCCCCTTTCCCTTTGACGCCTGGTTCCGTGCGGGACCGGCGAGGTCAATTCGCATCTATCAGCTCGAGTGGGCTTATCTTCGTTATATAATCATTCTTACAGGCCACTAGGAAGGGAAACCCCCAGGGCCGCGGAGGTTATGCCATGGGTCTTAGCCTTGAACGCCTACGTCTGGTCATCCACTTCGATGATAACGGAAGAGCCTTCTACCCCCTAGAGCTAGGCGCATATTCAATCGGCTCTAATGAGTTCTGCACCATCCGCCTGCAGAATCCCGAGGTTAGAGATCTCCATGCAATTTTATCGATCGATCACGATGGCGTCTCCCTAGAGGATCGGACAACGCTCCCTTCAGAGTCCGGGAATCTAGCGTATCCAACGTCCCGCCTAGAAATTGGAGACATCGTCGGCATTGGTCCTTATCAGCTAGGCCTGATTGAACTGGAACCCTCTCGCAAAGAATCAACTCGCGGCCTTTCCCACAAGACTCATCACCAAGTGCAAGAGCTTTGGAGACAAGTAAGAAGAGGGCTTCCTGGATTCAACGATATTCTTGCAAGCCTGGCGCCGGTGATTTCCCCCGAGGAGGCCCAAGCGGCAAAAACCGCAACCCGCGCAAGCCTTAATGCATTCGTCTTCACTATAGCCGCACTAACCATTCTGGTGACAGGATCCGCGCTACTTCCGAACTGGCCGAAGGTTGCCGCCATAACTTATGACTTGGCAAATGCAGGATTCCTTGTCGGTTCTCTAGGGTTAATCAGTCTATACCAGATCAATTTCGCCGGGCGCCTAATGGTACCCTTACTGTGGGTTTTGAACTTCTTGGAGCCACCGCGTTCCGATTGGTACGAGCTCCCACAACTTCCCTTCGTGCTTTCCAATCTCGCCCTTGCGTTCGTCCTTGGAGCCCTCTTGGACTTTGGCGCCTCGGCTGAACCTGGGAGAGGCTACCGCAATTTAAGAAAGTTTACTCTACTGGCCGTGGGCGGAATAGCAATAAGCCACGCTATCGATAAGTCCAATGATTTCTTAGGCTGGAACTTACTCTTCTCTGTAGGGGCCGGCATTTTTTGCATGCTTTGGAGTTGGTGGCCCGGCCCGAGGATAGAACACCAACTTCTTCTAGGAAACTCCGACGTCCGGTTCTTGCAACGTATTGGACTCCGCAGATGGTGCCGCTGCGCCGTCGGAAGACTCCTGGCCCTTTGCTTTGGGCTTCTTCCCGCACTACTCTTTCTGCACAGTTTTCAAATTAGTGAGCGACTGAAATGGCCAACTGCGGGCTCTCCTGACGAAGCGCTACGGTCTACTGCACCAGAGCCCCGCGTTTTCTTCTGGGAACAGACGGCGCACCTGCTCCAGCCAGTTGATCTATGGACTCATGATTTTTACGGATTTTTTAACCAAACCATTCCGGCAGATCGCTTCCGGGAAATTCGCCTTTACGCCACGGCGCTTGATGACGACCCAGCCGACAGGTTTAGCTTCAATAAACTTAAGGACCTACTCCTGCCCTATAAGCTAACTTCCCCGCCAGCGCTACTAAGCCTTCTCTCAAAAACAAAGGCGGACCGAGGCCAGCAGAGCCTCTACTACCTAGAAGAAAACAGATTGACATCAAGAGGTCCCTTTAGAGTACCGCGTGTTATATTTAGCGCCCGAGACCAGCTATCCATTGGGTATAACCAATTTATTGGTTATACCCAGGAAGACATAGAAACACGCGAGACCAACAGTCGTTGGAGGCGATTTGCCTTGGTTATTTGCGGATTTCTCGGCGTATTCACTCTCTGGAAGAGAGGGGGAGACTGGGGATTTGCTCTTTGGCTTGGCCTATGGTTCATGGGCGTAGGAACGATAGGCACCTACCGCTACAGCTCGTTCTTTTCTTCCAAAATCGGGTACGACATCTGGCATCGTGCATTGGCTAGTTCACACGCCTATCTTCTGTTAGGCATCTTCCGAGTGATGGATTCGCTAGTTCTCGTAGAAATCATCGCTTTCGCGGCATTCATCTCCTGTGCTGCGGTTTGGACATGGGCATGCTGGCCCACAGATTCTTCAAGCTCGCTGCGGCTACGAAAAATCGCAGTGCCGGAGGCAATAGTCTTAACAGGGAGGATCATCGTCGTCGCCGCAAGTATGAATATTTTGTTCTGGGGTGCTTGGTATATGTTTTCATATTCCCTGCCGCGATCTGCTTGGAAGGGAGATCTCGCCCCAATTCTTGCTGGCGTAATTTTTGTTATAGTCACGCTTGCCGCAAGCGCGAGAGTCAGGAAAATTTCAAACAAATGCTTGAAGCCACTGGATTGGTGGTCAGGCCTACTCTTCCTTTCGACTCAGGCCCTGGTCCTTCTCTCTACGCCCGAGGTCCCCAGACTCGCGGCTCGATCAACAACGCTTACAATGCTGGGGTATGCATTGATCTCTGCCCTAGTTCTGCTTTTTCTACTCCGCGTTGCGCGACGGAATTTTCTTCGCCTTTTCACAATTCGTGACGCAAGCCTCGCGCTTACCGCCGTTGCTGTCTTGACTGTCCTTAGGATGACAGAGTCCTTCATGGACAAAGCTGTAGATCTTTTTGCCAACACTATTGGCGTCCCTGAGTATGGCGCTAAGGCCTTGGGGCTTTCAACCTTCGTACTTCTAATTCCACCCATTCATAGGTTGATCGAGCGGTTTATGTTATTTCTATCGATGACTAAAATGAGCTTGAAAAGGCCATACGTGTCCCTGAGGCGCTTGGCGAAGATTGAGAAAAAAATTCAAGGCGCCTTAGATTTACTTTTGAACCTTCGCGATCCCAGAAATATTGGACAAATTCAACAGGCGCTGTTGACATGCGGGATAACGGAGTATGCATTTTTTTCTAGAAAAGACAAATCTACCTTTGCGGGTTCGGTGACTTGCGGCAACCTCGGGGTCTCAGGCGAGATTGAACTCAGCCCGCTGCTGCTCGGGTTTTTGGCAAAGCAAAAGAAAGCTATTGACCTGAAGCAGCTTGCCTACCGATGGGATTTATTCTTTTTTCAGTTCGAACTAGAGAGGTTAAGACAGGAACTGGCCGCCAAATATCTGATTCCTATCAATCTCGGCGAAAGCCTTCGAGGACTTCTGATCATCTCCAATGACGCGGATCAAAGAGCTCTTGCTGGGGAGGGGGTCACAGAAAGCATTACTGATATCGCTCTTGTCACGACGCAACTTCGATACCAGCACTCGATCTCGTCCACTACCCTGTGAAGCGGTCGTAACTTCGACAGGAGGAATTGAGACTCTCAGGCTCTGCAACTTTTCGTGGAGTAGGCCCTGGATTTTCGTTCCTTCGCCCCTTCCTCTGCAACGTTCGGCTGCTCTCCGGCGACGGCGCAACGGCATGGGGAGGCGGTGCTGGAGCTCAGCGGGCAGTCCAGGGATCTGGGACCTTTGAAGCTCCAGCGGCCGGTGTTCAGGGGACTGGGTGCCAAATCCTCAGATAACCACCGTGGCGCGCACAACACCCTGCTGCGACCTGGGACTGGACTGGGTTGGACTGGGTGCCACGTCCTCAGATAAGCGCGCCACTGCGGGGCCGCCTCCTGGACCGCGTCCAGGGCACCGGCGTCCAGAGCACCGTGCGGGTGACCGACGCCGGAGGCTCGTTGGTGGCCCTCGGAAGATCCTACTCTCCTTCATCCTTCTTGAGCTTCTCAGCCTTCCTTATCATTTCCGCCATTGGACCACATGGTCCTCCTATAAACTGCCCTTTAAACTGGGCACACTCCTCTTGGGTCATCCTTCCACAAGTTAGCGTTCCTGTAACGCTGTCACGAAAAAGGCAAGCACCCAAGCCATCAGCTTTTTCCCTCTTAGCCATTTTGGTCTCCTTTAGGTATGTTATTTGGGCGGAGCGGGGGTGAGTTGAATTTTGGCCAGATTAATGGAGGCGCTGAAGTAATTTTGCCGATATCCTCGAGGAGCGTTCTGCGTAAAGTCGTCGTCTATGGGGAAGCTTAGGACCCATGAGGTATTGTGAATTGGAAGGATAATACCAATGGATGCTCGGGCGATGGTCGCCTTAGATTTGTTAAGGACAGGTATTACAGTGATTGTTTCCCTCAAGGCTAGTGGCTTAAGCCTCGCTGAGACAAATGTGCGGGTCTCATACAGGCCCATGCCGACAAGATTAAGATTCTCCGCCTTGTAAAAATGCTCACCTATGTACCTTAGGTCGGTCCCTGCTTCTAGTCTGCCGACAAAGTACGTAGCGCCAAGTCCGAGCTCTTGCTGAGAGTAGATTCCGAGGTTTTTGTTGTGGTAGCCATTGGCTATTGCTGCGAGTGATAATGAATCCGAAGGTGTGGAGTGGGTGTATTGCGCTTCGCCCAATTCTCGGGACGTCGTTAGGGAAGCTTTCCCTTTTTGATAGGCGCCCTCGAAGCTTGGTGCTAGATGAATAATGAGCCTGCTACCAAAAGTGCACTGCGCATCCTTGTACCAGTTTCTTACGCTGAGAACATCGAGTGTGTATTTTTGAGTCGACGTTTTTGATTGCGTGGCGCCAGCGGAGAGTTGGGGCGTCGTAGACCATCCCGTTGGACACCCTTCCTTTGGGAGGTCGACAACTTTAGGAGAATCCTCGCCATCCCTGGTTCCTGCCTGAGCGTAGGACGGCAAGGTCAGTAATGAGAGCGCGAAGAGTGTGGCTGCCACTCGGTGACCATTTATTCTGTGCCTCGACATGGGGGCTCTCCATATTGGGTCTTCTGAGTGTTGAATGTGGGTGCAGTCAGAAATTAGTTGACTTTCTGCAGTGAGGTATATATTGCATGTGCCGTAAGGGTTGCTCCTTTCTGGCGTCGAATGAATAAATAATAAATACGGACCGGCAGGCTAAGTGCCGGGCGCTTGGATAAGGCCCCGCGCAATGTTCTTGACGGCGTCTCTCATCGTTTCCTCCTGACCATACTCCCAATAAGACGGACGCCGCCGAGATTTTCCCGACGCCGTCAAGGCAGGGCACTGGACTGGGGGGGGATGGCCAGGACTAGGTGGCCTACAGAACCGAACTAGGTGAACTAGGGAACTAGGTGCCACGTCCTCAGATAGCCCGTCCTCAGATAATCCCTCGTTCTCTTTCCTTCCGAAGTGCCACGTCCCTGGAGAAAATCGCCTCTGCCGTGGGGCACTTTTCCACTTGTCAAGCCCTCCAGGAGCCGCCCTGAAGGGCCCTCAAAGGCTCTCAGGCGCACCTACGTACGAAGTTGGCTCCCGAAATTCACGCCCAATCGCTCCTCCGAGCACACCTCTCCTTTCCACCCCTCCTGATTCAAGGCAGAGGCGGAGCAAGCCTCTGTGGACGAAACCGCCGCGTCGGCCTACCCGCCGACGAACGGCATCGCCGGTGGGAAGCACCCCATGGGGAAGCACGGGGCGGCATCTCCTCTTTGCAGTTTCTCGGCGGCCGTGCGATACGCGGCTACGAACAGCGAGAAGCCTTCATAGAAGACTTGACGCACCGCCTTGCTCGCCGCGTGGCACAACGGGGCCAGAGACTTCTTTGGACGCTTGAGACGGCTGACCGGGTCCTGCGCCAGGATCGCCGCCGCGCCGAGCGGCTGGTCGCCGTTCTGCTTCCTGATCGTGGCGGCGTTCTCCTCGATCTCCGTCGCGAGATTTGCGACGCACTTCCGGTACGCCTCGGGAGACAGATCCTTCCAGCAAGGGAGGGGCGAGAAGGTCACGGTCTCGGGCGTGGCGTAGTGGAGACGGTCGATCCTCTCGCCCTTGCGGCGGGCGAGGTACTGCTGGGTGCGGTCGAACCAAGTGCCGAGGAGAGGTTCGCCGTCCACGATCTGACGGACGCAGTGAAGGCCCGGCCAATCGCGGAGGCGGGCCACCAGGTTCTCCTTGACGCCGTGCGCCAAAACGTACCGGAGTCTCCCGACCTGCGCCTCCTCCTCGTCACTGATCGGGATCGCCTGGTAGCGCCGCTCCCAGATCTTCCCCGTCCAGCCGGTGAGCCGGCTCACCTCCCGCGCCAGGTTCGAGTTGAAGTAACCGACGAATCGCGCGAGTCGCTTCGCGTTCTCCACCCAGACGATCATGTGGTAGTGGTTGGACAACGGTACGAAGGCCACGAGGTCGACCGGGTAGAGCCGCTGCGCCCTGCCGAGGATGCCGGCGGCGATATCGTTGAGCTCCAGACTGGGCCGGAGCAATGGGCGTCCGTGCAGGGTCCGGCTGGTGACCTCGACCAGGGCGCCTCCGTCGGGGATGTAGCGAAGTTTTCTTCCCATATCCCCAATAAGACGTAAAATCGGGTCGCCTCTGACAAACCATTTGTTGCCAGTGGTTTACAGAGGCATTTCGCGGGACTCGGCGAAATTGGGCCCCCCCTCCACAGGTGCCACGTCCTTCGGAGCAGCTAGAGGGGCGGCTGCGCGACCTGTCCGATCTCGACGAGGCGATCGTCCACGGCGCGGTGAAGCGGGCGCGGCCGAAGCTGATGACCGTCTGCGCCGCCTTCCTGGGCCTGCTCCCCATCCTCTGGTCCACCTCGGCGGGAGCGGACGTGATGAAACGGATCGCGGCGCCGATGATCGGCGGCCTGGTCACCTCATTCTTGCTGGAGCTGCTGGTCTATCCGGCGATCTACAAGGTCTGGAAGCGGCGGTCGGACTCCGAAGCAGAGCCGCTCCGATTCTCCGGCTTTCAATAAGGGTGTGCAATAGTAACGGTTCAATCGGAACCAAGGGGAGAATCGAATGGCCGCGGAAGAGCTTTTTATCCAGACCGTCCTGAATTCATGGAAGCAGGTGATGGGTCAGCTCGACAAGACCCTCGTCTCGCTCAGCGACGAAGACCTCCAGCGTGAGGTCGCGCCCGGCAGAAATCGGGTCTATTACCTGCTCGGGCATCTCGCCGCCGTTCACGATCGGCTGCTACCCCTGTTGCGACTCGGCGACCGGCTGCACCCCGAGCTCGACGAGACCTTCCTCGCCAATCCGGACCGCACGTCTCCAACGGACGGCTTCGAGCCCGCCGCCCTGCGGAGTGCCTGGTCGGAGGTCAACGCGAAGCTCCTGGCCGGCATCGAAAAGCTGCGGCCCGAGGAGTGGCTGGAGCGGCACGACGCGGTGTCGCCGGAAGACTTCGCCCAGGAGCCCCATCGGAACCGCCTGGCCGTCCTGCTGAGCCGGACCCAGCACGCCGCGGGCCATGAGGGCCAGATCCGTCTCGCGAAAGCGAAGTGAGGCGGACGCCTCCAGCCGAAAGGCCGAAGTCTCGCCACTGGACGCGGACGCCGGAAACTCGTTCGTTCACGGGTGATCCCCGTCTCGGTCTGGACGCCCGCCGAGTGGAGACGTCGTGTCAGCCTCGCATCGCGGACGCCTGCCGAGCCCACGGGGACTGTGCGCCTCGCATCGCGGACGCCTGCCGAGCCCACGGGGACTGTGCGCCTCGCATCACGGACGCTTGCCGAGCCCACGGGGACTGTCCGCCTCCCGGCGTGGACACTTGCGGAACGGAGATGTAGCGTCCGCGTACTGTCGGGGACGCCAAAGCAGCGTTCGTAGGGCGTCCGCTTCCCGGAGCGAGGCGTCCCGTTCTGGGAGCTGAGCGTACGCTTCTCCGCGCCGGTCTGACAGCTTCCGACCGGGCTCGTCCGGGAGAGAGCGTCTGCCGTCCTTGCTCCGACGTGGAAGACAGCGATACGCTCGGCGCTCGACCATGGGAGGAAAATCCTTGCAGCGCAACGAGTACGAGCGGCACAGGCGCAATCTCGAAGAGCAGCTCCAGGCGGATCTGGAGCTCATTCGCGCGGGCTACCAGGCCAGGCTCCGAGCGCTGGAAACCCTCTGGTTCGTTGCCCAGGGCGAGGCTCCTCTGGACACCGCGAACGTTACGCTAGCGTCCGATGAGACGCAAATCCCGCTGGATTCGCCTGCGAGCGCGGCTCCCCCGGAGTCCCGTGAGGCCCTGCGCGAAGCTTCAGTCCAAGCCCGGGAACGGCATCGGGGCGACGCCCTCGAAGACATTCTGGAGGCCTTTCCGAACCTGCCCGAGATCTTCGACAAGTCCGACGCCGTCCGCCTCATCGGCTACGAGCCGAGCCGGCCCACGCTCCACCGCGTCTGGTCGCATCTTCGGCAAGAGAAGAAGATCGCCATCGAGACCTACAGCGACGGCCGGAGGCCGCAGCGGTTCCGGAAGTTGGGGTGAGGGGCGGCTAGGCTAGGAGCCTGTGCCGCAGAAACCAAGAAGCAGGGACGAAAAGGACTGCAAGGACGACAAGGACAACAGGGACAGATTCGAGGTGACTGGTCCGGCAGTTTCTTGTCCTTGCCGTCCTTGTCGTCCTTTACGTCCTTGGTCGTTTTTTTCTGCGGCGCAGGCTCCTAGTCGATCCTCTCAGCGGAAAGCGCCCTTCTCGTCGTAGCCCAGGATCTCATCGGCATCCCGGGTATCGAGATCGGGCAGAGCGCTGGAACGCCGGCTGATCGCCATCAGGGTCTCGGCCAGATCGGGAGCGGACCGCCGTCCCTTGAGGCGCTCCAGACGTTCCTCCAGGGAGTGAATGATGGCCTCCGTGAGGCTCTCCCCCGTCTCAGCGGACACCTGCCGGGCCAACTTCTCCGCCTTGTCGTTCTTGATGCTGATGCCCATGGGAGTGCCTCCTTCTAGAATCCTGGATCAACTCTAGAATTCTTCGACATCGGTAGCAAGTGGCGTCAGGGCACTTAGAGCGCCTAACAAAACCGGTTGCCGGCCCAACGGGCCGGGAGAATCTAGCCCAGGGCTGAGGCCGAAGGCCGATGCCCTGGGTCAGCGGGCACCACCTCCGGGCGGCCTGAAAGGCCGCGAGAGCTCCCGCTTGACAGCTCCGCAGACGGGTGCTGGAGTCACCGGCGTCATGGCTCAATCCCTCTCCAAAATCTACGTCCATCTCATCTTCTCGACGAAAGATCGCGAACGAACCCTGCCTGACGAGATTCGCCCCGATCTCCATGCCTACATGGGCGGCACGCTCAAAGGCCTCGGCTGTCTCCCGATCGAAATCAACACCGAGCCCGACCATTTGCACGGTCTGTTTCTCCTCGCACGGACCGAGGCGCTGAGCGGCGTTGTCGGCCACCTCAAGAAAAGCTCGAACGACTGGCTTCGGGCCCGAGGCCCGCAGTTTGCGAGCTTCTTTTGGCAGGCGGGATTCGGTGCATTCTCGGTGAGCCAATCGCAGGTCGAGGGCGTTCGAGCCTACATCCGCAACCAGCGCGAGCATCATCGAGTCAAGTCGTTTCAAGAGGAGCTCCGTGCGTTCCTCAAGGCTTATGAAATCGAATTTGACGAGCGCTACGTGTGGGACTGAAGACTCTCGCGGCCTTTCAGGCCGCCGGGAGGTGGCGCCCGTGAACCCAGGGCATCGGCCTTCGGCCTCAGCCCTGGGCTATGCTCTCCCGGCCCGTTGGGCCGGTTTTGTTAGGCGCTCTTATCTCGTTGCCGCTCGGGCCGTGAACGCCTTCCCTGCGAACATCCCTCTCCCGAAGGCCGAGAGGGCCTCCGTCGAACCATCCCGGAGCCTGCCGAAGCTTGAAAACCGGTTCCGGTCCTTCCCGGCGGCCTTTGTCTCGTCCCGGGCGTGTTTTTGCGATCCGAACGCCCACTTTGCTTCCCCTACGCTTTTTGAGCTTCCCGAGCGCCTGCTTTTCTTCGCCCGCCGTTTTCTTCGCGTCCCGAGCCCTCGTCTTTCTTCCGGGACGGGCGTCCTGGCTTCCGGGGCGTCATCTTTCTTCCCGAGCCGCTTTCTTGGTGTCCAAGGCCGCCGGGATTCCTTCGGAGCCGCCGTCCGGCTTCCGGAGGGCGCATCTTTTTTCCCCCGTCGCCCGAAGCCGCCCAGCCGTAGCCGGTTGGCTCGGGGTTGCTCTTTGACAACTGATTCACCTGCCGGAGGGAACGGATGCGGGCCGTTCCCTCCGGCCTTTCCTTTCGCCGCCCCTGCGGGCTGACTTTCCACCTTACGGCATCCGCCCCTCCAGAATCGCGCAGAGCTTGCCGGCGTCGACGTTGCCGCCGGAGATTACGCAGACGATCTTGCGGGCTTCCGGGACTCCCGCCAGGGCGGCGGCTACGGAGGCGGCGCCGGCTCCTTCGGCGATGACGCGGTGGCGTTCGGCGAGGAGGCGCACGGCGGCGGCCACCGCTTCGAGGGAGACCACGCGGGCGCCGGCGAGGAGGGTGCTCGCGAGGGGCCACATCTCGGGGAGGAGGCTGCCGCTGCCGATGCCGTCGACGAAGCTCGGCTGGTAGGTCACGCTCCGCGGCGAGCCGGCGGCGAGGGAGGGGGCGAGGGGCGCGGCGGTCTCCACTTCACAGGCGAAGATGCGGGCCTCCGGACGCAGGGCGGCGAGCGCGGAGGCGATGCCGCAGGAGAGCCCGCCGCCGCCGAAGGGGACGAGCACGGTGTCGACGTCGGGCAGGTCTTCGAGGATCTCCAGGCCGATGGTGCCGTTCCCCGCCATCACCGCCCGGTCGGCGACGGGATGGATGAAGAGGCCGTCGATCCCAGGGAAGCTGTGCTCCTGGATCACCTGCCACCAGCGGTCGAAGGGCACCTTCACGATCCGGCCGCCGAGGCGCTCGATGGCCGCCAGCTTGGTGGCGGGAGCGTGGTCGGGCACCACCATCACCGCCGGCACGCCGAGCGCGCGGGCGCTCCAGGCCACCCCCTGCGCCATGTTACCGGCGCTCGCCGTGTAGACGCCCTCCCGCAACCCTTCCGGACCGGCAAGGCGCATGGCATTGGTGGCCCCCCGCAGCTTGAAGGAGCCGATGGGTTGCAGGTTCTCCAGCTTGAGCCAGACCTCCCCCGGCGCGCCGTCCACGTTCAGGCGCACCAGCGGCGTGCGGAGGGTGACCCCGGCCAGCCGCGCGCGGGCGGCCTGGATCTCTTCGAGGGTTGGAGCCGCGAGCGTCCGCATTTCGTCAGCCTTTCTGGTTTCGTCGTCAGAGCGATCGTATCCTAACGCTCCCGGCCCGCGTAGAGGTGAACATGGACGCATTGACCCCACTCGACCCGCCTGCCGACGGCCCCTTCGAGGCGCGCTACGTGGCGTTCCTGGAGACCATCGCCAACCTGCGCCCGAGCCTGCACCGCTACTGCTCGCGGATGACCGGCTCGGTCTTCGACGGCGAGGACGTCGTCCAGGAAGCGCTGTTCCAGGCCTACCGGATGCTGGACAGCTTCGACGAGAGCCGCCCCCTGGCGCCCTGGCTGTTCCGGATCGCGCACAACCGATGTATCGATTTTCTGCGGCGCCGGGGCGTCCGCCAGGACGCGGAGACGGCCGTGCTGGAATCCGATCAGGTGATGCCGGTCGATCCCCCTGGACCGGCGCTGGGACGGGCGGTCGAGCACCTCGTGCTGAACCTGCCGCCGAAGGAGCGCGCCTGCGTGCTGCTCAAGGACGTCTTCGATTATTCGCTCGAGGAGATCGCGGAGCTCGTCGACTCCACGGTGGGTGGGGTCAAAGCCGCGCTCCATCGCGGCCGCGCGAAGTTGCCGGCCGAGCCCGCGCCCCGAGCGGCGCGCCCGGCGAGCGACACGGAGGAGAGCCGGCTCCTGCACCTGTACGTCGAACGGTTCAATCGCCGCGACTGGGACGGCCTGAGGGAGCTGATCGCGGCTGACGCCCGCCTGCGAGTGATCGATCGCTTTACCGGTGCGGTCGCCAAGGCACCCTACTTTGCCAATTACAGCCGCTGGCCGATCCCCTGGCGCCTGGCGGTGGGCGAGGTGGACGGCGAGCCGATGGTCGTCGTCCTGTATGAAGAGCCTGAGGGATGGAAACCCAAGGCGGCCGTCCGCCTCGAAGTGATCGATCACCGCGTGGCCCGCATCGCGGACTATATCCACTGCCCCTGGATCCTGCCCGCGGCGGCCTCGGTGGCCGTCGCGGAGCCTTTCCCGAATTGACGTATCCCCGAACGCTGGGGAGCCGTAGTACAGGCAGAACGTCAAACCCGACCAGGAAGGATGGATCATGAATACACAGACCGCCACGCACGAAGTCGTTTCATCGCAGGATTGGATGCTCGCCCGCAAGGAGCTGCTCGCGAAGGAGAAGGAGCTCACCCGGCTCCGCGACGATCTGAGCCGGCAGCGCCGCGAGTTGCCATGGGAGAAGGTCGACAAGGATTATGTCTTCGACGGTCTGGGGGGCAAGGAAACGCTCGCCGACCTTTTCGGCGGGCGCAGCCAATTGATCGTCTATCACTTCATGTTCGGTCCGGACTGGCCGGAGGGTTGCCCGAGCTGCTCGCTGGTTGCCGATCATCTCGGCGCCAGCGTGATCCACCTGGCCCAGCGGGACGTGACGCTGGTGGTGGCGTCGCGGGCCCACCTGAGCCAGATCGAAGCGTTCCAGCGACGCATGGGGTGGCCCTTCAAGTGGGTTTCCTCCTACGGGACCGAATTCAACCGCGACCATCGCGTTTCCTTCACGCCCGACGAGCTGGCCCCGGGAAATAAGCCCTACAACTACGGCTCCAGCGGGTTCCCGAGCGAAGAGGCCCCCGGCGTCAGCGTCTTCGTCAAGGACGAAGACGGCGAGATCTTCCACACCTACTCCGCGTACGGGCGCGGCGTCGAGGAGCTGCTCGGCGTCTACCGCTTCCTCGACTTCACACCCAAGGGGCGCGACGAGGGAGACCTGCCTTTCCCGATGGCCTGGGTCCGGCACCATGACCGGTACGAAACCGCGGCGTCCTCGTGCTGCGCGGGAGCGGAACACTCGTGAGCGCTCGCCGTTGCTGCGGCGCCGCCGGAACCGTGGCTCCGGCAGCGGTCCTGGTGCTGCTGCCGAAATGCCCCGCTTGCATCGCCGCCTGGCTTGCGATTGGAACGGGGCTCGGCGTTTCGATCACGACTGCGTCGTATCTGCGGACTGCGGCCCTGATCCTGTGCGTGGCATGCCTCGCGGTCGTCGTGGCGAGGTTCGCCGTCCGCTGGACTGCGAGCCGGGCGAGATCGTAGCCCGGTCCCGGTGTACCATACGCCCACCATGTCCGAGTTACCGGCGGAGCGCCCCTCCGCCTCCACCTCTTCAGTCCGCGTCCAGGCGATGCGGCGGGTCCGCGGCGAGCTCTACGAGTTGCGCGAGCCGTCGTCCGACGCCCGCCTGTGGAACGCGGACCTCGCTCCCACCCGCGTCGAGCAGCGGACGTGGAGCACCTACAACATGGCGTCCCTGTGGGTGGGGCTGTCGGTCTGCATCCCCACCTACATGCTGGCCGCCGGGCTGGTGCAGGGGGGGATGAGCTGGTGGCAGGCGATGGCCACCATCATCCTGGGCAACCTGATCGTGCTCGTGCCCATGGTGCTCATCGCGCACCCCGGCACCCGCTTCGGCATCCCTTTTCCGGTGCTCGCGCGCGCCTCTTTCGGAACCCGCGGCGCCAACGTGCCGGCGATCCTGCGCGGCCTGGTCGCCTGCGGCTGGTTCGGCATTCAGACCTGGATCGGCGGCCAGGCGATCCAGACGCTGCTGACGACCGCCGTTCCCGGCTGGCAGCGGGTTCCCGGCGGGGTCTGGATCTCGTTCTTCGTCTTCTGGCTCTGGAATATGGTGATCGTCGTGCGCGGGAGCAACGCGATCAAGCGCCTGGAGGCGTGGGCGGCGCCCTTCCTGATCGTCGCCGGCCTTGCGCTCCTCGGCTGGGCGATGATGCGGGCCGGCGGCCTGGGACCGATCCTCGCGCAGCCGAGCAAGTTCAAGTCGACGGGTGAATTCCTGGCCTTCTTCGTGCCGTCGCTCACCGCCATGGTCGGCTTCTGGGCGACGCTCGCGCTCAACATCCCGGACCTGTCACGTTTCGCCCGCGACCAGAGAGCCCAGGTGCGCGGCCAGCTCTACGGCCTGCCGACGACAATGACGCTGTTCTCGTTCATCGGCGTGGCGGTGACCTCGGCGTCGGTGCTGATCTTCGGCGAGGCGATCTGGGACCCGGTGGTCCTGCTGTCGAAGCTCGGCCATCCGCTGGTGATCCTGATCGCGCTGTTCGCCCTGCTGATCGCGACGCTCACCACCAACGTGGCAGCTAACGTGGTCGGGCCGGCCAACGATTTCTCGAACCTCTGGCCGTCGCGCATCACCTTCGCCATCGGCGGCGTGCTCACCGGCATCCTCGGGATCGCGATCATGCCCTGGCGGCTGCTGTCGGATTACGGCACCTACATCTTCGGCTGGCTGGTCGGCTATTCGAGCTTCCTCGGGCCGATCGCGGGGATCTTCATCGCCGATTACTGGCTGATCCGGAAGACCAATCTCTCGCTGGCGGACCTGTACCAGTCGGAGGGCCTCTACGGCCGCTGGAACTGGAAAGCGATCGTCTCGCTGATCGCCGGAGTGACCGCGGCGCTGATCGGACTGGTGGTGCCCGGGCTGCGCTGGCTCTACGACTACGCCTGGTTCGTGGGCTTCGCCGTGGCGTTCGCCCTCTACTGGGCGCTGATGCGGGGGACGCCGGTCGTGGACCTGGACGGCGTGCGGGACGCCTGAAAAGTCATCTCAGGGGGAGGCCTCAGGAGCCCGGAGCGCGGCAGGGCTCGCTCTGCTCGTAGAGGGAGAGGCAGTGCTCGAGGCGCGAGTGGTCCGGGGAATCGGGGGGGACGGCGGCGAGCGCGCGGCGGAGGTGATCGGCGGCCTCGGCGAAGCGCTTGGTTTCGCCAAGGGCCAGGGCCAGCACCTCCTCTCGCTCGGCGGTGGACCCGGCGGCCAGCAGGCTCTGGGCGATCTCCAGGGCCTTGCCGCCATCGCGGACTTCCCGGTGCGAGGAGCCGGCGAGCACGCGCACCAGGAGCTGGGCGAGCGGCTCGCTCTGGGGCAGCGCCTTGTGCCCCTCTTCGAGGCGCGCCCGCGCCTCCGCGTCCCGTCCGGCGCCGAGCAGGGCGATCGCCTGCGCGATCCGCGGCGCCGCCTCGCGGGGCTCGGCGGCGACCACCCTTCCCAGCTCCTCGGCGGCCTCGGCGGGACGGCCCAGAGCGGCGAGCGTCTGGCCGCGGTGGAACCGGGCGTCGAGGTCCTGAGGGGCGAGCTTCAGGAGGCGGTCGTAGGTGTCGAGCGCCCGCGCGGGCTCCTCCGTGGCCTCCAGGGCCTGACCGAGGTTGAAGAGGGCGTCCCGGGACTCCGGATCGAGACGGACGGCGGTCTCCAGGTGCTCCAGCGCTTCCTGGATCGCGCCGCGCCCGGCGAGCAGGGTCCCCAGGTCATAGTGGGCGCGGGCGAGCGAGGGTTGCAGCTCGACGGCCTTCCGGTAGCTCCGCTCGGCGCCGGCCGGGTCTTCCGATCCTTCGAGGCCGACCCCCAGGTTCATCCAGGCGGTGGCGTTCGCGGGCTCGCTCTCCAAGGCTTTACGGTAGGCCTGGACAGCGTCGGGGAAGCGCTTCTCGCGGAGCGCCGCGGCTCCAGACTGAAGGAACCGCTGGATGCCGACGTCCATCCGGGCGACCTGGTCGAGGATCGGGTCGGGGAAGGTCACCCGCCCCTCGCCGTAGGCCGCCAGAGCCGCGCGGGCGTCGTCGAGCCGCTTCAGCTTGCGGTAGGCGACCGCGAGCGGCGCGCGGACCTCGGCGGCCCCGGGCTGAGCGGCGAGGGCGGCCTCGAAGTGAGCGGCCGCCGCGCGGGCATCCTCCCCAAGGAGCGCCACGCGGCCGAGGCCGAAGTGAGCCGCGGCGGCGGCGCCCGGTGCGGGCAGGGCCGCCTCGAACGCCTGGCGGGCCTCGGCGAGATGGCCGAGATTCATTCGGACCTCGCCCAGGCGGATCAGAGTGGCGGGATCGCCCGGACGGAGCTCAAGCGTCCGGACGAAGCGCGCTTCGGCCTCCGGGAAATCGCCGGTCGCCTGGAGCAGCACGCCCAGGGAATACACCCAGCGGACTTCGGCCGGCGCCAGCCGCGTGGCGTTCTCCAGGCAGATCCGGGCGATCGCGTTGAGCTTGTAGAGGGCGGTGATCTGGCCGTGCCGCCCGTAGGCTTCGGCGAGCTCCGGGGAGCCGGCGGGGAGCTTGGCGATCGCCTCCTCCAGGCTCCGCCGGTCCTGCTCGATCTCCTGGCGGATCGCCGGCTCCATTCCCTGTGTATCCACCGCCGGGACCGGCAGCAGCTTCGTAGACTGGGCACCGGCGACGGCTGTCGAGAGCGTCCAGGCGAGGATCAGGAAACCGGCCTTCGCGGCCTGTCTCCAAGCGCCTTTCACTTCTTCTCCCCCGGGTCCTTGTCGCCGGTCCCTTCGCGCAGGGTGGTGTAGGCGCCCACCGCCACCTTCTTCCAGGTCTCGATCCGGCCGCTCGGCCAGCGCACCACCACTTTGTCGACCTGCGGTGAGTCGCCCAGGCCGAAGAGCACTCTGGGGTCGTTGGCGGAGGCGTAGCTGCCGTCCGTGTGCGCCCGGCGGCGAAGGACCGGCTTGCCCGGCCGGTAGAGGTCGACCACGGCGCCGAGGGCGTCCCTGCCGGGCTGGCCGGGCTGACCGGTGAGGAGCCGCAGCCCGAGCCACGGGCGCCGGTTGCCGACCTGGTTGATCAGCACCTGGGCGGGGCCGTTGTTGTTGTTGATCACCACGTCCGTGTCGCCGTCGTTGTCGAGGTCGCCGAACGCGGCGCCGCGGCCGATCATGGGGAGCGAGAAGACGGCGCCCGACCGCTTGCCCACCTCTTCGAAGTGGCCGTTGCCGAGGTTGTGGAAGAGCTGCTTCTCCTGCTTGAGCGGCAGGAGGTCCCCGGCCCGCGACTGCGCGTCGATCTTCCTCACCGCGCCGTTGACCACCAGGAGGTCGAGCCACGAGTCGTTGTCGTAGTCCAGCCAGGAGAGGCCGAAGCCGGTGAGCTTCCAGGAGGGGGTCTTGAGGCCGCTCGGCAGCGAGACGTCCTCGAACAGGCCGGTGCCGTCGTTCCGGTACAGGGCGTTGCCTTCTCCCGTGAGATCGCTCATGGCGAGATCCAGGCTGCCGTTGCCGTCGTAGTCGCCGGCATCCACCCCCATGCTCGCCTGGGGCCGCCCTTCGCCGCTCACGGCGGCCCCGGCCAACAGGGCGCTGTCCCGGAAAGTGCCGTCCTTCTGGTTGATCCAGAGCTGGTTGGGCGTCTCGTCGTTGGCGACGTAGAGGTCGGGGTAGCCGTCGTCGTTGAAGTCGGCGGTGGTCGCTCCCAGGGCCGGGCCGAACGCGGCGGCGATCCCCGACTTCGCGGTGACGTCCTCGAAAGTACCGTTGCGCAGGTTGTGCAGGAGCCGGCCGGGCACGGCGTCGGCGGGCACCGGGCCGCAATAGTCGGGCGCGCCGGCCGCGTCGTGGCAGGGCTTGTGGGTGTCGAACGAAAACTTGAGGTAGTTGCCGACGAAGAGGTCCAGCCAGCCGTCCCGGTCGTAATCGAAGAAGGCCGCGGGCACGCTCCAGCGTGGATCGTCGGCTCCCGCCTGCGCGGTGACCTCGGTGAAGGTGACGTGGCCGGAGGCGTCGGGACCGTTATTGCGCCAGAGCTGGTTGGAGCCCAGGGCGGTAATGTAGATGTCGGGCCAGCCGTCGTTGTTGAAGTCGCCGACCGCCACCCCCATGCCATACCCGCTGCCGGCGCGCAGGCCGCTCTCCGCGGTCACGTCGGTGAAGTGCAGGCCGTGACCCGCCGAGAGGTCGTTCCTGTAGAGCCGCGGGCCGCCGGCCGCTCCCGGCGCCGCCCCCGGACCGAGCGGCCCTCCCTGGACGAACAGGATGTCCAGATCGCCGTCGTTGTCGTAGTCGAACAGCGCGACGCCGGAGCCCATGACCTCGGGAAGGTAGAGATGCCCGGACATGCCATTCTGGTGGACGAAGTCCACTCCGAGCTCCTTCGCCCGATCCACGAAGACCTCTTTCGGGGCGGCCGCCGACGAGAATGGAATCGCCAGCAGCAGCGAGAGAGACAGCAAGACAGGGCGCATACGTACGATCAGAGGGTCGCTCCCGCGATGTTTCAAGCGTTTGACAATAATGGATCATACGGCGCGTAGCCGCGGTACGGATTTTAAAGCATCCTTCGTGCCGGGTATACGTTTTTCATCGGCGCGCCCCCTCCGCCAGCTCCCAGAGCCGGCTCGGCTTCAGGGGGATCTCCAGGATCTCCAGGCCGGGGATCGCCAGCGCGTTCTCCACCGCCTGCGCGAAGAGGGCGCCGACCGGAATGGCACCGGCCTCGCCGGCTCCCTTGGTGCCGAGGGGGTTGAGGGGGGAGACCGTCTCCTCGTGGCCGACCTCGATGCGCGGCACGTCGAGGGCGGTGGGGAGGAGGAAGTCCATGAACGAGGCGTTCAGGAGCTGGCCGTTGTCGTCGTAGACGAGCTGCTCGTAGAAGGCGTTACCGATCCCCTGCGCCACGCCGCCGTGCACCTGGCCGTCGACGAGGAGCGGATTGATCACCACGCCGCAGTCGTGGACCACGACATATTTTTCGATTTTGACCTGAAAGGTCTCGGGGTCGACCTCCAGGATGCAGGCATGGCAGCCGCTCGCGGTGGCGCCCCGGTAGGGACCGAAGTAGCGGGTGGCCTCGAGGCCCGGCTCGGTGCCCGGCTTCACCGCGCCGCGCATCGGGTTGGCGACATGCGCCAGCTCGCCGAGCGAAATCGAACGGTCGGGCTCGGCCGTCACCCGCGCGCTGCCGCCGACGAGCTCGATCTGCTCCTCGCCGGCGCCGAGCCGCTCGGCCGCCAGCCGGATCGCCTTCTCGCGGACCGCCTTCGCCGCTTCGTTCGTGGCATTGCCCGCCACCACCGCGCCGCGGCTGGCGAAGGTGCCGGTCCCCCAGTGGAACTGATCGCTATCGCCGGTGACCACGTCGACGTCGGCCACCTCGACGCCGAGCTGCTGCGCGGCGATCTGGGCGAGCACCGTGAAGTGCCCCTGACCCTGGGTGCCGATGCCGGTGACCACGGTCACCTTGCCGTTGGTCTGCACCTGCACCCGCGCCCCTTCGAACGGCCCGATGCCGGTGCCCTCGACGTAGGCGACGACGCCGATCCCCACGTGCCGCCCCGCGGCGCGCAGGCGAGGCTGCTCGACGGTGACGAAGCGCTCGTAATCGATCATCCGCAGCGTCTTGTCGAGCACCGGCTCGTAGTCGCCGCTGTCGTAGTAGAGCGGCGCGAAATCCTGATAGATGATCGCGTGATCGTGCGGGAACTCGTCGGGCTTGAGGAAATTGCGCCGGCGGATCTCGTTGCCGTCGATCCCCAGCTCGCGGGCGGCGAGATCCATCAGCCGCTCGATCACGAACACGCCGTGCTGGCGGCCGGCGCCGCGGTAGGGGGTGACGATCGTCTTGTTGGTGAACACCGCCCGGAACTCGCTCTCGTAGGCCGGCACGCGGTAGGGGCCCACCACGGTGCACTGGCTGTTGAGCGGCACGGTGAGGCCGTAGGGATCGTAGGCGCCGGTGTCGTGCAGGAACGAGTCCTTGACGCCGAGGATGCGGCCGTCGTGCGTCAGGGCGATCTCAGCGTCGTGGATCTGCCCGCGCTCCTGGGTGGTGGCGACGAAGTTCTCCGCGCGGTCCTCGATCCATTTCACCGGCCGCTCGAGCTGCAAGGCGATCCAGGGGATCAGCACCTCTTCCGGATAGAACATCATGATCTTGGGGCCGAAGCCGCCGCCGATGAACGGCGTCACCAGACGCACCTGGTGCTCGGAGAGGCCCAGCATGGCGGCCAAGCCGTTGCGCACCGGGATCGGCGCCTGGGTGGTATCCCAGATCGTCAGCTTCTGAGCGCGCGCGTCCCACTGGGCGACGACCCCACGGTTTTCGATCGCCGCCGCCGCGCCACGGTCGTAGTGGAAGCGGCGGCGGATCACCACGTCGGCCTGCGCCTTGGCAGCCGCGTAGTCCCCCTTCTTCTGCGGCACATAGGCGGCGAGGTTCGAGCCCACGTCCTCGTGCACCAGCGGAGCGCCGGGCGCCAGCGCCTGCTCCAGATCCACCACCGCCGGCAGCGACTCGTAGTCGACCTCGATGTCCGGCAGGGCGTCCTCGGCGACGTAACGGGAGATCGCGACGACGACGGCGATCGGCTCGCCGAGCTGGCGCACCTTGTCCTTGGCGAGAGGGACTTGCGTCCGCTCGTTGAACACCATCCCCTCCACCGGCGGCGGCGGCACCAGCAGCGGTCCGTGCCGCCAGTAGCTCCCGAGGTCCGCCGCCGTGTAGACCGCGATCACCCCCTCCCGCTGCCGCGCCCGCGAGGCGTCGATCCCCAGGATGCGGGCGTGAGCGTAGGGGCTGCGCAGGAAGGCGACGTGCACCATCCCGGCCAGATCGAGATCGTCCACGAACAGAGCGCGGCCGGTGAGCAGACGGGGGTCTTCGTTGCGTTTGATGCGGGCGCCGATGGATTGTGTCGTCATGGCACAAATTCCCTTCCCCTTTTGGAGGAGGAAATCACAGTTGCCCGGAACTGGAGGCTTGACGGTGGGTTCATAGCAGTCTAGGATATACCTAGTGCCTCGTTGCCGAGCTGTCGGCGGCGGGTCGCAATTTGATGGGCCCGATACGGGGCCCTTTTGTTTTGGGGGAATTCCCTTTGGATCGATGCGCGGTCTTCGTAGATGCAGGCCATCTGCTTGCCGAAGGAGGGAAGCTCTGCTGTGGAACTCCGCAAAGAAGGAGGGTCCGTTGTGCTTACGCACCCTTGATCTCGGCGCTACTCCAGTTTGCTTCTGACCGCTGTCAGCTCCCGGCGCTACGGCTTTATTGGTATGACGCCGCACCGGACGCCATTCCTACTCGCGAGCACCTCATCATTGCCGAGCAGCCCAGAGTCAAACTACGGCTGGGTCGGCTTGTCGGGGCCCAGCAGAAGGGTGTCGATTCCCTGATCGTTCGCGACTTGATGATCCTGGCCCGAGAACGGGCAGCGACTACGATCTTTCTCCTTGGAGGTGACGAGGATCTCAGGGAGGGAGTGGTGGCCGCCCAGGAGATGGGTGTCCTCGTTGTCGTGCTCGGAATTCCTGCCACTCAGCAGGGGAATCAGGCGAAAAGCCTGATTCGGGATGCTGACGAGCACGTTGTCCTCGATACGGGTTTCCTGGCACCGTTCTTCATGAGGGTCGAAAGTGAGGTGCCGGCAGCCGCTCAGTCGTCCGCGCGATCCGAAGGAGAGGCAACCAGGCTCCTGGGGCAGCAGTTCGCGGAGGCGTGGGCCAACTCAGCGAACCCTGACGAGCTCGAACACTTGCTGGCGGCCGCGCCAGTGATTCCAACCGCCCTCGACGTGGAGCTTCTCTCGACGGCCGAGCAGGCTTTGGGCCCTCTCCAGGAGCGGCAGGGACTTAAGAAACACCTTCGCTCCGGTTTCTGGGGCGCTCTGAAACGCTTTCGCAAGCCAGCGTCCAGTTGACCCTTTACCTCTCCTCCACGAACGCCACGATCCGCGCGAAGGCGGCCTCGCCGCCGCGGAAGCGGAAGGGGAAGCAGCCGAGCCAGACGCGCTGATCGAGCACCTCGTCGATCTGGCCGCCGACGTTCTCGGCGTGGAAGACGCCGCGCGGGAAGAGCTTGACGTGCATGCACTGGTAGTCCTCGGGCCAGGGGAAGGCCTGGTCGAGCGGCATGCCGATCACCTTCTCGACCTCGGGGATGAGGTCGGGGCGCGCCTTGCGCACGTTGGTGTTGAACGGATGGTCGGCGGCGATGCAGTCCACCGCCAGCCAGCGGATGCCGCGGTCGAGCACCCAGTCGACGAAACGGCTCTGCGGCCCCGGATGCTTCAGGAAGCAGCGCGGCAGGTCGGCCTTCTCCTGGTTGTGGACCTTGTACCAATCCTCGTTGTAGAAGTGGTGATAGCCGGTATGGATCACCAGGATGTCGCCGCGCTCGATGGTGATGCCGGTCTTGCGCTCCCACTCCTCGAAGTGCTCGGGACCGTAGATCTGATAATCGCCGATGCCGAATTGCGAAAGATCGACGATGCACGCAGGTCCCACCAGCGTATCGATCGGGATCCCCGAGATGTCCGGACCGGGATCATAGAAGTGGATCGGCGAATCGAGATGGGTGGCGATGTGATTGGTGGAGGAGATGAACTGCGCGTTCACCCCTTCGAAAGCGAGCCGCTTGACCCACTTGACGGTCGGCCCCTCGTAGAACGCGAACGACGGTGAATCGGCGCTGAAGTTCTGCGACAGGTCGAGGATTTTTATTTTGCTCATGTCATAGGGGACGTACATGGCGGCTCCTCCTTTAGATGTCATATTTTTCCGCGAAGGCGATCAACGCGGCCTCAAAGATCTCCATCGGCGGGCGGACCAGGCCGGCGCCGACTTGCCCGACTCCGGCCTGCTTGTGGGCGATGCCGGTGTTGACGCGCGGCGTGATTCCGAGCTCGACGACGCGGCGGAGGTCGATCCCCACGGGCGAGCCGCGGAAGCCGAGGGCGGGAAGGGTGAACTGGGGGTGCTCGGCGGCGGTGATCTCGTACATCTCCAGCGTGGAATTCAGGGCGTCGCGCGGCGTGCCGCCGATGAAGGTGACGATCGCCGGGGCGGCGGCCATCGCGAAGGCGCCGATGCCGGCCGTCTCCGTGATCGTGCTGTCGCCGATGTCGGGGTTGGCGTCCGCGTGCGAGAAGCCGGGGAAATAGAGGCCGTCCGGCACTTGCGCCGGCGCGGTGAACCAGCGGTCGCCGAGGCCGCTGACGCGGAGGCCGAAGTCGGTGCCGTTGCGGGCCATGGCCGAGACGATCGTGCTCCCCTCGACGCCATGGCCGGCGTCGGCCATCGCCTTGCAGGCGGCCATCACCGGGTTGAGCACCGACAGCGGATTGTCGCCGAGGAACCGCAGGATCTCCGCCAGGACGTCCGCCGGCAGACCGCCTTGAGCGAGCGCCGGCGCGAGGAGCTTGAGGAAGAGGAGCGAGCCGGCCTTGTTCCGGTTGTGCCCCTCGTCGCCCATGTGCAGCGCCTCGGCGATCAGCGTGCGCAGATCGATGCCGCCCAGGCGGCCGAGCGCCGCGTCGAGGGCGGGTGCCAGGACGCCGTTCATCCAGCGGAGCTTTGCGAGCACCTCGGCGCTGAACGCGCCGTAGCGCAGCACCTTGCCGTACCCCTCGTTGAGGTTCGAAAAGGTGCGATGGCCGTGAACGGGATCGTCGACCACGTAGACCTGCGTCGAGGGAGATATCACGCCGGCCATCGGACCGACGGCGTCGTGGTGGTGGCAGGGCTCCAGACGCACCTCGCCGCGCTCGACGAGGGCGGCCGCCGCGGCCTCGTCGGCAGCCCGGCCCTCATAGAGTAGGGCGCCGATGATGGCGCCGCGCAGGGGTCCCGAGGCGCGTGCCCACTCGATCGGCGGTCCGGCGTGGAGCAGGAGGTCGTCGGCCATGCCGGGGATGACGTCGCGAGCGGCGCCGAGCCCCTGGAGGACCGGCCGGGCGGCCAGCATGCGCTCGACGGCGGTGCGGTTGGCGTGATCGATGTCGGTGCCGGTCACCATTCTCAGCCTTTCATCCGCGCCAGGATACCGGCGAGCTTCTCGTTGCCTCCCGCCGGCGGTCTCCACTCGACGTGGACGGCGGCGGCGCCCTGCGCCACGAGGCTGTCATGGAAGGATTCCAGACCGATATTGATGGCGGCGACGGGCTCGGCGAGCGCCTCCAGGGGGACCGGAATCTCGACGATCTCCACGGGCGCCGGTAGGCGCCCTACCGCGAAGTCGACCAACTCGCCGACGGTGCGGACGATGTGGGCTCCGGCACGCTCCAGGGTGTTGATCTGCACCGCGAGATCCTGCGGGTCCTCATCGGTGCCGATCACCACGGCGGCCACCGCCAGCTCGCGTCCGGCAGCGCGGGCCTCGTCCAGGACGCGAGCGATGGCGGGACCGAGCTCGCCGGCGGGATCGGCGTGGGCGCCTTCGCCCAGCACGACGTCGAGGAGGATCAGAGCGACGTCCGGGTCGGCCGCCTCCTGCCGCAGAAGCCGCAGACGGAGATCCTGATCGATCATCGGATGCAGGCGGCCGACGGTGAATTCGTCGGCGCCGAGGTCGAGGATCCGGTGGCCCTGGCTGGGAGGCAGAAGAGCCGCGAGCGCCAATTGCGCCTCATAGGCGAGAGTGCCTCCCGAAAAGAGACCGCGCAGGAAGCGAGGGACTCCAGGGACATCAGGGACAGGCAGCTCTCGTCCCTGATGTCCCTGGAGTCCCTGCGGTCCCTCCTTCGCTTCTTCGATCGCCAGCTCCGCCGCTTCGCTCAAGGACGCCGCGAAGCGGAGGTTTCCGACCCGGCGTCCAGGGAGCGGCGCGCCGAGGAAATACACCACCACCGGTTTGCCCGCCGAGCGGGCCTGCGCGAGCAGCCGGGCCGCCACCGCGGGTGCGGGGGGCTTCGAGATCAGCACGATCGCCCGGGTCTGGGGGTCGCGGCGGAGGAGGTCGAGCGCCTGGAAGGCGGCGATCCCGCCGACCTCTTCCGTGAGATCGCGCCCGCCGGTGCCGATCGCCTGCGAGATCCCCGAGCCGAGGGCGTGGAGGTGGCTCATCACCGCCTGCAGCCCGGTGCCGGAGGCGCCGATCAGGCCGATGGGACCGCGGCGCACCCGGTTGGCGAAGCCGAATCCGACGCCACCGATCACCGCCGTGCCGCAGTCCGGCCCCAGCACCAGGAGGCCGCGCTGGCGCGCCGTCCTCTTGAGCGCCACCTCCCGCTCCGCCGGCACGTTGTCGCTGTAGAGGAAGACGTTGCGGCCGTGCGCGAGGGCGTCCGCCGCCACGTCCGCGGCATGGCGGCCGGGAAGCGAGATCAGCACCCAGCGCGCCGCGGGCAGGAGCTTGAGGGCGGAGGCGAGGCTGCGTGGCCGGAAATCCTGATCGTTCGCCGAGCTCCCGCGCACCTGGAGCAGGGCGTCGATTCGCGACAGCGCCTCGACCGCCCTCTCGTCGCTACCGGCCTTGACGGCGATCAGCAGGTCGTGAGGGCCGGCGACGATCTCTCCGTCCGGCAGCAGGCCGCTCGCCGCCAGCAGGTCGCGGTTGACCGGCGTCGCCATCATCACCCCGGCGTCGAGCACGCCCGGCAGCGCGGCGAGGGCCCGCTGGAGTTGCATCAGCACGACTGAGTCGTAGTAGGACCCGGGGCGGACGGCGCAGCGGACGGGGGGCACGGAGCTCACGGCTTCAGCACGCGCTCCAGGTCGGCCGCCCAGTGGAGCAGATCCTCGTCGTCCCCCATCACGGAGGCCACCTGGAGCCCCATCGGCAGGCCCTCGTCGTTCCGCCCGGCTGGCAGCGAGATCGCCGGCATGCAGGCCTGCGTCCACGGGAGGTTCATCACCGGATCGCCCGTGAAGTCGAGCCCCCGCGGCGCCGGACCCACGGCTGACGGCGAGATCCAGAGGTCGAAACGGTGGCGGTCCATCAGCCGCGTCAGCTCGTCTCCCAGCCGGGCGCAGCCGGCGAGGTCGCGCGCCAGCTCTTCGTCGGGGATCGCCTGCCCCTGCCGGATCAGCTCGGCCGTCCGCGGCTCGTAGCGCTCCGCGAAGCGGGCGAACCAGCGGCGGTGGACCCTGGCCGCCTCCGCCGCGACGACCCGGTAGTGGCGCGCCACCACCTCCTCGAAGTCGTCCATGGCGGGGACCGGCAGGATCTCGTACCCGGCGTCGGCCAGGCGGTCGCAGACGCTCCGGAAGTGGGCCATCCCCTCGCGCGAGACGCGGGAGAGATAGGGCCCCACCGGTACGGCCAGCCGCGGCTTGCGCTCCGGCGGATAGGGGCGCCAGCGCTCGCAGAGCACGCTGGCGATGAGCCGCGCCGGCTCGACGCCGCGGGTGAAGAATCCCACCTCGTCGAGCGAGGGGGCGAGCGGGATCATGCCGCTCCTCGCCACCTGCGTCCGCGAGGGCTTGAAGCCGACCACGCCGCAGAAGGCGGCCGGCCGGAGGATCGAGCCGATCGTCTGGGTGCCGAGGGCCACGGCGCAGAGACCGGCCGCGACGGCGGCGGCCGAGCCGCTGCTCGATCCTCCCGGCGTGTGCTCCAGGTTCCGCGGGTTGCGGGTGGGGCCGGGGGCGAAGTAGGCGAACTCGGTGGTGACGGTCTTGCCGAGAATCAGCGCGCCGGCCTGCTTGAGCGCCGTCACGCTCGGCGCCTCCCGGCCGCCGAGGACGCTGGGCGGCAGGCGGCTGCCCGCCCGGGTCTTGAAGCCGTCGGCGTTGAAGATGTCCTTCACCCCCACGAACACGCTGAACAGCGGCGGGCGCCGGCGCGCGTCGGGCCAGCGGAGCTCGAGCTCCGCCAACTCGCGCCGCAGGCGCTCGAAGCGCCCCTCTTCCGGCACGAAGGCCTGCACGCCGGGCTCGCGCTCGGCGAAGCGGGCCTCGAGGGCGTCCAGCTCCGTCATCCCGCCGCCCGCTGCCTCGCCGCCGCGAGCTTCACGGCGTCCACGATGTGCTGGTAGCCGGTACACCGGCAGAGATTGCCGGAGATCGCCTGGCGGATCTCCTCCTCGCTGGGGTCCGGGTTGGCCGCCAGGAAGGGGACCAGGGTCATCAGGAAGCCCGGCGTGCAGAAGCCGCACTGGAGGCCATGGCACTCCCAGAAGGCCTGTTGCAGGGGGTGGAGCTCACCAGCCGACGGCGCCAGGGCCTCGACGGTGGTGACGGCGTGGCCGTCCGCCTGCACCGCGAGCAGGATGCAGGAGCGCACCGGCTCGCCGTCGAAGAGGAGGGTGCAGGCGCCGCACACCCCGTGCTCGCAGCCCACGTGCGTGCCGGTCAGGCCGAGGTCGTGGCGCAGGAAGTCGGAGAGCAGCAGTCGCGGCTCGACCTCGCGTTCGTGGACGCGGCCGTTGACGGTGACGGAGATCCGGATAGGGGCGATGTCCAGGCTCATGAGAGATCCTCTCCGCGCCGCGCCCGGTCGGCCGCCAGACACAGGGCCCGGCGGGTGAGCACGCGCGCCAGGTGGCGCTTGAACTCTGCGGAGGCGTGAACGTCGCTCCGCGGCTCCATCTCGTCGCGCGCCGCCGTCTCCGCCGCGGCGTCGAGGGCCGCCGCGGTCAGCTCCTCGCCGGCCAGCCCGCGCGCCGCCGCCCGCGCCTCGACGGGTCCGTCGCCGACGCTCAGAAAGACCAGCCGCGCCTCGCGGCAGCGGCCGGACTCGTCGAGAGTCACCCGCGCCGCCAGGCCGACCTGGGCGTAGTCGCCGTGGCGGCGGGCGATCTCCAGGAACGCCCAGCCGGTGCGGGCCGACGACGGCGGGATGGCGGCCTCGACCAGCATCTCGTCCGGCGCCAGCGCGGTGGTGAACAGGCCGGCAAAGAAGTCTCCGGCCTCTACCCAGCGGTCGCCGCCGGCGCGGCGCAGGCGCAGGCGAGCGCCGAGCGCCACGGCGAGCGCCGGCAGCTCGGCGGCGGGATCGGCATGCGCCAGGCTGCCGCCGAAGGTGCCCCGGTTGCGGATCTGCGGGTGGGCGATGAAGGGCATCGCCTCATGGAGGAGCGGCGCGCGGGCGGCCACCAGCGGGTCGCGCTCGAGCCTCCGCTGCCGCGCCATGGCGCCGATGCGCAGGGTGCCGTCCTCGTCCGCGCGGATGAAGTCGAGCTCGGAGAGCCGGTTGATGTCGACCAGCAGCGCCGGCTCGGCGAGCCGGAAGTTCATCACCGGGATCAGGCTCTGGCCGCCGGCGAGGATCTTGGCCTCGCCGCCATGCCGGGCGAGCAGCTCCAGCGCGGCCTCCAGGGAGGCCGGGGCCTGATACGCGAACGGGGCGGGCTTCATGCGGGCGTCCCCTCCTGGGCCTGCGGCCTCGACGGACGATGGACGGATTGTATCTCCGCGAGATAATAATCGCCCTCACCAGATGAGTTACGTCGGTTCGAACGTGGGGCCCATCCGCCTGAAATCGCGGCTCGGGTCGGGGGGCATGGGCGAGGTCTACCTCGGCTACGACCCCCGGCTCGACCGCCGCGTGGCGGTCAAGACCATCCGTCCCGAAAACCGGCTCAGCCCGCGGGTGAAGGCGCGCTTCCTGCGTGAGGCGCGGCTGCTGTCGAAGCTCGGCCACCCCTCGATCTGCCAGGTCTACGACCTCGTCGAGACTCCTGACGCGGACTTCCTGATCCTCGAGTACGTGCAGGGGGAGACCCTGCGCCGGCTGGCCGAGCGCCCCGGCCTGTCGCTGGAGCGCCGGCTGCGGCTGGCGGAGAAGATCGCCACCGCGCTGGCCGCCGCCCACCGCGAGAAGATCGTCCACCGCGACCTCAAGGCGGACAACATCATGGTCACGCCCGAGGACGGGGTGAAGGTGCTCGACTTCGGCATCGCCCGCTCGCTCGCCGATTCCGGCGTGATCCTGACCCTGCCGCCGGCGCTGCCCGATCCGTTCGAGCCGGACGACCGGGAAGACGAAGAGGGCACGCACGAGCTCGGGCCGGCGGCGCTGCGGGCGTGGACAGTGCCGGCGACGATGTCGGGAGATAACGACGAGCGGCTGACGCGCCAGGGTACGGTGCTGGGAACGATCCCGGCCATGAGCCCCGAGCAGGTGAGGGGAGAGCGGGTCACCGAGGCGAGCGACCTCTACTCGTTCGGCGTCCTCCTCCAGGAGCTGTTCACCGGCGCGCCGGCCTACGACGGGGAGGACGAGGAGGGCCTGCTGCGGCAGGTGATGGCGGCGCGGACGCGGCCGATCGCGGGCCTCGACGCCGACCTCACCCGGCTGATCCAGGATCTCGAGAACCTCGATCCGCGCCGCCGGCCGACCGCGGAGGAGACGGCTGAGCGGCTGCGCTGGATCCTCGACAAGCCGCAGCGCCAGCGCCGCCAGCGCCTCCGCGTCGTCTCCGTAGCCGCCGCCTTCGCCGTTCTCCTCGTCGTCCTCGCCGTGGTCTCCTGGCTGGCGGTGCGGGCCGAGGCCGCCCGGCGCGAGGCGGTGCAGAGGCGGCGGCAGGCCGAGTCGCTGATCGGCTTCATGCTCGGCGATCTGCGGACGCGGCTGGAGCAGGTCAACCGCCTGGACGTCCTCGACGCGGTCGGCGACCGCGCGCTGGCCTATTTCGACGCCGTGCCGGAGCGCCAGCTCACGGGCAGGGAGCTGGCTCTCCGCGCCGGCGCCGTCGACCAGATCGGCGAGGTGCGCTATGCCCAGGGGAACCTGCCGGCCGCGCTGACGGCGTTCCAGAAGTCCCAGGCCCTGGCGCGCGATCTGGCGGCGCGGGACCCGGCCAACCGCGAGTCGCAGAGGGTGCTCTGGGAGCTGGGCGCCTGGGTCGGCCAGGTGTTCTTCGATCAGCGGAAGCTGGACCAGGCTCGAGACGTCTGGACGGAGGACCTGCGGCAGGCTGAGGAACAGCTCCGGCGCCATCCCCGCGATGCGGAATGGCGGAGCTCCCTCGCCGTTTCGCACCACAACCTCGGCAGCCTGCTCGACCTCCGTGGCGATCTCCCGGGCGCTCTGCGCTCCTATCGCGAGAGCCTCGCGCTCCAGCGGGAGCTGGCCGCCGCCCATCCGGAGGACGACGACGTCCAGGCCGAGATCGCCGCCACCCTCGCCTTCGTCAGCAACGGCCTCGAGCGCCAGGGGGAGCTGGCCGCGGCTCTGTCCGAGCGGCGCGCCCACCTCGCGATCCTCGAGCGGCTCGCCGCCCGGCGTCCCGGCGATCCCCAGCGGCGGCAGGATCTGGCCACGGCCCGCGGTTTCGTCGCCACCCTGCTGGTTCCCCTCGGACAGCGCGACGAGGCCCGGCGGCTTTTTCAGCAGGGGCTCGGCGAGCTGTCGACGCTGGCCGCGCAGGATCCGGACAACGCGGGCCTGCAACGCTGGCTGGCGGCCGTGCAGTCCGGTCTCGGCGCGCTCGCGCTGGCGGAAGGGCACCCCGCGGCCGCCCTGGAGCTGCTGGGCGCGGCCCGGCGGGCGCTGGAGCCCCTGGTGGCCAAAGACCCGCAAAACCCCGACTGGCGGCTTCAGCTCGGCCTCTGCCGCGGCCGCACGGCCGCAGCTCTGGCGTCACTGGACCTCGCGCGGGCCCGCGGCGAGGCGCGCGCCGCCTTGGGAGTCCTCTCTCCGCTGCTGACAGGGAAGCCCGACGAGAACACCCGCGGCCTCGTCGCCGAAGCCGAGGTGACCCGCGGGCGGATCGAGGCCTCGCTCGGCGATCGCGCCCAGGCGCGCGCGGTCTGGGAGCGGGCGCTCGCCCTCCTCGCCCCTTGCGCCCGCCCGCTGACCCACTGGAAGCTGCTGTCTCCCTACGCGCAGGCGCTCCTCGAGCTCGACCGCCCCGCCGAGGCGCGGCCGGCGGTCGAACGCCTGCGGGCCATCGGCTACCGGAACGACGGCCTCGACCGGCTCGGCCGGGAGAAGGGGCTTCCTTGACAGATTTCAAACGCTGTTTCAAACTCCATTTGAGATGGAACCAGAGACTCAAGCCGAGGGAGGGCCCACCCGGGAGCGCCTGATCGAGGTGGCCGAGCGCCTGTTCGCCGAGGGGGGCTTCGACCGCACCTCGGTGCGCCACATCACCGCCGCGGCGGGGTGCAACCTGGCGGCGGTGAACTACCACTTTGGCGGCAAGGACCAGCTCTATGAAGAGGTCTTCCGCCGCCGCCTGGAGGTCACCCGCGAGCAGCGCGTGGCAAGTATCCGCCGGACGGTCGAGGATGCGGGCGGCACCCCAACCCTCGAGGCTCTCCTGCGCTCCTTCGCCACCGCCTTCCTCGAGCCGTTCATGACCACCAGCGAAGGGCGGCAGTGGCACCGGCTGATGCGGCGCGAGCTGCACGAGCCCCACCTGCCGCAGGGGATGTTCGTGGGCGGCGTCATCACCCCCGTCTACGAGGAGCTGGCCGCGGCGCTGGTTCGGCTCCAGCCCGGGCTCGACCTGGAGAGAGCGCGCTACTGCACCTACTCCGTAGTCGGCCAACTCGTCCAGCTCCTGCGCGTCGAGCGCTACTCTGAGGAGCCCGCCTTCGAGCGCGCCTCGGGAAGATTGCTTCCGGATCTGATCGACCATGTCGTGGTCTTCTCGGCGGCCGGCATCCACGCCGCCGCCGCCGCGGACCGTGGGGAGGCGTCCGAGGCGTGACGAGGATCTGCGCTGGGACCCTGATGATGTTCTGCGCCCTGGGCTGCGCCTCGGTGCTTCCAGGCGCAAGCCCCGCCGGGCCGCCGGCGACCGTCTCGCCGTCCCCCTTCGCCTCCTGGACCCCTCCCCCCGGCGCGGCGCCGCCGCCATCGCCGGCGAAGCCGGTGCGGATCCCGGACGAGCTGCGAGCCCACGCCGACAGCCTCACGCTGACCGAGGTGGTGGACGTGGCCCTGCGCAACAGCCCGCAGACCCGCGAGGCCTGGTGGCGAGCCCGCGCCGCCGCCGCCGAGATCGACCTCCGGCGCGCCAATCTCTATCCCGAGATCGACCTCCAGGCCGAGCTGCTGAACGCCCGGCAAGCGCTGACCGGCGGAGTCGGTGCCGTCACCGCCTCGACCCTCGGGCCGGCCGCGACGATCAACTACCTGCTGTTCGACTTCGGCGGCCGCCGGGCGGACGTCGAATCGGCGCGCCAGGCGCTGTTCGCCGCCGATTTCCTGTACAACCAGGCGATCCAGGACGTCGTGCTGCAAGTCGAGCGCTCGTACTACCAGTATCAGGGGACCAAGGCGCTCCTGCTCGCCGAGCAGACCAGCCTCAAGGAGGCGCAGACCAACTTCCAGGCCGCCGACGAGCGCCGGCGGGCCGGCGTCGCCACCATCACCGACGTGCTCCAGACCCGCACCGCTCTCGCCCAGGCGCAGCTCGACGTCGAGTCGCTGGAGGGCCAGCTCCAGGCGGTGCGCGGCGGCCTGGCCGCCACCCTGGGGCTGCCGGTAAACCTCCCCTACGACGTCGCGCCGCTGCCCTCCGAGATCGCGCCGCGGCAGACCGGCGAGGCGGTGGAGGCACTGATCGACCGCGCCCTCGCCGGCCGCCCGGACGTCGAGTCGGCCCGCGCCCAGGCGCTCGCCGCGGCCAGCGACGTGGCCCGCGACCGTGCCGACCTGCTCCCCAAGCTGTCGCTCCAGGGGAGCCTCGGCCACCCGTTCTTCGGCGGCGCCTTCACCTCGCCCGGCGCGGTCTATTCCGGGGCGCTCCTGCTCAGCTTCCCGCTGTTCGACGGCGGCAACCGCGCCTCGCGGGTGCGCCAGTCGCAGGCCGACCTGGAGGCCGCCCGCTCGCACGTCGAGGGGCTGGAGCAGCAGGCCACGGTCCAGGTGTGGACCGACTACGCCGCCGTGCGCACGGCGGCCCAGCGGATCGAGACCAGCCGCACGCTCCTGCAGAGCGCCGAGGAGTCCGAGCAGGCGACCTCGGAGCGCTACCGCGCCGGCGTCGGCAGCATCCTCGATCTGCTGACCGCGCAGAGCACGCTCGCCTCCGCTCGCGCTCAAGAGGTCCAGGCGCGCGCCGACTGGCTCCAGTCCCTGGCCCAGCTCGCGCACGACACCGGCAACCTGAAAGGCCAGCCATGAAACATCGCGTCCGCCTCCTCGCCTGCGGTCTCACCGCCCTCCTCGCCGCCTGCTCCGGCGGCAAGGCCGACAGCCCGGCCGGTAAAGAAGGGAAGGGGAAGGCCCAGCCGGCGGTGCCGGTGACGACCGGCGTGGTGGCGTCCAAGACCGTGCCGGTGGAGCTGGAGGCGGTCGGCAAGGTGGAGCCGCTGTCGACCGTCTCCGTGCTGGCGCGCGTCGGCGGCGAGCTCACCGGTGTCCGCTTCGCCGAGGGGCAGGAGGTGCAGAAGGGGCAGATCCTGTTCACGATCGATTCCCGTCCCTATCAGGCCGCCCTCGACCAGGCCCAGGCCGCCGTGGCCCGCGACAAGGCGGTCGCCGCCAACTCGGCCGCCGACCTCAAGCGCTACGGCGACCTGGTGCAGAAGGAGTACGTCACCCGCGAGCAGTACGACCGCATCGCCGCCGACACCGCCTCGTCCGGCGCCACCGTCAAGGCCGACGAGGCGGCGGTCGAGGCGGCCCGCCTGCAACTGGAGTACTGCACCATCCGCGCGCCCCTCACCGGCCGCACCGGCAGCCTGCTGGTGCACGCCGGCAACCTGGTCAAGGCCAACGACGCGCAGCCGCTGGTAGTGATCCACCAGATCCAGCCGATCTACGTCACCTTCGCCGTCCCCGAGGGGGAGCTGGCAGGCATCGAGAGATACCGGCGCGAGGGCCATCTCACCGTCGAGTCGGTCCCCTCCGAAGGGAACGGCGCGAGCCAGGAAGGGACCTTGAGCTTCGTCGACAACCAGATCGACCGCACCACCGGCACCATCCTGCTCAAGGCGACCTTCCCCAACGCCGTCCGCTCGCTCTGGCCGGGGCAGTTCACCAAGGTGCGGCTCACCCTGGCGCGGCAGGCCAACGCCGTGGTGGTGCCGGCGCAGGCGGTGCAGACCGGCCAGAAGGGGCAGTACGTATATGTCGTGCGGCCGGACCAGACGGTCGAGGCCCGCGAGGTCCAGGTGGCGCGCACGGTGGCGGGCGAGGCGGTGGTCGCCGCCGGCCTGATGCCCGGCGAGACGGTGGTCACCGACGGCCAGCTCCGCCTGGCGCCGGGCATGAAGATCCAGGCCAAGAACGGCGCGCCGGCGCCTGCGGTTGGAGGGCAGGCATGAATCTCTCGGCGCTGTTCATCCGCCGGCCGATCATGACCACGCTAGTGATGAGCGGCATCCTGCTGTTCGGCATCATGGGCTACCGGCTGCTGCCGGTCTCCGACCTGCCGAACGTCGATTTCCCGACCATCCAGGTGCAGGCGGCGCTGCCGGGGGCCAGCCCGGAGACCATGGCCTCGGCGGTCGCCACCCCCCTGGAGAAGCAGTTCACGACCATCGCCGGCCTGGACTCGATGATCTCGAACAACATCCAGGGGAACACCCAGATCACGCTGCAGTTCAACCTCAACCGCAACCTCGACTCGGCCGCCCAGGACGTGCAGTCGGCGATCGCCGCCGCCTCCCGACAGTTGCCGCCGGACATGCCGACGCCGCCGTCCTATCAGAAGGTGAACCCGGCGTCGCAGGCGATCCTCTACCTCACCCTGACCTCCGAGACGCTGCCGCTGTCGACCATCGACGAATATGGCGAGACCCTGATGGCGCAGCGGATCTCGACGGTCTCGGGCGTCGCCCAGGTGCAGGTCAACGGCGCCCAGAAGTACGCCGTGCGGGTGCAGCTCGATCCCCAGGCCATGGCCTCCTCCGGCCTCGGCGTCGACCAGGTGGCGACCGCCGTCCAGGGGGCCAACGTCGACCTCCCCACCGGCACCCTCTACGGCGCGCACCAGGCGTTCACCGTGCAGACCAACGGCCAGCTCACCGACGCCGCCGCCTACCGGCCGCTGATCGTCACCTACAAGAACGGCTCGCCGGCGCGCCTGCAGGACCTCGGGCGGGTGATCGACAGCGTCGAGAACGACAAGACCGCGGCCTGGTTCAACAACCAGCGCGGCGTCATTCTCTCCGTGCAGCGCCAGCCCGGGACCAACACCGTGGCGGTAACCGAGGCGATCAAGAAGCTCCTGCCGACGTTCCGCCAGCAGCTCCCGGCGGCGATCCACCTCGACGTCCTGTTCGACCGCTCGGAATCGATCCGCGACTCGGTGAACGACGTCAAGTTCACCCTGCTGCTGACCCTGTTCCTGGTCGTGATGGTGATCTTCCTCTTCCTCCGCAACCTGTCGGCGACGGTGATCCCCAGCCTGGCGCTGCCGATGTCGATCGTCGGCACGTTCGCCGTGATGTACCTGCTCGACTACAGCCTCGACAACCTGTCGCTGCTCGCCCTGACGCTCTCGGTGGGCTTCGTGGTGGACGACGCCATCGTGATGCTGGAGAACATCGTCCGCCACATGGAGATGGGGGAGTCGGCCTGGGACGCGGCGCTCAACGGCAGCCGGGAGATCGGCTTCACCATCCTGTCGATGACGATCTCGCTGGCCGCCGTCTTCATTCCGCTCCTGTTCATGGGCGGCATCCTGGGCCGTCTGTTCCGCGAGTTCTCGGTCACCATCGGCATCTCGGTGCTGGTCTCCGGCTTCGTCTCGCTGACGCTGACGCCGATGCTCTGCAGCCGCTTCCTGCGCCCGCCGCACGAGCAGCGGCACGGCCGTTTCTACAACGCCATCGAGGGTGCTTTCGACCGCTCGCTGAAGCTCTACGAGGTCGGCCTGCGCTGGTCGCTCCGCCACCGCCTGGCCCTGGCGCTCGGCTCGCTCGGCGTGCTCGCCGCCACCGGCTGGCTGTTCGTGCAGATCCCGAAGGGGTTCATCCCCGACGAGGACACCGGCCAGATGATCATCTTCACCGAGGCCGTCCAGGGGGTCTCCTTCGAGGCGCTCGCCGTCCACCAGCAGCAACTGTCCAGGATCCTGGAACAGGACAAGAACGTGGCGGCGTTCATGTCCTCGATCGGCTCGCGCGGCAGCAGCACCGGCCCCAACAACGGCCTCTTCTTCATGCGCCTGAAGCCGCGCTCCGAACGGCCGCCGGCCAAGGCGGTGATCGAGGAGCTCCGGCCGAAGCTCTCGGTCGTGCCGGGCATCCGCGCCTTCCTCCAGATCCCGCCCACGATTCGCATCGGCGGCCGGCTGACCAAGAGCCAGTACCAGTACACGCTCCAGGGGTCGGATATCGGCGAGCTCTACCGCGACGCCCCCCTGCTGGAGGCGAAGATGCGCACCCTGCCCGGCCTGCGCGACGTCACCTCCGACCTCCAGATCACCAACCCGCAGGTGCAGGTGGACATCGACCGCGACAAGGCGGCGCAGCTCGGGGTGAGCATGCGCGCCATCGAGGACGCGCTCTACTACGCCTACGGCTCGCGCCAGGTGTCGACCATCTACTCGCCCAACAACCAGTACCAGGTGATCCTGGAGCTCGAGCCGCAGTACCAGCGCGATCCCACGGCGCTCGGGCTGCTCTACGTCCATTCGGACAGCGGCACGCTGGTGCCGCTGTCGGCCCTGGCGCGGCTGACCGCCGGCGTCGGCCCGCTGGCGGTCACCCACTCCGGGCAGCTCCCCTCGGTCACCATCTCCTTCGACCTCGAGCCGGGCACCTCCCTGTCGCAGGGGGTCGCGGCCGTCGATCGCGCCGCCCGCGCGCTCCTGCCGCCGACGATCAGCACCAGCTTCCAGGGGACGGCGCAGGCCTTCCAGTCGTCGCTTCAGGGGCTCGGGCTGCTGCTGGTGATGGCGATCCTGGTGATCTACCTCGTCCTCGGCATCCTCTACGAGAGCTTCATCCACCCGCTGACCATCCTCTCGGCGCTGCCGTTCGCCGGCTTCGGCGCCCTGGTGACGCTGATGCTCTTCCACACCGAGCTTTCGATGTACGCTTTCGTCGGCATCATCCTGCTGGTCGGCCTGGTGAAGAAGAACGGCATCATGATGGTCGACTTCGCGATCGAGGCGCAGAGGGACAAGGGGCTGACGCCGGCCGAGGCGATCTACGAGGCCTCGGTGGTGCGCTTCCGTCCCATCATGATGACCACCATGGCGGCGCTGATGGGCACCCTGCCGATCGCTCTGGGCTTAGGCGCCGGCGCCGAGTCGCGCCGGCCGCTGGGCCTCGCGGTGGTCGGCGGGTTGCTGTTCTCGCAGCTCCTGACGCTGTTCGTGACGCCCGTCTTCTACGTCTACATGGACGGGCTCCAGGGGTGGTTGTCGCGGACCTTCCGCCGCTCGCGCCGGCCAGCGCCGGGAGAGGGGGAACGGATCGTGCTTCCTGATTCAGGCTTGAGTGCGCGAGCGAAAATGTAAGGCATGTAAAAAATAGGGAGGGAGCGCGCGATCCGGGAAACTCTTCCCGGACCTCTGCGTTCTGAGGTGCCATGGACCCACTCGAGAACAATCACAAGCAGCGCCGGTTCCTCATCATCGCGATCGTCGTGGTGGTGGGAGTCCTGGTCGCTCTGTTCTTCCTCCGGCGCGGCAAGGGCAAGGGCGGCGATCAGTACCGCACCGAAGCGGTCAGCCAGGGGAACATCTCCGCCACCGTGAACGCCACGGGGACCCTGTCGGCCGTCACCACAGTCCAGGTCGGCAGCCAGGTCTCCGGCATCATCTCCAAGCTCTACGCCGACTTCAACAGCCAGGTGAAGAAGGGGCAGCTCCTCGCCGAGCTCGACCCGACCCCCTTCCAGCAGACGGTGGAACAGCGCCAGGCCGACGTCACCAAGGCGCAGGTCGACGTCGCCAACACCCTGCTCACCTATAACCGCCAGAAGCGGCTAGCCGCCGTCGGCCTGATCGCGCAGTCCGACCTCGACGCGGCCAAGGCCGCCTACGACGGCGCGCGTGCCGGGCTCGCCCAGTCCCAGGCGGCCCTGAAGCAGGCGCAGACCAACCTCAACTACGCCAAGATCTACTCGCCGATCGACGGCCAGGTGGTCGCCCGCCAGTACGACATCGGCCAGACCGTCGCCGCCTCGTTCTCGGCCCCCACCCTGTTCACTATCGCCAAAGACCTGACCAAGATGCAGGTCCAGGCCGACGTCGACCAGTCGGACATCGGCCAGATGAGCGTTGGCGAGCCCGTGCAGTTCACGGTCGACGCCTACCCCGACCAGCCCTTCCGGGGCCAGATCTCGCAGGTGCGCCTGAACGCCACGGTCACCCAGAACGTCATCACCTACCCGGTGATCGTCGAGGTGCCGAACCCCGACCTGAAGCTGCGCCCGAGCATGACGGCCAACGTCGTGATCCGCGTCGCCACCGTCCGCGACGTGCTGCGCGTGCCCAACTCCGCCCTGCGCTTCCGGCCGGCGACGCCGGAGGGCAAGACGGCGGACGGCAAGACGGCGGATACCAGGACCGCGAACGGCAAGCCGGCCGCCTCCTCCGACGCGCAGCCCGCCACCAGCGAGGCGGCCGCTCAAGCCCCCGGCCGGCCCGCCGGCACGACCTCCGGGATGACCTCCGACCAGCAGGCCGGGATGACCTCCGATCAGCAGCCCGGACAGCACCGCCATCGCTTCGGCGGCCAGGCTGGCGGCCAGGCCCCTGGGCAGGCCGGCCAGGTCGCCGCGTCGGACGGCGGCGCTGGGAGTGCCGGCCAGGGCGGTGCCCAGGGCGGCGGCCAGCACTTCGGCCAGGGGGGCCAGGGGCGCGGCGGTCGGCGGCAGCAGGGGCAGACCGTCTACGTCCTGAACCCGGAGGACAACAACGACAAGACGCCTGCGATGCGTGCGGTGCAGATCCGCACCGGCATCACCGACGGCCACTACACGCAGGTGCTGGCGGTGATCTCCGGCACGCTGAACCCGGGCGATCCGGTGATCACCGGCCTCGCCACGGTCAAGGTCGAGGCCCCCGCCGGCGCCAACCGTCCTCCGGGTGCGGGCGGCGGCGGCCAGCGCGGCCTGGGGCGGTTCTGAGCATGGACGCCGCGGGGGCGGCTCCGGTCATCGAGATCCACGACCTGACCAAGATCTACCACATGGGCGAGGTCGAGGTCGCCGCGCTCAAGGGGGTCAGCCTGACGGTCGAGCGCGGCGAGTTCGTGGCCATCATGGGCCCGTCGGGCTCGGGCAAGTCGACGCTGATGAACATCATCGGCTGCCTCGACCGGCCGACCGCGGGCACCTACCGGATCGACGGCATCGACGCCTCGCGCCTCGACCGCGACCAGCGGGCGGAGATCCGCAACGCCAAGATCGGCTTCGTCTTCCAGAGCTTCAACCTGCTGGCGCGGACCCGGGCGACCGAGAACGTCGAGCTCCCCCTGCTCTACGGCAACCTCGGCCTCTCGACGCTCGAACGCGCCCGCCGCGCCCGCGCCGCCCTCGAACGGGTGGGCCTCGCCGGCCGCGAGGACCACTACCCCTCGCAGCTCTCCGGCGGCCAGCAGCAGCGGGTGGCGATCGCCCGCGCCCTGGTCACCGATCCGGCCATCCTGCTCGCCGACGAGCCCACCGGCAACCTCGACTCGCGTACCTCCGAGGAGGTCATCGGTATCTTCCAGGGGCTCAACGACGCCGGCAAGACCGTCGTCCTGATCACTCACGAGCCCGACATCGCGGCCCACGCCCGGCGCGTGGTCCTGGTGCGCGACGGCCTGATCTGGCGCGACGAGCAGATCGTCCAGCGGCGGGCGCAGCCGGACGCGCCTGCGAGCGGCGAGTTTGAGCCGGCCGTCGCCTTTCCCTTCCCCATCGCGTCCGTCGCGGAAGAGGTGGCCCGATGAGAATCACGCTCCTGCGTCTCTGGAACATCACCAAAGTGGGACTGATGGCGATCTCGCGCAACAAGATGCGCTCGCTGCTCACCATGCTGGGGATCATCATCGGCGTCGCCTGCGTCATCACCATGGTGGCGGTGGGCACCGGCGCCTCCAGCTCCATCCAGGCGACGATCAACTCGCTGGGCACCAACTTCATCATGCTGTTCCCCGGCGCCGCCAACACCGGCGGCGCGCGCATGTTCACCGACCAGTCGAAGATCACCCCGGAGGACGCCGACGCCATCAAGGCCGAGTGCCCGGCGGTCTCCTACGTCTCCCCCGGCGCCCGCACCAACGCGCAGGTGGTGGCGGGCGACGCCAACTGGGGAACGCAGGTCTGGGGCGTCGGCGTCGACTGGCCGTTCATCCGCGCCTGGAACGTGGCCGACGGCGACTTCTTCACCGACGTCGACGTCCGCACCTCGACCCGCGTCTGCGTCCTCGGCGCCACGGTGGCCGAGAACCTCTTCCCTGCCGGCGACGCCGTGGGCTCCACCATCCGCATCAAGCACCTCCCCTTCCGGGTGGTCGGCGTGCTGGAGCGCAAGGGGGGCAACATGATGGGGCAGGACCAGGACGACCAGATCATCGCCCCCTACACGACGGTGATGAAGCAGCTCCTGGGCTCGCCGCGGATCAGCATGATCTACATCTCGGCCCGCACCGCCGCCGAGGTGCAGGAGGCGCAGAACCAGATCGACGCACTGATGCGCCAGCGCCACCGCACCCCGCCCGGCCAGGAGAGCGACATCAACATGCGCTCGCAGGAGGAGATCGCCTCGACCTCCGAGCAGACCTCGAAGACCCTCTCGATCCTGCTCGGCTCGGCCGCCGCCATCTCGCTGCTGGTCGGCGGGATCGGCATCATGAACATCATGCTGGTCTCGGTCACCGAGCGCACCCGCGAGATCGGCGTCCGCCTGGCGATCGGCGCCAAGGGGCGGCACGTGCTGCTGCAGTTCCTGCTGGAGGCCATTGCGCTCTCGGTGGTTGGTGGGGCGATCGGCGTCGGCCTGGGTCTCCTCGCGCCCGTCCTGGTGACCCGCTTCGCCGGCCTGCCCACCCAGGTGAGCTCGGGCTCCGTGCTCCTCGCCTTCGGCTTCGCCGGCGCCATCGGCGTCTTCTTCGGCTTCTACCCGGCCCGCAAGGCCTCGCGGCTCGATCCGATCGACGCGCTACGCTACGAGTAGGCTCCGCCGCGTTTGACGGCGGCCGGGAGCGCGGTTAGAGTCCTCTCGAACCGCGCTCTACAAGCCGCCGATCTCATGCCTGCGCCCGTGCCCACCCGTACCGACCCGGTCCGCGTCGCGCGCTGGGGGCTGTTCGTCCTCACCTTCGTCAACCTGTTCAACTATCTTGACCGCAACGTCGTCGCGGCGCTGCTCCAGGATCTGAAGGCCGATCTTCATCTCACCGACGTCCAACTGGGATGGCTCGGGACCGGATTCGTCCTGGTCTACATGCTGACCTCGCCCGTCTTCGGCACACTCGGCGACCGGGGGAAGCGCCCGCGGCTGATCGCGGTCGGGGTGGCGATCTGGAGCGTGGCGACCGCCCTGGGCGGCTTTGCGCGAGGCTTCGTCAGCCTGTTCATCGCTCGCTCGACCGTGGGGGTGGGCGAGGCGGCCTACGGATCGGTGTCGCCGGCGCTGCTCGCCGATTACTTCCCGGTCGAAAAGCGGGGACGGGTGTTCGCCGTCTTCTCGGCCGCCATCCCGATCGGTTCGGCCGCAGGCTACATGCTGGGCGGGTTCGTAGCTGGCCACTGGGGCTGGCGCGCGGCCTTTTTCGTGGCCGGCGTGCCTGGCCTTCTGCTCGCCTGGCTCACCGCCCGCCTGATCGATCCGCCACGCGGCGCCCAGGACGGTGGCTCGACGGTGGAGGCGACAGGGCACGGCGTGACGCTGGGCAGGCAGGCGCTCGCCGCCTACACCGGGCTGCTGCGCAACGGCCCCTACGTCCTGACCGTCCTCGGCTACGCCGCCTACACCTTCGCCCTCGGCGCGCTGGCCTTCTGGACGCCGACCTTCCTGGAGCGCGAGCGCGGCTTGCCGCAAGCGGACGCCACGGTGCAGTTCGGAGCCATCGTCGTGGTCACCGGCTTCGTCGGCACCTTCCTGGGGGGGTGGCTCGGCGACAAGCTGCTCCCCCGTTTCCGCGAGTCCTATCTCTGGGTCTCGGGAGTCAGCGCGCTGGCCGCCGTGCCGTTCGCCTGGCTGGTCTTCACCGCCCACGACCGTTGGCTCTACACGACGGCCATGGTGATCGCCGAGACGCTGATCTTCGTCTCCACCGGCCCGGTGAACTCGGCGATCGTCAACGTCGTCGAGCCGGAGCGGCGGGCGACGGCGGTGGCGCTGTCGATCCTCGCCATCCACCTGCTGGGGGACGTCCCCTCGCCGCCGCTGATCGGCCTCGTCTCCGACCACTCCTCGCTCGGCCGCGCCCTGCTGATCCTGCCGGTCGCCTTCGGCGTCAGCGGCCTGATCTGGATGTTCGCGGCCTGGCGGGGCGGGCGGACCCTCACCCCCGGCGCCTCTAGCTGAGCCACTTCGCGAAGGCGTCCGGGTGGATGCTCCAGCCCAGGAAGCCGGCGAGCCCCATCACCACGCCGAAGGTGGCGAAGACGATCGACACCCCCACCAGCCACTTCTTGCGGGTCAGCGCGCTGACGCCCAGCAGGGCGATCGAGATACTGATCGCCGCCTCCGACATGTCGAACTGGTCGTCGTGCACGTTGAGGCGGTCGTACTCCGCCTGGGCCCCCTCGGCCTCGCGCTTGATGTCCGCCTTCTCCTTCTCATACTTCTTCACCGTCGCGTCGTAGGTGACGATCTCCTTGGCCACCAGGGCCGCCGCCTGCGGGGTCAGGCCCCCCTCCTGCTGGCGGAGCCGGAGCTGGTCGCCCACGCTCTCGGCGAGGTTCTGCTTCATCCCCTTCGCCTGGTAATACGACCACTGGTCGACCGCCTTGGCCTGCTCCTGGGACATCGCCTGCACGATGTTGCCATCCTTGATGTTGCACAGCGCCATGACGGTGGCGAGGATCGCCACCAGCACGGCGATCAGGTTGTTCAGCCCGTCGTGCGATTTCTCGCCGCCTTCGACGATCTCGGAAATGGTCTCTTGAATGTCGCTCATGGCGCAACGTTAGCCAGCTCCATGCCCCCCGTCAACGGGCAGAGGCCTGTCCCCGTCCTCCGGCCGGCGCGCACTAGCCTTGTAGGGAGGAGCGACGTTTGATCCTGATCCTCAGCCAGTCTTCATTGGAGCCCACGACCGAGGAGGTCATGGACTGGCTGTGGGCGCTCGGCGGCTCCTGCGTGCGCCTCAACGGCGACGACATCGAGGGTCGCTGCGCCCTCCGCTTCGAGATCGACGGCGCGGAGGCCTCCCTGGTCTTCACCTCCGACGACGGCGAGCTGCCGCTCTTGGAGGTCGGCGCCGTCTGGTTCCGCCGCTGGATCTTCGAGCGGCGCCACGAGTCCGTGGATCTGCTGGCGCGCCCGGCGGCGGACAACCACACGCTCCACTACGAGCTCCGGCGCCACCTCAACCTGGAGTCCCGGCGGCTCAGCGACTTCCTCTATTCGAGCCTCGCCGGCCGCCCCTGGCTCAGCCACCCCCGGCGCTCGAACCTCAACAAGCTCGACGTCCTCCAGCGCGCCGCCCGCGCCGGCCTCGCCACGCCGGCCACCCTGGTCACCACCGAGCGCGAGGCGCTCCGCCGCTTCTGCGTGGAGCGCGGGCCGGTGATCACCAAGCCGATCGGCGAGGTCGACGCCTTCCTCGACGGCGAGGTCGCGCACTACCTGTACACCACCGCTCTCGGCCTCGCGGAGATCGACGCGCTCCCCGCCCGCTTCGCCCCCTCGCTGTTTCAGGAGCAGGTGGAGAAGGCCTACGAGGTGCGGGTCTTCCACCTCGCCGGCGAGCTCCACGCGATGGCCATCTTCTCTCAGAACGACGACCAGACCCGGGTCGATTTCCGCCAGTACAACCGGCAGCGGCCGAACCGCAACGTGCCCTACCGCCTCCCCGCGGAGACCGCCGCCGCCCTCCTCCGCCTGATGGCCGACCTCGACCTCGAGACCGGCTCGATCGACCTGCTGGTGCGGCCGGACGGCGGCGAGGTCTTCCTGGAGGTCAATCCGGTCGGGCAGTTCGGAATGGTGTCGAAACCGTGCAACTACCCCCTGGAGCGGAAGGTCGCGGAGCTGCTCCTCCGCAAGGCCGATTCCGAGAAGAGCCATGATGAAAGACGACCCTGAAGAGATCTTCGCGCGCCTCTCGCTCGAGGGGCAGGAGCTGGCGCCGGTGATCTACCGCCACCTGCACCCGCGGGCCAACCGCGCGACGGTCCTGCGGCTCGTCGAGTGCCGCCCCTACCGCGCCACGGGCTACATCTGTGGGAGCTTCCGCAAGCCGATCTCGAAGTGCTGCGGGCCCGATGAGGAACCTTAAGGCCGTCTTCTCCCTCTTCGCCTGCTGCCTGCCGGTGAAGGGAGCGCGCCGCAGCCTCGTCTGCGACCTCCAGCGGCAATCGTTCCAGTTCATCCCCAACGGCCTCTACGAGATCCTGACCGAGCACGCCGGCGAGACGGTGGACCAGATCAAGGCGGCCTACGAGCACGAGTACGACACGGAGATCGACGAGTACTTCGCCTTCCTCCTGCACCACGAATTCGGCTTCTGGTGCGGCCACCCCCAGCGCTTCCCGCCGATCGACCTGACCTGGGAGGCGCCGGAGCGGATCACCAACGCCATCCTCGACCTCGACGAGCGGTCCGACCACGACATCCCGAAGATCCTCGCCGAGCTCGACGACCTCGGCTGCAAGGCGCTGGAGGTCCGCTGCTTCCACGCCACCCCACTATGCGAGCTGCGCGCACTCCTGGAGGCGGCCCTCCAGAGCCGGCTGCGCTCGATCGACCTGCTGGCCGGCTTCACCCCCGAGCTCACTCCTGAAGTGCTCGCGAGCCTGGTCGCCGAGCACCGCCGGGTGAGCAGCGTGGTGGTCCACTCGGCGCCGGCGAACCGGCGGCTCCCGCCGACCCAGACCGGCGTCACGATGGAATTTCGCGCCGAGGTGATCGGCTCTCCCGCCTGCTGCGGCAAGATCCACCCCGGGTACTTCGTGGTCGACCTGGAGACCTTCGCCGAGGGGCTGCGGCACAACACCTGCCTGAACCGCAAGATCTCGGTCGACGCCCGCGGGGAGATCCGCAACTGCCCGTCGCTGCCGCGGTCGTTCGGCAACGCGCGCCAGGTGTCGCTGCACAGCGCGCTGGCGCACCGCGACTTCGCCGCCCTCTGGTCGATCAACAAGGACCAGATCGACATCTGCAAGGACTGCGAGTTCCGCTACGTCTGCACCGACTGCCGCGCTTATCTCCAGAGCCCGTCGGACCTCTATTCGAAGCCCTCCAAGTGCGGCTACGACCCCTATACCGCCGAGTGGCGTTCCTCGGCGGAACCGCCGGCCGCGCTGGCCGGCATCACGAAAGGAGTTTTCCCATGAAGAAGAAGATGGAAAGCCTCGGCGACAAGCTGTTCCGCCCGCTGACGGCCACCGAGCAGAAGCGGATTACGGCCGCCATCACCACCACCACGGCGGTGACGCTCTATGAGACCGCCAACCCCAACCCCGACACCCAGCGCGACGGCGACCACGAGTAGGCCGTCTCCTCGAGGAGGGGAGGAGGCTTGCCTCCCTCCCTCCCTTTTTCGCGAGAGCTTTCAAAGAATCGGGCCCCTTTCTTTGAAAGCCCTCCGAGCTTTGCAAGCTCACTTTCAAAGCTTCCCGAGCTTTTAAAGAAACAGGCCATTTTCTTTGAAAGCCTCCCGAGCTTTGCAAGTCCTCTTTCAAAGTTTCCCGAGCTTTGAAAGAATCAGGCCGATTCCTTTCAAAGCGTCGTAGGATCTGAGACGTGAACCCCGCCGACTTCCATTCTCCCAGCGCCGGACGCGTCGTCCAGGCTCCAGGAGGGTTCGCGGCCTTCATTCCCGCGCCGCTGCCTCCCGAGCTGGCGTATCCCCCTTCGCTGGTCCTCGCGCTCTCGCGGGCCGACGCCGCCTTGAGCGAGCTGTCGGGGCTCGGCCGCCAGCTCCCCAATCCCAACCTGCTGATCGCGCCCTACGTCCGTCGCGAGGCGGTGCTCTCCTCGCGGATCGAAGGCACCCGCGCCAGCCTCTCGGACGTTCTCCTGGACGAGGCCGAGACGGACCGCTCCCAGGATGCCGACGTGCGCGAGGTGCGGAACTACGTGGAGGCGCTGGAGCACGGCCTGGAGCGCCTGCGGGAGCTGCCGCTCTCGCTGCGCCTCGTCCGCGAGCTGCACGAGCGGCTGATGCAGGGAGTGCGGGGCGACCAGGCCACGCCGGGGGAGTTCCGCCGCTCGCAGAACTGGATCGGCCCGGCGGGGAGCACGCCGGCGACCGCACCCTACGTGCCGCCGCCGCCCGACGCGATGATGGACTGCCTCGCCGACTGGGAGGGCTTCCTCCACGACCGCGACCGCCTCCCCGACCTGATCCAGTGCGCCCTGATGCACGAGCAGTTCGAGGCGATCCACCCGTTCCTGGACGGCAATGGCCGCGTGGGCAGGCTGCTGATCACGCTCTTCCTGGTCGAGCGCGGCCGTCTCCCTCAGCCCCTGCTCTACCTCTCGGACTTCATCGAGAGCCACCGGCAGGACTATTACGACTGTCTCCAGAGCGTGCGGACGGAGGGCGACTGGCCCGGCTGGCTCCACTTCTTCCTCGCCGGCGTGGAGGCGACCGCGCGCTCGGCCGTCCGCCAGGCGAGCCGCCTGATGGACCTGCGCGAGTCCTACCGGCGGCGCCTGAGCCAGCGCCCCAACGCCCTCCGGCTGGTGGACGAGCTGTTCGCGAACCCCTACCTCACCGCCGGCAGGGCGGCACGGGTCCTGGGCGTCACCGACCCCACGGCCCGGCAGGCCATCGCTCGCCTCCAAACGGAGGGCCTGCTCGAAGAGGTGACCGGCCGGAGCTGGGGACGGATCTATCTGGCGCGGCCGATTTTGGAGGCGATCGAGGATCGGGGGTGAGCACCGAACCCTTTTGGGAAGCGGATATACTGAACCCGGAGGACGCCGTATGACGATCGCGGACCTGGAATCCAAGATTCTCGAGCTGGACCCGAAGGAACGAGCGCGCCTGGCTCAACGGCTCCTCGAAAGCCTGGAGGCGCTCTCCGAAGCTGAAGTCGAGGCACTCTGGCTGAGAGAAGCCGATCATCGGGACCAACAGCTCGACCAGGACCCCTCTCGCGCCATCCCCGGCGCCGACGTCCTGCGCGAGGCGCGTTCCCTGCTCTCGTGAGCTTGACCTACTCCTTTGCTCCCGAAGCTCGATTCGAGCTTCTTGAGTCGATCCAATACTACGAATCCGAGAGTCCCGGGCTCGGCTCTGCCTTTCTCTCCTCCGTGAACGAGGGGATCGAGCAACTCCTTGCCTTCCCTGGTCTTCGCGTCGCCTTTCAATCCGGCTCCGCGTCCTGATCCCACTCCGCCTCGGGTTCATCGCCGGCATGTCGCGCCTGCTCTCCGCCCATCCGCGGATCGGCGCGGCGATGCGCGGCGCCTTCTTCGAGATCATGTTTGCCCCGGGAGCGATGGACCGTGCCGAGCGCGAGATGGTCGCCGCCGTCGACTCGGCGGCGCAGGGGTGCGAGTTCTGAACCGTCTCTCACGCAGAGTTTCTGCGTGTCGAGAAGAACGATCCCGCCCTGGTCGAGGCGATCCGGCTCCGGCGCTGGCGTGATCTGCCCGGGCTCACCGCGCGCCAGCGCGCCCTCTGTACGGTGGCCGAGAAGCTGACCCTGACGCCGCTGGCGATGACCGCCGCCGACTGGCAACCGCTGCGCGACCTCGGGTTCGACGATCAGGGACTGCTGGAGGTCGGGCACCTGATCAGTATCTTCAACTACTTTCCGCGCATGGCGGACGGCTTCGGCCTGAAGCCCGACTCCCGGTTCCTCGAAGCCGCGAGGACCGGCGTGCCGCTGCGGAGGTCTTCCTGAGTCTTGAAGAACCGAGAGCCGGCGCCGCCCTCCGATTCGGGCTTTAACAGGCAAAATCGGGCTACTTGTTTTTCGGACGCGAACGAGATTTGACGGCGCGGCTGCCTGGGGGAGCCGCGCCGCAGAGGCGCCTAAAGGAAGAGCCCTTCGATGGTCTCCTGGATCTGCCGCGCCGCCTGGTAGGGGTCGGGGGCGTTGCGGATCGGGCGGCCGACGACGAGGTAGTCGGCGCCGTTGCAGAGGGCCTGCTCGACGGTGACCACCCGTTTCTGGTCGTCCGCGGGGCGGTTCTCGGCCGGACGGATGCCGGGGGTGACGATCAGCGGCCCGTCGCCCAGGGTCTCGCGCAGGCTCCGCGCCTCCTGGCCGGAGGCGACCACGCCGTCGCAACCGAGGTCGACCGCCTGCTTCGCCCGCGCCAGCACCAGGGAGTGGACGTCGGCCTGGAAGCCCATGTCGCGCAGGTCCTCCTGGCTGAGGCTGGTGAGCACGGTGACGGCGAGGATCCGGAGATCCCCCTTCTCGCGGCAGGCGGCTTCCAGGATGGCGGCGCTGCCGGCGTGGACCGTGGTGAGGGTGATCGGCCAGTTGCGGAGCTGGCGGACGGCGGAGCGCACGGTCTCGGGGACGTCGAAGAGCTTGAGGTCGGCGAAGACCTTGTTGCCGCGCTCGACCAGCCACTCGATCAGCTCGAAATAGCCGCCGGTGGCGAACAGCTCGAGGCCGACCTTGTAGAACTGCACCGCGTCGTCGAGGCGCTCGACCAGGCGCTTGGCCTCGTCGACGCTCGGCACGTCGAGAGCGAAGATCAGCCGGTCTTCGGGGGGGATCGTCTTGGTGGAGAGGAACCGGGCGTCGCCGGCTTCGGGGTGCCGGGTTTCGGGATGCTGAGGATGCTGCGGGGTCTCGGGGGTGCTCTGGGTCATGTTTGCCCTCCGAGGATGCGACGATAGCACAGAGGGGATGGGGGCGCTCGCGGCCTGCGACCTCACCCTCGGTCCCTCTCCTGAAGGAGAGGGAGGGCCCTCGTAGGATAGTTCGGTTCGAAATCGCCCCCCTTCTCCTTCAGGAGAAGGGCCGGGGATGAGGTTGCAGGCCGCAGGGGCCGATCGAAGCTGAATTCTTCTACTTCACCCCCAGCAGCTCCACCTCGAAGATCAGCGTCGCATTGGCCGGGATCACGCCGCCGGCGCCGCGGGTGCCGTAGCCGAGGTCGGCGGGGATGGTGAGGCGGCGCTTGCCGCCGATCTTCATGCCGGCGACCCCCTCGTCCCAGCCGCGGATGACCTGGCCGGCGCCGAGCTTGAAGCTGAAGGGGCCGCGGCCGACGCTGGAGTCGAACTTGGTGCCGTTCTCCAGCCAGCCGGTGTAGTGGACGTTGACGGTCTGCCCGGCCGTCGCTTCCTGGCCGGTGCCTGTGACGGTGTCGGTGTACTTGAGGCCGGAGGCGGTGGTGATTTCCTGGTCTGCCATGGGCGTCTCCCGAGTCCGCTCAAGGGCTGGGGCCCATCCCCGCCCAGGTCGGGGAGCTTACCGCACTCCCAGCAGCTCGAACTCGTAATAGAGCACGGAGCCGGGCGGCACGACGCTGCCAACCCCCTGCTTGCCGAAGCCGAGGTCGGGCGGGATGACCAGCCGCCGCTTCCCCCCCACCTTCATGCCGACCAGCCCCTCGTCCCACCCCTTGATGGCGTCGCCGGCGCCGAGGCGGAAGGTGAACGGGCGGTCGCGGTCGCGGCTGGAGTCGAACCGCGTGCCGTCCCCCAGCCAGCCGACGTACTGTACGGCGACGATTTTGCCGGCCTGCGCCTCGTCGCCCGACCCGAGCCGGAGGTCGACGTAGCGCAGGCCGCTCGCGGTGACCACCTCCGGGGCGGTCACCGTGGCGTCCGAGCGCGCCTGCGTGGGTCCGGGCGCCGCGAGGAGGAGCTCCGGGCGCGGTCCCGCGACGGTCAGGAGGGTGGCGATGAGGAGGAGCGGAACGATCGTCTTCGGGTGCATGGGGTCGATCTCCCTGTGGAATCGACGGCTGGCGACGGCTTCGTTTCCGGATTGAAGGGTCCGATTGTACGTCAGTTCGGGCTCGTCAAGTCGCCCGCCGCACCACTCGCCCGTCCTTGACCACAGCGGCGACCGGATTGATCCCGTAGTGATAGACGAGGTGGAGGAGGTTGGGTGCCTGGAGCAGCACGAGGTCCGCGCGCTTGCCCGCCTCGATCGAGCCGATCTCGCTCCCGAGGCCGAGGCAGCAGGCGGAGTTCAGGGTGGCGGCGGCGAGGCTCTCCTCGATGGTGAGCCCCAGTTGGAAGACGGCGAGCAGCACCACCATCGGCATCGACTCGGTGTAGGACGAGCCCGGGTTGCAGTCGGTGGCGAGGGCGACCGGCACGCCGGCCTCGATCAGCCGGCGGGCGGGCGCGTAGTGCTGCTTCTTGAGAAAGAAGCTGGTGCCGGGGAGGAGCACGGCGGTGACCCCCGAGCGCGCCAGCGCGTCGACACCGGCCGGCGACACCGCCATCAGGTGGTCGGCCGAGAAGGCGCCGAGGTCGGCGGCGAGCTCGGCGCCGCCGGAGTCCACGAACTCGTCGGCATGGAGGCGGGGGAGCAGGCCATGGCGCGCGCCGGCCTCCAGCACCCGGCGCGACTCCGCCGCCGAGAACACCCCCACCTCGCAGAATACGTCGCAGAAGCGGGCGAGCCCGGCTTCGGCGGTGGCGGGCACGATCTCCTCGCAGATCTGGTCGACCCAGCGGCTCCGGCCTTTTCCGTTGTCGCCGCCGTAGTCCCCACGATACTCGGGTGGCACCTCGTGGGCGGCGAGCAGCGTCGGCACCAGGTCGACCGCATGGCGGGAGGAGGCCTCGCGGATGGCGCGGAGCTGCTTGAGCTCGTCCACCTGGTTGAGGCCGTAGCCGCTCTTCGCCTCGGCGGTGGTGGTACCCCAGGCGAGCATCTGGTCCATGCGGCGCAGCACGTTGCCGATCAGGTCGTCCTCGCTCGCCCGGCGGGTGGCCGCCACGGTCGACAGGATGCCGCCCCCGGCCGCCGCGATCTCCTGATAGGTCGTCCCCGCCAGCCGCTTCGCGAACTCGTCCTCGCGGCTGCCGGCCCAGGGGAGATGGGTGTGGGGATCGACGAACCCCGGGATCAGCGTCCCCCCCTGGCCGTCGAGCCGCTCGGCGTCCGGAAGCTCGCCGAACTGCCGCCGCCGCTCCTCGGGGGAGCCCACGAAGGCGATCCGGCCGTCGCGGCAGACCACCTCCGCGTTCGCGATCCGGCGCACCCGCCGCTGCTCGGCGCCGCGGAGAGGCTGGGAGCCTTCGGGGGTGGCCACCTCGGCGAGGTTGTGGAGGAGGAGGTCGGTCACGGAGGGGGATTGTGGACCTTTCCCCGGGAAAAGCACAACACGGACGAACACGGACGGACACGGACGACCACGGACAGCAGGGGAACCGCCGGACTCTTGTCCGTGTTCGTCCGTGTCAGTCCGTGCTCGTCCGTGTGCTGCTTCCCAACCCCACCCGCCCCCTCCCCATCTCCCGCACCTCGCCGCGCAGCCAGGCCTCCACCTCGGCCCAGTCGAGCGGCACGGCCAGGCGGGGCATTGGTTCGCCTTCGATCTCGGAGAGGTCGGCGAGCCCCTTCAGCGCCTGGAGGGGGAAGTCGCGGACGTGGCCGAACTTGTCCTCGGCGAAATCGAACAGGGTGGCGAGCGGGAGGCGGCGGCAGAGGAGGTAGAGGTCCACGAAGTCGCGGCGGCTGCCGCGGCTGATGATGGCGCCGAGCTTCATCAGGCCGAGGTCGACCGCCGAGGCCACCGCCAGCCCCGAGATCTCCTCGAAGGGCTGGACGAGAGGATAGGGGTAGTAGAAGAGGCGGAGCCCCACGGCGCCGGCGGCCCCGCCAGCGAGCCGGGCGAAGAGGTAGCCGTCCCGCGCGGTTTCGACGGCGGCGGTGGGGTCGGCCGCCAGCAGCTCGGCGAGGAGATCGCGGCGGTCCGCGCTGGCCAGCCGGTTGGCGTTGCTCATCAGGTCGAGATCGGTGACCGGCCTGTGGCCGAGGTAGAGGGCGAGCGCGGCCGAGCCGGCGAGGTAGAAGTCCTCCGGCCAGGCGCGGGCGGCGAGCTTCGGGAGCAGCTCCTGCGCCCGCGGGGAGAGCGACTCGGGGTGCGCGAGCGTCAGAGCGGCCACAGCGCCTCGGCCGCCAAGTGGTTCTCGGGAAGCGTCGCCTCGACCCCCAGCACGACCTGCCAGAAGGCGCGGCTTCGGCGCGAGAGCTGCCGGCCGCCGTGGAGCTCGACCCAGGCGGCAATCTCCGCTTCGGGGAAGGTGCGCAGGAGCCAGGCGAGGTCGGCGGCGTCGCCGTCCTCCAGCAGGCGGGAGATCAGGAGGGACGGAGCGCGCTCCGGAGCGAGGTCCCCTTCCGCGCGGTCCGGGAAGAGACGGCGGATGCCTGCCGGGAGGGCCGGCAGGCTCACGCCCCGGACGCTTCCCGCCGCTTGCGCGGCAGGGTGAGGACGGTGGCGGTGTTGCGCTCGTCCTCCATCTCGGCTTCCAGAATGCGTTCGAAGAGGTCGAGGGTGTTCTTGAACTTGAGCTGCAGCTCGCGGCGGGCGGTGCGCAGGTCGGAGATCTTGGCCTCGAAGCGGGTGGACTGCTCGATGGCCTGCTGAACGATCTTGTCGGCCGCGATCTCGGCCTCCTTGACCAGCAGCTCGGCCTCGCGGCGGGCGTTGGCGGTGATGTCGTCTGAGACCTTCTGCGCCCGCAGCAGGGTCTGCTGGAGCTGATGCTCGCGGTGCTCGGTCTCCTCCACCCGCTGGCGATAATAGCGGTTCTCCCGCTCCAGCTTGTCGCTTTGGGCGATGCGGTGGGCCAGCTCCTCGGCGAGCAGGGCGAGGAAGCCTTCGACCTCGGTCGGATCGTAACCTCGCATCTTCTGCGAGAAACGCATCTTCTGGATCTCGAGGGGAGTGATGGCCATGGCGGGGTCCTCCTTGCGGCCCGGCTGCGATCGAGCCGGCGAATCCTTGCTACGGTCCTGATGAATCAAAAACGCCGGAAAAGGATAGCCATCCTAGCATGAACAAAGGGGGAAGGCCCGCTCCGATCACCGCTCCGATCTGGGCCCCGGCGCCCGCCGCGGCCCGAACAGCGCCGTGCCCACCCGCACGTGGGTCGCCCCCTCCTCGATCGCCACGGCGTAGTCGTCGCTCATCCCCATCGAGAGGCAGCCGGGGAAGCCGGCCCATTCGGGGCGCACGGCGATCTCGTCGCGCAGCTCGCGGAGGCGGCGAAACCAGGGGCGGGAGGCTTCGGGGGTGTCCCCCTGGGGCGGGATCGCCATCAGACCGATGATCTTCAGATGCCGCAGGCGGGAGAGCGGCAGGATCGTCTCGGCCAGCCCCGCGGCCGGGAAGCCGTGCTTGGTCTCCTCCCCGCCGAGGTTGATCTCGAGGAAGCCGAGGATGACGAACCCGCGCGCGCCGGCCTCGCGGTCGATCGCCTCGGCGATCCTCAGGCGGTCGATGGAATGGATGATGTGGAAGAGATCGAGCGCGGCACTGACCTTGTTGGACTGGAGGGGGCCGATCAGGTGCCACTCCATCTGCCCCGTCGCCTCCGGGCCGAGCTCGTCGCTCTTGGCGAGCCCCTCCTGGACGCGGTTCTCGCCGAAGGCCTCCAGACCCGCCTGGAACGCCTCGGCGAGCGCGGAGGCCGGTTGCGTCTTGCTGGCGCCGACCAGGGTCACGTTTTCGGCCGCGCGCCCGGCCCGCCGGCACGCCTCCTCGATGCGGCCGCGGATGCCGGCCAGGCGCTCCGCGATGGACCCGGTTCCGCCGGACGAACCGGCCGGCGAACCGTTCAGGCCGGCTCCTCCTCGAAGAAGAGGATGCGCTTGCAGGAGTCGCACTGGACCAGGGTGTCGCCGTTGCGGATCTCGACCACCACCTGCGGCCGCACGCGGTAGTTGCAGGCCGAGCAGTGCCATTCCTTCTGCCGCTGTCCGGGGCGCTCGATCGGCCGCACCGGCGCGATGGCGCCGCCGGGGTAGCGGAGCAGGATGCGGTCGAACTGCGAGGTGATGCCGCGCGGCAGCCGCTGGCGGAGCTCGGCGACCCGGGCCTTGAGCGCCTCGACCTGCCGCGCCACCCCGGGCTTCTCCGCCTCCCACTTGGTCATCTCGGCGGCGTAGCGGTCCTGAATGTCCTGGAAGCTCTCGCGCAGCGTGGCGAGCTCCTTGTCGGCCTGATCGGCCTGGGCGAGGGCCGAGAAAGCGGCTTCCTCGTTGGTGGTGATCTGACCCTTGACGGTGTCGATCTCCTGGAGGAGAGCGCCGTACTCGCGCTGCGTGCTGACTTTGTTGATCTGCTGCTGGTATTTCTTGAGCTTTTCCTGCGCGTCCTGGACCGCCGCCTCCGCCGCTCTCCGCTGCCGGGCGGCCTCGGCCGCCGTCTCCTCGAGGGTCTCGATCCCCGCCTTGCGCACCGTGTGCTCCTCGTGGAGCTCGCGCATCCAGTCGGGAATGCCGTTCAGTCTCTGATCTGCCTCGTGAAGTTGGGAAAGCGCCGTCTGCAGCTCCAGGATGTTCTGGAGATTCTGATTCATGGGAAAACGTCCACTCCTCTCCGAAAAAAAGCCATCACACCCCCTTGACCGCGCTTGACGCCGAGCGACCGCCGTACCATCCACTTCCGCTCGGAGCGCTGGAAAGTGGGTCCACCTGGATTCGAACCAGGGACCAGCCGGTTATGAGCCGGATGCTCTCACCGCTGAGCTATGGACCCGGGGAAACCGCCCTTTTCAGGGCGACTCGGCAGTATACCATTCACGGGCCTCCTCCTTCGGCGGCCGCTCCGCCGGGATGAAGGCGTTCCACGTTCGCACCAGGGCGGCGGCCAGCACGGCTGTCCGCCGCGGATCGGTAAGGCTCTGAGTCCCGCCGTCGGGCTCCCAGCGTTCGAGGGCCAGCCGCGGCGGCCCGGTGCCGGTGAGCGGCAGGGCGGCGTCGAACGCCGCGCGCAGCCGGTCGAGGATCTTCTCGGGGGGCTCCGGCAGCTCGGCGCGGGCGATCCGCGCGTTTCCCCGGTTCATCATCGCCAGCCGCGCCAGGTAGTAGTCCGGCTGCGGCGGCGCGAACCGCGATTCCCAGGTGAGCTGGTCGTCGCCGTCGACGATCGAGACCTCGTTGGTGCCGTTGGCCAGATAGAGCTCCGACAGCACGGGCCCAGGGGACGGCCGGAACAGGCTCGGGGCCACCGCCGGCGGCACCTCGCCGCCGGCGGCCTCGACCAGGGTGGCCCAGAGGCGCGCGGCGGCGATCCGCCGCTCCTGCGGCTCGGCGATCCGCAGCCGGAAGCCGCGCGGGAGCTTGACGGCGAACGGCACCTCCAGGAGCTGCCGGCCGAGGTTGCCGCCGTTCAGGATCTGCCCCTTCTCGCCGAACTCCTCGCCGTGGGTGGAGGTCACCACCAGCAGGGTGCGGTCCCACTCGCCGCTCGACCGCAGCGCCTGGATCATCCGGCCCAGGCGGTCGTCGGCCCAGGCGACGTTGTAGCGGTACATCGCCCAGAAGACCCGCCGCCGGGCGGGCGGCAGGGGATTGGCGGGATCGAAGTAGAGCGCCAGCTCGTTGGGCAGCACCCGCTCGGGGAGGTCGAGGCGGCCGGTCTCGACGCGGTCGTCGAAGCGCGGGCGGTGGAAGTAGGGGGCCTGCGGCTCGGGGATGTGGATCCAGACGAAGCGCCGGCCGCGGCCGATCCGCTCCAGCCGCGCGGCGGCCTCCGCCCCTTTGTTGAGCTGCTCCAGGCGGTCGAAACCGCGGTCGTAGCCGCCGTCCTTCGAGTAGGTGGGCTCGCCGGTGAAGCCGTTGGTCTCGTAGCCGGCGGCCTGGAGCGCCTTCGGCAGGCTGTAGAGGGCGGGCGACAGGCGGTCCCCCTCGGTCAGCACCTGGTGCTGCCAGGGGCGCAGGCCGGTGAACAGCGAGGCCATCGCCGGCACCCCCCAACTCGACGGCGCGATCGCTTTTCCCGCCCAGTCGGCCTGGCGCAGCAGGGCGTCGAGGTTGGGGGTCAGCCCGCGGTCGCCGCCGAGCCCGCCGACGACGTCCGCGCGCAAGGAGTCGAAGGTGATCAGGACGATCGGGCCGTCCTGCGGCGGCGAGGCGCCGCGGCAGGACGCGAGGGCGAGGAGCAGGAGGATGACGGCGGGCGGTCTGCGCAGAGCGTTCCTCACCCGGCCGTGGGATAGAGCTGGCGGTAGCTGTCGGAAAGGACCAGGATCCGCTTGACGTAGGTCTTGGACTCCTCGAGGCCGAGGCCTTCGAGGAAGCGATCGATCTCGTTGTTGCCCGACTCCTGCCAGAGCCGCTTGATGCGGTAGGGGCCGCCGTTGTAGCCGGCCAGCGAGAGCTCGAGGTTCTCGTTGAACATGCTGAACACCTGCCGGAAGTAGGTGGTGCCCAGCCGCACGTTGACGGCGGGGTCGGCGAGCAGGCCGGAGGTCCAGGAGAGGCCGTTGTGGACCGCCAGCTCGCGGGCCGTGGCCGGCATGAGCTGCATCAGGCCGCGGGCGCCGGCGCCGCTCTGGGCGTTGGCGTCGAAGGCGCTCTCCTGGCGGATGATGCCGAACACCAGGTAGGTGGGCAGCCGGTTGGTGGCCGCCCAGGTGCGGATGGTGTCCTGGTACTGCAGCGGGTAGTAGAGCTTCCGCGCCTCGTCCGGCAGGGTGGCCTGGAACGGTCCGCCGAGCGCCGGGAAGGCGTCGCGGATCACCTGCACGCTCTTCCTGCGGTCCCCCTGGTGGGCGAGGATCACGGCCTGCAGGGCGCTCAGCGACCGCGGCTGCACCTTGTCGCGCACCAGCCCGGCCTCGGCGAGGGCGAGGTCGTCGAGCCCGAGGTCGGTGAGCAGCCGCGCGCGGTCGAGCGCCGGCTCCACCGGCCAGGCCTCCCGGGCCTGCGCGGCGGCGGCCAGCGCCGCCGGCTTGCTGTGCAGGCGGGCGAGGGCGTTGCGGCGATAGAAGTCGGCGGTGTCGGCCTGGGCGATCTCGTTGTAGATCTGCTGCGCCCGCTCCCCCTCGCCCAGCAGGTCGAAAGCGCGACCCGACCAGTAGCGGCCACGGCGGGCGGCGGCGTCCTCGGGGTAGAGCGAGTAGAGCTCGGCCCAGGTGCCGATCGCGCCGGTGTAGTTGCCGCGGCCGTACTCCTGCCAGCCGACCTGCCAGAGGTTGGCGGCGCCGGTGGTGTCCTTGGGGGAGATGCGGCGCAGGCGGCGCAGGGTGTCGACGGCGCGCTCGAACTGGTCGTCGGTCTGGTAATCGGCGTAGAGCGACTTCAGGGCCTTGACCGCCAGATCGTGGTCGGCGCCGATCTGGGCCACCCGCTCCAGGTACTGCTGCGAGAGCTGGCGGAGCTGCTGGCGGTCGGCGGAGCCGAGGTTGACGCGGCCGCGCTGGGCGGTGGCGGCGTCCTCGGCGGCCTGGCCGCGGGCCCAGGCGAGCGCCGCGGCCTGCCTGGGCTCGGCCGCCTCGTGGCCGGCGAGCACCGCCAGGGCGTCGCTGCCGCGGTGGAGGCGGGTCAGGCTGGCCGCCTCCAGGAGCTGCCACTCGAAATCGCGGTCGACGAGGGAGACGGAGTCGAGAGTCGCCAGCGCGTTGGCCTCCAGCTTCAGGTCGAGCAGGGTCTTCGCCCGCCGCTTGAGCTGGTCGCCATTGAGCGCGGATCCCCAGGAGAGCGTGCCGTCCGCGGCGCGGAAGAGCTCGATCACCTTGAGGTCGGCGGCCTTCATGGGGAAGTTGATCAGCAGGTGGCGCGCCGCCTCGGCCTGCACCGCGCGGTCGCCGGTCTGCACGCCGATCTGCCAGCCGAGCGCCTCGAGCTGCGCCGCCTCGTCGCCGCGCAGCTCCTCGCTGCGGGCGGCGCCCACCAGGTCGAGGGCGCGCTGGGCGTCCTGGCGTCCCCACGCCAGCGTCGCCGCGCGCAGCAGGGCGAGCGGCCGGAGGACGGAGCCGGGGTAGTCCCCCAGCAGCTTGGCGAGCGAGGTCTGGGCGAGCAGGATGTGGCCGCGCGCCGCGGCGCTGTCGGCCAGCAGGTAGAGCCGCCAGTCCTCCAGGGGGCCGTTGGGGTTCTTCGCCGCGAACAGCCGCTCCTCGGAGTAGGCCACCTGTCCGCAGGAGCGGGCGTAGAGGCCTAGGAGGAGCTGGGCGAAGCCGGCCTCCGAGTCGTGCCCCGAGAGGATCGGCGTCAGCGCCTTGTACACCGCCGTGCAGTCCTTGCGCCGCACCGCGGTCGCGGCCTCGGCGTAGGCGAGGGCGGCGCGGTCCGGATGGCCGGCGAGCGGGCCGGGGTAGGTCGGGGAGGACGGGGGCGAGGCGGTGGCGGAACCCAGCAGCAGGGGGAGCAGCAGGAGGAGGGCGGCGCGGTGGCGGATCGACGGTTTACTTCTCACGTGTTTCCATCTCGCGATCTACTTCGTACGTCTTTCAAACTGGGGGCTCCGGAAACGTTCCGGAGCCCGTTCGGAACGGGACGGATCAGATGCCCAGCGCTTTCGAGTCCCCGGCGGCCAGGATGCGCACCAGCTCCTGGTAGAAGTAATCGGTCGTCCGCAGGATCTGGGGATCGACGCGCTCGTCGTACATCTGGCGCGAGCGGTCGATGTCCTCGCGCAGCCGCTCATAGATGTCGCGGTTGCGGCGGCCCTCTTCGACCTGCTCCTCGTTGTACAGCTTGATCTCGCTCACCAGCAGGCGGGCGAGGCGCCGGGCCTCCTCGTGCTGAGCCTGGTTGTCGGAGCTCACCGGCACGCGGGTGGTGGCGAACGCCCACCCGGGCCCGTCGACGTCGCTCGGCGGCCGCACCTCCGGCGTGCCCGCCGCGCGCTCGTAGGACACCGCCGGCTCCTCGGTCAGCGGCAGCGGCCGGATCGGGGTGACCGTCGTCGCCCCGGGTGGCGGAGCGGCCGGCGCCGCGGGCTCCGCGCCCTGGAAACTGGAGCGCTGGAGGAGGACGGTCGTGTCGGGGCTCGCCTCCGGCTCGACCGAGCGGGGGTAGCGCGGCACCTCCTCGGTCATCGCCGGAGAGGGCTCGGCGCGCGGGCTCTCCTCTTCCGTATCCACCATGGGCGCGCTGAGGTGCGGGATGCCGGGGAGCGGCATCGCCTCGGTGACGTGAGGGATAGCCGGCGCCCAGCCCTGCGTTGGAGCGACCGAACGGGCCGGCGGCGGCGCGGCCGGCGGCTCGGGCTCCGCGTGGGCGGGCTCCGCGTGAACAGGTTCCGGATGAACCGGCTCCGGCGCGGCCTCGGCATGCGCCTCCGGCTCAGGTTCCGGCTCGGTTTCCCGTTCAGGCGCCGGCGCGGCGGCCTGCACCGGCTCGGGCTCGGCGGCCGGCGGCTCGACGGCCGCTGGAGCCGCGGCCGGCGCTCCGCCGCTGTCGCTGGTGCCGTCGAGGGTAAGAGTGGGGGTCGCGGCACGCTCGCGGAAGGGGAGCGTCTCGATCGCCTGCGCCGCGGCGTGGGCGAGGATCTGGAGCGCTTCGACCGCCAGCTCGCCGCCGCCCTCTTTGCCGTGGTCGCCGCGGTCGGCGTAGAGGCCGGCGGCGACGCGGTCGCGCAGCACCACCGGCACCAGCACGCCGCTCTGCGGCAGCGGGCTCTCGACGCGGCTGCACAGGACGGCGCAGTCGGCGGCGCTGAGGGTCAGGGTGCCCTGGGCGCTCTCGAGGCGGCTCCAGGCGCCCTCCGGCGCGGTGAGGACGAGGCCGCGGATGGCGCCCTCGGCGTCGCCGAACCCTTCGCTCCCCCAGCCGCGCAGCTCGCCGCCGCGCACCAGCAGCACGGCCAGCCGCGAGGCGTACGGCGCGGATTCGCGCAGCAGCGCCGCCAGGATGTCCGCCTGCGAGCGGGCGCGGTCGATGCCGGCGAGGGCGTCGCGCAGCTCGCGCTGGGCGGCCTGCCGGGAGCTGGAGCCCACCGCGCGCTCGTGCGGACCGAAATCGTCGTGGGAGAGGAAGGAGGCGGGCAGCGAAGGGGTGAACTCCTCCAGCCGCCGCTGGACCTCGTCGCTGCTGGCGCGCAGGCGCTGGGCGATATCCTGGCGCAGCTCCGTGAGGGCACGCTCGACCGTCGAGGCGATCTCGCTGTTCAGTTCCTGGATTTTTTCCGAAAGGGACATCCGTTGCTCTCCGCGGCCGTCCACTGAAGCGTAGTAACCAACTAAGGGAGCTTGATTATTCTGGAACCTGCCGCACGGTGTCAAGGAAAGCCATTCATGACAAAGGCTTAAAGCCCGCGGACCGCCGCCTTGTACCCCCCTGGGGCCTATGGTACGTTCGATCGGTGCAACGTTTCCTGGCGATCCCGGCCCTCCTGCTCGCGGGCGCGCTGACGGCCGCCGTTCCCGGGTGCCGGCCGCGCTCCGAGGCGCCGGCGGCGCGGAAGCCGGCGGCCGCCGACGCCGAGTGGTCCTGGCTGGAGCGGACGGAGGGCCAGCTCGCCGAGCGGCGGGCGCGCCTCGCCGGCGCTCCCGACCCCAAGCTCCAGAAGGAGACCGAGAGCCTCGCCGGCGAGCTCAATCGCCGCCTGGCCGCCTACATCAACGCCGATCCGCCCCTCCAGGGAGAGCCGCCGACCGCCCGCCAGCAGGCCGCCCTGCGCCTGCGCAGCGACGAGGAGATCCAGCTCGCCCGCACCTATCTCGAGCAGGGTGGGGACTTCCAGCGCGCCATCGACATCCTCACCCAGGCGCTGGCGGTCGACGCCGGCAACCCGCGGCTCAAGGAGGAGCTGGCGCGCGCCCAGGCGCGGCGCTACATGACGCGCCAGACCTTCGCCCAGGCCCGGAAGGGGATGGCGCCCGACGAGGTGCGCCGCCTCCTCGGCGCCCCCAACGTCAACAACGTGCGGGGCTATCCGGACCACAACGTGGTCGGCTGGTTCTACCCCCGCGACGCCGGCGGCTCGGCGGCGGCCGTCTGGTTCCATCGCGAGGAGGGGACGATGGTCGTCTACCTCACCGATTTCGACGCCGTGCACCCGCCGCCTTCCCCTCCCCTGACCTCCCCGGCGGCCCGCGGCGCGGCTTGACTTTTCGGCGGATTTGAGCGAAATTCGAAGTCCGCGCCCCCCGAAGCCCGGGGGGCGCTTCTATCCGTGCCCGAAAAGAGGTGAGTGTCGATGCCCGTTGTGCATGTGCGCGAGGAGGAGAGTTTCGAGAACGCCTTGCGCCGCTTCAAGCGGAAGGTCGAGAAGTCTGGAATCCTGACCGAGCTGCGTAAGCGGCAGCACTTCGAGAAGCCCTCGGTGAAGCGCAAGCGCAAGACCGTCCAGGCTCGCAAGAAGATCGCGAGAAAGCTGATGGAAGAGCGTCGCCAGGGTCTGGCGTAAGCCTGAAGCCCGCGCCACCCGGACGGGAGGAAGCCTGAGAAGGCCTCCTCCCGTTTTGCTTTTTACGGGGCCCCTCATCACCCCGGCCCTCTTCTCCCAGCCCTCCACCCGCCCCTGCCGGGGAGAAGAGGGAGAAAAGCAAAAACAACCCAGACCCTTGCGATCAGGATTGTTTTAGCCCCTCTCTCCCCGGCAGGGCGGGTGGAGGGATGGGAGAGAGGGGTTGGGGAGTGAGGGGCTCCCCGCCGCCTCAATCCCCCTCGACATCCCCCACTGCCGTGAACGTGAAGGGCAGGAAAGCCGGCGGGGTCGCGGCGCGGACGCCGTCCTTCTTCTCCCAGTCCTCCTTGCTCTGCGCCTTGAGCGGCTCGAGCTTGCGCTTCTCCAGCTCGCGGTTCACCGCGGCCACCTCGCCGCTCTCTACCGCGGCCAGCCGTTTCTCCGCGGCGTTGAGCTGGTCGCCCAGCACCTTCACCTGGTCGACCTGCGACGCCGTCGGCCGGCCGTCATAGCCGTTGACGCCGCCGTAGACCTTGGCCATCTTCTCGCGGAGCTGCTCCTCGCCCGAGAGCCAGCCGCCCGGGCCGGTGGCGACCAGCGTGGCGCGGAAGCTCTCCAGGGAGGTCTCCAGCTTGTCGAGCTGCTGGCGCAGGCGGTCGCCCGCGGCCAGCTTGGCGGCCCGCTGATGGGCGCCGTCCTCGAGCGCCTTCACGGTGTCCGCCACATAGGTCAGGCGGCTCAGCATGCCGTAGAGGGCCAGCGCTGTCTCCTGCTGCGCCGCCCGGTCGGCGTCCGAGTGCTTGGAGCGCGGGTCGGGCACGAGCTGCACCTGGCTGGTGTAGGTCTTGGCGCCGTCGATCAGCTTCACCGTGTAGGTGCCGAGCGGCACGCGCGGGCCGAACAGGGCGTACTGCGAGCCGATCACCAGCGAGTTGGCGGGGGGGAGCTTCGGCGGCGCCAGCCGCATCGGCCAGCTCACGCGGTTGATGCCGCGCCGCTTGCCGGCCGGGAGGGTCGAGAGGAGCTTCCCCTGGGCGTCGTAGACCTCGACCTTGAGGTCGCCGAACAGATGGCGCTTCTTCAGATAGTAGGTGATGGTGGCCGAATCCTCCGGGTTGTACCCCACGTACTCGTCGTCGCCCGGGAAGTCCTGCACGCTGGCGGGGATCGCCATCGGCGTCGGCCGCGACGGCAGCATCGTCACATCGGCGTCGAGCGCCTCGCGGGTCAGCTTGCGCAGCGGCGTCAGGTCGTCGACGATGTAGACGCCCCGGCCGTGGGTGGCGAGCAGCAGGTCCCCCTCGCGGGGGTGGATGGCGATGTCGCGCACCGCCACCTTCGGCAGCCGGCCGGTGAAGCGCGCCCAGCGCCCGCCGCCGTCCACCGAGACGTAGAGGCCGAACTCGGTGCCGACGAAGAGGAGGTCGGGGTTCACCAGATCCTGCCGCACCACATGGGCGTAGCCCGAGACGGCGTCGGTCGTCACCAGCGGCGTCCAGCTCTTGCCGTAGTCGGCCGTCCTGTAGACGTGGGGCTTCATGTCGCCGGTCTGGTGGCCGTCGAAGGTGGCGAAGGCGGTCGCGGCGTCGAAGCGGCCGGCCTCGACGCACGACACCCAGGTCCCCTTCGGCAGGCCGGCGACGTTCGGCGCCACGTTGGTCCAGCTCTTGCCGCCGTCGCGGGTCACCTGCAGGTTGCCGTCGTCGGTCCCCACCCAGATCACCTGGGCGTCCTTCGGCGACTCGGCGATCGAGTAGATCGTGGTGTGGTTCTCGGCGCTCGAATTGTCGACCGAGAGCCCCCCCGACTGCTGCTGCCGCTGCTTCTTCGGATCGTTGGTGGTCAGGTCGGGGGAGATCTTCTCCCAGGAATCGCCGCGGTCGCGCGAGCGGAAGAGGAACTGCGCGCCCATGTACATCGTCTTCGGATCGTTCGGGCTGAGGTGGATCGGCGTGTTCCAGTTGAACCGGAAGGGGGGATCGCCGGCGCCCGGCAGCGGCTTGATCGACTTCTCCTCGCCGGTCGACACCTGCCGGCGCGACAGCTCGCCCCCCTGGTACTCGGAGTAGACGAGGTCGGGATCGGTGGGATCGCTGAAGGCCCAGAAGCCGTCGCCGCCGCCGATGTTCACCCAGTCCTTGTTCTGGACGCCGCCGCCGAGCCCCGCCGAGGGGCCCGTCCACGAGCCGTTGTCCTGCAAGCCGCCGTAGACCCGGTACGGTCGCGCCATGTCGTAGCTGACGTGGTAGAACTGCGCCACCGGCAGCGATCCCATGTGGTGCCACGCCCGCCCCTGGCTGTAGGACATGTAGACGCCGCCGTCGGTGCCGAGCAGCAGCTCGTTGGGGTTCTTCGGGTTGATCCAGAGCGCGTGGTGGTCGCTGTGGGGGCCGCCGCCGAAGCCGTTGCTCAGGCTGATCGCGGCGTTGAACGACTTGCCGCCGTCGGTGCTGATGGAGAGCGACAGGCCCGGCTTGTAGATCGTGTTGAAGTCGGTGGGATCGACCACGATGCGGGCGAAGTAGAACGGCCGCACCTGCACGTTGAACGAGTCGTTGACCGGCCGCCAGCTCTCGCCGGTGTCGTCCGAGCGGTAGAGGGCGGTGTCCTTCGACTCGACCAGCGCGTAGACCACGCTCGTCCGGTTGGGCGCCACCGCCACCGCGATGCGCCCCTTGTCACCGGTCGGCAGCCCGGTCTTGAGCGGCTTCCAGGTCTCGCCGCCGTCGGTCGACTTGTACAGGCCGCTCCCCTTGCCGCCGGACGAGAACGAGTAGGGGGTGCGGCGGAACTGCCACATGCCGGCGTAGAGGATCGAGGGGTCCTGGGGATCGATGGCGAGGTCGGAGCAGCCGGTCTCGGCGTCGACGAAGAGCACCTTCTTCCAGCTCTTGCCGCCGTCGGTCGTCTTGTAGACGCCGCGGTCCGGGTGGCTCTCCCAGAGATGGCCGGTGGCGCAGGCCCAGACCGTGTTGCCGTCCACCGGGCTCACCTGGATGCGGGCGATCCGCTCGGTCGTCTCCAGCCCCACCCTCTGCCAGGTGTCGCCGGCGTCGGTCGTCTTGTAGAGGCCGTCCCCCACCGAGACGCTGTTGCGGGTCCACGACTCGCCGGTGCCCACCCAGACCTTTTTAGGATCTTTGGGATCGATGGTGATGGCGCCGATCGACTGGTTGTAGTCGTCGAAGACCGGCTTGAAATAGAGGCCGCCGTCGCTCGACTTCCAGACGCCGCCGCCGGCCGCGCCGACATAGATGGTCAGCGGATCCTGCGCCACGGCGTCGATCGCCGCGATGCGGCCGCCCATGGTGGCCGGGCCGATGGAGCGGGCTTCAATCCCGCCGAAGGTGTTCGAATCGATCTCGACGTCGGCGCACCACGCGGTCGTGGCTCCGATCAGCAGGCCGGCTGCCGCCAGGGCTAGCCTTGAAATGACGGTCCATTGCATACACGTCTCCCTAGAAAGGAATCCATGGGGAATAGGGAAGGAACGGCAGAGGGGAGCCGCCGCGCGGCGCCTCCCCTCGGGACTTCGTCTGTGGATCGCGCCCGGGGCTTACGACCGCGGAGGTTTCGCGGGAGCCGGGGTCTCCTTCTTGTCGGCGTCCGGCTTCGCGGCCGGCTTCGGAGCGGCGGCCGGCATGGCGAAGCGGGAAGCGTCGAGCGTGGGATTGACCTCGATCTTGGAGACCGTGATCGCCATCCCCGCGGGCGCTCCCTTGGCCTTCGACTCGATCGAGAAGGGGTAGATCACGCCGTCGACCGGCTTGAAATCGCCGAAGGTCGTCTCGCTCTCGATCTCCTGGCCGCGGACGGTGACCTTGCCCGACTCCTTGATCAGCATGTACTGGTCGGCGTCGACGAACAGGTTGACGATGTCGCCGTTCTTCTTCGTCACCTTCAGCTTGTAGGCCGGCGTGCCCTCGACGTCCTCCTTGCCGATCAGCTCGACCTGGTGACCCTTCTCCTTGTAGTCGACGAGCGGGCCGTCGATGTCCGCCTGGTCCTCGGTCTGCTTGATCTCGTCGGCCGACATCGCTTCCGGGTCGGTCTTGCCCATGAACGGCATCACCGACCAGCCGGCCTTGCCGTCGTAGGCCTGGATGCCGGTCATCCCCTGGATGGTGAACTCCATGCGCAGCTTGTTCGGCCGCGACAGCTCCATGATGACCGGGGCCTCCATACCCTGGCCCATGGTCATCTTGCCGGTCATGCGCTCGGACTGGACGGCCTTGATCTTGTCCTTGCCGCCGCGGGCCTGTAGGTGCTTGTTGATGATGTCGTCGGCGGTCTGGGCGTGCAGCGCGGCGCCCGTCAGGCCGGCGACGAGCAGCAGCGCGAAAGTCTTGCGAATCATGGATCCTCCTCAGGTTCGAGTCGAAATCGTCGGGATTATTTCCGAAGGCCAATGGCCCAGCCAGGATAGCGGAGTCGCGGGCGAACGTCACGCTCCGCTCGGGGGTGGTACGCGCGGAGAACCGAAATGTTGCGCGGCACGCCGCCCCCTGGGTTACCATCAACCGAGGCTCGTCTCCACTCATTCCATGAAGCGCTCCCGATCGCCCCGCGAACTCTGGGCGTCCCTGCTGCCCACGGCCGGGGGCGTCCTGGCCCTCGCCGTCGCCCTGCGCGTGCCGGCGCTCGGCCGCGGCGAGCCGATGCCGGCCTGGCTGCTGGTGACCCTGGTGATCGCCGGCGCCGCGGCGGCCTGCCACCGGCCGGCGCCGGGGATCTCCACTCTCGGGCTCGGCACCATGATCCTCCCCGCCGCCTTCCAGCTCTCCGGCGCCGCGCCGGCGGCGGCGCTGGCGGCCGGGCTCCTGCTGGTCGTCGAGCTCTCCCTGCGCATCGTCCACCGCCTGGCCGCCCTGCAGCCCCAGGAGCGCCGCGGCTTCCTCCCCCGCTCGCTGGAGAGCGCCGGCCGCGCCGCCCTCGCCACCCTCGCCGCGGGGGGGGCCTGGGTGGGGCTCGGCGGCCGCTGGGGGTTGGTGCCGTCGCTGCTCGCCGCGGCGATCGCCTACCTCCTGGTCTGGATCGGCCTCGAAGCGGCCGACCGCAAGCTCCGGCGCCCCGAGGCGCCGCTCAAGGGGGTGCCGCTCCTCCTCCCCTTCGCGGTCGACGCCGGGGGGTGGATCGCCGGCGCCGGCATCCTCCTCGTGGGCAGCCGCGACCGCGCGGGCTGGCCGCTCGCCGCCTTCCTCGCCGCCTGCCTGGGCGGGCTGGCCGTCGAGACCACCCGCCACGGCCTGCTGCGGCAGAAGGCGCAGGACCGCGCCCGCAACCTCGAGCGTCTCCGCCGCGCCAGCCACCGGATGACCACGCCGCTGGAGGAGATGACCGCCACCGCCGACCGCCTCCACACCGAGTGCGCCAACGTCCTCAAGGTCTTCTGGTTCCAGTTCGAGGCGCTGGCGCCGGGGAGCGAGCTGAAGAGCTGGTGGTGGGGCCCGCAGTCCGAGGCGCTGGAGGAGGGAGTGCCCGAGCCCGACCGCTACCCGCCGTTCCTGCCCGGATTCCATCGCCGCACCCAGTGGCAGATCCTCGAACGCCTCCTGCGCGCCCGCCCGGACGGCACCGCGCTCGGCCGCATCCGCCTCTGGTGCGATCCCCGCCTCGTCGATCCGCGCGAGGTCGAGCTGCTCGACCGCCTGCTGCCGCAGATGACCGCCGCCGTCCAGCGCTGCCTGCTCGACCGCGAGGCCCGCGAGGACCCGCTCACCGGCGTCGCCATGCGGCGGGTCCTCGAACGGCGCCTGAACGAGGTGCACGGCCGCTGCTGCGAGGCCGGCGGCGCCATGGCGGTCCTGCTCTGCGACCTCGACCACTTCAAGCGGATCAACGACACCTTCGGCCATCCGGTCGGGGACGCCGCCCTGGTCGCCGTCGCGGGCGTGCTGAAGTCGATCCGCCGCGCCGACGACCTCTGCTGCCGCTACGGCGGCGAGGAGTTCGTCCTCCTGATGGAGGCCACCTCCGGGGAAGCCGGTCTGGCCGTCGCCGAGCGCCTCCGCGCCGCCGTCGAGGCCCTGGAGCTGGAGGTCGAAGGGCAGCGCATCCCCCTCACCCTGAGCGCCGGCGTCGCCTCCTTCCCCGAGCTCTACGTCAAGACCGCCGCCGAGCTGATCCTCTTCGCCGACGAGGCCCTCTACGAAGCCAAACGCCGCGGCCGCAACCGCTGCCTGCTCGACATCGGCCAGGGGCGCTACATGGACGCCGCGGGGAACCTCCTGACCACCGACGACGCCGCCCCGGCGGCGGAGGCGCCGCGGATCTTCGCGTAGGACCTCCCCTGAAATGAGTTGAGCCCCGACGATCCAGCGGTGGACCTCCGGGCGAATGCGTTGGACCTCCGGGCGAATGCGTTGAACACCGGGAGGAATGTCCTCGACCTCGGGAAGCATCGCTTGGCCCTCCGGGGAAATGACTCGATCCCGCCGAGACAAGCTCTCGACCTCGCCGGTCCAACGCAAAACCCTCGCGGACTTTCCCAAACCCCAGAGGTTCAAGCTAAAACCCCGAGCGGTCCTTGGCAAAAGCCTCGGGGTTCAACAGAGACGCGTATCATTCCGATTTGCCATGCTTGACATCCGAAAAAGATGTGTTAATCTCCTTTGAGTCGATCCGAGGAAATCAAGAAAGATTCGCTTGGTGAACTGGAAAGGAGGCTTGAGGCGAAAAATCGAGAGCAGGCTTAACTTTTGTCGTCCATGCCAGGCAGAGGGTCCGGGATGACTCTCGGAAACCAAGAACCGCTCAACTCAAAACAGGAGAAAGACCATGGCTGGAAAGGCCCTTGCAAAGTTCATTTCGGATTGGGAGCTGCTCGGCACTGCTCTCCAGGCTCATCTTACGGACATGCCCTTCCTCAGCGAGAAAGCCAAGGCGCTCGACGCGGTGATCTCGCAGGCGAAGGCGATGGACGCCAAGCAGCAGGAGCTGCGCGGCGCTGTGCAGGAAACCGTGCGCCAGCGGAAGGATCTGGTGAAGGAGGGCAAGACGATCCAGGGTTCCCTGGCCGCCTCGCTCCGAGCCAACCTCGGCTTCGAGAGCCAGATCTTGCTCGGCTTCGGCCTCAAGCCGCGCCGGCCGCGGAAGAAGAAGGCCACCAAGGATCCCGCCCCGCCGCCGGCGACATCGGCAGTCCAGAAAGAGGGTGAGGCAACCGCGGCGAAGTAAATGCGGTCAGCGCCGTGAAGGGGAGGGCCGCGGTTCGGCCCTCCTCTTTTTTTGACCGCGAACGCTCTACGGCGGCGGCTTGGACTCCTCCGCCGCCCCGGCGGCGGAGGCGTCGCGGATTTTTGCGTAGGCCTCTTGACGTTCCGCCGCAATCGAGGTATCTTTCGACGCGAAAAGGTTCCCGCTTGCCGAAAGAGCCCATGGGGCTCTTCTCCCCAGGAGATAGGCGAGCGGGTCTCGTTTTTTAGTAGTACTCCTTTTTCCCTCCGCGGAAAACGTCGAACTCGGTCAGCACCACGCTCTCGATCTTGGAGAAGGAGCGGAGATCTCCGTCCTTCCATTTCCTGTTGATGGCCCAGCAGCAGTAGTCCGCCACTTGGAGCATGGGGTGGGACGTCGAGCTGTGCATGAAGATTCCATAGGGCAGTCGCCGACGAGGCCCTCTACGAAGCCAAACGCCGCGGCCGCAACCGCTGCCTGCTCGACATCGGCCAGGGGCGCTACATGGACGCCGCGGGGAACCTCCTGACCACCGACGACGCCGCCCCGGCGGCGGAGGCGCCGCGGATCTTCGCGTAGGGGGAAGGCGTTCCAATATGCCTGTGCCCGATGGGGCGATCCGCGCTTCGAAGCCTCACCCTCGATCCCTCTCCACAAGTGGAGAGGGAGGCCGTTCTGCTTCAGGTTTCAGTGGGACACCACCCTTGGATCGCGGGCCCCCCCTCTCCCGGCTGGCGGGAGGGCGGTGGGAGAGGGGCCGGGGGTGAGGTTTCGGGGTGGGGGGCGCATTGCGCAGGCCGTCTCGAACTTCACCGCCGGCCCTGTACGCGCCTACCGCCCCGGCGGCTTCTCCCCCGGCGGCGCCTGGTCCGCCGGAGGCGGCGCTCCCTCCGGCTTCTCCCCCTTCTCCTCGCCCCCGCCGAACAGGCTGCCGAACCGCCGCTTGAAGAAGTCCCCCAGGCGCTGGCCGAAGTCGTGCTGGGCCTCTTCGAAGCGCGGCTCGTGCTGGAGGTTGCAGATCTGGGTGGGCTTCTGGCCAGGGAGGAAGACCTCGTTGATCTGCGACGGGCAGATCGGCCGCGCCAGAAGGCCGCTCTGGCGGCAGATCAGGGCATGCTCCAGGCCGGCCGGCTCGACGAACTTGCCGCGCGCGCTGTCCCCCAGGGCGGCCTTCATGTAGAGCCCCCAGATGGGCAGGGCGGCGCGCGAGCCGGAGAGGGTGGTGGCGCCAGGGTTGTCCCGGCCGACCCAGACCACCGTCACGCGGTCCGGACGGTAGCCGGCGAACCAACTGTCGCGCGCCTCGTTGGTGGTCCCCGTCTTGCCGGCCAGCGGACCGGGAATGCCGTAGCGCTGCACCCCCCGCGCCGTCCCCCGCTGCACCACCCCTTCGAGCACCGAGGTGGTGATGAACGCCACCTGCGGGTTCATCGCCGTCTCCGCCTTCTTCGGCTTCGGCTCAGAGACCGGCTGCCCCTCCGCATCGAGCACCGTGGCGAGTCCGTGCAGCACGGGACGGGAGCCGCCGTTGGCCAGCGTCGAATAGACCGTCGCCACCTCGCGCGGCGTCACCGCGGCGGCGCCCAGCGCCATGGCCGGCACCTGCTCGAGGTCGGAGTCGATCCCCAGCCGGTGGGCGGTCGCCGCCACCTTGTCCAGCCCCACGGCCATGGCGAGGCGGATCAGCGGCACGTTGCGGCTCTGCTCCAGGGCGGTGCGGACGGTGATCTCGCCGAGGAACTCGCCGTCGGCGTTCTTCGGCGTCCAGCGGCCGCCGCCCGCCTTGAGGGTGAGCGGCTGATCCAGCACCTTCGAGGCCGGCGAGTACTTGCCGCTCTCCAGCGCCGCCACGAAGACGATCGGCTTGAAGCAGCTCCCGGCCTGGCGGTGCGCCTGGGAGACGCGGTCGAACTCGCTCTTCCCGAAGTCCCGGCCCCCCACGTAGGCAAGGATGGCGCCGGAGTGGGGATCGACCGAGATCAGCGCGGCTTCCAGCGGCTCGTCGCCCCGCCGCCCCTGGCGATCGAGGTTGCGCAACGTGTCGGTCACCGCTTTGCCGGCGAGAGCCTGATCCCGCATCGACAGGGTCGAGAAAAGATGGCCGCCGCGGTTGCCGAGGCGCCGGAGGCCGAAGCGGTCGCGGGCCTCGTTCGCCATGGCGTCCGCGAAGTGCGGCGCGACGCGGTCGCCGAGGCGCATCGGGGAGGTCTCGACCGGGGTGGCCAAGGCGGCGGCGAGGGCGCCGGCGTCGACCCAGCCGAGCTGGGCCATGCGGCGGAGCACCTCGTCCCGCCGCTGCCGCGCGTGGTCGGGGTGGGCGACCGGCGAGTAGAAGCCGGGGGACTTGATCATGCCGGCGAGCGCCGCGGCCTCCGGCAGGGTCAGCTCGCTGGCGTCCTTGCCGAAGAAGGCGCGCGCCGCGGTGCCGATCCCGTAGTACTGGATGCCGTTGGCGCCGCCGAGATAGATGCCGTTGAGGTACCCCTGAAGGATCGTCTTCTTGCGGTGCTGCACCTCGACGGCGACGGCGATGAACGCCTCGCGGAACTTGCGGAAGTAGCTCCGCTCCGAAGTCAGAAAGACGTTCTTGACCAGTTGCTGGGTGAGGGTGCTCCCCCCCTGCGTCACCCCGCCATGGCGGAGGTTGACGAACAGGGCGCGCACGATGCCGGTAGGCGACACGCCCGGGTGCCAGTAGAACGAGTCGTCCTCGGCGGCGAGCACCGCCCGCACCACGGGCTCGGGGAGATCGGCGACCTGCACCGGCCACTTCTCCCGCGCCTCGTCGCCATAGTAGGTGGCGAGCACCGGCGCTTCCAGCTCGGTCGCCGCGACCGGACGGCCGTCGGCGCGGATCTCGGCGATCTTCCCCTTCTTGAACTGGACCAGCAGCGTCTCGCCGGGGACGCTCCCCCGCGGCGTCATCCGCCGGCGCAGCCGGACCGACAGGGCATCCTCGCCGGTCCGGTAGCGGCCGCTGGGAAGCGCGTCCTCGTCATACGAGCGGTAGCCCAGCGCCTGGAGCTGTCCGGCGAGCTCCTCGGGATCCATCTCGTCGCCCACCCGCAGCTCGGCCGCCTGGCCGTAGAGGCGCGACGGCGCGTTCTCGGGGCCCGCGCCGATGTCGCCGAATGTCCGGAGATATGGGAAGAGCAGCCAGCCGACGAAGACAAAGACGAGGACGCACACGGCGGCCACGGCGAACAGCGTCCGCCGGAGACGCGGATGAGCCCGGAGCAGGCGGCGGAAGACCGCGAATCGGATGAATCGGAGCTTGGGCATGGCGGACAGGGAATGATGCCACAGACGGATGGCCAGACCCATCTTTTGGAGGGGGAGGCTCGCCCTCTCAAACTTTTCCGAAAAAACCCGTAGGGGAGGCCTCCCCTCCCAAAGATGCCCAAAAAAACTCGGAGGGGAAGCTTCCCCTTTCAAAAATTTGGAGAGAATCTCGGAGGGCGGGCCTCCCCTCTGAAACTCTTCGAGAAAATCTCGTGGGGGAGCTCCGCCCTGCCAGATTTTGTCGGTGTCCAGCTTCAGCGACGGCTGGCGGGCTTCCCCTGCGCTTGGGGCAGCGACCTTCTGCGCTGTCTCGCTGCCCGTCGCGCTCGCCTCGATTTGACTCACCGGCCGGCCTCGCTTACACTGTGCCGCCTGCGCGTTTCCGTCGGGGCGTAGCGCAGCCTGGTAGCGCACCTGCCTTGGGCGCAGGGGGTCCCCAGTTCAAATCTGGGCGCCCCGATACCGACGGCGCTTTCAGGGGCCGGAACCGGACGCGCAAGACCACGGCTGCCTGTAGCTCAGTTGGATAGAGCGGCGGCCTTCTAAGCCGCGGGTCGGGGGTTCGAATCCCTCCAGGCAGGCCATTACCGGTTCTCTTTCAACACCGCGCACTTCCACGCGCGCCCTTAGCTCAGCTGGATAGAGCGGCAGCCTCCGAAGCTGTAGGTCAGAGGTTCGAATCCTCTAGGGCGCACCATCTAAGCCCAATAAAATCAGATAGTTACGAGCGAGCCGCTGAAGTGGCTCCAGAGCCCCTTTTTGCTCGTGGACCACTGGTGGACCACTGGTGCGCTCGCTTGGGTCCACGCCGAGCCGGCCGGCTCACCCCTCCCTCGCGCCACTTCTCCCAGAAACACGACCGGCGCCAATGCGGCGCCGGGTTCAAACCTCCGTCTCCCTTCCTGGGAGCGGACCAAACCAGACGGCCCGGCGGGTGTGCGACCACGCCGCCGGACCTGACCCGAGCACAGGAGAACACCCCATGCCCGAGCTGCCGGAAGTCTACCGCACGCCCCCGGACCTCATCCGCTACACGGAAGCCACCCGCCGCGACCTCTATGACCGGCTGGTAGCGATCCAATTCACCGCCCCGGACCCCGCGACCGTCGAGCATCCGGAGGACGTCTTCACCCCCTACGACCCGGATACGGCCGGGTTGGTCATCTTCCACGTCCTGGGGCGATGGTTTGCCACTTGGACCGACCTCGACGCCGCCCCCGAGCTGCCGGAGGATCGCCGCCGCGAGCTGGTACGCATCGAAGCCGATCCCACCACCTCAAACGGCATCATGCTCTATGAGGTCTGAGCCATGAGGGAACGGAAAGAGGCGGTCACCCTCAAGGCTACAACCTGGGAACTGGAGAGCTGGCGCGATGCCGCCCGCCGGGTCAAGCGGGACGTCCCCCGCTTCCTCATCTTCGCGGGCGACGCCACGGCCCGCTACCTGCGGGAGTTGGACCGCCAGCGCCGGCCGGACTTCGTCATGATCCGGGAGACGGAGAAGCGGAAGCTTGGCGCCTTGCTCAAAGCGGCGCGGGAGGCCGTCGAGCACCTTCCCAAGGTCCACCACAGCCCGATCTACGGCCCCCGGCCAATCCAGCGAAACCTACGGGACGCCGTGGAGGAAATCGACCGCTTCCTAATTGGACGCGGGGAGGAGTATCCGTGCGACTGAAGACGGCCCGCGCGAGTGCTCCAATGATCCCCACCCCTCCCGCGTAGTACCTCCGGGCCGGTTCCGACAGCGGGGCCGGCCCCCTCTTTCGACTCACAAGCAGGATCGGGGGGCGGTTCCTTTGTACGGGGCCGCCCCTTCTAGTTTTCCCAGGGAGAGCAAGCGGTGAACAGGAAAAGCGTAAAGGCATGGTGTGACGAAACCGAGCCGCCCGCCACGTGGAAGGGACTATCCACCGCGTACAGAGCGGGAGCGAAAGCGAGGGCGGCGGGTAAGGACAGAACCGAGTGCCGCTATGGGAGAGAGGATCTTGCTCGGGCTTGGCTAAGTGGGTTTGATGGAATGGACGGGTTTCTCTCCGGCGGTGGAATTCTGCTTTGCGATCTTTGCGGCCAAGAGCTTAAACCCACCCCTCCCGCTTAGCACCTTCCGGGCCGGTTCCGACAGCGGGGCCGGCCTTCACTTTGGGGCCGGTTCAACCTTGCTTCCCTACAGCCGTCCCCCTGTTCAAAAAAATCTGAGTCTCCGTGCGCTCTCGCGAGATGCGATGCTACAATCCCATGGGGAATTCGGAAGCCTATGAGCGACTGTGAGCCCCGGTGCAATCCTGCCAACGCGGACACGGGAGCCGTACAGGCTTTGTATCTAAATGGATACTTGATCTAGCTTACGGAAGGAAAGGAGAAGATATGCCGAAGGAGAAGATATCCAACAATTTAAGTTGTCCTCGGAGAGAAGGGCTATTGTCGTGATAGCGGCGTACTTTGACGAAAGCGAGCGCGAGGATGGCACTTTTTGTGTCGCGGCTTACTGCTACTTCCCAGGGAAAGCAGAAAAGCTCGATAAACGGTGGCGTAAGATAATGGGTGGAAAAATTTTTCATGCTACCGATATGAATAATCGAGTAGGCGATTTTGAGGGCCTTGACCCGAGCATCAGTGACCAGATGTATCGCAAACTGATAGACGCTATCTTGAAGCACTTTGAATTTGGAGTTGTTCTTTCGCTTAACCCTCGTGACGTAACTGTAGAATGGCCAGGGCTTGACGGGTTCAAAACAGCTTATGCTCTTTGTTGTACTCTTGTTGTATCGACGATATCATCTCACCTTGACAGGTTGGGCATCAAATCTCGTGTGGCTTATATATTTGAGGCCGGACATAGACATCATAGTGAGGTGGAAAGATTCATGAATTCGGTGGCGCTCAGCTCTAATCGCTATCACTATCTCTCTCATTCTTTCGAGCCTAAAGACAGCGAGACACTATTACAGACCGCAGACCTTCTTGCCTGGGAGTGGGGTAAGTACATATCCGAAGTTAGTCAAAAAATGTCTATGAGACGGTCGTTGGAAGAGTTGTTATACAGAGATCCTCATAAGCAGATGGTGGGCAATCTCTCCACGAAAGATCTTGAAGAAGATATTGCAAAATTCAGAACGATGGAGGAAATGGTGCGCAGTGCGCCGGATGCGTCTGCTTTCCTGAAGAAATTTAATCAGCGGCCAGCCCGGGAGCCCTAAAAGGCTGCCCCTCTAAGCGGTCAATAACTGGCCAACAGGACCCAACATCTCTAGTAGTATCTCCTCCTGGTCCGGTGTCAGTCTCTTGCCCGATCCCTCAAAGAGAATATATAGCTTCAGGGGGACAGAGAGGGAGTCTACCTCTATGTTATTGTCTTGAGTCTCAATAGGTCCGCCGTCCTTTCCAAATAACTCCACTGCTTTTGTTGGATGAAACCCTGTACGGTCTAAGACTATCTGAGATGCCTTCACTATAGAAGTTAGATCGTTGCTCTGAAGTGCCTTATGTAGTCCAGCCAATGCAGGCTCTACCAATTCGGCGAGACGTTCCTTTGCAGACTTCTTTACCTGTGGCGCTCTTCCACCGTGAGTCGCACAAACGGTAGAGCCGTTGATCGCCCACCGTTCGCACTGGCGGGAGCCGTCTGAGACGTGGGCTGTGCAGCGCTGTCTACGGGCTATCATGGGTCACGCCTTTCATGGGTGGCTGTTACCTCTGGACGGGCTGGACAGGTTGGCGTGCCGGGCACTCCTATTTATACTTATACTATTCTATTACTGGCCCACTATGTGAAGTCCGTGAAGTCTCCGGCTTCATCGTCCGGACTTCATGATGTCCCCCTTCTGAATTACGAGACTTCCCGCGTTAGACTTCATGAAGCGGCTTTGGTGAAGTGGAGAGCTTCACCCGACGTGCCGCCCCTGCTTCACGTCTCGGAGATGGGCTAATCCGGCTTTCCCCATACAGTGCCGGAAGCGCACCCTGCTTCTGAAGTGGTCCACGTACTCTCTGCACTCTATCCTGGTATTCTCTGCGAGGCAATCTTCATCCGCCCATGCGGCAAAACACGCTATAGTTGCCACCACCATGCGATCCTCGCCCAGAGTCTCAAGAACGGTAGTGAGTGACTTTCTCGGTTCCTCTCCGTAATAGAACGTGTGGTGCTTGAAACTGCCCAACCGCTTAAAGCCAAATTCCCTCAAGAAGTCTCCTAGATCCTTGTCCTCATCCGTCCCAAGATCGCCCAATTCCTGGAACTCACTTCTTAGTGCGGCATAGTCTTTAATCTCGGGCCAGTCGGCTACCTTCTTAATGCCGATGTCGAGAGAGCAGTGCCAAATGGCTTTTAAGGCTACTGCTCGCCCGTTTAGAGTAATCTCGGGCTTTATCTTTTCGACGATATGGTGTCCTAGAGGAGGCATGCACTTGATTGATAGACTCTGCTCTCCTGAATTCCTGTCGAGCAGGAAGTTATAGTAATCTCTGTTTAGGGTCTCGACGATTCCCTTCTCGGCGTCTGGTTCATAATCCTCAAAATCGACCGCAGATCCTTTGACGAATAGGGGGCGGGATTCTTGGCTTTCCCTCTGGGGTCTTGCCATTGTCGTTTCCTCTTCACTCAAGACACCCTTCACTCTCACGGTAATCTGGTCCACCACGGGGAGCCGCAGCGATGAACGCGGCGAGATCTTCCTCTTTCCAGCCACTCACACCAGGGCCGAGAATGACTCGGGGCGCCAGCCGGCCGGAGGACTCCCAGCGGTAAAGAGTCGCCCGGGAAATCCCCAGAAGACGGGCGGCTTTAGCGGGGCGAATGATCGGGGAGACGATCGGGGATACAGACATCATTTCGGTGCCTCCTTTGTTGCGCCGTGACACAGAGCGGAATGCGATGCTCTGCGATACCGCTCCATTGGACCACGCCGCCCTAGGGGCGCCGCAAGTTGAAAACTCTGAGAGTTTCTAACGTTTGACGGGGCGCGCCAGCTCGTACCAGATACTCGCGACGCGCTCGCTTGAGAGAGAGTATTCGTCCGCGACCTGATTAAAAACATCCAACATGGCAGGCTTTGGGTCACCTTCGATCAGCACAGCGACGCTTTCTGCAATGAACATGTCGCGGGAGTCAATGACGGCCTGCGCCGTGATTGAAGGGCCGCCGCCACTTCCTTTCAGGCCGAGAGCGGCGACAATCGCATTTCCCCCCTTCGGACGCTCTACGCACAGAGCCTTGGCCCATTGGTCGAACAGCTCAAGTACCCATCCGGGAATGTCGAGCTTCATACGGCGCGCTATGCGGTAGGCAGTAAACGCGTGGATTGGATTTCGGTTCCGCGCGTAGAGTACCCGAGAACGCTCTATGAAAAACTTCACTGACTTGGCCTTGGACCGTTGCCAAGCCTCCAATTGCCGCTGCCTTTCCGCGTCCAGTGGTTTGCTCTCTTCCATCATTGGCTCCGCGTGAACGTCACCTTTTCGCCCCGGCCGCGCCGAAGATTTCATCTCACCCGCTCCGCAATCCTCACCACGTTGGACCGCTCCTCCCCCGCGAGGACTCTTTCCACAAGATCCCCGAGCAAAATCACGGCTTGCCGTTTTTCCGCGTCATAGCCGGCGCGGTTGTAGGTGCGGGAGATGCGGCCGGCGGCATGGTTCAAGAGCTGGTCTATGGTGTCAGGGCGGACCCCGGAGCGGCCGAGCCACGTTGCGGCCGTCCTCCGGAGGTCGTGCGGGGTGAAGTGGTCCAAGCCGGACCACGCCCGGAGCCGCGCCGAGCTGTGCGACAACCACGTGAGCCGCTTGCCGTCCGCGCGGGAGGCGAACACCCATTCCGTCGAGCCGGTGAGGGGGCGGAGAGCTTCAACCACCGCGAGAGCTTGCGGCGATAGCGGCACGCGGTGCGCGCGGTTGGTTTTCGTCAGCTCCGCCGGAAGGTTCCACCACCACCCCCGGGAGTCGCGCTCAAGGTCCCGCCAGCGCATAGAGAGCACCTCCCCGGGCCGCTGGGCGGTCAACAGGACCAGACGCCACGCGGCGGAGACGGCCGGCTGTAAGCGGTCGAAGAAGGGCCATAGGGCGCGGAGCTCATCCTCTGAGAGCACCCTTTCTCGCGGCTTCTCTGCATAGAGCCGCTTGAGGCCATGGACGGGATTGGTCTCGACGCGCTCTCTCTCCATTCCGAAGCTGAAAACCCGGGATATCAGGGTCCGGGTCCGATTGGCGCAGACGCCACCCCGATCCAATGCGATCCTTTCGAGCAACTCGCGGACATCAGTCCGGCGGATCTCTGCGGCCGGCCGGGAGCCCCACACCGGGAGCACTTCAACCCGTAGTTTCCGCTCGTCTTCCTTCCAGGCGCGGAGCCGCTTGTTTCGCTTCGCGTGCTCTTCCAGGTAGAAGGCCGAGAGGGCTTCAAACGTCTCGCTTCCGGCTTTCTTGCGGGCGGCACGGTCGGCCTTCCGCTCGGCCATCGGGTCGCGGTCGTGGACCTTGACGCCTCCAAGGAGTTCCCGGGCCTTGTCCCGCGCCTTTTTCAGACTGAGGGCCGGGTACTCGGCGAAGGTGATTCGACGCCGGCCGCCACTCGGGCCGTAGCGCAGAAACCAGAATTTGCGTCCACTCGGGAGGACACGGAGCCCGAGCCCGGGGACCTCGCCGTCCGCAAGCTCGAAGCGGGTCCCTTTGCTCGCGGTGCGGATCTGAAGATCGGAGAGGGGGGCAGTTGCACGCCTCATGGTCGGGTGCCTCCGGTTTGACGGGTGGACCTCAAGGCCCGCGCGGAATAGCCGTGGACCACTGGTGGACCACTGGTGGACGCGCTTGCATGGGTTGGCATGATGCCGTATGATACAGGCGATGCCGCTAAATGTCCATGCTGTCAGTGACTTAGGGGGACGTGGCGAGACACCATGGAACCCCCCTGGCACAGACTCCGAAGCTGTAGGTCAGAGGTTCGAATCCTCTAGGGCGCACCATTTAAGTCACCTAAAATCAATGGTTTGCGGCGGGGGCTGACTCGGCTCCAGAGTGTCCTTGTGCAAAAGGACCCCTGGAGGACCGCTTCCGGCTGGCATCAGGATCCAACGGCTCCAGCGGGAGTGGTCACCCCCACTGGAGCCTGGTCGAGCCGAGGAGAGCTAGTTCAGCGGGCAGGTAGTAAGCCCGCCGGGGCACACCGTAGCGCTTCCCGCGCCTTCCACGGATCCCAATTCGTTCGCTTCGAGAAGACGGAGAGTTTCCTTGTTGAGCTTGAGCGACTCCCGGGTCTGGTGTTTGCCCTTCAGCAGGTTCTTTCTCATCGGCTTCTCCTTGTTGGTTAGCGCCCGCTGCGTTGAAGCGGGTCTAGGACCCGGACAAAATATATGACCAAGGGGTATGAGGCAAGCTCAGTTACAATGAAGACCCGTCCGGAAAGGGAGTGACTTTATGCCCCGCTTGGCGATCGAAGAAGAGCAACTGGCGCGGTTCTGCCGGAAGCAGCACATCCGTCGGCTGTCCTTGTTCGGTTCCACGCTCGCGGGCACGGAACGGCCGGACAGCGACGTCGATCTGCTGGTGGAGTTCGAGCCCGGCTGTGAGCCCGGCCTGCTCGGGTTGGCCTCGATGGAGGCCGAGCTGGCCGCGATGCTGGGCGGGAAAAGGGTCGACCTGCGCACCCCACAGGATCTCAGCCGGTATTTCCGCGATCAGGTCCTGGGTGGCGCAGAGGTCCAATATGCGGGATGAGGATCGCATCCGTATCCTCCACATGATCGATGCCGCCGAAATCGTGGCGCAGTTCATGGAGGGACGGAGCCGTGACGACCTCGATCGAGACCGTATGCTCCTCTTTGCCCTGGTGCATGCGATCGAAGTCCTCGGCGAGGCGGCGAGCAAAGTCTCAATCGACGGCCGGGCCGCCGCGCCGCAGATACCGTGGGGGACCATCGTCTCGATGCGCAACCGGCTTATCCATGGCTACTTCGACATCGACACGACGATTGTGTGGAAGACGGCCACTGTGGAAGTCCCCGCCTTGCTTCCCTTTCTGCGAACGCTGGCCGATGTGGCGACCTGAAGTCGGACAATCATCGGGGCCGGCTAGCTAGTCTCGGCGTGACCCTGCGCGTGGCCTGCTCCGCGGCGCTCAGCCTCACCATGGCGACTCGATTAGCTCTTCAATCCATTAACATGCCGATAGAAATAGGCGCGCTTTCCACGCGCTAGTCGAGTCATGCCTAAAGTTTGGATCGGTTCCGCGTTCAAGATGCCGGAGCGGCTATATCGCTACAGACCCCTTGCAGACGAGAAGCACTGGGGTCACCTTGAGCAGATCTTGCTGGATTCCACAATGTATGGGGCGCCGCCTGGGGTTCTGCAGCAGGAAGATCCCGAAGACTGCCGCATTGCTGTGAATACCCGCTGCACGTTCGACGAGTTCAAGCAGAGCCGCTATGGTCAAGAGCCGACGCAGAAATACCTGGATTTGTCTGAGCCTGAAAGCGATTTCTACCTCCGCGAACATTACGAGGATCTAATGAAGCCAGATTTCGCTCCTGCCGTGGTTGATTCGCTTCGGCGAAGCATAGACCAGTACGGCGTGATCTGTTTCTCCGTAGATGGAGACATCCCAACACAATGGCAGAGCTATGCCTCCCAAGGGCGAGGAGTGTGTCTGGAGTTCGACCCGCTCAAGGACTCGGACTTCTTCATAAAGGTCAAGCCTGTCGACTATGTCGATGTGCTCGAACCGGCACATGTCTTTACTGACACGAGTGAAGCGCAGGTCCGCAAGCGTCTGTATACCAAACTCGTCAAATATGAGAGTGAGGCGGAGTTTCGTGCCCTCTTCGTTGGTGGAGCTGATCAACAGATACCCTTCAGGCCCGAGGCGCTGATAAGGGTCAAGCCGGGCTCGGAGATGGATGAGGCGAATCGCGGCCGCTTCGAAGCGATCCTCCGGAAGCGGTGGGCGAAGACAGGGCTTGAAGTCTAGCGGCGGTTCTCTCTTTTCGGCGCCCGGAATACGCCAAAGGGGAAGCCGCAGCAAGACGCCTCCGGTCTTCTATTTTCCGTCGGTCGGCCTTGCCGCTGCAGCTTTTGGCCTTGGCTCACGCGGGGTGTTCCATCAGCGGAACGCGCCATTGTGGTCGCAGCCCAGGTTTTTCGGCATCCCACATTTTGAGATCAGGCAGAGCACTGGAGCGGCGGCTGATCACCATCATCAGGGCTCGGCGAGATTAGGAGCAGACTGCCTCCCTCGGGGCGCTCCAAGCGCTCTTCCAAGGAGTGAATGACCTCCTCCCTCATAAGGCTTTCGCCGGTCTCAGCAGACGCGTGCCGAGCCAGTTTCTCCGCCCTGTCGTTCTTGATGCTTAGGACCAGTGCCCGCCTTATGGTGGACCTCCACGTAGCCCATCAACGTGCGGACCATAGTCGACATATGCGCACACTTCTACATGATTGTATTGATTACGCTCTTCTAATATCCTCTTGAGGCATCTCACCGAGCCTCCTCAGAGAAGGCGGCGAAGGATCTCAACCGTTTCGAGTAATCAAGCAACGGAGGTGGCTAGATGCTTGCCCAGATCCCTGCCCGGCTTGAACGGCTGCCTATTACATGGATGCATTACAGGCTACTCCTGGTGCATGGCTTCGGTTGGCTCTTCGATGCGATGGACGTGGGTATTATCACCTTCGTACTGGCGCCTCTGGCAAAGGACTGGAAATTGGCACCAACCGAAGTTGGACTAATTGGCAGTGCCAGTCTTGCAGGAATGTTTGTAGGTGCCCTCGTCTCAGGCATACTGGCGGACCGTTGGGGGCGCAAGACCGTGTTCCAAATTACTCTGCTAGTGTTCGCTCTTGGTACCGCGCTGTGTGCCGTAGCTTGGAATGTGGGCGCGATGTTGGTCTTTAGATTCATTGCCGGCCTGGGATTGGGTGGCGAGCTGCCAGTGGTTTCGTCCCTGATGGTGGAATTCATTCCTAGCGCCCATCGGGGCCGTTTCATTGTCGTGCTCGAAAGCTTTTGGGCCTATGGATGGTTTCTTGCTGCGCTGATCGCGTTTCTGCTCATCCCTAGCCATGGATGGAGGCTCGCCTTCCTGGTAGGCGCAGTTCCCGCGGTGTTTGTTTGGGTCATTCGGCAGAAGCTACCGGAGTCGCCGAGGTGGCTTGAGAGTAAGGGACGAGTTGAGGAAGCGGGAGCAATCGTTTCAGCGATGGAGCTTGAGACAGAGCGAAGGATTCATAGGCGCCTAGCTCCGATGACTGAAACGAGCGAGTTGAAGACCGAATCCCTCCGAAGTGCCAGCTTCGCCGATCTCTGGAAGCCAGCGTATCTTCAAAGAACGGTTATGCTTTGGATTCTGTGGTTCTGTCTAGTTTTCGGGTACTACGGGATTTTCATCTGGTTGCCGTCTTTGCTAGTGAAAGCCGGCTATTCGATGGTAAACTCGTTCCTGTACGTTATGTTGATAACTCTTGCGCAGATCCCGGGCTATTTCAGCGCCGCCGTCTTGGTAGACCGCCTGGGCCGTAGGCCGGTCATTTCAGCGTATCTTGCAATGTCGGCGACATGTGCATTTCTCTTCGGCCAAGCGACAACAACACCTGGCATCCTGCTTTGGGCATCGCTAATGTCATTTTTCAACCTGGGAGCGTGGGGAGGCGTGTATACTTACACACCCGAACTCTATCCAACACATGTAAGAGCGACTGGAGCTGGGTCTGCGGCAGCATTTGGGCGCTTTGGAGGAGTGCTTGCACCGCTGACCGTAGGTTGGCTTTTGCCCCACATCGGGCAAGGGGGCGTTTTGAGCCTGAATGCATTAATGCTGCTGCTGGCTGCAACTTCTATCGCCGTTCTTGGAAAAGAGACACGGGGCAAAACCCTTGAGGAAATCGCGCATGATTAAGGCCGACCCAGAGGAGAAACAGGCTGCTTCCCCCGAGCGACAGGGATTCATGAGCAAGTTGAGGAAGCACGCCGACATTCACATCCACATTCCATTAATAGGTGTAAGCGTACATGTGAAAACATGGCCAGCGTTGTGTGTGGTTCTGGTGCTAGTGCTTTCTACAATTTTGATTCCGACTTACCTTCAGTATTCTGCCAAGCATGTCTCAAAACTCCCGGCGGTGGCTGTCTTCTTGCCAGACTGGACACGTCCATTGGACCATCCTTTCTATCAGGATGGCTTTGTCCAGAAACGTGGCTTTGACCAAGCACAAAGAGAATGTGAAGGAAACGGTGCTCCTCGCGTCGAATATGTCCAGATGAAACTGGAGGCGACTCCGGGAGAGCTTCTGACGGAGATGAAATCTCATTATTCCGAAGGAGCAGTTTTTTTTGTGATGACAATGAGCTCAAAGATCAAGCCCCTTCTGCCAGGTTTTAGGGCTTGGCGGAACGAGGTCCTTAAGGAAGGAGGCCGGCCGCCAGTACTCGTTGCCACGGTCGCAAGCGCTCCAGACCTCGCAGATGCCAATAACGGTGTGGTGAGATGGTACATTAGGTCTGAGGAAGAGAGCGAACTCGTTGCGGAATTTCTTCGCTGGAGGCGTGCCGTTGGACACGCCGCAGTTTTTTACATCACACGGACGCCAGGCGTGTCAGACGACTCTTACGGGCAGCGTGGGATGGAGGTATTTCGTGAGCGGTTCCTTGCGCTTGGTGGTGAGGTTGAGACGCACGGTGTGACTGCGGATACTGCCGCTGACGAAGTCAAGAACTTTGTTAAAAATGGACCTCAGCCTGCGGCCGCCGGCGTATTCGTTGTCGGGTACGGGAAGATGGTCAGTGCTACGCTAAATGCTCTGATAGCTGCAGGTTTTTCTGGTTCCATCGCGTCTACTTCCACTCTTACTGAACGCGATTGGCAGCCAACAGATCAAGGCGCTGACGATCGAATTTTTACTGTGTTACCGCGCCTTGAAAAGGCCTCGCTAGAGGGCGATGACCGCAACGTGGTATTCTATTTTGCCAGGATTACCCTTAGACGAGTACTGCAAATGACGGTGACCGATAGGGACCCAGCGAAATTCGTCACGCGGTGGACTTCCGGCCAAGACGCTTCTCAGCTAAGTGAAGAATATCTCGCCAATGGAGACACGCTTGTGCGTGTCGAGGTCGTTGGGAAGGAGCGTTGGCGGTGACAGAGGCCGTGATAGTCGTCGATGTACAAAGAGACTTCTGTAAAGGCGGAACTCTTGAGGCGACCGACACGCTCTCGCTGTTGGAGCCTCTGAAATCATACATTGTGAAGGCTCGCAAGAGAGACTGTACGATTGTGTTTACGCAGGACTGGCATCCGGTGGATCACAGATCATTCGAAGCGAATGGGGGACCATGGCCAGTGCATTGCGTTGCCGGTACACTTGGGGCAGAACTGATGCCAGCACTTGAAGCGCGGGAAGATGACATAGTTGTACGTAAGGGAACGGATCGTAATGCGCCGGGCTATTCTGCGTTCGAAGCTCCAGAATTGGTGAGAGAGCTTCGTAGAAGAGGCGTCAAATCTCTCGCGGTTTGTGGAATTGCGACTGAGTACTGCGTTCGTGCGACCGCGTTGGACGGTGCTAAGGCAGGATTCGGCGTTGTTGTTTTAGTGGACTTAGTGCGGCCAGTGGCACCTCGCGCAGGTTACGAAGCTCTTCATGAGTTGGCTCAGGCGGGAATAGCCTTGAAGCGATCTGATGAGCGCGCGTCGGCCTAGATTGAGATGATCTTTTGCGCCGTTGGGATTTAGTTTATAGATATTTTTGAACGGCGACAACACAAAGAAGGCGAAGAAGGACAACCGTGCTTCAGAAATTTCCGCTTTTGATCTGAATGTCACTCTCGATCGAGGTCATAGATATGCGAGAGCCAGCATTACATGCAACGGCTTCTGCGAAGCTGGTGGTTCGCAACGACGATTTGGCCAGCGCTTTGCAAATGGAGCCGAGTGATGAATTCCCGGCCGTGTTCGCCACATCACGCATGATAGCCTTGATGGAGGTTGCAGCTGCCCGCCTACTCCGCTCTTACCTAGAGCTGGGTGAGTTATCAGTCGGCGTTTCCGTTGACGTTGTACATTCCTTGCCCACACCACCTGGGCATACCGTTACGGCTACGGCCGAGTTTTTAGGGCGTGAAGGAAAGTTTCTTGCCTTTGGTGTTGTTGCCTACGACGAGGCGGGTGAGATTGGACGAGGAACTCACAGGCGAGCTATCGTTTCATATTCCAGGCTACTTGCGGGTGCCGCGAGACGATTCTAAGGTGCAGATCAGGGCTGATGACATAAAATGAAGCAACTGCACATTGAATCGAAGTAGATCCGAAGCCGAAGACAACTAAACAGCCAGGCAGAGTAGACGACTGATGGCTCCTGTGTTCGAGGCGCTCATCTCATGTAGAGAGCTACCAGTTCTAGCGGCGACTCATCGACAACAAGGTTTCAGTGAGATCGGGAGCGGGCCTCCACCCTTTGAGGCGCTCCAAGCGCTCTTCCTAGGAGTGAATGACAGCCTTGGTGAGGCTCTCGCCGGTCTCGGCAGACACCTGCCGAGCGAGCTTCTCCGCCATGTCGTTCTTGATCCTGATAGCCATAGAGAGGATCTCCTGCGTCTAGAAACTCCAATGAATCCTAGATTTTTCCGGCCCGGGTGGCAAACCGGGCAAGGGTGGGTCCTACCGATACTTCCTCATCTTCCGGTACCCTCGGCCTCCAGCGGTGCCGAGGCTGCGACCACTACCCCGGTGAGGTAACGGGTGATGACTCCTTGGAGGCCATGCGCTCGCAACCCTCTTCTCTCAAGGCGCCGACGATGGCATCGAACCCGCTCAGGCTGCCTGAAGCACAAAGTTGACGCGGACCGCCTCAAACGGGAACACGATCCGGCCTTCGTCCGTCTTCCGCAGGATCCCAACGTCGAGCAACGCATGAGCATCTCCATGCACAGCCTTGACGTCTCGGCCGACCCTGCGAGCCAGCTCGCGCAAGGTCAAAGGGCCTGCGCCCGCCATCACCGACAGCAGCTCCCAGCGTTTCTGCGTCAGCACTTTGAACAGCAGCGCCGGCGTCTCGAAGCTGATGAGCTCGCCTTGGGGCTCCCCCTCGAACGCTTGCAGGAAACGGTGATTGGCCTCCTCGCGGGATGAGACTTCCAGGGTCACTGCATGCATTTCAGGATCTCCAGTGGTCCACGTCGTTCCAGAAATCGGCAAGCAATCGCGCCGGCGTAGTGAAAACGTAAGGAGATTCCTCCTCACCGACGTGCTTGTGATCCCCCTTGCCCGCCTCATTGTCGTAGCGCAGAACGCACACGCCATATAAATCATACTTGCTGCTTCATCAATCCAGAAGTGGCACGTTATGTGTAGGGGCGGCCCTATGTGGCCGCCCTGGGAGGGGGAGATTCTCGACCGGACCGGCCTCCCACCCAGGGCGGCCACATAGGGCCGCCCCTACAAAATCCCACATTTCTAGGATGACGGTGAACTTAGGTCGCAGCAGCGGAGCTTGGGGGCGCAGGTTCGCCCACCTATGTCTGAGAGGCTCAGGACTCCGGAGTCCTCGCCGCCCAAGCCGATCGGGGTAGAGTTCCACTCGCAGAGGCTCGCTCCGAGTCCTGCCTACAAAAGGGAGAGAAGGCATCATGAAGAAAAAGCCCGGGCCGCTCAGCTTGAACCGCGAGACCGTGCGCTGCCTTTCGTCGGCCACACTGTGGGGAATCGCCGGCGCAGCCGCCGAGACCGGCTCCAACCCTCACAGTGTGTGCGTCACCTGTTCCTGTGTGGGTTGCATCACCCCACCGGCATAGTTCGAGGGTTTCGGCTCAAGCGGCGATCAGGGCGAGGTCCTGCCCCGCTACTACCGATACCGCTTCATCTTCCGATACCCCTCGGCCTCCAGGGGCGCCGAATCACCGACCATTTCGACCTCGGTGAGGTAGCGGGTGATGAAGCCCTGGAGGCTCATGCGTTCGATCTGCGCGACGTGGACCATCTCGTGGGCGAGGATCGAGCGATCCTTCTGGTACTTCGGCTTGAGGAAGATGACGGTGCCCATCGTCCGTCCCCCTTCGTTGCGGCTGCCGAGGCCGTAGGAGGTCAGGAGAGCGCGCAGCGCCGGGTCGTCGGGGAGAGGGAACGCCTTCGCCACGACGACCCGGATCCGTTCCGGCTCCTTGACGCCGATCTCGGTCGCCATCTGGACCTCCGGTGGAGTCAGGGAGCGGCCGGCGGTCTCGAAGTCCTTCTCGACGCTCTCGATCCAGGCGACGGTCGGCGGGCTGAACCGCGCGACTTTCTGGACGACTTGCGGCGGTGGATCGTCCAGCGCCGCCAACTGCTGCGTGGTCAGGGGCGGCCGGGCCGCGCAACCGGCGGCGAGGAGCAGGAGCAGGACGATCCGCCCGCGGCGAACGTTTATCGGCGACCTCATGGCGGCGATTCTATGTCTCCGCGGCGGCCCGTGTCCCCTGTCGGCCTGTAAATGCGTGCTCTCGGATGCGATGCGAGGCGGCATGACGCCCCTCGCTGATCAGAAGGAGAGGACGACATGGTTACTTTCGCGCAAAAGACCACGATCGCAGCCGTCGCGAGACCCGGGGAACAGATCGACATTTTCGGGGTCGAGACCGACGGCGGTGTGTACACGGCAGCGAGGCGAAAGGCGGCTTGGCACAATTGGGGGCGCATCGGCATCGGTGAGTTTGCCCAGAACACCGCCGTCGCCGCGGTGAGCAAGGACCCCAGCCAGATCGATGTCTTCGCGGTGGGGAAGGATGGCGGAGTCTATACGGCCTGGTGGAATTCGAAGGAAGGCTGGGATGGCTGGGGTCGGGTTTCGGCCGGCGAATTTACGCAGCACACTCCGATTGCCGCGGTGAGCAAGAGCCCGGGCCAGATCGATCTCTTCGGGGTCGGGAAGGATGGCGGAGCCTACACCGCCTGGTGGAATCCGGGGGACGGCTGGGGCGGCTGGGAACGAGTTTCCTCCGGACTATTTCTGCAGCAGACTCCGATTGCCGCGGTGAGCAAGAGATCCGGCCAGATCGACCTCTTCGCGGTCGGGGAGGATGGCGGAGTCTACACCGCCTGGTGGAACGCGAACGAGGGCTGGGGCGGTTGGAGCCGTGTCGGCAATCGCCTCTTCCCGCAGTGGACCCCCATCGCCGCGGTTTCCAAGAACCTCGGCGAGATCCACCTCTTTGCCGTGGGCGAAGATGGTGGAGCGTACATGGCGTGGTGGAACGAGGTTGAGGGCTGGAACGACTGGAGCCGGGTTGCCATCGGCAGCTTCACGCCGAACACTCCGATCACCGCTTTGAGCAAGAACCCCGGCCAGATCGACCTCTTCGCCGTGGGTCTGGGTGGCGGTGTGTGGACCGCTTGGTGGAATACCGACGATGGCTGGGATGGCTGGAACGAAGTCAGCAAAAGCCTTTTCGCGCAGCACACCCCGATCACCGCGGCAAGCAGGGGCTCGGACGAGATCAACCTGTTCGGCGTCGGCGGCGATGGCCACGTTTATACCGCTGTACGGGATGGAAACTGGAGCCCCTGGGCCCTCGTTCCATAACCTTTTCGTCGACGAGCCGTTCCGGAGTCGCGCCCCCGGTCCCCGGGGGCGTTGGCTCTGGCGTCGAAGAGCCGGGGCGGCGTAGAATCCTTGCAAGTGACGGAAATCCCCGGCGACATCACCCAACTCCTGTCGGAGGCGCGGGACGGCGATCGGGACGCGGCCGACCGTCTGTTCTCGATGGTCTATCGCGAGCTCCATCGGATCGCCCACCTGCAACTCGGGAGCGGCGGCGACAGTCTGCGCACGACCGATCTCGTGCATGAGACGTATCTCAAGATGGCGCAGGGTCAGGCGGCGACGCCGCGCGACCGCGGTCACTTTTTCGCCGTCGCGGCGCGCGCGATGCGTCAGATCCTGGTCGACCACGCGCGGCGCCGGCAGGCGGGGAAGCGGGGCGCCGGCCTCAGGCCTGATCTACTGGACGACGAACGCATGGGCACCGATACGCATCTCGAAGAGATCCTCGCCGTGGACGCCGCCCTGGGCCGCCTGGAGGCGCTCGATCCCCGCCTCGCGCGCCTGGTGGAACTGCGTTTCTACGCCGGGCTCTCGGTCGAGGAGACCGCCGCGACCCTGGCGGTGTCCGACCGCACGGTGAAGCGCGACTGGCGCAAGGCGCGCGCCTTCCTCTACCGCGAGCTGGCGGAGGCCAGCGCTCTCATGGGGTGATCGACCGCCGGACCTGGGAACGCGTGGCGGCGCTGTTCGACGAGGCGCTGGAGCTGCCTCCCGCCGAGCGCGCCGCCGTTCTCGATCGCGCCTGCGCGGCCGGGGTGCGTGCCGAGGTCGAAGCGCTGCTCGCGGCCGACGAACGGGCGGCGAGCTTCCTCGCGGAGCCCGCGGATCCTTCCGGCCGCATCCTCGCGGCGGCGGTGATCGATCGCCGTGAGGAAGTGGCCGCGGAGCGGGTGGGCCAGCGGCTGGGCGCGTACCGGTTGGTGCGCGAGATCGGCCGCGGCGGCATGGGAGCGGTCTACCTCGCGGAGCGCGCCGACGGGCAATTCGAGCAGAGGGTGGCGATCAAGCTGATCCAGAGCGGCCGAGCGCGCGATCGCATCCTGCGCGACTTCCTGCGCGAGCGCCAGATCCTGGCCCGGCTCGAGCATCCCCACATCGCGCGCCTGCTCGACGGCGGCCTGACGCCCGCGGGCGAGCCGTACTTCGTCATGGAGTACGTCGCGGGACTGCCAATCACCGACCACTGCGCGCATCGTGGGCTGGCCGTGGAGGACCGCCTGCGCCTCTTCCTCGCGGCCTGCGAGGCGGTCGCGGCGGCGCACCGCGCGCAGGTCGTGCATCGGGATCTCAAGCCGTCGAACATCCTGGTCGACGGCGCCGGCGAGGTGAAGCTCCTCGATTTCGGCATTGCCAAGGTGCTGGGGCCGGAGACGGGCGAGGCCACCTTCACCGCCTCTCCGATGACGCCGCTCTACGCCTCTCCCGAGCAGATCCGCGGCCTGCCGGCCACGGAGCGCACCGACGTGTATGCGCTCGGGCTCCTGCTCTACGAGCTGCTCACGGGCCGGCGCGCGCACCGGGTCGACGCCGAGAGCCCGGAAGCGCTCGTCCGGGCCGTCCTGACAGGCGTTCCCGAGCGGCCGAGCGCCGCGGCGCCCGCCCTGCGCCACAGGTTGCGTGGGGACCTCGACAACATCGTGCTCAAGGCTCTGCGCAAGGATCCGGCGAGCCGCTATCCGTCGGTGGTCGCGCTCGGCGAGGACGTCCGGCGCCATCTCGCCGGAGAGCCCGTGGCCGCCCGGGGGAGCGGCCTCCTGTATCGTGCGGCGAGGCGGCTGCGGCGTCGCCGGACCGAGGCTGCGGCGGGCGCGCTCGCCGTACTGGCCCTCGCCGGCGGCATGGTTCTCCGGCGCTCGCCCTCCGCGCCTCGGCCTTTGCGTTTCGAGATGTTCTCGAATTTCGCGGGCTCGCACCGCCAGCCGACGCTGTCGCCGGACGGGCGGCGAGTCGCGTTCATCCAGGAAGACGCCGCCGGCATTCCCCAGATCTTCCGCCGCGAGCTCGCGGGGGGCGAGGCCGTCCAGCTCACCCGGGGTGCGCCAGGCGCCCGCGTTCCCCGCTGGTCGCCGCGCGGAACGATCGTCTACGACGTGCCCGGCCAGGGCATCTGGAGCGTGCCCGCCGCGGGTGGCAAGCCGCGGCGGATCGTCGCGCTCGGCTTCCATCCCAGCCTGTCGCGCGACGGCGCCTGGCTGGTCTACGAGTGGCGCACCGAGCTGTTCCTGGCCCATGGCGACGGCAGCGGAGCCCGTGCCATCCCCGGCGTGCACCTGCACTTTGCTTTCAACCCGGCCGGCCCCGCACTGTCGCCCGACGGCACCCAGGTGGTCTATTTCCAGGACACGATCGGGCCGGTCAAGGGGGATCTGTACGTGGTCCCGATCACCGGCGGCGGGGCTCGCCGGCTGACGTTCGACGACGACCTCGCCGCCGATCCGGTGTGGACCCCTAACGGCTCGGCGATCGTGTTCTCGTCGGCCCGGCGCGGCTCTCTCACGCTCTGGCGTGTGCCCGCGGCCGGAGGCCTTCCCGTGGCCGTGACCAGCGGATCGGGAGAGGATACCGAGGCGGCGATCTCGGCCGATGGCCGGCGGCTGATGTACTCCAACTCTCGCGCCGTATATGCCCTGAGCTGGCTCCAGCCCGGTTCCGGTGCCCGGCGCACTCTGCTGGAATTGCACGGCTTCGTTCCTCATCCGAGCTTCGCTCCGGATGGCTCCCGGTTGACCTTCTTCAGACGCGCCGGGAAGAGCGAGCAGATCTTCACCCTCGCCGCCGACGGCAGCGGCGAGCGCCAGATGACGGCCGACCCTCGCCAGGTCGATGTATTGCCCGATTGGTCCGCCGACGGCCGGCAGATCTATTTCTACCGCCTCGCACCCTCCCCCGCCTTCCTCCGCATGCCGGCGGCAGGGGGGCCGTCGATGGTCGTCGCGGCGGACTTTCCGCTCTCTGCGCGCCTGGGGGCGCACATGGACCCCGAGGGCCGGAGGCTGGCCTATCCGGTGATCGAGAACGGCCTCGTCCGCGCGACGCGAGTGCGCGAGCTCTCGACCGGAGAGGAGCGTGCCCTGTCCGAGCCCCTCGCCTGGCCGCGCTGGTCGGCCGACGGGCATTGGATCGCCGGCGGCGCCCGGGACGGCAGCCTCGCGCTCTGCCCCGCCGGCGGCGCATCCTGCCGCACACTCTCCCCGCGAGGCGCCGGTCCCCGGTGGTCGCAGGGCTGGGTCTATTTCGGGCGATACAGCGACCCGCTGGGTGAAGGCGACGTCAAGACGATCGAGATCCGCCGCGTGCGGCCCGACGGCTCCCGCGAAGAGCACGTGGCCAATCTGCCGGGCGCCCATCCCGTTCACTTCTTCTACGACGTTTCCACCGCCGGTGCGATCGTCTGGTGCGAGTACCGCCCGAGCCGCTCGGAGCTGTGGACCGCCGAGCTGCCGTGAGCCGGGCTACGCACCGCTCTTGAGGCCATCCAGGACCCGATCGACGCCCTCCAGAAAGGATTTCTCGACATCGTCGGTATAGGGCGTGATGTTCATTTCATAGCCCTTCAAGCCGTCGTGGAACGCTGCGTGGGTCGGGAGATATCCCGAATACCCGTTGACCAGGCCGCCCAGAATGGTATGGGTGAACCCGCGCGCCTGCGCCCGTTTGCGGATCTTGTCGCCATATTCGAAAAAGACCTCGGCCGAGCAGGAGAGGATGGCTATGCTTCCCAGGCGCAGGCCGTTGATCGTGATGGCGGGGGTGTGCGGGTAGCCGGGGCGCGGCTGAGGATTGATGATCTCCTCGGCGGTGACCATGGAGGCAATGGGCACCGGCTGGGCCTTCGATAGCGTGATCTCGACGTCACCTTTGAGATAAACGCCGAAATCCGTGATCGCCTTGTAGTTGCTGCGCGGAATGCCGGTGGGAAATACCGGCGACAGGTCGCCGGAGAAGCCTTGGAGGAAGAGAGCGACGAAGTCGTCCTTCTCCCAGCGCTTCTCCAACTGTTGCATGGCCAGCCCCACGAACTCGGGAGTGATCTCGTAGTTTTCTGCATACAACGTCGGATGAACGCCGTAGCTCACCAGGCAGGCCAACGGGGAGGGCGCTTCGCCGGCCTGCTGCCGCTCGAGGATCAGAGCGCTGACCGTCAAGTCGACGGGCTTGTCCTTGAGGTCGACCGGCTTTTCGAGATGCGGCCGCCGAAAGCGGCAGAGCGGGCAGGTGCCGATGCCCACCTTCGCGGTCACCGGCACCAGGGAGCTTTTCAGAGCGCTGATTTTGCTCGTGATCCGTCGCACCGAATCCGCGCTGATCGCCGGCGCGTAGTGGGTGTGGGTCGCGCAGACGAACACCGATTCCTGGTCGGATCCAAGCGCTTTCGCCCAATCGCCGCGCGCCCCCTGCGGGATGGTGGCAGGGATGCGCTTCTCGGCGTCCCCGGGAAAGGCGTAGAAATCATTTTCATGGGAGAAGGCACAGTCGAGGCTGAGGATCGCGGTGCGGCGGGAGCCAGCCTCCAGGATCAGGATGCGCGCGAAAAGTTTGTCCCGGATCGCGGTAGCCTTCACATGGCCATAACCTTTCAGGAAGACCTCTCCGCGTTTCACCTCGTCCAGGCTGGGGGTGATTTCGATCCGCTCGGCTGCGGCTCGCAATGAGTTGTCCATGGCGCCACTCCTGTGGGTAGGGCATTTGCCCGATTGAACGCCGGCCGGTCGGGCGGCGACGTTCGCCGCCCGCCTTGCCGTTACCCACTGAGTGATGGCTGGATCCGCGGAATTGCAAGTTTTCTTTGACGTCAGCTCGATCGGGCCGCGGCGAAATCACGGGGCTGGCAATGGCCGCTGCCAGATGCCGTTGCCGTGCGTCACCAGCCGCAGCAGCCGCTCGGGGGCGTAGAGCACGAGCTCCATGCTCATCACGCCCGGGTAGAGACCTTCGCTCCAGGGCTGCCAACTCGTCCCGCCGTCGACGGAACGGTAGACGCCGCGGTCGGTGGCCACGTAGAAATGACGGGAGTGGGGATCGGCCGGATCGATCAGCAGGCTCCCGGCCCAGACGTCGGGGAGATGGCCGCCGTCGAGGTCCAGCCACTTTTGGGGCGCTCCGGGTGCCCTGTCGAGCTTCCAGACGTGGGAGAAGCCGTAGCCGCCGAGCGTGAGGTAGAGGGTCGATTCGGTCGCGTCGTGCGGATCGAAGAGGAGCGACATCGGATAGCCGGTCTCGGGCAGATCGTAGGTGATCCGTTCCCAGGTGCGCCCCACGTCCCGGGACTCGAAGACGTTCATCCGGTTGTAGCGGGGCGCGGTGGCGATCACCAGGTGGTCGTCGTGCTTCGGGGCCACGGCCAGGGAGAAGACCGGGTTCCCATCCAGCTCGCGGCCGAGGCTGGTGGGCGCCCAGGTGACGCCCGGGGCGTCGTTCGAGGTGCAGGACTTCTCGGGGATGCTCTTCTCCGCGGCCGAGAGCCCGGCCCAATCGTGAATCGGGGCCCTGTCCGAACGGTAGACCACGTCGCGCGCGGCGTAGAGGCGGTTCGGGTTCGAGGGCGCGAGCACGAGGGGCGCGTTCCAGGAGACGTTGTCGAGGCAGTTGGCGCTGCGCCGATACGGGTCGACGTCGGGGATGTAGCAGGGATCGAAGGCCGAGGCGGGATCGATCGGCGGCGCCTTTTCATCCTTGCGCCAGCGGCCGAGCTGACGGTTGCTGTGCGTGGTGAAATAGCCGATGCCGTTCTCGTCGTCGAAGGTGGAGAAGCCCGCCTCCTGCCCCCAGCCGGACACGATCGTCCATGGAGGCTTGGCGCTGGCGCCGCCGGCTCCTTGATAGCGCAGGAAGCCCACGCCATAGTCCTGGGGCACGCCGGCGATGAAGTCGCGATCCTTCTGCGAGATCGAAACGCCGCGGTAGAACTGCAGGGTGTTGAATCCCTGGTTGACCCGTTCGATCGTGCGCCCGCCGTCTGCCGAACGGTAGACGCCCTGATCGCAGGCGAAGTAGACGATCTCGGGCTCGCCCGGCGCGTAGACGATGGCGTGGAAGTCGACGAAGATCAGCGAATCGGTCGTCTGCGTGTAGACGGCCTGCGCCACCAGCCGGTTCTCTTTCCAGACCACGAAGCTCTCGAGCGTCTTGCCGCCGTCGAAGGAGCGTTGGGGGTTGACGTAGCCGACGAAGAGCTCGTCGGGCTCCTGCGGGTGGACCGCCAGGGTGTTGGCGTACCACCCCTGCGTATAGCCGCCGTCGTTGGTGGTGCTCCGCGTCTCCCAGGAATCCCCGCCGTCGACGCTGCGCAGAAGATAGGACGACGGCGCCAGCAGCGGCGTTGGAATGTAGAGGCATTTGAAACGTTTGTTCTCCGGATAGGTGATGCCGTCGGCGCCGCCGTTCTCGTCGGCGCCGGGATCGACCTTGTTGTTCGCGAAGGTGAGCTGGGTCAGGTTGCCGATGCTGACGTAGAGGGTGTCGGGGTTGGAGGCCGAGCGGGCCAGCTCGGCCTTGCCCTGATAGGTCACCGGCAGGCCGCGCACGAGATGGGTCCAGGTGGCGCCGCCGTCCCTCGTCTTGTAGAGGCCGTGGCCGGGACTGGCGAAATCTCCGCACCCGGCCACGATCTCGCGCGGGTTTTTGGGATTGACGCTCAGCGAGCTCGCGGCGACGACGTTGAGGGAAAGCTTCCAGTCCTCCGCCGCGCCGGAGCCGCCGTTGCTCTTCGAGGAGTCGAGCCGGTAGATCCCCTCGGAGGTGGCGGCCCAGACGGTGAAGCGGCTCGGATCGGCGGGATCGGGGACGATCGAGAGGGCCTGCACGCCGGTCTGCTGGCTCGGTTGGCGGTCGAGGCTCTTCGTCCAGGTCTTGCCGCCGTCGTTCGAGCGGAGGATGCCGATCCCGTAGTTGCCGCGCGAGGCCTGGTTGTCGAAGCCCCGCGCCGTCGTCTTTTGGTAGCCGTAGACCTCGCCGGTGCCGATGTAGAGGATGTCCGGATCGCGCGGATCGATCGCGATGGCGCCGACCCCGAGGACCGGAAAGCCGGTGTCCACGTAGCGCCAGCGCCAGAGGGGCTTGCCGGCGTCGCGCCAGTTGGCCGCGCGGGGATCGCCGTTCTGGGGCGCGCCGGAGAGCTCGCTCACCCAGAGGCCGCCGCTCGCCGAGCCGGCGAACACGTGGTTGGGATTCCGCGGATCGACGGCGAGCGAGATCACGCGTCCGCCCAGCCCCTCGTTGCCGGGCTCGCCGAAGGGGCCGAGCGCGCGCCACCCCTCCTCGGCATGAAGGGCGCGGGGGGTAACCGCGAACAGCGCGCACAGGATGATGGCCAGACAGAGGATTACGACTCGCTCGCGAGCGTCCTGCCCCATGAGATATCTCCAGGTTAGAGCTGCTTTGGCGGCAGGATACCAAACTTCTTTTCCGTGGCGAGGCTCTTCGCAAAGGATCGAGGGCTATCACCACAACCGACTCCTGGAGGCGCGATAAGGGCGCTGCAAGTTGCAGGAGTTGGGAAAGAGGAGGCGGTACTTGGGCGGTGTTTGTGATATCCTTAGGCGCCATGGACTATCTGCCCACGCTTGAAGATGATGCCTTAGTGACACCGGAGGTCGGCGACTGGGCTGAGGACAAGTACCAACTCGTCAGGTGTTATGCCACGATCTTTTCCAGCTCGATGTCTGGAAAGTGGGGATCTCTGGTCTACATGGACCTCTTCGCCGGTGCTGGTCGTTCGCGGATACGCGAAAGCAGTCGCATTATTCCAGCTTCGCCGCTGGTTGCTCTTGACATCGGTAAGCCATTTTCCAAATATATCTTTGCCGAGCTTGACACTACCAAGATCTCCGCCTTGGAGCAACGCATCGGGCGATCCTATCCGGATCAAAACGTGGCTTTCGTTCCAGGCGACTGCAATGATCGGATTGAGGACATCGCTGCTCAGATTCCGAGTCTAAGCAGGGGCTCCAGCGTACTCACTTTCGCCTTCATTGATCCCTATCGCTTAAACAATTTGCGTTTTCGAACTATCGAGCGGCTCGCCAGAAACCGCAAGGTCGACTTCCTGATATTACTACCTTCGGGGATGGATGCCAACCGGAACGAGGTGCTATATACTCGCGCTGAGAATAGTATCGTTGCCAACTTCATCGGCGATTCAGATTGGCGTGCCAGGCGAAAGGCCAGTCGTCTTGGCTTTGGAGATTTCGTAGTCGACGAATTTGGAAGATCCATGGCGAGGATCGGCTACCACTACGATGGGCTTGGCGACATGCAGTTGATTCGGTCTACTGAGAAAAACTTACCTCTGTACTACTTAGGTTTTTTCAGCAAGCATCCACTAGGCTCCAAATTTTGGGAGCAGTGCAGAAAGTACACGAATCCCCAGAGATCTCTCTTCTAACAATAGCGGAGTACTTATGTCCGAGGCATCTAAGATCGAATGGACCGATGCAACGTGGAACCCGATCCGCGGCTGCACAAAATTAAGCGCCGGCTGCAAACACTGCTACGCAGAGAGGTTTGCAGAACGCTTCCGTGGCACTCCTGGGCATCCATATGAACAAGGATTCGATCTGCGCCTAGTGCCAGGAAAGCTGGAGGAGCCGTTGAAGTGGAAAGACCCAAAGCGCATATTTGTAAATTCGATGAGCGACCTGTTCCATCACGGCGTTCCAGACGATTATGTATGGCGGGTCTCTGAGGTCATGAACCAAGCTACCTGGCACGTCTTCCAAGTTCTCACCAAACGGTCAGAGAGACTCCAGGATATGCTAAACGCCAGCCTGAAAGAATTCGCGCCCGCTCAGCATATCTGGTGGGGTGTGAGCGTTGAGAACCGGCGCCACGGAGTCCCTAGAATTGATCACCTTCGCAATACGCCGGCACAAGTTCGGTTTTTATCAGTCGAACCACTTCTTGAGGATCTAGGGGACCTGGATTTAAGCGGTATTTCCTGGGTTATTGTTGGCGGAGAATCCGGTCCTGGGTCAAGAAAGATGGACCCCGCCTGGGTCGAGCGAATCTTTAAGCAATGCCGGCAGCAGAAGGTGCCGTTCTTCTTTAAGCAATGGGGTGGCACCAGGAAAGTTCGGACCGGCAGACTCCTTCATGGGCGAACCTACGACGAGATGCCAACACTGGCGGTCTCCTGAGAGCACGGTCCCGATAAGGCTCAGGGTCACCCGATAAGGCGACACCCGCAATCGCCGGGTCCGTGAACGTCGTCCAAACTTCTTCCCTCCTTCACTCTCATTTCATACGCCGTCCCTTTGTGAACGGCAGAGTGGCTCCATGGCGGGGATCCTCCCCGCCGAGGAGGATGAAATGAGACTTTCCTGCAAAGCAGTTTTTCTGAGTCTGGGGTTGGCGCTCCTGGCCGCGCGCTCCGGAGTTGCCGTGGAACCGAACAAGGATGCGAGCGCGGATCGCACCCTTTCGCCCTATTTCTTCGTCGAGAACGGCGATCCCGCCGTCGACCGCCTGCCGCTGAAGGAGACGAAGGCGGACGTCCATATCGCGGGAGTGATCGCCGACGTCCTGATCACCCAGGTCTACCGCAACGAGGGAAGCCGGCCGCTGAGCGCGAAGTACGTCTTTCCGGCGTCGACGCGGGCCGCGGTGCACGGCATGACGATGCAGGTGGGCGATCAGCGCATCCGCGCGAAGATCCGCGAGAAGGAGGCGGCCCGGAAGGAGTTCGAGGCGGCGCAGGCGGCCGGGAAGAGCGCTGCGCTGCTGGAGCAGCAGCGGCCGAACGTGTTCACCATGAACGTCGCCAACGTCATGCCGCAGGACGAGATCCGCGTCGAGCTCCATTACAGCGAGCTGCTGGTGCCGACCGACGGCACCTATGAATTCGTCTATCCCACCGTGGTCGGCCCGCGCTATTCGAAGGAGCCGGAAGCGGCGGCGGCGACGGCCGGCTCCAAGTGGGTGAAGAGCCCCTATGGGCACCAGGGCGAGGCGCCGAAGTACAAGTTCGACATCGAGACGCGGATCGCCGCCGGCATGCCGATCGACGAGGTGCTGAGCCCGTCGCACCGCACGCACGTCGACTGGGAAGACGGCAACACGGCGCGGGTGCGGCTCGATCCCGCCGAGTCCGAGGGGGGCAACCGGGACTACATCCTGCGCTACCGGCTGGCGGGCAAGGAGGTGCAGACCGGCCTGCTCCTGTATTCGGCTCCGTCCGGCAAGGCGGCCCAGCCGGGTCAGGACGAGAATTTCTTTCTATTGATGGTGCAGCCGCCCGTGCGGGTAGAGCCGAAGCAGATCCCGCCGCGCGAGTACATCTTCGTGCTCGACGTCTCCGGCTCGATGATCGGTTTTCCGCTCGATACGGCGAAGGTGGTGATCCGTGAGCTGATCGGCGGCCTGCGGCCGGTCGACCGCTTCAACGTGCTCCTGTTCTCCGGCGCCTCGCGCCTGCTCTCGCCGCGGTCGCTCCCCGCCACGCAGGCGAACGTCCAGCAGATGATCGCGGCGATCGACAGCGAGAAGGGGGGCGGCGAGACGGAGCTGGGAGCGGCGCTGGACCACGCGCTGGCGCTGCCGGAGACGGCGGGCGTCTCGCGCACGACGATCGTGATCACGGACGGCTATGTCGACGCCGAGGCGGGCGTCTTCGAGCAGATCCGAAGCCATCTGAACCGCTCCAACCTGTTCGCCTTCGGCATCGGCACGTCCGTCAACCGCTTCCTGATCGAGGGTATGGCCCGCGCCGGCCAGGGCGAGCCGTTCATCGTGATCGGACCGGACGAAGCGAAGGCCGAGGCGAAGAGGTTCCAGGAGTACGTGCGCTCGCCGGTGCTGACGCACGTGGCGGTCGAAACCCCGGATTTCCAGACTTACGACGTCGAGCCGTCGGCGGTGCCCGACCTCTTCGCGCAGCGCCCGCTGGTGGTGTTCGGCAAGTACCGCGGCAAGGCGAGCGGCACGATCCGCGTCACCGGCCTGGGGGGCGAGGGGCCCTATGAAAAGGTTTTCGACGTGACCGCGGCGAAGCCCGCCGCCGAGAACCAGGCGCTCCGCTACCTCTGGGCGCGGTCGAAGGTGGCGCGGCTGGCGGACGACCGGAGGGACACCCGCGGCGACGACGGCGAGGCGACCCGCCAAGCGATCACCGGCCTCGGCTTGAAGTACGAGCTGCTGACCCAGTACACCTCCTTTGTCGCGGTCCACGAGAAGGTGCGGAACCCGGAGGGCGCGGCGGAGAACGTCAATCAGCCGCTCCCGATGCCCGAAGGGGTCTCCGACTATGCGGCCTCCGGCGTTCCCGAGCCCGAGCTGCCGCTGCTGGCGGCGCTCGTGGCCCTGCTCCTCGGCTTGGTGACCTGCGGGCGGACCTGGCTGCGGCGCGCGAGCCTGGGATGAGGCCGGAGACCGTCGTGGCCTGCGACCTCATCCCCTATCCCCTTCTCCTGAAGGAGAAGGGGGACGACTGCGACGCGGCCCCCGTTGGGCCCTCCCTCTCCCTTAGGAGAGGGACCGAGGGTGAGGTCGCGGGCCACGGTCGCTCCGATCTTCCATGGCTCTCCTGGACGACCGCGCTGCTCGCCGCCTACGGTCTGAAGCTGGCCTACAGCCGGGCCTCGGCGGCGGACCTCGGGTGGATCCTGCTGCCGACGGCCCGCGCCGTGGGCTGGCTGCGGGGCGAGACGCTGGCCTTCGATCCCGCCGCCGGCTGGGTGGGGCCGTGGGGCTCGTACGTCATCGCTCCGGCCTGCGCGGGGGTGAACTTCATGATCCTGGTGCTGACCGTCTCCGTCCTCGGTTTTTCGCACCGGCTGCGCTCGAAGGCCGCGCGGCTCGGCTGGTGGGCGGCCTCGCTCGCGGGAGCGTACGTCCTCACGCTGGCCGTCAACACCCTGCGCATCCTGGCCGCGGTGGAGCTCTACCGCCGCGGCCCGATGGCCGGGCTCGACCCCGGGCAACTGCACCGGCTGCTGGGGATCGTGATCTATCTCGGCGCGCTCTGGGGGCTGTACGCGGGGCTCGGCCGGCTGTTTTCGAACCGAGGTTCGGGGCTCGCCGCCGGACTGCTGGTCGTGGGCCTCTATCTCGGCATGACCGTAGCGGCGCCGCTCCTCAACGGGCATCCGGGCAATCGCTACGCCGAGCATGCCATGATGGTGTCGCTGGTTGCGATGCTGTTTCTGGCCGGCCGGTTGGCGTTCCTGAGGCTGAGGAAGACAGGGACCCAAGGGACAGCAGGGACGCCAGGGACGGCAACGACATGAAGAACACTCTCTGCAGTCCCTGATGTCCTTTGGAGACGCTTGATGGACAAACCGACGATCCTGGTGGTGGAGGACGAGCCGGCCATCGCCGACACCATCCAGTACGCCCTCGAATCCGAGGGGTTCCAGTGCCACCGCGTGGAGGTCGGCGCGGGCGTGGTCGAGCTGCTCGACCGCCAGCCGGTGGCCCTGGTGGTGCTCGACATCGGCCTGCCGGACATGAGCGGCATCGAGGTCTGCCGGCTGATCCGGCAGCGCCACGACGTGCCGATCATCTTCCTGACCGCCCGCGCCGGCGAGGTCGACCGGGTGGTGGGGCTGGAGCTGGGTGCGGACGATTACATCAGCAAGCCGTTCAGCCCGCGGGAGCTGGCGGCGCGCGCCAAGGCGGTGCTGCGGCGGAGCGGACGCGGCGGCGGCGCCTCTCCACCAGCCGCGCCCGGTGGCGCCTTCAGGATCGACGAGGAGCGGCTCCAGATCACCTACTTCGGCAAGCCCCTCGAGCTGTCGCGCTACGAGTACAAGCTCCTCGCCGTCCTGCTCAAGCGCCCCGGCCGAGTCTACAGCCGCGATCAGCTCCTGGAGCTGGTCTGGGACGAGCCCGAGGCCAGCCTGGACCGCACGGTCGACGCGCACGTCAAGAACCTGCGGGCGAAGCTGCGCGACGTCCGCGCCGACGTCGATCCGATCGCCACCCACCGCGGCACGGGATATTCGTTGAAAGAAGGGCTGTAGGGGATTCATGAAGCTCGGCCTCCGGATGTTCCTGTTCTATCTCGCGCTGTTCGCGGCCTGCCTTTATTTCACCACCGACTGGATCTGGACCACCCTCCGCTCGCGCTACCTGGAGAGCGTGGAAGAGCCGCTCGTCGACGGCGCCAACCTCCTCGCCGGCCTGGCCGAGCGGGAGATGGCGCGGCCGGATTTCTCCTTCGCGGAGCTGCAGGCGGACCTGGTCCAGGCCCACGCCCGGCCGCTCTCCGCGCGCATCTACGACCTCCAGAAGACGGCGGTGGACCAGCGGATCTACATCACCGACGCCAAGGGCCGGGTCGTGCTCGACACGCGGACCCCGTCCTCGGTGGGGCAGGACTACAGCCGCTTCCACGACGTCAAATTCACCCTGGAGGGGAAGTACGGCGCCCGCGCCACCAGCCGCGACCCCAAGGATCCGTTCTCGACCGAGCTGTACATCGGAGCGCCAATCTACCGGAACGGCCGGATCGACGGCGTGCTGACCGTCGTCGAGCCGACCGCGAGCATCGACGCCTTTCTCAACCTGGCGCGGCCGGCGTTCGTGCGCGCCGGCCTGCTGACCGTCGGCATCGCGGCCCTGCTCAGCCTGGCCCTCTCCTACCTGCTGACCCGCCCGATCGATCGCCTGGCGCGATATGCGGACGCCATCCGCCTGGGGGAGCGGCCGCCGTTCCCCAAGCTCGGGCGCACCGAGATCGCCGACCTCGGCCTCGCGCTGCGCCGCATGCAGGAGGCGCTGGAGGGGCGGCAGTACGCCGAGGAGTACGTGCAGACGCTCACCCATGAGCTGAAGAGCCCGCTTTCGGCCATCCGCGGCGCGGCCGAGCTGCTGCAGGAGGGGATGCCGCACGAGCAGCAGGCCCGGTTCATCGCCAACATCCGCACCGAGGCGGCACGGATCGCGCGCATCGTGGACCGCATGCTGGAGCTGGCGAAGCTGGAGAACCGCCGCGAGACCCCCGAAATGGAGCCGGTCGAGCTGGACGCCCTGGTGCGCACCGTCGCCGAAAGCCACGAGCCCCTGCTGGCCGCCAAGGACCTCAAGCTGGAGATCGCCGCCGCCGACCGCCTGACCGTCACCGGCAACGCCTTCCTGCTCCACCAGGCCGTGGAGAACCTCGTCCAGAACGCCATCGAGTTCAGCCCCAAGGGCGGAACGGTGAAAGTGGACGTGGTGCCCGAGCGCGACCGGGTGACCATCTCCGTCGCCGACAAAGGCCCCGGCATCCCCGACTACGCCCTCGACCGCATCTTCGACCGCTTCTACTCCCTGGGCCGCCCCGACAGCGGCCGGAAGAGCACGGGGCTGGGTCTGAATCTGGTGCGCGAGGTGGCGGCGACGCACGGCGGGACGGTGCGCGTCGTCAACCGCCCGGAAGGGGGAGCGCTGGCGGAGCTCAGTTTGCCTCGGGTGTGACCTTCTTCAAAGCTTCTTCCCCTTCGCCGGCTGTCCCGCGAGCAGAAAGGTCTTTGGATACTTCCCTTCGCCGCAGATCTTGAAGGAGTCAAAATCCTTGTACCAGAGACCGTCCGGAGCGTCGGGATCGGACTCTCGCCATACCTTCAACTGATAGAGAGCTTCGGCAGTGATCTTCCGTTCGCGAAGACGGTCGAACAGATGGTCCCGTAGCGCGGGAGGCAAACCGGCCCACTGGATCTTCGGCATTATTCACCGAAGGTCATGCGGGCCAGCTCCTCCTTGAAGCGGCTTTGCTCCTCTGGATCGCGGCTTTGGGTCAGGCGGTCCGCCAGCTCGAAAAAGCGCTTCTTCTCTTGCTCCCGCACCTCGAGTCCCGATTCGATCAATTCGACCAGAATTCGGTTGGCGCTCGTGCGGCTCGACTTGGCGAGCGACTTGACGCGGCGGGCGACGGAAGGAGGAAGGCTCACGCTCTGACGGGCGGGTTTCTCGACGGTCGACATAGGTTAAGGATACACCGACGTGCACCATAATGCACCGGAACATTTTCTCTTCGGGATGAGCCGGGAGGAGTCGCGCGGGTGAGCGGGTGCCGTGATGAAACGAAAGATCGTCGGTTTTCATCAGGACGAGCGGCTCGACTGGGTCGCCGACCTGGAGTGCGGGCACGGGCAGCACGTCCGCCACAATCCGCCCTGGACGCTGCGTCCGTGGGTCGTCACGGCGGAAGGTCGGGAGGCGTGGCTAGGGGCGGAATTGGACTGCAAGCGGTGCGATGAACCAGGTGGGTGACCGGCCATCGACTCAGCAGAGTCGCAGATGCTGCACATCGCCACGGACCACCGGATCTTCGAACTCACCCAGAGCGCTCCGAGCCGGTATCTACCCCGGGCGACTTGCTCCCGGGGCTTGGCCTTGCGAGACGGGGCGAGCGCGAGGAACGGGCCTGATCCGATGCCCTATGCGCAAATCTGGGAGCACGAACTCCAAGACGTGCCCCAGTCGCTCTGTTTCACGCAGCAGGTGCTTCCCGGCACCGCGTTTCCGCTGCAACAGTTCGTGTTGAAGAGGACATCGTCGACACCACCCGAGGCGATGCATACAGGAGAAGCAGGAGGGGGAGCGGGGCAAGAGGGATTGATACAATGTGCATCGACGCACTGAGTGTAGGGGAAGGTCGTGCACGCGGAATCGTCCGTGCAAAGTGCCCACGCACTCTGGCTGCTGAGCAGAAAAGACGCTCCAAAGATTGCCAGCCCTACTGCGATTCGCTGAATGTTCATCGGTCAGTCCTTTCTAAGTTCAACTTCATTTGAAGATCAGAATAACATGGAAATCGGGCGAGCTGGCTGGGGGTGGAATTGGACTGCAAGCGGTGCGATGAATCGGGTGTGTGACCGGCCTACTCGTGGCGAAGGGCGAGGAGGGGGCTGGTCCTCGCTGCCCGGAGGGCTGGGATGACGCTGGCGGCCAGGGCCGTGACGGCCAGGCAGGCGAGCGCGCCGAGGAAGGTCGCCGGATCGCGCGGATCGATCTGGTAGAGCTGGCCGGAGAGGAGTCTGGTCAGCAGCAGAGCGCCGGCGGTGCCGAGCGCCAGCCCGAGGACGGTGACCCACAGGGCGTTGCGGAGGATCAGGAGTCGTACCTCTCCCGGGGTGGCGCCGAGGGCTGAACGGATGCCGATCTCCGGCAGCCGCTGGCTGACCGAGAAGGCGAGCACGGCATAGATCCCGATCGCCGCCAGGGTGAGCCCGAGCAGGCCGAGGGCGCCGTAGACGCCGGTGCTGAACCGCTCGGTCTGCGTGCGGACCTGGAAGCGCTCCTCCATCGTCTTCACGTCATAGATCGGCTGGTCCCGGTCGATGCCCGCGATCGCCGCGCGCGCGGCGGGGAGGAGGCTCTCCGGCGCGGACCGGCCGCGGAGCACGAAGGTCATGGCGTCGAGGTCGGCGAGGATCGGCTGCGCGGCGGGGAGGTACCAGGCGTCGGAGCTCGTCGCCACTTCGTCCTCGGTCTCCTTGAGCGTGCCGACCACGCCGACCACGGTCAGCCAGGGGCGGTCGGAGTCGTAGCGGTTCCGCTTGACGCGCTTGCCCACCGCGCTCTCGCCCGGCCAGTAGCGGTCGGCGAAGGACTTGCTGATCACGATCGCCAGCGGCGACCGCTCGTCGTCGTGCTCGTCGAGGTACCGGCCGGCGATCAGCGGGATCTTCATCGCCGCGAAGTAGCCCGGCGTGACCGTACGGGTGTGCGTGATGTGGAAGCCCTGCTCGCCGGTCGCGGGACGTCCCTCGACGTTGAACGACGCGGCGTCGGTGCCGGCGTAGAGCGGCTGCACCGTGGTGGCGCCGGCGCCTTCCACCCCGGGGATCTCGCGCAGGCGGCGGACGGCGGCGCGGAGGAACGCCACCTTCTGCTCGCGGCGGGGGAACTTGCGGTCGGGGAAGGCGACCGTGAAAGTCAGCAGGTTCCTGCGGTCGAACCCCCGGTCCTCGCCGCGCAGCCGCTGGAGGCTGCGGAACATGAGGCCGGCACCGACCAGCAGCATCAGCGCCAGGGCGACCTCGGCCGTCACGAATCCACCGAGCAGGCGCCGGCTGCCGGGGGGCATCGTACGCGAGCGGCCGCCCTCCTTGAGCGCGCTCACGAGGTTGACCTTGGAGACCCGGAGGGCCGGGACGACGCCGAAGAGCACGCCGACGGCGAGCGAGACGAGAAAGGTGAAGGCGAGGGTGGGAAGGTCGAGGCGCGGCTGGATGTCGAACTCGCCCAGCCCGTAGACCGGGCTGAGCGCCGCCAGCGGTCCGACCGCCCAGAAGGAGAGCAGAAGCCCGGCCAGACCGCCCGCCACCGCCAGCGCCACGCTGTAGGTGAGGAACTGCCGGATCAACCGGCCGCGGCCGGCGCCGAGCGCGGTGCGGACGGCCACCTCGGAGCGCTGGCTCAGGCTCTGGGCGAGCAGGAGGTTCGAGATGTTCGCGCAGGCGATCAGCAGCACGAACAGGGCCGCCGCGGAGAGCAGATAGAGCATCCGGGCGAGATTGCCGATCATCTCGCCGCGCAGGGGGCTGAGATCGGCGCCCTTGGGCGCGGTGGGGCGCGGATCTTCCTGGGCGATGCGGCGCGCCAGGGCATTCATCTCGTCGCGCGCGCGCTCCAGGGTGATCCCCGGCTTCAGGCGTGCCGGCGCGTAGAATTCCTGCGGACCGGCGTCCTCACGGAAGCCCAGGGGCACCCACAGGTCCGCCTCGTAGGGGTGGCGCAGCCCGCGCGGCATGACGCCGACCACGGTGTGAGGGGTGCCGTTCAGGGTCAGCACCCGGCCCAGGATCCGCGGATCGCCGGCGAAGCGGCGCTGCCAGAGGCCGTAGCCGATCAGGACGGTGTCCTCGTGGCCGGGGCGGTCCTCCTCCGCGCTGAAGAGGCGGCCGAGGCGGGGCCGGATGCCGAGGACGGGGAAGAAATCCGCCGATACGCGAGCTCCCGAGATCCGCTCCGCCTCGCCGTCGCCGGTCAGGGTGAGGCTGGTGCCGGTGGCGGCGGCCATCCGCGAGAACACCCGATTCTCGCGCCGCCAGCGGCCGAAGCTCGCTCCGCTCAGGCTCCGGAGGTCGGGCTGGTGGCCGGGGAGCGCCAGGTTCTCGCGCACCCGCACCACGCGGTCGATGTCCTGGATCGCCAGTGGACGCAGGAGGAAGGCGTCGACCACGCTGAACACGGCGCTGTTCGCGCCGATCGCCAGGCCCACCGAGAGCACCACCACGGCGGTCAGGCCACGGTTCCTGCGCATCGTGCGCAGGGCGGAGCGGAGGTCTTGGATCAGGGATTCCATGGCTCTCCTCGTTCTCGACAGCCTGTCAACGAAGCCTGTCAACGAAAAGCCGCGAGAGCAAATTTCGCGCGGACGGCATAGAGTTCCGCCGTCCGAGAGGAGACCGCGAATGACGATCAGCTCGAAGGAGGACCTCGCCGGGATGAGCCGGGTGGGGCGGTTGGTGGGCGAGGCGATCCAGTTGATGAAGGGGGCGGTGCGGCCGGGGATGACCACGGCGGAGCTCGACGAGGTGGGCGCCGACTTCCTGCGCGGCCACGGGGCGCGATCGGCGCCGCAGCTCACCTACAACTTTCCCGGGTTCAACCTGATCAGCGTCAACGAGCAGATCGTCCACGGCGTGCCCGGCCCCCGACGTCTGGAGCCTGGGGACGTGGTCAAGATCGACGTCACCGCCGAGCTGGGGGGGTACATCGCGGACTCGGCCACGACCGTGCTGCTCCCCCCGATCTCGCCGGTCGCCCGCAAGCTGCGCAAATGCGCCCGCTCGGCCTTCGACCGGGCGCTCGCTGTGGCAAGGGTGGGAGGGCAGGTCAGCGACATCGGCCGGGCGGTCGAGGGGGAGGTGCGGCGGCACGGCTTCAGCATCCTGCGCAACCTCTGCGGTCACGGCGTCGGCCGGACGATCCACGAGGCGCCCGAGGTGCCGAACTTCTACGATCCGCGGTCGCGGATACCGCTGACCGACGGGCTGGTGATCGCCGTCGAGCCGATGATCTCGACCGAGCCGGCGCAGCTCGTCACCGAGCCGGACGGCTGGACGATCCGCACCTCCAACCGCGCGCTCACCGCCCACTACGAGCACACGATCGTCATCCGCCGCGGCGAGCCGCTGATCCTGACCGCCCTGGCCGCGGCGTGAGCCTGCACGGATTGGACCTCTCCCCCGTCCTCCGCCTGCTCTATCGGGGACCCCGCGGCGACGCGCCCCAGGTGGTGAACCCCTACCGCGAGGCGTTCGCGGAGCTCGACGGGCCGGCGGCGGCGCGGCGGCGCAGGGAGAACCTCGAGGCCTATCTCGACCATGTGGGGACGCCCCGGCTGGTGCTGGTGGGAGAGGCGCTCGGCTACCGCGGCGGCCGGTTCTCCGGGATCGCCTTCACCAGCGAGCGCCAACTGATCGGGCCGGACGACCGCCGGCTCCCCTGGGGGGGCGCACCCTTCCAGGCCACCAGCCGCAACCCTGCCCTCTGGCTGGAGCCCTCGGGGAGCATCGTCTGGGACGCCCTGGGCGGCGACGCCGCCGGCGCGCTGGTCTGGAACTCCTTCCCCTGGCACCCCTATGGCGCGGCGGGGCCCTTGAGCAACCGCACGCCGGAGCGCGCCCTGGTCGCCGCCAACCTGCACGTGCTGGAGCGGCTGCTCGCCGAGCTGCCGGACGCCCGCGTGCTCGCCGTCGGCCGCACGGCGCAGGGGGCGCTGGCCGAGTTGGGCCTCGACGCCCCAGCCCTCCGCCACCCCGCGCACGGCGGCGCGGTGTTGTTCCGGGATCAACTGCGAGAACAGCGCCGATTGATGCTAAGCTATTAAGAGCTACCAATGCGGCTCGCCGCAGGAGGTTCCCATGTCGCGCTCTCTGTCTCGCGTCGGGCTCGTGCTGGTCGTCCTGGCGCTGCTCGCGCTGCCGGCCTCGGCCGACATCTACTTCGTGACCTTGACCAACGGCACCGTGGTCGAGACCGCGCGCCAGCCGCAGCAGGCGAGCTGGGATCCCAACATGGTGCTCCTGCTGACCGAGGTGGGCAACTGGGTCGGCTTCCCGAAGGACGAGATCAAGAACGTCCGCTCGGAGGACCCGCAGCAGGGCTTCGGGGTCAAGATCAGCGACAAGGCCATCGCGCTCGGCCGCGCCCCGAACGACCTGCCGGGCTCCAAGACCAAGCAGGAGGAGGCCGCCGACCGCTACCTCGAATACGCCAACCGGCTGCTCGACGTCCTCGAACAGCGGTCGAACTACTCGGTGCGCCAGTTCGCGGAGCCCAACTCGTCGCAGGGCGTGCCGATGAACTACGGCGTCGGCTTCTCGGCCATGGGCAGCCTCGGCGGTACCGGCGGCGGCAACATCAACACGCCGACGAACTTCGACGGCGCGAACTCGGGGGTCGCCTTCGGCGGCCTGGCCGGCGCCGGCGCGCCGCCGCAATAGCACGCTGCATCCCGGCCTCCCGCCGTTGGGGGGCTTCTTTGACAAACCAGACGGTGCGGTGACGTCAGGGCCTCCTCGCAAGGGGAGGTTCTCGCGTCTTGAAGAGGGAAGCCGGTGCGAAACCGGCGCGGCCCCCGCCACTGTAACCGGGTACGAAACCGGACGTGCCACTGCACGGGAGAGATCCAGGAATTGGGTCGCCCGCGTGGGAAGGCCCGGGAGTAGGACGATCCGGAAGCCAGGAGACCTGCCGCCCGTCCACAACGCCTCCCCCGGGGTGCGGGCGAGGGATTGCGCGCGGAATCGTGCTCTCTTTCGGCCCCTGTTCCAGAGGGGGACGTTGGAATCCGAAAGGAGCGCACCATGCGCCAGATCGTCCCGATTCTCATCGCGGGAGCCCTCGGGGGCGGACTCCCGGCCGCGGCTCAGAGCCCGGTCCCCAGCTTCAGCGACGCCGTCGTCGTCACCGCTTCGCTCGATGGCGAGGACCGCCGGCAGACCCCCGCTTCCACCACCGTCCTCGATCAGCGCGAGATCGCCGCGCGGCAGGTCAACGACCTCGCAGCGCTGCTGACGACCGTCCCCGGCCTCTCGCTCACCCAGTCCGGCCCGGCGGGCCAGCAGACCTCGCTGTTCACCCGCGGCACCAATTCCAATCAGACGCTGCTGCTCTGGAACGGCATCCAGCTCAACGATCCTTACTTCGGCGGCGCCAACTGGCAGTTCGTGCCGCTCGACGGCGTCGAGCGCGTCGAGGTCGTGCGCGGACCGTTCAGCGCCCTTTACGGCAGCAACGCCGTGGGCGGCGTGATCCAGGTGCTCACCGGCACCCATCAGGGGGGCACGCTCAATCTGGAAGGCGGGGAGTACGGCTACAAGCGGAGCGGGATCGCCGCGGGGGCCGACCTCGGTCCCGTCCGCTTCGACTTCACGGGCAACCTCCGGCGGGGCGGCAACGAATTCGTCAACGACGACTTCGACAGCCAGGAGGGGGTGGCGCGCGCGCTCTGGTCGGTGAGCCCGGCCAGCAGCCTCGGCGTGCTGGTGCGGGCCAACGATTCGCAGACCGGCATCCCGTTCTCCAGCGGCGTGGTGTCGCCGAATCGCGAGATCTCCTGGCAGGAGCGCGAGGTGGCCCTCCCCTTCCAACTCGACCAGGGCCCTTGGCAGGTGGAGGCGCAGGTCTCGCGGACCGACTTCGACAATGCCTTCCGCGATCCCGACGATCCGTTCTCGAAGAAGGCGGACACCTCGTCGCAGGCGGTCCGCGGCCGGGCGGTGGCGTCCTGGCACGACAGCCAGAACCTGCGGCTGGCGTTCGGCACCGAGATCGAGCGGCTGGAGGTGACCGCCTCTTCCGACGGCTTCACCAACCTGGATGCCGCGCGGCAGCGGACCTGGGCGCTGTTCGGCCAGGGGAGCTGGGGGGCGGGTCCCGTGCGGCTGGACCTCGGGCTGCGGCGCGACGACAACGACGTCTATGGCGGCAAGACCAGCCTGCGGGCGGGAACGGTTGTGAAGCTGGGCGAGGGCACGCTGCTGCGCGCGAGCTACGGCGAGGCCTTCCGCGCCCCCTCGCTCGGCGAGCTCTTCTTCCCCGGCAGCGCCAACCCCGGCCTCAAGCCGGAGGACAGCCAGGGCTACGAGCTCGCGATCGAGCGCGTGGCGGGCGGCTGGCGCTTCGGCCTCACCGGTTTCGAGAACCGCCTGCGCAACCTGATCGACTTCGACCTCTCGACCTTCCGGGACGTCAACATCGGCCGCGCGCGTACCCGGGGGATCGAGGGCGAGGCCGGCTACCGGCGGGGGATCTTCGACGCGACGGTGAACGCTACCCTGCAGAACACGGAGGACCAGGACACCGGTCTCGAGCTCCTCCGGCGCCCCAGGCGGAGCGCCAATCTCGTCCTGTCCGCGCGGCCGGGCCCCTGGACGCTCAGCCTCGTCAGCCGTTACGTCGGCGAGCGGGCGGATTTCGATCCGTTCACCTTCGGCCGCACCGTGAACCCGAGCTACGCCCGTTTCGACCTCGCCGTCCGCTGGCGTGCGCGATCCTGGCTCTCCCCCTATGCCCGCGTCGAGAACCTCGCCGACCGCCAATACAGCGAGGCGCTCGGCTTCCCCAGCCCTGGAAGGACCGTGATCGGTGGATTGGCGCTCGGCTTCTAGGCGGCTCGCGCCGCTCCTGGTCGGGCTTCTCCTGCTCTCCGCGTGCGGGGATCGGGTGCTCGACCTCGACGTGTCGATCGGACGGATACCGCAGCGGATCGTCGCGCTGACGCCCAGCCTGGTCGAAACGCTCTTCGCTCTGGGGCTGGGCGACCGCGTGGTGGGCGTCGGCGACTACACCTACTGGCCGGACGCGGCGGTGCGCAAGCCGCACCTCGGCGGCCTGTTCAATCCCAACCTGGAGCGGATCGTCTCCTTGCACCCTGATCTCGCCATTCTGGGCCCCAGCGAACGCGACCTCGCCGCCAAGCTCCGTCCCCTAAAGATCGACGTGCTGGTCGTACCGAACGAGTCCCTGGCCGACGTCGAGCGCTCGTTTTATACGATCGCCGTGACATGCAACGTACAGGAGGCCGGCAAGCGGTTGGCGGCTGAATGGCGCGCCGGCCTCGCGCCGAATCCCCTCCCCGGCCCGCCGCTCAAGGTCATCCTTTCCGTTGGCCGCTCGCCCGGCCGTCTCGGGGAGATCACCGTCGCCGGGCACGGCACCTTCCTCGACGAGCTCCTCGGGCGCCTGGGCGCGGTAAACGCCTTCGCCGATGCCCCCACGCTCTATCCGCAGATCGGCGTCGAGGAGATCGTGGCAAGAAAGCCGGACGTCGTGCTGGAGCTCCGTTCAGACCCCCTGACGCCGGAGCAGGCCGCGGCCATCGTGCGCGACTGGCAGGCGCTCCCGGAGGTGCCGGCGGTCAGGAACCACGCGGTCGAGGTCGTCGCCGGCAGCTTCGTCCTGATCCCCGGTCCCCGCCTGCCCCAGCTCTATCGCGCGATGCGCGAAGCGCTCGCCCGCGCCAGCCGCGCCAGGAAGCCGGGTTGACCCCGAACGTCCTGCTCAGCGCCCGCGGGCTCGAATGGCGGTCGGGCCCGCGGACGATCCTCGGTCCCCTCGACCTGGAGGTGATCCCCGGCGAGTGCCTGGCCGTGGTGGGTCCCAACGGCGCGGGCAAAACGACGCTCCTGCGCTGCCTCACCGGACTGCTCCCCCCCTCGGCCGGCGAGATCGCCTACGCCGGAAGCTCCCTCGCCAAGCTCTCCCGCCGCGAGATCGCCCGCCGCATCGCCTATGTGCCGCAGATCCGCCCCGACAGGGTGCCGCTGAAGGTCGAGGAGATCGTGCTCCTCGGCCGCTTCCCCCACCTTTCGACCTTCCAGCTCGCGCCGCGCCGGGAGGACTTCGCGGCGGTCGACGAGGCGCTGCGGGTGGTGGGGATCGAGGAGCTGCGGGGGCGTCCCGTCGACGAGCTTTCGGGGGGCGAGCGGCAGGCGGTGTTCATCGCCGCCGCCCTGGCCCAGGAGGCGGAGCTGCTGGTTCTCGACGAGCCCACGCTGCACCTCGACGCGCGCCATCAGAGCGACCTCGCCGGTCTCCTGCACCGGTTGAAGATCGAGACCGACCGCACCGTCGTCCTCGCCACTCACGACCTCAACCTCGCCTCGCTCTTGGGCGACCGGCTGATCGCTCTCGCCGCCGGCCGGGTGCTCGCGAGTGGCCCGCCGGCCGAGATCCTCCGCCCGGAGCTGCTCGAACGCCTGTTCCGCGCCCGTTTCGAGATCGTCCGCGGCGGCGAGCGGCCGGTGACCGTCCTGGACATCCGCTCGTGAAGCCGCGCGCCGCTCTCCTGATCCTGCTGGCGGTCTGGATCGCGACGCTGATCCTGACGCCGCTGGTGGGGAGCCAGCCGATCTCGCTGGCGCGAATCGTGAGCGGCGATCCTTCGACGGCGCTGATCTTCTGGCAGATCCGCCTGCCGCGGATCCTGCTGGCGCTGCTCGGGGGCGCCGCGCTGGCGGTCTCAGGGCTGGGCTTCCAGACGCTCTTCCGCAATCCGTTGGCGGAGCCCTACACGCTGGGCGTGTCGAGCGGCGCGGCGCTCGGCGCGGTGCTCGCCCTGCGCTTCGAGGGAAGTCAATTCCTGGGATTTTCGCTGGTGGGCCTCGCGAGCTTCGCGGGAGCGCTCGGCGCCACCGCGCTGATCGTGGGGCTGGCCCTGCGCCGGCAGGGGATCCAGACCTCGACGCTGTTGCTCGCCGGAGTCGCGGTGTCGCTCTCCTGCTCGGCGATCATCCTCTTCCTCCAATATCTGGCGGACTCGACGCAGACCTTCCGCATGGTGCGCTGGATGATGGGCGGTCTCTCGGTGGTGGGCTACGGCGAGGTGCTCTGGCTCCTCCCCTGGGTGCTGGGGGGGAGCGCGGCGCTGTTCGCTCTGCGCTGGGAGCTGAACCTGCTGCTCACCGGCGAGGAGCTGGCGGCGAGCCGGGGCGTGGACCTGGCAAGGCTGCGGCGGCTGGTGCTCCTGGCGACCTCGTTGATGATCGGCGCTCTGGTGGCGGTGGCGGGTCCGATCGGCTTCGTGGGCCTGATCGTGCCCCACATCCTGCGGCGGGTCGTCGGGCACGACCACCTCTATCTGGTGCCGGCGTGCATCCTGGGCGGTGGCGCGTTCCTGACGCTCTGCGACGCCGTGGGGCGCACGGTGATGTCGCCGGCCGAGCTGCCGGTGGGCATCCTGACCGCGCTGCTGGGCGGGCCGTTCTTTCTCTGGCTGCTGGTCTGGCGTCGAAGAGAGTAAAAGTGAAGCTTGGAAGGAGAGGCAGATGGTGGAGGTGGTGGGAGTCGAACCCACGTCCGAGAAACGCGTAACAGGCACGTCTACGTGTGTATCCCTCTATTCTAAGTCTCGCCGCCGTGCTCTGGAAGAAGGCCAACCTGGCACGGCTGCCAGCCTTGCTTTGTATCCTGGTGCGTCGCAAGGCCTCCGCACCCATTGATCCGCTTTAGCGTCGTTCCGGTGGGCGCCGCGAATCAAGGCCCACCATCGGAACGTCACGAGCCCTTTTTAGGCCGCGAGGGCGAAGTTATCGTTCGCAGTTATTTTTCCAGTGTTACGAGCGGAAGCTCGACACGCAACACCTGCCCCGCTTTGTTCCCCGTCGAAACCGGTACACCCCCAAGTTTGCAAAGAACCGTGCTGCCTGCGGTGAGTATAAACCAGGGCGGGGGGCGGCGGCATTCCCGGGGGGAGGGGAAGGAACACGGACGGACACGGACCGGCACGGACCGGACGAAGAAAGGCGCGAGGCGCGTGTTCGTCCGTGGTCAGGTCCGTGTTTGTCCGTGTCCGTCCGTGTGCTGTTCCGCCCTCACCGCCGCCAGGAACTCGTCCGGACCGCTGGTGCGGAGGCGCGAGACGACCAGGAACCAGCCGCCGAGGGCGACCAGGGCGCCGAACGGGGCCACCTGCAGCAGGCCGGGAACGAAGGGCCAGATCAGGGTGAGCAGGCCGCCCGCAGTGGCCAGCAGGAGGATCATCACCGCCTGCGTCTGCACGTGGTAGACCGCGGACTCCGGCCGGAAGACCAGCCGCGAGCCGGCTTGGGTGGGCAGGATCTCGACCTCGCCGCTGATCAGGCCCCGGCGGAGGCCGGCGAGGACGGGAAGGTGGAGCTTCGGGCTCGCGCCTTCCTCCTGGAGCGCGGCTCCCAGGTCTTCGGCGGTCCGCCGGAGGGCCGCCAGCGCCGCGGCCGGCGGGAGGTCCAGGTCGACCGCGTGCTCCACGCCCGCCATTTCCTCCATCAAGCGGCTTGCTCTTCGACCAGGATCTCGCCGAGGAACTCCTCGACGGTGGCCAGGAAGGTCGGCACGTCGGGGATCTGGTTGATCGCCTGGCGGAGCTTGCGGCCGTTCGGCAGGCCGTGGGTGTACCAGCCGGTGAACTTGCGCAGCTTGTGGAGGGCGAAGAGGGAGTCCTCGCGCTCGGCCACCATGCGGAAGTGATCGAGGATCAGATTGCGGCGGTCGGCCAGGGTCGCCTCGCCGAGCTGGCTCCCCGTGAGGCGCGCCGCGATCTGGCGGAAGATCCAGGGGTTGCGGGTGGCGCCGCGGCCGATCATGACGCCGTCGCAGCCGGTCTCGGCCAGCATGCGCAGGGCGTCCTCGGGCTCGGTGACGTCGCCGTTGCCGATCACCGGGATCGTCAATGCCTCCTTGAGACGGGCGAGATGGCTCCAGTCGGCCTCGCCGGAGAACATCTGGCGGGCCGTGCGGGCGTGCAGGGCGACGGCGGCGACGCCGTTGGCCTCGCAGATCTTCCCCAGCTCGATGTAGTTGCACCGGCTGTCGTCGAGCCCGAGGCGGAACTTGACGGTCAGCGGGATCCGGATCGCCTCGCGCACGGTGCGCACGATCGTCTCGGCGAGGTCGAGGTCGCCCATCAGGGCGGCGCCGGCGCACCCCTTGAGCACCTTGTTGGCCGGGCACCCCATGTTGATGTCGCAGATGTCGGCGCCGAGCTCCTCGACGACCAGGGCGGCCTCGCGCATCGTGGCCGCGTCCGAGCCGTAGATCTGGATGGCGAGCGGCCGCTCCTCGGCGCTGAAGTGCATCATCTCGCGCGTCCGCTTGTTGCCGCTGACGATCGCCCGCGAGGAGACGAACTCCATCGACACCACGCCGATGCCGCCGATCCGCCGCACGATCAGGCGGAAATCGCGGTCGGTCACCCCGGCCATGGGGGCCAGCCAGAGCGGCGGGTCGATGTGGAGAGGGCCGATCGCGATCATGGGGAGGATTGTAACCCGGGGGGGCCGGCGGGAATTCCGAGGCCTGCGACCTCACCCTCGATCCCTCTCCTGAAGGAGAGGGAGGGCCCGGCTGGGGCCGCATCGCATTCATCCCCCTTCTCCTTAAGGAGAAGGGGTTAGGGGATGAGGTCGCAGGCCGCGAACGCCGCCCTACATCGCCGGCTTCGCCTGCACCGTCTCGCGAAGTGCGACCTTCCTCGCGAGCTGCCCTCCCTTCAGGCTGTCGAAGTGGACGGTGACCTCGCCGTCCCCCTTGACCAGGAAGAACAGCGTGCGGGTGGAGAGGCCGTCCACGCCGGGCACCATCAGGCGGTCGGCGCGGTGGTCCTGCATCTCGATCTTGTCGAGGTAGGGGTCGTTGACGATGCCGCTCGCGAGCACCCTCACGCCGGTACCGCCGGTGACCGTGGCCACGTCCTGGCGGTGGAGCTTGTTCTGCGCCGCCATCGCGGTCATCGAGGGGATCGCGCGGTCGTTGAGCACCGGCACCTCGATCTTCCAGAGGTGGTCGCCCGCCTTCCTGACGATCGCCTCGCCGATCGACAGCCGCGGCAGGTGATAGGCGTTGAGCAGGGCGAAGGCGTTGTTGCGGTGCGTCTCGTCCTCCAGGGCCCACCCCTCGGGCACGCGGCCGACGTCGCGCTTGAAGCCGCCGATCTCGATCCAGCCGTACTGCGGGTGGTTGTACGGGTGCCAGTCGACGAACTCGCGGCCGAGGGTGAGCTCGTCGTTGAACTTCATCAGCTCGGTCTCGGTGACCTCGCCGTTCTTGTCGAAGTCCGCCGGCGGGTTGTACATCTCGTTGGTGAAGGCGAGCACCCCCATCAGGCCGTAGAAGTGATCGGTGGTGGCGCCGTGGACGGTGTAGAGGTCCTTCCAGGAGATGAAGTAGCGGTAGCCCGGCAGCAGCTTCTCCCCCTCCTTGCCGATCAGGTCGTAGGCCTTGAGGTCCTGCGGCGGATAGGGGCGGTCGTTCTTGGCGCCGGGGCCGCGCAGGATCATCTGGCCGTTGTTGTGGTAGCTCTGGACGGCGGCGATGTTGGGGTGCTTCATCGCCCAGAGCGCGATCGAACGGCTCTCGGGGATCGACAGCGGGTAGTCGCCGGCGCCGGACTGCACGTACTCGGGCTCCCAGGAGTAGCCCCAGGTGCGGTTCGGATCGACGTAGCCGACCGGGTCCTCGTTGACGCGGCCGTCGCCGTCGTTGTCGATCCCCTCCTCGCCGAGGAGGAGGTAGTCGCCGAGCTCGCCCGGCTGCACGGCGACCATCAGGCGGGGGTCCTTGGGATCGAGCCGGTGGGTGCCCTGGCCCATCGGCACCTTCTTGCGCATGGTGGTGATGAAGCCGTCGCCGTCGAGGTCGTCGGGGCCGTCCTCGTCCACCTTGCCGTCGCGGTCGTCGTCGCGCGGCACCATCACGGTGCGCGGGAAGTCGGCGTTCGAAGGCCCGTTGAACCAGAGCGCCCGGCCGTCCGGGTTGACCACCGGCAGGACGTAGAAGACCGAGCGGTCGAGCATCTCGGTCACGCGCGGCAGCTTGCCGTAGTTCCTGAGCAGGAAGTCGACCGTGTAGAGCGCCGTCTCGCCCCCCTGCACCTCGTTGGCGTGCGTGTTGCCGTCGATGTACATGGCGGGTTTGGAGAGCTCGGGGCCGGTCGCCGGGTTGGTGAGGGTGATCATCCAGAGGTCGCGCCCCTGGCCGCTCTTGCCGACGCTCTCCAGCCGGGTCCATTTCGGATAGGCCGCGGCGTAGGCCTTCAGGAGGTCGACGATCTCCTCGTAGGTGTGCAGCTTGTTGAAGGTGGCGGCGGGTGCGGGGCCCTGGGGCGCCAGCGGAGCCGGAGCCGCCTGGAGAGCGGAGGATGCCGCGACGAAGGCCACGGCCGCGAGGGTGGATCTCAAAGTGCGCATGGCGTTCAGGCTCCCTTCCCGACGGTGGTGGTCTTCTGGTCGCGGCCGGCGTTGTCGGTGGCCACGTCGACGACGATCTTCGCGCCCGGTTTGGCCTTCACCAGCCATTCGCCCTTGAACGTCCCGGTCGTCCCCTCCAGCCGCTCGGTGACGGCGAAGTTGTAGCCGTCCACGAGGTCGACCCCCTGGCCGGTCTGGAGGGTCATCCGCACCGGCAGATGGACCTTGGCGCGCACCGCCTGCGCGGTGTGCGAGGCGAGATAGCCCCGGTTGCCGGCGACCGCCTTGACGCGGTAGACGCCGTCTCCCAGGTCGGCGACCTGGAGCGAGAGGATCGCGACCTTGGGGAGCTTCGCCGCCAGGTCGAGCACCGTCTCGGTGTGCGCCGCCAGCGCCGGCTTGAGCGTCGCCATCGGTGGATTGAGCTCGATGAAGGGATCGAGCCCGCCGACCTCGACCTTGGTGCCGTCCGGCAGGGTGACGGGTGTCCACGGGGTGAAGGCGCCGGGGGCGTTGGCGTCCATCCAGGCCAGCACCTCGCGCTCGCGGGCGCCCGCCTCGCTCCCCTTCCCATCCTTGCCCCCGCCACCTCCGCTGCCACTGCCCCCGCCCATCGCCTTCATCCGGTCGATCATCCCCTTGGGCGTGATCTGCCCACCCTTCACGGCGCCGATCGCCATCTTGCCGGTGAACTGCGCGGGCACCTTGTTCGCCTTGAAGAAGGCGTCCACCTTCTCCTCGCCGAGGGCGACGAAATCGTCCGGGCTCATGGCGGCCACCTTGTCGGCGGTCAACGCGTCGCCGGACGCCTCCGCCTTCTTCTCGGCCTTGGGCACGCCCCAGACGTCAAGCTCGAGCGCCATCGCGCCGTACTGGTAATAGAGCCAGGGGGTGAACCCGCCCTTGCCGTACTGGGCGCCCGGGCGGTCGGCGGAGAGGCCGGCCTTCTTCAGGCGCTCCTTGTAGCTCTCCGCGAACTTGTCGAGGTAGGCCTGGTCCTCGGCGTCCACCTTGGTGGCGGGGCCGGCGCCGAGGAACTGCTGGAGCTGCTCCTTGGTGATCCCGTTCTGACGCACGAAGGGGAGACTCTGGGCGAGCTCCCAGATCTCGTCGATGGTGTATTCCTTGTCCGCGTCGAGGCCGATGAACTTGGCCGCCTGCGGCGGCACCTTGAACTTCTGCGTGCCGAGGTCGCCGCCGCCGCCGAGGCTCTGCGGCGCCGCCAGCAGGTTGTTGGCCGGGCCGTAGGTCACCGCCAGGGCAACGTTCCGGCGCTGCAGCAGGAAGTCCATCACCGCCTTGGTCTCCGGCGCGTAGCTCGACCAGAGGCCGGCCTCGGGTGTCGAGTAGGGGAAGGCGTGGGGGAAGTTCTTGTCGGGCCACACGCCGTCCGTGCCGTCCTCGTTGTACTGGCCGTCGCCGTCGTCGTCCTTGCCCTCGATCTCCACCCGGTAGGCGCCGGCCCGCTGCTCCATGGCATCCGCCTTGACCAGCACGCGGGGATCGGTCGCATCGGCCAGCCAGCCACCGGTGGGGTCGGGGATCCGCATGCGGGTGATCACGCCGTTGCCGTCGAGGTCGTCCGGCGGATCCTCAGCCATGAGGCCGTCGACGTCGTGGTCGACTTTCATGTCGTTGCCGCCGCGGCGGACGCGAAGCTTGGCGAAGATCCCGTCGTGGGCGTCCGGGTTGAGCGCCGGCGCCACGTAGAAGGTGGTGGTGGCGAGGAGCTTCGCCGCCAGGCTGCCGGCGGGCGCCTCGACCAGGCCGCGCAGGAGGTCGAGGGCCGCCTCGGTGCCGGCGTTGTGGAAGCCGGCGATGTTGGCGCCGACGAAGACCGCCGGCCGGCGGTCCGGATCGCCGCCGCCGGATGTGGCGACGCGGGCCACCCAGAGCGTCCGGCCGCCGGCGGACTTGCCGATGGCGATCAGCTTCACCTCGGCTGGATGCGCCTTGCTCCAGTCCTGGAGCTGCCGCTCGACGGCGGCGAAGGAATGGTAGTCCTCATAGCTGACCGCGCCTCGAGCCGGACCGCCGAGGGCCAGCAGGCCGAAGGCACCGGCGGCCAGGACGGTCCGCAGATCGGGAAACGTGATTCTCACGGGCATCTCCTCCGAACGACGACATGGGGAACCGACCGGCGAGATGCCGGGCGGGACCTATACGTCGCCGTCGATTGGAAGTTGCGCGTGGAGGTCTGTCAGGTGACTCGTCTGCGGGCGCGGTCACTGCGGCGGCTTGACGTCCACCTTCGGCACCTTGATCTCGCGCTTCTCGGTCTGGACCGTGGGGACGTTGATGTCCTTCTTCTCGCTGCCGACCGTCACCGTCGGCGTCTTCACATCGTACTTCGGCATCTGGCCCCCCTTGGTGCTGACCTCGACGTCGGGCATCTTGCCGTCCTGGGTCTTCGTCACCTTGCAGCCGGTCGTCCCGACCGTCAGCAGGACGGCACCGAGCAACATCGGGAAGGCGCATTTCTTGGTAATCCGGTTCATGGGACTCCTCCTTTATATTTTTGACTCTGATGAGCTGCGAGTCGTACTTCGTGATGCAAGGAGGCTTATCTGCAAGGTCCACGCCAGCAAGGTCCACGCCAGCGCTTCAGGAGCGGGCGCGGCGCCGGGGGGCGGCGAGGGTAACGTAGGAGAGCTCGCGGTCCTCGCGCACCGCGCGCAGCATCATGCCGCCGCGCTGCATGTCCCCGGCGCCGGCGAAATCGCGCGGGAAGAGCAGGCGGTCGCCGAGGGCGGGAAGGAGCAGGTCGACGTATTTGCCGGTGGCGACGCTCCCCAGCAGCACGAACCAGGCCTCGGGAGCCGCCTCGCGGAGCTGTTCGACGTGCCGCTTCATCGGTGCGCAGTAGGCCCGGCTCTTGAGGTCGACCGGCGTCCGGCGGAGCTTACCCATCTCCTCCGCCGTGATCCGCCAGCCCGGCGGCACGAGGCCAAAACCGGGAGCGATCACCAGGACGCCGTCGTCAATGCTCCCCAGCGGCAGCCCCGGCGGCGGCGCCGCGAAATGGCGGGCGTAACCGATCTTGCCGCGGAAGTAGAGCGAGCTCATGAAGGTGAACGCCTCCGCGATCGTCACCCCTTCGGGGCTCCGGTAGCGCTCGGCGGCTCCGAAGCGCGCCCACGGCGAGGTGAGCTGGCGGGCACGGACCCCGTCGGTGCTGGCCGGCGAAAGGAGGAAGATCCGGGGGCGCGGGTTCTCGACTTCCATATCGGAAGTGAGAACGAAGCGCGGGATGTCGCGCATTCCCGCGATGAAAAGCCCACGATCCATTGTCGACCGCACGATGTAGAGACGTTCCCAGCCCGTCCACGACAACCTGCGCAGGCCACGGGGACGGCGGGACGTCTCCGGCGAAGCGCAAGCCGTCGCAGAGGGCAAGACCTGTCAGGGTGGGGTCGAGGTCTCACACAGGCGGTGGCAGACGCAGCCGGATGCCCTCCGGCGGAGACGTCCCGCCGTCCCCGTGGCCTGCGGAAGGGTGTCGTGGACGGGCTGGGAGCGTCTCTACACCCTGCGATCGACCGCTGGTCCTGCCGCCCGCTTCATCAGCAGCGCCTCGGCGCGGTCGGCGGGGACGGGTTCGGAGAGGAAAAAGCCCTGACCGTACTCGCAGCCCAGGGCCTTGAGCTTGGCCCGCTGCTCCTCGGTCTGGATCCCCTCGGCCACCACCTCCATGCCGAGCTGGTGACCGAGCGTCACGATGGCGCGGACGATCGCCAGGTTCCCCTCCGCCTCCTCCATCCGCGAGACGAAGGAGCGGTCGATCTTCAGGATATCCATCGGGAAGCGGTGGAGGTAGTTGAGCGAGGAGTACCCCTTGCCGAAATCGTCGAGGTAGAGCTGCACGCCGAGGCTCTTGAGGCGCGAGAAGCGGCTCGCCGCCGAGTCGGCGTGGCGGATGATCACCCCCTCGGTGATCTCCAGGCCCAGGCAGGCGGGAGCGAGGCCGGAGGTCGCCAGCGCCTCCTCGATCTGGGCGAAGAGGTCGGTCTGGAAGAACTGCTTGTTCGACAGGTTGACGCTCAGCTTGAGGCCGGCCAGCTCCGGATGCTTGACCTGCATCTCGCGGATCTGCCGGCACCCTTCGAGCAGCACGAAACGCCCCATCGGCACGATCAGGCCGGTCTCCTCGGCCACCGACAGGAACTCCTCGGGCGGCAGCAGGCCGCGCCGGGGGTGGAGCCAGCGCAGCAGCGCCTCGAAGCCCATCACCTCGCCCGTTGCCAGGTCCACGAACGGCTGGTAGTAGACCCGGAGCTGGCCGCGCTCGACCGCCCGGCGCAGGTCGGTCTCGAGCTGCAACCGGGCCATGACGAAGCGGTGCATCACGCGGTTGAAGACCACGTGGCACGCCCGCCCCTGGGCCTTGGCCCGGTACATCGCCGTGTCGGCGTCGCGCAGCAGGTCCTCCGGGCGCTCGTACTCGGGGGTGTGGACGGCGATGCCGATGCTGGCGGTGGCGAACAGCTCCTGGCTGCCGAGCAGGATCGGCGCCGTCAGGCGGTCGTGGATGCGCTCGGCCACCCGCACGGCGTCGCTGACGTCGCGCCCCCCTTCGAGGAGGATGGCGAACTCGTCGCCGCCGACGCGGGAGATAGTGTCCGACGGGCGCAGCGCGCCGGCGAGCGAGGCGGCGATCTGGATCAGCAGGTCGTCGCCCACCAGGTGGCCGAGGCTGTCGTTGACGATCTTGAAGCGGTCGAGGTCGAGGAAGAGCACGGCGGTCAGCCGCTCCGGCTCGCGGCGCGAGCGGTCCATCGACTGCCGCAGCCGGTCCATGAACAGCGCCCGGTTGGGGAGGCCGGTCAGCTCGTCGTGAAGGGCGTCGTGGAGGAGCTTCTCCTCGGCCTGCTTGCGGTCGGTGATGTCGTGCGAATTGAGCACCACGCCGGCGACGGCGGCTTGGGCGAGCAGGTTCGAGGCGGTCGATTCGAGCACCCGCCAGGAGCCGTCGCGGTGGCGCTGCCGGTGCTCGAAGGTCACCAGCTCGTCCGGGTTGGCGAGGAGCTGGCGCAGGGCCTCGTCGACCACCGGCCGGTCGTCCGGATGGACGAGGTCGAGCAGGCTGCGGCCGGTGTGCGCCTCCGGCTCCAGCCCGAGCACGCGGGTGTGCGACGGGCTCTCGTAGCGCACGGTGGCGTCGGCGTCGAGGATCGAGATCAGGTCGGAGGCGTTCTGCACCAGCGAGCGGAAGCGCTCCTCGCTCGCCCGCAGCGCCTCCTCGGCGCGCTGGCGGTCGGTGACGTCCTCCAGCGCCCCCTCGTAATGGAGGATCTCCCCCTCCTCGCCGCGGACGCCGCGGACGGTGAAGCGCACCCAGATCACCACGCCGTCCAGGCGGCGGCGAACGCGCGCCTCGAAGCTGTGGACCGCGCCGGGGCCGGCGAACGCCCGCTGCCAGCGGCGGCGGTCCTCGGGATCGAGGTAGATGTCGCCGACGTTGGTCTCCAGCATCGATTCGAGGTCGCGGTAGCCGAGGATCCGCACCAGCGTCGAGTTGGCGTCCAGCATGCGGCCGGCGGGGGTGGTGCGGTAGAGCCCCACCGGCACCCCCTCGAACAGGCCGTGGTAGCGCTCCTCCGACTTGCGCAGCGCCGCCTCGGCCGCCTTGCGCGCGGTGATGTCGCGGGCGAAGGCGCAGTAGCACTCCCGCCCCTGAAATTCGAGATAGCTGAGGGTCACCTCGGCCGGGAGGCGCTCGCCCCCCTTGCGCACGTGGACCACCTCGAAGGTGAGCGGCCCCCCGGCGCGGACCTTCGCCGCGCGTTCCTGGAAGAGATTGCTCGCCTCGGGCGGCAGGGTGTCCGCCACCTTCAGCACCAGCAGCTCCTCGCGGCTGTACCCTAGCATCGAGCAGGCGGCCTCGTTGACGTAGAAGAACCGCCCCTCGGGATCGGTCCAGAACGCGCCTTCGCCGGCGCGGTCGAGCAGGAGCTGCGTGAAGCGCAGCGCTTCCTCGGCCTCCAGGGGAGTCCGTGGGTGCGCGGCGTCATCTTGCAGCAAAAGCGCGTGCATTGAAGCGATCTCCTCCCGACAAGGCGGCCTTTTTTGGGGCCCGTGGATTATATCCCGGCATGCCCTCCCGTGGTTGTGGCCTTCGTCACCTTCCGCCGGTGACGTCCTCCATAGACGAGGGCAAATATATACGTTACTATGCATAAGGTGGCTCGATCCGGTCGTACCGGGCCGGGCCAGGGTCAACGGTCCGGCCGCGGAGGTCCCCCTCCCCATCGCGGCCGGACCGGCCTGACCCGTTGCGCCTCCCTCCTGAAAGGATGGTATTTTTCTCCCAGGAGGACCCCCCATCGTGGAACGCTCCCCCGAGGCTCTCTACCTCGAAGACGTCGCCGACCAGTTCCTCAAGTACAAGTCGCTCGCCGAGCGGGCGCTCGCGCAGGTGACCGACGAGGACCTCTTCCTCACCCTCGACCCCGAGGCGAACAGCCTGGCGATGCTGCTGCAGCACATGGCGGGCAACCTGATCTCCCGCTGGACCGACTTCCTGACCACCGACGGCGAGAAACCCGACCGCGACCGCGACTCCGAGTTCGTGGTCCAGCCGGGGACCACCCGGGAGTCCCTGCTGGACCGCTGGGAGGAGGGGTGGCGCTGTCTCTTCCAGGCGCTCGCCGCGCTGACCGAGGAGGACCTGTCGCTGACCGTGCTGATCCGCGCCGAGCCGCACAGCGTGATCAAGGCGATCGACCGCCAGCTCACCCACCAGGCCTACCACACCGGCCAGATCGTGCTGCTCGCCAAGCACTTCGCCGCCGCGACCTGGCGGACGCTGTCGGTGGCGCGGGGCGGCACGCGCGCGTTCAACGCCGAAAAGTTCGGCGGGGGCGGCTGAAGACCTGGAGAGTCAGAATTTTTTCCTCTTCAGGTATGCCGCCGCTTGGTCATAAAATATGTCGGCGGCCTCGGGGTCCTGCATGCAGACCGCATAGAATGATCGCGCGCAATTTGTGTGTGGGAGCTCAGGCGAGAGAGCCAGATCCACTACCAGTTGAGCATCCTCCCGCCGCCGCGGATCTTTGGAGGCTCTGAGATCGGCGACCGCCCAATAAAGAGCTCTTAAGATGAGGGCGCGCGTAAGAAGGAGGTCACTCCGCTGGGCGAGATTAAAGAAGTCGATGGTCACCCTCGCGCGGTCGTGCTTTTGCCCGGCTGCGTACCGCGGCCTGGGGGCTAACCCGTCGAAGGTGATCAAATCTTCGGGATCGTCGTCGAGATCACCGAGCGGATAGATCAGGAAGGGCTCCTCCCGTGCCAGCTCCTGCGGATCGTCCAGATCGACGACGCGAGCCTTGCCTGCGATAGGAAAATAGTTTGACTTATATATGGAGTTGCAAGTCTTGCAGGTGACGGCGTAGTTGAAGACATTGTAGGCGAGCAGGTAATATCCTGTCTTGTCAGCCTCCCCCAGGGCGAAGGGGTACTTGAGCTTCCGCTTCTTCGGCGGCCAAGCCCGCACCTGGCTCTTGGGCCGGAAGTGCTCGACGTCATGCTCGATCTTGCTCTCGTCATCTTCGCCGCGCTTGCTCTCACAGTAAGCGCACTTACCGTGCTGAAGCTTGATGAAAGCACCTTTGATCTTGCTCCAGGTTCCTGCCTCCTCCTCATATCGTCGCAGCCCGCGGAACCCTTCCGTCTTCGCGCGCGCGTCTTCCAGCCAAGTCCTTGACTCGCCACGGATCGACTCCTCCAGATCGGCGCGAGAGACGGGATACCGGATCATCGGGCGAGCTTGGTGATTGATCTCGGTTTCTTGACGGACTTCGCCAGCAATCGGGTCTTCGGAGTGGGAGGCGTGGCATCGGAGACGGGAGAGCCCGCGAGCTTCTGCATCAAGGCGAGCGCGATCTCGGGTCTCCCGGGTCCCATCTGGCGCGACAGCTCCTGCAGCTCGTCGACATACCCCGGAGCCCGGGTCGTCTCGAGCTTGAAGTACTGGCTCAGAAGCACCTGCTCGGCGTCGAGGCCGTAGATCGGCTCCTCGAGCTGGTGCACGGTCGACGCCCCGGAGGGCTCGGCCTCCATCACGAAGATGTTCTCTTTTTCGAGCGAGCCGGCCACGATGGGGCTGTGCGTGGAGAACACGAACTGGAGATGGGGCAGGACCTCGGAGATAGTGGAGCAGACGGTGCGCTGCCACTCGGGATGGAGATTGAGGTCGATCTCGTCGACGAGGACGATCCCCCGGCTGTCCACCAGCTTGGTGCTGTTCGGACATCCCATGCAGACGTGGTACAGCAGGTCGGTGATCCAGCCGATGTAGGCCCGGTATCCGTCGGAGAGCGCGCCGAAGGGCACGTCGAGGCCCTGGAGAGTGTAGAGGTAATCTCCGGAGCTCCCTCCCTCGCGGCGGCCGGAGAAGTCGGCCTCCAAGGGGAGCAGCCTGTTGATCAGATGACAGACCTGCGTGTAGCGGCCGGGGTTCTCCGACTGGAAAGCCGGAAGCCAGGAGGCCAGGGGGGTCAGCGCGATGTGGGGCTCGAAGAGGCCGGCGACGCGCTGGTAGCGCAGGAAGCGCCGTTTCGACTGCTCCTCGGGATTGAAGCTGCCGGCGTCCTGAACCCGCCGGGTCGCTCCGTACCCCACCACCAGGAAGGCGGGCGAGCTGTTGTCGAACATCCCCGACCAGGGACCGGAGGTAGACCCCGGCATGGACGCGAGGATCTCCAGGTCCCCCTCCCGGATGATCTCGGTCGTCAGGTCCTGCTCGTCCGGGTAGGAGGCCGAGCCCGAACCTTTCCCCATATCCTGAGGATGCAGCAGCACGCGGGAATGAATCCGCGCCTTCGGCTGGCCGTCCCGGATCAGGTGATAGGGCAGGAACCCGGACTTGTCGATGACCGGCGACAGGGTCGAGAGGGCGAGCGCCTTGAGGACCGAGGTCTTGCCGGCGCCGTTGTTGCCGAGCAGAAGGTTGATGTTGGGAGAATGGAGAGGACCGACGTCCGAGCGGCCGGGATACTGCAGCTCGAGAGTCGCCGCCTCGAAGACTCGAAGGGCTTGGATATCGATCTCTTGGACGTACAAAGGAATGCCGCTCCGCTCCGGCGATCATACCATTCCCGGGGCCCCTGTCCCGGTTCCGTCCGGCCGTCACACCCTTAGGACAGCATTGAAAATTCTTTTGAAGTCCTCGGTTCGATCAAAGGCGCTGAAGCTGCACCTGCCCTGCCGCCGGTCCTCTCCTCGGGAGATCGGCGGCAGGGATTCCTTCCCTCCCGCTCCCTGCTGACTGCCGCGAATCTCTCCGCCGCCTGACGGGCCGGTCGCGAGATGGCGTAAAATCGGCGCGGCTTGCCGAACCCGCGAGCCCCTGGTTAGAGATGCCCCCGGATACCGTCGCCGTTCTCGCCGAAAAGCCCTCCGTCGCCCGCGACATCGCCCGCGTCCTCGGCGCGGACCAGCGGGGAGAGGGATACCTGCGCGGCAACGGCTACGTGGTGACCTGGGCCATCGGCCATCTGGTGGCGCTGGCCCAGCCGCACGAGATCAACCCGGATTGGAAGCGCTGGCGGCGCGCCGACCTGCCGATGCTCCCCCACGACTGGCCGCTGATGGTCTCCGCCGAGACCCGGCCGCAGTTCGAGGCTGTCCGGAAGGTGATCACCGCGCCCGAGATCGAGCGCATCGTCTGCGCCACCGACGCCGGCCGCGAGGGGGAGCTGATCTTCCGCTACATCTACGAGGCGGCCGGGTGCCGTAAGCCCTTCCAGCGCCTCTGGATCTCGTCGCTCACTCCCGACGCCATCCGCGAGGGGTTCCGCAAGCTGCGCGCCGGCCGCGACCTCGACCCCCTCGCCGACGCCGCCCGCGGCCGCAGCCGCGCCGACTGGCTGGTGGGGATGAACCTGTCGCGGATGTACTCGCTCGACTTCAACGAGGAGCAGCTCTCCGTCGGCCGCGTCCAGACCCCCACCCTCGCCATGGTCGTCGAGCGCGAGCTGGCGATCCGCGCCTTCGTCCCCGAGGACTACCTGGAGGTGGTGGCGACGTTCTCGCCGGGAGGGGAGGCGACCTACAAGGGCACATGGTTCGCCGGCGAAGCCCCCAGCTCCGAGGCGAAGCGGATCAGGATGCCTGCGGACGGCAAGGACGGCGAGGATCTGGCGATGGCGGCGCGGATCGTCCAGCGGGCGAAGACGGGGAAGGCGGCGATCGAGTCGATCCGCGCCGAGACCAAGCGGATGCCGCCGCCGCTCCTCTACGACCTCACGGAGCTCCAGCGCCACGCCAACCGTCTCTACGGCTTCAGCGCCAAGAAGACGCTGGGCCTCGCGCAGGCGCTCTACGAGCAGCGGAAGCTGATCAGCTATCCGCGCACGGACAGCCGCCACCTCTCGACCGACGTCGCCGCCACCCTGGGCGACGTGGTGCGGGCGATCCAGGGGCCCTACGCCGAGAAGCTCGCTGCCGGCACGGGAGAGCGCCCGTTGAGCCGCCGCTTCGTGGACGACTCCAAGGTCACGGACCACCACGCCATCATCCCAACCCCGGTGTCGCGCGATGCCTCCGCCCTGGAGGAGGACGAGCGGAAGATCTACGACCTGATCTGCCGGCGCCTCCTCTCGGCCTGGCACGACGACCACGTCTGGTCGGTGACGACCGTCATCACGGCCATCTCCAATCCGCCGGCTTCCGGCGTCGGCGAGCCGCTGCTCGACCGCTTCCACAGCACCGGCACGCTGGTCGATCAGGTGGGCTGGAAGGTGCTCGACATCGACCGCAAGAAGAAGAAGGAACCGGCCAAGGAAGCGAAGGAAGGCGAGGACGACGCCGCCTCGCCCGAGGAGAACCAGGACCTGCCGTCCGGCCTTGCCCAGGGGCAGCCGCAGGAGGTGCTGGACGTCCGCGCCGTCGCCAAGCAGACCCGACCGCCCAAGCGCTTCACCGAGGCCACCCTGCTGACCGCCATGGAGACGGCCGGCAAGACGCTCGACGACCGCGAGCTCTCGGAGGCGATGAAGGACTCAGGATTGGGCACGCCCGCGACCCGCGCCGAGATCATCGAGACCCTCCTCCGCCGCGAGTACATCGTCCGCCAGGGGAAGAGCCTGGAGGCGACCGACAAGGGGATCCGGCTGATCGACATCGTCCATCCTCACGTCAAGAGCCCGGCGATGACCGGCCAGTGGGAGGCCCGTCTCCAGGGCATCCAGCGCGGCCAGGGGGACCTCGGCGCGTTCATGACGGAGATCGAGGAGTACGTGCGCGGGGTGGTGGGGGGCTCATCCCCCAGCCCCCTTTCTAGGCCGACGGATGGTGCGGAGGCGAGGATGCCGCCCTCCCGCCCGACCCTCACCACCCCGGCCCTCCTCTCCCGGCCCCACCCGCCCTCCCTCACCGGGAGAGGAGGGAGCAGGAACGGAAACGGCGATTCGCCGTTGCCTGCGCCCACCCTCCCCTTCGCCGCGCCGTCCCGAATCCCTCCGACCTCTCAAGCAGGAACGTTTTCCCGCCCCACCCTACCCTTTGCGCCCCCCCCTCTCCCTGTGAGGGAGGGGGGCGGGGGAAGGGAGAGGGGGCCGGGGGGTGAGGGTCCGGGCGGGGGCGACATCGATCACCTCCTCCGTTCCACCTTCCGCCTCCCCTCCTTCCGCCCCTACCAGGAGGCGGTCTGCCGGGCGGTGGTCGAGGGCAAGGACGTCCTGCTGGTGATGCCCACGGGCGCCGGCAAGTCGCTCTGCTACCAGCTTCCCGGCCTCGCCCGCGGCGGCACCACGCTGGTCGTCTCGCCGCTGATCGCGCTGATGGAGGACCAGGTCGGCAAGCTCCGCGAGTTGGGGCTGCGCGCCGAGCGGATCCATTCCGGCCGCGACCGCTCGGCCTCGCGCCAGGTGTGCATCGACTACCTGGCTGGGAAGCTCGATTTCCTCTTCATCGCGCCCGAGCGGCTGGCCGTCCCCGGCTTCCCCGAGATGCTCGCCAAGCGCAAGCCGGTGCTGGTGGCGGTCGACGAGGCGCATTGCATCTCGCAGTGGGGGCACGACTTCCGTCCCGACTACCGGCTGCTCGGCCAGCGCCTTCCCTTGCTCCGGCCGGCGCCGGTGATCGGCCTCACGGCCACCGCCACGCCGCGGGTGCAGGACGACATCGCCGCCCAACTCGGCCTCTCCCGCGAGGGTCGCTTCATCCATGGCTTCCGGCGCACCAACATCGCGGTCGAGATCGTCGAGATGAAGCTCTCCGAGCGCCGCGACGCCGTGCGGGCGATCCTCTCCGACCCCGCCCGCCGGCCTGCGATCGTCTACGCCCCCACCCGCAAGGAGGCGGACGCCCTGGGCGAGCTGCTCCAGGAGCGCTTCCCCGCCGCCGCCTACCACGCGGGGATGACCACCAGCTCCCGCGAACGGGTGCAGACAAGGTTCCTCGGCGGCGACCTGCAGGTGATCGTCGCCACCATCGCCTTCGGCATGGGCGTCGACAAACCGGACGTCCGCACGGTGATCCACACCGGACTCCCCGGCAGCGTCGAGGGGTACTACCAGGAGATCGGCCGCGCCGGCCGCGACGGCAAGCTCTCGCGGGCGATCCTCCTCCACGCCTTCGCTGACCGCCGCAACCACGAGTGGTTCCACGGCCGCGACTACCCGGCGGTCGACGAGCTGGAGCGGATCTTCCGCGCCCTCAAGGCCGAGCCGCAGGTGGACGGCCAGGTCCGCAAGCGGCTGGGGATGGACGAGGAGCTGTTCGAGAAGGCGCTGGAGAAGCTCTGGATCCACGGCGGCGCCCTGGTGGACCCGGACGGCAACGTGGCCGCGGGGGCCGCCGCTTGGCAGCGCCCCTACACCGCCCAGCGCGACCACAAGCTTCAGCAGCTCGAGCTGATGAGCCGCTACGCCGAATCGCACGGCTGCCGCATGCTCCACCTGGTGCGGCACTTCGGCGATCAGGAGGACTCGGGCGAGCCGTGCGGCATCTGCGACGCCTGCGCGCCCGCCGACGCCGGGGTCCGCCGCCGCCGGCCGCTCAACGCCCTGGAGAAGAGCCTCGTCGACCGCGTGCTCCTCGCCCTGCGCGGCCGCGACGGCCAGTCCACCGGTCAGCTCTACCGCGAGACCTGCCCGGAAGCGCTCTCGGACCGTAAGTCCTTCGAGCGCCTGCTCGGCGGCATGGTCCGCGCCGGCCTGCTGCGGATCGCCGAGGACGAGTTCGAGAAGGAGGGGAAGACGATCCGCTTCCAGCGCGCCATGCTGACGCCGGAGGGCTACCGCGGCGACCCCGACGCCGTCGCGCGCGTCGAGCAGACCGAGGAGACGCCGGGGACCCGCAAGAAGCGTCAGCGGCCGGACAAGGGAGAGCCCCGGAGCATCCGCAAGAAGATCGCCGCCGGCCTGCTACCGGACAGCCTGGAGGATGTCCCGGAGGAGGGCTCGCCGGAGGTGGTCGAGGCGCTCAAGGTCTGGCGCCGCGCCGAGGCCCAGCGCCGGCGGGTGCCGGCCTTCCGCATCCTCACCGACCGCACCGTGGCCGCCCTCGCCGCCAGCCTGCCGCGGACCGAGAGCGACCTCCTCAACGTGCCCGGCATCGGCCCCACGATCGTCCAGAAGTACGGCCGGGATATTTTGGGGATCGTGGGCGCCGGATAAACCTTTTCTTTCTACTGCAAGCCGCCGGACGCGACGAGGATCTCGCCCGTCATCCAGCTCGACTCCGGGGAGGCCAGGAAGACCGCGACCCGCGCGATGTCGTCCGGCTGGCCGATCCGTCCCAGCGGGGTGCGCGCCACCATCTGCTTTTCGAAGTCGCTGCCGATGATCCCCGCCGTATGGGCGCCCTCGGTCTCCACGCCGCCCGGATTGATCGAATTGACCCGGATCTTCTTCGGTCCCAGCTCGCTCGCCAGCACGCGCGTGACGCTGTCCAGGGCGCCCTTGGTCGCCACGTAGACCACCGCCCCCGGGGGTGGATTGCGGACCACCACCGAGCCGATGTTGATCACGCTGCCCCCCTCGGGCCCGAAGCGCTTCACCGCCTCCTGCGTCATCAGGATCGGCCCCAGGACGTTGGTGTTGAACTCGCGGTGGAACTCGGTCTCGGTGACCGCCTCGAGCGGATCGAACTGGAAGACCCCTGCATTGTTCACCAGCACGTCCAGCGAGCCATAGGCTTTCTCGGTTTCCGCGAACAGCCGCAGCACGTCGGCCGCGTTCGACACATCGCCCTGGACCGCGACGGCCTTGCCCCCCTTGCCCGTGATCTCGGCGACTACCTGATCGGCCCCCTCGCGGCTGGAGGAATAGTTCACCACCACCGAAGCCCCTGCCGCCGCCAATTCCTTCGCGATTCCCGCCCCGATGCCCTTCGACGCGCCGGTCACGATCGCTACCTTGCCTGTCAGTTTGCTCATCTCGATTCTCCTCTTGGACCCGCCGTCAATACGACGGTTCGATAAATATCGAAATGAACAACCCCGGGAATCAGCCCGCGCATTCCCGGCGGACATCAGATCTTGGCGAGGCGGTCGAGGTAGGCGCGGAGGACGTCGCGCTGGAGAGTGAGGTTCATGAACTTCCCCTCGCGCAGGATCTGGACGAGGCCGGCCGTCTCCAGCTCCTTGATATGGTGCGAGAGGGTGGCGGCGCTCACCGGGTGGGTCTCGTGGAGGGCACTACAGGGGAGCGGCTCGCTGGAGGCCCCGATCTGCTCCAGGATCTGGAAGCGGCGAGGCTCGGCCAGGGCGCGCGCGATCCGGGAGAACTCCCGCTCGCTCAGCCGGCCGTCGTCGGAGGTCGCCATCGCTTCAAGGTAACACGCCCGGCCCTCGTATAGAATTCCCTCGATGTCCTTATCCACCTGACCCACCTCGAAGGAGGTCCACCGATGAACGCACGCCGCTGGTCCGCCGTTCTCCTCAGCGCCGCCCTGTTCGCACCGCTGGCCGTCCACGCCGAAACCGGCAAGACCGAGATCAAGGGTGCGGCGATCCTCGAGCACCCCTGCGGCAAGGTCGCCGTAAAGCACATGGGGCTGGTCCACGCCGGCAAGATCGACGAGGCCTCCAAGCTCAGCACCCCCGAGATGCAAGCGAAGTGGAAGGCCATGCCGGAGAAAGACCGCGCGATGATGACCGACATGATGAAGGAGATGTCGAAGCCGGAAGCCCAGTTCGCCGCGGACATCAAGGCGGGCGGCCTGCTGGTGGTGGACGGCAAGAGCGCCACCCTGACCGTCGAGCAGCACAGCAAGGACGCCAACGGCACCAGCTCCGAAAAGCTGACGCAGAACTACGTCCTCGACGGCGGGAAGTGCCTGATCACCCGGTAGAGGCGAAGATTCTCCGCGACCCGGCCAGCCGACCTCGTCAATCCAGAAATGATCCGGCCAAGACACTGATGGCGATCGGCCGTCGAGCCTGCCCCGCGCCCCGCCGACTGCGGATACCCCCTTTGGACCGCTCCCGGGGACCTTTTTTGGATATTCGGGGACATTTTGGGAAAAAGGGGGACAATTTGGGATATTCGGGGACAAACTTGGAAATTCGGGGACAAATAGGGAAAAAAGGGGACAGGCTTGGAGATTCGGGGACAAATAGGGAAAAAAGGGGACAATTCTGGAGATTCGGGGACAATTCTGGAGATTCGGGGACACGGGAAGGTTCCAAGGCTCTCGGGAAGCTCCCGCGCCGCCCTTCTTGCCGAAACTGGACACCAACTAGCGCCGGCGCGCCGTTGGCAGGGCGGACTGGCGCCGAGCCGTCCGCCCGGCTACACTGATTCTTGAAGATAGGGGGAAATATGAACGCTAAGGAACACGATCCGTTGGTGACGATCCTGATCGAGCTGGCGACCGATCCGATCCTGGCGGAGGAATTCCGCCGGTCCCCTGAAACCGTGCTGGCGGGACGGAGCCTCTCGCCCCAGGAGGTCGCGGCGCTCACGAGCCGGGACGCCGACGCCATCCGCGAAGCGCTGGGGGACGAGGCCGCGGGCGCCTTTATCGTGATCTTCGTCAACGCTCCCGAAGGGGTCGCGCCCGTCGCGGCATGACGCCTTCCGGCGGCTCCGGCGGACGGCTGGTCATGGTGGGGACCGGCATCCGTCTGGTGAGCCAGATCACCCGGGAGACGGCGGCCTACCTGGAGAAGGCGGACCAGCTCCTCTATCTGGTAGCCGATAAAGTAACCGAGCACTGGCTCCGGGGCCTCAACCCGACCGCGGAGACCCTGTATGACTGCTACGCTCCCGGCAAGCCGCGCTGGGCGGCCTACCGCGAGATGGTGGAGCGCATCCTGTGCCACGTCCGCCGGCAGAAGCTGGTGGTGGTCGCCTTCTACGGGCATCCCGGGGTGTTCGTGAATCCGGGGCACGCGGCGATCCGTCGAGCCCGCGAGGAGGGGTTCGAGGCGGTCATGCTCCCCGGGGTTTCCGCGGAGGACTGCCTCTTCGCGGATTTGGGAGTAGATCCCGCGGCGGTCGGCTGCGCGAGCTTCGAGGCGACCGATTTCCTCGTCTACCACCGGCGGTTCGACACCTCCAGCCATCTGATCCTCTGGCAGGTCGGCGTGGTCGGCGAGATCACCTACCGGCGGGACCGGGCGACGGAGGACAAGGGGCTGCGCATCCTCGTGGAAATCCTGCTCCAGCACTATCCGCCCGGCCACGAGGTCGTCCTCTACGAGGCCGCGCAATACCCGGTCTGCGATCCCATCATCCATCGCGTGGCGCTCGCGGAGCTCCCCCAGGCCGAGGTCCCACCGTTGGCCACGCTATACGTCCCGCCGTTGGAGGTGAGGGCGCCGGACCGGGAGATGCTCGAACGGCTGGGATTGGGGGCGCTGAGTGGGGACGGCCGGAGGTCGTCGACCCCCGAACCGGGGAAGCCTATGTCTTGATTCGAGCGGCGGCCACCACCGTGAGCGCCGGCTGCCAGTGGAAGGCAGCGGGGACGATCAGCCCGGCCGTGCAGCCGAGTTCGAGGACGCCGAGGGCCCTCCAGGCTTCCCGCGGCAAGGCACCAAAGGACGGGACCTGCGCGCTGATCTTGTCGAACATGAAGACCTTCATGACGCCCGACGCTCCGTACAGGAGGGCGGCGAGGACCTGCAGGACCCACAACAGGATGTTCATCGTGTGCCTCCTCCCGGTTTCCGCACCTCGACTAGCCCACCAATAGATATCATGCTATCATTTCGCTATGGCTCAACTCCTGGTCCGGCATCTCGATGACGACGTCAAGGCCAAGCTTCAGCGTCGCGCCCGCCGCCATGGCCACAGCACGGAGGAGGAGGTCCGCGAGATCCTCCGCAATGCCGTCAACGACGAAGGCGCTGCCGCGGCCCCGCTCGGTTCGCGGATCGCCGCCCGCTTCGCCCGCATAGGCCTTACGCAGGAGATTCCGGAGCTGCGCGGCGAGGAGCCCCGTCCCGCCGACTTCGAATCGTGATCGTGCTGGACACCAACGTGGTTTCGGCCCTGATGCGTGCCGAACCGGATCCGGTCGTCGTGGCATGGCTGGACCGTCTGCCGCCCGAATCCCTCTGGACGACCTCGATCACCGTTTTCGAGATCCGCCTGGGTCTGGAGATCCTGGCAGCGGGCCGGCGCCGGAGGCAACTGGAAGAGGCCTTCGCGAAGACGCTCGAAGAGGACTTTGAAAATCGAGTCCTGCCCTTCGACCAAGCCGCAGCTCAAGCCGCCGGCCGCATCGCCGCCGAGGGCCGCCGCGCCGGGCGTACCGTCGAGATCCGCGACGTCCAGATCGCCGGCGTCGTCAGCCTGCGCAAGGCGACCCTCGCGACTCGCAACACCCATCACTTCGAAGGATGCGGGGTAGGGCTCGTTGACCCTTGGTCGGCGTGACTCCACCGAGGTCGTCGCGCGAGCCCGCCGTCTCCAGCCTGGACCAGCAGCCTTGATGTTCCAGGGCGCCTGAAGGTATATAAATCGGAGCCTTCTTCCAACCGAAATTCTCTCGAAACCTGAAGAGGCGGTTTTAACAACGACCCTCAGCGAAGCCTATTTTCCAGACGCTCCCCCGGCCGGCTTCTCCCGGCGGGCGTGGTCTCGTTGGCGAAATGATCGGCGTCACGCGCGGCCTCTCCCCCACCCTCCTCACACCGACGCGTCATCCGACACACTCTGACGCGTCGGCGACCGCCGATCAAGCCGGATTTCGTCCGGATCGCCTGAAAAAACCTGGCATATCGGTTGCTCTTAAGGGTTTTCGCCGATCGGAAAAGAAATCGATCACAACCCAAAAAGGAGAGGTAATGAGCTGCTATCTCATCAATGCCGATTCGATCAAAGCCTGGCGCCACGGTACCCCCCACGGCGTGATCCTGGTCATCGAGGCCCAGGGGCACTGCGAGTGCCCCCAGAACGCGCGCATCACCGCCGCCCCGATGCCCATCGAGCCCCCCGAATTCAATCTCGAGACCTCTGCGCCTGCACGGCGATCGGCATGTTCCCCTACAAGGCGCAGGGCGTCTTCCCTGGCCTCAGCCCGTCGGAGATCGTGGTCAACACCGCCTCGGGACCGAAGAAGGTCAAGGTCGAAACCGTGCCTGAGGCCGCCGCCACCACGCAGCCGGCACCCGCGCCCGCCGATAGCGACACGGTCACCGGCTACGCCTACAACAGCAGCGATCTCGGCAAGGCGTTCAGCGCGGCGGTCTCCGAGCTCCAGCAGCGCTTCCCGGGCAAGACCAGCGCGACGGTGACGGAGATGGGCTTTGTCGGCGTCGGCACCCCCATCGGCATCGCCTTCACCTACGTGACGATGAAGAACCGCTCCTGAGGCGAACCGAACGGCCCCCCGGTGGAGGCACCGGACCAGGAGCCGGCCGCCCAGCCGGCTTCTGGCCTTCCTTTACGCCCACGGGCGGTGCCCCGCCGCCAGTGGGTCCCGTCTGCCAGGAGAGCAGAACCCTGCCGGCCGCGGATTGACAACCGGCTCCATCCTTTTTACCATGGAGCCTCAACCCAATCCTCCAGGGAATTCAGCCGCCCCTGGAACCCAACGGCAGGCTGTCCTGATTGTATCGATGCCAAGTCTGTAGCGCCGTCGTTCCCCCCAACACCCCCGCCCACCGCAAAGTCGTAGAAACCCGACGCCGGAAGTACCCCTTCCGAGAGAAGGCCAATCGGTTTCACAAAGACGGCCGTATCGAGAAGACCGACGATCCAGGCGGAGTCGGCACCGAGATCGTGCGCGAGGTTCTCATCTGCCGAGGTGCTCAGAGGAAGGCTAGGCCCCTGTCTCGATGGGTTGCGGGCCGCCCGCTTTGGCTTTAGCTGCCTGATACTCTGAACCTAGCCGGCGGGCTCGCTCCCTGCGAGCTTGCCCGAGTGCCGGTCCATGGCAATTTCATTAACGAAAGAGCAATAGCAAGCCCTTGACGCCCACAGGTCGTGAACCCGGAACGAGCGCAGCCTACGTCTTGATACCAGCCGAAGACTACGAGACGGTCCGAGAGGCCCTGGGAGAGGAGCGTCGGCAGAAGGCCATCCGGGCTGTAGCCCTGCGCAATGCCACGGGCCGATCAGACGATTGCCTCAGGGCGCGAACCTAAACTCATGGGCCAAGCATCAGAAAGAGAGCGCAACTATCAATGGCCTTCCAAGTATGGCGACTCTCCGTAGGAGGGAGGATATAGAGCCAATGCAGTGCGATGCTTCCTGTATCCAAGCTTCAGATAAAATTCCTCGCATCCGAACGTCGAAGTAAGATAGATGCGACAGTTTGGAACAGCAGAGTGGAGCCTCCCCATAATACCCATGCCGATACCCCTCCGCTGCATGTTCGGGAGGACCGCGACATCGAAGATTGCGGCGTAATAAACGCCGTCTGAGATCATGCGCCCAATTCCGCAGAGACCTTCTACAGTCCAGCAACTCTCAACTAAGAAGCTTTGTCTGAATGCCGCCTCAAGGCTCTTTGGATTCTTACTGCCCAGGCCGGCCTTCTCGTATACGGAGACACACTGATCTATCCAGTGACCTTCAAAACCCGACTTGAAAATAAGTGGCATGTGTTAGGCCCGGGAACCATAAGAGACGAGAGCTCCCATCAACTCTGCAAGGTTAATGTGCTTTTTGTAATCTTCCCATAACTGACAGGCAGGTATGTCGCTAGACTTATCAAGAGCGTCTATCATTAGCTGTGATTCAGCGCACGAGAGCGCGGAGAGCGAACCTTCCGGAAGGGAAAGTCGTGCCATCCGTTCGATAGTTTCGACGAAATTTTCGGCAATACTTGAGACCGCTTCACGATCCTTGTCACTCAGACGGAGGCAGTTGGCACTCCTCCCTCCAGAAATAATCAGGGCGTCGCGTCGAATCTGACCGTCCCGAGGAACGGAAGCCAAAATCTGGCAAGCATCGACACAACGAGGTGATCGATCTTCTGTATCGGGACCTACAACCACGGTGGCCCGCACTATCGATACATGGGGTCGCCCGGTTTCTTGATGCAACGAGACTCTGGGCTCTACGTACGCTTGTAGCAAGCCAAGAAGTTCATGCCCCTCGCCCCAGAGCATCGCAAGCATTAGAAGGTTCGCACCAAAATCCAATTGCTCTTGGTTCGCCGTGAAACCAATGGTAGGCAAGAGATCAAGAAGTGCATGAGTCGGCACAATGAGGGTTCCAAAGCCGCGAAATGACGAGAGAGGCTTGATAATACTCAATGGGCCCCTGGCTACAATCGAAATAGCCTCAGTCAACCGAGGACTGCTTTTCAGCCAGAAACCTCCCGGCGCATAAGCGGGCACCCTATTGCCCATGCCACCGCGAGAAGCAAGAATGGCACAAAGAAGTTTGTTCGTCGTTGAAAGGGAATAGTGAGGAGGGTTACAAGTCAGACAATTTGGGGGTAGAGGAAAGTTTCTTTGATCCCAAGAATACGGCCAAATAATTCCTTCTGGGCTCCAGTCCCGTAAAAGAGACTTGCCCTTTCTTTCCTCTACCCAAAACTCCTTTATGCTGGTATCCCAAGTTACCAGCGCTTCCCGATACTCGATGCCCAGTCTCTTGGCGCACTCAGCCGTATATTTCTCTTGCTCACGGCAGAAGGGGTCTCCAAGGGGTATGTAAGCATTTACAGCGTTATAGCAACCGCAATGAATTAATCCATTAGTTCTAGTTCGCGCGCGGGCTGATTCGAGCAAAACCTGCTGAGGTGCAGAACTGACTTGAGTGATTGATTGTATTATCCCTCTTCCTGCCTGAGCCAGGATCTCGAGAATTCCATCCTGTACACGATCATCGCCATAGAGGCTTCGCTGGGCGACACAGCCACTACGCGATCCGTTAAGATCTATGACAACAATGTCGCCATCCCCCATACGTTGATTGGGAACGATCATATCGAGTGCATAGACTCGAGGACATAGATCAACCATGCCACGACTCCCCAATAAGGGGACTGCCTAGCCGAAGCGAATTCGTTGCACCGGCCAGGCGTCCAATTTGGGCAGGCTTACTCGCAGGCCACTCGCAATTTGGATCGAGGTGCAACGGCAGAATCCTTGGTTTCGATGACCTCGAGATCAACCTTCCCCTCTAGCAGCGCATTTAGACGCTGTTCCAACGAGTGAACTCTTGACTCAATGCTACTGGCTCCGACATTTCCTCGATCGTTCAAGGCGCTCATCTTCTGGCCTCCGTTCCCGTATGTTTATGATAGGCCGCTCGCGAATACGGGTGACTCCACGGCGGCGGCGCTTCTTCGCTCGTTCTCAAGTTGTGCTACTCGGCGTAACGTTGCCTATTGTCTTCCTTTCGTAGATCCGCCTTCGCCCATAAATACTAGGGAGGATAGGGAGACCCTTTCGGGCGGCACAAGCTGCGGTTTCGGGATCGACGCAGCTCATATGAATCAAGTCACAGCAATCGGCCTCCAAATTGGTGCGATCTCGCCAAGCTTCGTAGGCCAATGCGGCGAACAGATCTGGAGCATGTTTTTGGACATGCTGCCCCAAGACCTCCAGAACATCGGCATCTCGTATTTCTCGCCAACTCTTCTCACCACGCGCCTCAGAGATTGACGAGAAGAGGGCCAGGAGCAATCCTAGCTCAGCAAGACAGCTGAGGGTAAGGGGAAACCTCTTGAGCAATGTGGAACCGAACCAAGCAAGCGCAAGCCCCATCCCCTTGTCAACGGGGCCGGGAGCTAAGCAATAGGTCGAAAAAAGGTCAGGGTGATTTTCCACAAAATGCCAGACCTGTTCGACTGAACCACTAAAGGTTTGCCGCAGAGTCTCAGAATAGGGGGTCTCAGGCGATGGCTCAAGATGGTCCGCGACACTCCTCCACAACTCAGTCCCCGGAACAATTCGCGGTAGCTGAAGCCTACAGCAACCCGGATCGATTACCGACAATCGAGTTGCCGCCTTGAGGGTCTCACAAAGACCGCTGATCGTATCTCCGGGTACATTCACGAGAAAGTATAGCGTGGCACAGATGCCCGCGTCTAGATTCCATATTAAGAATTCTGTCAAATCAGGATATTTGTTCCCACGTTTCAGTAGAATCGAGCGCGTATAGGGAGAAGCCGATTCGACACCATACAAAATACTGTGGCACCCGGCTGACGCCATCAAGGAGAGAAGGTCAGGATTGACTCGATCTACCCGCGTCATGCATGTCCAAGTTATAGAGCCACCCGATTTCGACAGGTGATCCATCAAATCAGCAATATAGTTCTGATTCAACGTAAATATGTCATCTATAAAATGCACTTCTTTTAAACCAGCGCTGCCGTGGAAGCCGACCTCAGAGAGGACCTGCTCGATTGGCTTATGCCGCACTCGATGTCCATAGGCTATCGGTATAGAACAAAAGGTGCACGAATAGGGGCAACCTTCTGCTATTTGAACAAGAGCGGTAGGCTGCCGACTAACGCTGCAATATCGCGCAAGAGAGGGTACAATGCTATAATCAGGAGGAGTCCAGTCCAGCATAGGAGACTCGGCGTCAGCTCCTAGTTCCAATCTCTCCATAACGACTTCATCAACCCAGGGGAAGCGCTCTGTGATCTCTTTTCCCAGCAACATGGATTGATGCCCCCCAAAGATGATTCGTGCTCCTCGGCGAAGAAGTCTCAATTCATGCGCAACGCCAAGAGCAATCGGAAAATTGAAACATTGGACTGAGAAGCCATATACATCAGCATCATGGGCTGCCAGTTGTTGCGCCGCTCGAGAAAAGAGAGTGCCGTCGGCAGGTAACTTACCTTCCGCAAAGTCTAATGCCAAATCCTCGAGGAGCACCCGGGCGCTTCCTGCATTTGAAAGGCTGCGTGCTACGATCAGAAGCCCAAGCGGTGGCGCAAGGTGGTAACTCTCTGCGATCGCATAAGGTGGATTGACGAGAACAACTGTTCCCGACCATGGAACTGGATCGGAATTGTTCCTGGACTTCATACACTTTTGGCAATTGACTCAAAGAGCCCTAGTTGAGCTAGCGGATCGAGAACCGGAACAAGTTTTTGGTAGTAAGCTTCACCAGCAGTTCCTAGATCCGCCAGATTAGCTAGGATGTCGAGAGCATCAGCTAGTCGTTTGCCGACCTCCATATGCTTCAGTCTATCGCGTGTCATGAATATGACAAAGCAGCGTTCGTTCTCTTTCTCCTTTGGCCAGATTTCATCAAAATGGTTCCATGGCACAGGATGGCTTGTCCTAAAGACACGAGCGGCCGATCGCAACCTGTAGGGCTTGGCTTGACACCGCCAACTCAAGTAGTTGTCGACCTCTGTTGGTACGGGGACGCTCAAGGCTAGTTCCTGAACAACTGTCTCGTAGCGCAGAAGCTCTAATAGATCTTCATCATTATCGAGCATACCTACCTGTTCGGTAGCAAATCGATTGAAGGAAGCCCAGATTTCGCTGTCTTTTATTCCAATAAGGGTGGATTCTCCTCGCAGTGTTGCGCTGAAGTCTCTATACTGACGGAACAACTCCAGGTGCGTGAACCCCACTCTCGCAACCAACCGCTCAAATGTATAGCAATATACTTCCAGAAGCTTACAGTAAGCTAAGGACACGTCGATGCAGATGTCTAGGTCTCCATGGTCAGGAATTACAGTCTGGAAGGATTGAAAGATCTGGGGCCAAGCACAAACCACCGCTTCGTCTTCTGGAAGACGCCGGCCATCAAGGAACTCAATTCCCTGAGAAAAAGCAGTTGGTACTGTCTCACCTCGGTAAGTCAGGCGGTGTGCGACACGTTTAGCTAGGGCGGTTCCAGGGAGAGGGCTGATAAGCTGAATGAAGGCGTTTACCCGTCCAATTTTCACGAATGCGGAAGCCAACCGCATTGTCGCGTTAAGGTCTTCAAGAGTTTCTTCTGGAGTTCCCACAACCATCGAAAGCGAGGGGAAAATCCCTACATCTACAGTGTTTTGGACTTTCTCGATAACCTGTGGTATAACCCTTGGCCTTATGCGCTTGTTCATTCTCTGTAACATACTCTCTGAGCCCGATTCGACCCCATATAGCAGCCGTCTACACCCGGCTCGATGCATGAGGCTTAGGAGTCGTTCATCAACCTGATCAAGGCGGCATCGACATTGCCATGTGATCGGCATATCAACGGCAATGAGCCTCTCGCAAAGCTCCTCAACGTAGCTACGGCGTGCAGTAAAAAGATCATGCACGAAATAAGCTTCGAAGGGACCGAACTGCGTATTATAAGAACTCAATTCGCTAACTAGGGAATCGACACTTCTATAGCGGATACCTTGTCCGGAAAGTAAGCTTGTCTGGCAGAACTCGCACCTGAAAGAACATCCTCGGCCACTGTCAATCAGTATAACTGGTTCACGACTAAATCCAAAATAGGCTGTCAAGGGAGGGACTAGGTGGTACGCAGGAGAGAACGCTGTGTCAAGATCAAGTATCCTAGCCTCTCCGGGCACAAGCCGCGCTATACCGCCGGCTTGGCGATATCCTAAGCCTGGAATTTGGCTTAATTCTCCGTTGCCGCCGATTGCCGCGACGAGCCTCGGTGTCGTGAGCTCAGCTTCACCCGCTAAAACAAAATCTATAAACGGAAAGGCATTAAGATATTCAGTGGCAACGAATGAAACGTCATGGCCGCCGAAGAGGATGCCGATCGAGGGGCGGCTCTTCTTTATTCGCCTTGCGATGTTAACGGCTCCCGGACTTGTTGAGCATTGAGTGCTAAAGCCGACCAGATCCGGAGCATCTGCCATAATTTGGTCGGAGCACTCTTCGTAGAGCGATGAATTTGGCGTTAGGGAGCCTGCCTTGAGATCGAATATAAAGTCGTGGACGACTACTTCATGTCCTGCGGCTTCGAGGTAGGCCGCAATATAAAGTAGCCCAAGTGGCGGCGCCATATAATATGCAGACCGATCTCTTTTGTCATCGAAGGGTGGATAAACCAACGTTATTCGCATTTTGCTAGAATTCAGTGAAGGTCCGGTTTTTATGTCGACCTGAACATCCAGTCATTATGCGTCCAAGCAGTTTCAGTGTCAAGCCTAGCGCTAAAAAATGAGTGCATTTGCATGTGCGCGCGTAGCAAGGCTGGAGAGCCGGTACCCGCTCTCCGATCGGTGATTGAACAACTCTGACGCGCCGGAAAGGAACGAGGGTAGCGGTGACGGGCGTGGTGGCTGTAAGCCAGAGTTGCAGATTCCCGCTGCCGGCTTTTCGGACAGGGTTCACGAAGGCATGCGCCGCCTTCGTTGCAGGCGCGCCCGCAGGAGGTCGACCACGCCTGTTTTTCCGTAGACCTCGGCGTAGCCCGAAGCGATCGGTTCCCTCGGAGAAGACCCACGAGGGGCCCGAGAATGCGGTCTCTGGACTTGGTTAGAGGACTCGGGTCTGTTCTCAGCGTGGCAGGTCGGGCTGGAGGTCTACAACGTCTTTGGCCCCCCGGAGGACACCACCTTTTCGACTTGGAAGATGATCGCGCCGGGGGGACTGGTTATGGAGCACCTTGGCGCTCCGGGACGAGGTGATCGGCTTATGGCAAACCCGCGCCCGGAAGATCGCGGCGCCACGAATGCAGGGATCTGCTTCGAGGCATGCCCTCTCCCAAGAGCAGGACTTGGCCCGGAGATCATCGCTTGCAGCCATTGGGTGCAGGCCAGACTTTGGGGAGATTGCTTTGGGTTCGTGACCAAGCCGAGCGGCCCGGAATCCAGCACAATGGTGCGGCTCACTAGGTGACGCCCTTGAGCTCCTGGGGAAACAGACGGCGGTCGGAAAGACGATCCTCGTCCAGCGCTTGGATCAAGTACTCGCCGGTCTCTTTCTGCTCCTGAGCATCTCCCTCATCGATCCAGGACTGAAGCAGCTCGACCGCCTCGGATCTTGGGTCCTTGGAAGGCAGATACTGATCCAGGAGTTGGAGAGTCAGGGTCACCGTGGGCAGTCCTTGGCGCTCCGCCTCATACTGAAGGCGCTTCTCGATGTCCGGCGGTAGGGTCAATGTCAGCGTCATGGTCGTGACCTGCTCGCTGATGCTGATTGTACCTAAAAATGACGGGCTCGGAGCGGAAAAAGAGAAGTGGTGCAGCCAGGAGGAGTCGCCCCCCAACCTACAGATCCGTAGTCTGTCAGTCGACCCGCTTGCCGATCAGAAGCGCTGGTCAATCCCAGCCTGCTTCAAGACCGCATTCGCGGTGTGCCTGGACTTGATCTCTCGTCGACGACAAAGCGGCGCTGTGTGATCGGGCTGAACCAGCTCTCGTGGTCGCTTACCCTGACGCTCGAAGCGGCAGTTGTGGGAAAGCAGGAGTCTTTTGAGCTGCGGCGTGAAGGACGAGCCCGTCAGGAGGCCAAGCGGACTTTTTCCTGGCGGTGGCTGGTCAGCTCGAAGGCGATGGCATCCGGCTGACCGCCGGGGAGCAGTCCATTCGCCTCCAGAAGCTCGGGGATCAAGGTTCTGAGCTTCTCGGAAAGAGCCTCGACGGTTGGCGCTCCCGTGGCCAGCCCAGGAACGTCTTCGCTCGTCGCCACCCAGACTTCAGCCTCAGGATCCCAGTCGGCATCGATGTGGTAAACGGAGTCTTCCATCAGACTTGGACGAGCAGAGAGTTGGGAAGTGGTGCAGCCAGGAGGACTCGAACCTCCAACCTACAGATTCGTAGTCTGTTGCTCTATCCAATTGAGCTATGGCTGCGGAATCCCATAAGGAGAGCGGATTGTAGGACAGCTTCGCGCGGTACGCAACCCCTGTTGGAGGCCCCAGGGCGGAGAGGCGAGGAAGCGAGTGGTGCAGCCAGGAGGAGTCGAACCCCCGACCTACAGATTCGAAGTCTGTCGCTCTATCCAGTTGAGCTATGGCTGCACGATGCCTCACGTGCGGACGAGGAAGTCTAATGCGGCCCGAGGGCGGCTTGCAACTTCTTCATTCTATGAGGCCGGTCAGGGGGGAGGAGGCGGAGGCATAGAGCTTCCGGGGAATCCTCCCGGCGTGGGCGGCCAGCCAACCGGCTTCGACGGCGAGCTTCATGGCCCTCGCCATGCGGATCGGGTCCTTGGCTTCGGCCACGGCGGTGTTCATCAGGACCCCGTGCGCTCCCAGCTCCATGGCAAGCGCGGCGTCGCTCGCGGTGCCCACTCCGGCGTCCACGATGACCGGGACCTTGGCCTGCTCCAGGATGATCCTCAGATTGGCGGGATTGCGGATGCCCATCCCCGAGCCGATCGGGGCGCCGAGGGGCATCACGGCGGCCGCTCCGGCCTCTTCCAGCCGGCGGCAGACCACCGGGTCGTCGTTGGTGTAGGGGAGGACGATGAACCCCTCGGCCACCAGGGTCTCGGTGGCCTTCAGGAGCTCTATGTTGTCGGGGAAGAGCGTCTTCTTGTCGCCGATGACCTCGAGCTTCACCCAGTCCCACCCCCCCAGCTCGCGGGCGAGTCGGGCGGTGCGGACGGCCTCGTCGGCGGTGTAGCAGCCGGCGGTGTTGGGGAGCAGCAGGTACTTGGCGGGATCCACGAAGTCGAGCAGCGACCCCTGGCCCCGCTCGTCGAGATTGACGCGGCGCAGGGCCACGGTGACGACCTCGGTGCCGGAGGCTTCCAGGGCGGCGGCCATGGTGGCGAAGTCGGGATATTTGCCCGTGCCCAGGAAGAGGCGCGAGCGGAAGGTGCGGCCGGCGATGACGAGCGGCTCGACCTCGAATGTGGCTTGGGTGGGAATCTTGGGGGTGTCCAGCGTGACGGTCATACCTACCTCCCCGGCGATTCTAGCGCATGGGCGGCGAGGAAGCCGTTCGCCCGCAGCCGGCGGACGTGGACGGTGTCGGGCAGCTCGCCCCAGGAGTGGACCTCGGCCGCGACCTCGGGCGTCAGCAGTCCGAGGGCCTGGGCGTGGACGGGGTCGAAGGGCATCGTCCGCCGGCTGCGCCGCTCGTCGCCGATCTCCAGCCAGCGGTTGAAGCGCGCCCGCGTCCGCTCGGTGTCGAGGTTGGGCAGCCCCTCGCGCCGGAGCTCGGCGATCCCCTGGGCCGCCAGGAGTCCCACGACGACCACGACGGCGGCCCCGGCGAGCCGCATCCGGCGGTCCGGACGGGAGAGTGCGACGCCGCAGAACGTGGCGAGCAGGACGAGGCAGAGCGCCAGCGGCGCCAGGTAGAAGCGGGAGGAGGGGTAGAAGTAGAGGGAGAAGACGGCGACGTGCGCGAGCGTCCAGAGGAGGAGCGCGGGCGCCGTCCACGCCGTGAAACTGGGATAGCGGCGCCGGGCGATCCGGTAGAGGGGGATCGCCGCCAGCCAGCCCGCGATCGGCCAGATGTAGCCGAGGTAGTGGTGCGGCCGGAGGCCCGGGATGCCGGCGAGCACGCGCAGGGCCAGCTCGAGATGGGAGAGCGGGCGCCCCACGACCTCCTGGCGGAAGGTGAGGTCGGGCTGGAACGCGTACTGGAAGTTGAAGGTGCTCGACAGGTGGTCGAAGCGGTTGGGCATCCAGAAGCCGTAGCCCGACCACTGCCAGACCGGCCATCCGGAGCGCGCGAGGATGAGGACGGTCGCCGCCGGGAAGATCAGCGCGCCCAGCGCCCACGGCATACCGCGCAGGAAGACCGCCCGCACCCCGATCCGCCGCACCCCGCCGACCAGGAAGAAAGCGATCGGCAGGAGCATCAGGACGGCCACGATCGACCGCATCGACGCCGCGAGCCCGAACGCGACCCCGCCCGCCACCGCGAACGCCCAGGCGCCCCGGCTCTCCCGGCGCAGAAACGTCGCCCCCGCGAAGAGCAGCCCGGCGAGGCAGACCAGGGCGGTCGGCTCGTCGCTCATCAAAGTGTCGCCGAGATCGACGGCGATCGGAGCGACCGCCCAGACGCCGCCGGCCAGGAGGCCGGCCAGACCCTCACTCCCCCAACCCCCTCTCTCCCGTCCCCACCCCCCTCCCTCACCGGGAGAGAGGGGGCTTTCAGGCAAGTCTTCCGCGGAGCTTCCAAGGCTGTCAGCTAACCCCAACAAACCACTCCCTCTTCTCCCGGTGAGGGAGGGGGGTGGGGACGGGAGAAGAGGGCCGGGGTGATGAGGGCGCAGCGCCGCAGTCGCCGTGGCAGCGATGACCGCCAGCAACCAGGCCAGCGCCGCCCCGAAAATCCCCGTGATCCGCCAGAGCTCCCGCCCCTGCATGCCGGCGCGGATCGCAGGGGCGATCAGCAGCGGCCAGCCGGGGGGGAAGCGGGGGCGGACGCGGTAGGGGCCGATCTGGAGGAAGACCTGGCCGGTGCGGGCGAGGGCCTGGGCCTCGGCCGCGTACTCGACCGTGTCGGGGGCCGGACTGAAGCGGGCGCCCTTCTGCCCCGCATCGCCGGTCCAGCGCGCGGCGAGGGCGAGGGGGACGACGAGCGCCCCCAGCAGCAGGTAGCCCTTCCAGGTCATCCGTTCAGAGTATCAGTGGGTCGGTGGCGGCGGCGGCGAGCCACCGCACGCGGTCTGCCCCTTGTTGACCACGAAGCGCAGGGTCCCTCCAGTGCGCGGAAGGCGGACGACGTGGACCGGCCGCGAGGAGACGATGCAGCGGCAGTTCGGGGCCGGCGGCTCTTCGAGCAGGGTCACCAGCAGCGTGCCGCCCGTGGGATTGCCGAGATGGCCGATGGACTGGATGGTGACCTTCGAGACGCAGCTCTGGGTGGGCATCGCCACCACGAGGGCCATTTCACGCGGGAAGTCGACCGCCGGTGGATCCGGCGGCAGCGAGTCGCCGCCGTTCTGCCGGAGCGAAGCCCAGAGAGCCTTCCAGGTGTCGGGGTCCCGCGCGACCGTGCGGACCTCGCCCCCGGACTGTCCCGGAACCGACCGCTGGAGGACGGTCGTGAAGGTCACCGGCTTGCCGGCGCCGGCGCCCGCGGGTTTCTTGACTCCGGGAGGAGCCGCTCCGGCGCTGGCGCAGGCGAATGTCAGCGCGAAGGCCAGGAGGGCCACGGCCGAGGTCAGCTTGAAGAGAGTGGCGGGCCTTTTCATGACGCCCTCGCCAGCGATTCCAGGACGTGCTCGTCGATCCGCTCGTGCGATTGGGCGACGATCCGGTTCCTGGCGTCGACGAAGACCAGCGAGGGCTCGTGCGCGCGGCACTCGGCGTCCTCGTAGTCGGAGTAGGTGGCGATGATGATCACGTCCCCCGGGCCCGCCTTGTGGGCGGCGGCGCCGTTGAGCACGATCTCGCCGCGGCCGGGGGTGCCCGGGATGGCGTAGGTCGCGAGGCGCTCGCCGTTGGTGCAGTTATAGATCTCCACCCGCTCGAACTTCACGAAGTCCGCCGCCTCCATCAGCAGGGGATCGATGGTGATCGACCCCTGGTAGAGGAGGTTGGCGTCCGTCACCGTGGCGCGGTGGATCTTCGACTTGAGAAGCGTCCGCTTCATGACCTATCTCTCCTCGGCTGTTGAGCCGACGATGGTTAGCGAAATATTATCGATGAGTCGCGTCCCCCCGATCCGTACCGCCAGGGGGAGCACCAGCCGGCCTTTGAGCGTCTCGGCCGGGCAGTTGACTGGTACAAACGTGTCAGCGTCCACCACCTCGGCGTATTCAACACGCGCGAGGGGTTCCGTATTCAAAACCTCGGCCATCCGCGTGCGTACGGCATCGCCCGAGCGCTCCCCCTGGGAGATCGCCGTTTCTGCCGCGCGCAGGGCGCGGTGGAGCACCGTCGCCGCCTGCCGCTCCGCGGGGGAGAGATAGGCGTTGCGGGAGGACATGGCGAGCCCGTCCGCCTCGCGGACGGTGGGGCCGGGAACGATCTCGACCGGCAGGTGCAGGTCGCGCACGATCTGCCGGATGACCGCGAGTTGCTGGGCGTCCTTTTCGCCGAAGACGGCGAGGTCGGCGCGCACCAGGTTGAACAGGGCGGTGACCACCGTGGCGACGCCCCGGAAGTGGCCGGGGCGGCAGGCGCCCTCGAGCCCTTCGGCGGCGCCGGCCGGCTCGACGAAGGTCGCATGGCCGGGCGGATAGAGCGTCTCCACGGCGGGAAGGAAAAGGAGGTCGCAGCCCGCCTCCTCCAGCATCGCCGCATCCTTCTCCGGCTGACGCGGATAGCGGCCGAAGTCGTCGTTGGGACCGAACTGGGTCGGATTGACGAACACCGACGCCACCACCTTGGACGCCCGATTGTTGGAGTGACCGCGGGCCAGCCGCACCAGCGAGAGGTGCCCCGGATGGAGCGCGCCCATGGTCGGCACGAACCCGATCCGCTCGCCGGCGGCCCGCCAGGTGTCGACGGTCCGGCGGAGGTCGGCGGCGGTGGTGGCGGTCAGCATGGGGGGACCCCGTGGCGGCTCGACCTCACCCCAACCCCTCTCCTAAAGGAGAGGGGCTCAAGGCGGGTCTCTCCCTCGGGGCTCCTGTGGCCGCTCGACCTCACCCTCCGGCTCCCTCTCCTAAAGGAGAGGGAGAGACAAGCAACGCAGCCGGCTTCAAGCCCCTCTCCTTTAGGAGAGGGGTTGGGGTGAGGTCGATCCACCACAAACGCTCGCATCACCTGATCCCCCATCCTCACCCGTACAGCTTCGCCGGCTCCTCAACCGGCTTGGCAACGCCCCCGCCGTACCCCTCCTCGGGCGCCGGGAAACGGCCGGCGCGGACGTCGGCCGCGTAGCGTTCGATCCCCTCCCGGGAGAGCCTGCCGAGCTCGGCGTAGCGCCGCACGAAGCGGGGCGCGATCCGCTCCTCCATGCCGAGGAGGTCGTGGTAGACGAGCACCTGCCCGGTGCAGCCGGCGCCGGCGCCGATGCCGATCGTGGGAATCGAGAGGCGTGCGGTGACCTCCGCGGCGAGGTCGGTGGGGACGCATTCGAGGACCAGCGAGAAGGCGCCGGCGGCCTCGGCGGCCTCGGCCGCCTGGAGGATGTGCTCGCGCGCGGCGTCCCCGCGGCCCTGGACCTTGAAGCCGCCCAGGCGGTGGACCGACTGCGGGGTGAGCCCGAGGTGGGCCATCACCGGCACCTCGGCGTCGGCGAGGGCCGCCACCATCTCGGGCCGGTGGCCTTCGATCTTGACCCCCTGGGCCCCCGCTTCCTTGACGAACCGGATGGCGTTGGCCACCGCGGCGTCGGGTCCCAGGTGGAACGAGCCGTAAGGCATGTCCGCGATCAGCAGGGCGCGCTTGACCCCCCGGCGGACGGCCTTGGTGTGGTGGATCATCTCGTCCATGGTGACCGACAGCGTGTCGGGGTGGCCGAGGACGACCATGGCGAGCGAGTCGCCGACCAGGACGATGTCCACTCCGGCCGCGTCGGCCGTCTTGCCTTGAGGAAAGTCGTAGGCGGTCACCATGACCAGGTGATCGCCGCGTTCGGGTGCCGCCGCCACCCAGGGGACCGTGACGGTCTTCGGCTCTCCAGCCATCCGAAGCTCCTTTCAGTCGTGGGTCCAAATACAAAAAGCCCTTCCGCGCGCATAGACGGAAGGGCCTTTGGCGGGCCCGCGGGTTCGCGGCAATCCTGACGAGAGGTGGGAGGTGGCTGTCCCCGCCGGGGGATCAGGCCCTCGCTCGCCGGCGCCGCGCCGCAGGGGGCGCTGTGCTCCGTCCCGGTCCCGCGTCAGCGGGATCCAAGCGGTTGGAAGTACTCGGTCCCCTTGATGGGCTTCGCGAGCCGGTGCAACAGCTCGTCGAAGTCCTCGGGCCGCTGGGGGAAGTTCAAATGCCTCGTGTCCACCACCAGCAAGGGTGACCGGCTGTAGTAATGATAGTAGTGATTGTACGCGTCAATCAACTCCGCCAGGTATTCTTCTGAAATCGTCTTCTCGATGTTGCGGGCCCGCTTGCGGATACGGTCCATGCAGGTGCCCACGTCGGCGACCAGATGGATGACCAGATCGGGCACCGGGATCTGCGGTTCCAGCAGGGCGTAGAGCTTGTCGAACAGCATCAGCTCGTCATCGGTCAGGTTCAGGTAGGCGAAGATCCGGTTCTTCCAGAAGGTGTAGTCGGAGATCAGGACCCGGTCGAACAGGCCGCGCTGGGCGAGCTCGCGCTGCTGCTTGAAGCGCGAGAGAAGGAAGTAGAGCTCGGTCTGGAAGGCGGCGCCGGGGCGGTCCTGGTAGAAGTCCCCGAGGAACGGGTTCTCCACGTCCTCGAGGATCTTCACCCCCTCGAAATGCCGGGTCAGCAGCTCGACCAGCGTCGTCTTGCCGACGCCGATCGGGCCGTCGACCGCCAGATAGTGGAACCCGAGCGTGTCCGGCTTCAAGGTCGGAAGGCCGCTCAGGCTACGGCGGTCGGCGCCGAGGAAAGTGCCGCCGGCGCCATGGAGTTGTACAGCGTGTCGCGCTCGACCGGCACGAACCCCGCCTCGCGCACGATGCGTTCGAGCTCGGGGCGTGAGAGCTGCTGCGAGGTGCCGGCGCCGGCCATGTGGTAGATCTTCTCCTCGACGATCGTGCCGTCCATGTCGTCGGCGCCGAAACGGAGGGCGATCTGGGCGAGCTTGGGGGTCACCATCACCCAGTAGGCCTTGATGTGCGGGATGTTGTCGAGCACCAGCCGCGCGGTGGCGATGTGGCGCAGGTCCTCCGTCCCGGTGGTGTGGTACTTCAGGCCCATGTAGTTGTTCTCGGGGTGGTAGGCGAGCGGGATGAAGGCGTTGAAGCCGCCGGTCTCGTCCTGGAGGGCGCGCAGCCGCAGCAGGTGGTCGACCTTGTGCTCCGGACGCTCGACGTGGCCGTAGAGCATCGTGCAGTTGCTCTTGATCCCCATCGTGTGGGCGATGCGGTGGACCTCGATCCACTCGTCGGCGTCGAGCTTGCCGTCGCAGATGATCTCGCGCACTTCCGGGTGGAAGATCTCGGCGCCGCCCCCCGGCAGCGAGCCCAGGCCGGCGGCGCGCAGCTTCTCCAGCACCTCGCCGATCGACAGCTTCTCGCGCTTGGCGAACCACCCGATCTCGATTGCCGTGAAGGCCTTGAGGTGGGCGTCCGGGAAGCGGCTCTTCAGGCCGCGCAGCATCTCCTCGTACCAGGCCATCGAGAGGTCCGGATGGAGGCCGCCGACGATGTGGAACTCGGTGACCGCGTTCCCCCCCTGGTCGGCGGCGTGCCGGTAGACGTCCTCGTGGCTCATCTCCCAGGCGTGGGCCTCCCCCTTCATCGCCGCGAAGCTGCAGAATTTGCAGTTGTAGGTGTAGACGCAGACGTTGGTGGGGTTGATGTGCCGGTTGACGTTGAAGAAGGTGACGTTGCCGTTCAGCCGCCGCCGCACCGTGTCGGCCAGCTTGCCGAGGTGGAGGACGTGCGGGGTGGTGAAGCAGGTCATGGCGTCGGCTTCGTCCAGGCGGAGGCCGTCGCGGACCTTGGCGGCGATGTCCTGCAGAGGCTTGGGGAACGCCTCGGGGCGGATCGGAGTGAGCGGGTCGGTCGTCTTGGGGATCATCAGGACCTCAGTATATCAAGCGCGGTCGCGGCGAAGAGCCAGACCGAGAGGGCGCCGTTGGCGGTGAAGAAGGCGGCGTTGAGGCGCGACAGGTCCCCCGGCCGCACCACCCAGTGCTGGTAGCAGATCAGCAGCAGGCACCCCGCCCACCCCACCCAGTACGGCGTCCCGAGCCCTGGAGGACCCGGATAGACCCGGGGGAGCAGGGCGAGAAGCGTCAGCGTCAGGGCATGGAGGACGCCGGAGATCCAGAGCGCGCCGACCACGCCGAAGCGGGCCGGAATCGAGAACAGACCCGTCCGGCGGTCGAATTCCACGTCCTGGAGGGCGTAGAGGATGTCGAACCCGGCCGTCCAGGTCAGCACCACCCCGGCGATCAGCAGCGGCGTGGCCTGAACATCGCCGCGCACGGCGATCCAGGCGCCGAGCGGCGCGCCGCTGAGCGAGAGCCCCAGGAACAGGTGGGCGGCCCAGGTGAAGCGCTTGGTATAGGAGTAGAGGAACAGGATGCCGAGCGCCACCGGCGACAGGGCCAGGGCGAGCGGGTTGAGCTGCCAGGCGGCGACCACCAGCAGCCCCGAGCTGACCAGGACGAACAGGGTGACCGCGGCCGGCGAGACCAGACCGGCCGGCAGCGCGCGGCCCGCCGTGCGCGGATTGGCCGCGTCGATCCGCCGGTCCACCAGCCGGTTGAACGCCATCGCGGCGCTACGAGCGCCCACCATGGCCACCACGATCCAGCCCACCGTCCGCCACGAAGGCCACCCGCCGGCGGCGAGCAGCATCCCCAGGAAGGCGAAGGGCAGGGCGAACAGCGTGTGCTCGATTTTGATCATCTCGAGCATCGTCGAGAGAGTACGGAAGGGGCGCATGGGTGGGGATTGTATGACGGCGGAGGGGCATCGGGGAGGGGCGTTCAGGGCCCTCTGCTTCACGATGGGGCTACCTGCTGGTCCTGAGACGCGTTTCGCCAAGTTTCTAATGTTGACATTGCCTATTAAAGCAGTGTAGCTTATTCAGGCTCTTTACCGTTTGAACCTGGAGGCTCGGTAACCTATGAAAAGTCTGACTTTGATGCTTTTCGCGCTGGTCCTTTTCACGACTCCTCTGGTGTCCGCCTTGTCGGCGGCGGCTGGCAAGCCCAGTCTCCCCGGGTTCAATGGCTCAGCCAACCCGATACCCGAAAACATCTCTAGCCGGACGCTCTTCTTTCGCCTTACTCGCGATCAAACCGCCAGGACCCACACTTCGCTCGCATTCCATGTCTCCGTTAACGGCCACCCCTTCGTTGAAGAGACTCTTGACGTCGAGCCTGTCAAGGGCGAAAACCCCGCTTTCGAGCTCCTGGCGAAGGATCCGACGACGCTGGACCGACTCTATAGATTGGCGAAAAGCTCCTCGAATCAGATCGCTGTCCAGGTCAGCCTGAATGGAACCCTCCTAAGAGAGCTCTCGTTCCAAGAATTCCTTAATTACAACGCAGAGATCCGGAAGACGCGGCTGAATCCTCAAGTGGCAAGCTCAGAAGTACACATCATTGTCCCCCCGATGACCCAGCAGAAACGAAACGGCGCCTTCACCACCAAGGGGCTACAGGCCGACCCAGATTGTGAGGCACTCTGTGAAGTACAATTCAACGACTGCTACTACAACACTTGCGATCAGCGGGGGGATTGCAGCTACTGCTATGACAACGAGAACAGTTGTATAAACCGCTGTCCAATGACCTGCACGGAACCTAAGAGCGTCCAGACGCTTGATTCCTCGGAGCTCGTCTCAGTCAGCTATACTGGATTTGGGCAGTGTTTTGAAAGTATCTTCCAAAATGATTTCTATGAAGGGACCTACTACTACGAGGTCCAGTATCTCTACAAGACCAGCCACATTCAACGGACGCAGCACTGTGACAACACGTATTCGGACACAGTCCTCTGGGTAACTTACCAGAGCGCCTACTGCAACGACCCAAGCTTTGGGACCTGCTACTACCCGACGACCTGGGTCTACAACGCGTGCTACTAGCGCGGGCGGCTCAGGCTCCCTTCGAGGCGTGGCGAGCAGACCGGGACGGCGCAAGCTTGAGCGTCTCGCGCCGCGTTCCCTCTAAGTCACCAAGCTCGAACGGCTCGACGTAACTTACGGAGAGCCGTCTCAAGCCCACAACAGGGGCGCATGGGTGGGATTGTATGACGAGGAGGGAGGAACCTCCGACGGTAGGCCCCCCTTCCGATCTACCGCGGCTTCACACCCAGCAGCCGCAGAGGCTGCGGGCTGTAGCTCTCGGCCTCGAGCGTATCGCCCTTCATCCGCACCTTAGCGGCGGCGAAGAACCGCCCGTCCCCCTTGCCGCTGGCGCCGAGCTTGAGCTCCTCGCGTTGCGAGAGCGGACGGTCGATCATGATGCGGACGATCCGGCCGCCGTTCTCGCCCGGCCGCGAGACCGCCGCGGCGATTGGATAGCCGAGGCCGCCGCCGACGCGTCGCCTGGACGTCGCCCCGCACGGCGATCCAAGCGCCGAGCGGCGCGCCGCTGAGCGAGAGCCCCAGGAACAGATGGGCGGCCCAGGTGAAGTGCTTCGTATAGGAGTAGAGGAAGAGGATGCTGAGCGCCACCGGCGACGGCCAGGGCGAGCGGGTTGAGCCGTCAGGCGGCGACCACCAGCAGCCCCGAGCTGACCAGGACGAACAGGACGACCGCGGCGGGCGAGACCAGACCCGCCGGCAGCGCGCGGCCCGTCGTGCGCGGATTGGCGGCATCGATCCGGCGGTCCACCAGCCGGTTGAACGCCATCGCGGCGCTGCGAGCGCCCACCATGGCCACCACGATCCAGCCCACCGTCCGCCACGGCGGCCACCCGCCGGCGGCGAGCAGCATCCCCAGGAAGGCGAAGGGCAGGGCGAACAGCGTGTGCTCGATTTTGATCATTTCGAGCATCGTCGAGAGAGTACGGAAGGGGCGCATGGGTGGGGATTGTAGCGGAGGGATGATTCTGTAGGGGTGGCCCTGTGAGGTCTGAAAAAGCGTTGACACCAGCCCGTGCGCGGAGTAGCATCATTACTGGTCGCCGGTACAAGGATGTCTCTAGGGCGCCCATTAGAAGAAAAAAGCGCGGTCTGATATGGCTAAGATCAACCATCACCACTCCCACCCTGTCGTGGCAAAGCCCTATGCGGCAGATGCGGCTCGGCCCTCGGCGCCACAAGGTAAGGGGTCAGACGACGCTCACCCGATCGTCCTAACCGCTCATGACTGGGAAGCCTTCCTGGCGGCTTGGGATGACTCCGACCGGCCGCGCCCACGACTCGAGGAATTAGTACAGTGCTATCGGAACTGCCGACTGTCCGATGCCGGTTGACTGGTGCGTCCAAGCATTGCGCCGAGACCATGACCGCGCCCAATTCGGCTGCGGTGAGCCTACCCTCGACGAATACCTCTCCAACTTCGCCCGCCAAAACCATGAGTCTGGAGTGGCCCGCACCTTCGTCGCGGTGCGCGAAGCCGAGCCCTCCCGGATCCTGGGATATTACTCCCTGGCGGTCGGCTCGATTGGCAGAGCGAATCTGCCACAAGCAGCGGCCCGGCGCTTTCCGAACTTTCCCCTGCCGGTCGCGAGACTGGCGAGGCTTGCGGTGGACCGTACTCAGCAAGGCGAAGGCATCGGAGCGGGTCTTCTGTTTGACGCCTTGGCACGCTGCTTACGCGTCGCGGAGGACGTGGGGATTGCAGCGGTAATTATCGACGCGAAACACGAGAAGGCCAAGGCTTTCTACTCGCACTATGAGTTCGATGCACTACCGGACCAGCCGTTGTCCTTGTGGCTGCCACTGCCGGCGCTCCGCAAGTTGCTCGATACCAACCCTTGACGAGGTAGGGAGAGAGGGACGATCCCCCTAAGACGGCTGAGGGTCGGGGGGCGGTTCCTTTGCGGGGCCGCCCTCGACCCCGCTTATCCTCCGGGACCGTAAAGCCACGCTTGACACTGTTGCTGCCCCTAGCCTACCCTATAGTCCTGATGATCCGGAGCTTCCAGCACAAGGGGCTAGCGAAGCTCTGGAACGAGGGCGATCCGAAAGGGGTGAGACCCGATTTGGTCAACCGCGTGCGAGGGCGCCTGACGGCACTCAATGAGGCGCAGGACTGGCGAGAGCTGAACCTGCCAGGATGGGGACTCCACCCGCTTCAAGGTAAGCCCACCCGCTACGCACTCGCGGTCAACGGCCCATGGCGTATCACCTTTGAATGGGAAGACGGCGACGCCTTGCGAGTCGATCTTGACCAATACCACTGAGGAGCCGGCAATGCCTGAGTATTCCGCCAAGCACCCACCCAAGATGGAGCCTGTCCACCCCGGCGCGATCCTGCGCGAGGACGTGCTGCCGGCGCTCAATCTCACCGTCACCGAAGCGGCGCGGCAACTCGGCGTCTCCCGGCAGATGCTGCATTCGATCCTCGCCGTACGCTCGGCCGTCTCGCCGGAGATGGCGGTGCGCTTGGGGCGGTTTTGCGGCAACGGTGCCAGCTTCTGGCTTCGTATGCAGACGGCTCATGATCTGTGGCACGCCGAGCGGAAGCTGCGCGACGAAATTCAAAAGATCCCTGAGCACGCCGCGGCGTAATAGCTTCGCGCAGTCCGTGAGAATTGAGGGAATAACTGGAGGGGCCGTATGGCGAGCACGGCGACGAAGATATTCCTTGGGTTCGGCTGTGCAGTGTTGCTGGTCATCGGCCTGCTCATGGTTACCTGTGCCGGATGCGCAACGATGATGATGCATCAAGCAGTAAATCGTTCAGAGCCTGAAACTGCAAGCCAAGACAAAGTAGCCGTAACAAGGCGCATCGCGTACAATGTTGCGAGACAATGGGGCATCACCAACGGTGGGTACGGAAGAACCATTGTCATATCCCCTAAGAACAGAAATGAGGCCGATTTAAGGGCTCTCGGTGACACCCTCCGGTGGGATACCAGAGAGGACCGGAACGCCATTTATCTACATCTTTGACAACACGCGCGCCGCAAAGCAACATGACTTTAGCTTCTGCGGTCGCCATTATCTCGGTCAATACAACCGCAACATAAACACTGGCTATCACCGTCTTGACATTCAATTGAACGGCTGTAACGGCAACGTCGTTCTCGTGAATTACTGAGTCGATCATGTTCAGTCCGGTCGCCCGGAGTCAGTTGGGTTTGGGAGGTTGCCAGTCAACGAATGCCCGCCAATTCTTTGTGCATCGTGCGGGTGAAACAGCTAGTCTAAGAGAGGATCGACACCGCGGTAAAAACTGGCTAAGCGCGCATAAAATATTGACATGGGCCGCGAGGGGAGATACCGTCAGGCCGTCGTCGAAGGAACCCGGCAGGCTCTTTGACAACTGGCATACCAGGAGGGCGGTCGGCCACCGCCTGCTGGCCCTCCTTACGCCCACGGACGGCGGCGCCGCGCGCCGTCCTGGGTTTCGCCGCTCGCGGTCGGCCCGTCCCCCGCGAGCGCCACCCCCTTCCGGCCGAATCAAGACCGATCCAGGCCACGGCCTGCGCCATCCAAACCACGGAGCGAGCCTCCCGAACCGGGGTCCGGGTACCGCGATCGAGATCGGAACGGCGCCGACTCCGGTCGGAATGACCTGGACCTGTGTATGAACGATGCGGACCGCAGTCGCGAACCCCCTGACCGTGATCGGAGAGCCTCGGACCGCGCGGCGGATATCCCGACCGAGGTCCGGCAGGCTCAGACCTTGGTCTGAACAGCGCAGATTCCGGGCCTGGTGGCTCCTGCGGGGCTGACTTTTGTCAGATTCACCTTGGCTTTGGCGTTGGCCCTCATCACCCCGGCCCTCTTCTCCCGTCCCCTCCCACCCTCCCTCACCGGGAGAAGAGGGAGAAAAGCAAGAGAAAGCTGAATCATGAGGGGGCGGGGGTTCCCCTCTCCCTGTGAGGGAGGGCGGGAGGGGAAGGGAGAGGGGCCAGGGGTGAGGGTTCGGGCGGGCGGCTCCGACGGACAAGGCCAATCTGACCTAGAATTAGCCCCTCTCTCCCCGGCCGGGTGGGTTGGCGGGCTGGGAGAGAGGGGCGCGCTCCGAAGGGGCGCGGCCCCGCTCATCAAGCCCCGCTCATCAAATTACCGCGTCGCAACCCCCAACAACCGCAGCGGCTGCGGGCTGTAGTTGTCGATGTGGAGGGTGTTGTCGTTCGTCAGGCTGACCTTGGCCGCCTGGTAGAACTCCCCCTGGCCCTTGCCGTCGGCGCCGAGCTTGATCTCGACGTAGGCGAAGGGGTAGTCGACGGTGCGGGTGTTGAGGATGACCTCCCGCTGGGAGATCGGCCGGTCGATCATCAGGCGGATGATCCGGCCGCCGTCGTCCGTCGCCACCGAGCGGGCCGCCGCGATCGGATAGCCGAGGCCGCCGCCGACGCGGATGTAGCCGGCCTCCTCATCCCACAGAGCGTCGCGCAGAGCCTCCGGACCCTTCTGCTGGAGGATGCCCTTCAGTTGGCCGGCCTCGACGGCCGAGGTGTAGTGGTCGATATGGATCACCACCGGCGCCGTATTGGAGCCAAATCCACCTCCGCGGTGGTGCCCGAAGGTGCCCGCGGGATCCACGAGGTTGGCGGTGAACTGCTCGCCGCCCCGGGGCTGCTGAGCGGAGGCGGTCATCGAGGTCGCGAGCAGGAGGCCGGCGGCCAGCGCCGTCCTGAGAAGCACTGAAGTCCCTTTGTTGTTCATGGGTTGGTCCTTCCGCGAAAAAGCCGCCCCCCTGAGGGAGCGGCCTGTGTTACATACCAATCGTTCCAACAATTCTCCCTCGGTGAGGATTCCTCAGGAGCCGAACGGCGGCCGGTAGCCGTTGTCGTGATCGTGATCCGGGCCGCGGTTGTTGTCGTTGCGGTCGTAGCGGTCGTGATCGTCGCCATGGTCGCGGTCGCCCCAATGGCCGTACGCACCGGCATGGCGGCCGTAGAACGCCGACAGCTCGTTCATCTGGTCATAGATCCGCTGCATGCCACGGTCGACGTAGGGGCGGGGCTCGATCCGGCGCAGGGCGTGCCCGGCGGTGTAAAAAGCGCGCTCCAGCCGCCCGAAGTCGTCGGCCGTGTGGCGGGGGTCCCGCCGATAGCTCTCCACCTGGTCGTGGAAGCGGGCGGCCGCCACGTTGAGGTCGCGCAGCGTGTTCATCGCACGATACTCGTCCCGGTTCGGCCGGCGGTTGTTGCGCGTGAACTCCCGGTAGGTCCAGGTCGCGGTCTGGTCGATCTCATGCGCCAGCGCCGAGACGCGATCGAGGTGGCCCGGGTCGGGGTAGATGGCGCGGTCCCGGTCCGGACCCTGGTTTTGTCCCTGATACTGATCCTGGCCTTGATCCCGAGGCTGGTAACGGTCCTGAGGCTGGTTCGGATAGCCCTGCCCCTGCTGCGCCTGGAGGGCGGGAGCGAGCGAAAGCGTCAGAAGGGTCGTAGCGAGCAAGGTCGTGGTGTTTTTCATCGTAGGTTCTCCTTCCGTAGACCCTTCATAGATAGCAAGGCGGGTGCCAGGATGAGACAGCACGGAAAAGAAGGACTTAGGAGAGGGAAATGCCGCTGAGCTCCGCGGAACGTCCTCGCAGGAGGACGGAGGAGGCCCGCCATCCTGCTCTGGCGGGGCAGTCGGGCGCTGGAAAAGTCCTAAGGACGGTCCGGCAGTGATGGCCCGGGCTGGGCAAAGATCGAGTTGAGGAGGCCGGCCAGCCGCACGCCCGCTTGCAGGAGCCGGCGCTTGATCAGAGGGATCTGCCGGTACTCGTACTCGTAGCTGAGCTTGCTGTCCCCAATCTGGTAGACCCGGTCGCGCACCGCCTTCGATTCGTTCGCCCAGTCGGCCGGAGCCGAGCCCTGCCAGGCCTGGAGCTCCTGCAAGGTCGGGTGATCGATGAAGGTGGCGAATTCGGAGAAGCTCAGCTTTTCGCTGTCGATCAGGCCGGCGTCCCACACCGAGTGGAGGTTCGTCTCCTGGCCGAACAGCGTCACCTTGATGGAATTGCCGCCGCGGTCGTCACGCCGGCCGACGTGCAGCGGCTGATGGACGTCACCGACGAAATGGACCAGGAACTTCAGCGCCTCCTGCTTCGAAGCCAGCGTCGCCTGCGGATCGCGCAGCACGGCGGTGAACCGCTGGATCGCCTCCAGCACGTCCCCGGCGGGATCGCGCTGGGTCGTGTCCAGGGTCTCGTTGTCGTCGATGCTGATGAAGTGCCAGGGGGTCGACTTGCTCCAGTTGGGATCGGAGCGGATCTCGTCGGGCCAGGTGCTGACCTGATCGAGCGTTTCGGGACCGAGAATGCCCTCGACGGCGCGCGCCGCCTCGTCCGTGAGGTGGTGCATGGCGATCCGGCCGACGATCCGGTGTCCGTTCGGTCCCCAGGCGAACACGGTCGAGGGCACGGCCAGGAACAGGGCGACGAGGGCCATCTGGGTGGATTTCACGGGCGGTCTCCTATTGAGGATCGCTCGATGATAACCGTTCCGCCGTCGCCCACGCCACCAGCCCGAACGTCATCCGGGCGTTGATCTCGCCCAGCGGATTCAGCACGATCGCGCCGTCCGCCCGCCGGTAGCGCCAGGCGTCGATGCCGAAGGGGCCCACATAGCCGGCCGAGCGGAGTGCCGCCGCGACGGCTTCGGTGGTGTTCAAGAGCTGATGCCGATCCTCAGCGGAGAGAACGGGATGGAGATCGATCCCCACGAACTGGCCTTTCTTGTCGACCTGCTGGCGGTGGATACCCACGATGCGGAGACCCGAGGCGCCAAGGAGCGCGGAGACGCCGAAGTCCTCCGTGCGGTCCATCCAGGGCTCGAAGAGGAGCGGACCGTGAAGCTCGAAGAGGCGCTCGACAGTGCGGCGGGATTTGGGATCGATCAGATCCGGTCCGCTTCTCTCGATATACCGGGAGCGGCCAGAGGCGGAGAGGGGCGCCTTGACGATCCAGGAAGCCGAAGCCGCTCCGAGAGAGCGATCCAGCTCCGCCATGGAATCCACCATCTGCGCGCCCGGCAAAGCGCATCCGAGATCCTCCGCGACGCGCAGGCAGAAGGCGCGATGGTGAACGGCGGCGACGACGGCCGGCGAAGGCGTCGGAAGCTTCCAGGCGAGCTCGTGGAGCGGCTCATCCCAGGAAAAGTCGATCTCCGCGCGGGCGCCCCCTCGATGCGCGGCTGCCTCGGGCGTCTCACACCAGGCGAGGACGTCGCCGGCGGGAGCAAGATCGCGAAGCGGTCCCGATTCGAAGATCGGCAGCGGCAGCCTTGGAATCTCTGGAACACTCCCCGGATCGATGGGCGCCGGGCTCCACAGACGATCGCCCTCGTGAGCGAAAGCGCGCAGGAGCGGAGCCATGCGGGCGACGGTCTCCAGGACGGCGCGGGGCGGTGAGGATCGCCGCCCCGCGAGTTGGTCCTCGGCGAGGAGGTTGGCGAGGATGCGACGGGGGTTTCCTTCGATCGTCATGTCAGCCCCACGTCCGTATCCGAAAACCAGTCGATCGTTGACCGGAGGGTGTAGAGACGATCCCAGCCCGTCCACGACGCCCTACCGCAGGCCACGGGGACGGCGGGACGTCTCCGTCGGAGGGCATACCGCTCCCTGGTGTACGACTGACCGGGGCGGGCTGCCGCCCGACCTGTATAAATCCGGCCTGCCTTAAATCCGCTGGTGGCCTTCTCACAGTGAGTGGCACCTGGACTGACCAACCCTTCGAGGAGACGTCCCGCCGTCCCCGTGGCCTGCACAGGTTGTCGTGGACGGGCTGGGATCGTCTCTACATCCTCTCTGCAAAGGAGTTAGGCCGATCACCCGCCGCTCTCCTCCAGCCGCGCGATGAACTCCGCATCGAGCCCCGCCGCCTCGCGCCCTTCGCGGTGGAAGGTCCGACCTCTCGCTTTGGCGGGGCGGAGGGGCCAGGTGAGGTTGGCCTGGAAGGCGTCCCAGGCCGATTCGTCCTCCCGTTTGAAGACCTGAAGCCAGGTCCAGCCGAAGCGGACGTGCTCGATCTCGTCGCGGTGGACGCGCTCGATCACGGCGGCCGTTTTCGCGTCGCCGGCCTGGCGGGCCGCTTCGGCGTAGTCTTGGGTGTGGTCGAGGTTGGCGTTCTCGAAGGTGAGCGACATGGCGCAGAGGAAGCGGAGCGGCGAGGTGATTGCGTCGACCTTGCTCCAGAAGTAGCCGTTGACCGGAAAGTCGCCGAAGCGCGCCCCGGCGTCCTCAACCCGGGCGATGTACATGCGCGTGTGCCGCTGCTCGTCGTCGAGGATGCGGAGCAGGCCGCGGCGGAAATCGCCGGGCGCTTCCGGAAAAGCCAGGAGCGCCCAGGCGAACAGCTCGGCGGCCTGGAGCTCGTGGTTGGCCAGTGCGTGGAGGATGCGCGGCCGCTGCGCCGGATCGGGCATGCCCTCGATCGACGGCACTTCGATGCGGCGCTGAAATTCGAGCCCCGGCGGCCGCCCGGGCCGCTCGAAGCGAACCGGCGGGCCCGGCGCATCGTCGGTCAGCCCGGCAGGCGCCGGCGCCAGCTTCATGGCGAGATCCTCGGTGGTGACGAGGCGTTGAGCGAAGTCCCGGATCTCCACCGAGGAAACTTACCGCAAAGAGAATCTTCCTCCTAAAATCGCTACCGGAAATGCAGGATCGCCGACAGCACGAACGCCCGCGGCGGCGAGAAGGTCGTCCCCTTGCCGAAGTTCGGATTGTTCGGAACGTAGGGCACCGGCCGGCCGAGGACCAGACGGTCGTCCACCGCCAGCGGCACCTGCTGATCGAACAGGTTGGTCACTCGCCCTTCCAGCTCCAGGCCGACGGCGCCGAGGCGGAATTCATAGGAGGTGAGCAGGTCGACGTCGAACCAGCCGGGCATCCGCCGCGAGCCGGCCGGCTCGAGATAGCGCACGTAGGAGCTGCTTGAGACGTTGGGATCGGGGAGGCCGCGGGCCTCCCAGGCGCCGCCGCTCTGGTAGAAGGTGTAGGTGCCGATCGTCCACGCGTCGGTCGGCCGGATGGTAGCGAAGAGCTTGGCGACGTGCGTGCGGTCGCCGCGCAGAATGCCGTTCCGGTTGTCGGTGATCAGCACGCCGGGGCCGTCACCGATGAACGACGAGTTGTAGAACGGCGAGTCGCCGCCGAAATCGATATCCCAGTTGCCGCTCAGCCGGCTCCAGGTATAGCTCGCGTTCACCGTGAGGCGGTAGAAGCGGTCGTCGGCCGGCCGGCGGTTGAGCTCCAGCGTGGCGGCCTTGTAGCGGCGGTAGGCGTTGGGGAGCTGCGAGACGTGGAAGGGGCCGTTGCCGAGCCCGTCCGCGCTCACGTCCTCATAAATGTTGCCAACCGTGCGGTACATCCCCCAGACCTCGGCCGACCAGGTGCTGCTGAACGGCCGCGCGTAGCCGAGCAGGTATTCATCGGTATATTGCGGATCGAGACCGGGATCGATCTTCTTGTTCTGCGTGTTCGCGGCGGGGACGTCCGAGATCAGGTTGCCGGCGGCGTCGAAGGTCGCCCGGCTGGTGAAAATCCGCGTCGGCGACGCCGCGCGGCCGAGCGACTTGTTCTCGGTGTTGTAATAGCGCCCGAAGTTGAAATAAACCTTGTCGCCACGAACGGAGTCGGGCACGAAGGCGATGCCGAGCCGCGGCTGGATCTGCTGCCCCCAATCGAAGGTGAGGATCTTCACCTTCCGCTTCGTCCCGGGCGTCGATCCCAGGCCCTCGCCGAAATAATCGTCCCGGTTGTCGAGCACGCCGAGCGTGACGGTCAGCCGCTCGCCGAACGCGATCTGATCCTGGAGGAAGGCGCCGTAGGAGGTGCCGCGGCCGGTGTGCGGCGGTTGCTGCGAGACATAGCTCGCCGTGAACTGCCGCGTGGTGGGATTCCAGGTGATCGTTCCCCAGCCGTTGGCCAGCCGCTCCAGCCGCTCGGAGCTCTCTTCGTAGGTGAAGCCGGCGCGCAGATCGTGGCGCGTTTCGCCCCAGGCCCGGAAGGTCTGATAGGTCCCGCGCGCTTCGTCGCGCGTGAAATCCTGATTGTTCACCGCCAGGCTGGCACCGCCCACCGTCTGCCCCACTCCGGTGGCGCCGCCGACGAGGAAATCGGGCGTCGAGGTGAACTGGCCCACCAGGTCCGGCCGCGCCGCGTTGAAGGCGGGACGGTAGCCGAGGGAGTCGAACGGGCTGGTGGAGTTCTTTTCCTTGTCGTGGTTGAACTTGCCTTCCAGGAAGCTGTCCGCGGTCACGTTCCAGGTCCACGTGGCCGTGCCCAGCAGGTATTTCCGCGCGTCGTTGGTGCCCACGCTCGGCGCCGAAGTGGAGGTGATGTTGACGCCGTCGAACGAGGTGTCGCGCGAGCGGATCGAGGCGTTGATGAACTGGCTCGCGGTGGGATTCGCGGTCAGCTTCCCGAAATACTCCTTGGTGGTCGTGTCCTGATCCGGGATCTTGCCGAGGTTGTTGCGCCGGTCGGTGATCTTGTCCTCCGGACGGCTCGCGGAACCGTAGAACCAGAGGCGGTCGCGAACGATCGAGCCGCCGAGCGCGAGGCCGCCGAAATTCTTGTCTTCCGTGTTCTTCACGTTCGGATCCTTGCTGGCGGCGACGAAGCTCGACGGCTGGTATTCGCCGCGCACCTCGCCGCGGAGGTCGTTGGTCCCCGACTTGGTGATCGCGTTGACCACCATGCCCCCCGTGCGGCCGAACTCGGCGCTGACGCCGCCGCGGACGAGGCTGACTTCCTTGATATCGAGCTCGGTGACGTCCGGAAAGATGTCGCCGAAATCGGGATTGGTGACGTTGATGCCGTCGATCAGAAAGAGATTGTCCAGCCGCGAGCCGCCGGCGTTGGGCGCCAGGCGGCCGTTGTCGGGCACGCCGGGAGCGAGCTTGAAAAGCCCTTGGTAGGTGCGCGGCACCGGCAGGTTCTCGATCTCCTCGTTGGTGAAGTTGACCTGCGCCTCGGTGGACCGGATGTCGACGAGCGGCAGCGCCTCGGTGACGGTGATCTCGCCCTCCACCCTGGGGGCGACCGTCAGATCGACCTGTGTGTCCTTGTCAAGCGCCACCAGCGCCTCGCGCTGGACGCTCCCCATCCCCTGCACCTCGGCGTTCACCTGGTAGGTGCCCGGCAGCAGGCGCTGGAAGCTGAACGCGCCCTCCCGGTCCGTGACCACGGAGCGGCCGGCCGGCAGGAACGGGCCTTTGACGGTCACCGTCACGCCGCCAAGGCCGGCGCCGTCGGCGCCCCGCACCACGCCGGAGAGGGACCCGGTCGTCTCCGCCGCGAAGGCCGCCGTCGCGATCATCGATACAAACAAAAGCCCGAGGAGCCGTTGCACCTTACGAACCATGAGAGCCTCCCTCCAGGTGGTCCCGGCCCCGAGCGGCCGGCCGGATCTGGACGTTATTTCAGTGGGCGCGATCGTAGCATGGGGTGGAGCCCGCGATTGCGGCGGAGGCTACAATGCGCTTGAATAGGAGATGCCATGAGCTCCAAGCCGGACCAACGAAAGAAGACGAAGGAGCTCCGGCCTCGTGGGATCGTGGCCGAATTGGCCGGCCTCCTCGCCGGAGTAGAGATCGACAAAAAGGAAAGCTATGCCGAGTACCTTGCCAAAAAGTATTCCTGACTCAGGACTCGTCGGCGCGGTTGATCGGAGGGCTTGTAGAGACGCTTCCAGCCCGTCCACGACATCCTGTGCAGGCCACGGGGACGGCGGGACGTCTCCGCCGGAGGGCTTGCCATCTCCGAGGGCAGGGCTTTATTGGGCAGGACTTGCCTTGCTGAACCCTCCCGCCTGGCCCACCGTGAGTCCGTTGACGGCCTCCTCACGGGGAGTGGCAGAGGGAAGGACAAACTCTCCGGGGAGACGTCCCGCCGTCCCCACGACGGGCGCGCTGCCCATGGGCGCCGCCTGCGCCTCAAGGCTAACAAGGACCTCTCGGCTTATCCGCCGAAGGTGCGCAGGATCTTCCAGGCGATGAAGACTTACGGCCTCATCGTGGCCGACACGATCCAGGATTCGAACGCCTTCGCGACTTGCCAGTAGGAAGAGCCCTCACCTCCCCGGCCCTCCTCTCCCAGCCCTCCACCCACCCTGTCCGGGGAGAGGAGGGAGAAAAGCAGGAGAGGAAGGATTATTGGAAGCGGGATTACTGGAAGCGCCGTGTGCTGTTGCTTTTCACTGACCACTCCCTCTTCTCCCCGTCAGGGCGGGCGGAGGGCTGGGAGAAGAGGGCCGGGGTGATGAGGGCCCCGCCCCAGCCAAGGCGACTTTGCCCCTCTCACCCCTGTGATACCGTTCCCCCTTCTGTTGTTCCTGCTCCGGAGCCACCCATCATGACCGAGATCCAGGGGCCCATCCGGGTCCGTTTTGCCCCTTCGCCCACCGGCTTTCTGCACGTCGGCGGCGCCCGCACGGCTATCTACAACGACCTGCTCCGCCAGCACGTCGGCGGCGCGTTCATCCTGCGCATCGAGGACACCGACAAGGAGCGCTCCGACGACGCGATGACCCGCCAGATCCAGTCCGCCCTCGCCTGGATCGGCACCGTCTGGGACGAGGGGCCGTTCCTGCAGAGCGAGCGGCTTCCCCGCCATCAGGGGCGCGCCGCGGAGCTGCTGGCGGCCGGCAAGGCCTACCGCTGCTTCTGCACCGCCGAGGAGCTGGACGCCCAGCGCGCCGAGGCCCAGAAGAAGGGGCTCGCCTTCCGCTATCCGCGCACCTGCCTCAACCTCTCGCCCGAGCAGATCGAGAAGAACCTCGCGGCCGGCAAGACCTTCGCCGTCCGCTTCCAGATGCCGGACGAGCACATCACCTTCACCGACATCGTGCGCGGCGAGATGGACTTCCCGCCGGACGCCCTCGACGACTTCATCCTCCTGCGCTCGGACGGCAACCCGACCTACCACATGTCCGTGGTCTGCGACGACATCGACATGGCCATCACCCACGTCATCCGCGGCGAGGACCACCTCTCGAACACGCCCAAGCACGTCCCGCTGTTCAAGGCGCTGGGCGGCGCGGTGCCCATGTTCGGACACCTGCCGCTGATCCTCGGGCCGGACAAGAAGCGCCTCTCCAAGCGCTATGGCGCGACCTCGGTGGAGGAGTTCCGCAACGAGGGGATCCTGCCGCAGGCGCTCTACAACTTCCTGGCGCTCCTCGGCTGGAGCCCGGGCGGCGACCGCGAGATCCTGTCGCGCGACGAGATGATCCACCTGTTCAGCGTCGACCGCCTGAACGACTCGCCGGCCGTGTTCGACCGCGAGAAGCTGCTCTGGATGAACTCCCAGTACCTCTCCCAGCTCGATTTCGACGCCCTGCGCCCGCATCTGGAGCCGTTCCTGGCGGCGGCCGGCCTCGAGGGGGCCGATCCCGCGCGCCTGGCCGCGGCGGTGAACCTCCACCGCACCCGCGCCCGCACCCTCAAGGACATCGCCGAGCTGGTCGTCCCCTACTTCAGCGACGGGATCGCCTACGACCCCGAGTCCAACGCGAAGTTCCTGAAGGACCCCGACCTCCCCGGCCACCTGGACGCCCTGCGCGACCGCTACGCCGGCCTCCCGGACTTCACCAAGGAAGCCGCCGATGCCGCCCTGCGCGCTCTCGCCGAGGAGAGAGGGATCAAGGCGGGAGTCCTGATCCACCCCACCCGCATGGCCCTCTCGGGAGCCGCCGCCGGCCCACCGCTCTTTGACCTCGTCGAGGTGATGGGCCGAGAGGCCACCGGCCGCCACTTCGACCGCTTCATCGCCTTCCTGAGGAACCCTCCGCAGGCCGAGCCCGCGGGGAATACCGCCCAGCCGGCCCAGGGTTGACCACCCCGGGCCGCTTCGGGTAACCTTCGGTCCGCCTGCTGGGAGGTCGTTCAACGGTAGGACATGCGGCTCTGACCCGCAGAATCGGGGTTCGAATCCCTGCCTCCCAGCCAATTCAGAATCCTGCCCAGCCCTGAATTTCCTTTCTTAGAGCCGCGTTGGGAGTGCCCGGGAGCTTGCCGACCGGGGCGGGCTGCGCTAAGGTGAGCTTAGGGGCAATTGCCGATGACCACTATCTCGCTCAAAGACGCTCAGGCCCGGCTTGCCGAGACCGTCGAACGTACGAAGGCGGGACCTGTGGTGCTGGAAGATTCGGGCCAGTCTGTGGCGGTCGTCCTATCCGTCGAGGAGTATCGCCGCTTTTCCCTCGTTGAGACCCGAGAACGCGAGCGCCTCTCGCAAGAGTCTTACGATCAGATCTTTGGTCCCTTCGATCGAGGCGAGTTCCACGAGCTTACCGACCAGGAGTGGCAGGCTCTGATGGACGGTAAGCGCAAGTCCCCGCACGACCCTCAGAGCCTTGCCCTGCCGCCAAAAGGCCGATGCTAAACTGATCCTCCATGAGCAACTCTATTCTTCAGAGATATCGCGCGGAGATCCTCGACTTGGCTCTGACTCACGGAGCCCGGAACGTCCGTGTTTTCGGCTCCCTCGCCCGGGGCGAAGGCCGAGAGAACAGCGACCTCGACCTGCTCGTGACGCTTGGCGAAGGCTGCTCGCTTCTGGATCTCGTGGGACTCAAGCAGGATTTGGAAGATCTCATCCATCGCTCGGTCGATGTGGTCACCGAGAAAGCCCTTTCTCCCTATTTGCGAGAGCAGGTCCTCTCGGAAGCCGTTCCACTGTGAGCCAAAGCCGGGACGATCTGTACCTTCAGCATGTGCTCGACGCGATCGGGAAGATCGAGCGGTCAAGGATCTTTTTTTCGGCTGAGGACAGACAAGAGATCTCTCCGGTGAATGCTTGGCCTTGCGAGGCGGAAGGCGGAGCTTTCAGGGCGAACGGAGCGTGACGGGTTCTCAGTCGATCCCAAAGTCGAACATGCCGTTGCTCTGGGGGCCGAAGCCATAGCCAAGGCCGATGTACCAGCCATACTCTCCGGGTTCCAGAGCACCTTTGACGGTTACTCTCCATAGCCCGGGGCTCGCCTCGACCACGTCATATGGAACGGTCCACTCTGGGTCTGGAGAGAGATAGCCTCGATTCTCGAAACTCTCTTTCATCCCGCTCCTGCCAGCGATAATTTTCAGCGAGCGCACACCATTCTTGGTGTCGGAATCCAGCTTGCCGAGAAAATAATGCCCGCCAGTTAGTTCCCTGGAAGACTTGACGAGAAGCGTGGGGCGCTTGTCGGAAGTCCGCACTCTGGATCGGAGACCTGGAAAGTTCATGAAGGTTGATCCGTATCCCATGAAGCCGGCGGAAGACATTTCTCCGCGGCCGAAAACCAGTGGAACCTCCCGGCCATCCGCCTTGAGAGAGACCTCAATGACTTCCATCCCGAGATTCTGTTGCATCCGGGCCGCAGGCTCCTGAGGAGCAGGGCGATTTCTATCGAGCATGGCGTGAATTACACGTTCGCTCAAACCAGCTTGCTTCAAGGCAACGAGGTCATCGACTTCGAGGCGGAAGTCCACATGGGGAGCTTCCTTGATCTTCGCGATGACAAGTTCTTCGCCCAGGCCCGCCGAAGTCATCTTTACGACATCTTGATTGGTAAGCACGTCTTCTGCAAAGGCGGGGATGGCCAGCATTCCGAACATGAAGAGGCAAAGCACTAATCGCATGGGCGTATCCCTCCGAGGAAGCCCGAAGCGAATGGCCTCGGGCGAGCATCCTTGACTGCTTTTGATCACAACACTCTAACATGGAAGGCCATCCAAGGTGCCACCGAGCCCCCCCCCAGGCTGCGAGGGCCGCGCGACCGCCCGCGGCCGATCCAGACGGCGGCGCCTTGTGGTACCCTCCGATCTCCCCAACCTCGTCGTGGATGGAGATGCACCCCGTAGGAAACCAGCAGCAGTGAGCACGAAATCATGACCTCCGTCCTCGGCGGCCGGCGCGAGCTTTGGGCGAGCCTGCTCATCGGGCTCGTCTGCCTGCTGGTCTACAACGCCAACGGGCGGGCGATCAGCGCCGGCGATACCTACCCGGCGCGCTACCTGCCGTTCTCGATCTGGCGGTATCACAGCGTCCTGCTCGATCCGATCGCGCCGCTGACCGCCCAGGGGCGGGGTGGAAGGGCATTCTGGATGGTGCCTTTGCCCAGCGGCCACGTCATCTCGCAGTATCCCGTGGTGGTGCCGGTGCTCCTCGCGCCGTTCTACCTCCCCGCGGTCGCTTACCTGCACGTGCGGGGCTGGACGGACTTGCGGCTGGACCATGTGGCGCGAGTCATGGAGAAGCTCTTCGCCTCGCTCGTGGCCTCGCTCTCCGCGTCGCTCCTTTACCTGCTGCTGCGGCGCCGGGCGGAGGAGCCGGTCGCGCTGCTGCTCACTTTTGCCTATGCCTTCGGCACCACCACCTGGGTGATCGGCAGCCAGGCCCTGTGGCAGCACGGGATGGCGGAGCTGCTGATCGTCGGCCTCCTGCTGCTCCTCACCGGGCCCTGCACCGCGCCGCGTGCGCTGGCGGCGGGGTTGCTGTGCGGGCTGATCGCCGGCAACCGGCCGCCGGACGTCGTCCTCGCGGCCGCGCTCGGGGCATACGGTCTCTTCTGGGCCGGCCGGCGCTGGGCGGTGCTCCTCGCGGCGTCGGTGCTGCCGATGGTCCCGGTGATGCTCTACAACCTCGGCGTGGCCCACCACGTCCTCGGCGGTTACGGCCTCCGGGGCAAAGCCAAGTTCTTCCAGCACGACTTGCTTCCCGGCCTCGGTGGAGTGCTGTTCAGCCCGACGCGGGGGCTCCTGATTTTCTCCCCATTCCTGCTCTTCCTCATCCTGGCCTGGCGGCACCTGCCGCGCGAGCGCGGCGAGCGCGGCCTCACTCTGGCGATAGGCGCCGGCGTCGTCCTCCAGATCCTGCTCTACGCCAAGGCCGACTGGCGCTCCGGCACCTCCTGGGGGGCACGGTATATGACCGACCTCCTGCCGCTGGTCGTGTGGCTGCTGGTGCCGGTAGTCGCCGCGCTGCGCGGATTCGGCCGGACGAGCTTCCGGCTCGCGGTCGGCGCCGCGGTCGTCATCGAGGCCATCGGCGCCTTCTGCTACACCGGCGTGACCGACCTCGCGATCTTCGCCTTTCCAAAGGGTCCCCACGAGATGAGGGCCGCGTGGGAGTGGCGGAACGCGCCCTTCGTCGCTTCCTTGCGGCAGGGCTTGGCGCCCCCGGAATTGATGACCGAAGTGCGCGGCGATTTCGACGCTACCGATGAGGGTGGCCGCGCGGCCTCCGCGGTCACCGCCGGCCAGGATGTCGTCGCCGCCGGCTGGGCGCTGGCCGGCCACGCCACGCCCTGGCAGGTGGTGGTGATCGTCGACGGCAAGCAGACCGTCGCCTCCCAGAGTTTCTTCGACCGGCCCGACGTCCGCGGCGCGCTGCGCGAGGCGAGCCCCGCCGGCTGGCGCATCCCGCTCGCCACGGCCGGCCTCGCTCCCGGCGAGCACAAGCTGGCCGCCTACGCCTGGGCCTCCAGGAAGGGAGAGGGATATTTCCTGGCGGAGCGCACGCTGACCGTGCGGACGGCATTGGCTGCGGAAGGGGCCGCCGGCGTGGATCTCGACGCCGCGTTCAGGACGGCGGCGGAGCGGCTCCGCGCGCATCAGCAGGGGCCGGGATACTGGCTCACCGCTTACACGAAAGCGGCGCGCTTCGAGGAGCCGCGCCAGGAGATGAACACCTACCTCACCGCCGTCCTGATCGACCTGCTCGATCCGCTGGCGGCTACCGGTGCCATCGGCGGTCTCGGCGACAGCTTGCAGCGCGCCCGCCGGCATCTCACCGGCCAGATCGAGGCCGGCGGCCTGGTGCGCTACCACGGCCTGCCCGACGCGCCCGGCATCGGCACCCTGGGCTGCGCGATCACGCCGGACGCCGACGACACGGCGCTGGTCTGGAGGCTCGCTCCCGATTCCGATCGCCGGCGGCTGCCGGCCGCCCTGGCGACCCTCGACCGATATCGCACCCGCGAGGGGCTCTACCGCACCTGGCTCGCACCGCGGGAGGCCTACCAGTGCCTCGATCCAGGCAGCGATCCGGACCCTGCCGACATTGCCATCCAGATGCACGTGCTGCTGCTGCTCGCCAAGGTGCAGCCGCCGGCCGGCCGTGCGCTCTGCGCGGCTCTCCGCCCGGTGGTCGACCAGGATCGGGTCTGGGTTTACTATCGAATGGCGCCGCTGGTCCCGATCTTGCGTCTGACCGACCTCCGGCACGCCGGCTGCGAGCTGGAGCTTCCCGAGTCGCGGCTGCGGACATCGGTGCCGGGCCAGGAGATCTGGGTGTCCGTCGTCCGGCTGCTGACGCGCACGCAGACCCCCGGAGGTCCACCGATCGGCGCGGCGGAGATCCAGGCGGCGCTGCGCCAGCTTGCCGAGGACGACTTTGCCCTGTTGCGAAAGAATCCGCCGCTCCTCTACCACAACGACCTCACCGCGACGGTGCCTCGATACTATTGGTCGGAGGACGTCGGGTATGCGCTCTGGCTAAGGCTTGCTCAACGATATGCGCACCTCGGGAATCCCCATGCGAACGGCTGAAGCTTCCGCGGTTCCGGCGATCCCCTCGACCGGAGCTCCCCTCGGCGAGCGCCTTCGCCGCTACCTGTCCTGCCTGCGCCTGCCGGAGATCCTCGTTCTCCAGGGCTCGCCGCTGCTCGGCGCCGCTTTCGCGATCCGCCACCTGACGGTGGCGAGCGTGGAGGCGCTGGCGATGCTGACCCTCGCCAACGTCTGTTTGATCGCGCACGTCTTCATGCTCAACGACTGGGCCGGTCTGACCGCCGACCTCGCCGACCCCAACAAGGCCGCCGGCGTCTTCACGGTCCGCGGGGTGGCCCGCAGGGAGATCGGCGTTCTGGCGGCCGGCCTGCTAGCCGTGGGTCTCCTCCTGTTCAGCCGCCTCGGCCCGAGCACCCTCTGGCTGTCGCTGGCGATCGCGGCCTTGAGCGCCCTCTACTCCCTGCCCCGTTTCAACTGGAAGGGGAGACCGCTCCTCAATTCAGCGGCCCACCTGGCCGGTGGCGCTCTCCACTTCCTCCTCGGCTATTCGCTGGGTGGAGCTATCGACGGTCGCGGCGCCGCCATCGGCGCTTTTGTCGGCCTGACCTTCGCCGCCGGCCACCTGACCCAGGAGGTCCGCGACCACCAGGGCGACGTCCTCAACGCCATCCGGACCAACGCGGTGATCTTCGGCCCCCTTCGCACCTTCGCCGCCAGCCTGATCCTCTTCACCCTGGCGTATGCCCTCCTTCTCCTCCTGGCTCTCCAGGACATCCTCCCCCGTCCTCTTGCAGTCCTCGCCGCCCTCTACCCCATGCACCTGCACTGGTCGCTCAAGACTCTCTCGGAGGGCCTCACCTACGCGAGCATCCATCGCCTGCAGGCCCGGTACCGCGCGCTCTACGCGATCATCGGCCTGGCGATGGTGGCGGTGCTGTGGCTTGGCTGAAATCCGCGAGCCCTGAAGAATACGGCCTGATGTAGAGTCAAGCGAGAATTGGCGGGAATTCTGCGGTGGAGCTTCCCGCCCTCATCGCTCTACGCAAAGGAGAGAACGTCAATGAAAAGAATGCTTCTCGTTCTGGCCACCGTCCTGCTCGCCTCGGGAGCGCTCGTCGATCGACCTGTCCATGCTTGTCCGATTGGTTACAATCCGGGCACCTGCAACACGAGCCAATGCCATGACTCTTGCGTGGCGCAGGGTGGCTCAGGCGGGACCTGCGTCTTTGCTGCCTGCAAAGTCACTTGTAACTGCCGGTTTCTTCCTTGAAGTCGACTCAGAGGATGCCTTTCGCGAATTGGTCATCCCCAGCTCGCGAAGGCTTCGTGGAATGGGTCAGGAAGCGGCCGGTGTGGGGAGCGGGAAGAGCGTCAGGAAGCGCTTGACCACCGCCTTGTCCCCTTCCACCTTGAGACTCCCGGCGCGCTGGGCGTCGGCGAGCTTCTGGCCGCCGTAGACCACGGCGGCCAGGGTGTTCGGATCGCTGTCGAGGATGGCGCCGGGGTGGCTCGCCGGGCCGCGGTCGAGGGTCATGCGGCCGTCCGCGATCACGGCGTGAAAGCGGTCCTCGCCGAATCGCAGCTCCAGGGTCGCGGCGAAGCCGTCGGCGGCGTGGGGGGCGAACATGGTGCGGAAGGAGAGGATGAGCGCGTCGACGCTCATCGCTGCGCCCTGGGGGAGGAGGGGCGAGCGGGCGCCCCAGCGGCCGAGGGCCATGATGACGGGCTCGAGCTCCAGCCCCCAGTCGGTCAGCTCGTAGACCCAGGCGGCGGCCGGCGGCGGGAGCTTGCGGCGGCGGACGACCGAGGCCTGCTCGAGCTCCTCCAGGCGCTGGGTGAGGACGTTCGGGCTGATCCCCGGCAGCCCGGTCCGCAGGTCGGTGAAGCGCTTGGGGCCGAGGACCAGCTCGCGCGCCACCAGCAGGCCCCAGCGCTCGCCGACGAGGTCGAGCGCGTGCGCCGACGCGCATCCGTCGTCGTAGCTGCGGCGGGTGGCCATACGGGGAGTATACCTCAATCGTCCCAAGTTTGATATTGTTAGTTGCTTTTCAGGACTAGAACGTTCTAGACTGCAATCGCGACGACGCCGGTACCAACCCCAACCAGCCACGGAGGAACCCGCCATGTCCGATCTCAGCGCCTATCTGATCTTCAACGGCAACTGCGCCGAAGCGATGCGCTTCTACGAGCGCACCCTGGGCGGCAAGCTGGAACTGATGATGACCGCCCGCGAGTCTCCCGCCAGTGACCATGTGCCGGCCGAAGCTCTCGACCAGATCATGCACGCCCGCCTCGCCCTCGACGGCCGCTACCTGATGGCGTCCGACGCGATGGGGATGCCCACCGGGGAGATGAAGGGGTTCTCGCTATCGCTGATGTACCCGACGGTGGAGGAGGCGACGCGGATCTTCGACGCGCTGGCCGAGGGGGGAGAGGTGACCATGAAGCCGGGGAAGACCTTCTGGTCCGAGTACTTCGGCATGGCCACCGACCGCTTCGGCACGCCCTGGATGGTCAACGGCGGACAGATGACGAGCTGATTGGAGCGGCCCGGCGGACAAGAAAAAAGGGGGAGCTCGGCGCTCCCCCTTTTCATTGCCGATCGAATTTCGATCAGAAGTCGAAGCGGATGCCGAGCTGGACGTAGCGGGGCGTGCCGACGCCGTCCTCGACGCCGAACCGGGGATTCACCGTCGGGTTGACTCCCAGGGACGGGTTGGCGCCGTAGGTCTGGTTGGCGGAGGTGACGAAGCGGTTCGCCGCGTTGGTGCAGTTGTAGCACTCGGCGAAGAGCTCGAGGTTCCCCTCCCAGATCTTGAACCCTTTCGAGAGCCGCAGGTCGAGCTCGTAGAAGTCCGGCTGGCGGAAGGAGTTGCGTGCGAAGTGGACGCCGTTGACCGTCGGCCGGTCGGTGCCGCTGTTGCCGTCGTTGTTGAGGTCGCGGCCGGCGATGCCGGTATAGGGCGAGCCGGTGGCGTAGCGGAGCGAGCCGGAAAGGCCGAGGCCCCAGAACGGGCTCTGCCAGACGCTGTTGATCACGCCCTTCCAGCGCTGGTCGCGGTTGGAGAAGCCGTAGTTGAGGTCGAGGTTGTTGAAGTCCTCGGGTTGGATGCCGGAGAAGTTACGCTCGTTGGAGTCGTTGTCCTTGTCCTCGGACCAGGTCACGGCCGCGTAGAGGCTGAAGCTGTCGGCGAAGCGCCGGTTGAGGGTCGCCGTGGCCCCCACGTACTTCGACCGCGCGTCGGACTTCAGGGTGGTGATGCGGCTGTAGTAAGTGTTCGGCAGGGTCGAGCTGTAGGACGGCAGGCCGTTGGGCGCCGTCGTGCCGGAGTAGACGCGGTTGATGTCCGTCAGGCGCTCGAGCTGCTTGCTCTCCGCGTAGGTGAAGTCGAAGGCCAGGGAGGTACGGGCGAACATCTCCCGCTCGGCCCCGAGCGTAAAGCGGTCGGTGTAGGGATTGTCGAACTTGGGGTCGATGGCGAAGACGCCCGGCTTGGCGATGTTGGTGATCTGGCTGAAGTCGATCGGCGCCACACCCTCCGGATTGAAGTTGGGTCCCCAGCCGGGCGACAGCGGATCGGTCGGAGCGCCCGTCACCGTGCCGTTGGTCTGCTGCGAGTTGATGATGTACTGGGTCGCCCGGATGCCGTTCGAGGTCAGGAGCTGGGCGAAGAGGATGGCCGGGGTGCGGCTCCAGTAGCGGCCGATCGAGCCGCGGACCGCGGTCTTCTCGTCCGGGGCCCAGGCGATGCTGAGGCGGGGCGAGAGGTTGTTCTTTGAATCCGGGACCTGGCCGTTCAGCTTGAAGGACCCGTTGGGGTTCAGGTCGTTCTGGTTGAGGACGGGATCGTTCGGGTTGTCCAGGTTCTCCCAGCGCACGCCCGCGGTCACCGTGAGGTTGGACGCCACGAACCACTGATCCTGCAGGAACAGGGCGGATTCCTTCTGGCGGAACTTCGCCTGGCCCGCCTGGTCGGCGGTCAGGCCGTTGAGACCGCCGAACTGGCGGAACTGGGCCCAACGGCCGGCGAGCAGGTCCGCCTCGCTGTTGAAGACGTAGACGCCGCGCCAGTTCCCCTTGAAGACCTGGTCGATGCCGGTGTCGTTGTAGTCGACGCCCCCCTTGATGACGTGTTTGTCGAGCAGGTAGCTGACGGTGTCGCCAGCCTCCTTGCGGTCGTTCGTGGAGGTGATCGGCAGGAAGCTCACCTCGCCATAGCTGATGCCCGGGATCTGGACCTCGGCCAGGTTGAGCCCCTTGTCCGCGCGGGGGGTGTCTTCCTTGACGTAGTTGATGTTGAGGTCGTTCAGGAGGTTGGCGCCGAACTGGCCGGAATACTGGCCGACCCAGGTCTTCGCGGTCATCCCTTCGAGGCCGTTGTGGCTCGCGGTCTGGCTCGCGGAGCTGGAGGTGCCGTTCTCGCCGGTGTACTTGGCGATGTTGCCGCGCGCCGTGATCCGGTTGGCGTCGTTGACCTGATAGTCGAGCCGGCCGAAGGAGACGTTGCCGTTGCGGGTCTGCGCGTAGCTGGCGGGGCTCGACAGCACCGGATACTTGGCGAAGACCGCCGGATCCAGCACGGTCGACGAGATCGGCACCGTGATGTCCTGCTTCTGGTTGTCGTAGGAGAGGAAGTAGAAGAGCTTGTCCTTGACCAGCGCGCCGCCCAGCGAGGCGCCGAACTCGTCCTTCTTCTGGTCGGCCGGCTTGGTGGTGCCGTTGAAGGTCTGTCCGGGCGCCGTGTGCGGCGTCGCGAAGTCGGAGATCAGGCTCTGCGGCTGGTCGTAGTAGAAGGCCGAGCCGTGGAGGTTGTTGGTGCCGCTCTTGGTGATGACGTTGACGAAGCCGCCGCCCGAGCGGCCGAACTCGGCCGAGGCGCCGTTGGTGATCACCGAGAACTCCTTGACCGACTCCGTGGAGAGCGAGAGCGGCGCGCGCCCTTCCGCGGCGCCCGTGGAGCCGCCGAAGAAGGCGTTGTTGTAGTCCACGCCGTCCACCGTGATGTTGGTGTTGATGCCGCGCTGGCCGGAGATGGACAGGTTGCCGCGCTCGGAGTCGGTGCGGGTCTCGGGGGTCAGCAGCACCAGGTTCTTGAAGTCGCTGCCGGGGGTGGGCAGGTTCTTGAGCTGCTCGGTCTGGATGGTGGTGCCGACCTGGGTGTTGGTGACCTCGACGGTCGGCGTCTCGGCGGTGACGGTGATGGTCTCGGACACCCGCGCGCTCTGCAGGGTGAAGTTCACCGACGGCGTCGAGCCGATCAGCAGGCGGACCTTTTCGGCGGTCGCCGTGGCGAAGCCGTCGAGGGTGGCGGAGACGTTGTAGGTGCCGGTCGGCAGGTTGAGGATGATGTAGAAGCCCTTGGCGTCGGTGACGCCCATCTGGCGGAGGCCGGTCTCCGTGTTGAGCGCCTCGACGGTGACGCCCGGCAGGGCGGCCTTGGCCGAGTCCTCCACCGTGCCGGAGATTCGGCTCGTCGTGACGTCGGTCTGGGCGAAGGCCGCGCCGGCCAGTCCGAAGAGGACGAGCAAGGCCGCTAAAGTACACGTCCAGCGAGTTTTACAGACACGCACCATGATCGGAGCCCTCCTTGAGAGTGCGTAAGTTTCGGCAGATTCTAGACGGGAGTGACGGACAGCCCGTGAGCCGGAAGCGACCTTCCTGTGACAGGCCGGTGGCAGCGGTTCATCTCTCCCCCCTGTGCTAAGCTTGGTCCGCGAATACGGTGACTTGAACGGCGGGATTATACCGCCCGGACCCGTCTCCGCAACCCCCGATCTTCCGAAAAAGCTGCGAAGAGAGCGACGATGCGTCCCGACGATCCGCCCCTGGTGAGCGTCATCATGGGGAGCAAGTCCGATTGGGAGACGCTCGTCCAGGCGACCGAGATGCTCGCCCGCTTCGGCGTGCCCCACGAGCGCCACATCGTCTCCGCCCACCGCACGCCGGACTGGATGGCCGAGTTCGCGCGCGGCGCCGAAGGGCGGGGGATCGAGGTGGTGATCGCCGGCGCGGGCGGCGCCGCTCACCTGCCCGGCATGGTCGCGGCGCAGACGCTGCTGCCGGTGCTCGGCGTCCCCGTGCAGAGCCACGCCCTCAACGGTTTGGACTCCCTGCTGTCGATCGTCCAGATGCCCTCCGGGGTGCCGGTGGGGACGCTCGCCATCGGCAAGGCGGGGGCCGCCAACGCCGCCCTGCTCGCCGTCCGCATCCTCGCCACCACCCGGCCGGAGCTGCGCGAGGCGCTACGCGCGTTCGTCGACGAGCAGACCCGCCGGGTGCGGGCCGAGAAGCTCCCCTGAAGCCCGCCATGGAGAGGATCATCCCGCCCGGCGCCACCGTCGGCGTCCTCGGCAGCGGCCAGCTCGGACGCATGTTCGCCATCGCGGCGCGGCGGATGGGCTACCGCGTCCACACCCTCTCGCCCGACACCGACACTCCCACCGGCCAGGTCGCCGACCGCGAGATCGTCGCCGCCTACGACGACCTCGACGCCGTCCGCGATTTCGCGCGCGGGGTGGACGTCGTCACCTTCGAGTTCGAGAACGTCTCCGCCGCCGCCGCCGAGGCCGCCGCCGAGCACGCGCCGGTGCGGCCGGCGGGATCGGTGCTCCACACCACCCAGCACCGGCTGCGCGAGAAGGGGTTCCTGGCCAATGCCGGCATCCCCGTAGCCCCCTTCGCGCCGGTCCGTTCGCTGGAGGAGCTGGAGGCGGCCCTCGGCGCCCTCGGCACGCCGGCGGTGCTGAAGACGGCCGGCTGGGGGTACGACGGCAAGGGGCAGGTGAAGATCGCGAGTCCAGGCGAGGCTGCGGCCGCCTGGGGGGCGATCGGCGGCGAGGAGGCGATCCTCGAGACCTTCGTCGACTTCGACCGCGAGGTCTCGGTGGTGGCCGCTCGCGGCCTCGACGGCGCCTTCGCCCACTTCGGCGTGATCGAGAACCGCCATCAGCGTCACATCCTCGACGTCTCGATCGCGCCGGCCGCGGTGCCGCCGGCGGTGGAGCGGGCGGCGGTCGAGATCGCCCGCGGCATCCTGGAGGGACTGGGGGTGGTCGGGGTGCTCTGCGTCGAGATGTTCCTGAAAACCGACGGCCGCCTGCTGGTCAACGAGCTGGCGCCTCGCCCGCACAACTCCGGCCACCTCACCTTCGACGCCGCCGTCACCAGCCAGTTCGAGCAGCAGCTCCGGGCGATCTGCGGCCTGCCGCTCGGCTCCCCCGAGCTCCTGCGCCCCGCCGCCATGGCCAACCTCCTCGGAGACCTCTGGGCATCGGGCGAGCCCGACTGGGCCGCCGCCTGCCGCTACCCCGACGTCAAGCTCCACCTCTACGGCAAGGCCGCGGCGCGCCCCGGGAGGAAGATGGGGCATCTGACGGCGCTGGCGGCGACGCCGGAGGCGGCGCTGGCGAAGGTGGTGGCGGCGCGAAGGGCGTTGACGAAGGGGTAGATCGGGCGTGGCAAGAGGGCCTTGGCGGCGGCGGCGGCCCTCATCACCCCGGCCCTCTTCTCCCATCCCTCCGCCCGCCCTGACGGGGAGAAGAGGGAGTGGTTAGTCTAAAAGCAACTTCCAGATGCTTTGATTTCTTGCTTTAGCCCCTCTCTCCCCGGCAGGGGCGGGTGGAGGGATGGGAGAGAGGGGTTGGGGAGTGAGGGGCTCGCCCCGAAGGGGCGAGCCCACGGCTCCGTTTCACTCCCAAGCCCCGTCGCGCTCCGGCGCCCGCCGGCGGCCGACCTCCTTCACGCCGCCGGCGAAGAACAGGCGCGTCACCTCGTAGCATCCCTCCGTCGTCCGCACCAGATCGGTCTGTCCCATCTTCCGCAGATGACCCTCTTCGAGGATGAACTGCTTGGCCACCGGGCCGGCGGCCTGGCAGCCTTCGATCAGCCGGTAGACCTCGATCGTGCCGGTGTCCGGCCGGAAGGTCATCTCGTTGCCCTCCAGTTGCCTTGACATCTCGCGGCCGAGCGCGGTCTCGACGAAGACGTCGTTGGCCGTGTCGTAGAAGTAGATCGCGTAGCCGCTCCACTTCGCGCCGCCGTCGTTCCCCAGCAACAGATCTGTGTAGCCGTCGAAGTTCGCGTCGTCGAAGCGGGAGGCCAGGAGGTGGTGAGGGCTGCCGAGGCCGGTCACCTCGATCGTCTGGAACGGCTTCGCCTCGCCGCGGCGGGTGATCTCGACGCGGCCGATCGGATGCGGCAGCGTCTGCTCGTCGGGGGGCAGGTTCCAGGCGGCCTGCGACGGCGGCCCGGGGATGATCCGGACCTCGAAAGGCGGCAGGCCGGCGTGCACCCGCACGGTCTCCATGAAGGGGGCTACCGGCTCGTCCGTCGCCGCTCCGGCGGCGCCTCCCGATCCGATCATCGCGAACAGGGCGACCACGATTCTGACGCGCGACATTCCTGGCTCCTTGTCTGGTTGGGTTGCATCCAGAGGATCTTGGAGCCCGGGTGTGAAGCGCGTGTGAACTCTGAATGAAGATCCGCTTCAGACCCGCGCGCGGATCGGCAGCACGACCATCGGCACGCCCACCCACTGGAGGCGGCTCTGGATGGCCATCGCGGTCTCGTTGTGCAGGAAGCGGTAGTAGAAGCGCTCCTCGCGGAAGACCAGCTTGCCGGTGAAGATCGTCGCCTTGGGGTAGAGCTTGGCGATCTGCTGGCAGAGCTCCGAGGCCTTGGCGACCACCTCGATGCCGACGTCCCAGACCGAGTCGGCGGCGAAGCCCATCCGCCGCGTCTTCTCGACGTACTTCTCGAGGTCCTCGGCAGTGTGGTGCTGGAGCGCCTCGATCTCCTCCTTGCCCTTGAACGTGCCGGAGTCGACGACGGCCACCGAGACGAAGATGAACTGCTTGTAGAGGCTCGGGAAGTAGCGCAGGATCGACAGCAGCGTGTGGACGCCGAAGCCGTTGTAGGAGCTCACCAGCAGCACGGCGGTAGGGAGCTTGGGGTCGAGCGTCTTGGGGCGCGCCTCGCCGGTCGCCGGCAGGGTGTCGAGCACCGCGTCGAGCTGCTGCAGACCCTCCTTGGCCCCCTCGTAGTGCCGGTGGATGCCGTAGCAGACCGCCACGAAGATCGAGGTCAGCAGCACCGTCACCCAGCCGCCGTGGGTGAAGCGCTCGATGATCGTCACCACCAGGATGCTGACGCAGAGCACCAGCGCCACCAGGTGGAGCGCCAGGTGGCGCTTGCGGGTGGGCTCCGCCGGCCGCTGCCACCAGAAGCGGGTCATGCCGAGCTGCGACAGCGAGAAGGTGAGGAACACGTTGATCGAATACATGAACACCAGCACCTGCACGCTCCCCCCGGTGTAGAAGAGCATGGCGAGGGCGGCGAGCCCCATCAGCAGCACGCCGTTCTGCATGCTGAGCTGCTCGGAGAGGGCGGCGAAGCGGTGGGGCATGTAGGAGTCGACCGCCATGTTCGCCATCACCCGCGGGCCGTCGATGAAGCCGGCCTGGGCGGCGACCACCAGCAGCAGCCCCTCGGAGATCAGCGTCACCAGCACCAGCGCGTAGCCGATGTGCAGGCCGCCGAGCTGCCAGGCGCCGAAGATGGCCTCCGAGAGCACGGCGTTCATCGTCTGGTTGGGCACGTGGTGGACGTCGAGCAGCAGGTAGCCGATCAGGATGCCGCCGGCGGTGAGGGCCAGCGACACCGCCATGTAGACCATGGTCCGCTTGCCGGTGGCGACGCGCGGCTCGCGCATGATCTGGAGGCCGTTGGACACCGCCTCGATCCCCGTGTAGGTGCCGCCGCCGAGGGCGTAGGCGCGCAGCAGAAGCAGCGCCATGCCGGCGAGGCCGAGCGTCGAGAGCCCCGAGGTGAACCCCTGGTGGAGCTGGTGGGTGACCTGCGGGATCTTGCCGAGGTGGCTGAACAGCGCCCAGCCGATCAGCAGGGCATGGGTGGCCAGGAAGACCAGGAAGACCGGCAGCAGCGCCTGCACCGACTCCTTGACGCCGCGCAGGTTCAAGCCGATCAGCAGCACGATCACCGCCGCCTCCACCGGCAGCTTCCAGGGCAGCAGGTGAGGGGGGAGGAAGCTGAAGATGGCATTGCCGCCGCCGGCGATCGAGACGGTGATGGTGAGCACGTAGTCGACCACCAGCGCGCAGCCGGAGACCACGCCGGTCTTCGGCCCCAGCAGGTGCGAGGCGACCACGTAGCCGCCGCCGCCGGTGGGGAAGCGCTCGATGATGGCGCTGTAGGAGGCCGAGATGATCAGCACGGTCAGCGCCGTGGCGAGCGCCAGGCCGACCGCGAGGTAGGTGTGGGTGCCGAGCGCCAGGAACGCCTCTTCCGGACCGTAGGCCGAGGAGGAGAGGCCGTCCGCTCCCAGCCCCACCCAGGCCAGGAAGGCGATCAGCGTCATGCTGTGGAGGTGCGAGGTGTCCCCCACGTCGCGGGGGGCGCCGAGGAGGACCCGGCGGACGCGGCTGGTGAGGCTCTCCTGTGGCGGCTGGACCTCAGGGTCCGTTTCGTTCATGGCGCGCCCTTCCCGACTCCCCGCCCATAGGAAAAAAGGTAGGACCGCGAAAAGCAGGCCCTACCTTTGAAACTGCAACGCCTTGCGGCGGATGTATCGAATGGTTGCGGGGACAGGATTTGAACCTGTGACCTTTGGGTTATGAGCCCAACGAGCTACCAGACTGCTCCACCCCGCGTCAGTGATTCGCCCCGCGCCCTTTCGGAAGCGGGAGCGTCATACTGCCATGAGAACCGGCGGCTGTCAACCGGTATTCCCGGCGGCATTCCGGCAAGCGGACCTTCCGCCCACCCGGGCCCCTCACCTCCCCGGCCCTCCTCTCCCAGCCCTCCACCCGCCCTTCCGGGGAGAGGAGGGAGAAAAGCCAGCAGCAAAAACAAAAGGCATCTTCCGTTAACTCTACTCTGTCAGGTTCACCTTGGCTGTGGCGTTGGCCCTCATCACCCCGGCCCTCTTCTCCCGTCCCCTCCCCCCTCCCACACCGGGAGAAGAGGGGGGCCCTGCAATGCGGCCACTCCTTAAGTCCTTGCGTTGCGTTGCTTTTCTCCCTGTGAGGGAGGGGGGCGGGGGAAGGGAGAGGGGCCGGGGGTGAGGGTTCGGGCGGCTCCGACGCCCGAGGCGAATCCGACAAAGTAGAATTGAGCCCCCTCTCTCCCAGCCAGGGTGGGCGGAGGGCTGGGAGAGAGGGGGTTGGGGGAGTGAGGGCCCCGAGAGGGCGGAAGGCCCGACCCTCTACTCGATATACCCCAGCGACCGCAGCCTCTCCTGCGCCGCGCGCGCCGCGTCCGCCGCGCCCTTCCCCTCGTTTTTGGCGAGCCAGCGGGCGAGGGCGTCGCGCAGGGCGGCGTAGGCGCGGCGCTGGTCCTGGAGCACATTTTTCGTCTCGCCGGGATCGGCCTGGAGGTCGAAGAGGCGCGGCGGCGCGCCGGCGAGGTCCTGGATCAGCTTGAAGCGGCCGTCGGAGGCGCTGCGCAGGGCCCCCTGAAGGCCGTACTGGATCTCGCCCTCAGCCCCCCGGCCCTCGATCGCCGGCCGCAGGCTCCTCCCTTCGAAGCGCACTCCCCTGGCGTCGATCCCCAGGTAGTCGAGGACGGTGGGGACGAGGTCGAGCCCGGCCACCGGACCGGCGACGGTGCGCGGAGCGACCCCCGGGACCCGCACCAGCAGCGGCACGTGGAGGGTGGTGTCGAACAGGTTCCGGCAGTGCTTGACGTCGCCGTGCTCGAGGAACTCCTCGCCATGGTCGGCGGTGAAGATCACGATCGAATCGTCGAGCAGCCCGGAGCCGCGGAGGGCCGCCAGCAGGCCGGCGAACCGGGAGTCGAAGTAGGCGATCTCCTCGTCGTAGAGATCCTTCAGATAGCGCAGGTCGTCGGGGGTGAAGCCGGGATTGGGCTTGCCCTTGTAGAGCCAGTCGCCGATCGGGTTCGGGTCCCCCTTGCGCACCCAGTCCTTGCTCGTGCCCGGCGAGCCGGCGGCGAACCGGTGCCGCCACTCCGGCGGCGGCCGGTAGGGGCCGTGGGGGTCGATGAAGTGGAGGTAGAGGAAGAGCGGCTTGCCCCCCGGCTTCGGGAGCTGGAGGTGGGGCGCCGCGGCCGCGGCGACGCAGGCGGCCGGCTTCCAGACGCAGTCCTCATGGAAGACGTCGAAGCCGCGGTCGAAGCCGCCGTTGGGATTGAAGCGGCTCGGCGAGCGCCGCACCACCGCGCTGGCGGAGACGGCCACCGTGTGGAAGCCATGCTGGCCGAGGATCTCGGCGAGCGACGGGATCCCCGGCGGGATGCCGAGCTTCTGCCCCGGCTGGTCGAGGAAGGCCGCCGGCCAGCGGGAGGTGAGGAGAGAGTTGACCGAGGGGAAGGTGCACGGCGCCTGGCTGCGGTCGGCGGTGAATTTCACCGCCTCGCGGGCGAAGGCGTCGACGTTCGGACTGGTGGCGCGGCCATAGCCGAAGCCGCTCAGGCGGTCGGCGCGCAGGGTGTCCACCAGGATCAGGATCACGTTTCGCGGGTGCCGCGGGCGCGGCGGGCGCGCCGGCTGCCGGTGGCAGGAGGCCAGGACCAGCGCGGCGGCGAGGCCGGGGAGGAGGAGGCGATGGTTCATACGGAAGGAGCTGAGGGCGCTACTTCTGCTCGATGCCGGCGATGCCGAGCGAGCGGGGGGCCAGGACCGACGGCGCGGAGACCGCGTGGCCGGCGCGCACGGTGACGTCCAGCGCCGCTCCCGCCGGCAGATCCGAGGGGATCGGCAGCCGCACGATCAGCGGATCGGGTCCCGACGCCGAGAGCTCGGCCCGCGCCTCGGTGCCGCCGCCGGGCGAGGGGATCGACACGCGGACCGCCAGCGGCAGCAGCGAGGGAGCGTGCGGCAGCCGCCGGAGGGTGACCTCGATCCGGGTGGCTCCCGCCCGCCGCCGCACCAGCACGGTCGTCGCCTTGCCCATCAGGCCGCTCTCGCAGTCGATCGGACCCACGCACTGAAGGCCGGCGTCCTGATTCGGAGCATAGCGCTCGGGGAGGTCCGCCGTCCCGGCGGCCAGCAGCGCCGCGAAACCGGCGGCATCGGCGGCGCTGGCGGCGGGCGGAGAGCGGTAGAGGGGGACGTCGGCTGCCGCTTCCTCCGGGGTCGCGGCGGCCGGCGGCGGGGGCCAGCCGAGGATCCCGGCCATCCCCCGGTAGACCATCCGCGCGTAGAGGCGGTTGGCGGCCGGCGTGCCGTGGAAGAACGGCGGCGGATTGCGCCAGCGGGGGCTCGCCAGCCGGCGCGGGGTGATCACATAGGGCGCGGCGACGCCGGACCCACCCATCAACGCGTGCGCGAAGGGCGGATCCCAGGTGGCGGCGAAATAGACCAGCAGCGGCACGCCGCGCCCGCGCAGGCGCTCCTCCAGCCGCCTGATCTCGTCGAAATCCCGGCGCCAGCGGGAGCGCAGCACGAAGGAATCGACGAGGTGCGGGTACGTCAGGGGGTGGTCCGAGCCGAAACCGTCGCGCTCGATCCCCATCGTCGTCAGCGAGCCGTTGGGGAGCACGTTGGCCGTGCTGTCGGCATCGTTGCCGGTCGGGCAGATCACCACCGCGTCGGGGCGGAGGAGGTCGTAGAAGAAGTCGAGCGCGGCGATCTCGTTGAGCGTGTTGTAGCCGGGCAGGCCGAGGTCGAAGACCCGCACCGGCCGGCCGTGGCCGGCGCCGAGGCGGCCGGCGAGCTCGGCGAAGCGCGAGGGGAAGCTCTCCTCCTCGCGGATGCCCATGCCGAAGGTCCAGGAATCGCCGAGGAAGACGACGCGAAAGGCGTTCTCGCCGCCGCGGCGGCCGGGCGGCCGGGCCGTCCGGTAGCCGATCTCGTTGGCCTCGAAGGTGTCCCCCCAGGCCGCGATCCGCCCCTCCGGCCGGAGCGTGTAGCCGATGGCGGGCTCGAACTGCGCCGGCACGAAAGCACCCGGGCTGACCGCGATCATCTCGCGCGCCAGCATCTGCCGCTCCTCCGGTCTCAGACCGGCGAGGGAGGTCCGCTGGTGGGCGGCCCGGTGCCACCCCCAGGCGCAGACCAGGGCGAGCGCCAGGAAGGTCGAGGCGAGCGCCGCGAGGGCGCGGGCCAGGCGGGGGGATTCCTCTCTTTCGGGCATCGACGGCACGATTCGTTGAAAACGCTTGAGCCGGTGGGGCTTTTGAAGATAACCTTCCCTTCGGAGTCTAGCGGAAAACACTGCCTCGGGAGGAGTCCGGATGTTCTGCATTGAAGAGATCGTCGCGCGCGAGATCCTCGACTCGCGGGGGAATCCGACCCTCGAGGTCGACTGCGTTCTCGACGGCGGCGTGGGCGGCCGGGCGGCGGTCCCCTCCGGGGCCTCGACCGGCAGCCGCGAGGCCCTGGAGCTGCGCGACGGCGGCAAGCGATATCAGGGCAAAGGGGTGCGCAAGGCGGTCGGCAACGTCCAGGACGAGATCGCGCCGCGGCTGCGCGGCATGGACGCCCGCGATCAGGCGCGCCTCGACCGCGCCCTGCTCGACCTCGACGGCACGGCCGAGAAGAGCCGGCTGGGCGCCAACGCCATGCTCGGCGTGTCGCTGGCGGTGGCCCGCGCGGCGGCGGAGGCGAGCGGCCTGCCGCTCTACGCCTACGTCGGCGGCCCCGCCGCCACGGTGCTGCCGGTGCCGATGCTCAACGTGCTCAACGGCGGCGCCCACGCCGACAACTCGGTGGACATCCAGGAGTTCATGCTGGTGCCGATCGGCTTCGACCGCTTCTCCGAGGCGTTGCGCGCCGGCGTCGAGACCTACCACACGCTCAAGGGGGTGCTGAAGAAGGCGGGGATGGTCACCGCCGTCGGCGACGAGGGGGGCTTCGCGCCCAACCTGCGGAGCAACCGCGAGGCGCTCGACCTCCTCGTGCAGGCGATCGACAAGGCCGGCTACAAGCCGGGCAAGGAGATCGCCCTGGCCCTCGACGTCGCCGCCAGCGAGCTGGTCGAGGCTCACGCCGAAAAGGCCGAGAAGGGGGACAGGAAGAAGGGCAAGGCGAAGGGGGGGATGACGGGGGTCACCTACGCCCTCGCCGGCGAGGGGCGGACCGGCCTCTCGAGCGCCGACCTGATCGCCCTCTACCGCGAGTGGCTCGACGCCTATCCGCTGGTCTCGATCGAGGACGGCCTGGCCGAGAACGACTGGGACGGCTGGAAACAGATGACCGCCGAGCTGGGCGGCCGGGTACAGATCGTCGGCGACGACCTCTTCGTCACCAACCCGGCGATCCTCGCCAAGGGGATCGCCCAGGGGCTCGCCAACGCGCTGCTGGTCAAGGTCAACCAGATCGGCACCCTGACCGAGACGCTGGAGGCGGTGGAGATGGCCAAGACCCACGCCTACGCCAACGTGCTCAGCCACCGCTCGGGGGAGACCGAGGACACCATCATCGCCGACCTCGCGGTCGCCACCCGGGCAGGGCAGATCAAGACCGGGGCCCCCTGCCGCAGCGACCGTGTCGCCAAGTACAACCGTCTCCTGCGCATCGAAGAGGAGCTGGAAGGCGTGGCCTCCTACCCCGGAGCCAAGGCCTTCCCCCGTTGGAAGCCGTGACGCCACCCGAAGCGCCCGCCCGGAGCGATTCCTTCCGTCCCGTGCTGGGCGCGACCGTGCTGCTCGTCTTCGCGCTGCTGGCGATCGCCGCGCTGAAGAGCAACCGCGACCTCCAGGCGGCGCGCGCCACCGAGCGGACGCTGACGGCGGAGATCGCCGCCACCCGCGCCTCCAGCGAGCGGCTCAAGGTGCGCATCGACCGCCTGCGCCACGACCCCGGCATGCTCGAGCGGCTCGCCCGCGAGGACCTCGGGCTGGTACGGCCGGGCGACATGATCGTCGAGCTCCCCGAGCCCGGCGCGGCGGCTCCTCCGGCGCCGGCCCCCCCGACGCCCGCTCTCCCCGCGGCCCCGCCGGTCGCCCCGCCGGTCCCGGTGCCTGTCGCGGGACCGGTCACCGTCTCGAACCCCACGCCTGCCGTCCCTCTCCCCGCGCGTCCCCCCGCCCGGTGATCGAGCGCCTCTTCCAGGTCCGCGCGGCCGGATCGACGCCGGGGAAGGAGCTCCTCGGCGGCGTCACCACGTTCCTCACCATGGCCTACATCCTGGCCGTGAACCCGGTCTTCCTCGTCGCCGCCGGCATGCCGCTCCAGGGGGCGATCGTGGCCACCGCGCTCAGCGCCGCCTTCGCCACGCTGCTGATGGCCTTCGTGGCGAATTATCCGATCGCGCTGGCGCCGGGCATGGGGATGAACGCCTTCTTCGCCTATGGCATCTGCCTCGGCTCGGGAGTGAAGTGGCCGGTGGCGCTGGGGCTGGTCTTCTGGGCCGGCCTCGTCTTCGTGCTGCTGACGGTGACCGGCGCCCGGCGGGTGCTGGTGCGCGCGGTACCGGACGTCCTCAAGCTGGCCGGCGCGGTGGGCATCGGCCTGTTCATCGCCTTCATCGGCTTCCAGCACGGCGGCCTGATCCGGGCGGACACCCACACTCTCGTCGCGCTCGGCGACCTCCACTCGCCGGCGGCGCTGCTGACCCTCTTCGGCCTCGCCGTATCGCTGCTGCTGATGGCCGCCGGCGTCACCACGGCGATCTTCTGGGGCCTCGCCGCCACCCTCGCCGCCGCCCTGATCTCGGGCCAGGTGGCCCCGCCGGCCGCGTTCGTCTCGGCCCCCGCTTTCGCGCTCCCGGGATTGCGGATCGACCTCCTCGGCGCCCTCCGGTTGGAGTACCTGCCGCTGATGCTGGTGATCCTCTTCTTCGCACTCTTCGACACGCTGGGCACGCTGATGGGGCTCGCCCACCAGGCGGGCCTGCTGCGCGACGGCGAGCTGCCGCGGCTCGGCCGCGCGATGGGCGTCGACGCCGTGGGGATGGTGGGGGGCGCGCTCCTCGGCACCTCGCCGGTGACCACCTACATCGAGAGCGGCTCGGGGATCGCCGTGGGAGCGCGGACCGGGCTCGCCAGCCTGGTCACCGGCACGCTCCTGCTCCTCTCGCTCTTCTTCACTCCCCTGGTGGGCCTGATCAGCCACGCCGACGCCGCCGGCCTCACCCCGATCACGGCGCCGGCGCTGATCCTGGTCGGGACGCTGATGGTGCGCGCGGTCAAGGAGATCGACTGGAGCGACTTCACCGAAGCCGCCCCCGCCTTCTTCACCGCGCTCCTGATGCCGCTCACCTTCAACATCTCGCACGGCCTGGCGGCCGGGATCATCGTCTACACCCTGACCAAGCTGGCCGCGAGGCGCGGCGGCGAGGTGCACTGGCTGATGTACGCGCTGGCGGTGCTGTTCGTGCTGCGGTACGCGTTTTTGCCGGTGTAGGGGGTCCTCATCACCCCGGCCCTCTTCTCCCAGCCCTCCACCCGCCCCTGCCGGGGAGAAGAGGGAGTGGTTAGTTTGAGTTAGTCAAAGGAAAGACAACGTCCTGGTCCGTGCTTTTCTCCCTCCTCTCCCCGGATTGGGTGGGAGGAGGGCTGGGAGAGGAGGGCCGGGGAGGTGAGGGACCCGGGTGGGCGGCAGCCTCCCTGGAGTAAGATCTCTCCCGTGAGAGGAGCTTCCCCGTGGTGACCCGCAATCCACCCCCCGCGCGGATGAGCCTGGGCGGCTTCGGCCTCGGCGGGCCGGCGCCCCGGGATGTGCTGATCATCCTCGGAGTCCTGTTCGTCACCTTCTCGCTGCGGTTCTTCGACTCGACGCGGATCGTGCCGGCCGTGCTCCAGCTCACGCCGCTCGCCTGGCGGGCCGGCTGGGTGTGGCAGCTCGCCACCTACCCGTTCATCGGCGCGCCTTCGGGATTCTGGTTCCTGATCGACCTGCTGTTCCTCTACATCTTCGGCAAGGACGTCTACTTCGGGCTCTACCGCAAGCACTTCTGGCGGCTGATCCTGTTCAGCTCGATCGGCGCGGCGCTGGTGGCTGTGGGCGTCCACGCGGCGCTGACGCTGACCGGGGCGCTCGACGTCCCCAGCGCCTTCGCCATCATGCAGGGGCAGTGGATCCTGTCGGCGATCTTCATCGCCGCCTACGCCACGGCCCACCGCGACGCCACGATCTACCTCTTCTTCGTCCTGCCGGTGCCGGCGCGCTGGATGATCGCGGTGGAGATCCTCTTCGCCTTCATGGCCTTCCTCTTCTCGCGCGACCTCCCGGGCTTCTGCGGCCTCTGCGCCGGCGTCGGCCTCTCCTACCTCTACGTCCGCTCCAGCGGCTCGCTGCGCGGCGGCAAGCGGACGCTCCGCGAGATGCGCCTCCGCCTCGAGAAGTGGTGGATCCAGAAGAAGCTCGACCGCAACCGCCGCAAGCGCGGCTTCAAGGTCATCCAGGGGGACAAGGGGACGAGCGTGCGCAAGGGGCCGTGGGTGAACTGAGGGCCCTCATCACCCCGGCCCTCTTCTCCCGTCCCCTCCCACCCTCCCTCACCGGGAGAAGAGGGAGAAAAGCAAGAGAAAAGCCTGGATCCTGAGGGGGTGGAGGTTCCCCTCTCCCAGTGAGGGAGGGGGGCGGGGGATGGGAGAGGGGCCAGGGGTGAGGGTTCGGGCGGGGGCGCCCTACCTCGGCGCGCCCCCCACCTCCCGCGGCAGCAGCACCCACATCTTCCCGCGGTGCTTCATCCGCCCGGCCATGGTCTCGGCCTCGGGGCCGAAGCCGAAGAAGACGTCGCCGCGGACGGGGCCGCGGATGGCGCCGCCGGTGTCCTGGGCGATCAGGAGGCGGCGCAGACGCCGGTCGGGATCGGTCTCGCGCGGCGCGGGCATGCGGCTGGCGAGCCAGATAGGGACGCCGAGGGGCATGTAGCGGAGGTCGACCGCCAGCGAGCGGCCGGGGGTGAGCGGCACCCCTTCGGCGCCCATCGGGCCCTCGGGCCTGCCGTCCGGTCCGGCGGCCCGCGCTCCGGTCTCCTGGAAGAAGACGTACGAGGCGTCCTTCTCCAGCACGCCGGCGGTCTGGTCGGGGTGGGCCTTGAGCCAGGCGCGGATAGTCTGCATCGAGACCGTGTCGGTGCGCAGGGCGCCGCGCTGGATCAGGGCCTTGCCGATCGACGAGTAGGGGTGGCCGTTCTGCGCCGCGTAGCCGATCCGCATCTCGCCCCCCTCCTCGAGCCGGACGCGGCCGGAGCCCTGGACCTGGAGGAAGAAGGCCTCGACCGGATCGTCCACCCAGACGATCTCCAGCTTGCGGCCGGCCAGCGCGCCGGCGTCGATCGCCTTGCGGTCCGGGTAGGGCACCAGCGCGCCCCCCTCCACCTTGCCGGCGATCCGCTTCCCCTTGAGGTCGTCGCGGAAGCGGCCGAGGTCGACCATCACCAGCTCCGGCGGGCGGCCGTAGAGCGGCACGGTGAACGTGCCGTGGCGCTTGCGGCTGCCGTGGAGGAGAGGCTCGTAGTAGCCGGTGAACAGGCCGACCGGGTTGCGGTGGTTGCGCACCGACCAGGGGCGGAAGCGGCTCTCGAAGAAGCGCCGGACGGCGGCGCGGTCGCCGGCGGGGAGGCGCGCCGCCTCGTCGCAGGCCGGCCGCCAGTCCGCGCCCCTGCCGGCGGCAACCCCGCCGGTCCCCGCGCCGCCCAGCGCCTCGCCGTCGGGGAGCGCGGCGATCCGGGCGCAGGAGCGGAGCAGGGCGGGCAACGCCTCCTCGACCGCGTCGTCCCCCCAGCCGGGGAGATCCGGAAAGCCCGCCGGCTTCACCTCCAGGCGGTCCTCGGCGGGGAAGACCTCGAACAGGTCGACCAGCCGCTCCCTGCCGCCGGCCCCCGCGTTCACCCAGAGCCCGACCCCGAGCGCGCCCAGGACCAGGCCCACGATGACGAGGAGAACGATCCAGCGGCGGGCGATCGGGGTCATGGGCGCGGGCTCCTGAAGGAAGAGGAGGAGAAAGGAGAACAAGGGACGAAAGGGACCTCAGGGACGGCAGGGACGACCGGATCGGGCTTTCTTTCTTTCGTCCCTGGAGTCCCTGCTGTCCCTTTCGTCCCTTGTTTCTTCTTCCTTGCTCCCCCCTCCTAGCCTCTCATGTCGCGCCGGCGGGATTCATGTCGCCCAAAAATCGAAAAGCCCGGCCAGGCCGGGCTCCGTCAGAGGAATCAGATTGGTAGCGCATACGGGATTCGAACCCGTGTTACCGGCGTGAGAGGCCGGCGTCCTGGACCCCTAGACGAATGCGCCACATGTCCACAAGAAACTCCCATGGACCGGCGAAGGGTACCACAGACGTTTCGCGCGGTTCAACCGGTCCGGGCCGCGAGATATTTCCCCCTGCTCCGGCGGCGACTATCGCCGGATCTACAATCGGTGTAGTATTATTGCAAGTCAGCCGGTAAGTCTTTGTAGTACCGTAAAGGGTTCCGGGCCCGCGATTTCGCGAGTCCCGAAGCGAGGTTACGCCTTGATCCTGAAGCTGGTCGCCCTTACCGGAAGTCCCTGGGTCCAGGTCACGGCCGGCCGGCCGTTCACCGTCGGCCGGGTGGCGTCGTGCGACCTGCTGGTCCAGGATCCGACGGTCTCCCGCCACCACGCCGAGCTGGAGCTCGCCGGCGCGGGGGTGCGGGTGCGCGACGTGGGGTCTACGAACGGCACGTACCTCAACGGGTCGCGGGTGACCGACGCCCTGGCCACTCCTGGCTCGCGGGTCTCCTTCGGCAAGGTGGAGTTCGACGTCCGCGAGCACGAGGCGCCGCCGGAGGAGGAGTTCGGCGGCGAGGGGTCTCTCGACGCCACCATCCTGCGCCAGATGCCGGTGCGGGTCCGCGCGGACATCGCCGCCCAGCTCGCCGACCGCCCGCGCGGCGCGTCGCTGCTGAAGATCGCCGGCGAGTCGCGCGAGGAGCGCCAGGCGCGCAAGCTCAACCTCCTGCTCGACATCTCCCGCGAGCTGTCGCAGCAGACCGACGTCGACGGCCTGCTCGACAAGGTCGTGGGGCTGATCTTCCAGGTGATGAGCGTCGACCGGGTGGCGGTGATGACCTCCGAGGCGGGCGGCGAGCTGGTGCCGCGGGTCTGGCGCAGCCGCGCCGAGGCGCCGGCCGGGAGCTGGCGGGTGCCGCGGGCGATCGCCCGCAAGGCGGTCGAGGACCGGGTGGCGGTGCTCTCGGAGAACGTGCCCTCCGAGGAGTCCGGCGTGCTGGAGATCGACAGCGCCCTCTGCGCGCCGCTGCTGGCGAGCCAGGGGGCGGTGCTCGGCATCATCTATCTGGACAGCCTGGGGGCCGGCCACTCCTTCAGCGAGGAGGACCTGGAGTTCTTCACCGCCTTCGCCGGGCTCGCCGCGATGGGGATGGAGAATGGCCAGCTCATCGAGCAGCGGCGTCGCGAGGCGGTGGTGCTCTCGAACTTCCAGCGCTACTTCGCCCCCGACCTCGCCGGCCAGATCGCCGGCCAGGAGGGGGAGATCCAGCTCGGCGGCTCCCGGCGCCAGGTGGTGGTGCTCTTCTCGGACATCCGCGGCTTCACCTCGCTCTCCGAGCGGATGAACCCGGACGAGATCGCCAGCCTGCTCAACGACTACTTCAGCGAGATGGTGGAGATCGTCTTCCACCACGGCGGCACCCTCGACAAGTTCATGGGCGACGCCCTGATGGCGCTCTGGGGGGCGCCGATCACCCGCATCGACGACGCCGACCGCGCCACCCGCGCGGCCATCGCCATGCAGCAGTCGCTCGGCCGGCTCAACACCCGCTGGACCCGCCAGGGGCGGCCGGCGCTGTCGATCGGCGTCGGCCTCAATGCTGGCGAGGTCTTCGCCGGCAACATCGGCAGCCAGCGCCGCCTGGAGTACACGGTGATCGGCGACGCAGTGAACACCGCCGCCCGCCTCTGCTCCGAGGCCGGCCCGGGGGAGATCCTGATCGCCGAGCCCCTCCACTCCGCCCTCACCCAGCCGCCCCCCGTCTCCCCCCTCACCCCCCTCCCCCTGCGCGGCAAGGCACGGCCGGTGCCGGTCTACCGCATCGAATGGCAGTTCGTGCCGATGGACAGCGACATCACCGGAGCGCGGCCGATCGAGGTGGAGTAGGGCGGGCGCCGCCCGCCCGGACCCTCACCCCTGGCCCCTCTCCCTTCCCCCGTCCCCCTCCCTCACAGGGAGAGGGGAACCCCCACCCCCTCAGGATCCAGGCTTTTTCTCTTTGCTTTTCTCCCTCTTCTCCCGGTGAGGGAGGGTGGGAGGGGACGGGAGAAGAGGGCCGGGGTGATGAGGGCCCCCCCAGCCAAGGCCTCCTGGAAGCAGCCATCCCGCCACTCGCGTACAATCTCCCGCAAAGTTCCTGAGGAGGTCCAATGGCGCAGCCGGAAATCCAGCCCAATCTCGAGCCCCTTCCCATTCCCGCCGCACCTCGCGCCGAAGCCGCGGCGAAGGCGCCGCGGCAGAAGATCCGCGAGATGGAGCTGATCATCACCGACGTCATCTGGGAGACGGCGGACACCGTGACGCTCAACCTGTTCACCGGCGGCGAGCGGCCGGACTATCAGGCCGGCCAGTTCATCACCATCCGGCCGCAGCAGTTCCCGGCCCTGGCCAGCCTCTGCAGCTACTTCGAGGACATGAAGGGGAAGCGCGAGCCCGGCCGCGCCTACTCCACCACCTCGGCGCCGCACGAGAAGCAGCTCGCCATCACCATCAAGGCCGAGACCTACGTCAAGGGGCAGACCAAGTACCCGCCCCTGCTCTCCCCCTTCCTCACCTACAGCGTGCGGCCGGGGATGAGCATGGTGGCGACAGGCATCGGCGGACCCTATGTGCTGCCGCCGGACGTCGAGACGCGCACCGACCACATCGTCCACGTCTGCGCCGGCTCGGGGATCGTGCCCAACTACGCCCTCCTCAAATTCTGCCTGGAGACCGGGATGAACCTGCGCCACACCCTGGTCTACGGCAACAAGACCTGGGACGACATCATCTTCCGCCACCAGCTCCAGGCGCTCGCCGAGCGCTTCCCGGACAAGTTCCGGATCGTCCATGCCATCTCGCGCGAGAAGCGCACGGCGCCCGGCCTCGACATCCGCCAGGGCCGGGTGAGCGAGGAGCTGCTCCGAGAATTCATCCCGGACCCCACGGCCGTCGAGGTCTACACCTGCGGCCCCGGCCTCTCGAACTTCGAAAAGGCGAGCGCCCGCGAGAAGGGGGAAGAGCCGCAGCCGCGCTTCCTCGAAACCACCCTCGCCGCGCTGAAGACGATCGGAGTGCCGCCGGACCGCGAGCACCACGAGAGCTACGGGTAGGCGAGCGGGCGAAGCGCGGACGCGGCGCGCGCCTCCGCCCCCGCTGGGGCGCGACGCGCCCTCGCGAATTGCAGCACGCCCCTCGCCGACTGCGACACGCCCCTCGCGGGGGCACGACGCGCCCCTACGAATTGCGGCACGCCCCTGGCGGGGGCGCGACGCACGAATCCGGATTGCGTAACGCCCGCCGCGTATTGCGACACGCCCCAGCGGAGGGGCGAGATATCCCCTGCGAAGGGCGTATCGCAATTCGCGAGGGGCGAGGCACAATTCGCGAGGGCCGAGGCACAAGCGGGCTCCACTCTGTCGCAAATGAAGTCCGTTGCGTCGCAAGATCCTCCGCTTGCGGCTCGGAGGCAGAGGGCTGTATCGCAATCGTCGTCGTCGGCATCGCACTTCGGCCGGGGCGGCTCGCCCCTAGGCGCGGCGGTATCGCGTCGGCCGGTTGCCCTTGCCGCTCGCGAGGACGGCGAGGTGCCCGTTGCCGATCAGCTCCAGCAACGTCCGGTGGAGCGACGCGCGGTCCGGAGCGTAGCCGAGCGCTGCCGTAATGTCGGAGTGGATGAACGACTCCGGGAGCCGAGGCAGGGCGTCGACGACGTCGCTGTAGAGCTCTCCGGCCCGCAGACGCCGCCGTGCCCCGGCCGCCGGAGCGGCCGCCTGAGCGAAGGACGTAGAGGCCGGTGCCGCCGCTGGGACGTCCCCCGTGCCCTCGTCGGACAACATCCGCCAGACGATGTCCAGCGCCCGCACCTGCTGCTGATAGGCGCTCTCCGCCAGCTCCACCAGCACCCGCCGCTGCTCGGCAAGGCGCCGCTTCTGCTCTTCGTAGTCCTCGCGCGTCATTGCGGCGCGGATTGCAACACAAAGGGGGTTTGCGTAGCAAGGGGGGCGGGGCCTAGCCGAGGCGATGCCCTGGGCGAAGCTGGTAAGATAGGAGGGCGAGGAGAATACCGTGAGCAAAGCCGACCTGATGCACGAGATCCGCAGGCTGCCGTTCGCCGAAAGGGTCGAGCTTCTGGAGGAGCTCTGGAGGGAGGCCGAGACCGAGCATCCCGAGCTCCTCGATTGGCAGAAGGAGCTCCTGGACCACCGTCTGAGAGATGCTGAAGCACATCCCGAAGACTGGGTTTCCTGGAATGAGGCGAAGCAGCGCCTCGAGCGGCAGCTTTCAAGTCACGGATGAGGTGGGTATCGCGGCCCTTCAGGCCGCCTTGAGATCGCCATGATCTCCGATCCCAGGGCGGTGCCCTGGGCTGAGGTATGGCGGCCCTTCAGGCCTCAAGAAGCTTCATGACAGATAGGCGAGGATCGGAGCGCCCCTCGCCGCATCGGCGGCGTTTTCCGGGCTGAAGGCCCGGGATTATTCAGCCCAGCCCATCGGGCTGGGTTCGCGGTCCATAATGACGATTTGCGCCCCAACGGGGTGCGATAACGGGGGTTCGATCGCATCCGAACCGTGGGTATCGCGGCCCTTCAGGCCGCCGTGAGATCGCCAGGGTCTCCGGTCCCAGGGCGATGCCCTGGGCTGAGGTATGGCGGCCCTTCAGGCCTCAAGAGGCAAGGCCGCCAGCTTTGCTCTCTGTTTAGTCAGGCGCCTTTGGCATCCCGGGGCAGGGCTCGTTACGCTCGTAGGACTCGGAGAAAAGATAGGTGCTCCACTCCTGCTTGCTCAACGTCCGTCCGGCGCTCTGACAGGCGAGTTTGATTAGCTTGTCAGTTCGTAATTCCCAGAGACGTACGCTTCCGTCTGAAAATGCTGACATGAGTCCTTCTAGGGTAAAGATGATTGAGTCAACAGCCTTCGTGTTACCAGTGAGAAGAATGGGGGTTGGGACTGTGTCCATCCCAGCCCATCTCCAAAGTTGGATAGTCCCATCAAGCCCACCGGCTGCAAGCCAATGACCGTCAGGGCTAAAAGCAAATGAAGACACCGCCTTGCTGCGATTCTCAAGAAATTTATCTTGCCCAGAAGTTTTCCAGAGCTGCACCCTGTCTCCCCCTCCCGAGACAGCGATCCATTTGCCGTCCGGACTGTAGGCAAGAGCAGGCGGGGAGACAGAAGCATTCGGGTGATTTGGAGAGTCCGCTTTCTTGGGTCCGTTCTCGTCAAGGGCGCGCAGATAAACTTCTTTGAATATCCCTGCCGTCGCCACAAAGTCGTCGACGGGAGCGAAGGCCCAGGATGCCGGGCCAGAAACATTGGTGAGTGAATGAGGAGGAGCTTTCGGGTTCCGTAGATTCCATAGGCGGCACCCGCCAGTAGAATCGTTCGCGCCGAGCCAGCGTCCGCCTGGGCTAAAGCTTAAGGTATTCATCGCATCACCGGAAAGTAATATTGGTGGCTCTACCGCGCCATCGATCTTGATCCGCCAAAGCATCAGGCCCTTTCCTCTTTGCATGCCCGCGGCCCATCGGCCGTCCGCGCTCACGGCAAGCGGCTGGGAAGCATTGGTCGATTCTGGGAAGGCCTGGCTCGTGGGGGCTCCCGTCAGCTTCCATAGGCGTAACTGCTTCGAGGCGAGGTCTTTCCGCAAGATCTCGCCCTTCGCATTGATGCGCGTGCTCCTTATAAGGCTGAACAGGAGTTTTTGCGGTTCTATGCCAATATCAGGGAGCTTGCTGAAATCTAGGAACCGAGGCGCTTCGCCCTGGCCATGCAAAAGAAGCCATCGATTTGATGCTGAGAACAGGACGGACTGAGTTGGGGTCAATTGTTGTGCAATTTTTTTTGGTGTGTTCAATGGTTCCGGAGCGGTGTGGAGATAAATGTTGCCGTCAGAATCCACTATGGCAAGCCTGCGGCTGTCCGGGCTGAAATCTAAAGTCTCTGCATCAAAGGGCCAGTCGGCCTCTTTCGTGAAGCCAAATTTGGGTTTGTAGCTCCAAAGCTTTGATTTTCCCTCTGGCGGAAGACAGAGGAAATAAATGCCGGATGAGTGTGTCCATGTTTTTATGATGCCGTCACAGCCCTCAAGTTGGGTTTGTTCAGCCAGTGTGCCGTCGCGTCGAATCGATAGAAATCTTATACTCTTGCTGGTCAGGGGAATCGCAATCAGCATTTGGCTGTCCGGGCTGAAGGCAAGGTCACTGATCAGGTCGCCACTTCCATTCACGACCGTTCCGGCAAGAATCGGTGTTTGTAAACCCCAAAGCTCTACTATTCCGTTATCAGACCCGGCGGCCAATGTTAAGCTGTCCGGACTGAATTGGTAGGTACTGAGGCCCCGACCCTCCAGGGCGAGCTGCTTTGGGTGCTGTAGTTCCCGCAGGTCTCTCAGCAACAGCCCTTCATTCTTCCTCGTCACAAGCCATCGCCCGTCAGCGCTGAAGGGGTTTTTATTGAAGATCCAGTCTTCTCCTCTAAGGAGGATCGCTTTTGAAAGCCTAGGCTCGGGAATCCTCAGGTCAAGAAGTAAGGCTCCTGCCTCACCCCCAATCAAGAGCCAATCGCCGATCGCAGATTCAGCCAGGCCAGCAATGCTTGATTGGACCTCTCCCAAATCTCTGTTTGTAGGAGTAGGTGTTTGTTCTAGATTCCAAAGTCGGACGTGACGATCCTGCCCCAAGGTCACCAGTGAGCGACGGTTAGAAGTCATAAATATAGACTCGACCGGTCCGCTCAGTAAAGGGACTCCGCCGGATTTGGTAATCGCCAACCGCAAGGCGGACTGCGCACTTGGTAGGTAGGGTTCAGCGGCGTCCCGAGCCATTTTCAAAGCTTGAGTCGCAAGAAGTAGGCCGAGTTGGGGGTTGGAATCGAAAGTGCTCCGCGACCGTTCACTGAGCTCACCGGCGATCGCGATCCGTTTTTGATTTTCGACCACGCGCTTTTGGTAGAACACTATTATGGCGGCAACCATAGCAACCGCCGCGACCACACTGGCGGCCATTGCCCATCGCTTCTGGCGCCGGACCTGATCCAATTCGTGCTGCCGCTCTCGCCCCCGCGCGGCGACGCTGGCGGCAAGAAAGTCATGTCCTTCCCGCCCCATTTCGTCCGAATGGCCTTCTGCCCACTCCTCCGCCTGCGCCAACCGCCCCCCTTCGAGCAGAAAGGAAGAATCGCGGTTCTTCGCGATCCACTCCGCCACCGCCTCGTCCAATCGCCGCCGGGTGCGCAATGCGTCCCGGTCGTCCCCGATCCATTTCTTGAGCCGCTCCCAATTCGCTAGTAGAGCCTCATGGGCGAGCTCAACCGTCGGCTGCTTTCCTTGGTCGGTCGTCAGCAGCCGAGCATCCGTCAGACGAGAGACGACGCCCGCGCCTGGAAGCTCCTCAAGACCAAGCCGCCGCTTCGTCGCCCGGCCCTGCTCGTCGACTTGCACCAGCCTGAGAAAAACCAGGCGGCAGGTCTCTTTTTCCTCGTCGGAAAAACCCGAATAGACCTCCTCCTCCGCGTATTTTTCCAGCGCCCCGGCCACGCCGCCGATTTCGCGGTAGGCGGCGATCGTCAGCCGTCGCCCTCCCTCACGCCGCTGCCAGATCTGGAGCAGGGCGTGCTCGAGGAGCGGCAGGGAGTTGGGTTGGGACTCGACTTCGTTCAGGAGGAGGTCGGTGAGGCCCCCTTCGAGCTCGCAGCCGGCGAGGTAGGCGGGGCGCTCGATGGCGCTTCGGAGCTCGTCGCGGGTCATGGGGCCGACGAGGGACTGGCGGTCCGAGACGGCCGTGGCGAGGTCGGGGTAGGCGGCGCAGCGGCCGTAGAAATCGGCGCGGAGGGTGAGGACGATCACGGTCTGGCCGTCGGCGGTCGTGGCGGCGTGGAGGAGGTTGGCGATGATCGCCTGCCGCTGGGCTTCGTCCGGGCAGAGGGTGAAGACCTCCTCGAACTGGTCGACGAGCACGACGAGGCGCCGGTCGGCGGGGGCGTCGCGCAGGCAGAGGCGGGTGGTGAGGTGGAGCAGGCTCGGGTTCGCCCCGAGGTCGCGGATCAGGTTGAGGACGGCCGAGGGGGAATCGCCCAAGCGGGCCGCGCCGGACAATGCGATGGCGAGGCTTTCGAGCGGCTGCGCGCCGGGTTTGAAAATCGCGGCCGGCCAAGCGTCGCTGCCCGGGATCTCGCCGCGCTTGAGGGCGGCGGCGAGGCCGGCGCGGGCCAGGGAGGACTTGCCGCTTCCCGAGGGGCCGACGATGGCGAGGAAGCGGTTGCCGGAGCGGTCGGTCCGGAGCTTGTCGAGGAGCCATTCGGTGAGCGCTTCGCGGCCGAAGAAGAATGGGGCGTCGGCGACGTCGAAGACCTGCAGGCCCCGATAGGGCTGGGCGCCCTCGGCCACGGCCTCGCCCGGATCGGCGCCCGGGGAGACTCCCCGGATGCCGGAGAGGAGACGGTGCAGGGCCTTCTCGTCGTCCAGCGTGTCGCGGAATTCGACCCAGGTGGTGGCGCGGAGGAAGGCGGGAAGCCGGCTCGGCTCGCCCCGTTCGGAGTGGGGCAGGAGGACAGGGATGACGCGGAAGGCGCGGCTTCGGTCGGAGACTCGGGCGTCGATCGCGGCCCGCATCTCCTCGTTCTGCCAGGGGCCGGTGCCGCTCGGACCGATACAGACGGCGCAGGTGGCGCAATCCTCCAGGGCCTTTTCGATCGCCTCCTGCCAAGGCTCGCCCGGGATCAGGTTCCACTTGTCGAGCCAGGGCTCGATTTTCTGAGCCTTGAGGCGGCGCGCCAGATCCTCGACCGCCGGCTTGTCCGGAGTCGCGTGCGACAGGAAGACGTCGTACTTGGGTTTCTCCAAGGGGCTCCCTTATTCGTATTTCTGCAAGTATTACCTTTCATTCTACCATTGAGGAAATCTGAATCCCAGGAAGGGCGGGCTCACGCATGCGTCGAGTAGTTCCGGTTGCGGTCGTTCTCTGGGGCCTCGCCGTCTTTCCCGGCGGGAGCGCGGGGGCTCGGCCGGTGCCGCGGCTCGCCGAAGCCGAGATCGCCCTGGCGGAGGGGCTCGCGGCGTTCGAGTCGGGACGGACCGAGGAGGCAGCCGCTGACTTCGCGGAGTCGGCGCGGCTCAATCCGGACGAGGGGGAGCCTCGCTACTGGCGCGGGCTCGCCCTGCTCCGTCTCGGCCGGGCGCGCGAGGCCGCGGACGAGCTGGCGGCGAGCCTGGCGGCCCGGCATCCGCCGGAGGTGGAGCGGGCGCGCGTGCTCGCCGATCTCGAGGCGGCCCGCCGGAGCCCGGAGGGGACTGCGGTCCATGCCGAGGCGCCGGAGGTGGTCCCCAGCGGCCGGCCGATCGACGACCGCGGGGCCTGGGAAGGGATCGTGGGGCTGTCGCTGGCCAGCGATTCCAATCCCAATCAGCTGTCCGGCGAGCTGGTGCTGCCTCCCCCGGGCGGCGGCCAGGGCGGTCTGATCCGCGGCGAGCAGTCGGACACGAGCGCGCGGCCCGCGGTGAGCCTCGGGTTCTATCCCTTCCACGCCGGTTCGGGGCCGGATTTCGGGGTGAGCGCGGAGGTCCGGCGGTCGCTCCACAACGATTTCGGATTCCTCGATCTCGGCGAGGCTCACGGAGTGGTGCAGCTCGCGTTCGGGGCCGATCCTCTGGGGTTCCTCGAAGGGCCGCTCGGCCACGAGCGGGTGCCGTTGGGGGACAGCCGGTTCTCGGCGCTGGTGCAGGCCGGGGGCACCACCTATCAGGTCGACGGCTCCCCCTATCTCCGCACCTGGGACGGCGCGGGGTCGTTCACCTTCCATGAGTTGCCGGTCACCGCGACCCGCTTCGATCTTGGCTATTCCAATCGCGAGTTCTCCAACGACGGCTTGGCGGACGAGCGGCGGAGCGGAAACGACCTGTCGCTCCAGGCGAGCCAGCTCTTCTTCGCCGGGCGGCGGGACCGCTATCTGCGGATCGGCTTTCTGGGGATCGACCGGCAGGCGGGCCGGCCGTTCGCGGAGTCGATCCGGGAGGGGAACGCCGAGCTGGCGCTGCCGTTCGCCCTTCGCTGGACGGTGCACCTGGAGGCGAGCGTGCGCGAGGATGATTTCGACCATCCGGAGTCTAACCTCTTCCGCGAGGGGGGTCCGATCCGGAACGACCGCACGCGACAGGGAACCCTGACGCTGGTCTGGGCGGCGACGGACAGGATCCGGCTGACGGCGCGGGGGACGTACGTGAAGCGGAGCTCGAACGTGGACCTGGGCGCCGGGCTTCCCGATCTCGACTATCAACGGCGGATCGCCTCGATCGGCATGAGCTGGGCCTTCTGATGCGGCGTTGGTCGAAGAGCGCGGCGGCCGGACTCCTGCTGGGGAGTCTGGCGCTGCCCGGGGTGGCCGAGGAGGTCGGCGTGGCGATCCGGGTGAAACCGGAGGTGCAGGGGCGCCGGGTCGGCGAGGCGAACCGGGACATCCGGCAGAACGATCCGATCGAGCGGGGCCTGAAGGTCTTTCTTCGCGGTCCGGACCCCTACTTGAAGGTCGCCTTCAACTTCGGCGGCTGCGAGGTGCTCCAGGGCGCCCGGGATCGGTTCACGGGCACGGCCAGTCTCGCCGGTCTGGGCGAGGTCGACTTTGGCGATCCGAACGATCCCTCGGGGTCGCGGATCAAGTTCGCCGCGGGGAGCTTGTCTGTCAAGGCGCTCGCGGAATCCGGCTGCCGCGTCCCGGAGATCGACACTCCTCACGCGTTCCTAACCCTGGGCACCCTCTTTCGCGTGCTGGTCAGCCCGATCATCGGCACTTTCGTGGCGGCAGACGGGGGGTCGGTGACCGTTCAGGCCAAGGCGGGCGGGGCCGCGGTCGTGGTCAAGGCGGGTTCCTGGGTGCTGGTGCCGCCGGGCGGATGGCCGACCCGCCCCGCGCCGCTGCCTCAAGGGGACGCCGATTCCATCCTGCAGGATCCGCCGCTGCTGGGGTGCTGCACGGGGGTTGAGCCGCCGAAGTCCAGGAAGGGGCCGCCATGAGGAAAGGGATCGGCCTGGCCGTTCTCCTCGCCGGCCTCGGCACTTTGCCCGGCACCTTGCCCGGCTGGGGAGAGAGCTGCCGACGGCTCCCGGTTTCATCCATGGGACAGCTCGGATGCTCGGTCGATCTCCATGCCGGCGCTCAATCGGCCGTCGCGCTGGGCGCCAATCTCGGCGGCGATCGTCACACCGGCTCGGTCACCGTCTGCCTCGGCGATGCGGATTGCGATACGCAGCTAACGCCGGCCGACGGCCAGGCCGGAGACGAGTTCGGGAGATCGGTGGCGATCGATGATGGCTGGCTGGCGGTAGGAGCGCCCTTCGCGAAGGGCTCCGGCGTGGTGTATCTGTACGGGCGCGACGGCGGGTCTTTCACGGCCCCGCAGCAGCTCTTCGCCTCGGACGCCGCGCGCGGGGATCAGTTCGGCCTCACGCTGGCCCTCAGCGGCGACACGCTGATCGTGGGAGCTCCCAACGCGGTGGGGCACGGCGGGAGCCTCTCGGGAGCGGTCTATGTCTTTCATCGCGATGGAGCGACCTGGACGCAGACGCAGGAGCTCGCGGCCGATGACGCCAGGCCGTTCGACAACTTCGGGTTTTCCCTGGCGATCGACGGGTCGCGGGCCGTGATCGGCGCGCCTTTCCACGATGGAGCGGCTGGAAACGCGGGCGCGGCCTACGTTTTTGAGAAGAAAGGGGACGTCTGGAGCCAGCAGGCGCGGCTGACGGCGGACGACGGCGCGGCGGACGATGATTTCGGCTCGGCGGTGGCGGTGAGCGGCCCGGCGGTGGCTGTCGGGGCGCGGGCCGCAGACCCGGGCGGGATGCGCGACGCGGGCGCCGCCTACGTCTATGAGGGGAGCGGCGGCGCCTGGAGCAGGGTGGCGCGTTTCGCCGGCCAGGCGGCAGGGGACCGGTTCGGGGTGGCGGTCGCGATGAGCGGCGGCACGCAACTGGTGGTCGGAGCTCTGCTGCACGGCGGCACGGGCGCCGCCTATCTCTACGAACGGCAGGCCGCCGGGTGGGCTCAGGACGGGGAGCCTCGCCTCGGCGACGCGCCGGGCGACCGCTTCGGCCAAGCGGTGTCGGCGGCGGGAGGTCAGGCTCTGGTGGGGGCCTATCTCGCGCAGGGGAGCGCGGCGAAGGTGTGCAGCTTTTCCTCGCCGACTCACTCCGCGGACGTCGGCCTCACCCTCGCCGCGCCGGCTTCGACGCAACCGGGACGGACGCTCCTCCAAAAATTGACGGTGACCAATCATGGGCCGGACACGGCGACCGGGGTCCACGTCCAGGAGGACGTCCCCACCGGGCTGGAGCTGGTTCCGGCGTTGCTTCCCACGGGGTGCGGGGTGGCCGGGAAGACGATCGGCTGCGTCCTTCCGGACCTCGCGGCGGGGGACCACTCCGTGCTCTTCCTGACCTTCGAGGTCCTGGAGAGCTGCGTCCCGGTGATCCTGGGTGTGCCGGCCGTGTCGGCGCAGGAGGTCGATCCCGAATCGTCCAACAACTCCGCGAAGGCTTCGACCGTCCTCGTGCGCCGGGCGGATCTGGCCATCGCCCAGACCAGCCCGCCCTTCGTCACCTCCGGCGTTCCGATCCCGGTGGTGCTGACGGTGACCAACCGGGGGCCCGACCTTGCCTGCGGAGTGGTCGTCAGCGACCCCATCCCCGCCGGGCAGGCCTCGCCGGGGCTCCCAGAGGACGGCTCGTGCTCGATCGTCGCGAAAGAGATCCGCTGTTCCGTGGGCGAGCTCGCCGCCGGCGCGTCCCAGCCCTTCGCGATCGGCTTCAAGGCGCCGTCATCGCCGGGGTGTGGACGTTCGTTCGTCAATACCGTCTCGGTGAGCGCGGTGCCGCCGGCCGCCGATCCCCGTCCGCTCAACAATTCGCGGTCGGTGGCGACGGCCATCGCCTCGGACCTGTCGATCACCAAAAAGGTGGACCAGCGGGTCGCGGGGGCGAATCAGCCTCTCGTCTATACGATCGTGGTCGGAAATCCCGACGGCTGCGCGGCGACCGTCCGGGATGACTTTCCGGCGGCGCTCACCCATGCGCGCTGGTGCCGCGGGGAGGCCGGATCCTGTATTCCGTCGATCCTGGGCCCTCTCTTGGACCAAGTGACAGGCGCCGCGGCGTACCAGGTCCAGGGGTTCGTCGCGCCCGAATTCGTGGGGATGCTGGCGAATACGGCCACCGTGGAGGGTCCTCTCGGAGCCGTCGATCCGGTCCCGGCCAACAACTCGGCGACCGCCTGGACGGACGTGGTTCTGGAGGACAAGGAGATCCCGGCGCTCTCGGGCTCGGCGCTGGCGGTGCTGGCGCTGCTGCTGACGCTCGTCGCCCTGCGGCGCCTCAGGCGCCGGTCTCTCTGAAGATCACCTTGATGTTGTCGGGGTCGTGCGTGGCGAAGGTCATGCGACCCTGGGAGTCCTTCTCGAAGCCGCCGGGGATGTTCTTCTCGCGGGAGAAGATCTCGTCGAACGCCCGTTGCGCCGAGGCGACGTCGAAGACGATGGCGGCCTGGATGCGGGGGCCCTGGGCCTTGAACTTCTCGTCGTTGGCGCGGGGGTCCTCGTTGACCGGCGGGCCGACCACCTCGATCAGCGCCGAGCCGGCCTGGAAGACCGCGCCCCGCTCGGTGTCGCGGTTCCAGCTCTGGACCTGCGGCAGCGCCAGGGCATCGCCATAGAACTTCACCGCGCGCTCATAGTTCGAGGCGCGGACCACCACCCGAAATTCCCGGATCTCCATCGCATTCCTCTCCTTGGATCAGCTTGGATCAGCGCTCACGCGGCCGGTGCCGGTCCGGTGGCATCGCAGTATTTACCACACTCGGGGCTCAGGTTCCCAAGCCTGGGGGGAGCGGGAGGCGTACAGCGGGAGGCGTACAGGGTGGCTGTGCCGGCTGGGGCGGCCTGCGCTCCGAAGCCTCACCCTCGGTCCCTCTCCACAAGTGGAGAGGGAGGGCCCGCGTAGGGTGCGCTGTGCGCACCGTGCAACGTTGAACGGTGCGCACAGCGCACCCTACGAGCGCCCCGGGTCATGAAACGCCCTCCCTCTCCACGCGTGGAGAGGGACCGAGGGTGAGGCTTCGAAGCGCAGGGCGTCCCAGCTCGGCACAGATCCTTGGAACGCGCCGCGCCGCTCCCGATGGTATCCTCTCCCGCGTGAAAGACCGTCGTTTCTGGGCCTGCTGGATCTTCCTCGGACTGCTGCTGCCGGTGCTGCTGGCCGCCCAGGGGCAGCGTCCGGCGCCGCCGCCGAGCGCTCCTCCCCCGCCGCCGGCGCAGGGTGCGGGGGGGCGCTCCGGCGTTACGCTCGAGGGGAAGGACGTCGCGGTGCCGGTGACGATCAGCCCGAGCGGGCCGATGTTCGGCCTGACGCCGCTGGTCGACCTCCTCGGCGGCCAGGTGACCAGCGACGAGTCGGGCGAGAGCATCACGCTCCGCATCGCCGACAAGGACGTGGTGATCGGCCCCGGCAACGCCATTGTGACCGTGGGGGACAACATCGTCTCGCTCTCGCAGCCGCCGTCGCGGGGTGAGGGGGGCCTGCAGGTGCCGGTCGACTTCCTCCGCAAGACCTACGGCGACCTGCTGGGGTACTCCTTCGAGTGGCACCCCGAGACCTCGCGGCTGGTGATCGCGCGGCGCGGCAGCCGCGAGCTGAGCGTGACTCTCGACGTCGTCCACCTCCAGGGGATGACCACGGTGGTGCTCCAGTTCCCCGACGAGCCGCACTACCGGATCGACCCCGTGCAGGCGGGGCTGATCAAGGTCGAGATGCTCTCCGACCGGCTGACGCCGCCGGCGCCCAAGGAGGTGCAGGACCCGCTGGTGCAGAGCGTCACCATCGATCCGCAGCAGGTGCGCCTCCAGCTCAACCCCGGAGCGCAGGCCGAGAGCTATGTGCTGAACCGCCCCTTCCGGCTGGTCTTCGACGTCCATCCGACCGCGGCGGTGGAGGTTGCCACGCAGCCGGCGGAGCGGAGCGGCCGCCAGACGCCGGGCATCCACACGATCGTCATCGATCCCGGGCACGGGCAGGTGGAGACCGGGGCGATCGGGCCGGGCGGCATCCAGGAGAAGGCGCTGACCCTGGAATTCGCCCGCGACCTGGCGGGGAAGCTCGGGCGGCTGGGCGTGCAGACAATCCTGACCCGTAGCGACGACAGCCTGGTGGCGCTCGACCAGCGGGCGGCGATCGCCAATCAGAACAAGGCGGACCTGTTCATCTCGATCCACCTCAACTCCTCGCTCGGCGCCGGCGCCAACGGCACCGAGACCTACTTCCTGAGCCCGCAGGCGTCCGATCCGCGCGCCGCCCGCTCGGCCGCCGCCGAGAATATTGCTCCGGGGGCGCCGGGGACGGCAGCCGCGGCGGCGGGAGCGACGGGGACGGGAGCGCCGGCCGGTACCGCGGCCGAGCAGCAGGACGTCGACCTCATCCTCTGGGACCTGGCGCAGAGCCACCATCTGGCCGAGAGCCAGCGCTTCGCCAACATGATCCAGGGGGAGCTCAACGACACCCTCCACATCAAGGACCGGGGCGTGAAGCAGGCTCCATTCCGGGTGCTGAAGGGGGCCACGATGCCGGCCGTCCTGGTCGAGCTCGGCTTCATCAGCAACCCGGAGGAGGAGAAGAAGCTCCAGGACTCCGCCTACCGCGATCAGCTCCTGGAGGCGCTGGTCCGGGCGGTGGCCCGCTACAAGGCCTCGGTGGAAGGGACGCCGGTCCCCTCGGCGGCCACGGCGCCGGCTCCCGGAGCGGCTGCCGTGCCGCCCGGCACTGGAGCGCCGCCCGGCGCCGCAGCTACCGCGACGCCTCCGCCGGCCCCGCCGGTCCCTCCGGTTGCCGCGAAGCCCACCCCGCCGGCCACCGCCAAGCCCACCCCGCCGGCCGCCAAGGCGACGGCGGCTCCGAAGCCACCGGCGGCGTCCAGACCGGCGGCGCCGAAGCCACCCGCGAGGACGGGCAGGCCCGCATGAGCCGCCGCGCGGCGAGCTTCGTCATGGGGCTGGCGCTGGCGCTGGTCCTCGGGGGAGCCCTCTGGTGGTGGCTCGGCGGCCGCGGTCCGCGGCGGCTCGGGGCGGGCGCGCCGGAAGCGGCGGCGCCGAAGGGAGTGCCGGTGAGCTTCAACCTCTATTTCCCGGCGGACGGCGGCGGGCTGCGCCCCGAGGCCCGGGCGCTCCAGGTCTCCGCGGAGCCGAAGGACCGCATCCGCCGGGTGATCGAGGCGCTCCTCGCCGGCCCCAAGGCGGCCGGCCTCGCCCGCCCCTTCCCGGAGGGGGTGGTGGTCGGCGCCGTCCTGCTCAGCCCGGACGGCACGGCGTACGTTGATCTGCACTGGCAGGACCACCCGGACCCGCCGCCCGGCGGCTCGACCGAGGAGATGCAGCGGATCTACAGCGTCGTCGACTCGATCGCCCTCAACGTCCCGCAGGCCCCCCGCGTCGTGCTGCTCTGGAACGGCGTGCAGCGGGAGACCTTCTCGGGGCACCTCGACCTCACCGCTCCGCTCGGGCCGGACCGCGAGCTGCCCGGCCACTGAGCCCTCGATGGACGCGCCGGCGACGGATACAATCGGAGTCTTCGACTCGGGGGTGGGCGGCCTGACGGTGGTCTCGGCCCTGCGCCGGCGGCTGCCGGGGGAGTCGATCCTCTACCTGGGCGACACGGCGCGGCTCCCCTATGGCAGCAAGTCGGAGGACACGGTCACCCGCTACACGCGGCGCAACATCGAGTTCCTCACCGAGCGGGGGGTCAAGGCGGTGGTGGTGGCCTGCAACACCGCCTCGGCGCTGGCGCTGCCGAACCTCGATCTGCGCGGCGTGCCCACCTGGGGGGTGATCGAGCCGGGAGCACGGCAGGCGGCGGCGGTGAGCCGGGGGAGGGTGGGGGTGATCGCCACCGAGGCCACCGTGCGCTCCGACGCCTACCCCAAGGCCCTGCGCGCCGTGCGGCCCGACCTCGAGATCCTCAGCAAGGCCTGCCCGCTGTTCGTGCCGCTGGTCGAGGAGGGGTGGCACGACGATCCGGTCACCGCCGAGGTCGCCGAGCGCTACCTGCGCCCACTGCTCGACGCCGGGGTGGACACCCTGGTCCTCGGCTGCACCCACTACCCGCTGCTCAAGCCGGTGCTGCAGCGGATCGCCGGCCCGGAGGTCACCCTGGTCGATTCCGCCGAGGCGGTCGCCGAGATGGTGGCCGCCGGGCTGGCGGAGAAGGGGCTCGCGTCGACCCACGAGCCCCACCACCACTTCTGCGTCACCGATTCCGGAGAGACGTTCCAGCGCCTGGCGCGGACGATCCTGAAGGACGACGGGGTGACGCTGGAGTGGGTGGAGGTGGTGTAGGGGAGGGGCGTTGATGCCATTCCCCCTTTACACATCCCTCGCTTCGATCACCCTCCGCGGCCTGCGACCTCATCCCCGACCCTTCTCCTGAAGGAGAAGGGGGGCCCGGCTGGGGCCGCATCGCAGTCGTCCCCCTTCTCCTTTAGGAGAAGGGTCGGGGATGAGGTCGCAGGCCACGAAGGCCGATCGAAACGGTGCCCGGCCGCCCCCCCTCAGTGCCCCTGGTTCTCCATCCCCTTCATCTCGACCACGCCGCAGGCCAGACGGTCGCCGGAATTGCCGGTCGGCTGGGTGGTGCAGTCGTCGGCGCCGGTGTGGAGGATGATCGCCTTGCCGCCGACTCCGTTGGCGCCGGTTAGGGCGAGTTGGCTGGAGGTGAGGTCGAGATGGCCGGTGCCGTCCGCGCCGATCTCGATGTTGCCGAAGTCGCCGGCGTGGCGGGGATCGGTGGGCGGGCAGGCGTGCGGCGCGTTGGCGGGGTTGAAGTGCCCCCCCGCGGAGGAGAAGTGCTTGCCCGACGGGTCGTCGTGGGTGCACTGGCCGTTGGCGTGGAGGTGCAGGCCGTGCTTGCCCGGCGGAACTCCCTTGACGTCGGCCACCAGGTGGACGCCGCCGGCGGTGGAGGTGAAGGTGACGGTGCCGGAGAAGCCCGCGGCCTCAGGGCCCGCCTGGAGGGTGGCCACGGCGCTCAACGGCGAGGCGGACATCATCGGCTGGGCGCCCTGAGCCGCGGCCGGCGGCGCGGCGGCTGGCTTCATCGTGTCGGTCTTGGCGGCCGGTGCCGCCGGCGCAGCCGACATTGCGGGATCGGCGGCGGTGTGAGCCCGCGAGATCTTGGGACCGCAAGCGGCCAGGACGGCGAGACCGGCAAGGGCGAGGAGCCCAGCGTTCCTGAATCGATTCATCGTACCTCCTCCTGGAAAGTAGGTCCGGCTTACTGCAACGTCGTCAGCTCCAGACGCACGTCGGCGAGGTTGCGGGAGAGCACGATCTCGACCGGCGTGGCCACGTCGTCGCGCGCCAGCCAGAGGTCGAGCTTGCCCTTCCACCGGCCGCGGTCGGGCACGTCGATGCCGCGGATCGAGAAGTGGCGGACCTCGATCTTCCGCCCCCCCTTCATCTGGCGGGTCTCGACGCCGACCGGGATCACCACCACCGGATAGATCGTGCCGTCCGACCAGATCTCCATCCGCCGCGTCTTGTCCGGCGGGTTCTGGCGGATCGAGTAGATGCCGGAGGCGATGTCGAGCACGCCGGTCTGGTCGATCGCGGAGCTCTTGGACTTGGTCTCGCCGCGCCAGGAGTAGGAGGACCAGGCGCGGATCGGCTGCATCGTGCGGGGGTCCATCTCCGAGCCGTAGCGGAAGTACTCCCCCTGCTTGGCGATGTCGGAGGTGATGGTCAGCTCGCTCTGCAGGTGGCCGTTGCCCAGCGCCTTGAAGGTGAGGGAGCCCTCGCCGCGGTTGGGCAGGAAGAGCCCGGCAATGGTGCCGAGGAAGTTGCGGAGCTGCCAGCGGTATTGGAACTCCTCGTTCTGGAGCTTGGCCGGATCGACGGCACGGGCCGGAGCAGCGCCGACCGCGCCGATCCCGCCAATCGCGCCGAGCGACGGGAGGAGCAGAAATCCGGCGAGGAGAGCCGTACGAGATCTCGTGTTCATGCGCTTGCCCTGTGAAGAACTTACCATGCGCGAGCTCCGCGAGGCGGAGCCCGGCACGTTTATAACAGATGTGGAGGGCCGGTCATGCCCGGAGGCCCGGGATTGTAGAAACGCCGCTTCAATCGCCCCCCGCGAGGATCTCGCGGAGCTTGGTGACCAGCTCGCGGCCGCTGAAGGGCTTCTTGAGCAGGTGGGCCTCGCCGCCGAGCTTGGCGCCCTCGGTCAGGCCGGCGGGATAGCCGGTGGCGAACAGGACGCGCATCTCCGGCCGCTGGAAGGCGAGGCGCTCGGCCAGCTCCACGCCGGTGAGGCCGTCCATCAGGATGTCGGTGATCATCAGGTGGATCGGCCCCGAGTGGGACTGGCTGATCTGGATCGCCTCCAGGCCGTCGGCGGCGGCGAGGACGTTGTAGCCGCGGTTGGAGAGGATCTGGGCGAGCGGCTGGCGGACGTTGTCCTCGTCCTCGACGAGCAGCAGGGTTTCCCACTCCTCCGTCTCGGGATGGGGGTTGGCGCCGGCCGCCAGGGTGGCGTTCTCGGCGGTGGGGAGGAAGATGTGGAAGCGGGTTCCGCTCCCCGGCTCGCTGTCGGTGAGGATCTGGCCACCGCTCTGGGCGACGATGCCGTAGGCGGTGGAGAGCCCGAGGCCGGTGATCTCCATCCCCCCCTTGGTGCTGAAGAAGGGCTCGAAGGCGTGCAGCCGCACCTCCTCCGGCATCCCCGGGCCGCTGTCGCTCACCTTGAGCAGCACGTAGCGGCCGGGGCGCTCGCCGAGCGGATGGACGTCGCCTTCGGCGGGCACGTCGACGTTCGCCGTCTCGAGGGTGAGCTGGCCGCCGTCCGGCATCACGTCGCGGGCGTTGGAAACCAGGTTCATCACCACGTGCTCGAACTGGCCGGGATCGAGCAGCACCCGGTCGAGGTCGGGGTGGAGCTCGAGCCGGAGCTCGATGTCGGAGCCGAGGAAGCGCCGGATCCCGTCCTCCATGCCGGTCAGCACGTGATTGAGCTGGAGGACCTTGGGATGGAGCACCTGACGGCCGCTGAAGGCGAGGAGCTGGCGCGCCAGCCCGGCCCCCCGCTGACCCACCTTCTCGATCTCCCGAAGGTGCTTGCGGGCGGCCTCGTCGGCGGGCAGCCGCGCCAGCGCCAGCTCGGTCTCGCAGGCGATGGCGGTCAGGAGGTTGTTGAAGACGTGGGCGATGCCGCCGGCCAGCCGGCCCATCGCGTCCATGCTCTGTGCCTGCGCGGGCATGGACTCGCCCTGGTGCGTCAGCCGGCGGGTCTCCGCCAGCCGGGCCGCGTTCCTGGCCTCCTCGGGAGTCAGATCTTCCACCGCCCGCACGGCCGGAGTGCTGCTGTTCGGAAGTGTACGCATAGAGGGGTCTCTTTCCTTCGGCATCGCGGAGGGGACGCCGGTCGCTGGCGGCAGGTCTCCTCGCTCCCCGGGAGATTCCGCCGATCCGTTCCCGAACGGACATGCAGAATCCGGTCCAGGTCTGTCAGCGGGAAGGGCTGGAGAGGGTCAGCGGCCGGTGGGATCGTCCGCCGCCGATCGCTGGAGACGGGCGAGGCCGCGGGCGGCGAGCTTGCGGACGCTGGAGGAGCGGTAGCCGAGCCGCAGCGCCACCTCGTCCGAGCTGAGGCCGAGGCCGAAGCGGAAATAGACGATGGCGAGGTGGCGGTCGTCGAGGCCGCGGACGAGGTGCCGCAGGTCGTGGAGCACCTCGGTCCGCTCCTGCTCGGGCGCCTGGGGCGGCGAGATCTCGTTCAGCTCGGGGAGATCGAAGCCCTGGACGCGCTCGGTCCGCCTCCCCTTCCAGTAGTCCGCGCACTTGAAGCGGAGCGTGCCGACCAGCCAGGCGTCCTTGGCGCGCACCGTATCCCACTTGCGGAGGAGGTCGAGAAGGGCCTCCTGCAGGAGATCCTCGGCGTCCTGAAAGGGGATGTCGTACTTCTTCAGGACCTGCTTGAGGCGGGGGCGGACCTTATCGAGCAACTTTTCGAGCGTCTCGGCGGTGTCGGAAGCGGGGACGTTGGATTCAGTGGCGGCCACAATGGCCGCACTTTATCACCGGTACCGGCAACGATCGACGCCTCTTCTCAGAACATTCCGAGCTCCAGGCGTGCCGCTTCCGACATCATCGAGGGGTTCCAGGTCGGATCCCAGACCAGCTCGACCTCGACGTCGCCGACTCCGGGAACTCCCTGTACCTTGGCCTGCACCTCGCCCGGGAGGCTGCCGGCCACCGGACAGCCCGGCGAGGTGAGGGTCATCTTGACCTTGACCGCCCCCTCGTCCTGGAGGTCGATGTCGTAGATCAGCCCCATCTCGTAGATGTTGACCGGGATCTCGGGGTCGAAGACCGTCTTCAGCGCCTCGACGATGGCGTTCTCGATCTCCGACGGGGCGGAGGGATCGGTGGAAGACGTGAGGATGGGGGTTTCCGATTCGGTGTTCATCAGTTCTACTCCGTGGAGACGGGCTGGTCCTGCGCGTCGAGCGCCGCCATCGCGGCATGCCAGGCGAGGGTGGCGCACTTGACCCGCATCGGGTACTCGCGGACGCCGGTGAAGGCGGCGAGCGAGCCGAGGTCCGGCGAATCCGACCGGGCTCCAATCGTGACCAGATCGTGAAAGCTCTTGAAAAGGGCGCGGGCGTCCTCCAGGGAGAGCCCCTTGAGCGCCTCGGTCATCAGCGAGGCGGACGCCGTCGAGATGGCGCAGCCGGCGCCCTCGAAGGCGACGTTCCGCAGGCGGCCCTCGGCGAGGTCGACGTAGACGGTCACCCGGTCGCCGCAGAGCGGGTTGTTCCCCTCCGCCTTGCGGTTCGCCGCCGCCGGCGCCCCGAAGTTGCGGGGGTGCCGGTTGTGGTCGAGGATGACCTCCTGGTAGAGCTCGCGCAGGTCGTCGCTCATCCGAACAGCTCCCGCGCCCGGTGGAGGGCGGCGGCCAGCGCCTCCACCTCCTCCGGGGTGTTGTAGAGGCCGAAGGAGGCCCGCGCCGTCGCCGGCACGCCGAAGCGCTCCATCACCGGCTGGGCGCAGTGGTGGCCGGCGCGGATGGCGATCCCGGAGTCGTCGAGGAGGGTGCCGAGGTCGTGCGGGTGGATGCCGGTCATCGTGAAGGAGAGCACCGCCGCCTTGGCGCGCGCCGTGCCGACGATCCGCAGGCCGGGGACCTCCGAGAGCCGCGCGGTCGCCAGCGCCAGCAGCTCGCTCTCCCAGGCGGCGACGGCGGGGAGCCCCAGGGCCGTGAGGTAGTCGATCGCCGCCGCCAGGCCGGCCGCGCCCTCGATGAACGGCGTCCCCGCCTCGAAGCGGTGCGGGGGCGGCGCGTAGGTCGTGCGCTCGAAACGGACGGTGTGCACCATGCCGCCGCCGCTCTGCCAGGGGGGCATGTCGGCGAGCAGCTCCGCCCGCCCCCAGAGGGCGCCGATGCCGCTCGGGCCGTAGATCTTGTGGCCGGAGAAGGCGTAGAAGTCGCACCCCAGCGCCTGGACGTCGACGATCCCGTGGGGCACCGCCTGCGCGCCATCCACCAGCACCGCCGCGCCGGCCTGATGGGCCAGGGCCGCCATCTCATGGACGGGATTGATCGTGCCGAGGGCGTTCGAGATGTGGGCGAACGCCGCCAGGCGGGTGCGCGGGGAGAGGAGCCGCGCGAACTCGTCGAGGCGGACCTCGCCGCGGTCGTCGAGCGGTGCCACCTTCAGGGCGGCGCCGCGCTCCTCGCACAGCCGCTGCCAGGGGACCAGGTTCGAGTGGTGCTCCAGGCCGGTGATCAGGACCTCATCGCCGGAGCCGACGTTTTGACCTCCCCAGGACGCCGCCACCAGGTTGATCGCCTCGGTGGTACCGCGGGTGAAGACGATCTCCTCGGCGCTAGGGGCGTTGAGGAAGCGCCGCACGGTCTCGCGCGCCCGCTCCCGCGCCGCGGTTGCGAGCTGCGACAGGGTATGGACCCCGCGCTCGACGTTGGCGTACCAGCCGTTGTAGCAGTCGGCGATCGTCTCGCCGACGATCCGCGGCTTCTGGGTGGAGGCGGCGTTGTCGAGGTAGACCAGGGGGTGGCCGCGGACCTCGCGGGCGAGGATCGGGAAGTCGGCCCGCACCCGCGCGAGGTCGTAGGCGGAGGTGGCCACCCGTTCCAGCGTCTCCATCATCTACACCGCTCCATCCTCTACACCGCCTGGCGGACGACCTCGCCCATCGGCAGCCGGGCGAAGAGGAACTCCTCGAGATCCCGGCGTACCGGCAGGACCTTGATCCGTTCCACGATGTCGCTCGCGAACGCGTAGGTCAGCAGGCTGCGCGCCGCCTCGGCGCCGATGCCGCGGGAGCGCAGGTAGAAGACGGCGTCGTCGTCGAGCTGGCCGACGGTCGAGCCGTGGGTACAGCGGACGTCGTCGGCGAAGATCTCGAGCTGCGGGTTGGAGTTGGCGATGGCGTCGCGCGAGAGCAGCAGGTTGCGGTTCGACTGCTTGGCGTCGGTCTTCTGGGCCCCCTTGTGGACGTGGATCAGGCCGTTGAAGACCGCCCGCGCCTTACCGTCGAGCACCCCCTTGTAGAGCTCGTGGCTGGCGCAGTGGGGCTTGGCGTGCTCCACCCGCATGTGGTTGTCCACCACCTGCCGGCCGTCGGCGAAGTAGAGGCCGTTGAGGATGCAGTCGATCCCCTCGCCGTCGAGCATGGCGTTGACGTCGTTGCGCACCAGGCCGCCGCCGATCGAGATCGAGTGCGAGCTCGGCCGGCTGGCCCGCTCCGCCTGCACCTGGAAGGTCGCCATGTGCAGGCCGCCCAGGCTCTCGCGCTGCACCTTGTAGTGGTCGATCACCGCGGCGGGCCCGGCGACCAGCTCGGTCACCGGGGAGGTGAAGTAGCTCCCCTCACCGGCGTAGGTCTCGACGATCGTCGTCTGGCTGTTCTCGCCGGCGACGAACAGGTTGCGCGGGAACGACAGCGTCGGCCGTCCCTCCACGCCGGTGGAGAGGAAGAGCAGATGGATCGTGCCGGTCACCGCGCCGCGCGGAACGTAGACGAAGGCGCCGTCGCGCAGGAACGCCGTGTTGAGCGCCACGAACGGCTGGCGGTCGAAGCTCGCGAAGCGGCCGAGCCAGGGCTCGACGGTCTCCGGGGAGCGCTCCAACACCTCGGCGAGGCTGGCGACCACCGTTCCCGCCGGCAGCTCGGCCGTCGACGACAGCCGGGCGGAGTAGCGGCCATCCACGAAGACCAGCCGCGCTGCCGCGTCGAAGACGTAGGGCTCGATCAGTTGAGGAGACACCGAATCCGGATCGCCCTGCGGCCAGTGAAAAGTCCCCTGGACGATCGGGGCGACGTTGGTCAGCCGCCACTCCTCCTGCCGGAGGGTGGGGAAGCCCAGCGCCGCGAAGCGGTCGATGGCCGCCCGGCGCATCGTCCGCAGCCAGCCCGGATCGCCCGCCCGTTCGCCCTGCCGCTCGAACTCGGCGGCATATCCGCCGACGCCGGCGATGGCATTCTCAGTCGTCGCGGTCACCGGCACGGCGTCAGGCTCCCACCGGCTGCGCGGCCGGCTCCGGCGCCACCTCGAGCCAGGAGTAACCCTTCTCCTCCAGCTCGAAAGCCAGCTCCTTGCCGCCCGAGCGCACGATGCGGCCGTCGACCAGCACGTGGACGTGGTCCGGCACGATGTAGTTGAGCAGCCGCTGGTAGTGGGTGATCACCAGGAACGAGCGCTCCGGCGAGCGCAGGGCGTTGACGCCGTCGGCGACGATGCGCAGGGCGTCGATGTCGAGCCCGGAGTCGGTCTCGTCGAGGATGCAGAGGCGCGGCTCCAGTACCGCCATGTGGAAGATCTCGTTGCGCTTCTTCTCGCCCCCCGAGAACCCCTCGTTGACCGGCCGGTTGAGGAGGCTCTCCTCCATCTGCACCAGCTTCATCTTGGCGCGCGCCAGCTTGAGGAACTCCAGGGCGTCGATGTCCGGCTGGCCGCGGTGCTTACGCACGGCGTTGAGCGCCGCCTTGAGGAAGTAGGTGTTGCCCACTCCCGGGATCTCGACCGGGTACTGGAACGCCATGAACACGCCCTCGCGGGCGCGCTCCTCGGGGTCCATCTCCAGGAGGTCCTTGCCGTCGTAGAGCACCTGGCCGCCGGTGACCTGGTAGGCCTCCTGGCCGGCCAGCACCCGCGCCAGCGTGCTCTTCCCCGAGCCGTTCGGCCCCATGATGGCGTGCACCTCGCCGGACTGGATCGTCAGGTCGATCCCCTTCAATATCTCGTTGCCCTCCACCGAAGCGTGGAGGTTCTTGATCTCAAGCATTCCGGTCTCCCTCTTCATGATCCATTTTCAAAACTAGCCGACGCTCCCTTCGAGGTTCACCGCCAGCAGCTTCTGGGCCTCGACCGCGAACTCCATCGGCAGCTCGCGGAAGACCTCCTTGCAGAAGCCGTTGACGATCATCGACACCGCGTCCTCCGTGGCGATCCCGCGCTGGTTGCAGTAGAAGATCTGGTCCTCGCCGATCTTCGAGGTCGTCGCCTCGTGCTCCATGCGGGAGGTCGGGTTCTGCACGTCGATGTAGGGGAACGTGTGCGCCCCGCACTGGTCGCCGATCAGCATCGAGTCGCACTGCGAGAAGTTGCGGGCGTTGTCGGCCCCCTTCAGGATGCGCACCGAGCCGCGGTAGGTGTTCTGGCCGTGGCCGGCGGAGATCCCCTTCGACACGATGGTGCTCTTGGTGTCCTTGCCGATGTGGATCATCTTGGTGCCGGTGTCGGCCTGCTGGTACCCCTTGGTCAGCGCCACCGAGTAGAACTCGCCGACCGAGCGGTCCCCCTTGAGGATCACGCTCGGGTACTTCCAGGTGATCGCCGAGCCGGTCTCCACCTGGGTCCAGGAGATCTTCGAATTCGCCCCCTCGCACTTGCCGCGCTTGGTGACGAAGTTGTAGATCCCCCCCTTGCCGTTCTCATCGCCCGGGTACCAGTTCTGGACGGTCGAGTACTTGATCGTGGCGTCCTTGAGCGCCACCAGCTCGACCACTGCGGCGTGGAGTTGGTTCTCGTCGCGCATCGGCGCCGTGCAACCCTCCAGGTAGGAGACGTGCGCCCCCTCGTCGGCGATGATCAGCGTGCGCTCGAACTGCCCCGAGTTCTTCGCGTTGATCCGGAAATAGGTCGACAGCTCCATCGGGCAGCGCACCCCCTTCGGGATGTAGACGAACGAGCCGTCCGAGAACACCGCCGCGTTGAGGGTGGCGAAGTAGTTGTCCGTGTACGGCACCACCGAGCCCATGTACTCCTGGACCAGCTCGGGGTGGTTGCGGATCGCCTCCGAGAAGGAGCAGAAGATGATCCCCACCTCGGCGAGCTTGCTCTTGAAGGTCGTCGCCACCGAGACGCTGTCGAACACCGCGTCCACCGCGACGCCGGCAAGGATCGCCCGCTCGTGCAGGGGGATGCCCAGCTTCTCGTAGGTCTTGAGGATCTCCGGGTCGACCTCGTCGAGGCTCTTCGGCCCCGAGCCCTTCGCCTTCGGGCCGGCGTAGTAGGAGATCGATTGGTAGTCGATCGGCGTGTAGTGGATGTTGGCCCAGGTCGGCTCGGTCTGGTTGAGCCAGTGGCGGTAGGCCTTGAGGCGCCACTCGAGCATCCACTCGGGCTCCTCCTTCTTGGCCGACAGCCGGGCGATGATCTCCTCGTTCAGCCCGGGCGGGAAGGTCTCCTGCTCGACGTCGGTGACGAAGCCGAACTTGTAGTCCTGCGTCGCGAACTGCTCGATGGTGCTGGTCTCGGTCGTCTGCATGAGTTGTCCTCGATCCGTCTCGGAAGTCGTACCCGGGCCCCTCAGGGGGACCGAAAATTTCAAGCCTCTTGGAGCTGGGCCCCGGCGAATGTGCCACGCCCGAGGGTGACCAGCTTCTGCATCTTCGGCACGGCCATATCGGCGAGCGTGATCCCCTCCAGGGCGGTGCGCACGGCGAGGTTGATCCGTTGCCAGTTGCCGCGCACCGGACAGAGCGCCTCGTGCGAGCAGTCGCTCTCGACGCTGATGCACTCGGTGATGGCGATCGGCCCCTCGAGGGCCGTGATGATCTCCGCCATCGAGATCTCCTCCGCCGCGCGGGCCAGGCTGTACCCCCCCTTGACGCCCCGGTGCGATGCGAGCAGGCCGTCGCGCGCCAGCAGCTTGAGGATCTTGCTCACCATCGGCAGCGGCAGCCGCGCCTCGGCGGCCAGCTCCGGAGCGGCATACTGCCGGTCCGCGTGGGCCGCCAGGTGGGTGAGGAGGACGATCCCGTAGTCCGTCTGCTTCGTGATGCGGATCATGTCGCGCGGGCCCTTCTGCGTCTCGCTTGCCGTCTGATTCTTGAAACCGTACCGGATCGGTACGAATTCCATCGAATCATAGCAGGGGCGGGGGGAAAGTCAACGTCACCGCGGCCCGGCGGCCCCCTCGTAGAAGGCGGCGATGTCCTTCTTGAGCTGGACGCGGTCGGCGCGGCGGACGTACATCATGTGGCCCGCCTCGTAGTAGTGGAGGCCGATCCGCTGCGCGAAGTCGGGCTCGAAGCCGATGTGGTGGAAGGTGTACTCGGCGGCGAAGAGCGGTGTCGCCAGGTCGTAGTAGCCGCAGGCCACGAAGACCTTGAGGGCGGGGTTCTGGCTCATCGCCACGCGCAGGTCCTCGGCCACGTTGGCGTACTCGTTGTCGCGGCCGTAGGGCCAGGGGCGCACGCGGTCGGTGAGGACCTCGTAGGGGAGGTCGCTCTTGAAGCCTAAGTCCTTCCGCACGTAGTCGTTGAGCACGGCGGTGAAGGGGCCGGTGATCGCCGCGTTGCTGGGATCGAACTCGGGACGCTCGCCGCCGGCGCTCCGGTCGCGCCCCTTGAAGCGGCTGTCGAGGCGGCCGACGGTCAGCCGCTGGTCGCGCAGCAGCTCCTTGTCGAAAGCCTGGATCTCCGGCCGCAGGTTGACCTCCTTGATGTACTCCGGCGACAGGCCGGTGTAGCGGGCGACCTTGGCGGCGGTGTCGTTCCACTGCTCGGGGCTGAGGGTGTTCCCCTGCATCAGGGCGAGTGTGTACTCCCCTGCGGCGAAGCGCTTGGACTCCTCCACCGCCTTCTGCAGGGTGCCCGACTGGAGGTCCGCCGGCAGCTTCTTGTGGTACCAGGCGGTCGCCGTGTAGGTGGGCAGGAAGAGGGGATAGGGAAGGTCGTTGCCCACTGCGAAGCGGGCGGTCTGGAAGTTGAGGATCGAGGAGAGCAGGACGATGCCGTTGAGGTAGATCCCGTGCCGCCGCTGGAGGACGTTGGAGAGCTTGGAGGCGCGGGTGGTGCCGTAGCTCTCGCCGGCCAGGAACTTCGGGCTCGTCCAGCGGTTGAAGCGCGTCGTGTAGAGGCGGATGAACTCGGCGACCGTCTCGGCGTCCTCCTCGAGGCCGTAGTACTTCTTGGCGTCCTTGCCCGGGATCGCCCGGCTGAAGCCGGTGGTCACCGGATCGATGAACACCAGGTCGGTGAGGTCGAGCAGCGACTCGTTGTTGTCCTCCAGGTGGTAGGGCGGAGGCGGCGCCCACCCTTCTTCTTCCAGGGCCACGCGGCGGGGGCCGAAGGCGCCCAGGTGGAGCCAGACGGAGGCCGATCCCGGTCCGCCGTTGAAGGTGTAGGTGATCGGCCGGTGCCCGACGTCCTTGACGCCGTCGCGGGTGTAGGAGGTGAAGAAGATCGACGCCTTCGGCTTGCCCTCCTCGTCGCGCAGGATCAGGGTGCCGGCGGTGACCGTGTAGCGCAGGTCCTGGCCGCCGACCACGGCGTGGTGCTGGGTGGTGACCAGCCGGTCCTCGGCCTTCGGCATCGCGGTCTTATCCATCGCGGCTTTGTCCATCCCACCCGGCATCGCCCCCTTCGGAGCGGCCGCCTCGCCGTCCGGTTCCTCGGCGACCTCGTCCGGCGGCGGCGCCTGGCGCGAGGGTTGCGGCGGCTGGGCGGCGGCGGAACGGAGGCAGAGCAGCAGCAGCGGGACGGCGAGCCACCAGGTCTTTTTGCTCAACGGTTGATCTCCCCAGAAAAAAGGTTGCAGACGACGGTCTAGTCGGTGTGCGGGACTTCGGCCGAAGGGGGCGGCGTCGGTGTCGTCGCCGGGGGCGGAGGCGCCGGCCGCTGGCGGATGCGGGCGGAGAAAGCGGCGTGGAACTCGGGCGCCCGCAGGCTCCACCATTCGATGAACCAGCCGGCCACCTGCTCGACGTGCTTCAGGTGCGTGGGGTTCTTGTTGGCCTCGCGGGCCTGGGGGAGCACGTCCCGCACGCGTTCCCAGACCAGGATCAGCTCCTGGTTGTTCTCGAAGAACATCTCGCGGTCGATCAGGCCATGGACCACGAACGAGGCGGCCATCTCCCAGTAGCCGACGAGCATCCGGTAGGAGGCGTTGGCCTCCGAGCCCGGCGGGCAGAGGGCGGTGAACTCCTCCATGGTGGCGACGTGGAAGTTGCGCACGAACCAGTCGCGCGCCTGGCGCAGCCGCGTCTCGCGGCGGAGCTCGTACAGGTGAAGGATCAGCTTGGCGTCTTCCTGGGTAGGCATGGGATCTCCTCTCGTGAGGAGGAGTATCACGAAGCGGCGGGAGGAGGAAGGCGGGCCCTCACTCTCCCAACCCTCTCTCTCCCGTCCCCTCCCACCCTCCCTCACCGGGAGAGAGAGGGCTAAAACGGCCCCGCCCCCTTTTTCTGTCTCCCTTTGACTAACCCTTCTAACCCCTCCCTCTTCTCCCGGTGAGGGAGGGTGGGAGGGGACGGGAGAAGAGGGCCGGGGTGATGAGGGCCCCCCTCAGTACCGCGGCACCGACGGATCGACCTGCAGGCTCCACGACTCGATGCCGCCGGCGAGGTTGATCGCCCGCGAGAAGCCCATCTGGCGGAGGAACTTCACCGCCTGGGCCGAGCGGCCGCCGTGGTGGCAATGGACCACGATCGTGTCCGCGGGATCGAGCTCGCCGAGGCGGTCCTGGAGCTCGCCGAGGGGGAGCAGCTTGGCGCCGTCGATGCGGCAGATCTCCCACTCCGGCGGGTTGCGCACGTCGACCAGGGTGACCGGCCGCCCCTCGTCGAGCCAGGACTTGAATTCGGGGGTCGAGACCTCGAACTCGGCCTCCACGGCGTCGGCGTGCGGGTCGATGCCGCAGAACTGCTCGTAGTCGATCAGCCCGGTCTGGGTGGGGTGCTCGGAGCAGATCGGGCAGTCTGGACTCTTGCGCAGCTTGAGCTCGCGGAACTTCAGCTTCAGGGCGTCGAACAGCACCAGCCGGCCGATCAGGGGATCGCCGGCGCCCACGATCAGCTTGATCACCTCGTTGGCCTGCAGCGAGCCGATGATCCCCGGCAGCACCCCGAGCACGCCCCCCTCGGCGCAGGAGGGGACGAGCCCCGGCGGCGGCGGCTCGGGGAAGAGGCAGCGGTAGCAGGGCCCCTTGGCGCCCCAGAAGATCGACACCTGACCCTCGAAGCGGAAGATCGAGCCGTAGACGTTCGGCTTGCCCGAGAGCACGCAGGCGTCGTTGACCAGGTAGCGGGTGGGGAAGTTGTCGGTGCCGTCGACGATCACGTCGTAGTCCGCGAACAGCGCCATGGCGTTCGAGGAGTCGAGCCGCGTCTCGTGGGGGACCACCTTGATGTGTGGGTTGAGGTCGCGCAGCCGGTCGACGGCGGCCTGGATCTTCGGCCGGCCCACGGCCGCGCGGCCGAACAGCACCTGGCGGTGGAGGTTGCTCTCGTCGACGACGTCGAAGTCGACCAGCCCGAGGGTGCCGACGCCCGCCGCCGCGAGATAGAGCCCGAGCGGCGAGCCGAGCCCGCCGGCGCCGATGCACAGCACCTTCGCCGCCTTGAGCTTGCGCTGCCCCAGCGTGCCGACCTCGGGGAGGATCAGGTGGCGGCTGTAGTGGCGGATCTCCCCGGGCGAGAGCGCCGGCAGCTCGTCGACGTCGAGGTCCCGCTCCAGCAGACTGGTCGCGCCTCCGGCGATCGACGGGATGATCGACAGCGTGTCCCCCGGCTTGATCGGGGTGGCGTCCTTCTGCAGGTGGCGGACGTCCTCGTCGTTCAGGAACAGGTTGACGAAGCTGCGCAGCGCGCCGTCGTCGGTATAGAGGTGGCGCTGCAGGGCCGGGTGGCGCTGGGTGAGCGCGCGCAGCGCCTCGCCGACCGTGCCCCCCGCGACCTCGACCTCTCCCTGCTCGGCCGTGAACCGCCGCAGCGGGGTGGGAATCTGAATGGTGACGCTCATCGGATCGCCTCCTGATCGATGGTCTCTTCGTCGAACCGCTCGCGGTCGTCGGCGAGGCGCCAGCTCCTGGCGTCCGCCGCGCGCCCCTTCTGCACGGAGACGATGAGGTAGGAAAGCCCGGGCCAGGCGTGCTCGCGGTCGAAATCGCTCGGCCGCGAAGGGTGGTCGGGGTGCGAATGATAGTAGCCCACCACGTCGGCGCCGGCCGCGCGGGCCGCCTTGTGCGCCGCGAGCACCGTTTCGGGCTCGATGACGTACCGATTGTGGCGGCTGTCCTGCCGCTCGTTGTCGACCGGCAGCAGGCGCTCGACGACGGTCGTCTCCGCCGCTTCCCCGACGACATGGCCGATCAGGAAGCCGCAGCACTCCTCGGGGAAGGTCGCCTCGCCGTGGCGGCCGATCGCCGCGAGGTCCTGGGGGGTGATGACGATGCGGCTCATATCCCTACTCTTCCTCCCAGAACCGGTCCGTCAGGTACTTGTCCGCGCCGTCGCAGAGGACGGTGACCAGGGTGCCGTAGCGCGCTGCGGCGGCCACCTTCAGCGCCGCGGCCACGTTGCCGCCGGCGGAGACGCCCACCAGCAGCCCCATCTCGCGGGCCAGCCGCTTGACCATCCGGTAGGCCTCCTCGGTCGCCAACTCCATCGCCTCGTCCGCCAGCGCCGGATCGTAGATCGGCGGCACGATCGCCGAGGCCATGTGCTTCATCCCTTCGAGGCCGTGAAACGGCGAGTCGGGCTCTACCGAGATCAGGCGGACGCCCGGCTTCTTCTCCTTCAGATAGCGCCCGACACCCATGAAGGTGCCGCTGGTGCCCAGTCCGGTGACGAAGTGGGTGATCTCGCCGGCCGTCTGCTTCCAGATCTCGGGGCCGGTCGAGCGGTAGTGGGCGCGCCAGTTCTCGGGGTTCGAATACTGGTCGAGATAGGCCCAGCGCCTGGGCTCCGCGGCCACCATCCGCCGCGCCTCCAGGATCGCGCCGTCGCTCCCCGCCAGCGGATCGGTCATCCGCAGCTCGGCCCCGTAGGCGCGCAGGATCTTCTTGCGCTCGGGGCTGGCGCTCTCCGGCAGGCAGACGGTCACCGGGATCTGGCTCGCGGCGCCGATCATGGCGTAGGCGATCCCGGTGTTGCCGGAGGTCGCGTCCAGCAGCCGCCGCCCCTCGCCGAACAGCCCCCGCCGCTCCGCGTCGCGGATCATCGCGAGCGCCGCCCGGTCCTTCACCGAGCCCCCGGGATTGGCGTACTCGGCCTTGGCGAAGAGCCTCACCTCGTCCCGCCCGGTCAGCGCCGAGAGGTCGAGCAGCGGCGTGTTGCCGATCGTCTCCAGCAGCCGCAGCGGACGCCGGCGGTCGGAGGAGGGAGACGGGGTCTCCTGGGCGGGTGGGGTCGAGGTCTGCATGGCCGGTCCGTAAGTGTAAATGAGAGTCCATTGGTCATCAATTCCCGGAGATGTATCCTTGTCCGGGAGGGGGAGCCCATGAACGACACGCCACACACCGGGCCGGACCGCATCCCGCCGGGCCAGTACACGACCGAGAAGTGGCCGGTGCTCACCTACGGCCGCACGCCGCAGATCGACACCGCCAAGTGGTCGCTGAAGATCTCCGGCCTGGTCACCGCCGAGCGCACCCTCTCCTGGAAGGAATTCCAGGCGCTCCCCCGCGAGCGGGTCACGGCCGACTTCCACTGCGTCACCCGCTTCTCCACCCTCGACAACGGCTGGGAGGGGATCGCGACGCGCGAGGTGCTGCGGCAGGTCGAGGTCGACCCGGAGGCCTCCCACGTCCTCGTCCACTGCTACGGCGGCTACACCACCAACCTGCCGCTGGAGGATTTCCTCTCCGAACGGGCGCTCTTCGCCGACCGCCACAACGGCAAGCCGCTGCTGGTGGACCACGGCGGCCCCGTGCGGCTGGTGGTCCCCCACCTCTATGCCTGGAAGAGCGCCAAGTGGGTGAACGGCGTCGAGCTGCTCTCCGAAGACCGGCGCGGCTTCTGGGAGGAGAACGGCTACCACACCTACGGCGACCCCTGGAAAGAGGAGCGCTTCAGCTCCCAGGAGACGAAGGAGGCCTACCAGGTGCGGCGGCGGGCCAAGGAGCTGGGGCTGGTGCCGGGGGGACTGAGTCTTTAACGGCCGGGGATCGGCACCACCAGCGAGGCCACGATCGCGGCCACGGTCAGCCCCAGGCAGAGCAGCGCCGCCACCGAGTGGTTGCCGGTCTCCGGCTTGCGGGGATCGAGCAGCACCCCCGCCAGGAAGCCGCCGGCGAACCCCCCGATGTGGGCCCAGTTGTCCACGCCGCGCATCAGGAAGCCGAAGACGAGCATGAAGATCGCGTAGCTCCAGGCCATCCGCCCCACGGCGCTGCTGCCGGTGCGCCGGCTGTAGTAGACCAGCGCCCCGAGCAGCCCCAGGATCGGCGCCGAGGCGCCGAGGGTGAGCGGCACCCCCATCAGGCTGCTGGCGAGGAAGCCGGTGATCGAGGAGATGGTGTAGACGATCACCGTCCGCGCCGGACCGTAGTACTCGGCGGTCTCCGGGGCCAGGAAGCGGATCCAGTAGAGGTTGAAGCCGATGTGCAGCAGGCCGGCATGGAGCCAGCCGGCCGAGAGCAGCGTCCACCAGCGGTGGAACACGAAGACCGGGAACGCGCCGGACGCCCCGAACCGGAGCAGGCTCTCCTGGCTCGGCGCCCCGATCGAGAACAGGCTCCCCATCTGGATGTGGCTGGGATCGACGGCCAGCATCGCCAGATAGAGGAAGGCGTTGCCGAAGATCACCATCTGCACGAACCCGAGGTCCTTCCCCAGGCCGCGCACCATCGAGGTGAGCCCCCACATCCCCGGCCGCCTCCGGCCGCAGTTGAGGCAGACCTCGTCGTTGACCCCCACCAGCTTGCCGCAGGAGGGGCAGAGGATGGAACCGGTGCGCTGGCGGCCGAGCATAGACGGGTACTGTATCAGGGCCTGAAACTATGTGGAAACCGCTCGAACAATGTTTGGCGGCCTACAACAATGTCTGACGGCTTTGAACATTGTTTGGCGCTCTTAAACAATGTTGGGCGGCCCTAAACAATGTTCCAGGCCTTCAAACAATGTTTCGGGGCCTCAAACAATGTTTAAAGCCGGCAAACATTGTTGTAGCCCCAGGAACAATGAAAAAAGGGCTCATGTGGATTGGCCGGACCAGTCCCGCCGGATTGACGCCTAACGGCGTATAAAAAATTAGGTATTGACATTTCATGCAGGCTTGGTTAGTCTCTCCCCCGTCGTCGGCAGCTTGAGACAGACGCTCGACCCGAAGAGCATGGGGCTCCTCGGGATCAGGGAAGGAGTATCGACATGGAGAGGAATCGAGGGCCTCCGGAGCATGGTCCTCCCGAGGCCAGTACCGGACCGGGATGTCCGTGAGCTCCAACATACCGAGTCAATTTTAACTGCATAACTGCATAACGGAGAAAGCCATGAGACAAGCACAGACGTTCGCGAAGAAGATTACCGAGTGGGAGCTGCTCAGCGCCAACATCAAGCCGCACCTGGCGGACATGCCGTACCTCCAGGACATCGTCACCCAGCTCGACGCGCTGATCGCCGAGGCGAAGGGCTTCGACAGCCAGCAGGAGGTGGCGCGAGGTCAGTTGACCGACCTCGTCCACCGGCGTCAGGAAGCGCAGAAGCTGGGGGAGACCCTGCGCAGCCGGGCAGCGTCGCACCTCAAGGGAAGCTTCGGCTTCACCAGCGACGACCTGGTCAAGTTCGGAGTCCGTCCTCGCAAGACGGGTCCCCGCGGACCCCGCAAGAGCAAGCCGGAGAACCCGCCGCCGGCGACGACTCCGGCCGCGAAGTAAGAAGTAAGTAGATGTACCGGAGGGGGTGGCCGGCAGGCCGCCCCTCCCGCTGTCCGTTCCTTGAAAACTAAACCTGACGGGCCGGCTCCCGGGGATCGGGGTCGCGGCGGGCCGGCTCGTCTTCAGGCATCTGCTCCGGATCGTGGACCGGCGGTTGCTCCAACGGGTCCTCGTCCGGATCGTTGTCCGGCTCCTCGCGCCTCGGGTCGTCGGTGGGCTCGCGCGGATCGCGGTCGCGGCGGGGGTCGAGAGGGTCGACTGCGGTACGGGTCTCGGGATTCTGCACGGTGTCACCTCCGGGTGGGAGGAGGGGAGCAAGGATCGGGCCGGATACCGGGCGGTGCTACACTCCGGGTGTAAAGATGGATGCCATGAACCCCGAGGATCGACCCATGAAAAGCCGCGACGAATCTTTCCGGCTCCTCTATGGGGAAGCCGACCCCGAGGAAAAGCCGCGATATTCCATCGCGCGGGCTGCGCACTACCTGCACGTCTCTCCGTCAACTCTACGATCCTGGGTCCGGGGGCGGACATACCCAAAAGGAGGCGGCACCGAGCACTGGCCGGCCCTTATCAAAGCGGGACCCCTCCTGTCCTTCAACAACCTGATCGAGGCCTATGTATTGCGCGCGCTGCGAGTGGACCACGCCGTCAGGATGGGTGCCGTGCGGCAGGCTTTGGACTATGCGGAAAGAGAGTTCAAGATTCCTCGCCTATTGTTGAGCGAGGAGCTGCAGGCGGCGCCGGGGAACATGTTCCTGGAGCGCTTCGGGCAATTGATCAATCTCAATCTGTCGGGGCAACTCGCGGCGAAACAGCTTCTCCACGCGGTGCTGGAACGCGTCAAGCGGAATCCTCTGGGTCTCCCGTCAAGGATGTTCCCGGTCGGGTCCTATGACATCGGCGCGCTGAAGCTCGCTCCACGGCTCATCATGATCGATCCCGCCGTTTCGTTCGGGCGGCCAATATTGGTATCGAGAGGTATCCGTACGTCGACGATCGTCGGCAGAATCGACGCCGGGGAAAAGCCGGACGACATCGCGCGCGATTACGGCCTGCAGCTCGACGAGATCGACGCCGCACTCTTCTATGAACGAGCGGCAGCCTGAGCCGACTTTTTTCGTCGATCAAAACCTCATCGGCGAGTTCGTTGCCCACCTGCGGCTTGCCGGCCTGAAGGTCGAGCAGCTTCAGGATCATCTCGACCCCACCGCCCCCGACGTGGAGTGGATCCCCTTTGTTGGAGCTCGAGGATGGGTCGTTATCACCCTGGATCAGTTCCGTGGCGATCCTGAAGAGCAGGTCGCATTGATGGTCCATGGAGTCAAGGTCTTCATCATCGTCGGGCAGGGCACTCAGAGACAGCGGGCCGATCTCTTCCTGAGGGAGCTCAAGTGGATTCGCCGCACCATCGCGGCATCCTCCGATCCCTTCATGGCGCGGCTCTCCATGACGGGCAAGCATACGCTGACGACGCTGGCCGATTTCATGAACAGGCAGGCCAGGCGCCGACGCTGAGGCCGGTCCCTCCCTCCTACGAAATCGTCTTCTGGAACGCCCGCGCGCTCCCCGCCACCAGCACGGCGGCGATGACCAGCAATGCGGCGACGTGGCTCCAGAGGTCCTGGAAAGTGGCGCCGCGGATGATGATGCCTCGCGAGATGGCGATGAAGTGGGTGGCGGGGAGGATCTGCGAGATCACCCGCAGCGGCGCCGGCAGCGAGGAGAGGGGGAAGATGTAGCCGGAGAGCATGATCGAGGGGAGGAGGATCATCTGCGCGATCTGCGTCGCCTCCATCTGGGTCTTGGCCCGCGAGGAGACCAGCAGGCCGAGGGAGAGCAGGGCGAAGAGGTAGATCAGCGCCAGGCCCAGCAGCAGGGGCACGCTGCCGTGGATCGGCACCTTGAAGACGAAGGTCATCAGGGTCAGCACGAAGCAGAGCTGCACGAAGGAGAGCACCAGGTAGGGAAGGATCTTCCCCATCACCACGGCGAGCGGCGAGGCCGGCGTCACCATGAGCTGCTCCAGCGTCCCCCGCTCGCGCTCGCGGACGATGGCGTAGGCGGAGAGCAGGGTCCCCGAGAAGGTCAGGAGGATGGCCACCAGTCCAGGGATCAAGAGGTTGGCGCTCCGCGAGTCGGGGTTGAACAGCAGCGTCGGCCGCGCTTCGAGGGGGAAATCGCGCACCCCCAGCTTCGTCCGCACCTCGTCCAGCGAGCGGTTGAGGGCGACGCCGTTGGCCGCGCCGAGGGTCTGCGCCGAGATGCTCGAATCCGAGCCGTCGATCAGCACCAGGAAGGTGGCGGTCTGGCCGCGCTTCCGCCGCTGCTCGTAGTCGGGAGGGATCTCCACCCCCACCGAGGCGCGGCCGGCGACGATCTCCTGCCGCAGGGCGGCCCGCGACGGCGCGTAGCCGGTCACCTCGAAGTAGCTGGTGTTGACGAAGTCGTCTACCAGCTCGCGGCTGGCGGCGCTCCGGCTCTGATCGAAGACCGCCGTCGGCACGTGCCGGATGTTGGTGTCGATCAGCCCGAAGAGGATGAGCTGGAAGACCGGGATCATCAGCGAGAAGCGCAGCGTCGCCCGGTCGCGGAGCATCTGCAGCCCCTCTTTGCGCAGGACGGCCGTGAAGCCTCTCATGGCGTTCCCCTCACTTCGGGGCTCCGGACTTGCCGTTGCCGTCGGTCTGGATGCGGGTCAGCCGCACGAAGACGTCCTCCAGCGACGGCTCGATCGGCCGCACGTGGACGGGGGAGCCGGAGGCGGCGGTCAGGTCGCGTTCGAGCGCCGCGTCGTCGACGGCGGCGTCGACCAGCAGGTGGAGGGTGTTGCCGAAGATGGTGACGTCCCGCACGTAGGGCTTGGCCCGCGCCTTGCCCATCAGCACCGCCGCGCCCTGCTCGCACTCGGCCTCGACCTGGCGGGTCCCCTGGGGGGTGACCTCGGGGAGGCGGCGGAGCTCGTCGGGCTTCCCCTCGACCAGCATGCGCGAGAGGTAGATGTAGCCCACCTTGCTGCAGCGCTCGGCCTCGTCCATGTAGTGGGTGGTGACGAGCAGGGTGACGTTCTGGGCGGCGAGGTCGAAGAGGAGGTTCCAGAGCTCGCGCCGGGCCACCGGGTCGATGCCGGCGGTGGGCTCGTCGAGGAAGAGCACGCGGGGCTGGTGCATGACGGCGGCGGCCAGCGCCAGGCGCTGCTTCCAGCCGCCGGAGAGCTGGCCGGCGAGGCGGTCGCGGTAGGGGCCGATGTCGGTGAGGTGGATCGCCCACTCGCGGCGCTCCTTGCGGGCGGCCCCCTTGAGACCGTAGACGTCGGCGAAGAAGTTGAGGTTCTCCAGCACCGAGAGGTCCTCGTAGAGGGAGAACTTCTGCGGCACGTAGCCGATGCGGCGGCGGATCTCCTCGCCGTGGCGGGTGACGTCGAGGCCGTCGACGGCCGCCGTCCCCTCGGTGGGCGCCAGCAGGCCGCAGAGGATGCGGATCAGGGTGGATTTGCCGGAGCCGTTCGGCCCCAGCAGGCCGTAGATCTCGCCGCGTGGCACCTTCAGGGTCACCTTGTCGAGGGCGCGGAACTTGCCGAAATCGCGCGAGACCCCCTCGGCCAGGATGCCCCAGTCGGGGTGGGGACCGGCGGCCGCCCGGGGCTCCTCGGTGAGTGCCGCCGTGGAGCTCACTTCAGTCTCCCCAGAAAGCTCGAAGCCAGGTCCGTGCTCTTCTTTCCCTGGAGTCCCTGCTGTCCCTGGAGTCCCTGCCGTCCCTGGTTCGCTTTTTCGGCCAAGTCGACGATGGCGGCCATGCCGGGCTTCAGCTCGGGGGTGGGATCGATCGCGATCTTGACGCCGAAGACCTCGTCGCTGCGCTGGTCGAGCGTTTGGAGGTTGCGCGGCGTGTACTCGGCCTGGGTGCGGATCTCCACCACGCGGCCGGGGAAGGCGCGGCGCGGGAAGGTGTCGACGTGGATGGCGGCGGCCTGACCGACCCGCACCCGGCCGAGCTGGACCTCGGGGACGTAGACGCGGACCCAGATCTGGTCGGGCTCCAGCAGCGTCGCCACCGGCTGGTTGGCCGCCGCGAGATCGCCCGGGCGGAGGTCGAACGCCTCGACGACACCGGTGGCGGGCGCGGTGACGGCGAGCTCCCGGTGCTGGCGTTCGAGGAAGGCGAGGCGGACCTGGGCCTGAGCGAGGGAGGCTTCCGCCGCCGCGATGTCCTCCGGCCGGCCGCCGCGCTGGGCGGCGAGCAGGGTCTCGCGGGCGTTGGCGGCCTTGACCTGGGTGGAGTCGTAATCGCGCTGGCTGATGGCGCCGGACTTGAGCAGCGCCTCGTAGCGGCGGCGGTCGGTCTCGGCGGCCTGCGAGTTGATCTGAGCCTGCCGGAGATCCTCGTCGCGCGGCCCCCGCTTCACCTTCGCGAGCTCGGCCTGGGCTTGCGTGACCAGCGCCCGCTGCTGGGCGATCTCCAGGTCGCGCAGGTCGGGCTCGAAGGTCACCAGCGGCTGGCCGGCCTGGACGGTGTCCCCCTCCTTGACGTGGACCGTGGCCACCCGGCCGCCGAGGAGCGAGCCGACCTCGACGGTGTTCGCCTCGATCGAGCCGGAGAGGACGAGCTGTTTCGACTCCTGGTGCCGCGGACGGTAGACGAACCACCACCAGGCCACGCCGCCGGCGATGGCCAGCAGCAGGACGAGGCGGATCGCGACCTTCATCTTGGGCTTCATGGCAGGCTCTCCTCCGAGCCCGCGACGACGGCGCCGCGGGTCCAGACCTCCACCAGCGTGTCGAGATAGCGGCCGAGCGGCAGGGGGGGCTCGGCGATGCGGGCGATCCGGTGCAGGGTGACGAACGAGTGGCAGGCGCCGATGAGGAGCAGGGCGGCGGCGCGGGGATCGCTCAGCCGCATCCTGCCGGCGGCGGTGGCGCGGGCGAGGTAGTCCTCGACCAGGGCGAGGGCACGCTGCGGCGGTGTCGGCCGCACCTCGGGGTCGAAGGGGAGGGGGAAGCCGGGAGCCTCCTGCAGGGCCTTGGAGCGCATCCAGCGGGAGATCTGCTCGTCGATCTTCTCCTCCAGGAAGGGGATGAATGCCTCGCCGATCCGCCGCAGCACCCGCCGCGGATCCTCGCCGCCGTCCACCTCGGCGAGGAACTCCACCGGCACGCGGATCTCCCCCGGCGCCGGATTCATCGCCACCGCGAACAGCTCCTCCTTGTTGGCCGCGTGGCGCAGCAGCGCCGCCGGGCTGAGGTCGAGCCGGGACGCGATCGCCGCCAGGGTGGTCCCCTCGAACCCCCGCTCCGCGAAGACCTGGCGGGCGGTGGTGAGGACCTCCTCGCGGCTGACTTTCGGACGGCGCCCCATGAAAGTAAGTTTACGATTATTTATTTATTGGGGTCAAGGGACGGCCCCCTTCTTGCACCGGATTCCGGCCATGAATCCGCCCGATCACACCCAATGGGTCCTCCAGATCGTCTGGCTCGTCCTGCTGGCGATTCCGATCGCCTGCGTGGCCTGGACGGTGACGCACGAGGAGATCTTCCGCGAGCCCCGCGAGTACTGCGAGACGCGCTCCAAATGCGCGTCCAACCTTCTGGTGAGGAAGTTCTTCTACCTCTTCACCTGCGAGTACTGCTTCAGCCACTATGTAACGGCGTTCTTCCTGATCCTCACCCGCTACCGGCTGCTGCTCGACGACTGGCGCGGGTACGTCATCGCCTTCTTCGCCCTGGTGGCGATCGCCAACGTCTATATGAGCTCGTTCGGCCGGCTGCGCCAGGAGGTGAAGTCGGAGAAGCTGGAAGCGAAGAAGAAGGAGCGGGACCTGGGGGAATCGGGGGTGATTACCTCCCTGACGGCCAGCTCCCTGTCGGCCGGCCCCACGCCGGCCGGCCAGGAAGGGACCTACCCGCGTCCCGCGGTCCGCTGAGGGAAGCCGTACTCCAGGCGTAGATGCCGCAGCATGTCCCCCGCGTCCTCCCAGAGCGCGCGCTGGAGGCGCTGGGTCTCGATCGTCACGTCGTGGATCTCCGCCTCCCGGGCCGCCGCGAGGAAGAACCGGAGATTCTCTTCGCGGGGGAGGACGGCGGGGTCCGTGGGCACCAGGACGAGGACGGTCGTGATCCCTTCGGACGCCAGGGTCTGGGCCGCCCGCAGGCGGGGGCCCGGGTCGAGGGCGGAGGGCACCGGCGAGATCATCCGCACGGTCACCGAGTGGCGGCGGTCCAGATCCGCCAGCAGCTCGAGCTCGTTCAGGATGCGCGGCGAGGCGGTGGTGATCTCCACCTTCAGCCCGTCGCCGAGCGGCAGGAGCGCCGCCAGCGGGCTCGCCTCCCGCGCCGGCTCGTAGGGGGCCGCGACCGTTCCCAGGAGGACCGGCTCGCGGCGGACGGCGGCGCGGCGGACCCTGCGCTCGATCGCCACGGCGGGATCGGCCTGCAGGTTGGGCGAGAGGACGAAGAGGAGCGGGAAGGTCGCTTGGCGCATCATGTTACGCTCTTTTTACGCCAAGAGGAGGGGCCCTGTCAAGGGGGTTTCCCAATCCAAAATCGAAAATCCAAAATAGAATCCCCCTCATGCCCGAGCTCCCCGAAGTCGAGGTCCTGCGCCGCAGCCTGGAGCCCCACCTGATCGGCGACGTCGTCGAGCGGATCGAGGTCAGCAACCCCGCCCTGCGCGAGCCGGTCGACGTGGCGCGGCTCCGCCGGGCGGCGCGGGGACGGGAGGTCACCGCTCTCCGGCGGCGGTCGAAATACCTGCTGATCGATCTCGACGGCGGCTGGACCGTCGTCGTCCACCTGGGGATGAGCGGGCGGCTGACCCTGGTGCCGGCGGGGACTCCGCTCGAGCCGCACGAGCACGTCGCCTTCCACCTGCGCTCCGGCCGGCGGCTGCGGTTGCGCGATCCGCGGCGCTTCGGCGTCGTCTTCGCGGTGAAGACGGCGGAGCTCGGCGCCGACCCTCACTTCTCCCACCTCGGCCCCGAGCCGCTGGAGCCGGGCTTGTCCGGAAAGGAACTCGGCGAGACCCTGGCGCGCGCGGCGGCGGGTCGGCGGGGGCCGGTCAAGGCCTTCCTGATGGACGCCGGGGTGGTGGTGGGGGTGGGCAACATCTACGCCTCCGAGTCGCTCCACCGTGCCGGAGTCCACCCCGGGCGGTCGGTGGCGCGCATCTCGCGGGGGCGATGGCAGCGGCTGGCGGAGTCGGCCATGGCGGTGCTCCGGCAGGCGATCACGCAGGGGGGGACGACGCTCAACGACTTCGCGGACGGCGAGGGGAACAGCGGCTATTTTCAGGTCTCCCTCAACGTCTACGACCGCGAGGGGGAGCCCTGCCGGGCGTGCGGACGGCCGGTGCGGCGGATCGTCCAGGCGGGGCGGAGCACCTTTTACTGTCCCGGGTGCCAGAGATGACCCGAGGACGGATACAATCCCGGCCCAATGCGAACCATCGAGGACTTCCTGGTGATCGGGATCGAGCAGCCGGCGGCGCTGGGTTAGAGCGCCCCTTCAGCGAACGGAGCCCATCATGTCCTTCCTCGAGACCGCGCCGCTGCTCGACCCGCTGCTCGCGCCGCTGGGCTACAAATCCTGCGTGCTCGGCGTCGCCGGGGGGACCGGGTCGGGCAAGACCACGGTCGCCCGCGCCATCCTCGACGCCGTCGGCGCGGAGCGCATCGCGCTGATCGAGCAGGACAGCTACTACCGCGACGTCGACTGGCGCAACGAGACCGAGCTGCTCCACCACAACTTCGACCATCCGTCGGCGATCGACGACGAGCTGCTGGTCGCCCACGTCGCCGCCCTCAAGGCGGGGCATCCGATCGAGGTGCCGGTCTACGACTTCGTGCGCCACCGGCGGACGGCGCGCACCCGGCGGATCGAGCCGCAGCCGGTGATCCTCCTGGAAGGGATCCTGATCTTCGTCGAGCCGGCCCTGCGCGAGCTCCTCGACTTCAAGATCTACGTCGACACCGACGCCGACCTCCGGCTGATCCGGCGCCTGGGGCGCGACATGAGCGAGCGGGGGCGCACCGTGCAGGACGTCCTGCGCCAGTACCTGGAGACCGTGCGGCCGATGCACCTGGAGTTCGTCGAGCCCTCGAAGCGCTACGCGGACATCATCATCCCCGAGGGGGGCGAGAACAAGGTGGCGCTGGAGATGGTCATCGCTCACGTCGAGCAGCTCCTCGGGGGGAGATAGGCATGGCCGCCTACACCCTGCGGGTGGTCGCCCGCTTCGAGGCCGCGCACCACCTCACCGCCTACCGCGGCGCTCCGGAGACCGCCCACGGCCATTCCTGGCGGGTCGAGGCCGTGCTGGCGACCGCCGGGCTGGACGCCGAGGGGATGGCCTGGGACTTCGTCGAGGTGCGGGGGGCGCTGCGCGAGCTCGCCGGCCGGCTCGACCACCGCGACATCAACAGCGTGCCGCCGTTCGACGTAACGAGCCCGACGACCGAGCGGATCGCGGTCTGGTTTTTCGAGGGTATGATGGCGCGGCTGCCGGCCGCCCCGCTCGTGGAGGTCACCCTCTGGGAGGGGCCGGACTGCTCGGCGACGTACCGACCCTGAATCGCCGGCCTTGAGGTTTCCCCTATGAAAACGAAAAGAGCTCTCGCGCTGACCCCGATCGCCCTCGCGATCGCCGCCCTGGGCCTCGCGGCCTGCGGCAAGGAGACCCCGGTGGCCCGGCTGGAGATCGCTCCCCGGCAGGTGCCGCTCCCCTACTCGCAGCTCCAGACGGTCCACCTCACCTGGACGCCCACCGCGGCGCTCGGGGCTGAGAAGCCGACCGTCTTCGTCCACCTGCTCGACCGTAAGAAGAAGGTCGACCGCACCTTCGACCACGCCTTCCCCGAGCGCTGGCGCGAGGGCGTGCCGGTCGCCTACGACCTCAAGCTCTACCAGTCGGCGCTGGCGACGCCGCTCGCCCCGGGCACCTACCAGGTGACCCTCGGCCTCTACGGCAAGGACGGCAAGCGCTGGCCGCTCGCCGGCCTCGGCGAGCCCGTCGGCCGCAACGAGTACAACGGCTTCCAGGTCGTTGTGCCGAACGACAACCCCCATCCGCGCTTCGCCTTCTCCCCCAACTGGATGAACGCGGAGGCCGGCGGCGACCGCCAGGTGCTAGCGCGGCGCTGGCTGGTGGACCGCGGCGCGATCCGCCTGGTCGACCAGCAGCAGCCGGGCGCGGTCTGGATGATCGTCCAGATCCCCCCCGCCAACCTCAAGGACTACGAGGTGCTGCTCGACGAGAACGCCAGCTCTCCCTCGGTGCTGATCCGGGGGAACTGCGGCGCGCCGGACACCAACATCTCGGGTCCGGGGCTCCACGAGGTCGCGGTGACCATGGACGCGCCGCCGGCGGGGGACTTCTGCCACCTGCTGCTGAGCGCCAACTTCGCGCTCCGGCCGCTGACCCCGGCCGGCAAGAAGCGCTCGGTCTCGCTGGAGAACATCGCCTGGGTGCCGGGCGCCGCCAGGGCACAGGTCCAGGCCCAGCCCGGCGACGCCGCGCCTCCCGCGACCCCCTCCTCGCCGACGTCACCGCAGTAGGGGCCGGAGGAGCGATCGATGAAGCACGGCACGGCCTCGATCCTCAAACCCGAGCAGGAGGCCTATCTCGACCGCCTGCTGCCGCCGCGCGACGTCCTCCTGCGGGAGATGGAGGAGCGGGCGGCGCGCGAGGACATCCCGATCTCCGATCCGGAGGTGGGGAAGCTCCTCGGCATCCTGGCGCGGACGACCGGCGCCCGCCGGATCCTGGAGATCGGCGCCGCCATCGGCTACGGCGCCCTCTGGATGGCGCGCGGCGCGCCGGAGGCGCGGGTGCTGTCGATCGACCGCGATCCGGAGCGTCTCGCCGCGGCCCGCGGGTACCTGGAGCGGGCGGGTGTGGCCGACCGCGTCGAGCTGATCGAGGGTGCGGCGCTGGAGGTGATCCAGCGCCTCGACGGGCCGTTCGACCTCGTCTACGTGGACGCGGTGAAGACCGAGTACCGCAAGTATCTCGACCTCACCCTCCCCAAGGTGCGTGTCGGTGGCCTGATCGTCGTCGACAACCTGCTCTGGGGGGGCGAGGTCGCCGCGCCCTCCTCGGGTGAGCCCGACCGCGACGCCGACGCCCTTCGCAGCTTCAACGGCTACTTCATGATCCACCCGCAGCTCCAGGCGGTCGTCCTCCCCCTGGGCGACGGCGTGGGGCTGGCCACCAAGACCAAGCCGACGATCTTCGAGATGGGCGGGCCCTACTAGTTCTACTGTGTCGGATTGGCCTCGTCTGTGGGAGCCGCCCGCCCGAGCCCTCACCCCTGGCCCCTCTCCCTTCCCCTCCCCCCTCCCTCACAGGGAGAGGGGAACCCCCGCCCCCTTAGATCCAGGCTTTTCTCTTTGTCTTTCTCCCTCTTCTCCCGGTGAGGGAGGGTGGGAGGGGACGGGAGAAGAGGGCCGGGGTGATGAGGGCCAACGCCACAGCCAAGGTGAATTTGGCTAAGGAGTCCTAGGGGGAAGGCTCCCCACTCAGCCGCGCCCGCACCACCTCCAGCCGCTCGCGCATCGCCGCGGCGGTCAGCGGCCGGCGGAGGGGCGAGCGGTGGAGGGCCGAGCGGAAGAAATCGCCCAGGGCCTCGTCGTGGTCCGGGCAGACCTGCGAGAAGTCCGGCACCCCCGCCAGGATGCGCGTCATCACCTGCTGCCGGTTGCCGACGAAGACCTTGCGCCCCAGCAGGCACTCGAAGAGGACGATGGAGAGCGCCCAGAGGTCGAACGTGGCGTCCGGCGGCGCCCGCCGCAGCGCTTCCGGCGAGAGGTAGGAGAGCGTGCCGGCGAAGTTGAGCCGCTGGGGCACCCCGGACTCGTCCGCCTCGCTCCACCGTTCGGTGTCGTCCGCCGCGAGCTCCAGGTCCTCGGTCGACGGCTCGTCCTCGTCGTCGTCGATCTCCAGCCGGGCGCGGGCGATGCCGAAGTCCATCAGCTTCGGGGTGCCGTCGCGGGTGTAGCCGATGTTGCTCGGCTTGATGTCGCGATGGAGGATGTCGGCGAGGTGGAGCTGGGCGAGGGCGCCGGCCATGGCGATGCCGAGATCCACGACCTCGCGGGGCGCCATCTTGCCGCGGGCGACCCGCTGAGTGAGAGTCCCCCCCTCGAGCAGCTCCATGACCAGCAGCGGCGTCCCCTGCCAGGTCTCCAGGCCGTAGACCGGGGCGAGGTGGGGGTGGGAGACCGCGGCCGCCGTGCGCGCCTCGCGCCGCAGCCGCAGGACGTCGTCGGGCGAGGCTTGGCGCAGCGTCTTGATCGCCACATGGCGGCCGAGCGCCATGTCGAACCCGCTGTAGACCACCCCCATGCCGCCGGTGCCGATCCGCCGCTCGAAGCGGAACTTGCCCGGCAGGACGTAGGGGACGGCCGACGGCTCGAGCCGTTTGCTGCACTCGCGGCAGAAGACGGTGTAGCCCGGGTGGAGCGCGCCGCACTTCGGGCACTCCTTGGCGCGCTCGGTGGCCGGCCGCGGCGGCAGCTCCTGGGGGGTCGGATCGTCCGGCTCCATGATCCCGTGGCCGAAGGAGTGGTGGGAGGGGAAGGTCGGATCGATCACCTCCAGCTCGAGCACCCAGGAGGCGCTGCTGGCGATGGTGTGGAGGAGCCGGCGGTCCTCCTTGAGGAAGGGGAGGCCGCTCTTCTTCTCGCCGAGCCCGATCAGGCCGAGCAGCGCCCCGTCGCGGGCCAGCACCGGCACCAGAAGCCGGAAACCGCTCTCAACCAGCCACTGCCGGTCCTTCTCGGGGAGCTTGCGCAGGGCCGAGTTGGGGCTGTCGAGATCGACCAGGAGGGGGGCGCTCTCGTTCGACAGCATGATCGTCAGCGCCGAGGCGTCCAGGCGCCGTATCCGGTTGCGGGGATCGATCAGCAGCCCCGAGCGGGCGTCGAGCGCCAGCATGGAGATCCGTTCGAGGTGCAGGGCGAGGTCGATCTCCCGGGTCACCAGCTCGGCCAGGCTGGTGGAGTCGCGGATCGAGCGGATGCGCTCCACCAGCAGGGTCAGGATGTGGCGGGCGTCGAACTGCTCGCGGAAGAAGCGGCGGTCGATGGCGTCGAGGAGCGGTTTGCGGTAGCGCAGCGCCGCCAGGCCGGTCAACACGGCGGCGATGAGCAGCGGCACCCGCGGACCTGAAAGGAGCTCCGTGACCGATTGTTCGCGAAATATGTAGACGTAGACGGCGAGCGCCGCCGAGGGCACCGCCACCAGGCCGGTGACCATGGAGCGGGCGAGGAGGTATTGCAGCGCCCGGCGGGCGATCAGCCGGACGTCGAGCACGCGCTGGACCAGCACCGCGTAGGGCACCGTGAACGGCAGCGTCAGCATCGGCAGCAGGAGGGCGGTGGCGAGATGGAGCTGCAGCGGCTCGCGGTTCTTGAAGGGGGCGCAGAAGAAGCTGACCGGCAGATAGATCATCAGGAAGAGGAAGCTCGGTCCGAACGTCAGGCCGAGGATCTCCAGGAACACGCGGGCGCGCCGGTGCTCTGGTCCTTGAGTCTGGCGGGCTTTCCAGGGCAGGAGCACGAACGCCGCCACGGCGAGGAAGACCACGATCGACCAGTAGAGCGCGCCGCTGGGATGGGGTTTGATCCAGTCGAGCGTCTTCGCGGCATGGACGTCCTGGAGAGCGAAGGCCAGCAGGTTCAGAGCGAAGAGCAGGGAGCCCGCCCAGGCGCTCGCCTGCAGGAGGAGCCTGAAGCGGCGCCGGTTCGGCGAGGGAGCCGGGAAGTCCCGCACGAAGGCCCAGAGGAAATAGGGGAGGAACGCCGTCGGCTGCACCGCCTGCGCGAGGTAGAGGGGGCCGTAGCCCCCGTCGGGAGCGAGAGCGTGCAGCGGCGCGTCGCTCCAGGAGGCCGCCGTGGCCAGGAAGAAGCCGCCGAGGGCGAGCGCCCGCCGGTCTTCCCGGCCGCCCAGCAGCAGGAGGGCTCCCGTCGCGCCGAACGCGATCGGGAGCAGGGCCAGGAAGCTGTAGGGAAACTTGAGGCTCTGCGAGGCGGCGACCTCGTAAACGTTGAGGAACGCCGCCAGGCCGAGCGCCACCTTAATGGCGGCGATGGGCAGGATCAGCCGCGCCGGCAGCGAGGGTCTCATCGGGCCGCCACGCCACACCGGGGGGGACGCAAACGTCGGGATCCCCGTCCGGATCGGGCGGGCAGAGCGGAGTGCACGACGCGGCCTGTACCGTGTGGGCCGACGCGTAGATGTCCGCGGGCTTGATCACCGTCGATCCCGCGCCGGCCGCCTTGAGGGCGGCGAGCCGGCCGATCGCACGGATGCGGTCGAGCGCCTGGACGGCATCGGTCTGCCATTTCTCGTTGACGACCTCGGGCGTGATTGCGTCGTAGTACCACCGCCGAAGCTCCATCGCCGCGTCGTGAGAGACCCGGATGGCTCCGGCGCCTTGGCCGAACGCGATCCAGACCTGGGCCATGATCCCTTCCTGTGTGTACGCCATTGTCTCTCTCCTCGGGCTAGCGCCCAGTAAGTCGACCGCCGTCACATCGGAGAGCAGGGTGCGATCACGACCAAAAGATTCACTCAGTATAGACGATCGGAAATCAGGATTTTCCACCCCGCCGAAAACCCTCCGTCCGATAGAGTCCGAAAACCGGCCGATTGTTTAGTCGGGGCGCTCAGGGCCCGAAGCGCGGCAGCAGGGCGGCGAGCCGCTCGCGGAACTCGCGGGCGCTGGCAGGCCGCCGCGAGATCGTCTTGTGGAGGGCGGCGCGGAAGAAGTCGCCGAACTGCTCGTCGTGCTCGGGGCAGACCTGCGCGAAGTCGGGGACGCGGCCGTGGCCGATGCGGTTCATCAACTGGTGCATGTCCCCGCCGCTGAAGACCTTGCGGCCGAGCAGGCACTCGTAGAGCACGATCGCGAGGCTCCAGAGATCGAACGAGGTGTCCGCCGGCTGGCCGTTCAGCGCCTCGGGCGAGAGGTAGGCGAGGGTGCCGACGAGTTGCTGCTTCGACGCGGTCACCGAGGTGGCCGTGCGGTTCCACACCGAGGTCGGCGGCAGGTGGACCGACTCCCCGTCGAGGTCGGGAGGGGCGGCGACCTCGAGGTCGCGGCGGAGGTCGAACATCACGCGGGCGATGCCGAAGTCCATCAGCTTGGCGGTGTTGTCCCGGGTATAGCCGATGTTGCTCGGCTTGATGTCGCGGTGGAGGATGTCCGAGGCGTGGAGGTGCTCCAGGGCCGCTGCCATGGCGAGCCCCAGCCCCACGGTCTCGGCGGCGGCGAGCCGTGCCTTCTCGATCCGCTGCGCGAGCGTGCCCCCTTCGAGCAGCTCCATCACCAGCATGGGCGTTCCCTGCCAGGTCTCCAGGCCGTAGATCGGCGCCAGGTGCGGGTGGGAGACCGCCGCCGCCGTGCGCGCCTCGCGCCGCAGGCGCATCGCGTCCTCGGGAGAGACCCGGCGCAGGGTCTTGACCGCCACCGGCCGGCCGAGCGAGAGGTCGGTGCCGCGGTAGACGACGCCCATGCCGCCGGTGCCGATCCGCCGCTCGAAGCGGAACTTGTTGGGCAGCACATAGGGCACGTGCGAGGGCTCCAGGCGCCGGCTGCAGTGGGCGCAGAAGACGGTGTAGGCCGCGTAGAGCCGGCCGCAGTTGGGGCACTCGCGGGCGAGCTCGGCGGCGGCGACCGCCGGGTCCGGCGGGGTGAGGGGCCTCCCTCCCTCGGGCTCCGGTCCGCTCCGGTGCGAGGAGCCGAGGGAGCGGCTGAGCTCGACCTCCAGCACCCAGGCGGCGCTGCTCGCGATGGCGCGCAGGAGCTGCCGGTCCTCCTTGAAGAAGGGGAGGCCGCTCTTCTTCTCGCCGAGCCCGATCAGCCCGAGCAGCGAGCCGTCCCGCGCCAGGATCGGGACGATCACCCGGAAGCTGCCGTCCACCAGCCAGTAGCGCTCCTTCTCCGGCAGCTTGGCGAGGGGGGAGCGGGGGTCCTCGAGATCGACCTGGAGCGGATCGCTGGCGCTCGCGATCAGGGCGGCGAGTGAGGAGGTCGCGTCGAGCCGGCGGCTGCGCAGCTTGGGGTCGGCGAGCACCCCGGAGCGCGGCTCGACGGCCATCAGCGCCACGCTCTCCGGGTGGAGGGCGAGGTCCACCTCGCGGCAGAGCAGGTTGGCGAGGTCGGACACGCCGTGGGTGGCGCGGATGCGCTCGACCAGCAGGGTCAGCGTCTGGCGGGCGTCGTACTGCTCGCGGAAGAAGCGGCGGTCGATCGAATCGAGCAGGGTCCGCCGGTAGCGCAGCGCTCCGATCCCCACCGCCGCCGACGAGCCGAGCAGCAGCAGGCGGGAGCCGCCGGAGAAGATCTTCACGATCGTGTCCTGCCGGTGCTGCACGATGTAGGCGACGAGCGCCCCCAGCGGCACCGCGGCGAGCGTCAGTGCCGAATAGCGGGCGAGGGCGTACTGCAGCGCCTTGCGGGCGATCAGCCGGACGTTCAGCACCTGGTAGACGATCACGGTGTAGCTGGCCGTCAGGGGAACCGAGCAGAAAATGGCGAACAGGATGTAGTAGGCCGGGTCGGGGATCTCCAGGCTCCTGCCGAAGAAGCGGGCCGCGGCCGCGTCGGCCAGGATGAACAGCAGGTAGGGGAGCATGCACGAGAGCGCGATCACGAACAGGCGGGCGCGGCGCGCTTCAGGCGGGGCGATCCGGGGCACGCGCGTCGCGAGGAAGGCGAGGGCGAGGACGGCGAGGCCCAGCACGATGCTGTAGAAGCCGTAGTCCGGCTTGTCCGGAGCGAGGTCGAGCAGGCGGGAGACCGGATGGTCCAGGCTCGCCGCCAGTTTGGCGAGGAGCTGCCAGAGCTCGAAGCTGAAGAGGGCGACGCCCGCGGCCAGCGAGACGGCGGTGCCCACCCGGAGGACGCGCCGCGCCCGGAACGACAGCACGGGGGTAGGGAACTCGCCGACGAACCGCCAGAGCAGGTACGGCAGGAAGGCGTCGACGTGCAGGCTGCTCAGGACCAGGGCCGGAACCCCGAGGCCCCAGGTCCCGGCGTTGAGGAGGAGCTGCAGCAAGGGCCGGTTGGAGTAGGGGACCGCCAGCAGCAGGAAGAAGGAGCCGAGCAGGGTCGCCCGGCGGTCCGCGGCGCCGGCGAGCAGGAGGAAGAGGCCGCCCAGCGCATACGCGCAGAGCGGCAGCATCAGGACCGACTGGGCCAGGATGGTGTCGCCGCCGGCGAGGGCGGTGGTCGGGCGCCCGCCGAGGAAAGCCCCGAGGAGCGCCACGAGCAGCTTGGTGCCGACGAGCGTGAGCAGCAGGCGTTGCCAGATCTCGCGATTCAAAACGCTGCCGACCTCGCCTTGCTATCGAGCGTTCAGTTTCCGATCGGCGGCGGATCCGGGCAGTGCGGGCACTCCGAGTCCTTCTCGACCTGGAGGCAGCAGGCCTTGAATTCGTCATGGCTGAGGAGCAGGTCCGCCCGCTTCTCTTTCAATGCCTTGCCGACCGCGCGAAGCCGGTCCTGAATCGCCATTCCTTCCTTCGCCTCCCAGATGTCCAGAGGCTTCGTCGGCACATTGTCTTTCTTTTTGCCGATCCAGTCGTGATAACGGTCATGGAGAAAAGCTTCGATGTCCTTGGGCAGCGCCATCCCGGCGCCCTCGCCGACGAGGGTGTAGATGTGCAGCATGATCGCTTCGTGATTCGGCATGAATTCCTCCCGATCAGATCACAGCGGAAACAAAGTTTTTGATTACAGAGAAATTGTAGAACAGGAAAGGACGTCGGTCAACGCGCGGGCGGCGCGGCCTCGGCCGGGAGGGCCGAGGCCGCGTTCAAGCGGTTATTGATATTTCACGCTGCAACCGTACGGCTTGGTCGACGCCGGGTCGGGGCTGCCGCCCTTTTTTTCGGCGTCGAGGCCGTGGCCGACGTAGTTCAGACGGTCGGCCTTGGCCTTGCGCCCCGGCGGGTCGTCGTCGATCGCGCCGTTGTAGGCCACCTTGCCGTCCGCGCCGACGATGAACATGTGCGGCGTGGTCTTCGCCCCGTAGGCGTGGCCCACCTGGCCGCTCTCGTCGTAGAGCACCGGATAGGTGATGCCGAACTTCTGGTCGTAGGCGATGTGCTCGGCGGGTTTCAGGAAATCGCCGCTGCTCGGGCTGGTGCTGTTGATGCCCAGCCAGACGACCTCGCCGTGCTGCTTGACGAGCTCGGTCATCGTCTTTTCCCGCGCGTGGCGGTTGGAGACCGGGCAGTTGGGGTTGATCCACTCGAGCACCACGACCTTCCCTTTGTAGTCGGCGAGCGACCGGGTCTGGCCGTCCACCCCCTTGAGCGTGAAGGCGGGAGCGGGATCGCCGACGGTGGCGCCGGCGAGCGCCGGGAGCGCCGTGACCGCCAGGGCGGCGAGCGAGAGGAACGTCGTCCGCAGGATCTTTCCGTTGCTGCGCATGTCAACCTCCTGAGGTGTGTTGGGGGGTCGTGAGATCGGACGTGGCCGCCGCGACCCGGGGAGTCGATCGGTTGTGGTCCGCCAGCCAGAGGGCGCCGGCGGCGCAGGCCGCGAGGGCGAGGACGAAGACGAGGCGCGCCGGCCGGCCGGTGCCCCGCCGTGCCCGCAGCCAGGCGAAGAGGCTCATGGCGAGCAGGGCGAGCTCGATCGCCGCCAGCCCTTCCGGGCTCACTTCGCGGGAGAGGCGGTAGAGAAGCCAGAGCGCGCTCCCACCGGCCAGGAAGCCGAGCCCCTCGCGCAATCGCGGCAGCCAGGGCGACGCCGCGCGGGCCCTCAAGGGCGCCAGGGTGAGGAGGATGTAGGGCACGGCGAGGCCGAAGCCGATCACCGCGAAGACGGCGCAGACCGCCGCCGGACCGCGCGCGAAGGCAAAGGCGATCGGATCGCGGAGCAGCGGCACGGGCCACGCGAGCGCCAGCGGCACCGCGAAGAGGCCGGCGAGGAGGTGGCGCCCGGTATCCGGGCGAGTGGGGCGGGCCGCGCCGGCCGGCGCCAGGGGGATCTCCAGCAGCCCCCAAAGGTTGAGGGCGAACGCCGCGGCGGCGACCACGAACAGGGCGCCCACCGCCGGCTCGCTGAGGAGCGCCGCCCAGTCCGCCGCCCAGCCCTCCCGGCGGGCCAGGAGCGCGAGGCCGGCCACCGCCCAGCAGCCGCCGACCACGCCGGTCACCACCGCCGCGGCCCCTTCGCGTGCTCCCGAGCCTGGAGCCCGCAGCGCCAGGACCTCGCCGGTGAGGAGGGCCAGCGCGGCCGGCGCCAGGTTCATCAGCGCGCCGCCGAGGAAAGCCCAGAGCAGCAGTCGCGGGAAGCCCGCCGCGCTTCGCGTCGAGGAGAGTGCCACCTCGCGCATCGGGTCCGGCCGCGCGCCGCCGGCGTCCGTCCACACCTGGACGTCCCGCCGCGCCTCCAGGCTGAAGGGCTTGCCGTCCTTCGCCGTCAGGTTGGAGACCGTCCAGGCGATCGAGGTCTTCGCCGGGAGCGCCCGGTTGACCTCCTTCGGCTTCACCGGGACATGGAAGACCACGCCCCCCGCGACCGGCTTCATCCGCGGCCGGCCGGCGTCGAAGGTCTCGTGGCTCTCCAGGAAGAGGTCGGACTTGCCTACGGCCGCCGTGGCGCCCAGGACCCGGATCTCGAGGTCGAAGGCGCCCGGGCGGCTGGCGTCGAGCACCGCGCCCGTCCGCACTCCCGGCACCTCGCGGACGATCCGCGGCAGCCGCTCGACCCACGATTGCAGGATCGTCACCGTCGCCGGATCGGCCACCGGCTTGTCCCCCACCGGCTGGTCGAGCGCCAGCGTGTAGCGGAACGGCACGCAGTCGACCTGGCAGACGAGGTAGTCGAGGTCGGCGGTGATGTGGACGGAGTCTTGCGGGGCGGAGGCCGCCGGAGCCGCGGCCGGCTTGATGTCCGCCCGCACCGGGTAGACCACCTCCCTCTCATAGCCGAACGCCACCAGCCCGCCGGGGAGGTCGAAGCGGCTCGGCGTGGGCCAGAGGATCTCGGGGGTGCCGAGGAGCGCGGCCGGCTGGAAGGTCGCGGTGGGGGGGAAGCCGGCGTCGCCGCTGTTCTTCCAGTAGACGTGCCAGCCGGGCGAGAGGCGGAACTGGAGGCCGAGGATGACCTCGCCGCTCCGGGGAGCCGTCAGCCAGGGGGTGATCAGCCGCACGCTCGACTGCGGGTTGGTCGACCACTCGCTCGCCGCGCCCCAGGCGAGGCTCGGCCCCAAGAGGAGCAGGGCGGCGAATGGGAGGAGCGCGAGCTTGGGCGCGGTCATCAGGGCGGACCCTCGACGATGAAGAGTAACCGATGTCGCGGGTATGATCTTCCCGCCATGCGCGTCCACTTCACCAACCTCGGCTGCAAGCTGAACCAGGCCGAGATCGAGCGCCTGGGGCGGGACTTCGAGGCGGCCGGCCACGAGGTGGTGGGCTCCCTCGCCGAAGCGGACATCCACGTCGTGAACTCCTGCACGGTGACGCACGTCGCCGCCCGGGAGTCGCGCAAGGCGGCCGGGCGGGCGCGGCGCTCTGGGCGGTCGGTACGTACCGTGCTGACCGGCTGCTACGCGACCGGCTCGCCGGAGGAGGCCGCGAGCCTCGCCGGGGTCGACCTCGTCGTCCCCAACGCTGAGAAGGACCGTCTGGTCGAGAGGGTCCTCGCCGCCTTTCCCGAGACCGCCGCGACTACCGTCCCCTGCTCGTCGCCGGCAACCGGTCCCACCCGCGCCTTGGTCAAGGTGGAGGACGGCTGCAACATGCGCTGCTCCTTCTGCATCATCCCCTTCACCCGCGCAGCGCAGCGCAGCCGTCCGGCGGCAGACATCGTGGCGGAGGTGCGGGACTTGGTCGGCCGGGGGTACCGGGAGATCGTGACCACCGGCGTCCAGATCTCCGCCTGGCGGTCGGAGGGAGGCCGCCTCGCCGATCTGGTGCGGACGATCCTCGCCGAGACGGACGTCCCCCGCCTGCGCCTGACCTCGATCGCCCCTTGGGACCTCGACGAGCGCCTTCTCGACCTATGGGAAGACGGTCGCCTTTGCCGTCATCTCCACCTCTCCCTCCAGAGCGGCGCGACCGCCACCCTGCGCCGCATGCGCCGTCCGTACACGGCGGAGGGGTATCTCGACCTGCTCGACCGCACCCGCGCCGCCGTGCCAGGGGTGGCCGTCACCACCGACGTGATCGTGGGCTTCCCCGGCGAGACGGACGAGGAGTTCGCGGAGAGCCTCGCTACGGTGGAGGCCGCCGCCTTCGCCAAGATCCATGTCTTCCCCTACTCCGCCCGCCCGGGCACCGCGGCCGAGGGGATGCCGGATCACGTTCAACCCGGGGAGAAAAAGGCGCGGATGGCGAGGATGCTCGCCGCGGCAGTACGAGCCGAGCGGGACTTCCAGCGCGCGCATCTCGGCACTCGCCAGACCGTGCTCTGGGAGAGGCCCAAGGACCGCATGGGCCAGGGGCTGACCGACAACTACCTGCGAGTGGTCAGCAAGGAGGGCGCGGGCCTGTGGAACCGGTTCAGCGAGGTCGAGCTGACGGCGATCGGCGAGGGGCGGATGGTGGGGCGAATCGTAGGGTGAGATCCCGCCTTTCGAATGGTAGAATCCGGGTCATGGCTCAAAGCCTGCGCGTACCGCAACACCGCTATATCGTCTCGGATCCGCACATCCTCGGAGGCGAGCCGATCGTCGAGGGCACTCGCACGCCTGTGCGGGCCGTGGTCGAGATCTGGCGCCAGGGAGTGCCTCCGGAGGCGATCCCCGGGCGGCTCCCCCACCTCAACCTCGCCCAGGTTTTCGACACCCTCAGCTATTACAGCGACCATCAAGCCGAGATCAACGACCACATCGAGAGAAATCGGATTCCTGAACATCTCGTCGATCCCCTCGTGAAGGGATCTTGAGTCAGGTCTTCATCGAGCTGTATCTGGATGAGGATGTCGACGTCCTCATCGCCGAGCTCCTCGCAAGTCGCGGTTTTTCCGTGACGACCACCCGTCAGGCCGGCGAACTCGGCAGCTCGGACGCCGACCAGTTGACCTACGCCGCGAGTCGGCAGAAAACCCTCGTGACCCACAACCGGGCGCACTTCGAGGCCCTGGCCCGCGAGTACCTGGCCGAGGGGCGGCCGCACTCCGGCATCATTCTGGCGGGACGGCATCTCCCTTACGAGATCTCCCGACGTCTGCTCGTGATCCTGAACCAGGTAACTGCGGACGAGATCAAGGATCAGATCCGCTACATCTGATCCTCTCCCACCCGCCCCACCCGCTCCAGGATCTGATACAGCCCGAACTTCGGCATCCTTAGGAAGCCGTACCAGGCCGCCGCGGCCAGGGTCCCTTCGTTGAGCCACTCGCGCAGCCAGTACTCGGCGTGGAGGGCGTCGCGCTGCTTCAGCCCCGGTCCGTTCTCGATCGCCCAGCGGCGGTTGTAGCGCTCGTGGACGCCGACCGGGGCGGAGAGGATCAGCGGCAGCCCGAGGGCCGAGAAGAAGGTCATCTCGCTCGGCTTGGTCCAGAGCACGTCGGTGCCGGCCAGGATCTCGTTGAAGCGGGGGAAGTACTCGTCGAGGCTGGCGGCGAGGAAGACGTCCACCCCGTGGCCGAGGCGATCCTCGAGCCCGGCCTCGCGCACCCCCTCGTGGAACCTCGCCGCCACCTCCGTCCGCACGCCGGCGGCCAGGCAGACGCGCAGCCGCCCCTCTTCGACCAGCCGGCGCACCCCCTTCAGCAGCGGGCGAGCGAGGTCGGCCTGGGCGCCGGCGCCGCCGACCGTGTAGGTCAGCAGCGGCGGCTTTCCCTCCTGATCGGCCGGCAGCTCGCCCAGGAAGTGGTGGATCTCCCCGCGGGCCTGGTCGCGGAAGACCCCCTTGCGGTCGAGCCGCACTAAGCGGCCGGCGAGGTTGCGGCGCAGCACGCCGAGGTCCGGTCCGCCCAGCAGGTCGCCCGGTAGAGGGAAGCCGGTGAAGTCGATCTGTTCGCGAGGGACGCCGTAGGCGCGCAGCCGGTGGACGGCTCTGTAGCTCGGGGTCAGGTAGCAGATCTTCGTCCGTTGCGGGTGGAGCGGAACCCAGGTGCGGTTGATGTCGACGTCGGTCACCACGCAGTAGATCCGCTCGCAGCCGCAGTGGTCGGCGCAGAGGGCGGGCGCGAAGAAGGTGGTGATCACGGGCGCGCCGGTGGCGCGCATCAGCTCGACCAGGCCGCGCCCCAGCCCCTTGCCGATCAGCCGGTGGAGCGAGCGCACCTGGAAGTTGGGAGCCGAGAGGTCCCGCTGCGGATGGAGATGAGGGATGTCGGTGAGCGAGTCGAGGAGCGACTTGAGCGGCGCTCCCACCACCGGGAGCTGCGAGGCCCGCGAGGCGATCTCATAGGCGCGGCGGGAGGCGCGCCAGAGGCGCAGCTCGTCGGCGGCGACCAGCGGCGGCCGGTCGACGAGCAGGATCCCGGTGCCGAGCTCGGCGGCCAGGGCGTGGGCGGCGCGCAGATGGCCGTAGCCCATCTCGACCGAGGCGACGACCGGCTTGGGGGCCGGGTCGGGAAGGGGGGCGACGCTCAAACCGTCAGAAGATCCAGGCGTTCGGGAGACCTGCCGCGAGCGTCGTGTATCCCGCCAGCTTGAGCAGCGGAAACTCGAGGACGAGAAGCTTGGCGGCGATCCCCGCAAGGGTGCCCACCAGCACGCCGGCAGCAACGTCCAGAGGGTAGTGCGCACCGAGGTAGACGCGGGAGATGGCGATGCCCACGGCGAGCGCCAGGGCGAGCGCGGCGAGCGGCCCGGACTGGCCGGCGAAGGCCGCCGCCACGGCGAAGGCCACCGCGGTGTGCCCTGAGGGGAAGGAGAAGACGTCCGGATTCTCGGCGAGAGCGGCGAAGCCGCGGATGCCGCTGCTCGGCCGCCGGCGGCAGCAGAGCCGCTTGAGCGGCTGGGCGATCAGCAGGGCGAGCCCCGCCGCCGTGCCGAGCAGGGCGCAATCGCGCTCTCCGGCGGCGCCCGAGAAGCCGAGCGCCAGCCCCAGCACCACCCAGCTCGCCGCGTCTCCGAGATGGGTGAGGGTGCGCATCAACCGGGTCATCAGGCGCGACTCCCAGCGGCGCACGGAGAGGAGCAGCCGCTCGTCGATCGAGACCACCCGCTGCCAGACGGTCTCGCCGCGGAGCGGGATCACGCGACCTCCTCCGCGAGATCGGGCGACGGCTCAGCGGCGCGGAACAGGGTGAGCGAGCTCCCCGGGCCCACCCGCAGGAGGTTGCCGCGCCAGCAGATCGTCCGCCGGAAGAGGCCCACAGCCCAGATGCCCGTGACCAGCACGTCTTTGACCGGGATCGCCAGCAGGGAGCCGAGAGGCAGGGGAGCGCCGCGCAGGCGGCGGGCGAGCAGCGCGTCGGCCGCGACCTTGGCGGCGATGCCCGCCAGCGCGGCGATCACAGGGAGCGCGCGCAGGCCGCCGCCTGCGAGCACCGCGGCGAGCAGGAGGGGGACCGGGTTGAGCAGCGGCTCGCCGAAGTAGGCCGGCGAGATCCGGCGCCGCATCTGCGACCAGCGCAGGTGGCGCTCGAAGAACTTGGCGACCGTCCGCCGCTCCTGCACCACCGGCAGGACGTGGGCGGAGAGCGCCACGCCGAGCCCCGCGCGGTGGAACTTCTGCCCCAGCAGGTAGTCCTCGGCGAGCACGTCCTTGACCGCCTCCCAGCCGCCCAGCGCCGCCAGGTCGGCGCGGCGGAAGAGCATCGACTTGCCGACCACGCAGGGCTGGCCGAGGAGCTGGGCGGAGCAGACCGCGCCGGCCACGAACGAGTTGAGGTGCAGGTTGTCGAAGCGGGCCCCTAGGCTCCGCTCGCCGGTGCCGGCGAAAACGTTGGAGACCAGCCCGATCCGCCCGCCGTCGAGCTCGGCGGCCAGGGCGCGCAGGTAGCCGGGGCGGGCTCGCACGTTGGAGTCGGAGATCAGCAGGTGCTCGTGACAAGCGCGCGGGGCGATCGCCGCGAGGTTGGTCACCTTCGGGTTGTAGCCGAGCGGCGGGGCGCCGCGGACGATCGTGATCGGCACGCGGGGGAAGTCGCGGCGCAGGCGCTCGGCCACCGCGAGGGCGACATCGCGCGGGTCCTCGGCCCCCAGGACCATCTCGAAGTCGGGATAGTCCTGCGCGGCGAGCGAGGCCAGGTTCTCGTAGAGCCCCTCGTCGAGCCCCTTGAGCGGCTTGAGGATCGAGATCGGCGGCAGCGCCGCGTCCGCCGCGGCGCTCGCGGGGCGGCGGCGGGCGAGGAACAGGATCGCGCCGCCGGTCACCAGCAGGGTGATCAGCAGCGAGGCCGCCGCCAGGGCGTCGAGGGCGAGTTTCAGTGTCTGCAAGCGGTTCTGACCTTCCGCCGTCAGGATCGCACCGCCGCGTGACGCGGGGGTCACGAGCCCGTCAGGAGTATGCTACAAAAAGCCCCTATGTTTCTCGCCGCCGCCATCCAGCTCACGTCCACCTCCGACGAGGAGGCCAACTGGGAGAGCGCCCGCGCGCTGATCGAGCGCGCCGCCGCCCATGGCGCCCGTTTCGTCGCCACCCCCGAGAACACCAACTATCTCGGACCGCACGCCGAGAAGGTGCGGCGCGCCGAGCCGCTCGACGGCAGGACCGGCACCCGCTTCGCCGAGCTCGCCCGGCGCCTCGGCATCCATCTCCTGCTCGGCTCGTTCAACGAGGCGAGCGACGAGGCGGAGCGCTGCTACAACACCAGCGTCTTCTTTGGGCCCACGGGGGAGATCCTCGGCACCTATCGCAAGATCCACCTCTTCGATGTCAACGTGCCGGACGGCGTGCGCTTCGCCGAGTCGGCCACCTGCAAGCCGGGGGAGGGGACGGCGGTGATCGCGACGCCGCTCGGCCGCTTCGGCCTGTCGATCTGCTACGACCTGCGCTTCGGCGAGCTCTACCGCCGGCTGGTCGACGAGGGGGCGGAGATCGTGATGATCCCCTCGGCCTTCACCCTGGCGACGGGCAAGGACCACTGGGAGCCGCTGGTGCGCGCCCGCGCCATCGAGACCCAGTGCTGGGTGATTGCCCCGGCGCAGCACGGCCGGCACGACGACGGCGGCCTCGCCCACACCTGGGGGCACGCGATGATCGTCGATCCCTGGGGGATACCGGTGGCCACCGCCGCCGACGGCCCCGGCATCGCCCTCGCCGAGATCGACCTCGACCGCGTCGCCCGGGTCCGCCAAGCGATCCCGGTGGCGAGCCACCGGCGGCTGTAGGGAAGCGGGGCGCACCCCATGAAGTCCACCTATCAGCTCTTCAAGCTCTGGTGGCTCGCCGTCCTGCCGCTGACCAAGGACGCCATCCACCTCTACATCGGCTTCCTCTGCCTGCTGGTGGCGCTGGTTGCCTTCCGGCGCCGGCTGTCGTCCTACCAGGCGCTGATTCCCGGCTTCCTGCTCTCGCTGGCGCTGGAGGCCTTCGACCTGCGCGACGGCTACAGCGTCGGCGCCAGCGTCCACGACATCATCAACACGAACCTGCTGCCGTTCGTGCTGGTGACGCTGGCGCGGCTGCGGGCGTTCACGCTGTAGGAACACGGACACACGGACTTACATGGACGATCACAGACTGACACGGACGAACGCGCTTTCCCCCCGGTCCGTGCCGGTCCGTGTTCGTCCATGTAAGTCCGTGTGTCCGTGTTTTCTCCCTCACGAGGCCGCTCTGGCCTCCCCTCCCCGGTTCTCTCCCAGCAACCGGGAGAGCTCAGCCGGGTCGACCGGCTTGACCAGGTAGCGGTCGAAGCCCGCCTGGAGGGCGCGGCGGCGGTCCTCCGGCTGGCCGTAGCCGGTCATCGCGATCAGCGCGATCTCCTCGCCGCCGAGGAGCTCGCGGATGCGGCGGGCCACCTCGTTGCCGTCGAGCCCCGGCAGGCCGATGTCGATCAGCGCCACCTCGGGGCGGATGGCGAAGGCCATCTCCACTCCCTCCGGGCCGTTGCCCGCCACCGACACCTGGTGCCCCCAGAGCTCGAGCAGCTCGCGCAGCGATTCGCGGCCGTCCTCGTTGTCCTCCACGATCAGGATGTGGACTCCGGCCGCCGCCTCCGCCGCTCGGCGGATCGGGCGCGGCGCCTGCCGGCGGAAGGCGGCTGCCCGGCGGTCTTCGGCCAGCAGCGGCAGGCGGACGACGAACTCGCTCCCCCGGCCCGTGCCGTCGCTCACCGCCTCCACTTGGCCGCCATGCATCTCGACCAGGCTGCGTACCAGCGGCAGCCCCAGCCCCAATCCCCCCTCGGAGTGCTGGCGCGAGCTCTCCACCTGGGAGAAGGGCTCGAAGATCGCCTGCAGCATCTCGGGCGCCAGGCCGATGCCAGTATCGCGCACCCGCAGCAGGGCCTCGTCGCCGGCGGTCTCGACCGACACCCAGAGGCGGCCGCCGCGCGGGGTGTACTTGATGGCGTTCTGGAGCAGGTTGCAGGCCACCTGCTCCAGCCGCACCGGGTCGCCCAGCACCACCGCCGTGCCGGTGGCCACGGCGAGCGCGAGGTCGTTGCCGCGGGCCAGCGAGGCCATGCCGAGCTCGGAGAGGCAGCGCTCGACGACGTCCCGGAGGTCGACCGCCCGGCGCTGGAGGATGATCTTGCCGAGGGTCACCCGCGAGACGTCGAGCAGGTCGTCCACCATCCGCACCAGGTGGCGGGTCTGGCGCATGATGACCTCGCGCTGGCGCACCGGCTGCTCCTCCTGGGAGCCCACCTCGTCGAGCACCCAGAGAGCGTTGCGGATGGCTGCCAGGGGGTTGCGCAGCTCGTGGCCGAGCATGGCCAGGAACTCGTCCTTGCGGCGGTCGGCGTCGGCCTGGCGGTCGAGCAGGTCGCGCACCTCGTACTGCCGGCGGCGGGCGCGCAGCGCCGCCTTCACGGCGCTGACCAGGGTGCTCAGGCGCACCGGCCGCTCCAGGATGGTGGCGTTGCCGAGCGGGACCAGGGTCTCGAGGATCTGCTCGCTGCTCTCCCCCGAGCGGGTGAAGACGATCAGGGGCAGGTCCGACCAGGGGGGCTGGCCGCTGAGCACGTCCAGAAGGCCGGCGGCGGTCTCGGGGTGGAGCGCCTCGTCGGCGATGATCACCGCCCCCGCCCCCGCCGCGATCTCCTGGAACAGCTCGGCGGCATTGGAAGCGGCGAGGGCCGGCACCTCCAGCGAGGCGAGGAGCTGGCAGGCGAGCACCCCGTCGCGGCCGGTGGGCGCCAGTACCAGCACCCGCTGCTCACGGTTCTCCACCTCGGTCCCGGCGATCACGGCCAGCCTCCCGGTCCGGAGTCCGGCGCGGCGCCGTCCCCATCGATCAGGGGCTCGGCCTCTCCCGTGTATTCGAGCCGCCCGCTGAGCACGCCGTGGAACTCGCGCAACTCGCGGCCGACCCGCGGCCCGGAGTCGTCGATGCGCAGCTCGCGCACGGTGCTCTCGTGCGGGCCGGTGCGCCGCTTGACCACCGAGATCGCCTTGCGCACTTCGCCGAAGGCCTCGAAGTGGCGGAGCAGGAGCACCGAGTCGGCCAGGTAGGAGAGGTTCACCGGCGACTCCAGCGCCTCGCCGAGGAAACCCGCCTGGGCCATGATCAGCATGGTCAGCACCCCCTGCTGGCCGAGGTAGGAGAGCAGCTCGTGGAGATGGAGCACGAGGAAGCGCTCCTCCGGCATAGCGTGCTGATAGCCGTTGAGGCTGTCGATCACCACCATCCGGGCGCCCCCCTCCACCGCCAGCCGGATGTCGTGGGCGAGCTCGCCTGGGGAGAGCTCGGCCGGGTCGACCCGGCGGATGGAGATGTTCCCCGTCTCGACATGGTCGTGGAGCGGGAGGCCCAGCCGTGCGGCGCGGTTGAGCCAGTGGTCCGGCTGCTCGTCGAACGAGTAGATCGCGGCGCGCTCCCCACGGCTCGCGGCCGCCGCGACGTACTGCGCCGTCAGCGTCGACTTGCCGACCCCGGAGGGCCCCAGCAGCATCAGGCTGGTCCCCGGCTCGATGCCGCCGCCGAGCATGGTGTCGAGCTCCGGCAGGCCGCTCGAGATCGCTTGCGAGCCGTCCGCCGGGGTGCTCGCGCGGTCCCCCGCCACCAGCCGCGGGAAGACCGCCAGGCCGCCGGTGGTGATCCGGTAGTCGTGGTAGCCGTCGCGGAAGGGAACGCCGCGCACCTTCTGCACCCGCACCCGCCGCCGCTGGCCGCCGTAGCCGGGCGCGAGCTGCTCGAAGGAGACCACGCCGTGCGTCAGGCTCTGGAGCTGGAAGTCGCCGGTGGTGGAGCCCGTATAGTCGAGCAGCAGCACGGTGCAGCTCTGGCCGGTGAAGTAGTGCTTGAGCGCCAGGATCTGCCGCCGGTAGCGTAGCGAGTCACGGGCCAGCAGCCGCATCTCGGAGAGCGAATCGAAGACCACCCGCATCGGCTTCACCCGCTCGACGGTGTCGAGCACCGCCCGGGTGGTTTCCGAAAGCTCCACCTCGGACGGATGGAAAAGGGTGTACTGCGAGTCCGCCTTCAGGCTCTCCTCGGCGGTCTGCAGCTCGCAGATGGTGATGCCGTCCAGCGACCAGCCGTGCGAGGCGGCGACGTCGCGCAGCTCCTCCTCGGTCTCCGAGAGCGTCGCGTAGACGCCGGGCTCGCCGTTGCGCGCCCCGGCGATGAGGAACTGGAGGGCGGTCGTGGTCTTGCCCGCGCCCGGGTCTCCCTCCAGCAGGTACATCCGGTTGATCGGGAACCCCCCACCGAGGATGTAGTCGAGCCCTTCGATCCCCGTGGAAGCCCGCTTGAAACCTTTGAATGTCTCGTTGGTCATGTCTCCACCCTCACATCACCGTTCTCGGTTGCCGCGGCTCCCTTTTTGCAAATCCAATGCCCGACTCGGGCAGAGGTTTCTTCGAAGTTCGTAACCTTCGCGTCACCCATTTCGCTGCCACTCCGGTTAGACTTCCCCGACCTTTGAATCGCTGAACGAGATTTACGCCGCTCCCGCGGCTGCCTCAACCCGGAGGGAACCATCTATGCTCGCCGCTCGCCGCGCCTCGTTTCTCCTGGCCTTCGTGGCCCTGTTCGTGCTCTGCGTTCACCCGGCCTCGGCCCAGTGCGTCAGCCTGACCACCCTCGGTTCGGCGGTCACGCAGAACTTCGACACGCTCTCGAACACCGCCGGGAGCACCACCAACAACCTGACGATCCCCGGCTGGTTCATGACCGAGACGGGGGGCGGCGCGCGCGACAACGAGCAGTACGCCGTCGACACCGGCGGCAGCACGACGGGCGACACCTACAGCTACGGCGCGGCGGCCTCCACGGAGCGCGCGCTCGGCGGCCTCCGCTCCGGCACCCTGATCCCCAACTTCGGCGCCTGCTTCACCAACAACACCGGCGCGACGATCGCCAACCTGGCGGTCGCCTTCAACGGCGAGGAGTGGCGCCTCGGGACCGCAGGGCGGACGGACCAGCTCAACTTCGAGTACAGCACCAACGCGACGGACCTGACGACGGGCACCTGGACCAACGTCGCCGCCCTCAACTTCGTGACGCCCGACACCGCCACCACCGGCGCGAAGAACGGCAACGCGGCGGCCGACCGCACCGCGCTGTCGTCGACGATCTCCAGCCTGAGCATCCCCAACGGCGCGACCTTCTGGATCCGCTGGACCGACATCGACGCCACCGGCGCCGACGACGGCCTGGCGGTCGACGACTTCTCCCTCACCCCCAACGGGGCGGTGACGCTGCCCAACCTGACGATCAACGACGTCTCGCTCAACGAGGGGAACGCCGGCACCACCAGCTTCACCTTCACGGTCTCCCTGTCGGCCCCCGCCGGGCCCGGTGGGGTGACGTTCGACATCGCCACCGCCGACGGCACCGCCACCGCGCCGGGCGACTACACGGCCAAGTCGCTGACCTCGCAAACGATCCCCGCCGGCAGCTCGACCTACAGCTTCACCGTGCTGGTCAACGGCGACACCACGCCAGAGCTCAACGAGACCTTCCTGGTCAACGTCACCAACGTCACCGGCGCCACCGTCACCGACGGCCAGGGGCAGGGGACGATCGTCAACGACGACGCGGCTCCCAACCTGACGGTCAACGACGTCTCGCTGAACGAGGGGAACGCGGGCACCACCACCTTCACCTTCACGGTGAGCCTCTCCTCCCCGGCCCCGGCCGGCGGCGTGACGTTCGATATCGCGACTGCTGACGGCACGGCGACTCAGCCGAGCGACTACACCCAGAAATCGCTGACCAGTCAGACGATCCCCGCCGGCAGCTCGATCTACACCTTCGACGTGCTGGTCAACGGCGATACCACTCCGGAGACGGACGAGACCTTCTTCGTCAACGTCACCAATGCCACCAACGCCATCGTCACCGACGGCCAGGGGCTGGGGACGATCGTCAACGACGACATCACCAAGATCCACGACGTCCAGGGCAACGGCGCCACGACGCCGATCCCGGGGGCCACGGTCACGGTCGAAGGAGTGGTGACCGCCAACTTCCAGGGCGCCAACAAGCTCAAGGGCTTCTTCCTGCAGGAGGAGGACGCCGACGCCGATGCCGATCCCAACACTTCGGAAGGCATCTTCATCTTCTGCGGCGGTTGCCCGACCCCGGTGGCCGAGGGGCAGCGGGTCAAGGCGACCGGCACCGTGAGCGAGTTCGCCGACGCTCCGGGCTCGATGACGGAGATCAGTGCCACAACCGCCCCGTCGGTGGTGGTGACCGACGCCGGCAACCATCTCGCCGAGGTGACTCCGTCGCCCATCGCGCTGCCGATCGTCGGCGACCTCAACGCCTTCTACGAGGCGCGGGAGGGGATGCTCGTCACCTTCGTCGACCCGCTCACTGTTTCCGAGTACTTCGAGCTCGGTCGCTATGGCCAGATCGTGCTCGCCCAGGGCGGACGTCCGTTCCAGTTCAGCGAGCACAACCCACCCAGCGTTGCGGGCCTCGCGGCGTGGGAGGACGGCGTCGCGCGCCGCGAGGTGATCCTCGACGACGACAACAACGCGCAGGAGTCGTACCTGACCACGTCCACTCCTCCCGGTCCCCCCGATGGCATGCAGTACGTCTTCTATCCGCAGGCCAACGGCGGCTTCTCGGTCGGCACCCAGGGTGTCGACTTCTTCCGTGGCGGCGACGTGGTGAACGGCCTCACGGGCGTCCTGCATTGGTCGTTTCCGGGCTTCGGCAACGCGACCTGGCGCATCCGCCCTGCCGCCGCGCACCCGGTGACGTTCACTGTCGCCAATCCGCGGCCGGCGACGCCGCCCGCGGTCGGCGGCGCCATCAAGGCAGTGGGGATGAACCTCCTCAACTACTTCACGACGATCGACACCACGGCGAGCAATACGACGGGTCCGTGCGGTCCCTCGGGCGGGCAGGACTGCCGCGGCGCCGACAGCGTCGCTGAGCTCAACCGCCAGCGCGAGCGCGCCTCGGTGGTGATCTGCACGCTCAACGCCGACATCTACGCCTTCATGGAGCTCGAGAACACCACGCCGAGCGACACCATCAACGACATCCTCGGCGCGGTCAACGCCCGCTGTGGCGGCGCGCACCCCTACGCCTTCGTGAACACCGGCGGCACCCTGGGCACCGACGCCATCCGCGTCCAGCAGATCTACCGGACCGGGATCGTCTCTCCTGTGGGCTCGCCGCTGGTCGACCTCGACCCGATCCACAACCGGCCCCCCACCGCCCAGACCTATGACGTCGTCGATGCCACGAACCCGGCGTTCGGCAAGCGCTTCACGGTGATCGCCAACCACTTCAAGTCGAAGGGGAGCTGCCCCGCCTCCGGCCCGGACAACGACCAGAACGACGGCCAGAGCTGCTGGAACGCGACGCGCACGCAGCAGGCGACGCGGCTGTTGACCTGGATCAACGGGACGGTGATTCCGGCCGCGGGGGACCCCGACGTCCTCCTCCTCGGCGATTTCAACTCCTACGCGCACGAGGACCCGGTGACGACACTGGAGGCCGGCGGCTATACCGACCTCGAGACCTCGTTCGACCCGAACACCTACTCCTACCTGTTCAGCGCCGAATTGGGCCACCTCGACTACGGCTTCGCCAGCACCAGCCTGCTGCCGCAGATCACCGGCGCCGCCCCCTGGCACATCAACGCCGACGAGGTCGACCTGTTCGACTACAACGACGAGATCAAGGACGCCGGCGAGGCCACCTTCGAGGAGAAGCCGGACGGCTCCGCCCTGGTGCCGCCGCGGGTCGTCTTCGCGCCGGGCACCCCCTATCGCGCCTCGGACCACGACCCGGTGCTCGTCGGGCTGTTCCCGGTCGCCGACCTCGCGATCACCAAGACCGATGGTGTGACGACGGCGACGCCGGGCGGTTCGGTGACCTATACGATCACGGCGTCCAACGCCGGCCCGAACAATGAGACCGGCGCGACGGTGGCGGATACCTTCCCCGCCTCGCTGACCTGCACCTGGACCTGCGTCGGCGCGGGCGGCGGCACCTGCACGGCCTCCGGCTCGGGCAACCTCAACGACACCGTCAACCTGCCGAGTGGCGGCAGTGTCACCTATACGGCGAGCTGCACGATCTCGGCCTCGGCCACCGGCTCGATCTCCAACACGGCGACCGTCACCAACGGTACGACCTCCGACTCCAACGCGGCCAACAACAGCGCCACCGACACCGACACGCTGACGCCGCAGGCGGATCTCTCTATCACCAAGACCGACGGCGTGACCACGGCGACCGCGGGTGGCTCGGTGACCTACACCATCACGGCGAGCAACGCCGGCCCGAGCAACGCGACGGGCGCGACGGTGGCGGACACCTTCCCGGCCTCGCTGACCTGCACCTGGACTTGCGCGGGCTCCGGCGGCGGCACCTGCACGGCGTCGGGCTCGGGCAACATCAACGGCAGCGTCAACCTGCCGAGCGGCGGCAGCGTGACCTACACAGCGAGCTGCACGGTCTCGGCCGCGGCCACCGGCACGCTCGCAAACACGGCGACCGTGACGGCTCCCGCCGGGGTGACCGATCCGGCACCGGGCAACAACTCGGCGACCGACAGCGACACGCTCGCGGCGAGCGCGGACCTCTCCATCACCAAGACCGACGGCGTCACCACGGCGACCGCGGGTGGCTCGGTGACCTACACCATCACGGCGAGCAATGCCGGCCCGAGCAACGCGCCGGGCGCGACGGTGGCGGACATCTTCCCGGCGTCGCTGACCTGCACCTGGACCTGCGTCGGTGCCGGTGGCGGCACCTGTACGGCGTCGGGATCGGGCAACCTCAACGACACCGTCAACCTGCCGAGCGGCGGCAGCGTGACGTACACGGCGAGCTGCACGATCTCGGTCCTGGCCACCGGCACGCTCTCGAACACGGCGACGGTGACGGCTCCGGCCGGCGTCACCGATCCGACCCCGGGCAACAACTCGGCGACCGACATCGACGGGCTCGGCACGGCGGCCGATCTCCAGATCACCAAGGTGGACACCCCCGACCCGGTGACTCCGGGCGGCAACGTCACCTACACCATCACCGTCACCAATGCCGGCCCGAGCAACGCCGCCAACGTCAGCTTCTCCGACACGGTGCCGGCCGGGACCTCGGCCGTCTCTCTCGTCTCGCCGGGCGGCTGGTCGTGTTCCCCGGTACCGACGGGTCTGGTTGCCGGCTCCGTCATCACCTGCTCGGCTCCGTCTCTCGGCGTGGGCAGCTCGGTCTTCACCCTGACGGTGGCGACGTTCCCCTCGCTTACCACCGGCACGGTCATCACCAACACGGCGAGCGCCACCTCGTCGACGCCCGATCCCAATCCGGGCAACGAAAGCGCCACGGCGACCACGACCGTGACCTCCAACCCGGGGGCGGTCTCGCTCATCAAGACCGCCTTCCCGTTCCCGTCCGTCGTCGCCGGCAATGGCCTGCTCTACGACATCAAGGCCACCAACTCCAGCGGTGGCAACCTGGGGGCCGTGACGGTCACCGACGTGCTGCCGGCGGGCACCACATTCAGCTCGCTGAATGGCGTGCCGGCCGGTTGGAGCTGCGCCACGCCTCCCGTGGGGACGACCGGCACGGTCACCTGCTCGGGCGCTACCTTCGCTCCGGGCCTCGCGGAAATCGGTTTCTTCGTGACCGTCGATCCTTCGGTTCCTTCCGGCACGGTGCTGAGCAACACGGCGCACCTGGTCACTACCGACGGCGGCACCCCCATCGTCCGGGACTCCACGACGACGACGACCGTGACCACGCCGGGAGTGATCGTCTACGGCACCAAGACCGCCTCCGCGGGCCCCCATCCGCCGGGAAGCGCCCTGACCTACACCATCGTGCTGCACAACAACGGCAGCGTCGCCCAGGGTGACAACCCCGGCAACGAGCTGACGGACGTGCTGCCTTCCGGCCTCACCCTGGTGAGCGCCACCGCGAGCTCCGGCACGCCGGTGGCCACGGTGGCCACCCGCACCGTCACCTGGAACGGCTCGATCCCGGCCGGCGGTTCGGTGACGATCACCATCAACGCCACGATCGACGCCAACGTCGCCCCTGGCACGACCCTCAACAACCAGGCGACCTTCGCCTTCGACTCCGACGGCAACGGCACCAACGAATCCTCCGGCATGACGGACGATCCGACGGTGGCCGGCACCGCCAATCCGACACCGGTCGTCGTCGCGGGAGGGGAGCCCATCCCGGTTCCGACCCTCGACGGGATCGGCCTGCTGCTGCTGGCCCTGCTGCTGGCGATGGGCGGCGCGTTGATGCTCCGGCGCCGGCGGGCGTAGGGGTAAGGCGGTTCAGGAGGGTGGGGTTTCTGGGGCGACGGCGCCCCAGCCCCCCGTCTTCCTGAATCCTACCGTCGATCCCATCCTCCCTTTCTCCCACCTTCTCATGCCCGAACCGCTATAATCTTCACAGCAGCGCCACCGCAGGCCCTGGTCCGAAGGTTCGAAAAGGTCAAACCCGCAGGAGATTTCCTTATGATTCGTCCCCTCGTCCGCACCTCGCTCCTCGCCGCCCTCTGCGCGGCGGGCGCCGCGCATGCCGGCACCGTCTACGTCCCCTCGCCCGGCCTCGGGTCGATCGGCGGCTCGGCCTACGGGGTGCAGATCTCGGTCAGCAATACCGCCGCCGTGTCGGGGGATGTGAAGCAGGCCCTGCTCCCCACCAACACCGACGGCACCCAGCGCTCGGCGCCGGCCACCACCGTCACCGTCGCGGGCGGACGCACCGCTGTGGTCACGGCGGGGAGCGCCTTCAGCGGCCTGATCGAGCTCGCCGGCGGCGACGGCGTGCGCTACTCGGCGCGCCTGGTCGGCAGCGGCCCCGGGAGGCTCGGCGTCTACCTGCCGGTGATCACCTCGGACAACGTGATCCACGGCGGCCAGACCGCCGCCGTCCAGGGGCTCACCTCGGGCTCCGGCCGCACGGTCGGCCTGACCATGGTCAACCTCGCCACGGCGGCCAACCAGTGCACCGGCTCGCTCTACGCGGCCGACGGCTCGCTGGTGGCGGGGCCGGCGACGTTCAACCTCAAGCCGCTCTCGACCCTGGCGCTCACCGACCTCTTCGCCGGCGGCGCCGCCTCCGAGGTGCGGCTGACGATGAGCTGCACCCAGAGCTTCTTCACCTATGTGCTGCTCTCCGACGCCGCCACCGGCGAGGTCACCTATCTCGGACCGTCCGGCAACGGCGCCTCCGGGATCGGCGGCACCCCTTCGGCCTGCCCGGCCGGCGCTATCTGCTTCGACGCCAAGGGGATCGTCCACCAGCCCACCCCCACCCACCGGGTGCAGCGCGTGCAGTTCCCGGCGCCTGCCGGCGTCGCCACCCGCCTGCGCCTGACGCTCGACGTCACCGTCGGCCCCTGGTGGGCTCCGGACCCGGCCGGCAAGACCCTGATCTACTGGTTCGTGATCAACCGCAACTTCGACATGGCCGGCCTGCTCTACTTCCGCGGCCCCGATCCGGCCCACCCGGCGCTGGAGCAGAGCCAGGCGATCGCGCGCCACGGCATCGAGCTGACCCACCCGCAGAAGCTCAAGATCGTACAGCCGTTCAACGCCATCATCGGCCACACCTACCACTGCGACAACGACTACGACATGGGCCGCGGCGTCTACACGGTGACCATCACCGACATCTCCACCGGCCAGGTCGTCCAGCTCGTGGGCGCTCCGAACGTGCACTCGTGGACCCTGAAGGCGTCCGACCTGCTGATCACCGACATGGGCTTCACCGGCGACAACGTCGACGAGGTTCCCACGGATGGATGGACGTATTCGAACCTCCATGTGGAGGTTTACAAGCAGTAGGGGGGCAGATCCCTCGCTTCGATCGGCGCGTCTGCGGCCTGCGACCTCATCCCCTATCCCCTTCTCCTAAAGGAGAAGGGGGACAACTGCTAAGCGGCCCCGTCAGGCCCTCCCTCTCCTTCAGGAGAGGGACCGAGGGTGAGGTCGCAGGCCAGGAACCTGGCCGCTTTCTCCCTCCTCTCCCCGGAAGGGCGGGTGGAGGGCTGGGAGAAGAGGGCCGGGGTGATGAGGGGCTCTTTTTCTTCTTCCCCTACCCCCGCGCCGTCTCCTGGATCGCGCTCTGCAACGCCTGCAGGTTGATCGGCTTGGTGAGGTGGCGCTCGAAACCGGCTTCCAGGCTGCGGCGCACGTCGTCCTCCATGCCGTAGCCCGAGAGGGCGATCCCCTTGACGCCGTAGCGGCCGTGCAGCTCGGCCATCAGGTCGAGGCCGGTGCCGTCCGGCAGGCCGAGGTCGCTCAGCACCAGGTCGATGCGGCCTCCGGAGCTCTCCGCTGCGGCGAGGCCGGCGGCCACCGAGTGGGCCACGGTGACGCGGTGGCCCATCTCGCGGAGGAGCTCGGCCATCGCCTCCGCGGTGTCCGCGTGGTCCTCCACGAGCAGGATGTGGAGCTCGGCCTGCACCGTCGCCTCCTTGCCGTCGCTCGCCGCTTTCGCGACCTCCGGGGCCGCCGGCCGCGAGCGTACGTCGCCCACCGGCAGCCGCACCGAGAAGACCGAGCCCTGCCCCGGGCCGTCGCTACGGGCGTCGAGCCGGCCGCCGTGCAGCTCGACGATCGCCTTGCTGATCGCGAGACCCAGCCCGAGGCCGCCATAGCGGCGGGTGATCGCCTGCTCTCCCTGCTGGAAGGCCTCGAAGATGTCAACCAGGACGTCCGGCTCGATGCCGATGCCGGTGTCCGCCACCTCGATGACGAGATGCGGCCCCGTGGCGGTCGTCTCGCTCCACGAGCGCACGGTGATGGCGCCCCCCTGGGGAGTGAACTTGACGGCGTTGCTGAACAGGTTCCAGAACACCTGGATCAGCCGCGGCGTGTCCGCCCAGAGGGCGTGGTCGCCGGCGCCCAGGTCGAGCACCAGCCGCAGGCGCTTCGCCAGCAGGTCGCTGCTCGCCGTCTGCAGGGCGTGGTCGATCACCTGCCGGAGGTCCGCGGTCTCGCGGTGAAGCTCCAGCTTGCCGCGGGCGACGCGGGTGAGGTCCAGCATGTCGTCGATCAGCCGCGCTTCCAGCTCGACGTTGCGCCGCACCATCGCCAGGTGCTGGCGGACGTCCTCCGGCAGCCGCGCGTCCTCCTGGAGGCTGGAGACGACGGCGAGCACCGGCGTCAGCGGCGTCCGCAGCTCGTGGCTGAGGGTGGCGAGGAAGTGGTCCTTGGCCTGGTTGGCCGCTTCGGCCTCCCGGCGCGCGCGGTCGACCTCGAGCTCGGCCTTGCGGCGAGCGGTGATGTCGGTCAGGGTGAGCACACAGCCGAGCACGCCGTCCGGCGCGAGCAGCGGGCCGGCGCTCGCCTGGAACCGGCAGACCTCGCCGGTCTCCAGGGTCAGCGAGGCCTCGATTCCCTGCACGACGCGCCCCGCGAAGACCTCCGCGAAAGGGATTGCCGGCCCGTCGCCCGGCGATTCGCTGATGAGCGGGAAGGAGTCCGAGAAGATCGCGCCCACGGGATCGCAGGCGCACAGCCGCCGCGCCGCCAGGCTGGCGCGCAACACCCTCTCCTCGGTGTCGCAGACCACGATCGCCTCGGTCGCGTGCTCGAAGATCGAGCGCGCCAGCTTCTCGGCGGCCACCAGCTCCTGGTTCCGCTTCTGCTCCGTCAGGTCGGTCACCACCAGACAGACGGTCTCGACCTCCTCCAGCGGCAGGGCGCTGGCCGCCAGGTAGACCGGCACCGAGCCCGTCGTGCCGCTGCGGAGGGAGAGCTCACCCTTGCCGGCTCCCTGCAGCCCCGCCGTCAGCACGGTGTTGAGATCGGTGCGCTCGCCCTCCCGTGCGAAGCGGTAGATCGAGCCGCCGATGACGTCCTCCATCGGAGTTCCCACGATCGCCGCGAAGCGGCGGTTGCAGTAGAGGATGACGCCGTCGGCGGTGAGCGTCGCGGCCCCCTCGTGCATCTCTTCCAGGAAGATCCGGTAGGAGTGGTCGGCGCCCTTGAGGGTGAAGACCTGGTCCCCCTGCGAGCCCTCGACCACCAGCGCGTCCACCTCGCCGCGGCGGATCGCCCGCACCATTTCCTCGGCTTCGCTGAGGCGGGCGCGCAGATCTTCCACCTCGGCCGTCAGTAGGTTCTCGTCACTCATCGATCCGCTTACTCCCCGGTCTCATCCTCCGGCGACCCGCTGCAACCCGAGGCCGGCGAGGATGCGTTCCCGATTGGCGAGATTCCCGATCAGCCGCCGCAGCGGTCCCGGCGCCTTCCGGACCAGCGTCGGCGCCACCAGGATGTGATCCCCCTCGGCGAGCGCCGGCTGCTGATAGATGTCGACGACCTGGAGCTGATACCGCCCGTTGAGGCACTCCTCGCACACGTCGCGGATCATCGAGATGGCGCGCACGGAGTTCGGAGTTTTGCCCGTCACGTAGAGGCGGAGGAGAAACTCGGGCTCCTCGGAGCCGGACGAGAGGACGGCGTCGTACTCCGCGTCCTGGCTTCCGATCCGCGATTCGTCCATGGTAATCGGAAGAAAGACTGCAATTTTCAAGCCTGGGCGGGAAATACCGTTTCGAAATCCTTCAATTCCGGGGTGTCACGTCCAGGCCGACCAGCACCCTCTCGGTGTTGGAGAGGTCGCCGATGATCCGCTTGAGGGGCGACGGCAGCTCCCGCACCAGGGTGGGGATCGCCACGATCTGGTCCCGCCGCGCGAGCTGCGGGTTCTCCATCAGGTCGATCACCTCGATCTCGTACTGCCCCTGCATGTGCTCGTCGCAGATCCGCTTGAGGTTGGCGAGAGCGATGATCGACTTGGGCGTCTGCCCCGCGACGTACAGGCGGAGGTTCCACTTTTTGGCCTCGGCGTTCACGATGATTGTCTCCGGCTCGTCGTGGCGTCACTCCCCCCTGGGATGCCGCGCTCAAGTCTTTTCTCAATCGATGGACGCTCCTTCAGGGTACCACCGGTATCGGCATGGCGGGCCGAGGCCATCGCCGTGCGGTTCGTCCGCAGCTCGTCCTCCCGCAACATCGTCTCCCGCGCCTGCCGCTCCAGATCCTCCTCCTCGCCCTCGAGCTCGGCGCGCAGGCTGGCGATCTGGGCCTCCAGGGCGATCCGCCGGCGCTCGAGCCGGCGCCGTTGCGACTCCACCTCGTCCTGTTGCGCGGCGGCTGCGGCCCGTTCGCGCGCCTCCTGGTTGAGGCGCGCCGAGCCGGTCAGCACCCCCTGGTCCCCAAGGTAGACATCCACCAGCTCCACCCCGTTGTCCGTCAGCACGAACTCGCGGATCTGGTTGGAGTGGCTCATGCCGCGCGACTTCAGCACGTAGAGGCCGCGGTTGCGCTCGCCGTTGCTCTCCAGGTTGCGCAGCGAGAGCCAGGTGTCCATCAGCGACGACACTCCGAGCTCGCTCTCGTTCTCGGCGTCGCCGTTCGAGACCAGGCTGGTGAACAGAGCCGTGACCTGGCGGGATTTCAGGAAGTCGACCAGCCGGAGGAGCGTCGCCATCACCTCCAGGTAGGAGCCGATCGACGAGAGGTTGGAGAGCGGATCGACGATCACCACGCTGGGCTCGAGCTCGGTGACCGCCCGGAAGATGGTGGTCAGGTGCATCTCCAGCCCGAACAGCGTAGGCCGGCTGGAATGGAAGACGAGCTGCCCACCCTGCACCCAGGGCTCGAGGTCCAGCCCGATCGAGCGCATGTTGCGGACGATCTGCTGGGGCGACTCCTCCAGCGCGAAGTACAGGCAGCGCTCGCCTCGCCGGCAGGTGGCGTCGGCGAAGCTCGCGGAGATGCTGCTCTTGCCCGTTCCCGCCATCCCCGAGACCAGGATGCTGCTGCCGCGGAAGAACCCCCGGCCGCCGAGCATGGTGTCGAGCCGCGGGATCCCCGAGGAGATCCGCTCCGCCGACGCCGCGTGCTGGAGGCTGAGCGCGGTGACCGGCAGCACCTCCAGCCCCCGGCTGTCGATGATGAACGGATACTCGTTGGTGCCGTGCGAAGAGCCGCGGTACTTGACGATCCGCAGGCGCCGGGTCGAGACCTGCTCGTTGACCCGGTGGTCGAGCAGGATCACGCAGTCGGAGACGTACTCCTCCAGCCCCTGGCGGGTGAGCTGCCCCTCCCCCCGCTCGCCGGTGATCACCACCGAAACTCCGCGCTCCTTGAGGAAGCGGAACAGCCGCCGGAGCTCGGCGCGCAGGATGGCCTCGTTGGTGAAGCCGGAGAAGAGCGACTCGATGGTGTCGAGCACCACCCGCTTGGCGCCCACCGACTGGATGGCGAAGTCGAGGCGGAGGAAGAGCCCTTCGAGGTCGTAGTCGCCGGACTCCTCGATCTCGCTGCGCTCCACCACCACGGTGTCCATGGAGAGGAGGCTGCGGGCCTCGAGGTCCTCGAGGTCGAAGCCGAGCGAGGCGACGTTCTTCGCCAGCTCGCCGGAGCTCTCCTCGAAGCTCATGAACACGCCGGGCTCGCCGAAGCGGGTGGCGCCGCTGACCAGGAATTGCATGGCGAACAGCGTCTTGCCGCACCCCGGCCCGCCGCACACCAGCGTCGGCCGGCCGGCCGGCAGACCGCCCGCCGTGATCTCGTCGAAGCCGGCGATGCCGGTCCTGGCCTTCTCGATGCCCGCGAGCGAAGCCGCCCGATCGTCCATACCCACTCCAGTCTCTTCCATGATGCGCCGCTGATTTGGTGAAAGGGGGTCGGGTCTGACCCAGGGATTCTACGTCGTGGCCGAGAATGAAGGAAGATGGGCGGCTGGCGATCCCTCCCGGCCAAAGCCCGAATCTGCGCCAGGAGCCGGGCAGAAGGAGAAAAGGCCGGGCAAAAAGGGACCCAAGGGACCGCAGGGACAACAGGAATGAGAAAAAGAGTACCCGGTCCGGTATTTTGTTGTCCCTGTTGTCCCTGTTGTCCCTGATGTCCCTTGGGTCCCTTCCTGCTGTGCAGGCTCCTAGGGCTCCTATCCCGCCCCGGTCCCCGCGGCTACAATGGCAGCCCTATGAAAATCCTGATCTTCGGCGCCAGCGGATCCGCCGGCAGCGGCGTTCTCGCCGCCTGTCTGGCCGATCCGGAGGTGGAGTCGGTGCGCGCCGTCGTCCGGCGCCCTCTCGGGATCGCCGATCCCAAGCTCGAGACGATCGAGCATCGGGATTTCCTCGACTACAAGGGAGCCGGGGCGGCCTTCCTGGGCGTCGATGCCTGCCTGTACTGCCTGGGCATCTCGGTGACCGCGGTTTCCGGCGAGGCCGAGTACCGGCGGATCACGATGGACTTCGCCCTGGCCGCCGCCGGGGCCTTGCGGGCGGCCAGTCCGGACGCGGTTTTCCAGTACCTCAGCGGGCAGGGCGCGAGCCTCGCCAGCCGCTTCCTGTGGGCACGGGTGAAGGCCGAGGCCGAGCGCGAGCTGATGGCCCGCTTCGACGCCGTCTGCTGGCGTCCCGGCGCCATCGACGGCAAGGCCCCGGAGGGGCTGCCCTGGTACTACGCGCTGGCGCGGCGCCCCGTCTTCGTCCTGCTCAGCCCTTTCCGCGCCCTGTACATCAAGAACCGGGACATCGGCCGGGCGATGCTGCAGGCGACCCGCGAGGGGATGCGCGGACGCATCCTGGAGAACCGCGAGATCCGCGACCTCGCGGACCGGGCGCGGGCCTGAGACGGCGATGACGAAAGGGCGGGATCCAGAGCGCCTTTACGGCTGAGACAGCCTGCCCTCCGAAGCCTCATCCCCTGGCCCCCTCTCCACTTGTGGAGAGGGATCGAGGGTGAGGTTTCGAAGGGGAGGCCGCCTCGATCACCCAGGGCGTCTTGGGACGGGCGGCGCGTCCTTCCTTCCCTACCGCCGGAACTCCCGCATCTCCCCGTCCGACAGCTCGATGATCACCGTGTGGTCGTCGGCCGTGCGGACCTTGCCGGAGCCGAAGATGGGGAGGATCACGGTGTCGCCCAGCATCACGCTCGCCGGGTCGCGGACCCCGACCATGGAGGAGAGCGAGAGCACCTCGGCGGCGCGGTGGGGGGCGCGGATCGGCACCTCGGCGGGCGGCGGGGCGGTCAGCTCGACGTAGGGCTTCGAGCAGTTGTCGCAGTGGCCGCAGTGGTCGCCTTCGAGATCCTCGCCGAAGTAGTCGAGGATCGCCTTCCAGCGGCAGAGGGCGGTCTGGGCGTAGAGGACCATGCGGCGCAGGCGGTCGCGGTCCCCCTCGGCGCGCTTCTCGTAGGCGTCCGCCATGGCGTCCAGCTCCTCGGCGGCCTGGTCGGCGCGCAGCAGGCGGTACTCGCCCGGGGAGGTCTCCTCGACGACGCCGAGATCCTTCATCGCCGCCAGCACGACGCGGACCTTGGCGAGGACGACGCCCCCCGAGCGCTTCTGCACCTCGGCGGCGTCGACCTCGTGGCGGTCCGCCCTGGTCTTGACCAGCGCCTGGTGGACGGCGAGGAAGTGGTCGCGCTTCGGGTAGCGGCCGTTCAAGAAGAAGATCTGGGTGTTGCGGTCCTCGGGCTGATACAGGAGCACGCAGCGGGCCGGCTCGCCGTCGCGCCCGGCGCGGCCGGCCTCCTGGTAGTAGGCCTCCAGGGAGCCGGGGAGGTTGTAGTGGATGACGAAGCGGATATCCGCCTTGTCGATCCCCATGCCGAAGGCGTTGGTGGCGACGATCACCCGCAGGGTGCCGGCCATGAAGCGCTCCTGGTTCTTCTTGCGCTCCCGCGCGCCCAGCCGGCCGTTGTAGCGGGCGGCGTCGATGCCAAGGCTGACCAGGTAGTCGGTGATCTCCTCGCAGTCCTTGAGGGTGGAGACGTAGACGATGCCGGCGCCGGGGGTCTCGGCGATCAGCCGGGCGAGGGTCTCGCGCTTGGCCGCGTCGGTCGGGCTGGGGATCACCTCCATGCGCAGCGCCTCGCGGTAGACGCCGATGTCGATCACCTCCATGTCCTCGCGGCCGAGCTGATGGCGGATGTCGTCGACCACGGCGGGGGTGGCGGTGGCGGTGAGCGCCAGGACGCGAGGGTTGCCGAGCGCCTCGATGGCTGCCCGCAGGTGCAGGTAGGAGGGGCGGAAATCGTGCCCCCACTGCGAGATGCAGTGCGCCTCGTCGATCACGAAGACGTCGATCAGGTTGGTCTTCAGCGTCGCCAGGAACTCCGGCTGCATCAGCCGCTCGGGAGTGACGAAGACGAACTCCCTTTGCTCCTTGCGGATCTCCTCCAGCACGGCGGACTCCTCACCGGCGGTGAGGGTGCTGTTGACCTGCGCGGCGTTCATGCCGAGCTCCTGGAGCTTGTCCACCTGGTCCTTCATCAGGGAGATCAGGGGGGAGACGACGACCGTGGTGCCCGGCAGCTCGGCGCCGGGGAGCTGATAGCAGAGCGACTTTCCGGCACCGGTAGGCATGATCGCCAGGGTGTCCCGGCCGGCCAGAATGGCACGGATGACCTCCTCCTGCCCTTCGCGCAGGGCACGGAATCCAAAGGTGCGGCGAAGGGTGCGCCGAAGGGTCGAAAGCTGAACCGTCTCTGTCATGGACTTCCTTCCAAGTGCTCGTGAAAAAAACGCGCGAGGGGAGCGCCAGCAATCGGCGTGCCGCGGCGCTCAGGACACGACGGAATGCCGCCGTGGTCCGTATAAGAAGCGAAAATAGTCGGCGCGGACCGTTGACGGTGACCGCGGGCCGGAGTTACACTGGTTCTACAAAAAGCCCAAGGGGTACCGGTAGGACTTGCACTGCCCCCCCGCGAAGGTCCCGGCGGGGGGCGGGCAAAGAGCTGGAACTGTTGTCAAAATTACTCGGAAGATATGAGGTAGGACGATGGCGATGTTCGTGGTTACGTTGGTGGTCGGCGCGGTGGCCGGTTTCGCGATGGAGCAGCAGTGGGGTTCGAATCTGATGCGCTGGAGCCGCATGCAGCGCATGCGCGCGCGCGTCGCCCGCCGGCAGGGCGCCAGCCCCTGGCGGGCCTGGTTCGAAGGCGGAGAGTAAAGGCTCTCCTCCCGCCCTTCCGGGGAGAGAGGGGAGCAGGAAAAAGAAGAAAAGAGGGGAAGAGCGTCGGTCGAGAGAGCGTTGCTTTTCTCCCTCCTCTCCCCGGCAGGGTGGGTGGAGGGCTGGGAGAGGAGGGCCGGGGAGGTGAGGGGATCTCTCACCCGCACACGACCCGCACGCGGTGCCAGGCGTTGTTCGCGTACCCCTTGAAGTTCCACACTTCGGCGGGGTGAGCGGGCTGCGTCTGCGCGGCGTCGTCGAAGGCGCGGCAGAGGATCTCGTGCTCGCCGGCGGAGAGGTCGAGCGGCGCCTCCCAGAAGCGCCAAGTCCAGCCGCTCTCGCCGGCGCCGAGCTCCGCGGTCGTCCAGGTCGCGCCGCCGTCCACGGAAACATCCACCCGCGCCACTTCGCGTCCTCCCCCGGCGACGGCCCAGCCGCGCGCGGTGATCCGGCCAGCGGGCAGCCGATCGTCCGGCAGCGGCGAGCAGATCACCGAATTGACCGGCGATTCGCCGAGCATCATCCCCTTCTCCCAGTCGACCGTGTCCGGGCCCACCGCGGCGGGGAAGAGCCGGTACGCCTTGGCCTGGAAGTAGTTGTCGGACGGCGCCTCCTGCAAGGTGATCCGCGAGATCCACTTGACGCTGCGGGCGCCGATGTAGCCCGGCACGACCACCCGCAGGGGCGCACCGTGGACCGCCGGCAGCGGCTGGCCGTTCATGGTGTCGGCCAGCAGCACCTCGGGGTGGAGCGCCTTGCCGAGCGGGATCGAGCCGCCGAACTGGAAGCGGTGGCCGTGGCGCTCCGCCTCGTCGAGGCCGAGGAAGGCGGCGTGGCGCGCGCCGGATTTCGGCCCGGCCGCGGCGAGCACCTCGCGCAGGGGGACCCCCGACCACTCGGCGTTGCTGATCGCCTCGGAGCCCCAGGGGAGCTCGTTGGGGATGGGCGCCACCGCCATCATCTCGCGCCGGCGGTTGCCCGCGCACTGGAGGGTGGCCCCCACCGTCGCCCGCGGGAAGCCGCGGAGATCGTCCAGCGACAGCGCGAGGGGGCGCTCGACGAGGCCGTCGACCGCCAGCCGGAAGGCGGCCGGATCGACCGCGGGGATGTCGCCGTGGCCGCGGATGAAGAAGAGGTCGTTGGGCGTGAAGAACTGGTCGAGCAGGACATCGGGCGCCGGCTCGGCGTTGAGCGGCTGCTCCTGGCGGATCCGCAGGCGGGGGTGGGTCTTGGGCGTCGTCATCGGGCTTGAGGCTAGTCGTCGTAAGAGAGCTGCCGGGTACATCGCAGGTATCTTCCATTGGAAGACGGATCTCCCGCCTGCGGCTGGAAGACGTCGCAGTGGGTCATCTCGCCGCCGTAGACGTGGAGGGTCAGCGAGGAGCTGGACGGATCGGCGTTGGCCAGGATGTGGTGGTCGAACGGCGGGATCAGGGCGCCGGCGCTGCCGGCCACCGCGGTCACCGAATCGCGCTCGGCGAAGCGGCAGACGCCGTCCTCCCCCTCCTCCAGCAGCTCGTAGCGCGTCACCTGCATCGTGCCTTCGAGCACCCCCTCGACGCACCAGATGCCGGCGTGGTCGTGCAGGGAGGTGCGCTGCCCCGGCCCCCAGGTCATGACGATGGCGGTGAAGCCGAGCTCCTCGTCGCGGTAGAGGAGGCGGCGGGCGTAGGCGTCCGGCTTCGGCTGCCGGAAGTGCTCCGGCAGGATCAGCCCCTCGGCGGGGATGAAGGATTCGAGATCGCTCTTGATCCGCTGGGCGATCGCGGTGACGTCGCCGAGACGGACCGCGTCGCAGAGCCGGTCGATGAGAGGGTCGACGACGGTGGCCTGCGTTTTCATGGGTACTCCTTCAGTCCTGTTCCAGGCTAATCCTGCTCCAGATAAGTGTATCCCGACAGCCCTTCCTCGTAGCGGCGCAGGAGCAGCCGCGACTCCTCGAGGGTGATCCGCTTGGCGCGCAGGGCGATCTCGGCCGACTTGCGCACCCGGGCCACCAGGTCGTCGCGGTTGTAGCGCACGTAGCGGAGCACGTCGCTCACCGTGTCGCCGCTGACCACCCCTTCGATCTTGTAGTCCTCGTCCTTGTCGAGCGCCACGTGGACGGTGTTGGTGTCGCCGAAGAGGTTGTGGAGGTCGCCGAGGATCTCCTGGTAGGCGCCGACCAGGAACACCCCCAGGTAATAGGGGGTGCCGGAGACGAAGTTGTGCAGCTCCAGCACGTCCTTGACGTCGCGGCGGTCGATGAAGTGGTCGATCTTGCCGTCCGAGTCGCAGGTGATGTCGGCGAGCACGGCGCGGTTCGAGGGCTCCTCGTCGAGGCGGTGGATGGGCACCACCGGGAAGAGCTGGTCGATCGCCCAGGAGTCGGGCACCGACTGGAACACCGAGAAGTTGCAGAAGTAGGTGTCCGCGAGCGTCCGCTCCAGCCCCTCCAGGTCCTCGGGGACCTGCGGCAGGGAGCGCACGATGCGGAGGATCTTCTGGCAGGTCGCCCAGAACAGGTCCTCGGCGAGGCCGCGATCCTCCAGCGAGAGGTGGCCGAGGTTGAACAGGCTCAGGCACTCGTCGCGGGAGGCCATGGCGTCGTGGTAGGACTCCAGCACGTTCTTGCGCGACACCTCCTTGTAGGTCTCGAAGAGGTTGCGCAGCGAGGGCTCGGCGTCGGTGGGGGGCTTGCGCGGCAGCTTGCCGACCTCGAACTCGGAGACGCCGAGGACGTCGATCACCAGCACCGCGTGGTGGGCGACGGTGGCGCGGCCGGACTCGGAGACGATCGTCGGATGCGGCACGCCGCGGGCGTCGCACACCTCCAGGATGCCGAAGACGATGTCGTTGGCGTACTCCTGGAGGGTGTAGTTGAGCGACGAGGTGAAGTTCGTCTGCGAGCCGTCGTAGTCGACGCCGAGGCCGCCGCCGACGTCGAGGTAACGCAGCGGCGCCCCCATCTCGACCAGGTTGACGTAGACCTGGGTCGCCTCGCGCAGGCCGTCCTTCACCGAGCGGATCGAGGAGATCTGGCTGCCCAAGTGGAAGTGGAGGAGCTCGAAGGTGTCGAGCAGGTCGTTCTCTTTCAGGTAGGCGACGGCGCCCAGCAGGTCGCGCCCCGAGAGGCCGAACTTCGAGCGGTCGCCCCCCGACGCCTCCCAGTGTCCGGCGCCGCGGGCGGAGAGGCGCGAGCGGATGCCGATCCGCGGCCGCACGGCCATCTTCTGCGAGATGCGGTGGATCAGCGGCAGCTCGGAGGCCTTCTCGACCACCAGGATCACGTGCCGGCCGAGCTTCGAGGCGAGGAGCGCGGTCTCGATGTATTCCTCGTCCTTGTAGCCGTTGCAGATGATCAGCGCCTCCTCGTCCTCCAGCATCGCCATCACGGCCAGCAGCTCGGGCTTCGAGCCCGCCTCCAGGCCGTAGTGGTAGGGGCGGCCGTACTCGACCAGCCGCTCGACCAGGTAGCGGTCCTGGTTGACCTTGATCGGATAGACGCCGCGGTAGGTCCCCTTGTACTCGTACTCCTTGATCGCCCGGGCGAAGGCCTCGTTGAGCTGGACCACGCGCGCCTTGATGATCTCGGAGAAGCGGATCAGCAGCGGCAGGCTGATGCCGCGCTCGCGCACCTCGTCCACCAGCTCCTTGAGGTCGATGGCCGGCGAGCCGGGGCCGCCGGGATGGACGACCATGAAGCCGGCGTCGTTGACGGAGAAATAGTTGTTCCCCCACCCCTGGATGTTGTAGAGGTCGCGGGAATCGGCCGGGGACCAGCGGCGGGACAGCGGAGCGGTGGCCATCTCTTTGCGAGATCTCCTATCAGGGGTAAAACGTTCTCTAAAACAGGAACGCCGGGCGGCACGCCCGGCCGCAGAGGACTCTATAACATGAATGGGCGGGGGGGCGGCCTGCGACCTCACCCTCGGTCCCTCTCCTAAAGGAGAGGGAGGGCCTGACGGGGGCCGCATCGCAGTCGTCCCCCTTCTCCTTCAGGAGAAGGGGATAGGGGATGAGGTCGCAGGCCACGGACGCCCGGGATCCTCACGCCTTTGAGGCTTCTCCCGCCCGCGCCGGGATCGGCACCGGCTGGTTGTCGCGGTCGACGTGGACGTAGACCACTTCGGCCTCGGTGACCTTGACGCGGCCGGAGCCGGTGCTGCGCTCGGCCTCCACGGTCACCTTGATGGTCACCGAGGTGCGCCCCACCCGCAGCGTCTCGGTGAAGAAGCTCACCAGGTCGCCCACGAAGACGGGGGAGTGGAAGACCACCTCCCGCATCGCCACCGTCACCAGCCGGCCGGGGAGGGGGACGTGGTGGTGCGCCTCCACGGCTCCCGCCTGGTCGATGTAGGAGAGGATGATGCCGCCGAAGATGGTACCCAGGGCGTTGGTGTCCTTGGGCATCAGGACCACCCGGATCGCCGGCTGGCGCGGGCCCACGGTGCGGGTCGCCGCGTCTGGAGTTGAAGCTTCAGGGGTCGAGGTTCCGTCCATGCGGGTCATGGTATCCTAGCCCGGCTCACCGAGGCTCCCGAACCACTCGGAATGAACCCCGCCTCCGCTCCAGCCACCTCCGACGCCATGACCGACGGGGCCCTGATGCGCCAGGTCGCCGACCGTCAGCCGGCGGCGCTCGACGCCCTCTACGACCGCCACGCGCCCACCCTGCTGGCGCTGGGGCGGCGGATCCTGGGCAGCCTGCCCGACGCCGAGGAGGTGCTCCAGGAGGTCTTCCTCCACGTCTGGAACCACTCCGGGCGCTACGACCCCGGGCGCTCCTCGGTCTCCACCTGGCTGGTCCTGATTGCCCGCAGCCGCGCCATCGACCGCCTGCGCACCCGCAAGGTGGTCGAGCGCACCCACGAGAGCTCGGCGCAGGCGAATCCGGTCGAGCATGCATCCCCCGAGGGCGTGGAGACCGTATTCATCCATGAGCGGCGGGAACGGGTGCGCTCCGAGCTGGCGAAGCTCCCCGACGAGCAGCGGCAGGTCCTCGAAATGGCGTTCTACCAGGGGCTCAGCCAGAGCGAGATCGCGGCCCGGGCCGAGCTCCCGCTGGGCACGGTGAAGACCCGGACCCTCCTGGCGATGAAGAAGCTGCGCAGCGCCCTGCGGGACGAGATCCGGCAACTGTTGTGAGAACGGCAAGATCGTGAACGGCGAGACATCGTGAACGGCGAACCGCAAACCGAAGACCTGATGATCCTGGAGGCGGTCGAGTCCCTGGAAAAGGGGCTTATCGGGCTGCCGGAAGCCGCGCGTCCGCAAGGCCGCGAAGGCCGCGCGAACGAGCCCCTGGACGAGAGCCAGGAGGAGAGAGCCACGCTGGCGCGCCTCTACGCCGAAGTCCTGGGGCTGCTCCCCTACGAGTTGGAGCCCGTGGCGCCCTCGCCAGGCGTCAAGGGTCGCCTGATGACGCTGATCCATGGCGACGAGACCCTGCCCGCCGGCGCCGTCCGGACCGCCCGGATCGACGCGCCGGCCGCGGCCGCGCCGCCGCGCCCCTCGGCGCTGACGCCCCCCCCGTTCCCGCGCTCGTCTACCCAGGAATTCGCGGTGCAGCGGCGGCCCGCCGCCGCCGGAGCGGCCTCGCGGCCGGTGCGCCCCTCCCGCTGGCCGCTGGCCCTCGCCGCGGCCTTCGCCCTGGCGGCGCTCGGCCTCTCCGGCTGGCTCTACACGCAGATCGGGACGCAGCGCGACACCATCGCCGAGCTCCGGCAGGAGCTCTCCGCCGAGCGCGCGCGGACGGACGGGGCCCTCGCGCAGGCGCGGCAGGCCGAGTCCGACAGCCTCGACCTGCGCGACAAGTTCGCGCTCGTCACCTCGCCGGCCGTGCTGGTCAGCCCCATGCGTCCGATGGGCAAGCCGCCGCTTCAGCCGGGAGCGCACGGCGTCCTCTTCGTCGGCGCCGACCACCAGCACTGGTACATGGCTCTCCATGGGCTGGAGCCCGTGCAGTCCGGCAAGACCTACAAGCTCTGGTTCGTGGCCGATTCGGGAGCGGTGAACGCGGGCTCGTTCTCCGCCCAGCCCGGAGCGCGGATCGAGCTGAGCTCCCGGCACATGCCGGCCGGCACCAAGGGGATCATGGTCACTCTCGAGAGCGATCCCCGCGCCACCGCCCCCATCGGCCCCGAGATCCTGCGGGCGGCGGCGATGTATACGGTCAGCTAGGGCAATTTTTCGAAGCGTCCGTGGCCTGCGACCTCACCCTCGGTCCCTCTCCTAAAGGAGAGGGAGGGCCCAACGGGGGCCGCATCGCAGTCGTCCCCCTTCTCTTTTAGGAGAAGGGGATAGGGGTTGAGGTCGCAGGCCACGGACGCTTCCTGACGGGCATTCAGGGCCGCTGGGGCGCAGCCGCGCCCTCCCGCCGCATCTCCTCCCGGTATGCCTTCTCGCTGCGCGCGACGTACTCCCGGTACCCCTGCGGGTCCACGAAGGGGTTCTCCTTCGCTCCCTCGCGCAGGCGCTTCGCCTTGTCCAGGCCGTCGAAGAACGAGGCGTGGGAGCCGAGGAAGATGTCGCACGGGAGGGATGCGAGGACGCGGAAGGTCAACGCGTAATCCGCCGCGATCTCCGGATAGGCCGCGTTCCTGGTCAAGATGCCCTCGGCCAGGATCGACGCGCTGCCGGCGAAGACCACGTCGTACGTCCGGTCCCCCTCCTTCACCTTCATCGTCCACGTCGTGTTGCCCCTCGTGTGCCCTGGCGTGAGATGGGCGGTCAGGGTGGTGCCGCCGAGGGTGACCGTGTCGCCGTCGCGGAGGGTGTGGTCCGCCTGGACCGGCGGGAAGGTGGCCCGGTCGGCGAAATAGGGATCGCCCTTGCCGCCGCGGGCGAGGAGGGGAGCCTCGCGCTCGCTGGCGAAGAGCTTCGCGCCGGTCGCCCGTTTCAGCTCCGCCAGGCCGCCGGCGTGATCGAGATGCGCGTGGCTGTTGATCAGAACCTTGACCTCCTCCAGCTTGAACCCGAGCTTGCGGAGGTTCGCCTCGATCATCGGCGCCGTCTCCACGAAGCCGCCGTCGAGAAGGATGTCCCCCTCCGGCGTCGCGATCAGGTAGGAGGCGATGTCGCTCGCCCCGACGTAGTAGATGTTGCCGGCGATGCGGTACGGCTCGGCCGGCTGGTTCATCGCGCGCCAGGCGGCCGTGGCCTGGGCGTGGACGAGCGCGGGGGCCACGAGGAGAGATGCGAGCAGGAATGCAAATCTGTTCATTGGTATTGCCGCCGACGCCCGGGCGCCCCTACATCCTAAGATAATCCGCCCGCCAGCTCCGGACCCGCTTCTTGATCTCGCCCGGGGTGGTGAGCCCGCCGCCGAGCACCTCGCGGGTCAGCTCGGGGAGCTCTGCGTCGCTGGCGAAGCGGAGGGCGATAAGCTGGCCGGGGCGGAGCTCGCCGATACGACTTCTGAGATCCGCCGGCAGCAGGCGCTCCAGGCGCAAAGTCTCCTCCAGGCGGATCACCCGGTCCTGCGCTTTCAGGGGGAAGACGCGGAGGTACCAGGCCATCAACAGCAGGGCGAAGGCCACTCCGAGGGTCACCAGGCGGTCCCAGACGAGCACACCCGGAATCCCGTAGATCAGCCGGAAGATCGACCAGATGAAGTTGATCCCCAAGAGGGCGAAGGTGATGTAGTGATAGCCCGGAACGAACTTTGCGTGGTTCGCGAGATTCTGCTCGGCCATGATCCCTCCCAGAGCCCTGCGTGGAACTGCGCTCCATGGTACTCCAGACCGGGTAGACTCTCCGGCCATGGACGCCGAAACCATGGGCACCCCCTGCCTCGACGCCTCGGTGGTCGCCGGCGGCTGGGGTCACTTCGTGCGTTCCTTCCTGGCCGGATACTTCGAGCTCCATCCCACCTTCGCGGCCGGCGCGGGCCGCCACGAATTCGACGGCCGGCTGCCGGACTGGAGCCCGGAGGCGCTGGCGCACGAGAGCGCCTGGCTGCGGGCGCAGCGGGAGTGCGCGGAGGAGTTCGATCCCGCGACGCTCGACGAGCGGCGGGCCTTCGAGCGCGAGATGGTGAAGGTGGTCGTGGACTCCGACCTCTTCTGGCTGGAGGCCGCCGAGTGGCCCCGGCGCAACCCGCTCTTCTACGCCGGCCCGCTCGATCCCAGCCTCTACCTGACCCGCGAGTACGCCCCGCTGGAGCAGCGGATGCGGGCCTTCGTGGACTGGGCGCGGGCCGTGCCGCGCGCCGCCGGCCAGGTGCGGGCCAACCTGCTCACCCCGATGCCCCGCACGCACGCCGAGCTGGGCGAGACGACCTTCGCCGGCCTCGCCAGCTACCTGGAGACCGACGTGCCGCCGCTGTTCGCGGCCGTCGAGGACGCGGACCTCCACGCGGAATTCCAGGCCGCCAACGCCGAGGCGGCAAGGGAGCTGCGCGAGCTCGGCGCCTGGTTCCACGCGCAGCTCCCGGCACCGGGTGTCGACAGCGGCGTCGGCGGCGACTTCCGTCTCGGTCCCGAGCTGTTCGCCCGCATGCTGCGGGAGACCGAAAGGGTGGACCTGCCGCTGGCGGATCTGGAAGCGGCGGGCCGGCGCGAGCTGGAGCGCAACCTGACCGCGCTGAAGGAGGCGCTCGCCGCCTTCGCGCCGGGACTGCCGGTGGCCGAAGCGCTCGCCCGGGTGAGCGCGCGCAAGCCGGCGGAAGGGCCCGTCGAAGCCGCCCGCCGCCAGCTCGCCGGTCTGCGCCGGTTCGTCGAGGAGGCCGGGCTGGTCTCGATTCTGGGCGAGGAGGAGGCGCTGATCGCGGAGGCGCCCCCCTATCAGCGCTGGAACTCGGCCTACATCGACATCCCCGGCCCCTACGACCGCCACCTGCCCTCCATCTACTACATCGCGCCGCCGGACCCCTCCTGGTCGGCGACGGAGCAGGAGCAGTACATCCCCAACGAGGCCGACCTCCTGTTCGTCTCCATCCACGAGGTCTGGCCCGGCCACTTCCTGCAGTTCCTGCACTCCAACCGGAGCGAGTCCGAGCTAGCGCGCCTGTTCATCACCTACGGCTTCGCCGAGGGGTGGGCCCACTACTCCGAGGAGCTGATGTGGGAGGCCGGCTTCGGCGACGGCGACCCCTTCCTCCACCTCGGCCAGCTCCAGAACGCCCTGCTGCGCAACGTCCGCTACCTCGTAGCCCTCGGCCTCCACGCTGGCACCATGACGCTGGAAGAGGCCGAAAGAATGTTCCGCGAAGAAGGGCTCCAGGACCCAGCCAACGCCCGCCAGCAAGCCAACCGCGGCGCCTTCGATCCCGGCTTCCTCAACTACACCCTCGGCAAGCTGATGGTCCGCAAGCTGCGCGACGACTGGGCGGCCGACCGCGGGGGCAAGGAGGCGTGGCGGGAGTTCCACGACCGGTTCCTCTCGTATGGTGGGCCGCCGGTGCCGCTGGTGCGGTGGGCGATGCTGGGGGAGGCGGGGGCGGTGCTCTGAGAGTGTGCTCGGAAAGCTAGCGCGAGCCCCGAAGGGGCGGGCATTTGAATAGCCTGGTGGCGTCAGCGCACCCTATTCACACATCTCTGCGTCGGAAGGAGGGGGATAGCCCAGAGGGCGGGCTTTGCCCAGCCTGGCGTTTTAACGCCAGGTGACGAGCACCCCAGATCATCCCAAGCCCAACGGGCGGCCGATTTTCACCAATCGGCCACCCCTCCGGGGTTTGGGGACCTCGGAGACATCCGAACCTGCGGTTAAAACCGCAGGCTGTTCAAAGCCCGCCCTCTGGGCGATCCCCCACCCTCTGACCCAAGATATGGATGAGAGCGTGGGCATCGCCCCAGGAGCTTGAAGGGTCCAAGCGCCAGCGGCTCGTTGGACAGGCGGAGCCAACACGACAGGCTCTCCCGAATTGACGAGGTTCAGCGAACGACGTAGAATTCAAAGTGCCTACAGAATGAAAGACATGCGACGAAGGCAAGAGCCCATGACGTTGTATTTAACCTGTCGGCCGGCCGGTGGCCAGATTTCGGTTAGGCGAGAGGAGTGGTAATAGAGTACATGAAAGTGTCAATTAGTCCTGAGAAAACGTTGAAGGATCTGATGGCGGGATTGATCTATCCCGCTGTCCTTGGGAGTATTATCTACCAAGCCCTAGGCGCAATTGAGTGCCAGCTATGGTTGGTGATGCACCCGACTGAATGCGCCTTCAGCTCTACCATAGCTCTTAAACTCATATTGCTTTGCGTGACGCTTTGGTTTTACGGATGCGATTACCTTTACTTAGTCTATACCAGTAACTTCCGGAAGACCTTCTTCTTCCTAGATTTAATCTTTCTCGTTGGCTTAGACGAAACAGTCCGCTTGTTGGCTCTCGATGACCCGGGAGCAGTTCCGGAGGTTGCCTGGATACTGTCAATCTATCTGGGATTCATGGTGCTATACTTAGTGTGGGATATCCTTGAGCAAATCTCGTGTCTCCACAGTAAAGGTTCTTGCAGCCCTGACGAGATCAAGTTCTACTGGCAAATGATCTTATGGGAGAGCTGTTCAATCGCGTGCCTAATGGCTGCCTTACTGCTGCACGCTCGATTGGGGCCGCTTCTGTCGGCTGTTTGTCCATTAGGTGTTATCACATATTTCTTTTCTAAGCTCTCTTGGAGGAAGCGTTCACATTTTTCAGTGACCGAGTCTCAAGGGGATGTCTAGAAGTCGCCACGGTCGTTTACAAGAAACCGCATAAGGTCGCAGGACCATGGACGCCCGCCTCCCCTCTACAGCCCCCCCAGAATCTCCAGATACTCCGCCGCTCCCATCTCCCGCGCATTCGACGAATTCGAGCCGTTCTGCGCGGCGCGCTCGGCGATCCAGGGGTAGGCGTCGGCGGGGATGCCGAGGTCGCGGAAGTGGGGGATGTTGAGGTCGCGGAGGAGGTCTTCGAGGGCGGGGAGGAAGCCTTCGGTGCTGTCCGCCTGCAGGGTGGCGTCGAGGGTGGCGAGCTTGCCGGCGCAGGCGTCGAAGTTGTAGCGGGTGACCGGCGCCAGGAGGACGGCGTTGGCGAGGCCGTGGGGGATGTTCCAGCGGCCGCCGAGTGTTTCGGAGAGGCAGTGGACGGCGGCGACGTCGGCGTTGCCGAAGGCGAGGCCGGCGAGGGTGGAGGCACGCATTACGCCTTCGCGTGCCTCGGGGTCGTTCGCGATGTCGAGGACGGCGCGGCGGAGGTAGCGGAAGAGCAGCGAGATCGCCTTCTCCGCCAGGGCGTCCGATACCGGATTGGCGAGGCGGCAGGTGGCGGCCTCGACGGCGTGGGTGAGGGCGTCCACGCCGGTCCAGGCGACCAGGCGGCTGGGCAGGGTGACGAGGAGATCGGCGTCGACCACCGCCCAGTCGGGGAACATCCGCTCCCCCTTGACGCTGATCTTGGCCTGCCGCTCCTCCACCGTGAGCACCGAGACCCAGGTCACCTCCGAGCCGGTGCCGCAGGTGGTGGGCACGGCGATGAAAGGGAGGGGGTCCTCAGTGAAGCGCTCGCGCCCTTCATAGCTCTCGGCGGTGCCGCCGTTGGGGATCACCATGGCGGCGGCCTTGGCGGCGTCGAGCACGCTGCCGCCGCCGATCCCGACCACCAGCGAGACCCCCTCTTCCCGACCCCACTCCGCCAGCCGGTCGACCGTGGCGGCCCTTGGGTTGGGCTCGACGTCGTCGAAGGTGATCGCCTCGATCTCCCGCGCGGCCAACTCCTGCCAGACCCGCTCGGGGACGCCGGTCTCCTCGATCCCCGGATCGGTCACCATCAGCACCTTGTCCGGCGCGTAGCCGGCGACGATCCCGGAGAGCTGCGCGAGGCAGCCGGGAGCCATCAGGACGCGGGTGGGAACGCGGAACGGGCGGTTCATAGGAGAGGTATCCTGGCGCAGGGCGGGTGCTGAGTCGAGGGGTGGGGCGAACGCGCAACCTCTTCCACACACCTCCTCGCTTCGATCGGCCCCCGCGGCCTGCGACCTCACCCCCTATCCCCTTCTCCTAGAGGAGAAGGGGGACGACTGCGACGCGGCCCCCGTCAGGCCCTCCCTCTCCTTCAGGAGAGGGACCGAGGGTGAGGTCGCAGGCCGCCAACGCTGGCCGTGGGCGATCTCCTGGACCTTCTCCCCCCAAAATCCGTATACCCTTCCTGGAGGACTTTGCCGAGGAGGACCGTCCCATGGAATCCCTGGCCCCAGTGACTTCCGCCGCCGAGATGCCCGCCGCCCGCCCGCGAGAGCGTGCGGCGGATTTGCCGTGGACCCTGACCGCGATGCTCGCGGGCTCGACCAGCATCATCGTCGGCCTGCTCTGGGACATCTCGTGGCACATGACGATCGGGCGGGACACCTTCTGGACTCCGGCCCACATGGCGATCTACCTGGGCGGCGTGCTGGCGGGGATCTCCTGCGGCGCGCTGGCGGTGCGCACCACCTTCGCGGGCAGCGCCGCCGAGAAGGCCACGATGGTGCGCTTCTGGGGGTTCTACGCGCCGTTCGGCGCCTGGGTGGCGGTGTGGGGTGCGTTCGCCATGCTCACCTCGGCGCCGTTCGACAACTGGTGGCACAACGCTTACGGCCTCGACGTCCAGGTGCTCTCGCCCCCGCACGCCCTGCTCGGCGCCGGCATGATGACCATCCAACTCGGCGCCATGCTGATCGCGCTGGCCGCCCAGAACCGCGCGCCGGCGGGAGCGGTCCGCCGGCTCGGCCTCGCCCATCTCTACGCGGCCGGGATCGTGGTGCTGATGATCACCACTCTGCTGGTGGAGTACAGCGAGCCGAACCGCCGGCACGGCGGCCTCTTCTATGAGCTGATGGCGGCCCTCCTGCCGTTCCTGCTGGTCGGCGTGGCGCGCTCCTCCCGGCTGCGCTGGGCGGCGACGATCACGGCGGCCTTCTATATGGCGATCACCGCCCTGATGGTCTGGATCCTGCCGCTCTTCCCGGCCACTCCCAAGCTCGGGCCGATCAACATACCGGTGGACCACATGGCGCCGCCGCTCTTCCCGCTGCTGCTGGTCGTCCCCGCCCTGGCGATCGACCTCCTCCTCCAGCGCCGGCCGGAGAAGCGGGGGGGCTGGCTGGACGCGGTGACGATCGGGGTCGCGTTCTTCGCCCTGTTCATCGCCGTCCACTGGCCCTTCGCCGACTTCCAGCTCTCGCCGGCGGCGCGCAACTGGTTCTTCGCGGGGGACAGCTTCTGGGCCTACTTCACGCACCCGGGCTCGTTCCACCATGAGTTCTGGCGGCTCCAGGAGGACCCGATGACGCCGCGGCGGCTGGGGATCGCCCTGCTCTGGGCGATCGCCTCGACCCGCGTCGGCCTCTGGTGGGGGAGCTGGATGGCGCGGGTGCAGAGGTGATCCGGCGGTTCGGGGCGCTGCCGCTCCTGGTCCTGGCGCTGCTCCTGGCCGCAGCGCCGGCGCGGGCGCACGTCGGCAGCCCGAACGTCTTCTACGACGGCGACGCCGGCCCCTATCCGGTGCGGGTGGTCGTCCGCCTTCCGCCGGTGATCCCGGGGCAGGCGGAGGTCACGGTGCGCCTGCGGGACGGCCGCAAGGTGGACTCGGTGAGCGTGCAGCCGGTGCAGTACCGGGCCGGCTTCAAGGGGGCGCCGCCGCCGGAAGCGGCCGCGCCGGTGCCGGGGGCCGCGGACACCTGGAGCGGCCAGCTCTGGCTGATGGAATCCTCGTCCTACACCGTGCGGGTGGACATCAAGGGGCCGGCGGGCTCGGGGGTGGCGCTGGTGCCGGTCACCGCCGTGCCGAGCAAGGTCCTGGGGATGGACCGGACCCTGGGAGCGATCCTCGTCGCCCTCGGCCTCTTCCTCTTCGCGGGCGCGGTCTCGATCGTCGGCGCCGCCGCCCGCGAGAGCGCGCTGCCGCCGGGGGAGGCGGTCGACGCGCGCCGCCGCGCCCGGGCTCGCGTCCTGACGCTCGTCGCGGCGATCCTCTTCGCCTTCGCCCTCTGGGGGGGCAAGAGCTGGTGGGACCATGCCGACGTCAAGGCGCGGCGGGGGATCTTCAAACCCTTCCGCGTGCGGACCTCGACGCTCCTCGAAGGAGACCGGCGGGTGCTCGACCTCCGGATCGACGACGAACGGCAGACCGAGTGGTCGCCGATCACCCCCGATCACGGCAAGCTGATGCACCTCTTCCTGGTCCGCGAGCCGGGCTTCGATGCCTTCGCCCACCTCCATCCGGTGCCGCGGGGAGCGGCCGACTACCGCGTCGATCTCCCCTCTCTCCCCGCCGGCACCTACCGCCTCTACGCCGACGTGGTCCACGAGAGCGGCTTCCCGCAGACCCTGGTGGACCGGGTGGAGATCCCGGCTTCGCCGGCGAGCGGGGCGCCCGCGAGCACCTCGAATGCCGCCGCCACCGATCCCGACGACTCCTGGCGCGTCACCGAGCCGCTGGCGGCGGGGATGGCCACCGCCGGACCGAAGCTCTGTCTTCTGGACGACGGCGGCACCATGCTCTGGCATCAGTCCCCTCTGGTGGCGAACCGCGAGGCCACCCTCCGCTTCGAGGTCCGCGGCGCGGACGGCCGCCCCGCCGTCCTCGAGCCCTACATGGGGATGCAGGGGCACGCCGTAATTGTCCGGGACAATCGCCGCGACAACCATGAGAAGGGCGGCGACCGCGCGGGCGGCGAGGTCTTCGTCCACCTCCACCCCATGGGCACCGTCAGCATGGCCGCCCAGGAGGCCTTCGCGAAGAAGGGGAGGGAGGAGGGCGTGGCGTCGCTGCCCGCCGTGGCCCCGATGACTCCGATGTCGGGAATGGCCGCCATGAGCCCCACGAGCGCCGCCGCCGGCGTGGTCTCCTTCCCCTACGAGTTCCCGCAACCCGGCCGCTACCGCCTCTGGGTGCAGGTCAGGAGCGGCGGCAAGGTGCAGACGGGGGTGTTCGACGTGGAGGTGGGAAAGGGGTGAGGCCGGGCGATTGGGTCACGACTTCGGCACGCAGGAGCGCCGCCGAATCCGCGCGTACCACCGCCGCGACATCCAAGACACCGCCGGATCCGCGCTCATCACCGCCGCGGCCCACAAGAGCACCGCCGGATCCGCGATGACCACCGCCGCGGCCCACAAGAGCACCGCCGGATCTGCGATGACCACCGCCGCGGCCCACAAGAGCACCGCCGGATCTGCGGTCACCACCGCCGCGGCGGGGAAGAGACCGTCGAATTCGTGCTCACCACCGCCACGGCTGGCAAGAGCACCGCCGGATCTGTGCTCAAGGCGCCAGCGGGAGTGGTCAGGCCCGAGCGCTTATTCATCGCCGACGACGTCGACCGGGCCATCCGTCAGGCGCTCTCGGGCGATACCGCCTGGATCGACCAGATGAACAGCGCGCCCTCCTTCGAGTGGCACCAGGTGATCCGCGACGGCCACGGAAAGGTCCGCGCCGTGCTGAGGATCCTGGGCAAGCCCGACGAGAGCTACCGCACCTACAAGGCGGCCGCCGCCGCGGCGAAGGCGAAGAAGACGCAGTGAGGAGGGCGGGCGTCGGCTACCCCTTGCGCTAGACTCCGGGCCGTATGCCCATGAACGTCCACGACTTCATCCGCAAGTGGTCCCAGGTCGCCCTCACCGAGCGCTCCGCCTCGCAGCAGCATTTCCTCGACCTGTGCGAGATCCTCGGCCATCCCAAGCCGGCCGAGGCGGACCCGGAGGGCGAAACCTTCACCTTCGAGAAGGGCGCCGCCAAGTATGGAGGCGGCTCCGGCTGGGCCGACGTCTGGAAACGGGGCTTCTTCGCCTGGGAGTACAAGAGGCGCCACGCCGACCTCGCCGGCGCCTACGACCAGCTCCTGCGCTACCGCGAGGCGTTGGAGAACCCGCCCCTCCTCGTAGTGTGCGACATGGGCCGCATCGTCGTCCACACCAACTTCACCAACCGGCCGGCCATCGTCCATGATATCGCCCTCAAGGATCTCGCCAAGCCCGAAAACCTGGAGATCGTCCGCGCTGTCTTCTTCGATCCGAAACGGCTCGAGCCCGGCACCACCCGCGAGGCCATCACCCAGGAGGCCGCCAGCCGCATCGCCGCCATCGCGCAGACCATGCGTGCCCGAGGCCTGGACTCCCATGAGGTCGCCCGCTTCCTCGACCGCGTCGTCTTCGCCCTGTTCGCCGAGGACGTGAATCTCCTCCCCGACAAGATCTTCACCCGGCTGATCAAGAACAGCGACGACCGGACCGAGGTCTTTGCCCGTCTGGTGCGCGAGCTCTTCCAGGCGATGTCTCAGGGCGGCTTCTGGGGCGTCGAGATCATCCGCCATTTCAACGGCAACCTGTTCACCAACGGCCCCATCCTCACTCCCACCCGCGAGGAGCTGAAGGAGATGCGCAAGGCCGCCAGGCTCGACTGGAGCGCCATCGATCCGTCTGTCTTCGGCACCCTCTTCGAGCGCGGCATGGACCCCGACAAGCGCTCACAGCTCGGCGCCCACTACACCAGCCGCGAGGACATCGAGACCCTTGTCGAGCCGGTCGTGATGCAGCCGCTCCGCCGCGAATGGGCCGAGGTCCGGCGCGTCGTCGAGAACGTCCTCGCGACGGGCAAGAAAGACCCCACGGACAAGGAGCGCGCCAAGCTTCCCGCCGAAGGGCTCCAGGGTCCCGCGCTCCGCAAGGCTCGCCTGGAGGCCGACCTCCTTCTGCGGCGCTTCTGGGAGCGGCTGAGCAAGGTCCAGGTGCTCGACCCAGCCTGTGGCTCGGGCAACTTCCTCTATGTGACCCTCCAGAAGCTCAAAGATCTGGAAAAGGAACTGATCCTCTACGCCATGGACCGCAGCTTCCCTGGCTTTCCCCCGATCGTCGGCCCCTGGCAGCTCCACGGCATCGAGATCAATCCCTACGCTTTCGAGCTCGCCCAGATGAGCGTCTGGATCGGGTACCTCCAATGGATCCGGCATAACGGCTTCGGCGAGCCTGAAGATCCCGTGCTGCGTCCGATGGATACCTTCGAGTGCAGGGATGCGATCCTGGATCTCTCAGATCCGGAGAACCCGAAGGAGCCCGAGTGGCCCAAGGTTGATTTCATTGTGGGGAACCCGCCGTTTCTAGGCGGCAAGAAGATGCGAGCTGCCCTAGGAGACAGTTACGTAGAGAGCCTTTTCGAGCTATGGACTGAACGAGTGCCCGCAGAAGCCGATCTTTGTTGCTACTGGTTTGAGAAGGCGCGGTCATTGATCGAGAAAGGTTCCTGCGATCGAGTAGGTCTTCTTGCGACTCAGGGGATTCGGGGAGGAGCAAACCGCGAAGTTTTGAATCGTATCAAGCAGAGCGGTGACATTTTCTTCGCGGAAAGCGATCGAGACTGGTTCCTGGATGGGGCCACGGTCCATGTCTCAATGGTGGGATTTGATGCAGGCCAGGAACCTCTTCGTGTTCTCGATGGTAAAGAGGCTGTCGAAATCCATGCCAATCTTTCGGCGACGGTTAACGTTGCAAACTCGCGCTTGCTCGCTGAGAATTCAGGCATCGCATTCATGGGGGACACGAAGGGCGGCAAGTTCAACATCATTCTATCGGACGCAGTCAGTCTGCTGCGGGAGCCGAATCCTCATGGAGTTCCGAACTCAGATGTGCTCAGGCCATGGTTCAACGTGGCCAATTTGACCCTCCTCCGAAGAGAGCTGTTCATCATTGATTTCGGAGTCTCCCTTGCAGAGACTGATGCCGCGCGCTATTCCGCCCCTTTCGCGCTCGTAGCAAGAGATGTCAAAGAAAAACGAGGAGAGAATAGGCGGGAGATCTATAAGATCCATTGGTGGCGCCACGTGGAGCCAAGACCCGGGATGCGTGTCGCCTTGCGGGATCACCCACGTTTCGTTGCTACTCCTACGGTTTCGAAGTTTCGGCTGTTCGTTTGGCTAGACTCGCCGACATTGCCCGATCATCAATTAATCGTGTTCGCACGGTCAGACGACTATTTTTTTGGTGTTCTCCACTCGAAGTTGCATGAGATATGGGCCTTTTCGCAAGGCACGCAGGTCCGTGAGCGGGAAAGCGGCTTCCGCTATACCCCAACCACCACCTTCGAAACTTTCCCCTTCCCGCGCCCCACGCCCGGCCAGGAATCTGCCATCGGCGCCGCCGCCAAGGAATTGGACGACCTACGCAGCCGCTGGCTGAACCCGCCGGAATGGACCCGCGAGGAGATCCTGGAGTTTCCCGGCTCGGTGAATGGGCCCTGGGCTCGTTATCTCCAGGATACGGACGCGCAGGGGATCGGAACGGTGCGGTATCCGCGATTGGTTCCGAAGGGCGATGAGGCGGCGGCGAAGCTCAAGGCGCGGACGCTCACGAATCTCTATAATCAGCGTCCCACCTGGCTGGACCTCGCTCACCGCAAGCTCGACGAGGCCGTCTTCGCCGCCTACGGCTGGGACTCGGCGATCTCCGACGAGGAGATTCTGGAGCGCCTTCTCGCGCTCAATCTGGAGAGGGCTGGGGCCTAGAGACTCGGGAAGCCAGGAAAGTCGCCATCCTGGTCAGGATGGTGACTTGGGTGATTAGGAAAGTCGCCATCCTGATCAGGATAGTGACTTGGGAAGCCAGGAAGTCGCCATCCTGGTCAGGATAGTGATTTGGGTGACCAGGAAAGTCGCCATCCTGGTCAGGATAGCGACTTGGGTGACCGGTAAAACCGCCATCCTGGTCAGGATAGCGACTTGGGTGACCAGTAAAACCCCATCCTGGTCAGGATAGTGATTTGGGTGACCAGGAAAGCCGCCATCCTGGCCAGGATAGAGACTTGGGTGACCAGGAAAGCCGCCATCCTGGCCAGGATGGCGGTTCTCCCGACGGGGTGGTCTCCGCTTTACGGCCCCGCCGCCGCCGGCGCCGCCACCAGCGCCGTCGCCTTATCGATCTCCTTGGCGAAGGCGGTGATCGCGCCGGCCACCACGCTCATCTGCTCCCCGGCTTCCTGCCACTGCCGCTGCTCGATGGCCTCGCGGACGGCGGGGAGGGTCTTCACGCCGTAGCCGGTGTAGAAGCCAGGGGCGTAGATCTGGTGGACGTACCAGCCGCGGCGGGGGAGGCCGGCGGGGGTGGTGAGGGCGCGCTCGGTCTTCATCAGGACGTCGTCGAGGCGCTGCTGGACCTCGGGGGCCGGCTCCTTGCCGCCGGCGGTGGCGGCGGCCATCGTCTTGGCATAGGCGGCGGCGCTGGACTTGAGGGCGGCCACGGCGTTCTGCAGCGGCGAGAAGTCGAGATAGGGCACGGGACCGAGCCGCGGCGGGGCCGTCCACCACTTCTGGGTGGGATCGTCGACCGCCTGGTAGACCTTGTCGTCGAGCCGGCCGTTGCGCTCCTCGGTCTCCTTGCGCAGGGTGCCGGTGAGCTTCTCGACCTCGTCGGCATAGCGGCTGACCGAGGCGGTGAAGCGCTCGAAGTCGAAGGGGAGGACGTCGGCGTCGGCGAGGCGGAGCACGATCCGGCCGCCGGTCTTGGCCAGCGCCACGCCGTACTGGAAGGTGGGGTCCACGAAGCGGGTGAAGTGGTCGAAGGAGTCGTAGATCGAATGGTACTGCCCGTACTCCTCCTCGCCGCCGTAGCCGATGTTGAGGGCGGCGATCCCCAGATGCTGGAGGAACGGGGTGAAGTCCGAGCCGGAGCCCAGCGGCTCCAGCCGGAGCGCCTTGGCCGCCCGGTCCGGGTTGTCAGGGGGAGCGAAGAGGGCGGTGGCGGCGAGCGCGCGGTCGAGGACGCTGATCCCCTTCTCGGGATCGGTCACGTCGCGCGCCACCTGGTTGACCAGGGTCTCTAACTGGTGCGAGCCGCCGGCGCCGAAGTAGCCGCGGGCGTTGCTATCGGAGTTGATGTAGACGGCGGCATGCTGGCGCAGCTCGTCGGCGTGGGTCTCGGCCCACTCGGTCGAGCCGAGCAGCCCCGGCTCCTCGCCGTCCCAGGCGGCGTAGATGACGGTGCGCTTCGGCTTCCAGCCGGTCTTGACCAGCTCGCCCAGGGAGCGGGCCTCGGCGAGCTCGGCCACCAGGCCGCTGATCGGATCGGAGGCGCCGTTGACCCAGGCGTCGTGATGGTTGCCGCGGATCACCCACTCGTCGGGGCGCTCGGAGCCCGGGATGCGGGCGATCACGTCGTAGATCGGCGCCAGGTTCCAGTTGAACTCCAGCTTGAGGTGGACCCGCGCCGGGCCGGGTCCGAGGTGGTAGGGGGCCGGCAGGCTGCCGCGCCAGTCCTCGGGGGCCATCGGGCCGGCCATCGCCTTGAGCAGCGGCAGGGCGTCGCCGTAGGAGATCGGCAGCACCGGGATCTTGGTCAGCGTGGTGGCGTCCTTGAGGTCCAGGCGCTTGGCGTTCTCGGTGGCGCCGACGCCGGGGGTGAGCGGGTCGCCCGAGTAGGTCGGCATGTCGGCCACCGAGCCGCGCTGGACGCTGCGGTCGGAGCGCCATCCCCCCTTGGGGTAGGCGTCGCCCTGGGAGTAGCCGTCGCCGGAAGGATCGGAGAAGATGATGCAGCCCACGGCGCCGTGCTCGGCGGCCACCTTCGGCTTGATGCCGCGCCAGGAGCCGCCGTAGCGGGCGAGGACGATCTTCCCCTTGACGTCGATACCGCGGCGGTCGAGCTCCTCATAGTCCTTGGGCACACCATAGTTGACATAGACGAGGTCGCCGGTGACGTCGCCGTCGATCGAATAGGCGTTGTAAGTGGGGAGCTGCTCGGCGGTCTGCCCGGAGGTCGAGTCCTCGGGGATCGGCGGCTCGGAGAGGGAGGCCTTGAACCGGCCCGGCGCCACCATCTCGAGCAGGCGGGTCTTCGGGGTGGGGAAGAGCACCTTGAACTGCTCGATCTGGGTCTGGAACCCCCACGACCGGAAGAGGCCGGCCATGAACTCCGCGTTGTCCTTGCCGTAGGGGGAGCCGACGTGGTGCGGCCGCGCCGTCAGGCGCTTCATCCAGCCGCGGAGGTCGGCGGCGTCGAGGTGGGAATCGAAGCGCGCTTCGAGCGCGTGCTCGGCGGTGGCGTGATCATTGCTGAAGCCGAGCATCGGCCCCGAAGGGGATAGAGTCGTGTCGGCGGTCGTCCCGGCCGCGAGGCCGAGGACCAGAGCCGGGATCAGGAGCAGGATTCTTCTCGTCGCCATGGATTCCCCTCCGGCGCCGGGGATGCCCGGTACCTTGTGCGTGAGTGAGCTGCGCGGCATTCTAGCCCGCGGTTGTCGAGAGAGATACGAGACCGTTGAACGAAGGTTCCCGAGTCAGCCAAGGTTCGGAAAGTCCGCCGGTGGGCGGCCGCTTCGCGCGGCGGCTGGCGGGGCTCTCGCCCGAGATCCTCCTCTGGGCGATGGGGCTGTTCTGCAGCTTCATCGGCGCTTTCCTGCTCATCGCCCCCCACCGGTTCCAGAGCGATCCCTACACGGCGCTGCTGCCGTACGCGCTGGGCTGGGGCTCTCTCGCGCTCGCCTCCGGGTTGGGGATGATCGCCGTGGCGGTGCTGCGCCCCCGGCGCTGGTGGAGCTGCGGCGTCCACTTCCTGGTGGGATCGACGCTGGTCGCTCTCGCGGCGAGCTTCGTCCGGGTGGGCGCCATCTCGGGAGGGGTGATCTACGCCGTGCTCGGCGTGGGCACCTTCCTCGCCTGCCTGCTGCCCCGGGACCGGCCGCGGTCCGCCGCCGCGGGGGGCGACCTCTTCGCGCTCCTGATGGGGGTGGCCGCGGCCTGCGCGGGCGTGTTGATCCTCGGGGTTCCGGAGCTCTTCCAGAAGCCCTACTACGGGCCCTTCGGGGCCTACCTCAAGGTATTCGGCGCGGCCTTCCTGGTCACCGGACCGCTCCTCGCCGCCGCCCAGCTCACGGCCCCCTCGCGGCGGACGTGGGCGGTGCAGATCCTCGGCGGCCTGACCTACGTCCTGTTCGGGATCCTGATCTCGGTGCCCGGACGGCTGTGGACCGGCGTTTTCCTCTGTCTGGCCGGCGGTGCGATCATCGCGTGTCTCCCCTGGGTGCGCCGCTGGCTGGCGGCTCTCGACACCTCGGCGCTGCGGGCGCACCTCTCCCTGGTCCTGGCGATCGCCACCACGCTCTCCCTGATCCTGGCGACGGCGGTGGCGACGGCCCAGGAGGAGCGCCTCGCCCGCGAGCAGATCCGGGCCACCCAGGGGATCGAGGCCCGGTCGGTGGCGCAGAACATTTCCGACTACATCGAGAGGAACGGCGCGCGGACCGCCACGCTGGCGGTCTTCGCGGGCCGGGACCTGGCCACCGCCGCCGGCCAGAAGGAGCTGCTGGAGGGCTCGCTACGGATCTATCCCGACCTCGTCGGCCTCCGCACGGTGACTCCCGCCGGCCACATCCTCGCCGGCGCCGGCGCCGTCTCCCTGCCGGCGGCCGCGGTGACCGATCTGGCCGCGGCCGTCGGCCAGGACCATCGCTACCAGCTCTCCCCGCTCCAGGCCGGCGGCCGGTCGCTGCTGCTCATCGGGGCTCCGATCCATAATCCGGCGGGAGATCCCGCGGGCACGCTGGTGGCGGCGTTCGACGCCCAGGCCCTGGCGCACCGGATCGCGCGGCAGGGTGATTATGTGCTGCTGGCCGACGGTTTCGGCCGGCTGATCGCCGCGGTCGACGGCCTGGCCGCGGGCGAGACCCTGCCGCCGCTGCCGGCGGACTGGGACCGCCAGATCCGCGCCGGCAAGCGGCTGCCGAGAGAGGGCGCGGTGATCGGCTTCGCCACCGTTCCCCGCCTCGGCTGGGTGGTGGCGGTGGAGCGCCCGCGGGCGGACGCCCTCGCCGGCGTGCGCCAGGGGCGCGACCTCGCCTTCTTCCTGCTCCTGCTGGTGATCCCGCTCACCGCGCTGTCGGGCATCTTCGCCGCCCGCCGCATCGCCCGCCCCCTGGCCGACCTCTCCACCGCCGTGGACGCGATGACCGCCGGCAACCTCGCCGCCCCGATCGGCGACCACAGCGGCGTCACCGAGGTCGCCCGCCTCTCCGCCGCTTTCCGGGAGCTGCGCGACCGCCTGGCCGAGCGCACCCGCGAGAGCGAGCGGCTGGCCGCCGAGCTGCGCGCCCGGGCCGAGGCGCTCGCCGAGACCGACCGCCGCAAGGACGAGTTCCTCGCCATGCTCGCCCACGAGCTGCGCAATCCCCTGGGCGCGATCGCCAACGCCTCCTACCTGCTGGAGAACTTCGGGCCCACCGAGGGTCAGATGGCGCGGCCGGTGGCGATCATCCGGCGCCAGATCCAGCACCTCGTGCGGATGGTCGACGACCTGCTCGACGTCTCGCGCATCACCCGCGGCAAGGTCGAGCTGCGGCGCCAGCGGCTCGACCTCGCCGAGGTCCTCCGCCAGGCGGCCGAGGCCTCGCGGCCGCTGGCCGAGGCCAAGGAGCAGACCCTGCGGCTGGAGCTGCCGGCCGAGCCCCTGCCGCTCGACGGCGATGCCACCCGCCTCGAGCAGGTGGTCTCCAACCTGCTGCGCAACGCCGTCAAGTTCACCGAGGCCGGAGGGACCATCGAGCTGTCGGCCCGGCGCGAGGAGGGGTACGCGGTGGTGCGGGTGCGCGACGACGGGATCGGCATCCCCGCCGACCTGCTGGCACGCGTCTTCGACCTCTTCGCCCAGGGCGAGCAGGGGCTCGACCGCTCCGGCGCCGGCCTGGGCATCGGCCTCACCCTGGTGAAGAGCCTGGTCGAGATCCACGGCGGCGGCGTCGTCGCCCGCAGCGACGGGCTGGGGGCGGGGAGCGAGTTCGAGGTGCGGCTGCCGCTCGCGGCGGGGTAGGGCCGGCGGCGGATCTGCCTGGGCTGGGGCGGTGCCCTCATCACCCCGGCCCTCTTCTCCCAGCCCTCCGCCCCCCCTGACGGGGAGAAGAGGGAGTGGTTAGTTGAAGTTAGTAAAAAAGCGGCGGAAATTGTTTTTTCCGGCTCCCTCTCTCCCCGGCAGGGCGGGTGGAGGGCTGGGAGAGAGGGTTGGGGAGTGAGGGGCCCCGCCCCAAAGGGGCGTCCCCCCTCAGCTCACCAGCTCACTTCTTCTTCCCCGCCGCGAACGTGAAATAGACCGTCAGCACCGCTCGCCGCTCGCGCTCGGCCGGGCCGCTCTCGAAGGGGGCGAGGACGATCGTCCCCTGGGGGTTGCGGAGCAGGACCGGGTCCATCGGCCAGCGGCCGGTGCGGTTCGGGCAGTCCTGGGCCGTGGGGCAGTCGAGGCTGTCCTTGCCGTCCTGCACCTCGTAGCGGTAGGCGGTGTAGCGCGCGCCGGTCGGCAGGGCGATCCGCAGCACGCTGCACCCCGCGGGCAGGCCGGCGGGCACGTCGCCCCCCTTCAGCTTCGCCGCGATGTCGGCGCCGCACCCCGCTCCGCCGCCCGCGGGGATCACCCGCTCGGTGGAGAGCGCCGATTCGCCCGGCTGGCACTCGACGCACGTGCGGTCCTGGGCCGTCCGCAGCCGCACGGCCTCTTCCGGAGCGGCAGCCGGCGGCGCTGCCGGGGCGGGTGCCGGAGCCGGTGGAGCCGGCGGCGGCGGGGGAACGACCGGCGCCGGCTGCGGCGGGGTGTCCCTGGGAGTGACCGGCACCGGGTGCGGCACCGGTTGCTCCGTCGCGGGAATCGGGTGAACCTCGGGCGCGGGCGGAGCCTCGGGCCGCGGAGCCGGAGCTTCCACCGGGACCTGCTTCGGCTCGGGTTTCGGCTCCGGCTTCGGTGTGGGCGCCGGAGCTGGCGCGGGAGGTGGAGGCGGCGAGGGGCGAACCGCCGGGCGTACCGGCGCCGAGGCCGCCGCGGTCGGCGTGCCGCGCGAGATGCGGACCTTCATCAGGCTGGTGCCGCCGCCGGGGACCCGGTACTGCGTGGCGTCGCCGATGTCGGGCCGGCCCCCCTGGCGGACGTGGACGTCGACCATGTAGGTCATGAAGCCGTCGTGGCTGACCTCCACGTGCCAGGCGCCGTCGGCCAGGCCGCCGACGGTGGCGTGCCCCCGCGCGTCAGTCTCCACGGCGGGCGGACCGTCCTTGGGCATCAGCGAGGTGTAGACCAGCAGCACATGGGCGCCGGCGAGATCGTGACCCTTCTGATCCTCGGCCCGCACCTCCAGCGCCGACGGGCCGACCCAGAGCTGGGCATGGGCCGCGGGCGCGGCCAGCAGCAGGAGAAGCGCGAGCTTGTAGACGTTGAACCGCGTCATCTGGGCCCCCTTTCCGCCGGTACCCCCGGCACCCTCACAATGAAAGACCGCACGATTCTACCCCCGCGAGGGTCGTGAAACCTTCCCGAGGTTGGTCCGTACTTCCCTCTTGACGATCAACGACTCGGGTAGTACTATCCGAGTAGTTGATGCGGAGGAAGCAACCAATGAAAGAAGAGACGCCCGACACAGCGGAAAGCTCTCACCATCTCGGAGACCTGCAGCTCGCGATCATGCGGGTCCTCTGGAACCGCGACGAGGCCACGGTCGCCGAGGTCCACGAGGCGCTCGAGCCCGAGCGGGGCTTGGCCCTGACCACCATCGCCACCATGCTCACCAAGATGGAGAAGAAAGGCGTGGTCGGCCACCGCGCCGAAGGGCGGCGCTTTATCTTTCGCCCCCGGGTGAGCGAAGATCAGGTCCGGCGCTCGATGGTGTCCGGCCTGACCTCCCAGCTCTTCCGGGGGGACGTCACGGCCCTGGTCCATCATCTGTTGGAACATGACATCGACGCCCGGGAGCTCGCCCAGCTCCGGGAGCTGATCGCGTCCCGGGGACGCGAGGAGGACCGCTGATGCTCGCCATCGCCTGGATGCTGACCTACCTGCTCCACAGCACCCTGCTGCTGGGCCTCGCCTGGGCTGTCTCCAAGCCGCTTTCCCGCTGGTCGGTAGCGGCCGAGGAGACGGTCTGGAAGCTGGCCCTGGTCGGCGCGCTGTGCACTGCCTCGCTCCAACTCGCCGCCGGCTGGCAGCCGCTCGCCGGCCGCTGGAACCTGGCCGCTCCCGCTCCGGCGGCCTCCTCCCTGGAAGCGGTGCAGGGTCCGGTGATGCCGGCGACCGCGTCTGTCGAAACCGTGCGGGTGCCGGCGAGGATGATCCCGGTTACCGCGCCGGCCGCTTTGCCCCCGGCCGCGGCGCCGCGCGTGGCGGCATCCACCCTGATCCTGGGCGTCTGGGCCCTGGGGGCGCTCGTCCTGCTCGCCGCGTCCGGCCGCTCGGTCTTCCGCCTGGGACGCCGGCTGCGGTCGCGTCCGCGGGTCGTCGGCGGCACCCTGCACGGGCAGCTCCGCGGGCTGGCCGCCGAGGCCGGCCTCGAAGGCGCCGTCCGCCTCTCGTGCTCGTCGCGGGTGCCGGTGCCGGTAGCGCTCGGCGTGCTGCGGCCGGAGATCTGCGTACCGCCGCGGGCGCTCGCCCGCCTCTCCGACGAGCAGCAGGAGGGGATGCTCGCTCACGAGCTCGCCCACCTGGCGCGGCGCGACCCCTTCTGGCTCCTGCTCGGGACTGGGATCGCCTCCGTCCTCTTCTTCCAGCCGCTCAACTGGGTGGCCCGCCGCCGCCTGCGGGAGATCGCGGAGATGCTGAGCGACGAATGGGCGGTGGCGCGCACCGGCCGGCCGCTGTCGCTGGCCGCCTGCCTCGCCGAGGTCGCCGGCTGGTCCGTCGGCATGCCGGCGCTGCCGGTGCCCAGCATGGCCGACCAGCCGTCGAGCCTTGGCCGGCGCATCCGCCGCCTCCTCGACGAGAGCCGCTCGCCGGAGGCGCCGGGGCGCCGGGCCTGGCTGGCCGCCGCCATGGGCCTCCTGGTGATCGCCGTCGCCGCCGCGGCCCCGGCCATCTCCGCCGCCCGTCCCGAGCCGCCGCCCGCTCCGGCCGCGAAAGCGGCACCCGCCCCGGTCCGGATCGACGTCAACGACGCCACCGACGCGCCCACCGCCCGTGCGGTCGCCGAAGCGGACCGCCATGGCGATGACTCCACGGCGGTGAAGAGCCGCGAGTCCGAGGACGCCGACGCCGAGCAAGCCGAGTCCGCCATTCCCGCGGTCGATGCCGACGACATCGCCGACCCCGTGAACGACTCCGTCCAGGCGGCGCTCGCCGGGATGGACGGCGAGCTCCAGTCGCTCTCCCGGCAGCACGAGATGACCGCGGAGCAGCAGGAGAAGCTGGCGCGCGACATGGACCGGATGAGCAAGGATCTCCAGCAGCGCCTCAACCCGCGGCTGGAGAAGCTCTCCCACGAGCTGGCCGAGAAGGCGTCCAGGATGGCCCCCTCCCCCGAGATGCAGCGTCTCACCCAGGAGATGGCGAAGCTCGGCGAGCAGATGCGCCCCAACGAGGAAGAGCTGGCCAAGCTGCGGTCCATGGTCGACGAGCAGGTCAAAAAGCACGCCTCCGAGGGGAAGCTCACCGCCGAGGAGCGAGAGCGGATCGGGCGCCAGGCCCGCGAGATGGCCGAATCGATGAAGCCCTCCGCGGAGCAGCGCCGTCAGTTGGAAGAGCTCCGCGCCCAGCTCGAGACCGAGCGGGCCAAAATGGGCGATCAGTTCCGCGCCGCCAACCGCGAGGAGGTCGAGAAGCTCCAGCGCGAGGTCCGCGAGGAGGTCGAGCGCGAGATGCAGGGGATGCGCGAGGAGATGCGCCGCACCTTCGACGAGCGCAAGGCGATCGAGCGGCAGGACCGCCACGACCGCAAGTCCCTGAAGCATCGGCACGACGCCAAGCCGGATTCCGACGACGACCACGACGGGGACGGCGCTGCTCCGAAGCCGCCGGTGAAGCCCGGAACCGCCTGCTGATCCACGAGCGCCGCCTGTAGGGGGCGGCCCTGTGTGGCCGCCCTGCTTCCTATTCCACACCCAGGGCGGCCACCGCGCCTTCCCTCTTCACCTTCCTGGCCAGGATGTCGATCGGTCTCTCTTCCCGGGCCACAATCCTGGCTTCCCTTCCTTCTATCCTGGGTTCCCCGACGGCTCGGGAGCTTCCTTTTCGATCATCCTGCCTTCCTGCGGCGCATCCTGGCTTCCCGGGCTACCATCCTGGCTTCCTTTCCCTCCATCCTGGGTTCCCCGACGGCTCGGGAGCCTTCCTTTTCGATCATCCTGCCTTCCTGCGGCGCATCCTGGCTTCCCGGGCCACGATCCTGGCTTCCTTTCCTTCCATCCTGGCTTCCCCGACGGCTCGGGAGCTTCCTTTTCGATCATCCTGCCTTCCGGCGGCGCATCCTGGCTTCCCGAGCCACGATCCTGGCTTCCTTTCCTTCCATCCTGGCTTCCCGGGCGTTTTTTGTAGGGGCGGCCCGATGTGGCCGCCCTGGGAGGGGGACCGGTCCGTCCGGACGCCCCGAAGCCTTAGTTTAAATAATTAGCTATAATGCTTCATGACTATGCCGTTGACGACGGAGCCCATTGGCGGGCTCCGCCTGCTCAAAGGAGGAACCAACCATGAAGCGGATTCTTTTGCCGGTCACCGTTCTTGCCTTTGCCGTGGTCCTCGGCGCCCACCCGGCCGCAGCCGCAACGGCCCATTTCCAGGGAGATTCGCTGGCGTTTTCACACACGGTCGACTTCGATTCTACCCGTCCGATCGGGGGCGGATCGACGTGCAATTCCGGAACCCCGACGTTCGCCTGGAACTTCGGCGACGGCTCCACGACGACCGGTGATCCCGTAAGCCATGTCTTCTCAACCTCTTCGGGGGCCTACACCGTCACTCTCACGGTCACCTGCCCGGAGGGGACCGCGACCGTATCGCGGGGCGTCTGTTTCGCCTTCGGCTTTCCGGGCTGCATCGGTTATGGGGTGGGCTGGAACTGATCCTGGCCGGGGGACGCCGCGAACCTTCCGCTAGCGGCTGACCGGAACCTCCGGATCTCCGAGCCTGGGGCGGGGTCGCTTCCCCGCCCCTCTCTCGTTACACGCTTTGCAGGGCGCGGGCGCCTACGTCTTGGGCCGGACGCTCTTGAGCAAGCCCACGAAAGCGTCGCGCTGGGGAGCCAACGTCGACTCCGGACCCTGCGTCTTGAAGAACCAGGGACCGCCTGGGCCCTCGACCACCGCCCCATAGAGGCGCGCGTTGGAGATCGGCGTGGAGTTCGTCATCCCCATCTGGCTGGGCTTCAGGGTGCCCTTGACGTCGACCCAGGTCACCTTGAAGCCGTGGGTCTCGAAGACCTCGGGGGTGGGCTTGGTCGCGCCGTCCATCTGACCCACCCAGCGGTCGATGTTGGCGTCGGCCGTGCCGCCCTGGCCGGGACCGAAGTAGAAGACCGCGAAGTCAGCGTCGCCCCCCGGTCCCGGGACCGCCGCCTGAGTCGTCCGCATGTTCGTTTTGGGAGTCTGGGAGTGCCAGGCCTTGGGGAGATCGAAATCGATCGAGCCGGCCGCAGCGGCGGCACCGGCTGCCTGCTGCGAGTTGGGCGTGGGGTCCACCACCGCGCCGTGGGAGGAGATCGCGCCAGGGGTCCCGGCCGGCTCCGGCGCCTGGGGCACGGGAGCCTGAGGGGTGGCAGCCGCGGCCTGCGGGGCGGTCGAGGCCTCCGCCGTAGTGGCGGCGGCGGGAGCGGCGTCGCGATTGCCGCAGGCGCAGAGGCTGAGAAGGAGAGCGGGCAGGATCAGGATCGAGCGGTTCATGGCGGGAAGCGTACCACCACCTCCGCATGCGCTAGAATCCCTCCCGGAAGCGCTCGGGGGCTGGTGCCTTCTGCGGTCTTCAAAACCGTTGTCCCGTGCCGGTTGCGGTACGGGGGGTGGGTTCGATTCCCATGCGCTTCCGCCATTTGGGTTCAAGGGGTTAGGACGGCTTCTCGATGCCGGTTCGCTTCAACTTCAGACTTCCTTCTTTCTCCGAATCTACGCCTTCAGTGACACGGCAGTGACGCAGGGAAGACCGCAGAAGGTGCCAGCCCCGAGCGCCTCCGGGGGGAACGGTGCGCCTCGCTGAAAGCACTTGATCGTTCGGATTCTATCGGTTCTTAGTGAGGCTACGCCAGAGTAGTGCCGCATAGTTGCCTTAAGGTAAAATACACGAAGAAAGAAGCGGGGCGCAGAGTTCGCAGGAGGCTTAATTCGCATAGAAGACTATGTCTGTATTGCTATATTTAGAGGAGGAAGGAAAATGAGCGTAAAGCGTTCCGTGATTTTTTTGATAACTTTGCTCGGTTATGCTCTCGAGAGTGCTGCGTCAGAATCGCGAATAGTGCATAGCCGCCCGGGCAATCGAAGTATATTAGTGTTTGTCCACGGCGTGCTCGGCGATGGAGAAAAGACGTGGACATCTGGGACGGGCGTCTTCTGGCCGGACTTAATTGACAAAGACAAGGACCTCAGTTTTCTTGATATCTATGTCCAGAGCTTCCCCTCTCCTGTTTTCGGTAGGAGCTTCAAGGTTGACGAGCTTGCTGATGTTATGCACAGAGATATGTTGAATCTTCATATATTTGAGCGATATGATAGCGTCTACTTTGTTTGTCACAGCATGGGAGGGCTGGTTGTTCGGGATTTTCTTCTCAAATTTAGGGACGAGGGTCAGAAGTATTATCTTTCCGTCCCTATGGTATATTTTTTTGCCACCCCCACTAATGGGGTATCGATAAGTAAGCTCGGCGCCTTTCTGAGTGGCAACCAGCAATTTGGCGGGATGGTCCCTATTGCCGAGAATGATTTTCTGGTCAGTCAGCGAAGTGCCTGGCTGGAGGCCGATGTCCGCAAGTACGTAAGCTCATTTTGCGCATACGAGAAGCTTAAGGTTGGGCACTTCATTTTAGTGGTACCTGAGGATAGTGCCGCCGCTTTATGTGGAGATCAAGTCGTCCCGATTAATGCAAATCATATAACGATAGTTAAGCCTGAAGACAATACAAAAGAATCGTACACAGAACTCAAGGGAAAGGTTCTTCTTGCGCGGGATAAGTTTTCGATTTTACATAGTGCTGTTGAGTTGACAACTGCCAACCTAGGCGAGAACATTGATGCCCTTCGCTCTGGTAGATCGTTACATAAGTATGTGTTGCAAACGCCCGTAGATACGACCGGCGTGGCAGGATCTAGAGAAGATTGGAGCGCCTACGCAATCCAATTCGGCAAGAAAGGCGCCCTCTATATAGGGGTGACTAATCTGAGCCTTGCGATCCAAACAGAAATCGAGAGTGGTTCTGAGCGGCCAGTCATCATCAGTTTTCCGCAAGGGCGATCGGTCGCTCAACGCGGAATCGATGGGCGACCCGGGGTAAACGGGGCGCCTGGAACTGGACCAGGAGCCGAAGGTCAGGGAGGGCAGCCAGGTGGTGCAGCAAGTAATGGCGTAGGTGGCAGCGATGGGCCCAGTGTTGATTTGACTATTTCACGGTTACCCCGAGGTCGAATCATACTCGATGTTAGCGGGCAAGTCGGAGGAATGGGAGGTGGGGGCGGCAAGGGGGGTGATGGAGGTAACGGAGCAGATGGCTCGCCTGCAGTTTTCCTGAATAGGTGCAGACAGGCTGGCGGGAGCGGGGGGAACGGGGGAAACGGGGGAGATGGGGGGGCACCTGGTTTAGGGGGGGCGTGTGGAAATGGTGGGCTCGTAAAGATTCATGCTCCGTCAAATCTCAAGGGTAGCGTTGAGGACTGGTTTTCGATTATAGACGGTGCCGCTCAGACGGGAGCACCTGGATTGCCAGGAGAAGGCGGGCTGGCTGGTTTTGGCGGTAATCCTGGCGTTTCCCTAGCGGATTGCCCTACTGGAAATCCTGGTTCTTCAGGCCGCAATGGAGCAAAGGCGCCCAAGGCGCCGGAAGCGATACGAAGCTGTAGGGCTAATGAGATAGAGTTTGAGTTCTATGGCCACTTCAAGACAAACGTAGGGGCTAACAATTAATAATCCCGGAAATCGACTAGGATTCGGGTTACTTCCTTGATAAAAGTAGTTCGTGTTTTCAGTGCTAGAGGGAGATATGGCAGATGGCGTCCGTCTGGACGGCGGTTTCGTGTGCTTGGCCCACCGGATGGCATCCGCCTTCCGGTCGAAGGTCTGGGATTGCCCTCGGATGCCCTTGACGCGTATAAGCCGTGTAGCGGACTCTGCCGTCCTTGGTGAGACGCTTGTAGATGGTGGCCACATGCCCTGCTCCGGGGGTCTTCGGGAGGCTGTAGGCTGGGCAGTGTCTCGGGAGTGACACAAGAGCATGGAGTCTTCCCGGGTCAAACCGCTAAGCCATGAAAAACCAAGCAGATACAGGGCGGAAGGCATGGGAACCATCCGGTCTTCAAAACCGTTGCCCCGTGCCGCTTGCGGTACCGGGGGGGCGATTTCCCTACGCTTCCGCCACTTGCCCCCCTCGCTCCCGCTTCGAGTCCCCCGCCTGTCGTAGGTCAGAACATCGCGCACATGATAGGTTGCAGATACTACTTTCGGACGAATGCCCGTCCACTCTCAGAGGAGTGAAGATGAAGAAGTTTCTGCTTTCCCTGGCTGCGCTCTCGGTGCTCTTTGCTACTCCGGTTCTGGCCGCGGACGTGAGCTCGACACCGGCCGTGTGCTCGACTCCCGCCGCCGTCAGCGCGGCGCCCGTGGCCCCCAGCCTGCCGGCGGACCTGTTCAACCCTGCGCCCACCGACCGTGGCCTCATGGGGCCCTGCACCATCACCGTCAACTGCCCTTGCCCCTGTGGCATCGTGCCGGTCTCCTGCTCCGGCCTGCGGCATTGTGTCGGAGGGGGCGGCGTGTCCTGCGATGATGGGCCGTTCCATGGCTGCACCCAGGCCTGCCTGACCTGTAACGCCTAGTCTGACTTCCCGAGAGGGCGGGGCGAGCTCGGAGACTCCCCGCTCTCGGGCGTCGTCTGCGACCTGGTTCTGCTCACGGATTGTCCGGATGGCTTGCGGTGCCGGAGGCAGGCTCGATTCCCAGGCGGTTCTTCCGCCGTGTAGCCGAGGCTAGGAGCCTGCGCGGCAGAAAAAGCCATGCAAGGACGTAAAGGACTGCAAGGACGTAAAGGACAAGGATTGTCGAGCTCCTCAGCCTTCCTCGGTTTCTTCGTGTCCTTGCCGTCCTTGTGGTCCTTTACGTCCTTGCTTTCGGATTTCTGCGGCGCAGGCTCCTAGATGTCGGGCCCGTTCCTGCAGATGCAGCCGGCGCTGAAGCCCGGGTCCGTGCAGGTGAAGTCGGCATGGCACTTCCCGATCGCATAGCCCGACCGGGTCAGGTAATAGCAACTGGCGTTGATGTTCAGCCCCAGACAGGGGGAGGGGCTGCAGGAGCCGCAGAGAAGACCGGCCTTGGGGGTGGGAGTCGGGGTGACGAAGGGTAGCGCCTCCTGCTGGGAGAGGCTCGTGGCGGCGGGGCAGGCCGGTGCCGCCTGCGCGGGCGCCGCGACCGCGGGGGTGTCCGCCGGGGTCGCGCCGGCGAGGGAGGCGCTGAACAGCAGGCAGAGGGACAGCAACAGGGTGAATCGAGCTTTCATCAAATCTCTCCTTTCCGGAGCGAGGCCGAGCTCCGGTGTCTATAAGCCAAGGGTGCTGGCCGCCGCCTCCGGAGAGCCGAGGGTTCAGCCGGCGCTTGGCCTCTGGGCTCGCGTCGGCGCGCGGCCCCGGAGTGGACGTAAGATTGGAGCTCTGAGACTCAGGAGCTTTGGGAGGAGATCGCGAGACTATGGTGCACAGGGTCTGGTTTCGGTTCCTTCGCGCCGTTCCGGCCGGGGTTCTCGTGTTGGCGGCGGCGTGCGCGTCGCAGAGCTCTCCCCGGCCTGTAGCGCCCGCGGCGGCCCAGCCGGCCGCCGTGCAACAGCGCTACGACGTGATCATCGTCGGCGCCGGGATGGCTGGGTTGACCGCGGGCAAGAATCTCCAGTATGCCAGGCGTTCCTTTGTGATCCTCGAGGCCACCGACCGGATCGGCGGGCGCGGCCGGACGGACGCGACGACCTTCAGCGCCCCGATCGACCTGGGCGGCGCCTGGATCCACAACGTCAAGACCAACCCCTTGACGCCGATCATCACCGGCAGCGGGTATGCCACGCAGGAGACGGACGTGGACGCCTCGCATCACCTTTTCTTCAGCCACCATTTCGCCAGCCCGCGGGAGCAGGAGCGGTTCCAGCGCATCACCGAGGCTTTCGAGGGCTCGCTCGAAAAGTCTCAAGGCCACGACGATGCGGCCGCCAGTCACCTGCCTCTGGAGGAGCCCGAGGGAGAGCACGTGGCGCCCGGAGAGCCCCCTTTCGAGAAGCTGCGCGAGCTCGTCGCGCTCAACTCCGGCCCGCTCGAAAGCGCGGTGGAGTTGGAGGAGAGCTCGACGCTCGATGCCAGAGAGTTCCTGGCCGGTGAGGACGTGCTGATCCAGCGCGGCTTCGGCACGTTCGTCCAGAAGTATGGCCAGGAGCTGCTCCCCCAGGTCCGCCTGAGCTCGCCGGTGACCCGGATTACCCGCGACGCCGGCGGCGTGACCGTGGAGACGAAGCAGGGGGAACGCTTCTCGGGGCGCATGGCGCTGGTGACCGTGTCGACGGGCGTCCTCGCCGCCGGCAAGATCCGGTTCGAGCCCGCGCTCCCGGACGGCAAGATGGCGGCGATCCGCGGCCTGCCGATGGGACTGCTCGACAAGGTGATCCTGGAATTTTCGACCCCCGACGTCTTCCCCAAACAGGGCGGTGCCCCAGTCGAGGACGCCTGGCTGCTCTACGGTGGGGACCTCGACCGCCGCGACGACGACATGGCCTTCGTCTTCCGGCCCATGGGCTCCCTGATCGCCATCGGATTCTTCGGGGGACAGCGGGCGTGGGAGCTCGAAAAGCTGCCGAATCACGGCCGGGAGCGCATGATCGAGCTGGCCCTGGCGGCGATGAGCGACCTGTGCGGCTGCGACGCCGGTCGCGCGCTGGTGAAGTCGCGCACCACGGAGTGGGGCGCGGACGAATGGACGCTCGGCGCCTACTCGGCGGCCCTGCCGGGCCAGGCGGCGATGCGTCAGACGCTGGCCGAGTCGATCGATCACCAACTATATTTCGCCGGCGAGGCGTGCGATTTCTCAACCTACAACGGCAGCTTCGCCGGCGCCTACAACTCGGCGCTCAAGTCGAGCTATCAGATGATCACCTGCCTGCGTCACCAGGACCGCCACGAGGCGTGCCCGTGAAAGGCCCGAGGGGCGCTGGCCTCAGGGCTCGTCGGTCAGTCCGAGCCGGCGCTTGAGCGCGAACCAGCGGTTCCGCATCTTCCAGAAGCGGCTGGCCCGCATGGCGGCGATCCGGGTTTCGAGGGCGCCGATCCTCGCCTCGGCGTCGCCGCGCAGCCGCGCCAGCTCGGCCTCGTGCTCGGTCCGCATCCGCTGCTTGTCGAGACCGCTGTAGAGCAGCCCCATGCGGGCGGACCGCAGCAGGGCCACGTGGAGGGGCCCGTCGAAGAACCGGTGCTCCCGCCCCGCGGCGTCGACCGCGATGAGGGTGAGGAGCGCCGAGGTGTGGTCCGCGCCCTCGGGGAGGTCGAAGGACAGTTGCCACCCCACCGGCTGGACGCTCTCCATGGGGAACAGGGCGGCCGCCTCCGGGCGGGGATGGAAGTCGGTCGACGAGGCCACGGCCTTGCCGTCGATGCGCACCCGGATCTCCCGTAGCGGCTCGCCGCTCACCCGGTCGACGCCCCACCCGCCGATCTGGATCTGGCGGGGGACGACGAAACCGCAGTGGTCCAGCACCCCATCGACCCCACCGGTCACGTCGAGGCCGGAGAAATCCATTCCGGGACGGTCGACGGCCACATAGAGGTCCTGAAGACTGGCGAAGCCGCGGGGATAGCGCTCGACCGACAACCCGGCGCCGGAAGCCACGCGGTCCAGGGCGCTCCGCACGTACCCTTCGGTCACCCAGGCGGTGCCGTACTGGGCCTTGGACAGGGAGCCGCTCTCGCTCTCCTCCTCGAAGTGGAGGCCGCGGGCCGCCAGCTCTGCCCTGCCGGGGTGGCCGGCGGGGAGCAGGGCTTCGTCGTGGACGCTGAACACCAGGACACCGCCCGGGGCGAGCAGGCTCCACAGGCGCCGCAGCCAGGCGAGGAAGGTCCCGGCCGGAAGATGGCTGAACAGGGAGGAAACCAGGATGGCGTCGAACCGCTCGTCGCAGCGGAAGTCCGCCGGGTCGGCCGTGGAGACAAGGCCGTGGACCCCGAACCTCTGGCGCTGGAACTCGACGCCGCGGGCATAGATGTCCGAGATCCAGACCCGTTCCGGCGGGATGTCGTGAACGATGAATCGGGTCACCCGGCCGTAGCCGCTGGCGAAGTCGAGGATCTTCCCGATCCGTCCAGGCTCACCGAAACGCCAGTCCAGGATCTGGCGATAGGTCGACCAGATCTTCCAGCCCGAGTGGAAGTACATGACCAGGGACTGGTCGAGGTCCTGGCTCCCGCGGTGGCTCCCGCGATAATAGAAGAGGCGCCACATCTCGTCCTCTTCATGGATGGCGAGGTCCACGCCGTCGCAGACGGGCGTGCCATCGCTGAGGGCGAGCAGGAGGGCATTGGGCTGCTCCTGGGAGTAGATCAGGGAGTCATTCGGCAAGGCCATGCGCCAGGTCTCTGAATTCCTGCTAAGCGAGGCCGAGGCCCAGCGGCTGGCCTGCACGGAGCGCTGAAGGCTGGCGCTCCGTGCCTTTGACGGCGAGGACTGTCAGCAGCTCCTCCAGCTCCCAGCGCCGATGCTCTCCCATCAGGCAGACCTGGAGCAGGTTGCGCTCTACCAGGTAGCCGCTGCGGTAGCTCAGCCAGATCTCCCGCTCTTCCAGGGCTTCCCCCAGGGCGAGCGCCGCGACGCCGGGCGGCGGCTCGAGGGTCAGGACCATCGGGGCCGCGATGGGCTCGGGGGCCATGACGGCGAAGCCGAGTTCCTCCAGGCGGGGGCGCAGCCAGGCGGCGAGGGCGCGACGCTCGGCGAAGCCGTCTCTTCGGACGGAGCGGGCGAGGCTCGCGGCGAGCGCCGAGACCAGGTTGGTGGAGGTGGTGAAGGGGACGCTTCCCGTCTGGGCGTAGCTGCCGAGGTCGAGGTAGTGGGGGAGATGAGGGGCGGGCTCGATCGCCTCGGCGTGGAAGACGAGGGCCAGGCCCGGGAAGGCGGCGAGCCCCTTGCCGGAGACTCCCGTCGCCAGGTGGACCCCCGAGAGGTCGACCGCCACGTTGCCGAGCGAGCTGATGGCGTCGAGGCAAAGGGCGACGCCCCGCTCGGCGGCGATCGCGGCCAGCGCCGGAAGGTCGTTGAGCACGCCGGTCGAGGTCTCGCAGTGGACGGCCCAGATCCACCGGATCTCCGCGTCCGCTTCCAGGGCGCGGCGGAGCTCGTCCAGGGGGAGGGGCTCGCCCCAGCCGGCGGCGAGCTCGTGGCAGGGGAGCCGCCAGCGCCGGGCCTGCCCCCCCAGACGGGCACCGAACTCGCCGTTGACCAGGACGGCGCCGCGCCCCGGCAGGAGCGACAGTTGCGCCGCGACGGCTTCATTGGCGAGCGTCCCTGAGCCCAGCAGGATCTCGACGTGCGGCGCGCGGGTCCGCCGGCAGAGGTCGCGGCGGACGGCCGCCATCTCGGTCAGGAAGCCGGCGCCGCGGTGCGACACGGCGGGGCGCGCCAGGGCCCGCAGCACGGCGTCGTGGATGGCCACCGGGCCCGGCAGGAAATTGATCGGCCGTCCGGAGCGCTTCACGCCTCGCTCCCCTCCTGGAGCCCCGGCGTCCGGTTGAGCAGCGACGGGCTCAGCCGGTCCCAGGTCAGGTACATCCCCTGGTAGGGAGCGGCCGCGGTCCCGATGGGGGGGCCGATGGGCAAGCAGCCCATGTGGCGGTAGAGGGGAAGTTGCCGCTTCGCGCCCGAGAGGACCGCCAAGTCGTGGCCGTATTGCCGCGCGTGGCGCAGCACGGCTCCCATCAGGGCGACGTAGACGGTGCCCCCCCGGTCGTCCCGCTCGACCGCGAGGAGACGGACCTCGCACGGGCTCCGGTGAGGGGGCAGGTAGGTGTCCAGGCCCCCGATCTTGGCGTCCAGCGAGAACGGGCGCTCGCCGCAGACCACCACCATCCCGCGCAGCCGCCGTCCGTCCAGGCAGACGTAGCAGGTGCTCTGCGTCAGCAGGCGGTCGACCAGCCGCCGCTCGTCGTTGGGGGAGTGCTGGGGGATCTCCTCGACGAAGGTCCGGTAGGTCAGACCATAGACCTGCTCGAGCTCCCAGTCCTCCGACGCGATCTTGACCTGCAAGTTCGTGGCGACCATAGGACTCACCTTGCGCAAGGAGCCACAATCAAGAAACGAATGTTTGACAGTATACCGGGTTTCGGTTACTCCGGGGCCACCACCAGAACCTCGCAGCGCGCCCCCGCCGCCGCCGGGTCCGATCCAGCCCGCACGCGCACCAGCGCGGTCCCCTGGGAGAAGGCGGCGAGGTCGTGGGAGCCCTTGAAGGCGTGAGGGGTGACCAGGATCTCGCCCTCCCGCGCCTCGACGGCCGCCGGCAGGAAGCGGTCGCGGGGGCCGGCGCCGGGGAGAGGGGCGGCGAGGGTGCCGCGCAGGGCGGGCCCCCACCAGGAGTCCGCGAAGCCCAGCAGGCGGCGGAGGGCGGGGCGGACGAAGAGCCAGAAGCTCACCATCACCGAGGCGGGGTTCCCCGGCAGGCCGAAGACGATCCCTCCCGGGTGGGTGGCGAACACCACCGGCTTGCCCGGCTGGATCGCCACGGCGTCGAACACCGCCTCGCAGCCGAAGTCCGCGAGCACCCCCTCGACGTAGTCGAACTCGCCCATCGAGACGCCGCCGCAGAGGAGCAGCACGTCCGACCGCAGCCCTTCGCCGACCCGCTCGCGCAGGGCGTCCACGCGGTCGGGCGCGATGCCCAGCGAGTCGAAGCGGAGGCCAAGGGCGGAGCCGGCGGCGAGCAGGAAGTCGGTGTTGGAGTCGCGGAGCTGGCCGGGGGCGGGGACGCTGTCGGGGGGGACCACCTCGTCGCCGGTGGTCAGCACCGCCACGGAGGGGACGCGGTGGATCGGCACCTCACCGTAGCCGTGGGTGGCGAGCAGGGCGAGGGCGCCGGGAGTGAGGCGGGATCCGGCGGCGAGCAGCGGGTCGCCGGCCTTCAGGATCTCCCCCCGCCGGCGGACGTGCTCGCCCGCCGGCACTCCCTGCCGGAAGGTCACCCGCTCGCGCCCGCCGTCGGTCTGCTCGACCGGGATCACGCGGTCGGCGGCGGCCGGCACGGGGGCGCCGGTCATGATGCGGGCCGCCTCGCCCGCGGGGAGCCCGAAGCCGGGAGGATCGCCGGCGGCGACGGTGCCGGCCACCACCCGCTCGTCCCCAGGGCGGACCTCGCCGGCGAGGGCATAGCCGTCCATGGCGGAGACGTCGGCGGCCGGCACGTCGACCGTCGCGGCGAGGCCCCGGGCGAGCACCCTCCCCACCGCCGCCCGCCGTGCCACCGCCTCCGCGGGGAGCGGGGAGATCCGGGCGTCGATCCGCCGCCACGCCTCGTCCGGAGGAATCAGGGCCATGGTCGTGCCGTCCTTTCGTGAAGAGTGCCGGGGAGAGGTTCCCGCCCGTCTCCGGATGGTATAGTTGTTCGGCTTTCCCAGACCCTGCGAATCTTCAGATGGGAGGACTCTCCCGTGTCCACGGTGGAGAACAGTTTCCAGTATCGGGGCGACCTGTCCCAGACGGCGCTGCCGGAGATCCTCTATACGATCGACCGGTTCCAGGTGCCGGGGGTGATCGAGGCGAGCCGCGAGGGCATCGTCAAGCAGGTCTACATCAAGGAAGGGAACGTGGTCCACGCCACCTCGACGGACCGCGTCGACAGCCTGGGCTCCTACCTCCAGCGCGGCGGGATCATCTCGCCCGACCTCTACCTGGAGACCATGCGCGAGCGCGAGCGGACCAACAAGCGCTACGGGCTGCTGCTGATCGAGAACGGCATCCTGTCGCCGGCCGAGGTCTACCGGGCGATCCGCAAGCAGATCGAGGCGATAGTCTGGAGCCTCTTCTACTGGCAGGACGGCAGCGTCATCTACAGCATCGGCGAGTTCCGCGAGCCCGACGCGGTGCGCATCCAGTTGCCCATGCGGCAGGTGATCCTGCAGGGGATCAAGCGGGCGCCGGACGCCAAGACCCTGGTCGCGCGTCTCGGACGGAAAGAGACGGTCCTCGAGCCCTGTTACAAGACCGAGCAGTTGATCGAGCTCGCCCTCGACACCGAGGAGTACCGGCTCCTGAGCCTGGTCGACGGCCGGCGGACCCTGTTCGACATCTGCACCAAGGGTCCCCATGGCGCCGCCGAGAACGCCAAGGTGCTGTACGCTTTCCAGATCCTCCAACTGGTCCGGATCGCCGGCGTCACGCCGCCGCCCCCGGAGCCGCGGGAGGTGACGGGGACCGGGGCGATCAAGATCCGGTTCAAGACGCAAGGCGACAAGTTCAGCGTCTGAGGAGTCTCGCGCAATGCCGATTTACGAGTACGAGTGCCTTTCCTGCGGGAAGAGGACGGAAGCCCTCCAGCGCATGGGTGAGGGTCCGATCGCTGCCTGCCCGGCGTGCGGCGGCGAAGTGAAGAAGCTGATTTCCTCCCCGGCCTTCCAGTTCAAGGGGAGCGGCTGGTACGTCACCGACTACGGCGGCAAGAAGGGGGCCGGCGGCTCGGAGGGCAAGTCCGAAGGCAAATCCGAGGGGAAGTCGGAAGGGAAGAGCGAAGGGAAGTCCGAAGGGTCCTCGGAGAGCAAGAGCGAGGGCAAGTCGGAGAGCAAGAGCGAAAAGGCAGCCCCGACCGAGTCGAAGAGCTCGGGATCGTCCGGCGGCTCGGGAAGCTCGGAGTAGGCCCCGCCCGGGCATCAATGCCCGGGGCTACGCTTGAACCAAGAAGCCCCCTGAAGGGGGCTCAATCCCTCCGGCCAGGTATGGAGCCGGCTTCAGCCGGCTTTTCGGTTCCACCGTAGCCCGGGCATTGATGCCCGGGCGGGCGGCGCCATGGCCCCCCCTTTTCTCACCCACCTTATCGAAACATAACAATTAGCCTCACGACCGTGCTATGATGGCCGGGCCAACTTCTCTGTAGTTCATCGGGTTCGCGTTCCGCTGCTGCCTCAAGGAGGCTTCTATGCAGTCGAAGGTCCGGCTCGTGCTGTGTCTTCTCGTGCTCGCGCTGCCGCTCGGCAGGCCGGCGGCTGCCACGACGTATCTGATGATGCCCGACGACGCGCTGGTCGATCAGGCCGCGGCGGTGGTGGACGTCGACGTGGAGAGCGTGAGCTGGGCGCCGACGGCCGGCCGGCCGGCCACGGACTACCTGGTCCAGGTCCGGCGGGTCCTGAAGGGGAGCGTCTCCGGGAGCGCCCTGATGGTGCGGGTGCCGGGGGGTGTCGATCCGCAGGGGCTGGGGCTGAAGATCTGGGGCGCGCCGCAGTTCGCGGAGGGGGAGCGGGCCCTGCTCTTCCTCCTGCCCGCCCAGGACGGCACCTACGGCATCCTCCACCTGATGCTCGGCGCCTTCCACTCCCGTCCGTCCGGCGGCGGAGCCCTGGCGCTGCGCGACCTTTCGGGGGCGCACGACGCCGCGGCCGGGAGCGAGGCGGAGGACGGAATGGATGCGGTTCGCAACTACGACGCCTTCGCCGGCTGGGTGGCCGACCGCGCCGCCGGGATCGCGAATCCGGGGCGCTACGTCGTCGGCCGCGCCAAGGCCCGGCCGGCACCGATCGCCGGCAAGTACGTCCTGTTCCTGCCGCCCGACGGCATTCCCGTCCGCTGGTTCCGCTTCGACGGCGGCGGGAGCGTCCAGTGGCGGGTCAACTCCGCCGGCCAGCCGGGGCTCGGGCTCGACGCTACCGTCACCGCCTTCAACGCCGGCCTCGCCGCCTGGAGCGCCGCCGCCGGGGCCCACATCAACTACACCTACGCCGGGACCACCTCGGCCAACGCCGGCCTGACCCGCTCGGACGGCATCAACGCCATCCTCTTCGACGATCCATACCGGGACAACCCCAGCCAGGCGGTCCCGGGGAGCTATGTCTGCGGCAAGGGCGGGGTTGTCGCCATGGGCGGCCCCTTCTTCAACTACCCGGACACGCGGCTCTATAACGGCAAGCCCTACCACGAGGCGATCGAGGCGGACATCGTCACCAACGACGGCACGGCGTGCCTGTTCCAGAACAACCCCACGGTCGCCGCGGAGGTCTTCACCCACGAGCTCGGCCATACCCTGGGCCTCGCCCACTCCAAGGACCCGCAGGCGATCATGTTCGCCAACGCCCACAACGACGGCCGCGGGGCCCGGCTGGCGCCCGACGACCTCAACGCCGTCAGCCTGCTCTACGGTGACGGCACGGTGATCGGCGGCGGCGGAGGGAGCGGTGGTGGTGGCGGGCCGCTGGTGGCGCCCCTTCACCTGACGGGGCGCGCGACGTCCAGGACGACGGTATCCCTCGCCTGGCGCGACAAGGCGCTGGTGGCGGATTCCTACGTCGTCGAGTCGAGGCTCAACGTCAAGGGCGCCCCCTTCCAGGTGGTGGCCACCGTGCCGGCGGGCTCGACCGCGGCCGAGGTGACCGGCCTCAGCCCCAAGACGGCCTACGTCTTCCGGGTGCGCGCCGTGGCCGGCGCCCAATCCTCGCCTTACAGCAAGGTGGCGGTGGTGGTCACGCCCCGCTGAGGGAAATCAGGGACCCAAGGGACAGCAGAGACTCCAGGGACAACAGACCATTCTTCAGGATTCCTGCTGTCCCTGAAGTCTCTTGTTGCCACCAGCAGGGCGAGCATGGGGGATCTTACCTTGGAGGTGTGCCCTCACTCCCCCGGCCCCTCTCTCCCAGCCCTCCACCCACCCCTGCCGGGGAGAGAGGGGAGAAAGGCAAGACAAGATAAGGGGAGCTGAGGCTTTTTTCTTTTTCCTTCTTCTTCCTTCACTAACCACTCCCTCTTCTCCCCGTCAGGGCGGGCGGAGGGCTGGGAGAAGAGGGTCGGGGTGATGAGGGTCTTCCCCCCGGTGCTATCCTGCTTCTCATGGTCACGGCCGCTCCCCCCGAGGTCCTCGCCGAGACGGAACGCTCTTTGCAGACGTTCGCCCGCGTGGTGCTCTGTCAGATCGTCCGCGCGAAAGGCTCGACCCCCGGCAAGACCGGGTGGAAGCTGCTGGCGCGGCCGGACGGCACGTTCGTCGGCAATCTCGGGGGCGGCGCGTTCGAGGCGCTGGTCAAGGCGGACGCCCTGGAGAAGCTGCGGCGGCGGGCGGGGGTGGACGCCTCCGAGGTCAAGCGCTACTACCTCACCGAGGAGGCCACCCGCGGCGAGCCCACCGGCATGGTCTGCGGCGGCATGGCGGAGGTCTTCCTGGAGGTGATGGTGGCCGCTCCCGTGCTCGTCGTCTGTGGCGGCGGTCCGGTGGGGCAGTCGCTGGCCCGCTGCGCGGCCCTCGCCGGCTTCGAGATCCTGGTGGCGGACGACCGCGCGGAGTTCCGGCGCCCCGAGCTCTTCCCCGCCGGCGTCCGCATCGTGGCCGTGGAGCCCGATTATTCAGGAAGTGGATCAGGAAGTGAAGACGCGGGGGAGGACGTGCTCGCGGCGGTGCGCCGGCGCGAGATCTACGTCGCCGTGGTCTCCCGCTGCTGGGAGACGGACACGGCGGCGATCGCGGCGGTGCTTCGCGAGGTTCCCGAGGCGCTGCGCTACCTCGGGCTGATGGGGAGCCGGCGCAAGGTTGCCCGGGTGCGCGAGGAGCTCGCGGCGCGGGGATTCGATCTCTCCACGATGGTTTTGCACGCGCCCATCGGCTTGCCGATCGGCGGCGACAGCCCGGGGGAGATCGCCATTTCGATTCTGGCGGAGGTCATCGGTACACGGTATGAGCAGCATGAGAAGAACACGGATGTCCCCACGGCTTCCTGATCCGGCCGCCGGCCGGATCGGTCCTCGCATCGTGACGGCCCTGGTCCTCGGGGTGGTCCTCCTCGCGCTATGCGCGGCGGGGGCCCGGGCCGCCGGTCCGGACTGGCGCTACCTGCCGATCTGGGGGGGCGACGTGCGCACGCTGGCCTTCCAGCCCGACAACCCTGACGTGGTCTTCGCCGGCACCACGGGCGGCCAGGTCTACGTCTCCCGCAACGGCGGCCGGACCTGGGGCAACGCCGGCTCCCATCTCCCCTTCGCGGGCTGGGTGGTCAGCAGCCTCAAGTTCGATCCCGACCGCCCGTCCCGCCTCTGGGTGGCCCTGCGCGGCATCTGGGGGGGCGGCTCCGTGGCCTCCTCCGACGACTACGGCAAGACCTGGAACGCGCGCGCCGGCGGCCTGCCGGCCGCGGAGCCGATCTACACCCTGGCGCTCACCCCGGGCCACGAGGGGCGGATCTACGCCGGCACCCTCTCGGGGGTTTTCGGCACCGAGGACGGCGGCGGCTCCTGGCACCGGCTCACCGCCGACCTGCCGGCGATGGAGAAGGTCACCAGCCTGCTAGTCGACCCCGACCACACCGACAGCGTGATCGCCGGCACCTGGCGGCAGGCCTACAAGAGCGACGACGCCGGCAAGACCTGGGCCGGGGTCTTCAACGGTATGGTCCTCGACTCCGAGGTCTTCAGCCTCGTCCCGGTCCCCGGCAAGCCGGGGGAGATCTGGGCGAGCACCTGCGGCTGGGTCTACCGCACCCAGGATTCCGGCGGCAAGTGGGAGCGCACCAAGGAGGGCTTCGACGAGCGCCGCACCACCAGCTTCGCGGCCCTCCCCAACGGCCGGCTGCTCGCCGGCACCGTCGCCGGCCTGCACATCTCGGACGACGGCGGCAAGACCTTCCACCGCGTCGGCGACCCGGGGATCTCCGTGCAGTCGATCGCCTACCACCCCGAGCACCCCGAGCGCGTGGTCTTCGGCACCGAGGGGTCCGGCGTCTGGATCTCCGACGACGGCGGCAGCACGCTACGGCCGGCGACCGCCGGGATCGTCAACGTCCGCGTCTCCACCTTCGCCCGCGCCGGCGACGAGCTGATGGTGGCCGTGATCCACGCCGGCCCCTTCTCCGGCGTCTACTCGTCGCGCGACGGCGGCAAGACCTTCCCGGACTTTTCTCCCCTCCCCACCGTGTTCGACATCGCGGTCCACCAGGGGCGGATCTTCGCGGCCACCGAGAAGGGGCTGTTCGAGCGCCGCGGCATCGGCTGGCACTGGGTGCGCGACCTCGGCGAGGGGACGGTCGACCAGTTCATCTCCGACGGTCCGCGGCTGCTGGCCCGCACGCCGGGCGGCCTCTACGAGCTGAAGGGGAAGCTGTTTACCCCGCGCCCCTACAAGCACGGCACGCCCAGCTCGGCCGCCTACTTCGACAACGCGCTCTGGGTGACCGACGCCCACGGGCTCTACCGGCTCACGGCGGACGCCAACCACACGATCCAGACCCCGTTCGAAGGGGGACGCCTCCTGCGGCTCCAGGACGAGCTCCTCCTCTGGGGCTCCGGCGGCACCTATGCGTTGAGCGGTCAGACCGGCGGCCAGGACGCCACCTGGAAGCAGCTCGCCGGCGACGCCGCCCGCCTGCTCCCCACGGGCGACGAGCGCCGGCCGGCCCTGATGGTGAGCGGCGACACCGTCCGCCTCCTCGACCTCCAGACGCGCAAGTTCCAGGCCGTGGACGTGCCCGTGCCAGCCCGCGACATCTCAGCCGCCCAGATCCTCGGCGACCGTCTGCTGATCGGCACCTCCGGCTACGGCGTGCTGGTGCGCGAGCTGGCGCCGGAACCGCCGCCGGTCGCGCCGGAGGCGGCGGCGCAGTAGCGCTCCGTTCAGAGGAGGATCATGATGACGAGCCGCGCGAGTGGACCCTTTGAGGTGAAAGTGACGCCCCAGGCGCCGGACGCGGATGCCGGTGAGGCGCCGATCGGCCGGATGATCCTCGACAAGCAGTTCCACGGCGACCTCGAGGCGGCGTCCAAGGGTCAGATGCTGGCCGCCGGCACGGCGGTCCAGGGCTCGGCCGGCTACGTCGCCATGGAGCGGGTCACCGGCACCCTCCACGGCCGAAGCGGCACCTTCGTGCTCCAGCACACCGGCATCATGAACCGCGGCACCCCCAGCCTGACGATCACCGTGGTGCCGGATTCCGGCACCGGCGAGCTGGCCGGCCTCGCCGGCAGCATGACGATCGACATCGCCGGCGGCAAGCACTCCTACGCCTTCGAGTACACGCTGGGCGGCTGAGCCGGCCCGAAGGGCCCGACTACCAGGGATCGATCCGGTCGCAGAACGCCTCGATCGCCGCCGCGGCCTCCGTCACCGGCACCCTCACGACCGAAGGATTCGGGAGGTGGGCGGCATAGAGAGCCGACACCTCGGCCGGGTGGATTGGATCGTCGCCGGGGACGAGCAGAGTGGGCATGGTGAGCGCTCCGAGCTCCGCGGCCGAGCCGAACGGCTGCTCTCCCGAGGCGATGAAGCGGCTGGTGGCCACCACGCTTGCGGCGTCGAACTCTTCCATCATCGCCAGCGCCTTTTCGCGGATGGCGGCCGGCAGGTTCTCATAGAGGGGGCGCAGCACCCCCACCCCCTCGGCGAGGGCGCGGCTCGCCAGCGCGTCCATCCCCGCGAAGGCCTCCTTCTGGGCCGGGGTATAGCCGTGCTCCTCGCCACCGTAGACGGGATGGATCAGCACCAGCGCCGCCGTCCGGTCCGGATGCCGGAGCGCGAAGCGCAGGGCGACGCCGGAGCCGCCGGACGCCCCGCCGATCACCGCCCTCTCGATGCCCAGGTGATCGAGCAGGGCCTCGACGTCGTCCGCGAGCTGGTCAAAGCTCAACCGGCCTCCGTACCACGACTTTCCGCTCCCCCGCAGGTCGGGCGCGATGGCGTGAAACCTGGGGATCAGTGGAACGAGGAAGGGAAGGCTGGAGAGATGGCTGCTCATCCCGCCGTGCAGCATCACGATCGCCCGCCCCTCCCCGCCCTCGACGGCGAACAGACGGACGCCGTCGCGCTCGAATTCGATTTCAGGCATCTTCGGCTCCGAAGGATGAAAGACGCGCTCTCAGTGCTCCGTGATCCGGTCGGCCTCTTCGCCGAGGCGCTCCCAGCCGATCGCGAAAATCAGCAGGGAGATCGGGAGGACGCCGGGAGCTTTGTGCATGCGCACGCCAAGTATGGGGCAAAATGGAGGCCCGGTCTCCGAACGAGGTCTGGCAAGATAAAATGGAGAGCGAGCCACTGAGAAAGGACTCCTCATGAAGCCACTCGTCCGAGCCCTCGCCCTGACCGCCGTCCTGGGATTCACCGGCCTGTCGCTGGCGCACGCAACGGTCCCGGTTGGAAGTCCTGCAGTCCTCTCGGCTGATTGAGCGGCGCGAATGCAGGCAACCGGCAGGAGGGCGTCGAAGGGCCGAGTGTATGGATGGCGGATTCGCCCCCTACGGGAGGATCTGGTTGCCGGGCCCCCTTCCGGTCCGGCCCAGGTCGGCTATCTCACGGCGTTCCTCGTCTTCGAGATCTTCTCCTGGGGGCTCGATACCGAGATCTACCATTTCGCAAGGAATGACGAACGTTCCTATTGGCTGTCGGTCGCGCTCGGGCTCATCGTGGTCAAGCTTCTTGGCCCCTGTGCGGCCTACCTCGCCTACCGGCCGGGCGATCCGGCGCGCTTTACTGATCGCTTTATCGCCCTGTCGTGTCCGATCCGATTTCGCGTGCTGATTTTTCTTCTGATCGCGCTGCTCCCGTCTAGGTTTATCACGGGATTTTCTGAAGCCTTCTGGCACCTCCCCAAGGGGGGATTGCTGCAAGGCAATGGAGTCGGCCTTTTCTGGCTCGCGTTCAACCTGTGGCACTACGTATGGCTATCCATCACGCTGAGGGCTTTGGGTCGCGCGGGGAGCCTTCCCGTCTAGGCAGGGCCATCGATCTGAGCGCCGGAGGAGATTGAAACGCAGGTCACTTATAGCTCACGGGAACGGTTCTGGCTCACGGTCGTCGCCGCGTTCACATTCTTCGGGCTCAACGGCGCGTTCGTCTATGGCCTGCTGCACCGCGCCGTGCTCGAATCGGCCCCCGCCAATCCGCTGGCCTTCGCGGTGACCCCGCGCAGCCAGGTTGCCTGAAGCCCGGAGTCACACCACGTTCAGATGGCGGGAGATCATGGCCTCCACGAAGAATGAAGTCGAAGTGTTCCGTAGTGACGTGCCCTTCGAAGCCGAAATGGTCGCCGAGGCGCTGGAGGCCGAGGAGATCGCCTGCTTCGTGCGTCGGGAGATGGCGGGCGGTCTTCAGCTGACCATGTTCGAGACGATGTCGCCGCCGGGCCAGTGGGTCGTGGTGTTTGTTCCCAGACAGGTCGAGGAACGTGCCCGGGAGCTCATCTCGGCCCTCAGATCGCCAGGGCATTGGGCGGACGATCCGGGAGATGAGCCAGATCCTGCCTTCGCTTCAGGCGCGAAGCCCGCGAAAGCGAAGAGGGCTTACGCGGGAGTCCTGCTGCTCCTGTTGATCGTTCCGTTCGCCATCGGCGCGATCGCGATTCTCATCGCCTTGCTCGATTGATGGGCTGATCGACGTCACAAAACCTTCAAGAACGTCGCCTTCCCATCCCCCGGAGCGTAGAAGTCCTCCAACTCGGAGACGAGCTGGTAGCCGCAGGCGGCGTAGAAGGCGCGGGTGGGGAGGTATTGGGGGCGGGTGGAGGTCTCGACGTAGACCCGGGTGCGGCCGGCGGCGGCCATCCACTCCTCGGCGGCGCGGAGGAGGGCGGTGCCGGCCCGGCGGCCCTGGAAGTCGGGATGGACCACGATCCAGTAGAGGTCGGCCGAAGCGACGGTGCCCGGGATCGGCCCCCAGCAGGCATAGCAGGCGACCCGGCCTTCCATCTCGCCGACGAGGAAGCGGTAGTGGCTCGCTTCGCCGTTCGCCAGCCGGTCGTCCACCAGCTCCAGGGCGACCTCGATCTCCTCGGGATTGAAGAACGCGGTGGCGCGGATCAGCGCCTCCAGCGGCTCCCGGTCGGCGGCTTCCAGGGACCGGCGGACGGACAGGGCGGGACTCATGGTTCCCGCGGCACCGTTCGAGGCAAAATGGCATCCCCCAGGATGCGCTCCACGACGTCTCCGGACGAGAGGCCGGCCTTCGCCGCGGCGGCCATGAAGCCGCCGTCCGCGGCGAGGCAGGGGTTGGCGTTGATCTCCAGGATGCGCGGCTCGCCGTCTGCGTCGAGGCGGAGGTCCACGCGGGCATACCCTTTCAATCCGAAGATCCGCCAGGCGGCACGGGAGAGCTCCGCGGCGCGCGCCAGCAGCGCGGCGTCGGCCGGGTCCTCCGGAAAGTGGCGGACGGTGTGGAGATAGGCGAAAGACTCCTCGTGCCACTTCGCCTCGTAGCCGAGCACGCGGCTCATCCCCTCCGGGAACCCCTCGTAGACGATCTCGGCGACGGGGAGCACCTCGACGCCGTCGTCGCTCGCGAGCAGCGAGACGTTCAGCTCGCGGCCGGGGAGGAAGGTCTCGGCGAGGATGGCTTGGCCGGGGAAGCGCGCCGCCAGCCCGCGCGCCCGGGCGAGAGCCGCCTCCGGGGTGGCGCAGAGCGGATCGCCTTCCAGGCCGAGGGAGGCATCCTCGCAGGCGGGCTTGAGGATCCAGGGGCCGGGGATCCGCGCGAGCAGATCGGGATAGTCAGGATCCAGCCGGCCGCCGGGAGCGACGGGGAGCCCTTCGGCGGCGAGGACCGCGCGGGTGGCCAGCTTGTCCGTGGTCACCCAGAGGACGCCGGAAGGGGAGCCGGTAAAGGGAACGCCCAGCAGCTCCAGGACGGCCGCCGCTCCGAGCAGTGCCTCGGGCCGGCCGGCGGGCGCTTCCATCAGATTGAAGACCGCCAGGCCCGGCGCCGGCTGGAGGCAGCGCCAGGGCTGCCAGTCCGCCATGGCGACGATCTCAAGGGGGATTCCGAGGCGGTCGAGCCCCTCCGCCACCAGGGCCACCTGCGCCAGCACGTCGGACGTCGAGGGATCGGCTGCCGCGCCCACCGGATTGTGAGCGATCACGATACGCGAAAACCTGACCGGTTCCGGAGCGGTCTCGGGCTCCAGGATCAGCGCCGGCGAGACCTCGGAGATCAATTCCATGGCATCTCCCACAAGCGCCACCGCCGCGCGGACGCCTCGACGACCTGGCGGAGAAGGTCGGCGTAGGGAACGCCGGCCCGGCCGGCCAGGATCGGCAGGTCGGAGTAGGTCGGATGCAGACCGGGGAGCGGATTGATCTCCAGGAAACAGAGCTCGCCGGCGGTGTCGCAGCGAAGGTCGACGCGGGCGAGGTCCCGGCAGTCCAGGGCCCTGTAGGCGTCGAGGGCGAGGGCGCGGGCGCGCCGGGCGAGGGGCTCGCCATCGAGCAGCCGGTACTCCACCCAGGTCTTGTAATCGCGTTTGTTGAGCGCCGTGTAGGCGGCGTCGGCGCCGGCGCGGAAGGAGACTTCGAGGACGCCGAGGACACGCGCATCGCCGTCGTTGCCGACGATCCCCACCGTCATCTCCCGCCCGGGCAGAAAGGTTTCCACCAGCACCGGCTGGCGAAAGGTTTCGATCAGCTCGGCGCAGGCTGCGATCAGCTCGTCGCGGGTCTCCACCCGTGAGAGCCGCGTCACTCCCTTGCTGCTCCCCTCGGCCACCGGCTTGACGAAGAGCGGAAAGGGGAGGTCCACCGCCGCCGCGTCCTGCGCCCGCGCCACCAGGACGAAGGGGGCCGTGGGCATGCCGTGATCGCGCACCACCCGCTTGGCCAGCGACTTGTCGAGGGTGACGGCGCAGGTCAGCGGGTCTGAAAAAGTGTACGGCTGATCGAAAAGCTCGCAGACGGCCGGCACCTGTGCCTCCCGCGAGCGTCCGCGCACCCCTTCGGCGACGTTGAACACGAGGTCCCACCGCTCGCCCGCGGCGAGCCGGCGAGCCAGCTCCACCCCACGCCCCACGCGTTCCGGATGGTGCCCCACCTGGCGGAGGCCGTCCTCGAGAAAGGTTACGGTCTCCTCTTCGTCGAACTCCATGACGTCCGCGGGCGCGAAGCCCGCGGCGAGATAATCCGACTTGAGGTCGTAGCAGAGCGCGATCCGCAGCGGGCGCATGGCGTCAGGCTCAGCGCTCGGCGGGGTCGACGTAGTCGTACGTCTTCCCCTCCCAGTTGCGGAGGCTCCAGACCCCCGCCTCGTGCCCCACGATCGTCTCCCGCTGCACAGGCACCTTGCCGCCGCCGCCGGGGGCGTCGATGACGTAGGTCGGCACCGCGTAGCCGGTGGTGAAGCCGCGCAGCCTGGACATGATCTCCAGCCCCTTCTCGACCGACGTGCGCAGGTGGCCTGTGCCGAGCACCGGATCGCACTGGTAGAGGTAGTAGGGGCGCACGCGGTTCTTCAGCAGGCCGTGGAAGAGGTCGCGCAGCGTCTCGGCCGAATCGTTGACCCCCTTGAGCAGCACGGTCTGGCAGCCGAGCGGGATGCCGCCGTCGGCGAGCCGGTCGCACGCCTCGGCCACCTCGGGGGTCAGCTCGCGGGCGTGGCAGAAGTGGACGGAGAGCCAGGCGCGGTGCTTGCGCAGCACGGCGACCAGCTCCGGCGTGATCCGCTGCGGCAGGAAGCTCGGGATGCGGGTGCCGATGCGCAGGAACTCCAGGTGCGGAATGGCGCGCAGGCGGCCGAGCAGCTTGTCGAGCACGGAGTCGGCCATCAGCAGCGGATCGCCCCCGGACAGCAGGACGTCGCGGACCTCGGTGTGCTCCTCCAGATAGGCGATCGCCGCTTCCAGCCGCTTGCCGATCGGATCGAGCTCCCCCTGGCTGACCAGGCGGCTGCGCGTGCAGTAGCGGCAGTAGGAGGCGCAGGTGTCGAGCGCCAGGAAGAGCACGCGGTCGGGATAGCGGTGGACGAGACCCTCGACGACGCTGGCGCCGTCCTCGCCGCAGGGGTCGGTCATGTCGCCGCGGCTCACCAGCAGTTCGCTCTCCTGGGGGACGACCTGGAGGCGCAGCGGGCAGGAGGGATCGCGCGGATCGATCAGCGAGGCGAAGTGCGGGGTGACGGCGACGGAAAACTTTTCGCTCGCCAGCAGGAGCCCTCGCCGCTCCGCTTCCGTCAGATCGAGCAGGCGCTCGAACTGATCGAGGCGGGTGAGGCGATGACGCATCTGCCAGCGCCAGTCGTTCCAGTGATCGGGATCATAGGGCACGTCGAAGATCGCGCAGATCTCCTCGCGCTGGGAGCTCTCGACCGCAATCGAGGCGAACGCCGCCTGCTTCATCTCTATGTTCCTCCGCTGAACACGGGGTTGAAACTCGTGAGGGACGTGGTGAACCATCGAAGAGGCAAGGCTCGGCCTTGTGGGCCGCGAGCCCACCCGGATCGATCATCCGGCGGGAAAGCCCCAGGGGGCTCCATCGACATGATGTATTAGTACGTCAACCCGGAAGGGGTGACACCGCAACCGGGACTGGCTGCGGAAGCCTGCGCTGAAGGTGGGGTTGCTAAGGAGGAGGACAGAAAGCCGAAAGCGATGCCGATGGCCGACAGCCCGAGCCCTGGGACTCTGGACGGGCTGTCCACAGTACTGGGAGGTTGTTCGGGAGGCACGTTCGCGTCCACGCATTTAACAATAGCGGACTTCTCCCCTATGTCAAGGGGAAGGGCGCCCTCGCGGGCACCTTCGGACGCGCCCAGCGCCGCGCTCTTGCCGGAGAGGCGGTAGGCGCGCCGCCAGCCGGCACTCAGGCGGCCGGTGTGGGAGACGGCGCGGAAACTTCCCGGTGCGAAAACAGCTCCAACCATGCCCGCAGTCAATGCAAATCCGGAACCAACTTCGCGGCGAAGTCGTGGAAAGGCGCGACCGCGCCGATTTCCCCTACCGCACGCCCCCGAAGACGGCGTGACCGGCCTTCATCCAGTAAACGTCCACGCCGCCGAGGCCCGCCGCTTCGAGCCAGCGGAGCTGATCGAGGAGGGAGGAAGGCTGGTCGATCGGGTCCGGTTCGGTATCGGCGTAAAAATTCCACCGTTCGGCACGAAATTTTTCCCAAGGACCGAGATGGCCGGCCAGCTCCAGCGAGCGGCGGCGCACGGCGTCGTCCCAGGCTCGCGCCGCAAGCTCGTGGCCTACGGCGCTCGCGGGTTTGACGAGGTCGGCGATCACCAGCGCGCCCCCGGGAACGAGAGCGCCGGCAAGGTCGGCGAAAAGCTGCCGCTTGCCCGCGCCGTCGAGATGATGGATCGCGAGCGAGCTGACGAACGCGTGAACCGGTTCCGGGAACGCCCGCCAGGAGCGGTCCGCGAGATCGAAGACCCGGGTGATGAATCTGTCGCCGTGACCGGCCAAAGCGGCGCGGGCCTGCTCCAGCATGGCCGGCGAGAGGTCCATGGCGATCACCCGGGCGCGCGGGAAGCGCTCCAGCAGCGCCCGCGAGAGGAGCCCCTCGCCGCAGCAGAGGTCCACCAGCAACCCCTCGCCGGGATCGGGGATCATGCCGAGCACGGCGGCGATCTGCTCCTCCCGGTCGGGGACGAAGAAGCGTCCGAGGTCGATGAATTCGCGGCTGTCGGTCTCGTCCCATCCGGGCTGTCCGGTTTGTCGGTCCATGGTCTGTAGAATACGACGCTATGAGCGACCACCAGCCCACCGACTTCCAACCGACCATCTTCGACAAGATCCTCTCGGGGGAGATCCCCTGCTACAAGGTCTACGAGGACGAGCACGTCTTCGCCTTCCTCGACATCGGCCCGCTCTCGGAGGGGCACACCCTGGTCATCCCCAAGGAGCGCAAGGCCCAGCTCGATCAGCTTTCGGACGAGTCGGCCGCCGCCGTCGGGCGCGCGCTGCCGCGGATCTGCCGCGCGGTGATGGCGGCCACCGGCGCCACCGCCTACAACGTGCTCCAGAACAACGGCTCGGCGGCGCACCAGGTCGTGATGCACGTGCATTTCCACATCATCCCCAAGCTCGGCGCCAAGGGGCTGGGGATCGGCTGGCCGGCCGGCAAGCTCGACGACTCCGCCGCCCGCGGGCTGGTCGACAGGATGACGAAGGCGCTGGAGGGCTAACGCATGCGCGCCATCGAGATCCAGGGCGCCTTCGGCCTCGACCACCTCGCGCTCGTCGAGCGCCCCGATCCGCGCCCCGGCCCGGGGCAGGCGCTGGTGCGGCTGCGCGCCGCCTCGCTCAACTTCCGCGACCTGCTCACCGTCGAGGGGAAGTACAACCCGAAGCAGAAGCTGCCGCTGATCCCCTGCTCGGACGGCGCCGGCGAGGTCGTCGAGGTGGGGGACGGGGTGACCCGCGTCCAGCCGGGCGACCGCGTCTGCACCGTCTTCGCCCAGAAGTGGCTCGCCGGCCGGCCCACCCGCGAGCGGCTCCGCTCGACGCTCGGCGGACCGCTCGACGGCACCCTGGCCGAGCTGGCGGTCTTCGATCAGGAAGGGCTGGTGAAGACCCCCGAGTCGCTCACCGACGAGGAGGCCTCGACCCTCCCCTGCGCCGCGGTGACCGCCTGGAGCGCGCTGGTGACCGAGGGGGCTCTGACCGCCGGGGACACCGTGCTGGTGCAGGGGACCGGCGGGGTCTCCCTGTTCGCCCTGCAGCTCGCGAAGATCCTCGGCGCCCGCGTGATCGCCACCTCCAGCAGCGACGAGAAGCTGGAGCGGGTCCGCGCGATGAGGGCCGACGAGACGATCAACTACCGCGAGGTCCCGGCCTGGGGCGCCCGCGCCCGCGAGCTGACGGGCGGCCTGGGCGTCGACCACGTCGTCGAGGTCGGCGGCGCCGGCACCCTCCAGCAGTCGCTCCAGGCCACCCGCTTCGGCGGCACCATCAGCCTGATCGGCAACCTCGCGGGAACGAAGACCGAGCTGCTCCTCACTCACGTCTTCATGCAGAAGATCCGCCTCCAGGGCATCCTGGTGGGCGACCGCGAGAGCTTCGAGGCGATGAACCGCGCGATCGCTCTCCACCGCCTGCGGCCGGTCATCGACCGCACCTTTCCGCTGGAGGAGGCCCCCGCCGCCTTCCGGCAGATGGCGGCGGGGGGGCACTTCGGGAAGATCGTGGTGATGATGTAAAATACTCGGTGCTCGGAACAGGAGGGTGCCAGTGTTAGCCAAGGAGAAGGTTGTGTCGGAGATCGATGTCAAAGAGGCCGTCCGGCTGGCGAAGGAGTTCGCTACCGGAATCTACGAGAAGGAGAAGATCTCGCGCTTGGGGTTGGAGGCAGTCGAGCGGACCGAAGACGGCAGGTATTGGCTGGTGACCCTGGGGTTTTCGCGGCCTTGGACGACTCCGAGGTCGACTCAGAGACAAGATCCTTTGAGGAGCCCCTTTGAGCAGGCATTTCATGAGTCCAGAAAGCCTATGGTCGAGCGGGAGTACAAAGTTTTCCGGGTTGATGCTCAATCGGGGGAGGTCATAGGCATGGAGATGTTCGCCGAATGAACCACTGGCTCAAGGAAAGCCGGCGCAAGGGGAAGCTGCTCGTCGATACCAACATCCTTCTGCTCTACATCGTGGGCTCGCTGAGCCTGGATCGCATCGCCCGGCACAAGAGGACGGCCACCTTTACCATCAAAGATTACTGGCTCCTCGATAGTCTGCTGCGTAATTTCGGCGGGATCGTCGTGACTCCTAACGTCCTAACCGAGGTAAGCAATCTGTTGGGACATACAGATAAGAGGACCAGTCAGGTGTTGTTGGCCTGGTTGGGATCCCAGGTGGCTGCTTTCGACGAGCACTATGTGCCTAGCCACGAGGCTATTGCGGCCGCCGAATTTTCCCGGTTGGGGCTGACAGATGCGACAATTCTCTCCTGCCCACTTCAAGATCTAGCCGTCCTGACCGACGATATCCACCTTTATCTCGCCCTGGAAAGAAGAGGGGTCGAAGTCATCAACTTCCATCACCTGCGGGAAGCATCCTGGCTTCAATAGAGCCGGGGCGCGGCATGCCGCACCCCGGCTTCTGAACCCGTTACTGACCGACGTTGATCGGCCCCTGATCGTTCAGCAGGTCGATCCGGGCGTCCACCACCTTCTTCTGGAACGCCGGCACGTCCTCCGCGTAGAGCTTGTTGACGTCGGCCAGGGCGGCCTTGACGGTGCGGTCGGCGTCGTCGAGGTAGGCCTGGGTGGTGGGGCTCGGCGGGTCCCAGGCCGAGCCCAGGGCGCGGCGGATGTTCTCGACCTGGCTGAGGGCGGTGGTCTCGTCCTCGACCAGGCCCTTGACGTCCGGCGACACGTAGAGCCGGCGCTCGACCGTGGTGAGCTTCTTCTGGAGGTCGCGCGCCGACTGCCGCAGCGCCTTCTCGGCGTCGTCCGGCTTGTGGGTGACGCCGTCGCGGTCGCGCTCGCGGTCCCGGGCGGCGAGCTTGGCGAGCGCCAGGTTGACGTCCTTGCGGGTGGCGATGATCCGGTTGATGGCGTCCGCCACCGCGTTCTGGAGCTGACCCGAGTGGACGGTGGCCGCGTCCCAGGCCTGCCAGTCGGCCGGCGTGCTCTTGAGGGCGGGATCGGGATCGACCCGCAGGGTCCCCTTGGCCTCGTGGGTGCCGAGCTTGACCACCACGCTGTAGGTGCCGGGGATCACGTTGGGACCGCTGTCGCCGCCGGGGCGCTGGAAGCGCTGCTCCCCCTCCGGATTGCGGTAGGGCTCGCGGCCGAAGTCCCAGACCACCCGGTTGAGCCCCAACTTGACCGCCGGCTTGAGGACGCGGACCAACTTGCCGGCGGCGTCCGTGATCCGGATCTCGGCCTTCGGTCCACGGTCGGCATTGCCGCCAGGGCCGCCGCCCCGCCTGCCGCCGGTCTCCGCTTCGGCCTCGGCCGTCTCCTCGCGGCCGGGGACGTCCTCGCGCGGGGTGCCGGTCGGCCGGTCGGTCGCCGGCTGGCCCGGAGCGGCTGTCGGCGGGGTCCGCGCCGCGCGCTCGGCCTCCTTGCGCTGCCGCTCCTTCTCCTCGTCGGCCAGCGGCAGGTTGGGGGCGTTGACCGAGAAGGTGAGCAGGGCGCCGTAGGCTCGGTTCTCGCCCACGAACTCGCCGGCCCCACCACCCCGGATCCCCCCGCGGCCGCGGTTGGAGCGATAGAGCATCGCCGGCTGCGAGGCGTAGAGGTGGACCGGCTCGGCGAGCGTCGCCGCCGTGACCTCGCGCAGCGGCGTGATGTCGTCGAGCACGTAGATCGCCCGGCCGTGAGTGCCGATCACCAGGTCGAGGTCGCGCGGGTGGATCTTCAGCGCCATCATCGAGGTCGTCGGCAGGCCGTGCTTCCAAGGCACCCAGCGGCCGCCGCCGTCGAACGAGACGTAGAGGCCCCACTCGGTGCCGAGGAAGAGGAGGTTGCGGTCCACCGGGTCCTGCTCGATCGCCAGGGCGTAGCCCCGGATGTCCTTGGTGGCGAGGCTCTTCCAGCTCTTCCCCCAGTCGTCGGTGCGGTAGACGTAGGGGGTGAAGTCCTGCCGGCGGTGGTTGTCGAAGACCACGAAGGCCGAGGCGGCGTCGACGGATGAGGGGAGGATGTTCGGGATCCAGGTGTTGGCCGGCACGCCGGGGACGTTCTTCTCGACGCTCGTCCAGGTGGCGCCGCCGTCGCGGGTGACGTGCAGGCGGCCGTCGTCGCTCCCGGTCCAGATCACCCCCTTCTGCGCCGGGCTGGGCGCGATGGCGAGCAGGGTGGTGAAGTTCTCGGCGGCGCTGACGTCGAGGGTGAGGCCGCCGCTCTTCTGCTGCTGCTGCCACTCGGGGTTGTCGGTCGTCAGGTCGGGGCTGATCACCGTCCAGCTCGCGCCGCGGTCGGTCGACTTGTGGACGTACTGGCTGCCGCTGTAGATCGTGGCCGGATCGAACGGGTCCTGGGCCAGGGCGGCGTTCCAGTTGAAGCGGAGCGGCTTGAGGCCTGCGGGGCGGGGAGGCTGGATCAGCCGGCTCTCGCGGGTACGCAGGTTCCAGCGCACCAGCGAGCCCCCCTGCGACTCCGAGTAGCCCGCCATCGAGTCCTGCGGATCGGGATGGGTGTCGAAGCCGTCGCCGCCGCCCACCACGTCCCAGTCCGGGCTGGGGATGCCGCCGCGGCTCCAGTCCGAGGACGGGCCGCGCCAGGAGCCGTTGTCCTGCAGGCCGCCGTAGACGTGGTAGGGGCGGTCCATGTCCACGTCGACGTGGTAGAACTGGCCGATCGGCAGGGTGCTCACGAACTGCCAGGTCTCGCCGCGGTCGCGGCTGATCGCCATGCCGCCGTCGCTGCCGGTCACGATGTGATCGGGATCGCGCGGATCGATCCACATCGCGTGATAGTCGCCGTGCACCTCGCGCGAGCGGCCGAGGGTTTCGAAGCTGGCGCCGCCGTTCTCCGAGACCTGGAGGCGGGCGGTGAGGCTGTAGAGCCGGTTCGGCCACTGGGGATCGACGCGGAGGTCGGCGTAGTAGAACGGCCGCTCGGCCGTGCGCTGATCCGCGTTGACCGTCTTCCAGGTGCGGCCGCCGTCGCTCGACCGGATCAGCGCGCTCTTCTCAGCTTCGACCAGCGCGTAGACGGTGTCCGGGTTGGAGTGCGAGATGGCGATGCCGATCCGCCCGAGGTCCCCCTTGGGCAGGCCGTCCTCCTCGGTGTAGCGCTTCCAGCTCTCGCCGCCGTCATAGGAGACGTAGAGCCCGGAGCCCGGGCCCCCCGAGCGGAAGCCCCAGGGCCAGCGCCGGTAGTCCCACATCGCGGCGTACAGCTTGTTGGGGTTCCTGGGATCGATCACCAGGTCGCCCGTGCCGGTGCGCGGATCGACGTAGAGCACCCGCCGCCAGCTCTTGCCGCCGTCGGTCGTCTTGTAGACGCCGCGCTCGGGGTTCTCCCCCCAGACCTGGCCGAGCGCCGCGACCCAGGCGACGTTCGGGTCGGTGGGATGGAGCACCACGCGGTGGATGTGCTCGGTCTTCTCCAGCCCCAGGTGGCTCCAGGTGCGCCCGCCGTCGAGCGAGCGGTAGATGCCGTTGCCGATCGAGACACTGTTGCGCGGGTTCCCCTCGCCCGTGCCCACCCAGACGATGTCCGGATTGGCCTGATCGACGGCGATGGCCCCGATCGAGGCCACCGGCTGATCGTCGAATACGGGGGTCCAGCTCAGGCCGCCGTTGACCGACTTCCAGACCCCCCCGGCGGCGCCGCCGGCATACATCACGTCGGGATTGGACTCGACCACGTCGAGCGCCGGCAGGCGGCCGCTCATCACAGCCGGACCGATCGAACGGGCCGACATCCCGGCGAGCAGATCGGGATCGATCGTCTCGGCGGGCCGCGCGGGAGCGGCGGCCTTGCCGGCGGCAATACCGGGCAAGGCGAGGACGGCAAGGACAAGGGCTGCGAAGGCGGATTGGATCAGACGCATAGGAATTCCCCCTTGGTCGGGACAGGAAGAAGGCAGGACGACATCCCACCGCGATATAGCGCAGTGGCGATCGATCGTCAAATGTAAGGGATGTAAAGCGGGCGGGGCGGCGTCCGCGGCCTGCGACCTCACCCTCGGTCTCTCCTAAAGGAGAGGGAGGGCCTGGCTTCAGCGATCAGGGGGTCCGTCCCCCTTCTCCTTTAGGAGAAGGGGTTAGGGGATGAGGTCGCAGGCCACGGACGCCGCGATCGGTCCGCCTCCTACACCGTCACCGTCGAGCCGTCGAACTTGGTGAAGGTGAAGCCGTGGAAGTCCTCGTTGTAGCAGGCCTTCTGATCGCGCAGGATGCTGATCGCCAGCGCCTCGCCGAGGAGCAGCGACTCGCGGGCATCCGAGCGCCAGTGGACCCCGGCCATGTTGCGGCCGGTCGCAATATTGGAGGCCAGCTTGTTGAGCTCGCCCCCTACCGTCAGCGGCGCTCCCTGATAGTGGAGCAGCGACAGCCCGTCCTCCGAGGGTACGACCGGGTTGAGGATGACGAACTTCTCGTCGAACAGCGCCTTCAGGATCGTCACGCAGGCGCCGGCGACCGTGGCATGGCCGGCGCTGTAGGACGGATGGGTCGGGCACCCCTCCGGGAACGCCTGCGGCAGCAGGTAGGTGCCGTATTTGCTGAAGACCCGGTCGAGCACCGGCGAGTTGAGCTGCCGCGCCTCGATCACTCCGGGGTAACGGTTGTGGACCTTCTGGTTGTGCACCAGCCCGCCCCACTCCTCGGGGCGCAATCGGCGGTTGACCTGCCACTTCTTGTGCCAGGTTACCTTGAGGGCCCGGTTGGCCACCTCGCACATCAGCCCCTTGATGAACGGCGGGCCGAAGGTGGCGAAGCCGATCTGGTTGGGGCTGTTGAGGTACGGGTTGCCCGGGTTGAGCAGGCAGCCGATCCCGCCCGCCGTGGGATCGTCGTTGGGCGGGGTGATCAGGATCAGGCAGGCGTTGAAGTAGGCCTGGAAGAGGACGTCCTGGTGCACCCACATGGCGAGGTCGCGGGAGTTGCGGATATAGCGCCGCTGGGGATCGATCTGGCCGGCGAACGACTCCACCAGGTCGCCGTTCTGCGTCGCGAGCCAGTTGTCGTAGCTCGTCAGGTGGTCGGTGTCGGGCTGCACGGTGCGCATCCGGCGCTCGACGAACTCGACGCCGAACGGGGTGTGCAGCCACATGAACTGCGACAGGTAGGGACCGTTCAGCGAGCCTGGGAGCGGGTCGCGGAACAGGGTGCGCGGCAGCACCTTGCCGCCTATTTTGGGGCCCTTGAAGTCGGCGCCGAAACGGTTGAGGTCGGCGACCGCGGCGGCGGCGGCGGGATCGGTCCCGTAGTCGAGGAAGTTGACGTCGCGTAGCTGCGACGCCCAGTAGAGCTCGACTCCCTCGCTGGCCATCTCGGCCGAGGCGATCGCCGGCGGCGGCGGAATGGAGAGAGCGTAGGCGTCCGCCCCCTCGAGATCGAACGCCAGGCCGGACTGCGGGTTGGTCAGCTTCGTCGGCCCGCCCATGATGATGTCGTCGAAGTCGGCCGGCTTGCCGCTGCTGGTCGCCTTGAGCAGGCTCTGGTAGGCCGCGGGATCCACCTCGCCGAAGCTGTTGTGCGGCAGCGACTTCGAGTAGTTGCCGATCCGGTTCGGATAGCGCGTCTCGTCGCCGTTGGTCAGGTGCACCTTCACCGGCTGCCCCTTCCAGTACGTGGCGGCGTTCATCCGCTGGTTGAACGCGGCCTGGCGGCGGACCTCGCCGACACCGCCGGTCGGCGACTTCTTGAACTCTTCGGCGATGTCGTCGAGGTCATCGATCGGTGGCGCCGCGTGCGCCGGTGCCTCGAAGGCGGCCACGCCCGAGGCCAGCACCGCGGCAGCACTGCCGAGCCCGCCGAGGAAGCCACGGCGGCTGACGGCGGGGGTTTGGGGTTCCGTGGACGGCTCGGGACACCGATCGAGACAATCGTCTGCACTCATGAGACTTCACTCCTCCTGCACTTGCGGCACGTCAGTTTGTGTGAAGTATACCCAAGATGAGACGAACCTGCGCGAGCTTCGGAGAGATCGGGGCCACCGCCCCCGGGCCGTGGCGCCGGGGGCGGTAGAGGCTGCCGCTCAGATCCGGCGGGCGGTGGGGCTCGGGCACTGGCAGGACAGGTTGCAGCAGGTGCAGACGTTGACGTTGCAACAGTTCCGGTTGCAGGCCGCCTCCGCCTTCGGGGGCGTGGTCAGGATGGCCGCGACCGTGGCCGTTCCCATGAACGCGAGCATGAAGAGCTTTTTGCGCATCGCATCTCCTCTCTCGATGGGAGCCCACGGGGTGCCAGGCTCCCTGTTATGCCGCGAATCCTAACATGCCGGATCGCTGACCGGCCGCGGATCGGTATGCAGGTGGTCCGCCTCAGCCGTGAACGGCCGGCGAGGTCCCGAGGCCGCGCGCCAGCTCGGCCTCGAACTCCCGCCACTCCTGGAAGCGGGCGGCGAGCGCTTCGGCGTCGGTCTCGCGGCCGGCGAGCTCGTAGAACATCTGCCAGTGGCGGCGCTCCGCGGGGCCGAGGTCGGAGAGGAGACGCGTCACGTCCGGGTCCTCGACGACCTCCAGGAGCCGGGTGAAGCGCTCGCAGCTCCGCGCCTCGATCATGGCGCCGAACAGCAGCCGGTCCACCTTCGTCCAGGGCTCGCGGCCGGGGACGATCCGCGCCCGCAGGGCCTGCGCCCAGGGGTTCTTCCGCCGTCCTCCGAGGGGCCAGCCGCGCTGCCGCAGGATCGCCACCACCCGCCGGAAGTGCTGCACCTCCTCGGCCGCCAGCGCCGCCGCTCGCTCCACCAGCTCGGCATCGTCCGGATAGTAGCCGGCGAGCGACAGCGCATACATCGCCACCTGCTGCTCGCAGACCGCGTGATCCGCCAGGAACTCCGGCAGGTTCGCCGCCGCCAGCTCCGCCCAAGAACGGGGCGTCGCGTGGAGGAGAGGAAGGGTGGCGTAGATGTCGTCGAAGGTGGTGGGATCGGCGGCCTGCATGGGGTGAATCATAGCGTCGCGATGACGGCGCGCACATCGTCCTTCTCGCCGGGCTCGATCCCCCATTCGGCACCCAGTAGGCTCATCGCGGGTGAGAATATCCAGAAAGGGCCTGTCAGGGACCTCAGGGACTCCAGGGAAAGCTCTCCTGCCTTGAATGCCCCCTGTCGTCCCTGTGGTCCCTGTCGTCCCTTGGTAGTGGCTCGGTTTAGCTCCCGGCGCCTGCGACGCCCGGGCATAAATGCCCGGGCTACAGTGGAAGCGAAAAGCCGGCTGAAGCCGGCTCACCTCGCGGCCGGAGGGATTGAGCCTCCTTCAGGAGGCTTCTTGGTTCAAGCGTAGCCCAGGCATTTATGCCCGGGCGTCGGAGGTGCCGGGAGCCAAACTAAGCCACCACCCCTCCCTTACATCCCTTGTTTCCGGTGTTTCCGGATTCTGCTCCGCCCGCGCTCACCGCTTGGCATAAATCGCCTCGTGGAACGCCTTGCCCTTGCGGACGAGCTGCAGGCGGCCGAGGTCGGCCAGGCGGCGGAGGGCGGTCGAGGCGGTGCGGCCGGAGACCGGCCGGCGCAGCCGTTTGGCGAAGGTCTCGTTGACCTCGCGGGCCATGGCCGAGGGGGTGAACGTCTCGCCCGCCAGCTTGGCGTCGATCATCCGGCCGATCATCTTGCTGATCGTCGCCAGCGGGGCGGACTCGTCCGCGCCTTCCACTTTCAGCCCGCGCACGACCTCCCCCGCAGCCGTCGCCGCCGCCTTGAACGCCTCGTAGCGTTCCCGGATCCGCGCCAGCTCGCCCGCCCGCAGAGCGCGCTGCTCGCGGTGAAAGACCTCCTGCTCGGCATGGAAAGTCTCCTGGCCTTCGAGTTGCCCGACCTGCCCTTCCAGGTCCGCCAGGACCTGGGCGATGGAGAGATTCAAGCTCATGTGCCGTCTCCTCTGCGTCGAGTGCGTCGAGATCCCGTACGGCGCGTCGCCTTCGCGCCGGCCCGCAACGCGCCAAAACCCCTTGTGGAATCGCGAATCCAGCCAACCTGCGTCACCGGGCGTCAAGGTTGCAACGCTATCCCAGTCCGCGCCCCGGGTCCAGCTTCCGGGCTGGGCGGACCCCTTCGTTGCGCCAAAGCTCCGAAAAATCAGTCGCCGCACCCAGCCGGCGAGCCGCTGCGGTTAGAAATGGCGCAATGATTCTGGACTTTGCCTCAAAGAAGCGGACGAAGCCTCAATGGAGCCGATGAAGCGTCACGGTTAGTCGATGCCGCGTCATCACGATTCAAGAATGCGCCAAAGAGGAATGCGACGCGCCGGAGTTGAGGGCTGTGCGCCAAAGATCGGCGCGGTCATCGAGTGCTGCTGGATTTGAGGCTTCTTAAGATGTCGTCGCACCGTTGTATCGCTACGATGCGCCACGGAAGCTTGCGATGCGTCACGGAAGCTTCTGTTGCGCCGTGGTATTGGTACGTCGCTCCACGGCAGCCGGCTTTGCGCCTCGGGCGGCCGGGTTGCGACATGTGCTGTCGCCTTGGGCCGCCGGAGGCCGCCGTGACGCAGCATACACAACGGCGAGGCTTCACCGCCGCAGGGCCAGCCGGAGATCCTTCGTCTCGCTCCCCCGCTTCACCGCCAGCACCGCCTCGTCGCCCCAGCGCTTGGCGGCCACGAGGCGGTTCAGCGTCTCCTTGTCCGGCACGGGCGTGCCGTCGAGCGAGACGATCACGTCCCCCACCTGGACGCCGGCCTTCTCCGCGGGGGTCTTCTCGGAGACGAGGATGACCTTCAGCGCCTTCTGGCCTTCCATGGGGCTGGTAGAGAGACCCAGCGAGGGATAGAGCGGATCGGCCGCCGGCGGCAGGCCCCAGACGAAATCGGCGTAGGACGCCTGCACGGTCCTGACCTCGTGCCCCTCCTCGTCGCGGACGTCGACCGGCACGACCGTCGCGATCCGGCCGTCGAAATGGCGGGCGGCCTGGCGCTGGATGCCCAGCCCGTAGACCACGTGGCCGGAGCCGACGAGGACCACCATGACGGTATCCGGGCCGCCCTGCTCCCTGAGCGCCTTGACGGCGTTGAACGCCATCGTGGCGTCCCAGGTGGACTGGGCGGCGATCATCGAATCCCACTGCGCCTCGGTCATCCCGGAGTGCAGGGAATCGCCGCCGGCCGCGAAGAAGGACTTGAACAGGGTGCGGTGCTCGGCGCTCGAGGTGTCGATGTCGGTCGGGATGTGCGCCGCCTCGTCCGGCGTCAGGTTCTGAAAACCTTTCTTTCGCACCGCGGTGACGACGTCGCGCGGCGCGTTGACGGCGAACATCCGCAGCTTGTGATCGCGGGCGAAGAGGAAGATGTCGCGATAATAGAGCCAGTTGTAGCCCCAGTTCTCATACCAGCGCGATTCGCGCAGGAACGCCTCCTCGGTGAGCGAGCCGTCCACCCAGCCGTCGAGGAACCGCTGCTCGGGGTAGGGGTACATCTCCAGCCCCACGAACAGCGGCCGGCCGGCGCGCGCCAGCTCCTCGATCACGCGCAGCTCGCAGCGATGAAAATCCATCTCCGTATGGCTCTCTCCCACCAGCAGCAGGCGCACCCCCGCCAGCCGCTTCGGCAGCTCGGCCGGCGCGATCACCTCGCCCGTCCGCGTATCCGTGATGCCGTCGAGCACCACTGGCACCTCCTTGTCCTTGCGCGCCGGATCGCCGATCGCGAGGTGGAGCGATTTGTCCTGACCGTACAGGGTCGAGGCGAGAAGGAGGGACAGGAGGCTGGGGAGAACCTTGTTGGCGATCATGGCCCAGATTGTACGGTCCCGGAGCTCCGAAACGTTCACGGAAAATGAGTCTGGATGTCCGTCTCGCCGCCGCTCGTCGACCGTCAGCCGCCGCGCGCCGCCGCTCCGTGGTGTTTGGTCTTTGCAAGTATACTCCGGTCGGAGGCTATTTTGCTCGCGCTCGTCTACGCCAAGCGACGACGGAAGCCAACCCGAATTCCCATGCGTGATCGGGTATGTAGAAATATTGGTGCCTCTATGGTTCAGGAGATTGCATGAAGACGGAACGTATCTTTGTCAGCATGCCGGCAGACCGCTGGCTCACAAAACAGGAGAACAGAACAAAGTGGGCCATTGTCGAGGCAGTTGAAGCGCTCGGCTACACTGCTGAGGTGTTTCTCGATCCACGTGGCACGGATTCGTTGGCTGCCCCTCGGGCATGGACTGCTGTGGCCTGTGAAGAAGTCATGCGGCGATGCGAAGGGTGTGTGCTGTTGGGCTTCCCGCGATGGCGCATTCCGAGCAATCTCGGTGAGGCTCAACTTCCGACCGAGTACAATCACTACGAGGGAGCCGTCGCGAATACATTAGGTCTGCCACTTCTGGTTTTGGTGCAGGAGGGTGTGCTCAGGAGAGTTGTGTTCGACGGCACCTTCAAGGGGCTCGTAGGTATCATTCCTTCAAAGCCTACCCCGAAGTGGCTCACCACCGACGAGTTCACCGTTCCGTTCGGCCATTGGCGCCGAGATCTTGAAAAGCGGTGTGACGTCTTTCTCGGCTATTGCAGCGCCTCAAAAAGAGTGGCCTCGCAGGTGGCCGATCTACTCAAGAGTCTCGGCCACAGTGTTCTGGACTGGGCGGCTGACTTTGATCCTGCGGACACCATTCTTTCCCGGATCGCGGAAGCCGCAAACACTTGTGGAGCGGGGATATTTCTATTCACAAAAGACGACACACTCTCGCCAGAAGCCGGAGAAACGCGAGCCGCACCTCGTGACAACGTGGTGTTCGAGGCAGGCTTCTTCATCGCACACAAACGCAAGCCAAGGGTTCTGATCATCCGAGAGTCTGGTGCTAAGATGCCTGCAGATCTCGGAGGTGACATATATGCGAGCTTTGACTCCAGGGACACTGTAACCAGCGAGATCGAACCAACACTCCGGAGATTCCTTGCCGCGCTGTGACGACGTCTGACGGACTTGCAGTGGATGCATACTGGCCCGCACTGAAACCAAGCACTGTGACTGGCGGCGAAAGATCGAGACCAAGGCGAGCAGGACAACTAAGGGAGACTTTTTATGGGTGACAACCCAGCGAAGACGACGGCCGGCCCCAAGCGATGCTTCGTCGTCATGGGATTCGGGATCAAGACGGACTACGCGACGGGCCGGAAGCTCGACTTGGACAAGTCGTACCGGAACCTGATCAAGCCGGCGGTCGAAGAGGCCGGGCTTATCTGTGTGCGTGCCGACGAGATCGTTCATTCGGGAATCATCGATGTACCCATGTACCGGGAGCTGCTGACGGCGGATGTCGTCGTCGCCGATCTTTCGACCGCCAATCCCAATGCGCTCTACGAGCTGGGCATCCGGCATGCGCTGAAGCCCCGTACGACGATTGTGATCTCGGAAAACAAGCTTACGTATCCCTTCGATCTGAATCACATTCTTATCACCAGCTACACTCATTTGGGTGACGTGATCGATTACGACGAAGCCCTTCGGTTCCAGAAGGTCCTGGTCAAGATGCTGAAAGGGGTCGAGAGCGATCCGCGGCCGGACAGCCCCGTCTACACGTTCCTGGAGAAGCTCACTCCGCCGTTTTTTGGCGAGACGGTCGAGCAGGCGCTCGAGCGAGGCGGCGAGGTTTTCACCAAACAGGCCAGTCCGACACCGAAACCCGGCCCGCAGGACAAGACACTGTCCGTCCTCGTCGAACAGGGCGAGCAGGCGCTGCAAACGAATAGTTTCACGGAAGCGAAGGCTCTATTCTCGCTGGCGATCAAGCTCTCTCAGGGCGGCGGCGTCCACGCCGGGAGCGTCGTGCGCCACGACCCTTACTTGACCCAGCGGCTGGTGCTCGCCACTTACAAGGACAAGCAACCGGACGAGCTATCGGCCTTGCGAGAAGCCAAGGAGAGGCTGGCCTTGTTGGACCCCGAAGAATCCAACGATCCGGAGACAGTTGGATTGGCGGGCGCCATCGAGAAGCGGTTGTTCGACAAAGGGCAGGGAGCCGAGCATCTCGACCAGGCCATCCGCTACTACGGCCGGGGGTATTATCTGCGGACCGACCGCTACAACGGGATTAATCTGGCCTACTTGCTGAACGTCCGCACGGACACTCCGCTCGACTCCACGGATGCGGAGAAGATCGCGGATCTCGTGGGGGCAAACCGCCTCCGGCGAGAGGTCGTCGCTCTGTGCGAAAAGGAATGGGCTGAGATCCAGGCTCGAGAGGCGCGGATTGAGGAGGCTCGCCCCGACGAACTGAGCCAAGCCCTGACCGCCCGCGACAAGGAACAGAAATTTTGGTGCCTGGTCAGCGAGGCAGAGGCCCGGTTCGGCTTAGGGGAGATCGAGGAATACGAACGGTTGAGATCGCAGGCCCAGATACTCAGCTCGGCAAGGTGGATGATGACGACCTTTGATGAGCAGATCGGGAGATTGCGGGACCTGCTCGCCAAGCATGGTCACCTTCTGAGCCCGCAAAGCTAACGCGGTTGACGCAGGCTCAGGCCTGGCTTTAGGATGCCGGAGCGGCTTCCGCCCAACTCATGAACAGTCTGATTCAGGATCTGTCCTATGCCCTGCGGCTGGCCTGCCGCTTTCCGGTCTTCACGCTGACGGTCGTCCTCACGCTGGGCTTGGGGCTCGGCGCCGCGACGTCGGTGTTCACCGTCGTCGACGCGGCCCTCCTCCATCCGGTCCCCTATCCCGATCCCGAGCGCATCATCACCGTGCTCGGCGCGCGGCCCGAGCGCGGTCCCGAGCGGACGTCGTTGACGCCGGCCGACTTTCTGGCCCTGCGGGCGCGGAACCGCACGTTCAGCGAGCTCGGGGCCTACGTACCCTTCGGCAGCCTCGACCTGACGGGAGCCGGCGAGCCGGTGCGCCTGCAACGCCACCTCGTCTCGGAAGGGCTCCTTGAATCGCTGCGCGTCCGGGCCCTGGTCGGGCGATTGTTCCAGGCCGAGGAGTACCGGCAGGCCGGAGCGCGCGTGGTGGTCCTCAGCGATCGGTTGTGGCGGCGCCGGTTCGGAGGCGATCCGAAGATCGCCGGCCGCCGGCTCCGGCTCGGCGGCGAGAGCTATGAGGCGGTCGGCGTGCTGCCTCCGGACTTCCGCATTCCGGGCGGCGATCCCGACCTGCTCGTGCCCCTGGTCTTCCGTCCGGAGGATGCGACGGACCGAAAGGCGGGCTATCTGGGGGGCGTGGGACGCCTGCGGCCGGGCATTTCTCAGATGCAGGCGCGGGCCGACCTGGAGAGCATCGCGCGCGGCCTTCAGGTGCAGTTTCCGGATAGTAACCAGGGGCTTTCGATCAGCCTCGTGCCGCTCCCCGAATCGTACGGAATGCAGGCCCGCACCGCTCTCTGGGTGATCTTCGGGGCGGTGTCCCTGCTGCTTCTGATCACCTGCGTCAACGTCGCCAATCTTCAACTCGTCCGCGCCATCGCGCGGGAACGCGAGTTGGACCTCCGCGCCGCCGTCGGCGCGACGGCTCCGAGGCTGCTGCGGCAGTTGCTGACCGAAACGCTACTGGTCTCCCTGCTCGGCGGCGCCCTCGGCTTCTGGCTCGCCCGGCTGGCCCTCCACGTCCTGCCCGACCCGCGCGGGATCTATCTGCCGGCGAGCCTCGGGGTGGACGTCGGACTTCGGGCTCTCCAGTTCACGATCCTGGTGACGCTGGCGAGCGCCCTGGCCGCGGGGCTGGTGCCGGCGCTGCGGACCTCGTTCGGCAGCGCGGCGAGCTTCAGCGCCCGCGGCGGCACGGCCGCTCCGGGCAGCGAGCGTTTGCAGAGCGGGCTGGTCGTCCTCGAGGTCGCCCTCGCGTTCGTGCTCTTGATCGCCTCCGGCCTGCTGGTCCGCAGCTTCCTCCATCTCGCCGATCAGGACCTCGGATTCAAGACGGATCGCGTGCTGACGCTCGACGTCGCGCTGCCGGCGGCCTCGTATGGCGAGCCGCGGATGAAAACCTTTTATTCGGCGCTGATCGAGCGCATCGCCGCATTGCCCGGCGTCGTCGCGGTCGGAGCGGCCAAGGAGATCCCGCCGGACGAGCCCTGGAGCTACCAGCCGCGGATCGTCGGCGAAACGATGCGCGACGAGGTCTCCGCCGGCTGGCAGCTCATCACGCCCGGCTACTTGGAGGCGATGCGCACCCGGATCGTCGCGGGCCAGGGGATCACCGCGCGCGACCGCGACGGCGGCCGCCGGGTGGCCCTGTTCAACGAAAGCGCGGTCCGCAGGCTTCTCGGCGGCCGCGGCGCCCTCGGCAAGCAGGTCCGTTTCAACGGCGGCGTCTACGACGTCGTCGGAGTGGTCGCGGATCAGCGGCTCCCCGGGCAGGCCGCGCAGCCGATCGTCTATTTCGCGTACGACCAGAGCACCGTCCCGCCGCCGAGCCTGAGCGCGCTCTCCCTCGTCATCCGCACCGCGGCGGACCCGGCGGCCCTGGAAGGTCCGGTCCGGAGCGCCCTGGCGTCGCTCGACCGCAACCTCCCCGCCGATCGGCTGGAGACCCTGGAGACGCGGCTCGCGGCGGCGGCGCCGCTCGCCCGCTCGCGATTCAACGCGCTCCTGATGTCCGCTTTTTCGGGGATCGCGCTGGTTCTGGCCGCGGTCGGGATCTACGGCGTCCTCTCCTTTTCGGTCCGCCGGCGGACGCGGGAGATCGGGATTCGAATGGCCCTCGGAGCCCGCCGGGCTCAGGTGCGCCGGCAGATGCTGCGCCGCGGCCTCGCCCTGGCGCTGGCCGGCATCGTCTGCGGCGGGCTCGCGGCGCTGCTGCTGACCCGCGTCCTGGAGAGCCTCCTGGTGGGGATCAGCCGCGCCGATCCGCTGACCTTCCTTCTGATCTCCGCGGCCCTGATCCTCGTCGCCTTCCTGGCCTGCTACCTGCCAGCCCGCCGCGCGAGCCGGCTCGATCCCTTCGCGGCGCTGCGTTTCGAGTAGAATCGGGCGATCATCGATAATGAGGATCATGAGGATCAACAGCATGCGCCATTTCGCCCTCGTGGCCGCCCTTGGGCTCGCCCTCCCTCTCGCCGCCGCGGCCCAGACCGATCCGTTCCTGGAAGCCGGGGTTCCGGCGACGACGCGCGTGTGGTCCGGACCCGACTACCAGCGCGCGGCCGAGGTCCTCACCGCCGGCAAGGTCCGCTCCCCAAGTTTGCCGACCCGCAGGGCGCCGCTCTCCTGCGGCGCGCCACCTCCCTGGACAATCTCGCGCTCCTGGGCGACAAGAGCCTGCCGCTGACGGCGCGCATGGACGATTTCATCCAGCTCCAGCTAGGAGCCGTCGGGCTGTTGAAGCTCTATCTCGCCGCCTCCAGCGAGGGTGGCTACCGGCAGGAGCTGGCGAGCCTCACGGCCCTGCTCCTCCACTCTTCCGCGAGAGGAGCCGAGCTGGTGGAAGAGATGCTGCCGACGCTCCCCAAGGATGAGACGTACGCCACCCGCATGGCGGGTCTCAAGGAGATGAACGAGGGGATGACCACCGCCTTCGTCGGAACCGAACAGATGCTCACGCCCGAGAACAATTTCTCGCCCGAGGACCTGTCCCTCCTCCTCGAAGCCATGGCCCAGACGCTGCCGCGCCTCAAGACGGGCTTCCCTCCCGAGGTCCGGATCGAGATGCGCAAGAAGCTCGAGGCCGACAAGGCCCGGTTCAAGAAGGACGAGGACACCCGGCGCCTCGATCAGATGCTCGGCGAGCTCGGGAAGGCCTGACGGGCAGGCCTCTCTCCGAGCCATTTCATTTTTCCAAGGGAGGGTTTTGCCATGCCGTACGTCATGTCACAGAGCGTCCGCAGGTCCATCCGCTGCCTCCTGCTGGGCGCAGCCTTCGCCGGCTCCCTGCTGGTCACCGCGCAAGCCGGCTCCGCCGCCACGATCACGACGATCAAGCCGGGAGTCCTGCAGGTCTGCCTCTATCCCGGCTTCAAGCCGTTCGCCTGGAAGGACGGCGCTACCTGGAAGGGGTGGGACATCGACTATCTCACCGCCTTTGCGAAGGCGCACAACCTGACCTTCCAGCCGGTCGAGGAAGCGGCCTTCGCCGATATCTGGCTGCGTCCGGGCAAGAACGAGTGCGACATCGCTGGCACGGGAATCTCCGATACGCAGGAGCGGCGCAAGGCCACCGGCACCGCCGGCCAGTGGTCGGCGACGTACTACACGGTGGTCCGGGCGTACCTGGTGCGCACCGCGGACAAGGACAAGCTCAAGGACGTCGCCGATCTGCGCGGCAAGACGGTGATCGTAACCCTCGGCTCGACCGCCGATTCCGATCTCCGCAACCGGATGCTGCAGGCCAAGATCACGGACGTGAAGATCGAGGGGACGAACGACGAGGGTCAAGCGGCCGCGAAGGTCAGAAAGGGCCCGCAGTTCGCCTACGGCGGGGGGTACGGCAGCGTCGTGGACCTGGCGAAGGACGGCCTGACGGCGGTGTGGCCGCACTGCAACATGACCGACGTCGGCAAGAACGGGTTCAAGCCCTACGCCGAGCCCTTCTCCTTCGTCGCGCGCGCCAAGAGCACGGGGCTGCTGGCCGCGCTCAACGCCTACATCCCCAAGCACAAATATGAGGGGACGCCCAATCCCCCCAGCGTCAAGTGCGTGAATCCGCCCTGGGTGGGGAAGTAGCTCGAGCGTCTTACGGCTTGGGTACCTTCTTGACCAGGTTGGTCTTCAGGATGTGAAGGAAAATGTGGCTGGTGCCGAGCACGGCCTGGATGTCTTGATTCTTCTGCCACGAGACGACGGCTTCATCGATCAACCAGATGTAGCCGTCCTCGTACTTCAGGCACACCTTCCCCGCGGGGCGCGTCTTGCAATCGCCTGAATAGGAAGGCTGCGCGGAAAATCCCGAGTGGTCGGCAGCGGGAATCACTGGATGGCTGTGGGAAGGGGCGGTTTCCGCCACGCTCCCGCCGGGATAAAAGCCGTTGCTCGGAAAAAAGCATTCGGTTGGATAGCCGGCAGGCGGGGAAGAGCTCCATGGGGAGCCGGACGACGTCAAGTCCACCTCAGGACCGCGCTGATGGATCTTGGGGCTCGCATTGGCTCCCGCTCCCTTGGGTACGACGAGGACATCGGCAAAGACGTGGATCGTCGAATCGAACGTGCCATCCTTGTGGACCGTGAGCTTCCCGGTGGATTCCGGAAGCGGATCGGGCTGGGGAACGGCGCTTTGCCCGATCACTCCGTTCGAGTGATTGACGGTGACATACACATCGACCGGCGTGCCATCCGCAAGGGTCACGGGGCCGCTGTTCTTCAAGAACAGCGCCACAACGCTGAGCGGAACCTCCCCGTTGGCAGCCACGTCTTGAGTGCGATACATGATGGTATCGGTGGCGCCGGTGCAGGAACAGATGGGCACGCCCATCAGCGCTATCTTCTGGGGCACGACGGGAATGCCCGGAAAGGGATGACATCTTTGCCCCGGTGGGCAGGCTCCTACCTTGCTCAAGTCGATCGCGGCCCCGGGGGATGGGGTCTGAAGAAGGTCGTAGCCGGCCCTTTGGGCCGACGCCGCCAACGAACCGGCAAGCAGAAGTGCCGCTACCAGTGCCACCTTGTGCGCGATCGTTCTCATTGAGGTGTCCTCCTCGGATAGTTGTTGATAGATGACGTGTCTCTGAATGGAGCATTCGCCGTCTCTCTTCCCTTTCTGACAGCCTCTGGAAAGCGGGAGCTGCCGGAAGTAGATCTCGGGGTTGCCGTCGCGCTGCGCAAGCAGCTCGAGGTGCTCGACGAACGGCGTTTCGGCCACGGCGTGGTCCACCTGCATTACAGTATCGGGACGTGAGGGGAACAACTTGAATCGGGTCGATCAGCCCAGGCTCCTGCGCTGGTTCCTGGCTGGAGCCGGCCTGTTCGCCCTGCTGGGCCTGATCGTTGGCCTCGCGCTGATGTCCTGGATCACTTCGATCGACCGGCGGCTCGACGGCGATTGGCGCCGTGCGCTCGGCGGCGCCTCGTTTCCCGAGCGCTATCCGGCGGCTGAGGACAATGCGACCGTCCACGACCTCGAGAAACTGGGCGCCGCGATCGGGATCGATATGGCGCCGCCGGACACGCCCGGGCGAGCCCATCCGACGCTCGAGGCCTCAAAACATCTCGAAGCCGTCAAGGCGCCGATGAAGGCGTTCTACTCGGCATACAGGATCTCCACAGACGACACGCCCGCGCCGATCCCGCCAGAGCTCGCCGCTTTCCTGGAATCGATCCGTCCCGGCCTCGACGCCATCCGGTCCCGGCTGGCCCAAGGGCCTCCACCGGTTTGGAAGCGCGATCTCGATGCCGGCTTCCAGACAAAGCTCCCCAACTACCTCGGCCTCCTGGCGCTTCAGAAGCTGTTCCTTCTCGATGCCGCCGAGCAACTCCGGGCCGGCCGCGAGAAGCAGGCCGGCGAGATCCTGGACGCTTCGTGGCGGCTCAATGAGGCACTGTCGGACAACAATCCCAGTCTCGTCACTCAGCTCATCGTGCAGGCCGTGATCCGTCTCCAGCAGCCGATCCTGCGGATCTTCCCTCGCTCCCCTGCCGGCTGGCCCGAACGGCTCCGCCATCTCGATCTTCAATCCCGTATCCTCCGTGGCCTGCGCTACGAAGCCTTCGGCGCCCATCGCGCCGCAAGCCTCGACCCGTCAATCCTCGGCATCAAGCCTCGCCCGCGAACGCTGGCCCGCTGGGCGATCTGGGACTATGCGCGGCGCCTCTCAGCCATCCTCGACGATCTGCCACGACAGGACGTGCGCACCTTCGATCCTGACGCCTTCAATCGGGAAAAGCTGAAGTCGATCCCGCGCTGGCAGACCGTAGCCCGCCTCATGCTCCCCAACTTCTGGGACTCCTGGCCGAAGAGCGCCCACGTCGAGCTCGAAGCCGAGCTGACCGCGTTGATCCTCGAAGAGCGAGACCGCCTCGCCATCGGCGGACCGCCGCGACCGGCGAACCGGCGGGCTTCGAGGGTCAAGGGGTTGTCGTGGGTTTACGAGGATTTACCGGGAGGTACGGCTGTGCATCTCGATGGGGAGCTACGCTATCAGGAGCCAAGGCCGGTGCCTTTGCGGTTTAGGGTGGGCGGGGTGGCGCGATCTAATTGACTGCGAGGTAAAAATGTTCGAGCTTGATTCTTCATACACGCGGAAAGAGATTCACGCCAAGGTGCGAGGCAGCGTTCAAAGCTACTTGCCCCATGTCGATGGGGTGGTCCGCGCAGCCTGCCTGCGGCTCGACTTCAACCCAGACGCCCCCGCGGTAATCCTCGTAGGCACAGGCTCGTGGATCGAGCGCGCAGCGGAAATGTTCATCGCTCAAGGGGCCGCAGTGCCAACGTTCGTCAAGCACGGCACAGGAAAATGGAGATACGTTGGAGACTACGCGATCAAGCGATCGTCACAGGATCCGGCTGAGATCTCCGAGCAGGCCGAGCGATCGGATCGGCGGGACATTACCATGATCCTTTATATGGATAAGGTGCTCACGCCGCTAGGGAGCACCTAAGAGAAAGGGCGCCCTGGCCCGTTGAGGCATCAATGCGAAGTTTCCCGTGTCCAACTCCGCTGAGAGCTACCAAGCTCGGCTTGGCGGCGATTCTGCCGGGGCAATGCATTGAGTTCCGATTCAAGCGGAAGAGTAGCATGGCGGAGTAAAGCCCGGCGGGCGGCCTGGTGGAGGAGGTTCCTGACGATCTGGACAGTGAGTGTCATCCAAGTTGGCTGAGGTCTGGAGCGTAAGCTCAGTGAAGACGAGCTTCACTTCTCGTCGGTGCCTTCTTGTCCCCAGGTATCGAGCCAGGCGAAGACTTCCTCGGCAGGAACGACTTCGCCGCGCTCAGCGGCATTGATCGCCTCCTGGGTTTCGCGCCAGCGCTGGAATTCCAGGCGATGGCGATCGACATACTCGCGGAAGTCGTCAGTTACGCGAGCTGCTAGAGTCGGCAAGAGTCACCTCCATTCCCATTCGCTCAACTCTCGGCCTCTTGGAGCTTGCGGGTCAGTGAGCGCAGCTCCGCGGAGGGCATATCAGCAAGGCTGGCCGCTGCCAACTCAAGGATCTCGGCGGGGCCGGGAGCGATCTCGGCATCTTCCCCATAATGCCTGCGCAGCAAGGCGACCACCTGTCCGCCGAAGCTTCGCCCACACCGCTCTGCGTCGGCCGTAATCTTCTCGCGGAGCGTAGCGGGAAAACGGATAGTGCGGGCGACCGTGGAGTCCTGAGGGTGGGAAACGGTTCGGCTGCTCATGACCAGGAAAATACCAGATTGGGGCGGGAATTAGGTGGGCTCTGCAGTCTGCCGGCGCTGGGCAACCTGCGTCGCCCTATCCCGCACGCTCACGGTAAACATCGGCGACTCCTCTACCGCACCCTTCGCGGCAGGGCCAGCCGTAGCAAGGGCTTCAGAGTCGATCGGTCGCTTCGCGACAAGATTCGCTCCGCAGCGACCGGGTGCGCGGGACGAGGGTCGTCTTCCAGGAAGTTCAAGGGATGCCGAGGTCGACCCAGTCTGGCGAGGCTGAACTTCTCCTCGGGGAGCATACCGGGGACGCCGATGCTGACCGGATGTGTCTTGAGGCGTGATCCACGCGCCCTTTGGGGACTCGGCAGGGTAAGCTTGCGCATGGAATGGTGATGGGGTGCTCTTGGCGCCCGCCATGACTACCGAGAAGCGAGATACGCGATGAAATCGAAGAACGGGAAGATGAAGCCCCAGGGGCCCTCTCAGGAGGTCTCTCGAGATGTGGATGGTCTTTTCGGCAGGGTTGCCGAAATCCTGGACAGGGCGCGCGCCAACGTTGTCCGCTCGGTTAACAGCGAGATGGTACTCGCCTACTGGCATATTGGGCGGGAGATCGTTCAACTAGTGCAAGGCGGTGACGACCGGGCGGAGTATGGGAAAGGCGTGATTGAAGGGCTCTCCTCCCGCTTGGCGGAGCGCTACGGCAAAGGCTTTTCCTCTACGAATTTGCGTTACTTCAGAGTCTTCTACCAGGTGTATGCCGACCGGGTGCCGGAGATTCGCCACATGGCAGGTGGCGAATCTGGCGCTGCTCAGATTCGCCACACGGCGTCTGGCGTTTTGGAAGATCTGGCTCTCGTAGTAGAGCAGGCCGACCCGGTTCGGGGCTTCTCTGGGGTGCTGGGATGGTCGCACTACCGTGCGCTGATGAAGGTGGTGAGTCGGCATGAGCGTCTGTTCTACGAAATCGAGGCAGAGAGGGAGGGTTGGAGTGTCGTAACCTTGGAACGCCAGATCCACACCTTTCTGTTCGCTCGTCTGCTGAAGAGTCGTGACAAGGCCGGCGTCATGGATCTAGCCGCCCGCGGCCAAGTGCTGCAAAGTGTTGTCGATTCTATCCGAGACCCTTATGTGCTCGACTTCTTGAACCTGCCCGACGACCGCCTTCTGCACGAAAGCGAGTTGGAGGGGGCGATCATCAGCCAGTTACAGGAATTCCTGCTTGAGCTGGGTAAGGGGTTTGCCTTTGTCGCGCGCCAGAAACGGCTGAGCTTCGAGGATACTCACCTGTATGTCGACTTGGTGTTCTACAATTGCATCCTTAAGTGCTTTGTGCTGATCGATTTAAAGATCGGCAAGCTCACGCATCAGGATGTGGGGCAGATAGATGGCTATGTGCGGCTGTTTGACGACCAGTGCACGACCGAAGGAGACAATCCAACGGTAGGATTGATTCTCTGCGCGGAGAAGAACGAGGCGGTGGCCAAGTATTCGGTGCTGAACGAGGGCCGGCAGATCTTCGCCGCGAAGTACTTGAAGTACTTGCCCACGGAGGAGGAATTGCAGAGGGAACTGCAACGCGAGAGGCGGTTGATCGAAGCTAGCCGTGCCGAGGAAGAGAACCCCTGATAGAGGCGACGATCTCTACGATCCGCCGACACCAAACGACCGCACCACCCGCGTAACCTGCCCCGCCCCATCCCGCACACTTACCGTAAACACCGGCCGCTCCTCCAGCCGCACTCTTCGCGGCAGAACCAGGCGTAGCAAGGCCCCCTCGGGATCGATCGGGTGCTTCGCGGCGAGGTTCGCTCCTGGCGCAAAGGCGCCCAGGCGGAGGTTGCAGGTGACGGTCAGGCTTCCGGGGACGACGCCGCTTTCTGTGTCGAAGGCGGAGAGCTCCAGAGTGTCGAGGCCTCCGACGGCGCGGGCCTGGGCTACGGAGGGGCGTATGACCAGGGTGGGGCGGAGGTCGTCTTCCAGGAAGCCCCAGGGGGTGCCGAGGTCGATGGGGGCTCCGAGGTCGATCCAGCGGGCGAGGGTCAGCTTCTCCTCAGGCGACATGTCGGGCACGCCGATGCCGGCGGGGTGCGCGGTCGAGGGTATGAAGTCGAGATCGTCGCTGCGGGCTTCGTTCGTGCGGCCGTCCAGGCGCTCTCCCCAGACTTTCCACATCAGCAGGCTCTGCCGGGACTGGAAGCCGCGCAGATAGCGGGTGAGCTGTGGCGTATACCACTGGGTCTCGCCGTTGGGTGGCGCCGGTGAGGTTTCGGCGAACGTGTCGAGCACGAGGCGGAAGTAAGGGCCGGGATAGGAGACGCCGTCGTGATCGATCCTCGGAGTCGAACGGGCCAGGGGGAGGCCGGCGGCCGGGCTCGTGGCGCTGTGACAGGAGGCGCAGCGGCGCTCGAGGATCGGCTCGACGTCGCGGGTCCATTCCACCGTCATCTGGTGGGACGCGATCGTGCGCACTCCGGTCGCGCCGGAGCGGGGGAGGGCGAGCAGCGGCGTCACGCGGGCGAGGTCGGGAATGGCATAGGTCGGCCGCGAGGCCGCCGTGGTGTCGAAATCGATCGGTTCCTTGCTATGGGCGTGGCAGCCGCCGCAGTCGTAGCGCGCCTCGCCGGGGCGCACCTGGTGCCAGGTCTGGGCCATGTTGAGCACCATGCCCCGGCGGTCGAGGGTCTGGAGGGTGAGCGAGACATCGGCCGGGACGCGGGCGAGAAAACTGGTGTCCTCCTCCGAGGTGCCGTCCGGCCGCGCGACGCGGGGCGCTCCCGGCTTGCGCACCGGGATCTCGCCGAGGATCCGCATCCGCTCCCCGCCGACGACATAAAAGTTGCGGCGATTGTTGGGATAGCTGCGATCGGTGGCCGGGATCTGCAGGAGGACCCGCACCGCCCAGACGTCGTCGTCCGTATACACCCCTGAATCGCTCCCCTGGCGGACCCAGCGGAACGGCGCCTCGTCGCCGCTGTTGAACGGATCGCGGTCCTCGAAATAGCGGCCGAGCGAGGGGGTGGTGTCGCGCCAGAGGAGCGACGCGCTACCGAGGAGGCCGAAGGGCTCGCCGGGGGTCAGCCGGTCGGCGCGGATGGCGTCGTCCGTGGGCGCCGGCCAGGCGGCGGGACCGGCGACGCCGTAGAGCTGGCGCCAGGTCACCACCGGCCGCGGCCACTGGAGATTGAAGCCGTCCTCGGCGACGACGGTGACGAGCTCGGGCGGCCGTCCGGGCTGGCCGGCTGGCGGGATCGGGATCGGTGCGGCGCCGGGGATGCGGACGATCTCGGCGTGGTAGCGCGGAAAGGCCGTGCCGAGCGAGATGTAGATGCCGTTCGAGTTCGCCGGTCCAGGTGCGTAGACGGCGAGGAGGTCGGCCCGATCGGGATCGCCGGTCAGGCTGGGCGCCGCCGCCGGATGGGTGAATTTGCCGCGGCGGTCCGCGCCGGCGCAGGGGGACGGGCTGTCGATCCCTGAAGAGGCGTAGGCGTCGGTCTCCCAGCCCGGGCAGGGCGCGGGGAAGTCCTGCGGCGTGGTGAACGGGGTGAGCCGGACCTGCCCGACGCGCTGGAAAGGGATCTGCCCTTCGTCGCCGTCCGCGAACGTGGCGTCGGGGCTGCCGAAGTCGGGTCCCGGCGGATTCAGCGGATAGCGGACGAGGTCGCCGAAACCATTGTTGTTGAGGTTGTAATAGCGGGTGACGACGAGGTCGCCGCCCGGCATCTGCGTCACGAAATGATGGACGAGATTGGGCTCCGAGAATCCCGAAAGGCTGTTCCAGCCGCGGCCGTCGGGACCGACGATCCAGAGCGGGAACTGGCGGCTGTCGCGCACCCCGTGCTCCTCCCAGCTCGAAAAGGCAATGCGGCCGTCGAGGAGCACCTGCGGGTGAAGGGCCATGGCGAGGTTGAAATGGCCGATCTGCTCGACGTTGGCGCCGTCCTGATCCATGGCGAAGAGCTGCATCGTCCGCTGGCCGCTGTTGAGCTCGCGGGGCGGCACGAAATTGTTTCGATTGGAGGTGAAGACGATGCGCCCGCCGGGAGCCCAGGTGCCGCCGGTGTTGAAGACGCCGATCCGCGGATGGTTGCCGCGCGGGCTGCCGGGGACGAAGCTGGCGCCGTTGCCGGTGTTCGGCGTCAGCGTCTGCGTGGTGAGGCGCACGAGCTGTCCCGTGGTCAGGTTCAGCTTGTAGAGATCCGCGCCGGCCCGCGACAGGTTGGCGCCATTGCCGTCCCCCCGCTGCGGGTTGATGCTGGTGAGGTCGTGGTACCAGGTGAAAAGCACCCACTGGGCATCGAACGAGACGTTGAGGTCCGCCACCGAGCCGGCGGAGAGCGGTTTGGCCGCCGGCGTATCGATCATCGGCCGGTAGCGCTCCTGCGGGAAGAGCACCTCGCGGACGCCGTCCTTGCGGAGGCGCACGAGCTGCGCGCCGGGATCGGGAGTCAAAGGCCGGGCGGTGTCGGGCCAGACGCTGCCGCGCGCCTCCGCGCCGGCGCCGAAGTAGGGTGCCCGGACGTAGAGCAGATCGTAGGGGAGCGGATTGACCACGTCCGCGCGGACGGTGGGCGCGCAGAGCAGGGCCGCAAGGAAAATCGTCAGAAATCCCCGGGCGATCGTGGATGGAAAGCACGGCCCTTCGTGCCGCTTCAGTGCCCGCCCCAGTTCCCGCATGGATCGCCCCTTCCGAGAGAATCGTCGCGAGGGAGTTTATCGCACCGGCCGAGTTCGCCGTAACTCCAGAAATGCCGGATTGGTAGGGGCGGCCACATAGGGCCGCCCCTACGAAGAACTCCTACGGAATCCCCCCCGCATGGCCGAGCAGGCGCCGCAGCAGGGCGATCTGGCCGCCGTGGTAGCCCTCGTGGAAGCCGAGTTGGGCCAGCCGCTGGACGAGGGGATCGCCTCCCGCCACGGGAGCAGCCGCGAGCTCTTCGGGAGAGCAGGAGCGCAAGGCGGCCAGGAGCAGGGCCTGCGATCGATCCAGCGCGGCGATCATCGTTTCGAACGATTCGGGGTGGTCATCCGGACCGAGCGGCGCGCTGCCGCGGGCGTAGCGGGCGGCTTTTTCGGGGTCCCAGACGGGGGGCTGGTTCAGGAGCTTCAGGATCGTATTCCGGTAGAAGAGCAGGTGGCCCAGCACCCAGTTGAGGCTGTTGCCCGCCGGCTCAGGCGCGCGCAGCGAGTCCTCGTGGTTGAGGCCGGCGAGGTTCCGGGTCAGGGTGAGATGGCTGAATTCGAAGAGCTTGGCGAGCGCTTGTCCGTCCATGCCCCGCACTTTACCGCAGGCGGACGCCCCCTTCTCCGCGGCGGGAGAAGGGGGGATCCCGAAAGGCTGGACGGACGGCTAGCAGAAGAGCGCGTAGTAATCCGAGCAGGAGAGCGACTTGCCCAGCGGGGTGACCCGGCACTCCACGTTCGACGTGGCGCAGAGCGAGCAGGAGCAGCGGATGTAGGCGGATGCCGGCCGCGAAACGAGGGACAGACCCATCAGACCGAGCATGACCGTGAGACCAAAAACTTTGCGCATGAAAAGATACCTCCTGAAGAGTGAGGTGCCGCTCCCCGGCTGAGGTGAGCCGCCGGGGTTCCCGCCGCTGAAAGTCACCCCGGTCGAGGGGGCCTCAGCGGTCCTCCTTCGGCAGCACGATGATCCAGCGAAAGTTGTCGCGGAGCTGGGCGATCTTGCTCAGCTTCGCGTGCAGACGGTGGCCGTCCAGGAGCCCGTCCAGCACCAGATCGTCCGGCGTCGGCTGGGCGAAGGCGAGCTCGGCCTGCCAGCCGGGCTCCTTCACGGGATGTCCCGCCGCGTCCTTGACGACGCCCCGCTCCGGGTCCCAGCGGGTCTTCGCCAGGATGATTCTCTTCCGCGGCATGTCCACGCCGACGGCGTACCGCTGATCCGAACCGATCGCCAGCTCGACGGACATGACCTCCGCGTACTGGAAGGTCACCCACCGCCAGCGCTGCGGGTCGGTGAGCGGCGGAATGATCTTGCCGTCGAGCGAAAACTGCTGGGTGGCCCACACGCCGTAGAGCGGCGGCGGCGGCGGATGGAACGACTGATAGCGATGGTAGGAATCGTCGAATCTCGCTCCGATCCAGTAGACGCCGAACAGGAACAGGAGGAGGTGGGGGACGTGGTCGAGCCGCGGGCGTGCGAACAGCGGCGGCGTCACGGCGGACTCCACGAGCCGGTTGAGCAGGAACAGGCGGGTCAGCCGGGGGAGGTCCGGAACGATCAGCAGGAAGGCCATGAACAGCAGGTGGAGCGAGAACAGCTTGACGTGGACGTCGAAGCAGAAGTTCAGCGTGACCACCATGACCAGGTCCGCGAAACAGACGAGAGAGCCCAGCAGCACCGTCCGCGGCACCAGCAGGAGCACCCCTCCCAGCAGCTCGGCGGCGCCGGTGAACATCTCGTACGGCGGCGAGGAGCCGACGAACATCCAGAGCAACCGCATCGGGGGAAGATCGCCGATCCGCTGCCGGAGCAGGCCCAGCGGCAGAGGCGAGGGCATCTGGGTCGGGATCACCTTGAGCGCGCCATACATGATCATGGCGGTCGCCAGCGAGTAGCGGAGCAGCAGCCGGAGCCACGGATCGAGCCGCTCGTAATTGGCCCGCCGGCGGTCGAGCGCCGACCAGATCAGGGTGGCGACGGCGGCCAGCGCCAGGTAGCACAGGAACAGGATCGAGCCGTACGCCGTGTTGCTGATGGCGGCTTCGCCGTCGATCGGATAGATCTCGTACCGGGTGTGAAAGACGTGGCGCGCCACCCAGGTCACGACGGGCGTCCAGAGCGCCTCGTGCGGCCGGACGAGAAGGCCGGTGAAGGGGAGGGCCGCCGGCACCAGATAGAGCAGGAAATAGCAGACCACGAACCGGAACGCGATCCGGTGCATCGCGCTCCAGCGCGGATTCTCGCGGCCCTCCTGCCTCGGGGTCTCCCCTTCCATGATCAGTGTTCGAAGTATAGCGGAGCGGGTGGCATGCGCTAAGCTTGCTCCCATGAGCCTGCGAATCGTTCGACTGGGTACGCCGCGTCTTGCCGGTGAGGGCCTGCGGCTGGGCACGGTCCGGCGGCCGCCGCGCGGTGTGAAGAAGGAAGACTACGCGCGGCGGGATTTTTACGACGTCTGGGTTCCGGAGCTCTCGCCGAGCGCGGAGCTGGTGAGCTGGCTGCAGTCCGAGCCGATCACGGAGCCGCGCTGGGCCCGCTTCGTCCAGCGCTACCGCGCCGAGATGAAGGACGCCGAGCGCGATCGCCTGCTCGCGCTGCTCGCCGCGCTCTCCCGCCAGACCGACTTCTCGGTGGGGTGCTACTGCGAGACCGAGGAGCACTGCCATCGCTCGGTCCTCCGGGAGCTTTTCCGCGAGCACGACGCGGAGATGGCCGGCGCGGAAATGGCCGCCGGCTAGATTCAAGCAAGCCCGGCGCCTGCGGAATCGGCTGTTCGTCGTCTGTCGCAGTCCTCCTGCCGCCGAATCTCCACTTCTGTCCCCCTTTACCCCAATTTGTCCCCGAATTTCCCAATTTGTCCCCGAATCTTCATTCCTGTCCCCTTTTATCCCAATTTGTCCCCGAATCTCCAGAATTGTCCCCGAATTTCCGGAATTGTCCCCGAATTTCCAAAAATGTCCCCGAATATCCGGAGTTGTCCCCGAATTTGTTCCCAGGACCGTGAGTCGCGATCGTGCGATCCGCCGCAGGGGCCGGCCAGCTCTATGTCGAGAAGGGTGGCACCCGGTGGCACCGGGGCAGAGGGCGTGGGATGTTGACGCCTATTCGCCCTTATGCGACGCTGAGTCTCATGGTGCTTGGTGCAAGGATGCGGTTCGCCACGCTACTGGGGGCGTTGGGCGACGCCGGCCAGTCCCGGTTCGTGTTGGCGGAGCTCAATGATCTCCTCTCCGGCCTTACCGGCGAAGAGCTGCCGGGCGCCGTGGAGCACGCGGACTTGGCGGGGCTTTCCCCGTACCTCCGCAACTATGTGGCGGCCATGGTGGAGCTGGCCTCCCACCAGCGGGACGTACCTCCTCCCGTCTGGGTGCGCGACGTCGAGCCGCTTGAGATGACCCCGCACTTCGCCACGTCCTTGACGGGACTGCGGTTGCACCTTCTTCGAGCGGCACCGGTACCCTTCAAACGTCGCAACATCTTCATCGACGCCTCGATCGGCGATCGCGTATAACGATGGCTAGCCCCAGCCTGAGCCGGTCGGACATGCTGCGGCTGTTCGATCTGCTGAACACGGAGCTGGCCACCGAGGGCGCGCAGGGCGAGCTCTACCTGGTGGGCGGTGCGCTGATGTGCTTGGCCCTCGACGCCCGGCACTCGACGCGGGACGTGGACGGTTACTTCCGGCCTACCGGAGTGGTCCGCCAGGCCGCCGCCCGGATCGCCGCCCAGGCCGGTGTGCCGGACGACTGGCTCAACGACGCGGTGAAGGGGTTCCTGAGCCCGCAGGGCGATTTCGATCCCTACCTCGATCTCGACCACCTGAAGATCTTCGTGGCGCGGCCGGCTTACCTGCTTGCCATGAAGTGTGCCGCCATGCGGCTGGGTGAGGAATTCCACGACCTCGACGACGTCCGCTACCTCCTGCGCTACTTGAACATCACGGGCGTCGAAGAGGCCCTGGAGGTCGTCACCCGCTACTTCGATGCGGAGCGGCTGCCGCCCAAGACCCGCCTCGCCCTGGAGGAGCTGTTGGCGGGTTGAGGCCGCTACGTCGGAAAGGGTGGCACCTGTTCCGGGAGCCCAAGCGGAGGGATCATGGCGGAGAAATTCATAGTCGGCGATCACGTGACCTGGAATTCAGAGGCCGGCCTTGTGAGCGGCAAGATCATCAAGGTGCACACGAAGGACTTCGATTACAAGGGGTACACACACCACGCGAGCAAAGATGAGCCACAATACGAAATCAAGAGCGACAAGACAGACCACATCGCGGCTCACAAGGGCTCTGCATTGAAGAGAATGAAGGACTGAGCACTGGCGACGACGGACCGGCCTGGGCGTTCGGTCAGTGCCCGACCGGGTCAGTGCCCGAATCGCCGTCGCGTCAAGGGCAGCGCGAATCGCAGTTCCCCGCACCAGCCGCTCCATCCCTTTCCAAGAAATTGGCGCAAGCGATCATAGCCCGGAAAATCTCTTCGCGGCCTCCCTTGACGCTCCCGGCAAAAAGGTCTAGCGTTCCTTAGCAAGCAGTGAGCCAGCAGATCGAGGTCGAGCGGGTTCCACGCCGAGACGAGCGGGGTGCCTGCCCGACCTCAAAACAGGAGGAGATCGCGATGACCCCGAAGAGCCTTTGGGCCGGCCGGCTTCTCGTCTCGTTCGTGTTGGTGATGATCGTGTCCCTCGCTGCCTGCTCCCGTGGCGACTCGACTCCGGCCTCCGGGGCCCAGGGCGAGGCGACGAAGACGCCGCCCCAGGCGGAGCCGGCGCCCGCGGTGCCCCAGGCCGTGCCGGCGAAGTCGCCGGCGCCCGCGAACGGCCTGCTGCCGCTCCCCGAATTCAAGGCCTGCGCCTCCACCACCCCTCCGGTCCTGCCCGCCAAATGGGAGGCCACGGCGCTGATGCAGGACTTCTTCCTCGATTCGGTCTGGTTCGGCAAGTTCGTCTATGACGAGAGCGCCAACGCCTTCCGTTTCTCGCTGGCCGACCGGCACGGCATCGACTACGACTTCCTGGTGACGACGGACAAGAAGCTCTACCTGCTCGAGGGGGGCGGCGATCAGCCCGCCTCCTGCAAGCTCTTCACGTCCTCCTCGCCCTACACGGTGCCGTCCCGCGAGTGGCTGAGCGGCAAGGCGGTATGCGTCGGCCAGGCGCCGCTCCTCGGGAAGGATCAGCAGTGGTGGAAGAACCCCAGCGGCCCGGTGGGCGCCAACTGGTTCTGGTACGACACCACCAGCAAGCTCCCCTTCCGCAGCATGTATTACGCCGACGCCAAGCCGAGCAATCCGGTGCCGATCTATGAATATTTCACGTTCAATTATTTCCCCACCTTCAAGCCGGTGGGCTCGACGAATCTGGCGAAGCTCGTCCAGATGTGTCAGAGCACCGCCAAGACGGCGCTCGCCACGAAGGAATTCTCGCGCCCCTCGATCGAGCCGCTGATCAAGAAGAAGAGCGTCTATCCGAAGACCGACGCGCGGCTGATCACGCAGATCCAGTCCTGGATCCCCGGCATTACCGAGTGCTCCTCCAACACCTCGCTGCCGCCCGACTGGCCGAACCAGGTGCAGGCGACCGCCTTCATGACCGCCGTGAGCTTCGCGCCGAATCCTTTCCCGACGCGCATTTTTTATGACTGGACCCAGAAGGCCCAGAACACCACGCTCTATTACTATCCGCCGACGCAGCAGAATTACGCGCAGACGGCCTACCTGACGGGAAACACCGGCTATATCACCAACGTCGAGCAGGGGGGCACCGTGTCGATGTGCCAGCAGGTCCTCCCCGGTCCGCCGGTGCCGGATTGGAAAGTGGCCGATCACTGCCAGTGCCGCGCCCAGATCGCGCCGCACACGGTGCTGAATCCGAGCGACGTGCCGACCAAGATCCTCTGGTGCCCCACGGACCTGCAATTGCGCCAGGTTTTCTGGACCTGGTATTCGGACAAGGGGACGCCGGTGGTCTTCATGCAGTCCAATTCCAGCCCGACCGCGGGGACCGGCCTCAACCTGGCGGATTATCACGAGTGGGGCCCCGGCTCGGTCGCGCCAGCAGGCACTTTCACGCTACCGGCGGCCTGCCAGGGACAACCGATCGTGCCCAACGCCTTCCCCAAGGCGTGCAACAACTGTCATCTGCCGCTCAATCCGAAAAACGTCTCGAAGGCTTCGCCGTAGACCGTTTGGAGCCTGAGAACTGACGGCGGGCGGCCCACTGAGAGGCGCCCGCCCATGGGCTCGCTCGGAGCTTTTCTGTCCCGGGGCAGGGATCGCGCGGCCGGCTGGCCATTGTACGGTTCGTCCTGTTCCGGGGTCGCGCCGAAATACAGCAAGCTGGAGCTCAGCGGCCGCGGCGCAGGTTGCCGCGAAAACGTTGGAACCTGTTCCCCGGCCTTCGCGGCGGACTTCGGCTATCGCTTCTTCCCCCCGACACCGGGCACGGCCGCGACTTGTTTCATCCAGGCCGCGATCTGGCGTTCGTCGAGGTCGTCCACGGATTCGAGCTCCACGCCCCGCGTAGACTTGCCCATCCCCACCGGCGTCACCGGCGGTACCGGCTTGAGCGCCGCGCCGTTCACGAACATGAGCTTGACGTGGCCGGCGAAGCCGCCGCAACAGAAGCACCAGCCGTCGCCGACGCCATAGTACGACATGCCCCACTTCACGGAGCGCTGCAGGCCGGGCAGCGTCTTGGCCGCAAGGGCATCGACACTTTCGGCGATGCCGCGCTGCGGCTGCGGCAGGCTGGCAATGTAGGCGAAGACCGGCTCGTCGCCAACCGCTGCCTTCGCGGGGCTTGCCCTGCCGGTCATGGCTTCCGGCAACGTCGTGGCGACTTTGCCTTCTGCCGCCGTGCGCTTGGCCGGTTTCCGGGCTCCGGGTTTGGAAGTCTTGTCTGTCTCGCGGGCGGGCATGGTGGTCTCCTGTAATCCCTGAGCGTTTTCGCCGCGCTCCTTGTTCGACAGCACGAAGTCATACATTTCGCCGGTGAGGACGTCAAGCTCGTTGACCTTTCGAAGGCACGAGTTGGAGAATCGGCTGGAACTTCTCAAGCTCTGGCACCTGAGCATGGAGAAAGCGGGCGCGCAACCGGAAGCGGGACCGGCAGTCTCGACCTTCCCCACCCACCCAAGACCTGGGGACTTCCGGGAGGGGAGAAGTGTGGGAAGTTGACAAGAGCCTTCTGATGGGTGGCACCTGTTCCGCGGTCGCGGCGGTGGTGAGCACCGCTAAATCCGACGCCTCCACCGTCGCGGCGGTGGTGAGCACCGCCAGATGCGACGCCTCCACCGTCGCGGCGGTGGTGAGCACCGCCAGATGCGACGCCTCCACCGTCGCGGCGGTGGTGAGCACCGCCAGATCCGACGTCTCCACCGTCGCGGCGGTGGTGAGCGCCGCCAGATCCGACGTCTCCACCGTCGCGGCGGTGGTGAGCACCGCCAGATCCGACGCCTCCACCGTCGCGGCGGTGGTGAGCACCGCCAGATCCGACGTCTCCACCGTCGCGGCGGTGGTGAGCACCGCCAGATCCGACGCCTCCACCGTCACGGAATACCTGACGCCCGAGCCGACGCGAATTGTACTCGGAAGTTACTGACCTGTAATGGTTTGTCAGAGGAGGCCATTTTTTACGTCTTATTGGGGATGAGCCGACGAATTCGCTTCATCCCCGAAGAGGGCGCCTTGGTCGAAGTGACCTGCCGGGCGCTCCACAGCCGTCTCCTGTTCCGTCCCAGCTCCGAGGTGAACCAGATCGTCCTCGGAGCCCTTGCCCGGGCCAAGCGCCGCTATGGCGTCCGGGTCTGTTTCGTCGTCTGCGCCTCCAACCATCTGCACTTGCTGCTGGGCGTCGACGACGCTCAACAACTCGCCCGCTTCATGGGGTACTTCGGCTCGAAGCTGGCGAAGGAGATCGGGCGCTTGACCGGCTGGACGCAGAAGATCTTCGGGCGCCGCTACCAGGCGATCCCGATCAGCGACGAGGAGGAGGCGCAGGTCGAGAGACTCCGGTACGGCCTCGCTCACGGCGCGAAGGAGGACTTGGTCGAACGGCCGCGGGATTGGCCCGGAGTCCATGCCGTCCGGGCACTGCTCGAAGGCGAGGTCCTGGAGGGACTCTGGTTCGACCGCACGAAGGAGTACGCGGCTCGACGGCGAGGAGAGACCTTCGACCGCCTCCAGTACGCGACTCGGGAGGTGCTGGAGCTCGATCCGCTCCCCTGCTGGAAGGACCTTACAGAAGAGCAGAGGCGGAAGCGGTCCGCATCCTTGGTGGAAGAAATCGAGGCCGAGGCCACCATCCGAAGAAAGAACGCAGGCATTCGTCCGCGAGGACCGGCCGCCGTCCTGGCCCAGAATCCGCTTCGGCGTCCCCTGAAGACCAAGAAGTCTCCCGCGCCCGCCTTCCATGCCGCCAGCCAAGCCGTGCGCCGCGAGCTGCGAGATGCCTATGGCTGGTTCGTGGGCGCTTTTCGCGTCGCTGCCGAGAAGCTCAAGGCAGGCGACCGTACTGCAGTCTTCCCGGTTGGGAGTTTCCCTCCGGCCTTGAAGTTTGTGGGTGGGTAGGGCGGCGGCTGGTAAGGATCGCCTGATGATCGCGGGAGGTCTGGCGTTCAGAGGCTGAGCGGCTGGCGGAGGTGTGGCTGGTTGGTGTGTTGGAGGCAGAACGACGGCCGACCCTGACGTGAATTCGCGCCGAATTTGGGCTGGGCAGCCATGAGCAGCCGCGCGGGACGGCTCTCGGAGGTGCCGTCAGGGTAGGGGATGACGGAGAAGAGGTGGTTATCGAGAGTCTTCTATGCGCCTCTATGTCGGAAAGGGTGGCACCTGTCCCCCAGCACCTTCCCACCTGTTTCTGGTAAGATTCACAAATTAGGCGTGCACTTACGATCGCGGCATAATAGCGCCGCAGAAAGGGAGTAATGTCATGGCTCAGACGTACAACGTACTCTTCGCCGTCTATGGGGCACTGGCCGGCGGTAACGAGAACGACACGCAGGCGAATATCGTAACTACCACCCTTCAAGACCTGCTCAGTCCTAACTCGAGCGGTGTCGTAACGATCAACAATTCGAATATGGGGGGTGATCCTTCTCCCGGCAACACGAAGCACTTCGGTGCGCTCGTTGAGGTGAACAACGGTTCGCCGCAGCCGTTCGCGTGCCAGGAGAACCAGACCATTGATTTCTCCTGAGCCGTGCCAAAAGCCTGGTAAGTCGGTCGCCCATAGGGCGCCCTTCGATGGGCGCCAGTTGCTCTGCGTGTGCCGTGCTGGTTTCGGTACGCGATGCTGCTCTCAGGGCGTCTGAAGGCGAAAAGGGCGGAATCTGTTCGTTCCGGCAACTCGTTCCGGTCCCGGCGGGCGTGTTCGTGGCAAAGGAAAGGGTGCTGCATGTGCAGGAGGCCGCCGCTGACGGCGGGAGGGCGAAATGAATGGCTATGTCGGAAAGGGTGGCACCTGCCCCCACCTGCCCCCCCGGTCCGAAGAAAGAACGCCGGCATTCGTCCGCGAGGCCGGGCCGCCGTCCTGGCCCAGAATCCTCTTCGCCGGCCTCTCAAGACCAAGAAGTCTCCCGCGCCCGCCTTCCATGCCGCCAGCCAAGCGGTCCGCCGAGAGCTCCGGGATGCCTACGGCTGGTTCGTGGGCGCCTTCCGCGCCGCCGCCGAAAAGCTCCGGGCGGGCGACCGCAACGCGGTCTTCCCGGTTGGGAGCTTTCCGCCGGCTTTGAAGTTTGTTGGTGGATAGGGCGGCGGCTGGTAAGGATCGCTTGATGATCGTGTGAAGTTTGGCGCTCGGCGGGTGCGCGGATGGCGGAGGTGTGTGCGGTTGGGGGGGAGAGGCTGAACGGAGAACGACCCTGGCGTGAATTCGTGCCGAATTCGGGCTGGTCAGCCACGAGAAGACGCGCGGGACGGCTCTCGGAGGCGGAGCCAGGGAAGAGGACAACGGAGAAGAGGGGCTTCCGCCCAAGACCCGCCTTGCCCTGGAGGAGCTGTTGGCGGGTTGAGCCGCGCTTTTTCACCGCTTGATCCGGCGAAAAGGGTGGAACCTGTTCCCGTGCTGTTCCCGTGCTGTTCCCGTGCCGTGGGCTCCGAAGAGGCGGAACCACAGGCCGCGCATCTTACTTCGGGAATCCCACGGTCACCAGCCTGGCAGGGCTCTTCCCCAAGTTGGTCAGCGTGTGGGTGAAACAGCCAGGTATCCACTTGACGTCGCCGGCCTTGAGGCTGCTGGTGACGGGGCCCTTCCCCTCGACTTCGCTGCGCAGTTCGAGGTCGCTCACCGCCACCAAGAGATGGGGCCCGTCGTGATGGTGGCTGGGGATCGTGGCGCCGGGTGCCAGCTCGACCTCCGAGACGCGTGCGCGGGCAGCGGATGCCGGTCTTCCCAAGCGGCCGCCCTTTAGCGCAAAGGGTGGCACTTGGGCGGCACTTGGGCGGCCGGCACCGTTCCCCGCCCTCCGACCCAGTTAGGTCGACCTAGATGAAGCAGCAGGTACGGATGGTCGTATAGTACTTCGCACCCGTGCAGTCGCAGTCGCCCGCCCCGCAAGCATCCCTGCAGATGAGCTTGTGGTTGGCGTCATAGCAGGTGGTGATCGTTCCGGAGTAACTGTCGGGCCCGCAGGTGATGACAGCTGCCTGGGCCATCTTCGGCGTCAGAAGCGTGAAGGTGCTCAACAGAGTGAGCAGCAGGAGAGCCAGGAGGACAAGCCGGGAACCCGAGGCACTTTTCCGAAGCATGTTCATTCACGATCTCCTTGTGGTCAGACTACTCCTGAGCGTCCAGAAGTAGCCGATCGTCTATAGCATGGAGGGCGGCTTCGGTCAACGGCGGCGAGGCTTGTTCCGCAGTTGTTTCTGGACTCTCAGGGCGTCCGCAGGGTGAGCGAGGGGAAATAGGTTCGGAAGCGTCCTTCATCGGCGGTCGCGAGTGGCCATCCCATAACCTGAGCATGAGCACCGATAAAGAAATCTGGCAGTGGCATCGACGGCGCGTCGCGGCCGGATTCCGCGCGCCGGCGTTCCCGATACTTCAGGTAGGCCTTGGCGCACGGTTCAGCGACGACCGCGGGCACATCAAGAAGAGTGATGCCCCAACTCCTGAGCCGATCGGCAACGGATTCCGGTTCGATATCGCCCACACAGATCTCCGCCAGGCTGACCGCATTGACCGCTGCTCCATCCTCCGACACCCCTGCCGCAATCGTGCGCCGAGCCCACTCGAGGAAGGGCGACCGATCTGTGGAGGCGTAGATGAGGACGTCCGTGTCGAGGAGGATCATGGCTCCCGGGTCACTGCCTTCAGGGCGTCCCAGGTCATCTTCGGCCGCAGAGGGGCGGCGGCGATCGCCTCGAGGCAACTCGCCATGCTCATCCTGGGTGCAGGCTTCGGAGGTTCGAGGCGCACCAGGAGCAGGCGGCCTTCACCCTGGCTCTGAATGTCGAAGACATCCCCGGGCTTTGCCGCCGGAAGGACAACGCGCCGTTTGGCATCTGCCGTCGACATCGCCATGGTGGGATTATCCCACCATGCACTAGCGGATGCAACTTTCGACCCCATGTGGTGGACTTGGGGCGTCTTGCTGCTTCGCCACTTGGTCCCCCGGCGGCAACAACTCCCGCACCGCGTCGGAAAGGGTGGCACCTGTTCCGCTCACAAGGGCTCTGCATTGAAGAGAATGAAGGACTGAGCATTGGCGACGACGGACCTGCCTGGGCGTTCGGTCAGTGCCCGACCGGGTCAGTGCCCGAATCGCCGTCGCGTCAAGGGCAGCGCTGATCGCAGTTCCCCGCACCAGCCGCTCCATCCTCCGCCCCCCCTGCTGTCGTGCGCCGAGCCCATTCGAGGAAGGGCGACCGATCTGTGGAGGCGTAGATGAGGACGTTCGTGCGAGGAGGATCATGGTTCCCGGGTCACTGCCTTCAGGGCGTCCCAGGTCATCTTCGGCCACAGAGGGGCGGCGGCGATCGCCACGAGGCAACTCGCCATGCTCATCCTGGGTGCAAGCTTCGGAGGCTCGAGGCGCACCAGGAGCAGGCGGCCTTCACCCTGGCTCTGGATGTCGAAGACATCCCCGGGTCTTGCCGCCGGAAGGACAACGCGCCGTTTGGCATCTGCTGTCGATATAGCCATGGTGGGATCATCCCACCGAATTGCGGCGAGTACAATTTGAGGGCCCTACCGTAAGACCAGAGATCTCAGCGGAAGGGGTGGCACCTGTACCGGCAGAAGAGCAGTCGGTCCGACTAGAGTTTTCCCCACTTGACTCGCCTTCTGGCATAGCTCAAAGGACCGGCGTTACGGCTATACCTTTTGTAGCCAACCCAAAGGAAGGCCCCGGCCAATAACATGATCGCTATAGAAAAGATCTTGTTCAATTTTATCTCCCTAGCAAAAAACTTTGCGCGATAGTCTATTTATGGACCGACATCCTGATCACTTGACCCTCTGCGTTCTTCATGCCGACAGTCAGCAAAAGAATAATGTCTATGACCCACCATACACCAAAGCCGCCGAATGACATTGCCTTCAATAGCCCCAGCAAGCTAGATCCCAGATAAAACCTGTCGGCCCCAAATACTCCAAGAAGCAGAGATAGCCAGAAGGTCACTATCCAACTATCGGGCTCTCCTTCATTTTTTTTCTTTAAAGATTCGATCCACTGAATCCTGTTCTGCTCTTGGGTACTCATGATGACGGAGCGACCTCGAGCGGCGGCAGGCTTTCGGTGAAACTCAAGACAAGCGCGGAGGCCCACGGAGGACTAGTGACGACCACTTCAGTTCCTCCCGGAATTGGATTGGCGGTTACCACGATATTCTGGAACTGACGAGCCTTCTTAATGAGCATTACATAGAGGATAATGCCCGGAACAATGCATAGAGCAAATCCAACGATCATCAGGATCATTAGTCCCCATGGGATAGGAGGCATGCCCTGGAAGGTTGCAGTTCTTCCGGATTGACCCGTCGGCCGCCACTTCCCTGTCGAAAAAAACTGTACTGCCCGAACAACCACTTCCTCCGCAGACAACGCTGTGCTGGTATTCGTCACATGGTCAGCCATGGTATTTCCTCCTTGCTCTCTAGAAACCACAGATCTCGGAAGGGGTTAGTCGAGAACTGGCGAATATTTACCTAACTAGAGCTGACCGGCCAAGAAGCCTTTGGTGACTCCAGGTCTATGCGGATGAGCCGGCCATCGCGAGGCGGTGCGGAGGTGACTGAGTGCCCCCGATAGCACGGCCTGCAGGGGACATGGACGGGAGCCAATCGTTGGTAGTGCAGCAGTGATGCTTCGTTAAGGTAGTATAACATGAAGATCTTCATAAACTCATTTTAGACATGGAACTGCTCCGCCGCTCCGTCCGTTCCGCCGTCACCGCGCTCGGTCATCAGCCGGTCATGGCGGAGAATTTCGGAGCCCAGGCAAGTTCGCCGCAGGTTGCGTGCTTGGACGGTCTACGAAAATCCGATGTAGTGGTGCTGATTCTCGGGGACCGTTATGGGACGGTACAGCCGTCTGGGTTTTCTGCCACGCACGAGGAGTACCGCGAGGCGCAGGGCCGCAAGCCCGTTCTTGCTTTCGTTCAGGAGGGCGTCACTCCCTAGCCGGCTCAGGCCGCGTTTATATCCGAGGTCCAAGGCTGGGAAGGAGGGCTGCTCCGCGCGGGGCAGCCCGCTCTAACTAAAGGCGGGAGGGGCTCCTTGCGGTAACCCTCCCGCCCGGGGACCTCAGTAGCCGTTGGGGCAGCTCGTGCCGATGTAGCAGGAGTACCGCTGGTAGCCACCCACCGTGTAGGAGCCGTTCGTCCCCTGGCAGGGAGAGGTGATGACGATCGGCTGCAAGTGGCAGAAGTTATAGGGAGCACAGGCGGCAATTTCGAAGTCCTGGATTTTCGACTGCAGGGAGGCGGTGGCGCTGGAGCAACTCGTTCCGGTCCCGGCGGGCGTGTTCGTCGCAAAAGAAAGGGTGCTGCATGTGCAGGAGGCCGCGGCCGATGGCGGGAGGGCGAAGTGAAGGGCGGCGACGAGCACGAACGCGAATCCGACGGCCTTGAGCATCCGTCCGTAGGGAACTTTCATTTCTTGGATCTCCTTTCCAGGCCGGCCCAGAAGCAGGCCGGAACCGATCCTCTCCGGATCAATGCTTGAGAGGCGCATACCTCCAGGGTGCGTGGCACGAGAGGAGCCGCGCCAGTGAGGTCTGCGTGCCAGAGACGAAGAGGGCTAGGTCGGAAAGGGTGGCACTTGGTTTTGGGGCTGGTTTTGGGGCGGCGGTGGTAGCACCGCCAGGTCCGACGTCTCCACCGTCGCGGCGGTGGTAAGCACCGCCAGATCCGACGCCTCCACCGTCGCGGCGGTGATGAGCACCGCCAGATCGATGCCTCCACCGTCGCGGCGGTGGTGAGCACCGCCAGGTCCGACGTCTCCACCGTCGCGGCGGTGGTGAGCACCGCCAGGTCCGACGTCTCCACCGCGGCGGCGGTGGTGAGCACCGCCAGACCCAAAGTCTCGCCGATTCGGTATGGATGTCCACCGTCGCGGCAGTGGTAAGGACCGCCAGCACGAAGGAGGACCTCGTCGAACGACCGCTGGATTGGCCCGGAGCCCACGCCGTCCGCGCGCTGCTCGAAGACGAGGTGCTGGAAGGGCTCTGGTTCGACCGCACGAAGGAGTACGCGGCTCGACGCCGAGGGGAGACCTTCAACCGCCTCCAGTACGCGACTCGGGAGGTGCTGGAGCTTCCCACCGGTGTTGAAGTTTGTCGGCGGCTGGTAGGCCTCGCCCCGATGATCGCGTGAAATTTGGCGCTCGGCTGGGCGATTGGCCGAGGTGTGCTCAGTTGGAAGTGGGAGGCACAAAAGCGATCGCCGCTGGCGTGAATTCGCGCCGAATTTGGGCTGGGCAGCCATGAGAGGGGGCACGGGCCGGCCCTGGGACGTGGCGTCAGGGTAGGGAATGACGGAGAAGAGGCTTATCGAGGCTCTTCTATGTCGGAAAGGGTGGCACCTGTTCCCCGGATGATCCGCCATTCCGTGTCGCTGAGGTCACTTGGGTATCCCGTGTACGCATCTTAGCGCGCTTTTCGAGACTTCCCAAACACCCTCTCAGGCTTATGTAGAAAGGAAGCGTTGATGAAGAGTTTCTCTGGCTAGCTTTTCCATTTGGCGTAATGTGCCAATTATTAATGCCTCGGCTCCGGCTAATTTTGACGAAGAAAACCTAGAAACTTTCCACCCGATTTGATCGGGTTCCTGATGTTGGTTCCAGCTAGTAGGACGGAGGGGCGTAATGTAGCTAAACAACACGGCCTCATGCCAAGACCATAGCAAGAGGAATGCGCTCTCATACTTGCTGAGGTTGTGATATTTGGGCTCCAGACTCGATCTTATGAAGTCGTATTCCATGTCGGCTGTGACTCTGATGCCTGTAATCTCCCTCTTCGAATCTATTTTCCCCCAAGGATATATGTTGGCCTCCATGGGGTTTAGGAGATGATACGGAACCTTGGTCTTTACCTCCTCTACGATCGCCTCCCCGAATATATTGTCGCCATGGCGCTTTAGCCATTTCCCGATTGCTTCTTCGTTCGCGATACCGGCTTCCCATGCATTGGAGAAGTTATTCCTAAGTTCATAGACCTCCTTCAGTTCTTCGTCGACCCGAAAGCTATCTATGGCTTGCTTGATTGCGCTCAAGCAAGCTTCCGCTGTTTTGCTGGTTATCATGCCTTTCACTTCTTCTTCAATTGCCTCCCTCAATGATCTTCTGACTAGAGGTTCTTCAAAAGTGGGCTCTGGCTGAGGGGCGGGTTCAGGTGTTACTAGCTTTTTTAGAAGGGCTAGTGTCTCATCTGTCTGTTCGAAGAAAACGTCTCTCATTCCACCTTGCTGCACAATATATGGTCTTTGAGAACTATTGGCTTTATAGCTATCCAAGACAGTGTCTGCGAGATCCTTGTAGCGAATTGTTCCTTGGGGCCTTTGGGAGAGCCCTCTAAGGATATGTTCTGTGAACTCACTGAAGGTGTCTCCAGCATAGGTAACCTCATCTGATTGGGAGGCTGCGAGAAAGTAGCATGCCGAAAATTGTCCCTTTGAGCGCGCTATGGCGCTCTCTACAGAATTTCCATCTTTTACGTATGGCATACCGGAGTGGCAGCAATCTGTAATCTTTATTGCCACTTCTGGGCCCAAGTCGCGGAGCCAATTGTCAATCTCTTTGTTTTCAAGTGAGGTCTGGCGAGGGCGCTCTTCATCGAAATCCGATAGCAGGTAGAGGAGGTCCCCGTCCTGAATAGTTCCATGGCCAGAGAAGTAGAATATTGCTTGGCTAACACTTTGGCCGCGAAATTTGTCCAAGAACGATAGTATTTGGGCCTTCGTGGTCTGTGCAGGAAGTGCGCCAGATAGGCATAGCCTGTGCTCAAAGTCTTGTGTCTCGTCGAGCAGGGATTCAATCGCCTCAGCATCACGCTTACATGAAGGCAAAGAAGTTATGCGACCGTACTCCGAAACCCCAACGATCAGTGCTATCTTCATGGCGTAGAAAGCTTCCTGTTATTCGCGGTAAATTTGTCTTGTTGCTGACCTCTCCAGTGTCGAGGAGGATGGAAGTGTAAAATGAGACGGCCCTTATTTGCAATCTCGGGGCACTTCGCACCACCTTAGAGATCCTGTTAGATTGCCTGATGGATACCTTCTCGCTCAGCGGGCCTGGTCACGGGAGGTTTTGAAAAGAACTCTTATTCCCCCCTTACTTCGCGCTCCTCGAACCGTTCGATCTCACCCCAAACTGCGTCAAGATCCAGCACAAAGCCGTCACTGCCGGGGATCTCAATCGTTCCTTCCGTCGCGCCAAGGAGGTGCTCGTAGAGACCTTGGGGGCCACGGCCCAGGATCTCCAGGCTGCGGAGTTGAGGATCAACGATCCAGTAGTAGCGCACCCCGAAGGCGGCGTAGTCCGCCACCTTCTCTACGCGGTCTCGGCGGCCGTCACGGGGTGTCGGGGAGACGATCTCGATGGCGACGTCGGGCGGTTGCGCGATGATGCCGCTGGAGGGCGGCAGGGGAGTGCCCGCGAGGTAGACGGTGAGGTCGGGGCGGCGGCCTTTCTTCGGCCCTACGGCGAGCTTGGCGTCGGAGCCTCCAACGAAGCCGCCTCGGGGGGCGAACCAGGTGCGGAGGAGACTGCCCAGCAAGATCACCAGAATCTCATGGACGTAGTTCGGCGCCTCTTCCTCCACCAGATGGCCGCCCACCAACTCTCCCCGCTCGTCTTCCGCCAAGGCAAACCACTCGGCGAGAGAGAGCTCACCATGGACTGCCTCATCCAGAAGGGAGTGCCGACTCATAGCAACAGGAATGCTAGCACGGGGCTCAGAAGGTTGCGAACGAAGAGGACTTTAGACGCCGCGGAGGCGCTTGCTGGAGTCGCGGAGAGGATAAGTCCCTCCATCGAGACGACCTCATTGGCGACCTTGGGGTCGTCGCGGATGAGACGGTCGAAGGCGCCTGGGGTCGAGGTCCGGACCGTGGTCATGGTCAGGTAGGCGAGGCGGCGGAGGTAGGCTGGTGGGTGCGGCCCGTAAGAGGGTCACTCCTGAGCTTCTGTAAGCCTCAGTAGCGTGTACCGACGGAGCTCCCGAGATCCCCGGGCAAGGGTGATCACCTGCAGGTGCGCGACACAAGGTTTGTCAGTCCAGCGCAAGAGATCCCGTACATCGACGTTGTCCGCGACCCGTCCTCGAACCACTTCACCCGTCTCCAGGACTCTGTGCTCAAACCGACGCGAATCAAGGAGCACTCCGAGGAAGGTACCTGGTATCGGCTGGTCCCCGATTTCAGTTCTCTGGGCAGAGGCTCGCTCTGTCGCGGTCGCTAGGCTCTCGATGTCAAAAGCCACTTCTCCGATCTCAGAGACAACCCGGAATGCGGCTCCTGCCTTATGGATCGTGGAGAGAAATTCGCGAAGAGCATCGTAAACCCGGCTATCCGTCCCGGCCACGACATCCGCGAAAGCTTCATCGCTCTCTCGTACGGCTTGAATGAGAGTAGTGACCCCCTCGATCGCCTGGGCGAGTGGCGTTGATTCAAAGAGCGACTCGGTGGCAGATACCTCCTCGAGCTCAAATCCAAAGGACCCATGCACAACGTTCGTAATATGGAGGTGACTCTCCTTCTCTGCTCGAATCGGCCCCGACCGCCCAATGGGGCCGAGGAGTGCCGCGACCTGCTTTGAGATCAGGTCCTGGTATGCTTTTAATACTTCCGCTGAAAAGCGTGCATCGATGCCGTGCTCTTCCGCAACCGGCGCACCATAGAAAAATAGGATGGCTTCGCCAGTGTTGGCCGCCTTGCTCTCAAGACTTACGAGCTCGTTCTGAGCTTCTCGAACCCTCGATTCTAGGCCAATCCGATCCAGGACATGGGTGTCGTCGGCCGGCAAGGACGACAGGAGCGCCGTGGCGGCTGCCAAGTCGCTCTGTAAGTAGCTTTTTCGCAGGATTCGGCTCATGAGGTCATCGTTGCAGAAATTAGATCTTCTGCCTGCACATCATCATCGGTGCTTTCGACCTGAATCTCGAGCATTCCCTTCCAGGCAAGGCTTCCGCGCTGATGGGAAAAGAGTCCGTACCAATAGTGAACTTGAGCTATAAGGGTCGCACTGGGAGCGCTCATGTTCACGAGGTAAGCATCACATAGAAAGCTTGCCTTGGTGGATTGCGCATCTGCCAGGTCTTGAAGGTCTTGCCATCTTTGCGGGTCATTGCGAAGGTCTTTGATTTGATCGAGCGTCAGCTTGTAGAAGGTGACGACATCTACATCGCGGGGCTCCCGTCCAGAATCCTCGACAAAGCTGCCCGCAAGCCACTGAAATTCTGCTCCGAGCTGGAGATGTCGGAGCTTCCTCCGATAGCCTAGCAGGCCCTTTAGAATAGTTTGCCGCTGCTTGGACGAGGCGAAGCGCGCCGCAACCTCCTCCATGGTGACCCGATAGGGCGAACGGGCAGAGGGAATGACTGGTCCCGAGCCAGTGAAGGGGGGCAGGATCGCAGGAGAGGCGAGGAATGAAGGAATCGGCGACATAAGAGTACCTAGTCATGCCGAGTATATCTGAAGTAGGCGACAGGGCTCATGGGCAAGGGCCAAGCCCCGCCCTGGAATCACGCCCTCACCGCTTGATCCGCGATCCCCCCTCCTCCGTGCCCAGGATCCACCCGACCACCTTCCCCGGCTGGATCACGTCCACCTTGTGCCAGAAGCGGCGGTTGCGGAGGAAGCGGCTGGAGCTGTCTTCTTGCTCCTGGGGGAGGGCGGCGATCTCGTCGCGGATCTTCTGGAAGCGCTCGACCCATTTGGCGCAGTTGGCGAGGCGGAGGTCGACCCAGCCGTCGCGGACCCAGGTCTCCAGCTTCTCGGGGGTGACCGCCTCGGCCTTCGCGTCGGGGGGGACGATGACGTTGACGCCGCGGAGGACCTCTCCCGAGTCGAGGAGGATGGGGATGCCCACGGAGACGACGTCGTTGGCGACCTCGGGGTTGTCGCGGACGAGGCGGTCGAGGGTGTCGCGGACGGCTTCGGGGGTGGAATTCCAGACGGCCGCCATGTTCGGGTAGGCGAGGCGGAGGAGGTGGGCTTCGAAGAGGAGCTTGGAGTTGCGCGGCGGGCCCAGCATCTCGAAGGCGACGCTGTGGACGCCGTGCTCTTTCTCCATCTCGTTCAGACGCTCGAGCGCCCAGTGGCGGAGCAGGCCGGCGCGGTAGGTGGGGCCGAGCACGGCGCCGTCGAGGGCGTTGACGATGTCGTAGCCGGTGCCCCTCCCCTCGATCTCGAAGACGAGGTAGCGGGCGATCTCCTCGGGCGTGACGAACTCCATCTGCTCGTGGCTGGTGACGGTGGAGAACTCCTCGAGGCTGAAGACGCCGTTCTCGCCGGTGTCGATGAAGACGTTCTGGTAGGGCTCGTCGCGCACGGTGGCCGCCGCGGGGTCCTCGGTGGAGAAGGTGGCGCCGAGGGGGCGCGGCCGGGCGTCCATCTTCTGGAGGGGCTTGCCGCCGCGGACGATGGGGCCGAAGCCCATCCGCTTCCAGGCAATCACGGCCGCCGGCTTGATCTCCTTGGTGATCGGCGCGCCGGGAGTGCGGGCCATCAGGAAGAGGAGCATCGACTGCGCCCCGGCCATGGCGCTCTTGGAGAGCAGCACCCGGCTGGGCTTTTCCTCGGAGTGGGTGTAGGGGATGTTGAGCCCCATGCCCCCAGTGCCGGTGGTGCCGATCTTGATGTAGACGCCGGTGCCGGCGTCGATCATCCCCCGGTACATGATCTGGATGTGGCGGATCAGGCGCGGCATGTAGAGAGCGTCGAGGAGGCGCTCGGTGGCGGTCTCCTGGATGTCCCCGGCCTCGAGCTGCTTGAGGACCTCCTCGGCGGAGCGGAAGATGTCCCCGTAGGCGATGCCGGTGGAGGTATTGACGCAGTCGACCACGATGTCCGGCCGCGAGTGGCGGAGGACGTCGTAGAGGACGAAGGTGTCGAGGGCCTCGTCGTCGAGGCGGCGAAGCTCGGCGCGGATGAGGTCGCGCTTGGAGCCCTCCTGGAGCAGGCCGAAGATGTTGCCGGCCGAGGTGGAGAGCCTGGTGGCGCCCGCCTCGGCCTTGAGCTCGTCGACGGCGCGCTGGGACTCCTCGATCCGCAGGCTGTGGATCTGGATCTCGCGCGGCCGGCGCGCCAGCAACTCGCGGCAGACGGCGGTGCCGACCAGGCCATAGCCTCCGAGGACAAGGATCTTCCGATTCTCGATGTTCAACGCACAACTCCCTTATGGGCTCCCTCGATGGGGATGGATGCAGGACGTGGACGTAGCGTAACGCTGACGGCGGGGATTGTAGCGCAGCGGGGGCGGGGGCCCCTTAAGGGCACCTGTTGATCGCAGCGTCTGTGGCCTGCGACCTCACCCTCGATCCCTCTCCTGAAGGAGAGGGAGGGCTTGGCGGGGGCGACCTTGGCAAGGCTCGGCGGACAGGTTCCGGAGAAGTCCCCCTTCTCCTTCAGGAGAAGGGTCGGGGATGAGGTCGCAGGCCACGGACGCTGCGGGGAGCCCCTGCCGCTGGTCCCCCCGCTCTGCCACGCCTTCGTCACTCCGAGGGTGAGAAATTCGCCATCTGGGTATAAACTCGGTCGGTTTTCTTGCGCGCCGCGGGGCGTTTGCGGACGCGTCTGCGCTTGATTTGGATGGCTATCGGATCCGGAGGACGACATGACCCCTCGCAGAGGAACGGCCGGGCTGCTGCCGCTGACGCTGGCTCTCTCGCTGGCGGCGCTGGCGGGTGCGCCTGCCTTGGCGGCGAAGCCGGCGCAGGGCGGCGATCTCGACGGCCGGATCGACCGGGAGGCGGAGCGGGTGGCGCCTCAGCTCATCGAGCTGCGCCACCGCATCCACCAGAACCCGGAGCTCTCCAACCGCGAGACCCAGACGGCGGCGCTGGTGGCGGCTCATCTCAAGGCTCTCGGGCTGGAGGTCCACACGGGGATCGCCAAGACCGGTGTCGTCGCCCTGCTCAAGGGGGGGAAGCCGGGGCCGCTGATTGCGGTCCGCGCCGACATGGACGCGCTGCCGGTGGTCGAGGAGACCGACTTCCCGTTCAAGTCCACCAAGAAGGACACGTTCCTGGGCCAGGAGGTGGGCGTCGCCCACGCCTGCGGCCACGACATCCATACGACGGCCCTGCTCGGGGTGGCCTCGGTGCTCTCGGCGCTCAAGGCGGAGATCCCGGGGAGCATCCTGTTCATCTTCCAGCCGGCCGAGGAGGGCCCCCCCGCCGGCGAGAAGGGCGGGGCGAGCCTGATGCTGGAGGAGGGGCTGTTCAAGCAGTACCACCCCACGGCGGCGTTCGCGCTGCACTCGTTCCCCGAGCTGACCGTCGGCCAGATCGGCTTCAATCCCGGACCGACGATGGCGGCGGTCGACCAGTTCCGGATCAAGATCAAGGGCAAGCAGTCGCACGGCGCCTATCCGAACCTGGCGGTCGATCCGATCGTCACCGGGGCGGAGGCGGTGATGGCGCTGCAGACGATCCGCTCGCGCAACCTGTCGCCGCTGGAGCCGAGCGTGCTCACGGTCGGCATTTTCCGCGGCGGCGAACGCTTCAACATCATCCCCAGCGAAGTCAACCTGGAGGGGACGGTGCGCACCTATAGCGCAGAGGTGCGGACGACGGTCGAGCGGCGCATGCGGGAGATCCTGGACGGCATCACCAAGGCCAACGGGGCGACGTTCGAGATGGAATACCAGAAGAACGCGCCGGCGACGGTCAACAACCCGGCGCTCACCCAGAAGGTCCAGCCCCTGCTCGACAGGATCGTGGGCGCCGCGAACGTCAAGCTGGTGGAGCCGACGATGGGGGGCGAGGACTTCGCGTATTTCGCCGACGAGGTCCCCGGGTTCTACTACCGCCTCGGCGTCCTCAAGCCGGGCACGACGTCGGGCGGACTGCACACGCCGACGTTCCGCGGGGATGACAGCGCGGTGCCGGTGGGCATCCGGGTCATGTCGCGGCTGCTGGTGGACTACCTGGTTTCTCAGAGATCAAACTGAAACTCCTTCCGAGGTGCGGAATGAAAAATGAAGGGCCTGTCGTAAGCAGCTTTGGCGTCGATCAGCAGGGGATCACTGGGGCGGAGACGGTGTACTGGAACCTGCCGCCGGCGCGGCTGGTCGAGATGGCGGTGCGGCGCGGCGAGGCGGTGCTGGCGGCCGAGGGTCCGATCGTGGCGGAGACGGGGCAGCACACCGGCCGCTCGCCGAACGACAAGTTCGTGGTCAAGGACCCGGCGACCGACGGCGACATCTGGTGGGGGGAGGTCAACCGGCCGTTCGAGCGGGAGAAGTTCGACGCGCTGCTCGCCCGGGCCCAGGAGTACATGAAGGGAAAGGACCTCTTTGTGTTCGACGGCTATGCCGGTGCCGATCCGCGCTACCGCATCAACGTCAGGGTGATCAACGACGACGCCTGGCGCAACCTCTTCGCGCGCAACATGTTCATCCGCGAGGAGGACCCGGCGGCGCTGGAGCACTTCGAGCCCAACTTCACGGTGATCAACGTCGCCAACTTCCCGGCCGACCCGGAGCGCGACGGGACCCGCAGCTCGACCTTTATCCTGCTCGACCTGGCGAAGCGGATCGCGCTGATCGGCGGCACCCGCTACGCGGGGGAGATCAAGAAGAGCATCTTCAGCGTCATGAACTACTACCTGCCGAAACAGAACGTGCTGTCCATGCACTGCTCCGCGAACTATGGGGCGACGCGGGACGACGTGGCGCTCTTCTTCGGCCTCTCGGGCACCGGCAAGACGACCCTCTCGGCCGCTCCCGACCGCACGCTGATCGGCGACGACGAGCACGGCTGGAGCGACGACGGCGTGTTCAACATCGAGGGGGGTTGCTACGCCAAGGTGATCCGCCTCAGCCCGGAAGGGGAGCCGGAGATCTATGCCACCACCCGCGCGTTCGGCACGGTGCTGGAGAACGTGGTCTGCGATCCGGACACCCGCCGGCTCGACCTCGACAGCGACAAGCTGACCGAGAACACGCGGTCGAGCTACCCGCTGACCCAGCTCCACAACGTCGATCTGGGAGGCCAAGCCGGGCATCCGCGCAACGTCGTGTTCCTCACCTGCGACGCCTTCGGGGTGCTGCCGCCGATCAGCCGGCTGACTCCGGAGCAGGCGATGTACCACTTCCTCTCCGGCTACACGGCGAAGGTGGCGGGCACCGAGCGCGGAGTGACCGAGCCGAAAGTGACCTTCAGCACCTGTTTCGGCTCGCCCTTCCTGCCGCTCCATCCGGGGGTCTACGCCAAGATGCTGGGCGAGAAGCTGGCGGGGCACAACGTGCGGGTCTGGCTGCTCAATACCGGCTGGACGGGGGGACCCTACGGGGTGGGCCAGCGGATCAAGCTCGGCTTCACCCGCCGGATGGTCACCGCCGCGCTGGCCGGCGAGCTCGACGGCGTCGACACCTGGACCGATCCGATCTTCGGCTTGGCTGTGCCGCAGCACATCGAAGGGGTGCCGGACAAGCTCCTCCACCCGCGCGAGACTTGGCAGAGCGCCGCGGACTACGACGCCCGGGCGACCAAGCTGGCCGACATGTTCGCCGATAACTTCAAGAAGTATGAGAGCGAGGTCGACGAGGCGGTGAAGGCGGCGGGTCCGGGGCGGGTGCGGGTGTAGGCAAGGACGCCTTGGCTGGGGTGGTGCCCTCATCACCCCGGCCCTCTTCTCCCAGCCCTCCACCCCCCTCACGGGGAGAAGAGGGAGTGGTTAGTTTGAGTTAGTAAAAAACGCAGCGGAAATTTGTTTTTTCCGGCTCCCTCTCTCCCTGTTGGGTGGGTGGAGGGCTGGGAGAGAGGGTTGGGGAGTGAGGGGCCCGGCCCGAAGGGACGGGTCTCTCTCTACACGATCTCGTGCACCAGCGGCTGCGGCCGGCACAGCCAATACCCCTGAGCGTAATCCACCCCCATCTCCTTCAGGGCTTCCAGGGTCTGGCGGTTCTCCACCCATTCGGCGATCGTCTGCAGGCCCATGACGTGGCCGATCTGGTGGATCGAGCCGACCATGGCGCGCTTGACGCGGTCTTCCATCATGTTCTGCACGAACTCGCCGTCGATCTTCAGGAAGTCCACCTGGAGGTCGCGCAGGTAGGCGAAGGAGGAGAGGCCGCTGCCGAAGTCGTCGAGGATGAAACGGCACCCCTTGGCCTTGAGGGCCGTGATGAAGCGGATGGCGCTGTCGAGCTTGCTGATGGCGGCGGTCTCGGTGATCTCGAAGCAGATGCGGCTGGAATCGACGCCGCTCCGGTCGAGCTCCTCGGCGACGAAGGCGAGGAAGCTCTCCTCGCCGATCGACTGGCCGGAGAGGTTGATGGCGAAGAGCACCGGCCGCGACCATTCGCGCTGCTGCGCCGCGGCCAGCGCGGCGAAGGCGGTCTTCACCACCCAGCGGTCGATCGAGCCGATCAGGTGGTAGCGCTCGGCGGCGGCGATGAAAGCCGAAGGCTCGATCACCTTGCCGCTCTCGTCGATCATGCGGATGAAGACCTCGCAGAGGAGGTCGCGCGGGCTCCCGTCGCCGCCCAGGGGCTGGATGAGCTGGTAGAAGAGGCGGAAGCGTTTGTCCTCGAAGGAGCGGTGGATGCGGTGGATCCACTGCATCTCGCCGTAGCGCTCGGCCACCAGGGTGTCGTCGAGCTCGTACTCGTGGACGCGGTTGCGGCCGCTGTCCTTGGCCACGTAGCAGGCGGCGTCGGCGGCGGAGAGGACGTGGGCGAGGTCGCCGCTGTCCGGATCGATCGGCACCAGGCCGATCGAGACGCCGACCTCGAAGATCTGGTCGCGCCAGCAGAAGCGGAACTCGCGGACGGTGCGCCGCATCTCCTCGGCGATGCCGCGCGCCTGGTCCAGCGGGCAGTCCTCCAGGAGGACGCCGAACTCGTCGCCGCCCAGGCGGGCGAGGACGTCGCTGCGCCGCACGCGGGAGCGCAGGAGGGCGGTGACCTGCTTGAGCATCTCGTCGCCCACCAGATGGCCGCAGGTGTCGTTGACCACCTTGAACTCGTCGAGGTCGAGGTAGAGCAGCACGTGCTGGCGCCGTTCGGCGCGGGCGCCGCGGATGGCCCGCTTCATGCGCACCTCGAACTCGCGGCGGTTGATCAGGCCGGTCAGGGCGTCGTGGCTGGCGAGGTAGACCATCTCGCGCTCCAGGCCGCGGAGCTGGGTGACGTCCTTGAATACCAGGACGGCGCCGAGCGCCCCTCCCGAGCGGTCGTAGATCGGCGCCACCGAGTCGCGCACCGAGAACTCCTTGCCGTCCCGGCTGACTAGCACCGCGTGGCCGGGGGATTCGACGGTCGTCCCCTCCTCCAGGCAGCGGGCGACCGGATCGCCCAGCGGCTGGCGGGTGATCTCGTCGATCACCTGGAAGACCTCGAGGACGGTGTGGCCGATCGCCTCCTCGGCGGTCCAGCCGGTCAGCCGCTCGGCGACCGGGTTGAGGTAGTCGATCCGCAGCTCGGCGTCGGCGCGGATGACGCCGTCGCCGATCGAGGCGAGCGTCACCTGGGCGCGCTCCTTCTCGCGGTAGAGGGCCTCCTCGGCGTGCTTGCGCTCGGTGATGTCGACCGCGATGCCGATGCAGCCGGCGATCTCCCCGCGGTCGCCGCGCAGCGGCTCGACGCGGGTCTGGAAAGTGCGCCCCTCCCATTCGTGCTCGAAGCTCACCGACTCGCCGCCCAGCGCGAGCTGGTGGGCGCGGATCGGCACGACATCGGGATCGCGGGTGCCATAGTGGTCGAACAGGCTGGTGCCGGGCGCGGCGCGCAGGCCGAAGGAGGGGAGGCCGGGACCCAGGCCGGAGTTGAAGCAGAGATCGCAGTCGGTCGTCCAGACGATCGCCGGCACCGGCTCGATCAGCAGCCGCAACCGGTTGTCGAGGGTGGAGTCGCCGTCGAAGGCCCGGGCGAGAGGGAGCCGTGCGTCGCCGTCGAAGGGCGCGTCGGTTTCCATGTCGTCGGTAGGCAAGGCGTTCAGGGTGGCGATCATAGCCGGGTTTTTACGAGGACGAACGGGGACGGAGGGTCATGCAGCAAGAATCGCGCCTGCGATCCGCACGTAAGCGCAACGAATTCCGCCCCTAGGATCGGCCTCCCGGGTGGGAAATTTTCTCCCAGCGGCTTGTAAAGTCGCTAAATCAAAGGTTCTGGGAGGGAGAGGCCGTACCCCTGGGCGTAATTGACGCCGATCTCCCGGAGGATCTCGAGGGTGGGGCTGTCCTCGACCGATTCGGCGATGGTGCGGATGCCCATCACCTTGCCGATCTGATGGATCGACTCGACGAGGGCGCGCTGGACGGTGCTCTCTGTCATATTCCGCACGAAGCCGCCGTCGATCTTGAGGAAGTCGACCTGCAGGTTCTGTAAGTAGGCGAAGGAGGAGAGGCCGCTGCCGAAGTCGTCGAGCACGAAGCGGAAGCCGAGCTCCTTGAGGACGCGGATGAAGTGGGTCGCCTTGGCCAGGTTGCCGACGGCGGCGGTCTCGGTGATCTCGAAGAAGATCCGTTCGGGGGCGATGCCGGTGGCCTCGATCTCGGCCAGCACGTAGTCGAGGAAGGTCTCGTCGCCCACCGACTGGCCCGAGAGGTTGATGGCGAAGCGGGTGGTGTCGCCGTGGGAGAGGGTGCCGCAGGCGAGGGTGACGAAGGCGGCATGGACCACCCAGCGGTCGATCGAGGCGATCAGGTGGTAGCGCTCGGCGGCGGGGATGAAGGCCGCCGGGGTGGCGATGCGGCCGTCCTCGTCGACCATGCGGATGAAGATCTCGCACAGCGGCGGCTCCGAGCCGTTCCCCTGGAGGGGGTGGATGCTCTGCCGGTAGAGCAGGAAGCGGTGCTCGGCGAAGGCCTTGTGGATGCGGTAGATCCACTGCATCTCGCCGTAGCGCTCGGCCATCGCCGTGTCGTCCGGCTGGTACTCGTGCATCCGGCTGCGGCCCCCCTCTTTCGCCACGTAGCAGGCGGCGTCGGCGGCGGAGAGGACGCGGGCCATGTCGCCGCTCTCGGCGGTGATCGGCACCAGGCCGATCGAGACGCCGATCTCGAAGATCCGCTCCTGCCAGCCGAAGCGGTACTGGCGCACCGAGCTGAGCAGGCGCTCGCCGAGCTCGCGGGCGTCCGGCAGGCCGGCGTCCTCGAGCAGCACGCCGAACTCGTCGCCGCCGAGGCGGGCGAGGGTGTCGGTCTTGCGCAGCAGGGAGCGGAGCAGGGCGGTGACCTGCTTGAGCATCTCGTCGCCGGCGAGGTGGCCGCAGGTGTCGTTGACCACCTTGAACTCGTCGAGGTCGAGATAGAAGAGGGCGTGCTCGCGGCCGTCCTCGGCGGCGGTGTCGAGGCTGTGCTGGAGGCGCTTCTCGAACTCGCGCCGGTTGATCAGGCCGGTGAGCGGGTCGTGGCGGGCGAGATAGATCATCTCGCGCTCCATGCCGCGGAGCTGGGTGGCGTCCTTGAAGACCAGGACGCTGCCGGTGGTGCGCCCCTGGCGGTCCTGGATCGGCGCCACCGAGTCGCGGACGGCGAACTCGCGGCCGTCGCGGCGCACCAGCATCGAGTAGCCGGTGTGCTCGATCATCCGCCCCTCGGCCAGGCAGCGCTCGACGGCGTTGGGCACCGCCTTGTTGGTCGCCTCGTCGACGACGCTGAAGATGGCCGCCACCGGCTGGCCGCAGGCCTCGTCCATGCTCCAGCCGGTGAGCCGCTCGGCGACCGGGTTGAGATAGTCGACGATACCCGCCGCGTCGGTGCGGATGACGCCGTCGCCGATCGAGGCGAGGGTCACCTGGGCGAGATCCTTCTCCTGGGCCAGCGCCTCCTCGGCGAGCTTGCGCTCGATCTCGGCGGCGGCGCGGGCGGCGAAGATCTTGAGGATCGACAGCGCCGGCACGTCGTCGCCGACGGGCGAGGTGCTCATCACCGCCATGTGACCGAGCGGCCGGCCGGCGCGGTCGAACAGGGGGACCGCGATGTAGCTCTCGATGCGGGTGGCGACCAGCCAGCGGTCGTCAGGGAAGAGCTTCCAGGTGCCGGAGGGGCGGAAGCTGGTCTCGCGGCCGACCACATGCTCGCAGGGGGTGCCGCGGAGGTCGTACTCGAACGGCGCGCTGTAGCGGTCGATCTCCCAGAGGGCGAGCAGGCGGACGCGGGTCACCGCCTCGTCCGCCACCTCGGAGACGAAGGCGTACTGCATGCCGAGGGCGCTGGCCATGTGGCGGACCAGCGAGCGGAGGAAGTCGGCGCCGGTGGTCGAGGAGGTCCCCTCGACGATGGCGCGCAGCCGCTCCTCGCTCAGCTTCCGCTCGGTGATGTCGATGGCGGTCTGGAGCGCCACCGGCTCCCCCCCTTCGAGCGCGATGGTGGCCGAGGTGACGTCGAACCAGCGCTCGCGGCCGTCCTTGGTGTGGATGCGCGCCTCGAAGCGGTTGGGGACCGACGGATCGCCGCTCAGCCGGGCGGCGACGCGCTCGCGGAAGGTCTCCTGGAGATCCGGCGCGGCGATCTCCCAGGGGAGCATCGACAGCAGCTCCTCGGCGCTGAAGCCGGTCAGCGTCTCGCAGGCGGGATTGACGTAGAGCACCTGGTCCGCCCGGTAGACGAAGATCGCGGTCGAGGTGGACTCCGCGAGGATCCGGAACCATCGGTCCGTCTCATGGACCGGGAGCTCCGTCCGTCTGGAGAGGGCCTGCCGCATCGTCTGCATCTGGCGTTCCCGGCGTTCCGATGAGAGATTCAGCGAAATCTTGCCTCCGCGCCTCCAGAAATGAAGGTACGGCTGAGGATACGAGCCTTCTGAGGGATGCGCAAGGGACGCGGCGGCAAGGCCTCCCCGAACCCTCACCCCTGACCCCTCTCCCTTCCCCCGCCCCCCTCCCTCACAGGGAGAGGGGCACCCCCGCCCAAAGAAAAAGGGCTCTTTGGGACTTCCTCCGTTTTCTCCCTCTTCTCCCGGTGAGGGAGGGCGGGAGGGGACGGGAGAAGAGGGCCGGGGTGATGAGGGCCCTAATCCCGCACCGCCGGAGCCAGGAGTGTCGCGGCGATCCTCTCCTCTTCCCCGGAGGCGGCCATCAGGCTCCTGATCCCCCCCTTGAGCTGGAAGGCGTCGAAGCCGGCCTCGCGCATCTTTTCGGCGAGGTGGGCACTCTTGAAGCCGACCTCGCAGACCAGCACGTAGGCGCCGTCGCGGGCGAAGGAGCGGTAGGCGGCGAGGGCGTGGGAGAAATCGAGGTTCAGGGCCTGCGGGTGGTGCCAGGCGCGGAAGGCGCCCGCCGAGCGGAGGTCGAGCAGGGTGGCGCCGGGCGGAACTTCCTCGACCTCCGGCAGCAGCGATTCGAGCGCCTCGGGGTCGACCTTGCGGAGGTCGTGGAGACGGCGGTCGTCGACCAGCTTGTTCAGCAGGTCGGGGTCGAGCCGGGCCTCGTCGCGCAGCACGTCGCGCAGCGCGGCCCGGGTGTTGGGCTTCGGCGGCGCCAGGTCGCAGTATTCCGGCACCGCCGCCGACAGGTCGTAGATCCCGATCCGGCGCGCGACGGCCAGGATCTCCTCCTTGTTGAAGCCGAGCAGCGGGCGCAGCACGGGCATGGCGGGCGAGGCCTGGGAGATCACCGCCAGGTTCTGCAGGGTCTGCGAGGAGACCTGGCCGATGGCGTCGCCGGTGATCAGCGCCAGCCGGCCGCCGCGGTGGGCGACGGCGGCGCCGGCCTGGAGGATGAGCCGCTTCAGCACGATCTGCCAGTTCGGCGGCGAGACCTTCTCCCGCAGGTCGACGACCAGCGGCGAGAGGTCGACCTCGTGCAGCCGCGGGGTGTAGCCGTAGCTCCAGCGCTCGGCGAGCGACTTCATCACCCGCAGCACGCCGAGCCGGTGGGCGGCGCCGCCGAGGTTGCAGAAGACGTAGTCGAGCTGCACGCCGCGCTTGAGCATCAGCCAGCTCGCCACCGCCGAATCGAACCCCCCGGAGACGAGGGCGATGGCCCGCCCCTCGACGCCGATCGGCAGCCCGCCATGGCCCATGACTTTGTCGAAGAAGAGATGGGCGCTCCCCGGCTCGAGCTCGACGTGGGCGGTCACCTCCGGCTCGGAGAGGTTCACCCGTCCGGCCCCGGAGTCCAGCAGGGCGCGGCCGAGGGCGCGCTCGATCGCCGTCGAGTCGAATCCGATGCGGTCGCGCGCGCCGCGGCGGGTGGCGCGCACCGCGAAGCTCCGGCCGCGCACCGCCGGGGCGAAGGCCTCGACGCCGGTCGCCACAAGGTCGTCCAGGGTCTCCCAGGAGCGCCGCTCGACCTCGGAGACCGATTGCACGCCGAACACCCGCGCCGCCACCTCGGCCGCGCCGTCGTCGGGCGTCCGCAGGTAGAGCCGGCTCCAGGTCGGCTCCAGGCGGTAGCTGATGCCGTGGGCCTTGAGCCCCGCCTCCAGGTTGGAAACCAGCCGGCGGAAGAACCGCATGCGCGTCTTCCGCGCCTTGGTGTAGAAGTCGCCGGAGAGGCGGAGGATGAGGAGGTGGTCGGACATCGGAGGCGGTTGAAGACGCTCGAAGTCTAGCAGGGCGGCGGCGGGCCGCCGCCCCGGCCCCTCATCACCCCGGCCCTCTTCTCCCATCGCACTCCCCCCGACCGGGAGAAGAGGGGGGCCCTGCGATGAAGCCACTCCTGGATTCTAGTAGCGGTGGAAGATCAAGGAGCCACTCTCAATCCTGCCTTTGACTAACCCTTCTAACCACTCCCTCTTCTCCCGGTTGGGGGGAGTGCGATGGGAGAAGAGGGCCGGGGTGATGAGGGGCTCTTACGGCCGCCACGCCGTGATCAGCCACCAGCGGGTCGATCCCGCGAGCTCGCCGAGCGGATCGTCGAGGATCCGCGCCACTCCCACCCGCAGGTCGAAGGGGGCGAGGCGGATGGCCGGCATGGCTTCGACGTGGAAGCGGTACTCCAGGCCGGCGAGCGTGAGCCAGTCGCCGCGCGTCACCCCGAAGCCCCAGACGCGGTGGCGCTCGTAGAACAGGGGGGCCGGGAGGAAGCCGAGGGTGAGCTCGGCCCGCTCGCCTTCGTGCTCGCTGCCGATCCGGGTGCCCGGCGGCAGGGCCGGCACGGAGACGCGGCTCGCCAGGACCGAACCGGGGAGGAGCGAGGTCTCGGCGCCGCCGAGCTGGTAGCCGTCGAAGGGGTGGGAGAGATCGCGCGAGGCATCCCGCCGCCAGGAGAGCGCGAGGCCGTCGTCGCCGTGGCCGAGGCCGAGGCGGGCAGCCCCCCCCCAGCGGGTCCACGAGCCGCCGGTGCTCCCCGCTTCGAAATGAGCGCCGAGAGCCGGCTCGATCCGCCAGAGCCCCCAGCGGCCGGCTTCCCCCCAGGAGGCCTTGAGGGACGCGAGCCGCTGATCCACATCGGGACCTCGGGCATCGGGCTGCACGCGCTCCCAGAGCGCCCGGGCGGTGAGGTCGAACGCGCCGCCCCCCCACTGCCAGTCGCGGGAGGCGTTCAGCTCGATCCCCTGGCGGATCAGGTCGAGCGCGGAGCCGCGCCCCACGCCGTCTTCCTCATCGGACGGACGCTCGTGCGAGCGGAAGAGGTGGAAGCCCACCGCGATCGGCCACCCCCGCCAGGTCGCCGCCAGCGCTCCTCCCGCGGGCCAGCCGTGCACCGCCACGGAGCCGAGGAGGAGCCAGTCCAGGCGGCCCACCACGTCGCCGCCGCGCACCCCCTTCTCCCAGACGCCGCCGGTGGAGGCGGCGCTCAGGGCGAAGATGGGGAAGAGCTCCTGCCGCCCCACGCCGTAGGACCGGCCCGGCGCCACGTCGGCGCGCTCGAACGCTCGCGGGGGCTCCGGAGCGGGGGGGCGGACGGCGGGGGCGAGCTCGCGCGGCAGCTCCGGGGCCGGCGGCACCGTAGCCATCTCAGGCCCCAGCGGCAGCCGGCGGAGGTCGAAGCCGGCTGGCGCCAGACTCAGGAAGAAGAGGGCCGAGCCGTCCGGAGCCGGCGTGGGATCGAGCGCCGCGCCCTGCGTCCGGGTGAGCGGGATGGGTGTGCCGGAGCCGTCGGCCTCGAAGGCGTAGAGGTCGATGAAGCCGTGCAGGCCCACCACCGCGTAGAGCGTGCGGCCGTCCGCGCTCCAGGCCGGCGAGGAGAGGGTGCCGCCGGCCGGCGGCGCGATCACGGCCGCCGGACCTCCCGCGAGATCCGTGACCACGAGCCGCCAGGAGCCCTCGGCGTGGCGGGCGTAGGCGACGCGCCGGCCGTCCGGCGAGATCCGCGGACGGTCGTAGACCGTATCGACGGCCGGCGCGGTCAGCGGCGCGACCGCACCCGTCTGAAGATCGACCCGGACGACCTGCGACAGGCCGTCGCGGTTGCGCACGGCAACGGCCCAGCGCCCGTCCGGCGCGGGATCGGGATCGCGCAGATCCCCCTTCGTGGTGAGGCGGCGGACGGCGCCCCCTTCCGGGGTCCAGAGGAAGAGGTCGGGATGCAGGAAGCCGTCGCTGTCCGGCTCGTAGCGGACGAAGAGGATCGACCGGCCGTCCGGCATCCAGCGCGGCGTCGTGGGATCGTGACCGTCGTGGCTTTCCAGCGTGAACAGCGCCTTCCGGGGGAGCGGACCGGTGCGGACGGCCGGCACGTCCTGGGGATCGCGCCGGGCGGTCTCCTCCCGCCGCTCCTGCCAGGCCTTCTCGGCCTCGGCATCCGGAGCGGTCGACCAGACGGTGAGCCGGGCCGGGTGGTCCTTCGCGCGGAGGACGATGGCGAGCCGCTTGCCGTCGGGCGAGAGCGCCGGGGCGCCGGTCGTCCAGGAGAGCTCCTGCCAGAGCTCGCCCTCGACCTCGCGCCCCCCGCGCCGTTCGGCCTCGATCGCCCGCCAGGTCAGCTCGGCGCGGAAGCGGTCGTAGAGGGTCTCGGGAGCGTCGCTGAAGACGCCGCGGAAGGCGTCGTCGAAGCTGCGGACCGTGCGCGCCGTCATCCGCGCCCAGAGGTTGCGCAGGCTTCCCGGTCCGGTCCGCTCCTCCAGCCACTCCAGGTAGGCGGAGCCGAGGAGATAGGCCATGGACTGCCCGCGCCAAGTGCCGGAGTCGTCGGCGAGGCGGGGGTAGCTGGGGAGCTTCCCCTCCTGCGCCCAGCGGCGGAGGATGGCGGCGCGCAGGTCGCCGTTCGGCCGTCCCGAGCCGGTGAGCCGCCCTTCGACCACCGTGGCGTACCCCTCGAGCACCCAGCGGGGAGCCGCCAGCGGGATCGGTCCGACCGGAAGGAGGCGGGCGAGGAGCTGGCGCGCCGGGTTGCGCGACGGGCGCAGCAGGTGGACGAGGTGGGTCTCCTCGTGGGCGATCAGCAGCTCGGTCCAGTCGCCGTAATGGCCGAGCTCGGATTCCGGCCCCGGCGGGCTGGTCCACAGGATCATCCGCGGCCAGCCGAGGATGGGGAGCGCCTGTCCGTTGGCGTCCGCGACCGGATCGGAGACCAGCACGTCCACCACCTCCGGCGGGTCGTAGCCGACCTCGTCAACCACCCGCTGGCGAATCGACTCCAACCGCGCCGCGGCTCCGCGCGCCCACGTCTCGGCGGGGGCGGTGTAATGCACGCGGAAGTGGGGCGTCGAGAGTGTGCGCCAGTCGGCGGCGGGCGACTGGGCGCGAGTGGGGAGGGAGAGGAGGAAGAGAAGGAAGACGAGGAGGCGGCGCGGGTTCATCAGGGAGACGATAACTCAGCGTCCTGCCCTCCGAAGCCTCACCCTCGATCCCTCTCCACGAGAGGAGAGGGAGGGCCCGCGATTCGCCATCCGTGGCCGCTCGCATTGCCCCTCTCCACTCGTGGAGAGGGGCCAGGGGTGAGGCTTCGGAGGGCAGGGCGCCCCAGACATCGAGGAGGCTTGTAGCGGGACTCCTACACCTTCTTCGGCGGCAGATCCCGGGCCACCGGCTCGTCCGCGAAGCCGTGATGGTTGTGGCTGCCGTCGCAGAAGGGCTTGTTGGCCGACATGCCGCAGCGGCAGAGCGAGACGACGCTCCGCCCGCCGAGGCCGAAAGCCTGGCCGGTGGGATCGAGGATCTGGAGGTTCTCCCCTTCGAGACGGAAGGGGCCATTTTTCAGTACGGTGATCTTGGCGTCGGACATTGGTTCTCCTCTCGCCCGCCATCCTATCCCGTGCGCTATCCTAAGCGGCCCCCTGGCCGATCCCGAGAAATGCCATGAACGCTGAAGAGACCGACCAGGAACCCGTCCGCGTCTGGGGCCTGCGCCTGCTGAAAGGCGCGGTCGTCCTGCTGGCGGCCTGGTTCACCTGGCGCTTCTTCACCCACTCGGACTTCGAATGGTCCAGGCTCGCCGAGCGGGTGGCGGGAGCGCGCGCGCCGTTCGTGGTGCTCGGCACGGCGCTGCTCCTCGGCCGCTATTTCATCTGGGACTGGCGCTATCAACTGGCGGTGAAGCACGTCCTCGGCCGGCGGCTGGGTCCGGTGCTCGGCTTCTTCGTCCTGCTCGCCTCGGCGGCGCTCAACCTGATCACGCCGACGGCGCGGCTGCTCGGCGGCATGATGCGCGCCCGCTATTTCGCGCGCGCCCAGGGGCGGCCGTTCAGCCTCCTCTACGGCGTCGTCCTCTACGACCAGGTCGCCCACCACAGCGTGATGAGCGTCTGCACCTGGATCGTCCTGATCGCGACCGCCTTCGTCATCCACCAGCCGGCCTGGGGCTTCCTGCTGGCGGCGGCCCTCGCCGTCGCCCTCGCCGGTCTCGTTGTCTGGAGCGTGTGGAGCACCCGGGCGCGGCATGGCGAGGAGAACCCGATCGTCCGTTTCCTCGCCCGCCGGGCCGAACGCACGGAGGGGAAGCTGCAGCGGCTCTTCGCCCACGGCCACGAGGCGGTCGGCATCTTCGTGCGGCTGCTGGGGGTGAACCGGCTGCGCTTCCAGGCGGTCGCCATCGGCGTCCTCTATTTCCTCGTCAACGCCGCCGGCCTGTGGGCGATGTTCCTGGCCATCGGCGCGCCGGTGGGTCCGTTCGCCGCGCTGGCCGCGATGACCCTGGGGACCGCCGTCGGCACCCTCTCCGGCTCGCCCGGCGGCGTCGGCACGACGGAAATCGCTATGATGGCCTCCTTCAAGCTTCTCGGCGTGGACGAGGTGACGGCGGCGGCGGGCACCCTGCTCTATCGGGGGCTCCACTACGCCGGCGTGCTGGCGGTCGGCCTGCCGGCCCTGGCGCTGCTCGAATGGCGCGCGGGAGGCGAGACGCCCCTGCGGGAGGAAACCTCATGATCCGGACCCTCGACCTCCTCCGCCTCCGCGACCAGGAGTTTCCGATCACCCGGGAGTGCGCCTACCTGAACCACGCCGGGGTCGGCCCGCTCTCCCGGCGCGCCGCCGAGCGGATGTCGATGCTGGCCGAGACCGTCTCCCGCTCGGGCGACCGCCTCTGGGCCGACCGCATGGAGGAGGTCGAGCGTGTGCGTGGCCTCGCCGCCCGCCTGCTCGGCGCCCGCGAGACGCGCGAGGTCGCCTTCGTCGAGAACACCTCCACCGCACTCTCCCTGGCCGCCGAGGGGCTCGACTGGAAGCCGGGGGACAACGTGGTGGGAGCGGCGCTGGAGTTCCCTTCGAACGTCTATCCCTGGATGAGCCTCGCCGCGCGCGGCGTCGAGTACCGGCGGGCGGAGGAGCGCGACGGCCGGATCGACCCCGAGGAACTCTTCTCCCTGATCGACTCGCGCACCCGCATGCTCGCGCTCTCCTGGGTGCAGTACGCGAGCGGCTTCCGCGCCGACCTCGCGCGCCTGGGCCGCGCCTGCCGCGAGCTCGGCATCCTCTTCGTGGTCGACGTCATCCAGGGGCTGGGCGCGCTGCCGCTCGACGTCGAGGCCGATTTCATCGACGTCGCCGCGGCCTCGGCGCACAAGTGGCTCCTGGGGCCGGAGGGGATCGCGCTGCTCTACGTTTCCGACCGCGTGGTCGAGCGCCTGCGGCCGATGCGCTCCGGCTGGCGCTCGATGCGCGAGCCCTTCCAGTGGACGGACTTCGACCTCACCTGGAACGAGGGGGCGAGGCGGTTCGAGAGCGGCACCTTCAACGTCTACGGCATCCTGGCCCTCGGGGGCTCCCTGGAGATCCTGCTCGCCGTCGGCGCCGAGGAGATCGAGCCGCGGGTGCTGGCGCTCGCCAACCTCGCCGCCCGGGGGCTCGCGGACCTCGGATTCGCCGTGGTCAGCTCCCGCCACCGCGGCGAGACCTCGGGGATCGTCACCGCCGTCCCCGCCGGCCGCTCCGCGGAGGAGCTGGTCAAGCGGCTCAACGAGCGGGGCGTGGTGGTCGCGGCGCGCGCGGGGCGCTTGCGGATCGCGCCGCACTTCTACAACACGGCCGACGAGATCGCGCTCTGCCTGGAGGAGCTTGGGAAACCAGGATGAAGGCGAAGGAAGCCAGGATGGGCGCATTCCTGGGCAGGATCGCGCCGAGGGAGCCAGGATGGAAGAAAAGGAAGCCAGGATGCCGGCTTAGGAGGCCAGGATGGAGGAAAAGGGGCCAGGATGCCGGCCCAGGAAGCCGGGATCGGAGAAAAGGACGCCAGGATCGTCGCCATCCTGGTCAGGATCCCGGCCCAGGAGGCCAGGATCGCGATCAGGAAGCCAGGATCGCGATTCGGAAGGGAAGATTGCCGCGATCCTGGCGGTGGAGCTCTCCATCCTGGTCAGGATGGAGAGCATCCTGGGAGTCGATGCCATCCCCCCCGCTTACTGACCCTGCGTCCTGACCGGCGGCTCCGGCCGCTTCGGGAAGGCCTTCGGATCGGACTGGATCTTCTTCATCACTTCGGCCACCCCGCGCTCCAGTTGGGGGTCGCGGCCGCCGAGGACGGACTGGACGTCGTTCTCGACCACGAGGTCGGGATCGACGCCGTGCCCCTCGATGATCCACTTCCCTTCCAGAGAGACCACGCCGGCCTCGGGGACGAAGATCTGGCCGCCGTCGATCATCGGACCGTGGTCGCTGATGCCTACCACCCCTCCCCAGGTGCGGGTGCCGATCAGGGGCCCGAGGCCGAGCTGCCGGAACATGTAGGGGAAGATGTCGCCGTCCGAGCCGGACCCCTCGTTGATCAGGCAGGCCATGTGACCGTAGAACACCACCTGCGGGTAGGGCTGCGGATCGGCGTTGGTGCGCCCGTAGTCCACTCCCAGCGGATGGCGCGCCAGCCGTTCGAGGAGCGTCGGCGAGATGAAGCCGCCGCCGTTGTAGCGGACGTCGACGATCAGCCCCTCCTTGCGGATCTGGCCGAAGTACCACTTGACGAACTCCCGCATGCCGTCCTCGCCCATGTCGGGGATGTGGATGTAGCCGATCCGGCCGCCGCTCATCTTCGCCACCTTCTCGCGGTTGGCGCTCACCCAGTCGAGGTAGAGCAGGTGCTCCTCGGTGTCGATCGGCCGGAAGGCCACCTCCCGGGCGCCGTCGAGGGTGGGCCTGGAGTTGACCGTCATGCGGACGGGGTGGTCCGCCTTGTGACGCAACAGGCGATAGGGGTTGTCGGTGGCGGCGAGATCCTCGCCGTCGATCGCCAGCACGTAGTCGCCCGGGTGGACGTCCACCCCGATCTCGGTGAGCGGCGAGCGGTAGAGGTCCTCCTCGTTCTGGCCGGCGAGGATCCTGGCGATCCGGTAGCGGCCGGCCTTGCGGTCGAGCTCGAAGCGGGCGCCGGGGAGAGCCACCTTGGGGCGAGGGGGCGCCTTGTAGTCGCCGCCGACCACGTAGGCGTGGGAGTTGTTGAGCTCGGCGATCATCTCGCCGATGATGTAGTTCACGTCCGACCGGTGGCCGGCATAGGCCAGCAGCGGCTCGTACTGGCGGCGCAGGGCCTCCCAGTCGTAGCCGTTCATGGTCGGCACGTAGAAGTAGTCGCGGTAGCGTCGCCAGGCTTCGCGGAAGACCTCCGCCCACTCCTCGGCCGGAACCCGGTCAACCATCATGCCGCTGGTGTCGATCGTTTTTTTCGAATCCTTGCCGGTGGCCGTCGCGTCATAGATGTTGAACTGCCCGTCCTGGGCGATCAGCACCTTGTTGCCGTCCTGCGACAGGGCGTAACCGCCGACGCTTTCGGCGAGCGTGACCGTCTTGCGGTCCTTGAAGGTGAAGATCTGGAGCGCCGGCTTGGACGCCGGCTCGCCGAAGCCGTTCGGAGGCTGCTTGACGAAGATCAGCCGGCCGTCGGCGGCGCTCAGGGAGCCGTAATCGTCGAAGGGGACGGGCACCCGGGCCACCCGGGAGGCGAGGCCGTCGAAGTCGATCCGGGTGAAGCCGGGTTCCTTGGCCTTCGTCTTCTCCTTCTCCTTCTTGTCCTTCTTCTCGGCCGGCGTCTGCTCGCCCCCCTTCTTCTCTTCCGCGAGCGTCACCGTGTCCTCCTCGGGGGAGAAGGGGTTGGGCAGGTCCTTGCGCAGGGCGAGGACGAAGATGCCGAAGTTGCGGTCCTCGGCGAAGTTGAGGTCGAAGGTGTCGAACTGGGGGAGGAAGGAGCGGGCGGAGAGATAGTAGAGGTAGTCCCCCTTGGGAGCCCAGGCCGGATTGGAGGCGTGGAACTGCTCGTCGGTGATCTGCCGGAGCTTGCCGTCCTCCACGCTCCAGATCCAGACGGAATGGAAGGTGTTGGCGTTGGCCATGCTGAAGGCGAGATGGCCGCCGCAGGGGGACCAGGCGTAGTCGTGGATCTGGCCGCGGACGTCGTGGGCCACCTCGACGAGCTTCTTGTCGGCCAGGGTGACCACCCAGAGGCGGCCGTCCTTGTCGGAGAAGGCGAGCCGCTTGCCGTCCGGCGCCCACTCGGGCGGAAAGCGCTGGGCCTTGCCGCCGGTGGTGAGCCGCTCGGGCTTGCCCACCCCCAGGGCGTCGACCACGTAGACCTCCTCCTCGCCGCTGCCGTCCGAGAGGTAGGCGATCCTACGGCCGTCGGGCGACCAGCGCGCCCCCTTGTCGTGGGCTCCCGAGGAGCGGGTGAGGTTGCGGGTGACCCCCTTCTCGATCGGCGTGTTGAAGATGTCGCCGCGAGCGGTGAACAGGGCGCGTTCACCCTTCGGCGACAGGGCGGCGTCCTCGATCTGGTCGGCGGCCGCGACCTGGGACGGCCGGGTGTCGAGGCCGTCGCCGGGGACGTCGATGGCGAGGTGCCGCGACTGACCCGTCCGGGTGTCGAAGACGTTCAGCTCGCCATTCATCTCGTAGGCGATCTGCCCGTCGGCGTCCGCGCTGGGCCAGCGGACATCCCACTGGGTGCTCCGGGTGAGCTGGGTCGTGGCGCCGTTCTTCAGGTCGTAGGAGTAGAGATTGAGCGTGCCGGTGCGGTCCGAGTCGAAATAGATCTTGTCGCCGATCCACATCGGATCGCGCTCGGTGCGCGGGGTATCGGTGATCCTCTTCGTCGCGTGGGTGGCGAGGTCGAAGGTCCAGAGGTCCTGGGCCCACCCTCCCTGGTAGCGCTTCCAGGTGCGGAAGTCGCGGGCGAACGGGGTGTAGACGACCTGTTTGCCGTCGGGCGAGAGGTCGGCGCCGCCGCTCTGGGGCATCTGGAGCGGCTCGCCGAGCCCCCCCTCCACCGGCACGGTGTAGACCCGGCTCTGGGCGTGGTCCCAACCGTCGCGCAGGGAGCGGAAGAAGACCGACTTGCCGTCCGGGGTCCAGCCGTAGACCTGGTTGTCGTAGCCCCAGCGCGGCGGGAGCGGTCCGTGGGCGGGATAGAAGGTGAGCTGCTTGGGCACGCCGCCGGTCGACGGGATGACATAGACCTGCTCGTCGCCGTCGTACTGGCCGGTGAAGGCGATCCATTTCCCGTCGGGCGAGAACTTGGCGAACATCTCGAGGCCGGGGTGAGCGGTGAGGCGCGTCGCCGTCCCGCCCGTCGAGGACGAGGCGATCCAGAGGTCGCCGGCATAGGTGAAGACGACCTTGTCCCGGTGGATATCAGGAAACCGGAGCAGCTTGGTCTGGCCGGAGGCGGCCGAGGCAAGGCCTGCGGCGGCCGTGAGACAGAGCACGAATCGGGTGACGCGAAGCATGGAACGGAACCTCCCCCTGAACGTTTGAGCGTGAAGGACGCTCCGGAGTGTACGGCTCGGAGAGGGTGAGGTTGCAGGGTCTGTCTACAAATGTCGTCAGCGTCGTCGTTGGGGATGAGGCGCGGTCGCCCTTGGGAGACCCCTCTCCCCAGCGGGGAAAAACACTTCCCTCGAGGGGAAACCCCTTTCCCCAGCGGGGAGACCCCTTTCCCCAGCGGGAAATCCCTTTCCCCAGCGGGGAGACCCCCTTCCCCAGCGGGGGAACCCCCTTCCCCCAGCGGGGAGACCCCTTTCCCCAGCGGGGAGACCCCTTTCCCCAGCGGGGAGACCCCTTTCCCCAGCGGGGAGACCCCCTTCCCCAGCGGGGAGACCCCTTTCCCCAGCGGGGGAACCCCCTTTCCCCAGTGGGGAGACCCCCTTCCCCAGCGGGGAGACCCCCTTCCCCAGCGGGGAGACCCCTTTCCCCAGCGGGGGAACCCCCTTTCCCCAGTGGGGAGACCCCCTTCCCCAGCGGGGGAACCCCTTTCCCCAGTGGGGAGACCCCCTTCCCCAGCGGGGAAACGTCTGATGAGGGCACTTACTCCCCCGGAAAACCCACCCGGCGCTCCCGCGCGGCGGTTCCCTCCGCCTCCTTGATCTTCTGGAGCAGCCCGTCGCGCTCCTCGGACACCTCGATGTTGGTCCCGGAGAGGAGGAGCAGCATGGTGCCGCTACCGTGCTGCTTGGCCTGCGCGAGCCCGATGATCGACTCCGTCCGCAGCCAGATTTCGCTCTTCGAGCTCTCGGTGATCTGAATCCAGGGCATCAATGACCTCCTCGGTCGAATCAGAGAATGAACGGCACCACCCGCTTCGTGTGCCGAGCGTAGTCTTCGTACTCCGGGTAGGCCCGGCGCAGGAGCGTTTCCTCGAAGAGGATGCGCAGGCCGGTCATCGCCGTCGCGACCATCCCTAGGACGGCGCTGACCCAGGACGGGTTCGCGGCCACCCCGGCCCAGACCAGCAGCAGGATGGAGGCGTAGATCGGGTGCCGCAGGTAACGGTAGGGGCCGGTGGTGACGAGACCCCCCGCCGTGGGGTTGGCCGCGTAATGGAAGCTGCGCAGGCCGAAGGTCAGCCGAGCCCAGATCCAGAGCAGGGCCGCCACGACCTGGAGACCGATGGAAACCGGTCCGTGGCCCAGAAAGTTGTGCGTCAACAGCAGGGCGGCGCAGGCGAGGATCAGGACGAGGACCACGAGGGTCGAGAGGAGCTTGGCGTTCCGCTCCACGAAGCTGTCCGGCATGGCCCCATTAGAGCATGGAAGCGCCGATGGACTTCCTGGCGCGATTGAGCGACAACTGCTGTCAAGGGGCGGTGACAAATCTTTGCAGAGCCACGTGCACATTTTCTTGACAAGTGGAAGTAAGGCTCAAGGCTCCCGGCGAGCCCTTTCCGGAGGACGGTGTGTGCTCTGCCAGTGACACCGCCTGACACTTTCGGACAGAGCCGACGGATGTCACGGTTTGGTACACCTCGCGGCACTACTTACAAATACCCCAACGACCCGCAGGACATTTTTCAAGAAGCTCCGATCTCGAAGGTCCTTCCCGGGCTCGCCCAGCGGATGGAGAGACCTTCGCCCGGCGATTTCTCGGCCTCTTCCCGTGCCTCCCGGAGGGAGACCTCCGGATCCAGCGTCGGCCAGACATGGGTGAGCGCCAGCGCCCGCACGCCGGCCTGGCGGGCGATGCCGGCGGCCTGGCGGGCGCTCAGATGGAGCGGGGCGCCCATCCGGCCATCCTGATAGTTCGCCTCGCAGAGGAGAAGGTCGCTGCCGCGCGCGAAGCCGGCGAGGTCGACGTTGGGGCCGGTGTCCGCCGAGTAGGTGAGGGTGCCCACCGGCGTCTCGGCCCGCATCGCCAGCGTATGGGCGGGGTGGTCGGTGCGCAGGAAGGTGAAGCGGATGCCGGCCACCTCGACCGCGTCCCCCGCCTCGATCCGGTGGAAATCGAAGGCCTCGGCGAGCTGATCCGCGCCGGTCGGCCCGAGGAGGCCGCCGAGCGCCTCAGGGGTTCCCGGAGGAGCGTAGAGCGGCAGCTTGAAACCGCCCCCGACGCCATAGCGGACCGCCACATGGAGGGGGTAGACGTCGGCACAGTGGTCGGCGTGGACGTGGCTCAGGAGGAGGGCGTCGACGCGTGTGAAATCCATTGCCCGCTGGAGCTCGGCGAAGGTGCCGTTGCCGGCGTCGATCCAGACCTTCGCCGCGCCGTGCTCCAGGAGAAAACCGCTGCTGGGATTGCCGGGAGCCGGGTAGCCGCCGGAGCTGCCGAGGACGCGTAGACGCATGGCCGTCACCTCCGCCGGGAGGATATCGCAATTTTTACCAACGCCACTTTCGGGGAAAGGTGACCAAAGAGCTGGCATTTCCTATGCACAGATCCTTGGGCAAGCAGTCGTAGTACAGCAGATCCCGAAAGGGGGGGACGCCATGCAGTACCGAAGCTCAGTGCAGCATCGGAACGAAGGTGCAGGGTCCGGCCGCCACGCCGTCGTGGTGGGCGGCAGCATCGGGGGCATGCTCGCGGCTCGCGTGCTCGCCGACCATTTCGACCGGGTCACCGTCATCGAGCGGGACCAGTTGCCGGACGGCACCGAGAACCGGCCGGGCGTGCCGCAGGCGCGCCATCTTCATTTTCTATTCAAGAGGGGATTGATGGCTGTCGAGGAGGTGTTTCCGGGGGTCACCGCAGACCTCCTGGAGGCAGGCAGCCATCTTCTGGATCAGGGGCGGGACTTCCGCATCCTGTATCGTTCGGGGTGGTCGCCTCGCGGTGAGATCGGCCTCGAGTTCTGTACCTTCACCCGGCCGCTCCTGGAGGCGACGATCCGCCGCCACCTGGTGACCGACGCCAGGATCTGCCTCCGGCAGGGCTTCGAGGTGGCCGGTCTGGTGACGTCGGCCGACGGCTCGCGGGTGGAAGGGGTGAGGATCGAGCCCCGCCATCGCGACCCCGAGGCTCCGGCCGAGGTGGAGACGATCGCGGCGGACCTGGTCCTGGACACCAGCGGCCGGGGCTCGAAGGCTCCCGAATGGCTGGCGGCGGCAGGCTTCGCCAGGCCGGAAGAGACGGTCGTCGACGCCTTCTGGGGGTACGCGACCCGCATCTACGAGCCGGTCGAAGACTTCAAGAAGGACTGGAAAACGCTCTTCCTGATCAACCGGCCGCCGTACCAGCCGCGCGCCGGCATCATCCAGCCGATCGAAGGGAACCGCTGGATCGTGACGCTCGCCGGAGTGATGCACGACTACCCGCCGACGGACGAGGAGGGCTTCCTCAAGTTCGCGCGCAGCCTCTCCTCGCCGGAGCTCTACCGGGCGATCGAGCACGCCAAGCCGCTGTCGCGCATCTGGGGTTACCGCCGCACCGAGAACCGGCTGCGGCATTACGACAAGGCCAAGGTGCCGCAGGGGTTCGCGGCGCTCGGCGACTCGGTGTGCGCCTTCAACCCGGTCTACGGCGTCGGCATGACGCTCGTCGGTATCGAGGCCCTCGCCCTGCGCGAGAGCCTGCGGCGCGGGAAGGGGAAGCTCGACAGCCACCGCTTCCAGAAGCAGGTCGCCAAGCTGGTCGCCGGCCCCTGGGCGCTGACCACCGGAGAGGATCTCCGCTGGCCGGCGACAGAGGGCGGCGAGGTCACCGCCAAGGTCAAGCTCATGCACTGGTACATCGAGCAGGTGATCCGGTTGATCCCGCAGAGCCAGGAGGTCTTCCGCCGCTTCCAGGAGGTCAACCACATGCTGAAGACCCCGACGGCGCTGTTCCACCCCGCGGTTCTGGGGCCGGTGCTTCGCCAGGCGTTCGGCCCGCGGCGGCCGGTCTTCAAGCCCGAGGCGGCCACCGCGCGGGCTCCGCGCCACGCGGCGACCACCTCCACGGTGGCGATCCGCCACTGATCCGATCGTTCAATCGGGGCGCCGGCCGGCTTAGGGGGCCGGCCGGCGCCCCGCCTCCCTATCCTGTCGACCTCCGGATCAGCTCCGCCACATCCTTCTTCAGCTTCACGTGGTCGGCCTTGCGGATGTAGATCATGTGCCCCGACGTGTAGAGCTCGACCCGGACGTTGTCCCGCAGCTCCTTGGGAAGTCCCAGGTGGTCGCGGGTGAAGAGGGCGTCGAAGAACGGGGTCGCCAAGTCGTAGACGCCCGCCGCCATCAGCACCTGGAGATGGGGGTTGCGGGTCATCGCCTGGCGCAGCACCTCGGCGACGTCCACGTACTGGTTCCGGAAGTCCCAGCTCCAGGGCCAGACCTTGTCGGTCAGCCGCTCGTAGACGAGGTCGCTCTCGAACTTGAGGTCGCGCCGGATGTAGTCGTTGACCGCCGCGGCGTAGGGAGCGTCGAGCGAGGCGGCGGCGGGATCGTACTCGTTGGCCTCGCCGGCCGAGTCGATGTCGTTGCCGGTGAAGCGGGTGTCGAGACGGCCGGTGGTCTTCCCTTCGTCGCGCAGCAGCTCCTTGACGAAGCGGTCGATCTGGACGCAGAGGTTCGAGCGCTCGACGTACGCCTGCGAGAGCCCGCTGTAGCGGGCGACCCTGGCCGCGATCTCGCGGCGCCGGGCTTCGGGGAGACGGTCCCCCTGCAGGAGGGCGGGCCCGTACTCGTCGAGCGTGAAGGCCTCGACCTCCGCCAGGGTCTTGAACAGATCCCCGGAGAGCTCGGGAGGGAGCTTCTTGTGGTACCAGGCGGTCGCGGCGTAGGTCGGCAGGTGGATGAAGCAGGGGCGGTCGTTGCCGGGGTGGAATTCCTGGTCCTGCCAGTTGAGGACGGAGGAGACCAGGATCACGCCGTTGAGCGCCATGCCGTAGCGGTCCGCGAGCTCGTAGGCGAGGCCGGCGGCGCGGGTCGTGCCGTAGCTCTCGCCCGCCACCAGCTTGGGCGAGGCCCAGCGCTGGTTGCGGGTCACCCAGAGGCGGATGAAGGCGGCCACCGACTCGATGTCCGCCTTGACGCCGTGGAACTGCTTGGCGTCCTGGCCGGGGGCCGGGCGGCTGAAGCCGGTGCTCACCGGATCGATGAACACGAGGTCGGTGAGGTCGAGGATCGAGCTCTCGTTGTCGACCAGCTTCCCCGGCGGCGGCAGGGCGAACCCCTCGTCCGTCCGCGCCACCCGCTTCGGCCCGAACGCGCCCATATGAACCCAGAGCGACGCCGCGCCCGGACCGCCGTTGAAGCTGAAGGTGACCGGCCGGGTGGCGGGGTCCTTCACGCCGTCGAGGATATAGGCGACATAGAAGATGGAGGCCTTGACGGTGCCGTCGTCCTCCTTGAGCAGCAGCGTGCCGGCGGTGGCGGTGTAGGGGTAGCTCCGGCCGTCGAGGCTCAAGCTATGCCGGGTCACCGAAGACTTCTCTTCGAGCGGGACGGGCGGGTGTTTCTCCTCGGCCTTCGCCGGCTTCGCCGGATCGGCCGGGGCTTGAGCCAGAGCGGGGAGCGCGAGCAGCAGCAGGAGCGGGACGGCGAGCGTCAGTCTCTTGGGCATGGGAATCCTCCGAGGCACATACGTTCTCAGGGGCGCCCGGGTTTATCCGGTGCGGATCGGCACGACCTCGTCCCCGGCCACTCCGTAGACCCGGTCGCCCGGCCGCGGGCGGACGGTGGTGCCGCCGGTGAAGTCGCCGAAGGCCGGGAGGATGCCGATCCGCTCGCCGAACAGAAAGCAGGGGAGCCGCTCGCGCTGGCGCCCCGGACCGGCGAGAGCCACCGCGGGATGGACGTGCCCGGCGAGCACGTATCCCGAGGCCTCCTCCGCCGGGTGGTGCCGGAAAGCGAACGGCGCCTCGACCCACGGCTCGTCGCGGCAATCGAACTGCCACTCGCGCGGCGGATCGCCGGCGCCGCGGTCGTGATTGCCGCGCACCAGGACGATCTCCAGCCCCGCGTGCCGCTCGCGCCACTCCGCGATCGCCGTGAGGGTGCGGTCGGTCCGTCCCGATCGGGCGTGAAAGAAGTCGCCGAGGATGAGCAGGCGGCGGGCACCGCTGCGGGAGAGCGCCAGGGAGAGCCGGGAGAGGGTCCCGCTGGTGGTGCCGCCGGGCATCGGGAGCGCGGCCGCACGGAAAGAGGCCGCCTTGCCGAGGTGCGCGTCGGCCACGATCAGGGTGGCGGTCCGTTCCCAGAGCAGGGCGCGCTCGGGGAGGAGCTCCAGGGGCTCGCCCTGGAGATCGATGCGGATCACTTCGACGCCGCCTTTTCGAGGCGGGCCTGCATGCGGCGGACGCGGTCGGCGAGGCTCTCCGAGCTGAGCTTGTCGCGCATCCGGGCCACCAGCAGCGGAAAGGCGAGCGGGGTCGGCCGCGCGATGTCGAGGATCGTGACGCGGGAGTCGGAGAGCCGGGCCAGTGCGCGCCCGAGGCGGCTCCGTTCGAGCTGCTGCTCCAGCACCTCGCGATGCGCCTGATGGAGCAGGAGATTCCCCGGGTCGTACTTCGCGAACACCTCGTAGAACAGGCCGCTCGACGCCTGGAGATGGCGGGCGGGCTTGCGCTGGCCCGGGAAGCCCTGGAAGAGCAGGCCGGCGACGCGGGCGATGTCGCGGAACTGCCGCTTCGCCATCTCGGCGGCGTTGAGACTCGCCAGGATGTCCTCGGCAAGGCCGGTGGGAGCGAGGAGGCCCGCCACCAGCGCCTCGTCGAGCGGCGCCGGATCGTGCGAAAGGAGCTCGATCCCGTAGTCGTCCACCGCCAGGGTGAAGGTGATGGGGCGGAGGCGGGCGATCCGCCAGGCGAGCAGCGCCGCCAGACCCTCGTGGACCAGCCGCCCCTCGAAGGGATAGAGGAAGAGATGGTGCCCTTCCCGCGACTTCAGCCGCTCCACCAGCAGCTCGTCCGCGGCGGGGATCGCCGACCAGCGCGCCTGCAGCTCCAGGATGGGGCGCAGGGCCGCCATCTCCGGGCTCGCGAAGACGCCGTCGCGGGCCTCTTCGAGAAGAGCGCGGACGGCGGCGGCCAGCTCGGTCGAGAGCGGCATGCGGCCGCCCATCCAGCGGGGAACGGCACCGCTCTTCCCTTTCGACCGCCGCACCCAGGCGGTCATGTCGCGCACCTCGGCCAGCTCCAATATCCGGCCGGCGAAGAGGAAGCGTTCCCCCGGCCGCAAACGGGCGATGAAATTCTCCTCGACCGTGCCGAGCCGGCCGCCGCTGACGTACTGGACGGTCAGCGCGGCATCGCTGGTGATCGTGCCGATCGACATCCGGTGGCGCCGCGCCACCGCGCGGTCGGGGACGGCATAGAGGCCGTCCGTCTCGGTCACCCGGCGGTACTCGGGGTACGCGGCGAGCGCCGGTCCGCCGCGGGTGACGAAGTCGAGCGTCCAGTCCCACTCCACCGGCGTGAGGTCGCGGTAGCTCCAGGCCGCGCGGACCTCCGCGTACATCTCGGCGGCGCGGAAGCCGCCCCCCGCGGCGACCGTCACCAGATGCTGAGCGAGGACGTCGAGGGGCTTCTCCGGTGGCGTCCGCGGTTCGATCCGGCCTGCTTCCAGGGCCCGGCGGGCGGCGGCCGCCTCGACCAGCTCGAAGGCGTTGGTGGGCACGCAGGTCACCCGGCTCGGCGCTCCGGGTCGGTGGCCGCTGCGGCCGGCCCGCTGCGCCAGCCGTGCGATGCCCTTCGGGCTCCCCACCTGGAGCACGCGGTCGACCGGAGCGAAGTCGACTCCGAGGTCGAGGCTGGAGGTGCAGACGACGCACCGCAGGCTTCCGGAGCTCAGCGCCGCCTCCACGAAGTCGCGCACCTTGCGGTCGAGCGAGCCGTGGTGGAGCGCGATCTCACCGGCCCAATCGGGCCTCGCGTCGAGGATCGCCTGGTACCAGATCTCCGTCTGCGACCGGGTGTTGGTGAAGACGAGCGCGGTCCGCCCCTCGTCGATCGCCGCGATCACCTGCGGCAGGAGCCGGAGCCCGAGGTGCCCGGCCCACGGGAAGCGCTCGATCGTCTCCGGGATCAGCGAATCGACGCGGATCTCCTTGGGCGCCGCGCCGCGGACGAGCCGGCCGGTCTGGCCCGCGCCGAGCAGCGCCGCCAGAGCGGTTTCGAGGTCGCCGAGCGTCGCCGACAGGCCCCAGGTGCGCAGGGCCGGCCGGAAGCGGCGCAGACGCGCGAGGGCGAGCTCGGTCTGGGTGCCGCGCTTGCTTCCCAGCAGCTCATGCCATTCGTCGACCACGACCAGGCGGAGCTCGGCGAACAGCTCGCGGGCATCCGGGCGGGAGAGCAGGAGGGAGAGGCTTTCAGGGGTGGTGACGAGCGCGGTTGGGAGCTTCTCGCGCTGGCGGTCGCGGACGCTGGCGGAGGTGTCGCCGGTCCGCCGCTCCAGGCTCCAGGGAATTCCGAGCTCGGCGAGCGGCGCCCGCAGCGCCGCCTCGGTATCGGCGGCCAGGGCGCGCAGGGGTGTCAGCCAGAGGACGCGCAGGGGAGGCGCCGCGGCCCGCCGCCGCGGGCGGAGGTTCGGCTCGTGCGTTTCCAGCCATTCGAGGAGAGGCCCCATCCAGGCGGCGTAGGTCTTCCCGGTGCCGGTGCCGGCGTGGATCAGGCCGCTCTCGCCGCCGCGATAGGCCGCCCAGACCTCCCGCTGGAAAGCGAACGGGCTCCATCCCCGGCGCGTGAACCAGGCGTCGAGAGCGGCGGTCAACCCGTACCCGTCGAGCCGAACCCGCCGTCGCCGCGGCCGCTGCTCCCGAGCTCGTCGGCCTCCTCGAGCTCGACCGGCTCGACGCGCGAGATGACGAGCTGCGCGATGCGGTCCCCCCGCTTCAGGGCGAAGGCGGCCTCGCCGAGGTTGATCAGGATCACTCCGACCTCGCCGCGGTAGTCGCTGTCGATCGTGCCGGGGGCGTTGACGATCCCGATCCCGTGCCGCAGGGCGAGGCCGCTGCGGGGGCGGACCTGCCCCTCCCAGCCGGCCGGGATCTCCAGTACCACGCCGGTCGGCACGAGCAGCCGCTCGCCGGGACGGAGCACCAGCTCGCCGTCCACGGCGGCGCGGAGGTCGAACCCGGAGCTGCCGGACGAGGCGCGGGAGGGGAGAGGGAGGTCGCGGGCGGCGGGGAGTCGCCGGAGGCGCACCCTCATGGCTTTTTCGAGGAGCCGGAGCCGGTGGTGCCCTTGCCCGTGGTGCCGGTGCCGGTCTGACCCGGCAAGGTGCCGTCCTGGGGCTGGGCCTGGTCGACGAACTGCATCGGGCGCCCGAGCCAGCGGGTGGAGAACGCGAGCCTGCCTCCCACTCCGGTCCGGGGGCCGCCGTTCGGGACCGCGCCGGTGAGCAGGTTCTCGGTGAACTGCCACTCGTTGTAGTGCTCGCGGCCGTAGAGGATCAGGTGCGACGCCTTCTTGCTCTTGCTGAAGACGCCGATGATCGGACCGGTGGCCACGACCTCGCCGTTCTTCGGAGTGTTGAGGCCGCCGCCCCCGGTGCCGTCGGGCTCCTGGTCCCCTGGAGTCTGGCCGGTCTGGCCGCCGGGATTCTGCCCGCCCGGGTTCTGACCTCCCGGGTTCTGGCCTCCAAGACTCGGGCCTGCCGGATTCAGGCCGGTCAGGCCCGAAGGATCCGGCGGCGGCGTCGTCACCCCGCCCTGGAAGATCAGCCCCCATTTGCCGTCCTTGGTCATGGGATCTTTCCAGAGCTGGCGGATGCAGCGGGGTTTCATCTCCAGCAGCTCCTCGAGCTTGACCGGATAGCGCTGGAAGCGGCCGTGGAAGAGGCGGATGGCCTCGGCGTACTGGAAGCCGCGGAAGACCAGCTCCTCTTCCTTCTGCCGCTGGATGTCCGTGCTCATCAGGGGGAGCACCGCGGCCACCATGATGTTGAGGATGGTGACCGCCACGATCAGCATGACCATGTTGTAGCCGCTCTCGCCCGATTTCGAAGGCACGGTCACCAATCCTTGTAGGGGGTTCCGTCGAGGGATTTGCCGGGCGCTCCGGAGTGGACGTCGACGATGCCGGGCTTGGAGGGATCGGTCTCGGTCTCCGCCGGCGGATGGTCCGGATCGATCTCCTCGTAGACCGGGATCCACGTCTCGGTGCTCTTGGTCATCGGATCGACCGGCAGCTTGCGGACGTACCCCTCGTCGACCAGGGCGCCCAGGCTCGTGGGGTACTTCCCCTTGTCGCCGTAATACTGGTCGATCATGTCGCGCATCGTCCGCAGGTTGGTCTTCAGCACCGATTCCTTGGCGCGGATCGGCATGTTCTTGAGGGCGGGCATCGCGATCGTGGCCAGGATGCCGATGATCGCGATCACGATGATCAGCTCGAGCAGCGTGAAGCCGCTCTGCCGCCGGTCGGGCTTTCGCATGGGGAGCCTCATCTTCTTTTTCCGGTCAACTTCCGATCAACAACCTTCACCACTTCCTGTAAGGAACGCCGTTCAGGCCCACGCCCTTCGAAAGCGAATACACGTCGTAGACGTCCTCGCCGCCCCAGGAGGTGGCGTCGAAGGCGTCCTGATAGCTGCGGAAACCCCACTCGTCCTTGCCGGTCATCGGATCGATGGGGATCCGGCGCAGGAGCTTGAGCTTCTTGTCGACCTGGCCGACGATCGGCACCCCCTCGACCAGGACGCTCAGCTTCTTCGGATACCCCTGGGTGTCGAGATCCACCTGGATCAGCCCCGAGTCGCTGTAGCGCTTGTACTCGTCGACGGCCATCCGCATCTCGCGCAGCGCCAGGTGGAGGTCCGCCTCCTTCGAACGCTTGGCCGTGAACTTGACGACCGGCAGGGTCACCGACGCCAGGATCGTCAGGATGGCGGCCACCATGACCAGCTCGGCCAGGGTGAAGCCCGCCTGACGGTTCATCCCCGGCGTGGGGGCGCTACGGTCGCTGCGGTTGCGGAACATCGTCTTCTCGGCCTCCTGCCAACCTCAACGCCTGCCGCTGACGGATGCTTCCCGCTGCGGCGTAACGGGGGGCCGGGGCTCACCACCGCCGCTCACCTCCACCAGCGCCGGGCGGGTACGCAGGGCCATCGGATGCAGCGCGGCATCGAGCGCCTTGCCGTCGAAGGCGAGCTCGCTCTTGCCCGCGGCGACCGCCCGGAAGGTGACGCGGGCGACCGTGCCGGCGCCCTTGACCCCCGCCACCTTGCCGAGCCGGCTGGCGCCGATCACCAGGTCGCCGGCGCGGCCGGCGTCGGAGAGCACCTGCGCCTCGGTCGCGGAGCCCAGGAAGTCGCCGGCCTCCACCTTCTCGACCGCCAGCACCTTGGGGTCGTACGACAGCGACATCGGCAGGTGCGAGACCGGCAGGCCGGACTCGGCCTGGATCCGCACCTCGAAGGTGTCCCCCGGGCTCACCGTCAGCTTGCCCGGAGCCAGCCAGAGCCGCACGGCGGGGGCCGCGGCGGCGGTCGTCGCGGTCGTCGCCACGAGGGCGTCGCTCTTCCCGGAGAACGCGGCGGTGCGCACCTGCAGCGCCGCGGTGCCCGACGCGTTGCCCTGGGAGACCAGGCCGCCGCCGCCGCCCGACGGCGGCTGTTCGTCCGGCGGCGGGGGAGTCGGCGTGCCGGGGGGCGTCCGCGGCTGGAAGATGTTCGCCGGCGGCGCCACCGGCACCAGGTTGACGCCTCCCGGCGGGGTTGCCGCCGGCGGCTGCGGCGCGCCGGGAGCCAGCACCGGATTGCCGGATTCGTCGTTGGTCTCGCCCGGACGCAGGCCGCGCGGCAGCCGCTGCAGGCGGCGGCGGATGGCGTCCTGGATCTCCTCGGGGGTCCCCTCGTTGGTGTCGAACGGCCCTTCGTTCTCGGGGGACTCGACGCGCGGGCTGCCGCCGCGGAAGGTGATGTTCTGCTCGGTGCCGACCCAGATCGGCAGCAGGTCCTCGGCGGTGATCTCGGCGTTGCGCACGATGTGCGGCGTCAGCGTCAGGATGACGTCGGTGCGGGCCCCCTCGTTGTGCTTGTTGGAGAACAGGCGGCCCAGGATGGGGATCTCGGAGAGGCCGGGGAACCCCTTGTCGGTGTTGCTCTCGTCGGTGCGGATCAGGCCGGCGAGGAAGTTCGTCTCGCCGTCCTGGAGGCGGATCACCGAGTCGATCATGCGGGTGCCGATGATCGGCTGCGACTCGCCGTTGGTCCCCGAGACGTTGCCGTTGAGGTTCGACACCTCGATCTTGAGCTTGAGCGTGACCTCCTGGTTGTGGTGGACGCGCGGCTCGATCTCGATCTTGATGCCGACGTCCTGGTACTGGAAGGAGGTGATCGGCACGATGCCGCCGGAGGTGCCGGCGTTCTGCGTGTTGAAGGTAGTCAGCGGGATCGGCACCTTGTCGCCGATCACCAGGTTCGCCTTCTCGCCCTCGCTGATCCGGATCTGCGGCTTGGCGAGGAGCTGGGCGTCGGTGTTCTGCTTGACGAAGTTGTAGACGAAGCTCGGCAGGGTCAGGAACCAGTTGCTCTGGTTGATGAAGCGGAGGCTCGACAGGCTGATGCCCGAGGGGGTCGCGGTCGTGGTGCCGGTTCCCGTGCCGGTGCCGCCGCTGCCCGTGGTGGTGGTCGACGGGAAGCCGAGCTGCTGGCCGACCGAGTAGCTCGACAGGCTCACCCCCAGGTCGCGCAGCCGCTGGCTGTTGATCTGCAGCAGCTCGATGTCCACCACCACCTCGGCCTTCGACTTGTCGTTGGCCTCGATGATCCGCTCGGCGACCTTCACCTTGTCGGCGGTGTCGCGCAGGATGATGGCGTTGAGCTGCTCGTTGGTGGCGATCTTCCGCGCGTCGATCAGGCTGCGCAGGATCGTCAGCATGTCCTTCACCTCGGCGTTCGAGAGGAAGAACGTCTGGATGACCAGGTCCTCGTAGGTGCGGCGGTTCTGCGGCGTGTCCTGGGCGACGATGATCGAGTGCTCGTCCATCACCTTGTAGAACTGGCCGGAGGCGCGCATCAGGGTCTCGAGCGCCGCCTGGGCGGTGACGTCCCGCAGGGTGACCGCGATCTCCTGGTCGCGCAGGTTGGGGTCGAACAGGATGTTGATCCCGAACGCGTCGCCCAGCGCCTTGTAGATCGAGAACAGCGACACCGGCTGCGGGAACTCGAGCGAGATCGGCTTGTTCGAGCGCGGGTTGAGCACCGGCGGCTGCGGCCGGGCGCCGCGGCTCTTCTGCTTCATCTGCTCGATGGTCTCGACGCCCTTGCCCTGCTTCTGCGCCAGGTACTCGCGGTGCGCGTGCTCGAGCTGGGCCTGAGCGTACTGGTTGGTGGGATCGAGCTGGACCGCCTGCTGGTACTCGACCATCGCGCGCTCCACCACTCCCGCCTTCTCGTACTCCTTGCCCTTCTCGAAGTGCTCCTGCGACGCCCTGATCTTGGCGCGCAGCAGGTCGGCCCGGTAGGTAATGTTGGCGGGATCGTTGTCCAGCGCCTTCATGTAGTAGAGGACGGCGTCATCCCAATGCCCGAGCTGGGAGGCGATCTCGCCCTGCCGATAGTTGGAGTGACTGGTGCAGGCGGCCAGCATCCCGAGCAGCAGTAGGGGGAGCGAAAGCCGGCGGTTGAAGTCGCGCATCATCCAGGGTTTCCTCCGACTTGGGGCTGGCGGCGAGGAGTCACGCCGACACGTTTCGCGGGGACGTCGGGAAAGCCCACGAAACGGATATCCACGGATTCGTAGCCGATACGCGCCACGATGAACTTGTTGTCGATCACTTCGCCTTCCTGCTTGTTGATCACCGTCTTGCCGTTGGTGAAGACGGCGATCTCCTGGTCGGCCGGACCGAAGCGCCCCAGATACTGCAGGGTGAACTCCGCCGGGCGCGGCTTCGCCGCCTCGATCGCCCGCCGCCGCGCCTCCTCCTCGGCCCGCCGCCGCGCCTCCTCGGCGGCCCGCAGCTCTTCAGCCGTGGGCACGTGGGCCTTCGGCGGCGGCGGGGGCGGGGGGGGCGGCGGATCGACGTAGCGCCAGGGATCGCGCCCCGCCGTCGCCGGCCGCGGCGGGCGGTCGAGGTCGGCCAGGCGGAGCACCGACACCGGGTCCCCCGGATGGGCGCCATGGTGCTCGGCGGCGGCGCGGCGGCCGGGCCGGGCGGCGACCTCGTCCCCCTCGCCGTCGACCGCGGGGCGCTTGGCGACCGCCGGGGCGGTGGCCTCGCCGCCGCCGCCGAAGCCCAGCATCGGCCCCAGGAAGTAGTGCCAGACGGCGATCAGCGCCAGGGCGCCGAGGACCATCAGCAGGGTCTTCTGCCGCGAGCCGCTCACGACGCCCCTCCCTTCGTCGCCGTCCCGGCCGCGGTCGCCGGCGGGGGCGGCAGCTCGTCCTGCGCATCGCGGGCGAACAGCGTCGAGATCGCCAGGTCGATCCGCAGCTCCGGGCCCTCGGCGTTGTTGGCCACCGTCGCCTCGTCGAGGGTAAGGAACGAGCGCGAGCCCTCGAGCAGGCTGACGAACTTGCGCAGGCTGGCGTAGGTGCCCTCGACCGAGAACACGAAGGAGCGCCGGATCAGGTTGTACTCCTGGATCTCCTCCTCGGGATAGGTGATCGCCTTCGGCACCAGGCCGGCCTGGCGGGCGAGCTCCTTGACCTCGGCGGTGATCTTGGTCAGCCGCTGGCTGCGGGTCGACAGCCGGTCGGTGTAGAGCTGCTCGACCTGCGTCTCGTTGGTCTGCACGCGGGCGATCATGGTCTCCATCTGCTTGCGGTCGCCGGAGAGCTTGCGGATCGTCTGCCGCTGGGTGTCCAGGGTCTCCTGGAGCGACTCGATCCGCCCGGCGTAGCCGAGCTTGTAGACCGCGAACGCGCCGGCGTTGGCGAGGAAGAAGAGGAGCGCGGGCACCCAGATCCAGACGCGCTGGCGCCAGATCTCGCCGGGGGACCTCAAGGCCGCCCTCCCCGCCGGGGAGCGTCCGAGGTCATCGGCAGCTCCTCGATCCGCGGCGTCTGGGCGCCGGCCGAGGTGGCCGCCGGGCCGCCGGAGGCGCCGTTCGCGCCGGCCGCGGTAATCGGGCCGGGGCGGTATTGGACGGAGATCTCGAACTTCAAGGTTTTCCCATCTTCCAGTCTCTCTTCGCGGGTGAGGTCGGGCTCCGCGAAGGGCGCCCTGAATAAACTTTGTACGAACGAGAGCAGCTCAGTGTCATTGCGGGCCTCGCCGGTGATCAGCAGGCTGACCTGGTCGCTGGCCCGCTGGGCGTGCCGCGCCACGTGCGAGCGCTGGAACTCCTTCTCGGCCTTCTGGCCGGTGAGCGGCGCCAGGCGGTTCAGCCGCACGTCGTGCGGGAGGCGCTCGGTGACCCGGTCGAGCAGCTCGCTCCACGAGAAGGTGCGCTCCTCGATCTGCTTGTTGAGGAAGTCGACCCGCTGGTTCTGCGCCTCGAGCTCGAAGCCGTCGAGCTGGCGCTGCAGCTTCGCCGAGGCCGATTGCTGGCTGGCGATCTCGGCTTCGCCGCGGGTGATCTGCTCGCGCTTGTCGGCCGACCGCTGGCGGTAGTTCCAGAACAGCGACACGTTGCCGAGCAGGAGGAGCAGGCCGAGAATCCAGAGCAGCAGCGACGCCCGCACCACCGGCCGGCTGTTGAGGAACGGCCGGCGGGCGAGGTTGAGCGGATCGACGCGCCCCGGCGGCGCGGCCAGGGCCGCCGCCGGCGAGATCGCCGGGCGAGGGGCGGGGGCGAACGACACCTCCGGCTCCCGCGCTTCGTCGTAGGCGGTCTCCGGGGAGTCCGGGGTCAGCGGATTCATGCGACCTCCTGCCGGGCGGCGCCCAGCATGGGGGCGAGGCTCCGCCAGGGGGGAACGCTCGCCTCCTCGGCACGCAGCGGCGGCAGGTGCCGGCCGTCGACCGGGGCCGCCGGCGCTCCCAGCCCCTCCTCCAGCCGGTCGAGCCAGGCGGGCTCGAGCTCCGGCGGGGCGAGCAGCAGCACCGAGCCGATGGCGGAGCCGGGGAAGTGCTCGTCGAGGAAGTTGCGGGTGAGCTTGAGGTCGCGGCCGACGAAGGCGGCGCGCGACGCCTCCGGCAGGTTGCCGGTGAACCCCTTGTAGCGGTGGAGCACCGGCTCGCCGCCGCGCGAGAAGATCAGGGTGTACCCCTCGTCGCCGACCAGCACCAGCGCCGAGAAGACGCCGGCCACGGAGGGGGCGACGGCGGCGAGCAGCGACAGGCTGGCGTTCGAGATCTGGCCGATGCGCACGCCGGCGGCGGCGAAGCCGTCCTCGATCTGGGCGAGGAGCTGCTCGACGGCGAAGCCGAGCAGCAGGCGGCGGGGCTCCTCCTGGCCGGCGATCGGCGACACCTCGGTGGCGTTGACGCGCAGCTCGTCGACGCGGAAGGGGACGAGGCGCTTGAGCTTCCAGCGCAGCACGTCGTCGAGCGCGTCGGCGCTCTTCGGCAGGTCGCCGCTCTCGGTGAAGGTGACGCGCAGCCAGGTGTCGGGGAGCACCAGCGAGGCCTCGCGCACGCCGCCGGGGATCGCCCCGACCAACCCCGCCACCAGCTCCCGGAAGCCTGCCGGATCGCGCAGCGGCCCGCCCAGGGGACCGTGCTGGAAGGGGTCGCGCGGCAGCGCCGCCTCGCGGAAGGCGCGCAGGCGGAAGCCGTGGCGGTCGCTGACGAGCTGGGCGTAGCGCAGCCGCTCGCCGTCGAGCGCGAAGACGTGCGGCGGCGACGGCACCGGCTCGACGCCGAGCAGCCGCTCAATCCACGAAGGTAACTTTGTTGATCTCACGTAGCGTGGTCACTCCCCGGAAGACCATCTCGAGCGCCGACTCGCGCAGGAATGTCATTCCCTCTTCCTTGGCCGCGCGCTTGATCTCCGAGGCGGGCCGGCGGTCCAGGATCAGCTCCCGGATGTGATCCGAGAGGTCGAGCAGCTCGGAGACCGCGACCCGGCCGTGGAAGCCCGTGCCGTTGCACTCGATGCAGCCGCGCCCCTCGTAGAAGGTGAAGTCCGAATACATCGCCGTGTCGAGGCCGCTCTCCTCCATGAGCTGGGGAGCGAGCTTGACCGCCTGCCGGCAGTGGTCGCAGATCTTGCGCACCAGGCGCTGCGCCAGCACGCAGTTGAGCGCCGAGACGAAGTTGTAGAGGTCGACGTTCATGTTGAGGAAGCGGCCGATCACGTCCACCACGTTGTTGGCGTGGACGGTGGTGAACACCAGGTGGCCGGTGAGCGCCGACTGGATGGCGATCTGCGCCGTCTCCTCGTCGCGGATCTCGCCGACCATCACCTTGTCGGGGTCGTGGCGGAGGATCGACCTCAAGCCGCGGGCGAAGGTGACCCCCTTCTTCTCGTTGACCGGCACCTGGGTGATGCCGCGGAGCTGGTACTCGACCGGGTCCTCGATGGTGATGATCTTGTCCTCCGAGGACTGGATCTCGGAGAGGCAGGCATAGAGCGTCGTTGTCTTGCCGGAGCCGGTCGGCCCGGTCACCAGCACCATGCCGTAGGGCTCGCGGATGAACTTGCGGAGCTTGCGCATCGTCTCCTCGTCGAAGCCGAGGATGTCGAGCCGCAGGTTCTTGAACTCCTTGTTCATCGACTCCTTGTCGAGGATGCGGATGACGCAGTCCTCGCCGTGGACCGACGGCATGATCGAGACGCGGAAGTCGATGGTGCGGCCGACCAGCCGGAGCTTGAAGCGGCCGTCCTGCGGGATCCGCTTCTCGGCGATGTCGAGCTCGCTCATCACCTTGATGCGGCTGATGATCGTCTGGTGATGCCGCTTGTCGATCGGCTCCATCGCCTGGTAGAGCACGCCGTCGATGCGGTACTTGATGATCACCTCGTTCTCGCGGGTCTCGATGTGGATGTCGGAGGCGCGGCGCTGGATGGCGTTGAACATCGTCGAGTCGACCAGCTTGATGATCGGCGAGGTGTCGGCCGTGATGCGGTCGATCGACAGGATCTCCTGCCCCTCCTCGTCCTCCTGGACGAGCTGGATGCGGAAGTCCTCCGAGGCCTCGTCGAGCACCCGCTGGGCGCTCTCCGACTTCTGCAGGATCTCCTCGATCGCCGAGCGCACCGCCACCTTGACCTCGACCGGCTGGCCGAGCAGCAGCTCCATCTCATCGATCTTGACCACGTTCGACGGATCGGCCATCACCACGCTCAGGCGGCCGTCGAGCTGCGTCTCGGGGATGAAGCCGTAGCGCAGCATCAGCTCGAACGGCACCCGCCGGAACAGGTCGTTGTCGATCCGGAAGTGCGTCATGTCGACGAACTCCAGGCCGTAGCGGGCGGCGAAGGTCTCCGCCTCCCGCCGCTCGCGGGCGAGGCGCTCGCGCACCTGCTCCAGGGTCTCGGCCTCGGGCTCCTTCTCCCGCACCATCGGCCGGCTGCCGTTGATCACCGCCATCGAAACACCACCATTCTTCCTTTGCGCTTAAACCTTTGACTCCAACTACAGAGTGCTACATCTTCGACGAACCGAGCATCGAGTACATCGGCAGGTAGATCGAGATCAGCAGGATCGCGATGATGATGCCCATGAACACCAGCATCAGCGGCTCGATCAGCGACAGCAGCCGCTGCATCCGGGTCTCGACCTGCTCGTCCAGGAAGTCCGAAACGCTGTTCAGCATCTCGTCGAGCGAGCCGGTCGCCTCGCCGACCTTGACCATGTCGATCGACATGTCGGTGAAGATCGCGCTGGTCTCCAGCGCGACGTAGAACGGCTTGCCCTCGCGCACCATCTGGATGGTCGGCCCGATGCGGCTGCGCACGAAGGCGTTGCCCACCGAGGCGACGCCGATCTCGAACGAGGGGACCAGCGGGATGCCGCCGGAGAGCAACGTCGAGAGCGACCGGCAGAATTCCGACAGCGCGAAGCGGTGGAGCACCGGCCCCAGGAAAGGGACCCGCAGCTTGATCCGGTCGATCGCCAGCCGCCCGGGCTCGGTGCGCCCCCAGGAGCGGAACGCGAAGCCGGCGCCGACGATCAGCGCCAGCATCAGCACCCAGTTGTTGCTCATGAAGGTCGAGACCCCGAGGACGATCTGGGTGATCATCGGCAGGTCGGCGTCGAGCTCGGTGAAGAAGCCCATGAAGCGGGGGACCACGTAGATGGTCATCACCGCGATCATCAGGATCGACAGCACCACCAGCACGGCCGGGTAGGTCAGCGCCGAGAACACCCGCCGGCGGGCGTCGAGCACCAGCTTCATGTAGCGCACGAAGCGCCGGATGACCAGCTCGAGGTCGCCGCTCTTCTCGCCCGCCTTGAGCGAGGAGGGGTAGAGGCGCGGGAAGAGGTCGCCATACTCGCCGAAGGCCTCGGAGAGGTCGGTGCCGCTCTTGACCTTGTCGCGCACCTCGGTCAGCACCGACCGGAAGGTGCCGGCGTGCATCCGCTCGAGCATCAGGTCGAGCGCCTGGAGCAGCGGCAGGCCGGCCTTGAGCAGCGCCGCCAGCTCCTGGTTGAAGACCAGGAACTCCTGCACCGGGATGCGCCCGCGGCGGCCGCCGCGCAGCAGCGCGGGGATACCCATCTGGGGCGCCGCGCCGCGCCGCTTGACCTCGAACAGGTGGTAGCCACGCTTCCCGAGGTCGCTGCGCAGCGCGGCCTCGTCGCTCGCCGAGAAGACCTCCTCGAGCACCCGCCCGTCCTGGGTTCCGATCCGACAGATGAACTGCATCGTTCCGTTCGTCTCCTTGAAAGCGTCCCTAGCGGTGCGCGATCTCGCCGTCGCGCAGGGTCAGCACCAGGATCAGCGCCTCCCGGCTGGTCTCGCTGCTGGCCAGTCCCAGGCTGGTGGTGTGGTCCAGCGAGAGGGTCAGGTTGGCGTGCAGCAGGTCCGTCTCGGGCCGCCCCTCGGCGCGGTGGGAGATGCGGAAGCCGCTGAGCTTCACCCGGTCGTCGCCCAGGGTGCCGAAGCGGAAGCTGACCTTGTACTCCGGCCCCAGCTCGTAGACCACTCCCTGCCCCTCGGCGCCGGCGAGCTGGGCCTGCGCCTGCTTCTCGAAGTTGTCGTAGGCCAGCAGGCCGCGCAGCCGCCGGGTCAGGTACTCCGGCAGGTCCGAGTGCTGCACCTGCGGCGAGACCACGTTGCGGCTCGCCCGCACCACGAAGATCTCCAGCCGCAGCGCGCGCGCCGGATGGTCGTAGGAGCGCAGCAGCGGCATCACCTTGTGGATCGCGGACGCGGTGTCGCGGATCACCAGGGTGTTGCCGCCCGGCTGGAGCTCGACCGTCCCGCGCGGCGACAGCAGGGGGTAGACCATCGCCACCGCCTCGCTGGCCCGCTGGTACTTGAACGTATACACCTGCACCCCGATTTCCTTCGGGTCCGGCGCTCCCGCCGGCGCCGCCGACAGCGCCGTCGCGGCCACCATCAGGAGGAGGGCCCACGACAGGATCAGAGCGGAGCGGCGCAAGAGCGGCACGGAAGAGCTCGCGATTCTACCGCGAGAAGGAGAGGAGCGGACGGCGGAGCCGCCGCGAGAGCCGGCAGGGTGAGAGAAGCGAAGCATCCGGGCACCGATCAGACATCGATCTTGTGGTCCACGATCATGAATACGGAGAGGTCCTTGCCGTTCAACTGGTAGACGCGGGCGTCGGAGCTGTCCAGCCACTCCAGGGTCGCCGCGCCCGCCGTGCTGTTCGCGGCCGGGCTCGCCATCTCCGGCAGGGAGACGACCGGCGTCGCCGGCGTCACCGGCTGCGGGGCGAGTAGCTGTTCGCGGTCGCGCCCCACCGACAGCGAGGCCAGGGCGAGCACTGCCGCCGCCGCCCACCGCCGCCAGCCGGCGAAGCGCCGGCGCGACTCCAGCCGCTCGGCGGTACGCATGGCGGCGACCGCCTGCACCATGGCCTCGGCCGCCTCGGCCTCCGCGCGCTCCCGGGCCGGCATCTCCGCCCCCGGCAGCCGCCGGAAGACCAGCAGGGGATCGGCCGCCACCGCCTGCCGCCGGCAGCGCGGGCAGCCGTCGAGGTGGTCGAGGGCCGCCGCCCAGCCCGCGGGCTCCGGCAGGCCTTCGGCGTCGGCGCGCTCGCGCAGCGCCACCAGCGCGGTCCAGTCGGGGCAGGAAACCGGGGAGCCGCTCATGGCGCCGTCTCCAGGTTCCAGCTACCGGCGTACTCCGGGAAGCGGCGCAGCAGCTCGGCGCGGAGGATCTTACGGGCGTTGAACAGGTGGTTGCGCACGGTCGACTCGCGGCAGTCGAGGATCGCGGCGACCTCGGGGGAGGAGAGCCCCTCGATCTCGCGCAGCAGGAAGACCATCCGCTGCTTTTCCGACAGGCCGGAGGAGAGCTCGCGGAAGATCATCGCCACCTCCGACTGCTGCAGGCGCGACAGGTCGCGGCTGGCGCGGCCGTCGGCGACGTGCAGGAGATGCTGGCGCACCGGCTCCTGGCTCTTCTCGCGGCTGCGGCGCGACCGCAGGTGGTCGATCGCCAGGTTGCTGGCGATCCGGTACATCCAGGTGTTCGGGCTCCAGCGGTCGTCGAACTTCCGGCGGCTCTCCCAGACCCTGAAGAAGGTCACCTGCACGACGTCGCGGGCCTCCTCGGAATCGCCGAGGATGCGCTGGCAGAGCTGCATCAGAGGCTTGGTCTTGCGGCGGACCAGCTCGTTGAGCGCCGCCTCCTCGCCGTCGCGGACCCCCATCAGCAGCTCGCGGTCGGACACCTCGGTCCACGGCGCGGGGAGCGGCAGCGGGCCAGGCGAGTGATCGGAGTAGACGAGCTTGAGCATGTCAGTCCTATATACGGGTGAGGCGGGCACGCCGTCTAAGGCGTCGTCCAGATCCTTTGCGTCTTCCGGGTCGTCGTCCATGCCATCCACTGCCGAACAGGCCGAATCCAGGACGGACCCTGAGCCAGCGGACCATCACGGACGAACGATTATACTGCCGCCCGATGCGTTCGGTCTTCTGGGGATTTTATCAGCTTGCGACCGGGATCGCCCTGCTCGCCGCCGGGCCGTTCCTGCTCGCCCGCCGGGGGAGCCATTATCTCCCCACTCTCGGCGGCCGGCTGGGGCGCGCGGCCGGCCCGGCGCCGGCCCCCGGAGCGCTCTGGCTGCACGCCGTCTCGGTGGGGGAGGTGGGCGTCGCCGCCACCCTGGCGCGGGCGCTGCCGCCGGAGCTGCCGCTGCTGGTCACCACCGTCACCCCCACCGGCCAGGAGCGCGCCCGCGCCGCCTTCGCCGGCCGCGCCGGCCGCGTCGATGTGGCTTACCTGCCGTTCGAGCTCGGCTTCGCCGTCGGCGCCTTCCTTCGCCGCCACCGGCCGCGCGCCCTGGTGTTGATCGAAGGGGACTACTGGCCGCTGGTGCTGCGCGAGGCGCGCCGCCGCGGCCTGGCAGTCGCCGCCGTCAACGGCCGCGTCGGCGACCGCAGCTTCGCGCGGATGCGCCGCCTGCGCCGCTTCCTCGGCCCCCTCTTCGCGGGCGTCGGCCGCTTCGGCGTCCAGAGCGGGCAGGACCGCGACCGCCTGCTGGCGCTGGGGATCGAACCCGGCCGCGTCACCGTCACCGGCAATCTCAAGTACGAGACCCCCGAGCCCGCCCGCAACCCTGAGCTGGAGTCGGCCCTGCGGGATCTGGCCGGCGGCAGGCCGATCCTCCTCGCCGGCTCGACGATGGCGGGGGAGGAGGCGGCCGTGCTCGACGCTTTCCAGGGGATCGGCGGCGGCGAGCGGGTGATGCTCGTCCTCGCACCCCGCCATCCCGAGCGCTGGACCGAGGTCGACGCCCTGCTGCGCTCGCGTGGCGAAGCGGCCATGCGGCGCACCGCCCTGCCGGCGGCCGGGAAGCCGGCCGTGGTGCTGCTCGACAGCCTCGGCGAGCTCGCCGGCCTCTACCGCCTGGCCACCGCGGCGTTCATCGGCGGCACCCTGGTGCCCACCGGCGGCCACAACCCCCTGGAGGCGGCCCGCTTCGGCGTGCCCCTCGCGGTGGGCCCCGCGATGCACAACTTCCGCGAGATGGCCGACGCCTTCGACCGCGCCGGCGCCTGGAGGCGGGTGGGGAGCGCGGCCGAGCTGGGGGCCGTCTGGCGGGAGTGGCTGGAGCGCCCCGAGGCCGGCCGCGAGACCGGCGCGCGCGCCCTCCGGCTGGTCGAGGAGAACCGCGGTGCGCTGGCGCGGACGGTGGCGATGCTGGCGACCGTGATACCCATGGAAGGAGGCGCGTGAAAGCGCCGGCCCCTCCCGTCTCGCCCTGGCAGCTCCTCTACGGCGGCGCCCATCGGCTGCGGCGGGAGTGGTATCGCACGCGAGCCCGGCGGCTGCCCCGGCCGGTGATCAGCGTCGGCAACCTTCACTGGGGGGGCTCGGGCAAGACGCCGCTGGTGGCCGCCATCGCCGCCCACCTGCGCGACCGCGGGGTGGCGGTCTGCATCCTGTCGCGCGGCTACGCCAGCCAGGGACGGGGGGTGCGCGTGGTGAGCACCGGCGAGGGGCCGCTCCTCGGTCCCCGGGTCGCCGGCGATGAGCCGGTGCTGCTCGCCGGCGAGCTGCCCGGGGTGGCCGTGGTGGTCGGCCCCGACCGCCACCGCGACGGCCTCGTGGCGCTGCGGCGGCTGGAGCCGGCGCCCGACCTCTTCCTGCTCGACGACGGCTTTTCCCATCTGCGGCTGCACCGCGACCTCGACCTCGTCGCCTTCCCCGCCGCCGACCCGTTCGGCGGCGGCCGCCTCTATCCCTCCGGCCGCCTCCGCGAGCCGCTCGCCTCGATGGTCCGGGCCCACGCCGCGATCCTCACCGGCGCGGCCGTCCTCGACCCCTGCGGCCCGGCGTTCGCCGAAGCGCTCCGCCCTTACGGTTTCACCGGCCCCGGCTTCGCCAGCCGGACCGTCCCGGGAGCGGCGGCGCGGCTCGGCGGCGGCCAGCTCGAACCGGGCGCCAGCGTCTTCCTGGTCACCGCCATCGCGCGGCCGGAGGCGTTCGCGGGCACCGTCCGCGAGCTCGGCTTCGAGATCGCCGGCGAGCTCCGCTTCCCCGACCACCACCGCTATCCGCCGGCGAGCCTCGCCCGCATCGCCGAGGCCTTCCGGGCGAGCGGCGCCGCGGCGGTGCTCACCACCTCGAAGGACCGCGTGAAGCTCCAGGGACGGCTCGACGCGCCGCTCGCCGAGATCCCCATCCGCGCCGAGCCGGAGCCGGCGTTCTGGCAGTGGCTGGACGGAGAAGTGGGGAGGATTCGCGGATGAGACGGCCATCGATACCCTTGCCGTCTGGGGCGACCTGCCCTTCGAAACCTCACCCTCGGTCCCTCTCCCGGAGGGAGAGGGAGGGCCCGCGGAGGGGAGGTCGACCCGAACCGTCTCTCTGCCTCGCGCATCTTCTCGGAAAGAGAGCGCTTGTCGTCCTGGCTCTTCCTCGAATTCAGGACGTGTTTTCCTCTATGGGCCCTCCCTCTCCCTCCGGGAGAGGGACCGAGGGTGAGGTTTCGGAGCGCAGGTCGTCCCAGACGGTCAAGAGGCTTGTGAGGGCGGACACCCCATGAAGAACCGCCCCATCCGCCACCGCCTCGAATACGGCTTCTATCTGGCGCTGAAGGGGTTCCTGCGGGCGCTCCCCCATGCAGGCGCCCGGGCCTTCGGCCGCGGTATCGGCGCCCTGGGCCATGCGCTCGACCGCCGCCATCGCGAGGTCGCGCTGCGTAATATGGCCCTGGCGCTGCCGGAAACCAGCGAGGCCGAGCGGCGGCGGCTGGTGGCGGAGTGCTTCCGCCACTTCGGTGCCGCCCTCTGTGATGCCATCTCGGCCACCCGCTTCGGTCCTCTCGACTTCTGCCACCGCTTCACGCTGGAAGGGTGGGAGCACCTCGACGAGGCCGAGCGGCTGGGCAAGGGGCTCTTCCTGCTCACCGCCCACCTCGGCCTCTGGGAGCTCTCGCCGCCGCTGATCGGCCTCACCCGCGGACCGATGAGCTTCGTGGTCCGCCCGGCCGACAACCCTTGGCTCGACAGCGAGCTGCGCTCGATGCGCGAACGGTTCGGCAACACCGTCATCCCCAAGCACGGCGCCGCGCGCCGGATGCTGGAAGTGATGCGCGACCACGGCCGCCTCGGAATCCTGATCGACCAGAGGGTACAGGAGCGCGAGGGGATCGCCGTCCCCTTCTTCGGTCGTCCGGCGCTGACCAGCCCGATCCTCGCCCGCCTGTCGCTGCGCACCGGCGCGCCGGTCGTCCCGCTCACCGTCTATCCCGAGCCGGGTGGACGCTATCGCGTGGTGGTCCGCGAGCCGGTCTTTCCGCCGGAGGGGGAGCGCGGCGACGAAGCGGTCGCCGCCCTCACCCGCCGCTACCTGGAGATCGCCGAGGCGGACATCCGCGAGCACCCGGCGCTCTGGCTCTGGATGCACCGGCGGTGGGATGAGCGGAAGCGGAAGGGGGGAACAGGGACGAGCACGGACTGACACGGACGAACACGAAACACGCCTCTCCGATCCGTGGAGGTCCGTGTTTGTCTGTGCCAGTCCGTGTGTCCGTGCCTTCCCCCGCCTACCCCTTCCCCTCGCACAGCCGGAAGTGCCCCAGGAACTCCTGGAGCGCCGCCGGGTCCGCGGGGGTGCCGGTGTAGTCGATCTGGTTGACCGGCTTGTCCGCGCTGGCGGCGGGGGAGGGGCCGATCCAGATGCCGAAGCGGAGGCGATCGTCGCCGCACTCGGGGAGGACCATGGTGACGATGCCGTCGCGGCTCTGGCCGTGGTGGGTGATCTCGCCGCGGCTCGCCTGCCAGAGCAGGGTCTTGCCGTCGACCTCCAACTGCCCGCGCTTGATCAGCTCCTTGGCATTGAAGTTGACGTTCGACTTGCTCCAGGCGCCATCCTTGGGCGCCGGGGCCTCGCCGCGCAGGTAGCGCTCCATCGCCTCCTTGTTGCCGCGCAGGTGGCGCATGTTCATGAAGATGAAGCTGCGGTCGTGGAAGTTCCCCTGATCCGGCCCCTGGCCCGCCGTGGGCTCCTCGTCGGTGAAGGCGGCGAAGTCCATGAAGAAGGGGATCGACATCGCGCCGCCCGCGTAGTACCCCGCGGGGAGCGTGGTGTAGGGGAGCACCTCGCGGGTCTTCGACTCGCGCAGCTTCGGGTCCCGGAAGCCCGCGGTCATCTCCTTGCCCTGGCGGTAGACCAGGTAGGTGAAGCCGACGATGGCGATCAGGGCGAGCAGGACGGCGAGGCCGCAGCCGACGCCGACGTACGCCCACGGCGAGGTCTGCTTGGGGACCGGACGGCCGGTATAAGGATCCATGTCACATCTTCTCCGGGACGGGAATCCCCAGGAGCTCGCCCAGGCTCTCGAGGCCGCGGCGGAAGATCTGCACCGTCGCCAGGCGCGCGGCGCGCACCTGCGGGTCCTTCTCCTGAAGGATGGGGTGGCGGTGATAGAGGGCGTTGAAGCGCTGCGCGAGGTCGAGCGCGTGGCGGGCGATCAGCGACAGCTCGAGGCTCTCCGTCGCCTTTTCGACCGTCTCGCCGGTCTGCGCCACCTCCAGGATCAGGTCCCAGAGGTCCTCGCTCCAGAGCTCCGCGGGGAGGGCGGCGATCTCGTCGGCGAAGACGTCGGCGGCGATCCCCTCCTGCTGGAGGCGGCGGCGGATGTTCTTCGCCCGCACCAGCGAGTACTGGAGGTAGGGGCCGGACTCCCCCTCGAAGCTGAGCGCCTCGTCGAAGTCGAAGGCGATCACCCGGTTGGTGGTCGCCTTGACCATGAAGAAGCGGAGGGCGGCGATGGCGATCTCGTGGGCCAGCCCGTCGAGCTCGGCGTCCACCAGCTCGCGGTTGCGCTTGGCGATCTCCTCGCGCGCCTTGATCTCCAACTGGTCGATCAGGTCGTCCGCCTTGACGCCGATCCCCTTGCGGCCGCTCATCTCGAGCACCTTGTCCTTGTCGTCCCCCTCGGCGTCGTCGAGGAAGCCGAGCTGGCGGGCGGTGGCCGGCGACAGCGCCACCATCTCGTAGGCGAAGTGCACCGAGCGCTCGGCTTCGGCGGTGTAGCCGAGCGACTGGAGGCCGGCGCGGACGATCTTCTGAAGGTAGCTCTGGCGGACGTCGATGACGTTGAACACCCGCCAGGCGCCGCCGAACAGCGGATGCCCCTCGACGCCGTCGCGGGTGGTCTCCCAGACCCCTTCCTCCTGCCAGAAGCGGTAGCCGAAGTCGCGGCCGAGCAGGCCGAACTTCCAGAGCTGGTAGGCGATGTCCTTGCCGACGTAGGTCACCGTGCCGTCCGAGCGCACGATCACCTTGTCGGGGTCCTCGAGGCCGGCGAACTCCTCGGCCTGCGACAGCGGCATCACCCAGCAGCCGAGGTTCTTCCCCTCGGTCTCCAGGTGCACCGCGCCGCTCTCCTTCAGGCGGGCGAAGGCCTGCTCGAAGAAGTTGAGCCCCAGGATGTCGCTCTCGCGGGTGAGCAGGTCGTAGGAGACGTCCATCCGCCGCATGGTGCCGAGGTGTCGGGCGACGATCCGGCGGGCCACCAGGCGCCCGATGTCGGCGCGCGGCCCGACGCCGGACTCCAGCTCGTGGAGCGTGTCGCGGCGCAGCTTCTGCCGCTCGGGGTCCTCAGCGAACCAGCGGCCGGCCTCGCTGTAGAGGTCCCAACAGTAGAAGTCGAACGGCTCCGGGATCGCCGCCACGTCCTTCGCCGTCATCCCGCGCAGGTCGAGGAAGCCCACCACCACGTCGGCGAGCTGCACGCCGGTGTCGTCGATGTAGTTCTGGATCTCGACCGGATAGCCGAGGCTCTTCAGCGAGCGCCCGAGGACGTCGCCGAGCACGGCGTTGCGCAGGTGGCCGATGTGGGCCGCCTTGTTGGGATTGATGTTGGTGTGCTCGATCACCACCTTGGCGCCGCGCACGCCGCCGCTGTCGAGCAGCGGAGCGTCCATCATCCGCGCCACGAAGGCCCGGCGGTCGAGGAAGAAATTGAGGAAGCCGGCGCCCTGGATCTGGACGTCCCGCACCGCTTCCCGCTTCGGCAGCGCCTGAGCCAGCTCCTCGGCGATCGCCCGCGGATTGCGCTTGAGGACGCGGGCGAGCTGCATGGCGGCGGGGGACGAGAGGTCGCCCAATTCGCGGCGCGGCGGCACCTCCAGCACGGGCTCGTGGGCGACGCCGAAACGCTCCTCGATCACCCTGGCGAGGTCGGCCGCCAGCCCCTGTTTCAGCTCGCTCCACATGGCGGCGAGGAGTCTACACTATTGAGGAAAAAGGATTGAGATGAGGGGCTGCTATCATTGCAGGGGAGGGCCCGATGCCCGAAATGACCGATAACAAGACCGACCACAAGGTTACCGTGGCGTTCGACGGCACGCAGCTCGAGATGGTCGAGGGGGACATCACCGACCTCGACGTCGACGCGATCGTCAACGCCGCCAACGAGCAGCTCCAGCTCGGCACCGGGGTCGCCGGCGCGATCCGCGCCAAGGGAGGCCCCTCGATCCAGGAGGAGTGCAACCGGATCGGCGGCACCCCGGTCGGCACGGCGGTGATGACCGGCGCCGGCAACCTGAAGGCCAAGCGGGTGATCCACGCCGTTGGGCCGCGCATGGGCGACGGGGACGAGGACAAGAAGCTCGCCGCCGCCGTGCGCGCCGCCCTGGCGCTCGCCGACCGCCGGGGAATGAAGTCGATCGCCCTGCCGGCGATCTCCACCGGCAACTTCGGCTTCCCCGTCGACCGCGCCGCGCGGATCACACTCACCGAGGTCCACCGCTTCCTCCAGGGGGGGACGAAGCTCGACCGCGTCGTCCTCTGCCTGCACGGCGAGGAGACCTTCGCCACCTTCAAGCGCGAGCTGCGGCGCGGATTCCGGTAGGGCGAGTTGACGAACACGGACGCACACGGACCCGCACGGACGATGAAGAAGACCGGAAACCGAATCCCGTTGTCCTTCCGTCCCTGTCTGTCCGTGTCCGTCCGTGCTCGTCCGTGCCCCTGTTCCTCCGCCAGGGCCTCCGCATGACGCGCCTCCCCCCCGCCGTCGTCCTCGTCCGTCCGCGCGAGGAGGGGAACGTCGGCTCCGCCGCGCGGGCGATGGCCAACATGGGGCTCGACCGGCTGATCCTGGTGGAGCCGGCGGCGGTGATCGGCAAGATCGGCAACGCCTTCGCCGTCGGCGCCCGGCCGATCCTGGACAGCGCCGAGCGCGCCGCCGGCGGCCTCGCCGCGGCGCTCGCCCCCTTCCGCCGGGTGATCGGCACCACCTCGACCCGCGACCGCCGGCTCGGCATCCCTCTCCTCACGCCGCGTGAGCTCCCAGGCTGGCTGGAGCAGGACGCGCCCGACACTCCGACCGCCCTGGTCTTCGGCCCCGAGGTCGGCGGCCTCACCAACGAGGAGCTGGCGCTGGCGAGCGCGGTCGTCTCCATCCCCTGCTCGCCGGTGCAGCCGACACTCAACCTCGCCCAGGCGGTGCTGATCCTCGCCTACGAGCTCTTCCTCGGCCGCGGCGCCGAGGCCGCTCCGATCGCCCCGCCGGAGCCGCCGGCCAGCGCCGCCGAGATCGACGGCCTCCTCGGCCACGTCTCGAACGTGCTCCAGGAGGTCGGCTTCGACCGCGACGACTCGTTCGGGGGGGTCCTGCGCGACCTCCGCCGCCTCGCCGCGAGGGCGGCGCCGGACAGCCGGGACGTGCGCATCCTGCGCGGCATCTGCCGCCGGGTGGAAGGGGCGTTGGGGAAGAAGCCCTAGCTGACCTCTTCCTCTTCTTCGATCTTCGGCAGGGCGGCCTTGGTGAAGCCGCGGGCGACCATCTGATAGGTGAGGGCGGCCATGCAGCGACGGGCCACCTTGCGGACGCTCGACGGGTGGTAGCCCATGCGCTCGGCGACCTCCGTGGAGTCGAAGCCGAGGCCGTAGCGCAGGCGCAGGAGCTTGCGGCAGCGGGCCGGCAGCTCGTCGAGGAGGTTGTTGAGGTCCCAGAGCAGCTCGGCCTTCTCCTGCGGCGCCGCGACCGGCTCGGAGAGGAGCTCGAGGATGGCGGTGTCGACCGAGTTGTAGAGGCTGTTCCGGCGCTTGCGCCAATACACGACGCAACGGTTGCGCAGAGTCACCAGCAGCCAGGCTTCGGGGTCCTGGATGACGTCCCATTTCTGGATCGTCGAGATCAGCGCCTCCTGGACCAGATCCTCGGCGTCGTGCACCGGAATGCGATACCGGCCAAGGACTTGCTTCAGCCGCGGGCGAAGCCGCCGCAGGAGCTGATCCAGCGACTCTCTTCCTACCGGTTGGTCTGACACTGCCATTTGCCGTTCGTTCCGCTGAGAAACGTACCCTCCGCTAGCGCGACGGGCAATGATACCTCGGAAGGCCCTGGTTTCCCACCCGGAAGCTGGATTCCGCGTTGGATGTTGGATGATAGACTCCCCGGCGCCATGGCTACCACCCTCCAGATTCGAGACTCCGTTGCCTTGAGTGTGCGCAGCGCGCCGATCGTCGGCGTGGTGCGCACGGCCTCGCGCGACGAGGCCGCGGTGCAGGCCCGGACGCTCGCGGCCTGCGGCGTCGAGCTGGTCGAGATCACCTTCACCGTTCCCGGCGCCTCGGGGCTCGTCCGCGAGCTTCTCGCGGGCCGCGCGTCCGAGGGTCCGCCCTGGTTCGGCATGGGCACGGTCACCACCGCCGCCCGCGCCCGCGAGGCCATCGCCGCCGGCGCCGAGTTCCTGGTCACCCCCAACGTCAGCGCCGAGGTCGCCCGGGAGGCCCGCGACTCCGGGACCTTCCTGGTGATGGGCGCCCTGACGCCGACCGAGATCGTCGCCGCCGTCGAGCTGGGCGCCGACCTCGTCAAGGTCTACCCGCTGCCGCCCGTGGGCGGGCCCGCCTACCTCTCCGTCATCCGCGGGCCGCTGGGGGACGTCCCCATGCTGGCCGCCGGCGGCTTCGGCGTCGAGGAGATCCCCGCCTACCACAAGGTGGGCGCGGTCGCCTTCGGTCTCGCCGCGCCGCTGCTCGGCGTCGGCCCCGCCGGATCGGACGAGGCCGAGGCCCGCCGCCGGATCGCCCGCGCCCTGCAACTGGCCCAGGGCGCCGCTTCCATCTGAGGAGAAGAGATGACAACCACCCCTACCCCTCCGCGGCAGGTGGTCTTCGACCCCACGCCAGAGATCTTCGCCACCGACACGGCCGGCTCGTTCACCTTTCCGCTGCTGGTGGCCGGCAAAGGGTTCCTCGGCACCAGCTCCTACGACGAGGTGCGCTTCGTCTTCTCCATCTGGCATCCGTCCGGCCAGCGCACCATCGATCTCGATCGCGCCTACGTCGAGCTGCGCGCCTCGTTCGATCCCGACGAGGATCACTGGACGAAGATCGCCGAGATCGAGCCCGTCGTGCCGCCCTACGCCGGAGGCGAGAGCTTCGACGGCTGGATCGTGCTCCCCATCCTGGGCAGCACCAGCGCCTTCGCCGTGGTCGGCAGCGGCTTCGAGCCGCGCGCTCGCCTGCAAATTCGCGCCAGTGCTTACTTTGTGGCGTGAGAACGGAAAAAGGGGACAAACCAGTGAGCTCGAGACCGGTGCGCGCCTATCTGATCTTCATGGGCAGCGGAACGATCCTGATCCTTTCGACTTATCCCAAGCTGACCGACGAGCGGCTGGTGAGCAAGCTGCGCTACAAGGGGATCGACAAGTTCATCGCCTACGAAGTCGACCTCGCCGCCGTCCGCGACCGCTACACCGACTCCTTCGCCAACATCTCCCGCGACTTGGGCGAGGTGGAGGACATGCGGGTCCTCGACTTCAACGGCCACCAGATCATGGCCAACTTCTCGCTCGACGCCCTGGGCGATCCGATCAAGTTCGGGTAGGAAGCTTCGCCGGGCAAAAAAAAACGACCAAGGACGTAAAGGACTGCAAGGACGACAAGGACAAACCCTGGGTCTTTATGTCCTTGCCGTCCTTGTTGTCCTTTACGTCCTTGCTGTTGGATTCTGCGGCGCAGGCTGCTACCGGAAATCCAACAACTCGTACCCCATTTCCCGAAACAGCCGCCAAGTCAGCGGCAGCGGCAATCCCACTACGTTCGTGTAGTTCCCGAAGATCTCCTCCACGAACAGCGCGCCGATCCCCTGCACGGCGTAGGAGCCGGCCTTGTCCAGGGGCTCGCCGGTCGCCACGTACCCCGCGATCTCGCCAGGAGTGAGAGGTGCCAGGCGAACCCGCGAGGAGGCGACCTCGGAGACCCGCCGGTCGCGCGCCGGTTCCTCGAGCGCGACACCGGTCAGCACGGTGTGCTCGCGGCCGGCGATGCGGGCGAGCATGGCGCGGGCGTCCTCGGGGTCGCGCGGCTTGCCGAGGAGCTCGCCGTCGATCACCACCACCGTGTCCGCCGCCAGCACCAGCTCGCCGGGGTGTGCCTCTGCCGCCGCCTTTTCCTGGGCGAGCCGGAGGACGGTCGCCGCCGGGTCCTCCCCTGGATGCGGGGTTTCGTCGATGTCGGCCGGGCGCACGGTGAAACGGAGGCTCAAGCCTCCCAGCAGCTCGCGGCGGCGGGGGGAGGCGGAGGCGAGGATCAGGGAGGGGAGAGGCCTCAGGGGTAATACCCTCGCACCGTCTTCGCCTCTAATCCCGGCTTCGCCATCTTCACCTCGACGGTGCGGAACTTGTCGGCGGCGCTCCCCCCCTCCTTCGAGGACTGGTAGGCGAGGAGGTACTGCGAGCGCAGCTCCTTCTGGATCGTGTCGTAGATGCCGTCGAGCTCACGGGCCTTCTCGATGAAGAAGAACCTTCCGCCGGTCTCGTCGGCGAGGCGGCTGAGCTTGAGGCGGATGTCCGCGTTCTGGGTCGACAGGCCGATCCCCACCGTGTAGATGGCGACGCCGCTACGGCGGGCGTATTCGAGCACGTCGTCATAGGTGTAGCGGCTCCCCTCGTCCTTGCCGTCGGAGAGCAGGACGATCGCCCGCTTCCCCTTGACGCCGCCGAAGTAGTAGAGGGCGTAGATCAGGCTGTCGTAGAGCGCCGTGTTGCCCGCGGCGGTCAGCCCGGCGAGGCCGCCGGCGAGGAGAGGCTGCTGGTTGGTGAAGCGCACCGCCAGGTTGGGGTGGTCGGCGAAGGTGATCACCGCCGCGCGGTCCTTGGGGGTGATCACCTTGTCGAAGAAGCCCATGGCGCCCTGCACCGCCTGGTCGAGCTTCTCCCCCTCGCTCATCGACGCCGAGGTGTCGAGCAGGATGCCGGCGTAGACCGGCACGTCGGTGACCCGCTCGAAGCGCCGGATCTGCTCCTCCCGGCCGTCCTCGAAGACCTTGAAATCGCCCTTGGCGAGGCCGTCGACCGGCCTCCCGCGGCCGTCGACGACCGAGGTGTAGAGCTCGACGAACTGGACGTCGAGCTTCTCGTTGAAGCCCGGCGAATTGACCAGCACCAGGTCCTCGGTCGAGCCGCCCCCTTGGAGATAGGCGACGGCGCGCACGTAGGTGACGTCCTTCCCCTTGGGGAGGAGGAGGGCCTGGGTGTAGGGGGGCTGGTAGAGCGTCGCCAGCTTGTCGTCGTTCAGGTAGAGCTCGACGCGGTCGAGATGCTCCCCCTCCGGCACCTCCACCTGGGCCTCGGCGCGCAGGCTCGACTGGTAGGCCTTGCCGGCCTGCGGCTCGGTCAGCCGGATGGCGAAGCGGTGGGGTCCGACGTTGAGCGGGATCTCGTCCTCGGCCAGCTTGGTCCCGTGCTCGTCGACCGCCAGCGCCCGCAGGCGGTGGATCTTGGGCTGGAGCCCGAGGTTCAGCTCGACGCTGAACGGCGGCCGGACCTTGGTGAGCACCGGCTTGCCGTCGAGCTCGAAGCTGACCTTGGCGATGCCGGGGCCGGTGGTCAGCGCCTCCACCCGCAGCTTGCCGGTGACCAGGCCGTCGGGGGGCGACAGGATGCGGATCGTCTGATCCCCCGAGGACAGACCCGCGTTGGCCTCCGCGAGCGAGGTCTGCGGGATGGCCGGCGCCGACGGGGCACCGGGAACCGTGGCGGCCGAAGCGGCGGCGGCGACGGCCTGCTGGGGCAGCGGCGCGCTGGAGTCGACCGTCGGCACCTCGATCTCCCGCTGCTCGCGGTAGTAGCGCTTGCCCGCCGTGTCCTCGATCTTGAGGATCAGCCCGTAGGTCCCCGGCCGCAGGTTGCGCTGGAAGACGACGGGGATCTCCGAAGTGGTCGCTTCGCTGGCGGGCAGGGTGAAGCGGTAGCGGAAGTGCTCGAACAGCTCGTCCTTGAGCAGCACCTCGCCGTCTACCAGAAAGCTGTAGAAGGCCTCGGGCGCGCCGGCCAGCTTCTCGGGCGTCACGGCGTCGCGCGGCACCGAGACCAGTCCCTGCACCACGGTGCGGCTGCCGAAGCGGGCGGGGAACGAGAGGTCGAGCCGCGCCGGGAAGGCGGCGGCCCCCTCGGGCACGTCGGTGGAGTAGGAGGCGAAGGTCGAAAGCCACTCGTCGCTGGGGTGAGGCACGAGGTGGACGGTGGTCTCCACGCGCCGCCAGTCGAGCGCCTCGCCGAGCCGCGCGGCGATGTCCTCGCCGCGCGGGCAGAGCTCGGCGATGGCGGCGAGCCCGCGCTCGGTGCTGTCGACGTGCCCCTGCATGCCGAGCGAGAGGATCGTCTCGATGCCGTCGGCGGGAGCCCAGAGGCGGTAGGGCCCTTGCGCGCCGCCGCGGGAGACGAAGGCGAGGGTGAACTCGCCACGCACCGGCTCGGTCCCCGAGAAGCTCCAGAGCTCGATCGGCAGCAGCACCTCGCAGGTGGTCCGCAGGACGTCCTTGGGCTCGCCGTTGAACAGCATCATGCGGGCGCGGTCCTCGGTCAGGTTGCCGAAGCGCTGGCGGGCCATCTCCGCGCGCTGCTCCCAGCGCACCTTGAGCTCGTTGACCGGCGTCTGCGGGAAGGGATCGCGGATGTCCCAGAAGCGCCGGATGAAGGCGTCGCGCTGGTAGTCCTTCTGCAATCCCAGGAACGCCGCCTTCTCCGGCGCGCTCATCAGCAGCGCCACCTCCTCGAGCCAGGCCTGGTAGCGCGGCCCGAGGTTGGCCAGGGCCGGATCGGGTGGGGGGGCGGCGGCGAACGCGGGAATCGACAGCGACAGCACGAGCAGGGCGAGCAGAGAGCGGCGGAAGGAGGATGACATCGGGGCGATCCTACCTTTTCTTTCTGAGGAGTCGAACTCTGGGGCTTTCCCCCGCCCGAACCCTCACCCCCGGCCCCTCTCCCATCCCCTCCCCCCTCCCTCACTGGGAGAGGGGAGAAAGACGTTCGTAGGGTGCGCTGCGCGCACCTTGCAACGTTGGAAGAAGAGGCAATGTTGACGGCGCGCGCAGCGCGCCCTACGCCAACGGTCTCCCTCTTCTCCCGGTGAGGGAGGGGGGGAGGGGACGGGAGAAGAGGGCCGGGGTGATGAGGGTTTTTTCACGGGTAATACCCCCGGATCGTCTTCGCCTCCACCCCCGGCCGGTTCACTTTGAGGTCGACCACGCGGAAGCCGGGATCGTTGCGGGTGCTGGTCGACTGGTAGGCGATCAGGACCTGCGAGCGGAGCTCGGCCTCGATGCCGGCGTAGATGGCGGCGAGCTCCTCGGCCTTGCGGGGGAAGAAGGCGCGGCCGCCGGTCTCCTCGGCGATGCGGGTGAGCTTCCGTTTGTCCACCTCGTCGCCGAGGCCGATCGAGTAGACGGTCACCCCGGCGCGGCGGGCGAAGTCGAGCGCCTCCTCGTAGCCGAAGCGGCTCCCCTCGTCGCGGCCGTCGGAGAGCAGGAGGAGGGCGCGGCGGCCCTTGAGGCCGTTGAAGGTGTAGAAGGAGAAGATCAGGCTGTCGTAGAGCGAGGTGCCGCGCTCGGCCTTGAGGCCGGCGAGGCCGCCGGCCAGGGTCTTGAGGTCGCGGGTGAACTTGACCACCTGCGCCGGGTGGTCGTTGAAGGTGATCACCTCGGCGCGGTCCTTGGGGCGCATCATTCCTTGGAGGAACTGGAGCGCGGCGGCCTGCACCTTCTCCAGGTGGGGGGCCATCGAGGCAGAGATGTCGATCGCCACCGCGGCGTGGATCGGCAGGTCGGAGACGGGCTCGCAGCGCGCGATCTGCTGCCGGGCGCCGTCCTCGCTCACCGCGAAGTCGCGGGCGGAAAGGCCGGCGGTCACCGGGTGCCCCTGGCGGTCGAGAACCGTGGCGTAGAGCTCGACGAAGTCGACGTTGATCTGTGCCATCTCCTCCGGCGCGTTGACGAACACCAGGCTCTCCGTGGAGCTGCCGTCGGCGAGGTAGGCGACCGCCCGCACGTAGGAGAGGCCGGCGCCCTTGGGCAGCACGACCGGGTGGATCCAGGGGGGCTGGTAGAGCGTCGCGATCCGCGCCTCATCGAGGTAGATCTCCACCCGTTCGAGCGTCTCCTCCTCGGGGACGTCGACCTCGGCGTGGGCGAGCAGGCTGTTCTCGTAGCGCTTCCCCTTCTGCGGCTCGATCAGGTGGACGCGGAAGCGGTTGCCGGTGGCGTTGATCGAGATCTCGTCCGAGGCGAGGGTATTGCCCTGCGCGTCGTAGGCGGCCACGGCGAGCGTGCGGGTGCGCGGCACGGTGCCGAGGTCGAGCTCGACGCTGAACGGAAGTGACCTCTTGGTCAGCACCGGCTTGCCGTCGAGCGCGAAGGTCACCCGGTCGATGCCGGGGCCGGTGGTCAGGGTGTCGAAGCGCTGCATGCCGGCGCGCAGCTCGCCGAGCGGCGGTACCAGCTTGATCGTGGTCTCGCCCGAGCGCAGGGCGGCGTCGGCCTCGGCGAGCACGCGGGCAGCCTCGGCCTCCTCGGGAGTGCGCGGCAAGGAGGCCGCGGGAGCCGCGGTCGCCATCAGCGGCACGCTCAATGCTCGCTCCTCGCGGTAGAAGCGGCCGGAGTTGACGTCCTCCAGCTTGACGATCAGCGTGTAGTCGCCGGGGCGCAGAGGGCGCTCGAAGACGAGGGGGATCGCCTGCTCGGGAGCGCTGTCCGCGGGGGCCTCCGCAGCCGGCAGGTCGAACTTGTAGCGGAAGCTGTCGAGCAGCTCGCCGTTCGCCAGCACCTCGCCGTTGAGCAGGAGGTTGTACGAGCGGGCCTCGCCGAGGCGCGCCTGGCCCGCGGCGCCGGGGGGCACCATGACCACCCCCCGCACCACCGTGCGGCTCTGCATCCGGCCGGGGAAGGCGAGATCGAGCTTCGCCGGCAGCGGCGGCGCGCCGGCGGGGACGTCGGTGGAGTAGGAGTTGAAGGCCGACACCCACTCGGCGCCGGGGGGCTTCGGCGGCTGATCGATCATCTGCTGGACGTAGATCCAGTCGGCGGCCTGGCCGAGCACCCACGCGATGCCGGCGAGAATCCTGCGCGCGTGCTCGTCCTCGCCGCAGCCCTTGTCGCCGGGGCTGGCGATCTCGCCCAGAGAGTGCTGGTCGCCGAGCGGACCGCTCTCGCCGCTGAACAGCACGTCGATCCCCTCGACGGGCTCCCAGAGGCGGAAGGGGCCGGCCGCCCATTTGCGGTAGAGGACGACCACGTGCCCCTCCCGGAAGTGCTGGCTCGGCCCGTAGAACCAGACCTCGGTGGGGACCAGGATCAGCGAGCAGTTGGACTCCACCCGCTCGTCGGGAACGCCGTTGAGCAGCATCGCCCGGGTGCGGCCGTCCTTGACGCCGCCGAACATCGCCTTGGCCTGCTGGAGGCTGGCCTCCCAGGCGTCGCGGAACTCGTTGCGGGCGGTGCGCTTGACGGTGTCCCGCACCGCCCAGAAGCGCTCGATGAAGGCGTCCCGCTGATAGTCCTTGGCGAGCGCCAGGAAGGTCGTCCGCTCCTCGTCGGTGAGGATGATCTCGACCTCCTCCATCCAGGCCCGGTAGGCGTCGGGGAGGGCGGCGATGGCGGCCTTCTGTTGTTTGGTGGGCGGGGTGGCGGCGGCGGGCAACAGGCCAAGAAGAGACAACAGCAGGATGCAGGACGCTCGCAGCGCGCCTCGATTCATGGCTTTCCCCCGCCCGAGCCCTCACCCCCGGCCCCTCTCCCGTCCCCCGCCCGCCCTCCCTCACCGGGAGAGGGGAGAAAGACAGGAACCCGTTTCAGCAGCGGAGGGTGGGGGCGCCCTCTTCTCCCGGTGAGGGAGGGGGATGGGGACGGGAGAAGAGGGTCGGGCGGCCCAAGGGGGATCAGTTGAGGGCTCACGGGTAATACCCGCGGATCGTCTTCGCCTCCACCCCCGGCCTGTTCACCTTCAGCTCGACGCCGCGGAAGGTGTTGCTGCCGCTGGTGGTGTTCGAGGACTGGTAGGCGATCAGGTATTGCGAGCGGAGCTCGGACTCGATCGTCGAGTAGATGCCGGCCAGCTCGTCGACGTTCTTGAGGAAGAAGGCGCGGCCTCCGGTCTCCTCCGAGATCTTCTCCAGCTTGCGGTGCTCCGCGTCGTCGCCGAGGCCGATGGCATAGATGGTGACGCCGGCGCGGCGGGCGTATTCGAGGGCGTCCTCGAAGGTGAAGCGGCTCCCCTCGTCCTTGCCGTCGGTGAGCAGCAGCAGCGCCCGCTGACCCTTGACGCCGGTGAAGTAGTAGAGGGTGAAGATGATGCTGTCGTAGAGCGCCGTGCCGCGCTCGGCCTTCAGCCCGGCGAGGCCGCCGGCGAGGGTGGGGATGTCGTTGGTGAACTTCACCGTCAGGTTCGGGTGGTCGTTGAAGGTCACCACCGCCGCGCGGTCCTTCGGCTGGATCGTCCCCTGGAGGAACTGCACGGCGGCCTGGCGCGCCTTGTCGAGGCTCTTCTCCATCGAGGCCGAGACGTCAATCGTCACCGCGGCGTGGATCGGCAGGTTGGTCACCCGCTCGAAGCGGGCGATCTCCTGCTTGACCCCGTCCTCGCTCACCGCGAAGTCCTTCTGCTCGAGGTTGGCGACCGGCCGCTTCTGGTGGTCGAGCACGCTGGCGTAGAGCTCGACGAAGTTGACCTCGACCTCGGCCATGTTCTCCGGCGCGTTGACGAACACCAGGTTTTCGGTCGAGTTGCCGTCCGGCAGGTAGGCCACGGCGCGGACGTAGGAGATCTCCTCCCCCTTCGGCAGCAGGATCGGCTGCTGGTAGGGGGGCTGGTAGGCGGTGGCGATCAGCGTCTCGTTGAGATAGAACTCGACGCGCTGGACCTCTTGGCCGTCCGGTGCCGCCACCTCGGCGCGCGCCAGCAGGCTGCTGTCGTACTTCTTCCCCCGCTGCGGCTCGGTCAGCCGCACCTGGAAGCGGTTGGCGGCCGAGTTGACCAGCAGCTCGTCGGAGGCGAGCTGGTTGCCCGCCGCGTCGTAGGCCGTGGCCGCCAGCCGGCGCGGGCGAGGGAGGGCGCCGAGGTCGAGCTCGACGCTGTACGGCGGGTGGCGCTTGGTCAGCACCGGCTTGCCGTCGAGGGCGAAGGTCACCTTGTCGAACTCCCCCTTGGAGAGGGTGTCGAAGCGCTGCATGCCGGTCTGCAGCTCGCCGAACGGGCGCACCAGCTTGAGCACCGTGTCGCCGGTGAGCAGGGCGGCGTTGGCCTCCTGGAGGATGCGCGAGCTGGCGGAGTCCGGATCGGGGGGAGGCGCCGCGGCCACCTTGTCGGAGGAGGGCACGGAGACCGTCCGCTCCTCGCGGTAGGCCTTGCCGGAGTTGAGGTCCTCCACCTTCACGATCAGCGTGTAGTCGCCCGGCCGCAGGAAGCGCTGGAAGACCAGCGGCAGCGATTGCTCGCCGCTCCCCGCGCCCCCGGCCCCCCCGACGCCATTGACGCCGGCGACGCTGGCGGCCGTCAGGTCGAACTTGTAGCGGAAGCTGTCGAACAGCTTGCCCCCCTGCAACAGCTCGCCGTTGAGCAGCAGGTCGTAGGTGTGGGCGCCGCCGAGCGACGACTGGCCGGCGCCGGTGACGGGCACGCTGACCACCCCCTCCATCACCGTGCGGTTCTGGTAGCGGCCGGGGAATTCGAAGCTGAGCTTGGCCGGCAGCGGCACGGTTCCCGGGGCGAGGTCGGTCGAGTAGGCGTTGAACGAGGAGACCCACTCCCCCTTCTGCTCGGAGGGCTTCTCCATCAGGCGCGCCTCGAGCAGGCTGTACTCCATCCCCTGGCTGTTGACGTAGCCGAGCGCGCCGGCGATCTTGTCGCCGTCGCGGCAGGCGCCGGCGATCCCCTGCAGGCTGTGGCCGCCGCCGTTGTCGGCGGCGCCGTTGGAGAACAGCGTGTCCAGGCCGTCGGCGGCGGTCCAGATCCGGAACGGTCCGGCGCCCCAGTGGCGGAAGAAGACCACCAGGAACTCGGAGTGGACCCGCTCGCCGCTGATGTAGTACCAGACCTCGACCGGCCAGATGACCCCGGCGCAGTGCGATTCCAGCCGGCTGGCCGGCGGCCCGTTGAGCAGCAGCATCCGCGCGCGGTCGTCCTTCAGGGAGCCGAATTCCGACTTCGCCTCCTCCACCTTCTGCTCCCAGCGCTCCTGGAAGGTGTTCGTGGAGGTGTGGTAGGGGTTCCGCACCTCCCAGAACTTCTTGATGAAGGCGTCGCGCTGGTAGTCCTTTTCCAGGGTGAGGAAGGTCGCCAGCTCCTGGTCGCTGATCAGCAGCTCCACCGTCTCCAGCCAGTCGCGGTACTGCTGCGGCAGCTTCTGGATCGCCTCCTTCTCCGCCTTGCGCTCCGCCCGCGTCGGCTTCGGGGTTACCGGCGGTGCCGCGAACGCCGGGGCGCAGAGCGGGCCCAGGGTGAGGACGAGGAGGGAGAGGAGCGTCAGACGTCGCCTAGCGCGCATTCGTTCACCTGCTGGAAGAAACCGGGTTCAATCAAGGCAACCCGGAGCTGTTTCAACTCCCGTGCCGGGGGGTGCATCTGTGGCCTGCGACCTCATCCCCGGCCTTCTCCTGAAGGAGAAGGGGGACTTCTGCGAAGAGTATCGCCGGGAAAAGCGCCGGGTGCACCTCCGTGATCCGTCCTCCCTCTCCTTCAGGAGAGGGATCGAGGGTGAGGTCGCAGGCCACGGACGCCCTCTTCGAAGCCAGGGAGGTACAATCACCTCGTCATGATCTATCTCGACCACAACGCCACCACCCCTCTCCACCCCCGGGCGCGCGCGGCCATGCTCCCCTGGCTCGGCGGTGGGTCGCACGGCAACCCCTCGTCGGTTCACCGCTTCGGCCAGGCCGCCCGCGAGGCGGTCGAGACCGCGCGCGAGCAGGTAGCGGCGCTGATCGGCGGCCGGCCGCTGGAGGTGGTCTTCACCGCGTCTGGCACCGAAGCCAACAACGCCGTGATCTTCGGCGTCGCCCGCCAGGCGGGTCGGCGGGGGCACGTCGGGCATCTGGTGATGTCGGCCATCGAGCACCCCTCGATCCGCGAGGCGGCGGTGCGGCTCGCCGAGGAGGGGATGGAGGTCACGCGGGTGTCCCCGCGCGGGGACGGCGTGGTGCCTGTGGAGGACGTCGCGGCGGCCCTGCGGCCGGACACGCGGCTGGTCGCCCTGATGCTCGCCAACAATGAGCTGGGCACCCTGCAGCCGGTGGCCGCGGTGGCCGCCCTCTGCCGTGAGCGGGGGATTCCGGTGCTCTGCGACGCCGTGCAGGCGGTGGGGAAGATCCCGGTGGACGCGCCGTCGCTCGGCGTCGACTATCTCGTGCTCGGCGCCCACAAGTTCTACGGTCCCCTGGGGGCGGCGGCGCTCTGGGTGCGCAAGGGCGTGGAGCTGTCGGGATATCTCGTCGGCGGCAGCCAGGAGCGGCGGCGGCGGGCGGGGACCGAGAACGTGCCGGCGATCGTCGGCTTCGGCGCCGCCGCCCAGGTCGCCCGCGAGGAGGCGGCGGCGCGCTCCGCTCACCTCGCCGCCCTGCGCGACCGTTTCGAGGTGGCCCTCCCGGCGCGCCTCCCCGGCGCCATCCTCCACTGTCAGGAGTCGCCGCGGCTCCCCAACACCTCACACATCGCCGTCCTCGGGACCGAGGGCGAATCGCTGCTGATCCGCCTCGACCTCGCCGGCTTCGCCGTCTCCACCGGCTCGGCCTGCTCCTCCGGGAGCGTCGAGCCCAGCAAGACCCTGCTCGCCGCCGGCATCTCGCGCGAGGAGGCCCTCGCCTCGCTACGGGTGAGCTTCGGGATCGGCAATACGCTGGCGGACGTCGACGCCTTCCTCGACGCCCTGGTCCGCGAGGCGGCCGAGCTGCGGCGGGCGGTGGCATGATTTCCGGGAAGACGGACGAGGATCTGATCGCCGTCGCCATGAGCGGCGGCCTCGACTCCTCGGTCACCGCCTGGATGCTGGCGCGCGAGGGGCGGCCGGTCGTCGGCCTCTCCATGCTGCTCTGGGACCAGTCGGGCGTCGAGGCGCACGGCCGCTGCTGCGGCGCCCTCGACCTCGGCGACGCCCGGCGGGTGGCGCAGCAGGCGGGGATCCCCCACTACACGCTCCGCCTCGACCGCGAGTTCCGCGACAAGGTCGTCGACCCCTTCGTCGACGACTACCTCGCCGGCCGCACGCCGAGCCCCTGCGTGCGCTGCAACACCTGGATCAAGTTCGACCTCCTGCTCGAGCGCGCGCGGCGGCTCGGCGCGTCCCGGGTGGCGACCGGCCACTACGCCCGCATCCTCGACGGCCCCGAGGGCCCCGAGCTGCACAGCGCCGTCGACGCCGGCAAGGACCAGAGCTACTACCTGTTCGAGCTCACCCGCGAGCAGCTCGCCGCCTCGCTCTTTCCGCTCGGCAGCCTGACCAAGCCGGAGGTGCGGGCGATGGCTCGCGAGGCCGGCCTCGCGGTGGCGGAGAAGGGGGAGAGCATGGAGGTCTGCTTCGTGGCCGGCGGCATCCGCGAATTCGTGGCCGCCGAGGCCGCGGCCAACCCCGAGCGCTTCGCCAGTCCCGATCTGCCCGGGCTCGCCGAGCCGGCGGTGCTGGTCGACTCCGCGGGGGAGGAGCTGGGAGCGGGGCAGCCGTTCTATCGCTACACCGTCGGGCAGCGCAAGGGTCTGGGGATCGCCGCGCCCAGCCCGCTCTACGTCCTGAAGATCGAGCCCGAGCGGAACCGGGTGGTGGTCGGCGGCGAGGCCGAGCTGATGGCGCCGGGGCTGGCGGGCGAGCGGCTGCACTGGATCGGTCCGCCGCCCGCGGAGCTCGCCGCCACGGCCGGCGTCGAGGTCACGGTGAAGATCCGCTCCCGCCATCCGGGCATCGCGGCGCGCGTCCGCCCCCTCGCCGGCGGCCGCGCCGAGGTCGAGTTCGCGGCGCCCCAGCGCGGCGTCACCCCGGGGCAGGCCGCCGTCTTCTACCGCGGCACGCGGGTCCTCGGCGGCTGCTGGATCGCGGGGCGGCTGTAAGAATCTTGCTGTCTTGTCCCTTTTTTTTCGCGATCGAGCACCCTATCAGCGGCGGCCTCCGCGTCGAGCGCGCCCATTCTCAGGTTCCCTTGATCCCTTGCAGGCCCAGATTCCTTATGGAGACGAAGACCATGGAAACGCTGACCGAGACCGACTCCTGTTGTGGCCAGACCGAGCAGACCTCCTGGGGTTTCCAGCTCGTCCTCGACTGCTTCGGCTGTACCGAGGAGGCCTGTACCGATCTCGACCAGGGATACGAATTCCTCGACAAGATCTGCGTCCACCTCCACATGACCAAGCAGACCCAGCCCTACATCTTCAAGACCTGCGAGACCACCTTCCCCGGCAAGCCGGGCTACAGCGGCTGGGTGCCGATCATCGAGAGCGGCATCCAGATCCACACCTCCGCGAACAACCGCTTCATCAGCATCGACGTCTATTCCTGCAAGCCGTTCGACGAAGCCAACGTGGTCGGATTCGTGCAGAGCTGGTTCGAGCCCAAGCACATCGACACCTGCTTCCTCCACCGCGGCAAGGACATCATGGAGAAGCGGTTCAAGCCGGACTCGTAGGCCAGCCTTTCCGGTTTCCCCAAAAAGAAAAACCCCGGCTCGGCAGCCGGGGTCTCGCAACCGATCGCTCGAGCTTGGCTTACTTCGTCCGGACGCAGCCGCCGTCCGCGTTCGACCACTCGTACTGATAGCCGTAGCCGCCGGTGCCGATGAAGGGCGAGGGGGACCAGGCGCACTTGTCGTCGGCCTCTTCGCCGGTCGTGCCGTCCCACCAGCCGTTGACCGGATCGGTCGCCGCCTCGCGGGTCTCATGGCAGACGAAGTGCTCTTCGTTCTGCGCCGCCGTCCAGCCGGAGACCGTGCAGCCGCTGCAGCTCGGGTAGGGCTGGATGGAGTAGATCGTGGTCCCATGGGAGCCGTTATAGGAGCCGTGATACGCGCAGTAGGAGAGGCGCGGGCCGCCGCAGGAGGTGCTCCGACCGCTCGAGGAGTAGGAGGAGCTCGGGATGACGACCTCGTAGATCGTGCTGGAGTTGTAGGTGTGGGTCGTCAGGTACTTGGTGACCTCGGCCTGCACCTTGGCGTCGGTGGCGTTGGTCGGCGGCGCCGTGGTGTCGAACATGTCGGCGGTTCCCGCCCCGAGGTTGGTCTGCAGGGCCCCGTACTGCGTGATGGTCTTGTACTCGGGGGTGGTTCCATACTGATTGCGGAAGGCCTGCAACTGCTGGGCGTACGCGAAATCGGGGGACGCGGCATTGGCGAAGCTGGGACCCCAGAAGATGTAGACCAGCCGGGCCGCGGCGAGCACGCCGCCGCCATGATTGGTGACGTTGGACTTGGTCGGGAGGTGTGAGACACCGCGGGCCGGACTGTAGACCACGTGATCGGCATCCGCGAAGGGCCGATCGGCCGCGCCGGTGGCGGCATACGCGGAGACGGCCATCAGGCCGCACGACAGCGCCAAAACGCACTTCACAGCTCTACTCTTCATTGCGTTCTTCCTCCAAATACCGAAAGTGACGCCTTCAGGGCGGGACAAGCCCTCCTCATGAGAGCCGTGGCCCTGGGGCAACGGTGTACGAGAGGGCGAGACGTCGCCTTCTCGTGAGCGGCTGGATGGAGCGGGATCTGCAAAAGATCGGAGCATGGCGAGGAAAGAGCGCGCACGGGAACCGGCCGAGCCGGCGTTCCCTGGATGAGGGTCTCTATAGGTCAGAGTGCAGGCAACCGCGAAAAGCGAGCCGGCGGGGTGAAGGCTGGCAAAAGAGAGAACCCCGGCAGTCTCCCGCCGGGGTCTCCTCGTCAGGCAGAGCTGGGCTCAGCCTGCTTACTTGGTCCGGACGCAGCCGCCGTCCGCGTTCGACCACTCGTACTGGTAGCCGTAGCCACCCGTGCCGATGAACGGCGAGGGGGACCAGGCGCACTTGTCGTCGGCCTCTTCGCCCGTCCGGCCATCCCACCAGCCGTTGACCGGGTCGGTCGCCGCTTCGCGGGTCTCGTGGCAGACGAAATGCTCTTCGTTCTGCGCCGCCGTCCAGCCGGAGACCTTGCAGCCGCTGCAGCTCGGATAGGGCTGAATGGAATAGATCGTGGTGCCGTGGGAGCCGCTGTAGGAGCCGTGATAGGCGCAGTACGCCAGGCTCGGGCCGCCGCACGAGTCGCTCGAGCCGCTCGAGGAGTACGAGGAGCTCGGGATGACGACCTCATAGATCGTGCTGGAGTTGTAGGTGCCGTGGCTGGCCAGGTAGGCGTTGACCTCGCCCTGAACCTTCGCGTCGGTGACGTTGGTCGGCGGCGTCGAGGTATCGAACCAGTCGGCGGTGCCGGAGCCCAGGTTGGTCTGGAGGGCGCCGTACTGCGTGATGGTCTTGTACTCGGGGGTCGTGCCGTACTGGTTGCGGAACGCCTGCAGGGCGCGGGCGTAGGCGTAGTCGGCGGACGCCGCGTTGTTGAAGTTCGGTCCCCAGAAAATGAAGACCAGCTTGGCCGAGGCCAGCACGCCGCCGCCATGGTTGGTGACGTTGGACTTGGTCGGCAGGTGCGCGACGCCCCGCGCCGGGCTGTAGACGACGTGGTCGGCGTCCGCGAACGGCTTCTCGGCGGCGAAAGCATTGACGGCCAGTAATCCGCAAGACAGGGCCAACATGTACTTCATACCTCTGATCCGCATTACGTGGTACCTCCGAAGACCGACAGTTGGGCCTTCAGGTTGTCGCAAGCTCTCCCTATGAAAGCTGCGACCCTGAGGCAAGGGTATCGAGACGGTCAGACGCCGCCATCTCGTGAACGGCCCGATGAAGTCAGCTCCGCAAACGATCCGTACATTCCGTAGAACCTTCCGCCCGGCGAAACCGCTGAACCGGCTCGCCAACTGGCCTGGAGTGCTGCTCTATAAGACCCCGGTGCAGGTGGCCGCGAAAAGCGAGCCGGGGTGTAAAAGATTTTTTTCATCCCCCCGCGGTCGCTGGCTCTGCCCTCGCCGGGGGCCTGATCGCCCTCGGGTTCTCGCCCTCCGCCCACGCTATTCGGGGTCTCACCCAACTCGGCGGAGCTCTCGCCCACAGGATTGGTCCTTCCGCCTTCGTGGGCGGCCGTTCCACCCAGATGGTTCGCGGAGCCGCCCACGTGGGCGGGCGTTCCGCCGCGATGGTTGGTCGAGTTGCCCAAGTGGGCGGTGGACTCGCCCATGTGGGCGGAAGAGTTTTCTACGTGGTTGGTCCTTCCGCGCAAGTGGGCGGTTGAGGTTTCAAGGTGGGCGGAAGCGTCGCCCACGTGGTTGGTCCTTCCGCCAGGTGGTTGGTGGAGTCGCCCAAGTGGGCGGAAGGACTTTCAACCGCGGCGAGCCTTCCAATCGGCTGGGTTGCAGGCCGGCGCGTCCGGGCGGACGGCACCGCAAGGGAGGTGGAACCACAAATTGCCCAGGCCGACCGACCGATCGCGCGGGCCGAGGTTCCCTGGACGCGAACGCCTCCGCCGCCCGGGCATCAATGCCCACGACAGCCTCCGAAGGCTACGGAGACGGCGGAGCGTCAGCGAGGGCGCAGCCTGGGAAGGCGGCGGCCAGTGCGTCCTCAAGTACTTCGTCTTCGGTCCCAACAACTCCGGCGCCGACCTCCGCCGTGGCAAGGTCCAGCAGGCCCTGCGCTACAACTAGCCGGTGATCGGTGGGACCGCGTTCACGGCGCTGATCACCGAGACCTACACCTACGCCGGAAAGCAGGGGCGGCCCTCGCAGCGCGACACCCAGCTTTCCGTCAACGGCGGCACCAATGAATCCTTCACCCAGAGCTTCGCCTGGGACGACCTCGGCCACGCGCAGACGATCAATTACCCGCAGTGCACCTTCGCGGGCTGCACCTCGGCGGCGCGCAGCCTGACCAACCTCTACACCAACGGCTGGCTGACCGGCCTCTCCGGCTTTACCGGAACGGTACCGGGCCAGGCGGCCGGCGTCGGGATCACCTACTATTCCAACGGCATGGTCAAGGACGTCGCGCACGGCAACGGCGTGGTGGACACGCAGGGCAACGACCCCAACGGCATCCCCCGCCCCTCCTCCATCACCGCCGCGCTGGGCGGCGCGACCCTCTGGACCACCGGGGCCTATCAATACGACGGTGCCGGCAACATCTGGAAGATCGGCACCTCCTGGTACGAATACGACTCGCTCTCGCGGCTGAAGACGGGAGCCGTGTTCCCCGGCACCACGGGCGCCGGCACCCAGCAGAAGCAGGCCTACGCCTTCGACGACTACGGCAACCTGCAGTCGATCACCACCCAACTCGGCGCCGGCACGCCCGCCGTCCGCAACACGGCGACCTCCACGTCCACCAACCGCCTGACCGGGACCGTCAACTACGACGGCGCGGGGAACCTGACGAGCTGGAACAGCGCCACCTACCTCTACGACGCCTTCAACCAGATGCAGCACATGACCAGCGGCGCGGAGGACTGGATCTACGTCTACACCGCCGACGACGAGCGCGTCTGGTCCTACAACCTGGGGCTGAACCTCTCCCGCTGGACCCTCCGCGGCCTCGACGGCAAGGTCCTGCGCGACTTCACCAACAACAACGGAGCCTGGAGCGTCGCCGAGGACTATCTCTACCGCGACGGCCTCCTCTTCGCCGGCTACCTGGGAAACGGCCAGCGGCGCCACTTCGCCCTCGACCATCTCGGAACCGTCCGCCTCGTCACCAACACCGCCGGCACCCCGACCGACTACCACGTCTACTACCCCTTCGGAGAAGAAGCCACCCCCTTCGACTCCAACGCCGACCGCATGCAGTTCACCGGCCACGAACGGGACCTGAACGCCCAGACGGGCGCGAACCCCTCGGCGGATGATCTGGATTATATGCACGCGCGACATGAGAGCCCGGTGACGGGGCGGTTTTTGAGCACAGACACTGTCGCCGGAAAGCCAAATGATCCTACGAGTTGGAACAGATATAATTATAGCCTATGTAACCCGATGCGCTATATAGATCCCGATGGGCTAGAGCCGCTGGATGCGAGGCTCAGCGTATTTTATAGCTTGTTTTTGCACGGCAACTTTGACAGTGTCGGCATCCATGGCGGAATGCTCTTCGACACATTAAGGTTTGTGGGTATAAAGAGCGGTATCACGGTCGGAGAGGAGATATTTTTGACTAGCCGAAAGTTCAATCAGTTCAAGGCGAAGTCAGTCAGCGGGATTACGACAGTCGCGCACGAACTGGTACATGTTCTTCAGTACAGAAAGCTGGGCAAATCGGACTTCGTGCAGTTGTACGGCTTCGAATATCTTGTCAACAAGCATTCCGGCATGTCTGACTTCGATGCCTACAAAAACGAAGTGACTGAAAAGGTAGCGGACAGAGTTGAATCAGTCCTAAAAGACTTTTTGAGTAACAACCCCGGAATCCTTGATAAGCTTGAGAACGGTCAGCCGTTGCTAGAGGAGGAGATGGATAAGGTGTCAGGTGCATTGGATGAAGCCTCTGTGCAGGGAAAATTCAAGGTTGGATTTCAGTTTATCGAGGGGTTTCTTGTCTATGTGCCACCACCAGTCTAGTTGTGCTCAAGTCGGAGCTAAGTTAAGCTTAATGCTCTTGGCGAGGCGAGGGCTCATTGTATTTTTCCTATTTCTTCCAGCATGTGATAGCTCGTATACCTATAGGCCCAAGGGCTGGACGCCACAAAAAGGGGGGTTGGAATGGGTTTTGGTTGAAGGCGACGCGAAGTTTCGTACCTGGGGTATGGACGAGTTGCTTACGAGCGAGATCCTTACTTCTGAATTTGAGATCACAAATCAAGCAGTGACACCATTAGTGATCGAATCCGCGAAGCTCTCAACTGAGATAGGGGTCTTTGATGCCAAAATGCCCGGCGGTGGTGCTCTTCAGTGGCGTACCATACCTCCCGCTTCTGTGAAGCGAGTCTTCTTAGAGTGGCCGTTTGAGAAGCCGACTTGGAAAGTTCTCGGACCTAATCCTATAATTGACCTAAGGCTGCGGCGAGGCAGTCGGTCGAGCGTCCTTCGAGTGAGCTACGCCAAGGTCGAGTAGGGCGGATCGGTCTGCCTCGAAGGGATCGTTGTAGCTGGGCTTCGGCTAGCGGAGGAGGCTCGTGACGGTGCATGAGTGCCCTGAGGAGGAGTTTACGTCTCTTGCAACTAGATAAACTTTGGCCGTTTGGCTTGGCGGGGGCCCTCACACTCGCAGGCGTCAGCGCTGCTTCTGGGAAGGCCGTTCTCACGCCTTCCATTGCGATGCCTCCTGAGATTGCGATTCCGTTTGTCTGCCCAAAGTTAGAGGGAGTTTGCTTCTGGAGCCCTAAGGCAGGATGGCGCAAGGTCCTGGCGGCTTCTCCTGAGGCGATCACGGAATTCTACCAGGCTGCTGATGGCCGGCTTGTCGCGCTTCTGCGTGGTCATGGGAATCCCGGCCAAACCGTCGTTGCCACGCGGGCTGGTGCAGTCCAGGTCATCAAGAGCAACACGATGGAGGGCACTCTGTCGCGCGTAGCAGGGGCTGACGATCGCGGAAACGTGGTGCTATGCTCTGATGCGGAAGGCTCTCTGTGCGACACATATCTGCCGAGTAGCGCGGCCTTTTCTGAGCCTCCTTGGTTTCCCAAGGGGTGTCTGTTTCCCCGTTTCCTCGGGACTGAGGTGCGGGCGTGCCTTGTAGACTCACCGAAGCCTGCACTTTTGCTCATCAAGGGAGAGCGCGACATTCAGAGAGTCGAGCTTCCGGATATTCTATCGAACCCTATTGATTTTCACCTACTCTCTCCCTCGCAGTTCGTATTCTCGGCGGCCGACACGCTGTACTCTCTTCGGCTCGGCGGCAAGCTCGAGGTTGTCGCTCGAGGAGGGCTCCTTTGGAGCCGCCAAATCGAGGGCAAGATCCTGTTTGGCTTCTACGAAGAGCACGGTGGAACAAAGCGCGGCAGCGTTTGGCGCTTTGTGCCAGGAAAGGGCAAGGAGGAAATCTGGTCGTCAACGAGCTTCATTCCCTCGATGGTTCAGCCGGCCCGCCACGGTCTCTTTCTAGATGTGTGGGGCGGAGGGCATCGCAAGATCCTCTACCTCGCACCAGAGCCAGGGACGCCAGAGCGGGTGGTGTGGAGTGAAGAGTCGAGCGTATGGAAGTAGCTATGGGTTCCGGCGCAACCTAATGACTCTGCAAACTGCGAGGCCCTGATGTCTACCCGCGATCCTCAGCAAGGTTGGATTTTCCATTTCGTTCTCGAGCAGCAAGAGGAAAATCTCTTGCCGGACACGACGGCAGAAGAGCTGTTGGACAACATTATTGCCTGGGTTGAGGGGCGTGGTCTGCAGATTGGTGGAGGGTTTCGCGAGCTAACCTATGAAGAGGCTCATCCTGCGCCGTTTCCATTAAGAGGACCTTGGAAGCGAAGCTGAGCGGAGTGTCGAGGGGAGAGTTGAATGAACGGCCTTGAAGTCAACGGATTCGCGATCGTGGCGACGTTCCTATCTGGCGATGAGGTCGACCGCCTTCGAGGCGAGCTCGATCGACTGGCTCCTCCTGATCCTCGCTCGGGTGGCATCCGCAGTCTCGGCCTGAAGTCGGACGCGATCCTGGAGCTGGCCGCCGAAGGCCCCCCCGCTGCTTTGGCGAGAGAAGCTCTGGGGAGCGCCGCGCGGCCGGTCAAGATCACGGGGTTCGACAAGACTCCGGGATCGAACTGGAAGGTTCCGTGGCATCAGGATCTTACGATCGCCGTGCGGGAGGCTCGGGACGTCGAAGGGTTCGGGCCGTGGACGGTCAAGGACGGCATCCCTCACGTGCAGCCACCGATCGAGATCCTGTCGAGCATGATGGCGATCCGCGTACACCTCGATGAGACTCCGGCCGACCGGGGAGCGTTGCGCGTGGTTCCCGGGAGTCACCGCTTGGGTCGTATCGCGGCCTCGGAGATCCCGTCGGTGAGGGCAGAGCTCGGAGAGATTACCTGTCCGGTAAGTGAGGGTGGAATCATGTTGATGCGGCCGCTCCTGCTGCACGCTTCCTCGAAATCGCGAACGGGCGAGCATCGCCGGGTGATTCATATCGAATATGCGGCTTGCGATCTGCCCGACGGGTTGAGTTGGGCACATCCCGATGTCCCGGGCCCGCCCGATTTCTGATCTCGTTGTTGAAACCCACCGGAATCGGAGTATACTTCCGAGCCGTCTCCCTTTTGTGCTGGGGGAAGGCTCCAGGCGGGCGCCGCGGAGCTTCCAAAATTAAACATTTACGGTCAAGGAGTGGAAGGTCATGATGCTGAAGGTGCGCCAGTTCGCCGCGTCGGTCGCCTATTTGAATCCGACGGGCCAGATGGAAGAAGAGGAGTTTCCGGTCCACGCCCCCACCTACACTTCGGCGAGCGACATGGCCTTCACCTACGTGTTGCAGGTCCTCAAGCTGACGGACTTCGAGCTGCGCATCGTCGGCGCCTGAGGCGGCCCGGCGGCTGGACTTGCGGCCGGGGAGCCTTTAGGCTTCCCCGCTCCGGACCGCTCCGGGCGACGCTTTCGCGAGGCACTCATGCAAATCCTCAAGGGCCTGCTCGACTTTGTCCTGCACCTGGACAAGCACCTGAGCCCGATCATTCAGCAGTACGGGGCCTGGACGTACCTGCTGCTCTTCGCCATCGTGTTCTGCGAGACGGGGCTGGTGGTGACGCCGTTCCTCCCCGGCGACTCGCTGCTGTTCGCGGCCGGCGCCTTCGCCGCCAACGGGTCGCTGTCGATCTGGGCCCTGATCGGCGCCCTGGTCGCCGCCGCCGTCCTCGGCGACACGGCCAACTACTGGATCGGGCACTTCCTCGGCGCCCGGCTGGTGGCCAGCAAGCGGCTGATCAAGCCGGCGCACATCGACAAGACTCACGAATTCTTCGAAAAGTACGGCGGCAAGGCGGTGATCATCGCCCGGTTCGTCCCCATCGTCCGCACCTTCGTGCCGTTCGTGGCGGGGCTGGGGAGCATGAGCTACGGCCGGTTCATGAGCTACAACCTCATCGGCGGCACGGGGTGGGTGCTGCTCTGCACGCTGGCCGGCTACCTGTTCGGCAACCTGCCGTTCGTGCAGAAGAACTTCTCGCTGGTGGTGCTGATGATCATCGTGCTCTCGCTGCTGCCGGCGGTCTGGGAGATCTGGCAGGCGCGGCGCCAGCGGGCCCGGGCCTGATCCCCGGGGAGACGCCCCTCGGCGGTGCCCTCTTGGCAAGCCGGCCGAAATATGAGACGATAGGTCTGCGCCCGCCTCCTGGCGGGCGCAAGTGCGAAGCGGCTCAAAAACAGATGAGCCCGAGCGGCGGCCTCGCCGGCAAGTCCCCGTTCTCTTTTCCTTTTCGCCGGAAACATGACGTGGCGTCCTCGCCCTTACGCAATGGCGTGCGCCCGGAAGGAACACGACGCTTGAGCGATTTCTCGGATTTCGGCCTTCACCCCGACCTTCTCCGCGGCATCGAGAGCGTGGGCTTCGAGCAACCCACTCTCATTCAACAGGACGCCATCCCCCCCGCCCTCGCCGGCCAGGACGTGCTCGCCTGCGCGATGACGGGCAGCGGCAAGACCGCCGCCTTCCTGCTGCCGATCCTGCACCGCCTGCACGACAAGCCCCGCGGCACGACCCGGGTGCTGGTCCTCGCCCCCACGCGGGAGCTGGCGGCGCAGATCGTCGAGCACATGCAGGGGCTCGCCCAGTTCACGGCCATCAAGGGGGCGGCCGTCTTCGGCGGCGTCGCCATGGGGCCGCAGGAGAAGAACTTCCGCAAGGGAGTCGACATCCTGGTGGCCACGCCGGGGCGGCTCCTCGACCACTTCCAGCACGACTACGCGAAGCTCGACGGCCTCGAGATCCTCGTCCTCGACGAGGCGGACCGGATGTTGGACATGGGCTTCCTGCCCGACGTCCGGCGGGTGCTCCAGCACCTGCCCCGGCCGGAGCAGACGCTCTTCTTCTCGGCGACCCTGCCGCAGCCGATCGTCGAGCTGGCCGGCGAGATGCTGCGCGAGCCCGCGCGGCTGAACGTCGAGCGCAAGTCGGCGCCGGCGCCCGGCATCACGCAGGCGGTCTATCCGGTCAAGGAGGACCTGAAGCCCTATCTGCTGGTCGAGCTGCTGCGGCGGGGGGACATCAAGAATGTCCTGGTCTTCACCCGCACCAAGCACCGGGCGAACCGCCTCGCCGAGTTCCTCGACAAGCAGGGGGTTTCCTGCGACCGCATCCACGGCAACCGCAGCCAGGCACAGCGCACGGACGCGCTGGGGCGCTTCAAGGCCGGCACGCTGCAGGTGCTGGTGGCGACCGACATCGCCGCCCGCGGCATCGACGTCGAGGCGCTGTCGCACGTCATCAACTTCGACGTGCCGAACATCCCCGAGGACTACATTCACCGGGTCGGCCGCACCGCCCGGGCGGAGATGGTGGGGGACGCCTTTACGTTCGTGGCGGAGGAGGAGCGCGAGGAGCTCAACGCCATCGAGCGCGAGGTCGGCTCGCGCCTGCCGCGGCGGATGGTCGAGGGGTTCGACTACGAGGCGAAGCCGGCGGACCGTTTCGAGATCCCGCTCCAGGAGCGGATCGCGGCGATCCGCACCCGCCGCGCCGAGGAGCGCGCGCGGGCCAAGGCGAAGGCCGAGAAGAAGGCCCAGCGCGAGGCCGAGGAGCGGGCCCGCCTGGACGAGAAGGCGAAGCGGCGCACGGAGGGTCGGCCGGCCGAGGCGCCGCGCCAGCCCCGGCCCCCCCAGCAGCAGCAGCGGGGGCACCGCCCTGGCGGTGGTCAGGGAGGGGGTGGTGGGAGGCCGCGGGGTGACGAGCAGCCGCGCTTCGCCGGTGGCGACCGGCAGCAGCCGCGCCGCAACGACGGACCGCGGCGTCCGCAGGGTGACGAGCAGCCGCGTCACGCCGAGCGCCCGCGCCAGCGCGCCGGCATCGCCGAGCCGGTCCACCGCGAGGTTGATCCCACGACCAAGCCGACCGAGGAGCGCCTGGTGCAGATCCGCAGCGCCTTCTCGCCCGCCCGTTTCAACCGTTTCCGCCGGTAGGCGGCGACCTTCGGCGAGGACTCGTCGGAACCCGGGGCCGACACGTCACCGACGTGTCGGCCCTTGCCTTTTCGCGCGCTCTTCCCTGGGGAGAGGCGCACCTTTTCGATGGCACGCCGGTTGCTCTATCCTATGGACGATTCCATTCGGCAATGCGGGGCTGGAAACGATCGCTTCATGAAAAGGAGATTGTCATGCCATCGACGATTACGATCACTCTGGATGCGCAGGGCACCGCGAAGTTCAGCGATCTGCCGGCGGGCGTCTTTTACTCCCGCTTCGCCACGCCCCCGGACGCGACGATCCGGGACGTCATTTCGGTCAACGCCGCCGACACCTACACTATCGTCGTCAACGCGCCCAGTATTTCGAGCGCCGCGGCGTCGCCGCCGGTGACGGTCCTGGGCTCGACTCCGGTGCAGGCGTCCTTCTTCCTCGACGTGAGCGTGCTGCCGCTGGCCCAGGGGTTCGGGATGGCGATCTGCCAGACCGGACCGGCGACCGCCTATTCCCTCGGCGTCGTGGTGAACCCGGCGAGCCTGTCGCTGCCGATCGTGATCGATCCCGATGGGATCTCGGTGAATCCGGCCGACGTGCCGGTCGGCGTCCACGTCGATCCGGCGCAGCAGAAGCTGGCGGTCTGGGCCGGCGGCGGCTATACGTTCTCCTTCGCTCTGCCGGCGGGCACCGATTTGCGGTTCAATTGGGTAGAGATCGATCCTCCGTCGCCGATGCTGACCCCGTCGATCGGCGCGGACAAGCTGATGGCCTGGATCTACAACGACAACCTGGATTCCCACTCGGGGTTCCAGGCGGACGTCAAATTCCACTGCTCGCCGGTGAGCTCCAACGGGCCCGAGCAGATCCTCGATCCCACCATCATCAACAATCCGATCAATCAGGGTGGGGGGAACGACGCCGTCACGGGTATGGACGAGCCCGAGCTGGTCGGCACGCTCGTCCACTGAGCGGGACGGTCTTCAGCGCGGCGGCCTGGCGGCGTAGCGGGCGAGCATCTCGCGGAACTGCGGATCGGCGCGGAGGCCGTCGAACCAGGGGAGGGCGAACCAGCTCGTCGAATAGCCGCTCTTGAGAGCGGCCTCGGAGCTGGCGATGGCGCTGGTCTTCTCTCCCAGCAGGGCGTAGACGACGGCGGCTTCGAAGGCCGGGGCGCTGCTCTCGGGGGCGAGACGGAGCGCCTCGCGCAGGGCGGTGACGGCGGGGAGGCCCTGACCCAGGTGGGCCAGGGCCTGCGCTTTCACGGTGAGGAACTGCGGACCGGTGGCGTTGCGGTCCTGGGCGATCAGGTCGAGCACCTGGGCGTAGAGCGCCGCCGATTCCGCCTTGCGGCCCAGCAGCAGGTAGGTGTCCGCGAGGTTGAGGACGACGAAGGGGTTGCGGGGCGTCTCCCGCACCACCCGCTCGAAGGCGGCCGCCGCGTCGGCGTAGCGGCCGGTGAGGAGCTCGGCGAGGCCCAGGTTCGAAACCTCGGCGAACCCCGGCGAGCGCCGCACCAGCGCCTGGTAGAGCTGCACGGCGCGCCGGGGGTCGCCGCTCTGCAGCTCCAACTGGCCGAGGGCGGAGAGGGCATCGGCATTGCCGGGGGCCCGCCGCAGGCTCGCCTCCAGGTGGTGGCGGCCGGCGGCGATCTCCCCCTGCTGGAACTCGACGATGCCCAGCGTCGCCAGCCGCTTATAGGAGGGGTGGCGCCGGGCCTCCTCGCGCATCAGGTCGATGGCCTCGCGGGTCTGGCCGCGCGCCAGCAGGAGGCCGGAGCGGAGCTCAAGGATGGCGACGTCGCCGGGGTCGATCCGCTCGAACTGGCCGAGGGCCTCCTCGGCCCTGGCGAGGTCCCCCCCTTCGAGCGCGGTGTAGAAGAGGGCCCGGAGCACCCGGCGGTCCTCGGGGGCCAGCTTCCTCGCCTCCGCGGCCACGGCGAAGGCCCGTTGCAGCACCTCCGGCCGGCGTGAGAAGGAGTGCTGGAACCGCGCCACCTCGAGCTCCAGCACGTAGACCTCGAGGAAGCGGGGAGCCCGCCGGCGGAGCGCCTCCAGCCGCTGGAGGATGTCGTCGAGCGACGCCTCCTGGCGGGAATCGAAGCGGCGCCGCAGGGTCAGGAATTCGCGCAGCTCGCGGTCGCTGGCCTCGCTGACGAAGGTTCCCCGGCGCGGCGAACGCTCCGCGTAGGCCTGCCGGATCTGCGTCACCACCGACGCGGCGGCGACGCTGAGGTCGTCGGCGGGGATCTCGAAGCGCTCCGCCCAGAGCACGGTGCCGTCGCGCGCCCGGATCCGGCTCAGGGCGACCCGGCAGTTGCCGGCCACGCAGTCGAGCCGGGTGCTCACCGCCTCGTCGGCGCCTACCGCCCGCGCCACCGCCGCGGGAAGGCCGGGGACCGCGTCCGTCTGTTCCAGGCTCTTCGCCGAGAGCCCCTGGAGGGACAGCAACCCCTGCACCGAGGCGATCCGCAGGTCCGAGGCCAGCAGGTCGAGATCGAACGCCGGTCCGGGGGCGCCGTGGACCAGCGGTTTGAGCACCGCTACGTACGTCGGCTCGGCGGCGGGGCGGAAGACGAGCCAGCCGCCGGCGGCGATCAGGGCGATCAGCAGCGCCAGGCCGCTCCAGGCGGCGACGCGCAGCGGCGAGCGCTTCCCGGGCAGGCGGTAGGAGGAGGGCTCGCTGCCGCGCGGGGGAGCGGCGCGCGGCTGCGACAGGCCCGAGAGGAGCGGCTCGGCGGCGGTCCCGAGACCCGTCCCGGTGCCGGTCGCCAGGGCGGTCGCCGTCACGCCCGCTCCCAGCTCCCGTCCCACCTCGGCGGCGCTGCGCGGCCGCAGCCGCGGATCCTTCTCCAGGAGGTGGTCGATCAGCAGCGAGAGGCTCTCCGGCACTCCCGGGTTGACCTCCCGCGCGGGCGTCTGGCGGTCGCGGACGATCCGGTTCAGCATCGCCAGCTCGTTGTCGGCCGCGAACGGGGAGAGCCCGGTCAGCATCTCGTAGAGCAGGATGCCGAAGGAGAAGAGGTCCGAGCGGTGGTCGACCTCCTCGCCGCGCGCCTGCTCGGGGGACATCGCGCGGTAGGTCCCCAGCACGTGCCCGATCGCCGTCAGCGACTCCTCCGTCTTCTCCGCGAGGAGCCGCTTGGCGATCCCGAAATCGGTGATCTTGGCGCGCCCGGCCGGGGTGACGAGGACGTTCTCGCTCTTCAGGTCGCGGTGGACGATCCCCTGGCGGTGCGCCTCCGCCAGCCCCTCGGCGATGTCGCGGGCGATCACCAGGGCGCGTTCCGGCGGCAGCGGGCGGTCGCCGATCAGCGTCCGCAGGTCGGTTCCCTCCACCGCCTCCATGACGATCGAATCCACGTCCCCCTCGGCGAGGACGTCGTAGACCTGGACGATGGCGGGATGGTTCAGCCGGGCGGCGACGCGCGCCTCGCGGCGGAAGCGCTCGCGGCGCTCGGAGCTGGGGCCCTTGTCGGACCGGATCCGCTTGATCGCGACCTGGCGATCGAGGCGTTCGTCGTAGGCGAGGTAGACCTCCCCCATGCCGCCCGCTCCGAGGCGCCTCAGGAGCTGGTAGGGGCCGATCTTTCCGAGCGGGTCGGTCATGGTGGGCGGTCCGCTCAGATCAGCTTCAGCTCCCGGAGCCGGCGGGAGAGGGCTTTCCGCGACACCTCCAGACGGTCCACCATGGCCTCGACGTCGCCGCCGCACTCCTCCCACGAGGTGACGATCTCCTGGGTCGAGAGGTCGCCGGCCTTGCGCAGCCGCGGGTTCGCTTCGACCAGGGCGTACAGGGACGGACGCGAGATGTGCAGCCGCTCGGACGCCGCCTGGAGGTCCCAGCGGCAGGCCTGCAGCGCCGCGATCAGCTCACCTTCGGAGACGTCGGACGGCCGCCGGCGTTCCGGGGGTGCCGCCGATCCTGACGCGATCTCGATCGCCTGGGAAGGGGTCGCCTGGCGCAGCAGACGCTCGACGGCGGGGCCGATCTCCGCCCGAGGCTGGCCGCGGCTACCGATGGCGATCTGGCGGGCGACGTTGCGGAGCTGGCGGACGTTGCCGGGCCAGTCGTAGCAGGCGAGGCGGACGACTACGCCGGGGGTGAGCCACAGGGGCGCGCCGGGATCGAGGCGGCCGGCCTCGCCGAGCGCTCCCAACTCGCGGCGCAGGAAGTACACGAGCAGGCGGCCGATGTCGTCCCGCCGCTCGCGTAGCGGCGGGAGCCAGATCTCGTAGCCTCCCAGGCGGTGGAGGAGAGGGGCGCGGAACTCCCCCGCGGCGGCGCGCGCCTCGAGGTCGGCGTCGGTGGCGGAGAGCACCCGCACGTCCACGCGCTGCGGGCTCTGGGTGCCCACGGGATGGACCTCGCCGGTCTCCAGGGTCCGCAGCAGCATCACCTGGACCTCGGGGGTCGCCTCGCCGATCTCGTCGAGCAGCAGGGTGCCGCCGTGGGCCTTGCGGAAGTACCCCTCCTGCCCTTGCACCGAGCCGGTGTAGGCGCCGCGGGCGGCGCCGAACAGCTCCGAGGCGACCAGCGTCGGCGGGATGGCGCCGAGGTTGACGGCGATGAACGGTCCGCCGCGGCGCCGGCTGGCGTCGTGGAGCGCCTGCGCCGCCAGCTCCTTGCCGGTCCCGGTCTCGCCACGCAGCAGCACCGGGACGTCGAATTCGGCCACGCCGGCGATCTCGGAGCGCACGCGGGCGATGCCGCCGCTGTCGCCCACCAGGCCGAAGCGCTTCGCCGCCGGCGCCGCCTGATGGTCGAGGGCGTGGAGGAGCAGCACCATCCGGTCCGCCAGCTCGAGCACGACGCCGCGGGCGAGGTCCGCCGCCGAGATCGCCAAGTCCCCCGCGAGCGGCACGCCGTCCACCTTCACGCTCGTCCGGCTCTCCCCGGCCGCGAGGGTGATGCCCCCCTGGGCCGCCGGCCGCAGGCGCAGGGGCTCGCGGCTGATGTGGCGGTCGCCCAGCGGCTCGCCCGCCGCCGCGTCCGGCGCCGCGAGCTCGGGCTGGAGACGGCCGAGCAGCGCCTCGCGGCCGAGCGGCAGCTCGCTCAACAGCGCGCGGTCGCCGACCCGGCGCAGGTCCGGGTGGTAGAGGAGGGTGAGCGCCGGGACCGCGGCGGGGCTGGTCCGACCTCCCTGGATCGGCGACAGCCGGCCTGTTCCCGACATTCCCAGGGTCGAGGCGTCCGACTTCAGGTGCGGCATTTGACCGGCATTCTAACCGGGTCCGGCTCCGATTTCGGTATGCTGGCCCGAAAGCCGACCTCCGAATCATGCCGCCCCCTCCGGACCTCCCCGTGCTCTACCAGGACGATGTCCTCCTGGCCGTCGACAAGCCCGCCGGCCTGGCGGTCCACCGGGGCGCGGCGCGCGACCGCACGGTGGCCCTGCAGCTCGTCCGCGACCGCGCCGGCCGGCACGTCCACGCCGTCCACCGCCTCGACCGCGCCACCAGCGGCGTCCTCCTCTTCGCGCTCGATCCGGGGACCGCGCGGCGCCTCCAGGAGCAGTTCGAGGCGGGGGCGGTCGCCAAGCGCTACCTCGCCCTGGTGCGCGGCATCCCGCCGGAGTCGGGGGTGATCGACCATCCGATCCCCCGCGACGTCGACGGCCCCCGCGTGCCGGCGCTGACCGAATTCCGCCGCCTCGCCACTTTCGAGCGCTACGCCCTGATGGAGGCCCGGCCGCGCACCGGCCGCCGCCACCAGATCCGCCGCCATTTCAAGCACCTCAGCCACCCGCTGATCGGCGACGTCCGCTACGGCAAGGGGGAGCACAACCGCCTCTTCCGCGACCGCTTTGGCCTCCACCGGCTCGCCCTGCACGCGTTGGAGCTTGCTTTCGAGCACCCCGAGACCGGCGAGTCGGTGAGAATCGTGGCGCCGGTGCCGGAGGATCTGGCGGGGCCGCTACGGGCGATGGGGATGGGAACCAGCCCTTCGGTTTTGCGTTAAAATGGCCGCGCCGGAGGTCGTCTCTCCGGCAGCCCAACAAGGAGGTCATTTTGAAGAAGCAGATGACGAAGAAGCTTTCGATCCAGCGCGAGACCCTGACGACTCTGGCCCTGCAGGAAGTGGCCGCCGGTGGCCTGACGGACTTCTGCGGCACGTCGCAGATCAACGACACCGTGTATCATCCGCAGCCTAAGCCCTTCACCTATACGGTCGGCAACGCCTGAGCCACCCGCGGGCGGCCGCGGGTTCCCCGGCCGCCCGCTCTCTCTCGCTCACAGCCCTCGATCTCGCATGCTACCCGCCGCGCGCACGAGATGGGGATGCGGATCTCCCCCGAGCCCGCCGGCACCTTCTACGCCTTCGCCTCGGTACGCGACCTCCCCGAGCCGATCTCGGACGGCATGGCCTTCTTCCGCGCCGCCCTGGAGCACCAGGTGATCTGCGTCCCCGGCCTCTTCTCCGACGTCAACCCCGGCCACCGCCGCGCCCAGCGCCTCTCGCGCTTCCACCAGCACGTCCGCCTCTCCTTCGGACCCGCGATCGACGAGGTCCGCAGCGGCCTCGACCGCCTGGAAGAGATGATCCGCGCCGCGAAGGGGTGAGTCGGAGGACGCTTCAGCCTTCGAGAATCTTTTTCCAAAGTGCGGCGCTGGATGCGGGAAGGCGCGAAAGCTCCTGATCCACCTGCGCGATCAAGCTCTCCCGGTTCTCCGCGGCGAGGAGCTGGTGGATGTCCCAGGCATCCTGCGGTCCTCCAGCGTAGAGCTTCAAAAGGATGACGTCCGCTGCGCTGACCACCGGAAGCCTGTTGTCCAGGACACCTGACGCCGCGCGTTCGAGCACCTCTCGTTGCCAAGCGGACTTCCCGACGACCACATCCACGGGCCGCTGGCCTTCCTGGGAGAGCCGCACGACTCCCGCCAGCGGATCGAAGATGTCTCCCTTGCGAATCTCGACCTCGGTACCGGCGGCACGCAGCGATGACCAGAGCTCGGTTTGAAGGCAGCGATAGTCGATGACCAGGAGATCCTCGTCGACCGTGGCGCGGAGGACGCCATGGCGCGCCATCGCCGAAGCCCCGATAACGGCGAACGGGATGCCGGCGTCTCGAAGGGTGCCGACGACCTCCCCGAGCAGGCTCAGCCGATCAGGTCGCTGATGCATTTCGACGGGGTCCGACCGGCCTGGCGCCGCCGCTGGAGAAGACGGATTCCTTCCTCGCGAGGAACACCACGAGCCGCGCAGAACGCCGCGACCCCTTCGTCGCCCAAAGCGAATGCGAGCTCCAGGCGTTCCTCAGGGGAGAGGGCATTGACCGTTTCCCGATCTCGTTGCCGGAGCTCGTCCGCGACCGATCTCATGCCCGAAGTATAGCGCGATCGCGGCGAGGACGCCTCCGTCCCCATCCCGGGACGAACCGCTCGGGTTTTGCGTTCGCCCTCAAAGCATTGGATTCACAGCGTCCACTTTCATGGATCGCTGAATTTCTTCCGTTCATCAGAATCCTTATCCCCAAAGGTTTTGGTCCACCGGGCCAACCCTGGCATCTCTCTTGCGCTCTATCCGGGCAGGCTTCATCAGGCCCGTCTTCCAAGGAGGACGGCCCGGAAAATGCGGGAGGTTTGAGATGCGATCGAATTTGCTTCGAATGGCAGCGCTCTGTCTGCTGGTCCTGATCGGAAGCGGCCGCGCCTGGGGAGCGGATGCGATTCCCACCGAGAGCTTCGAGGAGATGCTGACCGATTCCCAGATCTCTGCGGTGGAGGCGGAAAGCCTCTGCGCGGAGATCCAGCAGGCCGGTTGGGAAGGGATCACGCGGGAGCGTGCCCTCGCGCTGGCGCCGACCCTGAGAAGGGGAATCGAGAACGCGGAAGCCGCCGGGCTGCTGCGTGGGTTCCTCGCAGTGGCTCTTCAGGATACGGACTGCGCCGAGCCGCCGGCCGACGTGCTCGACGAGGCGTTGCGATATCTCTTTGCGAACGACGCAGACACCATCGTCATCGACGAGGCCTCCATGCCCGACTACAACCGGTGCCTGCCTTTGCGCACCTATCCTGAGGGGAAAGAACCCGCGCCGCGAGATCCCCAGGAGGTCCTGCGAGGCCTGCCCGATCCCGTACCACCACTCACCGACGCCCCGAAAATGCGGGAGGTTTGAGATGCGATCGAATGTTCTTCGAATGGCAGCGCTCTGTCTGATATTCATGATCGGCAGCGGCCTCGCATGGGGAGCGGACGCGCCGGACCGCCGGCAGGGATTGTTCCTCGCAGGCAAGGAGGGCAAGACCGTGCCGGCGCCGGTGCTCGGCGCCACGGTCGAGGTCAAGGTGACCGGCGTCATCGCGCGGACGAAGATCACCCAGATCTTCCTGAATCCGGGGCAGGAATGGCTGGAAGGGATCTATATCTTTCCATTGCCGGCCGACGCGGCGGTCGATAGGTTGCAAATGAAGGTGGGGAACCGCACGATCCAGGGGATCATCCAGGACAAGGACCAGGCGCGGCAGACCTACGAGGACGCGAAGCAGCAGGGCGTCAAGGCCAGCCTGGTCGAGCAGCAGCGGCCCGACGTCTTCACCACCGCGGTGGCCAACATCGGACCCGGCGAGACCGTGGAGGTCGCGATCGAGCTCCAGCAGGTGGTGCGCTGGGAGCTGGACCGCTTCAGCCTGCGGCTCCCGATGGTCGTCTCACCGCAATCCGAGCGCGCGAAGGCCGGGGGCGGCGAGCTTCTGCTGCCGCCGGTGCGGCGGCGTAAGGCTCCGAAGATCAATCCGTTCGCTCTCCACGCCGATCTCACCCCTGGGTTCCCGCTCGCGCGGCTGGAGAGCCCGAGCCATGCGATCACGGTCGCCCAGGGAAAGGATTTTCGCTACGCCGTGGACCTGAAGAAGGGGGTGGAACCGGCCGATTCCGATTTCGTCCTGGAGTGGGTACCCGCCGTGGGCAGCGAGCCGCGCGGGGCTTTTTACTCGGAGGTGGTGGATGGCGAGCGCTATGACCTTTTGATGGTCATACCGCCGAACGCACCCGGGGTGGTGGCGTCACGCCTGGCGCGGGAGACGGTGCTGATCATCGACACGTCCGGTTCGATGGAGGGGGCCAAGATCACGCAGGCACGCCAAGCGCTGCTTCTGGCCCTCGACAAGCTCCGGCCCACGGACACGTTCAACGTCGTCCGCTTCGCCACCGCGACCAGCTCGGCGTTTCCGGAGAGCGTTCCCGCCAGTCCGGCCGCGCTCGAACAGGCCCGCCGCTTCATCTGGTCACTCAACGCGGACGGCGTTACGGACATGCTGCCGGCGTTCAAGATCGCCTTGCGATCCCAGGCGTCGTCCGGCCGGGTCCGCCAGGTGATCTTCGCCACGGACGGCGAGCTCGACGATGAGAAGGCGGTCGTGGAATTCGTCACCGCGAACGTCGGAAGCCAGCGGTTGTTCCCGGTCGCGATCGGTCCCGAGCCCAAGGCCTCGCTTCTCCGGCAACTGGCGGCGCTCGGACGCGGCTCGTTCACGCAGATCACGGACACCGGCAAGGTGGCATCGGAGATGGGAGCCCTGTTCTCCCAGCTCGACGCCCCCATGCTCCAGCAGATCGAGGTGCGATGGAACGATCCCGCGGCGGAGGCGTGGCCCGCGCGCGCTCCGGACCTGTATCTGGGCGAGCCGCTGGTGCTCACGGCGCGCTCGCGGGAGGAGGCGGGTCCGGTGAGCATCTCCGGCGTCCGCGACGGCGCGGCCTGGCAGGATTCCTTTCCCGCGGCCGTCAAGCTGAAGGGAGCGGGCATCGACAAGCTCTGGGCACGGCGGAAGATCCAGGGTTTGATGGACAGCCTCGACACGGGAGCCGACGCGGCCGAGATCCGCCGGGGCGTCGTCGAGCTGGGCCTGCGCCATCACCTGGTCACCGACTACACCAGCCTGGTGGCGACGGACGAGGCGGCGACCGCGCCCGCGGGCATCGAGCCGGTCCGCAAGATCGTACCGGTCAATCCGACCGCACAGCCGCCTGACATGGCAGCGATCGGAGACGAGATCACCGTCACCGCCGAATCTCCGCTGCTCGACGAGCGGCGGATCAGCACGGGAGCGACCGTCACGCAGGATGAATTGGCGGAGATTCCCACGGCGCGCGACCCCTGGGCGGTGCTGCAGAGCACGTCGGGCGTCCTCACGGATCGGATCAACGTGGGCGGGAACGAGGGCGGCCAGCAGGCCGCGCTTTCCGAGGCGGAGGCGAATAGCCTCTGCGCGGAGATCCAGCGGGTCGGCTGGACAGGGATCACGCTGGAGCGCGCCGTCGTCCTGGTGCCCTCCCTGAAGGCGGACATCGAGGAGGCCGCGGCCGCGGACCTGCTGCACGGCTTCCTCGCCAGCATCCTCGTCGGCAGGGGGTGCTCCGAGCCGCCGGCCGACGTGCTCGCCGAGGCCCGGCGGTACGCGGAACAGTTCGCACGGCCCAACGGCTGACAGGCTAGACTCCGGAGCGCGATGACCGACGCTCCGGTTTCTTCCGACACCCGGCGCTACCTCGAGGCCGCCCTCGCCGCCTGTCGCCGGGCTGGGGAGATCCACCGCGAGCATTTCCGGTCGGCGGCGCTGAAGGTGGATTTCAAGGGGGACGCCTCGCCAGTCACCGTGGCCGACCGCGGCTCCGAGGAGGCGATCCGCGAGACCCTCCACCGCGCCACTCCCGAGCTCGGTCTCCTTGGCGAAGAGTTCGGCCAGGAGGGGAGTGAGCGCGACCGCTGGATCATCGATCCGCTGGACGCCACCAAGAACTTCGTGGCCGGCCTCCCCTACTTCGCCACCCTGATTGGACTGGAGCTGGACGGCGAGCTGGTCCTCGGCGCCGTCCACGCGCCGGCCCTGGGACCGGGCTCGGGGCTGTCCGCGTCCCCGACCGATGGAGACAGCGCCACCCTCGGCGAGACCTGGTGGGGAGCGCGCGGCGAGGGCGCCTGGGGGGGCACCGGCACCCTTCTCGAAACCTGCCGGCAGCGGCGGCTGCGGGTGAGCGCGACCGCGGAGATCGAGCAGGCCTTCCTCCTCCACGGCGGCCTCAACCTCTTCCAGCGCCACGGCCACTGGCCGGCCTTCTCGAACCTCGTCGCCCGCGCCGCCCGCACCCGCGGCTTCGGCGACTGGTGGGGGCACATCCTGGTTGCCGAAGGCCGAGCCGACGCGATGATCGAAGCCGAGGTCGCCCTCCACGACGTGGCCGCCCTGAAGCCGATCCTGGAAGCGGCCGGGGGAGCCCTCCTCACCCGCGGCGGCGCGCCTCTGGCGACGGGGTGGGTGGATGGGGTGGTTTCGGCGAATGCGAGGTTGGGGGAGGCGGTGAGCGAGGCGATGGGGTTTTAGGAATCGTTCGCCTTACCCTTGTAAGGCAGGGCTTCGAGCTCTACCTCGTCGGCCAGAGCAATGAACTCAGGATCTTTGTGAACGAGGACAGCGCTTTGACGGTGCGCGAGAGCTGCGATCAGAGCGTCGGCCAGAGAGAGCCGATGAGCCGCTTTGAACCGGGAGGCGGTCAGCAGCGTTGGCTCGTCGACGTGCCACAAGATTTCGCAAGGAAGTTTCTTGAGCAGGGCGTAACGGCGGTCCGCTTCTCCCTGTCCGCGTTCCTGGCGGGTCACGTAGTGCACTTCGAGCAGCGCGAGCGAGGGCAGATAGGCTTCTTCGGTGCTGACGATCTCCTCGACACGGTCCGCGCCCTCTTCCTCTTCGATCAGGGTGAACAGAGCCGAGGTATCGAGGACAAATCTCTTACGAGCCACGCTCTCTGTCCTCCTGACGGTGTTGGAGCAGTCGATTCAAGAGCCCTTCTCCCTTCCCCGTTCCGCGAAGTGCCTTCAAGGGATCCGCAGGGACGGGAATGACCCGAATGACCTCTCCGTCATCAAGCCACACCAGACGATCCCCCTCCTTGATGTGATGCCGTTTGCGAATCACGGCAGGAATGTTGGTCTGGCCTTTCTTGGTCACCGAAGTCTCCATGCGGCTGCACCTCCAGGTAAATCTTAGTCCGCACCTGCGAGAGGAGCAAGGAGAAGATGTCGTATTGCAAGGTGCCGGGCTTCTTTGCCTTGTCCCCTCCACCCCGGCCTCCACCTCCGCTACAATCCCCCGTCCTCGCATCGAGGCCCGATCGCGTAGCACCCGGGGAGCATTATGCACGCCTTCACGAATCTGGAGTTCCATCGAACGGGGATCGGCCTGGTGCCGGAGCGGCCGGGGGAGACGCACACGGCGATCTACGTGGGGGTGGTTCCCGGCAGCGGCACCTCCCTGCGCTCCTGCACCTGCGCGATCGCCCGGAAGCAGACCTGCGACCACCTCAAGGAGCTCTCCCAGGCGGTCGCCGAGGTGGAGAAGGCCTTCGCGGGACGCGGCTGGGAGGCGGCGTTCGAGGGGTCGGTCTGGTTCCGGGTGGCGCGGCTGCTGTTCGAGGGCAATCCCCAGGCCTCGGCCAAGGTGCGGGTGCTGCGGGTGCCCCGCGAGCCGGCGCCGGTGATCCGCGTCACCGCGCCCAACGGCGACGAGCTGGCCGAGTATCTCGACAGCTCTCCGGCGCGGGTGCGCTTCCTCGAACGGACCGGCAAGGCGGCGCCCGGCGGCGAAGGCATCTTCGACCGCGCCGGCCTGCTCGAACGGCTCGCCCTCTTCCAGGGCACCGAGCAGGAGCGCGTCTTCCACAAGGCCGGCATGAAGACCCAGCGCCAGACCTGGGAGGAGAGCTTCTGGCACCGCCTCGCCTACCACTGCGTCCGCGAGGTCGCCGGGCGCGGCACCTTCCATCCGGCGATCGACGAGACCAGCGGCCTCTTCACCTTCACCTATCTGCGGCCGGACGGCGATCCGATGGTCCGCTTCGCCGTGCCGCGCGACCGCGTGCGGGCGGTGCTCCAGCTCCTCGCGGCCGAGTACCCGGAGCAGGCCGACCTCGCGATCCGCCCGGTGCCGCTGGCGTCCATCTTCCGCGTCACCCAGGAGACCGAGCTCGACCTCGAGGTGCGGCCGGTCATCCGCGCCCTCCAGGCCAACGGCGAGGAAAGGTTTTACGAGCATCGCGACTTCGAGCGCTTCCGCTACGGAAACCTGATCTATATCAAGGACCTCGGCGTGCTGGCCGAGCTGGAGCGCGAGGGCAAGGAGCGCAAATTCAAGGCGCCCGCCAACATGAAGCTCCAGCGCGGCCAGGTGGCCAGTTTCCTGGCGGAGAATCAGGCGGCGCTCGGCGAGGGGCTGCTGGTGCTCGACGAGCCGCTGCGCGACCGGCGGATCTTCAAGGAATTCGATCGCATCGACCTCTCGGCCGTGGATTTCGACGGAGCGCTCGCCCGGAGCTGGTACTGGCTGGCGGTCGAATACGGCTTCGGCGGCCACGCCGTCTCGCTCGCCGAGATCCTGCGCGCCCGCAAGGAAGGGCTCCCGTATCTCGAAACCGCGGGCGGCTGGATCGACCTCAACGCCCCCGCCTTCCGCGAGATCGACCGCCTCGGCCAGCTCGGCCACCCCGGTGATGCCGACGCCGACCGCTTCCGGCTGCCGCCCAGCGAGCTCCTCCGCCTGCAGGCCGCGGCGGGACGTCCCGTGACGGTCGCCGGCGACGGCGAGGCCGCCGCGCGTCTCGGCGGCCTCCTGGAGATGCGTGCCGCCGCGCCGTTCCAGGGATCGCCGGGGCTCGCCACCCCGCCGCGGAACTATCAGAAGATCGGCGTCGACTGGCTCCTCTTCCTCGTCCAGAACCGCCTCGGCGGCCTGCTCTGCGACGACATGGGGCTCGGCAAGACCCTCCAGGTGCTGGCCCTGATGGTTGTCCTGCTCGAACGGGGCGAGGCCACCGAGCCCTTCCTGGTGGCCTGCCCGACCAGCGTCCTCAGCCACTGGCGCAACCAGATCCAGCGCCACGCGCCGGGCCTTCGTCCGGTCGTCCACCACGGCACGCAGCGGCGGCTGCCGGGCGATCTCAAGGCCGGGGACGTGCTGCTGACCTCTTATGGCGTGCTGCGCCGCGACGCCGAGGCGTTGAGCGCCGTGCCGTTCGCACTGGCGGTGTTCGACGAGGCGCAGAACCTCAAGAACCGGGGGACCCAGAGCTGGCAGGCGGCCGATCACCTGGTGGCGGACGTCAAGCTCGGACTGACCGGCACGCCGATCGAGAACGCGCTCGGCGAGCTCAAGGCGCTCTTCGACCTCGTCCTCCCCGGCTATCTCGGATCGGACGCCGGTTTCGAGCAGCGCTACGGCCGCGAGGAACGGCAGGCCGACCGCCTCGGCGAGCTGCGGCGCCTGATCTCCCCGTTTGTGCTCCGGCGCCTCAAATCCACCGTGCTCGACGAGCTGCCGGAGAAGATCGAGGACGTCCGCACCTGCACCCTCTCGGACGATCAGGTGCGGCTCTACCGCGACGCCGTGGACGGCCGGGGCGCCGAGCTCGCCCGCGAGATCGAGGCGGCGGCGGACGGCCACCTCCCCTACATCCACGTCTTCGCCCTGCTCAGCCTGCTCAAGAAGATCTGCGACCATCCGGCGCTGGCGATCGGCGACCTCGGCCGCGCCGGCGAGCTCGTCTCCGGCAAGTGGGAGCTCTACCGCGAGATCCTCGGCGAGTGCCTGGAGAGCGGCCACAAGGTGGTCGTCTTCACCCAGTTCCTGGGGATGATCGAGCTGATGGCGCGCCACCTCGAAGAGCTCGGCGTCGGGTTCGTCCAGCTCACCGGCGCCAGCGTCCGCCGCGGCGAGATCGTCGACCGCTTCAACCAGGATCCGGACTGCCGCGTCTTCCTCGGCAGCCTGAAAGCTGGGGGCACCGGCATCGACCTCGTAGGCGGATCGGCCGTGATCCACTACGATCGCTGGTGGAACGCGGCGAAGGAGGACCAGGCGACCGACCGCGTCTACCGACTGGGACAAAGGCGGGCGGTGCAGGTCTTCAAGCTGGTCACCGAGGGGACCCTGGAAGAGAAGATCGCCGCCCTGATCGAGAAGAAGCGTCAGATGATGGCGAGCATCGTCCAGGCGGACTCCCCCGAGCTGGCGAAGATCTTCACCCGCGACGAGCTGCTCGATATGCTGCGGCAGAGCGTGTGAGACGGCCCCCTGTCGCGTTGCGGAGACGCCCGTGCCCTGCGACCTCACCCTCGATCCCTCTCCTAAAGGAGAGGGAGGGCCTGACGGGGGCCGCATCGCAGTCGTCCCCCTTCTCCTTCAGGAGAAGGGGATAGGGGATGAGGTCGCAGGCCACTGAGGGTGGCAAGGAGATCGAGATGGCCCGAGCCAAGCGCTACTGGCTGATGAAATGCGAGCCCGAGGCCTACGCGATCGACGACCTCGAGCGCGACGGCACCACTACCTGGGAAGGAGTGCGCAACTTCCAGGCGCGCAACTCCATGCGCGACGACATGAAGCCGGGCGACGGCGTGCTCTTCTACGCCTCGAACGCCGAGCCCTCGGGCGTCGCCGGCCTCGCCGAGATCTCGCGCGCCGCCTACCCCGATCCCTACGCCTTCGAGGAAGGGCACAAATATTTCGATCCCAAGAGCGATCCGGAGAACCCCACCTGGTACATGGTGGACCTCCGCTTCGTCGAGAAGTTCCCCGGCATCGTGCCGCTCGGCGTGCTGAAGGAGACCCCCGGCCTCCAGGCCATGGTGGTCACCCAGAAGGGCTCGCGCCTCTCCGTGCAGCCGGTGACCAGGAAGGAGTTCGAGATCGTCACCAAGCTCGGCCGCAAAGGAGGGTGGACCTGATGAGAGAGCACGACGGCTACTGGGCGGACACCATCCCGGTGCAGTGCCCCTACTGCGGCGAAATGTCGGAGATCCTGATCGAGCCGGACGTCTACGGCGTCCTCGTGCAGGATTGCGAGGTCTGCTGCAATCCCTGGCAGGTGAAAATCACCCGCGACCGCGATGGGGACGTCGAGGTGCAGGTGGAACGGGGAGAGTAGGCTCCTCCGCGGGCCCGAAAGAGCGCCACGAAGCTCTTCCTGTCCCCGAATCTCCAAAATTGTCCCCGAATCTCCAGAATTGTCCCCGAATCTCCAGGATTGTCCCCGAATTTCCAGGATTGTCCCCGAATTTCCAGGATTGTCCCCGAATATCCAGGATTGTCCCCGAATATCCCAAATTGTCCCCGAATTTCCAGGATTGTCCCCGAATTTCCCAATTTGTCCCCGAATATCCCAAATTGTCCCGGAATATCCCAAAAAGTCTCCGGGAATGCGTTTCGAGGCCCCCCGCGGCGGTCTCACAGGGCCTGCACGACGCCGAACCGCTCCCGGAGCACCTCAGCAACCTCGCTCTCGTCCGCCAGCTCCAATTCCTGCTTTTCACCGTCCCGGGTCGTAATCAGCCGCCTGCCGCTCAGGCTGAGCCGCCCGTCCGGCGTGGCCAGCGAGCAGATGCGGTTCCGGGTGAAGTGGGAGTCCGGCGACGTCTGGTGGAAGTGGCACATCTCGGCGAAGTCGGCGTAGACGTGGGGTTCCAGGCGGAATCGGTATTCCGCTTTCCACGTGCCCGCTTTCCAGGTGCCACCCTCTTCGCGCCGCGACAGGACCCGGCGGCCCTCGTCGGCCTCCTCGATCCGGTAGACGAACCGGCCCTCGCTCTGCTCCCCGCGCTCGTCCAGGAGGAGCGGCTCGCGGAAGGAATCGCCGAAGCCCACATCCACCAGCCAGCGCTCTCCGAGGGTGACCAGCAGCGCCATGTGATCCCCCTCGCGTCCAAAGACCCCGGCCGCGCCGAAGACCTGCGCCGAGAGCATCGCGACCTCGAAGCCCAGGCCGCGCAGCAATGCAGCGAAGAGGCCGTTGAGCTCATAGCAAAAGCCGCCCCGCCGGCGAGTCACGACCTTGTCGAAGAGCGCGTCGTCGCGCAGCAGGATCGGCTCTCCCCAGTGGATGCTCAGGTTCTCAAAGGGGACGGCGAGCAGGTGTGCCAAGTGCAGCCGCCGCAGCGTTTCGGCGGTGGGCTCCAGCGGGCCTTGGTCGTGGATGCGGGCGAGGTAGGCGGGGATGTCGAGGGCGGTCATTGTTCAAGACAAGGCAGTTCTTAAAGGACGATCCGGTGTTCCTTCAGGGAAGACACCTGTGCCAGCAATGTGAAATCGCGGTCCATGTGCAATACCGTGGCTTCGTGTCGGATTGCACAGGCAGCGATCAGGCAGTCGACGCTTGATCGGACCGTGATCCCGGACCGCCGAGCCGTCCGATAGAGTTGCGTAGCTTCCTCGAAGACTTTCCGGGTCAAGGGAGCTTCAAGGATTGGAAGGGCGAACATCGCCTCCCGAGCGAGGCGAAAGGGCGTGTTCCTCCAGGAATCCTTGTAGAACCTCCTGGATTACGGGAAGGCATGTGACCACCTCGTCCAGGTCGGCCACCGATCTCAGCTCAAAACGGCTTGGTTTTCTGAAGACCTCGATCCAGGCAGAGGTGTCCACCAGGAACATGAAGACTACCTGCGCGACCGGACTGGGGTCTCGGCGTCGCCTCTCATTTCGGAGAGGTTCCCTTCCCATAGACCGGAGCCCGCCAGCTCGAAGATCCGACCTGCCTGATGTCGCCGCAAGTAGTCCTCCATGGCTTTCGTGACCGCTCGCGAGTAAGTTCTTTCCCCGCTTACGCGGGTCAGCTCTGTCAATAGGTGCTCATCCAGCACAAGATTCGTGCGTTTCATGCGTAGAGTCTACCTCATTGACGGTCCTGGTCCTAAACTAAGACGAAGCACGGCACCCGTATCCGCATTTGCTTCTGGTCTTGCCGGACTCTCAGGGCGTCCGCAGGATGAGCGAGGGGAAATAGGTTCGGAAGCGGCCTTCGTCGGCGGTCGCGAGTGGCCATCCCATGACCTGGGCATGAGCACCGATCAAGAAACCGGGCAGCGGCTGAGGCTGGCCGCATCGACCGCCGTTCCATCCTCCGATACCGCCTCGGCGATCGTGTTCCGAGCCCACGACAGGAAGGGCGACTTCTCGGTAGAGGCGTAGATCAGGACGTTCGTATCGAGGAGGATCATGGCTCCCGGGTCTCTGCCTTCAAGGAGTCCCAGGTCATCCTAGGCTGCAGAGGGGCGGCGGCCATCGCTTCGAGGGAGCGAGCCTTGCTCATTCTGGCTTCTGCTTTCGGAGGTTCGAGGCGCACCAGGAGCAGGCGGCCTTCACCCTGGCCCTGGATGTCGAAGACATCCCCGGGCCTTGCCGCCGGAAGGACCACGCGCCGTTTGGAGTCCGCCGTAGAGATTGCCATGGTGGGATTATCCCACCAAATGCGGGTCAGGGCAACGGCTTACGAGGCCCAATTCTCGACGTTCAGCGACGGCACCCGCGAAAATTCGCGCATGTTGTTCGTTACGAGCGTTCCACCGACCGCCAGGGTGCAGGAGGCGATCAGGAGATCCATGGTGCCGATGAGCCGTCCCTGGGATGTCAGAAGCTGTTTTAGCTCCCCAAAATGAACTGCTGCTTGAGCATCGAAAGGCACCTGCACGAGGGGAGCCAGGAAGATTTCCACCCTGGCCAGATTCTGTTGCGGACGGCCGGAATTCAGGGCTCCGAAACGCAATTCCGCCGCGGTGATCGCCGTCGTACCGACCTGGTCAACGGGAAGGCCGGCCAGGCGCGCAGTCACGGCGGGGAGGCTCTCGTTGAGGAGGTAGATCGAGATGTCCGTGTCGAGGAGAAAGAGGCGCCTCACTTCAGGCCCATCCGCTGGGCCTGGGGCGCTTCTTCCCGGATGTCCTGGAGGATCTCCTCCGTACTCCGGCTGTCTTCCCAGGTCCCAAGGACGGCGAAAAAGGAGTCGGGAAGCCTGTCGGAGAGCCGAATCTGGATCGCCTGCTTCACCCACGCAGACAGACTGATCCCGTCCTTCTTGGAGGCCTGATTCAACCGCCTTGCGGTCTCATCGTCCAGTTCGATCGCGATCTCAGTCATCGTCTTCCCCTTGAGAAGTATAGGACGCCCTTCGACGAGAGGAAAGAGCGCCTACCAGATCGTCCGCTGGAGCGGGTCACCTCTTCAAGGAGGGAGGGTACCAAAGCACCCGATGCTCCGGCAAACGTCTGCCGTGGCGGGGCGGGGCAGGTACCACCCTTTCGTGGCGGGGCCGGGCTGAAGGCCTGGGATTGTTCAGCCCAGGGCATCGCCCTGGGTCAACGGATCGCCTCATGATCCTTTGCGGCCTGAAGGGCCGCGATATCGAGTTGGGATGCAGCGTCTCAATCACCGTGCCTTTTGGGGAAGGCATCGAATCGGTTATCGCACCCCTTCAGGGCGCCCGAGGCGTTAATTGACCGTCAAACCCAGGGCGCTGCCCTGGGCTTAAGAATCCCGGGCCTTCAGCCCGGTACGGCCTCCCTCCCGAAGCCGTGCTAGCATTCCGTCGATGATCGCGATTGAGGACATCTGCGAGCCGGAATGGGCCGACTGGTACCAGATGACTCCCCAGGAGCGCTGGGAGGAGAGCGCTCGCCTCTGGCATCACTACGTCGCAATGGGAGGTTCTCTTGATCCCGAGCCCGATCCGCAAAGCCCTTTCTACCATCCGGAGACATCAGGTCGCCCACCTGTTGATGGGCGGCCAGGCCTGCGTGTTGTACGGCGCAGCGGAGTTTAGTCGCGATCTGGACCTCGCCCTTCTGCCGGATCCCTCCAATCTGGATCGCCTCCAGGCGGCCCTGGATGAGCTTGAGGCTGAGGTGATCGCCGTCCCGCCCTTTTCACTGAAGCTCCTGGACGAGGGACTCGCGGTTCACTTTCGCTGCCATCAGCCGGAAACCGCAGGACTTCGGATCGATGTGATGGCCCACATGCGCGGTGTCGCCCCCTTTCCAGAGCTCTGGGCGCGGCGGACGACGTTCGCCTTCGAGGACGAGATGCTGGAAGCTCTCTCCCTGCCGGACCTCGTCGCAGCCAAGAAGACGCAGCGAGATAAAGATTGGCCGATGATTCGCCGCTTGGTCGACGTCAACTACCTGAACCATCGGGACGATCCAACACCGGAGCAGATATTTTTCTGGCTTCGGGAACTTCGAAGTCCCGAGCTTCTGGTTGAGGCGGCTCGGGCGCATCCTGACATCTTGGAGAACGTGATCGGGAAAAGGCCTCTTCTTAAGTCGGCGACCGTCGAGAACCATGCGAGCGGCGCTCTTGAGCGGTTACTCCGTGATGAGGAAGATGCGGAACGGCGTCGGGATGTGGTGTATTGGAAGCCGCTGCGCGAGCAACTTGAGCGTCTTCGCCGGGAAGCGCGGAAGGTATAGGCACACGCCCACTGTGATGCCTGACCTCATGACTTCCGTCCCGCTCTCGAGGCAACCTTCACAAAAAAAGAGTAGTGGCTCAGTTTGGCTCCCGGCGCCTCCGACGCCCGGGCATAAATGCCCGGGCTACGCTTGAACCAAAAAGCCTCCTGAAGGAGGCTCAATCCCTCCGGCCGCGAGTTGAGCCGGCTTCAGCCGGCTTTTCGCTTCCACTGTAGCCCGGGCATTTATGCCCGGGCGTCGGAGGCGCCGGGAGCCAAACTGCCCCACCACATAAAAAGAGCCGCCGGGGCGCACCCCGGCGGCAGGTTGGAGGAGGCACTTCCTCCCGAGGTGGGTTAGCGGAGGCTGATCCGCGCGCCCAGCCGGAAGACGCGGGGGCTCAGCACTTCGAGGACGTGGCCCGAGGTGCTGCGCCCGAGAACGCTCTGGTCCTGGAGGACGTACGCCTCGTTGAAAGCGTTGAAGACGTCGAGTCCCAGGTTCAGCGAGACGTCGTGGAGGGTGAATTCCTTCTCCGCCCGGAGATTCACCACGTGGACGTCCGGATAACGGAAGGTGTCCGGTGAGGAATCGACCGGAACGTCGATGCCGTTCGGGCCGTCGGAGACGGACGTGCGGTCGACGCGCACGGAGTAGCGGAGCGGATAGCCCTGGCGGCCGGTCAGGTTCGCGGCGAGGTTGAAGCCCCACGGATGATCGGGCGCGACCTGGTAGAGGCCGTTCAGGCTGTAGGACCACTTGCTGTTGATGAACACGTTCCCCTTGGGGCCGGAAACGGTTCCGGAGGCTTGCAGAACCTCGGTGCCGTCGACGACTCCGCCGCCGATCGTGTCGGTCGGATCCTGATTCTCGCTGCTGGGGATACGCCATCTCCAATCCTGATAGGAGACGTTGCCGCGCAACATCCAGCGGTTGGAGAGACGCTTGTCGAAGGTGAGCGCGGCACCTTTGAACTCCTGCTCGCGATCGCCGTTCGTCAGGTAGAAGCCGTTGCGGGTGGTCAGGCCCGGACGCAGCTCCCAGTAGTTGACGTTGTAGGTGCGGCCGTCCGGAGCCACAGCGGTGCGGGTGTGCTCGACGTAATCGCCCTGCTGTGCCGGCCGGCCGACGGAATTGAGGTTCTCCGGCGAGTAGGGATCGCCGGAATCGAAGACCAGCCGGTCGGCGTCGAGGATGTCGTGGGACTTGCGATAGGTGAGGTTCAGGCCGACCACGAAGTCGGGCAGCAGGGCGTGCTCGACGCCGAGCAGCAATTCATCGGTGATCGGCGCTTTGAGGTTGGGGTTGACCGCGGAGGACTGCAGCGGCTGCAGCGTGAAAGGGTTGACGTTGGGGCTCGGCGCCGCGATTTCCGGGCCGAGGTCGCCGGGGCTCAGCGTGGGACTGCCGGTGTTGGAGGTCAGGAAATAGCGGTAGGAAGCGGTGCCGAGCGGGTTGAGGAAGCCCGCGGTGGCGACGCCGAGCTGATCGGCGAAACGCGAGTAGCTGGCGCGGAGCAGGGTCTTGCGCTCGGCGCCGAGGGCATAGGTCAGGCCCAGGCGGGGAGTGAGCGTGCTCCACGAGAAACCGGCGTCCTGGCCGGCATAGTGGGCGGCGGGCAGGAGATCCGGGAACACCGGGTTGGCCGCCGCCGTGGAGGCGAGGTTCTTGCCGGTCTGGCGGTCATAGCGCAGGCCGAGGTTGGCGGTGAGGCTGCCCTTGGAGATCGTGTCCTGGAGGAAGGCGCTGCCGTACTCGGTCTCGATCTTGGAGTTCGCCTCGCGGACGAGCACCAGCAGGTTGGTCTCGGAGTCGAGGGCGAGGTTGATGCCCCCGGACTGCCAGTTGAAGAGCGACGACTGCTGCGCGGTGCGATAGCCGGCGCCATACTTCAGCTCGTTGGAGGAATCGCCGAGGTTGAAGAAGCTCGAGGCGTCGAGCTTGCCCTGCTTCTGCGGCCGTTCGAGCTGATTGAGGAAGTAGCTGTTGTGCCAGACCAGATTCGTATCGAGGAAGGCGAGCGCCGAGCCCCCTTCGGGAGCGAGTTGGAAGCCGCCGTTGACGATCGAATACATGCCGGTGAGGTAGAAATCGTGGCCGACGATCTGAGTGTCCTCGGCCTTGTAACCGGTCGGCGAGGGGCCGAAATTGGACTGATTCCAGGTGGTTTCCTGAGGACGCAGCGGGCCGGCGTTGCGGCCGGTCTTGATCTTGTCGCCGTTGAAGGCGAACAGGGTCGCGGAGTTGGTCGGCGTGATCTGGGCGTTGAGCTTGCCGTTCCACTCCTTGAGGGTCGTCTTGTCGCTGAAGTTGTTGATGGTGAGCAGATCGATTTCCTGCCGGGAGTAGGAGCCCCAGAACCAGAGCTTGTCCTTGACGATCGGGCCGCCGAGCTCGGCGCCCGACTCCTGGTTTTTATCGATCCGGTTCCCCTGCTTGAACGCGGTCTGGGCGGTATTGTTGTTCCAGGGCCCGGGCTGTCCGAGGTCGGACTTGCTGATGCTGAGGTTCCCCTGAGTGCTCTTGTCGTCGACGAGGTAGCGCGCGGAGCCGCGGAATTCATTGGTGCCGCGCTTGGTCACCATGTTGAGCACCACGCCGCCGGTGGCCACCGAGACGTCGGTGCCGCCGGTCGAGACCTGCATCTCCTCGAAGGAATCGAAGTCGAAATAGGTCGGCGAGGAGCCGAGGGCGGCCATGTCGGTGATCACCATGCCGTCCATCGACCAGACCGCCTGATCGCAGCTCGATCCGGGGCCCACGAACAGCGCCTGCTGGCCGCTCTCGTTGCCGCCGACGTTGATGCGATCGCTCACCACACCGGGGGTCGACGCCAGCACCGCCCAGGGATCGCGCGCGGTCGGAGTCGATTCGAGGTCCCTGAGGGTGACGTTCTGCCCCGGTCCCTGCTTCAACCGGTCGAGCAGCGGCGAACGGTCGGCGACCACGTTGATCGTTTCGCCCTGGATCGCCGGCTGGAGCGTAGCCTCCACGCTGGTGTTCCGCCCGATGTTGACCGAGACCCCCTTCTGCTCGAGAGGGGTGAAACCTTCGATCTCCACCTTGAGGTCATAGGAGCCGGGGGAGAGGCCGAGGAAGCGGAACCGCCCCTGGCTGTCGGTCGCCTGGACCTGCGTGGAGCCCCCCGTGAGGGTGACGGTGACGCCGGGCAACGCCGACTTGTCGCCGCCGCTCACGACGGTCCCATAGATGTTGCCGCTCTGCAACTGAGCCACCGCCGGCAGGGCGAGGCTCAAGAGGAGGGCGACAACGAGAAGCGCGCGCTTGGACACCCAATGCAAAACCATGAGATCAGACCTCCTTCGTAAAAATCTGGTCGATCCTTTTGATCGATCACAGCCCTCCAGAGAGCAAGCGCCGTGCCGTTTGCGCGCCGGCCGCGAGGAGATCGGATAAATGATTGATACGATTGAAGAAGGGCGATTTCGCGCGCCGCGACGGCGTTATGGGGCAGCCGGGATGGATTCAAAACATCGAATGGCCGGGGCGGCCCGCCGACGGCGATTATTGAAATCCGTTGCCATTCGGCCCTGAGGACCGGCGGGCTGTCACTGATTTTTAGCAGTTCGTCACGGCGTCGGCGGAAACCGGAATTCCGGTTCGGAGATTCGAAAGTTTGGATGCGGCAGCCAGGCCGGAGAGAGGCTTTTGGGAATCCCGCCGGCACTGCCGCCGTCCGACGCGAGGGATGGACGGTGTCCTTGGAGCTCAGCCCCGCAGGGGCGACAAGGCCCAGTCTAGTCCAGTGTGCGTGAAGATTCTGCGATTTCAGCCTACCTGAGCGCAGTGAGCCCTCGCTACGAGGCGCGTGTATTCCCTGTCGGAGCAGAGTCTATGTAAGGTAGAAATATCCGCTTTGGCAAATAGCTATTGGACCAACGCTTAAGCATGACTCATAGTGGAGGATAGCCAAAGCCTAGGTTCCAGGGTCAAGTCCGCGGTGTCTTTGCTCAAGCGCCGCGATGTCCCCCACGCTTGTGGAAGGAGGCACGAATGAAAGCATTCAGTTTTGCCGTCCGTCTCCCTTGGGTCGTTGCCATTCTGGTTCTCTTCGGCGCTTGTTCGAGCGCACCGGCACCGCGCTCAACCGGAAGTGCGCAACCCTATGCGGCTGTTTCTTCTGAGAGCCAAACGGCATTGGGCTCCTCTGAGATTGCCACGGTCTACGTCTATCGGCCAAAGGCGTTGTTCGGATGGGCCCTCAATCCAACGGTTATGCTCGATGGCGAGGACTTCGTCAATGTTCGCAATGGACGCTTTTTCAAAGCGCAATTCAAGCCAAGCAAGCACGTCTTCAAGATGGATGACGGTGCGTCCGGCGCCGAGCTCGATCTGCAGGGTGGAAAGAATTACTACCTCAAAGTTGAAATCGTTCCGGGCGTTTGGAAGGGCGGCGGTAAAATGACTTATGTCGCCCCGGAACAGGGAGGTCTGGAAGTTCAGGGTCTGAAATATGTCGACGCCAAGGAGATTGGCAATCCGGCGTTCCGGTAGGCGGTCCCAAGGAAAGTAGGAGCCAGCGAGGACGCCGGCGGTCCCAGACTCCCCCTCCCGCCCAGGGCGGCCACATAGGGCCGCCCCTGCACAGGGAGGTGGCGGACGTGAGCGCTAGCCGTCCCCAACGCTTCCTCCAGCCGATCCCGACAGGCCCGACTCAGCGGCAGCCGCTTTCCGCTCCGGAGCGTCACCACAAAATATCCGTGTGGGCTGGGCACCGGGCGGGCGTCAGGTGCCAGGCGCTTCGTTGGTTCGTCACCGTGTCGGCGGAAATCGGAATTCCGGTTCGGAAATTCGAAAGTTTGGATGCCGTGAGGTCACGCTCTTACACATATCTTGGGTCAGAGGGTGGTGGATCGCCAAGAGGGCGGGTTTTGAACAGCCTGCGGTTTTAACCGCAGGTTCGGATGTCTCCGAGATGCCCAAACCCCGGAGGGGTGGCCGATGGGTGAAAATCGGCCGCCCTTTGGGCTTGGGATGATCTGGGATCCTTGTTCACCTGGCGTTGAAACGCCAGGCTGGGCAAAGCCCGCCCTCTGGGCGATCCACCACCCTCTGATTCAGAGATGTGTATAACGGGCACCGTGAGGTCCGGGGCCACGCCACCCGCAGATTCCGGAGCCCCGGAGGGGCGGCAGGCCCGACCCGGCCGCATCCTGCCGTTCCTGCGGGCCGTGCCTCTTTCCAGGAAGGACGCTTTGCGGTAGGGTTCAGACGACGACTCGCAGGAGGTTGCACCGATGTCAGCGAAATCAGCTCTTGCCCCCCAGGCTTTAGGCCGACTGGCCGTCAAGCTGACGGCTCTTCCGGAGGAGGACCTGCAGCTAGTCCTGGAGCTTGTTGACCATCTGGAGGAGAAGCATCCAGTCGAATCCGTGCGTTCGCTGTCGGTGCAGGAAATCCGGGAGGAGGCGCGGAAAAGGTCTCTCCTCCTGCGCGACGTGCCGAGAGATCAATTGGTTGCCCGCTTCGTCGAAGTGGGTGAGCAGATCCGACAGGAGGCGATCGCCAAGGGGGCGGCCATCGAGGGCGAGTTGCCTTGATCTGCGAATCCTTCGGCCTAGAAAGCCAATGACCAAAGACCCTGTTGTCGACGAGATCGATCGGCTGCGCGCGGAGCAGATGGCCCGGTGCAACTTCGATTTTGAATCTTTCTATCGGGATCTCAAGGAGCAGGAGAAGCTCTTGCCGCAAGGGGTGCAGTCTCCGCCGGGGACGCCTCTCGCCGCTGCGGAGACGACCCGCCGTCTCCGTGGACTTCGGAGGTTGTCGTAGAGCGTCTGGGTCGTCTCCACGGCACGATGGCGCGATGGCCCAGAGACGGTGATGACGGAGGCCTTTGCAGAGGAACCTTCCCAACACCTCCGTAACCTTATCTTTGGCCGTCTCTTCGACGTTGCGTAGAGACGTCCCAGACGATGTGCGCCGACGCTTCGAAGGCCTACAACGGCGGGGCGTCTCAGGGCGGCCTACGCCGTCCCCAACGCCTCCTCCAACCGATCCCTACAGGCCCGGCTCAACGGCAACCGCTTGCCGCTGTGCAGCACCACCACGAAATCCCCGTGCGGGCTCGGCACCATCTCACGGACCGTCTCTAAATTGACCAGCGCCGAGCGGTGGATGCGCAGGAAGCGGTCGCGGGGGAGTTTCGCTTCCACCCCAGACATGGTTTCACGCAGGAGGTGGGATTCGCCGGCGGCGTTCAGGCGGACGTAGTTGCCGGCGGCTTCGATCCATTCGATCTCTTCGGGGGCTAAGAAGAGGACTTGGCCGTTGTTGCGGACGGCGAGGCGGTGGAAGGTGGGACGCTCGGGGGGTGGTGGCCCCAGGAGGGCGGCGAGCTGGCGCTGCAAGGTGGCGGCGGCGGCGAGCAGCTCGCCGAGGCGGCGCTCGCGGAAATCGTCTTCGAGGTTCGCGCTACGAAAGTTCATTCGATCATCCCCTGGCCCTCGCCCGTCAAGATAAACAGCAAAAAAGGGCCGCCGGGTGGGCCCGGCGGCGGGTTGGAGGGGGCACTTTACTGCCGCCTGCCGTCTGGACTAGCGGAGGCTGACCCGCGCGCCCAGGCGGAAGACACGGGGGCTCAGCACCTCGAGCACGTGGCCCGAATTGCTGCGCCCGAGCACGCCCTGCCGCTGCAGGACGTACGACTCGTTGAGGGCGTTGAAGACGTCGACGCCCACCGTCAGGCCGACGTTGCGGAGGCTGAGCTCCTTCTCGGCCCGCAGGTTCAAAACGTGGATGTCCGGATAGCGGAAGGTGTCCGGCGAGGCGTCCACCGGTATGTCGATGCCGCTACCGGCGTTGTCGCTGATCGTCGCGCGGTTGATCCGATCGACGTAGCGGATGGGGTAACCCTGGCGGCCGGTGAGATTCGCGGCGACGTTGATCCCCCACGGGCGGTCGGGCGCGATCTCATAGAGGCCGTTCAGGCTGTACGACCACTTGCTGTTGATGAACACGTTCCCCTTCGGGCCGGAGGCGATGCCGGAACCCTGGAGGACTTCCGTGCCGTCGACCACGCCGCCGGCGATGGTATCGGTGGGGTCCTCGTTCTCGCTGGCGGGGATGCGCCATTTCCAATCCTGATACGAGACGTTGCCGCGCATCATCCAGCGGTTGGAAAGCCGCTTGTCGAAGGTGAGCGAAGCGCCCTTGAACTCCTGCTCGCGCTGGCCGTTGGTGAGATAGAAGCCGTTGCGGGTGGTCAGGCCCGGACGGAGCTCGTAGTAGCGGACGGTGTAGGTATGGCCGTCCGGCGCGGTGACGGTGACCGGCGCGGCCTGCACGTAATCGCTGCGCTGGGCGGGCCGGCCGACGGAGCCCAGGGCTCCCGGAGCATAGGGATCGTCGGTGTCGAACACGAGCTGCTCGGTGTCGAGGATGTTCTTCGTCTTGCGATACGTGGCGTTCAGGCCGACCACGAAGTCGGGCAGCAGGGCATGCTCCACGCCGACCAGCAGCTCGTCGGTGAGCGGCGCGTTGAGATGGGGGTTCACGGCGTTCGACTGCAGCGGCTGCAAGGTGAACGGGTTGACGTTGCCGCTGGGCGGCGCGATCTCGGGGCCGAGGTCGCCCGGATCGAGGTGCGGGTCGCCGTTGTTGTTGGTCAGGAAATAGCGGTAGGAAGCAGCGGCGAGCGGGTTCAGGAAGCCGGCCGTGCCGGTGCCGAGCTGATCGGCGAACCGCGAGTAGCTGGCGCGCACCAGGGTCTTCTTTTCGGCGCCGAGGGCGTAGGTCAGGCCGAGCCGCGGCGTCAGGGTGTTCCAGGAGAAGCCGGCGCTCTGGCCCGCGTAGTGGATCGCGGGGAGGAGCTCCGGGAAGACCGGGTTGGCACCTGCCGAGGAGGCGAGGTTCGTGCCGCCCTGGCGGTCGTAGCGCAGGCCGACGTTGGCCGTGAGGCTGCCGAGCGAAAGGGTGTCCTGGAGATAGCCGCTGCCGTAATTGGTTTCGATCTTGGGGCGGGCGTCGCGGCTGAGGATCAGCAGGTGGGTGTCGGGGGAGAGCGCGAGCTCGGCGCCGCCCGCCTGGAAGCTGAGCAGCGAAGACTGCACCGCCGTACGGTAGGCGGCCCCGTACTTCAGCTCGTTGGAGACGCCGGAGAGGTTGAAGAAGCTCGCGGCGTCGAGCTTGCCCTGCTTCTGCGGCCGCTCGATCTGGTTGAGGACGAAGCTGTTGTGCCACACCAGGTTGGTGTCGCGGTAGGCCAGCGCGGCGCCCCCTTCGGGAACGAGCTGGAAGCCGCCGTTGACCACCGAGTACATGCCGGTGAAATAGAAATTGCTGCCGACGAGCTGGGTGTCCTCCCCTTTGTAGCCGGTGGGCGAGGGGCCGAAATTCGATTGATCCCAGGTGGTTTCCTGGGGGCGCAGCGGGCCGGCGTTGCGGCCGAGCTTGATCTTGTCGCCGTTGAAGGCGAAGAGGGTGGCGGAGTTGGTCGGCGTCACCTGGGCGTTGAGCTTGCCGTTCCAGTCCTTGAGGGTCGTCTTGTCGCTGAAGTTGTTGATCGTCAGCAGGTCGACCTCCTGGCGCGAGTAGGCGCCCCAGGCCCAGAGGTGGTCCCTGACGATCGGGCCGCCGAGCTCGAGCCCGGCTTCCTGGTTCTTGTCGATCCGGTTCCCCTGGTTAAAGGCGGTCTGGGCGTGGTTGTTGTTCCAAGGGCCCGCCTGGCCGAGGTCGGCGTGATCGATGCTGAGGTTCCCCTGCGTGCTCTTGTCGTCGACGTAATAGCGGCCGGAGCCGCGGATCTCGTTGGTGCCCCGGCGGGTGACCATGTTGAGCACCACGCCGCCGGTGGCGATCGAGGCGTCGCTGCCCCCCGTCGTCACCTGCATCTCCTCGAAGGAGTCGAAGTCGTAGTAGGTGGGGGAGCCGCCGAGGGCGGACATGTCGGTGATCACCATGCCGTCGACCGACCAGATCGCCTGGTCGCCGGAGGAGCCGGGACCGACGTAGGCCGCCTGCTGGCCGCTCTCGTTGCCGCCGACGTTGACGCGGTCGGTCAGCACGCCGGGCGTGGACGCCAGCACGGCCCAGGGATCGCGCGGCGTGGGGATCTTTTCGAGGTCCGAGAGCGTGATGGTCGTCTTGTTGCCGGTCTCGTAGGAGTCGAGCAGCGGCGGGCGGTCGCCATCGATGACGATGGTGTCGCCCGGATAGAGCACGAGATCGACGCTGGTGTTGCGGCCGATGTTGACGGGTACGTCCGGCTGCTCGACCGGCGAGAACCCCTCAAGGTCGGCGCGGAGATTGAAAGTCCCCGGCGAGAGGCCGAGGAAGCGGAACTTGCCCTGCGCGTCGGTCGCCTGGACCTGCGGGGCTCCCGCTCCGGAGAGGGTGACGGTGACGCCCGGCAGGGGCGTCTTGTCGGCGCCGCTGAGGGCGGAGCCGTAGATATTGCCGCTCTGCACCTGGGCCAGCGCCGGCAGGGCGAGGCACGTCAGGAGGGCGACAATCAGTAGCGCGCGCTTTGACAGCAAATGAAAAAACATGAGATCCAACCTCCTTCAGAAGAACTGGTTGAGGTCGTGGCTGCGTTTGGATACACCTTCGCTGTGTGGGCCGGCGGCCGCACCTCCTTTCGTTTCCGATCAACCCGATCGAACCGTCGGGAGCTTGCAGAGAGCAAGCGCTGTGCCGCCCCGGCCGGCAACCGCTGGGAATCGTGATAAGTGATTGGTACGGTTGAGAAAGATCACTCTCGCGCGGCGTGACGGAGCGCCGGGCCGGCGGGGAGTGAATTCAAATTAATGGATCGGCCGCGGCGCCCTCACGGTGCGATACGCCACGCTCCGGCCCTTGCGGAACGCGGCTTGTCACGGCTTTCCGGCGGTTCGTCACCGCGCCGCGCGAAAAACCGGAAATCCGGTTCATGGATTCGAAAGTTTGAACGCCGGGAGCGGCATGAATGATCGATTCGAAAAAGGTTTCGAAACGTCCTCACAGGGAGTCGCCGCCGTCCTCCAGTGTGAACGGCCGGCGGCGTCTTCTCCTCGGGGGGCCTGCGTCCCGGCCCCTGAAAAGCAAGCGGCGTGCCGTGCCGCCCGGGCATAAATGCCCGGGCTACGCTTCAACAGAAAAGCCGGCTGAAGCCGGCTCAAGGGAGCCCGGTGTGTTCTGAGTCGGCTTCAGCCGGCTTTTCGCTTCCAGCGTAGCCCGGGCATTGATGCCCGGGCGGGGCGGCCTCGGCTTTCGTGCCGTGCCGCCCCCTTGACTCTCCGCGCCCCCCGGCGCCACGATGGAGGCCGCGCCATGCACACGATCTTCAAGGACTTCACCTTCGCCGCCGCTCACGCCATCCGCGGGCACACCCGCGGCTGCCAGAATTTGCACGGGCACAATTACCGGGTGCGGGTCCATCTCGCGGCCGGGGAGCTGGACGCGCTGGGGATGGTGCTCGACTTCTCGGACCTCAAGGCGATGATGCAGGAGATCGTCGGCCCCTTCGACCACCGGGTGATCAACGACATCCCGCCGTTCGACGAGCGCAACACCACGGCCGAGCTGATCTCCCAGTACGTCTACGAGGAGATCGAGCGCCGCCTCGCCGAGCAGGAGCGGGTGCGGGTGGTCCGCGTCGAGGTGTGGGAGACCGACACCTCCTGCGCCGCCTACGAGCGGCGCTGAAGGCTCCGGCCGGCGCGGATCGGATAGAATCCCGCCGGAGATCCGACCCTCGGAAACGTTCCGCGGCTCAGCGGCATACAGATAGGGAACAGGGAGACGTCATGGCTTCGGAGAAGCCCTCGCTGGAGGGGCTGCGCATCGAGCGCCCGCAAGCGGGCGAGGAGAGGAGCCGGAAGGGGCTCTGGATCGCGCTGGCGGTCGCCGCCCTGGTCGCGCTGGCGGCGGCGTGGTGGCTCGCCCGGCCGCGTGCGGTCCCGGTGCGCGCGGCGGAGGCGGTTTTGCGGTCCGGTGGACCAGCGGCGGCCGGGGCGGTGCTCAATGCTTCGGGCTACGTCACCGCCCGGCGGCAGGCGACGGTCTCCTCGAAGATCACCGGCAAGGTGGTGGACGTGCTGGTGGAGGAGGGGATGGAGATCCGCGAGGGGCAGGTGCTCGCCCATCTCGACGACGCGACGCCGCGCAAGGAGCTCGCGCTCGCCGAGGCGCAGCTCGTGTCCCAGCGCCGCTCCCTCGCCGAGAACGCGGTGCGGCTGCGGCAGGCGAAGCTCGCCCAGGACCGGACGCGGCGGCTGCGCGAGCAGGGGATCATGACCCAGGCGGACGCCGATACCGCCGACGCCGACGTCGACGCTCTGGTGGCGCGGCTGGATCTCGGGCGCCAGGACGTCGAGGTCTCCGAGCGCCAGATCGCCCTGCGCCGCCAGGACGTGGACGACACGGTGATCCGCGCGCCGTTCTCGGGCGTCGCGGTGACCAAGGACGCCCAGCCGGGGGAGATGATCTCTCCCATCTCGGCCGGCGGCGGCTTCACCCGCACCGGCATCTGCACGCTGGTCGACATGAAGTCGCTGGAGATCGACGTCGACGTCAACGAGAGCTACATCCACCGGGTGCAGCCGGGACAGAAGGCGGTGGCCACCCTCGACGCCTATCCGGACTGGCAGATCCCGGCCCACGTGATCATGCCGGTGCCCACGGCCGACCGCCAGAAGGCGACCGTCAAGGTGCGGCTGGGGATCGAGCAGCTCGATCCCCGCATCCTCCCGGACATGGGGGTCAAGGTGGCCTTCCTGGGCGAGGAGAAGGGCGCGGCCGGCGGCGGCGGGTCGGCGGGCAAGCCGGCGGTGGCCATCCCGCGCGCCGCGGTGCGCAAGGACGCCGGCCACGACGTGGTGTTCGTGATCCAGGCCGGGAACAGGGTCGAGCGCCGGGCGATCGGCCTTGCCGACGGAACGGGCGACGAGGCGATGGTCACCTCCGGCCTGGCCGCCGGCGAACGGGTGGTGGTCGAGGGGCCGGCGGACCTCCAGGACGGAGCCACGGTCGCCGTCCGCGACGTGGAACCGAAACGATAGAACCGAGACGATCGAACGAGGAGACAGTGAGATGGCCTACGACGGCAATGTCGTGCGGGTGCAGGACGTTCGCAAGGAGTACCGCCGCGGCAGTGAGCGGATCGACGTCCTGCAGGGCATCAACCTCGAGATCCCGCCGGGGGACTTCCTCGCCCTGATGGGCCCTTCCGGGTCCGGCAAGACGACGCTGCTCAACCTGATCGGCGGGCTCGACCGTCCGACCTCGGGTGCGATCGAGGTTGCGGGCGAGCCGATCAGCCGGCTCTCCGACGGCCAGCTCGCCAAATGGCGGGCGCGCCACATCGGCTTCGTCTTCCAGTTCTACAACCTGCTGCCGGTGCTCTCCGCCGAGAAGAACGTCGAGCTGCCGCTGCTGCTGACCTCGCTCTCGGCGTCCGAGCGCCGGCAGCACGCCGCCACCGCCCTCGGAGTCGTGGGGCTCGCCGACCGCTCCCGGCACTATCCGCGCCAGCTCTCCGGCGGCCAGGAGCAGCGGGTGGGCATCGCGCGGGCGATCGTCACCGATCCCACCCTGCTGCTCTGCGACGAGCCGACCGGCGACCTCGACCGCAAGAGCGGCGACGAGATCCTCGACCTGCTCCAGGCGCTCAACCGCCAGCACGGCAAGACCATCATCATGGTCACCCACGATCCCCACGCCGCGGCGCGCGCCCGCCGCACCCTCTACCTGGACAAGGGGAACCTGGTTCCGGAGCTGGCGGCATGAAATACCTCTACCTGATCTGGAAGAACCTCTGGCGCCGGAAGCTGCGCACCCTGCTGACGATCCTCTCGACGGTGGTCGCCTTCGTGCTCTTCGGCCTGCTGGCGGCGGTGCGGATGGGCTTCCGGGCGGGCGTCGACGTCAGCGGCGCCGACCGCATGATGGTCACCCACAAGATCTCGATCATCATGCCGCTGCCCGTCTCCTATCAGGATCCGATCCGCAAAGTCCCCGGCGTGCAGGAAGTGACGCACGCCAACTGGTTCGGCGGCATCTACAAGGAGCCGAAGAACTTCTTCCCGCAGATGGCGGTAGACGTCACGAACTTCCTCGACCTCTACCCCGAGTACGTCCTGCCGGCGGATCAGAAGAAGGCCTGGCAGGCGGACCGCACCGCCGCCATCGTCGGACGGGCGACGGCCGACCGCTTCGGCTTCAAGGTCGGCGACCACATCACCCTGGAGGCCCCCTGGCTGCGCAAGGACGGCGGGCGCAACTGGGAATTCAACGTGGTCGGCATCTATGACGGGGCGAAGAAGGGTACCGACACCTCGGGGCTCTACTTCAACTACGACTACATGAAGGAATCGATCGCCAGCAGCTCGATCGCCAACCAGGTCGGCTGGTACATCATCCGCATCGCCGACCCCGCCCGCTCGCAGGAGGTGGCGAAGCAGATCGACGCCCAGTTCGCCAACTCGCCGGCCGAGACCAAGACCCAGACCGAGAAGGAGATGGCCCAGGGGTTCGCCAACCAAGTGGGCAACATCGGCGCCCTGGTCACCTGGATCGTGGCGGCCGTCTTCGTCACCCTGCTGCTGGTGGTCGCCAATACCATGGCGCTGTCGATCCGTGAGCGGGTGGGGGAGCTGGCGGTGCTCAAGACCCTGGGCTTCACCCACGTCCAGGTGATGCTGCTGGTGCTCGTCGAGTCGTGCGCCGTGGCGCTGCTCGGCGCCGCTCTGGGGCTGGGGGCCGCCCTCGCCGTGGTGCCGGGGATCGGCAGGGCGCTGCAACAGTTCGTCCCCGTCTTTTTCGTGCCGCCGCGGGACATCGCGCTGGGTTTCGCGATCGCCCTGCTGCTCGGGCTGGCGGCCGGGCTGCCGCCCGCTTTGCAGGCGATGCGGCTACGCATCGTCGACGCGCTCCGGAGGGTATGACGATGAGAGGTCTCTCCCAGCTGACGGCCCTGATCGGGGTCAACCTGCGCACCCTCGGCCAGCGCCGCGGCTCCGCCCTGTCGACGATCGTGGGGGTGGCCTGCGTGGTGGCCGTGTTCGTGACCGTGCTGTCGATCGGCGAGGGGTTCCGCGCCACCATGGCCGCCACGGGACGACCCGATTCCGCGCTGGTGCTGCGCGGCGGCAGCGACTCCGAGATGATGAGCGGCCTGCCGGTCGACGCGACGCGGATCATCGCCGACGCCCCCGGAGTGGCCCGCACGGCGGGGGGACCGCAGTCCTCGGCCGAGCTGTTCGTGGTCGTCGACCTCCCCAAGCGCTCGACCGGGACGGACGCCAACGTCCCCCTTCGCGGCGTGCAGCCAGCCGCCTTCGTGGTGCGCAAAGGCTTCAAAATTCTCACCGGCCGCCAGTTCGAGCCGGGGAAGAACGAGATCATCGTGGGCCGCGGCGCGGCGGACCAGTTTGCCGGGCTCGACCTCGGCCGCACCCTCCGCTGGGGCGAGAACCAGTGGACCGTGGTAGGCACCTTCAGCGACGGCGGCAGCCTCTCCGAGTCGGAGATCTGGTGCGACGCCCGCGTCCTGCAGCCGGCCTACCGGCGCGGCAACACCTTCCAGTCGGTGCATGCCCTGCTGCAATCCCCGGCGGCCTTCACGGCCTTCAAGGACGCCCTGACGGCCGATCCGCGGCTGGACGTCAAGGTGGTGCGGGAGAGCGAGTACTACGCCGACCAGTCCCAGGCGCTGACCTCCCTGGTCCGTGACCTCGGCGGGTTCATCACGGGGCTGATGGCGCTCGGCGCCATCTTCGGCGCGCTCAATACGATGTACAACGCCGTGGCGGGGCGGACCCGCGAGATCGCCACCCTGCGGGCGCTCGGCTTCGGGCGCGCCCCGGTGGTCTTCTCGATCCTCGGCGAATCGCTGGTGATCTCCCTGCTCGGCGCCGTGATCGGCGGCGCCGTGGCGTACTTCGGCTTCAACGGCTTCCAGACCTCGACCCTCAACTGGCAGAGCTTCAGCCAGGTCGCCTTCGCCTTCAAGGTGACCCCGGCGCTGCTGGTGTCGGGAATCGTGATCTCGCTGGCCATCGGCCTGATCGGCGGCCTGCTGCCGGCCGTCCGCGCGGCGCGGTTGCCGGTGGCGACGGCGCTGCGGGAGCTGTAGAAAAGCCGCGCATCGTTTCCTTGCACCTTTACGAAGGCGGGGGATAGAATCCGAGCCGGTGCGCCGCATTTCCGGAGCGCCCGTGACGTCGAGGGGAGATTTGGGGATGTCTCAGCAAACGAAGGATGTGGTCGAAGAACCCGCGGTCGCCGTGGCGGCGCCGGGCCCGGCGAAGCTCTCTCTCGACGGGAAAGAATACGAATTGCCGGTCGTCGTCGGCTCCGAAGGCGAGGTCGGCGTCGATATCCAGCAGCTCCGCGCCCATTCCGGCGCGATCACGCTCGATCCCGGCTACGGGAACACCGGCGCCTGCGAGAGCGCGATCACCTTCATCGACGGCGAGGTGGGCATCCTGCGCTACCGCGGCTATCCGATCGAGGAGATCGCCGGCAACGCCCGCTTCACCGAGATCTGCTACCTGCTGATCTACGGCAACCTGCCCAGCCAGGCGGAGCTCAAGACTTTCGAGGACCGGCTGACCTACCACACCCTCCTCCACGAGGACATGAAGAAGTTCTTCGAGGGGTTCCCGTCGAGCGCCCATCCGATGGCCATGCTGTCGTCGATGATCACCTCGCTCTCCGCCTACTACCCGGACGGCAAGACGGTCGACCTCGACCTCAACATCGCGCGTCTGCTGGCCAAGGGGCCGACCATCGCGGCGTACTCCTACAAGAAGAGCATTGGGCAGCCCTTCATGTACCCGCGCAACGACCTCTCCTACTGCTCGCGCTTCCTCGACACGATGTTCGCCGTGCCGGCCGAGCCCTACAACGTGCGGCCGGTGCTCGACCGGGCGCTCAACCTGCTCCTGATCCTGCACGCCGACCACGAGCAGAACTGCAGCACCTCGACGGTGCGCATGGTCGGGAGCAGCCAGGCGAACCTCTTCGCCTCGATCTCGGCCGGCATCTGCGCCCTCTGGGGACCGCTCCATGGCGGCGCCAACCAGGCCGTGATCGAGATGCTCGAAGGGATCCGCGACGACGGCGGCGACTACAAGAAGTACGTCGACATGGCCAAGGACAAGGCCTCTGGCTTCCGGCTGATGGGCTTCGGCCACCGGGTCTACAAGAACTTCGACCCGCGGGCCCGCATCCTCAAGCGGATGGCCGACGACGTGCTCGCCGAGCTCGGCGTCAAGGACCCGCTGCTCGACATCGCCAAGTCGCTCGAGGAGGTCGCCCTGCACGACGACTTCTTCGTCTCCCGCAAGCTCTACCCGAACGTCGACTTCTACAGCGGCATCATCTACCGGGCGATGGGCATCCCCACCAACATGTTCACGGTGATGTTCGCCCTCGGCCGCATGCCCGGCTGGATCGCGCACTGGAAGGAGATGCTGGACGACCCCAAGACCCGCATCAACCGTCCGCGCCAGATCTACACCGGCGCCACCCAGCGCCCCTACGTGCCGCTCGACCAGCGGTAGTCCCGTCCCCATGGGATCTCCCTCCTGGGACCGCCGGCGTCCCGCCGGCTCTAACTAAAACCAACTAAAAGCGGAGTTAGAGCCGGCGGGACGCCGGCGGTCCCAGGAGGGCGCCTCGTGCTTCCAGGTTTCCCCCGGGCTCAGAGTGTTCCTGCCCGTTTCTCGCCCGAAACGTCCCCGTTGACAAACAGGACCGCAGCGGTCCAGAATAGATTTCTACTATTGAGACAATTTCTCAATAGGCTGCGCGGGGACGAACGAAGATGGCGAACGCACGGGAGAAGGAGCAGTTTCTGCGGTTCCTGCGGGACCGCGGCCAGCGCGTGACCGGCGAGCGGCTGGCGCTGTTCGACGAGATCTTCTCGCTCCACGGCCACATCGACGCCGAGGAGCTGCTCGGCGCCATGAAAGCGCGGGGGCTCAAGATCTCGCGCGCCACGGTCTACCGCAACCTCGACCTGCTGGTGGAGAGCGGCTTCGCCCGCCGGCAGCAACTGGGGAGCCGCGGCTTCCTCTACGAGCACGTCCACTCGGGGCAGCAGCACGACCACCTGGTGTGCACCGGCTGCGGCCGGGTGGTCGAGTTCGTCAGTCCCGGGATCGCGGCCTTGCAGGCGGAGATCTGCCGCGCCCACGGCTTCGTGCCGACCCGGCACGCGCTGCAGATCGCCGGGCTCTGCAACGCCTGCTCGCAGGTGGCCGCGCAGACCGGCCAGGCCGCCGCAGCATCTCCGCAGAGCCCAGGGAGGCCGGTCCATGTTTGAGGCGCTGATCGTCACGCTGCGCGAGGGGGTGGAGGCGGTCCTGGTGGTGGGGATCATCGTCGCCTTCCTGCGCCGGGAGGGGTACGAGAGGTACCTGGGGGCCGTCTGGACCGGGATCGGCGCGGCGGTGGCGGCGAGCCTGGGAGGCGCCTTCGTGCTCTACCGCTGGGCGGTCAACGAGGAGGTCTTCGAGGGGCTCCTCTACCTCGGCTCGGCCCTGATCGTCGGCTCGATGATGATCTGGATGTGGCGCCACTCCCACGCGCTGTCGGGGGAGATGAAAGGATCGCTCTCCCGCATCCTCAGCCGCGAGCGGGCGGGATCGGTGGCGGTGGGGCTCTTCTTCTTCACCTTCCTGATGGTCTTCCGCGAGGGGATCGAGACCGTGCTCTTCCTCTCCGCGGTCTCGCTGACCACCAGCGGCCTGATGGCGGTGCTGGGAGTGCTGATCGGCCTCGCGGTAGCCGTGGCCTTCGGCGTGTTCTTCGTGCGCGGCAGCCTGCGGATCGACCTCGGACGCTTCTTCAAAATTACCGGCATCGCGCTGGCCATCTTCGTCGTCCAGCTCCTGCTCAACGGGTACCACGAGCTGTCGGAAGCCGGCTGGGCGCCGGCCAACGAGACCACCATGGCGACCCTCGGGCCGCTGGTCAAGAACGAGTTCTTCTTCGTGGCCGCGGTGCTGGCGCTGCCGCTGCTGATGCTGCTGGTGCCGGGTCGGACGTCCGGGGAGGCGCCGGCTACGGGAGCGGCGGCGCGGCTGGAGCGGGCGGGGAGCCGCCGGCAGTCGCGCTCCCGGGTGCTCGGGGCGACGCTCGGACTGGTCATCCTCGCCGCGCTGGGCCTCGGCTTCGTCTACTCCCGGCCGCCGGCCGCGCTGTCGTCGTCGACCGCGGTGTCGCCCGGGGCGGACGGCCAGGTGCGCATCCCGCTCGCGACCTTCCACGGCACCGCCCTCCAGCGCTTCCAGGCGACGGTCGGGGGGCAGACGGTGCGCTTCATCGCGATCCCCATCGAGCCGCTCGCGAAGGGGGGGCGGATCGCCACCGCCTTCGACGCCTGCCTGCTCTGCGGGCCGCGCGGCTACTATCAGGACGGCCCCAACATCACCTGCCTGCACTGCGGCTCGGTGATCTATCCGCCGAGCATCGGCCAGACCGGCGGCTGCAATCCGGTGCCCCTCCCCTCCCGGGTCGAAGGGGGGAACCTCGTCCTCGCCGCGTCCGACCTCGCCGCCGGGAGCCACCTCTTCACCTCCGGACCGGGCACCCACGCCGGGCACGCCGGCTGAGGCCGGGAATCTACCCATGTACGCGCGCCTGCTCATCGAGTCGCTCCGCCGGGGCACCCGCCGCAAGCTGCTGGCGGTGAGCGCGGTCGCCCTCGGCACCCTGGGCGCCACCGCTCTCGGCGAGGTGGTGCTGGCCTCGGGAGACCGGCTGGCCGCCGAAATGGGCTCCTACGGCGCGAATCTGGTGATGACCCCGGCGCGCGAGGGAGGGACCCTGGCGGTCGCCGACCTCGCCAAGGTTCGGCGGATCTTCTGGAAGAACAACATCGTTGCGGTGGCGCCGACCCTCGACCTTCGGGTACGGATGGCGGCGGATTCGCCCGGGGAGCGCGAGCCGGTCGTGGCGCCGCTCGTCGGCACCTGGTTCGATCACTCTCTCGACACGGGATTCCGCACCGGCCTGCCGCGGACCCGTCCGACCCTGGCGGTCGCCGGACGCTGGCCTCAGGAGGGACAGATGGAAGTGGCGCTCGGTCGCCGGCTCGCGGCCCGGTTGAGCCTGCGGCCGGGGAACGAGCTCCAGATGGGGCTGGGAGACCGCAGCCAGAGCTTCCGGATGGTCGGGACCGTCAGCAGCGGCGGCGAGGAGGACGATCAGGCCTTCGCGCCGCTCGCGGCGGTCGAGAGCCTCTCGGGTCTCCCGGGACGCTTCACCCGCGCCGAGATCTTCGCCCTGACCGTGCCCGAGCTCCGAAATTCGCACCCCGACCCGCGGCGCGACCCCAAGGCGTACGAGTCCTGGTACTGCACCGCCTACCCCTCTTCCATCGCCCTGCAGCTCGGCGAGGCCCTGCCGGACGCGCGGGCAGTGGTCGATTACGGCGTCACCCAGGCCACGGCGGACGTGCTGGGGCGGCTGCGCTGGGTGCTCACCGCGCTGGCGGCGGTGGCCCTGGCGGGCGCCGCCGTGGGGGTGACCGCGGCGATGACCGCCACTGTCATCGAGCGGCGGCTGGAGGCCGGTCTGCTGGTGGCGATCGGGGCGCCGCGCAGCCGGGTGGTGCTCTTCTTCCTCAGCGAGGCGGCCCTTCTCGGGCTCTTCGGCGGAGTCGTGGGCGGTGGGCTCGGGCTGGTCGCCGGCCGGCTCCTGGGGAGCGGCGCGCTCGGCGTGACCGTCCCCTGGATGCCGATCCTGCTGCCGTTCGCCGCCCTGCTCGGCCTCGCGGTGGCGGTCGTCGCCAGCGCCGCGCCGGTGGCCCGCGCTCTCGAACGCTACCCGGCGGATATCCTGAAAAGGGCGACCGCCTGATGCTCGTCCGCCTGGTGCTCGCCAGCCTGCGCAGGAGGTTCCGGCAGCTCGGGCTGATCCTCGCCGCGGTGACGGTGGCGGCGGCGACCGTCGCCACCCTGGCCGGCTTCTCCAGCCGCGCCGAGCACCGGTTGGGAGAGAGCCTGGCGGCCTTCGGACCCAACCTCACCGTGCGTCCGCAGGTCGGCGGTCCGGCGCTGCTGCCGGCGAGCTCCGTGGCGCGCCTGCGGGCGGTCCCCGGGGTCCGTTCCGCGGCGGTCTCCGCAGGGAGGGACCGCGTCGAGGTGCGCGCCGATCCCGACCGTCTGGAGGGGGTGGCGCGGGCGATCGAGGCGCGGATCGAAGGGGTCGAGGCGGTGCCGCTGCGGCGGGTCAGCCAGTCCGACGCCCGCCTCACCCGCCGCCTGACACTGGTCCTGGTGGCGGTGAGCGCCGTCTCCTTCCTGCTGGCGCTCCTGTCGGTGGGAGCCGCCACCACCGCCCTGGTCGGCGAGCGGCGGACCGAGATCGGCCTCCTGCTCGCCCTCGGCTTCACCGGCAGGCGGGTGGGAGGGTTCCTCGCCGCCGAGCTGCTGGCGGCGGCGGTGCTGGCCGGCGCGGTGGGAGAGATCCTCGGCGAGCTGGCGGCCGGCGGCCTCGCCCGCCGCCTGCTGGGAGCGGGAGGAGGGATCGCGATGACGTGGGGGGGCTTCGCCGCCGCCGCCCTGGTGGCCGTGCTGGTCGTGGGGTCGTCGATGGCGGTGGCGTTGCGGCGGGTCGAACGGCTCGACGCCGCCCGGGTCCTGCGGGGCGACTAGGCGGACGAAGAGAGATCCCCCGATGCCTACCCTGGTCGAAGCCGAGGCGCTGAGCCGCCGATTCGGACCCCTGAGCGCCCTCGATTCCCTGACGCTGACGATCGACGAGGGGGAGTGGGTGGCGGTGACCGGCCCCTCCGGCTCCGGCAAAACCACCCTGCTCAATATCCTCTCCGGCCTCGACCATCCGTCCTCGGGCAGGGTGCGCGTCGGCGGTGTGGACGTCGCCGGCCTCTCCAGCCGCGAGCTGGCGGGCTACCGGCAGAAGACGGTCGGCCTGATCTTCCAGCAGTTCCACCTGATCCCCTACCTCACCGCGCTGGAGAACGTCATGCTCGCCCAGTACGTGCACAGCATGACCGACCGCGGCGAGGCCGAGGAGGCGCTGCGCCGGGTGGGCTTGAGCGAGCGGCTGAGCCATCTGCCGAGCCAGCTCTCCGGGGGCGAGCAGCAGCGGGTCTGCATCGCCCGGGCGCTGATCAACCAGCCGCCGCTGATCCTCGCCGACGAGCCGACGGGGAATCTCGACGCGGTCAACGAGGCGATCGTGATGTCGCTCCTGGCCGACCTCCACCAGCGCGGTCACACCCTGATCCTGGTCACCCACGACCCCACCATCGCTTCCCGCGCCAACCGCGAGATCCGTCTCGAGCACGGCCGCCTCGCCCAGGTGGAGCAGCCGGGGGGCGTCGAGCTCCAGGGCGTGCTCGCGGAGCTCTGGCACCTGATCGTCGAGGACCGGGCGGGCATCTCGATCACTCGCCGGGGCGTGGCGGAGCTGATGGCCGACGGCCTCCTCGCCTTCGCGGACGGCAGGATCGCCTTTACCGACAGCGGTCACGCCCAGGCCCTGGCGGCCGTCCGGAGGGCGCGGCTCGCCGAGGTGCTGGTGGCGCGCACGCTCGACCGCGGGCCCGCCGGGGAGTGCGGCCGCGAGGCGCCGGTCGCCGCCGGCTTCGAGGATCAGGTCTGCGCCTTCCTCGACCACCCGGCGGTCTGCCCACACGGGCGGCCGATCCCGCGCGGCGCGGACTGCCCGGACGGTTTTCCCGATGGAAGCGGCACGCCATGAGTTTTCTCCTGGCTTTCCTGTTCCTCCTTTCCCCGGGCACCCCCGTCCACTCCCGGCCGGAGGTCGTCGAGCGCCGCCTGGGCCTGATGGGGACCGAGCTCGACATCCGGGTGGAAGCCGGCACCCGCGCCGCCGCGCTGGACGCGAGCGAAGGGGCGGTGCGGGCCCTGGAAGCGGCCGAAACGCGGCTTTCGACCTGGCGGGACGCCAGCGAGCTCTCCCGCCTCAACCGGGCGCCTGTGGGGACTCCGGTTCAGCTTTCGCCCCGGCTGGCGGCGGAGCTGCGGATCGTCCGCCACTGGTGGCGAGAGACGGCAGGCGCCTTCGATCCGGGGATCGGCGCGCTGGTCGCCGCCTGGGGGCTGCGCGCCGGCGGCCAGGTGCCCACCTTGGAAGAGCGCGAGGAAGCGCGAACCGCCGGTGGCATGGCCGCGCTGCAGCTCGACGCGGACGGCCGGGCGTCGCGGCTGCGTCCCGGCCTGCGCATCGAGGAAGGGGGGTGGGGCAAGGGCGCCGGGCTCGACGACGCGATCGCGGCGTTGCGGGCCGACGGCAGGGCCACGGCCGCGATGCTGAACCTGGGCGGCCAGGTCGCGGTCTATGGCGGAGCGGGCTGGACCGTCCCCGTCGCCGATCCGCGCGACCGGCAGCGGGCGGTCGTCGCGCTCACCCTCTCCTCCGGATCGATCGCCACCTCGGGGAACAGCGAGCACGGCTTCGAGCGCGACGGTGTCCGCTACGGCCATCTCCTCGATCCCCGGACCGGGGCGCCGGCGCGCGACTTCGGCAGCCTCACCGTCCGGGCGCCCACGGCGCTCGCCGCCGACTGTCTCTCGAAGCTGTACGTCCTCGGCCCGGAGGGAGCGCTCGCGTGGGCCCGGGCGCATCCGGGAGTCGAGGTGCTGGCGCTGCGGACGGACGGTGGACGCCTGCGCGCCCTGGCGAGCCCGGGGTTGCGGGGAAGCCTGAAACCGGTGAGCCCGGAGGTGGAGATCGAATTCGGAAGCTGAAGAAGTGAAGACCGAGGGGTGGAGGGCCGAACGGCGCCAACCATTGCAGCCCGCCCCCCTCATAGACCCGCATGGCGCTTCAACGCCATGCAGACCAGAGGAGACTATACATGTCTTTCCAGAGAGGGATCACGTTCCTGGCGGTAGCTGTCCTGGTGCTCACGCTGACACCGGCCGTCTTCGCGCAGGGCGCTTCGACCGACGACCGCGTGCGCCAGCTCGAACGCGAGATCGAGCAGCTCAAGGCGGAAGTCGCGGCGATGAAAGGGGCTCCGAAGGGGCAGGACCAGGGCGCGGACCGCGTCGCGGAGGTCGAACGGAAGCTGGAGGTGCTGGCGTCCGAGATCGAGACGATGAAGCTCGGCGAGGCCGCGGCCACCGCCGACCGTTCGACCAACGGCATGGGGCCGGCGGCGTCCAAGGTCTACCGCAGCGGCAATGGCCTGGCGGTGGGCGGCTACGGCGAGGTGGTGTACCGGAACTACGACGGCAGGCTCCAGGACGGCAGCCGCTCGGACGCCGCCGACGAGGTGGATCTCCAGCGCGCGGTCCTCTATTTCGGGTACAAGTTCAACGATCGCTTCCTCTTCAACTCCGAGGTGGAGTTCGAGCACGCGGTCACCGCCTCGGACAAGGACGGCGAGACCGAGGTCGAGTTCGCCTACGGCGACTATCTCTGGAAACCGCAGGCCAACGTCCGGGCCGGGCTGCTGCTGATGCCGGTGGGTCTGCTCAACGAATATCACGAGCCCACCGTCCTGCTCGGCGTGCGGCGGAACGGCGTCGAGACCGCGATCATCCCCACGACCTGGCGCGAGATCGGCTTCGGCCTCTACGGCGAGGCGGGGCCCTGGCGCTATCGCACCTACCTCACCAACGGCCTGGACGCCTCCCGTTTCGCGGCCGACGGCCTCGGCGAGGGGAGCGGCGAGGGCTCGCACGCCAAGGCCGAGGACTTCGCCTGGGTGGGGAGATTGGACTACACCGGCCTGCCCGGGCTGCTGGCCGGCGGCTCGGCCTTCACCGGCGACGCGGGCCAGGGGCTGCTCGACGACCGCGGCAAGCGGATCGGCGGCCGTGTGACGCTCTATGAAGGGCACGTCGACTGGCGCTGGCGGGGTCTCCAGGTCCGCGCGCTCGGCGTCCGCAGCAGCCTGGGCGACACCGCGGCGATCAACCGTGCCCTCGGCCTTGAAGGGATGGAGGGGATCGGGAAAGCCCAGAGCGGCGCGTACGGGGAGATCGGCTACGACCTCCTCAGCCTGCGTCCGGGGAGCCGGCAGCGCTTCATCCCCTTCGCGCGCTACGAGCGCTACGATACCCAGAGCGAAGTCGCGGCGGGCTTCGAGCGCAACCCCGCCAACGACGTGCATACCCTCACCCTGGGATTCAACTACTATCCGATCGATCAGCTCGTGCTGAAGGCCAACGTCCTGCGCGTCCGCAACCAGGCCCGGACCGGCCAGAACGAGCTTCAGATCGGGCTGGGGTACGTGTTTTGATCTCCCCGCGACGGCCGGCCCTGATGTTGATCCTCTCCGTGAGCCTGGCGGTTGCCGCCGCCGGGCCGGCCGCCGCCAAGGTCTTCCTCTCGGTCGACGAGGCGCTCCACCTCGCTTTCAAGGGGTGCTCCGTCGAGCGGCGGACGGTCTTCCTGACGCCTGAGCAGAGGGCCCGCATCCAGAAGCTGGCGGGGGGCGAGGTCAGGAGCGCTCTCGTCAACCCCTACCGCGCGACCTGCGACGGCAAGGACGGCGGCACGGCCTACTTCGACTCTCACGTCGTGCGGACTCTGCCCGAGACGCTGATGGTGGTGGTCGATCCGCAGGGCAAGGTCGCGCGGGTCGAGGTGCTGGCCTTCGCCGAGCCCGAGGACTACCTGCCGCCGGGGAAGTGGTACAGCCAGTTCCTCGGCCAGGCGTTGAGCGACGACCTGGCCCTGGGGCATCACGTTCGCGGCGTCACCGGCGCCTCGCTGACCGCGCGGGCGACGACCGACGCCGTCCGCCGCGTCCTCGCGATTCATCAGGAGCTCCGCGGGGCGGCCAAGCCGTGAGCCGGTTCGAGGCGTGGATGCTCCACGTCTCCAGCCTCCTGGTCGGGGGGACGGGGCTGGTCTATGCCTGGATGATCTTCCTGGTGAAGCCGACCGATCCCTACTCGGTGGTCAACCACCCGCTCCAGCCCCAGACCCAGCACCTCCACATCCTGTTCGCGCCGCTGCTGGTCTTCGCCACCGGCCTCGTCTGGCGGCGGCACGTCTGGTCGCAATGGCAGCGGGGGATCGCGCAGGGGCGCTGGAGCGGCCTTACGCAGGTGTTCCTGCTGGTGCCGATGATCGCCTCCGGCTACCTGCTCCAGACCGCGGTGGACGGCGGCTGGCGCAAGACCTGGGTCGGCATCCATCTCGCCGCGTCCGGCCTCTGGCTGCTGGGCTATCTGGTCCACCAGATCACCCATCAGATGCGCTACCGGCGCGTGATGTCCGACCAGCGGTAGTCGACCACCAGCGGCGCCCCTTCCCCCGAGCCCAGGAACCAGAGCAGCGACGGGCGGGGGCGGAGCGCGCCGATCCGGATCTGCCCCGCGCGGGGCCCGAGGATCAGCATGGAGGTGGCGAGCCCCTGGGCGTCCAGAGCCAGCTCGGAGACCGCCACCGTGGCGAGCGTGCCCGATACCGGCAGGCCGGTCCGCTGGTTGAGGTACGACAGGGCTCCGCCCTGCAGCGGGTGGTCGGCCTGGGAGGCGGTCGCCAGCGCGCGGTCGCGCAGATAGACCTGGTCCGCCGGCCCCTCCTGTCCGGGGAACTGCGGCAGCGCGACCGGCCACCCCTTGCCGCCGGGGCCGGGGCCGAACCCCCGCTGGACCCCTCCGATCCGCACGCAGCCGTCGCCGGCCTTCCGCTGGCGCAGGACGCCGACGGCCTGGTCCACGGCGGCGCCCTCCACGAACCCCACGAGGTCGAGGCCGCTCCCGGCCGCCAGCGCGGCGGTCCCCTTCTGCGGATCGAGGGTCAGCCGGTCGCAGGTCGCCACGGCGGCCGCCTGCCGGACCTGGTCGGCGCCGGGGCTCTCGGCGACCGGCGAGCGCAGCCCCCAGAGCGCGTAGAGGTCGCGCCCGAACGGGCCGTGCGCGCCGTCCGACCACTCGCAGAAGCTCTGGGCGCGCGTCAGCAGCGCGAGGATGCGGGGATCGACCGGCTGCGGGCCCTTACCGGCCGCGCCGTTGAGCGCCGCGATGCCGACGTCCGCCAGGCGCTGGAAGGCGGCGACCTCGGCGACCGCCCGCGCGATGGCTTCCCGGGCTTCCTCGGCCGGAAGGCCGCGGACCTCGATGTCCATCGGCTTGCCGAACGCCTCGGCGGACTGGCGGACGGGGGGCGGGAGGAGCGGGGCGGGAGCCCCTAGCGAGAGCGCGAGCAGCAAGGGAAGCATGGAGGGATCATAGCCTGCTGCCGCTAAGGCCGGACGAGGACGCCCTCGAGCACCGCCCGGAAGACGGTGCGCAGTTCGACTCCGTCGTAGTTGGCGGGGAAATCGGACCGCTCGGCCAGGAGCTGATCGCGCAGCAGCCCCTCGAAAGCGCCCATCAGGGCCGACCGCACCGCCTGCGGATGGAGGTCGGCGCGCAGCGTCCCCGCGGCCTGCAACTCCACCAGCAGGCCGTCCAGCACGTCGATCGCCTGCTGGAAGCCGCGGGTCATCAGCACCCTGTGACCATGCTTGCGGATGCGGCGCGCCTCGAGCAGCATCAGGGTCCTGAGCTGCAGGTCCCGCTCCATGGCGGTGATCAGCAGATCGGTCAGCGCGCGCAGCCTCTCCAGCGGCGGCGCCTCCCCCTGGCGGATATGTTCCACCCCCTCGCCCATCCGCTGCCAGGCCTGATCGAAGATCCCCGCGAGCAGGCCTTCCTTGCTGCTGAAATGCTTGATCAGTTGGGATTCGCTGGTCCCTGCCCGGCGGGCGATGGCCGAGGTCGTGGTGTGTTCATATCCGTCCTCGGCGAACAGCTCGCGGCCTGCCTGCAAGATACGGTCGCGCGACGACAATTCCGCGACGGTTTCTGTCCCCGAGTCCTTGAAAGATTGAACCTTTCTCATAACCTAAACTGATATTAGTACGTCTCGTCCCGCCAAGGCAACAGAGGTAGTGCCACTATTGACACGGACCTGCCGCAGGCCGGATACTGATACCAACAGGAATTGAATCCCCTCGGGTGCTCTCGTGTCGTACAGCGGGTGCACCCTCTTTTTTGGGGGGCCTAAAAATTGATGTATTCGAGCTCGGGCTGAAAGCCTTGGGCTTCGGGCATGTCGGCGCGGAGGGGCGGGGCCTTGAACTGCAGGACGAGGTAGGCGGCGAACACCGCGGCGAACATCCGGTAGCGGGCGCGGAACCCCTGGACGAGTCCGCGCTTCTTCTCCTTGACCAAGTGCTTGAGGTTGTACATCACGGTCGTCATCGTGCGGCAGCCGAGCTGCCGGCAGGCCCAGTTCAAGCCGGTCTCGATGGCGAACCCCTCGCGATGGCTCTCGGGCACCGCCTCGAAGACCGCCCGCCGCAGGCAGCGGATCCCCGAGAGCAGCGGCCCGGTGCGGTCCTGGATGGCGTTGATCGGCCGGCCGCGGTGGCGGATGCCGACGTTCATGTCCGCCCGGCCGGAGAGGACCGGCTCGATCAGGCGGTTGAGCAGGTCGACCGTCAGGTTCAGGATGTCGCCGTCGACGAAGAGCAGGATTCCGGCGTCGGTATGAGCGACGCCGACTGCCATCGCCCGCCCCTTCCCCTGGTTCTTGAGCAGATGGATGGTGCGCAGGCCGAGCGAGCGGGCGATCTCGACGGTGCCGTCGGTCGAGCCGTCCGAGACCACCAGGACCTCGTCGATCGACGGCGTCGCCTTGAGGACCGAGAGGACCTCGTGAAGGGTAGCTTCCTCGTTGTAGGCCGGCACGATGGCCGTGACCCGCAGGTCTTCTGGCATCTCAGGTCTCCCGTTCGCCCGGGGAGCTTGCAAAAACGTGGCCGCACGCGGTCCACGCGGGCGGGGAGGGGCTGGCGGTGGCGCCGGCGAGGATCTCCCCCTCGGCGACCACGCGGGCGTCTCCGGCGAGCGACCAGCGCTCCGGTCTGAGGCTCGCGACCGCGAGCTCGAAGCCCCCCTGCGTCATCACCTGGAGCGGCAGGTTGGCCCCGGCCTTGACCAACCCGACTGCGGCGCTGGCCAGCACGCCGGTGCCGCAGGAGAGGGTCTCGTCCTCGACTCCCCGCTCGTACGTCCGGATTTCCATCCGGCCGGGTGCGGGAAAGCGGACGAAGTTCACGTTGGTGCCGGCCGGACTGAAGACGGGGTGGTAGCGCAGCGCCCGCCCCAACTCGCGCACAGGGGCGTCGCCGAGTTCCCCGGGCCAGAGCAGGACGAAATGGGGAACTCCCACGAGCAGCCGGTAGCCGGTGCGGGAGGTGCCCTCGATGTCGATCGTCAGCTCGCGCGGTTCCTCGGCCGGCATGGGGAGCTCGACGGCGACGCGGGAGGCGTCCAGACGGCGCGCGGTGAAGGCGCCGGCGGGCGTCCGCACCGTCACCGTGCCCGCCGCCCAGCCGAGGTGGAACGCGAGCTGGGCGGCGCAGCGGGTACCGTTGAGGCAGAGGTCGGCGGGGTAGCCGTCGGCGTTGAAGTAGTCCATGGCGACCTCTGCGCCGGCGCCGCCGTCTTCCCGCCGCAGGATGAACAGGCCGTCGGCGCCGAGCGAGACGCCGCGCCGGCACCAAGCGCGGATCGTCTCGGGATCAGGGATTTGCGAGGGCTCGGCCAGCGCGAGGAAGTCGTTGCCGCTACCGGAAAGCTTGTAAAAGCGGCTCATGCCCTGCCAATTTGGCCCATCAGCCGGCACGCTTGCAGCGGCCCTCAAGGCACCGCGGCCCGGACCTCGTTGCCCGGGCCGCTCTCGTTGCCCGCCTGGTCGACCGCGGTCACCCGGTAGACGTAGGTTCTGGCGCTGCCGACCGTGGTATCGGAAAACTCGGTCGACTCCACCGGCTTGGCGGTGACGCGCTCGAACTTCCCGGTTTCGTCCACCCGGCGGTAGACGATGTAGCCTACGACGTCCTCCGCCTCGCTCGCCCGCCAGACCAGGCGGACGCGGCCGGCCTCGGTCAGCGCCACCAGCTCGGTCGGCGGCGGCGGCGCGAAGCGGTCGATGTAATGAACCTCGTGCTCGCTCGCGATGGCGCTCTCGATCGGCGGCTGGAGCTGGGAGAGGGCCGTCACGCTGTAGATGTAGTTCTGGCCGAACCGGGCCGTGGTGTCGAGCCAGCTCTTCTCCGCCGCGCCACCGGTGTGGGCCGGCTTGCCGTTGCTGCGCTCCTGGGCCCCCCGCCGGTAGACGTTGTAGCCCGCGACGGTGCCGGCCACGGGCGCCCATTCGACCTGGATGCCGTCCCCGCGCGGGGTGATCGTGACCTGCTGCGGCGCCGCCGGCGGCGCCGTGGGCACCACCGGCACGATGTTCGAGAAGTCCGACGGCTCGCCGTTCCGGCCGTAGGTACGGACCGCGATGTAGGTGGCCAGCGGTATGGGACCCGCCGGGGCCGCCGGGGTCGCCGGTGCCGCGCCGGCCGCCGGAGCGGGCGGCTTCGGCGGGGCCGGAGCGGCGGGAGTCGAGCTCGAAGCCGGAATCGTCACCGGCGGCAGCGGCAGGAAGATGTCGATCCGGCTGCCGCTCGTCGAGGCCGTCAGGTCGGCGCCGGTCAGCTTCTGCATCGGCTTCGCCAGGGTGCTGAACGAGCGCGCGTCGACCGGGGCCGCCTTGCCGTCCGGCGCCGGCCGCGCGGTCGACCAGATCTCGACCGCGGAGACTCCCGCCAGCGCGGTGCCGGCGGGGGTGACCGTCGGATAGGTGAAGCTGGCGAGGAGCCGGGGCCCCTGCTGGACGACGGTGAGGTCCTTGGTGGGCGCCGGCACGTTGCGCAGCGGCGGCAGCGGCGGACCCTGCTTGCCGCAGCCGAGGGCCGTGGCCAGCAGGGCGACCGCCACGAGGCCCTTCGCGAGCCGGCCGCCGGGGTCAGAGCACATAGCGCGAGAGATCCTGGTCCTGGACGATGCCGGAGAGCACCCGGCGGACGTATTCGCCGTCGACCTTCACCGGCACGCCCGCCATGTCGGGGGCCTCGAAGGAGACCTCGTCGAGCAGGCGCTCCATCAGCGTCGACAGGCGGCGGGCGCCGATGTTCTCGGTCGAGGAGTTGACCTCGACGGCGAGGCGGGCGAGCTCCGCCACCGAGTCCGGGGTGAACTCGAGCTGTACCCCTTCGGTGGAGAGGAGGGCCGAGTACTGCTTCGTCAACGCCGTCTCGGGCTCGGTGAGGATGCGCACGAAGTCGTGCTCGGTCAGCGGATCGAGCTCGACCCGGATGGGGAAGCGCCCCTGGAGTTCCGGGATCAGGTCCGAAGGCTTGCTGACGTGGAAGGCGCCGGCGGCGATGAACAGGATGTGGTCGGTCTTCACCATCCCGTACTTGGTCGATACGTTGGTCCCCTCGACGATGGGGAGGAGGTCGCGCTGCACCCCCTCGCGCGAGATGTCGGGGCCGCGCCCGCCTTCCCGGCCGGCGATCTTGTCGATCTCGTCGAGGAAGATCAGCCCCCCCTGCTCGACGCGCTCGCGCGCCTCGCGGGAGACCAGGGCGCGGTCGATCAGCTTCTCGGTCTCCTGCTGCTGGAGGATCTCGCGCGCCTCGGCCACTGAGACCTGCTGCTTCTTCTTGCGCCCGAAGAGGCCGGGGAGCATCTCCTTGATGTTCATCCCCACCTCCTCGACCCCCTGCGGGGTGAACATCTCGAGGCTCGGGTAGGACGACTCCTCGACCTCGATCTCCACCCGCCGGTTGTCGAGCGCGCCCGAGCGGAGCTTGTCGCGGAACTTCTCGCGCGTGGCGGTGAGCTCGTCCTCGTTCTCCTCCTCGTGGCGGAGGTAGGCGTTGATCGGCCGCGGCGGCACCAGGAGCTGGAGCAGGCGGTCCTCGGCCCGCGCCGCGGCGGCCTCGCGCACCGCGTCCCGCTTCTCCTCCTTGACCATGGTGACGGCGATCTCGACCAGGTCGCGCACCATCGACTCGACGTCGCGGCCGACGTAGCCGACCTCGGTGAACTTGCTGGCCTCGACCTTGAGGAACGGGGCCCTGGCGAGGCGGGCCAGCCGGCGGGCGATCTCGGTCTTGCCGACGCCGGTGGGGCCGATCATCAGGATGTTCTTGGGCGCGATGTCCTCCGCCAGCTCCGGCGGCAGTTGCTGCCGGCGCCAGCGGTTGCGCAGGGCGATGGCCACCGCGCGCTTCGCCATCCGCTGCCCGACGACGTACTTGTCGAGCTCGGCGACGATCTGCCGCGGCGTCATATTTTCGATCGCGAGGCTGCCTTGCGCCTCACTGGAAATCTGAAGGGTCATGGCGTCTCTGAGAGCTCCTCGATCGTCAGGTGGTCGTTGGTGAAGATGCAGATCTCGGCGGCGATCCTCATCGCCTCGCGCACCACCTCCTGCGCGCCCATCGTGGTGTGGCGGAGCAGGGCGCGCGCGGCGGAGAGCGCGTAGTTGGCGCCCGAGCCGATCGCCAGCACCGGCTCCTCCTCGTCCGGCTGCATCAGCTCGCCGACGCCGGAGACGAAGAAGCTCTTCTCCTTGTCGGTGACGATGATCATCGCCTGGAGCTGCCGCAGCGCGCGGTCGGTCCGCCAGTCCTTGGCGAGCTCGACGACCGCCCGCTCCAGGTTGCCGTTGAACTCCTCGAGCTTCTCTTCCAGCCGGCCGACGAGCGCCAGCGCATCCGCGCCGCCGCCCGCGAAGCCTACCAGCACCTTCCCCTTGCCGACCCGCCGCACCTTGCGCGCGCCGCCTTTGACGATGGTGCTCTGATTCATCGTAACCTGACCGTCGCTCGCCATGCACACCTTGCCGTCGCGGCGCACGAGCAGGACCGTGGTTGAATTGAACGTATCCATGGGGAGGGGATTGTACACCGCCGGGAGCGGTCAACCGCGGCGAGCCCGTGGGTGGGCGTCGCGGTAGACCGCCAGCAGCCGGTCGACCTCCAGGTGGGTGTACTTCTGGGTGGTCGACAGCGAGCTGTGGCCGAGCAGCTCCTGGATCGCGCGCAGGTCGGCCCCCCCCTCCAGCAGGTGGGTGGCGAAGGTGTGGCGCAGGGTGTGCGGATGGACTCCCCGCGCCACCGCCGCGGCGTCCACCCAGCGGTCGATGATCCGCCGCACGTCGCGGTCGCCCAGCCGCGTCCCCCGCCGGTTGAGGAAGACCGGCTGCGCCTCGTCGCCCTTACCCTCGGGACTTCGGACCGTCTCCCAGAGCGCCAGCCACTGGCGGAGCGCCTCCCCTGCCGGCCGGCCAAAGGGGACCATCCGCTCCTTGGAACCCTTGCCCATCACCCGCACCATGCGCGCCGAGAGGTCGACGTCCGGCCAGTCGAGCCCCACCAGCTCGGAGACGCGCAGCCCCGCCGCGTAGAGCAGCTCGAGGATCGCCCGGTCGCGCGCCACCAGGGGACCGTCCCCCGCCGGCGCCTCGATCAGCCGTTCGACCTCGCCCGGCCGCAGGTGGCGGGGGAGGGTCTGCGGCGCCTTTGGCGTCTTCACCCCCTGGGCCGGGTTGGCCGCCAGGGTCCCCTCGCGACAGGCGAAGCGGAACAGGCTGCGCACCGCCGAGAGCGCGCGCCCCTGGCTTTTCTTGCCGAGCCCCGAACGGGTGAGCGCCGCGAGGAACGAGCGCACGGCGAGCGGATCGACGTCCTCGGGGCGTACCGCGTCCGGCTCCTTGCCCAGGAAGTCGCGCGCCAGGAAGCCGTGAAAGGTGACGAGGTCGTGCTCGTAGGCGCGCAGGGTCTGGGGGGAGAGCTGGCGCTCGCCCTGGAGGTGCTCGAGGTAGCGATGGATCAGGCGGCGCATGGAACGATCACCCCGTTCCGCTCGGCCCAGGCCGTCAGGTCGGCCTGCGCGCGCTCGACGTAGGCGGCGCGGCGCTCGGCCTTGCGGATGCGGCCGGGGAGCTCCTCGAACAGGCCGTAGTTGATGTTGGCCGGCTGGAAATGCTCGGGATCGGACTCGGTCAGATGCCGCGCGAGGGCGCCGAGCGCGGTGGTGGCGGGGAACGGCTCGGGCTCGCTCCCCTGGCGCTCCATGGATAGATAGAGGCCGATGGCGAGCCCCGTCGCCGCCGATTCCAGGTACCCCTCCACCCCCGTGATCTGGCCGGCGAGGCGCACCCGCGGCTCCGCCTTCACCCGGTAGCGCTTGTCGAGGTGGACCGGCGCGTTGATGAAGGTGTTGCGGTGGATCTGCCCGAAGCGGACGAACTGAGCGTTCGCGAGGCCCGGGATCGTCCGCAGCACCCGGTCCTGCTCCCCCCACTTCATGCGCGACTGGAAGCCGACCAGGTTGAGCTGGCTCTTCGCCAGGTTCTCCTGCCGGAGCTGCACCACCGCCCAGGGGCGCAGGCCGTCGGGGGTCCGGAGGCCCACCGGCTTCATCGGTCCGAAGCGCAAGGTCTCCACGCCGCGGCGGGCGATCTCCTCGATCGGCAGGCACCCCTCGAAGAAGACCGCCTTCTCGAACTCGTGCGGCACGACCACCTCGGCGCCGGTGACCGCGGCGTGGAAGGCGAGGTACTCCGCCTCGTTCATCGGCGCGTTGAGGTAGTCCTCCCCCTCCCCCTTGCCCCAGCGCGACTGCCAGAAGAGCTTCGTCATGTCGAGGCTCTCCGCCTCGACGATCGGCGCGATGGCGTCGTAGAAGTAGAGGTACTCGCCGCCCAGGAGCTGCTGAAGCTCGGCGGACATCGCCTCGGAGGTGAGCGGGCCGGTGGCGATCACCACCTCCCCCTCCGGGATCGCCGCGACCTCGCCGCGCCGCAGCTCGATCCGCGGATGGCCGCCGATCGCCGCCGTCACCAGGGAGCCGAAGCGGTCGCGGTCGAGGGCCAGGGCGCTCCCCGCCGGCACCGCCGCCTCACGCGCCTTGGCGATGATCAGCGAGCCGAAGGTCTCCATCTCCCGCTTCAGCAGCCCGGCGGCGTGGAACGGATCGTCGCTGCGCAGGGAGTTGCTGCACACCAGCTCCGCCAGATCCCCCGACTTGTGCGCTGCCGTCCCCTTGCCCGGCCGCATCTCGTGGAGGACGACCGCGATCCCGCGCTCGGCCAACTGCCAGGCGCACTCCGAGCCCGCGAGGCCGCCGCCGATGACGTGGATGGGTCCTGGCATGCGCCGGATTATCGGCTCGCCGGCAGCGAGACGCAAATGAAGGCTCTGCCGCGACCGCTTGCCGTCCTGCCCGTTGCCTGAAACAATGTCTCGTCCCTTTCAGGTACTCCACGGGAGCGACGATGGCCGAGCACGATCGCGGATACAGACTTCTTTTCTCCCACCCTGAGATGGTGGCGGATCTGCTCCGCGAGTTCGTTCGCGAGGAGTGGGTGCGGGACCTCGACTTCGCGACGTTGGAGCAGGTCCCCGGCAGCTACGTCACTCCAGAGCTGAGCAGCCGGGAGAGCGACATCGTCTGGCGGGTTCGTTGTGGACCCGACCGCCTGCTCTACGTCTATCTCCTCATGGAGTTTCAGTCGACGGTCGATCCTTTTATGGCACTCCGCATGACGGTCTACCTGGGACTCCTCTTCCAGGACCTCGTCAAGCGCCAGAATTTCACCCGTTCGGGCAAGCTGCCGCCAGTCCTGCCGCTGGTTCTCTATAATGGCTATGCGCCTTGGAGCGCCGCTCAGGAAATCTCCGAGCTCATCGAGGAGATCCCCGGTGGTTTGGAGCGGTATCGGCCACGACTGCGCTACTGCCTGCTGGACGAGATGCGGATGGCCGACTCCGAGCTGGAGCCGTTGCGCAACCTGGCGGCGGCGCTGTTCAGGCTGGAAAAGAGCCGTGACCCCGAGGATCTCCAGCGGATCCTGACACGGCTGATCGAGTGGTTGCGGCTGCCGGGTCTCGAGGAGTTGAGGCGGGCTTTCGCCCTCTACATCATCAAATCCCTGCTCCCGGCCCGGGTTCCGGGGATCGAGATACCCGGGATCGCCGATCTTCAGGAGATCAAGTCGATGCTCGCCGAAAACGTCAAGGAATGGACTCATCAGTGGAAGCAGGAAGGGATCGAAGCGGGACGGCAGGAGGGGTTGAAGGAGGGGCTGAAGGAGGGGTTGAAGGAGGGGCTGAAGGAGGGGCAGGAGGGTGCTCTCGCCAGAGCTCGCGGGGTTCTGTTACGGGATCTCGAAGAGCGCTTCGGTCCCCTGCCCGACGCGGTCCGGGCAACGGTCGACGCGATCGCTTCGATCGAGGACCTCACCGACTTCGTGTTCCGGGCCGGCGCGGCTACCTCCTTGAACGATCTCGCGGACGGCCCGAAATAGGCGTCAGTCCCGCTTTTTCGATCCCCACGCCAGCAGCGCCGGCAGCAGGGTGATCGCCGCCAGCGCGCTCAGGGTGACGCCGAAGGTGCAGGCGTAGCCGATCGAGCGCAGGCCGGGGTAGTGGGAGAGGGCGAAGGAGCCGAAGCCCACGATGCAGGTCAGCGCGGCCATCACCACCGCCCGGCCGGTCTCCGGCGCGCCGCCCGGGAAGCCGCCGGGGCTCTCCAGGTAGCGCTGCAGCATGTAGACACCGTAGTCGGTGGCGACGCCCACCAGGAACAGCCCGACGTAGACGTTGATGAAGTTGAACTGGAGCCCCAGCAGCGCCATCAGCCCCAGCATGCAGGTGGCCCCCGCCAGGAAGGGGACGAAGACCAGCGCTCCCCGCTTCGGCGACCGGTAGGCGAGCGAGAACATCGCATAGACGAGCACAAAGCCGAGCAGCGTCGAGCGGGTGGCGTCCTGGCGCACGATGGCGCGCAGGGCCGACGACAGCCGGTTGACGCCGGTGAGGATCGCCCCCTGCCGGTCGGCCAGCGCCACCAGATCGCGCGGCACCAGGCGGCGCCACGAGCCCCCCTTGGCGTAGAGATAGGTCACCGAGATGTAGCCGCCGTCGTCCGTCCGCTTCAGGAAGCGGCGCAGCAGGGCGGCCAGGCGCTCGTCGTGGATGTCGTCCGGTCCCACCGGTCCGGGCGGGACGAGGGCCTGCCCGAACAGCTTCAGGAACGGATCGTAGGCGTCCGGGCGGAAGCCGTTCGCCGCCAGCGCCCGGTGCAGGGTGGCGGCGATCCGCGCGGCCGAGAAGACGTCGTCGTGCCCCGCCCGCAGCCGCGCCAGGATCTGTGCCTGCTGCGAGGGAGGGGGCAGGAAGCTGGCGATCGACTGGAAGGAGGCGAGCGGGCCGTGGTCGACCTCCCCCTTGAGCTCGCGGGCGGCGTCCTGGGTCTTCCTCAGCACGGTGTCGAGGTCCTTCGCCTGGACCACGTACATCATGAAGCCGAACGACTGGCCGAACTTCCGGGTCACCAGCGCCTGGTAAGCCACCCCCTGGTTCCCCTTCGCCCGCAGGTTCTCGATGTTGTCGCTGAACTGGAGCCGGGTGGCGAGGCCGGCGCAGACCGCCACGATCGCCAACCAGACCAGCACCGTCGTCCGCGGCCGGGCGATCGCCCCGCGCACCAGGCGGTCGGAGCCGAAGGAGCGCAGCTCCAGCCGGCGGTCGGCGGGGCCGCCGCGGTCGGTCGCCAGCAGCAGGGCGGGGAGCAGGAAGAGCACGCAGATCAGGAAGATCAGGATGCCCGTGCCGGTGAGCACCCCCAGCTCGCTCATCCCCTTGAACTCGGTGAAGATGTACGAGTAGAAGGTCGCCGCCGTGGTCAGCGCCGCGAAGAAAACGCCGTAGAGGGTGGAGCGGTAGACTTCCTGGATCGCCACCGCCGGCTCCGCTCCGCGCAGGCGCTCGGCCACATAGCGCCCGTAGAGCACGGTGATGAAGTCGACCCCGAGCCCCGCCACCAGGGCGCCGAACACCGCGCTCGACGAGGAGAGCTGGCCGAAGATCACCCCGGCGAGGCCGAAAGTGCCGATCACCGCCAACGCCATGGGAACGCCGGCATAGAGCAGCGCGGCCGGGCGGCGGAAGGCGTAGAGGAAGAGCGCGAGCACCCCGACGCAGGAGAAGATGACGTTGTAGATCACGTCCTTCTGAATCAGCTCGGCGTCGTAGAGGGAGATCGCGTAGCCCCCCGTGTAGCCGATGCGCGGCGCCGGCACGCTGGGGTCTGCCTTGCGGAGATCGGCCTTGGCGTAGCGCTCGATCGCTCGCGCCTGCGCCATAAAGCGGTGGCCGAACGGGATGTCCTGAGCCGGCCGGCGCGGCTGCACCAGCATCAGCAGGGTCGTGCGGTCGGCCGAGAGGAAATAGCCGCTCGACGCGTCCAGCTTGAAGCCGCCGCCGGCGGTCTTGAACTTGTCGAGGAAGATGGGGAGCAGATGGAAGGGATCGTTCTGCACCAGCTCGCGCGCCATGATCCCCTGCGGCGTCCGCAGGGTCTGCCGGTTCTCGGCGATCGACTGCTCGATCCGCTCGTCGCCGAGCGCCGCCGCCACCCGGTCCAGCTCCGCCGGAGTCAGCAGGAGCAGGGCGCGGGGGAGGATCTCGGCCATCATCTCCAGCGGGTTCGGCAGTCGGTACTCCACGTCGGCGACCGTCGGCAGCGCCCGGTAGCGCCGCGCCAGCGACTCGATCAGCGGCTCGTAGTCCTCGACCTGCCGCCCCTTGGGGATCTCGACCACGACGATGTGCTGGTCGAGCGTCCCCATCTTCTGCAGGACGTCCCGGAAGTCGTTGACCTCCTTGTTGTTCTGGGGGATCAGCGACAGGATGTCCGGATTGAAGCGGAGCCGGGAGGCCGAGACGAGCGAGAGCAGCGCCACCAGGGCGGCCCCCCAGAAGATCGCCCGCCGGCGGTTGACGGCGAGGCCGGTAAGCCAGTCGGCGATGCGCGCGATCAAGCGGGGGTGATCCGGCGAGGGTCGGGAGGGGCGAGCGGCGGCATGGCCGGGGAGTCTATCAATCCATGCCCCTAATCCCTACCGGGCTCCTGATCGATACCGACAACGCCGCCGGCTCCCCCCGGGGGGACGTGGACGACGCCTTCGCCGTGGCCGCCCTGCTGCGAAGCGGCCTGCCGGTGGCGGCCCTGGCGAGCGTCGCCGGCAACACCAGCGAAGCGGAGGCCGACCGGAACAACCGGACCCTCGGCGAGCTCTGCGGCTTCGCGGGACCGTACCTGAGAGGCGTCGAGGCGGGGGACGCGCCGGATCGCATCGACCGCGCCGATCTCGGGAAGAACGGCCCTCTCCGCTTCGTGGCGCTCGGGCCGCTGACCAACCTGGCCGCCCTCCTCGCCCGCGGCGGCGCGGCGATCTCGGAGGTGGTCCTCGTCGGCGCCAATCTCACCTCGCGCGGCCGGTTCCCGCCCTGGTGGCCGCACGAGTTCAACCTGACGAAGGATCCGGCAGCGACCCGCGCCGTCTTCGCGTCCGACCTGCCGCTGACCTTGGTGCCGCTCGACGTCGCCCGGACTCTGCGGGCCGGTCCGGACGACCTGCGCGGCCTGCCGGGAGAGCTGGGGGAGCTCCTGCGGCGCCATTCCGCCCGCTGGTCGCGGCGCTCGCTGATCGTGCGCGGCTCGCGCCGCTTCCCGGTCTTCGACCTGGCCGCGGCGGCGTACGTCCTCGATCCCGCGCTGGTGACGGTGGAAGAGACGGAATGCCGCCTTCATCCCAACCTTTGGGTCGAATTCGGCCGCGGCGGCCGGCCGCTGAAGGTGGTCCGGAAGCTCGACGCGGCAGCGATCTGGCACCGCTTCCGCGGACTCGTCAGCTCGTGACGGGCAGCAGGGTGCCAGGTGCCTCCGCGCCCCCCGCGATGATCTCCGAGTAGAACTGTTCGCGCACGCCGTCGGCGTTCATCTGGCACATCGGGATCATCTCGCCCTTGTAGGGGAGGCGGAAGACGCAGGCGGCCAGCCGGTCCCGGCCCACCGGCGTCTGCAGCTCCTGAGGGCTCATGAAGTGGTGGCTGGTCAGGGTGATCCCGTCGAGCCGCAGCCGGCCGCGGAACGTGTCCACGAGGAGGCGGCGGAGGGAGATCCCGGCCTCGGCGCGGGCCCGGGCGTCGATCCAGCGCCGCGCGCGGCCGAGCATCCAGCCGGGCGCGGTGCGCACCATGCCGAGGAAGCGGGCCACCTTCTCGAGCGGATCGTCGTCACGGAACGCCACGCCCCCCAACCCCTTGGCGAAGAATTCCTCCATCACCGCCACGTCCTCCGGGGTGTCGCGGATCCCCTGGAAGAGGCGCGGCTCCTCGCCCGGACGGGCCAGCGCGACCAGCGGCACGAAGCGGGTGCACTCGGTGTGGCCGAGATGCATCGGGCCGGTGCCGTCGAGCGGCAGGCCGAACTCGGCGGTGGCCCTTCCCACCTCCCTCCAGAGGTCGGTGGCGGTCACCCCGCGCTGGCTCTTGCGCGTGCGCCCCACCTGGGCGAGCGGCTGGAAGCTGACCAGGCTGAAGGCGTCGCGGTTGCGCACCAGCCAGCGCACCACGTCGGCGATCTGCGGCAGGTTGTCCTGCGTCACCGTGAGAGTCATGGCGGCGCGCAGCGGTTTGCCGGTGCTCTTGCGCGCTTGGCGGACCATCGCCGCGAATTCGTCGCGCAGCGGCATCAGCTCCAGCTCCGACTTCGGCGCCTTGTAGCCGTCCCGCCCCCGCTGGGTGATGTCGACATGGATCGAAACCTCGGTCAGCCCCCCCTCGGTCATCAGTTGTTCGAGGAGGCCCGGCCGGCGGCGGAGGTTGTCGCCGTGGGTCATCATCATCGGGATGATGCCGATCGACCGCGCGTAGCGGAAGATCTCGGTCAACTCCTCGACCGGCCGCAGCGTCACCTCGCCGTCGGTGACCTGGACGTTGCTCTTCGGCCCCAGCCAGCGGCGGAGCTCGTCGAGCTGGCGCAGCACGGCCGCGGTGGACATCGCGGGCACCTCGTTCGCCTCCCGGCCGAGATAGCAGCCGGTGCAGGCGAAGTCGCAGCGGGGTTGGATGCCGATCGTGGCGCCGCACCCGGTCGCCTTCTGCCCCAGCCCCTGTCCGGAGATGCGGAGGGCGGGATCGAGCTCCGCCCAGCGCGCCGCCAGGATCTGCCGTTTCTCGGCCGTCGCCGGGTCCCAGAACAGCTCCACGGCGCGCTTGAGTGACTTCGGCTGGCCGATCATGGATCTCCTTCTCTCGCGGTGCCGCCTACTTCGAGGCGTCGTTCAGCTTCCAGTCGTAGTCGTCGAACTTGAAACTGATCTGGTTGGCGGCCGCCTCGATCTGCTTGCGCTTCTCGGGGGCGATGTAGTGAGCGATGAACTTGGCCCGGCCGGCGCTCCATTTCTCGAAGTCGTCCTTGAACCAGTCCATGATCTTGGTGGTGTGGATCACCAGCTCGCCGCCGCTCTTCTCCAGGCGGACGCCGTGGGGGCCGTTGAGGAACGTCCGCACCTGGTCGTCGAGCTGCAGCGAGATCTGCGAGCCCACGTACGGCTCGGTGCGGATCGGCGGGCAGCTCTTGGCGGCGCAGTTGATCGCGAAGTGGATCCGCGGGTCCTTGAACGCGTCGCGGATCTTGTCGTTCTCGATGTCCTCCAACGACAGCGTCCCCGTCCGGGTCTTCGCGGCGGGCTTCTTGAAGACGTTCAGGTGGGCGATGAAATCGGTCGAGATGTCGCGGATCGAGGCCACCGGATAGTGCTCGACCACCACGTTCACCACCGAGATGTTGTAGAGGTTGATCCAGTAGGCGAGCTGGTCCGTCCGCGGCAGCGCGCCGACGTCCACCTGCGCCATCTGGTTGCGGAGCTCGTCGAGGGTCTTCTTGTCGTTGGCCTTGAGGCCTTTGTAGTCCATCCCCTTGGCGGGATCGTAGTACTTGGAGAGCAGATCGCCCCAGAGCTTGTAGTCCGGGGGGTTGACCGCGGCGGCCGGCAGGGCGGCGAGCAGCAGGCCGAGGAGCGCCGAAGCGAGGGTGAGGTTCTTGAGGTTCATGTCTCTTCCTACGGAGACGTCCCGGGGACGGATGACTCCGCCTCCCGCAGCGCCGCCGGCCGGGGGGCCTCCGCGGCTGCCGGCGGCAGGATCCGCAGCTTCCGCAGGTAGGCCCCGTAGGTCCACAGGGGGACGATGCGCAGGCAGGCGAGCAGCTCCCGCGTCATCGCCAGATGGGAGGGGAGCCCCTGGCGCCACCCCCGCTTCTCGATCTTGGAACGGTGCCGGAGGCCGGCCAGCACGCGGATCGCGCTTGGGAGCCCGCGGCGGACCACTACCTCGTTGATCATAATCTCGATCTGGAACCCGTTGCGCTTCGACTCCGGGACCGCCGCGAAGATCTCCCGTGGCAGGGCGCGCAGGCCGGTGATCGGCGGCAGCCGCAGGAAGAAGGGGTTGCGCAGCGCGCCGTAGTCCACGATCCCGCAGGAGAGGCCGACCTCGCCGGCGAGCACCGGCGCGGCGAGCGCCTCGAAGTGGACCGGCTGGACATCCACGATGTCGGCGTCGAAGAAGACGAGGACCGCCGCGTCCGAGGCCTCGACCCCCCGCGCCAGCGCCTGCGCCTTGCTCCCCGGCTCGCCCGCCGGCCGCGCCAGGATCACCGTGGCGCCGGCGCGCGCCGCCTCCTCGGCCGTGCCGTCCGACAAGCCGTCGTCGACCACGATCACCCGCCCCACCCCCGCCGCCCCTCGGGCGGCGCGCACCACGCCCGCCACCGTGGGCTCCTCGTCCCGGGCAGGGATGATGACGTCGAAGTCGGGCATTGGGGAGGGATGGTAGCAGTTCCTGCTATCCCTCCCCGCCCTGAGCGGTCCTCCGCTTGTACAGCGCCTCGTGAAACGGAATCCCTTCGCGGACGAGCACGATTCCACCCTCCACGGCGACCCGGCGCAGGACGTCCGACGCCGTGCGCGCCTCGACGGGCCTGGACAGGCGCTCCGCGAATCGGCGGTTGACCTCCGCCGCCACCGCAGTCGCGCCGAAGGGCTCCTGGAGCTCAGGACTCTCGAGGACCCGCTTCAGCAGTCGCGCGACCATCTTCCGGCCGGGGTGAGGAAGCTCCTCAGGGCTGACCGCTGGAGCTGCCGAAGAGACGGCGGGCGGCAGCGCCTCCGCGAGATCCACCGCCGACGCGGCGACCCCGCGGAAAGCCTCCAGGCTTTGCAGCACCTTCTCGAGCTCGGCCTCATGGAGCGCCTGCTGCTCCCGATGATGAGCCGCTTGCCCCGCGTGGACCGCGGCCTGCTCGCGATGAATCTCCGCGCGCCGCTCCAGATTGGACAGAACCTCGTCGACCGACAGCTTCGAGCCCATGACACCCTCCGTTGCGCCTCATGACATGTTGCGGTGAAACGCCAAGGCGCAGATTGTATCACGCAACGTTGCGACGTATAGCATCAAGTTGCGGTGAACCTGGTAACATCACGGTGAAACTGTCCACGTTGCGGTGAACGCTACTGCGTCGCGGCAGAGCGCCAGACGTTGCGGTGGCGCTGTAGACGTTGCGGCAGAAAAGATAGCGTTGCGGCGAATCTTGTAACGTTGCGATGAATTGGAAAATATTGCGGTGGACGGATCGACATTGCGGTGGAGCGCTTGACATTGCGGCGAATGGGGCGACGTTGCGGTGGAGCCGGCGTTCCGCCGCAACGTCAGGGAACGTTGCGGTGGAGCGGCAGACGTCGCGGTGGATGGGCCAGCGTCGCGGTGGACGGGCCGACGTTGCGGTGGATGGGCGGACATCGCGGTGGAGGCGCTACTCCACCGTAACGTCGTCTGCGACAGGGTGGCGGGGGAAACGTTGCGGCGGAGCGCCAGACGTTGCGGTGGGGTCGAGGGTGCGAGCGGTACCTGTAAGCTATTCCTGGATCAGGTCGAAGGTGTCCCAATGAAAGCGCTGATCACGAGCCCGAGTGAGTTGAGGAATAGAGGATTTCGCGCCCTCGTGGAAGCCCTCGGCTGGGCCAACGCGGTCCGGTTCCTTCGCCAATACGATCCCGGCTCAGGCGACTACACCGAGGAGCGTCGAACCCTCCTGCCGGACTGGGATGCAACCGCCCTCATCCAGAAGGCCAAGGAACTGCCGAAGCCTCGCAAATCGGGCTCAGGTTAGCAAAGCCGCGCTCACGGCCCCTCCCCCGCCTCCCAGCGGAAGGGGGTCTCGTCGTCCGGCCGTACCGGCCACGCCATCCGATAGAGCGGCGCCGGCTTGAGCCGGGCTTCGATCTCCGCGCGCACTTCGTGGGCCGACGGCAGCAGGTGGGCCGGCGCGGATCGCCGTGGCTTCGCCAGAAAAGCTGCGAGGTCGAAGGTGCCCTCCTCGCCCTGCCGTGCGCTCTCGACGTAGAGGAGGACTGGGTCCGGCGAGAGCCAGCGCCCTTCCAGAGACCGTAGCGCCTCCCAGAGTCCGGGTCCCGCCACGGTGAAGGCGCCGTCTTCAGCCTTCAGGAAGCCCTCGACCGCCTGGGGCCTGGCCGGTAGGCTGAGGGTGAGGCGTGCGGGGAACGGATCGTAGATCAGATGAGAGACCTCGTCGGGCGAGTAGGCGGCCCCGTCCGGCACGACGAGGACCTCCACGACCTCCCGCAGGGCGGCATTGAGCCGGTCGACCTTCCGTTTCTCCTCGGCGTTGAGTGGGCTCAGGCTCTTCGCGTCCTTCTCGCTCAGCCGCTCCGCGAAGAGGGTGCCGAAGCAGGCGCGGGCGCGCTCCGGCCGATCGTCGAGATAGGCGTAAAGGTCGGCTCCCGCCCGGAGGTATTCCGCGACGTCGCCGGTCCAGGCGTCGAGCGTCTTCTCCATCTCTTCCCGCTGCCGCCGGGTGGCGCGGGCCGAGGCTCCGGGCACGATCGACAGCTCGGCCGTGCCGCGGTCGGGATCGACGGTGTAGACGACGCCGAGGGAGGTATCGCGGAAGAACGCTTCCAGCCCTTCCGGCTCCGCGATCAGCGCCGACCGCGACGCCGAGCTCAAGGTTCCCAGGCGCTTCTCCCAGGAGAACCGCTCCGCACCCGGCTTGGCCGCCGCGAAGCGCTCTCCCCAGGAATCGGACCCTTCGAGGAGCGTCTGCCGCGTCTCGGCCAGCCGCCGCGCCAGCGCCGGATTGCTCCCCTCCGGATCGCTGACGCGGACGGTGCTCGTCGCCACCACCGCGCCGTTGGGGAGAAAGCGCAGCCGCAGCTCCTCGCGGACCGGAGCTTCAAAGCAGGACGCGAACGACAGGAAGAAGAGGGCGGACGCCCCCGCGAGCACCGGACGATGCCAGCTCATGGGGGCGATTATAGAGGTAGGGATCGAGGCCCCGTCAGGACGCCGCTTCGACCAGCTCGGCGTCCTCGACGTAGCCGCACCCTTCGGTATTGCAGACGTACTGGGCGCCGTGCTTCTTGGTGACCTTCTCCAGCAGGAACTTGGCGTTGCACTGCGGGCAGTCGCGCATCACCGGCTTCTTCCAGAGCGAGAACTTGCAGTCCGGATAGCGGTCGCACGACCAGAAGGTCTTGCCGCGGTGGGACTTCTTCTCGACGATCTCCCCCTTGCCGCACTCAGGGCAGGCGACGCCGGTCGGGATCGGCGCCGAGGGCTTGGGGCCGGTCTTGCGGATGTTCTTGCACTCCGGGTAGCCGGTGCAGCCGTAGAAGGTGCCGAAGCGGCTGCGCTTGAGCGCCATCGGCTTGCCGCACAGCTCGCAGGGCGGAACTTCCTCTTCCACCGGCGCCGAGCCGTCCGCCGGCGCGGCGGCCGGGGTCTCGTCGACGTTGCGGCTGTACTTGCAGTCCGGATAGTTGCTGCAGGCGATGAACGGCCCGAAGCGGCCGAAGCGCATCAGCAGGCCGGAGCCGCAGTCGGGGCACTTCTCGTCGAGCGGGATGCCGTCCTTCTTGACGTTGGGCATCTGCTCGCCCGCCGTCTCCAGGTCCTTCGAGAACTTGACGTCGAAGTCGGCGACCGCCTGCTTCCAGGGGATCGTGCCGTCCTCGATGTGGTCGAGCTGCACCTCCAGCGCGGCGGTGTACCCCTCGTTGAGGATGTCGTGGAAGCCGGTCTGGAGCATGCCGTTGACCAGCGTGCCGAGCTGCGTCGGGCGGAACCGCCCCTCAAGGCGCTCGACGTAGTCGCGGTCGGTCAGCACCGAGAGGATGGTGGCGTAGGTCGACGGCCGACCGATGCCGTTCTCTTCCAGCGCCTTGACCAGCGTGGCCTCGCTGAACTGCGCCGGCGGCTGGGTGAACTTCTGGTCGGCGGTCACCTTCAGCCGCTCCAGCACTTCCCCCTCGCTCAGCGCCGGCAGCATCCCTTCCTGGGAATCCTCGGCCACCGGGGCGTCCTCGTCCGGGGTCTCGCGATAGACGGCGAGGAAGCCGGGGCGCTTCAGCACCTTGCCGGCGGCGCGCAGGACGTAGCGGCCGTTCTCGATGTCCACCTGGGTGACGTCGAAGAGGGCGGGGAGCATCTGGGAGGCCACGAAGCGGTCCCAGACCAGCTTGTAGAGCTTGTACTCCTCTTCCTTGAGGAAGTCGCGCACGGACTCCGGCGGCAGGTCGAAGCTGGTCGGGCGGATCGCCTCGTGGGCGTCCTGGGCGCCTTCCTTCGAGCTGTAGACGTTGGGCTTTTCCGGCAGGGCATCCGGCCCGTAGGTGGCGCCGATGTACTCGCGGCCGCCGGTGATCGCCTCGTCGGCGACGCGGGTGGAGTCGGTGCGCATGTAGGTGATCAGGCCGATCTGGCCGCGGCCGCCGATCTCCTTGCCTTCGTAGAGCCCTTGGGCGATGCCCATGGTGCGCTTGACCGAGAAGCCGTAGCGCCGCGCCGCCTCCTGCTGCAGGCGGCTGGTGATGAACGGCGGCAGCGGCTTCTGGCGCGACTCCTTGCGCTCGACCTTGGCGACCACGAACTTGCCGCTCTCGAGGTCGCGGACAATGCGCGCCGCGTCGTCGCCGTTGCCGACCTCGGCCTTCTTGCCGTCGATCCGGCTCAGGCGGGCGTTGAACGGCGGGGGCACGGCGGCCTTGAGGTCGGCGCCGAGGTTCCAGTACTCCTCGGAAGTGAAGGCGTCGATCTCGGCCTGGCGGTCGCAGACCATCTTCAGCGCCACCGACTGGACGCGGCCGGCGGAGAGACCCTGCTTGACCTTGTCCCAGAGCAGCGGCGACAGGCGGAAGCCCATCAGGCGGTCGAGGACGCGGCGGGCCTGCTGGGCGTCGACCTTCTTGAGGTCGATCGTCCGCGGGTTCTCCAGGGCCTTGAGCACGGCGCCCTTGGTGATCTCGTTGAAGGTCACCCGGCGGACGTCCTTGGCATCCTTGAGGATCTCGGCGATGTGCCAGGCGATCGCCTCGCCCTCGCGGTCCGGATCGGGGGCGAGATAGACCGTCTCCGCCTCCTTGGCCGCGTCGCGCAGCTTCTTGACCACGTCCTTCTTATTGGCCAGCACCTCGTAGCGCGGCTCGTAGTCGGGGCCGATCCCCATGTCCTTGCCCTTCTTGACGAGGTCGCGGACATGGCCGACCGAAGCCTCGACGGCGTACCCCCGGCCGAGGAATTTCTTGAGGGTCCGGGTTTTAGCCGGGCTTTCGACGATGAGCAGATTCTTAGCCATAGGCGTCTCTGAAACCTCGGGGACGGCGTCAATATTTCTTCAGGGGTCGGGCGTCACCCGGGGGCAAGCCGGGGACACTAGCACCGGGCTACCGTCGGCCGCAAGGCTCGGGAGGGGACCGGGGAGGGCCGGGCGGCGGCCCTCGCTATGTATAAGGAAGGGGAATTCCCGGAGACTCAGCCGAGCCGGAGGGACTTCAGCGACTTGGCGGAAGGTAATTTCCGGGCGAGCCGCTGCAGACGATCCAGGGACCGAATGGCCTCGATGCGGCTCCGGATCTCCTCTGGAACCGGACCGAACCGGTCCTCGAGCTGATCGCAGAGGACACGTCGGATCCCCCGCCGTTCACCTTCGAGAAGCATCTCGTCTTTCCAGCTCATTCGATACAGCATCGCAGGGGCCCTCCGGTTCTCTGGAGTACCGAGAAGGAGGAACTCCTCGGCCTCAGCAGGGGTCAATCTTACGTAACTTTCGACGCAGTTGACTAGCTCTGCACGCTCGACCTCGCTCAAGGGCGCTTCGGCGATTCGGGCGAGGCAGCTCATCTTCAACTCGGCTTTGCGCCACTTCCCCCGGTCCATCAGGGAGACCAGCGCCCAGGCGAGCGGCTCGGGGTTGGCGAGATACTCGACCCCCGAGCATGGGGACAGGCCGAATGACAGATACCTGAAGGAGGACAATCCGGGGCCGGCGAGGTCTCTGTCCAGACTCTCTTCGTGGACACCGCCCTTTCCTCCCTTGATGAAGACCACGATTGAGAGGATTTGTCCCTCATGGCGGGCCTGGATCCAGCGATGGTAGTTTCGGATCCTTTCCCCGATCCCGCGGCGAGCCCGGGCCTCCACCTCGACGTGAACCAGGATGGCGTTCCCGCCCGCGTCTTTCAGTGGAACGCGCGCCAGAAGGTCTACGACCCGGCTCCCGGCAGGCGGACCGAAAGCCGGAAATTCCTTGTCGAGGAACACCGGCGCGGAGAGGTCCAGGCGCTCCGCCGTCGCCGGCGCGACGAGGCGGAGGAAGCCGGCGAAGAAGGTCCGGAGCAGGCTTTTGAACAGCGGATCGTGAGGCGCCATGGCGTGTCCGCGCCTCAGCGCCCGTAGAACGATCCCGGCAGGCGCTTCACCCAGCCTTCCATCTCCAACTCGAGCAGCGCCGCCAGCACGCGGTCGATGGGGACGTCGAGGCGGCCGGCGATCTCCTCGGCCAGGCGGGTCTTTCCCGGCGGGATCTCGGCGAGGATCTGGCCGGCGAGGCCGGCGGGGGGCTCGGGGCCGGGATCGACCGGCGGCGGGAGGGCGAGCCGGCGGGAGGCGAGAGTGGGGAGGATCGTCTCCAGCAGGTCCGCCGGGTGCTGGACGAGGTGGGCGCCCTCGCGGATCAGGGCGTTGGCGCCGAGCGAGCTCTCGTCGAAGATGCGGCCGGGCACCGCCCAGACCTCGCGGCCGAGGTCGAGGGCGTGGCGGGCGGTGATCAGCGAGCCCGAGCGGAGCGCCGCCTGCACCACCAGGGTGCCGGCGGAGAGCGCCGCCAGCGACCGGTTGCGCAGCGGGAAGTGCCAGGCGCGCGGGATCAGGCCGCAGGGGAACTCGGAGACCAGCGCGCCGCGCCCCGCGATTTCCTCGGCCAGCCGGGCATGGCCGCGCGGGTAGTCCACGCCCAGGCCGCAGCCGAGCACGGCCACCGTCAGTCCTCCCGGCGCTCCCAGGGCGCTGCGGTGGGCCGCGGCGTCGATCCCCTGGGCGAACCCGGAGACGACGGTGACGCCGGCGGCGGCGAGCGCCCGCGCGAAGAGGTCGGCGGCCTCGCGGCCATAGGCGTCCGCTCGCCGCGAGCCGACGATGGCGACCGCGGGTCCGGCCGGCACTTCGCCCCGGACATGGAGGACCGGCGGCGGCGGCGCGAGCTGTCGCAGGCCGGCCGGGTAGCCGGCGTCGTCGACGGTGAGAATGCGGGCGCCCAGGCGCTCCGCCGCGGCGGTCTGCAGATCGGCGGTGGCGGCGGCGCTCTCGATCGCCGCCAGGGCCTTGCGCATCTGGGCGCGGGGGACGCCGGTCGCGGCGGCCAGGTGGTCGGTGGGGGAGCCCGCATCCGTCCAGCGGTCGAGCTCGGCGGCCAGCCGGTAGGCGGCCGGACGGGAGATCTCGGGGGCGGCGTTGAGGGCGATCAGCAGCTCGCGGCGGGTGGCTTGGGGCATGGCGTTGGCGGTCTCCTGGTTGGTCGGTTCACCCCCAATAAGACGTAAAAAATGGGCTCCGCTGACAAAGGCTTTGGGATCAACGACTTCGCGGCCGATTTGGGGAGGATGAACCGAATCCGCACGGTCTGGGACTAGCGTGTTGAGGGGGGCTCGCGGGAGCGCGCCGGAAGGAGTCCGGACCGGCCGAAACGCCCGGCATGCGTTGTGTATACTTACCCCTCGGAAATCAAGGGCGATGACTCACATCGATCTACTGACCCGGTCCTGGCACCGGACCTCTTCGAGGTTCCATTGATGTCTTCGCGCGCCGCCGCCGTCTCCCTTCTCGCCGCCCTCACGCTGGCGGCCTGCAGCTCCAACCGCCAGCCGGACAAGGCCTCCTCGCAGCTCGATTTCGGCGTCGACATGGCCCGCCGCGGGCTCTGGCATGAGGCGCTCTTCCGCTTCGAGGCGGCGGAGCGGCTCGACCCGAACAACGCCCGCATCCAGAGTGACATCGGGGTGGCCTACGAGGCCGCCGGCCAGTTCGACAAGGCGCTCTCCTACTACCAGAAGGCGCTCAAGCTGGACCCCAACGACAAGGGGGTCCGCACCAACTACTCCCGCTTCGTCGAGTTCTACCAGGGGTACAAGGGGGACAAGAAGGCGAAGGGCGCCCTGCCGTCCTCGACCTCGACCACCCACAAGGCGCCGCCGGCGGCGCCGCGGGTGAACCCCGGCCCCGCCGAGCCGTCCACGCCCGGTGACGCACCGCCCCCTCCCACGGACGCACGGACTCCGACGGATGTACCCCCGGATAACCGGCCGCCCCTGTAGAACCTTCGTAAAGCAACTGGAGCCATGGAAATGATCCGCAACCGCCCGCTCGTCCTCGCGACCCTCCTCGCGCTCGTCTCCCTGCCCGCTTTCGCCGGCTCGACGGAGGTGAAGCTAAAGCTCCCGCAGCGCGCGAAGCTCGACCTGCAGGGGCGCAAGACGGTGGCGGTCGTCCCCTTCCTGGTGGTGCGCCAGGAGGGGGCGGAGAAGGTCAAGGGGCGCGACATCGACGTGCAGAAGGAGTTCGAGCGCTACCTGGTCAAGATCCTGCGCCGCGAGACCGAGCTGAAGGTGCTGGAGCCGGGGAACATCGACTATCCGACCTACGACCTCTCGCAGCTCGCCAAGCAGACCGACTTCTGGCACGCCCTGGGCGAGCGGACGGGCGCCGACCTGGTGCTCGCCGGCGGCCTCGACTTCGACATCCAGGACAAGAGCGGCTACCGCACCGAGGAGTACACCTCCCCCTACAACGGCCGGACCTACCTCCGGCAGGTGCTGGTCGAGCAGACGGGCTTCCAGTACGACATCCTGATGCAGGTCTACGACGGCAAGACCGGCGCGCTGCTCTACCAGGACAATTTCAAGGACTTCCAGAGCTTCGAGGGCGAGAACACCGATCCTCTCGCGGGCATGTTCGAGAACCTCCTCTCGCTGGAGGACCGGATCGTGAACGTGTTCACGCAGAAAGAGGTCGAAGCCAGCCGCATTCTTTTCACTCAGTAGAGGTTCATGCAGTAGACCTGGAGTGCTAGTGCAAAGGAGATCTCGTTGACGCGCTCATCGCATCGCCCGTTCGTCGCGGTCCTCGCCTTCGCCGCCGGAATCGCCTGGATGCTCCTGGCCCTGGCGCCCGCGCGCGCCCAGTTCGGCCCCCAGATCTACGGCGAGGGGTTCGGCAAGAACAAGGTCACCTACCGGAACCTGAAGTGGGAGATCTACCACTCGCCGCACTTCAACGTTTACTTCTACAAGAGCGAGGAGCCGCAGCTCCAGAAGGTGGTCTCCTTCGCCGAGAGCGGCTATGACCAGCTCTCGCGGGCGTTCAACTTCCAGATCAAGGAACCGATCCCGCTGATCTACTACGCCACCCATTCGGCGTTCGAGCAGAACAACGTCGAGCTCAACTTCATCGACGAGGGCACCGGCGCGTTCTCCAGTCCGGCGCGCTTCCGCATGGTCATGCCGATCGACCTGCCGGACGCCGAGCTGATGCACCTGATGCTCCACGAGATGACCCACATCTTCCAGTTCAAGATGCTCTTCCAGGGGAGCGTCGCGCGGGCGATCGCCGGGCCGCCGATCTGGTTCATGGAGGGGATGGCGAGCTACATGGCGAAGGACGAGACCGAGCGCGACAAGATGTACCTGCGCGACGCGGTGGTCAACGACATCATCCCGCCGGTCACCCGCGTCAACTTCGCCGGCTTCTTCGCCTACCGCTTCGGCCACGCGGTGTTCGACTTCGTCGAGGACCGCTGGGGCAAGGAGGGGTTCCTCGACCTCATCTACGAGGTCCGCAACACTCTGGGCGGCCGGGTGGACCGGGCGATCAAGCGCGCCTTCAAGATGGAGCCGGAGGACTTCGACATCGAGTTCCGCCGCTGGCTGCGCAAGAAGTACCTGCCGGCGCTGGTGCAGACCGGCGAGCCCTCGGACTTCGGGCACGTCTTCCGGATCAAGGAGGACTACCAGGAGGGCTCCGAGACGACCTCGCCGGTGGCCTCGCCCTCGGGCGACCTGGTGGCCGCGCTGACGGTCTACCGCGGCAAGATCGACCTCGTCCTCTACGACACCAAGTCGCGCAAGCTGCTGCGCAACCTCACCCGCGGCTTCTCGCACGAGTACCAGTACCTGATCGCCCAGGAGCTGATCATCGGCCGCAAGACGGGCCACGACATCGCCTTCTCGCCCGACGGCAACACCATCGCCGTCTTCGCCAAGCGCGAGCGGGGGCGCAGCCTGCTGCTGATCGACGTGCTGAAGGGGGGAGTGCGCGAGGTCGTCGACATGGACGACATCGAGCAGCAGACCTCCCCCGCCTTCTCGCCGGACGGCCGGACGGTCGCCTTCTCGGCCTGGCGCAACGGCCAGTACGACATCTTCTTCCTCGACCTCGCCACCAAGTCGATCACCAACTTCACCCACGACGAGGTCCCGGACGGCGCCCCCAACTTCTCGCCCGACGGGCGCTCGCTGGTGTTCGTCTCGACCGCCGCCAACGGCCGCAGCATCTACCGGATCGACCTCGACAAGCCGGACGTCCGCTATGCCCTGACGACGGGCACCGCGAACGACAACGACCCGGTCTACTCGCCGGACGGCAAGCGGATCTACTTCACCTCCGACCGCAAGGGCCCGGACAACATCTTCAGCCTCGACCTCGCCACCGGCAAGCTCCTCCAGCACACCGACGTCGTCACCGGCGCCTTCATGCCCACCGTGCTCCGCCAGCCGGACGGCAAGGAGCGGCTGGTCTTCAACGGCTACTGGAAGATGAGCTTCGACCTCTACGTGACCAACGTCGACGAGCCGCTCAAGGAGGCGCAGACGATCCCGGTCCCGTCGGCGCCCGCCCAGATGAAGGACGTGCCGCACTACGAGCCCGACATCCAGGTCAGCCTCGACCCGGCCAACCGGGAGGCCTACAAGAGTCGCAAGTTCTTCCTCGAGGACGCCGAGAGCTACTTCGGGGTCAACAGCGACCAGACCTACGTCGGCCGCATCCTGCTCCAGTTCTCCGACTACCTGGGCGACCGCCGGATCTTCGCCAACCTGAGCTCGATCGACGCGCTGTCAAACTTCGACTTCGTCTACGCCGACCTCTCCCGGCGCACGCACTACCAGTTCGAGGCCTTCGATACGCGGACCTTCTATCAGACCGGCGATCCGCTCATCGACCGCACCGGCCAGGGGCGGGTGGTCTATCAGGCGACGGGCGCGGTCGGCTCGGTCAGCTATCCGTTGAGCTTCTACAACCGCGCCGAGTTCGGCGTCGGCTACATCTACCGCAAGGACGCCTACCCGATTGCGGGGAGCGATCCTATCTCTCCGGATTTCGTCACCATCTCGGACGACTTCCCGATCGTGCAGAGCGCGCTGGTCAGCGACTCGTCGATCTTCGCCGAGTACGGCCCGATCTCCGGCCGCCGCTGGCGTCTCGGCGCCGCCTACGCTCCCGACTTCCACCAGAGCGGCACGCTGTTCACCTCGGCCGACCTCGACTTCCGCCAGTACTACCCGCTGACGCGGCGCAGCAACATCGCCTTCCGCCTCTACGCCGCCGAGTCGACCGGCAACCGGCCGACCCCGTACTACATCGGCGGCCTCGACACCCTGCGCGGCCTCAACTTCCAGTCGCTGAGCGGCGACCGCGCCTTCTTCAGCAACGTCGAGCTCCGCTTCCCGCTGCTCGACGTGGTGGCGACGCCGATCCTCTCGTTCCGCGGCATCCGCGGCGTGCTCTTCCTCGACATCGGGGGAGCCTGGTTCCACACGCTCCAGGGCTTCCGCTTCTACAACGGCGACACCAAGCGTCTGCAGGACGCCATCGCCGACTACGGCTGGGGCTTCACCTTCAATTTCATCGGCCTCGACCTCAACTGGGACTTCGCCCGCCGGTGGGACCTCAAGCAGTCGAACGGCGGCTTCCAGACCTCGTTCTGGATCGGTGCGCGGTTCTGAGCCGTCGGTAGATTTTCGCAGGGTGCGGGGGCGCGGCATGCCGCGCCCCTTTTCGTTTCCGGCCGCGCGGAGATACAATCCCTTCTATATATGCTGATCCACGTCCTGGGAGGGTACGGAGGCGAGAGCCTGGATTGCCGCATGACCTGCCTGCTGGTCAACGGCACCATCGCGCTCGACGCGGGCTCGCTGTCGCAGGCCCTGTCGATCGAGAGCCAGGTACGGGTGCGCTCGATCCTGCTCACCCACTCGCATATGGACCACACCAACTCGCTGCCGTTCTTCATCGAGAACGTCTACGGCAAGAGCGAGGGGGCGATCGACATCTACGCCTCGTCGGCGACCATCTACGCGCTCCGGAAATACCTGTTCAACAACGCCACCTGGCCGGACTTCACCCGCCTGCCGAACCACCTGGTGCCGTCGGTGCGCTTCCACGAGTTCGAGAGCGAAGTGCCGGTGGTGATCGACGGCGTGAAGTTCACGCCGATCCCGGTCGACCACCTGGTCCCCACCCACGGCTTCCTCATCGAGCACGAGGGGGCGGCGGTCCTCTGGTCGAGCGACACCGGGCCGACCAGCCGCTTCTGGGAGATCGCCAACCGCACGCCGAACCTGAAGGCGCTCTGCATCGACACCAGCTTCGACAACTCGCTGCAGCAGGTGGCGGATGTCTCGCTCCACCTGACGCCGCGGACGCTCGAGGCCGAGTTGCGCAAGCTGCACAAGCGGGTCCCCATCCTCCTGCACCACCTCAAGCCCCCCTGCGTGCAGCGCATCAAGGAGGAGGTCCGCCAGCTCGGGAACTCCGATCTCGAGTTCCTGGAGCAGGGTAAGGAATACAAGTTCTAATAGGGCCTCGCCCGGGAGGTACCACAAAATGTGGTACCCTTTCGGGGGTGGCGCTCCCTCTGGAAAACCTCTTCTCCCGCCGTCGCCGCGCGCTGGAATCCGCCGGTCAGCAGAGCCTGCTCGAGTTCCTGGCGCCTGCGGAGAGCCCTGAAGCTCCGTCCGTCCAGCCTCCTCCCGCACCTCGCCGCGCCGGGCCGCCGATGCGGGTCGGCGTCCTCGGCTCGGGGAGCGGCGGCAACGCGGTGGTCGTCGAGTCGGGGTCCCATCGGCTGCTGATCGACGCCGGGTTTTCGTGCCGCGAGATCGTCAAGCGGATGAAGGAACTCGACTTCGATCCACAGACGCTGGGAGGCGTCGTGCTCACCCACGAGCACCAGGACCATTGCAAGGGCGCGCGCCGGCTGCTCAACCGTTTCAAGCTGCCGGTCTACGGCACCGCCGGCACCCTGGCGAGCGCCGGCCTGCGCGCCGAGGCGGTGCGGGCCGGCGGCGAGATCCGCTCCGGCGAGCGCTACGACCTCGCGGGGTTCATCGTCGAGCCCTTCCTGATCCCCCACGACGCCAGCGAGCCGGTGGGGCTCGTCGTCGAGGACCCCTGCGGGCGGCGGATCGGCCTGGTCGCCGACGTCGGCTGCCGCACCAGCCTCGCCTGGGGGCGCCTGCGCGACCTCGACCTGCTGATCCTCGAGACCAACCACGATCTCGACATGCTGCGCAACGGCCCGTATCCTTGGAGCCTGAAGCAGCGGGTGGCCGGCCGCCACGGCCACCTGTCGAACCGGGAGGCCGCGGACGGCCTCCCCGAGCTGATGGGCGACCGGCTGCGCTGGGTGGTTCTCTACCACCTCTCCCGTACCAACAACCTTCCCGCCCTCGCCGCCGCCGCGATCGGCGAGACGCTCGACCGGGAGGGGTGCGCGGCGCGGATGGCCGTCACCGAGCAGGACCGTTCCACCCCCTGGCTGGAGGTGAGCTGACCTATGAAGGCAAGAGAATGAAGGCAGAAGCATGAAGGCAAGAGTGACCGTCTATCCGCGCCGCGAGATCCTCGACCCGCAGGGCAAGGCGATCCGCGACGCGCTGTCGCGCGTCGGCTTCGCGGGCGTCGACGACGTCCGCGCCGGCAAGAGCTTCGAGATCTCGCTGGCGGGCGACGATCCGGAGGCGGCCCGCCGGCAGCTCCGCGAGATGTGCGAGAAGCTGCTCGCCAACCTGGTGGTCGAGGACTATGCCGTCGAGCTGCTCGCCGAGAACGGTATCCGGCCATGAAGTGCGGCGTCGTCGTCTTCCCCGGCAGCAACTGCGACCACGACGTCTACCACGTCCTCAAGCACGTCCTGCAGCAGGACGCGATCTTCCTCTGGCACCAGGACGACAGCCTGCAAGGGTGCGAGCTGGTGGTCCTCCCCGGCGGCTTCGCCTACGGCGACTATCTGCGCGCCGGTGCCCTCGCCGCGCTCTCGCCGGTGATGGGCGCGGTCAAGCGCCACGCCGAGGCGGGCGGCCTGGTGCTCGGCATCTGCAACGGCTTCCAGGTGCTGCTGGAGGCGGCCCTGATCCCCGGCGCCATGCGGCGCAATCAGAACCTCCGCTTCCTCTGCCGCGACGTCCACCTGTCGACCGAGCGCGCCGACCTTCCCTTCACCTGGAAGCTGCGGCAGGGCGAGGTGCTCCGCCTGCCGATCGCCCACGGCGAGGGGAACTACGAGGACTCGCCCGCGCGTCTCGACGCCCTGGAGGCCAACGGCCAGGTCGTCTTCCGCTACTGCACCCCGGAAGGAGCGCGGGCCGACGGCGATCCGCAGTGGAACCCCAACGGCGCGGCGCGCGGCATCGCCGGCGTCTGCAACCCCGGCGGCAACGTCCTCGGCATGATGCCCCACCCGGAGCGCGCCTCCGAGGCGATCCTCGGCAACTCCGACGGCCTGGCGCTGCTGGCCGGCGCCGTCGAGGCGGGGAGCCGGAGCCTGCTGCGCGCCGGAGCTTCGCGATGAAGGGGATCCAATGACCGTGCTCCAGGAGCCTGCGGTCAGCGCGGAGACCGCCCGCTCGATCGGCCTCAACGAGGAGGAATTCGAGCGGCTGCGGACGATCCTCGGCCGCGATCCCAACTGGACCGAGCTCGGCATCACCTCCGCCCTCTGGAGCGAGCACTGCTCCTACAAGTCCTCCAAGATCTACCTCCGCGAGTTTCCCACCGAGGGGCCGCACGTCCTCCAGGGGCCGGGGGAGAACGCCGGCGTGGTCGACGTCGGCCACGGCTGGGTGGCGGTGTTCAAGATGGAGTCGCACAACCATCCGAGCTTCATCGAGCCCTACCAGGGGTCGATGACCGGGGTCGGCGGCATCCTGCGCGACATCTTCACCATGGGCGCCCGCCCGATCGCGGCCATGGACGCCCTTCGCTTCGGCGAGATCGACGCGCCGCGGATGCGCACCCTGATCGACGGCGTGGTGCGCGGCGTCGGCGACTACGGCAACTGCTTCGGGGTGCCCACCGTCGGCGGCGAGACCGGCTTCCACCGCTGCTACAACGGCAACATCCTGGTCAACGCCTTCGCCCTCGGAGTCGCCCGCCGCGACCGCATCTTCCACGCCCGGGCGAGCGGCGCCGGCAACCCCGTGCTCTATGTGGGGAGCCGCACCGGCCGCGACGGCATCCACGGCGCCACCATGGCCTCCGAGTCGTTCGACAAGGAGAGCGAGCAGAAGCGGCCGACCGTGCAGGTGGGCGATCCGTTCACCGAGAAGATCCTGCTCGAGGCCTGCCTGGAGGCGATGCGCACCGGCGCCATCGTGGCCATCCAGGACATGGGCGCCGCCGGCCTGACCAGCTCGACCTTCGAGATGGCGGGGCGCGGCGGCACCGGCCTCCGCCTCGACCTCGACCACGTCCCTCTGCGCCAGCCCGGCCTCACCCCCTACGAGATGATGCTCTCCGAGTCGCAGGAGCGGATGGTGCTGGTCGCCCGCAAGGGTCGGGAAGAGGAGCTGGAGAAGGTCTTCCGCCGCTGGGGGCTGGAGGTGGCGAACATCGGCGAGATCACCGACACCGGCCGCGCCGTCCTCGTCTGGCACGGCGAGACCGCGGCCGACATCCCGATCGGTCCGCTCACCGCGGAGGCGCCCGTCTACCACCGGCCGGTGGCCCAGCCCGCCGATCTCGCGGCGCGCTGGCGCGCTCCCGAGGTGCCGCAGCCGGAGGACCTCCGCGGCACCCTGGAACGCCTGCTCGCCACGCCCGACTTCGCCAGCAAGGCCTGGATCACCTCCCAGTACGATCACACCGTGCGCACCAACACGGTGCAGGGCCCGGGGGGAGACGCCGCGGTGGTCCTGCTCAAGGAGACCCCCTCCGGCCTCGCCATGACCTGCGACGTCAACCCGGTCTACTGCTCGCTCGACCCCCGCCGCGGCGGCGCCCAGGCGGTGGCCGAGGCGGTGCGCAACCTCGCCTGCGTCGGCGCCGATCCGGTCGGCCTCACCGACTGCCTCAATTTCGGCAATCCGGAGCGGCCGGAGATCTCCTGGCAGTTCCGCGAGGCGGTGCGCGGCATCTCCGAGGCCTGCTTGGCGCTCGGCGTGCCGGTGATCTCGGGCAACGTCTCCTTCTACAACGAGACCGAAGGGACCTCGATCTACCCGACGCCGGCCATCGCCGCCGTGGGCGTGATCGCGAGCCTCTCGGGGCTCCCCGAAGCCGCCTTCCAGCGCGCGGAAGATCGCATCGTCCTCCTCGGCGAGGACCGCTCCGAGTTCGGCGGCTCGGCGTACCTGCGACTGCTCTACGACGTCGAGCAGGGGCGGCCGCCGGAGGTGGACCTTACCGCCGAGGCCCGTCTCGCCGATCTCCTCCGCTCGCTTGTCGCCAAGGGGTACCTGCGCACCGCGCACGACCTCGCGGACGGCGGCTTCCTGATCGCCCTGGCCGAGGCGTGCCTTGGTCACAGGATGGGAGCGCGCGTGGAGGTGCCCCTCGCGGGAGCCGACCTGTTCTCCGAGTCGCAGGGGCGGGCGATCGTCGCCTGCTCGCCCGCCGCGCTCGACCGGGTCCTCCAAGCGGCCGAAGAGCTGGGCGTCGCCGCCCGCGAGATCGGCGAGGTCGGCGGGGACGTCCTGGAGGTGCGGACCGGAGGGGAGACGTTCAAGGCTCCCATCGCCGGCCTCCACGAGATCTGGACCACGGCCCTGCCCCGCGCCCTGGGGCTGTAGGAGAATTTCGGCAGCGCCGCTTTGGTTTGACGCAGAGGAGCGGGACATCACTCATGTGCGGAATCTTCGGCATCGAAGGCTGTGACGACGCGGCCAACCTGACCTACCTCGGCCTCTACGCCCTCCAGCATCGCGGGCAGGAGAGCACGGGCATGGTCTCCTGGGACGGCGCGCAGCTCCATCTCGAGCGCGGGATGGGGCACGTCTCCGACATCTTCAAGGAGAAGGTGCTCGCCCGCCTCCCTGGCCGGCGGGCGCTCGGCCATACCCGCTACTCGACGGCGGGCTCGAGCGTGGTCGCCAACGCGCAGCCGATCGCGGTCAAGACCTCGATGGGACCGGTCAGCATCGTCCACAACGGCAACCTGGTGAACCCGGGAGAGATCCGAGAGCGGCTGGAGCTCGAAGGCTCGATCTTCCAGACCACCAGCGACACCGAGGTCATCCTCCACCTGATGGCGCGCAAGCCGCGTCCGGACATCGTCGAGTCGTTCATGGCGGCGCTGGAGGAGGTGCGCGGCGCCTACTCGCTGCTGCTGGTCACCGACACCTGCCTGATCGCCGCCCGCGATCCCCATGGCTTCCGGCCGCTCGTCCTCGGCGACCTCGACGGCTCCCCCTGCTTCGCCTCCGAGACCTGCGCCTTCGACCTGCTGGGGGCGCGGCTCGTCCGTGAGCTGGAGCCGGGAGAGGTGGTGGTCGCCCGCAACGGCCGCGTCGAGTCCTACCATCTGCCGCAGCAGGGCGAGCCGGCGCGCTGCATCTTCGAGCACGTCTACTTCGCCCGTCCGGACAGCCGCCTGTTCGGTGACTCGGTCGCGCAGACACGGCTGCGGCTGGGCGCCCGGCTCGCCCGCGAGGCGCCGGCGGCGGCGGACATCGTCGTGCCGGTGCCGGACAGTGGCCTCTACGCCGCCATGGGCTACAGCCGCGAGTCCGGCCTGCCGCTGGAGTTCGGCCTCACCCGCAACCACTACGTGGGGCGGACGTTCATCGAGCCCAAGCAGTCGATCCGGAACTTCGGCGTGAAGATCAAGCTCAACCCGGTCAGGGAGCTGCTCACCGACCGCCGGATCGTGCTGGTCGACGACTCGATCGTGCGCGGCACCACCTCGCGCAAGATCGTGCGGATGATCCGCGAGGGGGGCGCCGCCGAGGTCCACGTCCGCATTTCGGCGCCGCCGACCGAGTGGCCCTGCCACTACGGGATCGACACCCCCACCCGCGGCGAGCTGATCGCCGCGCGCCACAGCCTCGACGAGATTCGCGACTTCATCGAAGCCGACAGCCTCGCCTACCTCTCCCTCGACGGCATGCTCGGCTCGGTCACCGGTCCCGCCGACAGCTATTGCACCGCCTGCTGGACCGGCGACTACCGCGTCACGATCGACCCCACCGACCGCCGTCAGGCCGAGCTGTTCCCGATCCGGGCGGAGGGGGAGTAGCGGCCCGTCCCGCCAGCGTCAGCACCGACGGCACCCGCTCCGGATCGGCCAAGCGGAGCAGGCCGTAGCCGATTCCCGCCAGCCCGTTCATCAATCCAGGGGACTCGATACCGACCGGCGTGCCGCAGAGCCAGCCCTCACGGTCCATGCTGGCGAGAACGCTCCAGGTCCGGCGCGCGATCGCGCGGCCGAGATCGGGGCGGTCGAGCGCCTGCCGGGCCTGGAGCAGGAAGTCCAGATTCCCCAGGTCCCCGTGACAGAGGCAGTGGTTGTAGCCGAAGCCGCGCTCCAGGGTGGCCTGGAGGGCGAACTCCAGATCGTCGCGCAGGAAGGGCTCGCCGGAAGCGAGTGCAGGCAGGCGGGAGAGGCCCACTCCCGGCGCGCCGTAGCACCAGGCCATGGCGGTGATCAGCTCGCCATGCTCCCGGACCCGCCCCGACTCGGCGTCTCCCGCGTCCAGCCAGTTGTTCCGCGCGGCGTCGTAGCGACCGTGCTCGTAACGGAAGGCGCCGAGGGCGGCATCATGGAATCGGCCGTCGCCGGTGGCCTGGCCGAGCTCCCACAACGCCCAGCCGATCCCCGCCGCGCCGTGCGAGAAGCCGGTCTGCGGCAGGTCGGCCTCGATCCGCGAGCGCCAGCCGAGGCCGCCACCCACAGGCTCGGCCCGGGTCAGCAGGTGCTCCCCACAGAGCTTCGCGATCTCCAACGCTCGCGGTGCGCCCGCGCGCCACAGCGCCAGCAGCCCCCCGATCGCTCCCGCCGCCCCCGCGATCAGATCGAGGTCCTGGTCGGCCTCGATCAGGGGGGGCAGGCGTTCCAGCATCGCTTCCGCCTCGGCCCACAGGCTCCGGTCGCTCCACAGGATCGCGATCTGCGCCAGGGCGTACGCGAGGCCTCCCCAGCCCTGAAAGGCACCGATGAAGGTGACCGCCGGCGCGGTGTGCTGGAGCCGGCCGCGCAGCGTCTCCAGGGCGGCGCGGGCGAGGCCGGTGAACCGCTCCTCGCCGGTGGCCTCCCCCAGCTGGGCGAGGAAGAGGGCGATCCCCGGCGTGCCCATGTAGAGGTCCTCGCCGAGCGGCACGAGCGACCAGCGGTGGTGGTGGAACTCGACGCCCATCCAGGTCACTCCGCCGTCCCTGCGCAGCGCCAGACTCTCGAGGCGCTCGCCCACGCCACGGGCCTGAGTCAGCAACCGCTCCCGCAGATCGGCCAGCGCAACCTCCGCGGTCGGCTCTTCGGCGGTGTAGCGGGGCCAGGGCACGGTCTCGCGTCGCAGGACGAGGGTCGCGATGGCGGAGCGCACGAGCCAGGTCTGGCGCTGCAGATCCTCTTCGCTCAGCGCCGCGAGCTTCCGGCGGACCGCCGCGAGCGCGGGTTCCTCAAAATAGCCGGGAACCCGCTCGCCGCGCGCGGACCAGAGATCGGCCGAGCCGGGGCGGCTGCCGAAAGCGGGGATGTCCCCCTCCTCGAGGTCGCGGCGCTCGAAGGCGACGACAGGGATGAGATATGAGTTGTCTTCCAGGCCCACCCAGAGACGGTCGAGGAAGAGATCGCGGTCGAGGGCGTCGCGGAGCATGTCCGGATGGAAGCTCTCGAACCAGAGCAGATGGTAGCCGCGCGTCGCCCGCAGCACCGCCCGCACCGGGTCGTCGGCGAAGCGGTCGAGGTACCGCGAGACCTCGTCCCGGTGCCGGGCGAGGGCGCGGTACATCGTGGTGAACCCGTCGACGAAGCTCCCCGTGTGCTCCAGCGTGTCCACCTCGCGGTCGCCGAGCCGGGGGCGATTGTTGCCGCCGGTCATGGGCATGCGGCGCCGCACGGCGACCATCTCGTCGGTGCCCGGATTCTCCCACTGAAGGACCGGGTTCGGTGTCATCTCCCCTTCGACCGCCGCGAGGCCGCTGATGTCGACCGCGTTGGCCTCCTCGCCCGCCTCCATGCGGAAGGGGAGGAGACCCACGCGCACGACCGAGCGGCCGAGGAAGGAGCCGACGATCTCCAGATCGGGCTGGAAGGTGCCGGACGATCGCGCCCGTGGATGGAGCAGGCATTCGAGGTCGATCGGCACCGGTTGCTCGCCGGCGGCGATCAGGTTCTCGAAGTGGAAGTCGGTGGCCTCCAGGACGTAGAAGAGGGCGAGGAGCCCTCCCAGGCGGAGATAGAAGCGGCGGACCTCTGCCTCGGAATGGCAGGGGCCGGCCTCGACGAACTCCACCCAGCCGTGGTCCCCCCGGTCGAGGACGCGCAGCTTGCGGAACGGCGGGAGGCCGCCGCGCTCGTCGAGCCAGCCGAGCAGCTCCTGGAAGTGGACGTCCGTGGCGAGCGGCCGGGGCTTGTAGACCAGCTTGAGGCCCGAGGCGAAGGTCGCGATCACCACGGCGCGCCCGCCGCGGTGAACGTCGCCTCCCCCGGAGAGGCCGGCGATGCGTCCGGGATCCCCCTCCGGCGAGAAGGTCTCGCGCAGGACCGGGCCATCGGCCGCCAGATGGGCCAGGAGCTCGCGGCTCGCCTCGACCCAGAGGTCGAGCGTGCCGACGACGCGGCGGGCGAGGACCGGGTACTCCCGCAGGAGGCCCAGCATGAATCCCGGATCCCGCAGCATCCCGGCGAAGCTCTGGAAGCGCTCTTCCGAGGTCTCCCCTTGGAGCCGGCCGTGGACGCGAGCGACGTGCAGCTCGAGCACCAGGGTGCGCGCCAGCATCGTGAGGAGAGTCCCCTCGACGGCGGGCCAGAGCAGGGAAACGGCTTCGGCGGGATCGAAGAGCACCTCTCCGGTGCCGGCGATCTCCCGGGCGGCCGTCTCCAGGCGATGGTGGGCACGTTGGACGAGCGGACGGACGGCGTCGAGGAACGCCGCGGCGGTTCCGCGGTCGGGCATCTCCGGTGAGACGAGGGGCGCGTCGCTGGAGAGGGGCGCGGAGTAGGCGGCCTCGATCTCGCGTCCCCAGGCGGGCTCGCCACCGGTCCGGTCGCGGAGGCTTTCGGCGGTTTCGTCGAGCAGCCGGACGAGATCGCTCTCGTCGATCCCGTCAAGGGCCAGGCGGCGGGCGAGCCAGCCGTCCCGATCGAACGGGCTCTGCCGCGTCCAGCGCGCGAGACGGCGGCGCGCGATCTCGCCCGCCTCCGCCGGAGCCGGCGGGAGCGGGCTGAGGACGCGTTCTTCGAGCGTCAGGGCCCGATGCCAGTCGGGGACGATGGGCGAAGGATGCTCCAAGTGAAATGCTTCGGCGGGCCCGAACGGGGGCGGACCGCTGTCCGCACCCGCCGGGACGTTGGTCATGGGTCAGGCCGTGGTGCTCGGGCAGCCACAGGACTTCCAGTTGTGGAACGTGTACTCCGTGCAGCCCAGGGCCGTCGTCAGGGGGATTCCCCCAGAAAACATGCCGGAGGACCGCTTGAGCTCCTCGTCGGTCAGCTCGACGACGCCGGCCGGATGGGCCGGGGCCTGACCGAGGGTCTCACGGTACAGGGGATCTTTCCAGGCGCGGACGATCTCTTTGTCCATGATGTCTCCTTGAGTCTAGGCGGTCGAACAGCAGGCTTTCCAGTTCCGCCAGGTGAAGAGGGTGCATTCGGGGGCGGTCGTCCCGACGGTGGTGGTGGTGACCGCTCCGCCCAGGGCCTGCTGCAGATCGCCGTCGCTCAACTCGGGAAGGCCGGCCGGGTGGAACACCATCTCGCCGGCAGCGATCAGCGTCTCGCGATACAGAGGGTCTTTCCAGGCTCGTACGTCATTGCTCATGGGAACTCCTTTCGAGGGAGACGCGGCCACCTCTGTCGAGGCGGATACCTCCCTCTCTACCTAGAGTGCTTGAAAAGGGATAAGAGGGACGCGTCCCTGCTTCTAAGCTAGACTCCTGCCGTTTTGAGCGGCTCCCCCGACATCGCCGCCGTCCGCGGCTACCTGCTCGGTCTCCAGGACCGCGTCTGCGCCGCCATCGAGGCCGAGGATGGGGGGGCGCGCTTCACCGAGGATGCCTGGGAGCGGCGGGGCGGCGGGGGCGGGCGATCGCGGGTGCTGGCGGACGGCGCTATCTTCGAGCAGGCGGGCGTCGGCTTCTCCCACGTGTTTGGTCCCGGTCTCCCCCCTTCGGCCACGGCTCAGCGGCCGGACCTCGCCGGCCGGGGCTTCGAGGCGATCGGCGTCTCGCTCGTCTTCCACCCCCGCAATCCGTACGCCCCCACGACGCACATGAACGTGCGCTTCTTCCTCGCGGAGAAGGAGGGGCACGAACCGGTCTGGTGGTTCGGCGGCGGCTTCGATCTCACCCCCTACTACGGTTTCGAGGAGGACGCGGTCCACTTTCACCGCACCGCCCGCGAGGCCTGCGAGCCGTTCGGACCGGAGATCTATCCGCGCTTCAAGCGGTGGTGCGACGAATACTTCTTTCTCCGCCACCGCAACGAGCCGCGCGGCATCGGCGGCCTGTTCTTCGACGACCTCTACGACTGGGGCTTCGACCGCAGCTTCGCCTTCCTGCGAAGCGTCGGCGATCACTTCCTGCCGGCCTACCTGCCGATCCTGCGGCGCCGCAAGGACGCACCCTACGGCGAACGGGAGCGCGACTTCCAACTCTACCGCCGAGGCCGCTACGTCGAGTTCAACCTGGTCTGGGATCGTGGCACCCTGTTCGGCCTGCAGTCCGGAGGGCGGACGGAGTCGATCCTGATGTCGCTGCCGCCGCTGGTGCGCTGGCGCTACGGCTGGGAACCCGAGCCGGGAACTCCCGAGGCGCGGCTCTACGAGGCGTTCCTGCGGCCTCGGGATTGGGCGGAAGGAGGGTGAAAGGCGGCCTTCGCCGTTTGATGGGCTAAGGTGCCTGGAAGCGGAGCTCCGGATTGTGGCGCAATTGCGCCAGGAATGTTCCGACCCCAGCGACCACGCTGGCACAAGCTCGCTCTGCCTCGACGGCCTGTCGCCAGTAGGCGAGCGCTGCCATGGCTTCGCGGTGAACTTGGCGCGAGGAGAAGAAGGAGACGGTTTCTTCTGCGATGCGCTTGAGATCAGCCATCCGTTCCTGCTCGGCATAGAGGGAGGAGAGCTCGAGCGAGACCAGAGCGAGATCGTAGGGGGAGCTTGCGGCGATAAAACCGTTACGCGCGGCAAGGAAGAGAGCTTCGGCTTGGTCGAGTTGGCCGAGGCCTCGTGCGATCTTGCCTTCAGTCCATCTCCGGAAGTCTCTGATCCAGGGATGCGCCAGGTACAGGGGTCTGGCCTTGATCAGGAGTTTCTGTGCTTCCATGCACTGCCCGGTTTCGTTCAAGTCGTCGATGAGATTGTGCCAAGCCGTCAGCAGCAGTCGCGGCTCGCGGGCCGAGTCGATCAGTGTGAGAGCCCGATGGAGAAGGGGGATGGCCTTTTCCGGCGCGCCGTCCATCGTGTGGGCCATCGCCATCTTGACCAGGGCTCGACCTGCACGATGCGTTTCATCGAATTCCAGGAAAATGGCCATGGCACGCCGCAGGAGGCCCAGGGCCTTGGCAAATTGGCCTCGCTTTGTCAGTAGCGAGGCTTTGAGATCCAATAGCATTGCTTTCTCTAAGGGATCGCCGGTTCCCAACTTAAGGAATGCAAAGGCAAAGGCGAACGCCTCCTCGGCAGCCTGAAAGTCGGTCTGGATTCGGCGCGCATTGCCAACGTAGGACCAGGCGCGTGCCCTGAGATCTTCAAGCGGCTCGGATCCGTAAGAGGCAGGGTCCAAGTGGTCTAAGACCTCAACGGCGAGCAGGGCAAGGCTCTCTCCGAGAACCGCGTCTTGGAAGTTCTGTTCTCGGCTCCGGTAGAGGAGAGTCTCGCAGAAACCCCATGTCCGAAATCGCGGGCAGTTACGGACGAGGAGGTTGCGTCGCTCGACAGGGTGCTGGCTGAGCTCCGCGTAGAGACCGGGAGCTTCAGCCCTCTCTCTTGCATAGGTCTCTTCTAGAAATCCCGTCGCCTTGGCGGCATTCTCCAGGGCCGGGTCATAATTGGTGGCGCGGCCCTTCCTGCGTCCGAACGGGAGAACTCCCCTCAGGGCGATGGGTCGGGTCTGGAGCAGCAGGCGGAGCTTGGCCTGGCACTCGGGGCAGCCGGACATGTGCGCCAAACACTTCTCTCGCGTCTCTGGGTACGCGGAATCAAGCTCCTGAAGCAAGAGATCATGGGGGTGGATTCTCACTGGCTCGGCCCTCCCGGAACAACGAAAAGAAAACTACCATCAATACAAGTGGTTGCTTCAGGCGGCTAAAACGGGACAAGAAGGGAGCACCAGGCGAGCGCTCCCTGGAATACCTGCCCTCTTAGTGGTTGCCGTCAGGGTCGATCTGTGCACCCACCTTGGCCCGTGGATGCTTCCGGGTCTTGCTTTGAAGTTCACTCCAAGAGAACAGAGAGGATACCCAGTCGACGAGCGCATTGAGCGCAGGAGCTTCTTCGCCCCCAAGCATCGCCCGGTGGCTGAGAGGGGAAGCCCCCAGGCTTCCACGGGTCATGGATGCGACGATCAACAGGATGGCGCCAAATCGAAGCTTGCCGGTCATTTTTCTCCCTCCTTGAGCCAACCACCCGGCCGCACCCTTGCCGCCTGGGGCTGTCTCCTTAGTTGAGTAAGTGCAGAGAGGGGCTGGAGACCGCCTCTCGGAATGAGCCGACCTGAAACTTGGCCCGTTGGAGGTCAAGTCGAGAAAAATAAGACCTGTATCATACGAGTTGTTGCGGGAAATGAACATCGGGTGAGCGCTTGGAGCGGGCTCTCCCTGAGGAGACAGCGCCTAGACGAGGCTCCGCCCCTGCAGGAACTCGGCCATCAGCGCCCACAATCTGTCTTTACGGTCCGTGAGCCGATGATCGCCGTCCAGAAATAGATGAAGATCGATGTCTCGGAATTCGCAGCCGGTCGCGAAGTCGAGGACGCTCCGCCAGGAGACGGTGGGGTCGAGCCGGCCCTGGAGGAGGAGGGCCGGCGTGCGATAGCGGGCGAGGAGAGTCTCGGTGGGGTGGGCGCGGAGGTCTTCGATCAGGGCCCAGCCGAGGTCGCAGGCGACGAGGTCGTTCTTGAAAAGGATCGTTCCCGTCTTTTCCCAGACGCGAGCCCGCTCGGGGCCGGCCCAGGCGAGAAGTCCTTTCTCCATTTCGAGCGCGGGGGCGATGTGAAGCCCCGCCACGATCTCGTCCGGGTGGAGCGCCGAGTACCAGAGGGCCGTGCCGCCGCCCATCGAGGAGCCGAGCAGGATCAGGCGACCGTAACCCCGCTGGCGCAGGTAGGCGTGGACCCGCGCGAGGTCGTCGAGGTTGCGGGTGAGTGTCAGGCCGGCCATCTCGCCGCCGGATTGCCCGTGCCCCTGGAAATCGAAGGAGCAGAAGCCGAAGCCCGCCGCGAGCGCCTTGGCGCGGAAGAACTCCGCCTTCTCGCCCGACTGCGTGGAGCCGAAGCCATGGAGGTAGAGGAAGCAGGGGCGCTCCCCGGTTCCCTGGGACGGAGGGTCGAAGCGCACGGCGAGGTGGGAGGCCTCGCGGCCGTTCTCGCCGTTCTCGCCGTGCTCGCCGTTCTCGATGATAGGGATCCTCTCCATGGCGCGCCCTCCTGGGCCGGCCCGGGACTGTGACACCGGCCGCTTGCCGAGGCAAGAGGTGATGTTATCCTCCGGCGGCGACATTTTTGCGGGGCCCTGAGCTCCGGGAGGCGAGGAAACGGAATGGGACAACGTGAGATCGCGGGCTGGCAGAGCCCGAGCCTCGGGCAGCACATGCCGATCGTCTCCTACGGGCACTGGGGTCACCCGGTGCTGCTCTTTCCCACGGCCGCCGCGGACTTCCTCGAAAACGAGCGCTTCCTCCTGGTGGGAGCGGTCCAGGAGGCGCTGGACGCCGGCCGGGTGCGGGTCTTCTCGATCAACAGCATCAACAACCAGGCCTGGATGGACCGCAACCTTCCAGTGCAGGAGCAGGGACGGCGGCAGGCTCTCTACTCGCGCTACGTGGAGGAGGAGGTCGTCCCCTTCATCCGCCAGGTCTGCCAGTCGGCCGACATCCGCGTCTGCACCTCTGGGGCGAGCTTCGGCGCCTTTCACGCCGCCAACTCCCTCTTCCGCCGGCCGGACCTGTTCGACGGCGTCATCGCCATGAGCGGCTTCTACGATCTCGGCCCGGACTACCTGCACGGCTATGGCGATGACAACACCTACTTCAACAATCCGGCCTCCTACCTGCCGAATCTGGAGGGGCCGTCGCTCCACCTGTTGCAGACCGCCAGTAAGATCCAGATCCTGACCGGTCAGGGGGACTACGAGGCGCCGCACGCCTCGCGGCAGCTCGCGGATTTGCTCTCCAGCAAGGGCATCCCGCACTCCCTGGAGATGTGGGGACACGACGTCTCCCACGACTGGCCCTGGTGGCGCCGGATGCTGCCGTACGCGGTCGACAAGATGGGGTGGTGAGGCCATGGTCGTGCCAATCCCTCAAGATATCGACGCTGAGTCTTTAGCTGAAGCGGCTCTCGCCGAGGTTCGCCGGAAGATCGCCGAGGGGCTCGAGCAGGCAGAGCGGGGTGAGCTTTTCGACGGTGAAGAGGTCTTTCACCAAATCCTTGAGAAGTTATAGAGGCGCCTCGGATAGGCCGCCGGCGTGCAATCCCGCCGTGGTTCGCGTTAGACTTGGCCCCGCGGCGCCGCCCGCCGGTGTCCATCGAGTTGTCTCCATGAATAGAATCTCTTCCATCTTTCCCCCCAGAGCCCTCGGGGTGTCCGTTTGAACGCCGGCACGGTCGAGGCGCCGGTGCCGATCGCGGCGCGGGACCTCTGGGAGATGACCAAGCCGGGCATCACCCTGATGGTGACGCTCACGGCCGGTCTCGGATTCCTGCTCGCCGAGCGGGGCTCGTTCCCGTTCCTCCTACTGGTGAACACCCTCCTCGGCACCGGGCTGGTCTCGGCCGGGGCGTCGGTCCTCAACCACGTCCTCGAGCGGGACACGGACGCGCTGATGCAGCGCACCGCCAGCCGGCCGCTGCCGATGGGACGGATCGATCCCGACCTGGCGCTGCTATTCGGCGTGGTGGTCGCCGTGGCCGGTCTCGCCGTGCTCGCCCTCGGTACCAACCTGCTGACCGCCCTGCTGGGCGCCGCGGCGCTCGCCGGCTACGTCTTCGTCTACACGCCGCTGAAACGGATCAGCTCGTTCGCGACCGTGATCGGCGCCATTCCGGGTGCCATCCCGCCGATGATGGGGTGGGCCGCCGTCCGCAACGACCTCGACCTCGCGGCCTGGGTGCTGTTCGGCATCCTCTTTTTCTGGCAGCTCCCGCACTTCCTTGCCATCGCCTGGCTCTGCCGCGAGGACTACGCGCGCGGCGGCTTTCCGATGCTGCCGGTGCTCGACCCGGAAGGGACCCGCACCGGCCGGCAGGCGATCCTCTACGGCGCCGCCCTGATCCCGATCTCGCTGCTCCCCTCGCTGCTCGGGCTGATGGGCACCGTCTACTTCGTGGGCGCTCTCGCCTTCGGCCTGATCTACCTCGGGTTTTCGTTCGGCTTCGCGGCGGCGCGCTCGAATCCCGGGGCCCGCCGGTTGATGCTGGCGTCCCTCCTCTACTTTCCGGCCCTGCTCCTGATCATGCTGCTCGACCGGGTGGTCTCCTAGCCAGAAGTGGCGGTCGAGGCCGTCGAAGCGCGCGGCGTGCGCTTCTCCTATCCCGCTCGCCGCGGCAGCCGCGGCTCCGCGGCCCAGGCGGCTCGCCTGGCGCTCGCGGGGGTCGATTTCCAGGTGGCGGCGGGCGAGATCTTCGGCTTCCTCGGGCCCAACGGCGGCGGCAAGACGACGCTCTTCCGCATCCTCGCCACCCTGGCGCGCCCCGAGAGCGGTACGCTCCGCGTCTTCGGCGCCGACCTCGCCACACAGGCGCGGGAGATCCGCCGGCGGCTCGGCGTGGTCTTTCAGAGCCCCAGCCTCGACCTGCAGCTCACCGTTCACGAGAATCTCCTCCACCAGGGGCACCTCCACGGCCTCCGCGGCGCCGATCTCGCCGGCCGGATCGCCGCCGGGCTCGACCGCTTCGGCCTGACCGACCGCGCCGGTCAGCGGGCGGCGGAGCTCTCGGGGGGCCTGCGCCGACGAGCGGAGATCGCCAAGGCGCTCCTTCATGCGCCACGCCTCCTGCTGCTCGACGAGCCGAGCACGGGCCTCGACCCGGGCGCCCGGCGGGACCTCTGGGAGACGCTGGAGGCTCTGCGCGCACAGGGGGTGACGGTGCTGCTCACCACCCACTTCATGGAGGAGGGGGACCGCTGCGACCGGCTCGCCCTGCTGAGCCGCGGATCGATCGTGGCGTCCGGCGCTCCGGTAGACCTGAAGGCGGAGATCGGCGGCGACGTGGTGACGCTGACGGCCCTGATGGGAAGGGATCTCGAGGCTCTAGATCGGTTGGCTCGCCTGGTTCAGGATATTGCGGCGCTTCATCCCGAGCTCGTTCCGCAGGTGCGGGAGGGGGCCGTGCGCCTCGAAAGCGAGCGCGGCCACGAGCTCGCGGCGCGGCTGGCGGCCGAGCTCCCCGGCCGGATCGAAGCGGTCACCGTGGCCCGTCCGACTCTCGAGGACGTCTTCCTCCGCCGTACCGGCCATCATCTGTACTCGGCGCCGGATGAGGATGCGGCGGCATGACGGGCCTCGCCGCCTTCACCCTCTGGCGCCGCGAGCTGACGCGGTTTCTGCGCCAGCCGAGCCGGATCGCCGGGGCGGTGGGCACGCCGCTGATCGTCTGGCTGCTGGTGGGCAGCGGCCTCTCGGGCTCGTTCCGGCTGCCGGGAGGGCCGGCGGGGCTCAACTACTTCGAATATTTCTTTCCCGGCACCGTCGTCCTGGTGCTCCTCTTCGCCGCCATCTTCTCGAACATCTCGGTGATCGAGGACCGCCACGAGGGGTTCCTCCAGGGGGTGCTGGTTGCGCCGGTCTCGCGGTCGGCGATCGTGGCGGGCAAGGTGCTCGGGGGAGCCACCCTCGCCTGGCTGCAAGGAGTGGTTTTCCTGCCGCTGGCGCCGCTCTCGGGGATCGCCCTGACGCCGCGCTCGGCGCTGGCGGCGGCCGGGGTGCTGGCCGTCCTGGCCCTGTCGCTCACCGCCCTCGGCTTCGCCTTCGCCTGGAAGGTCGACTCGGTGCAGGGCTTCCATGCCATCATGAACGTCGTGCTGATGCCCATGTGGCTCCTCTCCGGCTCCTTCTTCCCCGTCAGCGGCGCCCCCGCCTGGCTCGGCGCGCTGATGCGTCTGAACCCCTTGACCTACGGCGTCGCCGCGCTCCGCTGGGCCCTCTACGGCCAGGGCGCCGCCCTCGGCTCCGGCCTGCCCGGGCCGGCGCTGTCGCTCGCCGTCACGCTCGTCCTGGGAGCCGCCGCCTTCGCAGCCGGGCTGCTGGCGACCCGCGGCGGGAGGGTGGAGTAGATGGCAGCCATCAGCGGGAGCGGCCTGCGACGCGGCCTGATCTGGGGGCTGCTGGTGGCCGCGCTGGTGGTGGTGATCGCGGCGACCGTCATCCAGAGGATGCGGCGCCCGGAGCCGCCGCCGGTCCTCGGTCCGGCGCCCGCCTTCATCCTGACCAACCGGGATGGCCGCTCGGTCCGCGGCGAGGAGCTCGCCGGCCAGCCCTGGATCGCCGACTTCATCTTCACCCGCTGCCCCGCCTCCTGCCCGATGATGACGGCGCGGATGGCCCGTCTCGACCGCGATCTGGCCGGGGATCACGAGGTCAAGCTCGTCTCCTTCTCGGTCGACCCCGACCACGACACCCCCGCGGTGCTCCAGCGCTACGCCGAGTCCTACAAGGCGCCGCCCCGCTGGCTCTTCCTGACCGGCGACAAAACGGAGATCTACCGCCTCTCCCGCCAGGGCTTCAAGCTGGGGATCGAGATCCCGGCAGCCACCGCCCCCGGCGGTCCGCCCGTCGAGCCGATCCTCCACAGCACCCGCTTCGTGCTGGTGGACGGCCTGGGACGGATCCGCGGCTATTACGACGGTTTCGACGAGGATTCGATGCAGAAGCTGCGGCGGGATCTGGCGGCGGTGGAGGGGTAGGGAAGGCCTCCCGCCCGGGATTGAAATCCCGGGCTACCCACGGTCGCCCCTCCCCGGGGCTTAGTCCCGTATGGGACGTTCGTTAGTAGCCCGGGATTTCAATCCCGGGCGAGCGGCGTCCGGTCTCTATTTCGTACTTCCTACTTCTCCTCCACCACCTCGATCAACCCGTTCGCCTTCGGGCCCGCCACCGTCTGCTTCTTGCCGGTGGGCCAGGTGACCTCGACCGCATCGACCTTCGCGGCATCGCCGAGGCCGAAGTAGAGAGGCATCGAGCTCTGCGAGAGATACCCCGACTTGCCGTCGTTCCACTGCGTGAGCGTCTGGCCGCCCGCCTTCACGACCACCTGGGCGCCGAGGCCGTCGCGGTTGGAGACCGTGCCGCGAAGCTTGACCTTCAGGTAGTGCAGGTTGGGCTTCTTCTGGGCGAGGTCGCTGATCAGGATCATCGGCTCGGAGTTGAAATCGTTGGTGACGATGTCGAGGTCGCCGTCGTTGTCGAGGTCGACGATCGCCGACGAGCGCGAGCCGTAGGTGCTCATCACCTTGACCATCCCCTTGCGCCCCTTGCAGATCGAGTTGCCGGCCTCCTCGCCGTCGCAGTCGATGTCGGCCATCTTGAAGTGGGTCCGGCCGCCGCGCCGCGGCTCGACGCCGAGGATGAACTCGCTGTCGCGGAAGACCTTGCCGCGGTCGTTGAGCAGCAGGGAGTTGACGCCGTAGCGGAACGGGAAGTTCATGCTGGCGGTGATGAAGACGTCCTGGTAGCCGTCGGCGTTGAGGTCGCCGGTGCTCAGGCCCCAGGGCCAGTAGTCCTCGACGCCCATGGCGTCCGAGACCTCCGCGAACTTGCCGCCGCCCAGGTTGTGGAACATGGAGTTGCCGAAGATGTTGTTGGCCCCCCCCTGGAGGTCGGCGTCCGACCACTTCATGTCGGACTTCTTCTTCTCGTCCTCGACGCCGACGATCTGGCTCATGTCCGAGTGCATGTCGGTGATCAGCAGGTCCGGCCGGCCGTCGTTGTCGTAGTCGAAGAACTTGATCCCCATCGCGCCCCAGGAGGTCTTGGGGAAGTACTGCTCGGTCTTGTCGACGAACCGCTTCCCTCCCTGGTTCTCGTAATAGTGGTTGTCCCCCTGCATGTTGAGGACGTAGACGTCCGGCCAGCCGTCGCCGTTGAGGTCGGCGACCGCGGCGTCGCCGCTCCAGCTCCCGTCGACCAGCCCGGTCTCCTGGGAGACGTCCTTGAACCGGTGGTTCCCCATGTTCTTGTAGAGGATGCTGGTCTCGGTCCGGTCCGGGTGCAGATGGCCCTGGAAGGCGTCCGGCAGTCCCACGTAGTAGCCGCCGCGGCCGACCTCGTTGGTGGTGTAGCGGCCGACGTTGAGGACCAGGAGGTCGAGCAGGCCGTCGTGATCGAAATCGAAGAAGACGGCGCCCGAGGAGTGCCCCACGTAGTCGAGGCCGGCCTCCTTCGAGACGTCCCGGAAGTGCCCCTTGCCGTCGTTGAGGAAGAGGTGGTTGCCGTGCCGGACGGTGGTGACGAAGAGGTCCGGATAGCCGTCGTTGTCGACGTCGGCGAACGAGGCCCCGACGCTGATCTGGTCCTTCAGCCCCACCCCGGCCTCCGCCGTGATGTTGCGGAACTTGCCGTGCCCCAGGTTCTTCCAGAGCTGGTTCTCGCCGAGCTGGGTGACGAAGTAGAGGTCCGGCAGGCCGTCGCCGTCGACATCCGCCACCGCCACGCCGTTGCCGTGGTCATAGTGGACCGCCTTGTAATGGATGCCGCTGTCGTCCGTGCCCTGGTGGCGGAAGGTGATGCCGCTCTCCGGCAGGCGGTCGGTGAACTGGAAGTCGTGGAAGGCCGAGATCGTCTTGGCCGTGGCGATCTGCGCGGCCTTGCGGGCGGCCATCTTGGCCACCCCCTCGTCGTAGGCGGGGAAGTAGTAGGTGTGGGCATCGACCGGCATGTTCGGCTTCGGCTCGGCCTTCGCGTCCGCCCCGAATCCGATGCCGCCGTGATCGTGCCCCGCGGGCGCCGGCTTGTCCTGGGCGAATACGGCCGCGCCGATCAGGAGGCCGGCGGCCGCCAGGATCGCTCCACTTACCCAATATCCGGCCCAATAATCGCGAAGACCTTTCCTCATGGGTTCCTTCCTCCAGGATCGTTCATATCTAAATCAGTTGGGAACCCTATCACCCCTGCCGCGGAAAGAGGAGAGTGGAATCCGGCTAGAATCCCCGCACCATGCCCGACGTCCATGCGCTCCCCGCCGTCAACGCCAGCCTGAACGCCCTCGCGGCGCTGCTCCTGGTGACCGGCTACGTCCTGATCCGCAACCGGCGGTGGATCGCCCACCGCAACGTGATGACCGCCGCCCTGGTCTGCTCGGTCCTCTTCCTCACCTCGTACCTGATCTATCACGCGCAGGTCGGCAGCGTCCGCTTCCCCGGCCACGGGACGGCACGCACGGTCTACCTCGCGATCCTGGTCACCCACACCGCCCTGGCGGCGATCGTCCCCTTCCTCGCCGGCATCACGGTCTACCGCGCCTGGCGCCGCCGCTTTCCGCAGCACAAGCGGCTGGCCCGGTGGACCCTGCCGATCTGGTTGTACGTGTCGGTGACCGGCGTCGTGGTGTATTGGATGCTGTATCGGGTCGCCTGGTGACCCATCCTTTCTTCCCTCCCTTCCGTACTAAGGAGTAGACTCGGGCGTCACACATGGCCCCTTGGCTGTACAAGGATTTTTGAATCTGACGAGATGCTCGCCGTGAGCGTCCGTCGCGGTGCTGGACCGAATCTCATTTCAGAGGAGACTGCGAAATGAAGAAGCTGGATGAAAACGTCAGCCGGAGAGACTTCGGGAAGCTGGCCGTCGCCGCGTTCGGCGGTGTGGTGGCCGGTTCCGTCCTGGGCAGCAAGCTGCTGTCCGCGGACGAGGCGAAGAAGCCTGCCGCCGCTGCCAAGGCTGACGCCCATGCCTGCTGCGGCCTCAACGCCTGCAAGGGCCAGGGCAAGGGCGCCGACAACGCCTGCGCCGGCCAGGGCGGCTGCGCCACCACCGAGGCCCACTCCTGCGCGGGCTCCAACGCCTGCAAGGGACAGGGCGGCACCGCCGACAACGGCTGCAAGGGCAAGGGGAGCTGCGCGGTCCCGATCAAGGGCGACGGCTGGAAGAAGGCCCGCGCCCACTACGAGGCCTCGATGACCAAGGCCGGCAAGAAGTTCGGCGCCGCCCCGGCGTCCTGCGGCTCGTAGGAACGGACGCCTCGGCCTGCGACCTCACGCCCTGACCCCCTCTCCTAAAAGAGAGGGGGAAACCACCAACGTTGAAGTCCCTCTCCTTCAGGAGAGGGGTTGGGGTGAGGTCGCAGGGCACATTCCTGGAGGTTATCCATGACCCCACCCCGCCTCGGACACCCCAACCTCGGACTCGGCGTCGGGCTGCGGTCCACCCACTTCGACTACATCCTGGCCAACCAGCCGGAGGTCGACTGGTTCGAGGTCATCAGCGAGAACTTCATCGACTCGCAGGGGCGCCCGCGCTACGTGCTCCAGCAGATCGCCGAGCGCTACCCGATCGTGATGCACGGCGTGTCGCTGTCGATCGGCTCGACCGACCCGCTCGATTTCGAGTACCTGGGCAAGCTCAAGCGGCTGGCCCGGGAGACCGGCGCGAAGTGGATCTCCGACCACCTCTGCTGGACCGGCGTTCTCGGCCGCAACACCCACGACCTGCTCCCCGTGCCGTTCACCGAGGAGACCCTCCGCCACGTGGTCGAGCGGGTGCGCACCCTCCAGGACTTCCTCGAGCGCCCCTTCGTGCTGGAGAACCCGAGCTCCTACATCACCTTCCAGGACTCGACCATGGACGAGTGGGAGTTCATCTCCCGCATGGCCGAGGAGGCCGACTGCGGCCTGCTGCTCGACGTCAACAACGTCTACGTGTCGAGCTTCAACCACGATATGGACCCCGACCGGTTCATCCGCTCCCTCCCCCACGAGCGGATCGTGCAGTTCCACCTCGCCGGCCACTCGAACTACACGAAGTACATCATCGACACCCACGACAACCACGTCATCGATCCGGTTTGGGAGCTCTACCGCACCTCGCACCATCTCACCGGCGGCGTCTCGACGCTGCTGGAGTGGGACGCCAACATCCCGCCCTTCCCCGTGGTCCACGCGGAGGTGCTGAAGGCGAAGCAGTTCATGGGCGAGCATCTCGCGCCGGCAACGCCCGCGGCCTCCCCGACAGCCGCGGTATCCGGGGCCTCCGCGATCTCGGAGCCCGTACCGCAAACGGTCCTGGCCGGCCCTGGGCACGGCGAGACGGTCTTCCACCCGCTCCACCAGATCCTGCCGGAGGTGGAATGAGCGAACAGAGCGGCGCGCCGCGCTCGCTCGACGTCGTCCAGCGCTGGTTCCAGGCGGTGGTCACCCATCCGGAAGGGGTGGAGGGGGGCGTCGAGTCCGAGGAGGCGCAGCGGCTGATTCACCTCAAGCGCGCCGAGCTGGAAGCGGTGATCGGCCGCTCGCGGAACCTCACCGCGGCCGAGCGGATGGGGATCTACGCCAACGCCTACTACGCCCGCCTGCTGGAGTGCCTGGCCGCCTTCTTCCCGCTCCTCCAGAGGACGCTGGGCGAGGAGGTCTTCGAGGGGTTCGCCTTCGAGTACCTCCAGCACTACCCGTCCAAGAGCTACACCCTCGACCGCCTGGGAGAGAATTTCACCCGCTTCCTGGAGGAGACCCGTCCCGAGCCGGAGGAAGGGGAGGAACCGGGGGCGCTGGGATGGCCCGACTTCCTGATCGACCTCTCGGTCTTCGAGTGGAACCTCAACCAGGTCTTCGACGGCCCGGGCGTCGAGGGGAAGCCGCTGCTGACGGCGGAAGCGCTGAAGACCTTCCCGGCCGAGCGCTTCGCCGAGGCCCGGCTGGTGCCGGTGCCCTGCCTACGCCTGCTCGCCTTCCGCTTCCCGGTGAACGCCTACTTCACGGCCTCCCGGCACGTCGAAGAGGGCGAAGAGCTGGAAATCCCCGATCCGGCACCCGAGCACCTCGCGCTCTCCCGCCGCGACTGGGTGGTCCGCCGCTTTCCGCTGACCCCTTCGCAATACGCCCTGCTGGAGAAGATCCTCGCCGGCGCTCCCGTGGGAGAGGCCATCGCCGCCGCCGCGGACATCTCCGGCCTCGACGACGAAGCCCTCGCCGCCGAGCTCCAGTCCTGGTTCCGTATCTGGGTGGCCGAAGGCTTCTTTCAGTCGATCGCGTGACCTTTCGGTTCCCCGTGGCCGTTTATCGCGTCCGGACCGGCTTTTAGCTTCCCGAGCGGCTGTTTTGCTTCCCCAGCCCGACTTTTAGCATCCCGCGCCTCCATCTTTCTTCCCGCGCGGCGATCCTGGCTTCCCGGGCGCGCATCTTCGTATCCCCAGCGCCATCTTTCTTCCCGCGGCGCCATCCTGGCTTCCCGCGTGGTGATCTTCGCATCCCGAGGGGTGATCTTGCTTCCCGCGCGGCCATCTTTCTTCCCGCGGCGAGATCTTCGTGTCCCGGGTCATAAGCAACATCCGGACGGTGCAGGAGCTTCTCGGGCACAAGAGCGTGAAGACCACGATGATCTACACCCACGTGCTCAATCGTGGCGGCCGGGGCGTCCAGAGTCCTGTGGATCTCCTCTAGGCTCATTCTCTGCCCCGGACGGAGGCCGCGCCCAACGTATAAGCCGCTTCCACTTGGAGGCTTATCCGGCCCTACCGCTCGTATAAGATGCGTCCTTATCAGAGAGCAAGATTCGGATCTTCTTCACCCGTTGCGGGATACGGCCTCACAGGGTCTCCGCACGGAATGCATATCGTCCGCGTATAACGTCCTTGCCTCGGCCTCGTATACGAGGTCGCATGAGCAGAAGGCCTGTTGCCTCTATCAGATAGCTTCCAGGCTGCGTATACCGGACTCTTCCGCGGCTGGCTCTGAAGGCTGATCTCTTCTACGCGGTCCTGTCGGCGTGTTGACGCCAGCCTCGGAAGAGGCATAGAATGCAAGAACCTTATAGAATCAGGGATATTCGACAAAAGGAGAGCTCGCCGCCCTGAGGCAACGCCGACCACGGTAGGCAGTCTAGCCGAAAAGGGCGAAAGGTTAATCTCAAGGTTCTGCGGCTGAAATATTGTGAATCAATAGCAAGAGGGCAACATGCTATGAGAAGGAAGGTCTGATACCTTGAAGATAGACTCTGGAGCGTCTGCCGTGCAGCCATTTGAGAATAGGCTATAATATGTCGACTTTAGCTACGCATTTAAATCGACGATTCGGGTACACCTGTCAGCCTTGGCTTGCGATTGACATCGCAAACAGATACTTCAATCGAGTTTATCGGGTGTGGTTCGCGACTTCTGTGAATCCTAGAAATAATGGCTCATCTTCCAATCCGTTGGTCCTTTACCAAGAGCTGGAGCAAATAGTACATACCAATGACTACAACCATAGCCGTGTTATGCAGCTTCGGAAGCGATTAAGAGATTGGATTTCGGGGCCTTCAGGCCCTGCTTTGCCTGCTTCGGATATTGCCGACATAGAGACCGAAATTATCACTGCGCCAGTGGTAGCTTTCCGTCCGCAGCTATGGCGCATTGATCTCGCAAATATACATATTTCGCGCCTCATAAATCTAGGCCAATTTCCTGATGAGTATCTGATCCGCAATTTAATCAAGGCAGAATTTGAGGCGATAGTCGAATGAGCCCTGAAATTATCCGCCTGCTTGGCCTAATTAGCCTAAGAGCTTTGGCTGAGTACGATCCTCCCGAATACTGGCGCGCGACTGATATGTCTAAGCGTCAACTTAGCAGGCGGATTGAGTCTTTGCTTCAGGAGGTTGAAAATCCTGAATGTGAAAGGCTTTACGCGAAGCTAAATGAATTCAGGGAGTCCTCTGAGAGCCCAATTGAGTTATCTCTTCTGCTGCACCAAATCTATCTGGAAAGCTCTGGAATGGCTGAGTATCTCTCTCTCCAAAGAAGCCGCCAGGAAAGGGCCAATGACTACATAGAGGATCTGCAAAGGGACAGCCGTCAAGAAAAAGTGCAGCGGAGGCCTGTGAGTGAAGGTGATGAACTCATCCGTCTTAGCACCTTTCTGTTGCTTAGGGATCTAGAAGGCTATCGGTTCTCTTTTCACCGTAGGTACGGCGAGGTAGAGATTGACGCCGTCCTCGAGCCTGAGTCACAGGGTATGCCCATTATCTTGATACAGTCCGCTGCTAGCGGGCGCGAGTTCGAAACTAAGCTTGTGTTGCTCAAGAGCGCTATGGCTCAGGTTCCAGGCCCCGTAATGGGCATCGTTGTTACGGAAGGTACTCCTGCATATGATGGCCAAGAGGGTATCGAAGAAAGGGTTCTCTTGCTCCGATTTGATATTAGAAAGAACCAATTTTCCGAAGATGACCTGCGTCGCGTTCATCGTAACCTAGGAAAGCGCTCAGGATTTTCTGAGACCTTTGGCTAAGTGCGCAGAACCCTCGCTTGCACCGGACGGCCAGTTGCGCTGTCCGCACGGTGAAGCGTCAAGCGTTGGTCGCGACATCTAATGTCGAGCGAAGTCACATGAGCATGAACGTTGCCACGCTACAATGAAAGAAAGGAGCCTACGATGAGATCAAAGTTTTCTGCCGGCGTTCTCGGAGCAACTATCGCAACTGCGGCGATTCTTTTCCTGTCTCAATTCATCTCGCATGAAGCGCGTGCGGCCTCTATCACTGGCGGTGAGCACTATAAGGTTGTCTCTCTTTCCTCGAAGGAGCAACTCGAACAGGAGCTCAACAAGCTTGGAGCCGATGGCTGGAAGGTCAGAACGGGCGTTGCCTCAGTGGTTATTCTTGCAAAGTGAGAGGACAACGTATCTGTGAAGGCGGCCAACCCCGGCGGGTCGAGCGGACGGAAACCGCAAACAGCGCGGTTCCGCCGCTCACCTTCTGCGGCGTTGGCCGTATAGCTTGGTCGATGGCTCGAGGGAATTATGTCCAGTCCGTCAGGCGTCGCGATGACCAGCAACGGTTTAGCCAGTGTTCTCCCAAGAGAAGGCACGCAACTTGTTTTCCTCGGCGGGCTTCCGGGGGCGGGCAAGACATCCTTCGCAAAGCACCTGGAACAACAGGGCTGGGTCTTCTATGACGATTTTCAGAGTTGTGCGGCCGGAGACTCGCCGCGGTTCCGAGCCTCGCGGCACTATACCGAACTCGTCTCCCGTCTCCGGAGCGGCCAGCGGTGCATCGTCTCGGACATTCGGGTCATCCACGACGAGTACCGAAGAGATGCAGAAGCCGCACTCCGCCAGGACGTCGGGAATGTGCCGATCGAGTTGCATCTCTTCGAGAATAATCCGAAGCAGTGTGCTCAGAACGTCCGGAACGCTGGCGATGGCCGCCGCGTGGAGGCGCGTCTCGATGCCATCAAGTTCTGGTCCAACCACTACTCGGCTCCGCGAGACGCCGTTCTACACTCAGTGTGGCGGCCGCCGAGCGAACCGGATGTACTCGGGCCCTAAATTGGGCATAGGCCAAGAATGCGAGACCGATGCAGCTTTCTGATGGCACTCCAAAAATTAGGTGCCTGGTGTTTAGATGAGCAAGCATCAGAAGATCGGGAGCCGCCAAGGCCATCGCTGATATAGTTTCCCTTGCCCCGAAGGGGCCTTGATCTGGGTCTCGCCAGTACTCAGGCAAATGAGAGAGGGGTAAATGGTATTAGCATATAATACTCACGCTGCGCCGGCGGCCAATGCACTTCATGTGCCGTCCGCCGGTGGTCTTTACTCTGTTAGGTGCAGGAGTCGAGTCAGATGACAAAGACAATAGATCCAGATCTTGCGTTCTTGTACGACGAGGGCGAAAGGCTTCGCGTCGAAATTCTGGCGTTTTTGGGACGCTGGCCACATAATGCGCTAAACCACGAGAAAGAGTTCGAAGAGGCCGACGAGCAACATCGTGTTGAAGCTGACGAACTCATCGAACGCATCCGGAGGTGGTTCAATACCATTAAATTACAGGTGCTCCCGTATCTGGTTTACGACACAACCTTTCTCTACTATACATTGAGAACCGTGGAGGCCTCAATTAAGAAGCGTCACTATGTGAGGCCACGCGCCTCTTCGGGTCAGACCAGCGTTAGAATCGTTCATGAAGATAGGAAACCTTTCTGGCTTGGTGACTACCATGAGCCTCCAGGTGACAGTGAGACAAGTTCTGTAGTTGAGAGCGCCTCCCGACAGGCTGATCAAGCCATGAGGACAAGCCTATCCCTTATTCGTTCTGTGCCTATCGGCGCTCTATCACATCGCTTAGAGCGCAATTCGCAGGGCTCGGTTCGACCTAATTCTGTTTTTATCCTAATGTCAATGGATCCGGCAAATCCAAGCCTCGAAGATGTGGTCAATGCAATCAAGGAAACCTGTACCACTTTCGAGCTTCAGGCTCTCAGGGCAGATGATGTTGAGCATCAAGATGAAATTACCGACGTTATTCTTGAGAACATTAGATGTTCAGAATTCCTAATAGCTGATCTGACGGGAGAGCGACCAAACGTCTACTATGAGGTCGGTTTCGCTCATGCACTCGGAAAGAGGCCAATTCTCTTTCGAAGAGCAGGCACGCCTTTACACTTTGATCTCTCCGTCCACAATGTTCCTGAGTACCGGAATGTAACCGATCTGAGGCAGAGGCTGAGCAGAAGGCTTGAAGCAATACTTGGACGAAATTCAAAGAATCCTCTAAGTGGGGAGGGCACCTAACGGTAGCGGTCGATCGGACTGGCGCCGCCCTATCGTACTGTGCCCAGATTAGGTGCCTGGTGTTTCGACAAATTCCTGTTCGTAGCGGGGTACCGCTCTGACATTGCGCCCACCGGCGCCACCAGAGGGATTCTCACCAGTCGGGCGCACGAATATAAGGACACCGACCCCATAGGTTTCACGGCTCGCACGGAGGCATGGGAGCTTTGCAAGAAGGACATTCTCGGCCGTCTTAAGGCCCCCGCCTCGGCGGAGTTCGTCGACGAGGATCATGGGTACAAGCGAGTCTTCATCGAGGACGCGATAACGAAGGTCCCCAAGGGCAAGAGGAAGAAGTTCCAGGCGGTCGATAAGCGACTCGGTGTGAAGGCCCCATCTCCTCGTGTAGGCAGCGTGGATACTCAGAACTCCTTTGGAGCCAAGCTTCGGACCTTCTTCGACTGTCGGTTCCTCTAGTTGAGCGATGACCGGCTCATTCCCGCAGGAACCACCATGTCGCGTTAACGCGCAAGGTGCCCGCTGTATCACTGCTGGGGTAGATGCCGAACGGCCGCCCCGCGTTCCCCTCGGGAGCTTTACCTGTGGGCGCTCGCTTTCGATTCTACGCAAACATCATATACCAGCGTACAGAAGCGTAGCCAGCATGCCGAATGAAGGCTACCAGCCAAAACTAGGTGCCTGGTGTTTAGATATAGCCCAGGGCTGAGGCCCACCCTCTTATATACATCTTCCGCTGGTATCTCGCCGCCGAGGGGTGGTGAAGACTGAAGCCACATCGCCGCAGCGGAGACGCCCCGCCGTATAGGCCTTCGGAGCACCGGCGCAAAGCGTCTGGGGCGTCTCTACGCAAGGTCGAAGAGACGGCCAAAGGTAAAGTTTACGGAGGGGTTGGGAAGATCTTCTGGCCCCCGTCATCACCCTCTCCGGCCACCGCGCCATCGTTCCGTAGAGACGACCCAGACGCTCTACGACAGCCTCCGAAGGCCACGGAGACGGCGGGTCGTCTCCGCTGCGGCGACATCGCTTCGTGCTTCACAACCTCTCGGCGGCGCCATATCAGGATGAGATGTGTGTAAGAGGGTGCGCTGAGGCCGGAGGCCGATGCCCTGGGTAAGGAGGCCAAATTTTCCATGCGGCCTGAAAGGTCGCGAGAGCCATAGGCTGAAAACCGAACATCAGAGCTCTCGCGGCCTTACAGGCCGCCTCGGTTGTTGTGCTCTCTTTCCCAGGGCATCGGCCTTCGGCCTCAGCCCTGGGCTAGGCTCTCCCGGCCCGTTGGGCCGTCTGGCGTGCTGGCTCCTAGCCCGCCGGCCGGGATCTGGTGTCACGATCCGCACTTGAGGAGCACCCTTCCTTTCGAAGGGAGAGCCGATGAGAAAAATTATCGTTCTTGCTACGATGACAGGCCTCGCAATCATCGCTTCGGAACCGCCTCGCGCCGAAGCTGCCGCCACCTACTACTGTGAATCCGTCTGTTGGGGCACGAACAGCAGGAGCGTCTGGTGCGTCTGCTCGCCCGGCACCGACCGCTATAACCGGGCCTCGAATTGTGCCGATTGGCTAACGACCAACGCGCACGGTTGCTTCCTCTCGTAGGAGGCTTGGCTGGAGGAGGAACGGCGAGGCCGATAGACCGAGCATTCGCCGCGGATCAGCCCGCCGGCCGCCGCAGCTCCTTGAGCCGCGCGCAGATGGCCTGGGCTCCCGCCTCGCAGGAGCGCCGGAGCTCGGTCTCGGCCTTCTGCGGGTCTGGTGGGATGGAGTCGCCCGCTCCGGGCGGCATCCGCAGGCCGGAGAGCTGGACGAAGCCGGCGAAGGCGCAGCTATTCCGCACGTCCTGGCCATCCTCGCACCAGCGGATGAAGTCCACCGCCAGATGCCGCGACGAGTTGCAGGCTTCGTCGTTCCCCCGCAGGCAGCCGCGCTGTCCATAGGTCACGATCCGCTCGGCGACCTCGGCGGTCTCGCCATATTCCTTGGTGAGGAGAAAGGCGGCCCGGTAGCAGGCCCTCTCGCCCCCCAGATCGCAATACTTGGCCGCGGTGGCGAGCGCGGAGGCCGAGGGCGATTCGAGGTCGACCAGGTCATCGCAGGCTTCGGAGGTTCCGAGCTTGCAGGCTTTCAGCTCGAGGTCACGCCCGCGCGGAAGGTCCCGATGAGCGCTGCTTTCGCGCAGGTACTGCCAGGCGAGGCTATGACAGGCCGGCGCCAGATCCTTGTCGCAGGCTCGCTGGAGCAGGACGGTGGCCCTCGTCGCGTTCCCCGGCATGGACGCGGCGGGCTCTTCGGTCAGGATCTTGCCGAGGTCGTGGCAGGCGGAGGGATTGCCGCCGTCGCACCCCCGCTGCAGGAGCATCTGGCAGGCCGCGTCGCACGCGCCCTGTTCCTGGACCTGGACCTCGCCGCCGAACCCTGGAGCCAGAAGCGTTGGAGTCAGGAGACAAACACCGAGCCAGTGCATGGGGTCACCTCCGAATCTCGGAGAAGATCGTTCATTCCGTGACGCGACATCCGGTCGCTCACAGGATCAGTGCTAGGACTGCGACAAGTATTTCATACACGAGATGGAGTCTCGATATAATGCCCCGCAATGACCGGCTGGGCCCTCGACCTGGGGACCACGAACTCCGCGGTGGCTCGGTGGGACGAGCCGCTCGGAAAGCCGCGCCTCATTGCTCTGCCCGCGATCTGCCGGAAGCCCGCGGCCCAGGATCCCCTGGAAGGGGCGCACCTGGTGCCGTCGGCCGTCGATTTCCTCGAAAAGCCCGGTCTGCTCGACCGCCTGGGAAGCTGGCCACCGCTGGCGCGCCGGCTCTTTCTCGGCCGGCAGGCGTTCATCGGACGGTCGGCGCTCGAACGCAACGACGGCGCGGTGCATCCGTCGTTCGTGCCGACTTTCAAGCCCGCGCTGAGCGGTGAGGCGCTGCGCCCCCTGGCGCGGGTGGGACGGGAGAGCGTCACCGCCCGCGACGCCGCCCGGGCCTTCCTGCGCGAGCTGCTGCGCGAGGTCCACCGGGCGGAGGGCTCCCGGATCCGCGATCTCGTGGTCACGTCGCCGGTCTCGGCGTTCGAGACCTACCGCGCGGAAGTGCAGGGCGTGCTCCGGCAGTTGGGCGTGAGCCGGGTCCGCTTCGTCGACGAGCCGGTGGCGGCCGCGCTCGGCTATGGCATCAGCCTCGGCCATGAACGGACCGTTCTGGTCGTGGACGTGGGCGGGGGCACGATGCATGCGGTCCTCATCCGCCTTTCACCGGGGGAAGCCGTCAGCGGCCAGGCGACCGTCCTGGCCAAGCGGGGGGAGCTCCTGGGCGGGAACGCCGTCGACGACTGGGTGCTGCGCGATCTCTGCCGCCAGATGGGCGAGGATCTCGCCGCCGGAGGCGGAGAGGACGACGAGGTCGCCCGCCTGTGGCGCCGGCTGATGCTCGCGGAGGCCTGCCGGGTGAAGGAGGCGGTGTATTTCGAGACGGAGTCCGCCTTCCTGCTCAGCCCCCTGGGATCGACATCCCGAAGCGCGTCCCGGCTTGGGAGCGGCGTCGCCACGCTCACCCGCGCCCGCTTGCGGGAGATCCTGGACGAGCAGGGTTTCTACCGCGCCCTATCGCTCGCCGTGGAGGAGGTCCTCGAACAGGGCGGGCTGGCCGCGAGCGACGTGGAGGACGTGCTGCTGGTGGGGGGCTCGACGCTCCTGCCCGGCTTCTTCTCCTGGTTCGAGGAGCGCTTCGACCGCCGGCGGGTCCGCGCCTGGCAACCCTTCGAGGCTGTGGCATTCGGCGCCGCCTGTTTCGCCGGCGGCCGCATGGACGCCCTGGATTTCATCGTCCACGACTACGCCTTCGTCACCCACGACGCGGCGACGGGAGAGGCACAGCACACGGTGATCGTGCCCCGGGGGACGCGGTTCCCGACCTCTCCCGAGCTCTGGAAGCGGCAGTTGGTGCCGACCTGCGCGCTGGGCGAGCCGGAGAGCCTGTTCAAGCTGCTCATCTGCGAGGTCTCGCGCCCTGATGGTGGCGAGCGGCGTTTCGTCTGGGACGCCGCCGGCGACGTCCACAAGGTGGGCGGGACGGCCGGCGATGCCACGATCGTGGTACCCCTCAACGAGGCGAGCCCGACCCTGGGCTATCTCGATCCCCCGCACTCCCCGCGCGACCGCCGTCCCCGCCTGGAAATCGCGTTCGGAGTCAGTGCCGAGCGCTGGCTGACGGCCACCGTCCGGGACCTCCTCACGCATCGCGACCTGATGCGCGAGGAGCCGGTGGTGCGGCTCGTCTGAGGCCCGGAGATGCTGGAGCTCGCGGTTCCGATCCTGGCCGGCGGCTTCTCGTTCTGGGTCTCGTACTGGGCCATCGTCTGGAGTCACCAGAGGCAACTGCGGCGCTGGCGGGACATCGCGGCGAGTTGTGGCCTGACCGGGGTGGAGATCTCCAGCCCGCGGGCCTGGACCCTGAGGCTCCAGGGGCGCGCGGAGCCGCTGGCGGTGCGGATCGAGAGCAGCCATCGGACCGGGAGGCGCAGCCGCCAGAAGCTGACCCGCATCGTGGCCACCGTTCCGGGGCCGCCCGGTTTTCGCGGATTGCGGATTCACCGCGAGTCGGTCCGGCCGCGCGGAGCGCGCGAGATCGAGGTGGGCGCCGAGGCTTTCGACCGCGCCTTCTTCATCGAGGGACCCCAACGGCTCGTGGTGGCGCTGCTCGACCAGGAAACGCGTGGGCTGCTGAGCGACATCAACAATGGCTGCCCGATGGGGATCGCCGACGGCGAGATCCGGGCCGAGACGGAGGAGTTCTTCCTCGCCGACGTCCTCGCCCTCGTGCTCGAAGCCGGCCGGCGTCTTGCGAGGCCCCTGGACGTGGCCCTGCGCCTGGCCGGGAACGTCCGGGAGGATCCCGAGGCTGGGTTCAGGCTGCTGAGCCTGCGCTTCCTGGTCCACGACTTTCCGGGCGAGCCGGGGACCCTGGAGGTGCTCCGCGACGCCGCCCGGTCCGATCCGAGCCCCCGGGTCCGCCTGCAAGCGGCCGCCGATCTGGGAGTGGAGGGACGCGAGGTCCTTCTGGAGCTCGCGGAGGGGAGGGTGGAGGAGCCGCCGAACGATCCCGCCGATCCGCAGGCGGAGAGCCTGGTGGAGGACCCGGTGAGCGCCCAGGCCGTTTCGATCCTGGGGCCCAACCTGCCGCTCGCCCGCGCGCGGACCCTCCTTGAGTATGCCCTGCGCAGGGGCCGCCTCCAAACGGCCAAGGCCTGCGTCGGTACCCTCGGCGTCGGTGGTGACGAGGCGGACATCGAGACGCTCGCGAGGCTGCTGGCGCGTGAGGAGGGCGAGTTGGCCGCCGCCGCGGCCGTAGCGCTGGGAACGACCGGCGGCGCGAAGGCCGAGCCCGCGCTGATCTCGGCCCTCCGGCGGAAGGAGAAGGAAATCCGGATGGCCGCGGCGGGCGCCCTCGGCCGCGTGGGCTCGGTGGCCGCCGTGCTCCCCCTGAAGGAAGCGAGCGAGCAGACCGGGGGCGATTCCGATCTCCTGCGTGCGTTCCGTCAGGCGATCGCCGAGATCCAGCTCCGCCTTCCGGGCGCCTCGCCCGGTCAGCTATCGCTGGCGGGCACGGAGGCCGGCCGGTTGTCGCTGGCTCGCGACGAGGCGGGCCAGCTCTCCCTGGCGACCGACCCGGCCGCCCGGGCATGAATGCCCGGGTGTCGGCGATCGCGGGCATCTCGATCTGGCGGTCGCCTCAGTCCTTGACCACCCGCTTGAGCCTCTGAAGCAGCAGCCGCGAGTCGTACACGTTGTCGGTGGCGACCATCAGCGTGTCGTCGTCGGTCACCACCCCACGGACCTCGGGCCAGGCGGCGCTCTTGAGGGCGACCGCCACCGCCCGGGCCGTTCCCGGCAGGGTGTCGAAGACGAGCATGTAGGGCCCGGCGCTGCGCACCTGGCGGATGAACTCCTCCATCTTTCCGATCGAGCTCTCGTCCCCCTGGGGCAGGGGCGGGCGGTAGGCGCCGTCCTTGCGGACGACTCCCAGGGCCTGCAGGTCGCGGCTGACGCTCGACTGGGTCACCTTGAAGCCCTGCTTCCGCAGCGCGCGCCCGATCTCGATCTGCCGGGTCATCGGCCCCTCCGCCAGAAGCTGGAGAATGGCCCGGCGGCGATGGTCCTGGTGATCACGGGTGATAGGCATGGTCCTCTCCCTTGGTGGCAATTATAGCATCCATGCGCACTACAGGACTTCCCAGCGGAGGTCTTCACCCTCCTGGCCGGGATCTTGCCGTCCTGCCGGTCATTTCCCCCTCCGGGCCTCTCCGTCCCTGGTCAGGCTGTACTCGACGGGAGCCACGCTCCTGCACCTCTCAATGTGCATCCGTAAACTATGCGTTGTAAGGATTCCTTATGCCATGTTCATTGGTGACGATAATTTCGATCAAAGGCGCATAAGAGGTATTGACAGCCGGCTTGGGCCAGTCTACGATGCGCCCCGCAGTAGAGATTCATGGTTGGTGAACGACGGAAAGGAGGTCCGCGATGACCTGAGGAGACGTGCTGTACCAGACGCTTGAACCTGAACCTGAAACCTATGCGCACCGAGGGCGGGAAAACCCTCGCAACCAGACAACTCAAACAAGGAGAAAGACCATGGCAACCGTAACGCTGGCAAAGATGATCTCGGACTGGGAGCTGCTCAACACCGCTCTCCAGTCCCACCTCACGGACATGCCCTACCTCAAGGACATGGCGACCGAGCTCGAGGGGCTCATCGCCAATGCGAAGGGGATGGACACCAAGCAGCAGGACCTCCGCGGCAGCCTCCAGGAGACCGTCCGGCAGCGGAAGCTCCTGGTGAAGCAGGGGGGCAGCCTCCACCTCCGGGTCGCCTCGATGCTCCGCGGCAACCTCGGCTTCGACAACCAGACGCTCCTCGGCTTCGGCCTCAAGCCCCGCCGCCCGCGCCGGAAGAAGACGCCGGCCCCGGCCGACACCCCGCCGCCGGAACCGATCGCGAAGCCGTAGGCGGTCCGGGATAGGCGGTCCAAGCAAGCCGGTCAGTTGGCCGGGATCTTTGAAAACTGAATCTGAATGAAGGCCCTTCGACGGGCTCCCGGGATGGCGGACCGGGGGCCCGTCTTTTTTGGCCTCGTAGCGCCTCTGGCGCTCGCCGCGTCTTTCTCGGCTCCGCCTCCCCTCGCTTACGTTAGGATGGAGCCGATCGCGGAGGCTCAAAGCCATGGAAGTCACCATCAACCTGCCCGAAGACATCTCAGCCTGTCTTCAAGGGCGCTGGGGGAACGTCACTAGCCACGCCCTGGAGGCCATCGCCGTGGAGGGGTATAGGACGAAGGCCTTGACCGAGACGCAGGTCAGGCGCCTCCTCGGGCTAGAGACTCGATTCGAGGTCCATAAGCTGTTGAAGGAACACAAAGTGGCCCTTCATTACACGCAGGCCGACCTGGAAGAAGACCTCGCCTCCCACCGGAGTCTCGGAATCCTCGCTGGCCGATGATCGTTGTCGCAGACAGCGGGCCATGGGGAGAGCGAAGGCTCGGCTAGACCAGGGTGAAATAGGCTCGCCTCGGCTGCCAGTGTTCGCTAGGGGAGCGTCGCTGGCTTGAGAATAAAGACCGGCGCAGCCTTCAGGTGATGTAGGAGTCCGGATCGGAACTCGGAAGATCTCTTGTCCCAACCGCGAGAGGCCGCATTCTCTATCCCGGCCGGTCCTTCTCTCTAGCCGATTATTGCCAGTTTCAGAGAACGGTGCTAGCTGCCTGTGAGGCCAGATCTAATTCTAGGGCGCCATGCTCCTATTGGCCGCCACGGCCTCTGAAGCGAAGCGATTCTAGTCCGAGGACTCGGCCTAGGGTCAGATAGTGGAAAAACCCCAGGTCTTCAATCCCTTCTTGGAAGGTCGAATCACAATCAGCTGAGAGCTAATTCTTCTGTCTCAACCCTCGCCCGTAGATGTAGAGAGGGCCATTGGTTGAAACACTGGCCGCTTGACCGTTCAGGACTTGGTGGGTGAAGGGGTGGCTAGAAGTTCGAACGCCGTTGACGAGGGTAAGAATCTGTAGTAGAGTAGAAATATCGCTAAGCAGATAGTAGAGCGGTCTACTTGTGCCTAGGCTACAGGCTCGGTAACGGAATTATAACGGTCGCGACGGAATAGGGGTCTGGAGTTATCTGGCGAAGAATTATAGCGATGGACCAAGGCAATTTAAATCGGCGTTGACGGAGAATAAAGCATGCAGCTTACAGAAATAAACAAACTAGTCAGACTTTTTCTGCTTGGCAGTTGCGCCGCTCTTCTGTTAGGCCTCTATATTCCAGGGGTATTCTTAAGGCTGCCAGCAGCAGGACTGAACAAAGAAATTTTCGCCATTCCACTGGGGGTCGTCTTTCTTGGGCTTGTGACGGCACTTGGTTGCGTGGTCGAAGGTTTTGCTCAATGTACAGTAGGAAAGTTATGTCAAGAAAGTCTGCGCTATCCTTGGGTCAGTAGATTTTTGTTTAGGAGGACTGAAATCTCCCGAGTTGACGACTGGAGATGCGATTTTGAAGAAGCATCGAGAGCTACAAAGACATTCCCCCGAGCCTCGATGGCATTGGTGAAGCAGCAGCGCTCCCTTGCGGCAGGGTTGACGCACAAGTACGCACCTCCTGAATATGTTAAATATACCGAAGCGCATAACAATATATTTGTTCTTTGCTCGGGTCTTGCTGTGCTCTTGCCCTTCTTTTGGCCACCACTTCTGATTCTGTGGAATTCTGGCAGGTATTCGATCTGGGTAGCTTGTGGTTCCGCGCTTTTCTTTGTATTGGGTATACATTTCCTTTGTAGTCTAGCCCTCCACAACTACCTATATGTTTGGGAGGCATCTTTTCGATTCGGCTGCATTATGTTATGGGAGAGGAATGGGAGCGGCGGTGGCGCCAGCTCGTCCGGGTCAGTTGATTAGACACGCTCGGGCTGATTTATCTAGAGTGTCTGTTTGCACTGGAGATTTCATGATCCAAGACGCGCACAGTATCCCCTCTGCAGTCAGGGTTGACGACTTGTCAAGTTCCGACGTCTTGCTTGTGTTGAAGGCGCGGTTTCAGCATGAACGAATCTCTCAATATTTTAATGTTGCCGATGGTTATGAATTCGCTGGGAGCCGTATTCATGTTACTCCCGGCAATAGCCTGCTTCTTTCCTTTACTGCTAAGGCGGATAAAGGGTCCAGGAAGCCCGTGCCGCCTGTTGCTTATCGCCTTCTGTTTCTACTCGATTTGCGGCGAGAGCGTGACTATCGCGACGAGTTACGCATAGATCTTTCAGATTTATCAGAGAAATTTAATGTAGATAGAACCATTGTATGGTCTGCGACCTCAATCACTTCTACGGTGCTCAGAGTTCTGAAAAGGCAAAGCATAGAAGTTGTTTATATAACAGAAGAGGAGTGGCGCAGGCAAAATGCGATACCGTTTTTCTTGCCTCTCCGCCAGCGTAGCCATGAGTATGATGTGGCAGTAAATTCGGCCGCCGATCTTCTCATTCGACGACTAAAGAAACTATTTCATTTGGTCTTATCCGAGGTGGCTGCGCCAATCTATGACTCGCTCTACGGGAAAGAGCGGGTCGCAACTCGCGAAATGATGGCGTGGGAACAGGAGGAGGTCGACAGGATAGCAAAACACCTATGCCGATTGGGCCGTAATCGGCTTGCCGTTGACGTTGGCTGTGGTACAGGGAGACATACGTTCCCCTTGGCTGATAGCTTTGCAGAGGTGTACGCGTTCGACTTCTCGCCTAGAATGATTGAGCAAGCTCGGGACCTTAAGAGAAGGAAAGATCGACAGAACATAGTTTTTGACACTATTGACATCGAATATGAAGATGTGCCCATTGAGCGTGTAATGAGTACAAAGGGAGAAGGCCGGGCCGACTTGGTTCTAGCAAGCTTTGGAATGGGGAGTTTTATCGAAGATACAATGCAGTTAATCCGTCGATTCCATGGCTGGCTTCGCCCTGGCGGGTACGCGCTTTTTTCGTTTTACAATGCGGCATCTCTCTTGATGAATGTCACTCCCAATTGGCGCGATACGTCCCTATCGGCACACCTTGATGCGGAAAATAAGACACTTCGTGTCGAGCTTGACACGGAAACTGTATTTCATATTTTTTGTCAACCATACACTCAAGAAGTATTGGCAAAAATTAAGGCTGTTTTTGATGTCGAAGGCATCAGCACTTTCCCGAGCATTATGGCTCTTATGCCAAATAGTCTATTGGCCAACGACATAGCTGCTAGTGTATTTAGAAAAGTTGATAGATTCCTGGCGTCAGAGTGGAATATTCGGTCTCTTCTTTCAGTAATGACGCGACATTCTTCCTCGGATGAAGAGGTGCTAGGCTTATTAGCTCAGCTTGAAAATATCTTGGTAAGTGAGCAGCCGGCTCAGGTGGGGTACTATGTTCTTGTTGTCGCGCGTAAGGGCGGGGCTGAGGTGGATGGTCATTCAAGGGTGCTCGCCCTTCTCGCGCGACAGCACGCGGAGTATGAAATAATAGAGCATCCTCCGGTGCAGAGTGTGCGTGACGTTATCCGAGAGATAGGCGAGTTCAAGGGGCGCATGGTAAAGACCGTTATTTTCAAGCATAGGCCATCTAAAAGACTTGTGGCAGTGGTAGTCTTGGCAGAAAGGAGGGTCGATAAAAAGGCCATTGCAAAGAGTCTTGGCTTTACTTCGGGCCAGTTTGTCTATGCTCCGGAAAAAGATGTTCTTCGTCTCGGGTTTCCGCTTGGCGGCTTGGCTCCATTTGGGTTTAGTCCAGGCGTTGAGGTCGACTGCTTCGTTGATGCTGATATACCCAAGACGAGGAGGCAATGGTTATTCTGTGGTGCCGGCGACAACACCAGAACGCTAAAAATCCGAGCGAACGACTTTAAAGTTCTTATAGCAGACTACCAGCAGATCGCACTCAATAGTGCTCCGCCTAGTGACGAGGAGGGTGAACACTAGTGTGGGATTGTTAGCTGTGCAAGGCATCGCGCTTGCTTCGGAGAAGAGAATCCATGAAGTGGTCTACTCTCGCGGTTTTGCTGTTGAGCGGCGGATGTTCCACGTCCTTGCCGCCGAGCGGGCAGGGTTCGCCGGCGATTCTGGATGGAATCCCTCTGGTCAGCTATTGCGATCTGATGGCGGCTCCTAAGGTCTATTTCAACAAAGAGGTGAGGCTGCGGGCGGTGTACCGCTGGGGCTTCGAATGGCAGCAGGTGTATTCGACGCGCTGTCTGGACGCGCCGAACACGTGGGTGGAGTTCGCGAGCGATAAGGGCTGTCCGGACACGATCGAGCACGAGGGGCCGGTCAAGGACGACGGCTCCTCGAATTCGACCCTCGAGATGCGCGGCCAGACGCTTGGAGTGGTCTTCCGGGGCCGCCTGACGGGCTGGGGCAACTGCTATGGACATCTGGGCGCTTTCGCGACCGAGTTCCAGGTGACGTGCATGGAGGAGATGACCCTTCTCGACCTCGCGAGCTACTACCCGACGGCTCTCACGCCCGCGATGAAAAAGCGGATCCAAACCTTCGAGGGGAAGCCGGTCGAGCCGCCCGTGAAGCCGCCGGCCCGCGAACGGGCCGGATCTTCGTCGGGCGAACGTTAGGGGGTCAGGCAGGCGCAGACGTGGGGCTGGCAGGGGCGGCCGATGCAGGCTCCGCCGAGCGGGTAGCCTTGCGCGATGCAGTTGCTGTTGCAGGCGGCGTTGTCGCAGAAGTCGGGGGTCCCGCAAGCCTGGATGGGCTGGTTCGCGAAGGCTCCCCAGGTGAGCAGGGCGGCGACGGCACAGAGGGCGATCCGTTTCATGAACGATCTCCTTTCGGGGTTGACGGTCAGGACGTCTTGACTACAAGCGAGGGTGCGCGGCGAGACGCCGGAGGGACAGGCCACGTCATGCACGCCGGCGACGACGGTCAAGTAGGGGACCGGCCGCGGTCCGATGTGAGAGGATCGGCTCGCGGCGATGGCACCGCGCAATTCGAGGAGAGATGGCATGCCGGACCAGAAAAAAACTTCCGAAGAGCAGACCGCCCACAAGGCGGCACGGCAAGAGCTGATCGACGCCCTCAACGAAGACCTGGCGCGCGAGTACCAGGCGATCATCGCCTACGTGGTGTATTCGCAGGTGCTCAAGGGGGCGGAGTACATGGCGATCGCGAAGGAGCTCGAGAAGCACGCCGGGGAGGAGCTTGCCCACGCGCTGATCATCTCCAATCAGATCGATTATCTGGGCGGCACGCCGACGGTGACGCCGAAGCCCGTCAAGCTGGCCAAGTCCTCCAAGGAGCTCCTGCGTTTCGACCTCGACAACGAGAACGAGACCATCCGCAACTACCGCAAGCGGGTCAAGCAGTGCGAAAGCCTGAACGAGTTCGCCATGGCCGAGCACATCCGGGAGATCCTCAAGCAGGAGCAGGAGCACCAGATCGACCTCGCGACCGCGCTCGGCGAGGATCCTCCGGACCTGGGCTGAAGGACAAGCGCGCCGCTCAGTGCAGCGTCAGCGTCGGATTGCGCAGGAAGCGGGCTCGGTAGGGGAGGCGGTCGTTGAGGGCGAGGAGGGCCCGGAAGAGGCGCGGGCACTGGATCCAGAGCAGTTTCCAGCGCAGGCGCACCCCCTGGCGGCGCAGCGACGCGAAGTGGTTGACCGCCGCGAGGGCGAGCCGCGCTCCCGTCCAGTCGCGGGCCGCGCAGGCCCGCACGTAGTCGTCGAGCGTGGTGAGGAAGAAGCGGGGCGCGATGGCGTCGCTCACGTAGTAGCGGAACATCCGCGAGTCGTTGGGGAGGATGGCCACCAGCTTCGCCGCGTAGTGCAGCCGGCTGGCGATGAAGCGGGGGGAGGTCGAGGAGCTGGTGGCGTGGACCCGGAAGCGCACCAGCGGGCGGTCGACGAAGACGTGCCCCCAGCCGAGGCGGAAGAAGCGCACGAACAGGTCGTCGTCTTCGTAGCCGCAGAGCGCCTCGTCGAACCCCCCCGCCTGTTCGAACGCGGTGCGCCGGATCACGCTGGCCGAGGGGAGCACCATCAGGTCGCCCGCCACGCATTCGTAGATCGTCCGCTTGGGATGGCCGCCACCCCGCACGCGGAGGAAGGCGTAGGTCACCAGGTGACCGTCGAAGTCCATCTCGTCGAAGTCGGAGTAGGCCCATCCCACGGCAGGATCGGCGACGAGCGGCGCGATGAGCGCTTCGAGGTGCTGCGGGTGCCAGGAATCGTCCTGGTCGAGGAAGGCCAGGAGATCCCCCTCGGCCAGGCGGGCGGCGGCGTTGCGCGCCGCGGACTGCCCGGCGTTCTCCTGCCGCACGATCCGCACCGGGAAGGGGGCCGGCGGCAGCCCCTCCAGCTCTTCCAGGGAGCCGTCGGTGGAGCCGTCGTCGATCACGATCAGCTCGCAAGGGAGGAGCGTCTGCGCCAGCACGCTGCGCACCGCGCCGGCCAGGAAGCGGCGGCCGTTGTAGACCGGCAGGATGGCCGAGACCCGCGGCGCCATCGGGGCCGCCATCAGGGCGGGCCCTCCCGCTCGGCCGGCGCCACGCGCAGCCCGGCGACGGGGTAGCGGCGCGACCGTTCCGCGCTGGCGCCCGCTCCCAGCGGCCAGGCCACGGCGCCGGCGGGGATCTCGGCGACCTTGCGGGCCAGGATCTCGGCCATCGCGAAGGTCGGGAGGGTGGGCATGTCGATGTGGCGAAGCCGCCAGGCCGGACCGGGGATCATCGCCGCCGGCTCGCTGTCGCGGACTTCCAGCACCTCGAAGCCGCACTCGGGTCCGAACAGCGAGCGGAGCCCCTCGGCGGACATGCGCCAGAAGTCGTTCGGCTGCGCGTGGGCCGGCCAGGCTCCCGGCACCAAGTGGTAGACGAGGCCGCCGGGCTTGAGAACGCGGTTGACCTCGGCCGCGAACAGCCAGGGGGCCTGGAGGTGCTCCAGGACGGAGCCGGAGACCACGGCGTCGAAGGAGCGCTCGCGCAGGAACCGGCTGAGGAAATGGGCGTCGCCCACCAGCTCGACGCGGAAGCCGGGGTGGATGTCGAGCCCGATCACCGGTCCGCGCAGCAGCGGGCGCGGCGGCATCCCTTCGAGGCCCGCCGGGGTGCGCGATCCGACCTGGAGCACGCGGCCGCCGCCGGGGCCGGCGGCGTTGGCGAGGTCGACGAAACGGCGCATCGTCGGCGACTCGCCGGTGCCGCCGTCATCCTCCCGGGAGACCTCGGACCAGCGGGGGAGCGGCCCCTCCGGCAGCGGGAGGGGATGGGAGGCCGTGCCGCCGTCGGTCTCCAGCACCAGGCTCACCGGATGGCCGGGGGGGCAGGCGAGATAGACGGCGAAGCCGGCATGGCGGATGTGCTCGTGCTCCGGGTAGTGGGCGAGCAGGTCGGGGCGATCGGCGAAGGCATCCACCCGCGCGGAGCGGCCGGCGGATTCGACCCGCAGCGCCCGCACCCGGTGCTCGTGGGCGTGGATCCAGCCGCGCAGGAAAAGGCCGTAGGCGTCGCACCAGAAGGCGTCCAGCCCGTGGCAGACGCGAAGTCCCGCGTCGCCGGCGCCGGCAATCCCTGGGATGCGGACCGCCGCCATGGCGCGCTCGTCGGTCAGCAGTCCGGGGACCGCATTCTCTCCGGCTCCCCGGCAGACGAGGCCGATCGGCGGTCGGCCGGCCGTGGCGGCGCGGAGGGCCCGGAGATCGTTGGCGGCCTTCAGCAAGGGCTCGCCCTCGTTCTCGGCATCCGCGGAGAGGTCGAACGCGCCGAGCAGGAAGGCGGTGCCCGCCGGCGCTTCGAACGGCGTGAACTCCAGGCGCAGCGACTCCTCCGGACGGAGGTCCGGGTTGGAGAGGATCAGGGTGCGGTCGTCGGCCGCGCGGTCCGCTCCGCCCTCGGCGGGGAGGATGACGAAGCGCAGCCGTGCCGCCGGCCGGCGCGCGACCACGTCGAGCGGCAGGTCCACGCCGGAAAGGCGCGCTACGGGAGACACGAAGCGTTCGGCGACGAGGAGCGGCCGCCGCGGCGGCCGGGGTGAGCGGTTGAAGAACATCGCGGCCTGTCCTCTAGACCCGCCTCGCGGCGAGGAAGGCGCGCACCCGGCTGAGCGTCCCCGTGGGGGGCGCCGGCCGCGGGCTCTCCGCCGATGTCCCGTGGAGGCTCAGGAAACCGAGGCCGTGCAGGCAGTCGAGCACCTCGGCGCTCGGCTCGCCGGCGCGGACGAGCGGCTCGGTCTGGCGGGCGATCGCGGGGGCCAGGCGCTCGGCAGCGGCGTAGGCGCCGACGTTGACCAGCCGGATGAAGGTCTGCGCGCGGGCCCCGGCCAGGAGCTCCGGGGGGAGTCCCGCGGCGGTCCCGGCGGCGCGCTCCAGCGCTTCGATCTCGCGCACCGCCCGGTCGGGATCGGTCGCCGCGAGCGCCATCGGCAGGTGCTTGCGGCTCTGGGCCAGCAGGACTTCGGTCTCGCCGTCGCCGAAGCCGAACGGCGTCTGGCGCTCGACGAGGCCGGCCGCCGCCACCGCCGCCGCGAAACAGTCGGCGGCGCGGCCGGGGCGGTCGAGGCCGTTGAGCTCCAGGATTCCCGAGAAGAAGAGGGCGCCCGGCAGGTTGTGCGGGAGGGTCCGGCCGGTTTCCAGCGCCGGTCTCTCCAGGTCGAGACCGTAGCGTTCGGCATAGACCCGGGCCAGGCGGACGCGGCTCGCCGCCGCCTCCTCGTGCAGGCCGGCGTTGACGCACTCCTTGAAGTGACGGTAGGCGAAGCCGCAGGCGAGGGCGGACGCCGGCGGAGCGCTCGCCGTCCGCGCCACGAAATAGCCGCGCAGCATGGCCCCTTGAGTGGACGGATCGACCGGTCGCACCCCGGCGAGCGCGGCGGGGGAGAGGCCGGCGAAGGCGCGGAGGGTCTCCGGCGACTCGTCGACGTGGACGGCGGCGAACCCGGCCGCCGTGAGGACCCGGACGAGGGCGCCGCGGTCGTAGAGCGCCAGGTGGAGCCCGGGGCTGAGGGCCCGCCGGAGCATGCCCTCTTCCTCCTCCGGCCGGATCAGGTCGAGGTTGGGCGTCGAGAGGACCAGCAGGCCGTCGGGAGACAGCCGGTCGCGGATCGCGGCGAGCAGCGCGTGCGGCTCGCCGACGTGCTCGATCACCTCCGACAGGATCACCGCCTCGAAGGGCTCGGGTCCGAGGTCGAGCTCGGCGCTGAAGTAGGCGCGGCGCAGGGGGAGCCCGAGCGCCTCGGCGCCCGCCGCGGCGAGCGGCGAGGGGTCCACCTCCAGCACCTCCCAGTCGAACGCGTAGCGGCAGAAGTCGAGGGCGAAACCGAAGCTGCCGCCGATCTCCAGGCAGCGCCGCACCGTCCGCGGGGCCAGGCGCAGCAGCGGCGCCACGATGAGGTCGATCCCCGCTCCCTGCTCGACGTAGTAGTCGAGCATCTCGGCCATGTCGCTCCCGTAGTCGGGGGGCGTCAGGTCCTGGAGGAACGCGGCGCCGCACGCCGGGCAGCGCAGGAACGTCACCGGCGGCTGCCCGGGCAGGACGTGGTCGGTGGAGAGCACCGCGCGCTTGGCGCCCTCCACGCCGCAGGCCAGGCAGCGGGCATGGACCTCGTGATGGAGCCAGTGGAGATGCATCGCGGAAGGCTGGAATGCCGGGCGCAGTATAGCAGCCCGCCCGAAGACGTCTTTTTAAGGCGGTCCGGGCGGTCACCGCCGCCCGCCCGCCATTCGCTCCGCCTCGGGCAGCTTGCGCAGGCGGAGCATGCTCCAGATGCCGAACGCGGGCCCGAGGGCCAGCAGGGCGAAGGCGCGCTCCCAGCCGAGGAGGTCGCGCAGGGGCGGGATGATGCGCAGGGTCACGGTGGTGAGCAGGAAGCCGAGGCTGGTCTGCACGGTCAGCGCGGTGCCGATGTAGCGGGGGTCGGCCAGTTCGGAGACGGCGGCGCTGAACTGGGCGCTGTCCGCCACCACGGCGAACCCCCAGACGATGCAGAGCGCGGTGAGCAGCGCGGGCCGGTGGAAGACGAAGCCGGCGGCCAGGGCGCAGGCTCCGGACGCGGCCAGGCTCAGGATCGTGATCTTCGTGCGTCCCACGCGGTCCGCCAGCTTGCCGGCGAGCAGGCTGCCGAGGCCTCCGGCGGCGATGGCGGCGGCTCCCGCGAGGCGGGCGGCTCGCGGGCTCCACCCCGCCTCCTGGTAGCTGGCGAGCAGGCAGAGCGGCACCCAGGCCCACATGGCGTAGAGCTCCCACATGTGGCCGAGATAGCCGAAGTTGGCGAGGCGCGCCGGCCGGTCCGCCAGCACCCGCACGGACGCGCGCCAGTCGAACGGCGGCGACTTGCCCAGATAGGGGCCGGGGCGCACCAGGCCGCCGCCGATCGCCGCCGCCACCACCGCCTGCGCCGAGGTCAGCAGCAGCACCATCCGCCAGGCCGGCATGCCGCCGGGGGCGGCGTTGAGGAAGTGGGGGACCGCCGTGCCGAGCGTGATGGCGCCCACCAGCAGTCCGATGCCGAGGCCGCGGTCCTCCTTGCACCAGGAGGCCACCAGCTTCATGCCGGGCGGATAGACGCCGGCGAGCGCGAAACCGGTGAGGAAGCGGAAGACCAGCGCCGCGCCGGGACCGACGCCGGGCAGCGGGATGGCGGCGTTGAAGGCCGCCGCGGCGAGCGCGCTCAGGGCGAAGAGGCGGGGGACCGACAGGCGGTCGGAGAGGGTGAGCAGCGAGCTCAGCAGCGCCCCGGCCACGAAGCCGAGCTGCACGCTGGTGGTCAGCCAGGACTGTAGGGCACCCGAAAGCTTCCACTCCGCCGTGAGCTGCGGCACCACCGCCGACGCCGAGAACCAGACCGACATCGCGAGCAGGGTGGCGAAAGCGAGCAGCGAGACGTTCCGCCACTTGCCGCGCTCTTCGGGTCTCCGCTCCATAGGGGAACGGATAGTACACCTGTTGGGTTCACGGTCTTCGCAGCGGCTCAATCTCGTCGAGGAGCTGACTTGCGGCGACGGCGCGCACGTTCCGGGCGAGGGAGAAAGTCCGGTCGCCGGCGTGGATCACGTCGAGCCGTTCGAGGTCGAGAGACTCATGGACCGCGGCCATGGAGCGCGTCAGCCTGGGGGCCGTGGTCCTCTTGACCTCGAACCCGAGGCGCCTCTGGCCGGAGACGATCAGTAGGTCGATCTCCGCGCCGGAGTGGGTCGCCCAGAAGAAGCACTCCTCGGTCCGGGCGTTCAAGCGCTCCACGATCTCCTTGACGAGGAAGCCCTCCCAGGAAGCTCCGACCTTGGGGTGGCCCGCGAGGTCGGTTTCGCTCTCGATCCCCAGCAGGGTATGGAGGAGGCCGGAGTCCTCCACGAAGACTTTTGGGGATCGCACCTGGCGTTTCGAGACGTTGGCATGCCAGGGTGGAAGCTGGCGCAGGACGAGAGCATCCGTCAGGAGATCCAGATACCGGCGAACGCTGCTCTCTCCGACGCCGAAGGCGCGGGCGATCTCGGCGCCGTTCCAGGTCTGGGCGTGGTAGTGCGCCACCATCGACCAGAAGCGGCGCAGGGTCTCGGTCGGCGTACGGATCCCGAGCTGAGGGAGATCGCGCTCCAGAAAGGTCTGGAGGAAGGAGCGGCGCCACTCGAAGCTTTCCGCCTCGCCGGGGGCGAGGAACGACCGTGGGAATCCTCCGCGCAGCCAGAGGCGGTCCAGCGCTGCGGGTCCAGTCTCGTCGAGAGCCAGGCCGTGGAGCCGGTGATAGCCGATCCGGCCCGCGAGCGATTCGGAGGTCTGTCGCAGGAGGTCCGGCGAGGCGTTGCCCAGGACGAGGAACTTCGTGTCGAAATCCGGCCGGTCGACCAGCACCCGGAGCAGAGGGAAGAGCTCAGGACGCCGCTGGATCTCGTCGAGGATCACGAGCCCTCGAAGCGGGCCGAGGGTCAGCTCCGGATCGGCGAGCAGGGCCAGGTCCGCAGCGCTCTCCAGATCGAAGCGGGTCACTGGCTGGCCCCACCGCTCTCCCAGCTCACGAGCGATCGTCGTCTTGCCGACCTGGCGAGCACCCAGGATCGCGACCACGGGGAACGTCCGGAAAAGCCAGATCAGGCGCTCAAGATGCCGCTCGCGAGCGATCATTCCGGCAGTTTACCTTGAAAATCCACCAACTGTTGGGGGATTTTCAAGGCAAAACCCCACCAGCACCGCCCTCGGGGAGCCTGTAATCTTTTCGGCCCGGCCGACATACTAGGGCGACAGGCTCGGTGCAGACCATGAAGCCAGAGATCGTCGCCCTTTCCAGCATCCTCGACGGGAAGTATCGTCTGGAGGATCGCCTCGGCGAAGGGACCGCCGGCGTCGTCTACCGCGCCACCCATCTCGGACTCAAGAAGGTCTTCGCGGTCAAGCTGCTGAAGCCGGATTCGGCGCTCGATCCGTTCTCGGTATCCCGCTTCCAGCGGGAAGCCGAGGCGCTCGGACGGCTCCGCCACCCTCACATCGTGAACGTCACCGACTCCGGGATCGATCCCGGCACGGGCATGCTTTACCTGGTGATGGAATTGCTGGACGGCGAGCCTCTTTCCGAGCTCTGCCGGACAGCGGGGCCCCTGCCTCTCGACCGGGCGCTCCCCATCCTCGCCGCAATCGCCGCCGCGGTCGACGCGGCTCACGAGCAGGGAATCCTCCACCGCGACCTCAAGCCCGGCAACATCCTGCTGTGCGGGACCGGCGGGGAGGGGCGGGTGGTGAAGGTGCTGGACTTCGGTCTGGCGGAGAGCGCCGCGTCCCCGTCCGGAGCGGAAGCCGGGCCGGCGTCCGGAACGGACGCGGACGGGAGCCTGACCGCGACCGGCGACCTCCTCGGCACGCCGCTGTACGTGGCGCCGGAGGTGATCCGCGGGGCGCGGGCCTGCCGCGCCTCGGACCTCTACTCCTTCGCCGTGATCGCCTACGAGATGCTCGCCGGCAGGCCGCCGTTCGAGGGATCGACGCGGGAAGTCCTTGCCGGGCACCTCGAAGGGGAGCCTCCACAGGGATCGCTCTCCGGCGCGGTATGGAGCGTCCTGCGGGAGTGCCTGGCGAAAGAGCCCGGCTGGCGCCCTGCCACGGCCGGCGAGGCCGTCCGCCGGCTCCGCGTTGCCGCCGGCCATGAGCGCCGCGCGCGCTGGCTGCGGGCCGAGGTGCCGCGCCGGGCCCTCCTCTCCGTCCTCTTCGCGGCGGCCGTGGCGACCGCGGGCCTCCTCCTCCCTACCGGCCTGCCGGCGGTCGAGCGCTGGGCCTATGACCTGCGGGTGCGCACCGCTCCGGCGCTCGCCCCCGATCCGCGGATCCTGCTAATCGCGCTCGACGATCGTTCCACGCCGCTCGCGGACCGCGCGGACGAGATCGGCGGCACGCTCGAACGCATCTTCGCCGCGGGAGCGCGCCGCGTGGCGATCGACGTCCTCCTGCACGAGCGGTGGAGCAGGTCTCAGAGCTTCTCGGACCTCGTGCTCCGCCATCCGGAGAGCCTAACCCTCGCCGCCTTCTCGTCCGGGAAGGACGTCCTTGGCATCCAGAGCGTGGCCGGCCTGACCGCGGCGGCCCTGGGGCCGCAAACAACCGCGTCGCTCTTCGGCTTCGTCAACCTGGACGAGGACCCGGACGGCGTGATCCGCCACGGACGCATCCGATTTCGTGATCGTGACGGCAACGAGCGCCCCTCCTGGGCGGCGCGGGCGGCGGGGACGGTGTTGCCTCTCCGCGCCGCCGATCGAAAGGATTTCTGGATCGATTATCGGATCGATCCGGCGGGCTTCGAACGAATCTCCTGGCGGGACGTCCCCGGAGCGCTGGCGACGAGGCCCTGGATTTTCCGCGACCGCCTCGTCCTGGTGGGAGGCGACGGGGGCGACGACGTCCACCGCGTTCCGCGCCGGGAAGAGAGAGTGTCGGGCCTCGTGCTCCACGCGTTGCAGGTCGCCACCCTCGCCGCTGGGCTGCCGGTGCGCGCCGCTCCGCGGGCCCCCTTCCTGGCCCTCGCGGCCCTGTGGACCGCTCTCGCCGCGGCGGCCGTCCTCCTCGTCCGACGGCCGGCGCCGATCCTCGCCGCCCTGGTCGGCAGTCTGCTGCTCTATCTCGGCCTGTCCATTCTGATCTTCCAGCGCACAGGCCTGCTGTGGCCGGTGACGCCGCTCCTCCTGCCGGCTCTGATCGCATGTGGCTTCGCGGTGATTCTCCGGCGAGTCCTCTCCCCGATTCCGAGGAAGGAAGAAACATGATTACGACCCTTCGAGCTCTTTCCGGCGTGCTTCTCCTGCTCGCCGTCCCGATCGCCGCCGCCGGCCCGCGCGAGCCCGTGGCGATCATTTATCAGGTTTCCGGCGGAGCCCTGCGGACCTCACCGGGCCGCTCCCCGGAGCCCCTGCGCCTCTTCGACCGCCTGCCGGCCGGAGCCACGGTGGAGATCAATCCCGGCTCTCGCGTCGCCCTGGCGTTCGTCACGGGAAAACGCTACGAGCTCTCCGGCCCGGCCCGCGCGACGCTCGGCCCCGGCGACCTCGCGGCTCGATCCGGCGGTGTGCGGGCGCTCGCTCCGGTGCCTCCACTCCCCCGGCTGGAGCCGATCGCGGCGAGCGAAAAGCCCGGGGGGGCGGCGGGAGCCATTCGCATCCGCGGCGGCGAGGCCGGCTCCGGCCCCCTCTCCAAAGCGGACGCCGAGGCCCGTGAGCGACTGCGACGGGCCGTGGAGGCGCTGGGAGATGAAGGCTCGCGGGCCCTGCTCACCGCCGTGGATCACGATCTTGGGCTGACAGGAGAGGCTCCTCCCCAAGATCCTACGCCGGAGAGCGGCGTCGTGGTGGAGAGCGTCACGCCGGGATTGCAAGGCGAGACGGCAGGGCTGCGAGCAGGGGACGTGATCCTGTCATGGTCCTGTGCCGCGGCTCCTCCCGGCCTTCCTGAGCCTTCCAGCGGCGCCATCCGGTCCCCGTACGACTTGCTCCCGCTGGAGATTGAAGAGTCACCAAGGCGCACCGTCGAGCTCCACGGAAAGCGGGGCGGCCAGGAGATGACCTGGAGCCTGACGGCGTCGGAATGGGGGCTTGAGACGCGGCCTGTCCGAGCGGACAAGGCCACGGCATGGCTTCTCAACCGGCATGCCAAGGAGCTCGCAACGACCGGAAAGGAGGCCGAGGCGGACGCAGCCTATGCCGAAGCGCTCACCGCTCTGGAGCGGGACGCAGAGCACCGCGGCGCGGCCCAACTCCTCCGGGACTGGGGAAAAAACCTCATCAGGCGCGGCGCTTGGGACGCGGCGGTCGAGCGCTACGATCAGGCCTTGGAGATCGAACGGAAAATAGCCCGGAAGAGCCTCGCCGAGGCGCGGACGCTCAATAGCCTGGGAATTATCGCGGCGAAGCGAGGCGACTATCCGACGGCCCGGGGCCTTCTGGAGCAGGCGCTGAAGATCCAGGAGGAGCTCGCGCCTGGCACGGCCGAGGTTACAGGGAGCCTCAACAATCTGGGTATCCTGGCTCACCGGAGCGGCGATCTCGCGGCGGCGATGGACTATCTCACCCGCGGCGAGGAGTTCCAGCGCAAGCTGGCTCCGGAGAGCGCCAATCACGCCCTTTTCTTCCAAAACCTCGGCACCCTTGCCAGGGAGCAAGGCGATCTCGAGAGTGCGGAGCACGATCACCAGCAAGCCCTCGCCATCTTCGAGAAGTCCGATCCCAGCGGTGACGGAGTCACAGACACTTTGAGCAACCTGGCGGACATCGCGATGTTGAGAGGCGACCTTGCCAGGGCTGGTGATCTGCTCGAACGTGTTCTGGACCTCCAGCAACACAAGGCTCCCGATCCGCTGGCGATCGCGAGCACCTGGATCAGGCTTGGCAATCTCGCGTCACGGCGCGGCGACGTGGAGGCGGCGGAGACCGACTACCGTCACGCTCTGGAGCTCCAGGAAAAAGTTTCGCCAGACAGCCCGGATATGTCCGACGGCCTTGGGAGCCTGGGGATCATGGCTTCCTTGCGGAACGATTTCAACACCGCTCGGATCTACCTGCAGCGTTCGCTGGCGATCGACGAAAAGCATGCCCCGGAAACCCTCGCTGTCGCCGGAGACCTGGAGAGGCTCGGGAGATTGGAAACCGACAGCGGCGGCGACCTTGCCAAGGCGGAAGAGCTCCTACGGCACGCGCTGAGGATTTTCGAGATGCAGGCCTCTGAAAGCCTCGAGGCAGCTGAGATCCAGCGCGACTTGGGCGAGGTGGCCTCCCGGCGTGGACGCCTGCCCGAAGCCCTCGCCTTCCATCGCCGGTCTCTGGAGCTCCAGCAGAGGGGCGCACCGGGGAGCACGGGCGAAGCAGAAGCACTCTATTTCCTCGCCACCGCCGAGCACCGGGGCGGCCGGTCTCGGGATGCAACGCGAGACTTTTGCGCGGCGGTCAACGTCCTCGATCGCCAGCGCGGCAGGGTCGGAGATACGCAGGAAGCGAGAACCTTCTTCGAGGCTTCCCTCGGCGAGTACTACTACTCCTGCCTGGATGGTCTGGCACAGCAGGGCCGGCCCGACGAGGCGTTCCATATTCTGGAAAGGGGCCGCGCCCGCTCGTTCCTCAACCTCCTCGCGGAACGGGATCTCCGGCTTCCGGACCTGCCGCCGGAGCTGGCCGCGGAACGCAGGCATCTCGACGCTGAATACGATCGCATCCAATCACAACTCGCCCGCCTGAGCGCCGGCAAGAACGACCGCGAGATCGATACGCTCACGGACAGATTACGAGAGCTGCGGACCCGCCAGGAGGAGACCCTCGCCAGAATCCGCCGGGAGTCACCCCGCTCCGCCGCTCTCCAAGACCCTCAGCCTCTCAATCTGGCCGGCGCCCGGGCGGCTCTCGATCCCGGCACCGCGCTCCTCGAGTACATGGTGGGCACGGACGGAGCCTGGCTTTTCGTCGTTCAAGCCACAGATATGCCAGGACCTGGCCTCTCCGTCTTCCAGATCCATGCTGGCGAAAAGACCTTGCGCAAAGAGGTGGAGAGCTTCCGCCGACTGCTGAGGCGTCCCGGCTCTGACCTCGCGGCGCTCCAGGCCCGCGCGCGGCACCTCTACAGTCTGCTGGTCCATCCCGCCGAAAAACGGATCGCCAGAGCCCAGCGGCTGCTCATCTCTCCGGACGGCCCCCTGCACACCTTGCCTTTTGCCGCGCTGATGCACGAAAACCAACATCTCGTCGAATGGAAACCGATCCATTCAACGCTTTCCGCGACCGTCTACGCGGAGCTCCGGCGGTCGCGTCCAGAGCGGCGAGACTTTCGGCAGGAGCGCCTCGCCGCCTTTGGCGATCCCCAGTACCCACGGTCGGCGCCGGGTCCGGCCGGGGACCCCGTGCTCCGGGAGATCCTCCAGCGGGGATGGGCTCTCGGTCCTCTCCCCTCCACCCGCAAGGAGGTTGAATCCATCGCCGCCCTCTACCCCCACGCCAAGACGTACCTCGGCCAGGACGCTACGGAAGAGAGAGCCAGAGCCCTCGGCCCCGACTCGCGCCTGATCCACTTCGCCTGCCACGGCCTGCTCGACGAGCGCTTCCCGCTCAACTCCGCCCTCGCCCTCACCCTGCCCGAGCATCCGGTCGAAGGCCAGGAAAACGGCCTCCTCCAGGCCTGGGAGATCTTCGAGAGCATGCGCCTCGACGCCGATCTGGTCACGCTTTCCGCGTGCGATACGGCGCTGGGGAAAGAGATGGGTGGCGAAGGGCTCGTCGGCCTCACCCGCGCCTTCCAGTACGCGGGGGCCCGTTCGGTCCTCGCTTCCCTCTGGGGAGTCGCCGACTACACCACCGCCCGTTTCATGGAGCGCTTCTACCGCTACCTCCGCGACGGCAAATCGAAGGACGAAGCCCTGCGGGCGGTGCAGATCGATCAGATCCGGCAGAAGGGCGGCTCGTCCCATCCGTTCTTCTGGGCGGCGTTCGAGCTCAACGGCGACTGGCGGTGAGGCCGTTCCAGATTTGGAACGGCGTCCGTCCGTGAGCATTCCAGAAGTGGAGCCTCGGCTCGGCTCCCGTCGGCTATCCTCAAGGTTTTCAAAGGGTTGGGAGCTCTCCTCAGCCAGGCCGTGAAATTGCTCCCTTCTGTGCAAGCCAGAAACTTTCTGGCGAGCTTTCACAAGAAAGGGGCACAGATGAAACGGAAGATCGAGCGGCAGGGAAGAATCCTCACCAACGAGGAGCTCAGAGGCGCTCTGGGTGGGACGGATAACCTTCCTCCAAATTCCGGCGGCAACGGCAGCGGCCAGCAGACCGACGCTCGGGCCCAGGTCATCGAGACCGGCCAGTCGTAGGAGCTCTTTGATCTCGCCGAGCCATCGTTCGCCCTGGGCCTGGAATTCAACCCGGGGCGGACGGGCTCCTAGTACGAACCCTCGCCAGGAAAGGAGAGGTCCAATGAAGCGACAGATCGGGTCCAGAACAGAAGAGAAGCCCAAGACACTTCGCCTGCACCGAGAAACTCTTCGACACCTTGGGACGTTTGGGTTGGAAAAGGTGGTTGGCGGTCAAGGTGTAGGTATAGACCCTGATACCCACGAAATCAATTGCGAAGACCCGCCTCCACGACGATAGTACGCCGTAACTCAAAAATGCCGGATTCTGTAGAGGGCGGCCACATGGGGCCGCCCCTACGAGCGCGTGAACCTTGAGTCACTGACGTCGAAAGTCAGTTCCGCAGGAGGTACCAGGCCCGGAATCTGCGCTGTCCAGGCCAAGGTCTGAGTCTTCCGGACCTCGGTCGGGATGTCCGCCGCGCGGTCCGAGTGTCCCCGACCGCGGTCGGAGTGTTCGCGATCGCGGTCCGCATCGTTCGTACCCAGGTCCAGGTCATTCCGGCCGGGGTCGGCGCCACTCGGATCTCGATCGCGGTACCCGGACCCCGGTCCGGGAGGCTCGCTCCGCGGTTTGGATGGCGCAGACCGTGGCCTGGATCGGTCTTGATTCGGCTGGGAATCGGTAGCGCTCGCGGCGGGAAGGGCCGGCCGCGAGCGTAAGGAAGGCCAGGATACATCGAAAGGAGCCGACATGAAAAAGCAGTTGAAATCAAAGAAGCTGCAGCTAAACAAAGAGACGGTTAGCCAACTCGCCCTCATGAACTCTACCGGAGGCTCTGATTGGAAGGGAGTAAGCCGCGCCTTTACGAACTGTGGCTACTGCAGCGAACTCTGCTGGTCCGAAGCGGGCTCTCTCCGAGGAGCTATCTGCGTATAGCAATCGTGGCTGTACAAGCATAACTCTGGCCGGCCCCGGAGCTCCGCTCCCTAGTATTTCGGGGTGAGTCCCAGGCTCTCCCGGGCCGCCTTCACGTTCCCTCCGTGCTGCTCCAGCCGCGAAAGGATCAGCTCGCGCTCGAAGGCCTCCACCGCCTCGGCCATCGAAACGCCTTCCGCCGACTACACCACCGCCCGTTTCATGGAGCGTTTCTACCGCTATCTCCGCGACGGCAAATCGAAAGACGAAGCCCTACGGGCGGCGCAGATCGATCAGATCCGGCAGAAGGGCGGCTCGTCCCACCCGTTCTTCTGGGCGGCGTTCGAGCTCAACGGGGATTGGCGGTGACGCCAACGTCACGTTCCATTTTCGGAACGAAGGGGGCTCTCCATCGATTCAGAAGGGGCAGGCCTCTCGGCGTCAAGCGCCGAGAAGCCCTGACTCTTACCGCTTTGCGCTTCCGTTCCAGATTTGAAACCGCCGTTCCGGCGAAGAGAACCGAAAATGGAACCCTGCGGTGGGCCCCGACAAACAGCCCCTTCATTTGTAAATAGTTAGAAGATTCCATCTCCTGGCCTGAATCTTGCCGCCCTTGCGATGAGGCTGAGTAGCCGGCAAACCATCGTTGCCCAACAAAGGAGAAGTAGAATGAAGGTTTTCAAGCTTGCGATTTCCATCATCTTCATAAGTCTAACTCTCTCACCAATTCAGGCCATCAATCTCTTCGACCCCGGAATTCCACCCTTTCCTGACGGCCTGCCGCCTCTTTTCAACACAACGTCTTTTGATCTCAATGGCTACCGTTACGTCTACTCCGCCCGCAGCGGAGCCCATGGCAAGATTCTGGTGAACCGACAGTCGCTGAGCACCGGAGCTTGGGCCTACAATCCAAGTCGAGTGGCGATTACCATGCCGTATTACGATACCAACACCAATCCCAAGCCATCAGTGGCACTGGGCACGGTCCTCCGTGCACCCAACACCCCGTATTTCCTCAATCCCGCCGACAACATCCGATACCCATGGGTGATGTACTTCATCTACCAGGGCACCCAGACGCCAGGGCTGGCTGGCGTGGTCTGCCTGACCTATTCCTCGGATGGGATTACTTGGAAGGACCCGATCTATGCCATCCATGAGAGCACGGGCGGGCCGAGAGGAACACGTTGCGGGGTGGATTCGGGGAGTGCCTCTTATGTCGTAAGAGCCGAATCGATCGGCGGATTCATGCTCTCCCCCACCTCGATACATCTCTGGCATCTCGACGGTGACCTCAACCTATTGCAAACGTGGGATGGCTCGTCGAACAGCCTCGCCTGGTACGTGAAGACCACTGCAGATGCTCCCGACATCCTGCAGCGCCAGGGCCAGATTACTCTCAACGGCGTGACGAACCTGAATCGGCCAGGAGGAATGTACCGCAACTACTTTGCAAATCTGGATGCAACCTACAATCCAAGCACCGGCATTTTATACCTTCTACGGGTGTACCCTGCCCCCTATGATTCGAGGGATCCCACGACGCCCTGCAACGACAACCTTCCCACGGGTTTCACTACGCTTCCTACCCACGGACAGGTTTACTGGATGACCGTCAACGGCGACTTCTCGAAATCCATCTCGGCAGCCAGCTCGTGGACCAAGCTTGCAGAATTTGGACAGTTCTACGGTCACACGGCCTTGAACGGGTCGAGCTGTCAGCCGTATCTGGTACGAGGTTGCATTCCGGACAATGAGTATCTCTTCAATTCAGGCAACAGGCCACACCTCAATATGATTTCCGTTCACAAGACGCCGACAGGGCTGCTGGCCTTGGACTCCCAGGGACTTGCGCTCCTTTACTTTCAAACTTCGAACCTCAATTCGCCGGCCGCCGGCTCGAAGCTGATGGCCGGTTGGTACAGCACCGTTGCCACGAGCTCCATCTGCGCTTCGTCACAATAGCCTGCTCGTGGAGGACCCGCCGCAGGGTTTGCCCCAACCACCTACCTCTGGGAGCTGGCGGTTGGGGCCGTTCCAGATCTGGAACGATCCGAAACGAGCTCGGAAAGACGTCACTCCTCTTGCGCGCTGCCGGTCTCGATCCCCAACCGCTTCATATACCGATGAAAGGTGGTTTTGGTGAGCCCCAGGCTCTCCCGGGCCGCCTTCACGTTGCCGCCGTGCTGCTCCAGCCGTGAAAGGATCAACTCGCGCTCGAAAGCCTCCACCGCCTCACTCATCGGAACGCCTTCCGCGAGGAGCGGCCCGGCCTTGGGGTTGGGGGCGCCTGTCAGCACCTCGGGGAGGCAGCGGGCGATCAATTCGCGGTCGATCCAGGCTCCGGGCTGGGCATGGATCACGAATAGCGAGCAGGCGCGGGCGAGGTCCCGCACGTTGCCCGGCCAATCGTAGGACACCAGGGTCCGGAAGACGTCGCGGGTGAAGCCCAGGGTGGGCTTGCGGTGCTTGCGCTCGTGGTGGCGGCGGAAGTGCTCGAGGAGCGGCGGGATGTCCCAGGGTCGCTCGCGGAGCGGGAGGAGGCGGACTGACAGGGTGCGGAAGCGATCGTAGAAGTCGGCCCGCAGGGCGCCTTCGCGCACCGCCTGATCGAGATCGCGGTTGGTGGCCAGCACCACGGCCACGTTCACCTTGTGCTCGCGGGTCTGCCCCACCGGCACGACCGTGTGGTTTTCCAGCACTCGCAGCAGGTGGGCCTGGGCGCGCGGGGAGAGCTCGGCGATCTCGTCGAGGAAGAGGACCCCGCCGTCCGCGGCGCGGAAGAAGCCGGGCTCGTCCGTCAAGGCGCCGGTGAAGGAGCCCCGCTTGTGGCCGAAAAAGCGGGAGGCCGCCAGCTCGTCGGTGATTTCGGCGCAGCTCACCACCACGAGCGGGCGTTTGTGGCGCGAGCTGTAGGCGTGGAGGTAGCGCGCGATCAGGTCCTTGCCCGTGCCGCGCTCGCCGAGGATGAGGATCGGCTCGGGATTTTCCACCTCCATGGCCGGGATGAAGGTCTCGTGCAGGACCCGGCGCAGCGCTTGGGTGTTTGAAGAGTCGCCGAGGATCTCCGGCGCGTTCTCCGCGGTTCCCCGGGCCTCGCGCAGCTCCCTGAGCTCGCGGTCCTGGAGGGCCTGGCGGAAGGAGAGGCCGAAGAGCCGCCCCACCACCCCGGCGTAGCCTTCCAGCCAGGCGAGATCGCTCTCGCCATAGGCCTCCAGCAGGCCGCTGTTCTGGAGATAGATCACGGCCAGGACGGCGTCCCGGACGGGATCGAAGATCGGCGCGCAGAGGACGCTGTAGGGGCCTCCCGACAGCGATGGCGTGCGCGAGGCCTCCGCGCGCATCCGGGGGTCCTCGATCAGCTCGGGACGGCCGCTCGCCACTACTCTCTGGATCAGCGAGGGGCTCACACCCCGCACCGAATCGCCCCGTTCGCAGGCGGCGATCTGCTCCGCCGTGAGCTGGCCCAGGGTATGGACGGCGCGCAGCCGCAGCGGCTCCGGCTGCTCGATCACCAGCAGCAGCGCTTTCTGGGCGCCGAAGCCCCGCGCCGCGGCCTCGAACGAGGCGCGCAGCGCCGCCTCCTCCCCGCCGTCGTTCGACAGCACGGCGAGGAGCTCGTTCATCGCGCCGAGGAGCTGCGAATAATCGCGGCCCGGAGGTGGAGTGGCGGCAGGCATCCCTGCTAGCGTAGCAGGGACGCTTTCACTCCACAGGGCTGAGCGCTGACGCCTACTCCAGGTACCCGTACGCCTCGCTGGTCAGGAGAAAAACCATTTCAAGGCGAAGGATGGCGACCTCGGGTACGTTCCTCCTCGCGGATAGCGATGATCAAAGGCCGGTTCATCTCCAGGACCTCGACCGTCGCGCGACCGGTTGCGGTACGTCCCAATAGACGCACGCCCTGCCAGTCGAAGTGGTCGTGCCACAGGTCGTGCCGCGGATGGAAGAGGGGGACGTGCTCGCCGCTTGTGGGGTCGACGGCGGCCTGACGCGCAGCCTTGCGTAGCGAGCAAGAGACGCAGGCGAGTGCGAGGTTGTCGCCGGTGTCAGGGCCGCCAGCAGTGACTGGCACAATGTGGTCGACGTGGAAGGTCGCTTCCTGACCCAACTGCGAAAGGCCGCAGTACTCGCATCGGTTGCGGGCACGCCTCACAACGAGCCGGCGGAGCTTGGCGGAGACGTGCTGAGCCAAGGTCTTGGTCGGTCAGGCGCGTTGGGCCCGCAGCTTCAGGAGGGACAGGAGATCGGCCAGGTCGACGAGACCTTCGGCTTCCCGCCGTTCGTCCAGAGTCAGCTCCTCGCCTCGGTCCTGGCGATCGAGGAGACCGTGCAGGCGTTCGTCAACCCCGCGCGGGAGCTGGAAGCGTCCCAGATCCTCGGGGAGCTCGAGCTTGAGGAGAATTTGTTGAGACATGGAGATCCTTTCGAGGGCCGGTCGCCGGATCTTCATTCTACTCCAGGAACCCGTACGCCTCGGTGGTCAGGAACGGCACGAAGTCGCGGTTGAGGACCAAGCCATCGAGGATCTCCGCGGCCTGGCCCAGGCGGCCCTTCCCGGCGCCGCCGAGGGCTTCGAGCTCCTGGCCGCGGAGGTCGCGGTAGAGGTCGGGGGTGACCTTGCGGCCGTCGTCGAGGGCGGCGTCGTGGTGGAGCCACTGCCAGAGCTGGGCGCGGGAGATCTCGGCCGTCGCGGCGTCCTCCATCAGGTTGCGGATGGCGACGGCGCCCTGCCCCTGGAGCCAGGAGTCGAGGTACTGGAGGGCGATCGAGATGTTGGCGCGCAGGCCTTCCTCGGTGATCCTGCCCCCTTCGATCCGGAAGTCGAGCAGGTCGTCGGCGGTGACGGCCACGTCGTCGCGCAGCATGCTCTTCTGGTTCGGCCGGTCGCCGAGGACGCGGTCGAAGACCTCCCGGGCGACCGGCACGAGGTCCGGATGGGCCACCCAGGTGCCGTCGAATCCCTGGCGCGCCTCGCGCTCCTTGTCGTCGCGGACGCGGTCGAGGGCGATGCGGTTGACCTCCTCGTCGCGCCGGCTGGGGATGAACGCCGCCATGCCGCCGATGGCATGGGCGCCGCGGTGGTGGCAGGTGTGGACCAGCAGGTCTGTGTAGGCCCTCATGAAGGGGACGTCCATGGTGATCTGAAAGCGGTCCGGGAGCAGACCGTTGGAGGCGGGGAGCTTGCGCAGGATGCTGAAGATGTAGTCCCAGCGGCCGGCGTTGAGGCCGGCGGCGTGGTCGCGCAGCTCCCAGAGGATCTCGTCCATCCCGAAGGCGGCGGTGATCGTCTCGATCAGGACGGTGGCGCGTACGGTGCCGCGCGGCAGGTCGAGGAGGTGCTGGGCGATGTCGAACACCTGGTTCCAGAGCGCCGCCTCGACGTGGCTCTCCAGCTTCGGCAGGTAGAAGTAAGGACCGGTGCCGCGGCGGCGAAGCTCCGCGGCGTTGTGGAAGAAGTAGAGGCCGAAGTCGAACAGGCTGGCGGAAACCGGATCGTCGCCGAGCAGGGCATGGCGCTCGACCAGGTGCCAGCCGCGCGGACGGACCATCAGGACGGCGGTGTTCTCGGCGAGTTGGTACTCCTTCCCCTCCGGACTGGTGAAGGCGAGCTCGCGGCGCACGGCGTCGATCAGGTTCGCCTGGCCGGTGACCACGTTCTCCCAGGTGGGGGAGAGGGAGTCCTCGAAATCGGCCATGAAGGCGCTGGCGCCCGAGTTGAGGGCGTTGATCATCATCTTGCGCTCGACCGGGCCGGTGATCTCGACCCGGCGGTCCTCGAGGTCGGGCGGAGTGGGGGCGACCTCCCAGGCAGTGTCGCGGATCGAGCGGGTGTGATCGAGGAAGTCGAGCGGCACGCCGTGGGCGAAATCCTCCTGGCGCAGGAGCCGCTGCCGCAGCAGGTCGACGCGGGCCAGGCCGACCCGCCGCTGGAGCTCGGCCACGAATTCCAGCGCTTCCCGCGTGAGCACGCGTTCCGCGGCGGGCGACCCCGGTCCTTCGATCCGGATGCTGTCCATGGCGTTCCTCCCTCTCTGGTTCAGCTCGCCTTCTCCCCCAGGAACTGCTCCTCCTCCGTCGACCCGGAGAGGGCGGCGGTGGAGGCGGTCCCCTGGGTGATGGTCTGCGCCACCTGGTCGAAATAGCCGGTGCCCACGAAGCTCTGGTGCTTGACGGCGCGGTAGCCCGCCAGGCGCTCGTTCTCGAACTCGCGCTCCTGGAGGCGGGAGTAGGCGGTCATGCCGCTCTCCTGGTAGGCGCGGGCGAGCTCGAACATGCTGAGATTGAGGGCGTGGAAGCCGGCGAGGGTCACGAACTGGAACTTGTAGCCCAGGGCGCCGAGCTCGCGCTGGAAGCCGGCGATGGCCGCGGCGTCGAGCTTCTGCTTCCAGTTGAAGGAGGGCGAGCAGTTGTAGGCCAGGAGCTTGCCGGGAAACTCGGCGTGGATCGCCTCGGCGAAGCGCCGCGCCTCCTCGACGTCCGGTTTCGAGGTCTCGCACCAGAGCATGTCGGCGTACGGGGCGAAGGCCAAGCCGCGGGCGATCGCCGCGTCGATCCCGCCGTTGAGGCGGAAGAACCCCTCGGCAGTCCGCGGCTCGGGGCCAATGAACGGGCGGTCGCGCGGGTCGACGTCGCTGGTGATCAGCTTGGCGCTGTTGGCGTCGGTGCGGGCGATCAGGATCGTGGGCACGCCGAGGACATCGGCGGCGAGGCGGGCGGCGATCAGCTTCTGCTCGAACTCCGAGGTGGGCACCAGCACCTTGCCCCCCATATGGCCGCACTTCTTGGCCGAGGAGAGCTGGTCCTCGAAATGGACGCCGGCGGCGCCGGCCTCGATCATCGCCTTCATCAGCTCGAAGGCGTTGAGGTTGCCGCCGAACCCCGCCTCGGCGTCGGCGACGATGGGGGCGAACCAGTGCGGCCCGTCGAGGCCCTCGGCGTGCTGGATCTGGTCGGCCCGGGTCAGGGCGTTGTTGAGGCGCTTGACCACCTTCGGCACGCTGTCCGCGGGGTAGAGGCTCTGGTCGGGATACATCTCGCCGGCCTCGTTGGCGTCCCCCGCCACCTGCCAGCCGCTGCAATAGATCGCTTCAAGCCCGGCCTGCACCTGCTGGACGGCCTGATTGCCGGTGAGGGCGCCGAGCGCCGGCACGTAGTCCCGCTTCCGCACCAGGTCCCAGAGCCGATCGGCTCCCAGGCGGGCCAGGGTATGCTCGACGCGGACGGTGCCGCGCAGCCGGTCCACGTCCGCGGCGCTGTAGGTCCGCCGCACACCCTGCCAGCGTGGATCGGTCTCCCAGCTTCCGGCGTTCTCGACGACCCGGGCGTGTTTCGACATGGCCTGCCTCCTTTAGGCTTGTGCCGCACCGCGTTATCAGTGACGCCGCGATGCGGCAAGGGGCATATACCACAGAACTACCTTCCGTCGACAGCTCTTTTTTCTGCGAGAATCGAGCCAACCGTCCCCCAAAAGGGACCCCTGCGACCTCCCAGGGGGGCGGCGCGGATCGGCCTCCGCCTCGGAACCACGGGTAAGCTTCTTGCTAGCCGTGACTTGCCAGATCCATCTCGAAGGCATCCGATAGGAGGACTCCTTGATGAACCGCATCCGCCGTCGGTCCCGGCCGGTCGCCGGTCTCGCGCTCGCCCTGCTGGTGGCCTCCGCGCTCCCTCTCGGAGCCCAGAAACCTGTCGACCGCAAGGCCGACTCGCCGAAGGCTTTCGGCGAGACGATCGAGGTCAGCGTCGTCAACCTGGACGTCTTCGTGACCGACAAGAAGGGGAAGCCGGTCACCGGTCTGCGCCAGGAGGACTTCGAGGTGCTGGAGGACGGCAAGCCGGTGGCGATCTCCAACTTCTACGCCGAGCGCCGCGGAAAGGCGGCGGCTGCGGCGCCGGTCCCGGCCGCACCCGGCGCCCCCGTCCCGGCGGACGTGGAGCGCCCGGTGGCGCAGCGGCTGCGGATGGTGGTCTTCGTCGACGACGTCAACCTCAGCGCCGCGAACCGCTCCCGCATCCTCGAGAACGTGGGGAAGTTCCTCCACACCGAGCTGCAGCCGGGGGACGAGGTGATGGTCGTCCGCTACGACCAGAGGCTGGACATCCGCCGCCAGTTCACCCCCGATCTCAAGGTGGTGGACGCGGACTTCGCGGCGATCCTGAAGCTCCCGACCGACGTCCGCAAATATGATCGGAGCCTCAACGACGCCATCAACAACGTCTCCTTCTCGGTGCTCGGTGACGACGGCTACGGCGCGACTGCGGAAGGGGCCCTCACGGCCTGGGCCGGGGAGGAGAGCATCATGGTCACGGGGGCGCTCGACGCCCTGGACTCGGTGGTGAGCTGGCTCGCCGGCGTGCCCGGGCGCAAGGCGATCCTCTACGTCAGCGACGGCCTGCCGCTGGTGCCGGGGCTGGATCTGTTCACCATCTACACCCGCGCTCCCGTCGACTCTTCGATCACCAACCGGACTCCCGAAATGTCCGCCCAGAAGTTCGACCTGACTGCGCGTTTCCGGCAGATGACCTCCCATGCCAGCCGCAACCGGGTCGCCTTCTATCCCATCGAGGCCTATGGCACGCGGGCAGGCAGGAACTCGCTGTTCGATTCGGTCGCCCTGGTCAATCGCCAGAACGGGCTCCGCTTCCTGGCCGAGGACACCGGGGGCCGCGTGCTGCTCAACGCTACGGACGTTCCCGCCGCGCTCGCCAGGCTCGCCGAGGACTTCGAGACCTACTACTCGATCGGCTACCAGCCACAGCGGCCGGGCGACGAGGCCGAGCACAAGATCGAGGTGCGGGCGAAGCCGCACGGGCTCCAGGTGCGGTATCGCGAGTGGTACCGCGACAAGCCGGAGGGGGAGACAGTCGCCGAGGGCACGCTGGCGGTGATGCGCTTCGGGCCCGAGGACAACCCGCTGGGGGTGGGGCTGGAGATCGTCCCCGGCAAGAAGGCGGGGGAGATGCTGGTGCGGGTCAAGGTGCCGGTCGGCAAGCTCTATCTGGAGCCGCAGGAGGGGAACCGGGAGGGTCGCCTGCGCCTCTACGTGGTGGCCAGTGGCGAGGGCTCGACGACGCCGGTCCGGCAGACCAGGCTGGTGACGGTGGACGTTCCGGAAGCCGAGGCCGCGGCGGGCGCGAAGAAGGACTACACCCACGAGATCGCGATTCCCCTGAAGCCGGGGAGCTACGCGATGGGCGTCGGCGTGCGCGACGAGCTTTCGGCGACGACGTCCTATCTGCGGCGTGATTTCACGGTGGAGACGGGAAACGGCGTGGCGAAGCGATGAGGATCCGATTGCATCTGGTAGGAGGAACCCCGATGAGACGTTTTCGCCGTCCGTTCCGGCCGGTTGCCGGGCTTGTCCTGCTGCTGGCGTCCGCTCTTCCTCTCGCCGCCCAGAAGCCTGCCGATCCCAAACCGGCCGCTCCCGAAACCTTCGGCGAGGCGATCGAGGTCAGCGTCGTCAACCTCGACGTCTTCGCGACCGACAAGAAGGGGAAGCCGGTGGCCGGCCTGCGCAAGGAGGACTTCGAGGTGCTGGAGGACGGCAAGCCGGTCGCGATCACCAACTTCTCCGCCGAGAGCCGTGGCGCCGCCCCGGCCGTGGCGGCGTCCGGAGCGCCCGGGAAGCCGGCTGTCGCGGGGGCTCCGGAGCGTCCCCTCGACAGCGGCTGCGCCTGGTGGTGTTCGTCGACGACGTCAACCTCACGGCCGCGAACCGCACCCGCATCCTGCAGAACACGGGACGCTTCCTGCACACCGCGCTGAAGCCGGGGGACGAGGTGATGCTCGTCCGCTATACGGAGACTCTGGAGATCCGCCGCCAGCTCACCGGCGACCTCGCCACGCTGGACGCCGACCTCGAGGCGATGCTCAAGCTCAAGACCGACATCCGTGAATACCAGCTAAGCCTCAACAACGCCATCCGCAGCGTCAGCTTCTCGAATTTCGGGGATGGCTTCGGCCCGCAGGCGGAGGCCGCGATGTCCGACTGGGCCGCGCACGAGAGCTCGATGGTCCGCGGCGCGCTCAACGCGGTGGATTCGGTGGTGAGCTGGCTGGCGGGAGTGCCGGGGCGCAAGGCCGTCCTCTACGTCAGCGACGGCCTGCCGCTGGTGCCGGGGCTCGACCTGTTCACCATCTACACCCGCGCGCCGCAGAGCAGCGAGGTCAGCCGGCGCACGCCGGAGATGGTGGCCCAGAGGTTCGACCTGACCACCCGCTTCCGGCAGACCACCGCGCACGCCAGCCGCAACCGGGTGATCTTCTATCCGATCGAGGCCTACGGCACGCGGATCGACGAGGGCTCGCAGGGGCTGTTCGACGACGTCTCGATCGCCAACCGCCAGAACGGGCTCCGTTTCCTGGCCGAGGACACCGGCGGCCGGGCGCTGCTCAACGCCACCGACGTGCCCGGCGCGCTCTCCCGCATGGAAGAGGACTTCGAGAGCTACTACTCGATCGGCTACCAGCCGCAGCGGCCGGGTGACGAGGCCGAGCACAAGATCGAGGTGCGGGCGAAGCCGCGAGGGGTCCAGGTGCGCACCCGCCAGTGGTACCGCGACAAGCCGGCGGGGGAGGCGGTGGCCGAGGCGACCCTGGCGGTGATGCGCTTCGGCCCCGAGGACAACCCGCTGGGGGCGGCGCTGGAGGTCGTCCCCGGCAAAAAGGCGGGGGAGATGCTGGTGCGGGTCAAGGTGCCGGTCGCCAAGCTCTATCTCCAGCCGGGAGAGGGGAGCCGGCAGGCTCACCTTCGCCTCTACGTGGTGGCGGCCGGCGAGGGCTCGACGACCCCGGTGCGCGAAACGCGGACGGCGACGGTGGAGGTGCCGGAAGCCGAGGCCGCGGCGGGCACGAAGCGGGACTACACCCACGAGGTCGCGATCCCCTTCAAGCCGGGCAGCTACTCGCTGGGCATCGGCCTGCGCGACGAGCTGTCGGCGACGACGTCCTACCTGCGGCGGGACTTCACGGTGGGGGCGGCGGAGAGCGCGAAGCGGTGAGGTGGCCCTCATCACCCCGGCCCTCTTCTCCCAGCCCTCCACCCACCCTGACGGGGAGAAGAGGGAGTGGTTAGTTTTTTTGGAGAAGGAAGGACAGGAAAGAAGACTGTTGTCTTGTCTTTCTCCCCTCTCTCCCCGTCAGGGTGGGTGGAGGGCTGGGAGAGAGGGGCCGGGGGAGTGAGGGCCTCCGCAGGCCGCTGACGCCGCAATCGCTCGCGGGCGCTCAACTCGCGGGGGCTCAATCGGCCGGGAACAGCCCCGCCTGGACCTCCGCCGGCTCGGCCGCGCCGGCCTCCTCTTCCGTTTCATCCTCGTCCGGTGGCATCTCCAGCTCGGCCAGCTCGAGGGCGTGCGGCTCGGCGGCGATCGCCTCGATCCCCTCGTCCTCGCGGGCGGCCTCGATCTCTTCGGGCGTGGGGTCGGGAGTGAAGTAGACGTAGCGACCCAGGCCGCGGTGGAACTGCATGCCGGTCGCCGCCTCGCGCGAGTTGCGGAGCTGGTTGATCTTCGAGTCGAGATCGTCGATGAAGTGGAGGGCCAGCGCCTCGGGGGTCATCGGCTCGACCGGCGAGGCGAACTCCTTCTTTCCCTGGTGGGAGAGGACCATGTGCTCCAGCAGCATCCGCAGATCGCGGGGGAAGCCGGGGATCGCCGCGCAGCGCTCGATCAGCAGGTCGCGGCCGATCACCACGTGGCCGATCAGCCGCCCCTCGATCGTGTAGTCGTTGGCGGGCATGGCACCCAGCTCGCGGAGCTTGCCGAGGTCGTGGAAGAGGACGCCGATCAGCACCAGGTCGCGGTCGAGCTCCCGGTAGTGGCCGCAGACCAGCCCCCCCAGCTCGGCCATCGAGACCGTGTGCTCCAGCAGGCCGCCGCGATAGGCGTGGTGCATCGCCTTGGCCGCCGGGTGCTCGCGCAGCGCCTTGCCGTGAAGGGCGAGGGTCTCGGCGGCCAGCCGGCGGAGCACCGGCCGCTCGACGTCCTCGGTGTAGATCCTCTCCAGTCTTCTCCAGAGATCATCGATGTCCTCGCGAGTGGACGGGATCAGCTTCGATTCGTCGAAGCCGTAGTGGCGATCGCCGTCGCCGGCCTCGCGGCATTCGTCGATGGTGAGCTGGAGCTGCTCGCGGTAGTTCTTCACCGAGCCGCGGAACGCGATGAACTGGTGGGTCTCGAAGCGGCTGTTGAGCGCCGGGCTGTCCGACCAGATCTTGGCGATCATCGAGCCGCTGGCGTCGGTAACCTCCATGTCGAGAAAGCTTTTGCCGTTGCGGTCCTGGCGCATCTCCTTTTTGGTGAGGAGCGCGAACCCCTGGACGTTGTCGCCGGCTTCCCACTCGCGGATCGGAACGTTGCGCAAGGTCTTCGCCATGGTCGAGTCATAGTAGTCTGTCTCGCCGGCTCTGCCAACCGGGCCGGGCATTCACCGCGTGGCCATGGCACCGGCCATGCATCGAGGCTCGTCGTGAGACACCGGATTCCGCTGCTTTTCCTCCTGGCCCTCCTGCTGCCGCCGTTCGCTCCCCTGCGCGCTCAAGGGGCGATGTCCGACGACCCCACCCTCTGGCCCGAGCCCGAGCGCGCCTTCTTCCAGGACGGTCCCGGGCTGCTGCTGACCCCGGAGCAGCGCACCACGCTGAGCGCCGACAGCCCGGAGACGCGGGCGCGCTGGATCCAGGATTTCCTCGCCAGGGACCCGATCCCGGCGACGCCGGCCAACGAGCTGAAGGAGGCGATCGACCGGAGGCGGCGGCTGGCGGCCGACGAGTACCTCTCGACCCAGGACGTGCGCTGGCAGCTCTTGTTCCTCAACGGCAAGCCCTGGGACCGCACCGTGATCGACTGCGGCACGGCGTTCAAGCCGATCGAGATCTGGCACTACCGCCGCGGCGTGGGGCCGGACGGCAAGCCGCTGGAGAACCACCTCGTCGTCTACTCGCCGGTGCCGGGCGAGCCCTACCGGCTCTGGCTGCCGGTCGACTCCAAGCACGCGCTCTACACGCCGGAGATGGAGTACTGGCTCCAGCAGTGGGAGGAGCTGCACAGCCAGATCGGCAACGTGGAGCGCTTCGACCTCCAGACCTGCAAACAGGCGAAGCTGGTCGACCAGGCGACCGGTATCCCCGGCCTCACCGGCGCCTTCGCGGGGCGGCGCAAGAACGTCCACGCGCACGACTACTCGAGCTTCCTCGAGCCCCCCAAAGAGCTCTCCGACTGGGCGAAGGAGGCGGCGGCCGGCGCGGTGCCGACGGCGGTACCGGAGCTCAAGATCGCCTCGGCCGAGATGCACTTCCCCGAGCGCGACGGCCAGCGCATCCTCACCCGCCTGCTGGTGCGGCTCCCCCAGGACGCCGGCTTCAAGCCCACCGCGGACAAGGCCCCCGCCGTCAAGCTCACCGTCGAGGGGGTGGTCGAGGAGGCGGGCAAGCCGTTCGATCAGTTCCGGATGCGTTTCCAGCAACCGCTGCCCGCCGCGGGCGAGCCGATGGTCCTGGCGATCGACCGCGGCCTGCGCGCGAAGACCAGCTTCGTGGTGCGGCTGAAGATCAAGGACGACACCGGCGGCGCCGAGGTCTATGTGGCGCGCGGCTTCCGCGTGCCGCTCGATCCGATCCCGGAGCCGGAGATGGCCGCGCTGCCCACGAAGGCCGGCGAGCTGGTGCCGCTGAAGACCGCCTCGGGCGCCGACCGCCTGCTGCTGCTGCCACCCACGGACGACGTGCTGATCGGCCTCTGGCGGGCCGACGCCATCGTCACCGGCGACCGCATCCAGAAGGTGGCCTTCCTGGTCGACGGCAAGTCGCAGCTCACCACCTCGCGCAAGCCGTTCACCGCCGAGGTGCGGCTGGCCCACTACCCCGTCGAGCAGACCGTGCGCGCCGAGGGGTACGACGCCGACGGCAAGCTGGTCGCCGCCGACCAGGTGATCATCAACCAGCCGAAGGGGGCCTTCAACGTCCGCGTCGTCTCGCCGGCCAAGGGCACCCGCGTGCAGGGGAATCAGACCACGGCGAAGGCGGAGGTCGTGGTGCCGGACGGCCGGCGGATCAAGGCGATGGAGTTCCGGGTCAACGACCAGATGGTCGCCTCGCTCACCAAGCCCCCCTGGCAGGTCGACATCGCCGTGCCGACCGGCGACCTCGTCTACCTGACGGTGGTGGCGGTGCTCGACGACGACACCAAGTCCGAGGCCCTGCGCTACCTGCGGGCGCCGCAGTACGTCTCCGAGGTCGACGTCGATCTGGTCGAGCTCTACGCGGCGGTGACCGACCGCTCGGGCAACCTGGTCAACGACCTCAAGCAGGACGACTTCGAGGTCTACGAGTCCGGCAAGAAGCAGGAGCTGGTGAAGTTCGACCGGGTGAACAACCTGCCGCTCACCGTCTGCATGCTGATCGACACCTCGGGCTCGATGGAGTCCTCGCTCGCCACCTCGCAGAAGGCGGCGGTGGGCTTCCTCGAAACCGTGATGAAGCCGGGGGACAAGGCCTTCGCGGTGAGCTTCTCCGGCCGGCCGTCGCTGGAGATCGCCCCCACCGACGACATCGGCGCCGTGGCCGCCGCGATCACCGGCCTGCAGGCGGTGGGCGAGACCGCCCTCCACGACGCGCTGGTTCACAGCCTCTACTACTTCCGCGGCGTCAAGGGGCAGCGCGCCCTGGTGCTGCTCTCCGACGGCGACGACAACGCGAGCTACATCAGCTTCAAGGACGCCATGGAGTACGCCAGCCGGAGCGGCGTCGCGGTCTACGCCATCGGCCTCAACCTCACCTTCCTCGACACCTCGATCAAGTCGAAGCTCGGCGAGCTGGCCAACTCGAGCGGTGGCCGGGCGTTCTTCACCAACAACGCCAAGGACCTGCCGGGCATTTACAAGCAGATCGAGAGCGAGCTGCGTAGCCGCTATCTGCTCGCCTACAACTCCTCCGAAGCGGGGAGCGAGGCCACTTTCCGGCCGGTCGAGATCAAGGTGAAGAAGTCGGGCCTGAAGGCGCGGTCGGCGCGCGGGTATTACCCGTAAATAGGAGACCCGTAGGCCCTCATCACCCCGGCCCTCTTCTCCCAGCCCTCCACCCACCTGACGGGGAGAAGAGGGAGTAGTTAGAGAAAAAAAGACATGGGTCGAAGAGTGTCCTGAAGCCCCTCTCTCCCCGGCGGGAGGGTGGAGGGCTGGGAGAGAGGGGTTGGGGAGTGAGGGGCCCGCCCCGAAGGGGCGGGTCTTTCCGTCTTTCCCCTACTCCTGCAGCGAGTGCGTCCGCTCTTCCGGCGCCGGCACCAGCCGCGGGTTCGCCATCAGGATACGGGCGCAGGTGTTCCAGCGCAGGATGGAGCCGTCGTTGCCGGGGGGGCGGATCTCGGCGGCCTTCTCGAAGTGCTCCATCGCCTCCCGGAACCAGTCGTAGGCGATATGGCCGGCGTGCATGCCGCCGCGCTTGAGCTGGGCCTTGGCCCGGCGCTCACAGAGGATCCCGGCGTAGTAGGCTTTCCCGTGCGCGTCCGCGATCTGGGGAAGGAGCTGCCGCGCTTGGTCGAGGCAGGGGTTCGGACGCTCCTCGAGCTGGTCGCTCAGGGCGAGCACCAGCGTGATGATCGCCTCCTGGTTGCCGGGCTCGGCCGCCAGGATGTCCCGGCAGATGCTCTCGGCTTCCAGCGCCTCGTTCAGGAGACGGTAGCGCTGCGCCTTCTCCAGCGCCGCGGGGATGGCTTCGCGGGACAGGGGCTTGAGGTCGTACATCGACAAAACTCCTTCACTTCCAGTCATTTCCTAAAGACGCGCAGCAGCCGCTTCAGCGGATCGTAGAACTCGTCGACCACCCGCTCCTTCAAGGGGATGATGGCGTTGTCGGTGATGGTGATCCCCTCGGGGCAGACCTTGGTGCAGCACTTGGTGATGTTGCAGTAGCCGATCCCGTGGGCGTCCTTGAGGTCGCCGAGCCGGTCCTCGCCGTCGAACGGGTTCATCTCCAGCGCCGCGGCATAGACCAGTAGCCGCGGGCCGATGAACTGGTCGTGCATGTGGTGCTCGCGCAGCACGTGGCAGACGTCCTGGCAGAGGAAGCACTCGATGCACTTGCGGAACTCCTGGGCGCGGTCGACGTCCACCTGCTGCGCCCGCCAAGTGCCGTCCGGCGCGTCGGCCGGGCGCGGCTTGAACTTCTTGATCGTCATCTTCGCCCGGAAGTTGAACGATACGTCGGTCACTAGGTCCCGGATCGGCGGGAAGGTCCGCATCGGCTCGACGGTGACCGGCTCGTCGAGCGGCAGGTCGCTCAGGCGAGTCATGCACATCAGCCGCGGCTTGCCGTTGACCTCGGCCGAGCAGGAGCCGCACTTGCCGGCCTTGCAGTTCCAGCGCACGGCGAGATCCGGCGCCGATTCAGCCTGGATCTGGTGCATCGCGTCGAGCACCACCATCCCCTCGGTGACGCCGGTCGAGTAGTCCTTGAGCGCACCGCCCTCGCGGTCCCCGCGCCAGACGCTGAAGGTCGCCGTTGCCATTACTTCATCTCCTCGATGACGGCTTTTAGCTCAGACGGCACGGGGACGACCGGCACGCGGGTGATCTTCATCCGGCCCTCCGCGTCCTTGCTGACCACGATGTTGACAGCTCCGAAAGCGGCGTCTTTCTCAGGAAAGTCGACGCGGAACTGGGCGCCGCGGCTCTCCCGGCGCTCCAGGGCCGCCCGGGTGACCGCCTCGGCGACAGTGAAGAGGTTGGGCAGGTCGAGCGCCGTGTGCCACCCCGGGTTGTACTCGCGGTTGCCGGCGACGGCTACCGCCGCTCCCCGCGCGCGCAAGCCCCGGATCTCCTCCAGCGCCTGCGTCATCTCCCCCTCGACGCGGACGATGCCGACCAGGCTCTGCATCATCCCTTGCAGCTCGTGCTGGAGCTGGAACGGCCCCTCGGCTCCCGGCTCGCCGTGGCGCTCGAAGGGGGCGAACAGCCGTTTCGCCGCCGCGTCCACCGCCGCCTCGTCGATCGTCCCGGCGCCGTTCTCGCGGGCGAACGCCGCCGCGTGCTCGCCGGCGCGCTTGCCGAACACCAGCAGGTCGGAGAGCGAGTTCCCCCCCAGCCGGTTGGCGCCGTGCAGCCCGGCGCCGCACTCGCCCGCCGCGAACAGGCCCGGCACGGTGGACATCTGGCTCTCGGGATCGACCCGCACGCCCCCCATCATGTAGTGGGTGGTGGGCCCGACCTCCATCGCCTCCTTGGTGATGTCGATGTCCGCCAGTTGCTTGAACTGGTGGTACATGCTCGGAAGCTTGCGCTTGATGTGCTCCGGCGCGTTGGCGATCCGCTCCTTGATCCACGAGATGTCGAGGAACACGCCGCCGTGCGGGCTCCCGCGACCCTCCTTGACCTCGCGCACGATGCAGCGCGCCACGTGGTCGCGGGTGAGCAGCTCCGGCGGGCGGCGGGCGTTCTTGTCGCCCTGGCAGTAGCGCCAACCCTCCTCCTCGTTGTCCGCGGTCTGCTCCTTGTAGAGCGGCGGGATGTCGTCGAACATGAAGCGCCGCCCCTCCTTGTTGCGCAGCACACCCCCCTCGCCGCGCACCCCCTCGGTCACCAGAATGCCGCGTACACTGGGCGGCCAGACCATGCCCGTAGGGTGAAACTGCACGAACTCCATGTCGATCAGGTCGGCCCCGGCGTCGTACGCCAGCGAATGGCCGTCGCCGGTGTACTCCCAACTGTTGCTGGTCACCGAGAAGGCCCGCCCGATCCCGCCGGTGGCCAGGATCACCGTCTTCGCCTCGAACACCGCGCACCGACCGCGCTCCCGCTCGTAGCCGAACGCGCCGGCGATCCGGTCGCCATCCTTGAGCAGGACGCTGATCGTGTGCTCCATGTGAAAACCGATCCCCAGGTGAATGCTGTGGTCCTGGAGGGTACGGATCATCTCGAGGCCCGTGCGGTCGCCGACGTGCGCGAGGCGCGGATAGCGGTGGCCGCCGAAGTTCCGTTGCAGGATGCGCCCGTCCGGCGTGCGGTCGAAGACCGCGCCCCAGGTCTCCAGCTCGCGCACCCGGTCCGGCGCCTCCTTGGCGTGGATCTCGGCCATCCGCGGATGGTTCAGATACTGGCCGCCGCGCATGGTGTCGGAGAAATGGACCCGCCAGTTGTCGCGGTCGTCCACGTTGGCCAGGGCCGCGGCCACGCCCCCCTCGGCCATCACCGTATGGGCTTTGCCGAGGAGCGACTTCGAGACCACCCCCACCTTCGCCCCGGCCGCCGCCGCCTCGATGGCCGCGCGCAGCCCGGCGCCACCGGCGCCCACCACCAGCACGTCATAGGAATACCGCGGAAAGTCGGCCACCTAGAAGATCCTCCAGTCGGTCCAGATCCCCATCGAGCAGAGCCGGACGTAGAGGTCCGAGAACCCCACCGAGCAGAGGCTCAGCCACGCGAACATCATGTGGCGCCGGTTGAAGCAGCCGACGCAATTGTAGGCCTTGAGCCGCGCCGGCGACCCCGACAGGCGATCCCGGTAGCCGCCGATCAGATGGCGGAGCGAGTGACAGCCGAAGGTGTAGCTGCTCAGCAGGACCACGTTGGTCAGCAGTACCAGGGTGCCCACCCCGAGCCCGAACGACACCCGGCCGGTGGCGGCGTCGGTGAACCACATCGCCCGCCACACGTCGTAGGCGAGGAAGACCAGGAAGAACAGGGCGAGATAGAGGAAGTAGCGATGGACGTTCTGGAGGATCAGCGGGAACGAGCGCTCGCCGAGATAGCGCTTGCGGGGCTCGCCCACCGAGCAGGAGGGCGGATCGGCCCAGAACGCCTTGTAGTAGGCGCCGCGGTAGTAGTAGCAGGTGAAGCGGAAGCCGCCCGGAGCCCAGAGGATGAAGAACGCCGCCGACCATGGGATCAGCCCCGGCCACCACCCCGGCTTGCCGCCGAACCAGCTCGTCGCCGGATCGCCGAACACCTCCGGGGAGTAGAACGGCGAGATGTAGGGACCAAAGCGGTAGTGCGCCCCCTGGAACGCCGCCCACGTCGAGTAGACGATGAACGTCGAGAGCCCCAGGAAGACCACCAGCGGCTGCACCCACCACGCATCCCGCCGCTTCGTCTCGCCGAAGGACCGCTGGTTGAGAACCTCTAAGGCCATGCTGCCGCTCCCCCTGTAGAGAAACCGAGCTGATGTGGGCGGTATTGAAGCCGATGCGGGGGGCGGTGTCAAACCGGGAGGGCCAGCCAGGACCCCGAGGCCTACCCGGTCAAAGAGGACGCTGGCCACCGGATGCCTCGTCCTTGGTCCTTGACGTCCTTGCAGTCCTTTGCGTCCTTGTCCGTCCTTGGCTGCGCTGACGGCTCCCCCTCAGACTCAGTTGACACCTGCCGCGGGATGCACGACGCTAGTCGAATGAGGACAACCCTGGACATCGACGAAGACGTGCTTCGAGCCGCCAAAAAGTTGGCTGCGACGCGCAAGAGCACTGCCGGTAAGATCCTCTCGGAGCTCGCGAGGAAGGCCCTTGAACCGTCCCAGAGATCCGTCACCCGTCGCCGTAATGGCGTTCCTCTCCTCCCGCCAAGGCCAGGAGAGCAGCCGGTGACTCTAGCAATGGTGAACTCTCTCCGTGACGAGGAGTGAGGGTTCAGACCTTGGTGGCGCTACTGGATGTCAACGTACTCGTTGCGCTCTTCGATGAAGTACATATTCACTATGAGGCGGCCCACCAATGGTTTGGTCACCATCGGCGCTTGGGCTGGGCAACCTGTCCCCTGACGGAGAACGGCTTCGTTCGGATCATCTCGAGTCCTACCTATTCAGGCCGTGGCACCAACCTTTTGGATGCCATTGCCCGGCTTGAGGAGTTCCGGGCCAGTGGGAATCACAGTTTCTGGCCGGACTCGGTTTCACTACGTGACAGCGATTTATTCCGTCCAAGACACATTACCGGTCATCGTCAACTAACGGATGTCTACCTGTTAGCCCTCGCCGTTCAGCATGGTGGCCGGCTGGCGACCTTCGACCGCACGATTCCGTTGAACTCAGTGTCCGGCGCCAAGCCTGAGCACTTGGCGCTGTTGGAAGCCTGAGTCTGGAGCAAGCGACGGCCTTCTTCAACCTCCGCCTGGAAGAACAAGATGAGATTGAGAGTGGACAGGAAAAACGACGCCCTGCACTTCCGATTGGACGAGACGGAGATCGTCGAATCCGAGGAGGTAGAGCCCGGAGTCATCCTGGACTTCGACAAGGACGGCCGCGTCGTCGGGATGGAAATGCTGCGCCTCAGTACCCGCACCGAACCGGAAACATTGCGGGTCCTCCAATTCGAAACGGCCTGACGGGCCACACGTAGGGGGGCAGCCTGCTGCGCCCTCCCGGCTGAGGCAACGAGGCATGAAACCCGGTCCTCCTTCCAAGCCTGTTCCGAGCAGGCCTGACGAAATCGCCTCTGCCATCAAGGCCGCTCCGGAGTGGATCCACGATCCAGAGTGCCCTTACAACCCCAACGACCCTGTTGCAGTCGAGACGTTCTGGAGCAAGGCCACCGTGCGTCGCCCCCGGCCAGTAGCATGACGACGACCTCCGGGCCTCCTTTGTGTATCGCTATACTGTCCACCTCGAACCGAGGTGGCCCGAAGCGGAAGACCCTGGCCGCCTCTTCCAAAGGAGCCCAACCGTGAAAAAAGAGCTCACTCCCCGGAAGCTGACCCTCAACCGCGAGACGCTCCAGAACCTTGATACGAACCATCTCCAGGCGGTGGCCGGAGGGGCGAAGACCCTCATCACCTCCTGCACCGTCCCCCGCACCTGCACCTGCTGAGAACCCGCGGCAACGGATGGCGGCGCCAGGAGGAGGCGCGCCGATGCGCCGGGCAGGTCACGCAGCATGGCCGCATAGACGAACGGTGCAACTGTGGAGCGGAGGACTGCCCGCCTGGCGCTGAAGCGCCAGGCTATTCAAATTTCGACGGCAAGCTCGAAGAGAGCTGATCGGGAGGGCGAAGGACAACTCTACGGCAACCTCTTCTACCGGTTGGCCCCGGCTGCGGCCCGCGCCTTGGCCAGGAGCTCCATGGCCTGCCGCTGGAGCTGAGCCGCCTCCTTCACCTGCGCGGGATCGCCCGTTAGCTGCGCCTTCACCCGCAACAATCTGGCTTTGGAGATCATCGCATCCCAGCCTTCCCGGCGGATTGCGAGCGCCATCGTTGTGGCCTGGAGACCCAGATCGATGACCGCGGGCCGCCACTCCGAGCCCGACACCTCGTCGCGCGCCACCTGCTCCTGAGCAAAGCTGCCGATGAGAGCGAGCATCTCGTAGGGATCGGGACCCCGATAGCTCTTGGCGACCTGCCAGGCCTCTTCCAACCGGTTCTGTGACAGCAGGAGATGGCACCGCGCGGTCGTCAGCGCGGGCTCCGCCGACGGGTCCGCCGCTTGGCGATCCAGGAACGCGGCGGCTTCCGGGTAGCGTTTGGCGCGCAGGAGCTCCGCGAATTCGGGATTCATCTGGAGGAATGCCTGGAGCTGCGGGCCGAGAGACGAGAAACCATCCACATCGAAATTCACGGTCAGCACGTAGTAGACCTTGACCGGCTTTCCGTCCTTCAAGGCCGGCTTGAACTTCCAGGTCTGGATGGCGTCCACGGCCGCCTGGTCGAGCCCCATGGGCAAGCCTTTGAGGACCTTTGCGTTCACGACGTTGCCTTGCTCGTCGATGATCGCCTCCACGATCACGGTGCCGGTCACCCGCGCCCTACGGGCGAGCTCGGTATAGACCGGAGAAGCCCCGAGGACCTTTTCCGGCCGGGAGACACCGTCTCCAACCCGATAGGGTGGACCGCCGGCCGGCGGCGCCTCTTGCGCCGGAGCCGCCAGGGCTCCGCCAGCTACCAGGACGAGGAGAAGCATCGCTGCGGTCAAGCACCGACGAGGAGCGCGGAATCGTGACGTCATCTGAGGCCTCCTGACGAGCCGGACCGCCGGCCGGTCGTGGGTTGGAGACGAGGAACGGCAGCCGAGAGATTATATCCCGGCCCTCGGGAGCAGGATCCGCAGCTCGGTCCCCTGCAGAACTGGCGGCCCCCGGCCTCGGCACGTCACCGAACCAGCCTTGAAGCCAGGTCATATCGAATTTTTGCCCCGCAAGGGGCAACGGCATGTAGCCTGGGGCGTGAGCCCCAGGTAGCCGGTCCCAGAACAAACCCTGAGCCCCGAAGGGGCGACGGCAGTCTTTCTCGGAGCGTTTGCTGCCGTCGCCCCTTCGGGGCTTTGGGTTTGGTTGGACACCCATTCCTGGGGCTTGCGCCCCAGGCTACATGCCTTCGCCCCTTGCGGGGCTTGCAAAAGACGCTCCCCGACGGTTGAGGCTCCTCCGGGCATCTCTGCTAATTCGAGGCTGAAAAGGCTCGGCGCTGGGCGGAAATATCATCACGCGACCCACCTCACCCCGCTGGAGTGACCAGGTTCAGCATCGAGCGCTGCCTGAACTCCAACTCATGCCTCTCGCCAATGATCTGGATTACCCTTGCTCGTGTTCCTGACCCGCGCCACGAGCGGCTTGTGCCCGAGCTTCTTGGCTTCAGCGATAGCCTCCGCCTGAGTCGGATGATTGGTGTTCGTAACTCGCGCTTCGTGCGCGTACTCCAGAACGTAATGCGTGATGGGGCTACCCTCGGGACGGCTTTTCGGCTCCGGCTCAACATAGACATTAGGCATGACAGGTCTCCTTGGTGTAACTCGGCAGGCACGAAACGGAAGAGGTACGCATCGAATCCACGGTCGTCTGCCCGCCGAACGTTGTAGAAGCTCACCGGAGACGACCGCACGGTAGTGCGGTAAGCGTCCGGTGCAGCGCAGTGTTATGTATTATTGCGTGCGATCGATCTGAGTTCAATCGTGCGCGGCATAGTTCCGGTAGTAACGAAACGCATTCCCCAGGCTTCGGGCAACCCGAGGAGGATCGCGGAGGAGCTTACTCGCCCTCCGCGCGGCGTTCCCCCTTTTTCGCATTATGCAACGTTAGGGAAACGTCGTTCGCACGCCTTGTCGAGCGGCGTTCTCCCGCCCTCGGAGGGCCTTTCCTCTGGGGAATGTCATACAGGGAGGTCTTCGGGAAGCGCGAGGAGAAGGGAACGGCGCCCGGAGAGGAGGGGATACAGCTCGAGGGGGAGCCCCCGCGGCTCGGCGCCCTCTTCAGAGAATCCGATTGGGAGGGAATGGAGCCCGACAGACGGTGAACGCGACACGGAGAGCTCTTCGGGCGATCCGAAGCGCTCTCCAAACGACGCGAGATCGGGGGAATGAGGCGCGAAGGGCTCGGCTCAGGACGCCTCGCCCTCGCGTTCATGGACAATCGATGGTTTCAGCCGGCACGCGAGGCCGCGGAAATGCCTCTTCTAGGCGCTCAACATCTCCATCACCTTCCCAACCGCCTCCCCCGGCGTCACCATCCGCTTCTCGCGGTCCCGCCGCAGCGACACCTCCACCTTCCCATCCGCCAGCGACTTGGCGCCGACGGTCACCCGCACGGGGATGCCGATCAGGTCGGCGTCCTTGAACTTGACGCCGGGGCGCTCGTCGCGGTCGTCGAAGAGGACGTCGATCCCCTTCTCCTGGAGCTGCGCGTAGAGCTCCTCGGCGGTGCGCTTGACCGCCTCGTCCTCGGGGTTGAGGGAGATCAGCAGCACCTCGAAGGGGGCCAGCGGACGGGGCCAGATGATGCCGTCCTTGTCGTGGTTCTGCTCGATGGCGGCGGCCACGGTGCGGCCGATGCCGACGCCGTAGCACCCCATGATCATCGGCTTGTCCGCGCCCGCCTCGTCGGTGAAGACGCAGCCGAGCTTCTCCGAATACTTGGTGCCGAGCTTGAAGATGTGCCCGACCTCGATGCCGCGGAACGCCTCCAGCGTGCCGTCGCAGCGCGGACAGGGATCGCCGCCGGCGACCAGCAGGAGGTCGGTCCAGTTGGCGAGGTCGACGTCGCGCCCCCAGTTGACGTTGGTCAGATGGGCGTCCGCCTTGTTGGCGCCGGTGACGAAGTTGGTCATCCCGCGCACCCCGATGTCGCCCACCATCCGGACGTTCTTGAGGCCCACCGGACCGGCGAAGCCCACCGGCGCGCCGGTCACCGCCCGCACCGTCCCCTCGCCGGCGAGCGCGAGGTTCTGGATGTCGAAGTGGTTGGCGAGCTTGATCTCGTTGACCTCGCGGTCGCCGCGGACGAGCGCCACCACCGGACCCTTCTCGGTGTCGTAGATCAGCGTCTTGACCAGCCGCTTGGGCGCCACCTTGAGGAAGCGGGCGACCTCCTCGACCGCGTGCTTGTCCGGCGTCGCCACCTCCTGCATCTCCTGCTGCGCGAACGCCGCGCCCCCCTCGTCGCCGCGCCGGGTCTCGGCCCGCTCGACGTTGGCGGCGTAGCCGCAGGAGGGGCAGCGCACCACGGCGCTCTCGCCGGTCTCCGCCACCACCATGAACTCGTGCGACGCCGAGCCGCCGATCGTGCCGGTGTCGGCCTCGACCATGGTGTAGTCGAGCTGGCAGGCCTCGAAGATCCGGCGGTAGGCGACCTGCATCGCCTCGTACGACTCGTCGAGCCCCTGGAGGCTGGAGTCGAAGGAGTAGGCGTCCTTCATCAGGAACTCGCGGCCGCGCATCAGGCCGAAGCGGGGGCGGATCTCGTCCCGGAACTTGGTCTGGATCTGGTACAGGTTGAACGGGAGCTGGCGGTAGCTCTTGACGTCCCGCCGGACCGCGTCGGTGATGACCTCCTCGTGGGTCGGGCCGAAGACGAAGTCCCGCTCGTGGCGGTCCTGGATGCGCAGCAGCTCCTTGCCGTAGCGCTCCCAGCGGCCGGACTCCACCCAGAGCTCGGCCGGCTGGATCGAGGGCATGCACAGCTCGATGGCGCCGGCCGCGTTCATCTCGCGGCGGACGATCGCCATGAACTTCTGCAGGCTCCGCCAGCCGGACGGCAGGTAGGTATAGATGCCCGCGGCGGTCTTCTTGATCATGCCGGTGCGCACCATGAGCTGGTGGCTGATCACCTCGGCGTCGTTCGGCACCTCGCGGGTGGTGTACAGGTAGTAGCGGCTCCAGCGCATCGCGTCCTCCGATCCAGATCGGGGCGAGTAGCCCCGAGGGGGCGACATTGTACATGGTGGGGAGGGTCGGGGGTGGGGTGCTATGATTAAGGCCTCACTGAAAACTGGAGAGACTTATGCGCAATTTGCTTTGGCTGGCGCTCGCAGCCCTCGTGTCCGTTGTGCCTTCGGCGGCTCAGGTACGGCAGGCGACGCCGGGAGACACTGCGGCTCCTTCTTCCGCGACGGCTCTCAAGGAAGTGCCGAGCCCCATGCTGATCGACATCCCACTGGGGGCAAGTACCGCTCCGAACGGCAAGCCGCGCGTATCCTTCAACGAGAGTAAGGCGGGCATGACACGGGGCTATACGGATGCCTCGGGGTACGTCTGCGACAAGGCACGAGTGACGGTCGTCCTGGTCCGGCGCGAGGAGCATGGCGACCAGGTTACGATCGACGCGACTCCCGCGCTCTCCACCGACTATCTCCGCCAGGACATCAACCTGACGGTCGCCTTGATGTCCCAGGGCAAGGAAGTGCGGCGCCAGTTCTGGGATCATTTGACGATCGGCGCTGTGAAGGGCGGTGCCGTCACCGCACTCAACACCTTCGCCATGGGGATCGGAACCTCGCGCCCCAAAGCGCCCACTGCGCACTGGGAAATGAGCAAGAGCGAATGGGACGGACTCTGGAAGGACGCATCGCCGACTCTTCGCGTGATCGTCGACATCCAAGAATGACATGCGGAGGAACTTATGAAGCTCATCATCATCTTTGCCATAGCGGCCGCACTCTGTTCGAGGCCCTCGGCGGCTCAGGTCGGCCGTCAGGCCACCCCCGAAGAGGCCAACCCAGGTATCCACGACATCCCGAGCCCCATGCTCCTGGAGTTCCCTCTCACCAAGCCCGGGAGCAAGCCTCTGTCCGACCCTTCCGTCCAGGGGCGCACCTACTACGACACCAAGAGCTACCGGTGCGACAAGATGTCCATCCCCAAGGTGACCATCCTCAAGAAGATGAAGCGCGACGGAGGGATCGATCTCGAGGTGACGCCGATGCTCAGGACGGAGTGGCCGCGGCAGAACGTCAACCTCCGAGTCGCGCTGGTTTCGGCGGAAGGGAAGGAGCTTCAGTTCAAGGTCTGGGAGAGCCTCACGATCGGGGCGGATGACAGCGCCGCCAACAAGCTGAGCGCGCTCACGCCCTTTGCGGGAATGGGCGGTTCCTCGTCCAAGATGCCTACCGCTACGCTTTCGTTCGCAAAGGGCGATTTCGAGAAGCTCTTCGAGGGCGAGGCGCCAAAGATGCGGATGATCGTGACGATTCCGGAATAGGTTCAGACTTCTTGTCCCACAAGGTCTGGAGGTAGGATCGTTTGATGAAGACGCCAGACGCCCTGCCCGAGGATCAGAAAAGTGGCGCGGCTTCAATGACCCGCACGCCTCCCATGCTGCCGCTTGTCGAGTGCGCTCACGAAGCACGGCCCGACGAGGAGATGACCCCTGAGCGCGTGGCTGAAGCGTTGCTCGAAGAGGAAGGACAGCCTACGCGGGCGTGATCTCCTTCGGCCGCTCACCCCTCACCCGAGGAACGCGTAGATCAGCAGCCCGGTCCCGCTCGCTCCCATGACCAGGGAGGCGAGCCAAGCGAAACGGTTGCGCGTCAGGGCCGCGACGGCGCCGAGGGCGATCGAGACCTGGAAGAGGGCGACCGCGTTGGCGAAGCGGTGATGGTTGTGCAGGAGATGATCGGCCTCGCCGGAGCGGGCGTCGCGCTCGCGCTCCTTCTCCTTCGCGGTAGTCTCGATCTCTTTCTGCTCGCCGGTGTAGCGCTTCTGGCTGGCGGCGAACTGCGGGGGCGCCGGCTTGCCGAGCGCCGCCCAGGCGGTACCGGAGGCTTCGGCGACCGCCGCCTTGATCCCCTTGGCCTGGTAGAACGCCCACTGGTCGGACGCCTCCGCCTGGAGCCGCGTCGCCTCGGTCTTCAGCACCAGCGCCTCGTTGACCGTGGCCCCAGCGTAGAGCGAAGCGATGGCGGCCAGGGCGGCCAGGATCGCCGTCGTCAGGGCGATCCGCTTGAGGAACGCCCCCCCTTCCTTCTCGAGCTCCTCGTGGATCGCCTCGTGCAGTCCTTCGGTCTCGACTTCGGGTCCTTCAGGCATGAGCTGGCCTCCAGAAAGGTTGGCCCGCGCGGCGGGCGGAGGCCCTAGACTATGCCAGGATCCGGGCGCCTCCGCGCCGGCCGGATCCTGCGCTTCGGGTTCGCCGCGACTTTCTTAGCCCTCCGTGTCACGTTTTTGTTTAATTAAACACTGATAGAAGTAGAGCCCCATTCCGGCGGCTCTGCTTTTACGGAGGATGGTTCATCATGCGCAAGGCAGTCATCTCGTTTACCCTCCTGGTCGCGCTCATCGGTGTTTCCACGGCGCAGGCTCAGACCTGCGGCGGCTCGCTCAGTTGCAACATATCCGGGAATTCCTACACGATCACCAACAATACGGGCAACGGGTTCGAGGGCGAGCAGGGTGGCATCTGCAGCGCCGTCAGCGTTCCCCTGGCCGGAGTGTTGGGCGCCAGCCTGTCGAACGACGGCGTCGTCGGCTACACCAGCGTCGGCGTGGCCGGCGTCGCGGGTTACAACACCGTCTCCGGCTTCTGCCCCGCCACGTCGGCCGTCGATGGCATGCTGGGCGTCCGCCGGAGTGGCGTGAGTTGGGGTGTCTTCGCCGACGGCGACATCGGCGCCACCGGCACCAAGTCCTTCATCGAGCCGCACCCGACCGACCCGACGAAGGAGATCCGCTACGTGTCGCTCGAAGGGCCCGAGGCCGGAACCTATTTCCGCGGCACCGGCCGCACCCACAAGGGCTTCGCCACCATCGAGGTGCCGGACAGCTTCCGCATGGTCACCGCCGAGCGGGGCCTGACGGTCGTCGTCACCCCGGTCGGCGAGCTGGCGCAGGTCGCCGCCATCTCGAAGGGGCTCGACAAGATCGTGATCCAGTCCTCGAAGGACGTGACCTTCGACTACGTGGTGAACGGCGTGCGCAAGGCGTTCCAGGACTTCCAGCCCATCGCCGAGAACGATGACTTCGTGCCGGAGGGTCCGGATGACAGCCGCTTCTTCACCCTTCCCGCCGAAAGCCAGCGGCGCCTGGTGGCCACCGGGATCTATACGGCGGACGGCCATGTGAACCTCGATAAGGCGAAGGAGATGGGCTGGGACCGCCAGTGGGCCCAGCGCAAGGCGGTCATGGACATGCTCGCCCAGCAGCACCACTGAAGCCTTCCGCGGTCCGATGAAACCTGCCGGGCCGGCTCACCCCGCAATCGGCGCGGGGGCCGGCCTGGCCTCTGAAGCTCCTCAGCGCTACGGCTTCGGCTCGGCCTTTCCCACCATCACCGTGTAAGCGCCCCCCTTGCAGTGGATGATCGCCTGGGTGACGTGCTGTGGATTGAAGGTCTGCGACCCTTTCTTGCAGTCGCCGGTGACCTCCACCTTCACGGAATCGATGTTGGCCGGAACGGTCATTCCACCGCTCATCGACTCTCCCGCCTCCAGCTTGGTCGGCGGGACGTTGCCGCCGCTCCAGACGGCCGACACCATCACCGCTCCCTTGGTGTCGTTCCGGATCATGAACGTGCTGTCCGCGGCCCAGGCGCCGGCCGTGCCGAGGGTCACCGCGAGGAGGAGCATCAGGACGACCGTGATTCCCAGCTTCTTCATCTTCCTCTCCTTTCCTTGAGGCCCACATGAGATACGACGGTCATCTCTGGCAGCAACGGCTGTGCCAGCCGGAGCGGGAAGGGAGGACGATGTCGCAGCGGGCCGATCCGCGCTCGGCTTGTAAAAGCCGGGCCGGAAACCTAAAATGACCAATCTGACCAATCGAGAGGAGCCGCCATGACCCAGATCTCCAAAGCCTGGACCCTCGCGGACGCGAAGGCCGAGGAGTGGGAGCGGAAGACGCAGCGCCAGGGAACGCTCGCGGACTTCTTCGCGGCCTCACCCTTGCGGGACTCAGAGTTGGATCTCGAGCGTCCCAAGGATAGCCCCCGCGACATCGACCTATGAGCTTCCTCCTCGATACCAACGTCCACCGGTCGACGCTGGTCACCCGCAACGTTCAGCACTTCGAAGTGCTGGATATCCCCCTCTTGAATCCCTGGCAAGAAAGCCAAGCCTGAGCCTGAGCGGCGAGTGATGGGCGTCCGGGCCGGGCGCGCGGCGGCACGCGCCCGGCGGGTCGAAGCTCTAGAAGGGGCAGTAGGGCGGATTGGAGTAACCGACCGCGAAGGTGCAGGTCTGGTAGAAGGACTCCCGCTCGCAGGAGCCCGAGGTGTCCCAGCTATACAGGAAGGAGTCGGTGTACGAGCCGTCGCAGTGCTCGGTGCGCTGGTAGCGGTCGCTCTCGATCACGAGATTGTAGAAGTCGAACCAGGAGCAGTTCAGGTAGACGTCCTCCAGGCAGTTCCCTCCCGCCCACGAGGTGCTCTTGATCCACGAGCTGGTGTACTGCGAAACGCTCTTCGGCTCCTCGCAGGTCCAGCAGGCGTCATGGCACGAGCCCCACTGGGTCTCGCAGGTTTCGCAGTAATCCACCCCGGCGCACTCGGGCTCGGTCTGGTAGCAGTAGTCGCGGTTGGTGTCGCAGTTGGCGATGCAGTTGAGGTCCCACCCCTTGGCGAGCGGGTTCGCGGAGGGGCGGGCAGCCTGCCCGCTTTCCGCCGCGAAGTCGCGCGTTTCGCCCACCGGCTTGCGGAGGCTCGGCAGCTCCTTCTGGAATTGCCGGTTGTAGACGAGGAACTCGGCGAACGGCAAGGTCCGTAGCGTCCGCCCGTCCAGGGCCACGGAAATCTCGGCGTGCCGGCCGGCCTTGGCGGCCCGGGCGGAGAGGCGCGCGAGCGCCTGGGGATCGCCGGCCAGGAGCTCGAAGGTGCCGCCCGCGGCATCCAGGGGGAGCCGCAGGACGTCCTTCAGGGCCGTGCGGCCGTCGATTCTGATCTCGAACCTCAGCTCGCGGGCGCCCGGTGGAACCGCCTCGCCCGCCAGGGAGAAGAAGGCCCGTTCGCTCAGCTTGGCGGTAGGCAGGGAGGAAGCGGGCGCCGTGCTCGCGGGCGCCGTTCCCGTGGGCGAGAAAAACGCGGGGCGATCCGCCGCTCTCTGGCCGAGAAGCGGCGCGGCCAGCAGGGAGGCGAGCAACAGTAGGGGAGTCGTTCTCATGGGCAAGTTCTCTCCTTTGCAGGTCAGCAGGCCTCTCTCGGACGCACGCCAGATCGCAGCGTTGACGAGACCTGCAAATAAAGGAGGTGCCGTTTCGCGGCAAAGCCGAGCCTCGACCGGAAGCCGCCGCCGGGAGCGGTTGCGCCGGCTTCCAACCTCCCCGTAGACTGAGCGGGCCATGTCCCGCCAGCTCACTCCTCTGCGCGAGGTCCTTCAGCGCGCCGTCGCCGCGGCCCGGCTGCGTCCGAAGGCGATCGAACGAGCCTTGGCGCTGCCGAGCGGAGGATGGGAGGCCCTCGCCTCCGGACGGCGGGTGCTCCGGGTCCGGCATCTGCTGGCGCTCGCTCGCCTGCTGAGCATTCCGCCCGAGGATTTCCTGGAGGCGGCGCTGCCGGACACCGGCTCGACGGCCGGATTGCGGCTCGCCGACTGGATCGATCCCAAGCCGCGCTTCGCCGCCGCCCCGCAGGCGGCCGATGAGCCGGGATAGTGGAATCAAGTCTCCAATCTGTCCCCGAATATCCAAAATTGTCCCCGAATATCCAAAATTGTCCCCGAATCTCCAGGATTGTCCCCGAATTTCCAGGATTGTCCCCGAATCTCCAGAATTGTCCCCGAATTTGGAATCCTGTCCCCTTTTTTCCTTGTTTGTCCCCGAATATCCCAAATTGTCCCCGAATTTCCAGAATTGTCCCCGAATTTCCGCTCCAACGGCGCCGTCGTGGTCTAATGGCTTCATGGTCGAAGAAGATCTCGAGTCGTTGCGCCAGATCCTCGCCCGCGCGATCGCGGCTACGGGGCTCCAGGGCCGCGACGTCGAGCGGGCGCTGAAGCTGCGCAATGGGGCGCTGGGGAAGCTTCTGGACGGCAGCCTGGAGCTGCGGATCGAGCACCTGACCGCGCTGGCGGGCCTCCTGCGCGTCCCGCCCGGCGAGCTCCTGAAGGCGGGCTGCCCGCGGACCCGTGCCGCGGCCACCTACCGCCTGAGCGACTGGATCGGGCCCGCCGACGCCAGTCCCGCCGCCCCCTCCGGCGAGTGAGGGGATTCCTCCGCTGAAAGCGTTTTCAGGCCCGTCCGGCGAAAGGCGCCGGGCGAACCTGAAAAACCAGACCTGCCGCGGGCGCGATCTCGAATCACCCCGCGCGGTACTTCCAAGCTTTCGGAGGAGAACTCTCATGTCGATCCGCACCGCCGCGCTGACCGCTGTACTCGCCCTCTCCAGCCTCGCCACGTCCGCCGCTTCCGCCCAGGCGCAGACCTTCGGCGTCGAGACCGATGCCGAGACGCTCGGCTACACCGGCTGCTACAACTCGACCCAATACCTGCCCAGCTCCACCTACGTGACCTCCGTGGCCGATCCGGCGGCCGCCACGATCGTCTCCCCCTACTACGGCTCGATGCTCGCGGATGTCGGCGCCTCCGGCGAGGCGCGGCCGGCGGAGCTCCATGCCCAGGCGAGCGGCCATACCGAGAACATCAACGCCAAGGCTGGCTTCTACAGCGCACCGTCCTACGGGTACGGCTACGCCCACTCGTTCGACCACCTGACGGTGAAGTCCGACTCCCTCCCGAAGGGGACTGCCGTGACCCTCGTCTTCGGCAACCAGGTGGACCTCAACACCTGGACCTACAAGGGGCTCTACGACGGCTACATCGACATGTCCCTGCAGATCGGAGCGGGCACGGCGCACTCGCGCTGGACCGCCAGCTACCTCTATGGCGTGACGACCTCCGAGGCCCCGCAGATCACCGTCAGGACCACTGTCGGCTCGCAGCTCAGCGTCGACGGCAAGCTGCGGGCCCAGGCCAGGGTGTTCTACTGGGACAACCCCGTCGGCTTCGGCGGCGACATCCAGGCCGACGCCACCGCCCGGATCGTCGTCCGCGACCTCCCCGCCGGCGTGACCCTGCAGTCGGACTCCGGCGCCGTCTACCCGGTCGTGCCCGCCAACTGACAAATTCACCTTGGCTTTGGCGTTGGCCCTCATCACCCCGGCCCTCTTCTCCCGTCCCCGCCCACCCTCCCTCACCGGGAGAAGAGGGAGAAAAGCAAAGACTGAATGAGGGGGGCGGGGGTTCCCCTCTCCCTGTGAGGGAGGGGGGCGGGGGAAGGGAGAGGGGCCAGGGGTGAGGGTTCGGGCGGGCGGCCTCTCGCCACCCCCCTTACCGCCCCTTCTTCTTCCGCTTCTTCGCCTTGCCCTTTTTCCCCGGCTTCGGAGGAGGAGCGGTGCGCTGCCGCAACCAGCCGAGAGCGCCCGCGGTCCCGGTCCAGGTCTCCCCCCCGGAGAGGACGCGGTACAGGGCGGCCTCCTCCTCCCGGCCCGGAGCGAAAAAGGGGCCCGGCGGCGGCAAGTCGCGAGTCTGGAGCAACAGGCCGGGGACGAACCGGTTGGATTTCACGGCTCGCTTGAGCGCTCGCCGGGCCTCCACGGAATCTCCCTCCCGGCGGAACCGCAGGAGGGCGCGCGGATACTCCAGCAGGGCCCCATCATCCTCCGGGTAGAGGCCGGCCAGCTCCCAGGCCTCGGCGTCCCGGTCCAGGCCGATCAGGACGTTCACCAGCGTGTGGCGGATCCCCTGGTTGTCGTTGGGATTGAGGCGCAGCATCGCCGCGAAATGCTCCGCCGCCTCCGCGAAGCGTTTCATCTCCACCAGCGATTCCGCCAGACCCTCGCGGGCCCGCATATAGGGGCGGGTCTCCAGCACTCCCCAGAAGTGCCCGGCCGCCTCGGCGAAGGCCACCGGGCCGAGCGCCCGCTCGCCGGCGGCCACTCCCAGCTCGTAGAGCCGGGCCGCGGATTCGGGATCGGGAGCCCGGACGGCCAGGAGATTGTAGGCATCCGCGCAGTCCGGCCAGATCTCGAGGGCTTCGCGGGCCAGCAGCACCGCCCGCCGGCCGCCCGCCGCGTACGCGCGGTCGAGCACCGCCTCGGCCCGTCCCTCCGGGGTTTCCGGGTCGGCGGGCGTCCCCGCGTCCGGCAGGAAGAGAAGCTCGCCCTCCTCCAGGTCCAGATCGGCGCCGCCCGCCAGCCGCTTCCGCAGGTCCCGCAAGGACCGCTCGAGGAGCCGCCAGATCACCGGGGGACCAACGGGCAGCTCCTCGGCCGGCTCCAGCAGGTCCGGCAGGCTGAGGACGATCCCGAGCGGGCCGCCGGCGGTGGCGACCCGCTTCTCCCAGCGGCCGGAGTCGAGATCCTCCTCCGCGGTGGCCGCCAGCGCGGCGAGGAGGCCTTCGAACAGGGCGAGCTGCCGGTGATCCGGACGGCGGAAGTCCTCTCCTAGCCAGAAACCGGCCACCGGGATGTAGCCGTCTCCCGCCCAGGGAAGCCCGTGCCTCTCCCAGAGATCGCCGTCCTCCTGCGGCGCCTCCCAGGGCTTGAGGAGCTCGACCGTCCATTCACCGGCATCCCCAAGACCCTCGTCGTCCTCGTCGTCATCTTCATCGTCCGGTTCATAGTCCGGCCAAACCTCCTCCTCCTCCCACGGGACCGCCTCGGGGTCAGCCAGGAACCTGAGATCGGGAGCGGAGCGTCCGCCCTGGTGGACCACGAAGAACCGCCGGAGATCCGCGTCGACGTCCGGCGCCTCGATCCGCACCAGGTCTTCCTGGCTCAGATGGCGCCACCCGGCGGCGGCCAGGAAGCCCGCGGCCGCGCGGGCGAACGCGGCCAGGCCCTCCAGCGTGACTCCTTCCCCCGTCAACGGACCGGGCCGGGGATCGTCCGGTGCCGCGCGGTGCGAGAGCCTCGCCAGGATCTCGTTCAGCTCCGGCAGCGCCGACCGGGTCTCGACCGCCACACCCTGAGGCGAGAGGAGATCCTCCAGAGCCTGGGCCCAGGCCACCTCCGCCACCTCGACCCGCGCGGGGCGGGTGCGCCATGTCCGGCCGGCCTCCGCGAGGACCTTCTCGAGAAGAGACGGGACCTCCTCCTCCGCTCCCGGCTCCGCGGCGACGACCTTGCCCGAGTCCAGATTCAGACAGAGGGCGATCCAGGGCCGGAACGGGTCTCCGCCCGACCGGGGAAGCCACATCGGCAGGCGGGCGGCACCCACCTGCCACGTCTCGAAAGGTTGTCGGACGGGTCGTCCTGGAAAGATCTGCCCGCCGGGCTCCGCCACATGCTCTCCTGTTCTCGAAACCGGGCGATTTCATTCGCCGCGGTCCCGGTCTGGCAGGATATCTTACCGGATGGCGGAACGGATTTGCCACAGGAACGCCGGATTACGGAATAGCGACAACGACTGGATCGGTCCCTGATCCCTCCGCAAGGACACGCCCCCGCACGCGGCTCGCAGATGGTTACGACGGCTCGCCACTAAGCGCTCCGCTACTGCACGCACATCCTCGCCTTGTTCGACCAGATGTACTGGTAGGCGTATCCGCCGGAGATGTAGGGCATCGAGCACTTGTCGGCGACCCCGAGCCCGGAGCTGTCATACCAGCCGCTGGTCAGGACGGCGCAGATCTCGTGGCCGAGGTGGAGCTCGGCATTCTGCACGTCGGTGAAGCCCGAGACCTTGCAGCCGCTGCAGCTCGCATACGGCAGGATGACGTAGAGGACCGCGCCGCCGGTCCCGCTATAGGAGCCGTTATAGGCGCAGTAGGCCAGGCTCGGACCGCCGCAGGAGGTGCTGGAGCCGCTGGAGGAGTACGAGGTGCTGGGGATGACGACCACGTAGAGGGTGCTGGAGTTGTAGGCGCCATGGCCGGCGAAATAGCGGTTGAGCTCGGCGTGGACGGCGGAGTCGGTGACGTTGATGGGCGGCGTCGAGGCGTCGAACCAGTCGGCGGTCCCCGAGCCGAGGCTCGCCGGATTGACCCCATACTCCCGAAGGACCGCGTATTCCGCGCTCGACCCGAACTGATCGCGGAAGGCCTGCAGGGTCCGGGCATAGGTGTAGTCCGGGGAGGCGGCGTTGTTGAAGCCCGGCCCCCAGAAGATGAGCACCACCTTCGGCGAGGCGATCACCGGGCCGCCATGATTGACCACGTTGCCCGCCGCGGCCGGCCGGGCAAAGATCATCAGCAGACCGGCCAGGGCGAGCGTCCCAAGGTATTTCCTGTCCATGGTCTCCTCCTCGACGCCGGAGCTCTCGTTAAGTCCGGAGCCTATTTTGTTGTCCCAATTAATACTGTGCCGTCTCAATCACTGGTGCCCGGCCGCGAGGAAACCGCGCCGGCCGGTTGCGCCGCCACCTGGACGGCACCCTGGAGCTGCGCGTGGAGCACCTGGCCGCGCTCGCGCGCCTCCTGCGCGTCCCGCCCGGCGACCTCCTGAAGGCGGGCTGCCCGCGAACCCGCGCCGCGGCCACCTACCGTCTCACCGACTGGCTCGGGCCGGCCGACGGCAGTACCCCCGCGCCCTCCGGCGACTGAGGCGCTCCACAGAAGTCGCTACCTGACTCATCGAGAGGATCGCCTGGAGACCGACTTTGCTCCCTGTGGGCCTTTCCCGTATACTTTTTCGCGGTGAAGCCTCTGACAAAGCACATGATCGACGTTCTGCGTACGACAATCCGTGTTTACCACTTTCCCCGGCGGGAAATTGAGAAGCGGCTCGGGAAGTCCAGAGGGTATCTGACCCGCCTCTTCTCCGGAGTGATCGTGTTGCGGTTCGACCACGTCACGGCGATCGCGGAAATCATCGGGGTGGACCCGGCAGAGATCCTGCGGCAGGCCTTCCCGCCGTCTCAGCAGCCGCCGAGCCCGGCGACTCTCCGCCTTCGGGAGGCGCTGGGAGTGAAGGTTCCCGCCGAGGCGCAAGGCTCCGAGACACCCGAGGAGTCCCCGCTGGAAAAGGCGATCGAGCAGGTCGTGGCGAGGACGCTCGCGAAGATGCTGGACCGCGTGCCGCGGTAGCTCAGTCTTCCCAGGCCCGCCCCTCGAATCGGAGCGCGGGATCGATCTGCAGCCGCCGCAGGAACTCCGCCACCTCCTCGACCATCTCCAGCGTCGCCTTCTCCATCTCTACCGCGTTGCGCAGCAGGATGACGGCCTGCAGCGCCTCGCTCTGGATCTCGAGACGGACGAAGATCTCGACGGCTTCGAGGATCACGCCGGAGGCCTCGGTTGCCGCTCCTTGAGCCAGGAGGGCCGCCGCGAGATGGAGGCGTTCGATGCTGGCGAGGATCGGGAGCCGAGCCTCGTCGAATCCCGCGATCACCTCGCGGAAGATGGAGGCCGCTCGCGAATAGTTGCCTAGACCCGCATCCGTCCGGGCCTCCAGCAATCGGAACTTGATCTCGTTGACCCGGCCCCCGGGCTCCCTGAGGAAGCGCGAGTAGCGGAGGCGGGCTATCTTAGCGTCGCGGAATCTTCCGCTATCGACGAGGAGAAGGACGAGGTTGTGAGCGGCCGCGCAAGCGAGGCCCGGATCCCGCTCCGCGTCGATCAAAGCCAGGCTCTGTTCGAGCAGGCCGGCGCCCTTCTCCAGGTTCCCGGCGTATCCGGCATAGAGGCCCATCTGAACCAGGGTCCGGCCGACGAGGTGAGCGTCGTCGTTCCGGCTGTGGAAGTCCGCGACCTTCAACAGGTTGGCCGAGGCTCGTCCGAATTCCCTCCGGTCCGCCGCCAGCGAGGCTTCGAGCTCCAGCAGGCGGATCTCCACGAATTCGTCGCCGGTCCCCAGCTCGAAGAGACGACGGGCACGGCCCAGGAGCCCACCCGCTTCGTGAAGTCGGTCGGCCGTGCGACAGGCGTTGCCCCATTCGGCGTGAGCGCGAGCCTGGAAGTCGCAGACCCGCGCGGGGCGATCGAAATCCCGCGGATCGAGCCGTAGCGAAACCTGGGCGGCGAGCCAGGCGAAGTACACCATCAGTTGTGGATCGTCATGGCGGAGTTGCCAGCTCCGGGCGAGGAAGGCCTCCATCCGCGCCAGACCGCCAAGGCCACGGGGGAGCTTCTGAAGGGCTTCCAGGCCCCCGCTCCCGAGCACCCGCAGAGCCTTCCGCGCCTGGGTCCGCTGCCGCCGGAGAAAGCGCTCCTGCCGCAGAGCGGCACCGATGGCCCTCTGAATGGCGTCGTCGTAGGAGGTCTCGTCCACGGGCGAGGGCACCCGCAGCTCCTCCACCAGAGCCTCTTTCCGTACCAGCCCCATGGGTGCCGCGGCCTCGGCCAGGCAGAGCGCGCAGGGAGCCAGGAGATGGCTCAGCACCTCCCGCTCCCGCTCGGGAGACAGCCCTCCCTCGTAGACGGCCACCACCTCTTCACGGCTCGGATGATCGATCAAGCAGGGCTCCTTTGGAACACCACCAGGGGCTCATGGATGGACGCCATATTCTTGCACAAACCGTGAGGAAAGAAGCGAGAGACGCCTTGCGCCGGAGCGGGTCAGATAGCCCGTTCCGGCACCATTGGGTTGGTCAACCGTTGGGATCGATGCCACCGCCCTTGTCGACACTAGTCGTCGATGGTGGCGGTGGCGTGAGATAGCCGCCATTGGGGTCAATGCCACCACCTTTATCCGACTTCGTGTTCGGCGTCTTGGGCCCCCCGGCAGCTCCCGGCCAGAGCTGAGCCACCCACTGCAGAGCGGTTTCCAGCCAGGCCGGACCGGTAGCTGGAGCCGTCCGCCCCAGGGCTTGAACGGGAGCGGCGAGCCCAAGGGCCGCGGCGAGGACGGCGGCGGCGACGGTGCGCTGAAGGCTGCGCTGAGTCATCTCTCTCCTCCTGGCCGAGGACCGAGCCGGACGCCGCCATGGCGCCATCGCCCGCGGCCCGCAACGAACTGGCGTTGCAAGGCCCAGTCTGGCACGGCCGGTGAGCAATTCTTCCAGGGAAGTAAGGATTCCTTCCACCCCCAGGACCCACGCCGTCCGGGCGTATTCGGAAGCCATGATTTCCGGTCGCCTCTTGTGGCGCCTCTCGAGAACATAAACAGAATAAACCGAAATCGACTATATCGAAAGCAATGGCGACAAGAAAAGCCTGGACGAAACCGAAACAGCTTCCGTACACTTCTCAGGTCGTCGCAAATTAGCGATCCCAAGGAGGCGGCAGTGAAGAATCGGTTGAAATCGGTCCAGGACGTCGAGATCGAGACGGAAACTGAAAGCCGGGAGGACGAGAGCCGCGAATTGCTGTGGGAGCTGAGCCGGCGGATCGTGAGGCTGCGGCGGGCCCTGGGATGGTCGCGGGGCGAGCTGGCCCGGCGCGTCCGCGTCTCCCGGGAGCGCCTGGGCCATTGGGAGCGCGCGACCCATTCGCCGCCGCTGCGGGCCCTGGTGAGCCTGGGCCGGGTGCTGGGGGTCTCGATGGACGAGCTGCTCACCGGTACCACCCGGGATGACGCGCTCTCTGTGGCGGCCCTCAGCCGGCACGAGAGAGCGGAGGCCGCGCGGCACTTCCGGAGCCTGAACCGCTGCCTGACCCCGCTCCTGAGGCAACCGGGCGACGACCCGGACGAATCTTGATCTTCCGGCCCATGACGGCGCCGGGAGTTACCGAAAGGGAGAGTGCCCGATGAGCACGATGGACCCGATGAAGATGCAGGTGACGCGAAAGATGGAGGTGAAGGCCGAGCTTCGCCGCGTGCCGCACCCGGGCGGCGGGGAGGACGGCGAGAGGGAGGCCGGGACGGCGCCGGCGGCGGTGGCGGCGGTGGCGATCCAGCGGACCGGGCCCGGGGCGGCGCTCAAGCCCGAGCGGGTGCAGGAGTGGCTGACCGCCCGTCCCGACTGGCGGGTCAACCTGGGAGGCCGGGTGCTCCAGCGCACCCGCGCCTTTCCGAACGGCGAATCGGCGGCGCACTTCAGCGCCTTCGTCGCCAGCCTGGCGGCGGCGCTCGCCCTGCCGGTGAAGGCGAGGGTCGCCGCCCACCGGGTCGAGCTCTGGCTCTTCGCACCGCGCCACGGCAATCGTTTCACCCCGCTCACCGAGGCCGTCCTCGACTTCGGCGCGCGGCTCGGATGACGGCGAACCAACCTAACGCATCGAACTGAACAGAAAGGACAAGCACATGCCTGAAATCACCGCAAAAGGAAGCGTCTTCCGCGACTGGGAGGGCCTTCTCGGGGCCTGCGCCCAGAACGCCTCCCTCCTGCCGGGACGGGACGACCTCCAGACGGCTCTGGCGGCCCTGCTCGCCCAGGCCCGGGACCTCAAGATCCAGCAGGAGAACTTCACCGGCAACCGGCTGGCGACGACGCAGCGCCTGGAAAAGGCGATCGAGGACGGCAAGGAGCTGACGCGCCGCATCCGCACCTTCGTCATCTCCCAGCTCGGCACCGACAGCAAGCACCTGGCGCAGTTCGGCATTCCGGTCCGCGGGAAGAAGGGGCGCAAGAAGACCGTCCCGCCGCCTCCCGAGGTCGTCCCCACGCCACCCAAGCCCGCCGGCCCGACCGGCCAGTGATCGACCGGTAATCGACTCTCAGGTAATCGACTCTCAATAACAGGAAAGGAAACCCAACCAATGCCCCACTCCAGAACCACCCTCCTCGCCGCCTGGGAAAAGCTCCAGGCCGGCCTCGATGCCCACAAGGACCAGGACGAGCTCCACGCCGTCGACGTCTACCGCGAGAGGCTCAACGCCGCGCTGGCCGGCCTCCAAGCCTCCCAGTCGAGGCGCGCCGGCCTCCAGGCCGAATCCCTCCAGGCCACCGAGGACCTCACCACCGCCTTCGCGAGGACCCGGGACCTGGTCACCGTCCTGCGAGCCTGGCTCATCCTCACCTACGGAGCCCGCAGCAGCAAGCTCCTGGACTACGGCCTGAAGCCGCTCCCCAAGCGGAGGACCCTGAGACGAAAGGAGGAAGCCACCCCCTGAAAACCCGCCGAGACCGTGTAGCCGTCAGCAGACCGTAAAGACCGGGGGCGTGGTGGCACACGCCCCCGGTTTTCCAGGGAGGGTGGGGGTATGGTAGCGCATGGGCGGCTTCGATTGGCGTTCGCGGGGCGCGACGCTCCTGGTGTGATCTACAGGAAGGCGGGGCCGCGGGCCACACCAGTCTGGATCTCGGCGGAGGAGGCGGCGACTCCGGAGAAGGACGGCCTGCGTCGAGAGGAGGAGCTGGAGCTCGTCAACTTGACACTCTGCACACACAACTGTACCTTGCTAGGTGTATAGGGAGGTCTCAAAATGGCCCGCATGAATGTCGTCTTCGACGACGCCCTCCTGGACGAAATGCGAAATCTCGTGCCGTCTCGGCAGCGAAGCAGCTTCATCGAAGAGGCCGTACGGGCGCGACTTGCGCGACTCAAGCAGGTCCAGGCAGCCGCGGCTTCGGCGGGCGCATGGAGTGCCGAGGGGCGTGGGGATCCGTCGCAAGAGATCGAAGAGGGTAGGCACGCGTGGGAGGACCGGCAGCGGCGGAGCGGACTGGATCCGGCCGATGGCTGACTTCCTACTGGATTCCGACGTGGTGATCTGGCACCTTCGGGGAAACGCCGCGGTCGTCGAGTTTGTCCTTGGCCTGGCGAGCAGAGGCCGCCTCGGGTTGTCGGCGATCACGCGGGCCGAGGTTCTTCTCGGGATGCGTGAGCCCGAGCGAGCGCTGACCCTGCGCTTCCTCGACAGTTGCGAGACGCTTCCCGTCCTGGCGGCGACGGCAGACCGTGCCGGTGAGATCTTCCGTGTTTTCAGAAGCCGGGGGATCACCTTTTCGCTTCCCGATTCCCTGATCGGGGCCACGGCTCTGCTCGCTTCGATCCCCCTCTATACCTGCAATCCTCGCCACTACCCCCTGCCGGACCTGGATCTGCGCGCAGTGTCGATCTGACACCCGAGGCTCGCCACCCTCAAAAACTCTCCGTAAACTCCTGACAGCAAGGGCTTTGTCAGAAGGGGTGGCAGGGACGCCCACTGCTCCGGCCGAGTCCGGAGCTCAACGACATCGCCGCCGGCATCCTCGGCAGGGCCCAGCGGCGCTATCCGGTCGACCTCGTGGCCTACGTCCAGATGTCGACCCACTACCACCTCATCCTCAGGGTGGACGACGCGAAACGGCTCGCGCGTTTCGTCGGCTACTTCAACTCGAACCTGGCGCGCGAGGTAGCCCGGCTCACCGGCTGGACGGGGAAGATCTGGGAGCGGCGCTACCAGGCGATCCCGATCAGCGACGAAGAGGAAGTGCAAGCCGCGAGACTTCGATACGTCCTGGGACACGGCGTCAAAGAGAATCTGGTGGCCCATCTCCGGGAGTGGCCGGGGCTCCATTGCGTCCGCCAGATCGTGGACGGCGAGCCGCTCTCCGGCCGCTGGTACGACCGCACCCAGGAGTACCATGCCCGCCGCCAAGGGAAAGACGCCGACCCGCTCAAGCACGCCACCACCGAAGTCGTGACACTCTCACCGCTCCCCTGCTGGAAGCACCTCTCCCCGGAGGCCTACCGGGAGTGTGTCGCGAACATGGCCTCGGAGATCGAGGAAGACGCCGCAACCGCGCGAAAGCGGACAGGAGTCGAGCCGCTCGGCGTCGCGGCGATCCTGGCCCAGGAGCCCACGAGCCGTCCCAAGAGGCTCAAGAAGTCGCCGGCCCCGCTCTTCCACGCCGCCAGTCAGGTCATCCGCCACTACCTCTACGAGGGCTTCTCCTGGTTCCTGGCCGCCTACCGCACCGCCGCCGAGAAGCTTCAGAGGGGTGATCCTGAGCCACACTTCCCGATAGGGAGCTTCCCGCCGGCGTTGCCGTTCGTCGGCGGGTAGGGTCGGCGGGTCGCCGCCGTTGGTCGCCGCAGTAGCAGTTCCTGGGTTGTCCTGAGCATTAGTGAGGAGAGGTGTTCCCGGAACGTCGATTTGACGAGATTTTCAAGGACCCGACGCTGGATCACGAGCTCTCGGAAGGCCCTCGCGCCTCGTCGAAGCAACGTCTGGAGGGCTTGACAAGGCGAAAAAGGGGCGCGGCGGGGTGTCGAGGCGGTTGGGGAGAAGACGAGCTTATCCAAGGACGTGGCACCTCGAGATCTTACCCAGCACTCTCGGCTATCGAGGGAGTTGCCACGTTTTGCCTCTATTCGTCGCGTTAATGACCGTGGCGTCTCCCTCCGGCGTTCAATTTCTCTACATATTTCACAATGGCTCTATATCACTCTAACGCCTCGCCGAGTCCAGGGTAATGAAAAATCCACCCGACGCGGTCTATACTAGTAGAGAACCTTTTCATCCGGATCATGACTTTGTCTCAAGTCTTTGCATATCCGTATGCGACGCTTTGGGATACTTCCTTCGAAATTTGAGGTATGGAGATGATAAGGTCAATAGGCCAATCCAGCTTCAACTCACCTGATTCCTGTCTCGACTTTAAGAGCGAATCAAAAGAGATACGACGACTCTTGGCACAGGCCCAGATGGCTGCGCGAGGCGGGGATCGACCCATTCTAATTACTGGCGGAGTGGGCTCTGGCAAGACGCATCTCGCAAGTCATATTCACCGCCTGTCAGCACGAGCCGGGGGGCCGCTAGTCCTATTCGATTGTGGTGCAGCTCCAGAGCTCCAGAATCTCCTTTTTGGCCACCGCAAAGGCGTCTTCACCGATGCCAAGGACGATCTTGGCGGGCGCTTTAAGGAAGCTGATGGTGGAATTTTGGTTCTCGATGATTTCGAGAGGCTCAGCCATCATCAACAGGACCAACTGCATCGGGTGGTGGTGGATGGCAGCTATTATCCTCTCGGTGCCAACCGTCCGGAGAACATCAACGTCCGAGTCATCGCAACCACCAACAAGGACGTCCGAGAAGAGGTCCAGGCTGGCCGCCTGAAAAAGGACTTCGTTAGCCGCTTGGACTACTTTGAGTTGCACATTCCCCCACTCCATCAACGCCCCGAAGATATTCCGGTGCTTTGCAACGAGCTCTTGCGGCGAAACCTTGACGACTTGGTGCGCAAGAGGTTCCGAGACGACCGTGACATCAACTTCGATGAAGATTGTTGGCCAGCTCTCCAGGCGCGCTACTTCGATGACAACGTCCGTGGCCTAGAGAAACTCATCGTTCGACTGATTGCTCGCGTGGAGATGGACGAGCGGACCCTCATAATCCCTGGCGACATCGAGGCAGTCTTCCCCTCCGTCCAGACCCCACAGGGCTACTGGTTTGATCAGCCTTCGCCGTTGCGCACCGTGCGGGATGCCGCCGAGCGCCAGTACATCCTGGACATCTGCAGATACACGGACTTTAATCTTCGGCGTGTAGCCCGCATCCTCGAGATCAGTCCCAAATCCCTCTATGCCAAGCTCAAGCAGTACGGCATCGTCCGCCCCTGACTCCCAGCGGAGAGGCGTTTCCTATCTGAGACAGTGTTACCTCTAGGTAACACTGTCTGCCGATGCATCGACTCGTGGCCATAAATTGCAAAGATCTCACTATAAGGCATTTGAGCTCCTTCCCCAGGGTTGATAAGCTGGAAGGAGGCTTGGCCCAGACCTTGCGACTAGATAGGGCTCCACTTATGGAGGCTGTCATGAGGCATACGTTCACTATTCTTCTCGGATTCCTTCTTCTGCTCGCTTGGGCTACTGGGGCCGAAGCGCAGTGCTCGAAGCGTATCCTTGTCTACCTGGACGTCTCTGGAAGCATGCTTAAGGCACAGGGACGAGAAGAGTCTCCCTATGAGCGGACTCTCAACGCCCTCGAACGGCTTCTCCAAGACCCCAATTTTCTAGAGTCGCGGGACATCGTTCAAATCGCTCAGTTTGGCCAGACGATCACCGCCTCGGGCCAGGCGGTAGGGCCAAGCCAGGCCATGGACCGCCTTCGTCGTCTAAGAAAAGTGAGCCCAAGCCCTGACACCAACTTTGAAGCAGTGTTCACTGACCTCCTCCAGATTCTCGCCGACAACTCTCAGTACGACCGGCAAGTCATCATCATCGCGAGCGATTTTGTGCATGACCCCGCCTCGACCCCGCCACAGGCCGCACCCAACCTCGCGGACTGGAGTTCACTCTTTAGCCGTCGGAAAACTGACTTGACGAGCCGTTTCTCATCGTCCTCGAAGATTCCCCTCGTACTCTTCCGGTCACCGGCGAGTGGCTGGGAGGCTACCGTGCGGGACCAAGTGTTGAAGGACCTCTCTCCGATAGTACCTTCCGATAGGGTCTTCGACGTCGGAGCGGGAGGGTCCTCGGCCGAACAACTCGCGGCCGGAATCAAGCGAGCCCTCTTATTTGACCTCGACGTCAAGGCGGAGCTCAAACGAGGACATCTCGACGATCTTGCGATCACGGTCAAGAATCTGAACTGCATTCCTGTCGATTTGGCTAGTGTTAACCTGATCTGTCCGCCAGTCAACGGGGCGCCTCAGGGAGCGTCGATCCCTGTACAAATCGGCGCGGGGCAGTCGCGCCTTGAACGGCGAGGCTCGAAGGACGCTCAGATTTTAGAGATCCCGAAAAGCACTGTGCCATGCGGCGACGACTACGAAGTCTCCGTTCAGACGGTCCAAGGGGCAACCGGGAGCACTAAGGCGACCAATCGTACATGGATGAAGTACCAAGTCGAGAAGGTTCTCTTCGAGGAGAACCTCCTACACGGGAGCGTCGCACACCTTATCCTCGGCCTCCAAGGGCTTTACACCGGCGAGAGGTCGTTCGGCTTGACGCTCGAGGCCAAAGAGGAGGGGGAGAGGGCACGGGTCACGGGAACTATTTCTGCTCCCCGAGACCTCGATCCTGAAACTATCAAGACTTATCGAATCACTATACCGGTCTCTCAGTCCGTTCGCAAAAGATTGCTAGAAAGGCGTGAGGTCAATGTCCGCATCGACGGTGCGCAGTCTCTAGGGAAAAGCACTGCGGAAGCTTCGGCAGAGAAGGAAGAATCTCAATCTTGGACCAACCTAGCCCAGCTGACGGAAGCACCCTTCATGTTGCTCTTCTTTCTCTTTTCTCTCTTATATAAACGCTCTACCCTTAAAGATGCAATGGGCTATGCCGCGGAAATGGGAGATGTGACCCGAAAATCTTGGCTTCTCGTAGGAGGCGCGGCTACGCTAATCGGTCTCGCAATAAACTTCCTGCGGCTGCCTCTTGTCCGCACCCTACCGCTGTCAGTCGCTGACGGCGTTAAGGAGGCTAGCATCTTTCTAGCGTTGTTTTTCGGTATCTCTCTGAGTCTCCGCGCCCTCAATACCGCGCGGTTAGTGCGGGATGTCTATGGAAGACGTCTACATAACCCCGAGAAGTATGCCATTCGAGTAAAGAAGGGATGGCACCCTTGGCTCTATGGTCTTCTGATCGCCGCAACCGTGTGGGCCTGTGTCCACTTCTTCACTCCGAAGAGTGAAGGCGGCCCCATCGCCGAAATTCAGTCTCTCGACGTCGTTCCGGACTGACGGAGAGCCCATGTCTATTGCAACCTTAGTTATCGGAGTAGGTGGAACGGGCGTCCTCACTCTACGCGCCCTCAAGAAGAGCTACAACGCCATGAAGCCTGACGAGGGGCAAACGGATCCGCGGGTTCCGATGTCACTCCTGGCATTCGATTTTGATCGCTCCGCGCTCGATTCGGGCGACGACGACGATCGCTTCGATCCCCTTTCAGAGGACGAATTCTTCTATCTAAACGCGCAGCAGATACAGGATCTCTTGCGAAACTTGGGCAGGGGAAACGACGGCGAGTTCGCTTGGCAGAAGGTTCTCGATTGGTTCCCGGACCCAGAACGAGTGCCGATTCCCGCGAGCGAGGTGGAGGCTAATGGCGCCAGTCAGTTGCGCGCACTTGGCCGGCTCGGATTCTTTCTTAACGACGAGTTAATCGAGGGCGCTATACGCCGAAAGCTTTGTGACGTAAAGACGGAGGTGGACACAACTCGACTCTCCGAGGAAAAGCGGGTGATTCTTGTTTCTTCCCTTGCAGGGGGCACTGGGTCCGGAACTATGATCGACTTGGCCTACATTGCGCGGCGCCAGGAGGGCCGCCCGCGTGTGTATGCGTACCTGCTCCTCCCTGAGGTCTTCCAGGACATCGAAACCGGCGGTCGGATTTTCCAGAATACCTATGGAACGCTCAAGGAGTTGGCTTATCTTAAGGACCAGCAGATCCCATTTTCTGCCGATTACATCAAGATTCCTCCCTTGAACATTCTGCCCGGAGGCGAGGAGCCCTTCGCCCGGCTGTTCCTCTGCCGCGGTAGTGGCTGCTCCGGCACCGACGCGGTCAAGGAATCCTGTATCCAGATCGCCGCGACCATCTTGCCGCAACTGCAAAGAAGGATTCAGGAGAAGACGCTGGCGGTGGTCAGCAATACTCTCTCCTCGAACCCCGCTAACGAGCGCCTGCGCCGGCGAACCCACTGCTTCAGCGCTGCGGGCAGTGTCTATATCGACCTCGCGCCAATCGAGTCCCTGAGTTGGATGGCTTTCGGGAAGTTGGTGGAGCTCGCGAACAATCCTGACTCTAAAATGGAGTGGTTCCGAGGAGACGTAGCGGCCGAACTCCGGGAGTCGCGCGGACGGCTAGTCGGGGGGACCGGGTCCGAGAGCCTTCAGGAAGAACCATCAAACAATCTGCCTAGGCGACCGACAGGCCAGGAGATCGACGACAAAGAAATTGGGAGGCTCGTCGACTCCTGGCAGCGCGAGGTGGAAAAGGAGGCCAAGAAGGGAAGCGACGAGATCATCACAGCTCTCAGGCAACTTCTCGAAGGCGCAGAAAAAGACGCACTAAGTGGAACCAGTACTGCCATTACAAAAGCTGCCAATACGATCTCAGGCCTGGAAACCCTTCTCACAGCGCGCTTTAGGCGAGACCTGTATGATAGCAATCTGGAACTGCTAAAGAACTACGATGTTTTTAAGCAAGTCGACGAACGCCTTAAGGATAGAGCCAAGAACATCGTGGGAAACCTCGACGTAACTTTAAGTATCCATAAGACCCTCACGAGCAAAATCGTATTCGAAAAGCTCCGGGATTGGCGTAACCGGTTCAGTGTCGACTTCGGAGCGCCTCTGGAGAAGACCGTTACTGAAGTCGAGGCGAAGCAAGCAGAAAAGGGGAAGACTAAAAAAGCCCTTAGCGATCTCCGCTGGTGGAGGCGCTACGCGAACCAAGACCTGGATGCTGCTCAACATGTCTTTTCGAGTTGCGATAATCTCAAGCAGATTCTTGCTGACGGCACTCTGCGAGCTAACTTGGAACATATCCTGACGGCACGCTCTTATCGCGTCCTCAATGATAAAGTCGACGAGTCCTTGAGCCAAGTTGACAGCCGGCTCAAAGACCCATTAGCCATTTGGCGTGGTCTTCCCGACGTCACGAGTCAGGGGAAACGATCGGTCAATCTGCCGCAGTCCCTGAAAACGAGGGTGGAGGAGATGCTGCGCAGCCAGAGCGGTTCAATCCTCGAGGAGGCACGCCGAGAAGTGAAGCCAGGCGACGAGCCCATCGTGCGCCAGAAGAAGCTTTTCCTCCTGGTACGCAGGCGAGTAGACGAAGACCCCCGCCTGCGCAAAATCCGCTACTTGATTCCGGGTGATGCGGAGGAGCAGATTATCGCAGCTCTTGTAAGGGCGCGACAGCAGGTCTTCGAGCGCCGGACGCCCAATCCGCAACGCAAAGGATTCGGACTGATCATGGTACCCGAAGGCATCTTCTGGCCCAAGGGCGGGAAGGACGAATTTCGCTCCTTCCTCGCGGCGAGTGCGACTCAAGTGCTGAACGCTCGCTGCCAAATCGAGGATTACGACGGATCAAAGATCTGGATCTATTTCGAGGATCTGTTCAATCCGCCTGAGCACATCAGGAATCTCGATGAGTACTATCGGAGCTACCAGTCTCAAGAATTCAAGGAAGTCTTCCACATCGATCGGCGAATGCTCGACAACCCGTTGTTCCGCGACGTCAACGGCATAACTTCGAGGATCGTTGCAGGATGCGGCAACCAGGGGTGCCAGGAGAATATTCTGGGGTTGTCCACTTCGACTCACGTTTGCCCGGGCTGCCGCCTGCCCATCCGCTCCCGCTGTGGTAACGAACGCTGCACAGAGGGTGCTTTACATCAACAGGCGAAGGGATTAGAAAAAAGCTGTCCTGCCTGCGGCGAATTTAATCACGCGGCCTGGTGGCGATGCGACAGGCATGGAAAGGTTGCGGTCGAAATCCCGATCGATAAGGAACGCTGCCCACGCTGTATTGAGGAGCACCTGAACGATCGGACGGGCTATCCCAGTGCCAAAATCAGTGTGCGGCCGGATCTTTTGACCTCTGAGCCTTGCCCCCGTTGCACGGATCTAGCCGAGAAGAATCCGAGCCACTGCGTCTTCCTTGTCCGAGAAGATCTGCTGCCGTTCTATCGCAACGGCGTCAACGGGCATGACCGAGACGATTTCCTTCGCCTGGCAGATAGATACAAGATGCCGGATCGCTTCCGCTGCCCGAACTGCAGAACACACCTCATCCCTGTTCACCATGACCAGGGAACGCGGGGTTACTGGAGGAGGATCGAGTCGTGAACGAGGTAACCTATCTCTTCCGCAAACCTGGTTCCAACATTTTCATCACGCCACGGGACACGGAGTATAGATATGAACTCCTGTGCGGCCGGTGCGAGTATCCTGTCGCAGTTGACGAAAAGGAGTGTCCACGCTGTCAGGTCCAATTGGAGGACTGTCCGGTCTGTACTCAGTTGAAGCACCGGAAGGCTCCGAAGCTTGAACCTCGGGGAATTGTCCGAGGAAAGACCTGTCCGGTTTGCTTGGTACGTCGTATTCCCTTTGGCGAAGCGACGCTTTCCGAACTCAAGGGTTCCTTCTGCACCAACCTCTACGGCTGTCCAGCCGGCGGCCTCCTGCTCCAAAGCGGAGAGTTCGCGCTACTGCCCGAAAAGACGTCCCTGTGTCCAGTCTGCCGAGATGAGAGCATCCTGCCACTTGCAGTTGAAGCCCTCGCCTACCGACTGCGCCGCTGCCTTTTCTGCAGCACGTGCTTCGGCCCGGCTTCCACCTGGGCTAAGGGTTGGCTCGGGGGTAGCGCACACCTTGACAAACTGGGTCAGGTACTGGAGCAGGAGCAGAGCGAATGTCCACTCTGTGGCCGCCACGACTACCTGCACGAAAAGTCGGGCAGGATCTGGTCGGCCTCGATCGGACAGAAGGAGAGTATTAGAGACCCTGAGGCAGAAAGTGACGAGTCGAAGGGTCTCAGCATAGGGCACTTCTTGCGGGTATGCGAGTTGGGCCGAGCCCTCATCCTAAACTACGAGGACGATGCAGCGTTTAAGGCAACTTTCCCCCTCTGGTATGAACCTGAATCTGCGCAAGGCGAAGGCTTTATAACTGTGGGCAAAGTTGTCGATCACCTGATCAACGGAACCCTCCGACCGGAACTGCGGCAGGTGCTTCAGCGACGGCTCGAGCCGTTCCTGCTCGCCTGGAAGCAGAAGCTTGGAAGCGGTGCAGAAGTCTATCGTATAGCTCGACAAGGACGCTGATGAGGGGATGTGGAGAGCAATGAGACGACCGTGGGTGCTTTCTGTATTGATGGCCGCCAGCCTGCTAGGGGTAGCCCCGGTGTTTGGCCAGGCATGCCACAATAATGTTGTTATCCTCCTCGACGAATCGCCTTCCATGGCTCGCTACCGAGCCGAGGCACTCACCCGTATCGCTGAGTTCTTTGGAGATACGCGAGCCTGGCCGCTCGATAATCCAGAACATTTTACGGTATGGTCCTTCGGCAAAGGAGATAGTCAAAAAAAAATCGAGGTGGAGACCACTCCTGGGAACAGAACAGCTGTCCGCGAAAACTTGGATGACCTCCGCCATGAAGCCGAAGCGCAAGAAGCACATGATCGAGAAGGGGGTATCGGCGAAACAGATTTTCGCAAAGTCCTGACCATTATTGCGGCCGAGATGCGCAAGGGTAGTCTCGATCGCAACTTCTTTATTATCGCCAGTGACTTCGTCCATGATGTCAAAACTATTCCAGGTCACGATGAAGTCACTTCGGATCTCCTTAGCTGGCGCAAGATTTTTGCCGATACGGCGTGGGATGATCTAAAGGCTAACTTTAAAGATCCGGGCAAGAACGTATTGATCCTACTCGAATCACCCCCGATCCGAGAAGGTGACGAAGACAGACAGAGCAGGGTGGCCAGCGACTTGGCTGGCCTCGTTCTCCCGCGACGCGCGATCGTCAAGTTGGGCTCTGATTCCGAGGCCGACAAGAGTCGCATGGATGCCGATCTGGGAACCTTCTTGATGCCTCTCTGGCTAGAGCCTCACTTGCACGAAGACCGGAGCCTTGACATCACGCTTCACAATACTGCTTGTTCAACCCTCAGAGTCAAAGATCTTGTGTTTCAATTTCGTCCCGATCGAGGCAGCCAAGCTTCCTTGACCATCAACATTCCTAAGCCTGTGGCAGTTCACGGATTGAATGAACTAGGCAAACCACCGGTCATCACCCTTTCTCGGTTAGACTTGGAAAAACTTCTCGATCAACAAGTGAAATCAGCCTACGTCGCCGCCCAAGGCTGCCTCGGCGGGGGAGAATGCCGCTTTTCTGAGCCTCTGAGTACGCCCCAGAATATACTGTTTCACAGCTGGATTTATCTTGGCCCGATTAGCGGAGAATACGAGGCCGTTTCGAACGCTCTAAGACTGCGATTGGGAGCGTGGGGTCATGTAAGTATGGATTTGAAAGAGGCACGTATCAACTTCTTTGAAGGCCGCGAATGCTCGGGAAAAAGTTTAGGGAGGAGTTCGAACATTGTCGCCCAATTTCATGATCTTAAGATGAATCAACAGCAGCAGCCCTACAGTGTTGACATTGACGTCAACGGCGGGACAGGAGGAGTCTGTAACAAGGGTACAGACCTCGCCTCGATCGCCGTTGTCGACGCGAATGAGCTTCTCTTAAGCAACTGCCGCGAACTACGAAGGACGGATGATAGTGGACATGAGAGCGCCAGCGACAAACCTCACCAGCTCTTAGAGCATGTATCGCTCCCACTCATAGTGGCCTTCATGTGTGTCTTAGGCGTGCAGAAGTGGAAAGGCTCAATCGGCGGCCTGGCAGACGCTCTTACTATTTTTCTAGTGGTAGGCGCTGCCGCATTCGGCATCTTCCACGCATTCAAATCGGGATGGCTTGAGGACTACGTTGCAAATCATCTTCAGCTACTGGGATATCTATCGACCTTTGCCCTATTCGTACTTCTCTTCTGCGGTTTCCAACTGGGTCTCTTCGACTCTCCAAAGAGCCTGGAGACACTACGCGCGGAGTCGAGCCGTCCTTTGGGGAGAGCACGGTACCGACGGCAACTCTTTGGCATGGGCTGGCTTACGCTTATAATTCTAATTTGCTTCGGAGCCATCCTCTCGTATTGCATCCTTTCCGGAACCCCAGGAGATCCTTGTAAATTCGACTGCTTGCCGCAAGAATTTTCGTCAGACGAAAACCAATAAAAACCGCGCAATTATCATGAAGACTATTATTATTGGCCTCGGTAAAGTCGGCGTCCTTACTTTACGCCGTGTTAAGAAGCTATCCGAGCCGCTAGGCCCTGATCTTTTTCCTGTGCACTATCTGGCAATCGACCAGGACAAGGACTCTCTACATGGTGACCACGGCACAGGCTTCGCCGCTTTGGACATGCACGAGGTAATAAGGCTCTCAGCCAGGGATGCACGAGTTGTGCTTGAACGGCGGGCTGATTGGGGAGAGTGCCTAGACTGGCTGCCGGAGGGTTTGGGGTCGAGAACGTGGGACGATCTGGAGGAAGGAAGTGCAGGAGGGTGTAGAAGTCTCGGGCGGCTTGCGCTGTTCGCCCAAGATGAGTTGGTACTCGACCTCCTGCAACAGTCGCTCTCCCGCATGCGGACTGCCTCGCCGCTCGGAGACGAAGGGTGCCGGATCGCTTTTGTTGCCGCCTTAGGGGGAGGTACGGGCTCCGGAATCCTCGCAGACCTGACATATCTCGTGCAAAGGTGCTCAAACGAGTCGAGAAGGCTTGCCTACTTACTCCTTCCGAGCCCGCTGGAACCCGCGACGAGTCGCTCAGTTGGCAACGCCTATGCAGGGTTGCGTGAAATTCAGAGCCTCAAATATCAGGGGGTCGCGTTTGAGTCCAGTTTCCCACGAGTGCCGCGTTTAACGGCGCAAAAGGGCATGGCAGAGCCTTGGGAGCGTATCTTCCTGTTCCAGATGGCTGGCTCGGACGCGAATTCTCTTGATACCTCTATCGAAAAAATGGCCCGGTCACTCGTGGCTCCGCTCCACAGGACGTTACAGATCGAGATCGCACGGGCTAACAACAGGCGCCTTCATATTCGCGCCGAGAATGGCGAAAAATCTTCCGATGCGGCGTTCAGCGCCTGTGGCGCTCTCTGGCATTTTCCTGTGCCGACGACGATTGAGCATCCACCGTTACCAGCAGGCATAGAGAAAACGAACACGCCTATTGCTCCACCGACTCGGAAGGGAGTGGAGTCCCCGATGGCCAGCGATTGGCTTTTCCGCTTGCGAATTGATTCCAAGCTCTGCCAGGGAAGGGACAAACTGATTATCGAGATACGGGAGAAGCTCACGCTCCGAAGTCGGCAGGCCGAGCATGGCACTTTTCGTAATCTCAGGGAGTTGCAGGAGGCAGTGAATGAAATCACTTCGATACTCGAGGACCCAAGTGTCTCGAACGATGGACCACCTTTGAGTATCAACGAAGGGGTACTCGCCACCCTCGATCGTTTCGCCGAGGTGAAGCACGATATCGAGTTAGGGGTTCAGGAGTATCTATCTGAAGAAAGTAAGTTGCGTCAGGTGGAGGTGGAGGCTTCGAAAGAGGCAGATTTGGCATCTGGTGGAAAGTCAGTACAGGATAACGATGAAAAGCTGGTGAGGCGCTTGGCTGACTTGGTCAATGACAACAAGGAAGGTGCACGCTTCATCAATAAGCACTGGCTCGTGCGGTGGTGGCGTTCGAAGGAAGGACTGGAGATCGTTAGACAGCGCTGCGCCGACATGCTCGAGATCGCGGAGAATCCCAGATTTCGAGAGGCGATCAAGGATCTTTTGGGACGACGGGCTTCCCTCCTATTGGAATCGAGCGCTTTCGAGTCGGCCTCAGAGTCGGTATCGGGCAGCGGAGAGAGATCATCAGATAAGCGAGCCGTAGAGACAGAAGTGCCACGCGGCGGTCCTTCGCCTGCCGAAAGCCAAGAGAACTGGAACTCGTGGCTAGCCGGCGCAGCCAAGGAGTGCCGTTCGAACACCTTCTCCCGGACAACCGCCAATCCGGACAGCCAGAGGTATGCAATTGCTTTGATCCCCAAGGCGACAATCATGAGGGTTGAGGAATTGACTCAAGCGTCTGTGGAGCCCCAATTGGATATCCATTGCAAAATAGTGCGACATAACGGAAGAGAGCTCTTCTTTTATTTTGAAGACGTCTTCCATACAGCACACGACATCGTGAACCTTCGGGAGATGAAGGAAGCGTATTTTCGGGGACCGAACCCTGAACTCTTCCATATTGACCGCCGATTCCTGGAGGATCCCGCTTTCACCGATCTTTGCGACGACGATCTCACCACTGTCCTCTGCGGCAACTCCGGGTGTCAGGGGACATTGGCAAACGTGCCGCGAGATGCCCTCGTCTGCCCAAAATGTTATCTGCCCATTCTTTCACGGTGTGGCAACCTGGGTTGCCGGTTGAACGACCTGCACCTCCGGGTGGACGGAAAGACAAAGAGTTGCCCAAGTTGCGGCGGCTTCAACCACGGGGCGTGGTGGCCTTGTAGTCAGCATGGCAAGAATCCCGTCGCGGTACCAATTGACAAAGAGCGCTGCCCTTGCTGCATAATGCAACATCAGGAAGATCCGATCCGCTTCCCCAGCCAGTCGATTGGCGTCCGGCCAGATCTCGAGGCCGTCGCCTGCCCGAAATGCCGGATGCTTGCACTAGGAGATTCTTCACACCTAATCTTCTACGTTCGGACAGATCTCCTTCCCTTCTACCTGAACGGCGTCAATGGGCACGATTCGGCAAATATGGCGGCATTAGTCGAAAAGTACAAGCTGCCAGACAGCTTTCGCTGCCCCAACTGCCAAACCCACTTGATTCCGGTCCATCACGCGCACCCTCCAGAAGTTAGCGGGCCTTCCGCTTCCATCAAAGATGACCCTGCCGTGCCTATGACAGTGTGAGACGTCGGATTCCTCACGGTTTGGAGGACCAGGCTCACTATCGCTCGGTCGCACTTCGCCCGGGCGTCGCGGACTGAACCTGATAGGCGAGCGTCTTCTCAGTCCGACCTTCCTGAGATCTGGATCGACGCTACTCGATCTTCCCACTTCTTCGCCCTCGCTTCATATGGCCTCCTTTTGTGAACGGCACAGTCGTCATGTCAAGGCTACTGCCTGTCGATAAGCGTTCCCGGATTCTCGCCGATTCGGCGGGTTCCGCTGACGAACCTCATAAGGGGACAAGCGGGGTCGCTTGAGATACCCTAAGACCGCTTCTTTTTCGCGCCAGGAGACCGCTATGTCCGACCCCTCGCCGACCCTACGGGGCAACATCCCATCAAAGCTCAACGCCGCCCTCCGCCGCCTTCACTGGAAGGACATCCTCATCGGCGTCCTGGCCCTGCTGTTCCTCTCGATGTCGGGCTACGCCTTCCGGGCGCCGCTCTCCAAGGCCTTGGCGCGGTTCAGGGCGGGAGCTTCGGGGGGGGAGACGGTGTCGGTGTTCAATGTGGTGGTGGACCGGGAGGGGCGGCAGTATTTTGACGTGCTGTTTGACAAGCCGGTGGGGCAGGGGAAGGTGGGGGAGGTGCTGGATCCGGCTCCGGCGAAGATCTATCCGGTGCTCGGCGGGTCGTGGAAGTGGCAGACCACCAATGCTTTACGGTTCCAGGCGAGCGGGGGGCTTCCGGTCGCCAGCGAGTACAGGGTGACTCTCGATCCGGCGAAGATCGTCAAGGAAGGACAGGTCTTCAGCGGCGATACGGAGCTGACGGTCAAGACGGACAAGTTCCTGGTCGAGGAGGTTACGGTCGCCGAGGAGCCGGCTCTGGCGGGGAAGGCGATGGTGGTCTATCGGGGGGAGATCCACTTCAACTATCCCGTCTCGCCCGAGACGCTCGCTCCCCTGGTCAAGCTGGTCGATCCGGAGGCGGCCAAGCCGATCGGGATCAAGCTGGAGACGGACTATCAGGCGAAGGTCATCGGCTACAGCACGGAGCCGGTCCAGAAGAAGAAGGACGAGCGGAAGATCAGGCTCACCATCGCCGCCACGCTCACCCCCGCCCAGGGGAACGCGCCGCTCGGCGAGGAGTACGCGAAGGAGATCGAGGTCGGGTCGAGCACCAAGCTGTCGGTGCGCAAGGTCGAGGCGGTGCCCGGGCCGCACGAGTCGACGATCAAGGTGACGTTCTCCTCCCCCATCTCGGCCGCGGTGGCCGAGAAGTACGTGAAGCTCGATCCGGCCGTCCAGATCCGTCTGGCCGCCGAGCGGAACGAGCTGTCGATCACCGGCGAGATGGAGCCGGGATCGACCTACGCCCTCACGATCGGCAAGGGGATGCCCGCCACGGACGAGGCGGTGCTCCAGGAGGAGTACAAGGAGGACGTCGAGCTCCCCGACCTCGAGCCCACGGTCGGTTTCCAGAGCCAGGGGATGTTCCTCTGGAGCCAGGGGCAGCACGCGGTCGCGCTGGAGGCGGTGAACACGCCCGAAGTGAAGATGACGATCGACCGCGTCTATCTCAACAACCTCTTCTTCCTCTTCCAGTACGGCGGCTTCTTCGAGGACGAGTACGGCTACGCCGGCGAGCTCAACCACGCCCTCGGCGACCGGCTGAAGGAGACGACGCTCAAGGTGGGGGGCCACAAGAACAAGAAGCGGGTCTACCCGGTCGATCTCGACAAGTTCATCAATACCAAGGAGCCGGGGCTCTACCGCGTGTCGGTGAGCAAGCCGGACGACAACGAGGCGAATCAGCGCTGGCTGCTGCTGACCGACCTCGGCGCGGTCGCCAAGAAGGGCCCGGGGCAGTTCATGGTCTGGGTGTCGTCGATCAAGGATCTGGCGCCGGTCGCGGACGCCAAGGTGACGCTGATCTCGGATCAGAACCAGGCGCTGGCCTCGGGGCGCACGGACTCTTCGGGCGTCTGGCGGACGGATGACGCCAAGGCGCTCGCCAAGGGGACGCCGTACACGGTGACGATCGAGAAGGGGGACGATTTCTCGTTCCTCCTGCTCAACACGATGACGGTGGACACGACGGGGCTGGACGTGGGCGGCGCCGAACCGCCGGGCGAGGGGTACACGGCGTTCCTCTATGGCGAGCGCGACATCTACCGGCCGGGCGAGAAGCTGCAGGGTCTGGCGCTGGTGCGCGACGGCGCTCTCCATGCTCCGCCGTCGATGCCGGCGCTTCTCCGCCACCGCGATCCGCAGGGGCGGGAGCTGGAGGTCCGGAAGCTGACCACAGGGGACAAGGGGCTGGCTTCGTTCGATCTCGACCTGCCCGCCTACTCGCTGACCGGCCCGCACACGCTGGAGCTCGAGGTGGCGCAGAAGGTGATCGGCCAGTATCGGTTCCAGGTGGAGGAGTTCGTGCCGGACCGGATCTCCGTCGCGGTTGTCCCTCCCAAGGAGAAGATCGGACCGGGGCAGACGCTGGCGTACCAGGTGCAGTCGAGCTACCTGTTCGGCGCGCCGGCCGCGGGGCTGCCGGTGGAGTCGCGGGTGCGGCTGGTCGACTCGACGTTCGCGCCCAAGGATTTTCCAGGGTTCAGCTTCCGCAACGACGACCGCAAGCTGCAGGACAAGGAAGTCCTCTCGACCACGGCGAAGCTGGACGACGAGGGCCGAGCTGAGCTCAAGGTCGAGATGCCGGCGGGGGCGCCGGTCCCCTCGTCGCTGGAGGCGGTGATCACCGCGCGGGTGCAGGAGCAGGGGGGGCGCGGGGTGGCGGCGATGCAACGGTTGCAGGTGCACCCCTACCCGGCGTATGTAGGTCTGCGGCGAGCGGGAGGCAGCGCCGAAGGTTTCGCCGATCCTGGGAAGCCCGCCGGGTTCGAATTCGTGGTGGTTTCTCCCGAGGGGAAGGAGGTGCCGGCGAAGGCGCTGCGGGCCGATCTCTTCGAGGACCGCTGGAACACGGTGCTGCGCAAGACGCCGGCCGGCGGCTGGCGGTATGAGACGACTCGCGATCCGCGTTTGATCTCCTCGCAAGCGATCCCTGCGGGGAAGTCTCGCGGAACGTTCCAGGTCACTCCGAAGAGCTATGGCAGCTACCGGCTGGTGCTGACCGACGCGGACACGCAGGCGTCGGCGGCGGTCGAGTTCTACGCCGCCGGCTGGGGGACGTCGCCGTGGGCGATCAAGAACCCGGCGCGGCTGGAGCTCGATCTCGACAAGGCCGAATACGCGGCCGGCGACAAGGCGGTGGTGCAGGTGCGGGCGCCGTTCCCCGGCAAGATCCTGCTGACGGTGGAGCGCGACAAGGTGCTCGACACGCAGATCTACGACCTCAAAGGGAACACGGCGAAGATCGAGATCCCCATCCGCGGCGAGTACCGGCCGAACGCGTACGTCACGGCGACGCTGATCCGGCCGGTGGGCGCTCTGGAGCCGGGCTCGGCCGGACGGGCGTTCGGGGCGGTGCCGATCTCGGTGAACCGGACGGCGAATCACCTGGCACCCCAGATCTCCGCGCCCGACCAGATGCGGCCGGGGCGCGACCTGGCGATCACGGTGAAGGCGGCTCCCAACTCGATCGTGACGGTGGCGGCGGTGGACGAGGGGATCCTCCAGCTCATCGCCCAGAAGACGCCGGAGCCGTTCGACTTCTTCTACCGCAAGCTGGCGCTCGGGGTGACCTCCTACGACACCTTCAGCCTACTGCTGCCGGAGCTGAAGAGCCTCAATGCTGGCGGCGGCGAGGGGTCCGAGGCGAACCAGTACGTGCGGACGGAGGGCATCCGCCGCGTGCAGCCGGTCGCCTTCTGGTCCGGCCCGCTGACGGCGGACAAGGAGGGGAACGCACGGGTATCGTTCAAGGTCCCCGAGTTCCAGGGGGCGCTGCGGATCATGGCTGTGGCATTCGACGACGACCGCTTCGGCTCGTCGCAACGCCTGACCCGCGTCCGCGATCCGCTGGTGCTCCTCCCCACCCTGCCGCGCATCCTCTCGTTCGGTGAGACCCTGCAGGTGCCGGTCACGGTGCGGAACGACACGCCGAAGGCGGGGGCGATCCAGGTGGGCTTGACGGCGCAAGGCACTCCCGGAAGCATCCAGATTGAGAAACCGACCCAGGCGGTGGACATCCCCGTGGGTCGCGAGCGGACGGTCTACTTCACGGTCAAGACCGGCAATACGGAGGGGAACGTCACCTTCCTGGCCACCGCGTCGGGGAACGGCGAACAGTCGCGGTCGACGACCGAGGTGTCGGTACGGCCCGATCTGCCGCCGGTCTCGGTGGAAGACGCCGGCGCGGTGAGCGGCGCGAAGGTGGAGGTGGCGGGGAAGAATCTCGACACGTATCGTCCCGAGACGTTGCGACGGGTGGTGCGGGTGAGCCCGATCCCGATCGTGCAGTTCGCGGGCAAGCTGGAGCACCTGCTCCACTACCCCTACGGCTGCCTGGAGCAGACGACGTCGACCGTCTTCCCGCTGATCTATCTCGGCGACATCGCCAAGGCGCTCGATCCGACGCTCTTGGACCCCAAGAAGGGCCATGCCGATCTGGCGACGCTGGTGCAGGCGGGCATCCGGCGGATCGCCTCGATGCAGCTCCCCGGTGGCGGCTTCTCGCTCTGGCAGGGGGAGCAAACGGTGAATCCCTGGGCGAGCGTGTATGCCACCCACTTCCTGGTGGAGGCGCGGCGGGCGGGGCATCCGGTGGAGGAGAGCCTCTTGCGCAACGCCCTGGTCTGGCTCGCCGGCGAGGTCAAGGCCAAGGGAACGTACGGCAGCGAGGAGCTCGAACGGACGGTCTACGGGCTCTACGTGCTGGCCCGCGCGGCAAAGGCGGATCCGGGGACGATGGACTTCCTGCGCCAGAAGCAGATGAAGAACCTGAGCCCCGAATCGCGGGCGCTGCTGGCGGCGGCCTACGCCTCGGTGGGGAACCCGCGGGCAACGCAGAGCCTTACCGCCAACCTCGGCGAGGTGGCGGAGATCCAGCGTCAGACCGGCGGCAATTTCGATTCGGCGATCCGCAACCGGGCGCTCCTGCTGTTGGCGCTGATGGACGCCGATCCGAAGAGCCCGAAGATCCCCGCCCTGGTGGACCGCCTGGCGCGGGATTCCCGGAGCGATCCCTGGTGGACCACCCAGGAGGAGAGCTTCGCGCTGCTCGCCCTGGGACAGTTCATTCAGAAGCAGGCGCAGCAGCCCCCCTACAGCGGCACGCTCTTCGTGGGGGACAAGAAGATCGGCGCGTTCGACAACAAGACGGTCGCCTTCCCGCCGATTGTTGGGAGTGGTCCCATCCGGCTCCAGATGAACGGCGGCTACAAGCCGGGCGCGGCCTTCTACAGCGTGATGACGCGCGGGGTGCCGAAGGACGACGCCTTCCAGCCGGCGAGCCATGGGATGGAGATCCAGCGCGAATTCCTCGACCGCGACGGCAAGGCGATCAGCCTGACCAGCGTCCGGCAGGGGGACCTGATCGCCATTAAGACGCAGGTGCGGAGCGTCAGCGGGGCGATCCAGAACGTGGTGATCGTCAACCTCCTCCCCTCGGGGCTGGAGGTGGAGAATCCGCGCCTCCAGAGCACCGAGCAGCTCCCCTGGGTGACCGACGCCAACCTCCAGCCGCGCTATATGGACCTGCGCGACGACCGCATTCTCCTCTTCGCGGACCTGCCGGCCGATTCCTGGCAGACCTTCTACACGCTGGTGCGGGCGGTGGCGCCGGGGCAGTTCCGGCTGCCGCCGGTGCAGGTGGAGGCGATGTACAACCCGGCGATTAGGGCTACGGGGGAGCGGGGGACGATGGAGGTGAAGGTGCGGTAAAGCGCCCCCCACCCCGAAGCCTCACCCCCGACCCCTCTCCCACCGCACTCCCCCCGACCGGGAGAGGGGGGGCCTGACCGGGGCGATGTCTTTCTCCCCTCTCTCCCGGTGAGGGAGGGCGGGAGGGGCCGGGAGAGAGGGGCCGGGGGAGTGAGGGCCCAACGCCGCAGCCGCCACCAACGCCTCGAAAGCGGTTATCACGATCACCATGAACCCCTACTCCCACCGCCGCCGCCGCGCCCTGGCCCTCGCCGCCGCGATCCTCCTGGTCTCGCCCTGGCTCTGGTTCCGGGCGCTGGACTTCGCCTTTCCCTTCCCGTGGGAGAAGCTGCAGCGGCCGCCGGCCCTGGTGGTGACCGACCGGCATGGCGAGCCGCTGCGGTTCTTCCTGCCGGCGGATCAGCGGTGGCGGCTTCCCGTGCGGCTCGCGGAGCTCCCTTCCGAGGTGCGGCGGGCACTCGTGGCGTCCGAGGACCAGCGGTTCTACAGCCATCCGGGGGTCGATGTGCTGGCCCTGGGGCGGGCGGTGTGGTCGAACGTGCGGCACCGCCACGTGGTGTCGGGGGCTTCGACGATCTCGATGCAGGTGGCGCGGATGGCCGATCCGGGGCGGCGGACGCTGCGGTCGAAGGTCCGCGAGAGCTTCCGGGCGCTCCAGATCGAGCGGCGGTTCGGCAAGGATCGGATCCTGGAGATGTACCTCAACCTCCTCCCCTACGGTGGCAACGTCGAGGGGATCGGGGCGGCGGCCTGGTTCTATTTCGGCAAGGGGCCGGACCAGCTCTCGTTGGGGGAGATCGCGCTGCTGACGGCCATCCCCCGCTCGCCGCACAGGTACGATCCGACGCTCCATCCGGGGCGTGCCCAGATCGCCCGCGACCGGGTGCTCGGGCAGCTCGCGTCGCGCGGGGTGTTCTCGCGCAGGGAGCTGGACGCGGCGCGGCGGGAGCCGCTTCCCAAGGTCCGCCGGCGGCCTCCGTTCCTGGCTCCTCACTTCACGGAGATGGTGGCGGCGCAGTTTTCTTCCGGCCTGGGCGGCGAGCCGCGGATCCGCACCACGCTCGACCGCTCGGCGCAGCAGATCGCCGAGGCGCAGGTGGCCCGGCGGGTCCGCGAGCTGCGGGACCAGGGGATCGGCAACGCGGCCGTGGTGGTGATCGACAACGAGACGCGCGGCGTGCGGGCGCTGGTGGGCTCGGCCGGATTCCGCGATACCTACTTCCAGGGGCAGGTCAACGGCGCGGTCGCCCGCCGGTCGCCGGGATCGACGCTCAAGCCCTTCCTCTACGCCATGGCCATGGACCAGGGGCGGCTGGTGCCGGAGTCGTACATCCTCGACATCCCGACGGATTTCGCCGGCTATGTCGCCGAGAATTACGACGAGCGCTACCGCGGCCGGGTAACGGTGCGCGAGGCGCTGATCACGTCGCTCAACGCCCCCGCCGTCCGGCTGCTCGCCGAGACGGGCCTAACCGATTTCCTCCACCTGTTGCAGCGCGGCGGCCTCTCGACCCTGGACCGCCCGGCCGGGAAGTACGGACTGCCGCTGATCCTCGGCGCCGGCGAGGTGCGGCTGCTCGACCTGGTCGACCTCTATGCCACGCTAGCCCAGGGAGGCCTGCACCGGCCGGCTCGGGTGGTCGAAGGAGAGCAGAAGGTCCGCGCGGAGCCCGATCCGGTCGTCCTCTTCTCGCCCGAAGCGGCGCGGGCGGTGACCGAGATCCTGACCGACGTCCGGCGCCCCGACCTGCCCGAAGCCTGGGACCTGACGCGCGACGTGCCGGGGGTGGCGTGGAAGACCGGCACCTCCTACGGTCACCGCGACGCCTGGGCGGTGGGCTTCTCGGCGCGGACGACGATCGGCGTCTGGGTGGGGAACTTCGACGGCAAGCCGCGCAAGGGGATCTCGGGGAGCGTTCACGCCGGGCCACTCCTCTTCGACCTCTTCCGGGCGCTGGACAGCGGCGGCCGCGGCCCCATCAAGCCGGAGGGGCTGGCCCGCGACGAGATCGAGGTCTGCGCCCTCAGCCATCAGCTCCCCGGACCGTTCTGTCCGGAGCGGGCGCGCATCCAGTACCTCCCCGGCCGCACAAAGCTGACCGCCTGCACCCTCCACCGCCGGATGCTGGTCGATTCGCGCACGGGCGAGCTGCTGGCCGGCGACTGCGTGGGGAACCGGCCGCACGACTTCCGGCTGTTCACTCTCTATCCCCCCGAGCTGGTGGCCTGGTGGCGGTCGCAGGGGGCGCCGGTGCAGGACGCGCCCCGCCTCGCCGCCAACTGCGAGGGGATCCCGGACGGCGACCCGCCGCGGATCGTCTCGCCGGACGGCAACACGCCCTACCGGCTGCGGCGGGACTCGCCCGTCGAATACCAGAAGATCGCGCTCGTCGCCCAGGTCTCGCCCGGCGTGCGGCATCTCTACTGGTATCAGGACGGCGCCCTGGTAGCGACCACCGAGGCGGCCACGGCGGCGGGGGGGAGGTTCCTGGCGCCGGCGCGGGGTGAGCATCGGCTGGTGGTGACGGACGATCTGGGGCGGTCGGCCGGGGTGACTTACAAGGTGGAGTGATCCATTCTTTTGATTTATTGAGCTTCAGTCTAGCCGCCTTCACTTTTGTGGCGTAGAATGGCCCTTGACGCCGGGGATATGGACTCGCATCGCTGATTGTCAATATGACTGGACAACATTTGACACTGCCGACGTCGGGGCGTACATTCCTCAGTCTGTGGGAATCGGAATGATGCCAGCACTCCGCAAGAGCTTGCCGCTGATCCTCGCCCTGGCCCTCCTGGGGCAGGCCGCGAGCCTCCGCGCGGAGGTGCGCCATCCGGGCGTGGCGGGACGGGTGGTCGGCGACTCGAACCCGGTGTCCGCGGCCCATATCTACGCCTATCAGCTCGCCGACCTCACCCTCCGCACGGCGCTGACAGACGGACAGGGCGCTTTCCTCTTCCAGGATCTCCCGGCGGGCCTCTACAAGATCATCGCGCACAAGGCGGGTTTCCTGCCCGTGGTGATGTCGGTCACCCACACGACCGCGCAGGCCTACCAGTATCTCGAGCTTCAGCTCGCCCAGCGGCAAGGCGGGCAGGCGGCGAACGGCGACGACTTCTGGGCCATCCGCGCCCGGGTGCCGGCCGACGTGCTGCACCAGATCGAGACGATGGAAGCCGGCGCGAACAGCGTCCGGATCGCCGGCCTCGGCTCGTTCGGCTCCTACGGGCCGGGGCAGCGGGTCAACCTCCCGAGCAGCTTCAAGAGCCAGTGGCTGGGTCTGACCGGCGTCGACCAGATCGCCGCTCCGGGCGGCGGCCAGATGTCCGGCGGCGACATCGGCGTCCAGGGCCAGCTCGGAGCCACCGCGGTCGACCTCCATGGGCGCTTCTTCCAGTTGAGCCCGGACGGCACCTATCAGCCCGCCGGCGGCGGCATGGCCGGCAGCACCGGGCAGGCGAGCAGCCTGGCGATCGACCTGGCGCGCGGCGCCAACAGCCGGTTGAGCATCCAGTCGTACAACAACCGGATGATCACCCGCGGCGATTCGGGCCGCGACATGCCGGTCGACTTCCAGCACTATGGGGCGAACTGGTCGCAGAGCGTGGGCGAGGGGGGCCACGCCGAGGTGGCCGCCCGCTACACCGCAGAGAGCAACTTCAACCGGCAGGCCGCCATCGCGCCGCTGGACATCCCGGACGCGTCGCGGAGCTGGAACATCGAGGCGGCATACACCCAGACGTTCAGCGACAGCAACTCGCTGCAGGCGGGGATGCGCTACCGCGAGCGCCAGTTCGGCCTGGGCGACGGCGAGCGGCCGCTCGCCGGCAGCGGCAACAGCGCCAACGGCAAGACGGGCGACTGGCAGGCGCTCTCCAGCATCGACCTGTTCAGCCGCGGCGGCCTGCGCATCCAGCCCGCCGTGCTGGTGGAATATGGCCTCTACAGCACGCTGTCGGACGGCAGCCTGTCTCTGACGCCCCAGGGGGGGCTGGTCTTCCAGCTCAACTCCGACTGGCAGCTCGAGACCACCGCCGCCCACCGCATCTACCGCGATCAGCCGGCGGCCCCGGACTTCCTCCCCACCCTCTTCGAGCAGCGCGACCTGTGCGAGCAGGGGAGCGAATCCTGCTACCAGGCGAACCTGACGCGCAAGGTGGGGACGGACGACTCGCTGACCTTCGGCGCCGTGCAGCGCAAGGTCGGCGACACGCTGCGGCTCTTCTTCAGCGACGACTTCTTCGACCGCGAGGAGAGCGTCTTCCTGGTGCGCGGTGACAAGCTGCCGGAGCTGCGGATGGGCTTCCAGCACAAGGTCTCGCCCAACATCGTGACCAAGCTCGACTCCAGCATCGCCTCGGGCGGCGGCGGCCAGTTCCTCGGCTCCGACGGGCTCCCCTACAAGAACCAGGTGCGCTACATGGTGACCTCTCTGGACACCAAGTTCCTCGGCACCTCGACGGGGATCTTCGTGGCCTTCCACCACCTCCAGCAGCAGCTCGACCCCGCCGGCGTCCCCGGGCAGGTTTCGACGCAGACCGACTTCGAGCGGCTTCAGCTCATGGTCAACCAGAACCTGAACGTCCTGCTCAACCTCGCCTCCGACTGGGCCGTGCAGCTCAACATGGAGCTCAGCCGCGGCGTCGATCCCACCACCCGCGTCGCCTCCGACACGATCCGCCGGCGGATCCTCGGCGGCATCGCGGTCAAGTTCTAGGCTCCGCCCTCTACAGAATCTCCTGACTTCTGGGGCGACCTGCCCTTCGAAGCCTCACCCTCGGTCCCTCTCCACAAGTGGAGAGGGAGGGCCCGCGTAGGAAGGGCCGTCTTAAGCCGTCAGGATTTTTTTGTCTTGCCTTCTCCCTCTTCTCCCCGGCGGGGTGGGGGAGGGCTGGGAGAAGAGGGCCGGGGTGATGAGGGTCTCTTCGCAGGCGCCCAACCGCTTGAATCCAAAATTCCGCATCAATCCGTTTTTCTGGAGCGGAACCCCTAAAAGCATGGCAAAATCGATAGTTACGGGCGGTTCAAATTGCCGTTCCCGTGGCATAGAAAGTGCTTCTTCGGACCATGGAACTGGAGGGCAGTCTCTATCTTCTCCGTCGTGTTATGAACCGGTTGCGTTTCATTCGGCTGGCGATCTGCCTCTCACTGGCCCTGCTGGCGGTCGGCCTTGGCGGATCGAGCGTGTATCGGAAGGTGCAGTCCTTCCAGCCGCTCGGCTTCGAGGCCGTGCCAAGCGCCGGTGGCTTCGCCGTGACCGGGGTGGCCGACGCGCGGTCTGCCCTGCGGCCCGGGGACCAGATCCTCCTGGTCAACGCCGGCGAGGTGGCGACGCGGACCCAACTCGCCGAGCGCCTCGAGGAGCGCCCCGAGAGCGAGCTGCTGGTCCAGCGCGGCGATCAGACCCTGCAGGTGCGCTACCTGCGGCCGGCGGTCACCTTCGACTTCGCGTTCCTGATCCTCGCCCTGATCGGCGCCGGCTACCTCGGCATCGGCTTGTTCACGCTGGTGCGCCACGGCGGCCGGCAGAGCTTCCTGTTCTACCTCTGGTGTCTGACCTCGGCGACGCTCTACCTGCTCAGCCCGACGCCGCCGGTCGACCTGGCCTTCATCGCCACCACCCTGTTCGACACCGTCGCCTACATCCTGCTGCCGGCGCTGACCGTCCACCTGTTCCTGGTCTTCCCCTCGCCGCTCCCCGGCGCCGAGCGCTTCCGGCGCTGGCTGCCGTTCCTCTACCTCCCGGCGGTGGCCCTCCTCGCCCTCCGGCTCGACCAGATGTTCGCGGGGGGGCGCTGGTTTTTCGGCAGGGTCACCGAGGCGCGGGTCCACGCGCTCGACCAGCTCGAGATGGTCCACATGGGCCTGCTGGCCTTCGCCGCCGTCGCCATCCTCTTCCGGCGCTTCCGCCGGGGCGCCGGCTGGGAGCAGCACCGCCAGCTCCAGTGGATCGCCTACGGCGTCGGCGGCGGCTACCTGCCGTTCCTGCTGGTCTACTACGTGCCGTACCTGCTCCACGCCCACGTCCCGATGCTCGTCGAGTCGCTGGCCGTGGCGCCGCTCGGCCTGGTGCCGCTGACCTTCGCCTACGCGATCCTGCGCTACAAGCTCTGGGACATCGAGGTGATCGTCCGCGACACGATCTCCTGGACGCTGACGCTGCTGCTTGGCATCATCGGCTTCTCCGTGATCAACCTGGCGGTCAACCGCGGCATCTCCGAGGAGCTGGCGCTGGCCCGCAACCTGTTGACGTTCATCAGCGGTCTTGGCCTCGCCAGCCTGCTGTTGCCGGCCCGTTCGGCGATCTCCTCGGTGCTCGAGCGGTTCCACTACCGCGACACCTTCGGCAAGCGCCGCGCCCTCTCCGGCTTCGGCCGCGAGCTGCTCCACGAGCGCGACCTCGGCCGCCTCTGCGTGGCCCTCCTCGACGGCATCGAGGAGGGGGTCGCGCTGGAGCGGGCGAACCTCTTCCTGGCGCAAGGGGACGCGCTGGTCGCCGTGCGCCCCGAGGCGGAGCTGCCGGACCGGCTCCCCTTCGACGTGCTCGGCCCCGAGCTCTGGGACCGCGACCTGCTGCCGCTCTCGGGCGTCACCCTGCCGGGGGAGCCGCTGTCGCTCCCCACCCGCCTGTTCGTGGCGGGGTACCGCTACGCCTTTCCCTTGAGCGTGCGCGGCCGCGGCATCGGCATCGTGCTCACCGGCTTCAAGCAGGATCATGCGCCGCTCAACAGCGAGGACTCGGAGCTGATCCGCCACCTGCTCGACCAGGCGGCGCTGGCGATCGAGAACGCCCAGCTCGTCGACCAGCTCCAGGTGCGGCTCGAAGAGGTGCAGCAGCTCCAGCGCTACACGGAAGGGATCTTCGAGTCGTCGCCCGCCGGCATCGCGGTGCTCGACGGCGAACGCCGGATGGTGTCGGTCAACGCCGCCTTCGCCCGCCTCGCCGGCCGCGAGCGCGCCGAGCTGATCGGCCGCGGGTTGGAGGCGGCGCTGCCGGTGCAGCCCCTCCCGGCCCCCGGCGAAGGCCCGATCGAGGTGAGCTGGTGCGACGCGTCCGGCGCCGAGCGCCATCTCCAGCTCTCGCTCGCCGCCTTCGACCGCGGCTGGCGGCAGGGGCTCTACGTGCTGGTCATCCACGACGTCTCCGAGCGCGTGGCGATGGAGACCGCGATGCGGGAGAAGGACCGCCTGGCGGCCCTCGGCATGCTGGCCGCCGGCGTCGCCCACGAGGTGAACACGCCGATCACCGGCATCTCCAGCTACGCCCAGATGCTGCTCGAGGACACCGAGCCCTCGGACCCCCACTACGAGATCCTCAAGAAGGTGGAGCGCCAGACCTTCCGCGCCTCGCGGATCGTCAACAACCTCCTGGAGTTCGCCCGCAAGCGCGACACCGAGCCGAAGCCGGTGGCGCTGGCGCCGCTGGTCGGCGAGAGCCTCGAGCTGCTGGCCGACCGCATCGCCAAGCGGCGCATCGAGGTCCTCTGGACACCGCCGGCGGAGCCGGTCCAGGTGATGGGGTGCGACGGCGAGCTGCAGCAGGTGCTCACCAACCTGGTCCTCAACGCCGTCGACGCGATGAGCGAGACCGGCGGCCGCTTGACCGTCAGCCTGGAGCCGGCCGGCTCGCTGATCGTCGTCAAGGTGGCGGACAGCGGGCCGGGGATCCAGCCCGAGAAGCTGGAGATGATCTTCCAACCGTTCTACTCGACGAAGCTCAACCGGGGCGGGACCGGGCTGGGGCTCTCGATCAGCTACGACATCGTGCGCCGGCACGGCGGCGATCTGCGGGTGGTCAGCCGGCCGGGGGAGGGCGCCTGCTTCATCGTCGAGCTCCCCCGGTATCTGCCGATCGCGGCGCTGCCGCAAGGGCGGGCCACGGCGCTTCCCGCGGGTGGGGCGAGTCCCGACATGACGGCATGAACATCCTCATCATCGACGACGAAGAGGTTCTGCAGGACATCCTGACCGTGCTCATCCGCAAGGAGGGGCACACGCCGCTCGTCGCCGCCACCGGCGAGGAGGGGCTGGCGATGCTGGAGCGCGAGGAGGTCGACCTCATCCTCCTCGACCTGATGCTCCCCGGCGTCCACGGCATGGAGGTGCTGCGCGAGGTCCGCCGCCGCGACGTCGACATCGTGGTGGTGATGATCACCGCCTTCTCGTCGATCGAGAGCGCCATCGAGGCGATGCGCGAGGGGGCCTTCCACTACATCCCCAAGCCGTTCAAGAACGAGGAGGTGCTGCTCACCATCCGCAAGGGTCTGGAGCAGCGCCGGCTGACCTCGGAGAACCGCTCTTTGCGCGAGCAGCTCCGGCTGCGCTTCGCCTTCGACAACATCCTCGGCAAGAGCAAGCCGATGCAGCAGGTCTACGACCTGATCCAGCTCGCGGCGCCGGCGAAGAGCAACATCCTGATCCTCGGCGAGAGCGGCACCGGCAAGGAGCTGGTCGCCAAGGCGATCCACCACCACTCGCGGCGCGCCGAAGGCCCTTTCGTCACCGTCAACTCGGGGTCGATGCCGGCCGACCTGCTGGAGAGCAACCTCTTCGGCCACATCCGCGGCGCCTTCACCGGCGCGGTGGCCAGCAAACGCGGGCTGTTCGAGGTGGCCGACGGCGGCTCGGTGTTCTTCGACGAGATCGGCAACATCCCGATCGACACCCAGGCCAAGCTCCTGCGGGTGATCCAGGAGCGCGAGTTCATGCGCCTCGGCGGCCTGGACACGATCCGGGTGGACGTGCGGATCATCGCCGCCACCAACGCCGACCTCGAGAACGCCGTGCAGCAGGGGCACTTTCGCGAGGATCTGTTCTACCGGCTCAACGTGATCACGGTGACCCTGCCGCCGCTGCGGAGGCGGAGCGAGGACATCCCGCTGCTCGCCCAGCACTTCCTCGCCCACTATGCGGCGGAGAACGAGAAGGCCCTGCGCGAGATCGCGCCGCGCGCCATGGAGCTGCTGATCGACTACCCCTGGCCGGGCAACGTCCGCGAGCTCGAGAACGCCATCGAGCGCGCCGTGGTGCTGTCCACCGGCGAGGTGCTGACCGAGGAGCTGCTGCCGTCGACCGTGCGCCAGCGCGGCGAGTCGGCCGCCGCCGGCCTGCCGCCGCCGGCGCTGCCGCCGAACGGCTTCTCGTTCAAGGACGCCATCAGCCAATACGAGCGCCAGATCATCATCCGCGCCCTGCAGTCGTGCGGCGGCGTCCAGAAGCGCGCCGCCGAGCTCCTGCAGGTCAAGCCCACCACGCTCCACGAGATGATGAAACGGTTGAACATCTCGTCGGAGAGCCTGGTCGCCCTTTGAGCCCGCGTCTTTCCCGACTTCACATCATGAGGCCCACGATGTCCGCCAGGATGGTCCGCAAGACCTCGCTTCTCACCCTCGCGCTCGCCCTGGTGGCGGCGCTGTCGTACGCCCAGCCGGCGCCTGCCAACGCGGGGCTGATCGCGCCGCTCTCCCGCGGCGAGTCGCTCGACCTGCCGCCGCTCGACGAGCGCGTCCCGCGCCCCGAGGCGTTCCTCGGCTATCCGCTCGGCGCCCGGTTCACCTCCTGGGACCGGATCGTGGCCTATCTCGAGACCCTCGACGCGGCCTCGGCGCGGGTCAAGATGTGGGAGTACGGCCACTCCTACGAGGGGCGGCCGCTGAAGCTGGTCGCCGTCTCGGCGCCGGAGAACCTGGAGCGGCTGGAGGAGATCCGCAAGGACGTCCTCCGCCTCGCCGAGCCGGCGGCCTTGAGCACGGCGGAGCGCGAGCGGATCGTCCGCCGCACGCCGCTGATCGTCTGGCTCGCCTACGGAGTTCACGGCAACGAGGCCTCTTCGGCCGAGGCGGCCATGGCCACCGCCTACGTGCTAGCCGCGGCCCAGGGGGAGATGGGCGAGTCGCTGAAGAACGTCGTGGTGCTGATCGACCCGCTGCAGAACCCCGACGGCCGCGAGCGCTACGTCAACGCCTACCGGCAGCGGCGGGGGGACGAGGCCAACCTGCGGCGCACGTCCGCCGAGCACTTCGAGCCCTGGCCGGGCGGGCGCCAGAATCACTACCTGATCGACCTCAACCGCGACTGGGCCTGGGCCAGCCAGCAGGAGACCCGCCAGCGGATCGCCGCCTACCGCTCGTGGGAGCCGCAGGTCTACGTCGACTTCCACGAGATGGGGACCGAAAGCTCCTACTTCTTCCCCCCCTCGGCCGAGCCGATCAATCCGCAGATCGACCATCGCGTGATCTCCTGGCTCGACACCTTCGGCCGCGCCAACGCCGCCGCCTTCGACCACCAGGGGTGGGTCTACTTCAAGGAAGAGAACTACGACCTCTTCTATCCCGGCTACGGCGACTCCTACCCGAGCCTGCGCGGCGCCGTGGGGATGACCTACGAGATGGCCGGCGGCGGCCACGCCGGCGTGGCGCTGACCCTTCCGGACGGCACCGTGCTCACCCTCGCCGACCGCGTCGCCCGCCACCTGACGACCTCGCTCACCACCGTGCGGACGGCGGCGCACAACGACCGCAAGCTCCTCGAGGACTTCGCCGCCAACCGCGCCAGGCCCTCCGCCGAGGGGGCGCGCACCTACCTCTGGCCCGCCGACCAGCCGGAGGCGCGGGCGCTGGCCGACCTGCTCACCCTGCACGGCGTCCGCGTCCGCCAGCTCGCTCAAGGGGCCGACGTCCCCGTCCGCGCCCTCGCCAAACCCACCGCGGGCGAGGCGCTGCCGCACCGGTTCGCCGCCGGGACCTATGCCGTGTCGACGGCTCAGCCGCTCGGCAACCTGGTGCAGGCGCTCCTGGAGATCGACGCGCCGATGAACCAGGGGTTCCTCGACCGCCAGCGCCAGCGCCTGGAGCAGAACCTCGACGGCGAGTTCTACGACATCACCGCCTGGTCGCTGCCGCTCGCCTACAACCTGCGCACCTGGGTGGCCGCGGGGGACGTGGCGATCGACGCCCACCCGCTCGCCGAAGCGTCCGGCGGCATCCAGGGAGAGGGGGAGCTCGGCTGGCTGGTGCCGCCGCAGGGGATCGCCTCCTACCGGCTGACGGCGGCGCTGCAGAACCGCAAGATCCGCTTCCGCGTCTCCATGGCCCCCTTCTCCGGTGGCGGCATCAGCTACCCCTCGGGCACGCTGTTCATCCCGCGTGGGCTCAACGGGGGAAATTCTGGAGGAACTCCTGGAGGCAATATTCGCGAGATCCTCCAGTCGCTGCTCCAGGAGAACGGCCTGCGGGCCCAGGGGGTCTCCTCCTCCTACGAGATCAAGGGGAGCTCGCTGGGCTCGAAGGACATGCCCTCGGTGCGCCCGGTGCGGGTGGGGCTGCTGAGCGGCGAGGGCGTGGACGTGACCTCCTTCGGCTTCCTCTGGTACCTGCTCGACCGCCAGATCGGCGTCAATCACGACCGCCTCGACCTCGCCCAGCTCCGCCAGATCCCGCTGGCCGACTTCGACGTCCTGATCCTTCCCGACGGCGCCTACGACGATCACATCGGAGACAAGCTGAAGACCGCCCTCGACGGCTGGGTCAAGGCCGGTGGCGTGCTGGTGGCGATCGGCGACGCCGTCACCTGGCTCCAGGACAAGGAGCTGACCTCGATCAAGCGCTGGACGCCGCCCAAGAAGGACGACAAGTCGGACGCCGAGAGCGACGACCCGGAGCTCAGCGGGACCCCGGCGCAGAAGCAGCTCGCCCAGCGGCCGATCTTCACCCCCGGCGCCGTGCTCGCCACCCGCATGCAGCCGCGCCACCCGCTGACCCTCGGGCTCGCCTCCTCGCCGGATGTCCTGTACGAAGGCTCGACCGTGCTCAAGGCGACCGGCGATCCCCGTCAGGACGTCCTGCTGGCCGCCGACGACTCACCCGTGGCCGCCGGTTTCGCCTGGCCCGAAGCCGCCCAGCGCCTCGCCGGCTCCCTGCTGGTCGGCAGCGAGCAGCGCGGCAAGGGGAGCGTTGTCCTCTTCGTCCAGGACCCCGATTACCGCCTGTTCTGGCGGGCCACGATGCCGATCTTCCTGAACGCCGTGCTGCTGGGGCCGAGCACGGGTTTGGGGGGTGGGTTTTAGAGGCGGAACATGGACCGCGACGAAGACGAGCACATCGCGACACTGGTCCTCCCAGACGAGTACGTTGGAAACGCCAATCAAGTCGCGGAGGTCTCCACAAACAAGCTCGTCTTCATCAAACGGAAAGAGCTTGCGCTCAAACCTTTCGAGCTTGTGCAATACCCCATGGCTGAGTGCTCCGCGATTACCTACGAAATCAAGTGGGCGATCATGCCAATGATCTTCGGAGCCCTGCTCATCGCCCTCATCCTGTTCACCCTCACTCTGGACATCCCGGCGGGTACGAGCCTACCGATCGGGGCACTCGGCGCAGCGCTGATCGCCGGCGCGGTATGGCTTCGTGGCCCCAAGCGGCACCGTCTTACGTTCGTCGTGAACGGTAAGCGGCTCAGGTGGCAATCAAAGGCGGGAGAGTTCAAGGCCAAGCTCGCGAGCGTGCAGCGAGTGATTGCCTTTGCCAGGGAGAAAGGGCTGCTCAGCCCCAGCCCTTCGGAAGCGTCAGAATCAAGGACGTAAAGGACGGCAAGGACAGCAAGGACAGTTTGGCCAATGTTCTTGTCCTTGTTGTCCTTGAAGTCCTTTACGTCCTTGTTCTTAGGCTTTCTCCGCCGCCCGGAACGTCTCGATCGCCAGCCCGATCAGCTCCTCGTTGGCGATCTTGATCGCCGCCAGGTGATCGGCTCCCGGCACGATGAGGCTCCTCCCGCCGGCCAGCCGGGCGAGCTCGCGGGTCTCGTCCGGCAGGACGCCCGGGTCCTTCTCGCCGCCGGCGTAGGCGACGGCCTTGGCGCGCAGGAAGGGCGCGTGGCTCCGGAGATCGAGGTAGCGGAAGGCGCGGCGGAAGAAGACGAGGAAGAAGACGTACAGCGGGCGCTTCAGCGGCAGCCGCCGCCAGGACCACCGGATCAGGTGGGAAGAGACGTCTTCAAACATCGCTCCGGAGACGCCCTCGCCGCGGCTGAGGACGGGATGCGCCCAGTAGCCGCCCGAGCTGACCCCCCAGAGGTGCACCGGCAGACCGCCGGCCCGCCGCCGCAGGTACTCCAGGGCGTCCTCGATGTCGCGGTCCATGAGTCCGGCGCGCGCTCCGCTGCCGCCGAAGCCCGGGAGGTCGACCGCCAGGGCGGCGTAGCCGGCGGCGCGCAGCGCCTGGATCCGGCCGCGGCGGTAGAAGTAGGACTTCCCCCAGCCAAGCCAGGGGTGCAGCAGCAGGACCACGCCGCGCGCTTCGGCTCCTTCCGCCGTAGGGGCCGGATACCAGGTCGCCGTCAGCACGCCGGGTCCCTTCGTCCGCTCGATCGTCACCGGCTCGAAGGGCTCCAGGCCGTTCGGGGGGTCCGGCTGCTCCATCCACACCATGTGGGGGGACATCACGAAGAACAGCCGGCTCGCCAGCCACTCCTCCAGAGCGGAGGGACGGGGCGGAGGCCCCTTGGGAGTCGCGCGCGCCGGTTCGCTCACTGCGAGAGAATAGCGGAGCTTCGATGAAGAGGAGAACCACGCGATGAGCGAGCGACCGAAAGCGCGGCACGTCGAGCCGATCACCGTCCGCTGGGGGGACATGGACACGATGGGCCACGTCAACAACGCCAAATACTTCACCTACTGCGAGTCGGCCCGCATGAGCTACTTCACGGCCGTCCGCATGACCGCCCACAAGGAGGCCGAAACGCACGGGCCGGCGCTGGCGGCGGCGAACCTCAACTTCCGCCGCCAGGTGCGCTGGCCGGCCGAGCTCGACGTCGAGACCCGGGTCACCGAGATCGGCCGCAGCAGCTTCAAGATGGAGTACGAGCTGATCCTGCGCGGCACGGAGGAGCGGGTCGCGGACGGCTCCGGAGTCATCGTCTGGGTCGACTACGGGACCGGCCGCTCGATCCCGCTGCCGGAGAGCCTCAAGGCCGAGATCCGCGCGTTCGAGGGAATGGGCTGACGGAACATCTCCGCCGTCGTCGTCGCCAGGTACTCGGGGTCGGCGTCCGAACGGTTCGAGAGGACCATCACCGCCAGGTCGTCCTTCGGGAAGTGCAGGATGTAGGCGCTGAAGCCCAGCCAGTTCCCAGGATGGCCGTAGTAGGGCTCGCCGAACGCGTCGGCGGTCAGCGACCAGCCGAAGCCGTAGGGGACGGAGGTGCCGTCCGCGAGCTCGCCCGGCTTGAACATCTGCGCCAGGGAGGCGGGGCGGATCAACTGGTTGCCGAAGAGCGCCCGGTCGTAGCGGGCGAGATCGGCGACCGTCGAATAGACCTCCCCGGAGCCGTAGAGGAGGTTGAGCGGGCTGTCGTCGTCCAGGATCCAGCGGCCGCCGAACGCCCGGTCGTAGCCCAGCGCCCGCCGGGCCGTCCGTAGGCGCTCCGGAGCGTAGACGAAGCTCCCCTTCATGCCGGCCGGACGGAAGATCCGCTCCTCCAGGAACCGCGGATACGAGCGGCCGGAGACTCGCTGGAGCAGCACTCCCAGGATGTCGTAGCCGGAGTCGCTATAGACGAACCGGGTGCCGGGCGGCGCGTCGAGCCGCTTCCAGCGGGCGAGGAGCTTCAGCGCGTCCAGGCCGGTGGGCATACCCGGCCGTTCCTTGAGGGCCTCATAGGTGTCCGGAATGCCGCCGGTGTGCTGGAGCAGGTTGCGGACGGTGACTCGGCTCGCCCAGCCGCGCATCTCGGGGAGGTACTTCGCCGCCGGCTTGTCGAGGTCGATCTTCCCCTCCTCGACGAGCATGAGGATCGCCACGGCGGTCATCTGCTTGCCGCAGGAGGCGATGTGGAAGGCGGTGTCCGGATCGATCCGCGTCTTGCGGTCGAGATCGGCGAGGCCGTATCCCGCCTGGAAGAGCACCTCGCCGTTGCGCACCACACCGACGGCGACGCCGGGCTCCTCGCGGTCGAAATCCGTGAACAGCTCCGCCAGCCGCTCCTTCCGCGACAGCCCCGGCACCGGCGCGAAGCCGACCCGATGGATCGTCAGCGCCTCCAGCGACAGGCCGCCGAAGAGGACGAGCCAGGAGAGGAACGCGCGGACGATGGGGTGATTCCAGGACACGAGCAGCTCCAGCTAGAGAGAATATCCCAGGGATCGCGGGCGGTGCGATCCCCGGGAGCTCCCTCCCCACAGCGCGCGCCCGCCGCCAGGGCGCGCACCTTCTTCGATTCAGTTTTCAATGAACCCGACCGCGCCCGCGAGCCCGGAAAAACGCTCCGCGAGCCTCATTCCCCGCCCTTCACGTCCCTTTCCCTACCCTTCACAGGCCGTGAGTCCGGCGTTTGCCGCCTTCCCCGCAGCGAATGGCTCGTGAAGCCCAGGGAATGCGACGAGAGGGGCCCGATGAGCCTCATTCCCTGCTCTTCACGCTCCGCGACGGACATCCGATGCCCCATTCCCCGTTCACAACGCCGTCGGAGCGAGGGGAAACGAGAGATTCCCTCTTCTGTTCATCATGCACATTCAAGTGCGAGGAACATTCCCTCGGGGGAACGTTCCGCGCACGGCGGGGAATGGCGCGTTCCCCGCGCATCCGATCCCATTCCCCGTAAGAAACGGCCCAAAGAATCGAGGGAAGGAGCCGCTAAGCCCTCCGCCTCCGATCTCAGGCCCGCTTCGCGGCCCATTCCAGCGGGGCTTGACAACCGGCCTTCTGTCATCCATTCTATGTACATCCTTGTTGCTGAGTCAACGCCCTCCTCATGAGACGTCGGCCCTGCGGCGAGTGGGCCAGGGACTCTTACGGATCGAGGGACTCCGCCGTCGCGGTCGGCGTCGAGGCCGCGGTCCGGGGATTCTCCCGAGGAACGGCCCGAGCTCTTTGAAAACTGATGTGCCTGGCAGAGGGAATGGAGGCGGGGCCGTTCCCTCTGCCGTCATTTTCCAACGCGGTGGCCCATTGGAAACGCGCCACGTTCCGGGCCTGGGCTAAGATGCCCCCGTTGGGCCTCAATTCCCGTTCCAGGATTGCCAATGAAGCCGAAGCTCTATCTGGAGACCTCAGTCGTCAGCTACCTCACCGCAAGACCGAGTCATGACCTGATCCGCGCCGCCCATCAGCAGATCACCCGTGACTGGTGGGAGACGCGATCCTCCTTTGACCTTTACATCTCGCAGCTCGTCCTCGACGAGGCGAAGGGTGGGGACAAGGAGGCGGCTGGGCGCCGGCTCTCTGCCCTGCGCGAGGCGCGGCTGGTCGAACTGACGCCGGAGACGGCCATCCTGGCTCGTGAGATTCTCCGCTTGGGTGGAATGCCTGCCAAGGCGTACGTGGATGCACTTCATGTTGCACTGGCGGCCGTTCACGGTTTGGACTACCTGTTGACATGGAACTGCGCTCATATTGCCAACGCGACTTTGCGTGGTAAAGTTGAGGGCACCTGCCGGGCCGTCGGCTATGAGCCCCCTGTCATCTGCACGCCGATGGAACTGGTTCAGGAGTTCTAGCAATGCCCCGCAAGGATCCCATCATCGAGGAAATCCATGCAGTTCGCGAGCAAATTGCGCGCGAGGCGGATTATGACCTTGAGCGGATTCTGGAATCGGCGCGAGCGCGGCAGGCGGCAAGTGGTCTGTCAGCGGTCAAGTTGTCGCCAAGGAAGGCCGAACCCGCCAAGAAGGCGTCCTGAAGTTGCCCTGACGCCCTGAAGGCGTATCCAACGAATCAGCGCCGCCGAACGTAGGAGAGATGTGATGCGACCTCTCCTGCGCAGCCTCCTGCGGATTCTCGGCGCCACCCTCGCGGCCCTGGCACTCCTGCTCGCCCTCGCCGCGGCGGCGATCACGCAACCCACCTTCAGCGCCCTGGCCGCCCGCGGCGGTCTCAAGGCCGATCCGGACCGCCTGCGGCGGCACGTCGAGTTCCTGAGCCTTCAGGCCTCCCCGCGGGACAGCGACCATCCGGAGATCCTGGACAAAGCGGCGGCCTACATCCGCGGCAGCTTCGCCCAGACTCATGCCCGGGTCCGCGATCAGGTCTTTCAGGCGCGGGGCCGGACCTACCGTAACGTCATCGCCGCGCTTGGACCGGCAACCGGTCCGCTGCTGGTGATCGGCGCGCATTACGACACGTTCGGCGACTTCGGGCTCAACCCGGGAGCGGACGACAACGCCAGCGGCACCGCCGGCCTCCTCGAGCTAGCCCGCCTCCTCGACGGCCGCGCCCTCTCCTCGCGGGTGGAGCTGGTGGCCTACGCCAACGAGGAGCCCCCCTGGTTCGGCTCGCCCTGGATGGGGAGCGCCGTCCACGCCCGGTCGCTCCAGGGTCAGGACGTCCGCGGGATGATCTCCCTGGAGATGATCGGCTACTTCACCGAGCGGCAGCCGGCTCCCAACTTTCTTTTCAAGATCCTTTATCCAAGCCGCGGAAACTTCATCGCCATCGCCGGCCGCTGGAGCGATCGCGGCCTGACGCGCTTCGTCAAAAGGGCGATCCAGGGCACCGGCTTTCCCGCCGTCAGCTTCACCGCTCCCCGCGACGCCGGCATCGACGCCTCGGACCAGCGGAGCTACTGGGACCTGGGGATCACGGCGGTGATGGTGACCGATACGTCGGACGTCCGGAACCCGCACTACCACGCGCCCGGGGACACGCCGGCAACGCTGGATTATCGGCGGATGGCGGGGGTGGTGGATGGGGTGGTGAACGCGGTGGTGCGGCGATGATTCAAGGCAGCTTGTGGCGAAGAGGCATCCTCCTGGGACCGCCGGCGTCCCGCCGGCCCTCTAACTAAAACAAACTAAGTTAGTCTAAGTTAGTTTGAGTTAGAGCCGGCGGGACGCCGGCGGTCCCAGGAGGATGGAGAGATCTTTTAAATCTGATAGAAACTCGTCCCGTCTTCGCCGTCTCGTTTCTAGAACTGCTCTCAAGTTAGCTTACGTTTTGGCAAATCACTGGATGCCGCGATCCCAAAACGAACATGCCAGTAGCTCCAGGATCGAGGGTCAAAAACTCCCGGCGGCGGATCTGCGAGGACATCTCGGAAAGCGCTCTCCGGAAAATGGCGGCGGACGACCGCGAGATCCTCGATCGTTCCGTAGGTCATCACCTGGGCGAGGAAGCGGCTCGGGTAAGCAAGCGCTTCGGCGGGCGTTTTCCACCAAAAGAGGCGGGAGGCAACGTTTTCCAGATCCGTCATCGCCAGTCTTGGATGTCGAGGCGCGGCACCATGCCCTACATTGTACCGCTTGCGGCGAAGAGGCATCCTCCTGGGACCGCCGGCGTCCCGCCGGCTCTAACTCGAACTAACTAAAAGCGGAGTTAGAGCCGGCGGGACGCCGGCGGTCCCAGGAGGGTGGAGAGACTCTTTAAGTCTTGTAGAAGCTCGCCCCGGTCTTCGCCATCTCGCGCAGCAGATTCGCCGGGCGCAGCCGCTCGCCGTGGCGTTCGGCGTAGGCGTCCAGCGTCTCCACCACCCAGGGGAGGCCCTGGCGGTCGGCTTCGCGGAGGAGGCCGCCGCGGAAGGGGGGGAAGCCGAAGCCGAAGATGACTCCGATGTCGACGTCCGCGGGGTTGGTGATGATCTTCTCTTCCATGCAGCGGGCGGTCTCGTTGAGCATCTGGAGCCAGCAGCGCTCGGTGATCTCCTGATCGGCGATGGGGGCTTCGTGCCAGCCGAGGAGGGGGTAGACGGCGGGGTCGACGCGCTTGGCGCCCTTCTTCTTGCCCTCCTTGTCGTCGTAGAGGTAGAAGCCGCGCTTCCCCTTCCGGCCGGTGCGGCGGTCGGCGATCATCCGCTCGAAGATGGGCGGCGGCGCCACCCGGTCGCCGAGCGCCGCGTGGACCACCTCGCCGGCGTGGCGGGCGACGTCCAGGCCGACCTCGTCGAGCAGCGCGAAGGGGCCCACCGGCCAGCCCCAGCGGGTCATCGCCTGATCCACCCTTTCGATGTCCGCTCCCTCGGTGAGCATCCAGGCGGCTTCGTTGAGCATGGCGCCGAGGACGCGCGAGGTGAAGAAGCCGGGGCCGTCGCCGACCACGATCACGGTCTTGCCCATCGTCCGCCCCGCCGCGACCGTGGTCGCCAGCGTCTCCTCGGAGGTGCCGGGGTGGCGGATGATCTCGAGCAGCGGCATCTTGGCGACCGGGCTGAAGAAGTGCATCCCCACCACCCGCTCGGGGCGGCGGCTCGCCTCGGCGATGCGGGCGATCGGGATAGTCGAGGTGTTCGAGGCGAAGATCAGGCTCTCGGGCGCCACCGCCTCGGTCTCGCGCAGGACCGCGCGCTTGACGTCGAGGTCCTCGAAGACCGCCTCGATCACGAAGTCGGCGCGCCGGAGGTCGTGGTAGTCGGCGGTGGGCAGGATCCGCGCGAGGTCGATCTTGGCCTCGGCCTCGGTGGCGCGGCGGCGCTTGACGCGCTCGCGGAGCTGCTGCTGGCAGAAGGCGTAGCCACGGCCCGCCGCAGTGAGATCGCGGTCCTTGAGGACGATCCGCACCCCCTTCTGCGCCAGCACCTGGGCGATGCCGGCGCCCATGAAGCCTGCGCCGAGCACGCCCACGGTGCCGACCGGGCGTGCGGCGCGGGCGATCTTCGCGGCGCGGGCTTCGACCTCGTTCTTGGCGAAGAAGATGGAGATCAGGTTCTTGGCGGTCTCGGAGGTGACCAGCTCGGCGAAGGCGCCGGCCTCCAGGTCGAGGGCGCGGCGAAGCGGCAGCTTCATCCCCTCGCGGACGATGTCGATGGCCACCAGCGGCGCCGGATAGTGGCCGCCGGTCTTCGCCATCACGCCGGCGCGCGCCTTGTCCCAGACGACCGGGCCGCCGAGCGGAGTGCGCGAGAGGAAGTCGCCGGCGCGGGAAGCGAAGGATTTCTTGGCGGTCTTCACTTCGCCGGGGTCGCGGACGGCCCGTTCCGCCGCCGTGCGCAGATCGGTGGGGTGGCAGGTGTCGTCCACCAGACCGAGGCGGCGCGCCTTGCGGGCGTCGAGCTGCTTGCCGGTGAGGATGAGGTCGAGGGCGTCCGGGACGCCGATCAGCCGCGGCAGCCGCTGGGTTCCGCCGAGTCCGGGAAGGAGGCCGAGCTGGACCTCCGGAAGGCCGAGCTTCGTCTTCGGATGCTCGGTGGCCACCCGCCGCTTGCAGGCGAGGGCGAGCTCCAGACCGCCTCCCAGGCAGGCGCCGTGGATCGCGGCGACGGTCGGGAAGGGCAGGGCACGCAGGCGCTCCATCAGCTCGTGGCCGCGCTGGAGCATGGCGTGGACGTCCGCCAGATCGGTCAACGCCAGCAGCTCCTCGAGATCGGCGCCGGCCACGAAGCCGTCGGGCTTGCCGGAGTAGAGGACGAGACCCTCGGGCCGCTCGCGCTCCAGAGGGTCGATCTGGCTCTCGAACCATTCGAAGAGGCGGGTCGAGAGGGTGTTGACCTTCTTTCCGGGATCGTCGAGGCGGAGCCAGGCGATCCCGTTCTCGATCGAAAGGGCACCGGGGGCGGAGGTGGTCGGCGTGCGGGGCTCGGCGGCGATGGCGGTCATGAGCGGCATCGTAGGGAGGAATGCCGCAGTGTGTCAAGAACATGCCGCGGTGCGCGAGACGCACCATGCTGGGCGCCCCTGCATCGGGATTTCCAAAGTGCATCCCGCCGATCTATGCTGAAGAAGCCTGATCGGGAGGGTATCCATTGAAAAGAATTTCGCTCGCCTTCATTTCCGCGGTCCTGCTGCCCGCCATGGCGGCCGCGGCGGTGCCGCCGCCGGCCGGTCCGAACTTCCAGGTCAACCAGGTCGCTCATCTCTCCCAGGATGAGCCGGACGTGGCCCAGGACGCCGCCGGCGACTTCGTGGTCGCCTGGGTGGACGGCTCCTCCGGGCTCCCTCCGTTCGGCGTCCCCGAGACGCTCAAGATCCGCCTCTTCGCGGCCTCCGGAGAATCCAGGAGCGACGAGATCGTGGTCGCCCCTCTCGCGCTCCCCAGCTCTCCTCCCCGCGTGGCGATGACGCCGGCGGGGGAGATCGCCGTCGCCTGGGAGGACCAGCAGGCGATCTACCTGCGGCGGTTCGACGCCGCGGGGCAGGCGAAGGGGGACGCTCTGGTGGTGGCACCGGCGCCGGGCCTCCTGCGCCGTTCGCCGGACGTGGGCCTGGACGCCGCGGGCAACGCCTTCGTCGTCTGGGCGCTCACCCAGATCGACGGCGACCGCATCGTCCTGCAACGCCTCGACGCGAACGACCAGCCGCTGGGGCAGCCCGAACAGGTCAACCAGCCGGCCCCCTTCGGCCGCGACGTCCCGCGGCTGGCCGTGGGCGCTGCCGGCGACCTGCTGGTGAGCTGGGACGATCACCGGCTGGGCAGCGGCAGCTTCGACGTCTGGGGCCGCCGCTACGACGTGGCGAGCGCGGCCTGGGATCCGGAAGTCCGGATCAACCCGTTCGAGAGCGGGGTGCAGGAGGGGAGCGCTCCCCTCCTCGATCCGCAGGGGAACGGTGCGGTGGTCTACAACGACCTCACGGCGCAGCAGGTCCTCGTCCGCCGCCTCGATGCCGCGGGGGCTCCCGCCGGCGATCCGATCCGGATCGGGGACCTGGGAGGAGCCAGCTCTTCCGCGTTGAGCGCCGCGATGGGTCCGGACGGAACGGCGCTCGTCACCTGGCAGGCGAACGCCGACCCGCTGGTCTATGCCCGCTTCCTCGACCTCTCCTGGAATCCCCTCGGCCCGGTCTTCCCGGTGAGCTCCACGCTGACCGACCTCGAGGTGCAGCCGGCGGCGGCCGCGGGCCCCGCGGGCAGCTTCGTCCTGGCCTGGACCAGCGGCGGCCTGGCTCCGGCCATTCCGCCCTTCCCACCGCCGTCGGTCGCCGACGGCCGCGACGGCAGCCAGGACGGCGTCTTCGCCCAGCGCTTCCAGGCCCCCGCTCCCGCCTGCGTCCCGACCTCGGAGGTGCTCTGCCTCGGCGGCCGCTTCCAGGTACGGGTAAGCTGGCAGGACGGCGCGGGCAACGCCTTCGCCGCCCAGACCCAGCCGCTCGACGGCGACACCGGCGCTTTCTGGTTCACCGATCCCGGCAACCTCGAGCTGATGGTCAGGGTGCTCGACGCTCGTCTGGTCAACGGGTACTTCGAGGTCGCCTACGGGTCGCTCTCGAATGTGGGATTCACGGTCGAGGTCACGGACGTCGCGACCGGCGCGGTGCGGACGTACCACAACGCGCCTGGCGTGTACGCCAGCCTGTCGGACGATCACGCCTTCCCCACGGAAGCTCCGGCCGTGGCACCGCCGGCCGCCGCCGTGGCTCCGACCGCCGGGACGAGCCCGACGGCCGCCGCGATCGCGAGGTGCGCGCCCACCCCGACGGCCTTCTGCTCGCTCGGCCGCTTCCTGGTGAAGCTGGATTTCGTCGATCCGGTCTCGGGAGCGACCCAGCCGGCACACGCGGTCCCGGTGACCGGCAACGTGGGAGTGTTCTGGTTCTTCGATCCCGGGGACCTGAAGGTGATGGTGAAGGTGCTCGACGCCCGCGCCGTCAACCACTTCTTCTGGGTGTTCTACGGCGCCCTCACGGACCTGGAGTACACGATCACCGTGACCGACACCGTGAACAGGACGACGAGGATCTACCACAATCCCCTGCACCACCTCGCCAGCAGCGCGGACACGCGGGCCTTCAAGGCGCGGACACCGCCTCACTGACGGGGGGCTACGGACGGAGCTGTCAGGGCCTATCCGGCAGGCTCCTCCAGGGTCTGCACGATCTGCGTGACCTCGACCTCGGCCTTGCGGATCTTGCCGCGGCAGAGGTCGAGGAGCACGGCGGCGCGGCGCAGCTCCTCGGCGAGGCGGTCGATGTCGATCTCCTCCCCCTCGATCCGCTCGAGGATGCCTTCCAGCTCGTCCATCGCCGCGCGGAAGCTCAACGGGGCCTCGTTCGGTTCATTCTCTCGTTCGGCCATTATTCCTCCACTCAAGCGTCCTCCACTCGGCTGTTGAAATCCCCGCCGGCGACGCGGGTGGTGACGAGATCGCCGGACCGGACCTGGTCCGGGTGCCGGACCAGGTGGCCGGCGGCGTCGCGGGTCAGGCTGAAGCCGCGCTCCAGGGTGCGCTCCGGAGCGAGCTGCTGGCAGAGGCGCTCCACCCCCTGCAGGGTCGCGGCGGCCTCGCGCAGACGGCCCCGGCCGGCGGCGGCGATCCGCTCGCCAGCGCGCAGACGGTGGCTCTCGGCGGCGGCGAGGCGGCGGGGAGCGAGCTCGGCGAGGCGGCCGCCCAGGGCCTCCCCGCGCCGGCCGGCGTCGCGCAGGGCACTGCGGCCGAGCCGCGCCAGGGTGCGGGCGTGCTCGTCGATCCGGCCGCCGGCGGCGGCGAGGCGCATCCGCGCCAGGCTGACCCCCCGCTCGGCGCGGCCGAGCGCCTCGCGGCCGGCGCGCAGCGGCTCCAGGGCCTCGCGGGCGAGGGCCCGCCGCAGCTCCAGCACCGCCAGGTCGGCGCGGGCCATCCGCTCGATCAGGAACTCGGCGACCTTGGTCGGCGTCTTGAACGCGGTGTGGGCCGTCAGGTCGGCGATGGCGCGGTCGATCTCGTGGCCGAGGCCGGTGAGGACCGGAAACGGCGAGCGGGCGATCGCCTCGGCGATGGCGCGGCTGTCGAACGCCGCGAGGTCGGTGCGCGAGCCGCCGCCGCGGATCAGCACGGCGGCGTCGATCCCCATCCCGGCGAGCGCCCGCAACGCCGACACCACCTCGCGCTCGGCCTCCCGCCCCTGCATGGCGGCGTGGACGAAGAGCACCCGGAAACCGTAGCCGCTCTCGACCAGGCCGGAGAGGAAATCGTGGTACGCGGCGCTGCCGTGCGAGGTGATCAGCGCGATCGCGAGCGGCAGCTCGGAGAGCGGCAGGGCGCGGTTGGCTTCGAGCAGCCCGGCGGCGGTGAGGGCCGCCAGCGTCTCCCGCCGGCGTCGCTCCAGCAGGCCGAGGGTGAAGGCGGGGTCGACCTCCCGCACGCAGAGCTGCAGGCGGCCGCTCGGCGCGTAGAAGTCGAGGCCGCCGCGGCAGCGGATCTGGACGCCGTCGACCAGCTTCTGCTCGGAGGCGGCGAGCAGCCGCTGGACCTTGAGGAAGTCCCCCTTCCAGATCACCGCGTCGAGCTTGCCGACGATCTCGTCGCGCTCCCCCTTCTCGACCAGCTCGAAATAAACGTGGCCGCGGGCGCTCGGGCGCACGCGCTGCGCCTCGCCGGCCACCCAGACCGCGGAGAAGGCCTCGCCGAGGAACTCTTTGACCTCCCCGCAGAGCTGGGCGACGCCGTAGGTGGGCTCGAAGAGGGGCAGGACGCTCAGGCTGGGGCTCCCGAAGAGGTCAGGACCTCAATGATAGGACTTCAGCTCCTTGACCGAATTGAGCGGGATCGACTCCGCCCACTCGATCGCCTTCTTCTCGCCGGCGGTGAGCTTGGTCAGGAAGTCCACCGCCTCGTCGCGCTCGCGGAACAGCCGCCAGATGAAGGTGTGGCCGGCCGGCGCGGTGAAGTAGGTGTAGGCTTTGGCGCCGTTGGACAGGTCGAAGCCGAGGTTGCTCTCGCCGTTGACGCCGACGCAGGCGACGGCGATGGCGCGGTAGGCGAGGGCCAGCGCCTTGATGGCGTCCTCGAAGTCGGCGAGCTCCTCGCGCGACAGCGGCGAGTGGTAGACGGCGATCTTGGCGCCGTCCTCCTCCGCCAGCAGGTTGTAGGCGATGTCGTGGCGGTCCATCGCGTCCTTGGTCTCGCTGGTGGTGACGAAGACGTCCTCCGTCCCGGCGACCTTGTAGGTGATCGCGTAGACCTCTTTTTCCAGCGTCGCGAACGCCTCCGAGAGCATGGTCTCGTCCTCGATCGTGAAGTAGTAGAGGCGGTTCATCATTCGTCGTGCCATGCGGCAAAATCCTCCAGATTCGCCTCTCGCGGTCGTGCCCGGTCGGGGGGTACCCCGGGAGCGGCGTCGTGGCTTTACAGGTTGGAGAGGGCGGGCGGGCAGAAGCTTTTCGCCCCCGGACGCCTCATTGTAACAAACCGTTACACCCGGGCGTCAGTATTCCACGGCTCCGGCGCCGAAGGGAGCTGGCGCCGCTCCGGCAGGGTGAAGCCGAGCAGCAGGCCGGCGGCGCAGCCGCCGAGGTGCGCCGAGTTGTCGATCTGCGGGTCCGAGAAGCCGAAGACGACGTTGACCACCGCCCAGAACAGGAGCTGCATCAGGATCGCCTTCCCCTGCGGCGTCAGCGCGCCGCGGCGGCGGGCGAGGAAGGCGATCAGGGCCCCCAGCAGCCCGAAGATCGCCCCCGAGGCGCCGACGCTCGGCACCTTGGAGAACCAGGCGCTGACCAGCGATCCGGCGATGCCGGTGGCGAAGTAGACCAGCAGCATCCGCGGCGAGCCCACCAGCAGCTCGAACAGGGCGCCGAGCTGGTAGAGCGCCCAGGCGTTGAGGGCCAGGTGGAGGAGGCCGCCGTGCAGGAACATGCTGGTGACCAGCCGCCAGTACTGGCCCGCCTGAATCGCCGGCCCGTAGTTGGCGCCGAGCTCGATCGCCCTGTCGCCGACTACGAGCTGCAGGACATAGACGGCGCCGATCGCGGCCAGCAGGATGACGGTGACGGGAGCGCGACGGAGAAGCATGGCGAGGGCATCGTATCGCGAAGTACCGCGAAAAAAGACGCCCCCCGCCCGGCCCCTCACTCCCCAACCCCTCTCTCCCAGCCCTCCACCCTCCCGCCGGGGAGAGAGGGGCTAAAACATCCCGAGCGCGCTTTTGACTAACTCACACTAACCACTCCCTCTTCTCCCCGGAAGGGTGGGTGGAGGGCTGGGAGAAGAGGGCCGGGGTGATGAGGGCCAACTTCTCCGTCAAGGTGTACTGCAACTATGGTACACTTCTCCCCGCCATGCCCCCCCTCCTCCGGATCGATCCCCGCGACGCCCGTCCGATCTGGCGGCAGATCGAGGAGGGGGTGCAGCATCTGGTCGCTCGCGGCGCGCTGCCGGCGGGGGCGGTGGTGCCCTCGGTGCGCGACCTCGCCCGCGATCTGCAGGTCAATCCGGCGACCGTCTTCAAGGCCTATCAGCGGCTGACCGACGCGGGGGTGCTCAGCGTCCGGCGCGGCGAGGGGACGTTCGTCTCCGCGACGCCGCCGGTGGCCGAGGACTCGCAACGGGGTGCCCGTCTGCTCGAGGAGGCGGTGCGCTATTCCAGCTTGGCGGTGACCCTCGGGGCCAGCCGCGACGAGGCGCTGGAGACCGTCGATGTGGCGTGGCGGAGCCTGAGGGACGGCGTTCCGGAAGGAGAGGCAGGATGAACCCGATCGTGCTGGAGGCACTGACCGTCCGCTACGGTCAGCGGCTGGCCCTGGACCAGGTCTCGCTCGCCATCCCGGAAGGGTCGGTCTATGCCCTGCTCGGCCGTAACGGCGCCGGCAAGTCGTCGCTCGTCCGCTGCCTGCTGGGAGAGCAGAAGCCTGAATCGGGCCGGGCGATGCTGCTCGGCCGGGATTCCTGGCGGGAGCGGGCGGCGATCCTCTCCGAGGTCGGGGTGGTGCCCGAAGAGCCGAACGCGCCGCCGGCGATGACCGCCCGCCGTCTCTCGCTCTTTTATTCACGCCTCTATCCGCGCTGGGACGCCGCCGGGGTGGAGGCGCGGCTGAAGCGGTTCGGCGTGGCCCTCGACACCCCCTTCGGCAAGCTTTCCAAGGGGCAGAAGGGCCAGGTCTCCCTCAGCCTCGCGCTGGCCAGCGCGCCGCGCCTGCTGGTGCTCGACGATCCCACCCTGGGGCTCGACGCGGTCGCCCGGAAGGCCGTCTTCGAGGAGTTGATCGGCGACCTCGCCGACCGCGGCACGACGGTGTTCATCACCACCCACGACCTCGCGGGGGTCGAACCGATCGCCGACCGGGTCGCTATCCTGCGGGAGGGGCGGCTGGTGCTCGACGAGGAGATGGAGGCGCTCAAGGGGCGGTTCCGCCGCATCAGCTTCCCGCGGTCGCGGGAGGCGGCGATCGCGCGTCTCGGCGCTCTGGCGCCGGTGGCCGTGTCCTCGCGCGCCTGGGAGGTCGAGGCGGTGGTCTCCAGCTTCGACGCCGGCCGGCTCCCGCTGGAGGATGAGCCCGAGGTCACGACGCTCACCCTGGAGGAGATCTTCATCGCCTTGACGGGTCGCGGGGAGGAGGACCGATGAGAGGGTTCGTCGCCGTTTTCGAGCGTGAATTCCACGAGCGCCGGCTGCTTTGGGTGGTGGCGCTGGTCCTGAGCCTGGTGCCGGTGGTGCTGCCGCTGGTCCCCGGGCTGCTGCCGGGCGGCGCCTCGGCCGAAGACCTCCGGTCGGGTCTGGCCTTCGGCCTCGCGGCGCTGCTCGCGGCCTTGCTGGCGCTCTTCCTGGGGACCTCGATGATCGCCTCCGACCTGGCGGAGCGGCGGCTCGGTTTCTATTTCGCCCGGCCGCTCACCGGCTGGACCCTGTGGGCCGGCAAGCTCACGGCCTGCCTGGCGCTGATGCTCGGCGCCGGCCTGCTCGTCCTGATTCCCGCCGCCCTGCTGGGAATCGAGGGCAACCCCTTCGGTCTCCAGGCGACCGTTGGCGGTTGGGCCGGCCTGCTCGTGCTCTGGAGCCTCCGTCTCGTGGCGCTGCTCCTGGCCTCCCACGCGATGAGCGTGATCGTGCGCGCGCGTTCGCCCTGGATCGTGCTCGACCTCGGCGCGCTCCTCGTGGTCGCCGGGCTCTACTGGGGGGCCTGGCGGCGGCTGACCCTGGTGGGAGTCGGATCGCCTCCGGTCTATTGGGAACGGAGCTCCTGGACCGACCCTCGCGACTGGATGGCGAACGGATTCTTACTGATCGCCCTCCTCGCCCTCGCGGTCGCCGGCGCCCTGCAGGTCGCGCGGGGAAGGACCGATCTGCGCCGCGGGCACCGCGCCCTCTCCCTGTCCCTGTGGGGGAGCCTGCTCGCGGCCGCGGTGCTGCTCACCGGCCTCTCCGTCTGGGCGATCTCCGGCGGCCCCGCCGACCTGCAGCAGATCTGGCAGATCACCGCCGCGCCGACCGGTTCCTGGATGGCCCTGGTGGGACCTTCGAAGCGGTGCCCTGGCTATCAGCCGGCCTTCCTCTACGACCTGAGCTCCGGCCGCTACCTCCGAGCCGGTTTCGGGTCGGTCGCCACCGGGTTCGAGCCGCAGATCGGCTTCTCGGCCGACGGCCGGCGGGCCGTCTGGCTGGCTTACGACGGGTACCCGTACGTCTCTCCGATCGTGCTGTTCCGCCTCGACCTCGACCGGCCCGGGGCCGCTCCGGTCCGCACGCAGATCTCGTTCAAGAACCCGCCGTGGAGCTTCGTCCTCTCGCCGGACGGCCGGCGGATCGCCTCGTACCAGAGCGGTGGCGGAGGCCGTGTGACGGTGGACGACATCGACACCGGCCGCCTGCTGGCGGTGGCCCACTACGAGAGCATCACCGACCGCCCGCGCATCGCCTTCGTCGATCCGGACCACCTCCGGGTCTACAACATCTCCTCCTATGAGATGCCCGGCACACCGGACAACCTCCAGGAGAGGGTCCCGGACATCTTCGAGCTCGACCTCCGGTCTCCCGCTCCGAAGCTCGAGCCGGTCGGCCACATGCCCAAGGTCCAGGGGCTCCCGAGCCTGACCCTCTCCCCGGACGGAAGCCGCGGGATCCTGCGCGAGCGGGAGGGCCTGCGGCTGGTCGACGCCAGGACCGGCGCGGATCTGGCGGCGGTGGGCGACCGGCGCTCCCTGGCGTCCTTCCTCGCCGACGGCCGGATCGTGGCCCTCGACCGGGTCGGGGACGGCAGGGATCTGCGGGTCCTGGCCCCGGACGGCCGCTCCGAGCTGCGGCGTTTCCACTTCGGCGGCGTCTACAATGTGGTGGTGGCGGATCAGCCGGGGCCTCAAGCTCTGCGGGTGGTCGTCGCGCGCCAGGGGCTGCCGGCCGCGGGCTGGGACCTCCAGCTCCTCGACCTCGCGACCGGCGGCTCGCGGTCGCTCGGCTTCCGCAAGCTGGTCTCCGCGGAGCTCACCTATGCCGGCGGCCCGGAGGCCCGGAAGCCGTCGCGCCTCACGCTCGACCAGATCGGCGGGGTCCTCTGGTTCGATCCCACCAGCTTCCAGCCGCGGGTCGTCCTCAAGGGCTTCTGAGCCGCCCTAGAAGACGCGCCGCACGAGGCGCCGCACCCCTTCGGTGGTGAGGCCGTAGACCAGGTGCGCGGCGAGCGCCCGCGCGTGAACCGACGGCGGGGTCTCCCAGGGCGGACCGGACAGCCGGAACGCCGGCACGGTGATCTCGTCCGCCCCTAGCCAGACCGCCGTTCCGAACGGCGTCCCCATCCCCCGCGTGATCGCCGGGGCGACCTCGGCGAGAGCCCCGTAGGCGCCGCCGGTGAGAATGCCGAACCCGTAGTGCAGGGCGGGTCCCGCGGTCTTCTTCTCCCGCAGGGTCAGCTCGTGATGGAAGATCGCGCGCGAGAGGCGCGTCGCCGCCTTGACCGTCGCGTCCTCGCCCTGTTTCTTGCCTTCCGCGCTCTCCCCCTTCCCGCGTTTGGCGGAGTGCTGCGGATGGTCGGATTCGTCCTCCTGCTTCAGCTTCTTCTCCAGCTTTCCGGACAGCTCCTGGAAGCGGGTCATGACGTACGTCGCGGCGAGCCCGGCGGCGAGGCCGGCCGCGAGCCCCTTCCAGGCGTTGGCTTGGTGATGATGCATGGCTGATCTCTCCTCTCGGCGAGCTTTGAAGCAACGGGCATGCCCGCGACCGGAGATCTGGACAAACCAGCCGATCTGGAAGGAAAGAAGTTGAGAAGGCGCGCGCATCATCTTGACATGCACGATTTGTCCATATATTGTCCAGATTTATAGAGAGGCGCGCGGAGATCTTTGAAGTCGATGCCCGGTGCCCGGAAGGGGAGATGGGGGGAGGGTGGCCGCGAGGGGGGGAAGGGCGGGAGCGAGGAGCGTGGGCCGTGTCGTGCAACGGTTCCAGGTGCCGGGCGTTTTTCTCGGCGTTTTTCGAGTGGGGCCTGATCTTCTTTCCCGCCGGCGGCGTATACCTCTGTGAAACCTGCCGGAGGAGGCCGTGGAACCGAAGGGCGGCGGCGGGTGTCTAACCGAGGGAACCCGGTTGGACGGGGGAGCCGGCTCATTCGTAGATAGAGATGGGGGTATATACATGCGGAATCGATCGATCGACAATCCGGTGCCGAGGAATCTCGGCCATGGCGACGCGCGGCGGATGACCGTCGACGTCATCCTCGACCGCCTGCACGCCCCTCAGGTCGATCACGACCGCAGGAGGCTCTCCGAGATGCTCGGCCGCAAGCAGCGGCTTCAGGATCAGCCCTGGCGGCGCCCCTGGCGTCCCGGCGCCGAGGGGGCCTCGACCATGGAGCTCATCCGCCGCTTCGAGGCGCGCCAGAAGGCGCACTGACCGCCGAGCCCGGGTGGCGCCCGCCGCGGATGCGCGGCGGCGGCCGCTCCTGTGTCAAGATCCGTCCCCATGAGCATCACCCATCTATTCACCGATCTCGGCGGCGTGCTGCTGACCAACGGCTGGGACCGCGGGCTGCGCAAACAGGTCGCCGCGCAGTTCCAGATCGATCCCGACGAGATGGACGAGCGCCACCACCTCACTTACGACACGTATGAGGCCGGCAAGATCAGCCTCTCCATCTATCTCCAGCGGGTCGTCTTCTGGGAGCCGCGGCCGTTCACCGAGGACCAGGTGGTGGACTTCATGCTGTCGCAGGCGCGCAGCTTTCCCGAGATGATCGAGATGTACAAGCAGGTCAAGGCGAAGAACGGCCTCAAGGTGGTGGTGGTGAGCAACGAGGGGCGGGAGCTGACGACCGACCGCATCCGGCGCTTCCATCTCAAGGAATTCGTCGACATCTTCGTGGTCTCGAGCTACGTCCACTTCCGCAAGCCGGACGAGGACATCTTCCGGATCGCCCTCGATGTCGCCCAGGCCGATCCGGACGAGGTCGTCTACGTCGACGACCGGCTGATGTTCGCCGAGGTGGCCTGCCGCATGGGGATGCACGAGGTCTGGCACCGCGACCTCGACCGCACGCGGGCGGCCTTCGAGGCGTTGGGACTGGCAGTTTAGAGAACCTGTAGGGGCGGCCCTGCGTGGCCGCCCTGGAGTGAGCAGGGCGCCCACATAGGGGCGCCCCTACACCGGAGGAGACTGCGTGGGGAACAAAACGACCAATCCGACGGCCTTCGTCATTTTCGGCGGCGGCGGCGACCTGGCCTGGCGCAAGCTGGTGCCGGCCCTCTACAACCTCTGGCTGGACAAGTCGCTCGCCGAGCCGTTCAAGGTCATCGCCCTCGACATCAAGGAGGAGGATCCGGCCGTCTACCTCCAGCACGCCCGCGACGGGGTGGACAAATTCAGCCGGCAGGGGAAGGCCGAGGACGGGCCCTGGCAGATCTTCACCACCCACTTCGAATACCGCCGGGCCGACTTCGCCGACGCCGCCGCCTTCCGCGGCCTGGCCGAGGACCTCGACGCCTTCGACGCCCAGGCGGGCAAACCGGCGACGCGCGTCTTCTACTTCGCGACCCCCCCGACGGCGATGCAGCTCATCGCCAAACAGCTCCACGACGGCGGGTGCCTGACGGACATCCAGCGCTCGCGCCTGGTGTTCGAGAAGCCCTTCGGCCACGACCTCGACAGCGCCAAGGAGCTCAACGGCTTCCTCGGCGGCCTGTTCGACGAGTCGCAGATCTTCCGCATCGACCACTACCTGGGCAAGGAGCCGGTGCAGAACATCCTCGCCTTCCGCTTCGCCAACTCGGTCTACGAGCCGCTCTGGAACCGCCGCTACATCGATTCCGTCCAGATCACCGTCGCCGAGGAGGAGGGGGTGGGCACCCGCGGCGGCTACTACGACCACTCGGGCGCCCTGCGCGACATGGTGCAGAACCACCTGACGCAGATCCTCTGCCTGATCGCCATGGAGCCGCCGGTCTCCTTCGAGGCCGACGAGCTGCGCAACAAGAAGGTGGACGTGCTGCGGGCGATCCGGCGGCTGAAGCCGGAGGACGTCCATCAACTCGTCGAGCGCGGCCAGTACGGGCCGGGGCTGGTCGCCGGCGAGAAGGTGCCGGGCTACCGCGGCGAGACCGGCGTCGATCCCCATTCGACCACCGAGACCTTCGTCGCCCTCAAGCTCTTCGTGGACAACTGGCGCTGGCAGGACGTGCCCTTCTACCTGCGCACCGGCAAGCGGATGCCGGTCCACGCCTCGGAGGTCTGCATCCAGTTCCGGCCGGTGCCGCACCAGTCGTTCCCGGCCTCGGCGATCGGCGAGATGGAGCCCAACCGGCTGCTGCTCTGCATCCAGCCGCAGGAGAGCATCGCCCTGCGCTTCCAGGCCAAGCGCCCGGGATCGAACATGCGCCTGGCCGCCGTCGAGACCGAGTTCAGCTACAAAGAGGCGTTCAAGATGCCGGAGCCCGAGGCCTACGAGACGCTGCTCCTCGACGTCATCAACGGCGACGCCTCGCAGTTCATGCGCCGCGACCAGGTGGAGGAGGCGTGGAAGATCGTCATGCCGATCCTCGACTACTGGGACGATCAGGGGCACTCCGACCTGCCCATCTACCCCGCCGGCACCTGGGGCCCCGAGGCCGCCCACTTCCTCGCCGCCCGCGATGGCCGGGTCTGGGTCGAGCCGCGCTGCGCCAACCACGAGGAGGACGGCGGGGAGGCGGACAAGGAGTAGTCCGCCGCCCCAGGAAGGCTTAGCAGCAGGAAGGCACGCCTGGGCAGGACGGCCCGGCGACGCAGTGATACTGCCCGTTGAGGGTGTGGCACGTCTGCGTCGGGCAGCAGGAGCAGGCCTGCTTGGCCATGAAGAATTCCGGCAACTGGCCCGCCGAGAAGTTCGAGGTGCCCGGAAGCAGGGTGTCCGGGACCAGGTCGCCGTTGGTGTCGACTTTCACGACGTTGAGCTTCTTCGCCGGCGCGTCCGCCGCCACGAGGCTCCAGGGCAGGAGGTTGCCGGGGAAGGTGAAGCTCTGCGTGAGCTCCAGCTTCCGCGCGCTCTTGCCCACCGGCGGTTTCACCGGGATGAACGTCATGCGCCCGTCCACCGCGAGGGGAGCGGCGAAGTCACCGCCACCTTCCTGGGTGCGGAAGATGCTCATCGTCGTCACCCGCTGCTTGCCGGCGAGGGTGACGTAGACGTGGAAATCCCCGCAGGAGGTCTTGATCGGGGCGCTGCTCACCAGCGACAGGGCCCGGAACTGGATCCGCGTCGTGGCGATCCCCTTCTTGTCGAAGGCGGCGTTGTCGAGCCGCTCGACGATCGTGTCGGCGCTCCCGAGCTGGCCCGCGGGCTCCGTCGTGAGCGGCAGGCCCTTCAAGGCCACCTTGCCGGTGAAAGCCTTGGAGCCCGCGCAGAAGAAGCCGGCGGGGATGGGGGTATAGGAAAAATCGTAGAAGGTCTTGCCGTTGTCCGAAGTGGTGAAGACGTCGATGCCGTGCTGGATCACAGTGGCGGCCGACAGCGGGGCGAAGCTGAGAAGGAGCGACAAGCCGAGCAAAGTCAGGATCGTTCTGTTTCTCACGTACGGTCTCCTTGTCCCACAGAAAAGTGAAATACCGCGAGCGTTGTCCTACCCCTCAGGGTGCTGGATTGCCCTATTCGCGAGCCCTGCGGCAAGGACGGAAGGCCACGAGCTCCCTGGGACCGCCGGCGTCCCGCCGGCTCTAACTAAAACTAACTAAAACTAATTAAAAGCGGAGTTAGAGCCGGCGGGACGCCGGCGGTCCCAGGAGGTGTCCTTCCTTCTCTGGGTTTCCGTCCCTCTAGGGATTTTCTTCCCCCTACTCGTTCACCGACTTGATCGTCGCCAGCATCGCCTCCGGATAGCGCGGGCCGGCGGCGACGCCCTTGGGGGCGATCTCGTCGATCCGCCTCAGGTCGTCCGCGGAGAGCGCGACGTCGAGGGCGCCGAGGTTCTCTTCCAGGTACTTGCGCCGCTTGGTGCCGGGGATGGGCACGAGGTCGTCCCCCTGCGCCAGCACCCAGGCGAGAGCGAGCTGGGCGGGCGTGCACCCCTTGGCCGCCGCGATCTCGTCGATTCGCGCCACGAGGTCGAGGTTCTTCTGGAAGTTTTCCCCCTGGAAGCGCGGCGAGCTGCGGCGGTAGTCGTCCGGCTCGAGGTCGTCGAAGCGCTTGATCTGGCCGGTGAGGAAGCCGCGGCCGAGCGGGCTGTAGGGGACGAAGCCGACGCCCAGCTCGCGGCAGGCGTCGAGGATGCCGTCCTCGGGGTCGCGGCTCCAGAGCGAGTACTCGCTCTGCACCGCGGTGATCGGATGGGTGGCGTGGGCCCGCCGCAGGATCTCCGGGCTGATCTCCGAGAGGCCGAGGAAGCGCACCTTGCCCGCCTCCACCAGCCCGGCCATGGCGCCCACCGTGTCCTCGATCGGCGTCTTCGGGTCGGCCCGGTGGAGGTAGTAGAGGTCGATCGTCTCTACCCCCAGGCGCTTCAGGCTGCCGTCGCAGGAGGAGCGGACGTAGTCCGGCCGGCCGTTGATCCCCCGCACCTGCGGGTTGGCGGGGTCGCGGACGATGCCGAACTTGGTGGCGAGCACCACCCGCTCGCGGCGACCGGGAACGGCCTGCAGGAAACGGCCGACCAGCTCCTCGTTGGTGTGGGGGCCGTACATGTCGGCGGTGTCGTAGAAGGTGACCCCCAGCTCCAGCGCCCGTTCGAGCGTGGCGAGCGACTCCGCGTCGTCCCGGCCGGCGTAGAAGTCGGACATCCCCATGCAGCCGAGGCCGAGCGCCGAGACGGTGGGACCCCGGCTTCCCAATAGCCGCTGTTTCATGGCTTGGTCTCCTTCTTCGTGTCCTGGGCGTCCTTCTCCTTCTTCTCCTTCTTCGGCGGCTCCTGGGGCAGGGGCTTGCGGGGGATCGGCTCCGGGCGCATCGCGGCGTCGTAGAGGAAGGCAGCCATGATCGTCGAGGCCTGTTCCAGGTCCTGCGCCGGCACATGGTCGTAGGTGTCGAGGTCGGTGTGGTGGGTTTGCGCGAAGTAATCGAGCGGATCCTGGATGAACTGGAAGCCGGGGAGGCCGACGTCGTCGAACGCCACGTGGTCGGTGCTGCCGGTGTCGCGCAGGGTCACGGTGTCGGCGCCGAGATCGGCGAAGGGGGCGAGCCAGGCGGCGAAGATCGGCTTGGCCGCGGCGTTCTCCTGCGCGTAGATGCCGCGGATCTTGCCGCCGCCGTTGTCGAGGTTGAAGTAGGCCGAGACCTTGGCGTGCTCGGGCTTGAGCTGGAGCGGCCAGGTCTTCTCGCGGAAGTAGGCCGGGATGTCGTCCTTGCTCTTGCTCTCGGGGCGGGACGCGAAGTGCTTGCCGACGTAGGCGATCGAGCCGAGCAGCCCCTCCTCCTCGCCGGTCCAGAGCACGAGGCGGATGGTGCGCCGGGGCTTGACGCCGAGGGTCTTGAGGATGCGCGCCGCCTCCATCACCACGGCGCTGCCGGCGCCGTTGTCGGTGGCGCCGGTGCCCGTGTGCCACGAGTCGAGGTGGGCGCCGGCCAGCACGATCTCGTCCCGTTTGTCGGTGCCGGGGATCTCGGCCACCGTGTTGTAGGCCTGCGAGTCGTCCTCGTGGAAGTGGGTGGCGTCGTCGATCTCCAGCTCCACGGATTCGCCGTGGTCGAGCAGGCGCAGGATCTCGTTGTAGTGCTCGGCCGCCATCACGATCTCCGGCACGTTCGAAGCCTTGCCGGGCTCCTGCGAGCCGCCGCCGGAGACGCCGAGGATGCCCTCGTTGCGCGGGCTCCCCGAGATAGTCGCCAGCACCTTCTCCTTCGCCGTGAACTCGCGGAACGCCGCCCGCATCTGGAAGCGCTTGAGCCCGGCGGCGCGCCGGACCGCCGGATCGCGGTCGCGGTACTCGAACGCCGCGATGCGCTCCAGGTCCTCGCGCGAATAGCGCTCGGGCTCCTCGCCGAAGGAGCTCGGATCGAAAGCGACTTTCGACTCGCCGAACGGCTTGAACTCGCGGGCGTCGTCGAGGAGGAGGATCTTGCCGGCGACCTTGCCGCGATAGGCGTCGAGGTCCTGCGGGGTCTCCGCCTTGATGTGCACCACCGCGCCGCGCACCGGCCCGTTGGTCCCCGGCGTCCAGGCCTTGGGCAGGGCGAGGAGGACGGCCGTGCGCGGAGCGACCATGCGGACCTGGCAGGAGCTGAACGACCAGCCGCGGCCGAAGGGGTACCCCTCCAGATGGGCGTTGGCCAGCCCCCAGGCCGCGAACTGGTCGCGGGTCCAGTCGCTCGCCGCCTTGCCCTGCGGCGAGCCGGTGAGCCGGGGGCCGATGACGTCGGTCAGGTGGTACAGCGTCTCCATCACCTGGGAATGGTGGAGGCCTTCGTCGCGGATGCGGGTCATCATCGAGAGGTCCACCGGCTCCTGGGCGCGTTCCTGGGCAAACAGGGGGAACGCGCAGCAGGTCAGGAGGACGAGAACGAGCGTACGCTTCATGGGGGCTCCTTGGTCGAAAGAGGTCCGACAGGCCGGATTCGAAGTCTACCCGATCGGGGGCATCCGTGGCCTGCGACCTCACCCTCGATCCCTCTCCTGAAGGAGAGGGAGGGCCCAACGGGGGCCGCATCGCAATCGTCCCCCTTCTCCTTAGGAGAAGGGGATAGGGGTTGAGGTCGCAGGCCACGGACCTCCCGATCGAACCAGTCTTCAGTCCTGGTAGGATTTGCCCATGAACCGACGCACCTCCCGCCTGGCCGGCGCGCTGCTGGCCGCCCTGCTCGCCGTTCCCCTCGGTGCTCTCCTCGCCGTGGAGGGCCCGCGCCCCTTGAAGGTGGACGACATCTTCGCCTTGAAGACGGTCGGCGATCCCCAGATCAGCCCGGACGGCGCCTTCGTCGCCTACACCGTCCGCCAGCTCGATCCCAAGGAGGACAACGCGGACACCGACATCTACATGGTCCCCTTCGCCGGCGGCGCGCCCCTGCGGCTGACCGCCAGCCCGAAATCGGAGAACCATCCGCGCTTCAGCCCGGACGGCCGCTCTCTCGCCTTCCTCTCCGGCCGGGAGGGGAAGAAGGCCCAGGTCTGGCTGCTCGACCGCCGCGGCGGCGAGGCCGTCAAGCTGACCGATTTCAAGGCCAGCGTCTCGGACCTCGCCTGGTCGCCGGACGGCAAGCGGCTCGCCCTGGTGGTGGGGGACGCCGATCCCGACGATCCGGACGCCGACGACAAGGCCGGTGGCGAGAAGCCGGGGACGGAGAAGACGCCGAAGCCGATCGTCATCAATCGCCTGCAGTTCCTGCGCGACGGCGAGGGCTTCCTGCGCGACCTCCGCGAGCACCTCTACGTCTTCGACGTCGCCGCGAAGAAGGCCACGCAGATCACCTCCGGCCCTTATGACGACAGCGATCCCGCCTGGTCGCCGGACGGCCGCTCGCTCGCCTTCACCAGCAACCGCACGGCCGATCCGGACGCCAACGAGAACAGCGACATCTTCGTCGTCGAGGCGAAAGCCGGCCAGACCCCGCGGGCGGTGACCACCGCACCCACCGCCGACCGCAAGCCCGCCTTCAGCCCGGACGGCCTCTGGATCGCGTACGTCGCGGGGGGCGATCCCAAGGACATCTGGTACGCCTCCAACCATGTGTCCATCGTGCCCGTGGCGGGGGGCCAGCCGAAGCCCCTGACCGCCGAGCTCGACCGCAACGTCGAAAACCCGCGCTTCGCGCCCGACGGGGCCTCCGTCTACTTCGTGCTGGAGGAGGGGGGCAACAACCATCTCGCCCGCGTGTCCGTGAGCGGCGGCCCGGTCGAGCGGGTGGTGGCCGGCGAGCGCTCGATCGAGACCTTCGCGCTCAGCCCCCAGGGGAAGATCGCGGTGCTGGAGAGCACGCCGCAGCGCCCGCCGGAGATCTCGGCGGTCGAGGGGGGAGGGCTGCGGCGGCTGACCACGACGAACGACGACTTCCTCCAGGGCATCCGCCTCGGCGAGGTGAAGCGCTTCCAGGCCACCAGCGCCGACGGCACCAAAATCGACGCCTTCCTCACCCTGCCTCCGGACGCGAAGCCGGGCCGGAAGCTGCCGGCGATCCTGCGCATCCACGGCGGTCCCACCGCCCAGTTCAGCACCGCGTTCCAGACCGAGTGGCAGATCCTGGCCGCCCACGGCTACGCGGTGATCGGCGCCAACCCCCGGGGATCGACCGGCTACGGCAGCGCGTTCAGCCGGGCGATCTGGGCGGACTGGGGGAACAAGGACTATCAGGACGTGATGGCGGCGGTCGACGCCGTGATCGCCATGGGCATCGCCGATCCCGACCGTCTGGGCGTGGGCGGCTGGAGCTACGGCGGCATCCTCACCGACCACGTGCTCACCCGCACGGACCGCTTCAAGGCCGCGACTTCGGGGGCCAGCGAGGTCAACTACCTCGCCAACTACGGCACCGACCACTACCAGCGGGAGTGGGAGGCCGAGCTCGGGCTCCCCTGGAAGAACCCCGAGGGGTGGATGCGGATCTCCCCCTTCTTCCGCATCGACAAGGTCACCACCCCTACCCTCATCCTCGGCGGCGCCGACGACGTCAACGTGCCGCTGCTCAACGGCGAGCAGCTCTACCAGGCCCTGCGCCGCCTCGGCCGCGACACCGAGCTGGTGATCTACCCCGGCCAGAACCACGGCATCTCCAAGCCGAGCTACCAGAAGGACCGCTACGAGCGCTACCTCGCCTGGTACGGCAAGTACCTGCTGGGCGAAGGCGCCAAGAAAGGGACCGCGACGGCGAAGGCGCCGTGAACGTATACCTAGAACGGCTGTAGGATGGGCGCAGCTCTGGAGGTTCCATGCTGACGATCGAAACCGTTGCCACCGTCACCGAGGAAGGTACGATCACCGCCAGGATCCCGGGCTATCTCGCCCAGGGTGAGCATCGCGTCGTGATCGTCGTGGATGAAGCCCCGCTCCGGCAGGCGGTCTCCCGATTCCCCGACATGTCCGCCTTCCGTGAGAGCCTGGGCGCGCCCCGCCATCCCGGCAACACGGTGGTGGAAATGCGTGAGGACGAGCGTTCTTGATCTACGTGGACACCTCGCTCCTGCTTCCGATCTATGTACTGGAGGCGGGCAGCGAGCAGGCGAACCGGATCCTTGAATCAGCCCCACCCATTTTCATCAGCGATTTGACCGTCGCCGAGTTCCACGTTGGACTGGCAAGGAAGGTGAAGCTCGGAGAGCTTTCGGTCTCCCAGTCGGATGCCGCCAGAGCGTCCTTCGAGTCACACCTGGAAGAGGGCCTGATGCAGCGGGTCGCCCTTCTCTCCTCACACAGCGAAGCGGCTGGACGTCTGGCCTCAAGATCTACGGTGATCCTGCGGACCCTCGACGCGCTTCATCTTGCGGTGGCGGTGGGGTTAGGAGCTTCCTCACTGGCTACCTTCGACGGGCGCCTCGCCGAAGCGGCCCGTGGACTCGGCTTCGAGGTCAGGCCTTGACGAGAAAGTCTCTCTGAAGATGTACGACCAGTTCTACGGCTTCCGCGAGCCGCCGTTCAACATCACGCCCGATCCTCGTTTTCTGTTCTTCAGCGACCGCCACCGCGAGGCGTACAACCACATCCTGTTCGGCATCCGGGAGCGCAAGGGGTTCATCCAGATCACCGGCGAGGTCGGCGCGGGGAAGACGACGCTCTGCCGGGCGCTGCTCGACGAGCTGGGGCCGAATTACGTCACGGCGCTGATCCTCAACCCCTGCCTCAATCCCACGCAGCTCCTGCGCACCATCCTCGTGGAGCTGGGGCTCAAGCCGGGGAAGGCGGACCGCGCGAGCTGCCTGGAGATGCTCAACCAGTTCCTGCTCGAACAGCTCGCCACCGGCAACGACGTGGTGCTGCTGATCGACGAGGCCCAGGACCTCGACAACGAGCTCCTCGAGCAGATCCGCCTCCTCTCGAACCTGGAAACGGACCAGCGCAAGCTGCTGCAGATTGTCCTCGTCGGCCAGCCCGAGCTGCGGGACAAGCTCAACGACCGCAACCTGCGGCAGCTCCGGCAGCGGATCACCGTCCGCTATCACCTGACGCCGCTGTCGCGCCTGGAGGTCGAGCGCTATATCCATCACCGCCTCCAGGTGGTCGGCGCCAACGGCCGGCCGGCCTTCACCTCCTGGGCGATCCGCTCGGTCTTCAACTACTCTGGGGGGATCCCGCGGCTGGTCAACGCGGTCTGCGACAAGGCGCTGCTGGCGGGTTTCGTCGAGGGCACGGACCGGCTGACCTGGAGGCAGGTGCGGCGAGCGATCCGGGAATTGGAGGGGAAGTTCACATGAGCCTGATCAGTGACGCGTTGAAGAAGGCGCGCGCGGAAGCCGCCCGCCAGGACTCCCTCCGCCAGGGTGTGCCGTACGCCGTGGGCGTGGCCGACGCGCCGGAGCGGCGCGCGCCCTGGATCTCGCTGCTGGCGGGCCTGGGTGCCGGCTGCGTCCTGGCGGCGGCGGTGTTCGCCCTGGCCTTCTTCGCGGGCTGGGGCCCCTTCCACAAGCCGGTGGCGGAGACCCAGGTCGCGGCGGCTCCCGCGACCCCAACTCCGGCCGTCCCCGCACCGCAGGCTCCGGCTCCGGCCACGATTCCGGCCTTGCCTCCCGAGACGCCCCAGCCGCTCCCTCAATCCCCGCCGGTCGCCGCGACGCCGGTCCAGGAATCCCCGCGCCAGACCGCGCCGCAGGTCGAGGCGCCGCCGCCGGCGGCCCCGCGCAGTCCCGCTCCGGAAGCCGCGCAGGCGATCTCCGCGCCGACCCCTGCGCCTGTCCCGACCCCTGCCGCGCCGGTCGACGCCACGCCGTCTCAGCCCATTCCCGCCGCACCTTCGGCAGGTTCCAGCGGCCTGGTCGAAGGCGACACCTACGTCGGCGAGCTGCCGGTCCCCGGGGGTGGGAGCGTCAAGCTGAACGGCATCGTATTCTCTCCGGACCACCCCATCGCCGTCCTGGACGGACGGGTCATGGGCCCGGGCGAGACCGTGCAGGGCTTCACGGTCGTCGCGATCGAATCCGGCCGCGTGAAGCTCCAGGGACACGGCGCAACGGTCTACCTTTCCTCCAAATAAGCCTCCCCGACGCCGCACGAACGAAGATGGCGGTCTTCGAAGCCAGGATGCGGCTGCGGGAAGAAAGATGGCGCCTCGGGAAAAAAGATGACGGGCCGGGAAGCCAGGATGGCCGCGCGGGAAGCAGGATTCCAGCTCGGGAAGCCAGGATGGCTGCGCGGGAAGAAAGATAGGGGCTCGGGATGGCAGGATCGCGGCGCGGGAAGAAAGATGGCGGCTGGGGAAGCTAAAAAAGCGGCGGGGAAACTATAAAAACGGTCCGGACGGTGAAAAACGGATCGGGACGATGAGAATTGGGCTCAGCCGAGGATTTCGTCGATGGAGAAGCGAATCTCGGGAAAGGCCGCCGGAGCGAGAGACTCTCCGCGACGGTAGGTTCGCACCTCCTGATATCCCTGGGGCCCGGGACGGCGGTAGGCGAAGAGGGTGCCGGAGATCAGATCGACCAGCCAGGACTCGGGGATGCCGGCTTCGGCGTAGAGGGGAATCTTGACGTCGCGGTCATACTCAGGATTGGAGTTAGAAACCTCGATCACAAGCAGGAAATCCTTGAGTGCCGGTGAGTTAGCCGAGTAAAGATCCTCCCGTAACCTGAGGAGGGTGATATCTGGCTCAGGCTCTGAATGCTTCCCGCCGATCGGCATGGGGCACCGTATGTCCACGATGGCGTTGAGGCCGAGCCGAGCGTGGAGCTGATGGTTGAGTCTCCTCAAACAGGCGGCGTGGCGTTGCACGAAAGGTGGATCATCGCGATCCCCATAGGGTGGCACCCTGAGGATCTCTCCTCGAATCAGCTCCAGTCGTTCATTCTCGGGGAAGACCCTGGCATCGATGATTCGCTCCCATTCGTCGATGGTGATGCGCCTCCGGTACAGAGATTCCATCCAGAGCCCTCCATGTCGGAATTAGAGAGTAGCATCAGAGGCCGGTCGAGACAATAAATATCCTGTTTTAGCGACACGGCCAGAACCCTTGAGGATCGATCGTCCGGTGTTCCGAGCATCCATGCTTGACACGTCATGCTGGACATGCAGTATGATGCGCATCGATTTGCAGCGAGACCACCGACCATGCCACCCGACCCCGAGAACCGTGAAGCCCGCCAGAAGATGATCCTGGCGATCCTCGACGCACAGCGGGTGCCGAGCCAGGGATATCTCGTGGAGCGGCTGCGCGAGCGGGGGGTGCCGGCGACCCAGTCGAGCGTCAGCCGCGATCTGCGGGACCTCGGGGTGGGGTGGTTCGGCGGCCGGTACGCGCGGCCGGCGGAGCGCGAGGAGCACGATCCCGGGGTGGCCGAGGTCTCCCACTTCCTGCGCGGCGTCAAGCCGGCCGGACCGAATCTCACCGTCGTCTTCACCATGTCCGGCGCCGCCCAGGCCGTGGGGCTTGCCATCGACCGCGCCGGCTGGCCCGAGATCGTCGGGACCATGGCCGGCGACGACACCGTGTTCGTCGCCACCGCCGCCGCCGCCGATCAGAAGCGTTTCATCCGCCGTCTCGACAGCTTTCTCAAGGAGGGCTGACCGATGCCCGATCCGATCGTGCTCGCCTTCTCGGGCGGGCTGGACACCTCTTTCTGCATCCCCTGGTTCGCCGAGACGCTCGGCCGGCCGGTGGTCACCGTGACCGTGGACACCGGCGGGCTCGACGCGGAGGCCGCCGCGGAGCTCGCCCGCCGCTCGCGCGCGCTGGGGGCGGCCGACCACCTGCTGATCGACGCGCGGGAGGACTTCTTCGCGCGCGTGCTCCGCTTCCTGATCCTCGGCAACGTCCGGCGGGGGGGTGTCTATCCGCTCTGCGTCGGCGCCGAGCGGGTGATCCAGGCGCAGGAGGTGGCGAAGGCGGCGGCCCGGCTCGGCTCGCGCACCGTCGCCCACGGCTGCACGGCGGCGGGCAACGACCAGGTGCGCTTCGAGGTGGCTTTGCGCACGCTCGATCCGGACCTCGAGATCCTGGCGCCGGTGCGCGACGCGCCCCGGCCGCGGTCCGAGCAGGTGGCCTTCCTGGAAGCGCGCAACCTGCCGGTGCCGCAGGCCGGCGCCGCCTATTCGATCAACCGCGGCCTCTGGGGGGTGACGATCGGCGGCAAGGAGACGCTCGACACGGTGGCTTCGATCCCCGAGTCCGCCTGGGTGCTGACGAAGGGAGCGTTCGATGCGCTGCTCCCGCCGGCGCGCCACACGGTCGCCTTCGAATCCGGCGTGCCCGCAGCCTGGGACGGCGAGGCGTTGCCGCCGGTCGCGCTGATCGAGAAGATTGAAGCCGCGGCTGCGGCGTACGGGATCGGCCGCGGCATCCACCTGGGGGAAACCATCCTCGGCATCAAGGGGCGGGTGGCCTTCGAGGCGCCGGCGGCCGAGGTGCTGCTCGCCGCCCACCGGGAGCTGGAGAAGCTCGTGCTCACCGGCCGGCAGATCCGGGTCAAGGAGACGGTTGCGGCCGTCTACGGCGATCTGGTCCACGAGGGGCAGCACCTCGACCCGGTGTGCCGCGACATCGAGGCGCTCCTCCTGTCGTCCCAGGAACGGGTCACCGGCGAGGTCTACCTGACGTTCCGGACCGGGCAGGCGTTCGTCGAAGGGGTCGCTTCCCCCTTCTCGCTGCGGGCGGCCACGCGCGGGGTCTACGGCGAGGCGGCGGGGGAGTGGTCGGCGGCGGACGCCCGCGGATTCTCGCGGATCGTGGCGCTGCCGGGAGAGCTGTACGCCCGCATGACGCCGGTTGCCGGGGCTGGAGACGGCTCGTGAAGACGGTGCTCCTCGACAAGATTGCCTCGGTCACCCGCGCCTGCGGCCTCAAGCGGGAGGTGCGGGTGAGCGCCGAAATCCCTTGCGAGGAGGGGGTGGTGGTGGCGGTGCGGGTGCTCAACGACAAGACCACCTACAGCCAGCTCGAGCTGCCGAGCGGCCGCATGGCGCAGGTGAAGAAGGGGGACGTGGTCGCCGGCGCCCTCGGCCATCGCCATGCCCTGTTCGGCTACTCGGGGCATCTGCCCGAGCGGCTGGCGCCCGGCGACCACGTCCACCTGCTGAACATGGGCGGAGTGATCGGGATCTGCGATTCGGTGAATCCCGATCTGGGACCCCCCTTCGAGGGCGAGGTGCTGGGCGCGGTGCTCCACTTCCCCTATCTCGGCGAGCGGATCGGGATCGCGGCGCGGATCGGCGGCCAGCCGCTCGACCTCGCGGCGCCGATCGACGCGGCCGGCGTCCCCGTGATCGCCCTGGTCGGCTCGTGCATGAACTGCGGCAAGACGGCCGCCGCCTGCACCCTGGTGCGCCACCTCAGCCATGCCGGCCTGACCGTCGACGGCCTCAAGGCGACCGGCGTCTCGCTGCGGCGCGACGTGCTGGCGATGGAGGACGCCGGGGCGCGGGCGACGGCGCTGTTCACCGATTTTGGGGTGGTCACGACGACCCCGGTCAACGCGCCGGCGCTCACCCGGACCCTGGTTACCCGCCTCGCCGCCGGCCGGCCGGACGTCATCGTGGCCGAGCTGGGGGACGGGCTGCTGGGAGCCTACGGGGTGGCGGCGATCCTCGAGGATTCCGGGATCCGCGCCGCCTTCACCGCCGTGGTGCTCGCCGCCAACGACCCGGTGGCGGCGTGGGGGGGCGTGCGGATGCTGCGCGAGCGGTTCGGCATCGAGCCGGTGGCGGTGACCGGGCCGGCGACCGACAACCAGGCGGGGACGCGGATCATCGAGGAGGCGCTGGGAGTGCCGGCGATCAACGCGCGGACGGACGGCGAGCGGCTGGCCGAGCTGGTGAGGGAACGGCTGGGGATCGGCGTTCCTGCAGGAGCGGTGGGATGACTCCACGAGTGCCGGCGGTCGTGCTGGGAGGGACCGGCTACGTCGCCGGCGAGCTGCTGCGTCTCCTCGCCGGGCATCCGTACCTGCCGGTGGCCGCCGTGCTGTCGGACAGCCAGAGCGGCGGCAGCGTGGAGGCGGCCTTCCCGCATCTCGCCGGCTGCTATCCCGGCCTGGCGTTCGCGGGGCGCGAGGACCTGGCGCGGCTGTTGGGGGAATCCCCGTCGATCGCCCTGCTCTGCGCCGCCCCCCACGGCGCCGCGGCCCCCCTGCTCGACGAACTGCTGACGGCGGGGGAGCGGGCGGGGTGCGCGGTCAGGGCGGTGGATGTCTCGGCCGATTTCCGCTTTGGCAAAGCGTCGGCGTACGAGGCGGTCTACGGGCATCCGCACGGCGCGCCGGACCGGCTGGCCGAGTTTCAATGCGCGCTTCCCGAGCATCTGGCGGCGACGCCGGCGGGGCACGTCGGCCACCCCGGCTGCTTCGTCACCGCGACGCTGCTGGCGGCGGTGCCGCTGCTGAAGCTGGGGCTTGTCGAGCCCCGGCTCTCGGTGGTCGCCGTCACCGGCAGCACCGGCGCGGGGCGGAAGCCGACCGATACCACCCACCACCCGGCGCGGCGGAGCAACCTCTTCGCCTACAGCCCGCTGAAGCACCGGCACGAGCCCGAGATGCGGGCCCTGGCGTCGGCGGCCTCGGGGGTGGACGCGGAGATCTTCTTCACGCCGCAGGCAGGCCCCTTCGCCCGCGGGATCTACGCGACGATCCAGGCGCGGCTGCTGAGGCCGATGGAATCCGAGGAGGTCCGCCACGCCCTGGCCGGCTTCTACGCCGGCGCGCCGTTCGTGGACGTCCTGGAGGACGCGCCGCGCTTGCAGGACGTGGTGGGAACCAACCGCGCGCGGCTTTCGGTGGCCGTTTCTGGGGATCACCTGGTGGTGCTCTCGGCGATCGACAACCTGGTGAAGGGCGCGGCGGGGGGGGCGATCCAGTGGATGAACCGGCTGTTGGGGTTCCCGGAGACGGTGGGGTTGATGATGCCGGGATTGGGGTGGCTGTGAGGGGGGCCCTCATCACCCCGGCCCTCTTCTCCCGTCCCCCCGGCCCCCTCCCTCACCGGGAGAAGAGGGAGAACGTTGGCGTAGGGTGCGCTGCGCGCACCGTCAACCTTTCCTCAGTATCCAACGTTGCAAGGTGCGCACAGCGCACCCTACGAAGGCTGGTCTCCCCTCTCCCTGTGAGGGAGGGCGGGAGGGGGAAGGGAGAGGGGCCGGGGGTGAGGGTCCGGGCGGGGGAAAGCCCCAGAAACAGGAGGCCGTGAAATGACCGAAACCATCGCCGCAACCCCCCTCCAGGCCGAGCTGGACGAATCCCGCTGGCTGCTCCCCGTCTACGCGCACACGCCCGTCGAGCCCGTCTGGGGCGAGGGGGCGATCGTCCACACCCGCGACGGCCGGGCGCTGATCGACTTCTACGGCGGCCACGCCGTGGCGCTGCTCGGCTACCGGCATCCGCGGCTGGTGGCGGCGCTGGCCGGGCAGGCGGAGGAGCTGTTCTTTCAGAGCAACTCGGTGCCGCTCGCCGTCCGCGCGCGGGCGGCGGAGCGGCTGGTGCGCTTCGGGCCGGCGGGGCTCACCCGCGCCTTCCTGGTCAACAGTGGCGCCGAGGCGAACGAGAACGCGCTGCGCCTCGCCTTCCGTCATTCGGGGAGGACCCGCATCGTCGCCCTGGAGGGCGCCTTCCACGGCCGGACGGCGGCGGCGGCGGCGGTCAGCCACAGATCCGAAAAGTGGTACGGCTTCCCGCGCGCCCCCTTCGACGTCACCTTCGTGCCGCGCGGCGACCTGGGCGCGCTGGAGGCGGCTCTGACCCAGGACGTCGCGGCGCTGATCGTGGAGCCGATCCAGGGTCTGGGAGGCGCCGTGGCGCTCGGCGGGGAGTATCTGAAGGCGGCGCGCGAGCTGACGCTTCGCTCGGGAGCCCTGCTGATCTTCGACGAGGTGCAGTGCGGCATGGGGCGCACCGGCCATCCGTTCGCGGCGCAGGCTTACGGCGTCACGCCGGACCTGCTGACCACGGCCAAGGGGATGGCCGGGGGCTTTCCCGCCGGGGCGGTGCTGGTGAGCGACCCGGTAGGCACGGGGCTGGCCAAGGGGGACCTCGGCAGCACCTTCGGCGGCGGCCCGATGGCCTGCGCGCTGATCGAGGCGGTGATCGACGCCATCGAGTGCGACGGGCTGCTGGCGCGGGTGCGCACCCTCTCCGCCCTGATCCGCGAGACCTGCCAGGTGGGGGCGGTCCGGTCGATCCAGGGGGACGGCTTCCTGCTCGGCCTGCGCACCTCGCGGCCGGCGCGCGGCATCGTCGACGAGCTGCTGGAGAAGGGGATCCTGGCCGGCACCAGCGGCGATCCCGACGTCGTCCGCCTGCTGCCGCCGCTGATCCTCGAAGAGTCCCACGTCGCGATCCTTGCGAAGGCCCTGGCGGAGATCCATCCTTGAAGGACTTCCTGAGCCTCGCCGACCTCTCGCCGGGAGAGGTGAGCGGCCTGCTCGACCGGGCGTCGTGGCTGGAGCGCCATCCCGAGCCCGACGCGCTGAAGGGGAAGGTGCTGGCGCTCCTCTTCTTCAATCCGTCGCTGCGCACCCTCGCCTCCTTTCAGGCCGGGATGGCGCGGCTGGGGGGGAGCTCGTTCGTGATCTCGCCCGGCCAGGGGACCTGGGTGCTGGAGACCCGCGACGGTGTGGTGATGGACGGCGCGGCGGCCGAGCACGTGCGCGAGGCGATCCCGGTGCTGGCGGGCTATGGCGACGCGCTCGGCATCCGCTCCTTCGCGGGGGGGACCGACCTCGTGGCCGACCTGGCGGACTCGACGTTCAAGGCCATGGCCGCCGCGTGCCCGGTGCCGCTGATCAACCTGGAGTCGGCGATCGACCACCCCTGCCAGGCGCTGGCCGACTGGAAGACCCTGGACGACCTCGGCGTCCCGGCGCGCGGCGGGAAGTTCGTCCTCTCCTGGGCCTGGCACCCGAAGCCGCTGCCGCTCGCCGTGCCGGCGGCGGCCGTCCACATGGCGGCCCTGCGGGGGATGGACGTCACGGTGCTGCGGCCGGAGGGGTTCGCGCTGCCGGAGGCGGTGATGGCGAAGGCCCGCCACGCCGCGGAGATCTCGGGCGGCTCCCTCCGCGAGACCGCCGACCGCGGCGAGGCCTTGCGCGGCGCGCGGGTGATCTACGCCAAGTCCTGGACCTCGCCGGTGCACTATGGCGATCCGGCGGGCGAGGCGGCGTTCCGCGCCGGGCTGCGCGGCTGGTGCGTGGACGACGGCTGGTTCGCGGGCGCCGATCCGGAGTGCCGGTTCATGCACTGCCTGCCGGTGCGGCGCAACGTGGTGGTGAAGGACTCCGTGCTGGACGGGCCGCGTAGCGTGGTGGTCCCCGAGGCGCGCAACCGCATGTGGGTGCAGATGGCGGTGCTCCACCGTCTGCTTCAGGGATAAGAAGGAGAACGAAGATGAAAGACGTCGGCCAGCGGAGCGCGGAAGCGGCGGCCCTCAAGCACGCGGTCCCCTACATCCGGATTTTCAAGGGGAAGACCTTCGTCCTCAAGGCGGGGGGCGGCGCCCTGGAGCGCGAGGAGACGGCGAGGGCCCTGGTCGAGCAGATCGAGGTGCTCCACCAGGTGGGCATCCGCGTCGTGCTGGTGCACGGCGGCGGCGCCCAGTCCACCGAGCTCGCCCGCGCGCTCGGCGCCGAGGCCCGTTTCGTCGAGGGGCGGCGGGTGACCGGCGCCAAGGACCTGGAGGTCGCCGCCCTGGTGCTCAACGGCGCCGTCAACACCCGCCTGCTGGCCGTCTGCCGGAGCGTCGGGCTGCCGGCGGTGGGAGTGTCGGGCGTCGACGCCGGCCTGATCCAGGCCCGCCGCCGCCCGCCGGTGCGGATGGGCGACGAGACCATCGATTTCGGCTTCGTCGGCGATATCGCGGCGGTCGATCCGAAGGTGCTGATCGACCTGATGGACGCCGGCTACGTGCCGGTGGTCAGCCCGCTCTCGGCGGCCGGCGACGGCACGCTGCTCAACATCAACGCCGACACCGTCGCCGCGGCCCTGGCGGTCGCCCTCGGCGCCGAGAAGCTCCTCTTCCTGACCGGCGCGGCGGGGATCCTCGAGCGGGCGGACGATCCGCGGTCGCTGGTCTCCTACACCGACCTCGCCGGCCTCGGCCGCCTGAAGGACGAGGGGGGGCTCCTGCGCGGCATGCTCCCCAAGACCTCGGCGATCGAGGCGGCGATCCAGGGGGGCGTGCGGCGGGTCCACATCCTCTCCCACGACCTGCCGGACGGGCTGCTGGCCGAGGTGTTCACCAACGAAGGGGTGGGAACGCTGGTGGTGGCGGACGTCAAGGCGCTGAGCCCCGCCGAGGCCGCGGCGGGAGCTGTCGCCCAGCTCGCCGGCGTGGGGGCGGTCTGATGCTCCCCGAGCGCGAGATCCTGGCGCTGCACCGGGCCATCACCGCCATCCCCTCGGTGTCGGGCGAGGAAGCCGCGCTCGCCGACTTCCTCGGCGGTCTGCTGCGGAAGAACGGCGTCGCCCTCACCCGGCTGGGCGCCAGCCTGCTCGCCACCGTCGGCGAGGGGCCGCTGCTCCTCTTCGACACCCACCTCGACACCGTGCCCCCCTGCCCGGGCTGGAGCCGCGATCCCTGGGACGTCCAGGTCGTCGACGGCCGCGTCTATGGGCTCGGATCGAACGATGCCAAGGCCGCGGTCGCCGCCATGACCGCCGCCTTCCTCGCCTTCCGCGAAGCCGACCTGCCGTTCACCCTCGCCCTCGCCCTGGTCGAGGGGGAGGAGACGCGGGGGACCGGCACCGAGGCGGTGCTCGCCGAGCTGGCCCGCCGCGGCACGCCGCCGGCCGCGGCGGTGGTGGGGGAGCCCACCGGGCTCGACGTCGCCGTGGCTCAGAAGGGATTGATGGTCCTCGAGCTGGTCGCCCGCGGCGAGGCCTGCCACGCCGCCCACGCGTCCAGGCTTGGCAAGGTCAACGCCGCCCGCCGGCTGGCCCACGACCTGGTGGCCCTGGAGACAGTGGACTTCGGCCCCGCCCATCCGCGGCTCGGGACCATTACCCTGGAGCCGACGCAACTGCGGGCGGGCACGGCGCGCAACGTGGTGCCGGCCGAGGCTGTGGCCCTGCTCGACGTGCGCACCACCCCCGGCCTGCACGGCCGGGAGCTGGTGGCGCGCCTCCAGGACGCCGTCACCGGCGAGGTGCGGGTGCTCTCCGACCGCCTGCTGCCCCGCGAGGCGCCGGAGGATTCCCCGCTGGTCGACGCCGTGCGCGAGGCCGCCCCTGGCGCCCGCCTCTTCGGCTCGGCCACCCTCTCCGACCTCGCCTTCATGGCCGGCATCCCCGCCGTGAAGTGCGGCCCGGGGCAGACCGAGCGCTCCCACACGCCGGACGAGTTCGTGCTGGAGAGCGAGATCCTGGAGGGGGCCCGCTTCTACACCCGCCTGGTGCGCGCCTACGCCGAGCGGCTGGTGGAGAGCGTGGCTTGAGCCGGCTCTGGGATCTCGGGGACGGCGGGGAACCGCTCGACGAGCGGGTGCTCCGCTACACCGCCGGCGAGGATCACCGGCTCGACGCCCGCCTCGTCCCCTACGACGTGCGCGCCTCGGTCGCCCACGCCGCCATGCTCCACGAGGTGGGACTGCTCGCGGCTGGCGATCTCGCGGCGATCCGCGAGGGGCTGGAGGCGCTGGGGGCGGAGCACGCGGCGGGGGAGTGGCGGATCGAGCTCGCCGACGAGGACGTCCACACCGCGCTCGAGAGCCGCCTGACCCGGCGGATCGGCGACGCCGGGGCGCGCCTCCATCTCGGGCGCTCGCGCAACGACCAGGTCCTGGCCGCCCTTCGCCTCTACCTGCGCGACGCCGTGGCGGCCCTCGCCGCCGGCGCGCGCGAGGTGGCCGGCGCGCTCGACGCTCTCGGGGAGCGCGAGGCCACCACCGCGCTACCCGGCTACACCCACCTCCAGCAGGCGATGCCGAGCTCCGTGCCGCTCTGGGCCGGCGGCTTCGCCGCCGAGCTGCGCGACGACGCGGCGGGGCTCGAAGCCTGCTCGCGGCGGATCGAGAAGAACCCCCTCGGCTCGGCGGCGGGATACGGGGTGCCGCTGCTGCCGGTCGACCGCGAGTCGACCCGCCGGCGGCTGGGGTTCGCGGAGGTCCAGGAGCCGGTGACCGCCGTCCAGCTCTCGCGCGGCAAGGCGGAGGCGCAGGTGCTGTTCGAGATCGTCCTGCTGATGCAGGACCTCGGGCGGCTCGCCGCCGACCTCGTGCTCTTCGCCAGCGCCGAGTTCGCCTTCGTCAGCCTGCCGGCGGCGATGACCACTGGCTCCTCGATCATGCCGCAGAAGCGCAATCCGGACGTCTTCGAGCTGGTGCGGGCCCGCGCCGCCACCGCCCAGGGGTGTCTCGCCGAGGCGCTCGCCGTCCCCGCTAAGCTCACCTCCGGCTACCATCGCGACCTCCAGATCCTCAAGGGCCCGCTGTTCCGAGGGATCGACCTGGCGGCGGAGACGCTGGCGGTGATGGCGCCCGCTCTCGCCGGCGTCCGCTTCCATCCCGAGCATATCCGCCTCGACCCTGGCCTCCATGCGGCCGAGGAGGCCTACCGCCTGGTGCTAGCCGAGGGCATCCCTTTCCGCGAGGCCTACCGGCGGATCGGGAAACGCTTTTCGAAAGACGGAAATTAGATATCCTCCCCGTCGTCTGGAAGCGACGGCGATGGAACCCACGAGCGAGCCCCGATCGGAAGAACGCTGGCTCGGCGCCCTCTTCCTGACTCTGGCGCTGCTCTACGTCGTGCCGTTCTGGATCGTCCGCTACCTCCCCACCGTGGACGGCCCCTGCCACACCTACAACGCCTGGATCCTCCGGCAATACCTCAACGTCCAGCACTACCCGCTGTTCCAGCAGTACTACCGGATCAACGCCGAGCCCTATCCGAACTGGCTCGGCCACGGCATCATGGCCCTGCTGATGTTCGTGGTGCCGCCGCTGGTGGCGGAGAAGCTGCTGGTGACCGCCTACGCGCTGGCGCTCCTCGCCGGGGTCTGGTACCTCACCGGCGCCGTGCGTCCCGGCCACAGCCGCTGGCTGGCGTTCCTGGCCTTCCCGTTTGTCTTCAACTTCACCTTCCAGTTCGGGTTCTACAACTTCTCGCTGAGCCTCGCCCTGTTCCCGTTCGTGCTCGGGGCCTGGTGGCGGCATCGCGACCGGCCGGTAACCCTGCTCTACGCGGTGGGGATCAACCTGCTCCTCGGGCTCTGCTACTTCTCGCACATCCTCTCCTTCGGGCTCGCCCTGCTCGCCATCGGCATCCTCTGGCTCGCCACCCTGCGGCGCGGCGAGTGGCGGCGGCGCCTGGCGGACATCCTCGTCCTGGCGCCCCAGGCGGTCCTGCCGGTCTGGTACTTCTCGCGGCAGGGAGGGGCGATCCTCCCCTCCTACTGGCCGTTCGGACGCCAGTTGCGCTATTTCGCCGGCCTCGGGGCGCTCCCCTTCCTGGGCGCCGCGCAGGACTGGCTGGCCGGCCTGCTGGCGCTGACCTTCCTCGTCCTCCTTCTCCTCACCCTCCGGCGGGAAGGGTTCCGGCGTCCGTTGCGGGACGAGCGGGCCTTCCTGCTCCTCGCGGCCGTCTTCACGCTGCTCTTCTTCGTCAGTCCGGAGGGGATGTCGGGGGGCACCATCCTCAAGCCCCGGCTCTGCCTCTATCCGTACCTGCTCCTGATCCCCTGGCTCGCCCCCCCCGCCGGCGCGCGGGCGCGCCGGCTCGGGGTCGCCGCGCTCACCCTCGTCGCCCTGCTCGATCTCGGCTGCGTCGTCCGCGGCTACGCGCTGCTGAGCGCCCGGATGGAGGGGTACCTCGCCGGCCTCGATTCCGTCGCGCCGAACACCCGGGTGCTGCCGCTGCTCTTCCAGCGCCGCGTCCTCGACGCCAGGGTGGACGTCCTCAGCCATGCCATGAGCTACAAGGCGATCGAGCGCGGCCTGATCGACTGGGACAACTACGAGGCGACGTGGCCCTTCTTTCCGACGGAGTTCCGCGCTTCGGCGCCGCCGCCGCCGATCGTCGACATCGAGTCGCGGCCGGGCCACCTGCGCGCGAGGGCCTGGAGCCGCCGCGCGGACTACGTCTACACCTGGCGGATCCCGCCCGAGCAGCCGGTCGTCCAGCGGTTGGCGCGGTTTTTCGATCCGGTCGCGACCACGGAAGGGGGCGTGCTGTGGAAGAATCGGCAGCCGTGAAGGCAGGGCGGCGGGGCTTGGCGCGGTCGACCTCGCGGTTGACTTCGCCGCAGGCGCACGCTACCCTCCACCAGCTAAATCCGTTGTCGGATGCGGTTTTTCGCGGGGGCGCGTGGCGCGAGGCCGCGCCGCCGGACGGGACGATACTGACGCCGTGCTTCGTGTCCTGATTCTCGACGATGAGTCGATCGTGGTCGATACGCTGGCCGCCTGCCTCCGGCTGCCGGGCATCGAGCTGACCACGTGCATGGAGATCGAGGCGGCGGAGGCCCTCCTGCGCTGCTTCAACTTCGACGTCGTGATCACCGACCTCTCCGTCTCACAGCTCGGCGGCCTCGACGGCATGCGGCTCGTCCGCTTCGTCACCGCCAACTTCCCCGATACCGCCGTCTACGTGCTGAGCGGCTACGTCGATCAGCCGGTGCGCGACCTCTGCTCCGTCCTCGGCGTCACCGCAGTGCTGGAGAAGTCGGAGGGGCTGACGCGGCTGCGCGGCTACCTGCTCGACCGCCGCGCCGCGAGGCTCGCGCCCGGCACCGTGCTCGAAGGCGAGGGGGAGGTCCAGCAGGTCGAGCTGCTCGAAGACTTCATGGCGGCCAACCCGATCCGCGCCGTGCTGCAGCCGGTCGTCAAGCTGCGCGACGGCGCGCCGCGCTTCGAGGTCTTCGGCGTCGAGAGCCTGGCGCGGGGTCCCAGCCGCTCGGTGCTGGGGAGCCCGGCGGTGTTCCTGGCCTACGCGGCGCAGAAGGAGCTCCTCTTCGAGGCCGACATGATCTGCATCCATGCCGCCCTCACCGAGGTGGTCTTCCTCGGCAACACCGTGACCACCTTCCTCAACGTGCAGCCGCGGTCGCTCACCAACCCCGATTTCGCGGCGCGGCTCTGCGACGCCGTCCATGCCGCGGGGATGGCCGAGAAGGAGATCGTCCTCGAGCTCACCGAGCAGCAGACGATCGTCAATCCCAGCGCCTTCGCCGCCACCCTGCAGCGGCTGCGCGAGCGCGGCTTCCGCATCGCGCTCGACGACTTCGGAGAAGGCTCGAGCAACCTCAATCTGTTCCAGGACCTGCACCCCGAGTTCCTCAAGATCTCCGGCACCTTCTGCCGCGGCCTGGCGCACGATCCGTTCAAGCAGATCATCGTCCAGAGCACGGCCGAGATGGCGGCGCGGGCCGGCACCGCCACCGTCATGGAAGCGGTCGAGACCGCCGAGGACGCCGAGGTGCTCCGCCTGCTCGGCATCGACTACGCGCAAGGGTATTTCTTCCAGCGCCCGATGCCGGGGCGCGAGCTCGCCCAGCTCCTGAAAGGCGGCGGGGGAACCTCCGACAGCCCCGCCGTGCTCGAGCCTCTGGGCGCCGTGCCCACGGTCCCCTGAAGCCCCGCCTCCCCCCGCCCGGCGGGGAGTGCTCGGATCAATAGTTTTTATTTTGAAATGGAAATAAGCTTGAATTGATCGCAGGCTTTCCGGAGTGTAAAATCGAATTGTCACGCTCTTGGACAGAGCTGACACTCTTGGATGCGGACGTGCACGCTCCAGCGTCTTCGTCGTTATGTTGTTTTAACTTTTAATGGGGGGACTTTGACATGAAACCCTGCCTCACCTGACGGTCCTGGCACCGTCAGTCCCAAAGTGCGTTTTATAACATCAACCTTTTTTGAAGGAAGAGGCACAAGGCCTTTTCCAGGGGAGAGCTACGTCAATGAAGATCCATGATTTCTATTCGAAGCTTACGTCCGTCTCCGAGGAAGGGCACCTGTTCCAGGCGCTCCGTACCTTGAGCCAGATCGAGGATCCGCAGCAGGTTCTCTACGCGGATACCGATTCGGCGCTGGGCGAGTGGGCCGTCTGGCCGCCGATGGGAAACACCGAGATCTGCCTCGCGGCGTGATCGCGCGTCCGCTCTTCGGCGATTGGCGCGGAATCTGCACTGACGGTTTTCGCTGATCGCTCATAGGTTTCACGGGGTCCCGGCAGGCGGTGCCTGCCGGGGTTCGGATCTGGAAAGGATTTGGCCTTCAGGAGCTTCGCGATGCGATTCGATGAGATGAAGAATTGGGTGCGCAAACTTCCCGTCGTGGCCTCCTGGCCGCAGATGCTGGCGATGGTCGAGCGGGTCGGCCACAAGGAGGGGGTTTCGGTCTGGGAGCATCCGGTCTCCGCCTGCCGGGCGGTGGGAGGGCGCGAGGATGCGGCCCTGCCGGCCGCGGCGGCGGTCTTCTGTTCGCTGATCAGCATCCATCTGGTGGACGACATGCTCGACGACGAGCCGCTGGGCGACTTCCGCCAGATCGGGGAGGGGCGGACGGCGAACCTGGCCCTGGCCTTCCAGGCCGCCGGGCACTTGGTGCTGACGGAGGCGGAGGCGCCGGCGGAGGTGCGCGGCGCGCTGCAAGAGAGCTTCGCGCGGATGTCGCTCGCCACCTGTTTCGGCCAGGAGCTGGACGCGCGGGAGCTCGCCGGCGAGGCGGACTACTGGCGGGTGGTGGGGACGAAGACGCCGCCGCTCTTCGGCGAGGCGCTGCGCATGGGCGCGCTGCTCGGCGGCGCGACGGCGGGGCTCGCGGAGCAGCTCGCGGAGATCGGACGCGTCCTCGGCCGCTTCATCCAGGTCAGCGACGACATCACCGACGCCCTGGAGGTGCCGGCGCGAGCCGACTGGCAGCGCCGTTCGAACAGCCTGCCGCTGCTCTTCGCGATGACGGCCGGGCACGCCGAGCGGGAGGAGTTCCTCCGGCTGTCGGCGCGGTCCGGCGAGCCGGAGGCGCTGGCGGCGGCGCAGAAGATCCTGTTCCGCAGCGGCGCGGTCAGCTACTGCACGCTCAAGCTGATCGAGATCGCGCGCGAGGCGCGCGAGCTGTTCGCGCGGATCTCGTTGCGGAATCCCGAACCGATCGAGCAGCTCCTGGAAGTGCACACCCGGCCGCTCTATCGGTTGCTGGAAATCGTCGGTGTCCAGGACCCCGCGGCACTGGCAATCGCTTAGGACGGTGCAGGAATAGTTCACCGTGCGCGGGAAGTTATTCGTCGTAGTGGTACTTTGATTGAAAACTCCTCCGGGCCCGGGCCGGAGACACGAGGGACTCGCGAATGCTCACGTTGCGCAGCAATGCGTTGAGCATGAAGTTGATCGCGTGCCGGCCGATCGAGCCGACCGAGCGAATCCCTGCCAACCTCGCCCCTCCCCGGATCATTACCGGCTTCATCCCTGCCCCCGGAACCCCGCGGGGCCCGCCGGAGGCGGTGCACCCGTCCCTCAAGACTTTAATTCAAATATCTCCGGGAGGGATCGATCATGTTGATTCAAGAGTTCGTTTTGCGCTTTGCATCGAAGGACGAAGGAAACCCCCTGTTCGAAATCCTGCGCCGCATCAGCCGTGTCGACACTCAGATCCTGAAGGCGACTTCCGTGCCCGGGTGGGTCGAATGGCCGCCTGTCGACGACCCCGGCGCGGGCATCGGAATCGCTCGGGCTTGACTGTCCCACACCGGCCGGCTCGACCGGCATGCCCGTTTCGAATCCAGCGTCCGCGGGCCTCACCCTTCGGGTATCCGAGAGGGCCCGCGGCCGCTGCGCCGCTCCGGCTGGACCGGAAAGGGCGAACCTGCTATAAACGCCTGGACTTTCAGGCATTATCATGGATACCCGGCACGCTTCCGGTTGGAAGACTCAAGACCTGTTTCTGGTCCTCGTATCCCTTTTCGTCCTGCTCCCCTGCCTGTACTATCCCTACAGAAGCGCCTCCTCGCCGGAGATCGGCTTCACGCTGAGCTCGACGGACTGGAAGGTCGTCACCGCCTACCCCTGCGAGAAGGCCCCCGACACCTGCCTCCAGGTCGGAGACCAGGTGCTGTCGGTCCAGGGGATCGATTTTCGCCACTTCGTGCGCGATCGCCGTCTATCGATCCCGGACCTGTTCCGTCCGCACGGCGGCGCGCGCATCCGACTGGTCCGCAACGGCCAGCCGCTGAGCCGCGACGTCCGGGTCCACGCCCAGCAGGCCGAGGTCGCCCAGATTCTCTTTTCCGTGCTGGCGCCGCTCATTTTCTGGCTGATGGGGACGGTGGTGATCATCTTCCTGCGGCCGCGGGACGAACGCTGGCTGATCCTGGTCCTGTTCAGCTACGTGACCGCGGTCTGGATCGCCGCCGGGCTCGGACAGCGGACGGCCGGAGCGGCCTTCGTTTTCCACGCGATGATCTGGTTCTTCCTGCCGCTCTCCGTCCATCTCCACACGATCCTGCCCAGTGAGCTCTTCCCAAGGCGGGTGCGGCGCGCCTTGCAGGCCTTCCTCTACCTCCTGGCCCTGGTCCTGGCGGTCCTCGACGCGCTCTTCCTGCTGCAGGGGTTCGAATACTCCTTCATCTGGTCGACCCTGCTGGCTGCGATGCTGTCGATCGGACTGCTCTGCCTCCGCCTCGTCCTGTCGACCGACCTGGCCACCCGGGTGGCCGTCCGCATCATGCTGTTCGGGGTGGCGCTCGGGCTGGTGCCGTTCCTCTTATTCCACGGCATCCTTCTGGTCTGGTTCAAGCACATGGCCCTGGCGGGACGGGACCTGCATGTGGTCTATCCCTACATGCTCTTCATCTCGCTGATCTCGATGCCGATCCTGCCGATGAGCTACATCTACGCCATCTATAAGCATCACCTGGGCGCGCTGGAGTTCCGTGCCAACCGCCTGCTGGGCACCTACACCTTCTCGGCGCTGCTGTTCGCGTCCTACACGATGATCTTCTTCGCCCTGAGCGGGCACTGGCAGACCCTCACGGCCGAATTCCTGGCGATCCTCCTCATCGTCTCGCTCGCCTATATGGCGGCGGTGCCGCTCCTGCGCGACCGCTTCCAGGCTCTGGTCGACCGCCACGTCTTCGGCATCAAGCATTCGGCGGACGAGGTGATCGGCATCGTCTCGGCGCGCATCCCCACGGCGTTCGACCGCGAGGTGCTGGGGCGGGTGGTCGCCGAGGAGATCCTGCCGACCCTGCTGATCCGCCAGTCGGCCCTCTACCTGCTCGAGGAGGGGCGCCAGGAGACGCTCTATGAGCAGGCCGTCCCCCCCGGCGCGCCGAAGCCGACGGAGGGACAGTTGCGGGCGGTGCTCGCCCAGAGCCGCCGCTATCTGCCGGCAGGGCCCGGCAGCCCCGAGCTGTCCTGGGTCCGCTTGGTGATCCCTCTCGTTCTCCAGGGGAAGACCGTCGGGATCTGGCTGATCGGCCGCCGGGACCCGGACGACTACTTCCCCGCCAGCGACGTCCACCTGCTGTCGACGGTCGCCAACCAGATCGCGCCGATGGCGGAGAACGTCCGCCTCTACGAGAAGGCGCAGCAGGAGATCGCCCAGCGCAAGGCGGCCGAGGAGGAGATCCGGCGCAGCGAGGAGCGCTTCCGCACGCTGTTCGAGGCGACCCTCGAGGGGATCGCCATCGTCCGCAACGGCATCATCCTGGAGGTCAACCACGCCCTCCTGGCGATCTTCGGCTGCGCCCCGGAGGAGATCCTCGGCCGGCGCCTGGCCGATCTCGTCAGCGGCGAGGTGGACCTCCTGGGGGTGCCGCGGGAGAGCATCGCCATCCGCCAGGACGGCTCGACGGTCGACATCGAGATCGCCGGCAAGCGCTACCTCTTCCAGGGCGAGGAGGTCTCGGTGGTCGCCGTCCGCGACATCGCCCAGCGCAAGCGCGACGAGGCCGAGAACAAGACCCTCCAGCGCCAGCTCCTGCACTCGCAGAAGATGGAGGCCATCGGCCGCCTCTCGGCCGGCGTGGCCCACGATTTCAACAACTGCCTGCTCGCCATCTTCGGCTACAGCGACCTGCTGCTCGAGCGCTACCTCGACGACCCCTTCCTGGCCCGCAACCTGACCGGCCTCAAGGAGGCGGGCCAGCGGGCGGCGGCGCTCACCAAGCAGCTCCTCGCGTTCGCCCGCCGGCAGCCGATGGAGACCCGGGTGATGAACCTCAACGGCGTCGTCTCGGGACTGGAGAAGATGCTGCAGCGGCTCCTCGGCGAGGACGTCAATCTGTCCTCCGACCTCCATCCCGAGCTCGGCAAGGTCAAGATCGATCCCGGGCAGCTCGAGCAGGTGATCGTCAACCTCGCCGTCAACGCCCGCCACGCGATGCCCTCCGGGGGGCGGCTGCGGCTGTGCACCGAGCCGATGAAGGTCACCGCGGAGAGCCCCGCGCCCCACGCCGACGTGCCGCCGGGGACCTACGTGCTGCTGAGCGTGACCGACAGCGGGCTTGGCATGGATTCCGCCACCCAGGCACGCGTCTTCGAGCCCTTCTTCAGCACCAAGGGGGAAGGGACCGGCCTGGGGCTGTCGACGGCCTACGGCATCGTGCGGCAGAGCGGCGGCCACATCTTCGTCAGCAGCGCCCCTGGGCAGGGCGCCTGCTTCTCGATCTACCTGCCGGTCACCCAGGAGGCCGAAAACGTCCGCACCGGCCCCGTGGCCACCCTGTCCGAGCGCGGGTCGGAGACGATCCTGCTGGTCGAGGACGAAGAGGAGGTGCGGGCCGTGCTCCACCAGATCCTGGTCAGCCGCGGCTACCGGGTGCTGCAGGCGGGGTCGGGCGAGGAGGCGCTGGTCATCTCGCGCCTCCACCGCGGCGCCGTCCACCTGCTGCTGACCGATGTGACGATGCCCGAGATGAAGGGACCGGAGCTCGCCCAGCGGCTCCGCTCCGAGCGGCCGTCGACGCCGGTCGTCTTCATGTCGGGCTACAACGACGAGCTGCTCTCCAACGGCGGGCCGGAATCCCCGCTCTGCCTGCAGAAACCGTTCTCGCCGAAAACGCTGGGCGAGACCGTCCGCACCATCCTCGACCAGGCCGCCGGGGAGCTGCGCGCCACCGGTTAGGGCGGCAAGCGAGCCCCCCGCCCGGACGGACACGGACGAACACGTACTTTCACGGACGAGGAAGGCTCTGGATGGGGGGCCCTCGTCCTTCTGTCCGTGTCGGTCCGGGCTCGTCCGTGTTCGTCCGCTTTCCTTCTTACCGCAACCAGAGCGGCGCCCGCGCCTCGGCTTTCTTGCCGGGGAGCCGGACCGTCAGCGAGTGCAGGTGGCCGTCGGCGGGCGCCTCCGGCTCGGAGACCCAGATCGTCCAGCGGCGCGGCAGCTCGGCGAACAGCGGCGCGAGCTGTACGTCGTAGCCGATCACCGCCCCCGCCGTGGTTTCGGCGAGAGCGCGCAGGGGTGCCAGCCGCGGCTCGGTGGAGAGGGAGATCACGCCCGGGTAGATGAGCGCGCTCGGCCGCGGGTTCGACGGCATGACCGGCGGCGGGCCGTTGGTGTGGCTGGTGGTCGCCGCGCTCTGCTGGACGAGGTCGATCTCACTCTGCGGCGAGACCGGCGTGCCGGGGCTCCCGGGGTGCATCGCCACCGGGATCACGACCCACCGCTGCGCCGCCAACTGCCGGGCGACGCGGACGAACGCCGCGGCCGGGCTCTCCGCGGAGTCCGCGGGGGGGATCGAGGAGCCGGTGAGAACCCCCGTCTGCGCCGCCGACAGGTCGAGGCCGTCGGCGACCAGGAACAGGATGTGGGGACCCGCCGGATGGTGAGCCGCGAGGAAAGCGAGGAGCCTGTCGAGCTGCTGCCGGACCTGGAGGTCGGAGGGGGGCTCCACCTTCTGAGCCGCCGCGTGATCCCGCTCCAGCCGCGAGCTGTCGGCGAGGGCGGCGAGCTTCTCCCGGAGCGCTCCCGCCTCGGCCGTGGGGGCGAGCACCGTGGCGGGCTCGGGGCCGGCGACGGCGACCTCGACGGAACCCAGCCGGGCGAGGTCCCGGGCGTGATCGGAGAGGGTGACCTGCGAGGAGAACGCGGTGCCCGGGCTCGCCAGCACCCGGTCGACGTAGACGAGGACGGTCCACGGCGCGGCGCCCGCTCCGGAAATGCGCTCGGCCCGCGACACCTCGCGCGGCTGGCCGTCGACGAGGACCTGGAAATCGGCGGGCTGAAGGCGGGCCTTGCCGAGGAAGGCGGGGAGGCTCACCAGGATCTCCCGCTCGCGGATGTCGAGCTGGCCGGAAAACGTCTTGGGCGGCGGCTGCGCGGACGCCGCGGCGATGAGCGCGAGGCCGGCGAGCAGCGCCGCGGTAAGGATGGAACGAGGGGTGGTGCGCCGCTGGATCTGCATGGCGGTCCTCCTGCGGCGAGTTTAGCAGAGGGCTGGACGGCTACTTCTCGGGATCGACCACGCCGCCTTCGCCGGAGCCGCGCGGGTCGGAGGCCGCCTCGACCGTCCCGTCGGCCAGCAGGTGGACGGCGTGGATCTTGGCGGTCTCCCGGGAGATCAGGACGGTATGGCCGCGGCGTTCGAGCTCGGCCCGGGTCTCGGGGGAGAGCGTGTCGGGCTCGGCCTCCAGGCGGTCGGGGAGCCACTGGTGGTGGATGCGCGGCCGGTCGAGCGCGGCCTGGAGGGGATCGCCGTCCACCAGCAGGTTGAGCAGCACCTCGATCACGTGGGTGGCGATCCGCGAGCCGCCGCGGCCGCCGAGGGCGTAGGCCTCGCGCCCCTTCCAGGCGATCACCGGGGTCATCGAGGAGAGCATCCGCCGCCCCGGCGCCACCGCGTTGGCCTCCCCCTGCACCAGCCCGAAGAGGTTCGGCCGTCCCGGGGCGGCGGTGAAATCGTCCATTTCATCGTTGAGGAAGAACCCCGCTCCCGGCACCCAGAGGCCGCAGCCGAAGAGCTCGTTGAGGGTGGTGGTGAGGGCCACCAGGTTGCCTTCGCGGTCGACCACCGAGAGATGGGTGGTGTCGGTGCCGCCGGCGGGCGGCGGCTCCGTGCCGGTCCAGGCCTTCACCGCGGCCGACGGGGTGGCGTGGTGGAGGTCGATCCCGGCCGCCCGCCGCGCGATCCAGGCGGGCGCCAGGAGCTGGGCCGCCGTCGCCTGGGTGCTCGCCGGATCGCCGAGCAGGAAGCGGTCGGCGAAGGCGCGCCGGAGGGCCTCGGTCAGCAGGTGGTCGCGGTCGGCGCCGAAGCGTGGCAATCCGGCCCAGCCGAGGCGTTCGAGCATCCCGGCGGTCTCGCCCAGGATGATGCCGCCGGAGGAGGGGAGGGGCATGGTGGCGAGCTTCCAGCCGAAGGCGTCGAGGAGGAGCGGCTGCCGCCACTCCGGACGGTAGGCCGCGAGGTCGGCGGCGGTGAGCACGCCGCCGTGCGCGGCCGACGCCTGCTCGACCGCCGCCGCGACCGGGCCGGTGGTGATCCCCCGGGGCCCCTCCCTGGCGTAGCGATCGAGGGTCGCCGCCAGGTCGGGGAGCCGCAGCACGCTGCCGACCGCCGGCGGCTCGCCGCCGGGGAGCCAGACCCGCGCGCTCTCGGGAAAACGGAGCAGGAGCTTCCGGGTCGCTTCGCTGCCCAGCAGGTCGTGGAGGCGGCGGCCGACGCGGAACCCCTCGGCCGCGAGGCGCTGGGCGGGGGCTACCACGCGGGTCCAGGGGAGCCGGCCGTAGCGCTGGTGGAGAGCGTAGAGGCCGGCGGGCGAGCCGGGGACCCCGGCGGCGAGCGGCCCCACCAGCGAGGCGCCGGGCACCGGCTGGCCTTTGGCGTCGAGATACATGTCGTGCCGGGCCCGGGCCGGACCGACCTCGCGGAAGTCGAGGGCCGCGAAGTCGCCCCCCATCCGCACCACGGCGAAGCCGCCGCCGCCCAGGTTGCCGGCTTCCGGGTAGACCACCGCCAGCGTCAGGGCGGTGGCGACCGCCGCGTCCACGGCGTTGCCGCCGGCGCGCAGGATGCCGAGCCCGGCCTCGACTGCCAGGGGATCGGCCGCCGCCACCGCGCCGCCAGCTCCGGCCGGAGCGGGGGTTGAAGCGGGAAGGCCGGGCGCCGGAACGAAAAGAGCGGCGAGCAGCAGCAGAAACAGGCGCTTCTTCATGTGGATCTCCCGGTCCCCTCCCGCCGCAGCTCGTCGCGCGCCGCCAGCACGCGCTCCAGGAGCTGAACCTCGCCGCTCTCGCGGTAGCGCGCCGCCGCCAGCTTCAGCAGGGCGGACGCCTCGCCGCCGCGCCCCTGCGCGCGGCGCAGCAGCGCCTCGAACTCCAGCAGCCGCGCCTCGACGAGGAGGTCGCCGGTGCCCTGGGCCAGGCAGCCGGCGGCGGCGCGCAGCGCCACCTCCGCGCCGGCGAGGTCCCCCTGGCGGCGCCGCGCCTCGCCGGCTGCGGCCCAGGCCCGCGCCTGCAGGTCCGCGACCACCGCCGCCGGGTGCTCGTCGCCATCGAGGCGGTCGGCGCCGGTGAGCGCCAGGGTGGCGAGCGAGCTGGCGGTGACGGGGTCCTCCAGGGTTTCCAGGCTCTTGGTCAGCAGCAGCTCGCAGAGCCCCCAGGTCTGAAAGCGGGCGTCCTGGCGCAGCCGGTCCTCGCGCCGCTCGGGGGCGATCGCGAGCAGCTCGGAGGCGAGCGCGGGAGCCGCGGCGCGCTCGCGCCATAGCGCCGAACGGAGCCGGTTCAGGGAGGCCAGGAGCGAGCCCGTGCCGTCGCCGTCCTCCGGGAGGGGAGGGGGAGGAGCCGGCTCGGCGATTTCGAGCGCGCCGCCGCGGGGGTCGTCAGTCATTCGACGCGTCCAGCCCACGGCTTGCCGCGGGCGAAAACCAGACCTGAGAGATGGAACCTTCGTTTCACCAGTGCGGAAAGGGGAGGGAACCGGGACGCCGAGCCTCACCCGGGGACGGTCACCTCCGGGGCGGCGAGCCGCGCGGCGGTGGGCTGGTGGAGGACCTGGCCGTCGTGGGTCAGCAGCGACCCGGCGACGACCTCGTCCGCGGTGTTGATGGTCAGGTTCCCCTCCTTGTCGAGGAGGAGCTGCAGGAGGGCGAAGGCGTTGCGGGCGAAGAGCAGGCTGGCGTCATGGGGCATGGCGGCCGGCAGGTTGGAGGGGCCGAGGATCAGGACGCCGTTCTCGACCACCTCGCGGTCGGCCTGCGACAGCTCGCAGTTGCCCCCCTGCTCGACGGCGAGGTCGACGATGATCGAGCCCGGCCGCATCGCGCGCACCATCTCGGCGGTGACCAGCAGCGGCGCCGGCCGGCCCGGGATCAGGGCGGTGGTGATCACGGCGTCGGCCTGGGCGAGGTGGCGCTGGACGATCTCGCGCTGGCGGCGCAGGAAGTCCTCGCCCATCTCGCGGGCGTACCCCCCCTGCCCCTCGCCGCTCTCGGCCTGCGGCAGCTCGATGAACTTGCCCCCCAGCGACTCGACCTGCTCCTTGACCGCGGGGCGGATGTCCGACACCTCGACGACCGCCCCCAGCCGCTTGGCGGTGGCGATCGCCTGCAGGCCGGCCACCCCCGCGCCCATCACCACCACCCGCGACGGCTTGATCGTGCCGGCCGCGGTCATCAGCAGCGGGAAGTATTTGGGCAGCCGCCAGGCGGCGAGGAGCACGGCCTTGTAGCCGCCGATCGAGGCCTGCGAGGAGAGCGCGTCCATGGTCTGGGCGCGGGTGACGCGGGGGATCAACTCCAGGGCGAAGGCGGTGACCTTCCCGTCGGCCAGGATGCGCACCATGTCGAGGTTCTGGTGCGGAGCCAGGAAGCTGATCAGCACCGCGCCGGACTTCAGCCCCTCGGCCTCGTGGCCGGGCAGGCCTTCGAAGTGCCCCGGCGGGGTCACCTTGAGGACCACGTCGGCGCTCTCCCAGGCGGCGGGGCCATCGCTCAGGCGGGCGCCCGCGGCCTCGTAATCGGCGTCCTGAAAGAGGGCCGCCACTCCCGCGCCGCGCTCGACGGTCACCTCGAGGCCGAGCTTGACCATCCGGCGCACGGTTTCAGGGGTGGCGGCGACCCGGGTTTCCCCGGGACGGCGCTCGCGTGGGACGAAGACCTTCACCATTGGACGGGCCTCCCGATACGGATCGGTTTTTCCGGGGGCATCCTACTGCTCCGTGGGCGGCGGCGCAAACGGCGGGTTCTCCTCCGCCTCCGACTCCGCCTCCGCGAGCTCGCGGGCGGCCGGCGAGCTCTGGAAGTCGGCGTCCACGTTGACGGCCGGGTCCTGGAGGATCGCGGCCTCGGACGGCGGCGGCTCCGGGCGCAGCAGGGAGGCGAGGATCGCCAGCGCCAGCACCCCGAGCACGATGCCGAGCGAGGCCGCGGTGGGGATCTCCAGCCAGCGGTGCGCCAGCATCTTGGCGCCCACGAACACCAGCACCAGGCCGATGCCGTAGCCGAGGTAGCGGAACTTGACCATCAGCGCGGCGAGCAGGAAGTAGAGCGCGCGCAGGCCGAGGATGGCGAAGATGTTGGAGGTGAAGATGATGAAGGCGTTGCGCGTGACGCCGAAGACCGCCGGGATCGAATCCACCGCGAAGACCACGTCCGTGCACTCGATGACCGCCAGCACCAGCAGCAGCGGTGTGGCCTTGAGGCGGCCCTCCTCGCGCGCGAAGAAGCGCTTGCCGCGGTAGTTGGCGGTGAGCGGCACGAAGCGCTGGAAGCCGCGCACGACCAGGTTCGTCTCCGGATGGACCTCGGGCTCCTCGTCGCGGAAGATCCGGAAGCCGGTATAGACCAGGAAGGCGCCGAGGACGAGGATCAGCCATTCGAAGCGCGAGATCAGGGCCGTGCCGAGGGCGATGAACAGGCCGCGGGAGACCAGGGCGCCGAGGATCCCCCAGTAGAGCACGCGGTGCTGCTGCTCGGCCGGCACCGCGAAGTAGTTGAAGAGGACGACGAAGACGAAGAGGTTGTCGAAGCTGAGCGCGCGCTCGATGATGTAGCCGGTGAGGAACTCGAGGCCGGCCTGGCGGCCGTGGTGGGCGTAGATCCAGAGGTTGAACCCCAGGCCGACCGCGGTCCAGACGACGCTCCAGAAGAGCGCCTCGCGCAGCCCGATCCGGTGCTCCCGCCGGTTGAAGACCCCGAGGTCGAGCGCCAGCATGCCCACGATCAGGGCGAAGAAGGCTCCCCACTGCAGGGGAGAGCCGGCGACGGTCGGGCTCATGGAGATCCGTCCGCGGGGCGCCTCCGCATCGGGAGGGCGCCCCGCGAAGGCGGCATCAGCCCTTCTTCAGATGGGAATTGACCAGCTTGGTCAGCTCGAACATCGAGACCGAGTCCTTGCCGTCGAAGACCGCCTTCAGCTTCGCATCCGCCTTGATGGTCCGCTTGTCGTTCGGGTCCTGAAGGTTGTGCTGCTTGATGTACTCCCAGATCTTCTTGGTCACCTCGGTGCGCGGCAGGGGATCCTTGCCGACCACCGCCGCCAGCGTGGCGTCCGGCGTCAGCGGAGCCATGAAGGCGCTGTTCCCCGCCCCACCCTTCGCCGCTCCGCTCGCCTTCTTGGCTGCGCCCGCCTTGGACGCGCCACTCGCTTTTTTCTCGGCCATTGAAAGCTCCTCCACAGTTAAAGTTGCGTCACGGGTCTAAAGCCGCCAGAGAACCATGCAAATCTCCGGCCGTTCCTCTCCTGCCCTCCGAGAGGGGAGCGGCCCCTCTATCCTAGCCCGGTTTTCCCCGGCACGCGCCAATGGTAACGTTGGCGCCCCATGGCGCCCCTGTTCATCACCTTCGAGGGACTCGACGGCAGCGGCAAGTCGACCCACCTTCGGCACGCCTCCGCGTGGCTGACCGGACGCGGCATTCCGCACCGGGTCACCCACGAGCCGGGGGGGACCCCGCTCGGCGACGCCCTGCGCGCCATCTTCCTCGATCCCCGCTGGGGCGCGGTCGACGGCGTCGTCGAGCTGCTGCTCGTCTTCGCCAGCCGGCGTCAGCACCTCCTCGAGGTGATCGAGCCGGCCCTGCGCGCCGGCGAGCACGTGCTCTGCGACCGCTTCACCGACTCGACGCGAGCCTATCAGGGGTATGGGCGGGGGGTGCCGCTGGCGGTGATCGACCAGGTGGACCAGCTCGCCACCGGCGGCCGCCGGCCCGACCGCACGCTGCTCTTCGACCTCCCCGCCGACACCGCCCGCGGCCGCGGCCACTCCCCCGCGCGCCAGGGGCGCGGCCAGGCCGACCGGCTCGACGCCGAGAGCCTCGCCTTCTACGAGCGGGTCCGCCACGGCTTCCTGGAGATGGCGGCGGGCGACGCGCGCTTCCGCCTCCTCGACTCCGCCGGCCCGGTCAAGGCGACCGAGCGGCAGGTGATCGCCGAGCTCGCCGGCCTGCTCGGCGCGGACCTGCCGGGAGAGGCGGGCGCATGAACCTCCCCTCCTCTCTCGCCGCCGCCCGCCGGGGGGAGCTCTACCCGGCGGTGATCCTCGACGGCGGCAGCCCCGAGGCGCGGCAGGGCGCCGCCCTGGAGCTGGCCCGCGCGCTGCTCTGCGAGGCGGCTCCGGAGGCGCGCCCCTGCGGCGTCTGCCGGCACTGCCGGCGCGTCGTCTGGCCCGGCGGCGAGACGGAGAGCTTCCATCCCGACTTCCAGGTGCTGGCGCGCGACCTCAAGGCCTCGACGTCGGTGGACGCCACGCGCGAGATGCTGCGCACGGCGCAGGTCTCCCCCTACGAGGCGCGCGGGCAGGTGTTCGTCGTCGCCAGCGCCGAGAGCCTGACCGGCGAGGCCGCCAACGCCCTGCTCAAGACGCTGGAGGAGCCCCACCTCTCCTCGCCGCGCAATTTCTTCCTGCTCACCCCCTCGCGGCTCGACCTCCTGCCCACCCTGCGCAGCCGCTCGCTCGCCCTCTTCCTGGGGCCGGCCGCGGCGGTCGATCCGGCCGTCGTCGAGCCGCTGGCCCGAGCTTTCGCCGCCGCCGCGGCGGCCTGGACGGCCTCCGGCGCGCCGGTCTACCTGCTGTCGGCGGCCGCCGCCCTCGCCGGCGCCGGCGGCTGGGAGGATCCCCGCTCGGGACGCCCCTGGGCGGTCGCGGCGTCGGCCGTGCTGCGCTCGCTCGCCTTCGAAGAGGGGGCCGCGGCCGGGCGCCGCCCGCGGCTGGCGCTGGCCGAGGCGCTCCTCGAGGGACCCGCCATGCGCCTGCGCGGCATCACGCCGGAGCGCATCCTCGAAGGGCTGGTGGCTCGCCATCTGGCCCGTTGAGCACCCTGTTGCTGTGGGAAGCCTCCCCCCTCTCCCGGTGAGGGAGGTGGGAGGGGACGGGAGAGGGGGCCAGGGGGTGAGGGCCCGGCCTGTGCTAAAATAGCCATCCGCGTTTTGTCGGAGTGAAACTGAAATCATCGGAATCTGTCCCGGTCTCGATCTGTTGGCAGCCTCTGAATACCGTCCATGAACAAAGGAGTCAGACCCATGAACCTACTTTCTCGTAAGCCGCTGATCCCTGGGGCGCTGGTGCTGTTCGCCGCCCTCGGCATCTACCTGCCGGCCTGCTCGGCGCAGGACCACGGCAAGAAGATGGACAGCTCGAACCAGGTGCTCGCCGTCGTCAACGGCAAGGCGATCACCGAGGAGGACGTCCGCCAGGCCAACGCCGACCAGTTCAAGGCGCTGGACCGTGAGTACCAGACGAACCTCCACACCCTGATGGAGACCAGCCTCCAGACGACCATCCAGGACCGCCTGGTCGACGCCGAGGCCGCCTCGCGCAAGGTGACCAAGGAGCAGCTCCTCGCCGAGATCAAGCCGGCGACCGTCTCCGACGCCGACGTCGACGCGTTCTACGAGCAGAACAAGGCCCAGATCCCGAAACCGAAGGATCAGGTCGCCGGCCAGATCAAGACGTACCTCGAGCAGCAGGGGCAGCAGAAGGCCCGCTCCGAGTACTTCAAGACGCTGGAGGCCAAGTACAAGGTCGACATGAAGATGGAGCCGATCCGCGTCGACGTGGCCGCCACCGGCCCCGCCAAGGGCCCGGCGTCCGCCCCGGTGACGATCGTCGAGTTCTCCGACTTCCAGTGCCCCTTCTGCTCGCGCCTGACGCCGACCATCGCCGAGGTCGAGAAGAAGTACGGCGACAAGGTCCGCGTCGTCTTCCGCCAGTATCCGCTCCCCTTCCACCAGAACGCCCAGAAGGCGGCCGAGGCCTCGCTCTGCGCCCTCGACCAGGGCAAGTTCTGGGAGATGCACGACGCCATGTTCGGCAACCAGAGCGCCCTCGGCGTCGACCAGCTCAAGGCCAAGGCCGCCGAGCTGGGCATGAACGCCGACAAGTTCAACAAGTGCGTCGACTCCGGTGAGAAGGCCGCGGCCATCCAGGCCGACCAGAAGGCCGGCTCCGCCGCCGGCGTCAACGGCACCCCGGCCCTGTTCGTCAACGGCCGCTTCATCAACGGCGCCGTGCCGCTCGAGCAGATCACCAGCGTGGTTGACGACGAGCTCCGCCGCGCGGGCAACAAGTCGGCCTCGAAGTAAAGACTGGACGGTCCAGACCGGACTCAGGGACAGGGCGGCCTCCGGGCCGCCCTTTTTCGTTGGAGGGCGCGCCGGTGGCCGCGCCCCTTCGGGGCTGGGCCCCTCACTCCCCAACCCCTCTCTCCCAGCCCTCCACCCACCCCTGCCGGGGAGAGAGGGGCTCAAGACAACGATTCTGGAAGTTGCTTTTAAACTAACTACTCCCTCTTCTCCCGTCAGGGCGGGTGGAGGGCTGGGAGAAGAGGGCCGGGGTGATGAGGGCCCACGCCGCCTCTACGGTGACGCCGCCTTCGTAGAGCGATACTCTTCCCGCCATGTCCCGAGACCTCCCCGCCGACGAATTCCGCTCCGCGATGCACCGCGTGGCCGACCTGGTGGCCGACTACCTCGAGGGGGTGGGCGACCGCCCCGTGCTCCCCGCCGTCCGGCCGGGCGAGGTGCGGCGGGTGCTCCCGGCGTCGCCGCCGGCGGAGGCGGAGCCGCTCGACACCGTGCTCGACGACTACCTGCGGGTGATCGAGCCCAACCTCACCCACTGGAACCACCCCGGGTTCCTCGCCTACTTCGCCAACACCGGCTCCGGCCCCGGCATCCTCGGCGAGACCCTCGCCGCGGCCCTCAACGTCAACGCCATGCTCTGGCGCACCGCGCCGGCCGCCACCGAGCTGGAGGAGCGGGTCTGCGAGTGGCTCGGCCAGATGATGGAGCTGCCGGCGGAGTTCCGCGGCCACATCAACGACACCGCCTCGTCGAGCAGCCTGGTCGCCCTCGCCGCCGCCCGCCACCGCCTCCCCGGCCTCGACGTGCGGGTGAAGGGGCTCTCCGGCCGGGCGGACGCGCCTCCCCTCACCGTCTACGCCAGCGACCAGGCGCACTCCTCGATCGACAAGTCGGCGATCGTGCTCGGCATCGGCCAGGAGAACGTGCGGCGGATCGCCAGCGACGGCGATTTCCGGATGTCGGTGCCGGCCCTGGCGGCGGCCATCGCCGCCGATCGCGCCGCCGGGCGCCTGCCGATGGCGGTGGTGGCGACCGTCGGCACGACCTCGACGACCAGCGTCGATCCCGTCCCCGCCATCGCCGACCTCTGCGAGCGCGAGGGAATCTGGCTGCACGTCGACGCCGCCTACGCCGGCTCGGCCGCGATCGTCCCCGAGCTGCGGGCGCTGATGCCGGGCATCGAGCGCGGCGACTCGCTGGTGGTCAACCCTCACAAGTGGCTGTTCACGCCGGTCGACTGCTCGGTCCTCTTCGTGCGCGACCCCGCCCTGCTGCGCGGCGCTTTCTCGCTGGTGCCCGAGTACCTGCGGACCGCCGAGGACTCCGAGGCCACCAACCTGATGGACTACGGCTTCCAGCTCGGCCGCCGCTTCCGCGCCCTCAAGCTCTGGATGGTCATCCGCACCTTCGGGGTCGAGGGTCTGCGCGAGCGCATCCGGCTGCACTGCGCGCTGGCCCGCGATTTCGCCGCCCATGTCGAGGCCGACCCCCGCTTCGAGCTGGCCGCGCCGGTCCCCTTCAGCACCGTCTGCTTCCGCGCCCGCCCGGAGGGTTCCATGGAAGCCCAGAACCGCTTCAACGAGCGGCTGCTCGCCCGCGTCAACGCCGCCGGCCCCTTCTTCCTCTCCCACACCGTGCTCGGCGGCCGCTACACCCTGCGCGTGGCGATCGGCAACCTCCGCACCGAGAGCGAGCACATCGACGCCCTCTGGGAGCTGATCGGCCGCGCCCGCGGCGAGCTCGGGCGGGAGGGGATCTGAGCTCCCATCCGTTCGTTCCCTACCGCCCCGAGCGGCTGGACCCGGAGGAGTCGCTGCGCCGGGCGCGCGATTTCCACGCCGGAATGGAGAGCCGGCGGAGCGTCCGCGCTTTCTCGTCCGAGCCGGTGCCGCGCGAGCTGATCGAGATCGCCATCCGCACCGCCTCGACCGCCCCGTCCGGCGCCCACCGCCAGCCCTGGAAGTTCGTCGCCGTGGCGGATCCCGCCCTCAAGCGCGAGATCCGCGCCGCCGCCGAGAGCGAGGAGTACGAGAGCTACATCGGCGGCCGCATGCCCGAGGAATGGCTGGAGGCCCTGGCCCCGCTCGGCACGAGCTGGGAGAAGCCTTTCCTGGAGACCGCCCCCTGGCTGGTCGTCGTCTTCGAGGAGCTGTATGGGCTCGACGCCGAGGGGCGCAAGCGGAAGAATTACTATCCCAAGGAGAGCGTGGGGATCGCCTGCGGCCTGTTCATCGCCGCCCTCCACCACATGGGGCTCGCGACACTCACCCACACGCCGAGCCCGATGGCCTTCCTCTCCCGCCTGCTCGACCGCCCGGTCAACGAGAAGCCCTTCATCCTCTTCCCCGTCGGCTACCCGGCGGCGGACGCCGAGGTGCCGGACCTCAGGCGAAAAAGCCTGGAGGACGTGGCTCTGTGGCGATAGGCCCCAGTAGCCACGCCACAATTCCCGCCAAAGCCGCCGCCGCCAGCCCGAGCCCGGCCAGGAACCCCGGCGCCCTGTAGATCAGCTCCACCCGATGCTCGCCGGCCGGCAGCCAGGCGGCGAGGAAGGGGCCGTCCGCCGTCTGGACGGCGTGGGGATGGCCGTCGAGGAGAAGGCGCCAGCCGCCGTCGTCATAGACGCTCGACGCGAGGAGGCGCTCCTCGGCGAGCCGCGCGCGGGCGATGATCCGGGCGGGCTTGAGAGCGAGGATCTCGATCGTCGAATCCTGTGGCCGGGCCGCCTTCCAGAGCGCCGGCCGGAGCGCGGAAGGAGGACACAGCGCGCGCGCCGCGAAGTCCGGGTTGGTGGCGAGCCATGCCGGCCAGGGCGTCGCCCCCTCGGCTTCGGTGGACTCGGGGAGGAAGAGCCGGGCGAGCACCTTCTCCCGCTCGAAGATCCGCCCCGTGGGATCGTGGAATGCCTGCCGCAGGCCGGGGATCGACTGCATCCGCGGCGTCGCCACCAGCCAGCGCACTCCGAAGAGCTGATAGAGCGGGTGGTCGGGGCGGACCAGGATGTGCTCGGTCGAGCGGATCGAGGCGCTCGCCGGCCCGATCGCCTGCACATAGGGGAAGGGCTTCAACGGATTCGAGATCCGGATGTCCCCCAGGCCGTAGACCGTGAGCGCGTTGGGCAGGATCCGGTTCGCCAACCCTGCGACCCGCGTGCCTCCGGCCTTGTCCTGGGAGTTGTCCTGGAGGAAGCGGACCAGCGGAGACACCGGGTAGTAGGCGCTCCGCGGCAGGGAGGGATTCGCCGGCCGGTGGAAGACCACCAGCTCGACCGCGACGAGGGCGAGGAGGGACGGGAGTGCGAATTTTCCTCTTTTCCCGCTAGTGGCTCCGAAGGCGAGCAAACCCGCCGTCCCCGTGACGACCGCTAACTGCAATCCCAGCCAGAACCACCGCATCGACGCCAGTACCTGCACATCCGCGGATAGCCCATATCCCCAGGAGATCGCTCCGAGCAGGATCGTCCCACCGATCAGGACAGCCCATCGCTTCGGCCCCTCGCCGGTCCGCCAGCGCTCCACCGTGCACGCTCCCAGATAGGAAACCGCGAAGGCGACGATCATCAGCATCCGCCGGTTGGCGCTGATCGACTGGTTGAGCACGGGCAGCTTCGAGAGGATGAGAGGAACGCCCGGGAAGCGCAGAGCGATCAGCAGGCTCAAAGGCGCGAGCGCCAGAAAGATCCGCTCTCCCCGGAATCTCCTCCTCGCCGGCAGGAAGGCGAGGAGTGCGGCGAGCAGGGCCGCGCCGCCCACGAACGCCGTGGCGTCCTCGTTGTCGTTGGAGTCCCCCCAGTACTCACCGAAGCGGCTGTCGCCGAACGCGTTCGGCGCGAAGACCGACACGGCGCGCTTGCCGAGCCCCTCGGAAGTGCCCTGAAGGCCGGTCTCTGGATGCGCGTCCAGGCGCACGTTGCGCGCCGCCACCCAGTGATGGCGGAGGGACTGCGGGATCATCCGGAGCGCCGGCACGAGCGCCGGAGCGGCCAGCCCGCAGGCGAGCGCCGCCGCGAGCGCCCAGCGGCCCATCCGCGGAGTCCGCTCAGTCCAGGAACGGCGAAACAGCCGGGAGAGTGCGAAGAGGCCGCCCACGATCGCCACGTAGAGGATCGTCTCGGGATGCCCATCCACGAGGAGCGAAAAGACCGCGATGACGAGCAGCAGAAAATCCCGCCGGGCGCCGCGCTCGTCGGTCAGCGCCAGGGCGTAGAGCACGAGCGGCAGGAGGGCCGGCGAGCTCCCGATCGGCCAGTTGAGCCAGAGCAGCAGGAACCCGCCGAGGCCGAACGCCAGACTGCCGAAGAGCGCCGCCGCCTCCGAGAGCCCCTGACGCCGCAGCAGCAGGAAGAAGAAGACCAGAGCGATCATCACCCGCAGCCCCGCCGTCACCCCCACCGCCGCGGCGAGCGGGAGCGGCAGGGCGAGGAGGACCAGCGGCTCGAACGTCTGCGACTGCGGATCGCCGAGCAGCGGCATCCCCGCCCCCGCGAGATCGTTCCAGAGTGGCCACTCGCCGGCGCGGACCTGCCGCCGCACCTCCGCCTGGAGAGGGACGATCTGCGTCACCAGATCGAGCTGCAAGGGATTCCCCTGCGGCGCCTTCCGCGCGTCCTCCGGCATCGCCACGCCCGGAAGGATGTCCGCGGGAAGCAGCACCTTCCCCAGGAAGAGGGCCGGGCCGAAGAGGATCACCAGCAGTACGCCGAACACCCCCCAGATCCGCGCCGGCACCGGGTCCCACCAGCGCCGGAGGGCGCGGTCGAGCAGGAAGGCGAGGAGGGCGAGATAGAGGCCGGGGAGGAGGATCACCCCGGGAGTCTATCCGGGGTCTCTCACGCCGCGGCGGTGGTGACCACAGAGCCGACATGCGTCTCTACCGCCGCGGCGGCGGTGACAGCGGATCCGGCGGTGGTCACATATGCCGCGGCGGTGGTCATCGCCGCCAGATCGGGCGAAGCGCAGATCCGGCCTGCGTCTCTACCGCCGCGGCGGTGGTGACCGCGGATCCGGCGGTGCTCACGTACGCCGCGGCGGTGGACATGCACGCCAGATCGGGCGAACAGCAGATCCGGCGCATATCTCGCACGCCGCGGCGGTGGTGACGGCAGATCCGGCGGTGGTCATCGACGAGGACTCTCCAACTCCCGATAAGCCCTCTTCAGAGTCGCCAGAAAGAAGTTGAGCCAAGGGAGGAGATGTCGCGAAATAGGAAGTACGGCTCCTCCGTTGATCGGATGGCTTGTAGAGACGTTCCCAGCCCGTTCACGACACCCTGTGCAGGCCACGGGGACGGCGGGACGTCTCTGCCGGAGAGCTGGCCCTCGCCGAGGGCAAGGCTTGACTGGGCAGGCCTTTGCCTTGCTGAACCTCCCTCCTGGCCGCCTGGGGGTCCGTTGGCGGTCTCCTCACGGGGAGTGGCAGAGGGAAGGACAAACCCTCCGAGGAGACGTCCCGCCGTCCCCGCGGCCTGCACAGGGTGTCGTGGACGGGCTGGGAACGTCTCTACAAGCCCTGCGATCAACGATCTTCGACCCACCACCGTTTCTGCCACGCAGGCCCCTGGTGTAGTGGGCCGAAGGTCAATGCCCTTTGCCTTCCGGCCCCTTTAGCAAACGGGTTCCGGTAAGGTCGCGAATTCCCAGGGTATCAAGGCGGCACATTCATTTCAGCGGAGCCGAGCGGCAGGGTCAGCCGGCTCAGGTAGTTTCCGCGGAAGGACATCATGGCTCGGTGCCTCCTACAATACGGAGAATTCTCGGCAAGGGCTATCTTTCCCGCGGTTTTCGCGAGATCGCGGCGAAATCTCACTGGGCGAGCCTCCCCTGCGAGATTTTTCGGACATCTCTCAGAGGGCGAGCTTCCCCTTCGAGATGTTTCGCGAAAAACTCAGAGGGGAGCCTTCCCCTTTGAGATTTTCGAGCGAGCTTTCAAAGGGGAGAGCCGCCCTCTGAGTTTTTCGGGGAAATTCTCGGAGGGGAGAGCCGCCCTTCGAGATCTTCGGGCTCAGTAGTAGTCCGCGCAGGAAAGATAGAAGCCGCACCGCGGTTCCGGGCAGAACAGCTTGCACTTGCGCTCCTCCAGCCGCCGGCCGCAGTTGGGGCAGGTCCGCATCACCTCGTCGGGCGAGGCCTCGCGGACGGGAGAGGAGTCGAGCTGGGATGCGGGTTCTGGTTTCATGGACACGATTTGATCGCCGGGCGGGGCTCGGATAGCTTACACCCTCAGAAGGGAGTCCGAGAATGCCGCGAATCACCCGGGTCTACACCCGCACTGGCGACGATGGGAGCACCGGCCTCGGCGGGGGGCAGCGGGTGCCGAAGGACTCGATCCGGATCGAGACCTACGGCACGGTCGACGAGCTCTCCTCGCAGATCGGCGTCGCCGTGGCGCTCGGGCTTGAGCCCCGGCTGGCCGAGACGCTGGCCCGGGTGCAGAACGAGCTCTTCAACGTCGGCTCGGACCTCTGCATCCTCGAGGAGGACAAGGTGAAGATGCCGGTGCCGACCGTCGAGGCGCGGCACGTCGAGGCGCTCGAAGGGTTGATGGACGAGCTGTCGGAGGAGCTGCCGTACCTCGACAACTTCATCCTGCCGGGCGGGGCGGCCGGAGCGGCGCAACTCCACGTGGCCCGCACCGTCTGCCGGCGGGCGGAGCGGCTGGCCGTCGCGCTGGCGCGCCTGGAGCCGGTCGGCCCGTTCGTGGTGAAGTACCTCAACCGCCTCTCCGACGCCCTCTTCGTGATGGCCCGCTATGAGAACCTGAAGCGGGGCCTTCCGGACGTACTCTGGAACAGCCGGGCCTGAAAGCCGCCGGAGCCGCGGGGGTTGGCTCGCGTTTTGAATTGATCCCGGCCGGAGCGGCGGGCGGCTCGCGCCCGGCGGTCTTCACTACCTTTGGTTATAGGAGGAGCAGCGATGTCATCCTCGTTCGGCGTATACCTGGTCGGCTTCATCATCGTCACCATCGGCCTGGCGTTGGGGGCTCACCTGGCGGGCGTCCCCTCGATGTGGATCGCCGTGGGCGTGATCTGCCTCGTCGGCATCGGCATCCTCAGCGCCGTCAAGAAAACCCAGGGGCGCAGTGGAGGGCCGACGGGAGGGCCTCCCGGAGGTCCGACGGCCGGCCCGCGGCCTTGAGAGACACCAGCGGCAGTCCGGCCCCCGCCCGGGCATAAATGCCCGGGCTACGCTTCAACCAAAAAGCCTCCTGAAGGAGGCTCAATCCTTCCGGCGGCTGTTTGAGCCGGCTTTAGCCGGCTTTTCGTTTCCACCGTAGCCCGGGCATTGATGCCCGGGCGGGGGCGCCCTGAGCCCCGCGGCCTCCAAACAGGGTCCTCCCGCACCTCATTTGTGTGAAGATCCCCCACGGCTTGAAAAGCTCCTCTCCGCTCTCCGGCCGTCTCCACTCGCTGTTCGGCGCCGCCTTCGGCTTCGACCGGCTCGCGTACTACTCGATCGACAACCCCCGGCGGGTCATCGTCGCTTTCGTCGTCCTGGTGCTGCTGGCGGCGCCGGGGCTCCTCCGGCTCCAGCTCCGCACCGACGGCCACGCGCTGGTCCCCCCGGGCGATCCGGCGGTCGAGCTCGACGCCGAGGTGCGGCGGCACTTCGGACTCCGCGATCCGATCGTGGTGGTGGTCCAGACGCCGCGGCCGAACGGAATCTTCAACACCGACACCCTGCGCCGCGTTCACGACCTGACGGCCGTGCTGGCGAAGCTCGACGGGGTCCCCCCCGGCGGCGTCACCAGCCTCGCCACCGAGAAGCGCGACCGCGTCTATCCGGGCACCCTCGACTTCCGCCCCTTCCTCGACGTCGTGCCGGACACGCCGGAGGAGATGGCGCTCTTCCGCGGCGATCTCGAGGCGATCGACATCCTGCACGGCACCCTGGTCTCGAAGGACCAGAGCGCGGTCGCGATCCTGATCGGGGCGCCCAACGTCCTCGAAAAGTCGGGCGCGTCCAACACCGGGAGCGCCGCCAACGCCGCCGCGGCCGACCGGGTGGCGCTCTGCCGGCACATCGTCGAGGCCAGCAAGCGGTTCGAGTCGCCGGGCAACCGCATCCGGGTGGTCGGCGCGCCGGTGGCCGAGTCGCTGCTCGGCCTCCACATCCTCCAGGACCTGGTGATCCTGCTGCCGCTGTCGATCGCCATCATCTGCTTCATGCTCTGGCTCGGCTGCCGGCGGATGGCGGGGGTCTGGCAGGGGATGATCCAGCTCGCCGCCGCCCAGATCTTCACCTTCGGCGTCATGGGCTGGCTCAACGTGCCGGTCTACCTGACCACGGCCGTGCTGCCGGTGATCCTGACCACCCTGGCGCTCGCCGACGAGATCCATCTCTTCTGGCGCTACCAGCAGATCCTGGGGCCGGTGCCCACCGAGGCCGACCAGCATCACCCCGAGGCGGTGCGGGTGCTGCTGTCGCAGATGAGCCGGCCGAACGTGCTGTCCACCATCACCACGGTCATCGGCTTTCTCTCCTTCCTCTCCACGCCGCTGGTGGCCGTCAGCACTTTCGGGGCGTTCGCCGGCCTCGGCCTCGTCTTCTGCGTCTTCTGGTCGCAGATGGTGGGACCGGCGATCCTCGCGCTGCTCCCCCCCTCGGCGCTGCGGCGGCCGGTGGGGACGAGCGCCGAGCCCTCGGACCGCTTCCGGCGCTTCTTCACACCGCTCTTCCGCTCGCCGCGGCGGACCCTGGGCGTCCTCGCCGTCGCCACGGTCCTGGTGAGCCTGGGGATCAGCCGGCTCGAGGTGCAGGATTCCTGGATCGGCGGCTTCGCGAAGTCGAGCGAGTTCCGCAAGGACACCAACGCGGTCAACCGCCTGTTCAACGGCACCCACCTGTTGCAGGTGCAGCTCGATCTCTCGGGCTGGAAGGGGAAGCTCGGCGAGGTCTATGAAGGGGTGCCGGGGCCGCTGCTCGATCCCGCGACCCTGCGCGCGATCGGCGGTTTCGAGGACTACCTGCGGCGCCAGCCGCGCGTCGGCGGTGTCTTGGGTCCCGCGTCGCAACTGGAGACCGTCTCCTTCCTGCGCCACGCCCGCGACCCCAAGCGGCTGAGCATCCCGAATTCGGCGGAGGAGGTCGCGGACCTCGTCCACTGGTTCGACGTGGTGCGGAGCCCGCCGCGCCGCCGGGAGGTGATCGACGACGCCAACCGGCAGGGCGTGGTCACGCTGTTCATCAAGGACCCGGACTACAAGCAGGTGGCGGCGCTGATGGCCGCCGCCCGCCGCTACACCCGTGAGCACCTGGCGCCGCTGGGGGTGCGCATCGGCTTCGCCGGCGACATCGCGGTGAGCCAGGCGATGATCCCCGCGATCGTGCAGACCCAGGTCTACTCGCAGCCGCTCTCCCAGCTCGGCTGCTGGCTGGTGGTGACGATCCTCTACCGCTCGCTCTGGGTGGGGTTCCTGATCGCCCTGCCGTCGTCGATCGCCGTCGCCTGGATGCTTGGGATCATGGGCTGGTCGGGCATCCCGCTCGGGGTGGCGACGGCGATGTTCTGCGCCATCACGCTCGGCGTGGGGATCGACTATGGGCTGCACCTCTACGAGGTCTTCCTGCGCCTCAGGAGGGAGGGCTTCGGGCGCGATTCGGCGGTCGAGGCGATCGCCGAGTGCGGGCCGGCGATCGTGGCGGACACCGCGGCCATCGCGCTCGGCTTCGGCATCCTCGCCATCTCGCAGGTCCCCTCGAACGCCCGCCTCGGCCTGATGGTGGCCGGCGCGCTGGTGGTGGGCTGCGCCCTCACCCTGGTCGGCCTCGGCACCCTGCTCGACCGCTCCGTCCGCGATCTGGAGGTATCCGCCGAGCACGACGAGGAGATCGCCGTGTGATAGAACTTCGCCTCGCATGACGCGACAGCAGAAAGCGGATCGCATCGGCGAGATCCTCGACGCGCTCTTCCCTACCGTGGACATCCCGCTGGCGCACAGGGACCCCTTCACGCTGCTGGTCGCGGTGGTCCTCTCCGCCCAGACCACCGACAAGCTGGTCAACGAGGTCACCCCCGCCCTCTTCGCCCGCGCCGATACCCCTGCAAAGATGGCGGCGCTGCCGGTCGAGGAGATCCGCGGCCTGATCCGCCGCATCGGCCTCTCCGGGGGCAAGGCGAAGAACCTCCAGCGCCTCTCGGAGATCCTGGTCGAGAAGCACGGCGGTCACGTGCCGCGGACGATGGCGGAGCTGGAGGAGCTCCCCGGCGTCGGTCACAAGACCGCCTCGGTGGTGATGACCCAGGCCTTCTCCCAGCCGGCCTTCGCGGTCGACACCCACATCCACCGCCTCGCCGCGCGCTGGGGGCTGTCGAGCGGCAGGAACGTGGTCGAGACCGAGCGCGACCTCAAGCGCCTCTTCCCCGAGGAGGCCTGGGGCAAGGTCCATCTTCAGATCATCTACTTCGGCCGGCAGTACTGCCCGGCGCTTTACCACGACCTGGAGACGTGTCCGATCTGCTCGTGGGCGGCGAGCAAGAAGCGGAAGGAGGAGGAGCGGCGGCGGAATTTGGGGTTGCGGCGGCGGGGGTGAAGGATGAAGAGGGATCTGAGGCGTTGGCGCGGGGGCACCCCCACCCCGAAGCCTCACCCCCGGCCCCTCTCCCACCGCCCTCCCACCGGCCGGGAGAGGGGGGGCGTGGTTGAGGCGTTGGGTGCTTGTAGGGTGCGTCCTACGCACGGTCGGTCCTGACTCGCCCCCCGCCCCGAAACCTCACCCCCGGCCCCTCTCCCACCGCCCTCCCACCCTGCCGGGAGAGGGGGGGCCCGGTTGAGGCCTTGGTTCTCGTAGGGTGCGCTGTGCGCACCTGAAACGTTGACGGTGCGCACAGCGCACCCTACAAGCCACGTCCTTTCCAGCCACGCCCCCCCTCTCCCGGCTGGCGGGAGGGCGGTGGGAGAGGGGTCGGGGGTGAGGCTTCGGGGTGGGGGGCGCCACCGCTCCACCACCTCAGATTCGCTCAAACCCTCAAATCCACCGCTTCCCCCGCGCCAACTCAAGGATCTCCGCGATCACCCCCGCCGCATCCCCGAACACCCGCTCGTTGGGAAACCGCAAGATCATAAACCCCGATCCCCGCAGGAAGGCATCTCGTTCGCGGTCCCGCGCCGCCTGCTGGGGCTCGGCGTGGATGCCGCCGTCCAACTCGACGATCAGCCGGATCTCCCAGCAGCAGAAATCCGCGACGAAGGGATCGACCGGAAACTGGCGCCGGAATTTCAAGCCACGCAGCCGCCGGTCCCGCAATGTCCGCCACAGGACCTTCTCGGCCGGCGTCTGCCGCTTCCGGAGGTCGCGGGCCACCAGATAGTTCATCGGTCCTCCCACGACGTATTATGGCTTTCATGACCCGCTTCGCCCGCTACTCCTGGCTCACCCTCGCGTTCAACGTCGCCGTCGTCCTTTGGGGGTCGATCGTGCGGGCCACCGGCTCGGGGGCGGGGTGCGGCAGCCATTGGCCGCTGTGCAACGGAGTGGTCGTGCAGCATTCGCCGCGGATCGAGACGATCATCGAGCTCTCGCACCGGATGACCAGCGGCGTCGCGCTGCTGCTGGTGGTGGGGCTGGTCGTGGGGGCGTTCCGGGGGCTGCCGCGGGGGCATGCGGCGCGCAAGGTGTCAGTCTGGGCGATGATCTTCATGGTGTTGGAGGCGGCTCTGGGGGCGGTTCTGGTGCATTTCCGGCTGGTGGCGGACAACCCGTCCATGAACCGGGCCGCGGTGAGCTCAGCCCACCTCGTCAACACCTTCCTGCTGCTCGGCGCGCTCACCCTCACCGCCCATTTCGCCGCGGGCGGCGCGCGGTTCCGGCTGCGCGGGTTGGGTCTGTGGAGCGGCGGCGTCCTGCTCGGACTGTTCGGGCTGCTTCTCTCGGGGGTGAGCGGCGCCACCGCGGCGCTGGGAGACACGCTCTATCCGTCGCAGTCGCTGACGGCGGCCCTCCGGCAGGACCTCTCGCCGACGGCACACCTGCTGATCCGCCTGCGCGTCTTCCATCCGGCGATCGCGATCGCGGCAGGCGTCTTCGCGCTCGCCCTGGCGCTGTCGTGGGGCAAGAAGGGTCTTGGAGCCGAGACCCGCCGCTTCGCCGGCTGGACGGCGGCGCTGGTCTTCGGCCAGATTTTCGTAGGGACGGTGAACGTGCTCTTCCTGGCGCCGGTCTGGATGCAGGTGATCCACCTGCTGATCGCCGACCTGCTCTGGATCGCCTTCGTGCGGATGGGCGCCTCGGCGCTGGCCGCCGTCGGCGGCAAGGCAGGGGAGGCACCGGCCGGCTCGATCATTTCCGAACCGGCCGGACCGGTGCCGGTCTAAAGGCTAGAGGATGGTCTCGCGGACGACCTCTTCCAGCGTCGACATGCCGTCGCGGATCTTCTGCAGGCCGCTGCCGCGCAGGGTCATCATGCCGAGCTGGATCGCCTTCTGACGCAGCTCGAAGGCGCTGGCGCCGGAGAGGATCATCTCGCGCAGCTCGTCGTCGATCTCCAGCACCTCGTAGAGGCCGACGCGCCCCTTGTAGCCGGTGTTGCTGCAGCGCTCGCAGCCGCGGCCGCGGAAGAGCTTGAGGGTGCGCGCCTCCGCCTCGGAGAAGCCGGCCTGGACCATCGCCGCCGGCGGCACCTCGAGCGGCTCCTTGCAGAAGCTGCAGATGCGGCGGACCAGCCGCTGGGCGACGATCATGTGCACCGAGGTCGCCACCAGGAAGGGCTCGATGCCCATGTTCATCAGGCGGCTGATCGACGACGGCGCGTCGTTGGTATGGAGGGTGGAGAGCACGAGATGGCCCGTCATGGCGGCCTTGATCGCCACCTCGGCGGTCTCGAAGTCGCGGACCTCGCCGACCAGGATGATGTTGGGGTCCTGGCGCAGGAAGGAGCGCAGCGCCGCCGCGAAGTTGAGGCCGATCTGCTCGCGCGTCTGGACCTGGTTGATCCCCGAGAGGTTGAACTCCACGGGGTCCTCGGCGGTCATGATGTTGACCTCCGGGGTGTTGATCCGCTGCAAGGCCGAGTAGAGGGTGTTCGTCTTCCCCGAGCCGGTGGGGCCGGTGACCAGCACCATGCCGTAGGGCTTGAGGATCGCCGCTTCGAACTTGCGCAGCGATTCGGCCTCGAAGCCCAGCTTCGTCATGTCGAGCATGAGCTTGTCCTTGTCGAGCAAGCGCATGACGATCTTCTCGCCGAAGAGCGTGGGGAGGACGGAGACGCGGTAGTCGAGATCCTTGGATTTGCCGGCGATCTTGGTCTTGATCTTGATGCGGCCGTCCTGCGGCAGCCGCTTCTCGGCGATGTCGAGCCGCGCCATGATCTTGCAGCGGCTGGTGATTGCCTCCTTGAGCTTGAGCGGCGGGTGCATCATCTCGTAGAGGATGCCGTCGATCCGGTAGCGGACCCGGTACTCCTTCTCGTAAGGCTCGATGTGGATGTCCGAGGCGCCGCGCTTGATGGCGTCGGTGAGCACCAGGTTCACCAGCTTGACCACCGGCGCCTGCTCGGACTCCTCCTCGAGCGCCGCCATGTCGAGGTCCTGCTCCTCGTCCATCACCTCGAGGTCGGTGCCGCCGGCGGTCGCGTCCTCGGAGAGGTCCTCCATGACCTTCTTCAGCTCGATCGCGTGGGTCGAGCCGTAGTAGCGGTCGATGGCGACGCGGATCCCCGACTCGGAGGCCACCACCGGCTCGACGCGGTAGCCGGTCATGAACTTGACGTCGTCCATCGCGAAGACGTTCGTCGGGTCGATCATCGCGACGGTGATCGTGGCGCCGGTCTTGGAGACCGGGAGGATGGTGTATTTGCGGGCGAGGTCGGCCGGGATGATCTTGAGCACGGCCTCGTCGATGTCCATGCCGTTGAGCTCCACCGACGGCACCTTGAAGTGCTGGGAGAGCGCGTCGACGAGCTGCTTTTCCGTCAGGTAGGCGAGCTTGACGAGGTTGGTGCCGACCCGGCCCCCCTGTTCCTTCTGCAGCGCTAGGGCCTCGTTGAGCTGGGCCTGGTCGATCCGGCCGGAGCGCACCAGCAGCTCGCCCAGCTTGTCGGGGACGTTCGACTGGGTCTGCGGCCGCCGGACCGCTTCCGCGGGTAGTGCCATGCGAATCACCTCTGGGGCCGGATCTCCGGACCCTTCCTTCTTGGTGGGAGCTCGCGCTCCCGTGAAAGCTGTGTGAAACGCCCGTCAGTCTACCAGCCGGTGGGAAAACGGGTCAACGCACTGGCCCATGGGAATCTTGCTATGTTCCCAACAACCCAACAACTATCGCCGCAACGACTATCACCGCAACAGATCGACGGCCCGCGCCGCCACCCAGCGCGGCGGCACCTCCAGCAGGCACGCCTTGGTCTCGGCGAGCCGCTGGTAGCAGAAGCTGCAAGGGAGGCGTTTGAAGAGGGCCGTCTCCGGCGCGCCGTAGGGGCCGTGGCGTTCCGGGTCGGTGGGGCCCATGACCATCACCAGCGGCGTCCCCAGGGCGCGGGCGAGGTGGCTCGGGCCGCTGTCGCCCCCTAGCATCAGCCGCGACCGGCGGATCAGCGCCGCCAGAGTCGGCAGGTCCCCGGCCGGCACCGCGCGCGCCGCGCCGCCGCTCGCCGCCGCGACCTCGGCCGCCAGCCCCTCCTCGCCGCGCGCCGACGCCACCCAGGTCGGCAGGCCGGTCTCCGCCTGGAGGAGCTTCGTGGCCTGTCCCCACCAGGCCGGCGGGTAGCGCTTGTTGGCCCAGCCGGCGCCGGGGTGGAGGAGGGCGAAGGGCTCCGGATGGGCCGCGAGGAGCTCCCGCGCCGCCGCCGGCTCGTCGCGGAAGAGCTTCGCCGGACCGAAGTCCGCGGGCTCAGGCGGCAGATCGAGGCCGTCGAGGAGCGACAGCATGCGGTCCACGGCGTGGGTCCCGCGCGGCACGACCGGCCGGTTGATCCAGACCGCGCTCGACGGCTCCCGCCGGTGCGCGCGGGCGAAGCCGATCCGCCGTCCCGCCAGCGACAGCGCCGAGATCACCCCCGCCTTGTGGTTCCCCATCAGGTCGAGCGCCACGTCGGCGGAGAAGCGCCGCAGGCTTCCGAGGAAGCCGCCGAGCTCGCTCATCCCCTGCCCGGAGACCTTGCGCCACTGCCGCAGGCGCACTACCAGCAGCTCGTCCAGATCGGGATGCCCGGCGAGCATCGGCGCCATCCCCTCCTCGACCACCCAGCCGATCTTCGCTTCGGGAAGGTGCCGCCGCAGAGCGGTGAGCACCGGCAGGGCGTGGACGACGTCGCCTAGCGCGCTGGTGCGGACGAGGAGGATGTTCAAGCGAAGCCCCTCATCACCCCGGCCCTCTTCTCCCATCCCTCCACCCGCCCTGACGGGGAGAAGAGGGAGTGGTTAGTCTAAAAATAAAGCAGCTTTCAGGCTCGCTGTTTGTTTTAGCCCCTCTCTCCCCGGAAGGATGGGTGGAGGGATGGGAGAGAGGGGTTGGGGAGTGAGGGGCCCAGTCCCGAAGGGACGCCCTCAAGGCAGCGCCTTCACCCGGGCGATCAGCTCGCTCGTCGCGTGATCCTTGGGATCGCCCACCAGCGCCGTGCGGCCGCCGTAGGCGCGGACCGTCGCGTACTCGGGCACCCTCTCGGGCGAGCCGTAGTCGGTCCCCTTGCAGTGCACGTCCGGCCGGAGATCGGCGAGGAGCGGCGCCGGCGAATCGCCGTCGAAGATCACCACGAAGTCGACCGGCTCCAGCGCCGCCAGCAGCTCGGCCCGCTCGGCGGCGGGGACGATCGGCCGCTCCGGTCCCTTGAGGCGCGCCACCGAATCGTCGTCGTTGATCGCCACCACCAGCGCGTCCGCCTCGGCGCGGGCGGCGCGCAGGTAGCGCAGGTGACCCACGTGCATCAGATCGAAGTGCCCGTTGGCGAAGGCGACTTTCTTTCCCGCGGCCTTGAGCGCCTGAAGGCGCTCGCGGAGCTCGGGGACCGTCAGGACCAGCCCCACCGTAGCTCCTCGAGAGGGCGGGGGTCCGACTCCACCGCCCGCCGCAGCTCCTCGGGCGAGCAGGTGGCCGTCCCCATCTTCATCACCACGACGCCGCCGGCGTAGTCGGCCAGCAGCGCCGCCTCCAGCGGATCCGCGCCCGCCGCAAGGGCGAGCGCGAAGGTGCCGATCACCGTGTCGCCGGCGCCGGTGACGTCGGCCACCTGGTCGGTCCCGGAGACCGGGAGGTGGGCCGAGACCTCGGGGCGAAAGAGGCTCATGCCGCGGCTGCCGCGGGTGATCAGCAGGAAGCGCGCGCCGAGCCGCTGACGCAGAGTCCGGCCCGCCTGCTCCAGGCGCTCCGGATCGTCCTCGATCGCGGCGCCGAGGAACGCTTCCGCCTCCTCCTCGTTGGGAGTGGCGCCGTCCAGCCCCACGAACTCGCCGAGGCGATAGCGGCTGTCCGCGATCAGGGTCGCCCGCTCGCCCAGGGCGTCGCGCATCCGCGGCAGCATCGCGGGCTCGACCGCGCCGTAGCCATAGTCCGACAGGATCGCGACGCGCGCCTCGCCGGACCAGCTCCTGAGAAGGCTGACGAAGCGCTCGCGGTCCTCGCGGCCCAGCGCGAGCGTCTCCTCGATGTCGTAGCGCACGATCTGCTGCTTGATCGAATGCCGGCCGCCGCCGAGGATGCGGACCTTGGTGGGCGTCCGGTAGCCGGGCCGCACCAGGATCCCCTCCGTCGCCACCCCCCGCGCCTCGAGGTCGGCGAGCAGCCCGCGGCCATGCGGATCGTCGCCCACCACTCCGAGCGGCAGCGGCCGCCCGCCGAGCGCGGCGACGTTGGCCACCGCGTTCGCCCCGCCGCCCGGCGTCAGCTTCTCGCCCTGATACGACAGGATGAGCACCGGCGCCTCCCGGCTGATCCGCTTCGGAGTCCCCGTGATGAACACGTCCGCCACCAGATCGACCAGCATGGCGACCGGCTGGCCGGCCATCGCGTCGATCCGGCGGAGGAGCCGCTCGGTGGTGGGGAGGATCTGGACGAGGGGCATGCAGGGGCGGATTGTAGCAGGAGGTCCAAGCGTGAACGGAGCTATGCTGACTGCGATGAAAGAGGCGATCCCACCACACCCCTCACTCTTCGAGGCCGCTGAAGAACTCCAGAAGCGCCTCGGTAGAGACGCTGTCACCGAGGCGCTGAATCGCGTTTATGACCAGGAAGATTCCTCGCTGGATTCCGTCCTGGCTGCTCTCCAAGCTGCCGCGCTTTCCAGGGATGACTGGTGATCTCGTCCTAGGAGCCTGCGCCGCAGAAAGTTAAAGCAAGGACGTAAAGGACAACAAGGACGGCAAGGACAGAAACAGGACGAGGGTCACAAATCCGGCAATCCGTTGTCCTTGTCGTCCTTGCAGTCCTTTACGTCCTTGTTTGTCCGTGCTGGTCCGTGCTTTTGCTTTCCGCCCCTCAGCTCCCCGTCCGCGCCAGCGCCGCCTTGATGACCTCCTCCGGCATGCCGGCATTCTTCCACTTGACCAGATCGTCCGCCGACAGCGATTTGGTCAGCGTCTTCTTGTTGACGTAGTCCACCAGCAGGTCGGTCGTGAACCCCTGCTTCTTGAGCTTGACGAGATCGGCCAGCATCTCGGACGGCGAGACCGCTGCGGCGGGAGCGGCGGAGGCCGAAGCGGACGAGCTGGACGAGGCGACCGGCTTGCCGCCGGTCCAGGCGCCCTGGAGGCCGGAGTCTTCGAAGGCGTTGGTATAGACCTCGCGGAGCGCGTCGTTCAGCACCTCGTTGGCGTTCTCGCCGCTCCGCTCCTTCCCATACCGGGTGGAACCGCCTTCGGTGGTGCCCGTCCAGAGGGTGCGTCCCCTGGAATCGGCCAGCGTGAAGGCCACCTGGATCTGCGCGCTGTAGGTCGAGCCGACCGCCTTGGTGCTCGCCACGAGGCGGAGCTGGGTCAGCTTGCCGGTGAGCGACAGGGGGGCGTCCGGCTCGACCTTGATCCCCGAGGCGGCGGCCTCTTTCTTGAGGATTTCGTTGGCCCAAGGGATCGGGTCGTTCGAGATCTGGATCGGAAAGACCTTGTCGGCGTGGTCCGAGATCTCGCCGATGACGGTCAGGTCAGTGCCTGACCGGCCGTCGACGACCGACAGCCTGACCGGCCGATCCGCCATCCCCGGGCCGAGCTCGGCGCTGGACGCGGTGCCCATCTCCTGGATCCCCATAATGAAAGGCCCCGTCGCGCGGGCGTCGGCGCGCAGGGCCACGAGAAAGCTGGAGACCACCACGAGCCCGATCTGCCATGATTTTGCGTTCATGTCTTCCTCCGCTGAAGGTGAGACTTCAACTGCTTGTTGGGTGCTGATTGCGCAACAAAGCCCAAGTCTATCAGGAAGGCCGGGGGGGCGGCTGCGGGACGGTGGAAGTCAGCGCCCGGACTGCTCGCCGAAGACCGGCTCCGCTTGGAGCCTCAACTCCCAGCCTTTTTCCGCCGGATCTCAGACACAAGGTCGTCGAGCTCCATCCCCGCGTAAATCTCTCTCCGCTCTTCGGTGTAATTCCCTGTTCCCGACGTGTACTGATTGATAAAGCGAAGAGTGTTGGCGACTCCAATCTCCCGGATCAAGACCCGGATGGCTTCCTGATTGATCTCGACAAGAGTTTTCAGTGGAACGCTCATAGGCCTAGCTCCAAAATCAGCTCAAGAGGTGTAACGACCTTTGTCTTGGGTAGGGTCAGAATCCTCGCGCGCCGGTAGAATTTGTCATCGCACGTACAGAAGTAATCTGCTCCGGATTCAATGGCTGCTGCAAGGTGCAAAGCGTCGACCGGCTGAATGCCCGCTCGACTGAGCTCGCTCGCCCTTTCTGCGACCGCATCGGTCATGTCGACGTGAACCATCGCTTTCGACAGAATCTCGTACGTGTGGGCTCGCCTAATGCTATCAGTCATTCTTTCGATCTCGAATTGCAAGATCTCTGAGCTTACGAGCTTGACTTGTCCGTCTTCGCCCAAGGCGATAATGTCCATGACAGCTTCGGCTTCCAAATGGATGCGAGAATGTGTTTTTTCATCCAGCGGACGTTGAAGGCTGCAGTTGTCCAGGTAGATCAGCATGCAAGGTTCCTTGGTGACAAGAGTAGCATTCAATGCCGCGGTTCATCCTGGTCTCCCTGCTTCTGCCCTATACCCCCCCCGCAGCCATCGGTATCCCCGGCGCAGCCAGGTCAACCGCAGGAGCCGTTCCCGCAGGCGCCAGGTGGCGGTCGACCGGTACGCCTGGAGATCGCCGCGCAAGTGGGCGATCTCCGCGCTTAGCCGGTCGCGTTCCGCGAGCAGGGGCATCGTCTCGGCGCTCAGCCGCGCTGTCTCCGCGCTCAGTCGCTCGTGATCCGCGCTCAGCCGCGCCATCTCCGCGTTCCTGCCGGCACGCTCGGCGAGGAGCTGCGCCCGTTCGTCGAAGGCGGGGTTGAGCCAGCGCAGGTAGGCGGCGGCGGCCCGGCTCTCCTTGGCGGCCGGCGGGTTTCCGGCCTGCCGGTGCTCGGCGAGCACGGCCTCGTAGATCGCGAGCATCCGGTCCACCGCCTCGTCGAGGCCGGCCGTGGCGCGGAGCCGCCGCGAGACCTCCGCGGCGTCCGCCGGGTCGTAGCGCCCGATCTGTTCGGCCAGGATCTCGGGGGTTACGGGATTTCGCAGCGTCCGGATGCCGAAGTTCAGCCGGCGCAGGCTCTCGAAGTCCGCGCTGGTCACCATCGGCCCGGCGCCGGCTTCGTCGCAGAGCACCACCGCCGCGCCGACGGCCATCCCCTCCATCGCCGAGCGCGCCTTGGCGAAGACGAGGTCGTAGGCGGGCAACTGCTCCTCGGGGCGCTCCAGGGAGTTTCCCGACGCCACGCCCGCCACGTCGAGAGCGATGCCGAACCGCGCGCAGGCCTCCCGGATGACCGGAAGGAACGTCCGCTCGCTCGCCTGGTTGCTCAATACGAGGGCTCGCCCGGGCTTCGCGGGGAGGGGAGGGCGCGGCCGGAAACGATCGAGATCGACGGAGTTGAGCACCACGTCCACCCGTTCCGGCGGGATGCCGGCCTCCGAGACGAGCCGCTCCCGCGTGGTGAAATCGACCGCCACGTAGCGATGGATGCGCGGGAAGCGCGGCGGGCTCTCCTCCCACGGCTGCCAGCCGTGACAGACGAAGAGCGCCGGCACGTCGGGGAAGTGGAGCAGCGCCATCATCGTCGCGAGATGGTGCTGACCGTGGATCAGATCCGGTGGCTCGCCGATCGCCGCGAGGTCGTCCACCACCGGGACGGTCGCCTGACGCAAGGCCGCCGCGACCGGGCCCAGGCGGGGGCTGAAGGCGAGGGGCGAATGCCCGCGCGCCAGCAGGCGGATCGCGAGCTCGAAGAGGTAGAGCTCCGAGCCCGCCCGGTTCTCGAGCGATCGGTTGGTCAGCAGGATGCGCAAGCGGTCCGATCTCCCTCGCGCACCGCGCGAGCCCTGAGGCCCGCCGCCAGCGGCGCCAGGTGCTCCCGGAAGCGGATCACCTCGCGGTAGATTCCGGCCGCCACCTGCCGCTCGCCATAGGTTTCGTAATAGGGAGGCTGCGAGGATCGGCCACCGATCTCCAGGCCGTAGCGGACCGGGCAGAGGAATTCGGTGGCGAACGGCGCGCGGCCATGGCTGGCGAGGGCGCGCTCCACCTCGGCGGCCATCTCGGGATAGCTGGCGGCGGCGGCGAGCTTGCGTTCCAGGGCGCCGGCATCGAGCTCCAGGCAAACGGCCGACGCCAGATCCTCCGGCGGGCACTCTCCGGGCGCTCCTTCGAGCGGGAACTCGAAGTTGCGCGGGAGGCGTCCCCGGTTCGCCAGCGTCTCCAGGGCGGCGTTGATCACCAGCCGGCAGACGTCGTGGCCCGGGTTGAACCCCTCGACGGCGTCGCCCGCGACGTCGGTGATCCCGGCGCGGTCGAGAGCTTCGGCGAGCTCGTCGGCAAGGCCCGCGAAGAGGTCGAGGTCGCCGTCGAGAACCGCGCGGTAGATCGCGCGATCGGTGAGCCGGCCGTAGATCGATCCCGGCCTGGCGCCCGACCGCTCCAGAACCGCCGTGGTGGAAGCCAGACGCGAGGCTCCGGTATGGCCGGAACCGTCGGTGAGCACGAAGACCAGCGGATGGTTCCGCTCGATCCAATGGTGAACGCGCAGCTCGTGGCCGGGATGGGCGACGACCAGGGCGGCGCGCGTTTCGGGCTGAGTGGAGATGGCGGATCCTTTCTCGATCGACCGTCGGGCTTGCTTTCGCGGCGGCGGGTCATGGTGGCGCGGCGCCGTGCGGGTGTCAACCGCGTGGCCTCGCGCGGGCGATGATCGCCCTCGTGGAGGCTCTCGTCGCCCTGGTGAGGGCAGCCAGTTCCCTGAAGAGGGCAACGCCTGCCCTATTGAAGGCCGGCTGATCCCTCGCGGGGGCAGGGGTGCCCTTCGTGAGGGGCCTGGCTGCCTCCGGGAAGGCCAGGATCGCCCTCGTGAGGGGAAGGCTCCCCTCCGCGAGGGCATAGAGGTACCCAGCGAGGGGCCTCGTTGCCCTCATGAGGGCGATCGTTGCCTTCCGCGCGCGGAAGCCGGGCTCGCGAGTCCGTGGCACGGTCAGCCCTGTTTGGACGGCTCGCCGTTCGCGCCCTTCGGCGCCAGGCCGGCGGCGGAGAGGAGGTCCGGCCGCGGGTAGATCGCGACGCCGTCCGCTTCGTTCTTCGACCGCGAGCGGCCGCGAATGGGCCGGATCCGGTAGCGGACCAAGCCCTCGTTGCGGAAGCCCAGCGCGGCCTTGACGGCGGAGCGGATGTTGACCGCCAGCTCCTGACCCTTGCCGCGCGTGATCCGCAACTGCTGCGTAATGGCCTGGCGGCGACCCTCGAGCGCGGCCTGCTCGGCGGCCAGGGCCTTGACGGCCGTGATCATCGCGTCGAGCTGTTCCCGGAAATCCCGCAGGTACGGCTTGCTGTCGAGCTCGCCGCTCTGATCCAGCGCCGCCAGGAGCGACTCCCACTCCAGCAGCGTGTCGGCCAAAGATACCTTCGACATGAGCGTCTCCTTGTCTTGATCGAGAATCGGTCCGGCCATTTTACGTTGCCCCGGTGGACTAAAATCATCCCCATGACGGGAGTGAGCGAAGCCGCGCTGGCGGGAGTCCTCGAAACGACCTACGACCGGATCTTCGACTGGGCGCGGCGCCTGGGGGTGCGGCCGGTGCAACTCGGGCTCGGCTGCTGCGCGGTCGGCGCGAGCGGGATCCTGGCGGCGCTCGATCCCCGCCACGACCTGTCGCGCTTCGGGGCCGAGGTCTTCCGGGCCGCGCCGCGGCGGAGCGACCTGCTGATCGTCGCCGGCACCGTGAGCGAGAAGATGGCGCCCCTGCTGCGCCGGCTCTGGGACGAGATGCCGGACCCGAAGTGGGCGCTCGCCCTCGGTTGCGCCGCCGGGGGGGACCCCTACCGCACCTACGCCGTCACCCGCGGTCTCGACCGCGTGATCCCGGTCGACATTTACGTGCCCGGCTGCCCACCGAGCCCGGAGGCGCTGCTCGCCGGCCTCCTGGAGCTGGAGGCGAAGATGGGGCGCTCCGAGGTCCGCGCGTGAGCGCGCCGGAAGATCCCGGGGATCCGCTCCGCGAAGCGCTCGCCGGGCTCGGCGACGCCGTGGAGTCGGTCCTGGTCTCAGGGGACGACGCAGGGGACGAGATGACGGTCCGGGTGCGGCGCGAGGCGATCGCCGAGGTCGGTGCGGCGCTCAAATCCGCCCACGGCTTCACGGTGCTGGTGGACCTCTGCGGCGTCGACTTCCCCGGCCGCGAGCCGCGCTTCGAAGTCGTCTACCACCTCTTGAACCCGGCGGCGGCGCGCCGCCTGCGCCTCAAGGTCGCGGCCGGCGAGGACGCGCCCGTCCCTTCCGTCACGCCGGTCTGGCGCGCCGCCGAGGCCTGCGAGCGCGAGGTGTGGGACCTCTTCGGCCTCCGCTTCGACGGCCACCCGGAGCTCACCCGCATCCTGCTCTGGGAGGGCTTCGAGGGGCATCCGCTGCGCAAGGACTTTCCCCTCGAGGGGATGGGGACGGGCGCTTCGGCGGCGGAGGCGGACGGTGACTGAGGGCGCCGGCGAGCCGCTCGCGGTCGAAGCGGCCGAGGCGGTCGAAGGCATCGAGACGGTCGAAGCCATCGAGGCGATCGCGGAGCCCGCCGGCGAGCCGCGCGGGGAGCGCGGGGAGGAGATCGAGCTCGGCTTCGGCCCGCAGCACCCGGCGATCCAGGGCGTTCTGCGCCTCCGGGCGCGGGTGGACGGCGAGCGGATCGTCGATTGCCGGCCGGTCCTCGGCCACCTCCACCGGGGCGTCGAGAAGCTCTTCGAGCGGACGACGTTCGCCGACATCGTGCCGCAGACCGACCGCCTCGACTTCGCCGCGGCGGCCACCACCAACCTCGCCTACGTCGGGGCGGTGGAGAAGCTGCAGGGGATCGTGGCGCCGCCGCGGGCCCGCTATCTGCGCACCCTGTTCGCCGAGCTGCAGCGGATCGCCTCGCACCTGCTCTGGCTCGCCGGCCACGCCGCCGACCTCGGCGTCATGCCCCCCTTCTTCGCCGCGCTGCGCGAGCGCGACCGGGTGCTCGGCCTGTTCGAGGTCTACCTCCGGCAGTATCCGGGCGCCAGCGGCATGCGCCCCGGCGGGCTCTCCCACGACCTGCCGGCGGGCTGGGTGGAGAAGTGCCGCGAGCTCGCCGGCTCGTTCCCCGGCCGCCTCGAGGAGTGCGCCGGCGGCCTCCTGGGGAGCCGCCTCTGGAAGAAGCGGGCGGTGGGCCTCGGCGTCCTCGCGGCCGGCGCGGCCGTCGACCTCGGGGTGACCGGGCCGGCCTTGCGCGCCAGCGGTGTCGCCTGGGACCTGCGCCGGGCGATGCCCTACGAGGCCTATGGCGAGATGGCCTTCGAGGTGCCGGTGGGGCGCAACGGCGATGCCCACGACCGCTGCCTGGTGCGGGTGGAGGAGATGCGGCAGGCGGCCGGGATTGTCGTCCAGTGCCTGGACGCCCTGCCCGAAGGGCCCGTCCTCGCCGAGCCGCCGCGGGAGGGAAACGGGGGCTCCACAGAGAGATGCAACGAGGTCTACCACGCGATCGAGGGGCCGAAGGGGGAGATCGGCTTCTACCTGGTGAGCGACGGCGCGGCGAGCCCCTATCGCTGCCACGTCCGGGCGCCGTCCTTCGCCAACCTCCAGGCGCTGCCGGAGATCTGCCGCGGCGGGCTGGTCGGCGACCTGGTGGCGCTGATCGGCTCGCTCGACCTCTCCCTCGGAGAGGCCGACCGCTGAGGGAATGAAAACGCTTTCATTTTGGTTGAGACTCGAATAAAATACCAGGAGTGAGCGCCGCATTTTGGCACCCCGTGTGCCGATTCGGCGACCCCTGCTGAAGCGGGCAACCGGACGTTGTCCGGCAGAGGACGCAGCCGCATTCCCGCTCCTCCGGAGTGTCATCCCGGAGGGACACCCTGTTCAGGTTTTTCACCGGAACCGGAGGCCGAAAAGGGCCTTTCGTCACTCCAAACCGTTGGCACCGTCTGTGCGTATCGCCCTGGGCGAGGGGAGAGATTCACCTTGAAGGGAGTCAGCATGCCAAAGACCAGCGTCGACCACCAGAAAGGGTGGAACTTCGAAGCGGCTGCCATGCCGTTCGTAGACGCTCTGTACAATACGGCCTATCGGATGACCCGCAACTCCGAGGACGCCGAGGATCTCGTGCAGGAGACCTACCTCAAGGCGTACCGGTACTACGACAAGTTCGAGGAGGGGACCAACTTCAAGGCGTGGTTGTTCAAAATCATGAAGAACACCTTCATCAACAACTACCGCAAGAAGCAGCAGGCTCCGACCCTCAGCGATTTCGCCGAGATCGAGGAGTCGTTCGAGAACCAGGTCAGCGAGGACGCCTCGAAGCAGATGAAGAACCCCGAGGACGAGCTGCTCGAGAACGTGCTCGACGAGGACGTGCAGAAGGCGCTCGACAAGCTCCCCCCCGACTACCGGATGGTCGTGCTGCTGGCCGACCTCGAAGGGTTCTCCTACAAGGAGATCGCCGAGATCCTGGACGTGCCGGTGGGCACCGTGATGAGCCGTCTCTACCGCGGCCGCCGGCTGCTCGAGGCCGCGATGCTCGAGTTCGCCCGCGACCACGGCTACCTGCGCGAGGGGGAGCCGGTCAAGATGCGCAGCCGGACCCCGGTCGCGAAGTAGGCGGAAGCGCCGTTTCCCGGAAATTTCCCGCTCCGCACCCCAGTTGAACAGTGCGGGGTCGACACATGGGCATGTCAACCAGACTGTTCTAGCGTTTTGGGTTCCGGAGGAAGGACGATGGATTGCAAAGAGGTCAGTACGGTGGTGTTCCTGTTTTTTGACAATGAAATGGACGAGGATACGCTGACCCCCTTTCGTGACCATGTCGGGCGGTGCGGCCACTGCGCGAAGCAGGTCGACTACACCCGCAAGCTGCTGCTGATCGTCCGCGAGAGGACGATCCGCTGTACGGCTCCCGACAGCCTGCGACTCCGCATCCTCACCCACCTGCCGCACCGTAGCGCTCCCGGCCCCCACTGAGCTTCCCGTCCCGGAAATTCTCCGATGCGACCCACCTCTACCGCGTGCCGGCTCCTGGCGTCGACCGTCTTCGCCCTGCTGCTCGCCGCCGCGCTGCCGTTCCCCTCGCGGGCCGAGGACGTCAATCTCGGGTGCCTCGGCGGCGAGCACCTGAGCGACGCCGACCTGGCGCGGGGAGCCACCGTCGTGGTGGTGTGGGCGTCCTGGTCGCCCCGCTCGCGCGATATCGCCGAGCGGGTCAGCGCGCTGACCCGGCGCTGGGGGAGCCGCGCCCGCGTCGTGGCGGTGAGCTTCCAGGAGGAGCGCCCGGTGGTCGAGCGGTTCGTGGCCGGCAAGTCATTCGGCGCCCCGGTCTGCCTCGACCCTGACGGCACCTTCTCGCGCAAGTACAACATCGCCACCCTGCCGGGCCTGGTGGTGATCAAGGACGGTCAGGCCGCCTATCACGGCAAGCTCTCCGAGGACTCCGATCAGGTCCTCGGCGGCCTCCTGCACTGACCGTTTTCCCGTCCTTTCCGTTCCGCTCCGTTTTTCCTCCTTTTTACCGCCGGCCTGCCCCCGCGGGGTTGCGCGCCGAGTGCAAGCCTGTGTAGTATCCGTTCCGCGCAAGAGTTTTATCGGGCCGTTTTTCCAACACCCTTCCACGGAGGTCTGCACGGGATGCAGTCGAAAAGGGTACATCTGGGCAAGACCGTCTTTCGCTGGCTCCTCCCGCTCGGGCTGATCGCCGCCGCCGCCGGACTCTCGGTTAGCACGCGCAACCTCGAGGCCTTCAACCGGTCCCCCTACCCTCTGCCGCCGACCTCCCGTTTCAACTCCCGCGCCACCCTGCCGGACGAGAGCACCCGCTGGATCGATCACGCCCGCGTCCCCGTCGAGGCCAGGCTGCAGCGCGGCGAGACGGTGGCGGACGTCTTCGGCAAGCTCGGCCTGCAAGGCGGCCAGCTCCGCGCCGCCACCGACGCCCTGGCGGGCAGGGTCGACCTCCGCACCCTCAAAGCCGGCAATCACTACTCCGCCTTCTTCAATCCCGACGCCTCGCTCGCCTCCTTCGAGATGGTCCTCGACGGCAGCGGCCGGGTGGCGATGGAGCGCAAGGGCGGCGCCTGGCGCAGCGACTGGCAGCCCTTTCAGCGCCGCGTCGAGGTCCGCTCGCTGCAGGGGACGCTGGCCGGCTCGCTGGAGGAGTCGATCCGCGCCGCCGGCGGACCGCCGGCGCTCGCCTACCGGTTGGCCGATGTCTTCCAGTGGGACCTCGACTTCACCAAGGACCTCCAGCGGGGGGACCGCTTCGAGGTCCTCTACCAGCAGGTCCTCCTTGACGGCAAGGCGCGCGACGTGGGGACGGTGCTGGCGGCGCTCTACGACAACCGCGGCCGGCGCCACGAGGCCTACCGCTACGGCGACTCCACCGTCTACTACGACGGCGACGGCGCGCCGATGCGGAAGATGTTCCTCCGCTCGCCGCTCCGCTACTCGCACATCACCTCCTCCTTCAGCCTCCACCGCTTCCACCCCGTGCTCAACGTGGTCCGGCCGCACTACGGCGTCGACTACGGCGCGCCGGTGGGGACGCCGGTCCAGGTGACCGCCAACGGCACCATCCTGTCGGCGGGCTGGGACGGCGGCGGCGGCAACGTCGTCAAGGTGCAGCACGGCGGCGGCTACGTCACCGCCTATCTCCATCTCTCCCGCTTCGCGCCGGGCATCCGCCGCGGCGCGCGGGTGCGGCAGGGGGACATCATCGCCTTCACCGGCGCCACCGGCCTGGCGACCGGACCTCACCTCGACTACCGGGTGAAGCACGGCGAGACGTGGATCGATCCGCTGACGCTCAAGGGGGTCCGCGACGAGCCGATCCCCGGCTCCCGGATGGCCTCCTTCCGGACCTGGCGGGACAGCCTCCGCTCCGGCCTGCGCGGTGGAACGCTGCCGCGCGGCCTCGTGGTGCCCGGCTTCGAGCCGGACGCCCAGGTCGCCGTCGGCGGCGGCGCTCCGAGTTCCTCGCGGAGCGCGGTCGCCCGCTGATCGATCCGATGGTGACCGTCAGGACGTGGTGCCGGGTCGATCTGGCCGGCGGCACCCTCGACATCTGGCCCCTCGGCCTCTTCCACCCCCAGGCCCGCACCATCAACGTCGCGGTCGACCTCGCGGTCACCGTCCGCCTCCGCCCGCGGTCCGCGGGGTATTCCGCAGGATATAGGGTGCTGCAAGGGGAGAGCGCGGTCGAGGCCCGCTCCGCCGGCGAGCTGGCGCGCCTGCCGGAGGCCGCCCTGATCGGCGTCGCCGCCGAGGCCCTTGAGCTCCCCCCGTTCGAGGCTCGCCTGGCGAGCGAGTCGCCGCGCGGCGGCGGCCTCGGCGCGAGCTCGGCGATGACCATCGCCTTCCTGGCGGCGGCCGAAGCGGCCTTCGACCGCCCCATCCTGCAGCCGCGCGAGCAGGCGGCCCTGGCGCGCGACCTCGAAGCGCGGCTGATGGGGCTCCCCACCGGCAATCAGGACCACTATCCCGCGCTCCTCGGCGGCGCCCTCGAGATCCGGCCGCTGCCGGGAGGCGAGCGGGTCCGCCGGCTGGACGTCGACCTCGCCGCCCTCGCGGCCAGCCTGGTCGTCGTCTACTCGGGGCAGAGCCACTTCTCGGCCGGCAACAACTGGCAGGTGGTGCGCCGCCGCCTGGAGGCGGAGCCCGAGGTCACCGGCCTCTTCGAAGGGATCGCCGCCACGGCGGCCGCGCTGGCGCCCGCGCTGGAGGCGGGAGATCTGCCGCGGGTGGGGGAGCTGATGAGCCGCGAGTGGAGCGATCGCCGCCGCCTGGCCGAGGGGATCTCGACTCCCGTCCTGGAGGATCTGCTGCGGTCGGCGTCCGCGGCGGGAGCCTGGGGCGGCAAGGCCTGCGGCGCGGGGGGCGGCGGCTGCCTCGCCATCCTCGGTCCGCCGGAGCGGCGGGAGGCGATCGCGGCGGCCCTGGAGAGCGCGGGGGGAAAGATCCTCAGCGCGCGGCCGGTGGGGTCGGCGCTGGAGATCACGCGGGGCTGAAGCTTTTGTGGCCTGCGACCTCATTCCCTAGCCCCTTCTCCTGAAGGAGAAGGGGAACGACTTTGAGGCAGAGGTGCGAGTTAGGACTTCCCTCTCCTTTAGGAGAGGGATCGAGGGTGAGGTCGCAGGCCACGGGCTTCGCCGCTCGTGGCCTGCCATCTCCCCTCACCGGTTGCGGATGCGCTGGGCGAGGATGTCGTAGGCCTTGTTGACGTCCACCGTGGGAGAGAAGTCGAGCTCCCGCGGATCGGACCAGGTCCCATCCGTGCTGAGCCGGTAGAGCATCTTGTCGGCCTGCGCCCAGGAGACCAGGGCGTCCTCGCCTGCTTCCGAGACGAACACCACGACGTTGCCGGGGCCGACGCGCGGAATGGGGCGATGGGAGGCGACGCGGACCTGGATCAGGTACGCGGCGGCCGTCTGCACCGAGGGCGCCGCCAGGGACAGCGAGGCGCCGGCGGCGACGCCGCGGTTGCCGGGATCGTCGACCTGCACGATCTGCGACAGCGAATCCTCGCTGAGGTTGCGCAGGCCGCGCGCCGAGAGCTTGGCGCCGATCTCGATGATGTGGGAGCGGGCCTTCTCCGCGAGATCGGGGAGGCCGCTCGCGCCGCCGCCCAGGATCGTGGTGCTGACCTGGTCGGCCAGCGTCGAGGCCAGCTCCGCATGGAAGGCGACGCCGATCTCGATGATGTGGGAGCGCGCCTTCGCCGCCAGGTCCGGCAGGTTCCCCGGGTAGAGGGGGGCGCCGATCTCGATGATGTGCGAGCGTGCCTCCTCCGACAGCCGGCTCAGCTCCTCGGGCAGGACGTCGATCTCCACCGTCGCCATCTGGCCGGTCGACTGCGAGGCGAAGGCCACCACGACCGTCCGCTGGTCCCGCCCCGACTGGATGGTGGGAGCGCGCAGCAGGGTCGACTGGATGTCGGTGGCGGTGCCGGCGGGGAGGAAGTCGCTGAGGTTGTAGACCGGGTTGTTGCCGGTGAAGACGCCGTCGACGAAGATGACCGGCGTGTAGAAGGTGTCGATCGAGCCGGCGGCGTTGCCCTCCTCCTGCCAGAGCAGGTGAAGGGAGGTGCGGTGCTTGGTGACCGGCGTGCCGGGCGCGCCGGTGGCGTCGACCGTGACGTCCTGGAAGGTCTCGCGGGTGATCGCGAACTGGGGCGAGGTCTTCGGCGCGAACGGATTGCCGACCACCGTGATCGGCGCCGACCAGGCGGTGCCGTCGAAGCCGGCGAGCTTGAGGACCGGGTGGATCCCCTCGTAGCTCTCCCAGAGCACGAAGACGGTCTGCGAATCGTTCTCATAGAGCAGCGAGGCCGAGGTCTCCGACGCGAAGTCGACGGTGTCGGGGATCAGCACCCGCTGGAGCGGGGAGCCGGACCGCGTGACGTCGACCGCCAGCACGGGGGCCGTCGGCGCCGCCGCCTGGCCGCCCGGGAAGAGATCGCCGTAGTTTCCGGACCGCACCTGATAGACCTCGCCGCTGGCGCCGAGGGCGGAATCATGGCTCGTCGCGAGACCTGGGGCCGCCGAGGCGAGCCCGCAGCCGATCATCCCGAGAACGAGGAACCAGTATCGTTTGCTCATCGTCATGCCTCAAGCGTGCAGATTGACCAGCTTGCGGATGTCCACCGCGAGCAGGAATTCGGGGAGATAGCCGGCGTCCGGGAAGAAATCCCGGTGCAGGCGGCCGAAGTAGCCGCGCGCGCCGTCGACGTCGTCGCTCAGGTTGGCGACCTCGCCCAGCAGGTAGAGCGCGTTCTTGACCGAGGCGTCGTCGTCCATCGCCTCCGCCAGGGCCAGCGCGGCCGTGCCGTGGCGGAGGGAGAGACGGTAGCGCCCGGTCTCGAGGTGGGCGAAGCAAAGGTCGAGGCGGACCGAGATCTCGTGGCGCTGGGCGCCGCAACGCCGCAGGATGCGCAGGCTCTCGTAGAGCAGGCGGCACCCCTCGCGGAGCTCGCCCTGCAGCACCCGGATGTAGCCGAGGTTGTCGAGGATCTGGCCGCGCGCGGCGGTCGGCTCCGGCGGCGCCTGCTCGAGCGCCAGCTCGTACTCGCGGCGGGCTTCGGTGATGAAGCTCTCGGCGAGCAGCGTGTTGCCGATCAGGTTGTGGCTCGCGGCGAGCCACTCGCGGCGCCCCAGCACCGCGGCGCGGTCGAGCGCGATGCGGGCGTAGAAGAGCGACTTCTTGAAATTCTTGGTCAGCTCGTAGTGGCGCGAGATGTTGTAGGCCGCGAGCTGGCAGATGAAGGGGTCGACGTTGCGCACCAGGATCTCGCGCAGGTGGGGAACCTCGCCGTCGCCGCGCCCCATCTCGATCACCACCGCGGCGCGGTTGCAGATCCCGAGGTCGACCTGCGGCTGCTCGCCGTGCTCGCGAGCCCAGGCGAGGGCCTGGTCGAAGCACGCCTGCGCCTCCTCCAACCGGCCGGCGCGCACAGCCTTCTCGCCCCGGCTCCTCAGCTCTTCGAAGGTAACCGCGTCGAAGGTAACCGCGCTCATCATTCGTCAGCCTCCCATGGCGACTTCGGGCCGGCGTCGTGGCGGCCCTCCTTGCTGCGTTTGAAAGCGATGAACTCCTCGACCTCGCGCTGCACGTCCTCGGAGAGGGCGTTGAAGCTCTGGACGAGCTGGACGTCGCGCGGCGTGATCGACTCCTTGGCGACGCCCTCGAAGAACTCGCCGATGCTGACCTTGAACTCGGCGAGGATGCGGAACAGGGTGTCCAGGCTGACGCGGTACTCCCCCTTCTCCATGCGGGAGAGGTCCGACTGCTGGATGCCGAGCCTGGACGACAGCTCGACCTGCGTCAGCTTGTGCTCTTTGCGAAGCTCGCGGATCTTGCGCCCCACGAGCTGGACTTGACGGATCTTCTCGGCGGCCATGATGACATGTCTAAATGTGCTGTCTATGTCAGAATGGCATAGCAGGATAGTCTGAGAAGGATAGTATCCCCGCCCCGGTGGGCTGTCAATGGAGCGCCCCCCACTCGATCCGGAGACGCCTTGCGCCATCACCTCTTCCTTCTCAAAGAGCTCGTCAAGCGGGACTTCCAGGGGCGCTACGCCGGTTCGGCGCTCGGGCTCGTCTGGTCGTTCCTGCAGCCGCTCTGGATGCTGCTCCTCTTCACCTTCGTCTTCTCGACCGTGATGAAGATCCCGCTCGTCGGCGTGCGCACCAGCCACTTCTCCATCTTCCTCTTCTGCGGGCTGCTCCCCTGGATGGCGGTGCAGGAGGGGGTGCTGCGCTCGGCCACGGCGATCACCGACAACTCCAGCCTGGTCAAGAAGCTGCGCTTCCCGTCCGAGATCCTGGTGCTGGCGGTGGTGCTGGCGGCCCTGCTGCACGAGGCGATCGCGACCCTGATCTTCCTCGGCGTGCTGGCCGTCTTCGGGGAGGTCCATCCCGGCGGCCTGCCGCTGCTGCTGCTGGCCGTCCCGCTGCAGGTCGCCCTCGCCCTCGGGCTGGGGCTGATGCTCGGCGCCGTCAACGTCTTCTTCCGCGACACCGCGCAGGTGCTCGGCATGGCGTTCACGGGGTGGTTCTACCTGACCCCCATCGTCTATCCGGCGGCCCAGGTGCCGGCCCGCTTCCGGTCATGGATCGAGCTCAACCCGCTGACCTCGCTGGTCGAGCTCTACCGCCAAGCCTTCCTCGGCGGCACGGTCGCGCTGGTGCCCGGCACCGGCGCCCTGGCGGCGGCGGCGGCTGTGCTACTCTGCACCGGCTTCCTGCTCTTCAGGCGTCTCAAGACCGCCTTCGTCGACGAAATCTGAACATGGTGCGATTCTTGCGGAGCGCGATCTCGCCGACGTGATCCCTGAAAGGAGCTTTTAGTAATGGAGTCGATTTTACCTGCCCTGCGGCGCCCCCTGATTCCGGCGCTGCTGCTCGCCGCCCTGGCGCTGGCCGCGGCGCCGCGCGCGCTCCGCGCCGCCGCGCCGCCGCCCACCAAGCCGGTCCCCGCCGCCGCCGCGCCCGCTCCGGCCGTCAAGGACGACGCCAGGCCGGCGTCCGCGCCGGTGGGCCCGCCCGACGGCAAGTGGCTGAAGGACAAGGACGGCCGGGAGTACTACCTCGACAAGCTGTCGAAGGACATCCACTTCGAGCGGATCGACGCCCACCGGGTGCACACCGCCTGGGGGATCATCATCGAGCCGGTGAAGGAAGACGCCAAGTACTTCTACTTCAAGGTCTACCGTCCCGTCACGCTCCCCCCCGCGGCGCATCCTGCCGCGCCGTCGCCGGACGAGCTCAAGAAGATCGAGGCGAGCTACCAGGTGGACACCCCCGACAGCCACCGCCTGAAGTTCCTCCCCTTCTCGAACGGGCTGCCGACTCAAGGCCAGTGGCGCCAGGGCTTCGACCTCGCCGACATGAACGAGGACGGGCACCTCGACATCGTGCACTCGCCGCCGCGCAAGACCGCCGGTCCGCCGGTCATCTTCCTCGGCGACGGCAAGGGGAACTGGCGGCGCTGGCGCGAGGCGACGTTCCCTCCCCTTCCCTATGACTACGGCGACGCCGCCGTGGGCGACTTCAACGGCGACGGCCACAAGGACATCGCCCTCGGCGTCCACCTGCGCGGCCTGCTCGCCATGACCGGCGACGGCAAGGGGCATTTCAAGGAAGACTACAAGGGGCTCGACTTCGTGCTCCCCGGCCAGGGCCGGCAGCCCGGGTACTCGTCGCGGACGGTCGCGGTCACCGACTGGAACCACGACGGCCGCGCGGACATCCTGGCGCTGGGCGAGGGGCCGCGCCTGAACCTGCTCGGCCGCGACAACGCCCAGGTCAAGACGAACACCGAAGCCTACGGCGTCGTCCTCTACCTCAGTCAGCCCGACGGTACCTGGCTGCGCAAGGACCAGGGAACCTCCAGCCGCGAGGTCTTCGGCGAATCGATCGTCCTCGGCGACTTCAACGGCGACCATCGCCTGGACTTCGCGACCGGCTCGAGCGTCATGGGGCGGCGGAGCCTGGTCAACTACGGCCGCGAGGACGGCGGCTGGAACACGGTGGACATCGACCTGGTGCGCCCCCAGGCCTACATCAACTCCATCGACGCCGTCGACCTCAACGGCGACGGCCTGGACGACCTCGTGGTCGGCTACCTGAGCTTCGAGAACGCCGTCTGGAGGAGCGGCATCGACATCCTCTACGCGCACAAGGACGGCACCTGGACCCGGCGGGGCCTCGCCGCCATCGAGCGGCGCACGCAGATCACCGCGCTCTCCCACGGCGACCTCGACGGCGACGGCAAGACCGACCTGGTGGCCCTGACGGCGACCGGCGAGACCTGGGTCTTCCTCAACGACGGCAAGGGGTGGTTCACCCGCGAGGCGGCGACCGGCATCCCGCCGTACGCGGGAGGCTGCGGCGGCTATCACGTCCGGCTCGCCGACCTCGACGGCGACGGCAAGGACGAGATCGTGGCCGACTTCGCCGGCGAGAACTCGCCGGTCAACGCTCCCGACGCCTGTCCGAGCGGCGGCGGCATCCTGGCCTGGCACTCCGCGCCGGCCGGCCCGCCGTGAGCCTCGCCTGGCGAAACCATGGTGCGCAAAGGAGAAAAAGCCTCTTGACAGCCCCGATCGAGACTCCTATAGTGCAGAAGCATAAAACATCGGAGAGGGGTGGGGGCTCTGGCCTTCAGGCCCTCCGGCGGTGGGTGCGAGAGGCAGGAACGACCTTCCGGGGTCGCCGGACAGCGGAAAAGAGCTGACAACCGGCCCCTGGTGTTATAAAGTTCGCGGCACTCTATACTTTGAACAGGAGGTGATCTCTTTCCCGAGGAGTGAAGAAACGGTTGTTTCGAGATCGTTTCACTTGTTCAGCTTCAGCAAACTAACCCTAGGAGATTGTCTGTCATGAAAAAGATTGCACTGTGCCTTGCTCTCTTGGGCCTTCTCGGCCTGGGCGGTCAGGCGCTTGCCGTGATCTGCACCATCGATGAGGTGCCGGCGGCCACGTTGCTGCTGCCCTACTTCGAGGTGGATTTCGACAACCCGAACGGGGCCAACACCCTGTTCTCCATCAACAACGCCTCGGCGACCGCGGTGCTCGCCCACGTCGTTGTGTGGTCCGACCTCTCGAAGGTCGTCCTCGACTTCAACGTCTACCTGACCGGCTACGACGTGCAGACGATCAGCGTCAGCGATCTGCTCCACGGCGTGCTGCCGCAGACCGCGTCTGCGGGCCAGGATCCGGGCGACCACATCAGCCCGAAGGGCGCCTTCTCGCAGGACATCAACTTCGCGTCCTGCGGTGGCTTCCTGCCGCCGCCCACGACGTTGAACGCGAGCTTCATCGCCCACCTGAGGGCGGCGACGACCGGCCAGCCGGACGCGCTGTTCAACAACTTCTGCTTCGGCCGTAACCTCGGCGACAACATCGGCCGCGGCTACATCACGGTCGACACCGTGAACTCCTGCACCATCTCGAACCCGGGTGACCCCGGCTACTTCACCAACATCGCGACCTTCCAGAACGTCCTCTGGGGCGACTACTTCTACGTCAACAACGCCCAGAACCTGGCCGACGGCAACCCGATGGTCCACATCGAGGCTTCGTTGACCAGCCCCTCGACGACGACCCCCGGCCAGTACACCTTCTATGGCCGCTATGACACGACGCCGTTCAACGCCGAAGACCATCGCGAGCCGCTGTCCACGAACTTCGCCACCCGCTTCCTCAACGGCGGCACGTTCAGTGGTGGTACGGACCTGATCGTCTGGCGTGACTCCCACAGCCCGGCCCAGGCTCCGTTCGCCTGCGCCTCGCTCTCCTCGGCCAACCCCTGGTACCCGCTGGGCCAGGAAGGGATCGTGATCTTCGACGAGCAGGAGCAGCCGAACCTGGTTCCGCCGTTCCCGGTCTCGCCGCAGCCCGGTCCGAACGTCATCGTGCCGTTCCCGGCCGAGACGCAGTCCGTCCACGTCAACGGCTCGGCCCTGCCGGTGCCCTACGACTTCGGCTGGCTGTACCTCAACCTGAACACCACGATCACCGGCGAGCCCTTCCCGTCGTCGGATCCGGCGGCTGATCAGGCTTGGGTGGTTACGCGCATGACCTCTGAGGGCCGGTTCAGCGTCGGCTTCGACGCTATCCAGCTCGACAGCGCCTGCGCCCCTCTCCACTTCTGCCCGGGTGGTAGCTGCGGTCCGTAAACCGCGGTTGAGCAGGGTGGGTCCGGTTCCGGGCCCACCCTTTTCTTTCTCTCGCGCTCGCTTCGCAGGCTCCTGCAAACTGCTTCTCCGGCGGAGGCAGCTTGGAAGAGCCGAGCAGTCTTAGTTTCTCTCCTCGATTCCTGCCGCGCCTCTTGCGGGACGCGAGGTCTGAGTCTAGACTTATGCTCAAAGATTTATGTCGTAATGGCTCTGTCGCGGTCGAGGGCGCTCCATCAGCCCTCCGGACCGCCTCGGGGTCGCGGTTCCGCATTAAGTAGTCGTAGGAGGAGTCTTCATGGTGAACCCCCGTCCCGCCCGCTCTCGCACCGTAACGCTCGCCCGTTGGATGTCGGCGCTGCTGGCGCTGCCCGCCCTGTTCCTGCTGGCCTGGCCGCTGGCGGCACAGACGCCGGATTGCGACCGCGCCGGGTGCGAGCCGATTCGCGTCGGCAGCCGGGTGGTGTGCTTCACGCCCGCGACGCCGGCGCCCCCTGCTTTCTGGGGAGAGCTCCAGCCGGCCGACACGGGCACGCTGCCCGCCGCGCGGGACACGACGAACTTCAACGAGAACGTCGAGACCTACTGGTCCCGGAACTGGTTTTTCGGGGTGGAGATCCAGAACGGCTACGTCCTGATGGGCCTGGCTCACGGCATCGGCATCTGGGACGCGCGCACGGACCCCGCCAATCCGGCGTTCGTGGGCTCCAAGCTCTACGCCCCCGGGCAGAGCTTCCCCTTCATCCCCTCCGGCGAATCGTCCAAGATCGTCTTCACCTCCATCTCGGCTCCGGACGACACGGTCGCCGCGGTGGCGGGGAACTTCGCCGGGCTCCTGGTCTTCGACCTCAGCAACAAGGGGATGCCGCGCGCGGTCTACCAGAACGCCGATAGGAGCGCCCAGTCCGTGTGGACGACGAAGATCGGCACCACGCGATACGCGTTCATGCCCGCGCTCGGCGGCGTCTACGTCTATAACCTGGAGCAGGCGCTGGCCTCCAACGGCTGTCTGCAGAATGCCGCGTTCCCGAATAACTGCCCCGGTGTGATGGTGAAGCAGATGGCGACGGCCGCCTCGGGCGTCATCGTTCACGGCGACGGCAACTTCCTCGTCTCCAGCTTCGGCCCCGCGGGCGGCTTTGAGATCTACAACGTGAGCGATCCACTGAACCCGCAGCTCCGGCTCAGCGGCCTGCACGACGCCGCCACCAAGCGGCCGGTGCAGGGGGTCGCGCTCTGGCACCAGGGCTCCTCCTACTATCTCGTCGCGCGCCTGGGGCTGACGCTGACCATCCGCCAGAAGGAGACGGCGATCTACGACGTGAGCTGCATCGCCACCGGCGGCTCCTGCACGCTGGGGGCGCCCCTCTGGCACCAGCCCCTGGATACGTTGAGCGGCAACGACCTCGTCACGTTCTCGCGCAGCGGCACCACCCCGTTCCTCTACGTGGGCGGCGACGCCGCCTGCCTGGGCTCGGATGGTCTGCAGCACGAGTTCCTGCTCGACGTCACCAATCCGTCCAACCCGCGCGACATCACGCCGACTCACGTCATCCCCGAGACGGCGAACTACAACAGCGTGTCGACGACCGTCCCGGTCAACTACTGGAGCTACTACGACCGCGCCAGCCCCACCGGCTTCAACCACGTGGAGCCGTTCGCGGGCAAGTTCAACGGGCAGTATTTCTACCGGGCGGGCCGCTCGATCTTCGACATTCACCGCTGGGTGCACGACGTCGCGCCGACGGCGGACTTCACCTGGAGCCCGACGCAGATCTATCCCGGCACGCCGGTGACCTTCACCGACACCTCCGCGAACCTGCCCAACTCCTGGACCTGGACGTTCCAGGGCGGGACCCCGCCGGGCGCGTCGGGTGGCGCCGCTTCGAGCGTGGTGGTCTCCTTCGGCAGCTCCCCCACGTACCCGAGCAGCAAATCGGTGACATTGACCTCTCAGAACTCCTCGGGGCTGAGCAATCCGGTCACCAAGAGCGTCGTGGTGCTGAACCCGGCGCCGGCGGTGACGGGCATCACGGTTTCGCCGCAGAACCCGTCGGTCTGCCAGCCGGTGACGTTCACCGCCACGGGCGCGACCGGCCAGCCCACTTTGGGCTATAGCTGGGCGGTCACGCCCACGCCGCCGGCCGGCAGTCCGGCCAGCTCGACGTCGACGCTGGTCTGGGCGGACACCAGCCAGGTCGTTCCCGGTACCCCCTACGCGGCCCAGGTGACCGTGAACAACGGCCTGGGGACGGCGACCTCGCCGGCAGGGACAGGCGGGGTCACCTTCCAGGCCTTGCAGCCGCTCGCCTTCACCGGCGCGGCCGGCGCGCCGGAGAACGATCCGTTCACCGCCGCGACCGTCCAGTTCCACGCCAGGACCCTGGGAGCCACGTCCTGGAGCTGGGACTTCGGCGACGGCCAGGGCTTCCGCCCCTATACGAACGACCCGGTCAGCGGCCCGAATCCCACCTTCACCTATGCCGCGGCGGGAACCTACGCGGTATCGGTCAAGATCAAGAACTGCGTCCCGGCGAACGGCGAGATCACCAGCGCCCCGTTGTCGGTCCACGTCACCCAGACGACGCCGCTGATCGCCGCCTTCCAGGCCCTCTTCTGCGGCGGCATCTGCGTGGGAACCACGGGCCAGGCGATCACCTTCATCGATTCCTCGACGGGCGCCGATCACTGGGATTACGACTGGACCCACTCCACCAATAGCGCCGCGACCTGCAACTTCACGGACTCCGATCACACCGTGCCGGTGACCTCCCACACCTACACGGCCAACGGCACCTACTATCCCTGCCTGCGGGTGCGTCGCGGCGCCAGCGAGCAGAACGTGGCCGTCCACCTCGGCATCAGCATTTCCGGGGGCGGCGGCAACCCGTCCATCTCGATCACCGGCAACAGCGCGGGCTCGCTCGACCAGGCGTATACCTTCACGGCCTTGGCGACTAGCTGCACGCCGTCCCTCACCGGCTGGAGCTGGACCGTGGGCGGCGGCACGGGGAGCAGCACCAGCAGCTCCATCTCCGTCACCTGGGCGACCACCGGCACCAAGACGGTCTCGGTCACCAACAGCGCCTGCGGCAGCGCCACGGGCCTCCACCCCATCAACATCACCGACCCCAACGGCGGCGGTGGCGGCGGCCTGGCGTCGAAGTTCACCTTCACTCCCTCCTCGCCCAAGCCGGGCGACACGGTGACCTTCGACGGCACCGCGTCCACCGGCAGCCCGACGTCCTACATCTGGACCTTCGGCGACGGCACGCAGGCGTCGACCGCGACGGCGACGCACGCCTACGCGGCGGCGGGTTCCTATCAGGTTCAGCTCGCGGTGGGAGCGCCCGGCACCGGTTGCCCGGTCGCGCCCTGCATCGTCCAGGCGATGACGAGCCAGACGATCGTGGTGCAGGGTCCCCCGCCGGTCGTCGCGGATTACACCACCAGCGGCGCCACCTGCTCGAACGTCGGCGGCTTCGATTTCTGCTCGGCGCAGACCCTCCAGGCCGTGACGTTGACCGCGACCACCACGGACGGCTCGAGCTATCAGTGGAGCTTCGGGGATAACACGACCGGCAGCGGCACCTCGGTGACCCACGCCTGGTCGCAGGCCGGAAGCTTCCAGGTGATGCTGACCGTGACCAAGGGGGGGGCGAGCGCCAGCAAGAGCCGGACCTTCACCGTCACGGGGACGACGCCGCCGGCCGTCAAGGAGGTCGTGCTCCCCTGGATCGCCCAGACGCGCGGCGCCCTGGTGCAGTCGAGCGACCTCTACGTCCACAACCCGAGCACGAAGCCGATGACCGTCACGCTCGAGTTCCGCAAGCGGGGGACGCCGGACGTCAACCCGCCGCAGGCCAGCAAGACGATCGCACCGGGAGCGACGCTCTTTGTCGCCGATGTGCTGAACGAGCTGTTCAATCGCCAGAACATCGCCGGCTTCGTCTCGATGACGGTCACCCAGGGGGACACCTTCCCGGTCATCACCTCCTACAACACCACCGTCCAGGCCGACGGCAAGCAGTTCGGCCAGACGATCTCCGGCATCTCGATGAGCCCGGCCGCCGCCGCCGTGGGCACGGGAGTGGGGGGCACGGCGCAGAACCTGGTCGGTCTGATCAGCAACTCCGACCGCCTGGCCTACTTCGGCGTCAGCAACCCGGGCTCGACGCCCGCCACCTATCACCTGCGGTTCTTCGACAAGTCCGGCACGCTGATCGGCGAGTCGAGCCAGGACTTCACGGTCTCTCCGTTCGGCCAGCGGCAGTTCCAGGCGGGAGAGATCCAGAGCACGTTCGGCATCTCGAACCAGGCCGACTACCGGGTCGAGGTTTCGACGACGACGGGCGGCGGCGCGCTCGTGCCCTATGCCTCGAACCTCCGTCTGGCCTCGAACGACCCGTCGTTCATGGAGGTCGGATCGGCGAAGAACTCGAAGGCCTATCTGCTCGGCGTGCTGAGCGCGCCGGGGACCAACAACAGCCTGTGGCAGAGCGATCTGCTGCTCTCCAACATCGGCACCCAGGCGTCGGCCGCTGACGTGACGTTCACCAGCATCGGTCTCAACGCGGTGCCCACCAGCCCCCTCCACGTGACCCTGCAGCCGGGCCAGACCCAGCGGCTGGAGAACGTGGTCGCCGGCCAGCTCGGGGTCCAGAACGGGATCGGCGTGCTGACCGTCAGCGGCAGCTCGCCGGAGGGGATCTTCCCGATCGTCCAGGGCGAGAGCTACGACAACTCCGTCCCGACGAAGCGCTTCGGCCAGTCGATGGCCGCGATGACCGACGCCAACGCGGCGGTGACCGGCCAGTCGCAGTACCTGGCCGGCCTGCGGCAGGACACCGCCCATCGCACCACCCTCTGGCTGTTCAACCCGGGCAGCCTCAACGCCCAGTACGACATCCTCTATCGCGGGCTCGACGGCTCGCTGATCGGCAGCACCCGCGGCGTCATTCTCGGCGCCGGCAAGCTCCGGCAGTTCAGCCCCAACCAGCATCCGCTGCCCGCGGGCGGGGTCCAGGACGGGTTCACCGTTCAGATCGTGGTCACCAGCGGCAAGGTGCTGAGCGCGGCACAGGTGGTCAACAACGACACCAACGACCCGTCGTATATCCAGGGTGAGGCCCGCTAGGCGGCCTGACCCGTCGTTCCGGGTTCCGGTGGGGCCGCCGGCCATTCGTCCGGCGGCCTTTTCCTTTCCTGGGCGGAAGAGGTCCTCGCACAAGCTCCTCTGGCTCCTGCCGCTGGCGGCGCTCGCCGCCTGCCGGGCTCCCGCCGGCTCGCCGCCGCCCGCCCCCAAGCCCACCGCGGCCGCCGCCGTCACGGCTCCCTCTCCAGCGCCCGCCGCCGCGGCCGACGATCCCGGTCAGGGCAAGTGGCGGCCCGCCCGGCTTGGCCGGGATGCTCCTGCCGCGCGGACGGAGGAGGTCCCCGCCGACGTCAAGGCGATCCCCTATCTCCAGGGCTACCGGCCGGCGCAGGACCGTCCCGTGGTCGTCGAGCGCGATCCGCGGGCGGTCTCCGACGGGCTCAATCTCTACGTTTCGGGCCACGCCGCCGAAGCCGTGCTGATGGACATGAAGGGCCGCACCCTCCACCGCTGGCGTTACCCCCTGCGGCGGCTCTGGCCGGACCTGGCGGCGGATCCGCAGATGGCGAAGCTCGAGTACTGGCGCCGCGCCTACCTCTATCCGAACGGCGACCTGCTGGGGATCTACGAGGGGCTCGGGATCGTCAAGCTCGACGCCGCCTCGCGGGTGCTCTGGTCGCACCGCGGCGGCACCCACCACGACCTCTTCGTGACGGCGGACGGCACCATCTACACGCTCGACCGGGAGGGCAAGATCATCCCCAGGATCAACCCGGACAAGGGGGTGCTGGAGGACTTCGTCACCGTCCTCGATCCCACCGGCAAGGTGCTGCGGAAGATCTCCATCCTGGAGAGCTTCGAGAGATCTCCCTACGCCTCGCTGCTCCAGCGGATGCCGCGCGACGGGGACATCTTTCACACCAATACCCTCGAAGTGCTCGACGGCCGCTTCGCGGACCGCAACCCCGCCTTCCGCAAGGGGAACCTGCTGATCTCCGTGCTCAAGCTCGACACGCTCGCCGTCCTCGATCCGGAGCGGCGGACGATCGTCTGGGCGCGGACGGGAGGGTGGCGGCGCCAGCATCAGCCGACCTTCCTCGACGACGGCCATCTCCTCGTCTTCGACAACACCGGCGCGGGGCCTGAGCGCTCGCGGGTGCTCGAGCTCGACCCGGCGACCGGCAAGGTCGTCTGGCAGTACGGCGGCACGCCGGCCGAGGACCTCTTTTCGAAGACTCTCGGCTCGTGCCAGCGGCTGCCCAACGGCAATACGCTGATCACCGAGTCGGAGAACGGCCGCGCGCTCGAGGTGACCCGCGACAAGCGGGTGGTCTGGGAGTTCTACAACCCCCATCGCGCCGGGGCGCACGGCGAGCTGGTGGCGGTACTGTTCGAGATGGTCCGCCTACCGCCGGGCTTCCCCTTTCACGGCGCCCCCTCGTGACGGTTCCATGCGGATCGCCGTGATCCTGGTCCACTACCGCACGCCGGAGCTGGCGGCGATGGCGGTCGCGGCGCTCCAGGACGACGCCCGGGGGAGCGGTCTCCAGCTCGAGGGGATCCTGGTCGACAATGGCAGCGACGAGGCCGGCCGGGCGCTGCTGGCGCGACTCCCGTTCGAGCGGATCGATCCCGGCGCGAACCTCGGCTTCGCCGGCGGCGTCAACCTGGGGGTCGCGCGCTCGCGGGCGGAGATGATCGTGGTGATGAACCCGGACGTCCGGGTGCTGCCGGGCTGCCTGGGCGCGCTGGCGGAGGCCCTGCGCTCGGGAGCGGCGGTCGCCGGTCCGCGGTTCTACTGGGACGAGGCTCGCAGGATGGTGCTGCCGCCGGCCGAGCAACGCAGCCGGCTCTCCGAGCTCCGGGCGCTGCTGGCGACGCGCGGAGAGGGGTGGGCCGCGGATGCCCGCCGGCGCTGGCGCCGGCACGCCCGCCGCCACTGGGAGGCGCTCCGGCCGCTGGCGAGCCACGCCCTCAGCGGCAGCCTGCTGGCGTTCACCCGCGCCGCCTGGACCCGGGTGGGACCGTTCGACGACGGCTTCCGTCTCTACTTCGAGGAGACCGACTGGCTGCGGCGCGCCGAGCGGCTCGGCCTGCCGGCCCGCTACGTCCCGGCGGCCGAGGCGATCCACCTCCATGGCCGCAGCGCGGTCCAGGAGGCCAGATCCAGCGCCTGGTTCGAGGAGTCGGCCCGGCGCTATCGGGTGCGCCATTACGGCCGCTGGTTCGCCGGCCTCCTCGAAGCGCTCGACCGCCGCCTGCCGCGCCGCGCGACGGCCGCGCTCGCGGGGAGCCCGCGCGAAGGGCTGGACCTGACGGGCTTCCCCTTTCCGCTGTGGGTCGAGGTGTCGCCCAACCCCGCCGGCTTTCCCGCCGCCGGCGAGCTCCTCACCGCTCCTCCGGCGGGCGGCTGGAGGCTGCCGGCGGAGATCGCCGAGCGGCTTGCCGGCACCGGGTTCGCCCTGCGGGTGGTCGACGCGGAGGGGCGGGAGCTGGCCGGCTTGATATAGTGAGACGCGACGTTTCGGATGGATGACGCGTATAGATGTCGAGAGGGCCGTTCAACATGATCGAGCAGTTGGTAGGGAAGAGCGAAATGACGATGCCGGCGGCGGACCTGCTGGTGGTGGAGCCATTCCTCCACTTCAGCCCCGACCGGATCTACAACACCTTGACCGACCTCTTCCTGTCCAGCGGAGATCCCGGCTTCCGCGAGCTGCACGAGCTGCGGAACGGCCCGCTCCGCCCGGCCGGGCTCACACCCACGGTCCGCGGCGAGCTCTTCACCGGCGGCTGGCTGATCGAATCCGCGCCCGCGGCCGATCTTGGCGGGCGCTTCCGGCTGAAGTACGTGTCGCTGGAGGCGAGCACCGTGTGCAACCAGGGGTGCTACTTCTGTCCGGTCTCCGTCGACCGCCGGGAGGACCACTTCATGAGCATGGAGTTCTACGAGCAGGTCGTGGCCCAGCTCGCGGCGCACAAGGGGACGCTCGAAGGGGTCTCGATGATCCACTACAACGAGCCGACGGCCGACAAGCGCTTCCTCGATCAGGTGCGGCTCCTCAAGCGCTACGGCCTGCCGCCGGCCGTGCTGACCAACGGCACGGGGCTCACTCCGCAGCGGGTCGACGCCATCCTGGAGATGGGGGGGCTGCGCTACCTGTCGGTCAACCTCTCGACCCTCGACCGCGAGCGCTACAAGCGCGACCGCGGCGGCGACCACCTCCCCCTGGTCCTGCGCAACCTCGACTATCTGAAGGACAAGCCGCTGTCGCCGACCATGGACATGGCGGTGCTCGGGTCCGGCGACGAGGTCCACCGGCAGGACTTCGAGGCGATCCGCGAACGGTTCGAGGGGAGCCTCTTCAAGGTGCACTTCTACGAGGTCATGGACCGCGCCGGGGCGCTGCCGGCGGGCCTCCGCCCGATGGGAGGGAACCAGCGGCTGTGCGGCTGCGAGCAGACCGGGTCGCGGCCGGTGCAGTGGGTCCACATCAACCCGCTCGGGCAGGCCGTCCTCTGCTGCCAGGACTATTACGACAAGTACGTCGTCGGCGACCTCCACGAGGAGACGCTCGACGCGATCCTGACGGGCCCCCGGATGTCCCTGATGCGGCGGTGGGTCTACGGCATGGAGCCGGCGCCGGAAGACTTCATCTGCCGCAACTGCATCTATGCCCTGACGAGCTGAGCGCCGCTCGCGGGATGATCTTCTACCTGATCGCCGACCATCCCGTGCCGAGCTGGGGCACGGGGATGCTCTATGAGCACGTGAGGCTGCTCCTCGAGCAGGGCTATCCGGCCTGCGTCCTGCACCACCAGGCACCCTACCGGCCGGGCTGGCGCGATCTGGAGGTGCCGGTCCGGTACCTCGACGACCCGGGTTTCGCGCCCGCCGCGAGCGACGTGGTGGTGGTGCCGGAGGTCCTGGCGGCCAGCCCCGCGGTGCGGCGCTATCCCTGGCGGCGGGTGGTCTTCATCCAGGGGAGCTTCCTCATCGTGCGGGGCATGGACGGCGCCGTCGATTACGCCGGCCTGGGCTACGAGGCGGCGATGGCGGTGCTGCCTCACGTGGCCCGCGTCGTCGAGCGCCACTTCGGCCTTGCGCCGGCGCTCGTTCCCCCCTTCATCGCTCCTCACTTCTTCGCCGCCGGCGCGGTCTCCCCCCTCGAGGCGCGCGAGCGGCGGGTGCTGCTCGTGACCAAGGAGGGGTACCGTCTCGCCGGCATCCCCGACGAGGAGATCGCCGGCGCTCTGCTCGCCAGGGAGATCGCGCGGCGGCCGGGTTGGTCCCTGAGGCCGCTGGCCGGGCTGACGCACCGGGAAGTTGCCGAGCTGATGCGGACCTCGATGTTCCTGGTCAACGTCAACTCGCTCGAAGCGTTCAACACCACGGTGCCGGAAGCGATGGCCGCGGGGTGCATCCCGGTCTGTTACGAGGCGGTCGGGGGGCGCGATTTCCTGCGCGACGGCGAGAACGCCCTGGTGTTCACCAACCACGAGGTCTACGCGCTGGTCGAGCGGGTCTGCGACCTGATGGATCGCTGCGCCGAGGAGACGCCCCTCCTCGCGCGTCTGCGCCAGGGGGGAGAGACCACGGCGGCGTCGTTCCGTCCGGAGAACACCGCCCGGGCGCTCGACAGGTTCTTCACCGCCTTCCTCGCGTCATGACGATGCCGCTCATCGGCTTCGGCTGCTCCCCCTTCCGCCCAGGGGGGAGACGCGTCGACCTGGAGGGCGCGGTGCGCGTGGCGGTGGCGGCGGGGTACCGCCTGTTCGATCTCGCCGAGCTCTACGGCAACGAGCGCGCCGTGGGGAGGTCGCTCCAGGGTCTCCCCCGTCACGACCTGTTCATTGTCGGCAAGGCCTGGCGGACCAGCTTCCGGCCGGCGGCGCTGCGGCGGGCCTGCGAGGACTCCCTTCTGCGGCTCGGTATCGAGGCCTTCGATCTCTATCTCCTGCACGCACCCGAGGCCTGGAAGCATTCTGGCCCCTTGGGGGATCCCGAGGAGGTGGGCTGGGAGGAATTCGAGCGGCGAGCCCTGCCGCGAGACGCCCAGGGCGAGATCGAGCTCGACCCGGTTCCGCTCGCGGAGACCTGGGAGGCGATGCGGGATCTGGCGCGACGGGGATTGACCGAGCGCATCGGGGTCAGCAACTTCGGCCTTGAGCATCTCGACGCCCTGGGGCCGGAGAGACCGGCGGTGAATCAGATCGCGCGCTCTCCCTACCAGCCGAATGGCGACGTCGTCGACGGCTGCCGGCAGCGGGGGATCGGCCTCATGGCCCACTCGCCGCTGTCGGCGGCGGGGCTCCTCGCCGAGCCGCTGCTGGCGGAGCTGGCCGGCCGGCACCATTGCACTCCGGCGCAGGTGGTGCTGCGCTGGAACCTCGCGCGAGGCCTCGTGCCGCTGCCGTCGAGCGCCGATCCCGTCCATCTCGCCGAGAACCTGCGCGCCGTCGACGGCGAGCTCGATCCCGCCGCGCTGGCCGCCGTAGATTCCCTCGCCGCCCGGGCGGTAGACTCCCCGCGATGAACCTCAAGACCGATCCGGCTCCGCTGCGCGACGGCTACGTCTCCGCCCGCCCCTTCCCGCACGTCGTCCTCGACGGCCTGTTTCCCGACGAGACCCTGGAGGCCGTGCTGGCCGACTTCCCGAGCCCCGACGAGATCGAGTGGGCGCGATTCGACAACCCCACCGAGAAGAAGCTGGGATACCGGTACACCTCGCCGCTGAAGCGGAACCTGCGCGATTTCCTCTACGAGATGAGCGCGCCGCCGGTCCTCCGTTTCCTGGAGGAGCTGACCGGGATCGAGGGGCTGATCCCCGACCCCTACTTTGGCGGCGCCGGGCCGCACCAGATCCTGCCGGGCGGTTTCCTGAAGATCCACACCGATTTCAACTGGCACCCGCTGATGAAGCTCGACCGGCGGCTCAACCTGCTGGTCTATCTGAACCACGATTGGGAAGAGGAGTACGGCGGACACCTGGAGCTCTGGGACCGCGGGATGGCCCGCTGCGAGCAGCGGATCCTCCCCGTCTTCAACCGGACGGTGGTCTTCAGCACCACCGACTTCTCCTTCCACGGCCACCCCGCGCCGCTCGCCTGCCCCGAGGGGAGGAGCCGCAAGTCGGTCTCGTTCTACTACTACACGAACGGCCGGCCCGAGAGCGAGCGCTCGGCGCCGCACGACACGATCTTCCAGAAGACCCACGAGCATGAGTGGTAGGCGCCGGAGCGCATGAACGGCCGGCCGGCGCCATCCCTCCCGGCGCGATATTTCCCGGCGCTGGCACTGGCCGCCGCCGTGCTGGCATTCTACGGCCGGGCGCTCGGCCGCCCGTTCACCAGCGAGGACTTTCTCCTCATCCGGTACCTGGGCGAGAACCCGCCCTGGCGCCACCTCTTCGCCCAGCTCTCCTCGCCCTGGCTGGGGATCTCGGTGGTCAAGTTCTACCGCCCGGTCTCGACCCTGCTCTACGGCCTCGAGATCGCCGCCTTCGGCGGCCACTCTTTGGGCTACAACCTCGTCCACCTGCTCGTGCACGGAGTGAACGTGGCGCTGGTCTGGGGGATCGTCCGCCGGCTCGACCGCGGAGCCGCGTTCGCGCCGTGGGCCGTGGCGCTCCTGTTCGCGATCTACCCCCTCCACCCGAACGCGGTCGTCTTCAGCGCCAGCTTCGCGACGCTGTATGGCGCCGCCTTCCTGCTCGGCTCGGTGCTCGCGTACCAGGGCTTTCGGGAGAGCGGATCGTGGGGCGCCTGGGGGCTGTCGATCCTGCTCTTCGTCCTCGCGCTCGGCTCCTACGAGGAGAGCGCCGTGCTCCCCGCTCTGCTCGTCGCCTACGACCACCTGGTCGGGGTGAGGTTTGTCGGCCGGCACTCCAGGTTGCCTGCGGGATACCTGCCGTTCTTCGGACTCCTAGGGCTCTACCTCCTCCTGCGCCGCCAGATCTTCGGCGTCTTCGTCGGCGGCTACGACGAATACAGCCAGCGCCTCCTCGCGCCGCAGCTCCGGCAGATGGCCCACGATCTCGCGGCCTCGATCGACCTGCTCCACCTGCCCGTCTTCGGCCGGGAGCCGAGCCACCTCGGCGCCCTGCTCGGCTGCCTCCTGCTCTGCGTCGCGCCGCTCGCCTTCTGGTGGCTCCGGCGGGACGCACTTGGGCCGCTCGCCCGCCTCTGGCTGTTCGCCTGGGCCTGGACGCTCGCCGTGCAGATCCCGTTCGCGTTCCGGCCGTGCGTGCCGGGCAACGGGCGCTACTGGTACCTGGCCGCGGCGGGCGTGGCGATGAGCGCGGTCTTCCTGGCGCGCGGGATCTTCGCCGCCATCCGGCCGCCCTGGAGGAGCCTGGCGCCGGCGGCGGTCGGGCTCCTCGCCGCCGTCTGGGCATTTCTCCTCGTCGCCGACGTCGGCACCTACGTCGAAGCGGGGCGGACGGCGCGGACGATCCAGCGCGAGCTGCTCCGGGCGCCGCAGGGCCGGCGGATCTTTTTGACCCGCTACCCCTACTTCCTGATGAACGGGGCGGAGGTCCCGATCGCGCAGGTCTACCACTATGGAGTCCGGGATTCGGTCCAGCCGCCGTTCGCCGCTTCGCGCGTGGATGTCTATCCGCTGCCTCCGCTCGCGGGAGCCGGGCTCCTGCCGGTGACCTTGGGAGCGCCGGAGAGCACGGTCTACGAATGGGATGGGGGAGCGCGCACGATCCGGCCGTTCGCCTTCGATCCGCGGACGGAGCCCAGGCCCGTCGAGCTCCAGGTGCTCGCACCCGCGGCGGGCGCGGTCGTGGATCCGGCCCGCGACGCCGTCGAGGTGGCGGTGCCGCCGGGAACGTACGCGAAGCTTCGGCTCATCCTGGTCACCCGCATCAACGGCGCCGTCTTCGACCTCGACTCCTCGGCGGTCGTGGGAGGGCGGGTCCGCGCGGCGCTCCCCGTGGAGATCCTTCAGACCTCGGACCGCCTCTACGGCAAAGGGCTGCACTACTGGTGGATCGAGGCGCGGGATGCCGCCGGCAGGGTCTCCGGCTTCAGCCGGATGCGGAGCTTCCGTCTCGCGGGCTGATCCCTCCGGGATCAAAACAGATCGCTGTCCCCCAGGGTGTAGTAGAGATGAGCGCGGAAATCCTCCTCGGGATCGTGGCCGAACGGCACGAAGACGAAGCCGAGGCCGTCCGGTTCCGGGCGGCTCTCGAAGCCGAGCTCCACGGCCCTCTGCCGCCACCAGCCTGGGCGGCTGGTGATCCAGGCCTCGACGGTCTTCGCCTGGGCGTGCTCGGGGGCCGCGAGCACGGCGGCGAGGAGCCGCCGCACCGCCGCCGGATGGCGGGGATCGAAGAGGGCGTCCCCCCAGATCAGGCGCTCGCCCTTTGCGCGGAAGACGCTCCAGCCGGCGAGCCGCCCGCGGCGGAAGACGGCGTAGAGGAAGTATCCGGCGTCCGGACAGCGGGCGTAGCGCCATTCGAGGTAGCGGGCGTCGCGCTCGACGAGCAGCCGGTAGGCCGGGCTCACCCTCCGGAAGAGCTCGTCGAAACGGGCGTCGAAATGCGCGATCCGCTCGACCCGCCAGCCGGCGAGGCGCGAGAGGAGCGGACGGGGCGGAGCGGGGCGCCGCCGTTCGAGATCGAGGACGTGGAACGGCAGATCCTCCAGCCGGCGGGCGCCCACGAAGCTCATCGAGAAGCGCTGGATGTTCCCGGTGTTGAAGCCGTAGTTGAAGGCGACCTGGGCCTCGCAGAAGCGGGCGTAGTAGTGGCGGACGGTCCGGCCGAGGAGGCTGGTCGGCCCGCGACCCACATGGCGGAAGGCGGGCTCGGTCATGGTGTCGCCGACCTGGAGGGCCGGGAGGGTGCGCGCTTCGTTCCCGGTCCCGTCATGGAACCGCACCGGGTATCCGGCGTAGTGGGCCGCGAGGAGGCCGTCCTCGGTGAAGGCCTCGCTGATCTTCAGCGTGCCGTAGGGGTTCTCGCGGTACTCCCAGGCCCAGCGCGCGAGGCTCCGATCGACATGGAAGCTCCGGCGGAACATCGGCAGGATCTGCTCCTCGTCGCCCTCCCGGTACTCGCGGATGAAGAAGCTCTCCTTGCGCGCGAGATAGACTGCGGAAGGGAGGTCGGCCTTCAGGACCACGAATCCCGCCTCCGAGAGGGCGATCACGATCTCCTGTTCCGTGAGGCCGGGCGCCGGGCCTGTGATCAGCAGCCGTCCCTTCTCCCGCAGGAGACGCCGCGCGGCCTGGAGAATGGCGGGGTCAAAAGCGCCGAGAACCACCGCGTCCAGGCTCGACTCGGGGATCTGGGCCGCGGCGGGAAGGTCGTTCGCGGTGATGACCGCGTGGCCGGCCGCGGCGAGCTCCCGGGAGACCGGCTCGGGGGCTTCCCCGACCACCAGCACGCTTCCCGGCGTGGGGAGCAGGGCGGGCAGGGCTCTCAAATCGGGGAAGTCGGCCAAAGGCGTCGGGTTCCGTCGGACGAGCTCATTCTATTCTCCTCCTCCATATAATCGCCCCGTCTTATGGACCTCTCCGTCGTCATCCCCGCGTTCAACGAGTCGCTCCGCCTCGGCCCTACCCTGCAGAGGGTGGTGGATTATCTATCCCAAAAGGGCCTCAGCTACGAGGTCCTGGTGGTCGACGACGGCAGCACCGACGCGACGGGGGAGGTGGCGCTGGCCTTCGCGCCGCGAGGCGTCCGCCTCCTCCGGCAGGAAGTGAACCGCGGCAAGGGCGCGGTGGTCAGGATCGGCGCCCTGGCCAGCCAGGGGAAGGCCGTCCTGCTCCTGGACGCCGATCTCTCCACCCCCATCGAGGACCTCGAGCGGCTCCTGCCCCGCCTTCCGGAGGCCGAGCTGGTGCTCGGCAGCCGCGCCGTCGAGGGCTCCGACATCCTCCAGCACCAGCCCTTCTACCGCGAGATGATGGGGCGGACCTTCAACTTCATCATCCAGATCCTGGGGGTGAGAGGGCTGCGGGACACCCAGTGCGGATTCAAGCTGCTCGACGGCGAGGTGGCCCGCCGCCTCTTCGCGGAGCTCCGGATCCAGCGCTTCGCCTACGACGTCGAGCTGGTCTGGCTCGCCCAGCGGCGCGGCTACCGGGTCGTCGAGGTGGGGGTCCGCTGGACCGACTCGCCGGCCTCGAAGGTCAACCCCCTGACCGACTCCGTCCGCATGTTCTGGGACGTCCTGGCGCTGCGCTGGCGCGACTTCCGGAGCGGCCCCTGACCTCCGGAGATCTCCGCCGCGCGGCCTGCGGTCTGCTGGTGCTGGCGATCTCCGGCTGCTCGGCCCGCACCCTTCCCCGGAATCTGGCGCTGCGCGAGGCGATCGCCGCCAAGCGCTACTCGACAGGCGGGGGTGGATCGGCGGCCTCCGGGCTCTGGTTCCAGCGCCCGCCCGAGATCCTGCCCTGTACCTTCGACGGCGAGCGCCGCACGGCCGTCCTCACCTCGGTGGATCCCTGGCGCTGGCGGGGGATCGTGCCGCGCGGCGGCGAGCTGCACGCCGGCGTCCAGCTCCTCCCCGAGGGGTGGCGGATCGTCCGCGGCCTGCGGGCCTGGGTGGTGGCGAGGAGCGCGGATGAACGCGAGGTGATCGACGTGCTGCAGACGTCGGAGCGCCTGCACCCCCAGTGGCTCGACTTCACGGCCGACCTCTCCCGCTGGGCCGGCCGCGAGGTCACCCTGGAGTTCCACGCCGCGATCGACGGCCTGCCGCCCGAGCGCCGGCACAGCAACGTGGTCGCCTGGGGGCCGGTCCGGCTGTCGGCTCCGAGCCCCGCGGCTCAAACGAAGCGCCCGAACGTCCTCTTCATCCTGGTCGACACCCTGCGCTTCGACCACCTGACCCCCTACGGTTATGGGCGCGACACCTCGCCCAACATCGCCCGCACCCTGGCGCGGCCGGGGGTGGTGGTGGAGAACGCCTACGCCCAGGCGCCGTGGACTCTTCCCTCGGTGGTCTCGTTCATGACCAGCCGCCAGCCGGGCGAGCTCCTCGGCAACGACGCCGCGGCCTACGGCATCCCGCCGGGAGTCCCGACGCTGGCCGAGGCGATGGCGCGGCGCGGCTACGAGACCGGCGGCTTTCTCGGCAACCGGATCCTCCACGCGGGGAACGGTTTCGCCGGCGGCTTCGAGACCTTCTTCAGCCCGCCGGACCCGGCGGCCGACGACAACCAGCCGGACGCCGCGGCGGTCAACCGGCGGGTGCTCCCCTGGCTGGAGGCGCACCGCAACCAGCCGTTCTTCCTCTACGTCCACTACCTCGATCCCCACGACCCTTACGACAATCCGGAGATCGTGGACAACCGCTCGCCCTTCGAGGCGGCGCCCTGTCCGGGCTGCGTGCCGGGGCGCTACATGCAGGGGGTCTACGCGGGGAAGCTCCCGATCGATCCGGCGCGGGACGTCGAGCACCTGAAGGCCCTCTACGACAGCGAGATCCACTACGCCGACCGCTTCATCGGCCGGTTGATCGATTCCATCCCACCCGACGTGCTGCGCAACACCCTGATTGTGCTCACCGCCGACCACGGCGAGGAGTTCCACGAGCACGGCGGGTGGAAGCACGGCTTCACCCTCTACGAGGAGCAGATCCACGTGCCTCTCCTCGTGCGCTGGGACGGCCACGTCCCCGCCGGCTCGCGCCTCGCCGGCACGGTGCGGCTGCTCGACCTGGCCCCGACCCTCGTCCGCGCCGTGGGCGGCCGGGTCGATCCCGCCTGGGAAGGGGTCGATCTCCTGCCCGCGCTCCGGCAGAGGTCGCCGCTCCCCCGGCTGGCCGCCTTCGCCCAGCACATGATGATCGGCCCTTTGCGGACCGCCGCCGTGCTCGACGGCCGGAAGCTGATCCTGTTCAATCCGCGCACCCCCTACACGCCCGCCGACGAGCTCCAGGCCTATCTCTGGACGCAGGACCTGCACCGCCTGCGCCGCGTCGAGCTGTACGATCTCGGCCGCGATGCCCGGGAGCGGAACGATCTCGCGCGCTCCGCGGGCGCGGCGGCGGACATCGACCGCCTGCAGCCGATCCTCCACCGCCAGCTCGACCGCGAGCTGCCGGGCCTGCGCGTCTTCGCCTCGCGCTTTCCGGCCGGCGCGCGGGTTCAAGGGTCGATCACCCTCGGGCGCCCCGCCTCCGGTTGGGATTCCTATTTTCTCGCCGACGACGACCGGGTCGGGCTCGCCGGCAACCGGGTGACCTTCGACCTCGGCGGCGAGGCGCTGGAGAAGGGCTTTCGGCTGGAGGGGGACTTTGGCGGCGTCCAGGCCGTGGAGGCGCGCGTCGGCGGCCGTCCGCTCGCCGCCGCCCAGGTGCGCGTGGGGATGGGCTCGCCGTATTCTGGAGGTACCTTGAGTGCGGCGATGCTCACGGCGGCCGATCTCCCCTCGGCGAGCGGACCGTCGCTGCTCCTCTGGCTCCCGGGCCGCCGGCACGCGCCGGCGGCCGGCGCGGCACCCAACCCGGAGACCGAGATGCGCTTGCGCGCCCTGGGGTATGCCCAATGAACGGAACCTTTCTGCCTCCCGGCTGGACCGAACCCGTGCGAGTTGGGAGCGTCCTCGTGCTCGCCCCCCACCACGACGACGAGGTCCTGGGCTGCGGCGGGCTGGCGGCCCAGCTCGCGGCGGCCGGCGCGGCGGTGCGCGTCCTCTTCCTGACCGACGGCGGCGGGGGAGGGGAGGCGGTCGAAAATCGCGACGCCTACCGCGCGCGGCGGCGGGAGGAGTCGGGGAGAGCCGGCGAGATCCTGGGGCTCGCCGGCAGCGACCACCTCGACCTCCCCGATGGCGCCCTCGACCATCATCTGGACGCGGCGGTCGAGGGGATCCGGCGGGCGATCCTGACCCAGCGCCCCGAGCTGCTGCTCGTCCCCTCGCCGCTGGAGGTCTCGCGCGACCATCGCGCCGCCTTCGCCGCCCTCCACCGCCTCCTCGCTCCCGTCCGCGACGGCCATCCGGACCAGGAGCCGCTGCGGGAATTGCGGGTCGTTCTCTACGAGGTGAATCACCCCGGCTATCCCGACCTGCTGGTGGACGTCGGCCGCCAGCGCGAGCTGCTGGAGCGGGCGATGGCTGCCTACGCCAGCCAGGAGGAGCGGCACCCCTACTGGAACGCCGCGCTGGGGCTGCGCCGGTTCCGCACGCTCACCCTGCCGCCCGAAGTCGAGCTGGCCGAGGGGTACCGCCGCCTCCGCGTCGAGGACTTCACCACGCGCAGCCCCGCTCAGCTCGTGCGTCATCTCGGCGGCCTGCCGGAGATCCAGGAGGTCCGGGAGGGGCCGCGGATCTCGGTGATCGTCCGCACCCGCGACCGGCCGCGCCTGCTGGCGGAGGCGCTGGAAAGCCTCGCCGCCGGGGAGTACCGCCGCGCGGAGGTGGTGCTGGTCAACGACGGCGGCGAGCCGCCTACCGTCCCGGCGGGCTTTCCGCTGCCGGTCGTGCGCGTCGATTTCACCCAGAACCGCGGCCGCGCCGCCGCGGCGGAAGCGGGCGTGGCGGCCTCGACGGGCGAGTTCGTGACCTTTCTGGACGACGACGACCTCGCGGCTCCCGAGCACCTCTCGACCCTGGCCGGCCTGGTGTCCGGGACCGGGGTGCGCGTCGCCTACACCGACGCCACCGTCGCCCTCTACGAGCTCGACGCCGAGGGGGGCTGGATCTGCCGCGAGCGCCGCCTCCCCTACAGCCGCGACTTCGACCCGGACGTCCTGCTGGTCGACAACTACATCCCGTTCAATACCCTGCTGATCGAGCGGCCGCTGTTCGCCGCCGCCGGTCCGTTCGATCCGTCGCTCCCCTTCTTCGAGGACTGGGACTTCCTGATCCGCCTCTCGGGCGTCACGCCGTTCCACCATCTCGCGCGCTCCACCTGCGAGTACCGGCACTTCCGCGGCGGCGGCCATCACGTCTTCGGCGAGCGCCCCCGCGAGCGCGCCGACTTCCTGGAGGTCAAGGCGCGGGTGCTCGCCAAGCATTCCGACCGCCTTCGCCCCGAGCTGATCGCCCGCGCGGTCGACACCCTGCGCGCGGAGCTGGTGGCCGAGCGCGAAGGGTTCACCGGCGCTCGCCGCGACCTCGCCGCCCTGCGGAGCGATCTCACCACCCTTGCCCAGACGCACCAGGAGCTGGCCCGCGAGCGCTTCCTCTGGGAGGAGCGCTACCACGCCGCCAACGGCTCGGTGGCCGCCCTCGGCGAGGAGCGGGAGGCCCTGCGCGGCGAGATCCAGCGGCTCGGCGGCGAGATCCGGCGCATCTCCGCCGAGGCCCAGCGCCTCTACGACGACGAGGGGAAGCTCCGCGCCGCGGTGGACGACCAGACGGCGCACCTCGGCCGCACGTATACGGAGATCGAGCGCCTCAACGGGATCATCCGGACGATGGAGGCCACCCGGGCGTGGCGGCTCCATCAGTGGCTGGGGCGCCGGTCGTCGTGAGGATTCAAAACGCTGTGCCTGTCGCGATGCCGTCCCGGAGTGCAATCCGTCCATGAGCCGCGTCGCCCTCCTCTCCAGCGAGCCCATCCGCCCCCTGATGGCGGGGATCGGCATCCGCTACCTCGAGTTCGCGCGGCGGCTGCCGGCGCACGGGGTGGACGTGGTCCTGGTCTCGCCCGCCGCGCCGGCGGAGACGGCGGCGCTCGGCGGCCTCGGCGGCGTCGAGATCCGCCGCTTCGAGCCCGGCCGGCTCGCCGCCCTCCTCGGGAGCTGCGACGCCGCGGTGGCCCAGGGGCAGCTCGCCAACGACCTGGTCCTCGAAATGCCGGAGCTGCCGGTGGCCATCGACCTCTACGACCCCTGGCTGATCGAGAACTTCGCCTACGTCGAGACGCTGGGGCTCGATCCCTACCGCAACGACCACGCGACCTGGGCGCTCCAGATGTCGCGCGGCGACTTCTTCCTCTGCTCGTCGGAGGAGCAGCGGACCTTCTATCTCGGCTTCCTCGCCGCCCTCGGCCGGGTCAACCCCGAGCGGATCCAGGGGGACCCCGACCTCGCGACGCTCCTCGCGCCCGTCCCCTTCGGCGTGCCGGACGAGCTGCCTCCGCATCGCCCGGTGCTGCCGCCCCGCACCGCCGGCGAGCAACGGCTGCTCTTCGGCGGCCTCTACGACTGGTACGACCCCTGGACCCTGCTCGACGCCCTGGCGGCGCTCGACCGCCCCTGGACGCTGCTGCTGATCCGCAACCCCAACCCGGAGAGCACGCCGCAGCGACTGTTCGCCGCCGTCGAGGCGCGCTGCCGGACGCTCGGCTGGTGGGGGAGCCGCGTCCAGGTCCACGACTGGGTGCCGGCCGAGCGGCGCTACGACCTGCTGCGCGATGTCGACCTCCTCGTCGCCCCCCACCGGCCGAGCCTGGAGACGCGCCTGTCGCTGCGCACCCGCTTCCTCGACGCCCTGGCGGCCGGCTGCCCGGTAGTGACCAGCGAGGGGGGCGCCATGAGCCGCCTCCTCGCGGAGCACCGCGCCGGCTGGATCGCGCCCGCCGGCGACGCGCCCGCCCTGGCGCGGACCCTCGGCGAAGCGCTGGACGCCCCCGCCTCCCGCCGGGAGGGCGCCCGCGAGCTGCTGGCCGCCTTCCGCTGGGACCGCGTGCTGGCCCCCCTCGTCCGCTTCTGCCGCGAGCCCTGGCGGGACGGGACCAAGGAGCGCTTCGCGCAGCGCCCCGCGACGTTGGCGCCGCCGGACCGCCTCTCCTTTCGCCTGCGCCGCCGGCTCCGGGTCTGGAAGGGGACGTCTTGACGCCCTCGCGCCCGCGCAAGGTCACGGTCGCCATCCTCTCCTGGAACGGCCGCCAGCACCTGGAGACCTGCCTCACGGCGCTGGCCGTCCAGCAGGACCCCGGCGTCGACTGGGAGATCCTCGTCCTCGACAACGGCTCGACCGACGGCACCGTCTCCTGGCTGCGCGAGCGGTGGGGGAGAGACCCCCGCGTCCGCCTCGTCGAGAGCCCGCTCAACCTCGGCTTCTGCGCTGGCAACAATCGGCTCGTGGCCGAGGCGGGAGGCGATGCGATCGCCCTGCTCAACAACGACACCCGTCCGGAGCCGGGCTGGCTCGGCTCGCTGGTGGAGACCCTGGCCTCGTCGCCCCCCGACGTGGCCGCCGTCTCGGGGAAGATCGTCGACTGGAACGGCGAGCGGCTCGACTTCGGCCGCGGCCTGATGACCTTCGACGGCCACGCCTTCCAGCTCGACTTCCGCCGGCCGCTCCGCTCCGCGCGGGTGCCGGCGGCGGGGGAGGAGCTCGCCTTCGCCTGCGGCGGCAACCTGCTGATCCGGCGCGACTCGTTCCTGGCCGCCGGCGGCTTCGACGAGAGCTACTTCGCCTATCTGGAGGACGTCGACCTCGGCTGGCGTCTCTGGTCCGGGGGCGAGCGGATCGTCTTCGCCCCCGGCGCGGTCGTCCATCACCGCTCCAGCGCCACCAGCGACCTGCTGGGTCTCTACAACCGCGGCTTCCTCTTCGAGCGCAACGCCTACCTGACGGCGTACAAGAACTACGAGGCAGGCCTCTGGGAGAAGATCCTGCCGGCGGTGATGCTCACCCTGCTCTCCCGCACCCAGTCGCTCCTGCTGGCGAATCCCGGGACCGACACGCTGCGGATCGACCCCTACGCCGGCCACATCGCCAATACTGGCCCAAATACGGGCCCCTCGCCGCACCCCCGGGTCGTCGAGCTGCCGCCGGCCACCACCTGGGAAGGGTTCAAGGTCCGCTGGCAGGGCTACGGTCCGCGCGATTTCCTCCACCGCGGCCTGCGCAAGCTCGGCCTCGTGCCGTCCCCTCCGGCCGTCGTCGCGGAATCGCCCCGCCTCACCGACGAGCGGACGATCGCCCAGTTCCGCGCCCTCCACTGGCTGACCGGCCATCTGGATGGCGCCGCCGAATCCCGCGCGGCCGTGCAGAAACGCCGGAAGCGCTCCGACCGCGAGATCTTCGAGCGCTTCCCGGCCTATCTCGTCCCCACCTACCCGGGCGACGCGGAACTGTTCGCCAGCTCCGGGTTCCAGGCCTGGCTGCCGAAGGAACTGCCGTTGCGGCGGGTGGAATTGCGGGACATCATGGAGATGGGGTAGTGCTACTTTGTCAGATTCGCCTTGGCTTGGGCGTTGGCCCTCATCACCCCGGCCCTCTTCTCCCGTCCCCTCCCACCCTCCCTCACCGGGAGAAGAGGGAGAAAAGCAAAAGCAAAGAGAAAAGCTCGATTAGGAGGGGGCGGGGGTTCCCCTCTCCCTGTGAGGGAGGGTGGGAGGGGAAGGGAGAGGGGCCAGGGGTGAGGGTTCGGGGCGGGCGGCTCCGACAGACAAGGCCAATCTGACAACGTAGAAGTAAGGCAGCCTTCGGGGACGGCGGCAGTCGAACCTGCCTCATTCCCCCGATCTGGCATCCTCCGAAGAGTTCTTCGGATCGCCCGAAGATCTCCCCGCGCCGCATTCCCTGTCCCTCGGGTCCCGTTCTCCCCCTCTCGCATCGTCCGATGAAGACGCCGGATCGCGCGACCTCCGGCGCGAGCCGCGTTCCCTCCCCTTCGGACGACGTTTCCTCCTCTTTGCGTTTCCGAAGATCTCCTCGTGTGGCGTTCCCCCGAGCGCGGGCCTTCCGAAGGCGAGAGAACGTCGTCCGAGAGAGTATACGGATGACGTGAACCAAATGTAGCGGACTCCGAAAGCTGGGGAACGCCGCGCCAACGGCGGAGAAGCTCGTCCGAAGCCCTCTCTGGATCGTCCGACGTCCGGGGAATGCGCTGGAAATCCACCGTATGCGATCCAGAGCCGAGATTCCTCTATAACTTACGATCCTATTCCCATGCCGTGAGCCTGGGCCATCCCAAAGAGCCCGGAGAGAATCTTCGGAAGGGGGCTTGACAGGCCAGAATCCAAGCCACATACTATGCTCATTGCAAGACGGGATGTTCCGCCGCCATTTCCGGCGTCGGATGACGGGCCCTTCAGGGCCCTAGGGAGATGAAGATGGCCAGAGAGCCGAAGTACGGGACGACCTTGAACGGCTGGCAGCGCCTGCTGACCTCGATGGAGGCCAACGCGCAGGACTTCTCGCAGTTGGAGGCCTACCGCACGCAGATGCAGGGGATGTTGGACGCGGCCCGGCAGGCCGCCAAGGAGCAGACGTCGATGGCGGCGGCCAAGCAGGACGCCACTCAGCGTCTGAACGACCTCCTGGTGGAGGGCCGCAAGCTGGCGACCTTCCTCCGCGGCGGCGTCAAGCAGCGCTACGGGGACAAGTCGGAGAAGCTGGTCGAGTTCGACCTCGCGCCGGCCCGTCCGAAGGCGAAGACGCCCGAGCCGGCGAAGCCCCCGGCCCCGGTGCCACCGCCGTCCACCCATCCGGCCACCGCCTGACGCCGTAGCCCGGTCAGGCCACACGCAACAAGCAGGACCGCCTCATCTACCTCGGGGATTCGCTCGCGAGGCGGGCTGTAGTGCTCTTTGACAATCGAAGTACCTTTTTGCCGGGAGGGCGGCGGGCGGGAGCCGTCCTCCCTGGCTTCTTTTTGCGCGGGCTTGGCCGGCAAGATCCTGGCGTATAAGCCTACTTTGTCAGATTGGCCTCCGCCGCCGGAGCTGCGAAACCTCGCCCCAAGCGCCCTTGCCGGGCTGAAGGCCCGGGATTATTTAGCCCAGGGCATCGCCCTGGGTTCGGATGGCATCGTGGCCCTCCTGCGGCCTGAAGGGCCGCGATATCGCGAGGTCCGACGGCGAGATCCGGGCCGTGGATATCGCACCCCTTCAGGGCGCGGGTCGATGGTACCTGCATCCAAACCCAGGGCGATGCCCTGGGCTGGATAATCCCGGGCCTTCAGCCCGGAAAAGGCTTCGGGCCCTATACGACGCGGTGCCTGTTTCTGTCTCGATGCCGATGTTGTCCCGCGGGTTGATGTCGCGGATCTCCTCCTCGATACCGTCTTGCCGGGCTGAAGGCCCGGGATTGTTCAGCCCAGGGCAACGCCCTGGGTAACGGACATCCAATCCATGCTCAGTTGCGGCCTGAAGGGCCGCGATAACAGTCCGCCTCGAACCGGGGAGCCAGGCGATTCCGAGCGAGTGCTAGGCGATTCGCGCGCATCGGCGCCTTGTTCCTCAGGTCGCAGAAGCCGGTTCATCAAAGCAGGCCTCTGTCCTGTCAGCCACTTGAGATGATTTTACGAGACGTGAGGGGAGTAGTTTGACGACAAAACCTTGTCGTATGAGCACGAAGAGAGACCCTTGGGAGCTTGCGAGCCTACCCTGTCGTGTAAAGCCTAGATCGAAGTCATCAGCCACTCACTTGCTTATGCGACACTGTGCATGGCATTGACGCGAATACGGCTTGGTGTCAGGATGCCGCTAAAGTCTATACCTCTGTCTGTTGCAGGGGCTGCGACGTTAGAAGGGTTAAAAAGTTGTCGTGATGGCTAATGAAGATGGAGGGCGATTAGACGGTGAATTCAAGGTTAGGCGGCAGAGACTTGACTATGGACTCGACCCTGAAAGTTCCTAAGCGGCCTGTGAAAATCGGTACGGGCTTTGCGTTCTCGATACTTGACCGGACGCTACATGAATGCTTGGCTCTGCGGGATTTTGGAACTTCTCAAATGGAACAGGTTATTGCATTCTTTGGAGGCCATCCTGCCGCTTGCGTGTATTGCGGTGAGTCACCGCAACGCTGGGACCATCTCGTGCCAGTCCGTGCGGGCGGCGAAACGGTGATAGGAAATATGGTGCCGGCATGTGCTCGCTGTGACGACTCGAAGCAGGCTTTGACGTTCGAAGAGTGGTGGACGAGTTCTAGAAGGTATTCGCCTGCGGGGCGTGAGGCAGAAGGCAAGGCCGAGCGACTGGAAAAACTTCGCGCCTATGCCGCACATTTTCGCTACGAGCCGAGGAGACTCGAGGAGCGGTTGACCACCGAAGAGGCGGCACATCTCCATAGGATTCGCCAAACCGCTAGCAGTCTGCGCGAAGAGATCGAGGTTCTAGTCAGGATGTACGTTAACCGGACTCGTACAGAAGGATGGACGAGTTGAGGGGTGGCGCAGAACCCAGGGCATCAAACGGACGACTGCGCCGCCGCTTATGCCCCAAGCGTTAGGCGTAATTCGCAGCGACCACAATAGGCGGACCAATGCTTGGGAATTTTCTTTTTCTAGCTGCTGCGGGCCTGCTCAGCGCGAAAGGGCCACAGCCTGTTCTTGAACTGCCAAAAACCAGCTTTGCCCTTGGCGAGCAGGTCTTCTTCTGGACTGGCGTCACCGCGGTCGAGCCCCTTGATCGGGGGCTCTATCAAGACCAGCCGTGCCAAGTGGAAATCACAGATCCCGATTCTCGGACAACCGCATCTCCAATTTCATGGCCGATGGACGGAGACCCCAGTCACGGGTGGCGCGGAGGCAACGGCATACCCGGCGAGGCTGCTCTTCCGGGCACCTATCGCGTTCGTGTCTCCTGCGGTAGCTCCGCGGTAGTCGGCCGCTTCGACGTACTTGGGGTCCCCGAACTAAGTAAAATCGATACAGGGTTCGACCTGAGCAATGGCTGCAAGCACGACCCCTACGACTACACAATCACTCTTTGGCTTAGGAACAACTCCAGTCTGCAGCTACAAGTCGCAAGCCCTGGGGCCCTCATGGCCAACTACGTATCCTTTGCAGCACGGCGACCTGAGCCCCCCGCCGAGTGTGACGGCTTCTTTCCTCCAGAAGCGATGGGCGTAAGGTCGCCGGCAGTAGGCGACGTCGTCACCGACAACCTTTCCTACGCTAGGCTCTCCGTGGTCGGACACTGGCAGGTGGCGCCAAACGAAGACCGGCGGTGGACTTTTTGCGCCAGCAGCGGTCTATCAACGTGTCCTGCCTCAATGCACCTAACGTTACTTGATGTCTTCGCGACGCTCGAAATTCTCCTGGGCCCTCCGTCCTCACCCGAGGGCCAGCAAGGTCCTTACAGGTTGCCTGTCTTCGGTCATTTCGTCCTGAGAGACAAGTGACATGACGCCTAACCCCGGGACGGCGGCCTCCTGGGCAGGAGCTCCTGAGCGGGAAAGGAAACCCAGAGAGGGGAGAGGGATCCCTGGGACCGCCGGCGTCCCGCCGGCTCTAACTCCGCTTTTGGTAACTTGCCGGTGACCTCGGGCTCGCACGAAGAACAGCGAGTTAGAGCCGGCGGGACGCCGGCGGTCCCAGGAGGATTCCTCTCCGGGACGGGCTTCCTTGCCGGGAAGGCTCCTCGCTGCTTTTAGCCTTCAACTAACCACTCCCTCTTCTCCCGCTGAGGGAGGGGGTCGCGGGGACGGGAGAAGAGGGTCGGGGTGATGAGGGCCAACGCCACGGCCAAGGTGAATCTGACAAAGTAGTATTGAGCGGTCGCTACCTCTACATTGGGAATTATTTCCTCCATTCTCCGGAGTTTTATCATTGGCGCTAAACACCCCGATTCTCTTGGTAACCTTCTTGCTGTTGGCTGGCGTTGGCTCGCCCGATGCCTCCGGCGACCCGCCGGGGGATGCCTTCAAGAAGGAACTGAAAGCCCTGGCCGGCACGTGGCGGCCCATTTCCGCCGAGAACAACGGATATAAGGCATCCGCAGAAGACCTGAAGGGAATCCTTTGGTTTCGGGACGCAGACGGCAAGTGGACCGCGCGGCGGGATGACAAAAACGTGGTCGAATGGGCCGTCAAAAAGATCGACGCGACGAAGAACCCCAAAACGATTGATATGGAGATAACGGCCGGCGCGTACAAGGGGGTGGTTTACCAGGGCATCTATGAGCTCGATGGCGACACGCTGCGGATCTGTTTCGCCCTGCCCGACAGGGACGTGCGACCCACGGAATTCTCAGCGAGCAAAGGGACCGTCCGCGCGCTCTCCGAGTTCAAGAGGGAGAAAGACTAGACCCCTGGACGACGCTTCCTACCCCTCCACCACCTCTTCCTCGCGCACCCGCAGATCCTCGTTCGCCGCCTCCAGCCCTGCCGTCTTCACCCAGCAGCGCAGGACTTCGGCGACGCTCCAGGCCTGGGCAACGCAGCCGCGGGGGAGGTAGGGGGCTTCGGCGTCGAAGACCTCGCTGATCGAGCCGAGGCAGGCCTCGCCGAGATGGGGGACGAAGCCTTCGAGGAAGGTCCGCGCCTGCCGGGTCTCTCCCGGGTGCACCCGCAGCCAGGCGTCGACGTAGGGACCGATCAGCCAGGCCCAGACCGTTCCCTGGTGGTAGGCGGCGTCGCGGGCCCGCAGGTCGCCGTCGTAGGTCGGCTTGTAGTCGGGACTGCCCGGCGCGAGCGACCTCAAGCCCACGGGCGTGAGCAGGCGCTCGGTGACCACCTTCATCACGGCCTCCCAGCGCGTCCGGTCGAGCACCGGATGCTCCAGGGAGATCGCGAAGACCTGGTTCGGGCGGCAGGCGGGATCGTCCCCGGGCTGATCGCCGACGGCGCCGTCCACTACGTCGTAGAGATACCCCCCCTCGGCGTACCAGAAGCGCTGATTGAACGATTCGCGGCAGCGCGCGGCGTGCCGGGCGATCTGGTCGGCGCTCTCCTCCCGTTTCGACGTCCCCTCCTCGCGCACCCACCCTTCCAGCAAGCAGAGGGCGTTGTACCAGAGGGCGTTGAGCTCCACCGCCTTGCCCCGGCGGGGCGTCACCACCCAGTCGCCCACTTTGGCATCCATCCAGGTGAGCTGGTACCCCTCCGCTCCCTGCCGGAAGAGGCCGTCCCGTGGGTCGATGCCGATGCCGAAGCGCGTCCCCTGCAGGTGGTGGTTGACGATGTCGACCAGCTTCGGCAGCAGGAGGCGCAGGGTCTCGCGGTCGTCCGTGGCCTGCAGGTAGCGGTGAAGGGCGTGGAAGAACCAGAGGGTGGCGTCCGCCGTGTGGTAGAGCCCCTCCTTGTCGCCGTCCGGGAAGAAGTTGGGGATCAGCCCGTCCTTCACGTAGCGGGCGAAGGTGCGCAGGATGTAGCCGGCCTCGAGCTGGCGGCCGGTGACGAGCGTCAGCCCCTCGAGGCTGATCATGGTGTCGCGCCCCCAGTCGGTGAACCAGTGGTAGCCGGCGATGATGCTGCGGGCCTCGTCGCCGGCGGCGTGAGCGCGGGCGGCGTCCTCGGAGCGGCCGGGGGTGACCACGAAGGAGTCCGCGGCCAGCACCAGCTCGGCGCCGGCCCCCTGATGGGCGCGCGGGTCGGCGTTGTAGATCAGCCGCCGGCGGCGCTCCATCTCGGCCGAGAAGGCCTCCCGCGCCTTCAGCGCCTTCACCACCTCCCAGGTCTCGGTCGAGGCGATCAGCGAGGCCGCGTCCTCGCCGGCTTCGAGGTCCATGCCGAAGAAGCCGGGGCACCAGAGGTCGCCCACCGATTCGTAGCCGCGGCGGGCTTCGACGTCGTAATAGACCTCCTCGATCTTGCGCGGCGCCACGGTGAAGGTGGGGTTCCTTCCCTGGGGCGACAGGCGGAGCGAGGGGAGGTTCGGCCAGGGGGAGCAGAGCTCGTAGCGGTGCTCCACGGCAACCAGCGTGTAGGGGCCGCCGAGCGGCGTCGAGACGGGCGCGTCGTGCGGCCGGAAATGGACGGTCGGATGGAGCTCCAGCCGGAGCCCGCCGTCACCCAGGATCAGCCGGTAGACCACGTGGACGGTGTTCTGGAGGTGGCCGAGGAAGACCCGCTTCTCGAGGCGGAATCCCGCCACCTCGTAGGTCCAGACCGGCAGCCCCCACTCCAGGCGGAACTCGCGCAGATGGCCGGCCCCCGGCACGTAGGCGGGCTGGCCAACCTTCTGCTCGCCGCCCAGGCGGACGATGGTGCCGTCGGAGAGGCGGAGGACCTCCTCGATCTGGCCGAGCATGAAGGTGCGGCCGACCGGCGCCGGCATCGCCGCCACCAGCAGGCCGTGATAGCGGCGCGTGGGCACGCCGGCGAGGGTGCCGGAGGCGTACCCCCCGAGGCCGTTGGCGACCAGCCACTCGCGCTGCAGCAACCTTTCCGGCAACGGCTCGGGGGGCGCGTCCTGCGCCACGGACTGCGCGTCGCGCTCGGGCCAGGGCATCGATCGGGCCAGCATGTGGGTCTGGGCGAGTACGTTCATTGCGATCCCTCCTCTCGGGCGACCAGCCGCATCGCCACCGCCGCTTGCCCGGGCAGGCGCCAGCTGCCTTCCTCGTCTTCCGGCGCCGGTGCGCCGCTGCCGCCGTAGCGCGGATCCTCGCTCGACCAGAGCACCTCCCACCGCAGGCCGGCCAGCGGCGCCAGCAGCGGCTCGGGCACCGGCTCGAGGTCCAGGTTCCTGCCGAGGTTGACGAGCAACAGGCGATCGCCGCCGTTCTCACCGAAGAAGCGGAGCACGAACGCCTCGTCGTCCAGCACCGCGCCGTCGAGCCACCCCTTCCCCTGGTTGCTGAACACCGGATCGTCCCGGCGCAGGAGGAGCAGGTCCCGGTGCAGGGCGTAGCAGGTGGCGTGCCGCTGCCGCTCCGCGAAGTCGAGCTTGCAGCGCTCGAAGCTCTCGGGAGATTCCGGGTCCGGTACCCCCGCCTGGGTCTCGGGCATGGCCAGGCTGGGGAACTGCGAGAGGAACTCGAGGCGACCCTTGCGCACCGCGCGCGCCAGCTCCGGGTTGTGGTCGGCGAAGTACAGGAAGGGGCTGGAGGCGCAGAACTCCTGCCCCTGGAAGAGCATCGGCGTCCCCGGCGCCAGCATCAGCAGGGCGGTGAGCGCCCGGAAGCGGCCGGGGCTCGCCAGCTTGTGAATGCGCTCGCCGCGGGCCGAGTTGGCCACCTGGTCGTGGTTCTGGAGGAAGTTGACGAACGCCGACGCCCGCAGCCCCAGCCCCGAGGTCCCCCGCCGCTGCTCCTGCCACGAGTAGCGCTGCCCCTGGTAGAGATAGCCGTACTTGACGAGCGAGATCATCTCCTGGGGCGAGCCGTGGTAGTCCTTGTAGTAGGCCTCGTTGCGGCCGGTCAGGGCCACCTGCGTCGAGTGATGGAAATCGTCGTTCCAGAGCGCGTCGAGGCCGTAGCCCCCCGCGTCCTGCGGGCGGACCAGCCGGGTGTCCTGCGGCTCGTTCTCGGCCACGATGTAGATCGGCCGCTCTCCCGCGGCCTCGCGAGCCCGTCGCGCCAGGGCGGCGAGGAGATGGTCGCGCGAGGCGTCCTTGACGTCCTGGGTGGCGTCGAGCCGCAGCCCGTCGAGGTGAAATTCGTCGATCCAGTAGCCGGCGTTGGCCACGAAGAGCTCGCGCACCGGCCCCGAGCCTTCGCCGTCGAAGTTGATCGCCTGCCCCCAGTCGTTGGTGTAGCGGTCGGTGAAGTAGCTCGCGGAGAACTGGGTCAGATAGTTGCCGTCCGGCCCGAGATGGTTGTAGACGACGTCGAGGATCACCGCGATGCCGGCGGCATGGGCGCGGTCGACGAAGCGGCGGAAATCGTCCGGTCCGCCATAGAGATGGTAGGGCGCGAAGAGGCAGACGCCGTCGTACCCCCAGCCGAAGCGGCCCGGGAACTCGGCGACCGGCAGCACCTCGACGATCGTGACCCCGAGCTCCGCCAGCTCGGGGAGCTCGCGCGATGCCGCTTCCCACGTCCCTTCCCGGGTGAAGGTGCCGAGGTGCATCTCGTACACGACCTGGCCGTCGCGGCCGACACCGGTCCAGCCCGCGTCGGTCCAGGGGAACGCCGCGGGATCGATCACCTGGGAGGGCCCGTGCGGACCCTGCGGCTGAAAGCGCGAGGCGGGATCGGGAAAGGCGTCGCCGCCGTCCAGGCGCAGCCTGTAGAGCGCGCCCGCGCCGGCTCCCGGAACGAGCCCCGAGAAGTAGCCGTCCACCTCGGGAGTCAGCTCGAAATCCACCGGCCATTCCTCGGAGGCTTCCTCGAACACCACCTCGACGCGCTCGCGGCGGGGTGCCCAGACGCGGACATGGACCCCTCCGGATGCCACTTCGGCACCGACGGGGAGGCGGCGGGCGGGGGCGGTCGTCTTCTTGGTCGTTTTCTTCGTGGTCTTCTTCGTTGCCATCGGCGGCGGATGAAATGCAGGGTGCGTGCCCGGCGGGCGATGCCGGCTACTCCTGCTTTGTCAGATTCACCTTGGCTTTGGCGTTGGCCCTCATCACCCCGGCCCTCTTCTCCCGTCCCCTCCCACCCTCCCTCACCGGGAGAAGAGGGAGTGGTTAGAAGAGTTAGTAAAAGGCAGGGTTGGGGTTACTTGGGCGGGGGTTCCCCTCTCCCTGTGAGGGAGGGGGGTGGGGGAAGGGAGAGGGGCCAGGGGTGAGGGTTCGGGCGGGCGGCTCCGACGGACAAGGCCAATCTGGCAAAGTAGACCTACTCTCCCCGTCCTCCGGCCGGCGCGCCGAGCCGCACGGGAATCGCCACGCGCCGGTCGCCGCGGAGCACTTCCACGCGCACGGTGTCGCCGGCTTTCTTCCCCTCGACTGCCACGAGGAGCGCGTCGCTGGAATTCACCGCCTGGCCGTCCACGGTCAGGACGACGTCGCCGAGCTCGACGCGGCCGAAGCCGGTGCGCCGGAGTCCCTTGAGACCCGCGCGGTCGGCGCCGCTGCCCGGGGTGACCCGGGAGATCACCGCGCCGTCGACCCCCAGCCGCTGCGCCAGCCCCTGGTAGACGTCGAAGCCCAGCGATGGCCGCTGCACCCGCCCGTAGCGGATCAGGTCGGGCACCACCCAGGCGACGTCGTGCTCGGGGATGGCGAAGCCGACGCCCGAGGAGCCGCCCGAGGGGCTGTAGATCGCCGTGTTCACCCCGATGAGCCGGCCGGAGCTGTCGAGCAGCGGGCCTCCGGAATTGCCGGGATTGATCGCCGCGTCGGTCTGGATGACCTCGCGGATCGGCGCTCCGCTCTCCGACTGGATCTCGCGCCCGAGCGCGCTGACCACCCCGGTCGTCAGACTCTGGTCGAGGCCGAACGGGTTGCCGATGGCGAAGACGCTCTGCCCGACCCGCAGGGTCTCGGAGCTGCCGAGCGGCAGCGGCGTCAGCTTGCCGGCGGGGGCGTCGATCTTGAGCACCGCCAGGTCCTTCTCGGGCGCGGCGCCGACCAGCTTGGCATCCCAGGTCGACTGGTCGGCCAGCGTCACCTTGGCGGCGTCCGCGCCGGAGATGACGTGGTAGTTGGTGACCACATGCCCCTGGCGGTCCCAGACGAAGCCGGAGCCGGAGCCGCGCGGGATCGCCGTCTCGTTGAGGCTGAAGGGGCTCTCCTGCATCGCCAGCGAGGTGATGAACACCGCCGCCGGCGAGGCGTGCTGGAAGAGGGCGATGGTCGCCTTCTCCTGGTCCTGGAGCATCGGCTGGGGCGCCGGCTGGATCGCGCCGCGGCTGCCGTTCTGGGCCGGCGCGGGAGCGCGCTGCGCGGTCGGGGAGGCGAGCACAGCCATCTCGCGGGAGACGGCGCGCCGGGTACCGGCCCAGTAGCCGCCGGCGGCGGTCAGCAGGGCGAGGATCAGGACGGATGCGTTGGAGCGTCGCATGGTCGAAATTCTAGCAAGGGACGGGCCCGTCGATCCTGGCGGCGCCGGCCGCGATATCCTTCGCCCGTGTCAGGCCATTTCAAGGACGACGTCCTCGACCATCTCGCCCGCCGCGCGAACGTCGCCCAGTTCGTCAGCTTCGGGCCGGACCTCGTCCAGCGCCACGCCTGGATCCGCGGCCTCCACCCCGGCCACCTTTTCGGCTCGGTGGAGGAGGCGGTCGCGGCGCTCCTCGCCGCCGCGCCGGAATCCTCGGTCAACGTCCGCAGCTTCGAGCCGGACAGCCCGAAGAGCCGCGCCTTCCTCTACGGCGAGACCACGCCCGGCAAGATCGCCGGCGAGCTGCGGCGGATGGCGGCGGAGGGGCTCTACACGATCCTCAACGAGACCGTGGATGTCCAGGACGGCGGGGTCTCCGGCGTGGCGTTCGGGGACACTCTGGAGCTCGCTCCGGGGGACACCCCGCGCTGCGTGGAGAAGCCGGACGCCGCCGGCTTCCCGCGCGACCTTGGGGCTCGCGTGCTGGAGACGGTCTACGGCTTCCGTCCGGCGCTGCCGGCGAAGACGGAGCAGCGGGTCGAGTTCAGCCTCCACCCGCTGCGCCGCGGCTACCGCGCCGAGCACACCATCCTCTGGGAGACCGAGGAGCCCGGCCCTCCCCCCTCGGCGCCGCGGATCTCCTGGCCGAACCGCTTCAGCCGCTACCTGGGAGACAAGGCCTTCGGCCTGCTGATGGCCGACGCCCTCGGCCTGCCGGTCCCCCGCACCCGCGTGATCCCGCGCGGCCTGGCCCTGTTCTCCTTCGGCACCCCCACCGGCACCGCCGAGACCTGGCTCCGCACCTGCCCCCGCGAGCAGGTGCCCGGCCGCTTCACCACCCGCCACGGCTGGACCGACCCCTACCGCCTGCTCCAGGAGGAGGACCCCGCCGGCGACCTGATCGCCTCGATCCTCGCCCAGGACGGCGTCGAAGCGCGCTTCTCCGGCGCCCTGGTGACCGGGTCGGACGGCGAGCCGCTGATCGAAGGCGTGGCCGGCGCCGGCGACCAGTTCATGCTCGGCCGCCAGGCACCGGAGGAGCTGCCGCCCGAGATCGCCGGCTCCCTGCGCGACCTCTACCGCCGCGCCACCGGCCGCCTCGGTCCCGTCCGCTTCGAATGGGCCCACGACGGCGCCAGGCCCTGGATCATCCAGCTCCACCGCGGCGCCTCGGCGGGCGCCGGCCGCGTCATCTTCCCCGGCGAGCCCGCGCGCTTCCACCCCCTGGAGACCGCCCAGGGGATCGACGCCCTCCGTGCCCTCATCGCCCGCCTCGAAGGGACGGGCGAGGGGGTCGTCCTGGTCGGGCGCGTCGGCGTGACCAGCCACTTCGGTGATCTGCTGCGGCGGGCGCGGATCCCGTCGCGGATCGAGGAGCCGGCGTAGGGCCCGAAAACCGAACAGCCCTCCGGCAGAGTTGTAGAGACGCTCCCAGCCCGTCCACGACACCTTCCGCAGGCCACGGGGACGGCGGGACGTCTCCGCAGGCCACAGCCGGTGCCGATCCAGGTGCCAGCCGATCCCGAGGACATCGCGATCGAGGGCGGCGGCAGGCGAGTCGCAAGCCCTCCGCCGGAGACGTCCCGCCGTCCCCGTGGCCTGCGAAGGATGTCGTGGACGGGCTGGGAGCGTCTCTACATCCCTTCGATGAAGGGTATCGGCCTTCCCCTCGCGGTATCCTTTCTCCGTGCCGTTGCAGCTCAGCCTCTTCGATCTCCTCGCCGAACCCGCCCGCCCGACCGGCCGTATCCTGATCGCGCGGGGGCCTCGCGCCGCCGAGGCTCTGCTGCTGGAACGGCTCGACGCGCTGCTCGCCGAGGTGCGGCGGGACCCTTCGCTGCTCAAGGTGCCGGTGCGGATCGTCGTCCCCTCGCGCAGCCTTCGGCTCCACGTGTCGGCGGCGCTGGTGCGCCGGCGCGCGCGGTCGCTGGCGGGGGTCTCGGTGCAGACTCTGTTCGGCCTGGCTTCGGAAATCCTGGAACGGGCGGGGGAGACCGTTCCTCGCGGCGGCAGCCTGCTCGACGTCTTCGCCCAGCGGGCGGCCCGAGCCGAGCCCTCCCTGCGGCGGGGGCTGGAGGAGCTGGCGGACGGCTTCGCGGCGGTGACCGGCACGGTGCGCGACCTGCTCGACGCCGGCCTGGAGCCGATCCATGCGGAGGCCGCCGAGGAGGCGCTGGCGACCGACGGCCCGTTCGTGGCCAGCCGTGCCGATGTCGACCGCGCCCGCGCGCTGGTGCGCTCCGCCGCCCAGGCCGAGGGCGCGATGCGGGCTTCGAACCTCGGCCGCGCCTCGACCCTCCTCCGCCGCGCCGCCGAGATCGTGGACTCCGGCGACGAGGCGGTCCTGCCCTCGCGCGCCCTGCTGATCCACGGTTTCGCCGATGCCACGGGCGTGGCCACCGACCTGATCGAGGCCCTCCTGCGCCGCCGCGGCGCCGTGCTGATCCTGGACCATCCGCCGAAGCCCGAGGGCGATGGTCTGGAGAGGAACAGCGTGGAGCGCGAGTTCACCGCCCGCTTCGCCGAGCGCCTCGGCCACTCGTCGGACGTCGAGACGGCGCCGCCGCCTTCGGAAGAGAGCCCGCCGCGGCCGCGCCTCGCCGCCCGGGAGGCCGTGGGAGCCGACGCCGAGACGCGGGAGGTCGCCGCGCAGATCCGCGCCCTGCTCGACATCGGCGAGCCGGCGGAACGGATCGGCGTGGTGGCGCGCGATCTCGATCCCTACCGCTTCGCCCTGCGCCGCCACCTCGACCGTCTGGGCATCCCCTTCTCGGGAGTGGGGGAGCGGGGCGGTCTGGAGCCCGCCGGCCGCCGCGCGCGCGCCCTCCTGGAGCTGCTGCGCGAGGGGGAGACGGTGCCCTCCGACCGCTGGCTCGACACCGTGGCCGACCTGCCGGAGGAGCGCCATTCGCCGGCTCTGCCGCAAGCGCGCGGCGGCGGCTGGGTCGACCTCCGCCTCGCCTTCGCGGCGCTCGGGGCCGGCCGCCTGCGCGACGCCACCGAGCTGCGTCTGGAGGAAGTGCTGCGGAAGGGCTCCTACGCCCTGCCGATCCGCCAGGGATTGCAGAAGGCCGGCGAGGAGGACGACGCCACGGAAGAGGGGGAGGACGGCGGGCGCAGCAACGAGGCGCACGCCCGGCGGCGGCGCATCCCCGGCGCCCTGATCCGCGCCGGCGTGCGCGCCGCCAAGCGCACCCGCGACCGCCTCGCCGCCTGGCCCGACGAGGCGCCCGCCGCCGAGCACCTCGCCCGCCTGCGCTCGCTGCTCACGGCCGACCTCGGCTGGGACCTCGCCTCGGACGAGGCCCGCGCCGTGCGCGCCGCCCTGGAGGAGTTCGAGCGCGAGGTGCCGGCCCGCTTCCGGCTGGAGCGCGAGGAGATGCGCCTGCTGATCGAGGACCTCCTGGCGGCCGAGGGCGCCTCGCCGCTCGGCGGCCAGGGGGGTGGCGTGCAGGTGCTCTCGGTGACCGAGGCCCGCGCGCGCACCTTCAATCATCTCTTCCTGATCGGCCTCAACCGCGACGTCTTCCCGCGCGGCATCCGCGAGGACCCGCTGCTGCCGGACGACCTCCGCCGCATCCTCCAGCGGGTGCTCCCCGACGTGCCGATCAAGCGCGCCGGGTTCGACGAGGAGCGCTACCTCTTCGCCCAGCTCCTCGCCGCCGCCCCCGCCGTCACCCTCTCCTGGCAGACCGCGGACGACGACGGCAAGCCGCTCCCCGCCTCGCCGCTGGTCGAGCGCCTGCGCGAGCGGCTGGACGTCGAGAAGGCGCCGCCGCTCTGGAGCCTCCCCAGGTCCGGACCCCTGCCGGGGCCGCGCACCGCCGCCGAGCACGCCGTGATGGCCGGCCTCCACGCGCCCCGCCGCTGGTGGGGGAGGGTGATGAAGATGGCGCTCCAGGAGTCGCGCGCCGAGCTCGTCCCCCCTGTCTACGACCTGTCGCCGGAAAGGCTGGCCACCGGCCGCCTCGCCGTGCTGGAGGAGATGGACCCCGACCTCCGCATGCCCGACGGCCGCGCGGCGCGCGCCCGGCTCGGCCCCTACTTCGGCTTCATCGGCAGGATCCCCGGCGGCACCGAGGGGGAGCCCCGCCTGCGCGACCTCTACGTGACGCAGCTCGAGAACCTCGCCGCCTGCCCCTGGCAGCTCTTCCTGATGCGCCTGCTGCGGATCGAGCCCACCCCCGATCCCCTCGGCGCGCTCCCCGGCGTCACCCCGCTGCTGCTCGGCAACGTGGTCCACGGCGCGCTCGACAAGATCGCCCGGCCCCCAGGGCGCGAGGGGGTGCGAGGGGGTGGAATCCGTCACCTCGATCCGGTCGCGGTCGCCTGGCCGGAGGGGCGCGACGTCGATCAGCTCCTTTTCGAGGAGGCCAGCCGCCTGCTCGGCGAGGAGGGGATCTTCCTACCGGGCCTCGCCCGGGCCCTCGCCGAGCGGGCAAGGCCGATGCTGGAGACGGCGCGCGGCATGGACTGGTCCGGCGGCGCCGTGCCGGTGCTGGCGACCGAGGTGGACGGCATGCTCGACGTCGGCGACGCCGCCGGCTCCCTGCGCCACGTCCTCTTCCAGGCCGACCGCGTCGACAAGGCCGCCGGTGGCCTCGTGATCTGGACCGATTACAAGACCGGCCGCCCGATCTCCTCGGCGCACAAGCCGGACGTGCGCCGCCGCCACTTCCTCGACCGCGTGCGCAAGGGGACCCACCTCCAGGCCGTGGCCTATCTCCTCGGCTCGGACGGCGAATCCAAGGGGCGCTATCTCTTCCTGAAGCCCGGCCTCGACGACGGCGACCGCGAGCTGGCGGTGACCACCGCCGACGAGGACTTCATCGAGGCCTTCGCGGCCGCCTCGGAAGCGGTGCTCGCCGCCTGGGAGTCCGGCAGCTTCTTCCCCCGCCTCGTCGAGCTGGACGGCCGCAAGGAGCCGGGCCGCTGCGCCTACTGCGCCGTGGCCGAGGCGTGCCTGCGCCACGACTCCGGAGCCCGCCAGCGCCTCTTCGAATGGACCGAGCGGGACCTCGCCGCGCTGGAGCCCGAGGAGGCGGCGCTGCTGCGGGTCTGGCGGCTGGGGGTGAAGGCTGTGGGGAGCGACAGCGAGGGACCGAGCCGTTGAGCCCTCACTCAGGATCGGGATGTTTGTGGCCTGCGACCTCACCCTCGGTCCCTCTCCTAAAGGAGAGGGAGGGCCCAACGCGGACCGCATCGCAGTCGTCCCCCTTCTCCTTTAGGAGAAGGGCCGGGGATGAGGTCGCAGGCCACGGAAACCGATCGAAGCGAGGAGATAGGTATAAGAGGGTGGCATTTATGCCCGGGCAGGGACGTTCCACATGACGCCCATCTCCGACCCCCGCGCCGACGACCGCGCCGCCCGTCACGCCGCGCAGACCCGTTTCGACGTCCCCCTCGTGCTCCAGGCCGGTGCGGGCACGGGGAAGACCACGACGCTGATCGGCCGGCTGCTCGCCTGGACTCTGGGGGAGGGATGGGAGCGCGCCGCGCGGCGTCTGGCCGAACGGTCGAAAGGACAATCGACCGGACGCCCGCGCGACGAGGGGCCGGACCGCGTCGCCGCCGAGGCGCTGGGGCGCGTCGTGGCCATCACCTTCACCGAGGCGGCGGCGGCGGAGATGGCCGGCCGGGCCGCGCGCGAGCTCGCCTCCCTCGCCTCGGGCGCCGAGGCGCCGGACTGGCTCGAAGCCTCGCTCCTGCCGCCGAACCCGGAGCGTGCCCGCCGCGCCCGGGCGCTCCTCGGCACGCTCGACCACCTGGCCGTGCGCACCATCCACGCCTTCTGCCGCGGCCTGCTCGCCGACCACCCTCTGGAGGCGCGCATCCACCCCGACCTCGTCATCGACGCCGACGGCCACCTCGTCGACGAGGTCGTCCGCGCCACCGTCGAGGACGCCCTGCGCGACGGCTACGGCGATCCCGGCAATCCGCACCTGCTGACGCTCGCCATCCGCGGCTTCGGCCCGCCGGAGATCGTCGAGGCGCTCACCTCCCTGCTCCAGGCCGGCCTCCCCGCCGAGGTCCTCAACGAGGACCCCTACCGTCCCGAGGCCCTGGGCGACTTCCGCCGCCGGCTGATCGCGGCCTGCGGCGACGTCCACCGCCTGATCGCGCCCCGCTTCCGCAAGGGGGTGCGGGCGCCGAACGCGACCAAGATCGCCGACGCCCTCGGAGTCCTGCTCGGCCGCCTGGAGGACGCCGGGGCGCCGGTCGAGACCCTGACCGGGTGGTTCGCCGACCTCCTGCCGGAGAACCTCGTCGACCACCTCAAGAAGTGGCGGCGGCGGATCGAGGGGAACGAGGCCGCCCTCTTCGGCGAGGTCGCGGACGAGCTCGGAATCGCCGCCGCTCTCCTCGTCCAGCTCCTCGACCAGCTCGGCCGCTTCGATCCCGAGCTGATGGAGCACGGCCGGCGCGCCCTGATTCCCCTGCTCGGCCGGATCGAGCGCGAGCTCCGCTCCCGCGGCATCGCCACCTTCGACTTCCTGCTCGCCGGCGCCGAAGCGCTCCTCGCCGACCAGCCCGACGTCCGCCGGCAGGTGCGGCGGCGGATCGATCAGCTCCTCGTCGACGAGTTCCAGGACACCGACCGCATCCAGTGCGACCTCCTGCGCTGGATCGCCCTCGACGGCCCCGTCGAAGAGCGCCCCGGCCTCTTCCTGGTCGGCGATCCCAAGCAGTCGATCTATGGCTGGCGCAACGCCGACCTCCGCGCCTACGACGGCTTCGTGGCGCAGGTGCTGGCCGCCGGCGGCGAGGTGATGAGCCTCGCCCTCAACTTCCGCTCCGTGCCGGTGATCCTGGACGAAGTCGCCCGCGTCATCGAGCCGGTGATGACCGCCCGCGAGGGGGTCCAGCCCGCCTTCGAGCCGCTCCTCGCCTGCGACCGCCGCCTGGACGATCCCGGCTTCCTGCGCACCGGCGCGGGTTCGGCGAGCTGGTCGCCCGTGGAGCACTGGGTCTCCTGGCGGAACCAGCCGGAGCCCTGGAAGACGGCGGTGATCGAGGCCACCGAGCTGGAGGCCGCCGCGCTCGCCGAGGACGTCCGCGCCCTCCACGAGCAGCACCGCGTGGCCTGGAGCGAGATCGCCGTCCTGCTGCGCGGCATCGGCGACCTCGACCTCTACCTGGAGGCCTTCCGCCGCGCCCGCGTCCCCTTCGCCGTCGGCCGCGACAAGCAGTATTACCGCCGCCGCGAGGTCATCGAGGCCGCCGCCCTGGTGCGCTCGGTTCTCGATCCCGGGGATCACCTGGCGCTGCTCACCGTGCTGCGCTCGGCCACCGTCGGCGTACCGGACGCCGCCCTGATCCCGCTCTGGAACCGCCAGCTCCCGAGGCTGATGACCGAGCTGCGCTCGGCGTCTCCGGACGCCCTGGCGGCGCTCAAGCGGGCGGTCGAGGGCGCCGTCCGCGTGCTGCCGAAGGACGTGCCGGGGATCGACCGCGTCCGCGGCTGGGACCGCAACCTGCTGGCCGCCGTCGAGACCCTCGCCGACCTCCGCCACACCTTCGAGACGCAGCCCGCGGACGTCTTCGTCGAGCGCCTCCGCCGGCTCACCCTGATCGAGGCCACCGAGGCGGCGCGCTACCTCGGCCCCTACCGGCTGGCCAACCTCGAGCGCTTCTTCCGCCAGGTGCTCGCCGCCGTCGAGGAGAGCGGGGGCGACGCCACGGCGATCCTCCGCGCCCTGCGCCGCAGCGTCGCCGAGTCGCGCGATTCCGAGGAGGGGCGGCCCAAGGAGGGCGCCGAGGACGCCGTCCAGGTGCTCACCATCCACGGCGCCAAGGGGCTCGACTTCGAGCACGTCTACCTCGTCCAGCTCCACAAGGCCTCGCCCCCCGACCGCAACGTCCGCACCGAGGCCGGCCGCTGGGATAGCGGTTTCGAATTCCGTCTTTTCGGCGCGCCCACTCCCGGCTTCGACCGCATCGAGGCCGAGCGCCGCGTGGTCGAAGCCGCCGAGCGCGTCCGGCTGCTCTACGTGGCGATGACCCGCGCCAAGGACCGCGTGGTGCTCACCGGCCTCTGGCCCGAGCGGGTGAAACCGCGTCCCTGGGATCAGGCGAGCACCACCCTGGAGCTCCTGCACGCCCGCCGCGACCTCCCCGAGAGCCTCCCCGACCTCTGGAACGAGGCCGTCGGCATCGTCGGACCGGGCGAAGCCGCGCCTTCCTGGTCCTTTCCCGATGCGACCGGAGCGCTCTGGAAGTTCCCCTCCCTGCGCCCGCCGGCCGACCTCAGCCTCGCCGCCGAGCCCGAGCGCCCCTCGCTCCCCGGCCCCGAGGAGATCGCCTTCGTCTCCGCCACCCTGCGCAGCGAGCGCGAGCGCGCCGCCCTCCGCATGGCCCGCCCCTTCGGCGGCGCCGCCTCCGAGGAAGCCCACTCCCTCCTGCGCGAGCAGCAGGCCGAGCGCCAGACCGAGACCGCGGAACGACCTGCCGGCCGCCGTCGCCGTCCCGCCAAGGACCGCGCCGCCGCCCTGGCCGCCGGCGGGGCCATCCATCGCGCCTTGGAAGAGTGGGACCTCGGCGCCGATCCCCGCCAGGAGCAGGACCGCCAGCGCCAGCGTCTCCCCGCCTACCTCGCCGCCCTCGTCGAAGGCGACGAGCTCGACCGCGCCCTCCCCCTGGCCGCCCAACTCCTGGACACCTTCGCCGCCGGGCCCCTCCTCCAGCGCCTGCGGAAACTGAAGGACCACGTCCTCGCCCGCGAGCTCGCCGTCCTCCTGCCGCCGGGGGAGGGAGACCACGCCCCCGTCGGAGCCGTCACCGGCGCGATCGACCTCCTCTATCGCGATCCGGAGGACGGCAGGATCGTGATCGCCGATTACAAGACGGACGAGGTGGAGACGCCGGAGGAGCTGAGCGAACGGGCGGCCGTCTACGCGCCCCAGGGAGCGATCTACGAGCGGGCGGTGCGGGAGGCGCTGGAAATGGCGGAGGGGCCGCGGTTCGAGCTCTGGTTTTTGCGGGCGGGGGTGGTTGCGGGCTGACGGAGCTATACTTTACTTCGGATGAGAATCGAGAAGTACGAAGAGATCGGCGAGTACTGGGACGCTCACGATGCCAGTGAAGCCTGGGACAAGGGGGAGCCTGTCGAATTCGAGATCGACATCAAGCCGGAGAAGCGCTATTACCCGATCGAGAAGACCCTCTCCCAGAAGCTAAATCAGATCGCGCGGGCTAAGGGTGTCAACGCGGAGACTTTGATCAATCTGTGGCTTCAGGAAAAAATTGCGTTGGCCCGATAAGCCTGATGCCATGAAGGTCACCATTCCAGGCGGCGTCAGAATGACGGAGTCCGAGCTCCGTCAGGAGATTGCTCTCCTACTCTACGAAAAGGAGGACCTCACGCTGGCGCAGGCATGTCGGTTTGCGGAGATGGGCCGCCCCCAGTTTCAACAGTTAGCCGCGAGCCGCGGACTCCTCGTTCACTATGGTGTCGAGGATTTCGAGCAAGATCTGGATACTTTGCGTGGTCTCGGACGCTTGGCAACTCATGGACAGGCTTGAGGTCCTCTCGACTTTCGCGGAAACCTTCGTGACGCCGGAGCTTCGTGATCGCTTCGTTCACGAAGCCATCAAGAAGGCCGAAAAGCTGCATTACCGTATCTGTCATCGGATGGACGGGCTGTTCCCTGAGCAGTACAGAAACGCATCCGTGCAATATGAAGAAAGTGACCACTGCCTCCTGTTGAGCTCGAAAACCGCCGCGCTCGTCGAAACGACATGGGGGGAGGCGGCCAAGGAGCTCGGCATGGGAGGCGGAGTCCTCATTATCGACGGTTCCGGGAAGAAGTTCCTGGCAGAAGGCGAAGGCTGCCCCAAGGTCGAGTTTTGGGCAGGCTTGAGGTAAAGGCCTCATGCCCCGCAAAGGCTCAAGTTTGAAGGCCGAGCAGCGGCGTTGCGGTCTGACGAGGCTATAATTTTAGGAGCCTCGATCTTACGTGGGAGGCCGGATGAGAATCGAGGAAGTGCTTTGGATAGAACCGTGATCACTCCCGACGAACAGCGAACCCGTTTCTGGTGGCTCTCCAAGACAGGTCTTTTCCTGTCGATGTTGTCGCTTGCATTTGCAGTGCTCTTTCTTACGCTCCCCAATGAACGCGCGCCGGTGTACCGACCGAAATTCAGCGAGTTGCGCCTCTACAGCGGAATTATCCAGACCGGAGGGACGGGGTCCCGCTCTCGGAGCGGAGACATCCACTTTCGTATCAAGGGAGCCAGCCCGACGTTCTCGTATACTTTCGACCCCGCGACTTTCACGCTAGCCGAGGGCTGCATTCTGCCCGGCTCTCCCGTCACCGTGGGGGTGGTTCCTCCCTCGTCAGCCGTATGGCAACTGACTTGCGGCGGCAGGACCATCACGGATATCGACACGACGGCTGCGCGAAATATCAAGGACAGGCGGCGAGCGCGAAATAACATGATCTTCCTCTCGATCGTCTGTGGAATCGGCGGCTTATGCCGCATCGCGTTCGACTTCGTGACGAGATGCCCGGAAGATGGCGACGTTGGGCTTTGACGGACGGCTCGGAACCGAAAATAGTGCCCCAGCGGTCTGGCTGATCCTCGATCACCGCCCCGAGAAAGACTGCCGTCGCCCTTCGGGGCTCTGGGATCGATTGAAACCGCTCTTCCTGGGGCTCGCGCCCCAGGCTACATGCCGTTGCCCCTTCGGGGCAAGTTGGAAGGCCGTGCGGCGACGGGATCGCCCACGGGCGGTCCGCGCCGCGCCCGTCCCTGGGTCCCGCCGCTCGCGGTCGGCGCGTCCGCCGCGAGCGCTACCCATTTCCGGCCGAATCCTGAGCGATCCAGGCCACGCTCTGCGCCATCCGCACCGCGGTACGAGGCTCCCGGACCTGGGTACGGGTATCGCGATCGAGATCCTAGTGGCGCCGACCCCGGTCGCTATGACGTAGACCTCGGTGCGAACGATGCGGATCGCGGTCGCGAACACCCCGATCGTGATCGGAGATATTCGGACCGCGCGGCGGATATCCCGACCGAGGTCCGGAAGATCCAGACCCTGGTTTGATCAACGCGATTCCGGGCCTTGCGCCCTACCGGGCTGACCTTCCCGACACCTCTCAGGCTTCCTCACGGGGAGCCTATCAGGAATCATCCCGTCATGAGCTTGTCGGCTGGCTCGCGTGCTTCTTGCGGAAGCTGCGGGCGACGAGGCCGGCGATGGCGAGCGGAATCAAGGCGCTGCCCACGATCCGGCCGATGATCTCGCCCTGGGCTTCCGGAGTCAAGCTGGTCGCTCTGGCGATCAGGGCGATGCCGATGCCGAAGTCGACGACGAAGAAGATCACCAGCACGATGAGGGCGACACGGCCAGGGTTCACGACCGGCCGGCCCTTGGCGCGGTTCACCGCGAAGCAGACCAGCAAGACCACGGCGAGCAATGCGAAATAACTCAAGTGCAGACCTCCGCAATTCTGCCAGCGGTGAAACCGGAATCGGGGCTGTGGTGGCTTCGAGTATAACGGACGCGGGCGTAGTCAGAGAACCAGGGACGCAAGGGACCGCAGGGACGCCAGGGACAGCCCACCGGGTCCGTGCCTTTCGTCCCTGCTGTCCCTGTTGTCCCTTACGTCCCTGGTTTTTTCGCAGACGCCCAGGAATTCCCCCCGCACGCTAGAATGCCTCCCGCTCGCTCGACCCCTGACAGGCACGCCGGGCTCCCGGGCCGTGCCGGAGGACACCGCACCATGTTCGGACGACGTCAGCTTCTGATCCCGGCTTTCGCCCTGCTCCTTGCCGGCCATGCCGCCGCCGAGGGGCCGGCTCCTTCTCCCGAGATGCTCGGTTTCGGCGCCGAGGGCGCCGGCGCGGAGAGGGCCCTCGAATCCCGCTTCGACGCCTCGCTCAACGCGGCCGACCTGCGCGGCTGGATGCAGCGCATCACCTCGCATCCCCACCACGTCGGCTCACCCTGGGACAAGTCGAACGCGGAGTTCATGGCGGGCCTCTTCCGCTCCTGGGGGTTCCAGACCGAGATCGAGTCGTTCAAGGTCCTCTTCCCCACGCCCAAGGTGCGCCTGCTGGAGATGGTGGCGCCCAGCCGCTTCAAGGCCAGCCTCGCCGAGCCGCCGGTGGCGGGGGACGCCACCTCGCACCAGATCGCGGAGCAGCTCCCGCTCTACAACGCCTACTCGATCGACGGCGACGTCACCGGCGAGCTGGTCTACGTCAACTACGGCGTGCCCAAGGACTACGAGGAGCTGCAGCGGCGGGGGATCGACGTCAAGGGGAAGATCGTGATTTCGCGCTATGGCGGCTCGTGGCGCGGCATCAAGCCCAAGGTGGCGGCCGAGCACGGCGCCATCGGCTGCCTGATCTACTCCGATCCGCACGAGGACGGCTATTTCCGCGGTGACGTCTATCCCAAGGGGGGGTATCGCAACGAGAACAGCGGCCAGCGCGGCTCGGTGGCGGACATGCCGCTCTATTCGGGCGATCCGCTGACGCCGGGCATCGGCGCCACCGAGGACGCCAAGCGGCTCGCCGTCAAGGACGCGCCGACGATCACCAAGATCCCCGTGCTCCCGATCTCCTACGGCGACGCCCTGCCGCTGCTCAAGGCGCTCGGCGGCCCGATGGCTCCCGAGGACTGGCGCGGCGCGCTGCCGATTCCCTATCACCTCGGCGCCGGCCCCACGCGGGTCCACCTCAAGCTGGAATTCAACTGGGACCTGAAGCCGATCTACGACGTGATCGCCCGCATCCCCGGCGCCGAGCGGCCGGACGAGTGGGTGATCCGTGGCAATCACCACGACGGCTGGGTCAGCGGCGCCTCGGACCCGGTGAGCGGCCTGGTGGGCGAGCTGGAGGAGGCCAAGGCTCTGGGCGAGCTGGCGAAGAGCGGCTGGAAACCGAAGCGCACGATCATCTACGCCGCCTGGGACGGCGAGGAGCCGGGACTGCTGGGCTCGACGGAATGGGCCGAGACGCACGCCGCCGAGCTGCGCGATCACGCGGTGGTCTACATCAATTCCGACGGCAACTCCCGCGGCTTCTTCAACGCCGGCGGCTCGCACACGCTGGAGACGTTGGTCAATCAGGTGGTCCGCGACGTCACCGATCCCGAGAAGGGGATCAGCGTCCTCGACCGCTCCCTGGCGCAGACGGAGCTGAACGGTCCGGCGGAGCGGCAGCAGGAGGCCAAGGCCGGCAAGAAGATCCGCCTTCAGCCGCTGGGATCGGGCTCGGACTACACGCCGTTCCTGCAGCACCTGGGGATCTCGGCCCTCAACATCGGCTACGGCGGTGAGCAGGAGTATGGGCAGTACCATTCCGCCTACGACTCCTTCGATCATTTCCTCCGTTTCGGCGATCCGAAGTTCGAGTACGGCGTCACCCTGGCGAAGACCGGCGGCCGGCTCGTCCTGCGGCTGGCCGACGCGGACGTGCTGCCGATGACCTTCGATCCTTTCGAGGCCGCGGTGGGGAAGTACGTCGACGAGGTGGTCAAGCTCACCACCACTTTGCGGGAGGAGGCCGAGGAGCGCAACCGGCGTCTGGATGAAAAGGTTTTCCAGGCGGTGGACGATCCGACACAGACCTACTGGGTGGCGCCGCCGCGCCTCGATCCCGCGCCCTATCTCAACTTCGCGCCGCTCCAGAACGCGGTCGCGGCCCTGAAGAAGAGCACCGCCGCTTACGGCAAGGCGTACGCCGCCGCCACCGCCGGGGGCAAGACGCTGCCGGCGGAGAAGGCGAACCGCCTGAACGAGATCCTGATGAAGTCGGAGCGCACGCTGACCCGCCCGGAAGGGCTGCCGCGCCGCTCCTGGTACGTCCACCAGATCTACGCGCCGGGCTTCTACACGGGCTACGGCGTCAAGACCCTCCCCGCCGTCCGCGAGGCGCTGGAGCAGCGCGACTGGAAAGAGGCGACGGCCGAGATCCCGCTCGTGGCCGCCACGATCGAGGCATTCGCGGCGGAGATCGACAGGGCGACGGCGGTGCTGGGGACGAAGTAGGAAGCTCAAGCCCAGAGAGGGTGGCTCGATTTCGCGGCGCCGCCCCGCCCGGGCATGAATGCCCGGGCGTCGCAGGCATGTTATTTTGCCTGGGAATGATGCCGCGAGCCTTCAGATTTCGCCTGGCGCGTTTCCTCGCCTGGAGCCTGCCGCTCTTCTTCCTCGTGGCCTCCTGCGGACGGGTCAAACCGGGGCCGTTGAACGTGCTTCTCGTGGTGGTCGACACGCTGCGGGCCGATCGCCTGAGCCTCTACGGGTACCGCCGGCCGACCAGCCCCAACCTCGACGCCCTGGCGCGCGACTCGGTGGTGTTCATGAACGCGCGCAGTCCCGCGGGCTGCACCTTTCCGTCCACCAATTCGCTCCTCACCTCGCGGGAGCCGTCGGTCTTCCTGCTCTGGCCCAACGCCAGCATGAGCATTCCGGAGGGGGTGCGCTCGCTCCCTGAGATCCTGCGCGCGCACGGGTACTCGACCGCCGCCGTGTCGGCCAGCCCGATCGCGCGCGCCACGCCCTCGGAGATCAACCCGGTCGGCGGCTTCGGTCGGGGATTCCAGACCTTCGACGAGGAGTGCCTGGACAAGCACGCCCGCTGCCTCAACGACAAGGCCGCCGCGCTCCTCCAGACCCTCCCGCACCCCTGGTTCCTCTACCTCCATTTCATGGAGCCGCACGCGCCCTACCGCACGCCGCCGGACGCCCGGCGGCGGTTCACCGCCAGCCTGGACGATCCACGGCCGCCGGGGGTCCATCCGTGGGCGTGGCGCGGCGACAACACGCCGGTGATGCAGCGGATCTACGACGGCAACACCGAGCTCGACTTCACCCCGCAGGACATCGCGCACCTCTCGGACCTCTACGACGAGGAGATCGCCTACTTCGACGGCGAATTCGCCAAGCTGATCGCCCTCCTGCGCCGGCGCGGGCTCTTCGACCACACCCTGATCGTCCTCGCCGCCGACCACGGCGAGGAGCAGTACGAGCACGGCGGCTACGGCCACTGCCGGAGTCTCGCCTACGAGAACATCCTGAGGACGCCCCTGGTGATGCGGATTCCGGAAACCGGGCCGGGCGCGCGGCGGCAGGCGCTGGTGGACAACCTCGACGTGGTGCCGACCCTCCTCGACTACCTGGGCATCCACCGCGAAGGCCTCTCCTTCGACGGCACGAGCCTGCGGCCGGTGATCGAAAAAGACCGCCCCGTCCACCGCCTCGCCTTCGGCAACCAGGGGGACACCCGCACCGTCACCGACGGCCGCCGGAAGCTGAGCTTCGACCTCGCCACGAACACGGCGCGCCTCTTCGACCTCGCCGCCGATCCCGGGGAGAGGACGGACCTTGCCGCGAAGCTTCCTGAGGAGACCCGGCGCTTCGAAGCGGTCCTCCTGCGCTGGATGAAGAGCCGTGAGGGCGGCGCCGGCTCCGACCTCGCCCGGCGCCGGGCGGCGGAGCTCGAGAAGGAGCTCCACTCGGTGGGGTATCTGTAGAGTCTTGAGGAGAGCGGGAGGCACGGACGAGCTGGACGAACAGGGACGTTCACGGACATGAGCAGAGGACGGACCTGGCCGATTACGGTCCGCTGTCCCGTGGTCGTCCGTATCCGTCCCTGCTCGTCCGTGTGAGACCGCCCCTCTATAATCCCCCTTGTGCCGTTCGTCTACATCCTCCGCTGCGGCGACGGCTCGCTCTATACGGGGATCGCCAAGGACGTCGAGCGGCGGCTGGCGCAGCACCTGGCGGGGCGGGCGTCGCGATACACTCGGGCGCGATTGCCGGTGCGGCTGGTCTGGCGGCGCGAGGTGCGCTCGTGGGGCCTGGCGCTGCGGGAAGAGATCCGCATCAAGGCGTTGCGGAAAGCCGAAAAGGAAGCTCTGCTGTTGGAATTTGATCCCCTGGAAGCCAAGGATTCATGCCCCCCACTCTCCTCCTGAGCTGCGACGCCATCGGCAAGGGCTTCGGCGCCCGGCCCCTGTTCGAGAGCCTGTCGTTCGGCATCTCGGAGGGGGACCGCGTCGGCCTCATCGGCCCCAACGGCTCGGGCAAGTCGACGCTGCTCAAGATCCTCGCCGGCATCGAGGAGCCCGACTCCGGCAGCCGCTCGCTCCGGCGGGGGACGCGGATGGGCTACGTGCCGCAGGACCCCGAGTTCGCGCAGCACCAGAGCGTCGAGGAGGTCCTCGCCAACGCGCTGGCGGACGATCACGCCGAGGACTATGAGAAGGACATGCGCGTCGGCGTCGCGCTCGGAAGGGCCGGTTTCAACGATCCGGCCCAGCGCGTGGACATCCTCTCGGGGGGCTGGCGCAAGCGGCTGGCGATCGCCCGCGAGCTGATCAAGCAGCCCGACGTGCTGCTGATGGACGAGCCCACGAACCACCTGGATGTCGAGGGGATCCTCTGGCTGGAAGACCTCCTCCAGAGCGAGCCGCTGGCGTATCTGGTGGTCAGCCACGACCGCTATTTCCTGGAGAACGTCACCTCGCGCGTGCTGGAGCTCGACCGCCGCTATCCCGACGGCCTGTTCCAGGCCCAGGGGGCCTACAGCGATTTCCTCCAGAAGCGCGATGAGGTGCTGCGCAACCAGGCCGAATACCAGGCGTCGCTGGCCAACAAGGTGCGCAACGAGGTGGAGTGGCTGAAGCGGGGGGCCAAGGCGCGGACGACCAAGGCCAAGGGGCGCATCCAGGAGGCGAACCGGATGATCGCCGAGCTGGAGGAGATGAAGGCGCGCACCGGCGCCGCCGCCAGCGCCCGGGCCGGCATCGATTTCAACGCCACCGACCGCAAGACCAAGAAGCTGCTGGTGGCCGAAGGGCTCTCCAAGTCGTTCGACGGCCGGCGGATCGTCCACAACCTCGATCTCAAGCTCACCCCCGGGATGCGGCTCGGCCTGCTGGGGCCGAACGGCAGCGGCAAGACCACCCTGCTCTCGCTGCTCGACGGCACCCTGGAGCCCGACGCCGGCACGATCCAGCGGGCGGACTGGCTGCGCACCGTGCGTTTCGAGCAGAGCCGCGACACGCTGGACAAGCGGGCCACCCTCCGCCGCGCCCTGGCGCCGGAGGGGGACTCGGTCCTCTACCAGGACCGCTCGATCCACGTCGCCGCCTGGGCCAAGCGCTTCCTGTTCAACACCGAGCAGCTCGACACCCCGGTCTCGCGCCTCTCCGGCGGCGAGCAGGCGCGCATCCTGATCGCCCGCCTGATGCTCCGCCCGGCCGACCTGCTGATCCTCGACGAGCCGACCAACGATCTCGACATCCCGACGCTGGAGGTGCTGGAGGACAGCCTGCAGGAGTTCCCCGGCGCGCTGGTGCTGGTCACCCACGACCGCTACCTGCTGGAGAGCGTTTCGACCGTGGTCCTCGCCCTGGACGGCCAGGGGAATTCGGAGTACTTCGCCGACTACGCCCAGTGGGAATCGGCCCGCCAGTCCGCCCCGCCGCCCTCGAAATCCACCGCCAAGGCGGCACCGCCGAAGCCGGCCGCCAAGGACGCCAAGCGCCTCTCCTACAAGGAGAAGCAGGAGTGGGAGCAGATGGAGGCCCGCATCCTCACCGCCGAAGGGAACCTCGAAGCCGCCCAGGCCGCCGTCGAGGACCCCGCCGTGGCCACCGATCCGGCGGCGCTCCAGGAGCGCTGCAACGCGCTGGAGGCGGCGCGGCGGGAGGTGGAGCGGCTGTACGCGCGGTGGGCGGAGTTGGAGGGGAAGCAGGCGTCGGAGGGTTGAGGGTTTCGATCGGGCATCCGTGGCCTGCGACCTCATCCCCGACCCTTCTCCTAAAGGAGAAGGGGGACGACTGCGATGCGGCCCCAGCCGGGCCCTCCCTCTCCTTTAGGAGAGGGACCGAGGGTGAGGTCGCAGGCCACGAACGCTGTGGTCAAACGCCGAAAACCCGCCCACCTCCACCCCCCGCGCCGCCAGCACCCTTTTGATCTCCGGATCGCAAAGCGCCGCCGTCTCCTGCTCCCAGCCGTACCCCCAGCCGTAGACGGCCTCCAGCGCCGCGTCGCCGATCCCGGGATGGCAGACCAGCTCGGTCATGCCTTCGACATCGCCCAGGATTCGCGCGAGCCTCTGCGGAGTCAGCCGTCCGGCGTCGAGGATGCCCACGGTGCGGTCCGCCGCGCGGATTCCGCTGATCGCCAGCCGCCGTCTCGCCCCGCGGCCGATGGCGTTGAGAATCCCGATCTCCAGCCCCCGCGGTGAGAGGGAAGCCGCGGGATCGCGGGGGATGCGGACCCAGGGGATGCCGTACTCCGCGGCGAGGCGGAGGACGATCTCGAAGATCCGCGGCAGGACGTGCAGGTGCTGGTGGCTGTTGGCGTGGACGAGACGGAGGCCGGCGGCGAGGAGGCGCTCGATCTGGCGACGGAGCTCGGCTTCGATCTCCTCCGGATCGATCCGGCCCAGGGCGTAGCGGAGCGCGAAGGCGCGGAAGCCCGGCAGGAAAGCGCCGTCCGCGCCGACGAGGGAGGGCACCTTCGCAGGCGGCGAGAGCGGTCGCTCGCCCACGAAGGTGAGGTGAATCCCGGCGTCGAGCTTCGGATGGTCCCGCAAGCGGTCGATCGCGTCGTCGACGGCCCCGCCCGTGGCGACGAGGCTGCAGGCGGTGACGATCCCCTCGTCGTGAGCCTTCAGGGCTCCCAGGGTCAGGCCGGGGTGGAGGCCGACGTCGTCGGCCGTGACGACGAGCCGGCGCAAGCTCAATGGCCCGGCGTGGGGATCTCGATGGAGTCGGAACTGGCGACCTCCGCCGATGCCGCCGGCTGGCCGCGGCGTCGCGGGTGGCGCATCTCGGGGTAGAGCGTCACCAGCTCGCGGAGGATCTTGAGGATGACCGCGGGCGAGGAGAGCGTCGATTTGCCGCGCGAGCGGGGGAAGTAGTCGAGGCCGAGCTGCTGGATCACGAAGCCGAGGTTCTTCGCCTTGACGATCAGCTCGGCGTCGATCAGCGAGCCCTCGGACTTCAGCTCGATCGCCTCCAGCACCTCGCGGCGGATCAGCTTGAAGGAGAAGTTGATGTCCCGGTGGGGCCAGCCGAAGAGGAGGCCGATCAGGGAGTTGTAGAGATAGGAGTAGATCGTGCGGCGGAGCCCCTCGCCGGTGCGGTCGAGGCGGTAGCCGGCGATCAGGTCGGCCCGCGTCACCGTCATCGCCCGCAGGGCGGGACCGATCGCTTCCGGGTCGAACGGCAGGTCGGCGTCCATGTAGAGCACGACGTCCTTGCGGGTGGCGGCGAAGCCGGTCTTGAGCGTCGCCCCGAGCCTGCGGTTCACCGGGTGGCGGAGCAGGCGGATGCGCGGCTCGGCGGCCGATTCCCGCTCGACGATCGCGGCCGAGCGGTCCTCGGAGGCGTCGTCGACCACCACGATCTCCCAGTCCTCGCCGCAGTGGCGGGCCAGGGCGCCGATCGCGCAGGCGAGCGCGTGCTCGATGTTCTCTTCCTCGTTGAACATCGGGATGACGAGCGAGAGCGACGGCGGTTTCGGCATGGCGGGGCTCATCTCAGCTTAGCGGGCGATCCGTTCGACGGCAAGGAGCTGCACGGCGAGCGGGCGGGAGTCGCCATGCCCGGGCACGAACCAGCGGGCCGACCGGATGTCGATCTCGAACCGGCCGGGGCCGGGAAGCGGCAGCTCGACCGTCCGCTTGGCGCCGCGGGGGATTTCGACGGTCACGGCGCGATCGGGGGTGCCCGCCGCGCTCGCCAGCGACACGGTGACGGTGTTCGACGCCAGCGGCGAGGTGGGATCGAGCCCGAGGTCGACGCGGACCGAGCGGTACGACCGGCGCGGAAAGATCTGCACCGCCGCGTCGGCGGCCAGCCAGCGCCAGCGGGCGTCGAGCAGGCTGGGCTCCCAGTTGTAGAGGCCGCGCAGGCTCTTGAAGCGATGGTCGAGCGGGATCGGGCTGAGGGAGACCACGCGGTAATGATCGCGGGTCAGCTTGTGGTAGGCGTCGCTCTCCGGCCAGCGGAAGGTCACCGCTCCGGGCCAGCGGCTCTCCCCCTCGGCGTAGAGCCAGGCCTGGGCGCCGGGGCGGAGGGCGGAATGATGGAAGCCGTCCTCGATCAGCGAGAGGTCGAAACCCTTGACCAGGTAGGCGGCGTGGGCAGCCAGGTTGTCGTCCACCAGGACCACCGACTTCGGCGGCACGTGGAGCTCCAGCCAGCGCACCGCGGCGACCGGGGGGGAGGCCGTCCGGGTACGCGCGGCGAGCACCGGCCAGGCGTAGACGATCGCCACCGCCGCCACCGCCACCGGAGCGAGCCAGGCCGCCGCCGGCACCCCGGCGCGGCGCGCCAGGGCCTGTACCCCCACCGCCGCCAGGAAGGCGACGCCGAGCACCATGGGGAGGGCGTAGCGCACGGCGTCCGCGGGGTCCATCACCTTCAGGCAGACGGCGAGCTGGGCGGCCGTCAGGACTACGATCGGAAGCGCCGCGGCGCCCCGGCGATCGCGGCGCAGGGCGAGCGCCACGATCCCCGCCAGGGCCGCCGCCAGCACCGGCAGGGCCGTGCCCTTCTTTCCCCAGGGGTGGAAGATGAACCGCTTCGCCACGTGACGGGTCGTGTGGCCGGCCCGCGCGCCCGTGGCGTCGTGCGCCGCCACGTAGGACGCTTGCTTCATCTCATAGGCCAGCAGCCCGCGCGACCCTCCCGTGGCCACCAGCAGGGGGACGAACCAGAGCAGGGAAACGAGCGTGAAGGCGGCCATCGCCTCGCCGCGACGCCGCCAGGACGGCGCCTGCCAGAGGGCCACCGCCAGCATCGGCAGCACCGCCAGCGCGAGCTGCGGCCGGCAGCCGACCGCCGCCGAGGCCGCGGCCCCCAGGCCCACGGCGGAGCGGAACGAGCCTTCAGCTCTCAGGAGCACCGCCGCCAGCAGGGCGAGGGCGAGGAACATCAGCGCCGGCGGGTCCGACATCGGCAGCGGCCCCTGCACCACCATCGCCGGCGAGAGCTCGAAGAGGAGCGCGCCGGCCACCGCCACCCGCTCCGCGTCGGCCGTTTCGCCGGGGTTGCCGCCGGGGTCGCCGGACGCGCCGCAGATCCGGCGGAAGGCGCCGACCAGTGCCCAATAGCCGACCAGCGACGACACCAGGCTGAGGGCGACCAGGCTGGCGAACGGATCGTGGAAGGCGAGGTTGAACAGCTTGCCGAGCCCCACCAGCAGCGGGTAGCCCGGCGGGTGCGGCTGGAAGCCCAGGGGATCGAACTTTTCGACGGCGCGGGCGAACAGCACCTCGTCCATCTCCCAGAGGGTGCGCGGGAGGGTCAGCGCCCGCACCAGGGCGACGAGGACGAAGCCGGCCATGGCGGTAATGCCGGCGGGCGAGAGCCGCCGGAGCGGGTGGTCGATTGACAGTCTCATCGGGCGGAGATATGCAGTCCGGGTGCCGTCCCTCGGATCCTTCCAGTCCTTCGGCCTGCTGCGGCGCGCCTATGGCGCCGAACCGGCCGGCACCCGTGCGCACGTGCTCGGGCGCTTCCTTTCGTGCCCCTTCCCGCGGGTGCTCGCGCGCGTTCCGCCGGGGGGCCGGCTGTTGGACCTCGGAGCAGGACACGGGATCTTCGCACAACTCGCCCTCGCGGCGGGAGCCCGCGAGGTCGTCGCCGTCGAGCCGGACGGCCGCAAGGTCTTCCACATCCCGCGGCATCCGCGCCTGCGGGTGGTCAACGGCTATCACCCCTCCGTGCGCGGCCGTTTCGACGCGGTGACGATCTTCGACGTCCTCTACCGCCTGCCCAAGGAGGATTGGGACCCGCTGCTCCTCTGGGTGCGCGAGCGGCTGGCGCCCGGCGGCGTCTTCCTGCTCAAGGAGATCGATCCCGAGCATCGCGCGAAGGCGCTCTGGAACCGCGCCCAGGAGCGCGGCGCCGACCTCCTCGGCCTGACCCTGGGCGAGGCCTTCAGCTACGAGACGCGCGGTGAGATCCGCGACCGCCTCCTGCGCGCCGGGTTCACGGGGTTCGAGGCGGAGGAGATCGGAGCCGGCTACCCGCACGCGCACATCCTCTACGCCGCCAGGTAACCCCACGCCGCCAAGGCAACCTCCTGGGACCGCCGGCGTCCCGCCGGCTCTAACTCCGCTTTTAATTAGTTTTAGTTAGTTTTAGTTAGAGCCGGCGGGACGCCGGCGGTCCCAGGAGATCCGTCTTCAGCTCTCACCTGAGGTTTGTCCTCAGGGGTTTGGTACCATCGCGCGCATGGATCTCAGCTCCCGTTGGCTTGCTCCTCTCCTCACGCTCCTCCTCGCCGCCCCCTCCCTGGCGGCTCTCCCGCCTGCGGTCTCCGGCCTGTCCTTCTCGCCCGACGGCGGCAAGGTGCTGGTCTCGATGGATGCCGACGGCGTGCCCAACGCCTGGGCCCTGCCGGTCGCCGGCGGCCCGGCGGTGCAGCTCACCCGGTCGGCGAAAAACCCCGTCTGGACCCTCGGCTACTTCCCGCGCGACGAGCGGGTGCTCTTCCGCAGCGGTCCGGCCGGCGACGAGAACCACCTCTTCGTGCGCGAGCTGGACGGCAAGGAGGTCGAGCTCTTCCCCGGGCAGACCGGCTACTTCGTGGGCTGGGTCACCGAAGGTCCCGCCCTGCTGGTGGAGGTGGAAAACCGGGGGTCGCAGTCGCGCGACCTCTATCGGATCGCGGCCGACGGCTATGCGAAGACGCTGGTCAACCGCAACAGCTCCCCGGTCTCGCGGCTGGCCGTGGCCTCCCCCGACGGCCGCTATCTGGCGTACCGGGAGGGCACCAACGACCTGATCCGCAACGTCCGGGTCCGCGACCTGCAGACCGGCAAGGACAAATCGCTGCTGATCGGGGATGGGTTCACGGTCCATCTCCCCGTGAGGTTCAGCCCGGACAGCTCGTCGCTGCTGGTCCTCAACGACATCGACAAGGAGTTCAAGACGCGCGAGTTCCGCGCCCTGGGGAGCTGGGACCTTACGACCCGCGCCAGCAAAGAGCTGCTCTCGAAGAGCTGGGATGTGCTCGACGCCCTCTACTCTCCCGACGGCAAGCGGCTGGCGGTCGTCGCGGGCGGCGACACGCGCTCGGGCCTCGAGCTCTACGACGCTGCGACCCTGCAGCCGATCGCGCTGCCGGCCTATCCCCCGGTCGGCGACGTGGCGGCGGTCGCCTTCTCCCGCGACGGCCGGGAGCTCGGCTTCCTCGCCAGCGGCGGCACGGAGCCGCCGGCGGTGTGGGTCTACGACCTCGCCAACCTCGCCAGCCTGGGCGCGCCGCGGCGGTTGGGCCCGAGTGAGGCCACCGCGGGGATCGAGGGAACGGTGATCCGCGTCAAGGCGCCCGACGGCACCGAGATCCCGGGCGCCCTCTACAAGCCCGCTCAGGCCTCCCCCGGCCACAAGGTGGCGGCGGTCGTCTGGATCCATGACGGTCCCAGCGGCCAGTCGCGGCTGGGTTTCGACCCCTTCGTCCAGTCCCTCGTCCAGCGCGGCTACGCCGTCTTCGCGATCAACGAGCGGGGGAGCTTCGGCTACGGCAGGACCTTCCAGCAGCTCGACGACCGCCGCCACGGCATCCAGGACCTGGACGACTGTGTCGCCGCCAAGGCCATGCTCGCCGCGACCGGCTGGATCGACCCCAACCGGATCGCTCTCGGCGGTATCGGGTTCGGCGGCTATCTCACCCTGACCGCGCTCGCCTTTCGCCCCCAGGAGTTTGCCGCCGGCGTCGACCTCTTCGGCATCGCCAACTGGCAGCGGGTGCTGGACGGCCTCCCATACTCGTCCACCGAGCGCACCCTTCTCGCCGAGGAGATGGGCCACGCCGGCACGCAGGCGACGATTTTCTGGGCCCCCCATGAGAAGGGGAGCGAGATCGTCCGGCCGCTGATCGTCGTCCAGGGCGCGCGCGACACCCTGGCGGCTCCCGCGGAGGCCGCCGAGCTGGTGGCGGCGATCAAGGCGAAGCGGGGAGTGGCGGAGGAGATCCTGTTGCCTGACGCGGCCCACGGCCTCGTCCTGCGGGCCGACCGTGAGAAGGTCTACAAGGCCGTCGCGGACTTCCTCGACAGGAACCTCAAGGCCGCCGCCGCGAAATGAAGTCGTCGAGCAGGGCGCGGGCGATCGAGAGGCGCGACGGCAGGCCGGGCAGGCGGTCGATCCCGAACCAGCCGGCGTCCTCGATCTCACCCTCCTGCGGGCGGATCTCTCCCGAGTCCCAGTCGGCCACGAAGCCGATCATCAGCGAGTGCGGGAAGGGCCAGGGCTGGCTGCCGAAGTAGCGGATGTTCCGCACCTCGACCCCCACCTCCTCGCGGACCTCGCGGGCGACCGCCTCCTCCAGCGATTCGCCGGGCTCGACGAAACCGGCGAGCGTGCTGTAGACGCCGGGCGCGAAGTGGGGGGAGCGGGCGAGCAGGAGCTCCTCCCCGCGCTCGATCCGCATGATCACGGCCGGCGAGATGCGGGGGAACTGCTGCAGCCCGCAGCGCGGACAGACGCGCGCCAGCTCCTCGGGCTGCCGCGCCGTCTCCGCGCCGCAGCGGCCGCAGAAGCGGTGGTCGCGGTTCCACTCGACGATCTGCGTCGCGCGGCCGGCGAGCTTCCAGGCTTCCTCGTCGAGCACCCCCCAGAGGCGGCGCAGCCCCTGGAAAGCGAGCCCCTCCGGCAGCTCGACCGCGGCTTCCCTGGGGATTCCGGCCGTCCAGGCTTCCGCGCCCTCCAGGCTCCCGGCGATCAGCGGCTCTTCCGCGGGCATGCCGAGCGCGGCCCATTCGGCGGCGGTCGGCACGCGGGTGACCGAATCTTCCTGGATCACCAGCAGCTCGCCGCCGCGAAAGACGAACCAGGGGGCCGATCCGGCGTCGAGGCTCACGGGCAGGGAGTGGGGCCGCCCGCGGGGAGGCTCCCCAGGTAGTCGGCGAAGATCTGGTTGAACAGGGCGCCCGGCCGCCGGCTCCGCAGCGACTGGACGGCTTGGGCTCCCTCCATCCCCATGTAGACGAGGATCAGCCCCGCCAGCAGCGCCGAGCGGTTGAACCCCATGCCGCAGTGCGAGAGCACCCGGTGGCCCGCCTGGACCAGCGACGCCGCCAGCCGCGCCACGGCGTGCAGCTTGGCCATGTCCGGCAGCTCTTCGTCGTAGATCGGGAAGTAGAGATAGAGGATGTGGTTCGGCATCGTGGGGATGCCGAGGTCGACGTCCCCTTCGAGGTCGATGACGACGGTGATCCCGTGCTCCTCCACGTACTTCCAATCCTCGATCCGCGGGGAGAGGAAGAGGCAGCCGGTCTCCTCCAGGCAGAAGACATTCATCTCGGAGCCTTTCCTTATCTCAAAGCCGCCAGTACTCGAACTTCTTCTTGTCGGGGTTCCAGAAGATGTGGAACGCGTCGCAATGGTCGTCGTGCAGGTTGAGCCCCACCCCCTTGAGAGAGTGCCCCGACCGCGTCTTCTCCTCGTCGCCAAGGGGCTCGACGGTGAGCTTGGCTTCGGCCGAGCAGAGGGCGTCCTCGCCGCCGCCGCCCACCGGGAACTCCAGCGTCCAGGCGGGAGAGCTGGCGACGACCGGGCCGTGGACGATGCCGACGACCACCTGTCCCTTGGCCTGGCCGAGGACCGCGTAGTCGGCGGCGCCGTCGTGGTCGAGGTCGGCCTCGATCAGGCTCTTGGCGTTCCACTCGACCGCGGAGTGGCGCTGGCGCAGGACGTCGGACGCCGTCCGCGGATGATGCATCGAAGGGGCTCCAGCGCACGCCGCGGTCACGACGGCCAGGGCGAGGATCGGCAGCGGGGCCCAATGGAATTTCGGAGCGGATGTCTTGCTGAGGTGCACGATGAAACCTCCCGCGGGGGATCATACCGCGAAGGGCGTCACCCCTCCGCGCCGCCCGGCCCGGAAGGGCGCTCTCCCGCCACGTCCAGCTTCCGCAGATGCTGGTCGATCATCACCGCCGCGATGTTGCCGGTGCCCATGGCGACCGCCACCTGCTGAGTCATCGGACGGAGATCCCCCGCCACCCAGACGCCGGACACGTTGGTGTCGCCGCGCTGGCTCCTGGGTTGAGCGTGCTCGCCGGTCGTGGCGATCTCGACGCCGAGCTGCATCGCGAGGTCGGTGCGTCCGTGGGCGGGGCTGGAGACGAAGAACGCCTCGGCGGCGAGCCGCGTGCCGTCCTTGAGCTCCAGGCCGGAGAGGTTCCGCTTCTCCCCCTCGACCAGGCTCTGGATATCCCCCTCCAGCACCGGGATGTTGCGCTCGCGCAGCCGCGCGGCCGAGGTCGCGGAGAGCTCGCGGCCGCCGGTGAGTAGCAGGCGCAGCTTCTCGGTGTAGCGGGAGAGGTTCACCGCCGTGGCGGCGGCCCAGTCCGCCGGGCCAGTGCCGATCACGATCGTGTCGCGGCCGAACAGCTCCGGCCCCTCGCAGTCGGTGCAGTAGAAGAGATTCCCCTTGCCGGCGTGGGCGAAGCAGGGGGTGAAGTCGCCGTCGACCGTCGGGTGGTAGCGGATGACGCCGGTGGCGAGCAGCAGGGTGCGCCCGCGCCAGCTCTCCCCCTTGGCACCGGTGAGGAGGAAATCCCCCTCCGCGCCCTCCACCTTCACCACGTTGCCGTGCCGGACCTCGGCCCCCCGCTCGACGGCCTGCGCCTTGAGGCGCTTCTGGATCTCGGCGCCGGTCGCCCCCGGCATGCCGGGAACGTTCCAGAGTTGCTCCAGGGTGAAGAAGAGCGGCCCGCTGACGCGATCGATCAGCAGCACCCGGCGCTGCTGCCAGCCGAGATGAAGCGCGGCCGTGAGCCCGGCGGGGCCGCCGCCGACGATCAGGGTGTCGTAGAGATCGGTCACGGGGTCCTCGAGAAGTCAGGGGGGACGATACCACGCCGGCTGGAAGCCGGCCGGGCGTTCCGGTAGACTTCCGCCATGACCCGCAAGCTCGCTGTGCTCGCCGCGCTCCTCCCCGCCGTGGTCCTGGCCCAGCCGCCCGCTTCCGAAGTGGCGATCGACGCTGAGCCTCACCACCATCTCGTCCTGGAGAATGCCCAGGTCCGGGTGTTCCAGGTCGAGGTCGCCCCGCACACCGCGACCTTGATGCACCGGCACGGGCGCGACTACGTCTTCGTCACCCTGGGACCGGCCGAGTTCGAGAACGACGTCGCCGGCAAGCCCCCGGCCTCTCTGAAGCTCCAGGACGGCGAAACCCGCTTTTCCACGGGCGGCTTCGCCCACCTCGTGAAGAACCTCGCGGATACCCCCTTCCGCAACGTGACCATCGAGCTGCTGCAACCGGGCCCCACGACGCCCGGGGGAGGCGATGAGAAGCCGCGCGAGCTTCCGGGCGTGACGGTCACTCCCCTTTTCGTCAAGGATGGCGTGCGGGTCTCGGACGTTCGCCTGAAGGCGGGCGGCGCCATTCCCAGGCACCATCACGAATCTCCGCACCTGGTGGTGGCCGTCACCGACCTCTCCCTGCGCAGCGAGGTCGAAGGTCAGGCCGCCAACACCCTCACGCTCAAGGCCGGGGAGGTCGCCTGGGTTTCCGGTGGGATCACCCACACCGTGACGAACGTCGCGCCGGGAGAGGCCCGGCTGATCACGTTGGAGATGCCGGGGGAAGGGGCGAGGTAAGTCACTCCTGATTGACGGCGAGCGGATTGAACCACCGGACGCCTCGGAAGATCGCGAAGTCCTTGTCCCTGCTGGCGATCACCATCCCGTGCTCGCTGGCGAGGGCTGCGACGTGAGCGTCCATTACCAGCGGACCCTTCGATCCCGCGTCCAGGAGCAACCCCCGCAGAATCGTCCAGTGGTGCTCTCCGGCATTGACGAGGGTCGCGGCCGGCTGGGAGAACCAGTCATCGACGATCGACACCGCCTCCGCGATCGAATAGGGATCTCGGAAGATCTTCGGGTTGGTCGCTATCCGTAGGAACGCCATCACCGTCGGCCAGGAGAACCCGAGAGGCTGCCCCCCGGAGAACGCCTCCGTCAGCCAGCGGCGAGCGGGCTCATGGACGGGACTGGCGCGGTCGTAGGCGTAAAGAAGGAGGTTGGCGTCGACGAGGATCAACGGTGCGCCGGCCCCTCCGCTTGCTCCAGCAATCCTTCGATGTCATCGAAGTCGAAGCCGGGGCGCGCGTATAGAGCCTTGGCCCGCACCTCGAAAGCCCTCGCGGGTACAGCCGATGGAGAGTCGAGGCGTCGAGGTCCAGCCGAAACCCGGAGACGCTCGTTGAGCGTCTCGTCGAGAGATCGTCCGCTGCGCTCCGCCATCTTCTGGATCTCAGCGGCAACGTCGTCGTCCAGCGAGAGTGTGACTCGTACAGCCATGCAAAAATCCTACGACCGGCGAGCCGAAGTGTCAAGATGTGGAAACCACATCTCCAATCTCCGCCGCCAGCGCCGTCCCGTTCCTGATGCAGTCTGGCACCGAGACGCCGCCGAGGAAGTTGCCGCCGAGGTGGAGGCCGGGGAGGGCGCGCTCGATCTCCCGGGCGCGCTCGACGTAGCGGCCGTGTCCCACCTCGTACTGCGGGATCGCCCGCGGCCAGCGGCGGATGAGACGGAAGGCGGGCTCCCCGCGCAGGCGTAGAGGTCCGCGCAGCTCGCCGAGCACCGTGGCGAGGATCCGGTCGTCGTCCCAGGCCGCGAATTCGGGATCGGTGCGGCCGCCTCCGAAGGCGGCGAGCGCCACGTGCCCCTCAGGTGCCCGGCCGGCGAAGATCTCGGAGGGGAACAGGCAGCCGAGGACGCGCAGCCCCTCCTTGCGCGGCGCCAGGAAGCCGAAGCCCGCCAGGGGGTGCCCCACGTCCTCGCGGCGCCAGCCGAGCGAGACCACGGCGACCGCGGCGTAAGGGATCTCGGAGAGCTGGAGACTGGCGCCGGAAGTGACCTCTTCGAGCAGGCGCGCGGCGACGTCGGCCGGCACCGCCAGCACCACCCGCGACGCTTCCACGGGTCCGGCGGAGGTATCGATCCTGAAGCCGCCTTCCATCCGGGCGATCCGCTGGGCGGCCACGCCGGTGCGGACGTCGCCGATCTCGCGCGCCAGCCGGCGGGGGAGCGTTTCCAGCCCCTCGCGGAAGGAGATCATGCCGCCGCCGGGGCGAGGCCCTTTCCGGCCAGCGAGGGCGCCGCGGATCAGGCTGCCGTGCGCCTGCTCCAGGCCATGGATCTTCGGCACCGCCCAGCGCACCGAGAGCCGCTCGGGATCGCCCGCGTAGACCCCGGAGACGAAGGGGCCGACGGCGTAGTCGAGGAACGCCGTGCCGAGCCGCCGGCGGACGAACTGGCCAATGCTCTCCTCCGTTCCCTCCGGCGGGCGGCCGATCCAGGGCTCGCGCAGCAGCCGCAGCTTGGCACCGAACGGAAAGAGCGGCGTCGTGAGGAACCCTCCGGGGCCGCCGGGGAGGGGCACCAGCTCGCCCCCCTTGTAGAGGTACCGCCGCTTGGCCGAGGGGGCCGCGGCGATCTTCTCCCCGTCGAGGCCGGCGTCCCGGATCAGCCGGCCGACGCTCTCGTCGTTCTCGAGCACGGTGTTCGGGCCCATCTCGAAAAGCCAGCCGTCCTCCGAGAACGTCTCGATCGCGCCCCCCACCCGTGCCGCCGCTTCGAGCACGGCGACCCGCCGGCCGCCGAGCTTCAGGCGGAACGCCGCCGTCAGCCCGGAGATCCCCGCGCCGACCACCACCACATCCAGGAGATCGCTCAGGAAGGCTCCAGATGGGGCAGAGGGGCGTCGAGGACGTCCGAGAAGAGGGTGAGGACGCGGAAGGTCAGCCCCCAGATGGCGGAGTCGCGGAAGCGGATCGCCGGATAGAGCAGGCGCGCGCCGTTGCGCTCCCAAACGAAGCGGCTGGCGTTGCGCGGGTCCCAGAGATGGGCGAGCGGGATCCAGTACGCCTCGGCCACCTCGTCGCTGGCGGCGAAGGGCGCAAGCTCCTCGCCGAGGTAGTAGACGAAGGGGGAGAGGATCATCCGGCGGTCGGGGGCTTCGAGGCGTACCACGACGTGCGAGAGCGGGCCGATCCAGTGCGACTCGTTCAGCGCGAGGCCGACCTCCTCCAGCGTCTCCCGTTCCGCCACGGCGCGAGCGCCCGAGTCCTCCGCCGAGGCGCGCCCTCCCGGCAGCGCCATGTGGCCGGACCAGGGGTCGAGAGGGTGCTCGGCCCGCCGGATGGCGGCCAGCGAGAGGTCGTTGCCGGTGCCCGCCAGGACCAACGCCACGGCCGCCTCGGCGTGGTCCGCCTCGCGGGCGACCAGGGTCGGTTGATGGCGGGAAAGGGCCTCGCGGATCTGTTCGAGGGTGAACGGCATGGGGCGATCCTACAAGCCCGTGCTCTGCGGCGCGAAGGGAGCGTGCGGATGGCCGCGGTCGACCAGCGCGACGGCGGCCTCGCCTCCGCAGTGTTCGCGGACCAGCGCCGCCAGCTCCTCGGCGGCCTGGGCGACGAGATCGCGGCCGACTGGAGGGAGCCCTTCGATCACCAGGAAGGCGTGCCGGGTGGCCGCGGTCAGCTTGGTCCGTTCGGCTTCCTTCCAGTTCCAGCGCCGGCAGAGCGTGCCGAGGTCGTCCCGGTAGATCACCTCGCCGGGCTTCGGCGCTCGCGCCTCGGGCTCGCCGAGGAGGTGGACGGGCGCCTCATCGTCGCTCGCGAAGGTCAGCAGGACGTCCCCCTCGACCTGGTCGAGGTCCTCGCCGCCGATCGGCACGAGGTGGCGGAGGGAGATCATGTTGTAGAGGTCGACCAGCGGATTGACCCGCGGCACCGCCTGCCCCTTGAGGACGCGGCGCACCAGGTTCTCGATCGACGACGGATGGTCCTTGGGCTTGGCGCCGAACGCCCGGTAGGCGTCGCGCCAGGGGGAGATGTGGGGGTGCTCGGGAAGGACGGCGCCGGCGAGCCGCTCGCGGACCCGCGCCTCTTCGTGGCGGAGCGGAGCGACCAGGGCATCGCTATCCCCGGAGTTGTCGATCCCGTGGACCGTGACGACGCCCAGCACGACCTCCGGGTAGCGGTCGAAGATCTCGTCCGAAACGCGGAGGCCGGTCATCTCACCGGGATTCTACTGCGGGGTTCCTACTTCGGGGAGATCGTGAACTTGCCGAAGCTCACGCCGAGGTTGACGCCCGAGCCATGGCCGGCGAGAGCCAGGGAGACGTCCCCCTTCGTCAGCACCTGGGCCGTCGAGGACTTCACCACGCCGGCATCGGCTCCGCCCTCGGCGTAGTCGCCGAACAGCTCGGTGATGTTCGACACCGCGTTGAACTTGCCATAGCCGTCACGGATCTTGTACTTGCCGGCGGTCAGGCCGCCACCGGTGGCCTTCAGGTGCACCGTGGCCTTCTCGCCGTTGTCACAGGTGATCTTGCCGGTGCCCTTGGCGGTCTTGTAGATCGCCGACCAGCCCGAGAGGGTGAAGCGCATCTCGCAGGTCGTGCTGGCGGCATGAGCGGGAGCCGCCGCGGTGAGGCCGGCGGCGAGGGCGAGCGCACAGAGAATGGACGTCTTTTTCATGGTCGTCTCCTGAATCGGTGAAGTCCGCCCGCCCGGTCTGGGCGAGCGACGCGTGCTTGCATCCAGGTTTGATATGCAAGAGGGATGCAAGGCTTATACTTCCCGGGACGCGCCGGGGAGCGCGAAAGGAGCCGCATGGAACCGATCGGGAAGGTCGATCTGTACGAGAAGCTCGCCTCGTTCTCCGACCACTGGAGCCCCAAGGTGGTCGCCGAGCTCAACGGCCAGCAGGTGAAGCTGGCGAAGTTCGCCGGCGAGTTCGTCTGGCATCACCACGACCATGAGGACGAGCTGTTCATGGTCCTGAAGGGGCGGTTCCGCATGGAGTTCCGCGACCGCCACGTCTGGCTGGAAGAAGGGCAGATCCTGGTCGTCCCTCGCGGCGTCGAGCACCGCCCGGTGGCGGAGTCGGAGGTCGAGATCCTCCTTTTCGAGCCCGCCTCGACGCTCAACACCGGCAACGCGGTGGACGACGCGCGGACGGTGCGCGAGTTGGAGCGGATTTAGCTTCGGGAGGATGAATGCACGGACGTCCAAGGACTGACAGGGACGGACAGCGACCTCGAGGCAGAGCATCCTCCTTGGGCTGCGTCCGTGGCCGTCCTTTACGTCCGTGAGCGTCCTTGCGTGGCTTTTTTCTGCCGCGCAGGCTACTAGGCGAACCGGCCGCCGAAGCGCTCGATCCGCTGCCGGATCTCATCGGGAATGTGAATGTGAGGGTTCAAGGGGCGGACCTCAGATAGTCGCTGAGGTTTCGCAGTAAGCGGCGGTGACGCTCGGGGGATATGGAACCAATAGCGCCCGCCATCTCTTTGCGCTTGAGGACCGACAGGAAGCCGAGCCGAATCAAGGAGCGGACCACGAGCCCGCTGGACTTGAAATCAGGGTCGTTCGGCGAGATGAGATCGTCGAAGGATGGGACCTGCTGCTGGAGTTGTGTGCTGACGCCGCAGACAAGAAAGTCGCCGGCAAAGGGAAGCTCGCGCAGGACGACGATCGGACGCTTCTTTTTCTGCTCATCGGCTTGGGGTAAGGCGGCGAGACCGACGTCACCCTCCTTCATAATCGGGATTGGGCTCCTTGATCATGTCCAGCGTGTATTCGGGCTCGTTCTCGCCGTAGGCAGCCTCTAGCCGCTGACGGGAGAGGCGCAACCAATCTTCATGCTCGGCCTCGAGCGTTTCTTCGCCCCCGACGATGACTCTCAGAGGGGTATTCGGCTCCAACTTGACGGGCTCATCCAGGAGAATCTGCTCGCCGTCGAAGTGGGCTCGGAGGATCATCTGTTTCATGGCTGGATCTCGCTTGAAGCGGCTGCTCATCCCCGCTGGTCCATGATACCACTGAGGCATCCCGTCGCGTTCTCCCGTCATTCCGGAGCGCAGGGACGTGATCCGAGGACCGGACCTCGCCGCCAAGAGATGCCGACGATCCGCTTCCGCGATATTCTATACCGAAGTGATGCCCAGCGTCGTCTTCACCCCCTGGCGCAGTCCCGGGGCGGCAGCACCACCGGCTCGCTCTGGCTGACCGAGGACCAGGGGGCGCGGGACGGTAAGGCCCGAAGCCCAGCCTTCCCTCGCGTTCCTGGTCGAGCCCCCAGGAATCGTGCCCTTCCGAGGTCCGTTATACTTGTCGTAATCCTGGCATGGTACAAGCAGTCTTTGAGAACCCCATAGATCCTCGCCCATGGCTTTCAACTTCCTCTCCCTGATCGCCCGCGATCATCTGAAGCTTGCGGAGACCTATGACCGCGAGGGGAAGAAGAAGCAGGCGGCGGAGGCGTACGCCAAGGCCGGCGACTACCGGCGGGCGGCCGCGCTCGCGGCCGAGATCCAGGACGAGGCGAGGCTGATCCAGTACTCGCTGCTGGGGGCCCTCGGCAGGGTGCCGTCGCGGGCCGGCGACCTGGACGCCCGGCAGGCCGGGGACCTGCTGGCCACCAGCGGTCACTTCGAGCCGGCGATCCCGTTGTTCGAGATGGCCGGCGATTTCAAGCGGGCGGCGGCGGCGGCGCTCAAGCTCCGCGACAGCGGCCGCGCCGCGCGCTACTACGAGAAGAGCCGGCTCTGGGCGGAGGCGGTCACCCACTACGAGAAGGCCAACCTGTTTGAGGATGCGCTACGCGTCCTCGAGCTGGAGGCGAAGACCCTGTCGCGGACCCGGGGCGAGCCCTCCGCCCGCTTGCAGGAGGTGAACCTGAAGCGGGCCGAGGTCCTCCTCCAGCTCGGCCGCAGCACGGCGGCGGTGACCCTGCTGATGCAACTGCCGGCGAGCCTGCGGCGGGCCGAGCTGCTCGAGCGCTCCGGCCGCTCCACCGAGGCCATCGAGGCCTACCTCGGCGCCGGCGAGAGCGACCGCGCCCTGCTGCTGGCGCGCAAGTCCCCCGACCAGGCGCGGCGGGTGGCGCAGGTCCACCTCCACTCCGGGCGTCCGGTGCTGGCCGGCGAGATCTTCGCCCGCCTGGGGATGGTGCGCGACGCCGCCGAGGCCTACGAGGCGGCGCAGGACTGGTGGCAGGCCGCCTACCGCTGGGAAACCGTCCAGGAGCCGGCCCGCGCCGCCGAGGCCTACCGCAAGGCGGGGAAGACCACCGACGCCGCGCGCTGCTTCCTCACCGCCGGCCAGCCGCTCCAGGCCGCCGAGCTCTACATCCGCTCCGGCGACCTGGCGGCGGCGGCGGCCCTCCACGTCCAGACCGGCGACCTCGCCGGCGCCATCGCCCTCTATCTCGACGCCAACGACGTCGATCAGGCCGCGATGACCCTGCAGAAGATCCCCGCCGACGAGCTCGGCTACGTCACCGGCGCCCTGCTGCTGGCGCCCCGGCTGGTCGAGGCGGGGCGGTCGGGGGAGGCCCTCCGCTTCCTCGGCAAGGCGCCGGCCGCCGACCCGCGCCGGCGCGGCGAGGACGGCACCGTCCTCGACCGCCTGTACTGGGAGGGGCGGGCGCTCGAGGGGCTCGCCCAGCGCGAGCCGGCGCGCAAGCGCTACGCCAAGCTCCTGCAGCTCAACCCCACCTACCGCGACGTGGCCGAGCGGATGAGCCGGCTGGACATCCAGCCCGCGCCGGTGCCGGAGACCACGGCGACGCCCCTCCAGGCGCGCTCCCTGGATGGCCTGGCGGTGGGCCAGCGCCTCGCCAACCGCTACGACATCCTCGGCGAGCTGGGGCGCGGCGGCATGGGGCGCGTCTACCGGGCTCGCGACCTCGACCTCGGCGAGCCGGTGGCGATCAAGACCCTGCTCACCACCGCCGAGGGCTCGGCTTCCGCCGGCGACGACGAGGAGCGGCTGCTGCGCGAGCTCCAGATCTGCCGCCGCGTCAGCCATCCCAACGTGGTGCGGGTGTTCGATCTCGGCCGTTTCGAAGGGGGGATCTTCATCACCATGGAGCTGCTGGAAGGGCAGATCCTCGAAGATGTGATCGTGAAGGACCAGCCGATCCCCCTGGAGCGCATCCGCTTCTTCCTCTCCGAGATCGCCGCCGGCCTGCAGGAGGCCCACTCGCTGGGGATCGTCCATCGCGACCTCAAGCCCAGCAACGTCATCGTGACCGGGCGGCGCCTCAAGATCCTCGATTTCGGCATCGCCCGCATGACCGGCTTCGACAACCGACTCACCCGCACCGGCTTCGCCTTCGGCTCGCCGATGTACATGTCGCCCGAGCAGCTCCTCGGCCAGCCGCTCGACGGCCGCTCCGACCTCTACGCGCTCGGCATCCTCGCCTACGCCCTGCTCACCGGCCGCGAGCCCTTCACGGACGACAACCCGGCGGTGCTGGCGCTCATGCACCTGCGCGACGAGATCCCCGACATCCGCCTTGGGCGCCCCGACCTGCCGGCCCCCTGGATCGGCTTCATCGCCCGCCTGCTGGCCAAGGAGCCCGATCACCGCTACGCCTCCGCCGAGGAGGTCCTCGCCGTCCTGCCGACGCTGCAGGTGGACTGACGGCGGCATAGAACTGGCAACGCCTCCGCGCGCACTCACAGACCGCAGGCCACGCCCAAGTCTGCGCTACACTGTGGCCCTTTTTTGGAGGAACGATATGCCCGCGGAATTTCCCAAGCTGGCCGGTTTCACGCAGCGATCCTTCCCGAAGCTGATGGCCGGCGGACTGCTCCTCGCCGGGCTCGCCGCCCTGCCCCTTCTGGCCTCTCCGCAGTACGGCCAGACCCCCGCCCCCTCCGCGACTCCCGCTCCCATGCCGTCCCACGAGGCCGAGAAGCAGGCCGGCGCCCCGGAGGGCAAGCCGGCCGCGGAAGCTCCCCATCCGAACAAGATGCGCGACCTGATCAAGGGGCACGAGAACGAGCCGGCCGAGACGGTGTTCAAGAACATCAAGACGCTCAAGGGCGTCCCCGCCGGCCGCTTCCTGGACGCCATGGAGGGCTTCAGCCACGCCCTCGGCACCAACTGCAAGAAGTGCCACGACACCGAGAACTTCGCCAGCGACGACAAGAAAGAGAAGAACATCGCGCGCGACATGGTGAAGATGACCCAGGACATCAACGAGAAGTACATCAAGCCCATGCCCGGCATGGACAGCGGCTCCTTCGTGGGCTGCTTCACCTGCCATCACGGCCAGTCGAACCCGAACGCCCGGCCGAAGGGAACGTCCGAGAAAGCGGCGGAGAAGCCGAATAGCTGAGCCCTCATCACCCCGGCCCTCTTCTCCCGTCCCCTCCCCCCTCCCTCACCGGGAGAAGAGGGAGAAACCCCTCATCACCCCAACCCTCTTCTCCCACCGCCCTCCCCCCAACCGGGAGAAGAGGGCGAAACCCCTTCGGGGTTGTTTTGGGGCGGGGGTTCCCCTCTCCCTGTGAGGGAGGGCGGGAGGGGAAGGGAGAGGGGCAGGGGTGAGGGTTCGGAGGGCAGGTCGCCCCAGCGGGCAAGGGTCCCTGGATCTTCCCTTACCCTGCCGCCCGCGCTTTCGACGTCACCGAGATCTGCCCATTGTTCTCCAGCACGGCGGTGTGCACCTCCTCGACGCAGGTGCACCCCCCCTGCCGGAGGGCGGCGTTGAGCTCGTGGCGGGTGAGCTGGGCGCGGGTGAGGACGTCCTCGTAGAGCTTGCCGTTGTGGATCAGCACCTCCGGCCGCCCCTCGATCAGCGCCGCCAGCTTCTTGCTGCGGAAGGTCGCGGTGCCCACCGCGTAGTTCAGCGCGATCAGCGTCGTCGCCGAGATCAGCCCGCCCCCCAACGAGTTGTCGCCGCCGTTCATCGAGTTCTGGACGGCGTTCGACAGCACCAGCAGCAGCACGAGGTCGAAGGGAGCGAGCTGGCCGACCTGGCGCTTGCCGGAGAGCCGCAGGATGATGATCAGGAAGACGTAGACGGTCGCGGAGCGGAGGACGATATCCCACCAGGGAACGGCGAGGGTCCACAGGTCCGGCCGGAGGATGGTGAGGTGCCACATGACGAGCGGGCCTCCTGAGAAGGGCTGAAGGGAAACCCTTCAGCGAAACGGCTGGAGACGAGTATAGACTCTGCGGCCGAAGGCGAAACCCGCGATGAAGTTACCTCCGATCCCCGACGACGAGCTGCCGACGGCCGCGGAGATCGCGCGTTGAGGCCGGTCGAGGTCCTGGCGCGCGAGAAGACCCCCGAGGGGGACGAGCTGGTGCTCTCGCGGCGGGACGACGTCTATCATCTGATCGTCGACAACGTCGAGCTGATGACCAGCCGCGTCCACGGCTCCGAGGAGGATCTGGCGCGGCTGGCCTGCGGAGCGATCGCCGGCCGCAAGGCGCCGCGTGTGCTGGTGGGCGGCCTCGGCTTCGGCTACACGCTGCGCGCGGCGCTCGACCATTCGCCGCCGGATGCCACGGTGATCGTCTGCGAGGTCTTCCCCACCCTGCTCGACTGGAACCGGAAGCTGCTGGGCTACCTCGCCCGCGAGCCGCTCGAGGATCGCCGGGTGAAGGTGGTCCTCGCCGACGTGCGCACCCTCTTCGACGGCCGTGAGCGCTTCGACGCCATCCTCCTCGACGTCGACAACGGTCCCGAGGCGCTCACCCTGCGCACCAACAGCCGCCTCTACACCGACGACGGCCTCGCCCGCCTCTGGAAGAGCCTGACCGACGGCGGCGTGGTCGCCTTCTGGTCCACCTTCATCCAGCCCGCCTTCGAGTCTCGCCTCCGCCGCGCCGGCTTCGAGGCCTGGACCGAGCGCGTCCCCGCCCGCGGCGGCGGCAAGGTGAAGAACCACGCCATCTTCATGGCCCGAAGGCAGGTCCGGTAAAAGCGGCGGCGCCCCCCACTCCCGGCGGCGCCCCCCACCCCGAAGCCTCACCCCCGGCCCCTCTCCCACCGCACTCCCACCCGACCGGGAGAGGGGGGGCCCGGTTGAAGCGTTGGACGCTTGTAGGGCGCGCTGTGCGCGCCGTTCAACGTTGACGGTGCGCACAGCGCACCCTACGAGCACTACCTGTTCTGCATCGCCCCCCCTCTCCCGGCTGGCGGGAGGGCGGTGGGAGAGGGGCCGGGGGTGAGGCTTCGGGGTGGGGGAGTGTCCCGGTCCACCCGCCTTCCCGCACTCCCCTTCTGAACACGTTGTCCTTGCTTTCTTGTAGTTTGATGTAATGATTTAGGGGGGAGTGTCATGACGAAGAACCTCGTCTTCTACGCGGTTGTGCTCGTCCTGTTCGGGACGGGAATCTACTTCATCCTCAGCCTCGGCTCGACCCTGAAGCCCGACGCCGCCGACGCGCGGCCGGCCGCGGTCGCGGCGGCCCCGGGGGCATCGGCTCACGCCGGCACCGCTCCGGAGAAGTCCAAACCGGCCCCCGGCGGCATCGTCCACTCGCTGGTCGAGAACCTCCAGAGTCCCCTGAGCCTGCTGCTCCTCCAGATCATCGTGATCGTCCTGGCGGCGCGGATCCTGGGCACCGTCTGTCTGAAGATCCGCCAGCCGCCGGTCGTCGGCGAGATGATCGCGGGAATCCTGCTCGGGCCTTCCCTGCTGGGTCTCGTCGCGCCGCAGGCTCAAGGCTTCCTCTTCCCGGCGGCGTCGATGGGCGGGCTGCGCATCCTCAGCCAGATCGGCGTCATCCTCTTCATGTTCGTCGTCGGCATCGAGCTCGACCTGGCGCAGCTTCGCAAGAAGGCGGACGCCCTGCTGCTGATCAGCCATTCGAGCATCATCGTCCCGCTCTTCCTGGGCCTCGCCGCGGCGCTGCTGATCTACCGCCCCCTGGCGCCGGCGGGAGCTCCCTTCGCCGCCTTCGCCCTGTTCATCGGGGTCGCGATGAGCATCACCGCCTTCCCGGTGCTGGCGCGGATCCTCGACGACCGCAAGATGACCCGGTCGGTTCTCGGCAGCACCTCTCTGGCGTGCGCGGCGGTCAACGACGTCACCGCCTGGTGCCTTCTGGCGGTGGTGGTGGCGATCGCGAAGTCCGACGGCATGGCCGGCTCGCTGCTGACCATCGGCCTGACGCTGGCGTTCATCGCGGTGATGCTGTTCGGGATCAAGCCCTGGGTGGCGCGGATCGCCCGCGAGCTCCCGGAGGAGCAGACCGGGAGCGTCTGGTTCCTGGCCACCATCTTCTCCTTCGTCTTCGCCGCGGCGCTATTCACCGAGCTGATCGGCATCCACGCGCTGTTCGGCGCCTTCCTCGCCGGCGTCTGCATGCCGCCCGACCTCGGCCTGCGCCGGTTCCTGCGCGAGCGGGTCGAGACCTTCAGCTCCGTCCTGCTGCTGCCGCTCTTCTTCGCCTTCACCGGCCTGCGCACCCAGCTCGGCCTGCTCAACGACCGCTGGAGCTGGATGGTCTGCGCCGGGCTCATCCTGGTCGCCGTCTCCGGCAAGCTGGGCGGCACCCTGGTCACGGCGCGCTGGACCGGCATGAGCTGGGGGGATTCGTTCACTCTCGGCGCGCTGATGAACACCCGCGGCCTGGTCGAGCTGATCGTGCTCAACCTCGGCTACGACCTCGGCATCCTGTCGCCGCGCGTCTTCACCATGATGGTCATCATGGCCCTGACAACGACCTTCATGACCGGACCGCTCCTGCAGCTACGGCACTTGGTGGGGCGCCTGGTGGGGAACCGCGAGACCGTGCTGGGGACCGGAGGGAACAGCGCCAAGGCCTGAGGGTAGGGACCAGGGTGGGGAGGCCTTACAATGCTCCCCACCATGATCACTCTCCTCGTCGAGCCCGGAGCCTTCGACCGTCCCACCGCCCGCGTCGAGGGCGAGACCTACCAGCACCTCTTCCGCGCCCGCCGCGTCGCCGTGGGCGAGGAGATGCGCGTGGTGGACGGCCACGGGCGGGCGCGCTGGGGGCGGGTGGAGCGGGTCGACCGCACCACCGCCACGATCACCCTGGGTGAGCCGGCGCCGGACCACGAGCCGGCGTTCCAGCTCGAGCTGCTGGTGCCCACCTGCCGCCCCGAGCGGGCGTCCTGGCTGGTCGAGAAGGCGACCGAGCTGGGGGTCTCCGCCATCCGCTTCACCAACATGGCGCGGGCGCCCCGCGAGCTCGGGCTGATCACCTTCGACCGGCTGCGGCGGGTGGCGGTGGCGGCCCTGGAGCAGTGCCACCGCTCGCGCCTCCCCGAGATCACCGGTCCCCACTCCTGGAGCCAGGCCGTGGTGCTCGTCGGCCCCGAGGTCCGCTGGTTCCTCGACACCGAGGCCACCGGCGATCCCGGCTTCCGCGGCCCCACCGGTCTCGTCCCGCGGCACGAAGCCAAGGTCGCCGCCCTGCTGGTCGGCCCCGAGGGGGGGCTCGATCCCGCCGAGCGGCGCGAGCTCCAACTCGCCGGCTGGCGCGCCGCCGGGCTCGGCGACCGCACCCTCCGCCTGGAGACCGCCGCCATCGTCGGCGCCGCCTTCCTGCTGCTGGGGAGCCCGGGGGCGTAGGGAGCTTGCGCAGCAGAAATGATCGTTGACCGGTGTAGAGACGTTCCCAGCCCGTCCACGACACCTTGTGCAGGCCACGGGGACGGCGGGACGTCTCGGCCGGAGCGGATACCGGTCAAGAAGCCGGGGTCGAAGGTATACAGGTTTGAGTTTGCCCTGCTGAAGAGTGCCCTGACGAAGGAATGTGGCAGGCGTCGCGGCATGCCCTCCGGCGGAGACGTCCCGCCGTCCCCGTGGCGTCCGGGAGGGTGTCGTGGACGGGCTGGGATCGTCTCTACGCCCTCCGATCGAAGGATGAATCCTTGCCCGGCCTTTTCTGCCGCGCAGATTCCCAGGCGCGGGGGCCGGTTTCGTTGACCCGCCCCGCCGTTCAAGCTAGCATCAGCTTTTCTCCGCAGACCGTAAAAGGAGGTCCCTCTTGTCCAATCCCTTCGCCGATGTCCGCTGGATCTGGAAGAACGGCCAGCTCATCGACTTCGAGAAGGCCACCGTCCACGTGCTGAGCCACGCTCTCCACTACGGCTCCGGAGTCTTCGAGGGGATCCGCTGCTACAACACGTTGCAGGGATCGGCCGTGTTCCGCCTGCGGGAGCACATCCGCCGCCTGGAGAACTCGGCGAAGGTGTACCGCATGCCGGTGGCGTTCACCACCGACGAGCTGATGGACGCGGTCTGCGAGACGATCCGCGCCAACGAGCTGGAGTCGTGCTACATCCGCCCCATCATCTTCCGCGGCTTCGGCAACACCATCGGCGTCAACCCTCTCCACAACCCGGTCGAGGTGTTCATCGCCTGCTGGCCCTGGGGCAAATACCTGGGCGAGGAGGCCGAGAGCGGCGTCGACGTCTGCGTCTCCTCCTGGCGGCGGATCTCCGCCGACTCGATGCCGGCGGTCGCCAAGGCCACGGGCAACTACCTCAACGCCCAGCTCATCAAGATCGAGGCGGTCACCAACGGCTACGTCGAGGGGATCGCCCTCGACGCCCGCGGCTACGTCAGCGAGGGATCGGGCGAGAACGTTTTCATGGTCCAGGACGGCGTGCTGATGACGCCGCCGCTCGCCGCCTCCGTGCTGCAGGGGATCACCCGCGACGCCGTGCTGCAGATCGCCGTCGAGCTCGGCATCCCGGTGCGCGAGGAGGAGCAGATCCCCCGCGGCCAGCTCTACACCTGCGAGGAGCTGTTCATGACCGGCACCGCCGCCGAGATCACGCCGATCCGCTCGGTCGACCGCAGCCCGGTCGGCCTCGGCTGCCCGGGCGAGGTCACGAGGAAGATCATGGCGCAGTTCCGCGGCATCGTCACCGGCGAGATCCCGGACCGCCACGGCTGGCTGCACGCGGTCCATCATCAGCCACCTCAGCCGAAGATGGCGGCGAAGGCCGCCGCGGCCGCCGCGCCCCAGGCCCTGTCGGGTCAGGCTCTGTAACCGGTAGGAGGCTTACCCGTGAACATCAACGACCTGCTCAAGATCGCGGTGGAGCGGAAGGCTTCCGACCTCCACCTCAAGGTCGGGAGCCACCCGGTGATCCGCGTCGACGGCGACCTGCTGCCGCTGGGCGAGCTCAAGCGCCTGATGCAGGAGGACACCATCGCGATGGCGTTCTCGATGATGAACGCCCGCCAGAAGCAGCGCTTCAAGGAAGAGCTGGAGCTCGACATCGCCTACTCGGTGCCCGGGCTCGGCCGCTTCCGCTGCAACGTCTTCCAGCAGCGCGGCGCCGTCGGGCTGGTGCTGCGCGTCATCCCGGCCCGCATCCAGAGCATCCGCGAGCTGATGCTGCCGCCGGTGCTCGAACGGATCTGCGAGGAGCGGCGCGGGCTGATCCTCTGCACCGGCACCACCGGCTCCGGCAAGTCGACCAGCCTCGCGGCCATGCTCGACTACATCAACTCCACCCGCACCGAGCACATGATCACGATCGAGGACCCCATCGAGTTCCTCCATCGCGACAAGAAGTCGATCGTCAACCAGCGCGAGATCGACGTCGACACCCACTCCTTCGCCGGCGCCCTGCGCGCCGCCCTCCGCCAGGACCCCGACGTCCTGCTGGTCGGCGAAATGCGAGACTACGAGACCATCGAGACCGCTCTGCTCGCCGCCGAGACCGGCCACCTCGTCTTCTCCACCCTGCACACCCTGGACGCCACCGAGACGGTCAACCGCATCATCTCGGTCTTCCCGCCGCACCACCAGAAGCAGATCCGCATCCAGCTCTCGCAGGTGCTGAAGTCGGTCATCTCGCTCCGCCTGGTGCCGCGCGCCGACGGCATGGGCCGCGTGCCCGGCGCCGAGGTGCTGATCTCGACCGCGTACATCCGCGAGTGCATCGAGAACAAGGAGAAGACCAAGTACATCCGCGAGCAGATCGCGCTGGGCACCAGCCAGTACGGCATGCAGACCTTCGACCAGTCGCTCTTCCAGCTCTACAAGAGCGGCCTGATCACCCTCGACGAGGCCCTCAAGCGCGCCACCAACCCCGACGAGTTCCGCCTCAAGATCCAGGGCGTTCAGTTCACCTCCGACATCTCGCGCGACCAGATGGACGAATCCATCCAGATGCCCGGCGAGAGCGACTTCATGGCCGGCGGCGACCTGTCGTTCGAGATCGACCAGAACTAGCGCGGCGACCGCCTCACCCCCGACCGGCCCGGTGGACGCCGGATCGGGGGCTGTTTGGGAAATTCGGGGACAATCCTGGATATTCGGGGACAATTTGGGAAATTCGGGGACAATCCTGGATATTCGGGGACAATTTGGGAAATTCGGGGACAATCCTGGATATTCGGGGACATTTTGGGAAATTCGGGGACAATTCTGGAGATTCGGGGACACGTTGGGATATTCGGGGACAATTCTGGAGAAAGCGGGACCGTTCTGGATAAAACGGGGATGGGAGAGCGCCTCCGCGGCGAGCCGCCATGCTATCGTCCCCCTTCTCCGATCCTCCCATGCCGCCGCCGACCCCTTATCAGAAGGCCCTCCAGCTCCTCGCCGCCCGAGCGCACTTCCGGCGTGAGCTGGAGATCAAATTGCGGCAGCGCCGCTATCCGGACGAGGAGATCGAGGCGGCGCTCGCGCGGTTGACCGAAGAGGGGTATCTCGACGACCGCGCCACGGCACGCGTTTTCGTCGAGTCCCGCCAGGGGCGCGCCAGCGAGGGGCGGGCGCGGCTGCGGTCGGAGCTGATCAAGCGGGGGGCGCCGGACGACGCCGTCGACGCGGCCCTCGCCGAGCTGACGCCGGAGGACGACCTTCCCGCCGCCCGCGAGGCCGCCGAGAGCTGGCGCCGGAAGGGGGGCGCGGACCCCCGCGCGCTGGCCCGTCATCTGGAGCGCAAAGGCTTTTCCCGCCGTGCTATCGTCTCGGTCCTGAACGGCGAACTGGACGATCTGGAAATCGACGACGGGTCATGAAAAGCACAGAGATACGGACCGGCTTTCTTGAATTCTTCCGCGAGCGCGGGCATCGCGTCGTGCCCAGCGCGCCCCTGGTGCCGCAGGGGGATGCCACCCTGCTGTTCACCAATGCCGGCATGGTGCCGTTCAAGGACAACTTCCTCGGTCTCCAGAAGCCGGACTCGCCGCGCGCCGCCTCGTCGCAGAAGGTGATGCGCGTCTCGGGCAAGCACAACGACCTCGAGAACGTGGGGCCGAGCCCGCGCCATCACACCTTCTTCGAGATGCTGGGAAACTTCTCCTTCGGCGACTACTTCAAGGAAGAGGCCATCCGCTTCGGCTGGGACCTGGTCACCCGCGTCTGGGGACTCCCCGCCAGCCGTCTCTTCGCCACCGTCTACGAGCAGGACGACGAGGCGTTCGACCTCTGGGTGAAGCTTACGAGCCTGCCGCCGGAGCGGGTCCACCGCTGCGGCGAGAAGGACAACTTCTGGGCGATGGGCGACACCGGCCCCTGCGGTCCGTGCAGCGAGATCTTCGTCGACCTCTACCCGGACCGTCCCGAGGTGAGCTGGGACGAGGGTTCGGACTCCGGCCGCTACATGGAGATCTGGAACCTGGTCTTCATGCAGTACGACCGCGACGCCGCCAAGGTGCTGACGCCGCTCCCCAAGCCGTCGATCGACACCGGCATGGGCCTGGAGCGGATCACCTCGGTGCTCGAAGGGGTGCACTCGAACTACGACACCGACCTCTTCCAGCCGATCCTCGCCGCCGCCGCCGACCTGGCGCGGCTGAAGTATGGCGCGGACGCCGAGAAGGACGTCTCGATGCGGGTGATCGCCGACCACCTGCGGGCGGTCTCCTTCCTGCTTGCCGACGGCGTGATCCCCGGCAACGAGGGGCGCGGCTACGTGCTCCGCCGCATCCTGCGCCGCGCGGTGCGCCACGGCATGCGCCTCGGTTTCGAGGAGCCGTTCCTCCACAAGCTGGTGCCGGTGCTCGGCGAGGTGATGGGGGGCTACTACCTGGAGCTGGCGGCGACCCGGGCCGCCTCGATGGCCACCATCAAGGCCGAGGAGGAGAAGTTCCTCTCGACGGTCGCCACCGGCGCGCGGCAGGTGCAGGAGGAGATCGAGCGCCTCCGTCCGCAGGGGATCTCGGCGCTGCCGGGGCCGATGGTCTTCCGCCTCTACGACACCTACGGGCTGCCGCTGGAGGTGATCCGCGAGATCGCCGAGGAGGAGCGCTTCCAGATCGACGAGGCCGGCTTCAGCGAATCGCTCGAGGCCCAGCGCGAGCAGTCGCGCAAGGCGACGGCCGAGGTGCAGAACCGCCTCTCCGCCCTGCGCGAGGTGCTGCGCGGCCACGCCGACTTGACCGCCACTCAGTTCGAGGGGTACGAGCGGACCGAGATGATCGACACGCCGGCCGAGGTGGTGCGCCTCGCCACCTGGCGGGAGGGGGCGCCGGTGCGCGTCTCCACCCTGCAGAAGGGGCAGGTGGGCGTCGTCATCCTCGACCAGACCGTGTTCTACGCCGAGTCGGGCGGCGAGGTGGGGGATACCGGCGAGCTGATCTGGGACGGCGGGCGCGCGCGGGTGGTCGACACCCAGAAGGACCAGAGCGGCATCTTCTTCCACTTCGTGGAGGTGGAGGAGGGGGGCCTTTCGCGCCACACCAAGGTCCAGCTCAATGTGGACCACGACCGCCGGCTCTCCATCCAGAGGAACCACACGGCGACCCACCTGCTGCAGGCCGCCCTGCGCCTGGTGCTCGGCAAGAGCGTGCGGCAGGCGGGGTCGATGGTGGCGCCGGACCGCCTGCGTTTCGACTTCACCTATCACCGCGGCATGTTCCGCCAGGAGTGGGAGCAGACCGAGGACATGGTCAACGAGTGGATCCGCCGCTCGGTGCAGACCGAGTTCGTCTGGCGCAGCTACCAGGAGGCGATCGCCGCCGGCGCCATGGCGCTGTTCGGCGAGAAGTACGGCGAGCGGGTGCGGACGGTGAACGTCCCCGGCTTCAGCCTCGAGCTCTGCGGCGGCTGCCACGTGCGCAACACGGGCGAGATCGGCCTCTTCCTGATCGACTCCGAGCGCGGCGTCGCCTCGGGCGTGCGGCGGATCGAGGCGGTGACCGGCACCTACTCGCTCGACGAGGTCCGCCGCCAGCGGTCGACCTACAGCGAGCTGGTCGCCCGGCTGGGCATCCGCTCAGGCGATTACGACCAGCAGCTCCAGAAGGCCGATCAGCTCCGCCAGCGGCAGAGCGAGCTGGAGTCCGAGATGCGCAAGCTCCGCATGCAGCTCGTCTCGGGGACGGTCTCTCCGGCCGGGGACGAGGAGCTGCTGGTGGACGGCATCCGGGTGCTCGTCCGCGAGGTCCCGCCGGCGCCGGCCAACGAGCTGCGCGACATGGCGGACGCCCTGCGCTCCAAGCTCGGTTCGGGCGTGGTGGTGATCGGCACTCGCAGCGAGGGGAACGTCAGCCTGGTCGCCTCGGTGTCCAAGGACCTGACCGGCCGCGTCAAGGCCGGCGACCTGGTCAAGAAGCTCTCGGCGATCGTGGGCGGCGGCGGCGGCGGGCGCCCCGACTTCGCCCAGGCCGGCGGCAAGGACCCTGAGAAGCTGCCGGAGGCCCTGGCCGCGGTCGAAGGGGCGGTGCGCGAGCAGTTGGCGAGATAGGGCCGCCGCCCGCTCCGATCTGCGTCCGTGGCCTGCGACCTCATCCCCTATCCCCTTCTCCTAAAGGAGAAGGGGGACGACTGCGACGCGACCCCCGTCAGGCCCCCCTTCTCCTTTAGGAGAAGGGCCGGGGATGAGGTCGCAGGCCACCAAGGCCGATCGAAGCGTGTATAGCGCCCGGGGCTTTGCAATCTCCCGCTTCTCGTCTAAGATACCCCCGCCAGAAGTAACCAACGAAGGGATTGCGATGAGAACGGGCACCCGCGTCCTCGCCTGGATGGTCCTCACCCTGAGTCCCGCGCTCGCCGCGGCGAATCAGGTGCGGGTCGTCATCGGAGCGAACGGCCGCCAAGTCATCCTGAACGAGAACACCGTCCAGCACGCGCGCCGGATGTCGACCCGGCTCGTCGACCTGCCGGACTCCAACCTGGAGCCGATGATCGCGCGGCACAGCGATGCCCAGAACCTCGACCCCAAGCTGGTGCGGGCGTTGATCCAGGCCGAGTCGGGCTACAACGTCAAGGCGGTCTCGAACAAGGGCGCCATCGGGCTGATGCAGCTCATGCCGGACACGGCGAGCGCGCTCAACATCCTGAACCCCTACGACCCCGACCAGAACATCCGGGGCGGCACGATGTACCTGCGCCAGATGCTCGACCACTTCGCCGGCAAGGTGGAGCTGGCGATCGCGGCCTACAACGCGGGACCGGGGGCGGTGGAGAAGCACCGCGGCATCCCCCCCTTCGCCGAGACCCGGGAGTACGTGAAGCGGGTGCTCGCCCTCTGGCGCGGCGCGGCCGAGATCAACCTCCCCACCGCCGCGGCCATCCTGCTCCCGACCAACCGCCGCAAGCCCTACCTGATCCGCGGCGCCAACAACCGTCTCGTCCTCACCACCTCGCTGGGCGGTTCGCAGTAGGCCTCCATCTCGCTTCCATCTCTGGCGGCTTCGCCTCTCCCGCCCGGTGGCATAGAATGCCTCGCCGGGTCTCTTTCCTCGTGAACCCGCCGCCTTTATAAGCGATGCTCAACCTCCCCAACCTGCTGTCGATCTTCCGCATCCTGCTGGTGCCGCCGCTCGTGGTGGTGCTGCTGACCAAGTTCGACGGGAAGGAGTGGTGGGGGCTGGGCCTCTTCCTGCTCGCCGCGGTGATGGACTTCTTCGACGGCTACCTGGCGCGCCGCCGCAAGGAGGTCACCCGCCTGGGCACGCTGCTCGATCCGGCGGCGGACAAGATCCTGATCTCGGCGGCCTTCATCTCGCTGGTCGAGATGGACCACAGCAGCGGCCACACGGTGGTGCCGGCCTGGATCGTGGTGGTGATCATCGCCCGCGAGTTCGCCGTCACCTCGCTGCGCAGCTTCGCCGCGGCCGAGCACCTGGTGATCCCGGCGGGCTTCTCGGGCAAGGTCAAGACGATCGTCCAGATCGTCTCGATCGCGCTGCTGATCATCTACAACAAGCTCGGCGAGTTCCGCCACCTGGCGCCGATCTCCCTCTGGGTGGCGCTGGCGGTGACGGTCTACTCGGGCGTGGAGTACTTCGTGCGGTTTGGCCGGCTGATCCTGCGGGGCGGCGCCGAGCCGCCGGCGGGCGGAGCCTAGCCGGAACCTCTGCTACCGAAGCGCCTTGTAGTCGTAGCCAGGGGCGAACTGAATTTTCCCCACCAAGTCCAGCAGCGACTTCCTCCGGGGCTTCTCGATCGCGCGCCTGCGCGGCAGGAAGGCCAAAGCAAGGACGTAAAGGACTGCAAGGACGACAAGGACGAAAAAGCCACGGACCGAATCGTGGGTCTGGGAGGCGGCTTCGAATCTTCTGATCTTCATCGTCCCAACTCTACCATCGCCCACCTCGGCGGGCAGTCGAAGCGAACCGGCAGCACTGACATTCCGAATCCCGGATTGATGTAGAGCGTGGTCAACCCTCGCGCATTGGGGGCGGCGAATTCGAAAACGCCGCGGTCGAAGAAGGGGCCGAGGGAGGAGCGGGTGGTCAGGGCTCCCAGGAACGGCAGGCGCACCTGGCCGCCGTGGGTGTGGCCGGCGAGGACCACCGGCAGGCCGCGGTAGGAGGCCTCGCGCACCACGTCCCCCATGTGGGCGAGGACGATCACCGGCGTCCCCGGCGGGACTTCCGGGCTGCGGGCGAGGGCCAGGGCGAGACGGGTATCCCGGGTGCCGACTCGGAAGCCTCGCGGCGCCCGCTCATCCGGCTTCAGGAGCAGCGGCTCGTCGAGCAGCACCTTGCCGGCGCGGTCGACGACGTGGAGATTGCGGAAGACCACCGTTCCTCCTCCCGACGCCCAGAGCCCCACCGTGCCCGCCGTCACCCGGAGGGATGAGCGGTCCTCGGCTTCGGCCTGCCAGCGCGGTGGCTCGGGGCGGTTCGCCGGCCAGACCTTGGCTTGCGCGAGAACGCGACCGGGCTCGACCTCGGTCCTCACCTTCAGGTGGTACCAGATTCCCGGCCGTGGCCGTACCCCCGTATCGTTGCGGCCGATGAGCGCGGAACCGTGCTCGAACAGCGAGAAGGTGCCGCCGCGCCCCCAGCGCGACTCGTCGCGGCTGAGCTCGATCAGGCGGTCCTCGCCGTCGACGTAGCGGCTGTGGACGGAGATTCCGGCGGCGGTCGCCCGCTTGGAGATCCGGAGATCGCAGGTCGCCTCGTAGCCGCTCCAGGCGAGGGGGCCGCTCAGATCGGCGAGGCCGGTGGGCGCCGGGTCCTTCGGTTGATTGGGATCAAAATGGCTGTAGAAGCTCCGGTAGGGCTCGCCGCGGGTGGCGCCGTAGAGGCGGACGCCGTCCACGATCTCCGGCCGGAAGGGGGCGGGCCAGCTCCAGGCCCAGTGGTCGAGCCCGACCTGCGTGTTGAGGCCGAGGAGCAGATAGGCGCCGTCCGGTCCGATCCGGCGCCCCTCGTTGGACAGCCAGTCGAGGCCGGCGCGCTGGAGCAGCTCCACGAGCTCGCCCTGGTGCTCGCTGTGCCCCTGGACCGCGTAGATGGGAGCGATCCGGCGCAGGGCGGCGATCAGCGCCGCGAGCGCCGAGGAGTTCCTGACGTAGCCCTCCGGATCGGGCACGTCGTGGATCAGGTCGCCGCTGATCACGATCACGTCCGGCCGCGCGGCAGCGACCTCGCGGACGAGGCGGTGGAGGAGGGGGATGTCGCCGCGGACGTGGAGGTCGGAGAGGTGCGCGATCCGCAGCCGCGGCGCCGCCAGGTCGAGCCGCACGTCGTCGCGGAAGAGGAGGAGGCGCGGCTCGATCCAGAAGGCGTCCGCGGTCCCCAGCAGCAGGACGAGCGCGGCGCCGAGGAGGAGGCGCCGCCGGTTCTTTCCCAAAGCGGCTCTCAAAGCGGCCGGATGCGGTGGACCCGCATCAGGTTGGTCAGCGGGCGCTCGCGCACCGGATGGCCCATGAGGATGATGATCCGCTCGCCGGGCTGCACCAGCTTGGCCGCCAGCAGCTCGCGCTCGACAACGTTGACGATGTCCTCCAGGCTCCCCACCTGAAACTCGGCGACGAACGGGCGCACGCCCCAGACGAGCTGGATCTGGCGCGCCACCCGCGCGTCGGGGGTGAAGGCCATGATCGGCGATGGCGGCCGGTAGCGGGCCACCAGGCGAGCCGTGAAGCCGCTCTGGCTGAAGGCGACGATGCGGCGGACGCCGATCTTCTCGGCGGCGAGCACGGCGGCGGCGGAGACCATGTCGGGGACGTCGAGCGACAGCTCGGCGCCGGCCGTCTCGGATTCTCCGGGATCGAGCGCGAAGGTGCGGCGGGCGTGGATGTGCCCCAGCGGCTGGACCGGAGGGCGGCCGTTGCTCTCGCGGGCGTAGTCCTCGGCCTCCTGGATGATCCGCGCCATGGTCTCGACCACCAGCACGGGGTATTTGCCGGCGGCGGTCTCGCCCGAGAGCATCAGGACGTCGGCGCCGTCGAACACGGCGTTGGCGACGTCGGTGGCCTCGGCGCGGGTGGGGCGCGGCTGCTCGACCATCGATTCGAGCATCTGGGTCGCCACGATCACCGGCTTGCCGGAGAGGCGGCCGGCGGCGATGATCCGCTTCTGCAGCACGGGAACGGTGTAGAGCGGCACCTCGACGCCGAGGTCGCCGCGGGCCACCATCACGCCGTCCGCCGCCTCGGTGATCTCGTCGATCTTCTCGATCGCGGTCTTGCGCTCGATCTTGGCGATGATCGGGATGCGCCCGCCGGCCGCCGAGACGATCTCGCGGACCGCCTCGATGTGGGAGGCCTCGCCGACGTAGCTGGCGGCGAGGTAGTCGGCCTCCTCGGCGACGGCGAAGGCGATGTCGGAGCGGTCCTTCTCGGAGACCTCGAAGGGGAGGTCGGTGTCGGGGAGGTTGATCCCCTTGCGCGTCTTCACCGGGCCGCCGTTGACCACCCGCGCCCGCACGCGGTCGCCCTGCTTGGACTCCACCCGTAGCTCGATCAGGCCGCCGTCGATCAGCACCCGCTCGCCGACCTGGAGATGGACCAGGATCTCCAGGTCGACGGGGAGGTCGACGTCGTGCGCCTCGGGGCCGAGGACGACCTCCTGGTTGGGTTTGAGCAGGCGCGGCTCGTCGGGGATGGTGCCCAGGCGGTAGCGGGGGCCCATGAGGTCGAGCACCACCGGCAGGTGGCACCCCTCGTCGATGGCGACGCGGCGGACGCGGCGGAGGGTTTCGCGGTGCTGCTCCTGCGTGCCGTGCGAAAGGTTCAGTCTGAACAGGTCGACCCCGGCGCGCACAAGTCCTCGCAGCACCGTCTCGTCGCGGCTCACCGGCCCCAGGGTCGCCATGATCTTGGCTCTTCGTTCCATGGCCCGGAGTATACCTACTGCCTTGGAAGAGCCCTCGCGGCGGCCGTGTTACCATTCTCGCCCCGCCGACGCTGGGACCGCGGGCAGCCACCAGAGAGGTTTTTTCCTTATGTTCGACGGTTTGCAGGACAAGCTCAGTGAAGTCTTCCGCCAGCTCAAGGGCGAGGGCAAGGTCACTCCCGAGGCGCTCGACGCCGCGCTGCGCCAGATCCGCATGGCGCTGCTCGAGGCCGACGTCCACCTGCGCGTGGTCAAGCCGTTCATCGACCGCGTGCGCGAGCGGGCGCTCGGCCAGGAGGTGCTGGAGAGCCTGACCCCCGCGCAGCAGGTGGTCAAGATCGTGCGCGACGAGCTGAGCGCCCTGCTCGGCGAGGAGGGGACCGAGCTCCGCCTCGACGGCCGGCCGACGGTCATCATGCTCTGCGGCCTCCAGGGCTCGGGCAAGACGACCACCGCCGGCAAGATCGCCAAGCGGCTGAAGAAGCGCGGCAAGCATCCGCTGCTGGTCGCCGGCGACCTCCAGCGCGCCGCCGCCGTGGAGCAGCTCAAGCAGGTGGGCAAGGGGGTCGACGTCCCGGTGCTGGAGCCCGAGCCGGGGGAGAACGTGGTCGACCTCGGCGAGCGCGCCCTGGGCGTCGCCCGCCAGCGCGGCCACGACGTGGTCCTGATGGACACCGCCGGCCGCCTCCACGTCGACACGGCGCTGATGGACGAGATCCGCCGCCTCGCCGAGCGCATCCAGCCGCACGAGATCCTCTTCGTGGCCGACGCGATGACCGGCCAGGACGCCGTCAAGAGCGCCGAGCAGTTCGCCCAGGTGCTGACGCTGACCGGCGCCATCCTCACCAAGCTCGACGGCGACTCCCGCGGCGGCGCGGCGCTGTCGATCCGCACCGTCGCCCGGGTGCCGATCCGCTTCGTGGGCACCGGCGAGAAGCCGGACGACCTCGAGCTCTTCCACCCCGAGCGCATGGCCTCGCGGATGATCGGCATGGGCGACGTCCTGTCGCTGATCGAGAAGGCCGAGCGGGGCCTCGACGCCGCCGAGACCGAGCGTCTGGCCAAGCGGATGGTCAGCCAGCAGTTCACCCTGGAAGACCTGCGCGATCAGCTCCGCCAGCTCCGCAAGCTGGGGCCGCTCGCCTCGGTCCTGGAGATGCTGCCGAAGGTGGGACCGCTGCGCGGCCTCGACTCGGCGAGCGTCGACGAGGGGGGGCTGAAGAAGGTGGAGGCGATCATCAACTCGATGACGCCGCAGGAGCGCCGGCGTCCGGACGTCCTCAACGGCGGCCGCAAGAAGCGGATCGCCATGGGCTCCGGCACCTCGGTCGCCGAGATCAACCGGCTGCTCAAGCAGTACCGCACGATGCAGAAGATGATGAAGGGCGTGCAGGGCAAGTGGCTCCGCCGCGCCATGGGCGCCGGCGGTCAGGCGCGGGCGTAGGGGGATCTACGTGGCGGAGGAGGCGGAGGCATCCTCCGCCTTCACCGGCGCGGCCGCCAGCCGCCCCTGCGCCGTAATCCGCTGGGCACCCTTGTCTCCTCCAGGAAGCTCCGGCACCGGCAGATCGTCGGGTAATTTACCTCCCGGCTGGTTTTTAGGCCACGTCGGATCGGTGCCGTACTTCTCCTCACCGGTGGCATAGTCCGCCCAGCCCCAGTACGCGGGGCGCAGCCCGTGGAACTCGTCGAACCAGGCGACGTGGCCGGCGTCGTCGCGCAGGATGTTCAGCGTGTCCAGCGGGTGCGGCAGGTCCGCGGGAGCGCTCGCCACCGCTTGCAGCTCCGCGGGGGCGATCTGCGTCAGGATCCAGAGGCCCGTGTAGTCGAGGGAGCCGAGGTTCTTGGGCACCCGGACCTTCTCGTTGAGGATGATCTTGCGCCCCACGTCGCGCTGCTTCGTCTGATCCGCGTTCCCGCCGCCGGCCGCCCGGGCGCCGGGCATCACCACGTGCCCCTGCGGCGTGGCGCAGAGGTTCTCCACGGTCAGCTCGCGGATCCACCAGGTGCGTGTGAGAGTGAGAACCTCCTGGTCCTTGGCACGACCGGAGAGAAACCAGAGCCCGGCCACCGCCGCCTGCCACCAGGCGAAATGGCTGGGCGTTCCGAACTCCGACATCTTGCCGCGCGCCATGTGCCCCACCTGATCCTGCACGTGGAAGAAATTCAGGACCTTCTGGCGTCCGTCCTGCTGCTCCTGCGAATCTCCCTTGAGCCCATAGGCGTAGGCGGTCGCCGCGGCCAGCGCCCATTGGTTGGGAGTGCCCCCCGTCCAGTTGAGACCGGCGGGAGTCCCCTGCTCGCCGGCGATCTGGAGTCGCAACAGCGCGGTGAAGTCCTTTTCAGCGCCCATCGTTCGCCCTCCTCAGTATCGTTGTTGCCTATTTTACACCAGAAGGAGGGGCGCCGATGTCCCCGGATCGCCGCCGATTGCGCATCTCTCTTTGAAGACCTGGGGGCAGATCCGCCCCTCGGCTGGCAAGGGAGAGCCAACGTCAATGAAAAAGAACGCACAGCTCCGTCTGAAGCTTCATCGTGAGACCCTGCGGAACCTCGCCTCGCCAGACCTGATGGCCGCCCCGGGAGGGGCGAACACGTTGCCCTATTGCCGGAGCTATACCTGCAACGTGAGCTGTGTTGGCACCTGCGATTACCTCAAGTGCAACGGGACCGACACCTCGACCCGCTGCTGACCCGTAAGGTCCGGAGAGATTTCCCGCGGGCCGCGAAAGCGGCCCGCGGTTTGCCTTGCAGGGTCGTCTATGCCTTCCGGTGCTCCAGCGTATAACGCCAGGGAGACGGGGAGGCGCGGGGAGAGCCTTGCCGCGGGCGTCGACGATCCAGGAGGAGGGAGCGCCGATGTCCCCGGATCGCCGCCGATTGCGCATCTCAAGATGCGGGGCAGATTCGCCCCGGGGACACGTCTCTCGCCGGCAGATCCGCCTGCGAGGTGTGAAAGGAATCCATCGTATGAAAAGGAATGCGAACCTCCGTCTGAAGCTCCATCGCGAAACTTTGCGGGTCCTCGCTTCGCCGGAGCTGGAGGGAGCTCAGGGTGGGATACTTACGACCACCATTCCGAGCCTCGCCACTTGCAACATCAGCTGTGGGGGAACCTGTGGCGTCGCCTCCTGCATCGCGACCTGCCACAGCTGCCCCGTGATCTGCCAGGACAACACCACGCGTTGCTAGACAACGGCGGGGACGCTCTTGGATAGATCTGTCCGAGAGCGTTCCGGCCGGCTTCAGACGTTCCGGTGCTGCAGCGTGTAGCGCCAAGGAGACGGGTCGGCGCGGCGGCGGACGAGCCGGAAGTCGCCAGCGAGCTGAGGCGATCGGACCCACCCCTCGGCGTCCGGCTCCGCCATGACATAGGCGCCATCTTGTAAGGAATGGATCAGGAAGCGGAGAGCCTTGCCGCGGGCGTCGACGATCCAGAGCTCTGGAATGCCGGCGCGGGCGTAGAGACCAGGGAGCCGCTTGGTGTCCTTTCCCACCGAGCCGTCGCTGATGATCTCGACGACGAGATCCGCGGCTCCTTCCAGAGCGGAGAACCGGCCCGGACCCTTCCTGGAAGCCGCAGGTACCAGGCGGACCCTGCCTGATTCCAAAGAGCTCCCGAAGACCACAACGATGTCGGGTTCGACGGAAAGCTGGGCGAACCGGGACCGCACCCGGGCGCGGTCGATAAACATGTCCCCGAGATCGGTTTCCACGACCAGGGCTCCCACCTTCAGGGCTATCGCCGTCTTGACGGCACTGTGGGTATAGAGATCTTCCGGGCTCATGTCGACGTCGATGTCCCCCGCCAGGTAGTCGATGCGCCCGTTCTCCGGAAACGTCCTGGAATCCGCCCAGCGCTGGAAACCTTCGTAGGTGAAGGCGTCCGCGGGGATCCGCAAGTTCTCTTCGAGGATGATCGCGTGTCGTCGGGCCATGACGGATTCTATCTCCAGGTGCCGAAAAGGGGAAGGTGCCGGGCTCACGCCCATGCCTAGGATACTCGTTCTCAGCGACTTATTTCCGCGCTCCGATCGTCCTGAAGAACTCCTCCGCCGCGCGGGCGGGATCGCCTACCAGGGCATGGGTGGTGCCCTCCTCGGAGAGCCAGTCGACGGGAAGGTACTGGCGATAGGGAGAGTGTAAAAACCGCTGATCGAAGAGGGCGATCACGCCGGTGTCCTCGGGCGAGCGGATCAGGCGGCCGGCGGCCTGCACGACGCGGGTCATGCCCGGCACCACGAAGGAGTATTCGAAGCCGCGCTCGAAACGCTCCTGGTAATACTCCTTGAGGAGCTGCTGCTCGAGCGTCATCGCCGGCAGGCAGGGGCCCACGATCGCCACCGCCTTGAGCACCTCGCCGGGGTAGTCCACGCCCTCCGCGAAGACGCCGCCGGCAACCGCCACCAGCAGGATGTCCCCGAAGATCGCCGAGCGGAGCGCCTGGAGGAGGGTGTCGCGCTCGGCGTCGCTGTCCGCCTGGCGCTGGACGAGCACCCGCTTGTTGCGCAGGCGCATGCGGCCGGTTACCTCCGAAAGGAAAGCGTAGCTGGGGAAGAGGGCGAGGCAGTTGCCCGGCACCGAATCGGCGAAGCCGGCGAGCCGCTCGGCGATCCGCTGGTAGTTCGCCGGCCGCTCGCGGAAAGTGGTGGCGACGCTGGGATCGATCACCACCCGGCGGTTTTCGGCCGGGAACGGATTGGCGATCTCCACGAACGCCGTGCGCCCCACCTCGAAGCCGAGCAGGCCGGTATAGAACTCCGGTGGCGACAGGGTCGCCGAGAGGCCCACCGTGGCGTGCGTCCGCTGGATCACCTCGCCCAGAAAGCGGCTGGGGTCCTTGCAGAGGATCTTGAGCCGGCCGTCCCCCTGCTTGTACTCCACGCACTGGCTGAAGGCGGAATCGGAGACCATCAGGCCGTTCAGGAAACGGAGGAAATTGAAATAGAGCTCGACGAACGGGTCCTCGGGTTGGAAGCTCCGCGTTTCGCGCTGGTGCTCCAGGTAGTCGACGAACGCCGCGTCGAGCTCCGGCCGCAACCGCCAGAAGCGGTCCTCCGGGAGCGGCCAGACCACCGCGCGCTCGCCCGGCGGCCCCTCCTCCAGGGCGTCGGCGACGGTACCGTCGATCAGCGCGGCGAGCTTCATGCAGAGGTTCTCGATCCGCAGGTGGATCGGCTCGCCCCAGCGCCCCACGACCTCCGCCGCCGCGCGCGCCGCGTTCGAGGAGAGCTCGGGGCTGTAGTACCCCCGGCCGCGGCCGACCAGGTTGTGGACCTCGTCGATCACCAGGACGACGTCGGAGAGGTCCTCGTCGGCGGCGAAGCTGGAGAGCGAGACGTAGGGGTCGAAGACGTAGTTGTAGTCGCAGACCGTGACCTGCACCCGGTTCGACAGCTCCAGGCTCACCTCGAACGGGCAGACCTCGGCCTCGCGGGCGGCGTTGAAGACGTCCTCGGGCTCGATGGCGGCATGGGTGTCGTAGATGCGCGCCAGCACGCCGGTCGTGGCGAGCTTCAGGCCGTAGTCCTTGGCGAATCGGCAATATTCCTCGTGGCAGAGGATCTGATCGTTGGCGCACATCTTGGCCTTCGCCCGCAGGCGTAGCGAACGGAAGGCCGAGTCCTGATTGAGCAGCTTGAGCACCGCGGTCGCCATCTCCTGCTGGGTGTTCTTGGCGGTGAGCACGAACAGCCGCTTGTCGTGAGCCAGGGCGTACTTCAGGGCGGGGTAGAGGGCGGCGACCGTCTTGCCGATTCCGGTGGTGGCCTGGAGCAGGAGGTGCTCGCGGTTGGCGACCGCGGTCTCGACGGCGGCGAGGATCAGCTCCTGGCCCGGGCGGGTCGTGGCGTAGGGGAAGGTGAGCCGCTCGGCCGCCGCGTGCCGCTCGGCGGCCCGGCGCTGGTCGGCCTCCCAGGCATAGATCAGCGAGTTGAGGCGCCGGCGGACGGCCGCGTCCAGCCCCTTGCGGTCGAGGGTGAGGGCTTCGCGCTCGGTCTCGTCGCTGCCGATGGCGATCAGCACCAGCTCGGCGCGGACGGGGTTGGGCTCGGTGTGCGAGAGCATCCAGGCGTAGAGCAGGGCCTGGCGCTGATAGCTCTCGCGCACGGCGGGAGGAAGGGAGCCGCCGCGCCGCACCGACTTGATCTCCTCGACGATCAGGGTGCCGTCCGGCTCGCGGCGCAGGCCGTCGGCCCGCCCCTGGACGGTGACCTTCCACCCCCGGTGCTCGAAGACGTGGGAGAGCACCACCTCGCGCCGGTAGGAGGGGTCCTCCTGGAGCTTCTGCTCCTGATAGCGCCCGTGGATCGCCTGTCCCAGCCAGAGCCGCTCGTAGCCGCCGCGGCTGGAGAAGCCGAGGCTGCGCAGGAACGGCGATTCGAGGAGATCGGCTACGGAGAGGTCGAGACTCAGGCTCTCAGGGTCGAAACGCGGCGCCATCGCAGGGAAGTATACGTCTCAATGCCGCCTGCGACGGCCGGATGTCACGCTTCTATCCGCAGCAGTACCTGAAACAGTAGAGGGTACGTTCAGAAATCTTCTGAAAGCTCTTGCGAGCAGGGACAGTGGTGTCGTGTCCCTGTCGTCCATCGATGAGCCAGGGAACGGTTCCAACCCAACCAGCTACCTCGGAGGTTCCATGAAAAGAGCATTTGTCTGTATCGTGGCTTTCGCCCTCCTCGCCAGCCTGCCGGCCATGGCCGCGCCCCTGCACACCGTTCAGAACGGCATCGACGTCTGGCGCACCGCGGGAGACGGCACGACGTTCGTGAAGTTCGACAAGGATCCCATCCCGAGAGGCTTTTTCTGCGCCGGCTCGGAGGCCTTCACCGGCCGCATCGTGCTGCAGGGCGTTCCCCTGGCCACCGGCACTCCGGGTGAGCTCGGCGGCGCGGACACGATCCTCCAGCGGCTCGACGACGCCACCTTCGACGGCAGCGGCGTGGCGACGACCCGCGTCCAGATCCGCGCCCTCCAACTGGAGAGCGTCGCTCCCATCAAGACGTCCTGCGGCACCTTCAACGTCCGCGTTTCCCTGAGCGGCACGCAGCCGACCACTCAGATGAAGATCATCCGGGAAGGCGACGCCAACGGCCGCTTCGAGGCGCCGGTCGCGGTCCGCTACAAGGTCGCGTTCATTCCGACCCGCGTCGGCGCGAAGACGCTGGAGCTGGTGCGCGGCTTCACCCTCGCGCCGGCCCCCAACGCCACCTGGGGCACGGTGGTCGAGACCAAGTCCTTCTCGCGCCAGCCCACCCTCCTGGTGGACACCGACGGCGACCGGATTCCGGACACCTACCTGCCCAAGACGAGCGGCAATTTCCAGGTCGGCTGGAATCCGGCCTTCGCGAGGGCCATGGCTGAGCGGCGAAGCCGGGGAATCAACAAGGTGTACCAGGATATTCAGCCGATCACTTATGACTGCTCCCCGCCGGACACCGACCCGCAGTGCCATCCCGAGGCCCAGGGGATTCACTGCTCCCAGCCCTGCGTCGCCTATTGATCTTCCACCCCTGACTTGATGGTCTCGGCGCCGGCCCGGTGATTCTCACCGGGCCGCTGTCACGCTTTCGGCCTTGGGAAGTACCTGAAGCAGTAGAGAGATTCCGTTCAGAGATCTTCTGAAGAGCTCTTGCGAGCAGGGACAGTGGTGTCTTGTCCCTGTCGGCCATCGATGAGCCGAGAGAGCCGCTTGGTAGCTGCGGGAGGTCGCGCGGCAGCGGTTTCAAGTCAACTCAAGCTACCCGGAGGATCCATGAAAAGAGCATTCGTCGGAAGTTTGGCAATCGCGCTCCTCGCCTCCCTGCCGGCCGTCGCCGCGCCTGTTCACACCATCCACAACGGCATCGACGTCTGGCGTACCGCAGGTGATGGCACGACGTTCGTGAAATTCGAGAAGAATCCCATCCCGAGAGGCTTTTTCTGCGCCAACTCGGACGCCTTTACCGGCCGTATCGTGCTCCAGGGCCACCCCCTCGCCACCGGCACTCCGGGCGAGCTCGGCGGCGCCGATACGATCGTTCAGCGCCTCGACGACGCCACCTTCGACGGCAGCGGCGTGGCGACGACCCGCGTCCAGATCCGGGCTCTGCAGTTGGAGAGCGTGACTCCGATCAAGACCTCCTGCGGCGAGTTCAACGTCCGCGTCACCCTGAGCGGCACGCAGCCGACCACGACGATGAAGATCATCCGGGAGACGGAGTCCAGCGGCCGCTTCGAGGCGCCGGTTGCCGTCACCTACAAGATCTCGTTCGTCCCGACCCGCGTGGGCGGGAAGGCGTTGGATCTCGTCCGCAGCTTTACCCTCGCGGCCGACCCCAAATCCACCTGGGGCTCGCATTCCGACGCCAAGTCCTTCTCGGGTCAGTCAGCCCTTCTGGTGGACACCGATGGCGACCAGATTCCGGATACGTACCTGCCCCGGATGAGCAGCAATTTCGAAGCTGGCTGGACTCCGGCCTTCGAAAAGGCGCGGGCGGAGCGGCGGAGCCATGGCATTACCAAGATGGTGCAGCCGGTCGGCTGTACCCCCCCGGGCTCCAATCCCATCTGCCATCCCGAGTCGGTGGGGATCCACTGCTCCGATCCTTGCCTGGCGGACTACTAACTCCAAACGACGAAAGCCCGGAGCGTCGCCGCCCGGGCTCTCGAATATCTGGAAACGGGGAGATCGGCTACCGGCCGTCGTGGTCGGCGTCGCCGGGAAGGGCCCGCTCGACGCGGTCCCAGGCGGCGCGGGTGGCATCCTTGGCGTTCTCCCAGGCGAGGCTGGAGCCCCCCCGGGCCTTGTCCCAACCGCTCTCCAGGTCCCCCTGCACGTCCTCCCACTTTCGCCCCTGGGCGCGCTGGGCGGCGTCGGTGCCGTACTGATAGGCCGGTTGATACTCCTCGTAGTTGCTGGCGGGATTCGCGTAGTGCCGGTTGCCGTGGTTCTCCCGCCAGTAGCGGTCGTCTTCGTCGGTGAAGCCGGTGGTTTCGTCGGTGCCGGAGATGTTGGCGGTGTCGTCACGGACCTCCGTCGCTTCCAGGGCGCCACCGATACCGGAGGCGACTCCGATGCCGGTCGTGCCGACGAGGTTGTTGACGCGTTCGAACATGCCGAGGCCGGCGTCGGTGCGGCGGTCGGGGCGATGTTCGGCGGTACCGTGTTCCGGCTCGGCCGTCGCCGTCTGGCCTGAGGTCGATTTCTTCTCGTCGTTCATAGCGTCCTCCTGGGTCGCCGCGATCCTAGTGGCCGTCGTGGTTGGCGTCGCCCGGAATGGCGTCCTCGACGTGGTGCCAGCCGTCCTTGACGGCGTGCTTGGCGTCGCTCCAGACGAGACTGGACTTGCCCTTGGCCTGCTCCCAACCGTGCTGGAGATCGTTTTCGGCGTCGTCGAACGTACGTCCGGCGCGCGTGGCGGCCGAGGTGTAGCCGTACTTGTAAGCCGGGGCGAGGTCGTCGTAGGTGCGGTTGGCGGCGTAGGGACGGCTCGCGTAGTTGCTCCGCCAGTAGGCGTCCTCCGCGGTGGGGTTGATCCCCTCGGCCACACCCTTGCCGGCCAAGCCGCCGGCGACGCCGCCCACGGCGGCACCGATCACGGCACCCACCGGGCCGCCCACCGCGCCACCGAGAGCCGCGCCGGCCACCGCCGCGGAGGCCGCGCCGACGCCGGTGCCGACCGGATGGGCACCGGGCGCGCCGGTGATGGGGTCGCGGTTGGCGTCGTGGCGAACCTCGTGATCGAGCTCGGCGGTGGCGACCTTCGTGGTGGTGGCGTTGGGATACTTTTCGTCGTTCATTGGAGAATCTCCTCGCAGTTAGTGGAGCTTCAAATCGTGTTTGCCTTCACGCCCAGGGTCTTCTGCAAAGGAGAGGCCAACATTCGATGCCGGCGCCTTCGCCGCGCCTTGCCTTCCGGCCTCCCCGCGGGATACCCTCGCGCCACGATCATGCGGCTCCGGAAGGTTTTCGGCCTCGGCCTCGCGCTCGCCCTGGGGCTCGCCGTCTCGGCGTGCCGGGACTTGAGCTACGCCGCCGAGGATCCTCACAAGATCCACGTCGGCATCGTCTTCGACAGCGGCGGCAAGGACGACCGTTCGTTCAACGCCGCCGCCTGGAAAGGCGTGCGGCGGGCGGCGAAGGACTACCCCATCGTGCTGCGCGACGCCGAGCCGGGTGATCCGACCTCGCTCGAGCCCGCCATGCGCGCCTTCGCCGAGGTCGGCTACAACCTGGTGATCGGCATCGGCTTCGCCCAGACGCCGATCGTCGAGGCGGTCGCCAAGGACTACCCGAAGATCAACTTCGCCATCGTCGACGGCGTCAGCGATCTCCCCAACGTCGCCTCGCTGGTATTCAAGGAGCACGAGGGGAGCTACCTCGTGGGGATGATCGCCGCCCATGAATCGAAGAGCGGCGTGCTCGGCTTCGTGGGAGGGATGGACATCCCGCTGATCCACAAGTTCGAGGTCGGCTACGAGGAGGGGGCGCGGGCGGTCAACCCGAAGATCGAGGTGATCCAGAACTACGTCGGCGTCACCGAGTCGGCGTGGAACAACCCGGGCAAGGGCAAGGAGCTCTCGATGGCGCAGATCGGCAAGGGGGCGGACGTGATCTTCGCCGCCGCCGGCAACTCCGGGCTGGGCGCTTTCGACGCCGCCGAGCAGTACGGCAAGTACGTCATCGGCGTCGACTCCAACCAGAACTGGGTCAAGCCGGGCTTCGTGCTCACCAGCATGGTCAAGCGGGTCGACAACGCCGTCTACCAGATCGTAGGCGACATGGTGAACCACCGTTTCAAGGGGGGGATCCACGTCTATGGCCTGGAGAACGACGGCATCGGCTACGCCATGGATCAATACAACGCCAAGCTGATCTCCCCCGACGTGATCCGCCAGGTCGAAGCCGCCAAGGCCAGGATCATCCGCGGCGAGATCAAGGTCACCGACGCGATGGCGAAGTAGCCGTCGAGCCTCCCATCACCATGCTCGAGCTGCGCGACATCACCAAGCGTTTCGGCGACGTGCTGGCGAACGACCGCGTCAGTCTCGCGGTGGCTCCCGGGACGATCCACGCCATCGTCGGCGAGAACGGCGCCGGCAAATCGACGGCGATGCGGATCGCCTACGGCTTCTATTCGGCGGATTCCGGGGACGTGGTGGTCGACGGCCAGGTCCGCCGGCTGGCCAGCCCGCACGACGCGATCGCTCTCGGCATCGGCATGGTGCACCAGCACTTCATGCTGGTCGAGACGATGACGGTGGCCGAGAACATCGTTCTCGGAATCGAACCGGGCTCGGCCCTGGCGCTCGACCTCAAGGGGGCTGCGGCGCGGGTCCGCCGGCTCTCCGGCGAGTTCGGTCTCCAGATCGACCCCACGGCCCGCGTCGAGACTCTCTCGGTGGGCGAGCAGCAGCGGGTCGAGCTGCTGAAGGCGCTCTATCGCGAGGCGCGGCTGCTGATCCTCGACGAGCCGACCGCGGTGCTCTCGCCGCAGGCGGTGGCGGAGCTCTTCCAGATCCTGCGCGGCATGCGGGAGCAGGGGAAGACGATCGTCATCGTCACCCACAAGCTCTCGGAGGTGCTGGCGATCTCCGACGAGGTGACCGTGATGCGCGACGGCCGCGTCGTGGGGCACCGGAAAACGGCGGAGACCAATGCCGCCGAGCTGGCGCGGCTGATGGTGGGGCGCGACGTGCTGCTGCGGGTGGTCAAGCCGCCGGCGAAGCCGGGCGCTCCGGTGCTGCGCGTGCGCGATCTCTCCCTCAAGGACGCGGCGGGGGGGAGGCGGCTCGACGGCGTCTCCTTCGAGGTGCGGGCCGGCGAGATCGTCGGGATCGCGGGGGTCGAGGGGAACGGCCAGACCGAGCTGATCGACACTCTCGCCGGGCTGGTCGACCGCCGGAGCGTCGGCGGCTCGATCGAGCTGGGAGGCGCGGACGTCACCGCGCTGCCGGCCCGGGGGCGCAACGCGATGGGGATTGCCCATGTCCCCGAGGACCGCCAGCGGCGCGGCCTGCTGCTTGACTTCGACCTCGCGGAGAACGCCATCCTGGGGGTGGACGACCGGCCTCCGGTCGCCGTCGGACCGGGCCACTCGTGGCTCGACCGCGAGGCGATCCGCCGCCGCGCCAAGTCGATCGTCGACGCCTTCGACGTCCGTCCGCCCGACCTCGACCTTCCCGCCCGCGCCCTCTCCGGCGGCAACCAGCAGAAGCTGATCCTGGGCCGCGAGCTGGCGCTGCCGCCGAAGCTGCTGCTGGTGGCGCAGCCGACGCGGGGAGTGGACATCGGCGGCATCGAGTTCATCCACCGCCGGCTGGTCGAGCTGCGCGATTCCGGATGCGCCATCCTGCTCGTCTCCTCCGAGCTCGAGGAGGTGACGGCGCTCGCCGACCGCCTGCTGGTGATGCGGCGGGGGACGATCGTGGCCGAGGTCGATCCGGCCCGCGCGTCGACCGCGGAGATCGGCCTCCTGATGACCGGCGGCGAGGCCGCGGCCTGACCGTCCCTTGAAAAGATCATGAAAGTCCTGCGCGAGCTCCTCTTCCCCCTGGCCGCCGTGGTCGCGGCCTTCCTCGTCGGCGCGGTGCTGATCGCGCTGGTCGGCGACAGCCCGATCCGCACCTACGAGCTGCTGATCGGCAGCGCCCTCACCTGGCCGGACGGCATCGGCTACACGCTGTTCTACGCGACGCCGCTGATCTTCACCGGCCTCGCGGTGGCGGTGGCCTTCCGCTGCGGGCTGCTGAACATCGGCGCCGAGGGGCAGCTCTACATCGCCGCCTTCGCCACCGCCTGGGTGGGGATCACCTTCGCGGGGTGGTCGGCGTGGCTGCTGGTGCCGCTCTGCTTCCTGACGGCGATCGTCGCGGGAGCGGCGTGGGGAGCGATCCCGGGCGTGCTCAAGGCGCGGTTCGGGGCGCACGAGGTGATCACCACGATCATGATGAACTTCATCGCGGTGGCCCTGGCGAGCTACTTCACGCAATACCACTACAAGCCGCCGGGAGATCCGATCCTCGAGACGGTGCCGATCGGCGCCGGCGCGCACATCGCGCGGCTGGGGCGGTTCCTGCCGGGCTTTCCGGAGCGCATCCCGCTCAACCTCGCCTTCCCGCTGGCGCTGGTGGTCAGCCTGCTGGTCTACCTCTTCCTCTGGCGCACCCGCTGGGGATACGAGATCCGGGCCACGGGCATGAGCCCGGCGGCGGCGGAGTACGGCGGCATCTCCACCCGCCGGCAGATCGTGCTGGCGATGGCCGTCTCGGGAGGCCTGGCGGGGATGGTGGCGATCAGCGAGGTGATGGGCTACCGCTACCGTTACTACGACAGCTTCTCGGCCGGCTACGGCTTCACCGCCATCGCCGTGGCGCTCCTCGGCCGGAACCACCCCTTCGGGGTGATCCTTTCCGCGCTGCTCTTCGGCGCCCTGCTGCGCGGCGGGCTGTTCGTGGACATCTTCACCGAGAACGTCTCCAAGGACCTGGTGCAGGTGCTGCAGGCGATCATCATCCTCTTCGTGGCGGCCGAGGCATTATTTCGTGGCCCCTTCGCGAGGTGGACCGGGACGAGGAAGCGCGCATGAGCAAGATCCCGATCCTGGCGCTGATCTATTCCGCCGTCCGCCTGGCGACCCCGCTGCTGCTGGCGGCGCTCGGCGGCCTCTTCTCCGAGCGCTCCGGAGTGATCAACATCGGCCTGGAGGGGCTGATGCTCGCCGGCGCCTTCACCGCCGCGGTGATGACCCACTACAGCAACAACCCCTGGGTGGGGCTGCTCTCGGCGATCCTCGCGGGGATCGGCGTGGCGCTGATCCACGCCGTGGCGTGCATCCGCTACCGGGCGGACCAGGTGGTGAGCGGCACGGCGATCAACATCCTTTTCCTGGGCGTGCCGGCGCTCCTTTCCGGAGCGCTGTTCGAATCGACCGGAGCCACGCCGCAAATTCCCAAGGACCAGCTCCTGCCGCTGGCGCCGATCGTCCTCGCCTTCGCTCTGGTGCCAGTGACCTGGTGGGTGCTGAACCGCACGCCCTTCGGCCTGCGTCTGCGGGCGGTGGGGGAGAACCCCGAGGCGGCGGACACGGCGGGAGTGAACGTGGCGCGCATCCGCTACGCCGGCGTGCTCCTCTCCGGCGCGCTGGCGGCGATCGGCGGCGCCTATCTCTCGACGGGGCAGTCCTCGCTCTTCACCCGCAACATGACGGCCGGCCGTGGGTTCATCGCGTTGGCCGCCCTGATCTTCGGCAAATGGCGGCCGGTGCAGACCATGCTCGCCTGCCTCCTCTTCGGCGTCGCCGAGGCGCTGTCGATCCAGATGCAGGGAGTCTCGGAGATCCCCGTCCAGTTCATCCAGATCATCCCCTACGTCCTCACCATCGTCGTCCTCGCCGGCTTCATCGGCCACTCCCGGGCGCCGAAGGCGCTGGGGCTGCCGTATCAGAAGAAGCGATAGGTCGCGTGTGCCGGGGTTGTCTTGTGGTAGGCTGTCGCGTGCAGGCACGATCCCAAGGAGAGACGGATGGACCAGGAGCTGATCGCCTATCTGGATGCGCGCTTCCGCGAGACCTCCCAGGAGATCCAAGGTCTCCGTCAAGAGACCGCTCAGCGCTTTGAGCGGATTGACGGTCGCTTTGAGCAGATCGACGGCCGGTTTGAGCAGATTGACGGTCGGTTTGAGCAGATCGACGGCCGGTTTGAGCAGGTCGGCAGTCGGTTTGAGCAGATCGACGGCCGATTTGAGCAAATCGACAGCCGGTTCGAACGGGTTGAAACCGCCATTCGCCACACCCACGTCTTGGTCGAGGGCCTTCGCAGCGATATCCAGATGCTTGGCGAGGGGGTGATGGGCATCGACGAGAAGCTGCGGTATTTCCGGGCTGACGTTGAGAAGGAATTCGAAGCAACGCGGAGCATGATCAATCCTCCCTATGCGGACCTGAACAATCGCGTCCAGTCCTTGGAAGCATGGAGAGAACGTTCGGAACGGGATCCTATGGATCTCATCCGCGAAAGGTTCGGCAAGAAGCTCTGACCGGTTAGACTACGCGGCCATGCGCCGTATCGCTGCACTCCCGCTCGCCCTCTTCCTCTGTCTTCTCAACCTTGAGCCCGCCAGGGCGCAGACCGCGCTGTCGGAGGCGCTTTCGGCCGAGGTGGCCCGCACGGCCGCGGCTTCGGGAGCGCTTGGGGTCAACATCGTCGAGCTGGATACCGGCGAGACGGTGTTCTCCCACAACGCCGACGAGCCGCGGGTGATCGCTTCGAACAGCAAGCTGTTCACCACGGCGGCGGCCCTCGACGCTCTCGGGCCCGCCTACGTCTTCGAGACCCGGTTCCTGATGCGGGGGGCGGTGGACCGCGGCGCCCTGCACGGGGACGTCGGAGTGATCGGCGCCGGCGATCCGCAGATCTCGGGGCGCGAGTACGACGGCGACCCCTACGGCGCTTTCCGCCCCTGGGCCGCGGCGCTGCGGGAGCGCGGGATCGAGCGGATCACCGGCGACCTCTATCTCGCCCAAGGGCTCTTCGAGCCGATGGAGATCCACCCCGAGTGGCCGCGCGACCAGCTCACCGACTGGTACGAGGCGCCGATCGCCGCGCTGGCGTTCAGCGACAACTGCATCCTGGTGCGGGTCTCCCCGGGAGCCGCGGGGCGGGCGGCGGTGGTAGAGACGGTGCCGCCGGTGCCGATCGTCCGCATCGACAACGCCGCCGTCACCACCGCCAAACGCCGCGGCACCCGCCTGTTCGTGGGGCGCACCGGCGACCTGCTGACCGTCCGCGGGTCGATCGACGTCAATTCCGGATCGTTCGAGACCTGGGTGACCGTCCCCGACCCCGTGCTCTACTTCGGCCTCGGCCTGCGCGGCGCCCTCGCCGAGGAGGGGATCGCCGTCGACGGCGAGATCCGGCCGGTGGCGCAACTTCCCGGTGCGGCCTGGGAGGGGGTGGCGGTCCATCGCAGCGACCTGGTCACCGCGATCACCACGACCAACAAGCACAGCCAGAACTTCTACGCCGAGACCCTCTCCAAGCTCGTCGGCGCCATCCGCTGCGGCGAGGGGAGCTGGCGGGCGGGGACGCGGGCGATCGAGGAGCTCGTCGCCGCGATCGGCGCGCCTCCGGGGAGCGTCCACATGGTCGACGGCTCCGGCATGAGCCGCAGCAACCAGGCCTCGCCGCGAGCGATCACGATGCTCCTGCGCCACATGTTCTTCCATCCCGCCGCCAAGGAGTACGTGCAGTCGCTCCCCTATGGCGGCGAGGACATGAAGTCCTGGAAGCGGCGGCTGGCCGCGCCCCCCTACCGCGGCAACGTGTTCGCCAAGACCGGCACGCTCAACGGCGTCTCGGCCCTCTCAGGCTATGCCAAGGCGGTATCGGGGAAGGCCTACGCCTTCTCGATCGTCATCGAGCGCAGCCGGCTCGACGCGCACGGGGCCCAGGACCGGATCGTGATGGCGCTGATCGACAACGGCTGACGGCCGGACCACGAATCCTCGCGGTTCCGGGTAGAATGCACGCGGAATCGCGCGAGGAGGATGCCCTTGGTCACGTCCGAAGCCCGCCCGGTGAACTACCGGGGGTTGATGAAAAAGGTGGAGCAGGCCGTCGCGGCGATGGACCGCGCGGAGGACGTCGGCTCGACGATCCACCACCTCCTCGAGATCATCATCGACAAGTTCCAGGACGAGCTGGGCATCTTCGGGGGGCGCCTCTACCAGCGCCGGGGCGCCTACTACGTCCTCCAGGCCACCTTCGGCGACGCCAAGGAGGTTCCGCAGGGGCTCAAGGTGCCGATCTCCTACCGGCCGATCGAGCTCCTGCTCGAGCAGGGGACCGTCTACATGGACGCCGAGGATCCGAATATCGACCGCAACCTCGAGAACCTCCTGGGGGTCCAGCAGTTCGCCGCCATCGAGGTGGGGAGCGAGGAGTACATCCTCGCCTTCAACGTCGCTCCCGGCCACGACCGCGACGACGTCCTGTTCTCGCTCGGCATCCTGCGCCACAGCGTCAACCAGAAGATCCGCCGCGACAAGATGGAGGGGATCTTCGAGCAGGCGCGCAAGATCCAGGCGTCGATCCTGCCGCGCCGAGAGCCGAACTACGGCGAGTTCGACATCTTCGGCCGCTCGGAGCCGATGGAGGAGGTCGGCGGCGACTTCTTCGACTACATCCCGCTGACCAAGAAGATCCTCGGCCTCGCCATCGCCGACGTCTCCGGCCACGGCCTCCCCGCCGCCCTGCAGGTGCGAGACATCTACATGGGGCTGCGGATGGGCCTGGCGCGCGACTTCAAGATCGTGCGCACCGTCGAGCGGATGAACAACATCATCCACCAGAGCACGCTGACCAGCCGCTTCGTCTCGATGTTCTATGGCGAGCTCGAGCTCAACGGCGTCTTCATCTACGTCAACGCCGGCCATCCGCCGCCGATCCACATCGCGGCCGACGGCACCGTGCGCTATCTGGAGGAGGGGGGACCGGTGCTCGGGCCGCTCCCCGACGCCACCTACGAGCGCGGCTTCGTCACCATGAAGGCGGGCGACATGCTGGTCTTCTACACCGACGGCATCTGCGAGACGCAGGGGCGCGACGAGCACGGCCGCCTGCTCGGCGAATACGGCCTGGAGCGGATGCTCGAAGTGGCGCGCGATCACCAGGGGGAGACCGCCCGCGAGGTGGTGGACGCCATCTTCGCCAGCGTCGAGGCGTTCAGCCGCAACGCCCGCCCGGACGACGACCGCACCGTCATGGTGGTGAGCCACCCGGTGATCGACACCTCGGTGACCCAGGCGTTCCCGCGGCCGACGGGGCTGCTGTAGACCCTCATCACCCCGGCCCTCTTCTCCCGTCCCCCCGACCCCCTCCCTCACCGGGAGAAGAGGGGGCCTCTTCGCCGGACGTTGGCGAAGAAGCAAGGGGCCTGCCCTTGAGGGCAGAAAAAAAGACCTCCCCCATTTCAGAAATGTCTCCTTGGCAGTCTCCCTCTTCTCCCGGTGAGGGAGGGGGTCGGGGGGACGGGAGAAGAGGGCCGGGGTGATGAGGGTCTTGGGCGGTGGGCCCACCCTACGCCTGCGGCACCACCTCGATCTCCTGCTTCAGCTTGACGATGCTCTGCTCCGGGTACACCCCCGAGCGGAGCCGCACGCCGGGGTAGATCTGCGTCCCCTGGCCCACCACCACGCCGGGATGGAGGACCGAGTTGCAGCCGGTCATCACGCCGTCGCCGAGGATGGCGCCGAGCTTGCGGCGGCCGGTGTCGATCCGGTGGCTCTTATTTTGAAGGTCATAGGGTATCCGGATCGTACCTCCGTCGTGGCGGAAGTTCGACAGGATCGTCCCCGCTCCGAGGTTGACGTCGGCGCCGAGGATCGAGTCGCCGACGTAGTTGAGGTGCGGCGCCTTGGCATGGGGGAGGAGGATCGCCCGCTTGATCTCCGTGTTCGTCCCCACGATGCAGCGCTCGCCGATCCAGACGCCGCCGCGCAGGTAGGCGCCGGGGCGGATCTCGGCGTCGCGGCCGATGTAGACCGGCCCCTCGATCACCGCGGTGGGGTGGATGCGGGCGCCGGGGCAGATCACGATCCGGTCGCCCGCCAGATGGACGTCCGGCGACATCTGGCCATGGATCTCGCTCGACGGCAGACGGCTGAGGATCTCGTCCAGCGGCTCGCCCAGCAGCTCCCAGGGGGCTGAGGGATCGTAGCGCTGAGCGAAGGCGTCCGGCAGGTGAGCGAAGAGCGGGGGAAACTGGGACGCGGGGATCGAGGTCATCATCTCTCCATCGAAAAAATAGAACGACCGGCGGGGATGATATCGTCCCCCGTCGCGTGAGCCGCTTCCGCCCTCTACCCACGTCCTTCTACCGCCGCCCCGCCGAGACCGTCGCCCGCGATCTCCTCGGGCGCTACCTGGTCCGCGAGCTGGACGGCGAGCGCCTGGTGCTCCGGCTCGTCGAGACCGAAGCCTATCTCGGAGCCCTTGATCGCGCGAGCCACGCCTGGGGCGGCCGCCGCACGCCGCGCAACGAGAGCCTGTACCTCGCCGGGGGACACGCCTACGTCTACATGATCTACGGGCTGCACTTCTGCCTGAACGCCGTGACCGGCGAAGCGGGTATCGGCAGCGCGGTGCTCCTGCGGGCCGGCGAGCCGGTCGAAGGCGAGTCGAGGATGCGCGAGAACCGGGGGTGGACCCGCGCGCCGAAGGCCGGTGACCTCGCCGGGGGACCCGGCAAGATCTGCCAGGCGCTCGCCGTCGGCCGCGAGCTCGACGGGGTCCGGCTCGACCGGCCGCCGCTCTCCATCGCCCGCGGTGAGCCGGCGGCGGAGGCGGAGATCGTGGCCAGCCCCCGCATCGGCGTCGACTACGCGGAGGAGGCCGCCCTCTGGCCCCTGCGGTTCTCCCTGCGGGGCCACCGGCACGTCTCGAAACCGTGGCCGGCGGGATGAACTCCGCAAGAATCCGAAAGACGCTGGCGCGTTTAGCTCCGTATACTGGAAAGAGCACCTCGCTGTTCGAGGTCTTTTCAAAGGAGACGCGCGCCATGAAGAAGCTGTTCGCCCTTACCCTGGTCCTCGCCCTCTGTTCCCTGGTCGGCCGCGCGAAGCCGGCCCACGCCTTCACCTGCGCGCAACTCTGCGCCGGCGACTACTCGCAGTGCAAGACGGACTGCCGCTTCAATCCCTACCCGGGCTGCACGACCGAGTGCAACACCGAGTACTCGGCCTGCCTCTCCCATTGCTGACCCAAGTGACATCTGTCACCTCGAAGTCCTGACGATCCTCCCTGGGGTCCTCCGGTCTTGCCGTCCAGAATGATCCTGGAAGCGAGAACGGAGGATTCCCATGATTCGAAGCCCATTCTTGAGTGACGACTGGCCGGTCGCGGAGCTGCGGCGGGCGGTCAAGCGGTATGGCGCCGTGACGGCGCTGGCCGGGATCGATTTCGCGGTGCGGCCCGGCGAGGTCGTCGCCCTGCTCGGCCCCAACGGCGCCGGCAAGACCACGGCGGTCCAGCTCCTGCTCGGCCTCCTTCGCGCCAGCGATGGGGAGGCCCGTCTCTTCGGCGTCGAGCCCCGCCGCACCGAGGCGCGGCTGCGCACCGGCGCCATGCTCCAGGTCTCCAAGGTGCCGGAGACCCTGAAGGTCCGCGAGCACATCGACCTCGTCTCCAGCTACTACCCGCACCCGCTCTCCCGGCGCGAGGTGGTGGCGGCGGCCGGCCTCGACGGAATCGAGGATCGCCTGTTCGGCAAGCTCTCGGGCGGTCAGCAGCAGCGGGTTCTCTTCGCCCTGGCGCTCTGCGGCGATCCCGACCTGATGTTCCTCGACGAGCCCACGGTCGGGCTCGACGTCGAGGCCCGCCGCGCCTTCTGGGCGGTGATCGCGGAGAAATCGCGGCAGGGGCGGTCGGTGCTGCTGACCACCCACTACCTGGAGGAGGCGGACGCCCTCGCCGACCGCATCGTGATGATCGGCCGCGGCCGGGTGATCGCCGAAGGGACCCCCTCCGAGATCAAGGCCCGCGTCGTCGGCCGCAAGATCCGCTGCCGCACCACCCTGCCACTCGCCGAGATCGCCGGTCTTCCCGGTGTCCGCGACGCCCGCCGGCAGGGCGAGCTGACCGAGCTGACGGCGAGCGAGGCCGAGCGGGCCGTCTTCGAGCTCCTCTCCCGCGATCCCGCCCTCTCCGCGCTCGAAGTGCGGGGAGCCGATCTGGAGGAGGCGTTCCTCTCCCTCACTCAATTCCAGGATCTCCAGGAGGTGGCGGCATGATCCACGAAGCTTCGACCCGCAACCTCTGGCGCATCTACGCGCTGGAGGCGAAGTACGAGTTCCTGAAACAGCTTCGCCTGCCCGCGTACGTGGTGCCGACGCTCGGTTTCCCGCTGGTCTTCTACCTCCTCTTCGGCGTCGCGCTCAACCATGGCACGGGCGGGCCGTTCGACGTCCCCACTTACATGATGGCCACCTACGGCGCCTTCGGGGTGATGAACACGGCCCTTTTCGCCTTTGGCGTCGGCGTCGCGGTCGAGCGCGGCCAGGGGTGGATGCTGTTCAAGCGCGCGACCCCGATGCCACCGTTCGCCCACTTCTTCGGCAAGCTGGCGATGGCCCTGCTCTTCGCGCTGGTGATGGTGGGCCTGCTATTCACCCTCGGCGCCACCGCCGGCGGCGTGCGGCTCCCCGGCGCGGCCTGGCTCTCCCTCTGCGGCGTGCTGGTCGCCGGCACGCTGCCGTTCGCGGCCTTCGGGCTGGCGGTCGGCTACTGGGCCGGGCCCAACTCGGCGGTGGCGGTGCTCAACATCCTGGCGCTGCCGGCGGCGTTCGGCTCCGGGATGTGGATTCCGATCCAGATGCTCCCGCCGCTGGTAAAGCGGATCGCCCTTTTCCTCCCTCCCTATCACTACGCCCAGCTCGCGCTGCACACGCTCGGGCTCGACCGCGGCGACCAGCCGCCGGAGCGCCACGTCGTCTTCCTGGCCGCGTTCACGATCGTTTCCATCCTGTTCGCCTGGATCGGCTACCGGCGCGACGACGGCAAGACGTTCGGGTAAGGTATGAGCAGGATGCGCCTCCTCCCCAAAGACCCGGAGATCGGCTGGACGCCCTACGCCTGGCTGATCTATCTCACCTCCTTTCTGGCTTGGCCGGCGATACAGCGGGCGTCCGCTCTGGAGTGGGCGCTGACCGCGGCCGGCACGGCCGTCTTCCTGGTCCTCTACTTCTGGGGCCACTGGCAGGAGGGCCGGAAGATCCTCTGGGCCGCCGGCGGCATCCTCCTGCTCGGCCTCCTCTTCGCGCCCTGGAACCCGGGGGCGGCGACATTCTTCATCTATGCCGCCTCTTTCATTGCCGACGCCGGGTCGCCGCGCTTCGCCTGGAGCCTCCTCGCCGTCCTGCTGGGAATCCTGGGTCTGGAGACCTCGCTGGCCCATCTGTCGCCGTACGCCTGGCTGCCGGCCGCCGTGTTCTCGCTGGTGATCGGCGGCGTCTGCATCCACAGCGCCGAGGTGAAACGGACCAACGCCAAGCTGCGGATGGCCCAGGCGGAGATCGAGCGGCTGGCGCAGACCGCCGAGCGGGAGCGGATCGCCCGCGACCTCCACGACGTCCTGGGGCACACCCTGTCGCTGATCACCCTGAAATCGGAGCTGGCGGGCAAGCTGCTGGCGAAGGATCCCGAACGGGCCGGACGCGAGATCCGCGAGGTCGAGAGGATCTCCCGCGAGGCGCTGCGCGAGGTGCGGACGGCGATCTCCGGCTACCGCACCGAGGGACTGCAGGCCGAAATGGGACGGGCGCGGCTGGCGCTGGAATCGGCGGGCGTGGGCTTCGAATACTTCGCTCAGGCCGTCGAGCTCGACCCCGCGCGGGAGACGGTGCTGGCACTGGCGATGCGGGAATCGGTGACCAACGTCGTCCGCCATGCCGGGGCCCGGACCTGCCGGATCACCCTGGAGCAGACGGACGAGGAGACGCGTCTGGAGGTGCGCGACGACGGCCGCGGCGGCGCGGCGCCCGAGGGGATCGGCCTCGCCTCGATGCGCGAGCGGGTCGAGGGGCTCGGCGGCCGGCTGGAGCGGAGCGCGGAGACCGGCACCTCCCTTCGGATCACCCTGCCACGCCGGCAAGAGCATTCCGCCATGGAGACCGCCCGAGCCGCGGAGCTGAAGGAACGGCCGGCTTGATCCGGGTGCTGATCGCGGAGGACCAGGGGATGGTCCTGGGAGCGCTGGCGGCACTGCTCGAGATGGAGCCCGACCTCGAGGTGATCGGCCGCGCCCGCGACGGCCAGGAGGCGCTCGATCTGGTGCTGGCGACGAAGCCGGACGTGGTGCTGACCGACATCGAGATGCCGCGGATGACCGGCCTCGAGCTGGCCGCCGAGCTCAAGCGGCGCGGCCATCCGGCGCGGGTGGTGATCGTCACCACCTTCGCCCGTAGCGGTTATCTGCGCCGCGCCCTGGACGCCGGCGCCGCGGGCTACCTGCTCAAGGACGCCCCCGCCGAGCGGCTGGCCGAAGCGGTCCGCCGCGTCCACGCCGGCCTGCGCTCGATCGATCCCGAGCTGGCGGCGGCCGCCTGGGAGGAGGCCGATCCGCTGACCGACCGCGAGCGCCAGGTGCTCCGCCTGGCCGGCGAGGGGCATGCGAGCGCCCGCATCGCCGCCGAGCTCCACCTCTCCGAGGGGACCGTCCGCAACTACCTCTCCGAGGCGATCAGCAAGGTCGGCGCCGGGAACCGGGTCGAGGCGGCGCGGATCGCCCGGCAGAAGGGGTGGCTGTAGGGCGGGCGCCAGCCGCTTCAGAGGCCGGCTCCGGAGGATGGGCCGGCGGGCGATGCGTTGGCCCTCATCACCCCGGCCCTCTTCTCCCGTCCCCTCCCACCCTCCCTCACCGGGAGAAGAGGGAGAAAAGCAAAGAGAAAAGCTCGATTAGGAGGGGGGCGGGGGTTCCCCTCTCCCTGTGAGGGAGGGTGGGAGGGGAAGGGAGAGGGGCCAGGGGCGAGGGTTCGGGTGGGCGGCTTCACCGGGAGAAGAGGGAGAAGCTAGTTAAAGGCAAAAGACAAGCTGGGCGGGAGTCCTTTCTTCTGTTTTTCTCCCCTCTCTCCCGGTGAGGGAGGGGGTCGGGGGGACGGGAGAGAGGGGCCGGGGGAGTGAGGGCCCGGCGGCACGGAAGCGGTCCGATCGGCGCTCACCCCGTGGATCGGCCCTATTCGCCGCCGCCGCCCTCACCCCGCTTCCCCTTCGGCGCCCGCCCCGCGTCCCGCAGGGCGCGGGAGAGGAGGAACTCGATCTGCGCGTTGACGCTACGCAGCTCGTCCTCGGCCCAGCGCCGCAGGGACTCGTAGAGCTCGGGGTCGAGCCGCAGCGGGTAATTCTTGCGCTCCGCCAAGACGACCTCAGTGGTACAGGCTGCCGACGTTGACCACCGGCTGCGGATGGCCGCCGCCGCAGAGCACCACCAGCAGGTTGCTCACCATGGCGGCCCGGCGCTCGGGATCGAGGTCGACGACCCCCTTGGCGGAGAGCTGGTCCAGGGCGTGCTCGACCATCCCCACCGCTCCCTCCACGATCTTCGCCCGCGCCGCCACCACCGCGCTCGCCTGCTGGCGCTGCAGCATCGCCGAGGCGATCTCGGCCGAGTAGGCGAGATGGCTGATGCGCGCTTCGAGCACCGCGACCCCCGCCTGCTCCAGCCGCTCCTGGATCTCGCCGGCGAGCCCCACCGACATCTCCGCGGTGTGGCCGGAGAGGTCCATCTCCCCCTCCACGTCGGAAACGTAGGGGAAGCGGGTGGCGAGGTTGCGCAGCGCCGACTCGCTCTGCACGTGCACGAAGTTGATGTAGTCGTCGACGTTGAACAGCGCCTCGGCCGTGTCGATCACCCGCCAGACCACGACGGCGGCGATCTCGATCGGGTTGCCCGCCTTGTCGTTGACCTTGAGCTTGGCGGTCTCGAAGTTGCGAGTCCGCGCCGACACGCTCTTCTTGCTGTAGAAGGGGTTGGCCCAGCGCAGGCCCGGCGTCCGCGCCGTCCCCACGTAGTCGCCGAAGATCTGCAGCACCTTTGGCTGGTTGGGGTTGACGACGAACAGGCCGCACTCGCCGAGGATGGAGAAGATCATCAGCACGATGAAGGCGATGACGAAGAGTCCGCCGCCCTGGCTGGCGACGTAGGCGAGCCCGGCGAGCGAGCCCAGGAAGAGCACGAAGAACAGCAGCAGCATGGCGAGGCCCGGACTGCCGTTGAACTCCTTTTCGCGAATCATGGTCGTTTCCCTCTCTGGTTGATGGCAGAGTGATATCACTCTGATCTCGGATACGCAAGTGGAGAGGAAAGGTTTTGGTTGTGGAGCGGCCCGGCTCGCGAGAGGAGGTCTCCGTCCGCCTTGGGAGATCTCTCTCCCAATTGGGGAGAGCTTTGTCCCGGGTGGGGGACTCCGTTCCCATCGGGGAGATCCCTTCCCCAGCGGGGGAACCCCCCTTTCCCCAGTAGGGAGACCCCTTTCCCCAGTGGGGAGACCCCTTTCCCCAGCGGGGAGACCCCCTTCCCCAGCGGGGAGACCCCCCTTCCCCAGTGGGGAGACCCCCTTCCCCAGTGGGGAGACCCCCTTCCCCAGTGGGGAGACCCCTTTCCCCAGCGGGGGAACCCCCCTTCCCCAGTGGGGAGATCCCTTTCCCCAGTGGGGAGACCCCCTTCCCCAGTGGGGAAACCCCTTTCCCCAGCGGGGAGACCCCCTTCCCCAGCGGGGAGACCCCCTTCCCCAGGGGCGGGGAGAGGGGGATCTAGGCGCGCTCGTCCAGGATCGTCCCGGCGCGTTCGAGCACCACTGGGCCGCCGGCTTCCAGCAGGTCGGCGAGAGACCGGGGCGCGCGCAGCAGGCTCTCTCCGCAGTGAAGGGCGTCGACCAGCCGCTCGTCGAACAGCTCCAGATGCCCCAGAATTTCGCCTTCAGCGGATTCGACGGCGAAGCCCTCCGCTCCGGAATCCTTCTGGAGACGGAACGCCGCATCCCGCCCAGTGCCGGGGAGGACCGCCGCCGCGATCAGCGCCAGCCAGCGCTGGCGGAACAGCGCCGCCGGCCGGAACCCGTGCTCCGGCGACTCTCCCTCCCGGAACAGCCCGAAGCCGCGGCCCGGCAACTCCACAATACGCCACGGTCCGGCCGCGTCGGCCTCGCCCGCCATGGGCGGCTCGTCGCGCTCGGCGATGCGGTGCAGGAAAGAGGAGGAAAACGCGTTGGGGGACGACGAACGGCTAGAATCATCCAAGCTGCGCATGAGGCTGTACTCCTTGTGCGTGGTCAGGCCCGGACGTGGGTTTGCCGACTCACCCCGGGCCGTTTTTGTTGGAGGCCGGAGATTTCCGGCCCCCGCGATCGCGGCGAAGCGCGATGCGATACCCGATTCTAGAAAAGCGGGAGGCGGGAGTCAAGCGGGAATCGCTTGACCCGGGGACTCCGTTCTCGTAATCTCTTGGAGGTCCGCTGCTGAGGCGGAAGACTTGGAGGTGTCCCATGCTTTCAGAGATCCTGCGCTTTGGTTCGACCTCCATCTTCCTGCTCGTGGTCGCCGGCCTGCTGTTCCTTTTGCTGGCGCCACGGCCGCGGCGGAAGACCTGGCTCTCCCTGAGGGTGGTGCGGCGGTTCGTCGAGTACTTCGGCAACGTCGACCTCGGCGACGAAGGCTACGGAATGCCGAACCGCAACGAGCGGAAGGCGACGGGTCAGGCCTGAGCCTTGTGGCAGTCCTTCCTCTGGGGCGCGGCCGGGAGTTGCGCGGTCGAAGTCCTGCTCGCCTATAACGCCTACCACAAGGACGCTCCGACGCCGGCCTGCTACGCCAAGCCCGGTTTCTGGTTCGTCCGCGCTCTCGTCGCCATCATGGCGGGAGGGCTGGTCGTGGCTCACCATATCGTCGACCAGCCCCTCCTCTCGATCCACATGGGCGTCGCGACGCCGGCCATCATGGCCAGCCTCGCCGAAGAGATCCGGAAGGAGAGCCGGGAGAAGGAGTAGGTTCGCCCCCCGCTTTGCATCTCCGCCCTCCTCTGCTATGCTTGCCCGCCTTTGTGCAGGGGCGCCAGGCCTTGGCTTGCCCGTGCGACCGTCAATGAGAATCTGGAGGCTTTCGAGATGCTGATGATTCGGCTGCGCCGTATGGGTGCCCGGAACAACCCCTTCTACCGCGTCGTGGTGTCGGACTCGCGCAACACCCCGACCGCCGCCGCGGTGGAGGAGATCGGTCACTACGACCCCACCAAGCAGCCCGCGCAGGTCACGATCGACACCGCCCGCGCCGACTTTTGGGTGAGCCGGGGCGCCCGGATGTCGCCCACGGTCACGAGGCTGGTGCAACAGACGAAGAAGAAGAGCGCCTGAGCATGCCCGAGCTCGCGGACGATCTCAAGGAGCTTGCCCGGCTGCTGGTCGACCAGCCCGACGCGGTGGAGGTCCAGGAGATCCCCAACCGGCGCGGGGGCGGCGTCCTGGAGCTCAAGGTCGCTCCCGACGACCTCGGCAAGGTGATCGGCCGCCAGGGGCGGACGGCCCGGGCGATGCGCACGCTGCTGGAGACCCGTGAGGACCGCCGGGGTGCGCACTATGAGCTCGAAATCCTCGAAGACTGAAGGTCCGGAAGGCGCGGGAGCCGCGCGGAGCGACCTGCCGGAAACGGTCGCCGTGGGCCGCGTGCTGCGCCCGCACGGCGTCCGCGGCGAGGTCGTCGTCGAGGTGCTCTCGGACGTGCCGGACCGTTTCCGCAAGGGGAGCCGCCTGCTGGGCGTCCGCGAGGGCGCGCCCTCGACGCGGACGACGCCCGCGACGCTGATCGTGGCCTCCAGCCGCCCGCACAAGACCGGCGCGGTGGTGCGCTTCGAGGGGTACGCGGACCCCGACCAGGCGGCGGTGCTGCGGGGGCTCGACCTCGAGGTGCCGCGCGCGGAGGTGCCGAAGGCGCCCGCCGGCACGTACTACCAGTATGAGCTGCTCGGCTGCCTCTGCCGCGACGGCGACGGTGAGCTGGGCCGGGTGGTCGAGGTGGTCGAGGACGGCGGCGGGTTGATGCTGATCGTCGCGGGGGATGGGAGGCGGGTGCCGGTGCCGTTCGTCAAGGAGTTCCTGCGCCGGGTGGACGTCGAGGTGGGGGAGATCGATCTCGCCCTGCCGCCGGGGTTCCTGGAAGTATGCGCGTCGGAGTCCTGACGATCTTCCCCGAGCTGTTCGCGCCCTTCCTCTCGACCAGCCTGATCGGAAGGGCCCGGGAGAAGGGGCTCCTGGACGTGCGGGTTTTCGACCTGCGCGCCTACACGGAGGACCGCCACCGGAGCGTCGACGACGAGCCGTACGGCGGCGGCGGCGGGATGGTGATGACGGCGCCCCCCTGGATCCGCGCCGTGCGCGCCGTAGCCGCGGAGATGGGGGAAAGCGGGAGCCCCTGGCGAGTGCTCCTCTCGCCCCAGGGCGCGCGGCTGGACGAAGCGAAGGTGCGCGAGCTGGCGGCGCGCGCCGAGTCCGAGGGGCTGGTGCTCCTCTGCGGGCGGTACGAGGGGATCGACGAGCGGGTGCGCGAGACGGTGGTCGACCAGGAGATTTCGATCGGCGACTACGTGCTGTCGGGCGGCGAGCTGCCGGCGATGGTGCTGATCGAGGCGCTGTCGCGGCAGGTGCCGGGGGTGGTCGGCCTCGCCGACTCGGTGGCGAACGACAGCTTCCGGGCCGGCCTGCTCGACCATCCGCACTACACGCGGCCGCCGGTGGTGGAGGGATTGGGGGTGCCGGAGGTCCTGATGTCGGGGGACCACGCGGCGATCCGGCGCTGGCGGGAGCGCGAGGCGCTGCGGGCGACCGCCGCCAAGCGCCCCGACCTGCTGGCCGCTCGCGCGGCCGGCTCTTGTGAAGTCGAGGCGAAATAGAAATAATGACGGCACTGTCCCTTTGGGCAAGCCGAGTTACGAGGTGAGCGATGAACCAGTTGATGCAGGTCGAGAACGCCTATCTGCGGCAGAACGTGCCCGACTTCAAGTCCGGGGACACGCTTCGCGTCCACGTCCGCGTGGTCGAGGGCGACAAGCACAGAATCCAGATCTTCCAGGGGGTCGTGATCGCCCGTCGCGGCGGCGGCACCCGGGAGACCTTCACGGTGCGCAAGATGTCCGGCAGCGTCGGCGTCGAGCGGATCTTCCCGATGTGCTCGCCGAACGTCGACAAGATCGAGGTCATCCGCCGGGGCCGGGTGCGCCGCGCCAAGCTGTACTACCTGCGCAACCTGCGCGGCAAGGCGGCTCGCATCGAGGAGCGCCGGGACGACCAGCGCAAGTCGTAAGAGGCGGCTTGAGGCTCGCGAGGCGGCTGTGAAAGGAGTCGTGGGGTGACCAGGGCGTCGCAACCGATCCCGCCCGCGCGGGCCATGATCGAGCTGTTCGTCGAGGCCTATCGTCTCCACCTCCTGCGCGGCCTCGAAGTGGGGTTGGCGCGCTGCGGCTACGGCCTGATCGCCGGCGTGGACGAGGTGGGCCGCGGCTCGCTCGCCGGCCCGGTGGTCGCCGCCGCGGTGATCCTCGACGGCCGCTGCCTGGTCCCCGGTGTGGACGACAGCAAGTGCCTCACCGCTCCGGAGCGCGAGCGCGCGGCCGCGGCGATCCGCTCGCACGCGGTCTCCGTCGCCGTCGCCGCGGTGTCCCCCGACATCATCGACAAGGTCAACATCCTCGAAGCCACCCGCCTCGCCATGGGCGAGGCGCTGACCCGTCTCCGCCCGGCGCCCGACTGCGCGGTGGTGGACGCCGTGCGGCTCACCGGCTTCGGCTTCCCCTGCATCCCGCTGGTGCGCGGCGACTGCTGTAGCTACGCGGTGGCCTGCGCCTCGATCGTTGCCAAGGTGGAGCGCGACCGGATGATGGTCGAGCTGCACGGGCGTTATCCCCAGTACGGTTTCGCTGACCACAAGGGGTATGGCGTGCCCGAGCACCTGGAGGCGCTGTCGGCCTTCGGGCCGTCGCCCGTCCACCGCCTCACCTTCCGGACGGTGCTGCCGCGCGCCGAGGGCCCCTGCTGATGGCGGTCCAGCGCGAGCAGGTGGTGCAGACCGCGGAGAAGTACGTCTCCCGCGGCAAGATCGAGCCGGCGATCCGCGAGTACCGCAAGCTGCTGGCGGACAACCCGAACGACATCAACACCCTCAACCGGATCGGCGACCTCTACGCCCGTATCCAGCGGATCGACGAGGCCGTCGACTTCTTCACCCAGATCGCCGAGCAGTACGCCACCGAAGGGTTCTTCGTCAAGGCGATCGCGATCTACAAGAAGATCATCAAGCTCGACCCGACGCGGCTGGAGGTCTACGAGAAGCTCGCCGAGCTCTACCACCGGCAGGGGCTGGTCAACGAGGCGCGCACCCAGTACCAGGTGCTCGCCGACTACTACCAGAAGCACGACAACGCGGCGTCGGCGATCGCCATCTACCAGAAGATGGCCGACCTGGAGCCGAACAACCCGAGCTACCACGTCAAGCTCGCCGAGATCTACCAGTCGCAGCAACTGATCGAGAAGGCGATGAACGAGTACCGGGTCATCGCCGAGATGATGATCGCCCACGGCCGGGCGCAGGACGCGGCCCAGGTCTACGAGCGGGCGCTCGACATCGACAGCAGCAGCCTGGGGTTCATCAACGACGCCGTCTTCAAGCTCAAGGAGGCGGGGGCCACCGCGGCGGCGGCCCGCTTCCTCTCGATCGCCGCCGAGCGCAACCCGCAGGCGGCGCGCATCGGCCGCCTCGCCCGGATGGAGGAGACGTCGGTCGGCGAGCCGGCGGCGCGCCCGGCGGCGGTCCAGCCGTCGCCGAGCCCCACCCCACCGCCACGGCCGCCGGAGCCCCGCTTCACGCCACCGCCACCACCGGCGCCGCCGGCCCCGGCGCCGTCGCCGGTCGAGGACGAGTTCGAGGCGATCCCCTATGGCGGCGGTTTCGAGGAGATGGGCTGGGGCGACGAGGACATGGCCGCCGCGGTGCAGGCCGCCGAGGCGGCCACGGCGCTGCCGGCGCGCTCGGAGGTTTTTCCCGAGGCGCTCCCCGAGGTGGAGGCCGCTCCCGCCGCCGAGCCGGAGCCCGCGCCGCGGCAGGCCGAGCCGCACGAGATCGAGCTCGACCTCGACGAGGTCTTCGTCCTCGACATGGACGCGGACGACGAGCCGTCGAGCCTCGTCAAGCCGCCGCCGGACATGCTCTCGGGCACCGGCAGCCGCCTCGGTTCGGCCTGGTCGCGCGGGGAGGAGAGCGCCGCCGCGCCGGCCGTCGAGGAAGCGCCGGCGCCAGCGCTCGCGGAGACGGAGATCGATCTCGGCGAGATCGGCGGCGCCGCGCAACCGCTCTACGGGCTGGAGGCGTTCGACGCCGACGAGCTGCCGCCGCTGGAAGCCGGCGAGATCGAGCTCGACCTGGACGCCGACCTGCCGCCGCTCGACGCGTCGATCTGGGCGGTCGAGATGGAGCCCGCTCCGGCATCTTCACCGGCGGCGCTGGCGCGGGGGGTGGCGCCGCCGACCGGCGGCATCGATCACGACCTGCTGGAGCGCACCGCGGCCGAGCTGCAGCCGGAGGCGCTGGCCCGCGACGAGGACCTGGTCAGCGAGGCCGAGGTGCTGGCCAAGTACGGCCTCGAGGACAAGGCCATGGAGCGCCTGGAAGAGGCGCTGCGGATCCAGCCGCGCAACCTCGGCGCCCATGCCGCGAGGGTCCAGATCCAGCTCGACAAGGGGCGCCTCGACCGCGTGGTCGAGCTGGCCAACGCCTTCTCGCGGGCCGCCGTGGAGGCTCGCGACACGGTGGTCTGGCCGAAGATGCGCCGGCAGCTCGTGGAGGCCGGCTTCCGGATGGACGGCGAGCGCGTCGTGGCCGATCCGCACGCGCCGGTCGAGGCACCGCCGCCGCCACCCCCTCCAGTCGCCGCCGCACCGCCGCCTCCCCCTCCCGCTCCGGTCGCCGCGGCGCCCGTGGAGACCGAGCTCGATCTGGATCTGGATCTGGCGGAGCTGTCGACGCTGTCGCCCGCGCCGCCGGCTCTCGAAATGCCGCCGCCGGTCGAGGCGCCGCCCCCTCCGGTGCCGGCGGCGCGCAAGCGCTCGTCCGGAGACATCGATCGCGAGCTGCGCGGCCTGCTCGCGCCCAAGGCCAAGCGGCCGGCCGCGCCTGTCGCTCCGCCGCCGGCGCCGCCTACGCCGCCCGTGGCCGCCCAGGCGCCCGCCGTCGAAGCGCCTCCGCCTGTTCCTCCTTCACCTCAGGCCGCTCCCCAGCAAGCCGGACCGGTGATCTTCAATCCGCTCGAGATCGGCGAGATGATCGAGGCCGAGGATGCCGACTGGGAGCCGCCGACCGGCGCGGGGAGCGCTGCGCCGCCCTTCCAGATCCCGCCGCCGGCCCCGGCCGCCGGCCGCGCGCTGCCGCAGAACCTCGACGACACGGGGGGCATGAGCTGGCTCGACGAGGCGGACCGCAACCGCCCGGCGCGGGACGCGCGCTCGGAGAGCCTGTTCGACGAGGAGGACGACTTCTTCGACCTCGCCGCCGAGCTGGAGCAGGAGCTCTCGCAGGAAGATCTCTTCAAGCCGGGGGAGATGCTCTCCCAGCCGGCCGAGCAGTCGCTGGAGGAGATCGTCGAAGGGTTCAAGAAGGGGGTCGCCGAGCACCTCTCGCCGACCGACTACGACACCCACTTCAACCTCGGCATCGCCTACCGCGAGATGGGCCTCCTGGACGAGGCGATCGGCGAGTTCCAGGTCGCCGCCAAGGACCACGGCCATCTCGTGCTCTGCTGCTCGATGCTCGGCCTCTGCTTCCTCGACAAGGGGCTCCCCGAGCTCGCCGTCAAGTGGTACCGCCGCGGCCTCGACGCCCCCGGCCTCGGCGAGGAGGACCACCTCGGCCTGCTCTACGACCTCGGCTGCGCCTACCTGGCCGTGGACGACAAGGACTCCGCCTACAAGGTGTTCGTCGAGCTCTACGGGATCAACAACGCGTATCGGGACGTGGTGGCGCGGATCGAGGAGCTGGGGCGGTAGGGAAGGCGCAGGGTTGAAGGCCTGCGGGCGGCCCCCCACCCCGAAGCCTCACCCCCGGCCCCTCTCCCGCCGCCCTCCCGCCGGCCGGGAGAGGGGGGGCCCGGTTGAAGCGTTGGTGCTTGTAGGGTGCGCTTTGCGCACCGTCAACGTTTCAAGGAGCGCATGGCGCTCCCTACATGCCACGTCCTTCCCGTCACGCCCCCCCTCTCCCGGCCGGCGGGAGGGCGGCGGGAGAGGGGCCGGGGGTGAGGCTTCGGGGTGGGGGAGCGGCTTCGCCCTCTCTCCCCCCTCTCCCTCTCCCTCTCTCTCCCTCCCCCTCTCCCCCCCGCGCCTTGCGCCCCCCGCCCCGACCTTATACCTTTACCCGCCATGAGCAGCGCCCACGACAACCGCCTCCCCCACAACGTGCACCTCCAGTCCAAGCGGCGCGTCGAGGTGCGGCGGGTCGACGAGTGCGGCACGCTCGACGAGCTCTTCCGCTCCTGCCTGCCGGCGTTCGGCGGCGCCTACCTGCGGCGGGTCTACACGCTGCTCGACCAGGCGATCGGCGCCGGCTGCCCGCTGACGCTGGCGATCGCGGGTCCGGTGACGGTCTCGGGGCAGCACCAGACCTGGCTGATCCCGCTGCTGGAGACCGGCTGGGTGGCGTACCTGAGCACCACCGACGCCGTCTGCTATCACGACGGCCACCGCAGCCTCGACGAGCACCCCGATCCGATCTTCGAGGTGCCGATCTTCGGCGACGACGGCGCGCTGCGCGACGAGAAGACCATCCGCGTCACCGACATGGCCTTCGACGAGGACGTCCTGTTCCAGCAGGACCGCTTCATGACCGCCTGCCTGCTTCGCCCCGAGTTCCAGAAGTCGATGTCCGGCACCGAGCTGCGCTACCTCCTCGGCGGCATCTACGCGGCGCAGGAGGAGAGGAACGGTGTGACGCCCGGGCTGCTCGCTACCTGCCACCGGCTGGCGGTCCCGATCCTCGTCGGCGCGCCCGGCGACGGCAGCCTGTTCCTCAACTCGATGAAGCTCTGGGCGATGAAGCAGGCGGGGCTGCTGGAGAGGTACGAGTTCGCGCTCGACCTCCACGCCGAGGTCTTCGAGTCGTGCGCCTACCACTACTGGGGGCTGTTCACGCATCCGGCGCACTCGCTCGCCACCCTGATCCTGGGGGGCGGCGTGCCGAAGAACTACAACCTGCAGCCGGAGCCGGCGCTCGGCCAGGTGCTCGGGTTGGAGGGCATCCGCGGCTACACCTTCGACGTCCAGATCGTCAGTGCGCCGGTCACTGAAGGGTCGCTCTCCTCCTGCCCGCCGGCCGAGGCGGTGACCTGGGGGAAGGTCGACCGCGACACCTACCAGCAGACCACCGAGAGCGCCCAGGCCGACTACTCGATGGTGATGCCCTTCCTGGTCAAGGCGCTGCTCGACAACCGCGAGCGCTACGCCCGCCGGGCGGCGGAGATCGGCGAGGCGGCGCTCTTCGCCGAGGAGCCCAAGGCCGCCGGCTACCTGCGCTCGGCGGAAGGCTACCGTCTCTATCAACAGCGGGAGGCGCTGGTCGGTGAGCTGTCGAGCGGCGTCCGCGACAACGGGGAATGGCTCCGGAAGACGCTGAAGTATCCTCTGGCGATCGATCCTCTGGCGATCGACCCGCGGACCCGAGCTTGACCCCTATTGGATTAGTAGTTACGATCCCTCCATACTCAGGGAGGTCAAATTGAGCTCATCCCAGCACTCTCGCGCCGAGATCACCAAAATCTGGTACCGGATCGTGGCAGAGTCGTGGCACGATCCCTCGCTGAAGTCGCGGCTCCTCGCGGATCCTGCCGCGGTCTTCCGTTCCTACGGGGTCGAGCCGCCCGCTGGCGTCGAGCTGAAGGTCGTGGAGAACACCCCCACGACCTTCAACCTGGTCCTGCCGACGAGGCCGGCGCGGGACGTGGTCGAGCTGGACTCGCCGCTGCGGACCGAGGACGCCGCCACGTTCTACTACATCTTCTGACCGCGGCGCGCCTGCGTGAGACTGGCGGGTTGAGGATCGAGACTCTCGCCGCGCAGTGGGAGCGCAGCGCGATCGCGCTCCCCGGCCTGCTGCCCTCGCCGCCGCTCTCCGCCGTCGAGCTCTGGGAGGTCCTCGTGCGCGCCGCCGCCGGCTATCGTCCCGGCGGCGACGGGCTCGCGGCGATCGGCGCGCGCCCCTTCGACATCCGGTTCTCCGTCGATCACGCCCTCCGTCTCACCGACGTAGGGCGCCTGCTCCCGCGCCCGGAGGACGGCTCGATCGAAGGTTGGATCGCCCGCGCCGAGGGCGCTCTCGACGGCCGCCCTTTCGAGCTGATCGTCAACGAAGCCCAGAGCTACAGCCCCCTCCTCTGGCGGCGGTTGCGCCGGCTGCTCGCGCCGCTGGCGGAGTGCGTCGACCTGGCCTCCACGCGCGCCGAGGCGGCCCTCTTCGTCCGCACCCAGACCGTCACCACCCTAGGCGTGCACAGGGACGACGCGAGCGTGCTGCTCTTTCCGCTGACCGGGACGAAGACCATGCTGGTCTGGCCCTCCAGCGTCCTGCCCTCCGCGTCCGTCCCCGTATCCACCTTGGACTATGAAGAGTGGCGCCCGCGCGCGACCGTCCTGACGGGCGGCCCGGGCGATGCCCTCTATTGGCCCTCCGACTGCTGGCACGTGGGGGAGTCGAACAGCTCCTGGACCGCGTCCCTCAACCTCGGATTCCACCTGGGCAGGAGCCCCGCGAGCGTGCTCGCCCAGACCGTTCGGGAGCTGCTGGAGCAGGACGCGGACGGCGGCGCCGAGGGCGGCGGTCCGAGCCCGGACCCGGTGGACCTGTTGAGCTCGCTCCGCCGGATGGTCCAGGGCGACAGGCTCGAACGGGCGCTGCGCTCGGAGTCCCTCGCCCGGCGCAGCGCCATGGGCTTCACCCGCTGTCCGGTGGAGCCGGCCAGAGTGTCCGCCGGCAGCGAGATTCAACAGGCCCCGGACTGCCCCGTCCTGACCGAGCCGTGGGGGGAGGGCCAACTGCTGCTCGCGGCCAACGGCCGGCGCTTCCTGGCGACCGCCACGCCGGCCGTGGACCGGCTCCTCGCCGCCTTGCGCGCCGGCGAACGGCACACCCTGGAGTCGCTGGCGGCGGCCTGCGCGGGGAGCGACGCGGAAGAAGAGCGCTATCTGCGGACCCTGCTCGAACGCCTGGTGGCGGCGGGAGCGGTCGAGGCGCGGACCCCGTGATCCACGTCCCCGCCCTCGCGCCGCACGTGCGCCTCGTCACCGAGGGGGAGGTGCCGGTAGGGCTGCTCTCCGAGCTGGAAGAGATCGGCGTCCGCGGATCGGCGCTGCCTGCGGTGCTGCGCGCGATCGACGGCCGCCGCTCGACGGACGCCATCGCCGGCGCGCTCGCGCCCGAGATACCGCCAGCGGAGACCTTCTACGTCTTCGAGCTGCTGCGCCGCAAGGGTGTCGTGGTCGAGGCGGATCTGGCCCCGGGGATGGCGGCGTGGACAGCACAGGGGATGGAGCCCGGAGTCGCTCGCGAGCGACTCGCGTGCCGGACGGTCGGACTGTGCTCCACCGGCTCCGTCCCCGGCCTCGACGCCCTGCGCGATGCGCTCGCCGAGCTGTCGGTGCGCGTGGCTCCGGAGGGCGAAGACCTTGAAGATCTGCGGGTGGTGGTGACGGACGACTACCTCGACCCCCGCAATCGCGCGCATCACGACGCTGCCCTGAGGGACGGCCGCCCCTGGATGCTGGTCAGGGCCGGCGGCGCGCGCCTCTGGCTGGGCCCGGTCTTCCGCCCCGGGGAGGCGCCCTGCTGGCGCTGTCTGGTCCGGCGGGCCGCCGCCAATCTGCCCGTCCATGCGCTCGCGTCCCGCGACCCCGGCGGCGCCGCGCCGCCGAGCCTTGGCGGTCCGGGCGCCCGCCGCGCCGCGCTCGCGCTCGCGGCGGCGCCGATCGCTCGCGCCCTGATCTCCCCGGCGCTCTCGGACCTGGTGGGCAACCTGCTCACCCTCGACCTCTTCACCCTCCGCTCGGAGGTCCACGCGGTCGTCCCGGTGCCCGACTGCCCGGAGTGTTCCGCCGCTCTTCGCCTCGACCCGGCACCGGTGAGCGGCGGGTCCGCGGACGCCTTCCTGGCGCGCTTCGAGCGCCTCGCCAGCCCTCTCACCGGCGTGGCGAGGCCGATCGTGCCCGACGGCCGGATGGAGGACAGCGGCTTTCGAGTGTGCACCAGCGGCTTCACGACGGCCACCGCCGCGCCGGATCCGCGGGCTCAGGGGGCCGCGGGAAAGGGCGTGGGCCTGGCGGCGGCCCGGGCGGGCGCGCTCGGCGAAGCCCTGGAGCGCTACAGCGCACACTTCCACGTCACAGAGCCCCGCTTCCGCGCCCGTTTTTCCGAGTTGGGCCCGCGCGCGATCCATCCGCACACGGTGCTGGGTTTCAGCGAGCGCCAGTACCGCGAGCGCGCAGCCTGGGTGGCCCGCGGCTCCCGCTTCACCTTCGTCCCCCTCCCCTTTGACCCGGAAGTCCCCGTCGAGTGGACGACCATCCGCTCCCTCGCCAGCGGGGCCGAGCGCTACCTCCCGACCTCGTGCTGCTATCGCGAGGTTCCCCAGGCTCCCGAGGAGACGTTCGGGGTCGGCTGCTCGAACGGCTGCGCGGCCGGTGCCACCTTCGCCCACGCCACCCTCCATGGGCTGCTGGAGCTCGTCGAGCGCGACGCGGTGGCCCTCTGGTGGTACAACCGCGTCCGGCGCCCCGGCGTCGACCTGGAGAGCTTCGGATCCCCCGCCATCCGCCGGTTCGAGCGCTTCCTGGCCGAGAGGGGGCGGAGCCTGCACGCGCTGGACGTCACCTCGGACCTCCAGGTGCCCACGTTCGCGGCCATCTCCTGCCTGCGGGACGGCGGCGGCGCCATCACCTTCGGCTTTGCCGCCGACGTCGATGCGGCCGTGGCGATCGAGCGCGCCACGGCCGAGCTCGCGCAGACCTGCTCGGTGCTGCTCCCGCGGGACGGTGCGCGCGGTGCCGACCTCGACGCGATCGACGACCCGGAGACCCTGCGCTGGCTCCGGCACGAGCGGCTGGCCGCGCACCCCTACCTGCTGCCGGCCGGCGGCGCGCCCGCGCGCCGCCGGCAGGACTTCCCGCGGGATGCCGTGGCGGAGCCCGAGGCGACGCTCGACCGCCTCACGCGCCGGCTGGAGGGCCAGGGGCTCGACGTGCTCGTGCTGGACCAGACGCGCGCGGAGATCGGCTTGCCGGTCGCCAAGGTGATCGTGCCGGGCCTCCGTCACCTGTGGGCCCGCTTCGCTCCCGGACGGCTCTATGACGTTCCCGTCGAGATGGGCTGGCGCGACGCTCCCGCCGATGAATCGCAGCTCAACCCGAGCCCGATGTTCCTGTGAGCCCCGCCGTCTTCGACCTGTCCGGGCAGGGTTTCCGGCGTGCCCCCCACGCGACGCTGCGCGAGATGCGGGATCTCGCGCCTGTGTACCGCGAGCCCCACCTGGACGCGTACTGCCTCACCCGGTACGACGACGTGGTGGCGCTCGGGCGCGATCCGCGATTCAGCGCGCGGAGAGCCCGGCGCGACCGCGACCGTTTCCCCGCGGACCTGTGGCCCGCGATCGCCGAGGTCGAGAGCTTCCTGGCGCGGACGCTGCCCGCCGCGGACCCTCCGGAGCATGGGCCTTTGCGGCACGCGATGGCGCAAGTGTTCGCGGCGAGCGGCGGGCCTACGCTGGAAGAGCAGGCGCGAGAGGCCATGGACCGCTGGCTCGGCGAGGTGGCGCGGGGGGAAGTCGTCGACGTCCTCGGCGATCTGGCGCTCCCGCTGGCCGTCCGGATGCTGTCGCGTCTCCTCGGCGTCGCCGACCGGGACATCCCGCGCCTGAGCCTCTGGGTGCGGGCGATCCGCGCCTACGCGGAGGCGCGCCAGGCCACGCCGGACACCACGCCGGACACCACGGCGGCCGCCCGCGCCGCCATCGGGCAGATGTGCGACTTCCTGCGCGCCTGCCCGCGGCAGCGCGACGAGGAGAGGGGAGCGGCGGGGTCTCTCTCCTTCTGCCTGCTGGATCTCCGCGACGAGCTCGACATCCAGACCCTCGCGGCGCTCGCGGCCGTCCTGGTGATCGGCGGGCTCTCGCCGCCGGTCTTCCAGGCGGGGAACGCGGTTCTGGCCCTCCTGCGCGATCCGGAAGCGATGGGCCGGATCCGCGAGGGCGGCGAAGGATTGCTCGACACCGCCGTCGAGGAGTGCCTCCGGCTGGAGGGCGCCGTGCTGCATGTCGGGCGGCACACGACCGCTCCGGTCGAGCTCCACCAGACCCTCATTCCGGCCGGTGCCGTCGTGCTCGGATGGCTCGTGGGTGCCAATCTGGACCCTGACCGGTTCCCCGAGCCCGATCGTTTCGTGCCCGATCGAACCCCCAACCGGCACGTCGGGTTCGGCTTCGGGGCGCATGCCTGCCTGGGCGCACGGCTGGCGCGCGCTCAGCTCCGCGCCCTGCTGGCGGCTCTCCTGCCGCGGCGCCCGTCCCTGGCGTGCTCCTGGGAAGCGCTGGTCTACGTTCCCAGCTTCGCCTTCCGCGGCCTCCGGGAGCTGCCGGTGCAGCTCGGAGGCTGAATGTTCCTGCTGGTCAGCCTGCCGGTGCTCAGTTGGCCGGTCCTGTTCAGGGCGACGTCCGAGGCTCGCGACTGGCTGCTCGCCCATCCGCAGGCCCGCTCCGTCCCGCGTCCGCCGGCGTTCGCGAGCACCGGCGGCGCCCTCCTGGTGGTCGACTGGGACAACCGGCGGGTGATCGCCAGCCGATCGCTGCCCAAGCCGATGGGTTTCGCGCGGACCGCGGACGGCCTGGCGGTGGCGTCCTGGGATCTCGACGCCATCCTCCTGCTCGACGGCGCGCGGCCGCCACGCATCGTCCGCCAGGCGTGGTTCAACCATCCGCACTCCGTCCATCGAACGGCGGACCGGTTGCTGGTGACCAGCTCCGGCACCGATGCGATCCTGGAGATGGACCCGCTCGGAACCATTGCCTGGCGCTACAACGTGTTCGAGCACGATGGGACGCCGGAGCCCCTGCGCTGGTTCGACCCGGCTCTCGACTACCGGGGCCAGTACGTCCCCAGCCGCTTCGGGGCGCATCCCAATTCCGCCATCCCCTATGGCGAGAGCGGCGTGCTGGCCACCCTGTTCTCGCGCGGCGAGCTCGTCCATGTCGAGCGCGCCACCGGACGGATGGAGCCGGTCGTCCGCGGTCTGCGGAACCCCCACTCCATCCGGGAGCGCGAAGGCGGCTATGTGCTCTGCGACACCCGGGCGGGGCGCCTGGTGCTGTTGCGCTCCGACCTGACGCTGGAGGGGTTCTTCCCCGTCCCGGCCGGGTGGGTGCAGGACGCGGGCTTCTGGGGCGGCCGCGTCTTCGTCGCCGCGGGCGGCGACCTCTCCGGCTCGGGCACGGGAGCCTGTTTCGTCCGCGAGCTCACTCCGGAGGGGCGCACCGTCTGCGAGTGGTCGCTGGGCGACGCGCGCCTCTACCAGATCGAGCCCGTTCCCGAGGGCTTCGCCCGGCACCTGGCGGACGTCTGGGGCGGCGCCGGAACGAGCTGGGGAGCGTGGAGCGATCGCGGAACGGGCGCGTGATACCCTTCCCGCCGCCGCCCCGGCGAGGGGGCGGCCCGAGGAGACATCATGAGCAAGACCACCGTCACACTCCTGGCCGGCGACGGCATCGGCCCCGAGGTCAGCAACGCCACCGTGCGCGTCCTGGAGGCCGCCGGGGCCGAGATCGAATGGGAGCGCCAGATCGCCGGCGCCGAGGCGCTGGAGAAGTACGGCAACCCGCTCCCTCCCGAGGTGCTCGAATCGGTGCGCCGCAACCGGCTGGCGCTCAAAGGGCCCGTCACCACCCAGGTCGGCAAGGGGTTCAAGTCGATCAACGTCCAGCTCCGCCAGGAGCTCGAGCTCTACGCCAACCTCCGCCCCTCGCGGTCGCTGGAGAGCATCCCCAGCCGCTTCACCGGGGTGGACATCATCGTGGTGCGCGAGAACACCGAGGACCTCTACGCCGGGCTGGAACACATCGTGGTGCCGGGCGTCGTCGAGAGCATCAAGATCATCACCGAGAAAGCCTCGCTGCGCATCGCCCGCTTCGCCTATGAGTACGCCCGCCGCCACGGCCGCAAGCGGGTGACCGCCGTCCACAAGGCGAACATCATGAAGCTCTCGGACGGCCTGTTCCTCGACTGCGTGCGCCGGGTCGCCTCGGAATATCCGGAGATCGAGTCCGACGACCGGATCGTCGACAACATGTGCATGCAGCTCGTGATGCGTCCCGAGGAGTGGGACGTGCTGCTGCTCGAGAACCTCTACGGCGACATCGTCTCCGACCTCTGCGCCGGGCTCGTCGGCGGCCTCGGCGTGGTGCCGGGAGGGAACATCGGGATCGAGGGGGCGGTCTTCGAGGCGGTCCACGGCAGTGCGCCGGACATCGCCGGCAAGGACATCGCGAATCCGCTGGCGCTGATGCGCTCGGCGATCATGATGCTCTTCCACATGCAGAAGGACGAGGTGGCCGAGCGCGTCCGCCGAGCGCTGCGCGACGTCATCGTCCGCCAGAAGATCCGCACCCGCGACCTCGGCGGCGAGGCGGGCACCACGCAGTTCACCGACGCCGTGGTCGCCGCGATCGAGGCGGACGCGGCGTAGGCCCTCATCACCGCTTGCGCAGAGAGAACCTGGCGTCGATCGACCTACCCGTCGGGTTGTCCCGGACCAGGTGGATCAGAATGTTGGTGTCGAGAAGCAGCAGGCGGGGGAGCGCGGTATCGCTATGCCGAGCTTTCGTCGCCGGGGCCGGGCACGCGGGCTCGCCGAGGGACGCGCGGGCCGGTCCGGCATGCCGGAGGTGTAAACTTCACATCGCCATCACCCTGGAAGACACCCGGAAGGACATCGCTCAGGAGGAATCGCCTTGGCCTCTCAGGAAGATCCCGGAACCCTGCGGGAGCCGCTCTCCGCCGTCGATCACGCCTGGCTGCGGATGGACGAGCCGTCGAATCTGATGATCATCAACGGCGCCCTGGTGATGGACGAGCCGGTGTCGTTCGACCGGCTCAAGGCGATGATGCGGCGCCGGCTGCTTCCGATCCGGCGCTTCCGGCAGCACATCGTCTACTACGAGGGCGATCCCTGCTGGGAGGAGGACTCCGAGCTCGACCTCGACCGTCACCTGCACCGCAGGGAGCTGCCGAAGCCGGGCGACAAGGGGGCCCTGCGCGAGGTGGTCAGCGAGCTGATGAGCGAGCCGCTCGACCTCGGGCGACCGCTCTGGAGCTTCTACCTTCTGGAGGGGTTCAAGGGGGAGGGATGCGTGTTGGTGGGACGCCTCCATCACTGCATCGGCGACGGCATGGCGCTCCTGCTGGTGCTCCTGTCGCTGACCGACGTAACGGCGGGGGAGCCGGGGTCCGAGGCGCCGGACGAGCTCGACAGCCCGTTCACCGACCTCTTCCGGCTGCCGCGGCGGGGGCATGAGGCGGCCAAGCAACTCGCCGAGCGGATCATGCCCGACGGCATCCGGCTGATGCAGCAGTCGGCAGACGCCTTCAGCTCCCTGGGCATCCTGAAGTCGAGCCTCGGCTCGCTGAGCGCCTTCACCCGTCTGGTGCTCCGCCTGCCCGATCCGTCGACGATCTTCAAGGGGCCGCTCGGAGTCCCCAAGCGCGTCGCCTGGTCCGAGTCGATCGCGGTCGACGACGTCAAGGAGATCGGCCGCGCGCTGAAGGGGACGGTCAACGACGTCCTGCTCTCGGCGATGACCGGGGGGCTACGGCGCTACCTGGAGGAGAAGGGCAAACCGGCGGACGGCCTCAACTTCCGGGCGGCGATGCCGGTCAACCTGCGATCGCTCGACGACATGGCGGACCTCGGCAACCAGTTCGGGCTGATCTTCCTGTCGCTGCCGGTCGGCATCGCGGACCCGGTGGAGCGGCTGGCCGAGCTGCACGAGCGGTCGGACGCGCTCAAGCGCTCGGCCGAGCCGGTGGTGGTCTACCTGATCCTCAAGCTGCTGGGGGTGGTGCCGGCGGCGGTGCAGCGGATGGTGGTCGGCATTTTCGCCGCCAAGACGACGGCGGTGATGACCAACGTGCCCGGCCCGCGCGAGGTGCTCTACCTGGCGGGCAGGGCGATCCGCGAGATCTTCTTCTGGGTGCCGCAGTCGGGACGGGTGGGGCTCGGCATCAGCATCTTCAGTTACGCCGGCCACGTCCGCATGGGGCTCGCCTCGGACGCCGGGCTGGTCCCCGACCCGGAGCGGATCGTCCAGGGGTTCCACGAGGAGCTCGCCGAGCTGCAGGCCCGGGCGAGGACGGGGAGCGGCGCCGGTTGATCGGCACCACGGTCTCGCACTACCGGATCCTCGATCTCCTCGGCAGGGGCGGGATGGGCGTCGTCTACAGGGCCCTCGACCTCAAGCTCGACCGGCCGGTGGCGCTCAAGTTCCTCTCCTCCCAGCGCGGCGCCGACGAGGAGCACAAGCGGCGCTTTCTGCGCGAGGCGCGGACGGCCTCGGCGCTCGACCATCCGAACATCTGCACGGTCTACGAGATCGACGAGACCGCCGACGGCGCGCTGTTCATCGCCATGGCCCTCTGCGAGGGGGAGACCCTGCGCGAGCGGATCTCGCGCGGGCCGCTGGTCATCGCCGACGCCCTCGCGATCGCCGGACAGATCGCCGCCGGCCTCGCCAGCGCTCACGAGCGGGGGATCGTCCACCGCGACGTCAAGCCGGGCAACGTCATGCTGGCTCCCGATGGACGGGTGAAGATCGTCGACTTCGGCCTCGCCAAGCTCGAGGATCAGTCCCGGATCACCCGCTCCGGCACGGTGATGGGCACGATGGTCTATATGTCCCCCGAGCAGATCCGGGGTGAGGCCACCGATCCGCGCACGGACGTCTGGGCGCTGGGAGCGGTGATCTACGAGATGGTGGCCGGGAGCCCGCCGTTCAAAGGCGGGTCCGCGGTCGAGCTGGTCCAGGCGGTCCTCAGGAGCGACCCGAGCCCGATGGCCACGCTGCGCCCAGGGGTGCCGCCGGCGCTCGAAAGGGCCGTCGCGCGGGCCCTGGCGAAAGCTCCGGAGGCCCGCCATGCCGGCATGAGCGCGCTGCGAGCCGAGCTGCAGAGCGTCGCGGCGGCTCCCGCCGGGCCGCTGGCTGCGCAGGACGGGGACGACACGCTGCTCGAGATCCCGCTCTCGTCCCTGCCGACCGGTCCCGCGGACGTGGTGGGATGGATCGGCCAGCGTGTGGACCGCTTCGAGATCCTGGAGCTGCTCGGCGGTGGCGGGATGGGGGTGGTCTACAAGGCTCGGGACACCCGGCTCGCGCGCACCGTCGCCCTCAAATTCCTGGCCCCGGAGCTGACCCGCGATCCGCGGGCGCGAGAGCGGTTCGAGCAGGAGGCGCGCGCCGCGTCCAGCCTCGACCATCCCAATCTCTGCACCATCCTGGAGCTCGGAGACGCGCCGGACGGCCGCCTCTATCTCGCCATGCCGCTCTACGACGGCGAGACCCTGCGCTGCAAGATCGAGCGCGGGCCGCTGAGCGTCGAGGAGGCGTTGGATATCGCCACGCAGATCGCCCTTGGCCTCGCCAAGGCCCACGGCAGCGGCATCGTCCATCGCGACGTCAAGCCGGCGAACCTGATCGTCACCGGCGACGGGGTGGTGAAGATCCTCGACTTCGGCCTCGCCAAGCTGGCCGGTCAGGCGGCGGTCTCGCGCACCGGCTCCTCGGTGGGCACCCCCGCCTACATGTCCCCCGAGCAGGCGCGCGGCGGCGAGGTGGACGCGCGGACCGACCTCTGGTCGCTCGGCGTGGTGCTCTACGAGATGCTGGCCGGCCAGCGGCCGTTCCGGGGGGAGCGCGAGGTGACGGTGATCTATTCCATCCTCCACGATCGCCCGCGGCCGTTGCGCGAGCTGCGTCCGGACGTTCCCGCGGAGCTGGCGCCGATCGTCGAGAGCTTGATGGCGAAGGAGCCGGGAGACCGCTACCCGTCGATCGAGGAGCCGCTCGCCGGACTGCGGGCGCTGTTGGGGAAGACGGAGACGATCGGCGTGACGATCGTGAGACCCTCCCGCCGCAGGACCGCGATCCGGGCCGGCAGCGTGCTCGCGGCGATCGTGGTCCTGGTCGCCGGGACGTACCGCTGGGCACGCTCCAGCGGCGGCGCCCCGCCGGCGCCCCTCCAGCCGAGCTTCAGCCGGTTGACGTTGACGGATGAGGAGGGGAGCGACAGCTTTCCGAGCCTCTCTCCGGACGGGGGGCTCTTCGCCTTCGTGCGCGAGTCCTCGCCGGGAAACCAGGACATCTACCTGCAGCGGATCGGCGGCAGCAAACCGATCAACCTGACGGAGGATTCCCTCCAGAACGACACGCAGCCGGCGTTCTCGCCGGACGGCAAGCAGATCGCCTTCCACTCCAGCCGGGACGGCGGTGGCCTGTTTCTGATGGGGGCGACGGGGGAGTCGGTACTGCGCCTCACCGACTCCGGCTTCGAGCCGGCCTGGTCTCCCGACGGCAAGGAGATCGCCTTCGCCACCGAAGGGGTCCGGGATCCGCGGAGCCGTTCCTCCCCATCTCAGATCTGGCGCGTCGACCTCGCCACCGAACGGAAACGGCGCCTCCCCGTGGAGGGGGACGCCGTCCAGCCGAGCTGGTCGCCGCACGGCCTCCGGATCGCCTACTGGGGCGTGTCAGCGGCCGGCGCGCAGCGGGTGATCTGGACAGTTTCGGTGCGCGGCGGCAAGCCCGTCCCCATCACCCACGACGCCTATGTCAATTGGAGCCCCACCTGGTCGCCGGATGGGAGATACCTTTACTTCAGCAGCGACCGCAGCGGCAGCATGAACCTGTGGCGGGTCCAGATCGACGAGACGACCGGTGAGGCGCAGGGAGATCTTGAGCCGATCACCACCCCCTCTCCCTGGAGCAGCGGGCTCAGGTTCTCCCAGGACGGCAAGCGGGCGATCTACAGCACACGGTACGGCAAGGCGAACATCGAACGCGCCGGGCTCGATCCAGCGACCCTCACCATCACGCAAACTCTGCAGCCGATCACCCAGGGCTCCCGCGAGGTCGTCACCTGCCGGGTCTCTCCGGACGGTCGATGGCTAGCGTTCACCTCCAAGTCCCCCCAGGAGGATCTGTTCGTTATCAAAACGGATGGGAGCGGCCTGCGCCAGCTTACGAACGACGTCTTCAAGGACCGGAATCCCATATGGTCTTCCGACGGCAGCCGGATCCTCTTCTACTCCAACCGTAGCGGACAGTACGAGGCCTGGACCCTCCGGCCTGACGGCAGCGATCTGCAACAGTTGACCCGCGCGCGAGGAGACGATGTCCTTTTTCCCCTATGGTCTCCCGATTCCCGCCGGCTCGTCTATGGGGTCGGGCTCACGGGCCCCGCTCTGCTCGACCTGACGCGGCCGATCGCCGAACGGGCTCCGGAACGGCTCCCCCCTTCGCCGACCGGACATCCTTTCTTCGCCTCTTCCTGGTCGCCGGATGGGAGATGGCTGGCGGGGCACATCAACGACGACCTGTTCCTTTATTCGCTGGCATCGCGTCGTTACGAGCGGCTCCGCCCGGGTGGAGTGCAGCCGGTCTGGTTCCACGATGGCTTCCGGTTGTTGTACTTCTCATCCCCCGGCGGCCAGATCCACGTCTTCGACATCCGGACCAAGCGGTCCCAACAACTGCTTGCGTCGCCAGCAAGCTCCCTGTTCACGAGCGCCGACCTCAGCCCGGACGACCGGGAGATTTACATCGTTCGCAGTCAGGAGGAGGGGGACATCCGGATGTTAACGATGAAGTAAACGTCATGCTATAATAAATTTATCCAGAGGGCAGGGCTTTTCATTCGGGAGGTGAGCTCATGAGATTCAATTCGCAAGAGCTTGGGATAAAGCTGGGTGGAACGGAAGAAAGAAGGAGGCCGGATGTTACACCTGGGTGCGAGTGTGGATGCTCGCTGAATGGATGTTCGAGTCCCACCCGAGACAAAGCTCCGGAACCACCACCAAAAGAACCTCCTGAGGATGGGGGCTCTCGCGCCTCTCACCTCGCCGGGCTGGAGCTGCTGCGAGCCCAGCTACGCGAGTCTCTCGGCGGCGCGGCCGGCTGAGCTCCGGTCCGGCCTGACGGGACGGGCGGGGGGACCGTTCTGGTAAGATCCAGCGCCAAACGACTTTAAGACCGGCTGGCGCCGGACTGTCATCCCGCTTCCCCAGGCTCAGGAAAGCTCCCCTTGATCGGCACCACGGTCTCTCACTACCGCATCCTCGAGCGCATCGGGGGGGGCGGCATGGGGGTCGTCTACAGGGCGCTCGACCTCAAGCTCGACCGGCCGGTGGCGCTCAAGTTCCTCTCCTCCCAGCGCGGCGCCGCTGAGGAGCACAAGCGGCGCTTTCTGCGCGAGGCGCGGGCGGCGTCGGCGCTCGACCATCCGAACATCTGCACGGTCTACGAGATCGACAAGACCGCCGACGGCGCGCTGTTCATCGCCATGGCCCTCTGCGAGGGGGAGACGCTGCGCGACCGCATCGCGCGCGGGCCGCTCCCCATCGCCGAGGCGGTGGCGATCGCCGGGCAGATCGCCGCCGGCCTCGCCCGGGCGCATCAGCGGGGGATCGTCCATCGCGACGTCAAGCCGGCCAACGTCATGGTCACCCCCGGCGGAGTGGTCAAGCTGGTCGATTTCGGCATCGCCAAGCTCGCCGACCAGTCGCGGCTGACCCGCGCCGGCTCGGCGGTGGGCACGGCGGGCTACATGTCGCCCGAGCAGCTCCACGGCGAGCCGGCCGATCCGCGCAGCGACGTCTGGTCGCTGGGGGTGGTGATCTACGAGATGGTCACCGGCCGGAGCCCGTTCGACAGCGAGTCCGAGAACGAGATGATCCGCGCCATCCTCAAGAGCGCGCCGCCGCCGCTGTCCTCGCTCCGCCCCGGCGTGCCGGCGCCGCTCGAAGGGCTCGTCGAGCGCGCCCTGGCCAAGCGGCCGGAGGAGCGCACGCCGGGCATGGAGGAGATGGGCGCCGAGCTCCGGCAGGTCGCCGCGCTCCTGGCGTCGCCCTCGCGGATGTCAAGCCCGCCGGGTTCGGACGCCGACCGCACCCTCCTGGAGATCCCCGCGCCCCCGGACGTCCCCTCCATCCACGGCGCGCCGAGGGAGGAGGAGGACGGCGACCGCGGACGCACGATCGGCCATTATCAGATCCTCGAGATCCTCGGCGGCGGCGGCATGGGGATCGTCTACCGGGCGCGCGACACGCGCCTGGCGCGGATCGTCGCGCTCAAGTTCCTGCCGCCGGAGCTCACCCGCGACCCGCAGGCCAAGGAGCGCTTCGAGCAGGAGGCGCGGGCGGCGTCGAGCCTCGATCACCCCAATCTCTGCACCATCCTGGAGCTGGGAGAGACGCCCGACGGCCGTCTCTACCTCGCCATGCCCTGCTACGACGGCGAGACCCTGCGCCGGCGGATCGAGCGCGGGCCGATGGCGATCGACGAGGCGATCGACGTCGCCCTGCAGATCGCCCGCGGCCTGTCGAAGGCGCACCGCAACGGCATCATCCATCGCGACATCAAGCCGGCGAACCTGATCGTCACCAGCGATGGGGTGGTGAAGATCCTCGACTTCGGCCTCGCCAAGCTGGCGGGGTCGGCGGCGATCTCGCAGACCGGCTCCTCGGCGGGCACGCCCGCCTACATGTCCCCCGAGCAGGCGCGCGGTGACGAGGTGGACGCGCGCACCGACCTCTGGTCGCTCGGCGTGGTGCTCTACGAGCTGCTGAGCGGCCGGCGCCCCTTCCGCGGCGAGCGCGAGCAGGCGGTGATCTACTCGATCCTCCACGAGCGGCCGCAGCCGCTGCGCGAGCTGCGCCCCGAGGTGTCCCCCGAGCTGGCGCGGATCGTCGAGCGGCTGATCGCCAAGGAGCCGGCGGACCGCTACCCCTCAGTGGAGGAGGCGCTCGGCGACCTGCGCGTGCTGCGCGGCGAGCCGGCAACCGGCTTCACCCGCGCCGTCGCGCCCGCCCGGCCCCAGGGGCGGCCGTGGCTCGGCCTCGCCGTAGCGGCGGTGATCGCCGTCGGAACCGTGCTTACGGCCCTGGCGGTCTTCCTGCCGCGCCCCGGCGGGAGCACCGGGGCACCGGTCCAGGCGTCGTTCAACCGGTTGACCGAGCAGGCGGGGAGGAAGACCTTCCCGAGCATCTCGCCGGACGGCAACGACTTCGTCTACGCCGGGCTTACCTCGGCGGGGAACTTCGACATCTACTCGCAGCGGATCGGCGGCAGCAACCCGCGGAACCTGACGGCGGACTCCCCCCTCGACGACACCCAGCCGGCGTTCTCGCCCGACGGCAGCACGATCGCCTTCCGCTCCGACCGCGAGGGGGGAGGCATCTTCCAGATGGGAGCCACGGGGGAGTCGGTCCGCCGCCTCGCCGATTTCGGCTACAACCCCGTCTGGTCGCCGGACGGCAGGGAGCTCCTTGTGGCGACCGAGGGGATCTCCGATCCGCGGGTGCGCAAGACCAGGAGCCAGGTCTGGCGGTTGGGGGTCGCGACGGGAGCTCCCCCTCGCCTGTTGATCGCCGAGGATGCCGTGCAGCCGAGCTGGTCCCCGCACGGTCAGCGGATCGCTTACTGGGGGATCCCCGCCGGGAGCGCGGCGCGGGCGATATGGACGGTCCCCACCGAGGGCGGCACGCCCGTCCTCGTGACCCGCGACGAGTACTTGAACTGGAGCCCGGTCTGGTCGCCGGACGGTCAATACCTCTATTTCGCCAGCAACCGCGGCGGCAGCATGAACCTCTGGCGAGTGCCGATCGACGAGGCTTCGGGGCGGATCCTCGGCGCGCCGGAAGCGATCACGGCGCCCTCGGAATGGAGCGGCCTGCCGAGCCTCTCCAGGGACGGCAAGCGCATCCTCTACGCGACCAGCGAGAGCAAGTCGAACCTCGAGCGTGTGGCTCTCGCCCCCGGGAGCCTGGCGGCGGGACAGCCCGAGCCGGTGACCCAGGGATCGCGCAGCGTCCGCTCCTGCGACGTCTCGCCGGACGGGCGCTGGGTGGCCTTCCATTCCACGATCCCCCAGGAGGACTTGTTCGTCGTCCGGCCGGACGGCGGCGGCCTGCGCCAGCTCACGAACGACGCGTTCCGCGACCGCTACCCCCGCTGGACGCACGACGGCTCGCGCCTCGTCTTCCAGTCGGACCGCGGCGGGATGTATGAGCTCTGGACGATCCGGGAGGATGGCAGCGCCCTGGCGCCCGTCACCCGGATGAGTGGCGGCCCGGTAACCTATCCCGTGGTGTCGCCGGACGGCCGCCGGCTGGCCTTCACCATCGCGACCCGGGAAACGGGGCTGGTGGACCTCGAGCAGCCCTTGGAGCGGCGGCGGCCCGTGGCGCTCCCACCCGTCGGTAGTGACGGGCAACGCTTCTACGCCGCCTCCTGGTCTCCCGACGGGAAGTGGCTGGCCGGCGTCACCGAGTCGCGGGATTCGCGCTCCATCCCGGGCGTCGTCCTCTATTCCCTCGAATCGAAGAGCTATCGGCGGGTGTCGACGCGCGGCGAGATCCCCCGCTGGATGCCGGATGGCAGGACCCTCCTGGCGCTCGAAGCGGGACGGGTTCTCGCCATCGACGTCGAGACCGGGACCGTCCGCGAGGTGCTCGCGCCACCCCCGAGCTCGTCGTTCAGCACGCTGTGCGTCGCGCCGGACGGCCGGGGCCTCTTCGTCTCGCAGCTCAGCGAGGAGAGCGATATCTGCATGCTCACGCTCCGCTAGCCGCGGGGGTGCCCTATAATCGTTCCATCAAGTCCAGTGAGCGCACGGCCTTCCGGGAGCTCCGTTGCCCGTCGAGGGTGCGCGTGAATCGGGGTCCTTCCCCAGGAGGTGAGAGGTGGCTTTCAAAGCCGAAGAGCTGTCGACCAAGATCTTCCCCATTGCGGGATGGTTCGCGTGTCCGGAGGACACGATGTCGAAGGGCAAGCCCTGTCCGCAAAACACCCACGTTCCCCCCCCGGGCCCCAAGCCTTGTCCCGCGGGCACCCACCCCGACGGGGGCCACCCGTGCCCGGAGGACACAATGAGTCCCACCACCCATCCGCCGCGCCGGGCGACCGCCGGCACGCTCCCCCTCTTGCAGGCTCAGCTCCGCGAGCGGCTGGCGCGGGGGCCGGTCGAGGCGCGCCTCCAGGCGACGTCCTGACGGCATGCAGGACCTCCTCGGGCGTGCCTTCCGCGCCAATCCCCGGTACGAGCTCGTGCTGTGGGATCGCCTCGCGCCCGAGGAGCGCCGCGCGCTGGCGCGTCTGCCGGACGATCCGGACTTCTACGGCGTGCTGCGGCCGCGGGAGGGCGCGGCGGGACTATTGACGGGATCATTGACGGGAATGACCGTCAAGGCGGTCGACCGCGAGACCGCCCTCCTCTTCCTGACCCTGCGCGAGCCGGGGGCCCTGCCGGTCTACGTGCGGACGGTCCTCGCCGAGGCCACCGGGCGCACCGTCGCGCGGCTGGTGGCGGACGGCATCCTCGAAATCGAGCGGGACGGCGCCTTCGTGGGCGGTCCGGCCGCGCTCAGTCTTGGGCTCAATACCGGCGACGTCAGGGCGTCCGGCGAAGGGCGGCTCGCCCGGCTCTCCGTCGCCGCGCTGCAATATGGCCAGGCGCTGGCGATCGACGATCCCCTCCGCCTCTCGTTCCGCCTCTACGGCTACAACCGCCGCCCCCTGACGCCGCGCTGGCAGCGCACCCTCGCCTCCGCCGACGCCGTGCAGGCCCACCTGGGGATCGCCCCCGGCGGTGTCCACCGGCCGCTTCTCGACCGCGCCTGGAGAGCGTCCTCGCCGTCGGAGGCGTGGCTGAGCTGGCGGTCGCGGTCGAGCCGCGCGGGGGAGTCCACTTCGGCTGAGCAGGGCGCGACGTGGAAGCTCTACGTCAGCCCGGCGCCCGAGGCGCTGGCGGCGAGCTTCGGCGCCGTCCTCGAAGCGCTGGCGGCGGGGAAGGCGGCGCAGTTCAAGATCGGCGCCGGGGCGGCCGGGCTGCTCCGCCCCGACAAGATCGTCGCCTACTTTCCCGACTTCGAGCGGCTGGCCGCCGCGGCTGAGGCCGTCTCGTCGCGCCTCGCCGGCGTGCCCGCGCAGGGGGTCCCCTTCACCTCGGAGATCGGCGGCGACGGCCTCCTCTCCTGGGGGATGGACCCCCCCGCCGCTGAGCGCAGCGCCTGGGGAGGACGCGAGAGCTGGCGCCTCTGGCTCACCCACCGCCTGGCCCGCGCCCTGCTCATGGCGCGCGCCGCGGCCACCCCGGCCACCCCGGAACCCTGGCGCTTCGCGCTGGAACGCGTGCGCCTGGAGGGGGTCGACACGGAGTCCTGGACGCCGGCGGCGAGCCTCTGGAGCGCGGGCTAGGCTGGCGCGCCCGCCGCGACGAGCACGGACCCCCACGGACGAACACGGACGAAGACTCCTGTCCGTGCTCGTCCTTGGTGGTCCGAGTTCGTCCGTGTTCTTCTAGAACGCCCATGGCCATCACCGACCCCATCCTCCTCTCGCCGGACGTGATCCTCGTGCCGGTCGCCGAGCTGCCGGAGGAGGTGCGCCGGCGGCTCCCTGCCGACGGCGGCGACTGGGCGATCACCCATCCGCGGGCGCGCACGCCGTCGCGGCTCCTCGACGTCCGCTCGGCCGAGCTGCTCGGCGAGTTCAAGGCCCCGCGCACCATCGTCGACGCGGTGATCCGCTTCAGCCAGGCCCGCGACCTCGACCCCGAGAGCATTCTGGTCGAGGCCTACCCGCTGCTCGAGCGTCTGCTCGCCGCCGGTTTCCTGGTCGCCGAGGGTTCGGACGAGGCGGCGGGGATCGCCCCCTCGCTGAAACCCGGCGACCGGATCGCCGGGTTCGAGGTGCTGGAGTGCGTGCAGGCGCTGGAGGATACCGAGCTCCACCTCGTCCGGAGAGAGGATGGAACGGCCGCCGCGCTGAAGATTGAGCGCGCCGGTGCCAGGGACCCGGCCCGCGAGGCTTTCGATCGCGAGGCCGCTGTGCTGGCGCGGTTGGCGGGGGAGGGCGCTCCACGGCTCCTCGCCACCGGCGAGGACGGCGGGCGGCACTGGCTCGCCGTGGAGTGGCTCCCCGGGGTGGACGCGGCGACCGCCGCCGCCGAGCTCCGCCGCCGGGGTGACCGTTCCGCTCTGCTCGCGCTCTGCCGGTCGGTGCTCGCCGCCTTCGCCGGCCTGCACGAGCGCGGGGTGCTCCACGCGGACGTCCATCCGCGCAACGTCCTGGTGGGACCGGCGGGCGAGGTCCACCTGATCGACTTCGGCCTCTCGCTCGGCGCCGGGGAAGGGGGAGTGCCCGGGCGCGGCGGCGTGGCCTTCTACTTCGAGCCCGAGTACGCCCGGGCCTCCCTGGCCGGCGCGACCGCGCCCGCGGTGACCGCCGCGGCCGAGCAGTATGCCCTGGCGACGCTCCTCTACCTGCTGCTCGCCGGCGCTCCCACCCACGACTTCAAGCTCGCCCGCGAGGAGATGCTGCGGCAGATCGCCGAGGATCCGCAGCTCCCGTTCGCCCTACGTGGCGTCGAATCCTGGCCCGAGGTCGAATCCATCCTGGCGCGCGCCCTCGCCAAGACCCCCGGCGAGCGCTTCGCCTCGCTCCACGATTTCGCCGAAGCGCTCGGTGCCGTCGAGGCTCCGCGCTTCCGTCCGGTGGCAAGCCCCGCGGCCGAGGCGCTGCTCGCCCGCGTCCTCGATCGCGTGGGGATCGGCGGCGAGATCTTCCGCGCCGGCCTCCCCGAGCCGCCTCGCGCCTCCGTCACCTATGGCGCCGCGGGGATCGCCTGCGCCCTCTACCGGATCGCGCTGGCGCGAGAGGACGCGGCGCTCCTCTCGCTCGCCGATCTCTGGGCGGCGAAGGCGTCGGCGGTTGCGGTGGATGGCGGGGACGAAGCCTTCTACCGACCCGATTCGCGCCTGGTGCCCGAGCATCTCGGCCGGATCACCCCTTACCACACCGCCTCCGGCGTCCACGCCGTGCGGGCGCTGATCGCGCACGCCCTCGGCGACCCGGGATCGCGGCGCGAGGCGGTGAACGCCTTCCTTGCCGCCGCGGAAGGGCCCTGTCCGAATCCCGATCTGACGCTGGGGCGCTCGGGGCTCCTCCTCGGCGCCGCGTTGCTGTTCGAATCCGGAGACGATTCGCCGGAGCTGCGGGCTCTGGGCGATCGCCTGCTCGGCGGGCTCTGGGAGGAGATCGACGAGCTGCCGCCGATCCGCGACTGTCCCGAGCGCGCCAATCTCGGGATGGCCCATGGCTGGGCGGGATATCTCTACGCCTCCCTGCGCTGGTGCCGGGCCGCCGGGAACTCCCTGCCTCCGGGTCTTTCCGGGCGTCTCGACGAGCTGGCGGAGCGCGCCCATCCGCACGGCCGCGGCCTGCGCTGGCGCTGGTACGCGGAGAGCGGCGCCGATGTCGGCACCATGGCCGGCTGGTGCAACGGCAGCGCCGGTTTCGTCTTCCTCTGGACGCTCGCCGAGGCCGTGCTGGGCGAGCCGCGCTATCGCCGGCTGGCCGAGGGGGCCGCCTGGAACGCCTGGGAGGCGCCGGATGGGCACGGCACCCTCTGCTGCGGCCTGGCCGGCCGCGCCTATGCCCTGCTCAACCTCTACAAACAGGGGGGCGGCGAGGTGTGGCTCACCCGCGCCCGCGAGCTGGCCGACCGCGCCGCGGCATCGATCGAGCGCACCGCCGAGTCGCCGGATAGCCTGTTCAAGGGGGCCGTGGGGGTCGCCGTCCTCGCCGCCGACCTCGCGGCCCCCGAGACCGCGGTCTTCCCCTTTTTTGAGGAAGAGGGGTGGCCGGCCTGAACGTCCGGCAGCCCGGGGGGAGGATCGGCGGGAGGAGGTGATAGACTTCCGCGTCTGTCCCAGGAAACCTTCCCGTTGATCGGCAGCACCATCTCGCGCTACAGGGTCCTCGAACGCCTCGGCGGCGGCGGTGCGGGCGTGGTGTACAAGGCCGAGGATCTCAAGCTCGAGCGGCTGGTCGCCCTCAAATTCCTCTCCACCTACCGCAGCGTCAACGAGGCGGACCAGCGCCGGTTCCTGCGCGAGGCGCGGGCGTCGTCGGCGGTCGACCACCCCAACATCTGCACCGTCTACGAGATCGACGAGACGGACGACGGCCGGCTGTTCATCGCCATGGCCTTCTGCGAAGGGGAGACGCTCAAGCGCAAGGTCGAGCGCGGCGCCCTGCCGGTCGCCGAGGCGATCCGGATCGGCACGCAGATCGCCGCCGGGCTCGCCGCCGCCCACGTCAAGGGGATCGTCCATCGCGACGTCAAGCCGGCGAACGTCATCGTGGCGCCAGATGGCCGGGTGAAGATCGTCGATTTCGGCATCGCCAAACTGGCCGACCAGTCGCGCCTGACCCGCGACGGCACTGCCGTCGGCACCGCCGGCTATATGGCGCCCGAGCAGATCCGCGGCGAGGAGGTCGACCCGCGCACCGACATCTGGGCCCTCGGCGTCGTCCTCTACGAGATGGTCACCGGCCGCACCCCCTTCCCGGGCGAGAACGACCACGACCGCATCCGCGCCATCCTGACCCGTGATCCCGAGCCGATGTCGGTCCTCCGCCCGGGGGTGCCGGCGGCTCTCGAACGGATGGTCACGCGGGCGCTGGCCAAGCGGGCGGGCGACCGCTACGCCGGCATGGCGGCGCTGGCGGAGGATCTGCGGGACCTGAGCGGCAACCTCGGAGCTCCCGCACCGGCCGAGAACCTCGACCCCACCCTGCGGGCGATCCCCGCTTCGCCCGGGATCGAGACCTCGACCTTCGGCGACGCCGACCACCTGGTGGGGCGCACCCTCAACCACTACCGCGTGATCGACTACGTGGGCGGCGGCGGCATGGGGGTCGTCTACAAGGCCGAGGATCTCCGGCTGGAGCGCACGGTGGCGCTGAAGTTCCTGCCGCCGGAGCTGACGCGCGACCCGGACGCCAAGATCCGCTTCCTCCAGGAGGCGCGGTCGGCCTCGGTGCTCGACCACCCCAACATCTGCACCATCCACGAGGTGGGAGAGACCGAAGACGGCCGGCTCTATCTCGCCATGCCCCACTACGGCGGCGAGACGCTGCGGCGCCGGATCGAGCGCGGGCCGATCCCGATCGACGAGGCGATCGACATCGCCGAGCAGATCGCCCGCGGCCTCGCCAAGGCCCACCGCGGCGGCATCGTGCATCGCGACATCAAGCCGGCCAACATCATGGTGACCGACGACGGAGTGGTGAAGATCCTCGACTTCGGCCTCGCCAAATTGATCGGCGCGGCGGCGATCACCCGCACCGGCTCCTCGCTCGGCACTCCCGCCTACATGTCCCCCGAGCAGGCGCGGGGCGAGGACGTGGACCACCGCACCGACCTCTGGTCGTTCGGCATCGTCCTCTACGAGATGGTCGCCGGCCGCCGCCCCTTCCGCGGCGACCACGACCAGGCGGTCCTCTACGGCATCCTGAACGAGACGCCGAAGCCGCTCACCGAGATACGCTCCGAGGCGCCCCCCGAGCTCGAACGGATCGCCGAGGGCCTGCTCGCCAAGGACGTGAACGATCGCTATCCCACCGCCGAGGGGCCGCTCGGCGACCTGCGGGCGCTGCGCAACCAGACGATGACCACCACGGTGCGGACGCAGCCGGACCACCCCGTGCCCTTCCGGGTCCGCCCCTGGATGTGGGCGGTGGTGGTGGCCGCGGCCCTGGCGCTGATGGCGGGCGGAGCCCTCCTCCGGCGTCCTCCCGCCGCGCGCGGCATCGCCGGGGCTCCGGCCGGCATCGCCTTCAAGCGCCTGACCGACCAGGAGGGGCGCGAGTCCTTCCCGAGCCTCTCACCGGACGGCAAGTTCCTGCTTTACGTGAAGTCGGTCAACGGCAACACCGACATCTTCCTGCAGCGCGTCGCCGGCGGCAACCCGCTCGACCTGACGCACGATTCGACGGCGGACGACACTCAGCCGGCCTTCTCTCCCGACGGCCAGCAGATCGCCTTCCGCTCCGAGCGCCAGGGGGGCGGCCTGTTCGTCATGGGCGCCACGGGGGAATCCGTGCGCCGGCTCACCGAGGTCGGCTACAACCCCGCCTGGTCGCCGGACGGCCGCCGGATCGCCTTCGCCACCGAAGGCGTCGCCCGCCCCTCGGAGCGCAAGCTCACCAGCCAGCTCTGGACGGTCGACGTGCTCAGCGGCGCCAAGCAGCTCCTCACCAAGGGGGACGCCGTGCAGCCGAGCTGGTCGCCGGACGGCCGGCGGATCGCCTATTGGGGCCTGCCGAGCGGCAGCGGCCGGCGCGTCCTGTGGACGCTCCCGGCGGCGGGCGGCGCGCCGGTGCCGGCGATCAGCGACGATCACGTCAACTGGAACCCCCTCTGGTCGCCCGACGGCCAGTTCCTCTACTTCGTCTCGGACCGCAGCGGCAGCATGAACCTCTGGCGGGTGCCGATCGACGAGTCGACGGGCAGGACGCGGGGGGAGCCCCAGCCGATCACCCCCTCGTCGCAGTCCCTGGGACTGTTGAGCCTCTCGAAAGACGGCCGCCAGATCGCCTACGCCACCGACGAGGAGAAGAAGAACCTGGAGCGGCGGCCTCTCGATCCGATCTCCCACCAGGTGTCGGGCGAGGTGACCGCGGTGACGCAAGGGTCGCGGGTCCTCCGCTCGGCCTCGGTCTCCCCTGACGGCAAGTGGGTCGTCTTCGACATCTCCACGCCGCAGGAGGATCTCTATCTGATCCACGCGGACGGCACCGGCGAGCTGCGCCAGCTCACCGCCGATCCCGCCAAGGACCGCATCCCCCAATGGCTGGCGGACGGCCAGCACATCGTCTTCTACTCCAACCGGGGGAGCAGCACGTATGGGCTCTGGACGATCCGGATGGACGGCAGCGAGCTGCGGCGGCTCCCCCTGAACGTCAAGGAGGGCCTGTTCAATCCGCTCGGCTCGCCGGACGGCAAGCGGATCGTGGCGACTCCTGGGGGGCGCAACGCCGCGCTGATCGATCTGTCCCTGCCTCCGCGGGAGCAGGTGCGGCTCCTCCCCGCGCCGGCCGAGGGCGAGGTCTTTGCCGCGAACTCCTGGTCGCCGGACGGCGCCTATCTCGCCGGTAGCCTCGAACAGACGCGAGGCGGCTCCGGGATGATTCCCGGCATCGTCGTCTACTCCCTCGCCAGGCAGACCTACGAGCGGCTGACCGCCACCGGCACGATCCCCGTCTGGCTCCATGACGGCCGGTCACTCCTCTACCTCCAGGACGGCAAGGTCTTCGAGTGCGACCAGCGCTCGAAGGGCTCGCGGCTCGTGCTGACGCCCCCGACGAACTCGATGTTCACCTCGCTCGCCGTGGGGCCGGGCGACCGCACCCTCTTTGCCGTCCGCTCCAGCGAGGAGGGGGATATCTGGATGCTCACGGTACCTGGCGACGAACACTGACCGGATGACGGCTCGGCGTGGCGTCTACACACATCTGGTAGACTTGGGGAAACCGTTCAGAGAGAACCGTTCCCGTCCGGCCTCACGGCCGGGCGGCTGAGACGGGGCGTTCAGCCCCAGGAGGGATATTCGATGAGCTTCAAGTCCATGGATCTGATGATCGACGTCCTGCCCACCGGAAAATTCACCGCGCTCCTCCAGCCGCCCGGTCTCGGCCTGTGCACGATCGGCACGGCGACCACCGGCAACGACGAGGACGACGACGAAGGCCAGGACGACGACGGCCTCGGCTGCGTGCAGGGGACGGCGCCCACCACGAACCCGAACGAGCCCGAGTCCGCCTCGCGGAAGGGGATGAACCTCGCGATGCTGCGCCGCCAGCTCCAGGAGGCGCTGTCGACCAGAGCGAATTGAGCCCTTTGTAGAGAGCTGCCTCTAGCCGCCTTGGTCGTGGCCAAGGCGGCGGTCCGCACTCCCTTCAGCCTTACCGCGTTGAGATCCAGCGAGCGTCTCAGACCTCTTCAGGTTCGGTCTTGGGCTCCGGCTTCTCCCCCGGGTAGTTGGTTCGGGCCGCAATTTCCGGATCCAGAACCCGTACACTCTGGCCAGGAACGGCATTGAAGATCCTTTCGGTATCCTCTGGGCCCAGGATCTCAGAAAGCCGGGGTAAGTATGAGCTGACGAGCTCGTTGACCTGACGGGCGAACTCCTCGCCCGTGATCGCGCCACTCTGAACGGCGACATCCAACTCCCGCTTCTTCTCCAACAAATCTGCTTGCGTAGCCCGGACCTGCTGGAGCCTGGCAGCGGAGGTCGTTCCCGCAGCCAGCTCGGGCTCGCCCACCACCATTCGCTCGAAAGCCTGTTCGTCGGGGTCGCCTCCTCCTTCTCCTCCTCCTCCGCTCATGACCGCCATTGTACTCGCACCACAGCGGAGCTTTCTCGCCGCCCAATCGGCATGGGTTGTTCCATAAGTGCCAAACAAAAAATGCGACAGCCAGTACAGATGGGCGCCATTGACGGTCAGGGGGGTTCCATTCGGGCTTGTTGCATAAAGGACCCGGTTAGCGAGTTGGTGGCAGACCCCTTCGATCCCATACAGGTTGATGCCGCCGTGAGCATTCGGATCGTTGGGGGCGCAGATGCACTTCGCCATATTGAGATCCGCCCCTGCTGAGCCGAGTGGCCGAGCGGTCGTACCCGGGCCGGTGGGGTGGCAGTCGCCCCAGCAGTACCAGTAGTCGGGACCTGGGGGACAGTTGAAGGGGTCAGGGTAGGTGGTCACCCAGGTGTGATCTGCCCCTTGAAAACCTGAGAGTGGGTTTGCCCAAGCATAGAGAGTCGTCGTGGTTGCCATTACGCTCCTCCCGGATATGGATTCGCCTGTGTGTCTCGACTCTGGAGCTTGTCGGTTCTTATGTCAACGAGTTCGAAAGCTTGGCTTATCTATATTTTGCTTTAGCGCTGCGTTCATTCCAGCAGGATCGCGTCCACCTCGATCTCGACCAGCATCTCGGGCGCGATCAGGCGGCTGATCTCGACCATGGTGCTGGCCGGCCGGACTTCACGGAAGAATTCGCCGTGCGCCCGGCCGATCTCCTCCCACCTTCCAATGTCGGTCGTGAAGATGCGGGTGCGGACGACGTCCGTCATCCGCGCTCCCGCCTGGGCCAGCGCGGCCTCGACGTTCTTGAGGATCTGCACCGTCTGCGCGTAGGGATCGCCGGCACCGACGATCCCGCCCTCCCCGTCGACCGCCGTGGTGCCGGCGACGTAAATATGGGGTCCCACCTTCACCGCCCGTGAATAGCCCACGATCGGCTCCCAGGGGGCGCCGCTCGAGATGTTCTGCCGCGCGTTCGCCATCGGTCTCTCCTCGGATTGAAAGCCTTTTCCGGACGCGACGATTCTGGCACACCTCTTGCTCTGTATGAGTTCCGAGCCGCTCGACCCCCGGGTCGACGCTTCTCCTCAGATCTCACAACGACTGCGGTACTTCGGAAGGAGAGTCACGATGGCGAACAGCGGACAGAGCACTTTTCAACAGGCGAAGGATCAGGCGAAGGACGCCGCCAACGGCGTCAAGGAGCAGGCCAAGAGCCTCGCCAGCGATGCCAAGGAGCAGGCCAAGGACCTGGCCGGCCAGGCGAGCGATCACGTGCAGGAGCTGGTCGGTCAGCAGAAGGACCAGGCCGCGGACCGTCTCGGCTCGCTGGCCACGGCACTGCGCGAGGCCGGGCGGAAGCTGAACCAGGATCAGCAGGCCGGCGATTTCGGCCAGTACGCCGACCGCGCCGCCCAGCAGGTCGAGCGGCTCTCCAAATACCTGCGCGACAGCGATCTGCGCGGCTTTGTCCGCGACACCGAGAGCTTCGCGCGGCGCCGTCCCGAGGTCTTCCTCGGCGGCACGCTGATCGCGGGCCTGATGCTGGCCCGGTTCCTCAAGGCCTCCACTCCGGACCAGGGGAGCGGCTTCCGCGCCGGCTACCAGCCCTCGCGCGGCGCTTCCCAGATATCGACGGGATTTTGAGCCATGGCGGTCGTCACCGAGCGCAAGGATGAACGGTCCATCGGCCAACTGCTGAAGGAATTGACGCAGGAGTCGAGCACGCTCCTCAAGCAGGAGGTGAACCTCGCCAAGACGGAGATTGGGGAGAAGGCTTCGCGCGTCGGCACCAACCTCGGCGAGGTGGCGGTCGGCGGCGGGGTGGCCCTCCTCGGCGCCATCGCCCTGCTGCTGTTCGCGGTCAACGCCCTGGCGTCGCTCCTCGGCAAGTTCATGTCCCCGGGAATCGCCGTCTGGCTGGCGCCGCTGATCGTCGGCGGAATCCTGGCCGCCATCGGCTATTCCATGATCAGGAAGGCCCTCGCCACTCTCAAGCAAGAGAGCATTACTCCCCAGAGAACCACCCAAAGCTTGCAGGAGAACAAAGCATGGCTCAAACAGAAGATTTCGTGACGGATAATCCGGACCTGGACGGCGGTCATGGGCGGAGCTCGAGGGAGATCCGTTCGGAGATCGACCGCACCCGCTCCGACATGGACGAGACCTTCGCGGCGCTCGACGCGAAGATGACCCCCAAGGAGATCGGACTGGAGCTCTGGAGCCTGTTCAAAGGGGGCTCCAGCACCGGCGCCGGCAAGCTCTGGAAGGTCGCCCGCGAGCATCCGATGCCGGCGGCCGTGGTCGGCCTCGGCCTCGGCTGGCTGCTGGTCGACACCTCGCGCAAGTCGGACGGCTATGACGGCCGCTATGACGGTGGCAAACAGGGCGATTACCGGGGCTACGGCGGCAGCGCCTATCGTCAGGGTTACGCCGGCGATTTCGAGACCGGCGAGAGCTCGGGTGTGCTGTCGGCGGCCAAGGACAAGCTGATGGACGTGGCGGACAGCACCAAGGAGGCCCTCTCCAGCGCCTCCGACCGGGTGAGCGACGCCGCCGACTGGACCAAGGAGCATGCCTCCGACCTCGGCCACCAAGTGTCCGACAAGGCCTCCGCCCTGAGCCATCAGGCCCGGGATCGCGCCTCCGCCCTCGGCACCCAGGCGAAGCAGCAGGCGAAACGGGCTCGCCTCGGCTTCTGGCAGACCATGGAGGAGAACCCGCTGATGGTTGGTGCCGCGGTCCTGGCGGTCGGCGTCGTCACCGGGCTTCTCATCCCGTCGACCGACAAGGAGGATGAGCTGATGGGCGAGACCCGCGACCATCTGCTCGACGGGGCCAAGGAGGTGGGGCAGCAGGCTCTCGACAAGGGCAAGCACGTCGCCGAGGCGATGGTCGACAAGGTCAAGGAAGAGGCCGAGCACCAGGGCCTCACCGCCGAGGGGCTGGCCGGCAAGGTGAAGACGGTCGCCCAGGAAGTCACCAACACCGCCAAGGAAGAGGCCAAGCGCCAGAACCTGACGCCCGAGGCCGCGCTGAACGCGCTGAAGCCGGATCAGCCGGTCCAGCCGAAGCCGGCCCAGGGCGTGAAGGCCACGGTCCCGGAGCCGGAGCTGGCTGGTAAGCGGTAAAGAGCGGTAAAGGTTACCGATCCGTCCAGAGCTCTTAGGGGCGCAGCGTGCTGCGCCCCTACCTTTTAATTCTATTTTGTCAGATTCACCTTGGCTTTGGCGTTGGCCCTCATCACCCCGGCCCTCTTCTCCCGTCCCCTCCCACCCTCCCTCACCGGGAGAAGAGGGAGAAAAGAAAGCGAAGAGAAAAGCCTCGATTAGGAGGGGGCGGGGGTTCCCCTCTCCCTGTGAGGGAGGGTGGGAGGGGAAGGGAGAGGGGCCAGGGGTGAGGGTTCGGGCGGGCGGCTCCGACGGACAAGGCCAATCTGACAAAGTAGAATTGAGCCGCGCCACGATATTCTGCGGACCATGACGATCCAGCGCATCGAGCCCGGGCCGGGACAGGAGTCGGTCTGGGACTACCCGCGCCCCCCCGCGCTCGAAGACTCCACCAGGCACATCGAGATCCGCTTCCACGGCGTCTCGATCGCCGACACCCGCCGGGCCAAGCGGATCCTGGAGACCAGCCATCCGCCGGTCTACTACATCCCGCCGGACGACGTCCGCATGGAATTCCTGCACGAGAACCCGCGCGCGACCTGGTGCGAGTGGAAGGGGCTCGCCCGCTACTACGACATCGAGGTCAACGGCCGCCGGGCCGATCTCGCGGCCTGGTACTACCCGCTGCCGACGCGGATCTATGAGCCGATGATGGGCTACGTCGCCTTCTATCCCCACCTCATGGAAGCCTGCTTCGTCGACGGCGAGCGGGTGATCCCGCAGGAAGGGGACTTCTACGGCGGCTGGGTCACCCGCGACATCGTCGGACCGTTCAAGGGAGGGGCGGGCACGCTGGGGTGGTGAGCCGGGACACGGGCGGCATTCATCTTGCTTGATCGCTTCACACACCACGACCTTCGTGCTGTGGAAGCGCTCAACCAGAAGGAGTCACCCATGATGCCCTGCAGGCGACGCGGTTCATCCCCCACCTCCCGCATGACCCCCCTCGGTCTCGCGATGGTTTTCGCGATCCTGATCGCCGGCCTGACGGCGAGCCCGGCGAAGGCGACCAACTGCACGAGCGACGGGACGGTGTCGCAGACCGTGTGCGCGGCCGCCGAGAGCTTCACGGCGACCCTCTCCGTGGGCCAGTTGAGCGTCCTGAACCGCTCTCTGACCACGGCCAACGAGGAGAGGTGGTCCAACCTTCCCTGCGGGAACGCTTGCCGCAACGGCCTCGAGCTCGGCACGCTCTCGGGCACCCAACTCCAGGCCGCGCTCGCGGTCGTCCAGGCGGCCCTCTCCACGGGCGGCTACGATGCGTTCGACGGCATCCGCAACGCCGACGATTTCCTGGCGCTGAACGGTGGCGGCGGGCAGTACGGCAGCGGCAACTACTTCATCGCGTTCCTCGGCACCCCCTCGTCCACGGCACCGTGGATGCTCCAGGTGGGTGGCGACCACTACGCCGTGAACTTCTTTTTCCAGGGTCCGGTCGCGACCCCGACCCCCTACTTCACGGGCGTCGAGCCGCCCAGCTTCACAATCCACGGCACGGCCTACGCTCCCATGCAGGGCAAGATCGACGCGGCCAAGGCGATGCTCGCCGGCCTCTCCGCGAGCCAACTGGCGAGCGCCCAACTGAGCGGATCGTTCAACGACGTGCTGCTCGGGCCTGGCGACGACAACCGTTTCCCCGCCCAGGCCGGCCTCAGCCTCTCCGCTCTCACCGCGGCTCAGCAGGACCTCGTCGTCGACGCCATCAAGGCCTGGGTCAGCGAGATGCCGGACGCCGTCGCCGCCAGCTTCCTGGCCGACTACACCTCGGACGCTGCGATGGCGAGCACCTTCGTCGGCTGGTCCGGCGGCACCGACCTCGCCACCCCGGGGTCCTACATCCGGATCGACGGGCCGCGGCTCTGGATCGAGATCGTGGCGCAGCCCGGCGCGGTGGTCCCCGATCAGGTCCAGGTCCAGTCGGTCTGGCGCGACAAGATCTTCGACTACGGCGCCAACGGCGCCGGCGCGACGCCGGGCACCCTCTCCTTCACCGGCCCCACGTTCCAGACCCAGGAGAGCGCCGGAACCGCCACCCTGACGGTCCGCCGAACCGGCGGCACCGACGGCGCGGTGAGCGTCGACTATGCCGTCTCCGGCGGTACGGCGACCCCGGGCCAGGATTATCAGAACGTCACCGGCACGCTGAGCTGGGCGAACGGCGACGGCGCCACCAAAACGATCCAGATCCCCATCTTCGACGACGCGATCGTGGAGAATACCGAGACCGTGCTCCTCTCGCTGGCCAACCCGCTCGGCGGCGCCGCGCTCGGCGGTCCGAGCACGGCCACGCTGACCATCGCCGACAACGATTTCAACACCTCTCCAGGGGAGTTCTCCTTCACCGCGACCGTCTTCCGGGCCCCGGAAGGATCGGGAGGCGTCACGGTCAAAGTCCAGCGGCTGGGCGGCAGCCACGGGGCCGCGTCGGTGCGGCTGGCGGCGATCAACGGCGGCGCCACCTTCGGATCCGACTACAAGCTTCCCCTGATGCGGGTGCTGCGCTGGGCCGACGGCGACAGCGCCACCAAGTCCCTGCGGGTGACCTTCATCAACGACTCGATCCGGGAGAACAACGAGAGGTTCCAGTTGATGCTGACCTCGCCCACCGGCGGCGCCACCCTCGGCACCCCCGTGAAGGCGATCGTCACGATCCTCAACGACGATTGAGGGCGGAGGCACTTCTACAGCAGATGAAACTCCGGGATCGCCTCCCCCTCCGCGAACCGTGAGGGGCGGAGGGGGCGGACGTCGATCGTCGTCGCCGCGCCGTCGAGGATCATCTCCGCCACCAGTTGTCCCAACGCCGGTGAGTGCATCACGCCGTGGCCGGAGGAGCCGTTGATCAGCCAGAGGTTGTCGAGCCGTGGCGCCAGGCCCAGGAGGGCGTGCTGGTCCGGCGACATCTCGTAGAGCCCCGCCCAGCAGCCGGCGCGGTCGATCGGTACGCCTCTGAGACAGGGGACGCGGTTGTGCGCCCTTTCGAGCAGCCCCGGGAGCCAGCTCTCGTCGAAGGCCGCGTCGAAGGGATCGGCGGAAGTCGAAGGCTGCGGCCAGAGGAGGAGGACGCGGCCGTCGCGCACCCTCAGGTGAAAGCCGTCGCCGAGGAAGATGGTCATCGGCATCTCTTCGGGGAGCACGGAGGTGGGCACCGTGGGGGCCACCTGCCGGCGGAGCGGGATGACCGGGATCTCGACTCCCGCGAGCCTGCCGAGCCCTCCCGCCCAGGCGCCTCCGGCGTTCACCACGTGCCGCGCCGGGATCGAGCCGGTGGTGGTCTCCACGTGCGTCACCCGTCCAGGCAGACGCTTGGCGACCGCGAAGCCGGTCACTTCGGTGCCGAATTCGAAACGGACGCCGAGGCGCTTGGCGGCTTCCACGTAGCCGTTCAAAATGTTCAGCGGCCGGATGAAACCGTCGATCGCACAGAATGATCCGCCGGGGATTTCGCCCAGACGCACCGCCGGATTCAGCCGCGCGACGTCCTCCGGCCCGATCTCCTCGACAGGAACGCCCAGATCCCTCTGCAACGGCCGGATCGAACGCAGTGCTTCCATCTGCGCCTCGTCGGCCGCGAGGAAGAGGTAGCCGTACGGTCGGTACCCCGAGTCGGCGCCGATCTCCTCGGGGAAGCGGAGCAGCTTCTCGCGGGAGAGCAGCGAGAGACGGATATTGACCGGCGTGGCGAACTGAGTGCGGAAGCCGCCGGTGGCCTTTCCCGTGCTCCCTTGCCCCACCGCCGGAGCGCGGTCGAGCACCACCACATCGCGGCAGCCGCGGGCGGCCAGGTGCCAGGCGACGCTGGCGCCCATGACGCCCCCTCCGACGACGACGACCTCGGCCACCTCAGGCGTCCTTGGCCAGACGGATGCCGGTGAACTGGAAGCGGGTGTCCGGCGCCCAGAAGTTGCGGTAGCTCGCGCGGATGTGGTTCGCGGGCGTGGCGCAGGAGCCGCCGCGGAGCACGCGGACGTTGTCCATGAACTTCCCGTTGTACTCCATGAGCGGCCCTTCGAACGGCCGGTAGCCGGGGTAGGGCTCGTAGTGGTTCGAGGTCCACTCCCAGACGTCCCCTCCCATCTGCACCAGACCCGAGCCGTCCGTGCCCGCGGGGCGCGGGTGGAGGGCGCCGCTGTCGAGATAGTTGCCGCCCTGGAATCCGGAGACGCGAGCGGCGTGCTCCCACTCGCGCTCGGTGGGAAGGCGCGCGCCCTTCCAGCGGGCATAGGCGTCCGCCTCGTAGAAGCTGACGTGGCAGACCGGCTCGTCCGGATCGACGTCGCGCACCCCGGCGAGCGTCCAGGCCCGCCAGCCATCCTCCGCACCACCTTCCCAATAAAAGGGCGCCGTCCAACCCTGCTCCTTGACCTTGGACCAGCCGTTCGACAGCCAGAGCAGAGGGTTGCGATAGCCGCCGTCGGCCATGAATTCGAGATAGTCGCGGTTGGTGACCAGGCGGTTCATCAGCGAGAAGCCGTCGAGCCACGCCTTGTGGACCGGCATCTCGTTGTCCCAGCACCAGCCCCCCTCGACGTTGCCGAACTCCTCCAGCCCTCCCGCGAAGGCGATCCAGCTCGCGGCGGGCGTCCCTTGAGGCCCCTTCGTCGCGTCCGGCCGGTAGGCCTCGCGCAGCTCGGGAACGTTGCTGCCCAGGATGTGCTTGAGCTCGGTGACCAGCAGCTCCTGGTGCTGCTGCTCGTGGTGGACGCCGGTGACGATCAGGAATCCGAGGCGCTCCAGGTCCTCCTCGGGCGCCGTGCGGATCAGCTCCTCGATCCGGCCGTCGACCGACTTGCGGAAGCGGAAGACGTGCTCGTTGGTGGGGCGCGTGACGAGCCCGCGATGGTCGCGGCTGATCCGCGGCCCCAGCGATTCGTAGTACGAGTTCATGACGAACTCGAGCCTGGCGTCCTCGGGGCAGTAGAGGCCGAACGGCTCGAGGATGTTCTTGGCGAAGAACCAGCTCGTATGCCCGAGGTTCCACCAGGGCGGACTGACGTCCGGCATCGACTGGATGCGGTAATCCTCGGTCTGCAAAGGCCGGCAGAGCTCGAGGCTCAGATTGCGGGTTGCACGGAAACGGTCGAGAAGCTCGTTGCGGTCCACGGTTCGCCCTCCCAGGCCATTGTAACGGGTGGCTTGGGAGGCGGATTCCCCTTGGGGCCGAGTTCTACTTTGTCAGATTCACCTTGGCTTTGGCGTTGGCCCTCATCACCCCGGCCCTCTTCTCCCGTCCCCTCCCACCCTCCCTCACCGGGAGAAGAGGGAGAAAAGCAAAGCTCGATCCAGGATGTCCCTTTCTCCCCTCTCCCGGTGAGGGAGGGTGGGCGGGGGACGGGAGAGGGGCCGGGGGTGAGGGCTCGGGCGGGCGGCTCCGACGGATAAGGCCAATCTGACAAAGTGGAACTAGGGACCTGTGGACGGCGAGCAGTCGTCGCTCTGCGGCGGGCAGTCCGCGGAGCAGGCGGCGGTGCAGTTGATCACCGTGCAGCAGGTGGTCGCCGTGGATGGGCCTCGGCCCCGGACCTGGGCCAGGCTGGCGGGATCGAGGTTGCGCAGCGTTTCGCGGTGTAGAGAGAGCTTCCCGGGACGGTTCCTTTTCATCGGATCTCCTTTGGGGCAAGTCGAGTGTCAGACGGAATCGGCAGCACCCTACTTCGGATCGAGGCTGCCATAAAACACCTCCCGCAGCGCCTTTTCCGCCGCGAGATCGCACAACAGATAGTGGACGTCCGCCAGCTTGAGGAGGATGGAAACCTCCCGCGCGCCGTTGAGCTTGGCCTCGCCATAGAGCTGCCGCGCTTCCGCGAGGTCCCGGCGGGCGAAGGCGGCGTCGCCGGCGCGCTCCAGCCAGGCCCCGGTCGGAGCTTTCACGTCGGCGAGGCGCTTGGCCATCTGGAGCGCGTAGTCGCGGGCATCGGCCGTCCGCCCTTCCAGCATCGCGAGATGGAAGCTTTGCTCGCTCACGATTCCGAGGGCGCGCCAGCGCTTCCACCCTTCCGGATCGCCGGAACGCAGGGCGGAGATCACGCTGTCGCTCCAGTCCCCTCCCGCGAGGCGGCCCAGCGGGGGCTCGCGGCGGAGCGCTTCTCCGGCGGCGGGATCGAGCCAGGCGCGGGACTCTCCGAGAGCCCCCCGCTGGGCCGCGACCAGCGCGGAGGCCAGGGCATAGCGGGGGTCGTCCGCCCAGCGGGTGTGAAGCCCGACGAGGAGGTCGTCCACCTCCGGCCAGCGCTTCAGGGCGGTCAGGGCGAGGAGGCGCGAGAGATCGAAGATGCCGGTGTCCGGAGACAGTCGGGACGCCGCGTCGAAGGCCTTCAGGGCATCCTCCGCCTGCCCCTTCGCGAGCTCGAAGCATCCCGCCTTCCAGAGCGCGACGGCCTGGAGCTTCGGCGGCGCGGACGGCTCCAGGCTGCTTCCCGAGCCAGGGCCGAGCAGCGCTTCGAGCGTTTCCAGGCTGCCGGAGGTCCGCGCCGCGAAGAGGTCCTGGCGCGAGAGCCCCGCTTCGCTCAGGTTCAGGATCGGCGGACAGGAGAGCGGGCTTCCCGGCTGCCGGAGCTTGCGGAACTCGCTCGCCTGCTCGGCGAACAGGTCGACGAAGAACTTGCGGCGCCCCGGCGCCACGAATTCGGGCCGTTTCGCGTCCGGATCGGAGCCGAGGACGACGTCGTCCAGGTAGTAGACGATGCCCGTTTTGTCGGTCAGGTCGCCGATGAAGGAGAAGACGTTCACGGCGGCGCCCGGGTGATTGGAGGCGCTCGGCTGGTCCTTCAGATCGACCACCGGCTTGGCGTTCCCCTCCTCGGCGATCGCCAGGTCGTAGCGCCCGCGCGCCACGTCGTAGCCGACGTCGATCGCATACCAGGTGAAAGCCTTGAGGGTCAGGAGGCGCTTCGGAATGCTGTCCGAGACGTGCCGGAGGACGCCGCCGCGCAAGGTGAGCCAGAGGGCGAGGCCGTCCTGGGTGAGAACGAACCTGCTAGGGCCGGCCAGCGCGATGTTCAGGTCGGCCTGGGGATTGGCGACCAGCAGAGCGAAATGGAGGAAGAGCCGGCCGTCCCGGCGCTCCGGGAAGAACCCTTCCAGCTCCGGGAAGTCGCCGTCGCCCGCCACGTCGCGGATCTCCAGCGAGCGGTAGCCGCTGACGTGGAACGCCGTCGAGAGCTGGACGCTCCCCTTGGCGTTGCGGAAGACCGTGAAGGTGTCCGGCCCGGTGGCGGTGAGCCCGTCGTCGAAGCTGTAGCGGACCAGGAAGGGCGCCGCGGCGCCGGCGGGAACGGCCGGGAGCAGGGCCGCCAGCAGGAGGGCCAACCCGAGAATGCGGAGCCGACGGCGTCTCACGCGCGACCTCCTGAGCTGAAGGAACTTCATCGCCAGAGTAGCAGCTTTCGAGGCGCTCCCCCGCCCGGGCATGAATGCCCGGGCTACGCTGGAACCGAAAAGCCGGGTGAACCCGGCTCCCGAAGAAAAAACCTCGGATAGAATGTCGGCGTAGATTTGGGGAGACTGATTTTGCCCTACTGGCAGCTTTTCTATCATGCGGTGTGGGCCACCCTGAGCCGCGAGCGGTTGCTCGGACCGGAGGTGGAGGCGTTCGCGCATGGCCTCATCCGGGACAAGGCCGAGGGCCTTGGGGCGGTCGTCCATGCCCTGAATGGGATGGAAGACCATGTCCATCTGGTGGTCTCGCTTCCGCCGAAGCTCGCACCGGCCTTCTTCATCGGGCAGGTGAAGGGTGCCAGCTCAACCCGGTTGAACCAGTCCCGCCGGCTGGACCGGCCCTTTTTCTGGCAGGACGAATACGCTGTGTTTTCGCTGGACGCCAAACGTCTGCCGTACCACGTTGCTTATGTCGACGGCCAGAAGGCTCACCACGCTCAATCCACCGTGATCCCCGCTCTCGAGAAGACCGGCGAAGAGTCCTCCTCCTGAGCCGGGTTCACCCGGCTTTTCGTTTCCCGCGTAGCCCGGGCATTGATGCCCGGGCGGCCGGTTTCGGCTACCATCGCCCCACTGCCTACGGACGGGAGGATTGATGCCGAAAGCCATCTGGAACGGAACGGTCGTCGCCGAGTCGGACATCTTCGAGCTGGTCGAGGGGAACGTCTACTTCCCACCGGAGTCGATCAAGCGAGAATTCCTGCGGCCGAGCGACACCCACACGGTCTGCCCCTGGAAGGGGACGGCGAGCTATTACACGGTGGCCGTCGACGGCAAGGAGACCAAGGACGGCGCCTGGTTCTACCCGGACCCCAAGCCGGCGGCGGCCAACGTCAAGGACCACGTCGCCTTCTGGCGCGGCGTGACGGTGGAGAGATAGATGTCTCTCTTGGAGACCCCGCTCACTCGCCAGCTCGGGATCGAGGTGCCGCTGATCTGCGGCGCCATGTATCCGTGCAGCAATCCGGAGCTGGTGGCGGCGGTCTCCGAGGCCGGCGGCATCGGGGTCATCCAGCCGCTCTCGCTGGTCTACGTCCATCGCCACGAGTTCCGCGAGGGGCTGAAGCTGATGCGCGGGATCACCGCCAGGCCGCTGGGGATGAACGTCATCGTCGAGCGCTCCTCCAAGGTCTACGAGGAGCGGATGCGGCGCTTCGTCGATGAGGCGATCGAGGGGGGCATCCGCTTCTTCGTCACCTCGCTGGGCAATCCGCGCTGGGTAGTGGAGAAGGCGCATGCGGCCGGGGGCTTTGTCTATCACGACGTCACCGAGCGGAAGTGGGCGGCGAAGGGCTTGGAGGCCGGGGTGGACGGCCTGATCGCCGTCAACGACCGCGCGGGGGGCCATGCCGGACCGAAGAGCGCCGAGGCGCTGATCGCGGAGCTGGGGGACCTCGGTGTGCCGGTGGTCTGCGCCGGGGGTATCGGCGACGAGGCCGACTTCGTGCGCGCGTTGCGGATGGGCTACGCCGGCGTCCAGATGGGGACCCGCTTCATCGCCACCACGGAATGCACCGCGCACGCGGACTACAAGCGGGCGATCCTGGAGGCCGGCGCGGACGACATCGTGCTGACCGAGCGGATCACGGGAGTGCCGGTGGCGGTGATCCGCACCCCCTACATCGAGAAGAGCGGCACCAGGGCAGGTCCGCTCGCCCGCTGGATGCTGCGCGGCCGCAAGACGAAGCACTGGATGCGGATGATCTACGGTCTGCAGTCGATCTGGAAGCTGAAGCGCTCCGCGACGAGCTTCTCCTACCGGGATTATTTGCAGGCGGGGAAGAGCGTGGCCGGAATCGCGGCGGTGGAGCCGGCGGGGGAGATCGTGCGGCGCTTCCGGAGAGCCGCGGAGGCCTCCATGTCCCCGAATCTCCAAAATTGTCCCCGAATCTCCAGGATTGTCCCCTAATTTCCAGAATTGTCCCCGAATCTCCAGGATTGTCCCCGAATATCCAGAATTGTCCCCGAATATCCAAAATTGTCCCGGAATATCCCAAATTGTCCCGGAATATCCCAAATTGTCCCCGAATCTCCAGGATTGTCCCCGAATTTCCAGGATTGTCCCCGAATATCCCAAATTGTCCCGGAATATCCCAAATTGTCCCCGAATTTCCAGGATTGTCCCGGAATATCACAAAAAGGGCTGGGATTTGGTTTTGAGGATTGGGTCTTGAGGGTTGATTCAGGCTTTAGCCCAAAAGATTGGGACGTCGTAGGCGGTCAGGACCGGGTCCGCCGTCATCAGTCGCAAGTCCTCGACCTGTGCCTGAGCGACAAGAAGGCGGTCGAAGGGATCCCGGTGATGACGAGGCAGGCTCCCAAGCCGGAGGACGTGCTCCTGGCGGATGGTGAGGGTCTGGTGGCCGAGTTGGTTCAGGCGGTCTGGGATGTATTCGGGCGGCGGTGACGGCAGATCCAGTTTGCCCAGTCCGAATTTGACCACGATCTCCCAGGTGCTGGCCACCGACAAGGAGATCTCGTTCTCCGGGTCTTTGAAGGCTATTTGAGCCTGCTCGTTCAGGCGTTCCGGGGAAAGGAGGGACCAGAGCCAGCAATGAGTGTCAACGAGCAGCCTCACGACCGCCCTTCGAACAGCTCCAGGAGGTCGTCAGGGAGAGGCGCGTCGAAGTCGTCTGCAACCCACCCTTTACCGACATCGATGCCCAGAGGGCGGGGCGCGCGCCGTCCAGATTTTTCCCGCCCCGCGAGGACGATGATTTCAGCGGGTCCTGCCGGCAGGTCTGCCGGGAGGTCGATCTCGACCCGGTGATTCTCTGGGATCATGATGTCGATCTTGACCGCCGATTTCATTTTCTCGTTCCTCCGGCGCTAGTCTAACCTTTCCGATGTCTCCCCGTACGCCGTTCGCCCCGGCCGTTCTCTCCCTGCTCCTCGCCGCTGCCTCTCCCGGTGCGTCCCCGCTCCCGATCTTCATCGACCGCGCCGCCGCCTGGGGGCCTGTGGTGCTCCGCTTCTTGTCTGGTCGAGAGGGGCGGTGCTACCCTCTAGGCCATGGCGACGGTTTCTCTTCCCGAAATTTTGCGGCTCAGCGTTCCTGAGCGCCTTGAGCTGGCGACAGCCATCTGGGAGAGCATTGTCTCGGAGCCCGAATCCCTCCCGCTCACGGAGGGACAGCGGCGCGAGGTCCTCCGCCGCTCCGAGGCCCACAGGAAGAACCCGGAGGATGCCATTCCCGTGGAAGAGTCGTTGGAGCGAATCCGGCGATCTCTGTGACCTATCGCCTGGTCATCCGGCGTGAGGCCGACTCTGAGCTTACCGAAGCCGCGCACTGGTATGAAGAACGACGGCGGGGCCTCGGGGGAGAGTTCCTCGATGAGTACGCCGAGTTGACCGCCAATCTGCGCAGGAACCCCTATCAGTTCGCCCTTGTCATGGGGGATGCCCGTCGCGCCTTGTTCCACCATTTCCCCTACAGCCTGATCTATGAGATCCACGACAGGGAGATTGTGATTCTCGCCTGCTTCCACGAGCATCGGGATCCCAAGGAGTGGCAGCGGAGGCTCTGACATTCCAATGTCTCCTCGTACGCCGTTCGCCCCGGCCGTCTTCTTCCTGCTCCTCGCCGCTGCCGTCCAAGCCGCGCCCCCGCTCCCGATCTTCACCGACCGCGCCGCCGCCTGGGGCCTCGACTTTACCTATAGGACGGGCCAGACGGGCGATCTCTACTTCCCGGAGATCATGGGGGGCGGGGCGGCGCTGTTCGACTATGACGGCGACGGCGATCTCGACGTCTTCGTGGTCCAGGGGCATCCGCTCAAACCCGGCTCGCCCGATCCCGGGCCGGCGGGGTGGGGGCGGCTCTTCCGCAACGACCTGATCACGCCGCAGGGACGGAATCCGGTCCCGCACTTCGTGGACGTGACGGCGGCGAGCGGCATCCGGGCGGCGGGGTATGGGATGGCGGTCGCTACGGGGGATTTCGACAACGACGGGCGGATCGACCTCTATCTCTCCAACTTCGGCTCGAACCAGCTCTGGCACAACAACGGCGACGGCACCTTCACGGACGTCACGGCCGTTGCAGGGGTGGACGACCCGCGCTGGAGCAGCGGCGCCACCTTCGCCGATTTCGACCGCGACGGCTGGCTCGACCTCTATGTCGTGAATTACGTGGACTATTTCGTGGGAAATAGCCAAGTCGCCCACGACGTCCGCTGCTACGCCCCGAGCACCCGGCGCGACTACTGCGGCCCCTCGACCTTCGCGCCGGTGCCCGACCGCCTCTTCCGCAACCGGAAGGACGGCACTTTCGAGGATATCTCGCTGCCGTCCGGCATCGGCCGCAAGGCGGGCCCCGGTCTCGGTGTGGTGGCGGACGACCTCGACGGCGACGGCTGGCCCGACCTCTTCGTGGCCAACGACGGCGCCGCCGGATTCCTCTGGATCAACCAGCGGAACCTCACCTTTCGCGACGACGGCCTCCTCGCCGGAGTGGCCCTCAACGCCGCCGGCAGACCCGAGGCGGGGATGGGAATCGCCGTGGGGGACGCGGACGGCGACGGTCGCGACGACCTGCTGATCACCCACCTGACGGCGGAGACCAACACCTTCTATCGCAACCTCGGCGGCGGGCTGTTCGAGGACGCCACGGCCCGCTCGGGACTGGGCGCGCCGAGTCTCCCCTTCACCGGTTTCGGCACCGGCTGGCTCGACGTGGACAACGACGGCCGGCTCGACCTGGCGGTGTTCAACGGCGCCGTCAATCTGGCTGGAGCGACTGGATCGGGATCGGCCTCGGGATCGGGGCTCGCGCTCTACGCCCAGCCGCATCAGTTCTACCGCAACCTGGGGGGCGGCCGGTTCGCGGTGGCGCCGGAGGCGGGAGCGGATTTCCAGAAGCTCGCGGTGTCGCGCGGCGCTGCCTTCGGCGATGTCGACAACGACGGCGACACGGACATCCTGGTGGTGGACGCCGACGGTCCGGTCCGCCTGCTGATCAACGAGGGGGGAAACCATAACCCCTGGATCGGGCTGCGGCTGGTCGGCCGCCCGCCGGGCGCCAGAGCGGAGCGCGACCTGATCGGAGCCCGGGTGGAGGTGAAGCGCAAGGGCGCTCCCTCGCTCTGGCGCCGGGTCGCCACCGACGGCAGCTACGCCTCGGCGAGCGATCCGCGGGTGCTGGTAGGTCTGGGGGAGTCACCCGAAGTGACCGCGGTGCGGGTCCTCTGGCCGGACGGCCTCGCCGAGATCTTTCCACCGCCGCCGTTGCGGACGTACACCACGCTGCTCCGCGGCACGGGCAAGCCCGAGAGCCCGGAATGAACGCGATTTTTCTCGTCCTCGTGCTAGCGGCCGCGCCGCCGGACCTCTCCGGCCTGGAGCCTGCCGTGGCGGCGCAGATCGCGGAGATACGCACCCTCGGCTCTCCGGGCGATCTCGGGCAGGTCTATCTCGCCTATGGCTTCAACGATGCCGCGGTGGACTGCTTTTCCAAGGCGGCCGAGCTCGATTCCAAGGATTACCGCTGGCCCTATCTGCGCGCCGCCGCCGAGCAGGCCACCGGACGGCTCGACGACGCGGCGGCCGCCTTCACCGCGGCCATGAAGCTGGCGCCGGACACTTCTGCCGGTTGGGTGCATTTGGGAGAGATCCGGTTGCTCCAGGGGGACCTGGACGGCGCCGAGGCCGCGCTGCGCAAGGCGCTCGCGGTTCCCGCCACCAGCGCCGCGGCGCACGCGCTCCTGGGGCAGACGGCCCTGGCGCGGCACGACTTCAAGGGCGCGGCGGAGCATCTGGAGGCCGCGCTCGCCGCGGTGCCGGAGGCGAACCGTCTCCACGTTCCGCTGTCCCTGGCCTACCGGGGGTTGAACGACCGCGCCAGGGCGGAGGAGCAGATGGCGCGGGCCGGCGCGGTGGGGTTGAAGGCTCCCGATCCGCTGCTGGACGCCGTCGCCAACCTGCGGGTGGGGGAGCGGGTGGCGCTGATGCGCGGCCGGGTGGCCGCCCAGGCCGGACGCTCCGCGGAGGCCGCCCAGGAATTCCGGAAAGCCCTGGCCGCGCGGCCGGAGAGCGTCGAGGCGCGGGTCGACCTCGGATCGGTCCTGGCGCTTGCCGGCGACCGCGACGGGGCCGTCGCACAGTTCCGCGACGCCCTGCGCCTCGATCCGTCGAACGTCACCGCCCATTTCAACCTCGGCTCCCTGCTGCCGCCGGCCGAGGCGCGACCCCATTTTGAGGCCGTGGTCGCCGCGCGGCCGGACGACGCCGAGGCGCGGCGGCGGCTGGCGCAGGCCCTGCGGGACGGCGGTCATCTTCCGGAGGCCCTGATGCAATATGGAAAGGCGGTGGCACTGGCGCCCGCGGACGAGACCGCCCGCCTCGGAGAGGCCGAGACGCTGGTGCGACTGGGCCGCTACGCCGAGGCCCGGAGCCGGCTGGAGGACGATCTCCGACAGATGCCGGAAAGCGGTCTGCTGAGCCACGCCCTGGCCCGCCTCCTCGCCGCCTGTCCGGATCGTACCGTGCGCGACGGCGCCCGCGCGCTCCCGCTGGCTCAGGCCGTCTGGCAGGCGCAGCCCACAGCCGCCCACGCTCGCACGGTGGCGCTGGCCCTCGCCGAGCTCGGCCGCTGCGAGGAGGCGGGCCGGTGGCGGCGGACGGCGGGGGACGTGGAGGAAGGCCCGGCGGTGAACGAGTGCAGACCGTAGAGGGTGGGTGTTCCCGGCCCGATGGGCCTCAACCTAAGGGCTCGTCACAGAATAACTGTTTCATTCTGATCTGATCGAGTCGACTTCAGTCCGGCCCAACGGGTCGGGAGATCTCAGCCCAGGGCTGAGGCCGAAGGCCGATGCCCTGGGAAGACAAGGTGCCCTCAATCATTGCGGCCTGAAGGGTCGCGAGAACCCGACTCGGCAAGAAGGCTCCCGCGGCCCTTCAGGCCGCAACGAATTGTCCTCCCTCCCACCCAGGGCATCGGCCTTCGGCCTCAGCCCTGGGCTCCGTTCTCCCGGCCCGTTGGGCCGGACGGAACCAGACCTCCTGGGGCTGCCGTGCTCCGGGGAACTGGTGCAGTTATTCTGGGACGAGCCCTCAGGCTACCGCGATGTCTCGGGAAGCTTCTCCCCGATTTCGAGGAGCCACTCCAGGACGTCCTTGTCGAGAGGTCGGGGCCGGTCGACCGCGGTTTTTTCGCCAGGCTTGAGGTCCGGGAGAGGCTCGAAATCGAGCTCGGTGGGACGATAGCGGAGCACGTGGAGGGAGGCTCGATAGATCTTTTCAACGGCGTCCGCTCTCATTTTCGGGGATGCCAGAGCTTCGGGAAACGATGCAAACCAGAAACGGATTGTTTTATCCCAAGAGGCCGACGCGAGGCGGCGTCCGTCCGGACTGAAGGCCACACTCAAGACCGCAGCCGAATGCCCTTGCAGCGTGGCCACGCTCTGCCCGCTGGACACATCCCACACCCGGACCGTTCCATCCTCAGAGGCCGACGCGAGGCGGCGTCCGTCCGGACTGAAGGCCACACTCAAGACCGCAGCCGAATGCCCTTGCAGCGTGGCGACGTTTTGCTCGCTGGCCACATCCCAGACCCTGATCGTTCGATCGTCAGAGGCGGACGCGATGCAGCGTCCATCCGGACTGAATGCCACACTTCTGACCGCATCCGAATGCCCTTGCAGAATGGCCACTCTCTGCCCGCTTTCCACATCCCAGACCTTGATCGTTCGATCCGAAGAGGCGGACGCGACGCGGCGCCCATCCGGGCTGAACGCCACACTCCAGGCCGGCGACGAATACAGCGTGGCCACGCTCTGCCCGCTGACCGCATCCCAGACCCGGATCGTTCGATCTTCAGAGGCGGACGCGATGCGGCGTCCATCCGGACTGAACGCCACACTTCTGACCGCATCCGAATGGCCTTGTAGCGTGGCAACGCTCTGCCCGCTGGCCACATCCCAGACCCGGATCGTTTGATCCAAAGAGGCCGACGCGAGGCGGTGTCCGTCCGGACTGAACGCCACACTCGCGACTGCATCTGAATGACCCTGCAGCGTGGCGACGCTCTGCCCACTGGCCAAATCCCAGACCCGGATCGTTCGATCCAAAGAGGCCGACGCAAGGCGGCGTCCGTCAAGACTGAACGCCACACTCGAGATCGCGCCTGAATGGCCCTGCAGCGTGGCCACCTTCTGCCCGTAGGACACCTCCCAGACCCGGATCGTTCCATCCTCAGAGGCCGACGCGAGGCGGCGTCCGTCCGGACTGAAGGCTATACTCAAGACCCCAGCCGAATGCCCTTGCAGCGTGGCCACACTCTGCCCGCTGGAAACATCCCAGACCCGCGTCGTTCCATCCTTAGAGGCCGACGCGAGGCGGCGTCCGTCCGGACTGAAGGCCACACTCCTGACCGCAGCCGAATGCCCTTGCAGTATGGCCACGCTCTGCCCGCTGGACACATCCCAGACCCGGATCGTTCCATCCTCAGAGGCCGACGCGAGGCGGCGTCCGTCCGGACTGAAGGCCACACTCCAGACGGAGTCCGAATGCCCTTGCAGCGTGGCCACGCTATGCCCGCTGGACACATCCCAGACCCGGATCGTTCGATCCCAAGAGGCCGACGCGAGGCGGCGACCGTCCGGACTGAACGCCACACTTACGACCGCTCTCGAATGCCCTTTCAGCGTGGCCATGCTCAGCCCGCTGGCTACATCCCACACCCGGATCGTTCTATCCTCAGAGGCCGAGGCAAGTCGGCGACCGTCCGGACTGAAGGCCACACTCCCGACCGCATCCGAATGCCCTTTCAACGTGGCCACGCTCTGCCCCCTGACCACATCCCAGACCCGGATCGTTCGATCCTTAGAGGCGGACGCGAGACGGCGACCGTCCGGACTGAACGCCACACTCCAGACCTCATCCGAATGCCCTTGCAGCGTGGCCACGCTCTGCCCGCTGGCCACATCCCAGACCTGGATCGTGCGATCATCAGAGGCGGACGCGAGGCGGCGTCCGTCCGGACTGAAGGTGACGGCGTTGATCGGTTTGGAGGTCTGCGGTGACCGCCAGACCGGAAAGGCACCGATCCTCAGGTCCGGCGCCAGGAGGTTTCCCAGCGCTACCGGCAAACTGCGATCTCCCACCGGTTGTTTCAAAGCGGCGAGGCTAAAGAGCCACGCCTTCGCGTAGGCTTGCGGTGCCTTCCCGGCGTTTGCATCCTTCAAGGCTGATCCAGCCTTCTCTTCATACATCTTGGCCAGATTAAAGTTGGCTTCAAATGTCTTTTCCCGCGCCGCAAGCCATTGCCGGACCGCGAAGAAGCTGAGCACCGAGATGAGGAGGAAGAGGACAGCCAGGGTGGCTTTGACGGCTCGCTCCAGAACGATCTGGCGCCGTTCGCGCCCCTCGCTCTCTGCAAGGAAGGCCATGGTGGCGTCAAAGCCTCCACCGTAGCGCTTGGCCCAGGCCGCCGTCGGCAGCGTCTCGCGGCGCCAATAGCGGGCCGCCTCAAGGGCACGTTCGACGAGCAGGCTCCCCTTGCCCACGGCGTACCGCTCGGAATCCTCGGCCAGCCGGCGGTAGATCTTTCCCGCCTCGGCCTCCGCCTCCACCCAGCCGCGCAGGGTTCCCCACTGGCGGATGAGGCTCTCGTGCGAGATGTCGACGAGAGTGTCGTCCGCCAGCTCCACCGCCGGCGGTGGCATCAGGAAGGAGCGCCCGTGACCGCGGAAGACATCGATGACTCGGACGAGACTGCCGCGCTCCACGCCGGTCTCTTCCAGGAGTTGGGCGAGGGTCCGCGGCCGGCGGGTCTGGCGGTTATTGGCGTCCGTCGTGGTCAGTGCACGGAAGAGCTTTTCGGCGGCGGAGAGGTCGTCCGGAGCCAGATCGGCCAAGGCTTCCTTCGCATGATTCGAAAGCGCCTCCGCGAGCCCGCCAACCGCCTTATACGGCTCGATGTCGAGCTCCGCGGCGTCACCCGTGGCGTCCCACACGCGCATGAGGGCGTGCTGCAGGACCGGAAGCTGGTCGGGAGCCGCCCCGCCGTCGTTCAGGAGCCGGTCGACCAGCCGCGGAGCGATCCGTTTTCCATAGAGCCGCGCCGGTCCCTCGATCGCCTCCTGCCGTTTGTCACGCGGCAGCCGCGGCACCAGGTACTGGCTTTCGTTCAGGGCCTCGGGCAAGCCGCGGAAGGCGTCGCAGTCGCCGAGGAAGTCGGAGCGCAGGGTGACCACCACATAAGCTAGGAACGCTGTCTGCCGCGCCAGGCCGAGCAGCAGGGCGACGAATTCCGCCGCCTCCTCGCGCCGCGCCGCGTCACCGTTCTGCATGCCGAAACGGAAAAGCTCCTCGAACTGATCGACCAGCAGGAGAAGGGAGGTGTCGCCAGATTCGAAGACTGGAGCAAGGGTGTCGAGGAGCGGCGTCAGCCCGCCGGTGCGCAGGGCCTCGGCAAAAGCCGGCACGTCGATGCCGGAGCCGTCGCAGAGCGTCACCGCGAGCGCCGCCGCCAGCTCGACGAAGGGCCGCGAGCCGGGCTTCAGGGTGACCACCCGCCAGCGGTCGCTCATCGCCGTCGATGCCTGGAGCTTCGAGAGGAGTCCCGCCCGCACCAGCGAGGACTTGCCGCAGCCCGAGCTGCCGACGACCGCCAGGAAACGCTTCTCGTGAAGGCGCTCCAGAAGCTCCAGCGTCTGCTCGTCGCGGCCGAAGAAGAGCATGGCCTCGTCGCGCTCGAACGGCCGCAGGCCGACGAAAGGATTGGGTCGGGCGATGCTCATGCCGGACTCCCGACTCCCAACGTCTTGAAGAGTGGCGCGAAGGTCTTATCCTCAGGGGGACCATTTGGATTGAGGAGGAACGCCACCTTGTTCAGGTCTTGAAGCACCTTGAAACGCTCGTAGAGCTTCAAATCCTCTTCGGACGGCGCGAGGTAGACGCAGAAGAGCTTGAGCTTGTCGAACGCCGCCTTCAACGCCTCGTCGAGGCGCGAGGGCGCCCAGGCCGCCTCCACCCGACCGTGGCAGAGCACCAGGGCGCCCACGGTCCGCAATCTCTCCGTGAGCCGCTCCGTGTCCCGCCGCAGGTCGCCCTGCGGACGGTGGACGTAGGTCCGGACATGGTGCCGGCGGAGGAAATCCTCGACCTCGCCGAGCACCTTTTCGTCCTTGGGATGGCCGTCGAGGAGCACCGCCTGGGGCTCTTCCGGCAATGGCCTCTCCTGCTTCAGCCGGGCCAGGATGTCTTCCACGAGCTCGCTCGGCGGCATTCCCTCGTGGAGGCCGCCGCCGCTTCGGAGCTCGGCGAGGAGGGCCTTCTGCGTGTCCTCGATCTCCGCCAGTTGGCGCGGTATCCAGATGAGCGGCGACCGCGCTTGGCCGCGCGCCAGCCGCACCTGTTCCTGGGGATAGGTGGTCTCGGGCTTGCCATCGACCTCTCGGCCGGCGTAGCCGTCGAGCAGATGGACCGATAGCCTTGCCCGCTTCAGGACGGTGGTGACCCGCTGCCGGTGCCCCTCGGCCTCGAACGGCGGCGGGACGTTCCAGGCCACGCTCAGTCCCTCGCGCGTGAGGTCATCGTGGATCCGCTTGCGGACCTGGCGCAGGGAGTCGGCGACCTCCGCCAGGTAGACGTCGACCGGACCCAGGTCGTCTGCCGGGCCGGCGTGGTGTGAAAGCTCTCCCAGAAGCTCGAGAAGCGGCTTCCCGAAGTCCTCGAAGGGAATCAGCTCGACGGAGCGCTCGAGCCCGCGCAAGCGCTCCACGTCCCGCTGATGGACGAGGGCGTAGTGCGGCCCGCCGAAGCGCTCGAAGACGTCGAGCATCCTCCGCAGCTCGACACCGAAGTGCTCGTCGTCGAGGCTGAAGCCGACGAAGAGGAACGAGCGTGATGCCAGCAGGTGGCGTAGCGTTTCGAGCGCCGCCTGGTGGCGCGGCTCGGCCTCTCCCGCCACGGGATAGAGGCTGGCGTAACCGTCAGGGGTCAGGATGAGCTCTGCCGCGTCGTCGATGTGGCCGTGCAGGTGCCAGACGGTGGGCGCCCGCAGCTCGCCGCGCCGCAGGTACTCGGCCTGCTCGGCGGGGGCGTTGATGTCCCAGATCTTGAGGTCGTCGCGTCCCTCCGCGGGACAGGCCCAGCGGAGGACCTGGTCGTAGTTGGTGGTGATGACGAGGCGGCTGCCGAGCCGCCAGACCGCCCGCGCCAGCGCGAGGCTCCCGTTGGCGACCTCGGCTCGGGAGACGTCGATCGCGTCTTTCAAGAAGCCGCCCCACAGAGGGCCGAGCTTGTCGCGAAGCTTTTGGGCTGCCTGCAAGTAGTCCGGCGGGTCGTCTTCGACGAGGGCGCGCACCAGGCCGGCATTCTTGCCCTCCCGTTCGAGCCGCGCCGCGCCGTCCAGCAGGAGCTGCTTCCAGCTCGGGAAGATCCGTCCGCCCGCGATGCGCTCGACCGCCATGGACACGCCCGCCCCCACGAACGGGAGGACCCGTCCGTCGCGCAACCCGTCCTCCAGGCTCCTCGGTATCTTCATCTTCTGCTGCCAGGGCTTGGATAAATTCTAACCTGAATCTCCCACTGTCAGATTCTTGCCATCCTTGAGTCGATTTCGAAACATCCAATACTGCAAGATGTATCCTGTCCATTGCGCAATGAATCAGCGCTCAAGGAGGTCAGAATATGGCGAAAGTGAAGTTGCGTCTTGCCGGGCTGGCGTTCATCGGCCTCAGTCTGCTGACGGTCGGGGTCCGCTCCGCGTCCGCGAACGACTGCATCGACGTGGTGCTGTACGGCACCAACCCGGCGACGGGGGAGTGCATGCGAGTCGATCCGTGCAACCTGCCGCCGGGCTGGATCATCAGCTCCCAGGAGTGTAGTGAGACCGGGTAGACATCATGAGGGCCCCCCTTGCGGAGGCGGACTCCTCGCCGCCTCCGCGAAGGCCCGGCCGATGAAGGAAAATCAGGGGAGAGGGGTCCGCCCTCGCAGGCTCGACTTCGCCACCGCCCACAGCTCGCGCCCGTGGACGGCGTCCCAGGCGCTGAAAAAGACGTAGTCGCCGGCGGCCGCGAACGGTCCCGGCGAGGAAGCGTCCGGCCCCGGGGCCAGGTCCCCGAGCCGCCGGGTGCCGCGCGGAGTGCCGTCGCTCACCCAGGGTTCCAGGCCGCTCGTGCCGTCGTCCGCCGCGAAGACGAGGAAGCCGTCCACGGCGGTGAGCGACTGAGGATACGAGCCGCCGGGGCCGGGGCGGATGTCCTTCACCGGCCGGGTGCCGGCGGCGGTGCCGTCGCTCTTCCAGAGCTCGGTCCCCAGGAGGTCGTTGTCCACCACCAGGAACAGCCGGCTGCCGGCGACGGTGAGGTTCCGCCCCCGCGAGGCCACTCCTCCGAACGCGAGCTGGGCGATCTCGAGAGTGCCCGTCTCAGTGCCGTCGCTCGACCAGAGGGCGTCGCCGGCGCCGTCGTCGGCGACGAACCAGACCTTCCCTCCGAAAGGCACGAGGTCATGGGTACCACCGCCGCCGCGGACCCGCCGGGTCCCCGGCGCCGTGCCGTCCGTGGCCCAGAGCCCGCGGCCGGAGCCGTCGTCGGCGGCAAAGAGGAAGGTGGAGGAGGTGCCGAGGCGGACCAGGGGACTGGGATTGGAGCTATTCCCGGTATCGGGGCTCGGAGACTGGGGGTGGATGTCGCGGACCTGGTGGGTCCCCGCCGGCGTGCCGTCGGAAGCCCAGAGCTCGCGGCCGGTGAGGCCGTCGTCGGCGGCGAACAGGAACGCGGAGCCGGTCCAGGCCGGGGGGCCGGGTGAGGACCAGCCCGGCACCGGCGGCAGGTCGCCGGTGGGGAAGTAGGTGAACTGCTGATTGATGTCCGCCACCTGCCGGGTGCCGGCGGCGGTGCCGTCGCTGATCCAGGGCTCCACTCCGGTGCCCTGGAAGGCGGAGCTGGAATCGGCCGCCGAGAAGAACAGCCGGCCGTCCTGAACCCCCTGGCCCTGGACGAAGAAGAGGTCGGGCCTGATCGTGACGGTGCCGGCCCGCGTGCCGTCGGTCCGCCAGAGGCCATGGCATCCCGAGCCGTCGTCCAGGCAGGGAGCCGGGCCTTCCGTGCCGGCGGTGAAGTAGAGGAAGCCGCCGGCGGAGACGAACCCGGCCGGCCAGGGAATCCTCCCCTTGACCACGACCGTGCCGGCAGTGGTCCCGTCGCTCCGCCAGAGGCCCGCCGCTCCCGCTCCCGCGCGGGCCGCGAAGAGGACCTTGGAGCCCAGCGCCGCCAGCGAGGTGACGCCGGTCGAGCCGGGATCGATCCCGAGGTCCCGCACAAGGGAGGTTCCGGCCGCGGTGCCGTCGGTCCTCCAGAGCTCGGCTCCCTCGGCGGCGGTCTTGAGGACGAACAGGCCGGTGCTCCCGACTCCCGCGCCCTGGTAAGGCTGGGACGAGGTACAGCTCCGGCCGGCGCCGCACAGCTCGGCAATCTGCCGGACCTGGCAGGAGGCGCCGTCGAGCTGCCAGAGCTCGGTCGATCCCGTCGCCCGCAGCCGGCCGTAGTAAACCTGGCCGCCGCCGTTCCACAGGCGCACCTGGCCGGACCACACGGCGTCGTCCAGCAGCGCGATGGAAGTGATCGGCCCCGCGCTTCCCTGAATCCGCCAGATGTGCATCCGTGCGATCGGGTCCCGGGCCACGAAGAGCGGTCCGCAGGGGGACGCCGTGAGCTGCGCCGGCGTCGGGTCTCCCCCTGTCGGAAAGCCACTGCCGACGAGCGCCGTCCCCGCGGCGGTGCCGTCCGTGGCCCAAACCTGGCCGAGGACGTTGGAGTAGTAGACGGCGCCGTTCCACGCCAGGAAGGGGCCGAGGGGATGGGGCTCACCCGTGTGCACCTGCACCGTCCCCTGCGCCGTACCGTCCGTGCGCCAGACCTCGTTGTGAATCCAGAAGACGGCGAAGTTGCCCAGCGGCGCGACGTTGTAGGCGCCGGTGGCCAGTCGGATCGTCCCTTGCGGAGTGCCGTCGCTGCTCCAGAGCTCCTGGCCGAAAGTGCCGTCCGAATAGAACAGGACCCTGCCCTGGGCCAGCGGAAAGAGGCTGAAGGCCTCTTGTCGTCCCACAACCTCCACGGTCCCGCTCCGCGTGCCGTCCGTCGTCCAGAGGGTCGAGAGCACGCCGTCCCGCGCCGCGGTGAAGAACAGGCGGCCGCCGGACGAAGCGAGGTAGGAGTACCCGAACGGCGCGCTGGAGCAGGACCCCGGGCAGATGTCGGCTACCAGGAGGGTCCCCGTGGACGTGCCGTCGGTCGACCAGAGCTCGGCGCCGCGCACACCGTCGTCGGCGGTGAAGTAGAGCCGCCCCTGATGGATCGTCAGGTTCTTCGGCGACGAGCCGGCCGGTCCGGGACGGATATCGCTCACCCGCCAGGTGCCGGCGGCGGTGCCGTCGCTGCGCCAGAGCTCCAGGCCGTGCGCCGGATCGGCGGCGGCGAAATAGAGGGCGCCGTTCCACTCCACGCCATGAGAATCGGTCCACCAGGCATCCGGAGGAGGAAAGGCGTCGCTCTCGATCGGCAACCGGTTGATGTCGGCGACCAGGAACGGCGGCGGCGGAGCGACGGCGGCGAGAGCGGCTGGGCCGATAGCCAGGGCGGACAGGAGGATCCTGGAGGCAACGCGGAGCATGGGGCGGTTCTCCCGGAGCTGTACGAGCCTCGTCATGTCGGATGGAGCGTATTATGCCCGCAAAGACCCGCGAGGCGTAGACCCCCGGGGACGAAACTTTCAATCTTGCCGCCCGTATCCAAGTCGTAGAGCAATGAAACTGCGCTCAAGGAGGTCAAAGCATGGCGAAAGTGAAGCTGCGTCTTGCCGGGCTGGCGTTCATCGGTCTCAGTCTGCTGGCTCTGGGAGCCAGGACCGCGTCCGCCGACTGTATCGACGTGATCGTGTATGGAACCAATCCCGCGACGGGGGAGTGCTACCAGTTCCCGACTCCGTGCGCGGTGCCGCCAGGATGGACCACCAACTATCAGGGATGCACCTCGTAAAGCTCCCAGGCAGGATCGCTCCAGCTACGTTTCCCCTCTCCACGCAAGTGGAGAGGGGGGCCGGCATGTAAATTTTCTATAAACGCCCCCGGCCCCGCCTTCCCCCTCCAGCTTCTTCTACTCTGGATTCGCCGCTTTACGGCCCGCGTTCCGCTGGCGCGTGTTTTGCTGTCACCCCAGTCGTGCGGTGAAGTTATTTCGACATGCAACGGGGGGATGCCAATGCGGAATCTGACGGGTCAGCCGACGGGAAGCCCTGATCCGTTTTATCGTGTTGCGAGAAGAAGGGCCTTAGCCGCCATCTTCCTTTCCTTCGCCCTGGTGGCCTCCGGCTGCCGCACGAAGCAGGAGCTGGAGCCGAAGGCGCCACCGCCTTCGGCCGCGCGCAACCCCGCGATCGCGGGAGCCCGGATGGCGGCGCAGGCGCCTGGGCAGGACGACGGCCAGTGGCCGATGCCGGCGAAAAACTATGCGAGCACCCGCTACAGCGAGCTCGCCGAGATCAATACCCGGACCGTCAAGAGCCTGAAGGTCGCCTGGACCTTCTCGACCGGCGTCACGCGGGGGGAGGAGGCGGCGCCGCTCGTCGTCGGCGGCACGATGTACGTGGTCGCGCCGTTCCCGAACTACCTCTATGCCCTCGACCTCGCCAACTCGGGAGCGTTGAAGTGGGTCTACAAGCCACCGGTCGACGCCGCGGCGCAGGGAGTCGCCTGCTGCGACCAGGTCAACCGCGGCGCGGCGTTCGACGGCGGCAAGATTTTTTACAACACCCTTGACGGCCAGGCGGTGGCGGTGGACGCGGCGACCGGCAAGGAGGTCTGGCGCACGCCGCTCGGCGACATCAACAAGGGCGAGTCGATCACCATGGCGCCGCTGGTGGTCAAGGGCAAGGTGCTGGTGGGGAACAGCGGCGGTGAGTTCGGCGTCCGCGGCTGGCTGACGGCGCTCGACGAGGCGACCGGCAGGATCGTCTGGAGGGCGTTCAGCACCGGCCCGGACAAGGACGTGCTGATCGGCGCCAACTTCAAGCCGTTCTACGCCAAGGACCGCGGGAAGGATCTCGGCGTCTCCACCTGGCCCCCCGAGGCCTGGCGGACCGGCGGCGGCACCGTCTGGGGGTGGATCTCCTACGATCCCGAGCTCAACCTGATCTTCTACGGCACCGGCAACCCCGGCCCCTGGAACGCCGAGCAGCGGCCGGGGGCCAACCAGTGGACCTGCGGCATCTTCGCCCGCGACGCCGACACCGGCGAGGCGCGCTGGTTCTACCAGATGAACCCGCACGACCTCCACGACTACGACGGGGTCAACGAGAACGTGCTGCTCGACCTCGACGTCCGCGGCCAGCGCCGCCGTGTCCTTCTGCACCCGGACCGCAACGGCCTCCTCTACATGCTCGACCGCGCCACCGGCGAGGTCCTCTCGGCCGACGCCTTCGCCTTCGTCAATTCCAACACGGGAGTCGACCTCCAGACCGGCCTGATCCGCGAGGTGGAGGCGAAGAAGACGAAGCAGGGGGAGACCGTGCGCGAGATCTGCCCGGCCTCCCCGGGAGCCAAGGACTGGCAGCCCTCCGCCTTCTCGCCGCGCACCGGCCTGCTCTACCTTCCGCACAACAACCTGTGCATGGACTTCCAGGGGATGGAGGCGAACTACATCGCCGGCACCCCGTTCGTGGGCGCCAACGTGCGGATGTACGCGGGTCCGGGGGGCAACCGGGGCGCCTTCACGGCCTGGGACCCCGCCACGGGCAAGCCGCGCTGGGAGATCAAGGAGCTCTTCCCCGCCTGGAGCGGCGCCCTGGCGACGGCCGGGGACGTCGTCTTCTACGGCACCATGGAGGGTTGGTTCAAGGCCGTGAACGCCGCCACCGGCCAGGTGCTCTGGCAGTTCAAGACCGGCTCCGGGATCATCGGCCAGCCGGTCACCTTCAAGGGGCCGGACGGCAAGCAGTACGTGGCCGTTCTCTCCGGGGTCGGCGGCTGGTCGGGAGCCATCGTGGCCGGCAAGCTCGATCCCCGCGACGCCACCGGCGCCCTCGGCTTCACCGGCGCCATGACCGATCTGCCGAAGTATTCGACGGCCGGAGGAGAGCTGTATGTCTTCGCGTTGCCGTAGGGGGACGGTCTGGGCATTCCTCGCGGCGCTCGTCCTCCTCACGGTGGGATGTGCGGGCAAGGGGATCGCGGCCCCCGCGCCGGCCGGCCGCGAGTTGCGGGTGTGCGCCGATCCCAACAATCTGCCCTTTTCGAACCGGGCGGGGGAGGGGTTCGAGAACCGGCTGGCTGAGAGCGTCGCCCGCGACCTCCATGCCCGCCTGAGCTACACCTGGTGGCCGCAGCACCGGGGGTTCATCCGCAACACGCTCAAGGCGGGCAAGTGCGACGTGCTGATCGGTCTGCCGAGCACCGTCGAGCTGGCGTCCGTCACCCGCCCCTACTACCGGTCGACCTACGTCTTCGTGTCGCGGAAAGACCGTGGGATCGCCGTCCGCTCGCTCGACGACCCGCTCCTGCGCCGGCTGCGGATCGGCGTCCAGATGATCGGCGACGACGGCACCAACTCGCCGCCGGCGCACGCCCTCGCCAACCGGGGGATCGTCGACAACGTGGCCGGCTACTCCGTCTACGGCGACTACGCCCAGCCGAACCCTCCCGCCCGCATCGTCGAGGCGGTCGCGAAGGGGGACGTCGACCTCGCGGTGGTCTGGGGGCCGCTCGCCGGCTACTTCGCGCCGCGCCAGAGAGTGCCGCTGGCGCTGGCGCCGGTCACGCCGCAGATCGACCGCCCGTTCCTCCCCTTCGTCTTCGACGTCTCGATGGCGGTGCGCCGCGGGGACGACAAGCTGCGCGCCGAGCTCGATTCGTTCATCGAGCGCCGGCAGCCCGAGATCGACGCCCTGCTGGACCGCTACGGAGTTCCGCGGGTGACCCTCTGAGGAAGGAGCCGACGCCATGCGACGCCGACACGGTTTGATCCTCGTCCCCTGCGCCCTGGCCGCCGGCCTCGCGCTCGCCGGCTGTCCGCGGGAGACGCGGAATTTCCACTCCCTGCCGGCGGAGAACGCCCGCCCCGAGCCGGTGCGGCTGGTCAGCCTGCAGCCCGGTGCGCCGCAACCCAAGCAGGCCGGCGGCGGCCCCTACGAGGGGAACTCCTGGGGGATCAGCCAGGGAGAGCGGCTTTACGAGCAGTACAACTGTGTGGGGTGCCACTTCCACGGTGGCGGCGGGATCGGACCGCCGCTGATGGACGAGCAGTGGATCTACGGCGGCAGCGGCCAGAACATCCACGACACCATCGTCCAGGGGCGGCCGAACGGCATGCCCTCCTACGGCGGCCACATCCCGGAAGACCAGGTCTGGATGATCGTGGCCTACGTGCGCACCCTCTCCGGCCAGGTGCCGAAGCCCGAGCGCCCCACCCGCAACGACGAGCTCTTCCCGCACCCTTCCGAGCAGGCGATGCCGCGCCAGACGCCGAAGCCGGAGAAAGCGAGCGCGCCGGGATGAGCTGGATGTCGAGAAATCCGGTCGTTGATCGTAGGGCTTGTAGAGACGTTCCCAGCCCGTCCACGACACCCTACCGCAGGCCACGGGGACGGCGGGACGTCTCCGGCGGAGGCTATCCCGCTGCCTCTGCCACCGCTTGCGAAGGGCTCGACGACCGCTGTGATCGGGCCTGGCCCTGCCCAGGAAGGGGTTTGCTCTCTGTGGTGTCCAGCCCTCCGGCGGAGACGTCCCGCCGTCCCCGTGGCCTGCACAGGTTGTCGTGGACGGGCTGGGAACGTCTCTACAAGCCCTGCGATCAACGACTGAATTTTCGGCTTCGGAGCGCAGGACGCCGAGAGGGCACCGCGCTCTCTTGGGCCGCCGCCCTCCTCCCCAACTGGATCGGCGCCCACTCCACCCTCCACTCCCACGGCGTCCAGGCCGCCCACATCCAGGACCTCTGGTGGCTGATGTTCTGGGTCTGCTCGGGCGTCTTCGTGCTGGTGATGGTGGCCCTCGGCGCCGCCGTCACCCGGCGGCCGCACGAGAGCGGGCTTCCCGGGCCGATCCCCGCCGAATCGCGGCGGCGGCGCAACCGCGTGGTGGCGGGGGCGGTAGGAGTGACGATCCTCACCCTGTTCGTCCTCCTCTTCGCCAGCGTCTCCACCGGCCGGGCGATCGGCTCACTGGGCTCCCGGAACGCTACGGTGATCAAGGTCACCGGCCACCAGTGGTGGTGGGGGGTGGAGTACCAGGACCCGGTGCCGAGCCGCAGGGTCACCACCGCCAATGAGATCCACATCCCCGCCGGCCGGCCGGTGCTGATCCAGCTCGCCGCCGCGGACGTGATCCACAGCTTCTGGGTCCCCAGCTTGCACGGCAAGCGCGACCTGATCCCCGGCCACGAATCGGAGGTCTGGATCGAGGCCGACCACCCGGGGGTCTACCGCGGCTTCTGTGCCGAGTTCTGCGGCCACCAGCACGCCCACATGGGGTTCCTGGTGATCGCCGATCCGCCGGAGCGCTACGCCGCCTGGTACGCGGCCCAGCTCCAGACCCCGCCGCCGCCGGCGGGGCCGCTCCAGCAGCGCGGGCGGCAGATCGTGGAATCGGCCCCCTGCGCCGTCTGCCACAACATCCAGGGGACGCAGGCCTCAGGGAAGCTGGGTCCCGACCTGACCCACCTCGGCAGCCGTCGCACCCTCGCCGCCGCGACCCTGCCCAACACCGTGGGGGACCTCGGCGGCTGGATGGTCGATCCGCAGACCGTCAAACCCGGCTGTCAGATGCCCGCCAACAGCCTCACCGCCGAGGATCTGCAAGCCGTGCTGTCCTACCTGGAGAGCCTCCAATGAAGGGATCAAATTGAGCGCGGAGCCGATCGACCCTGGGCTCGTCGCCGTCGACGCCGACGCGGAAGACCGCCGGCTCCTCGAGCGCACCTGGAAGTACGCCTCCGGGCTCCGCGGCTGGCTCGCCGAGGTGGACCATACGCGGATCGGCGTGCGCTACATCGTGACCGCCCTGATCTTCTTCGCCCTCGGCGGGCTCGAGGCGCTGATGATGCGGGTGCAGCTCGCGCGGCCGGAGAACGGCTTCCTCGGTCCCGACCTCTACAATCAGATTTTCACCACCCACGGCTCGACGATGATGTTCCTCTTCGCCGTGCCGATCATGCTCGGGCTGGCCACCTACCTCGTGCCGCTGATGATCGGCACGCGCAACCTCGCTTTCCCGCGGCTGAACGCTTTTTCCTATTACGTCTACCTGATCGGCGGCCTCTTCCTCTACACCGCCTTCTTCCTCAACACCGGGCCGGACGCCGGCTGGTTCGCCTACGTCCCCCTCTCCGGGCCGCAGTTCAGCCCCGGCAAGCGGGTGGACGTCTGGGCGCAGATGATCACCTTCACCGAGATCTCGTCGCTCGCCGTGGCGGTCAACCTGATCACCACCATCTTCAAGCAGCGGGCGCCGGGGATGTCGCTCAACCGGATCCCGCTCTACGTCTGGGCGATGCTGGTGACCTCGTTCATGGTGGTCTTCGCCATGCCGGCCGTGATGCTGTCGAGCCTGATGCTCGCCCTCGACCGGCTGGTGGATACCCACTTCTTCAATCCGGCGGAAGGGGGGGACGCCATCCTCTGGCAGCACCTCTTCTGGTTCTTCGGCCATCCGGAGGTCTACATCATCTTCATCCCGGCGACCGGGATCGTCTCGTCGATCCTCGCCCCGTTCACCCGCCGCGAGGTGTTCGGCTACATGGCGCTCGTGCTCTCGCTGGTGGCCACCGGCTTCATCGGCTTCGGCCTCTGGGTGCACCATATGTTTGCCACAGGCCTGCCGCAGCTCGGGGCCAGCTTCTTCACCGCGGCGAGCATCATGATCGCCATCCCCAGCGGGGTGCAGATCTTCTGCTGGATCGCCACGCTCTGGGGGGGCCATCTCCGGTTCAAGACGCCGCTGCTCTACGTGCTCGGCTTCTTCTTCACCTTCGTGATCGGCGGCCTGACGGGGGTGATGCTGGCCGCCCTGCCGCTCGACCTCCAGGTGCACGACACCTTCTTCGTCGTCGCCCATTTCCACTACGTGCTGATCGGCGGCGCCGTCTTCCCGCTCCTCGGCGGCCTGTTCTACTGGTACCCCAAGATGAGCGGCCGGATGCTCTCCGAGGCGTGGGGGAAGGTCTCGTTCTGGATCGTCTTCGTGGGTTTCAACGTCACCTTCTTCCCGCAGCACATCCTGGGGCTCGAAGGGATGCCGCGCCGGGTCTACACCTACCTGCCGGAGACAGGGTGGGGGAGCCTCAACCTGCTGTCGACCGTGGGCGCGTTCATCCTCGGGATCGGCGTGCTGGTCTTCGTGCTCAACCTGCTGGTCAGCCTGAAGCTGGGCGAGCTGGCGCCGGCCGATCCCTGGGGAGCGGACACCCTGGAGTGGTCGACCTCCTCGCCGCCGCCCCCCTACAACTTCCAGTTCCTCCCCACGGTCAGCGGCCGCTCGCCGCTCTGGCTCTGGCGCGACGATCACCCGGTCGTCACCGGCCTGCGCAGCGACCGCCGGGAGTTCCTGATCACCGCGCTGATGGATGCCGAGCCCGACCACCGCCAGGTCTCCCCGGGTCCCACGCTCTGGCCCCTCTTCCTGGCGCTCGGCGTCGGCACCACCTTCATCGTCGGCATCTTCACCCCCTGGGGGCTGCCGATCGGCGCCGTGCCGGTCGCGATCGCGCTCGTCGCCTGGTTCTGGCCGCGGGGCGATCAGGGGCACAAGATCCTGAAGGAGAAATCATGAGCCGGCCGGCCCTCGACGTCTCCGCGCTCCCCACCACCGCCTTCGGCCAGCGCGACCCCCTGTTCTGGGGCGTCCTCGGGATCATGAGCATCGAGGGGACGATGTTCGCGCTGATGGCGGCCAGCTACTTCTACCTGCGCGGCGGCGCCCGGGTGTGGCCGCCGGCGGGAGTGGTCCATCCGGGGCTCGGGCTCACCACCGCCAACCTCCTGATCCTGCTCGCCAGCACCGTCCCAATGGCGCTGGCGGCACGGGCGGCGAAACGGCAGGACCTGCCCGCCATCCGGCTCTGGCTGATCGTCGCCACCGTCCTCTGCGTCGCCGTCCTCGCCGTCCGCTGGACGATCCTCCAGCATCTCAGCTTCCGCTGGGATAGCCACGCCTACGGCTCCCTGATCTGGACCACGGCGGTGCTCCACACCACCCACGTCGTCACCGGCACCTGCGAGAACATCCTCTTCATCGTCCTCCTGACCCGCGGGCCGGTCGAGGACAAGCACATGGACGACCTCTGGCTGAACAGCCTCTACTGGTACTTCGTGGTGGCCTGCTGGGTCCCGTTCTACGCCATCTTCTTCCTCGATCCGGGGCTGCTCGCCACCGTCCGCTGAGGGATTTCTCGATGAACCCCACAAGGACCCGCACAAACCGCCGGGACGCCCTCCTCTGGTTCGCCGTGCTCGCGGGGCCGCTGGCCTGGGCGCTCACCGAGCAGCTCAGCTACATGCTGGCTCCCACCGCCTGCTGGACCGGCCGGCAGATCCTCCTCTACCTGGTCCCGCTGAGCACGCTGCTGATCGTCCTCGCCGGCGCCCTGATCGCCCGCAGCCGATGGAAGCGGGAGCCGGCGGGATCGACGGAGAAGGGGCTCTCCGAAGACTCGCGCGCCCGCTTCATGGCCCTCGCCGGGTTCTGGCTCTGCGCCGGCTTCGCGCTGGTGATCCTGGCGGAGTCGGTGCCGACCCTGGTGTTGCGGGTGTGCGACTAATGCTGCGGGTGTGCGACTGATGGCCCTCCTGTTCCACGCCGGCCACCTCGGCGCTCTCGAAGCGGGAACCGTCCTCGGCTGGTGGACCTGGGACCCGTTCGTCATCGCACTGCTCGCCGCCTCCGGCGCGCTCTATGCCATGGGGCTCGCTCGGCTCTGGCGGCGGGCGGGGGTGGGGCAGGGGATCCGAAAGTGGCAGGCGGGGTGCTTCGCGGCGGGATGGCTGGCGCTGGTCGCCGCCCTGCTCTCGCCGGTCGACGCCCTGGGGGAGATCCTCTTCTCGGCCCACATGGCGCAGCACGAGCTGCTGATCCTGGTGGCGGCGCCGCTGATGGTGCTCGGCCGTCCTCTGGCCCCCTTCCTCTGGGCTCTGCCGCGCGACGTCCGCGAGGAGGCGGGGAAAGTGTCGCGATCCCCCGCCTTCGCCGCCGGCTGGCGGTTCCTCACCGCGCCGCTGGTGGTGTTCCTGATCCATGGCCTGGCGCTCTGGCTCTGGCATCTGCCGGGGCTCTACCAGGCGGTGCTCGACGACGGCTTCCTCCACGCCCTCCAGCACCTCAGCTTCTTCCTCAGCGCCGCCCTCCTCTGGTGGTCGCTGATCCACGGCCGCTTCGGCAAGCTCGGCTACGGCGCGGCCGTGCTCTACGTCTTCGCCACCTCGATGCACAGCGGTATCCTGGGCGCCCTCCTGACGTTCGCCCCTCGTTTGTGGTATCCCATCTACCAGGCGCGGACGAGCCGGTGGGGGCTCTCGCCGCTGGAAGACCAGCAGCTCGCCGGCCTGATCATGTGGATTCCCGCGGGAGTCGTCTTCATCCTCCTCGGTCTCGGCCTGTTCGCGGCCTGGCTGGGAGAGGCGGAGCGCCGGGTGGCGCACACCCGGAGCGAGGCGCTGCTGCGAACGCTCGAAGGAGGGACGGGACATGGGGTTTGACACGAGGAAAGCGCTCGCCGCGGCCGGCTTGCTCCTGGCAGGAATGCTGTGGGGGTGCGGCAAGAGCGACGCCGACATCGAGCGGCAGGCGGCGGCGATGACCGGCGGCGAGCCCGCCCGCGGCAAGGACGCGATCGCCCGCTATGGCTGCGCCACCTGCCACACCATCCCGGGGATCGACGGGGCCCGTGGCCAGGTCGGACCGTCGCTCGAGGGGATCGCCAGCCGCGCGTATCTCGCCGGCAAGCTGCCCAACCAGCCGGGAAACCTGATCAAGTGGATCCGCGAGCCGCAGGAGGTCTCCCCCGGCACGGCCATGCCGGAGCTCGGAGTCACCGAGCAGGACGGCAAGGACATCGCGGCCTACCTCTACACCCTCCGCAAATGACCAGCCGCAGAGACTTCCTCCGGTCGTTCCTGGCGGCGGGCGCCCTCGCCGGCCTCGGGACGCGAGCGTTCGCGGCCCCCAGGTCCGCCCGCCCCCGCCCGATCCCGCTCGGGCTCCTCCTCGATCCCGACACCCCGGAAGGCCGCGGAGCGCGCCTCGGCTTCGAGGAGTCTGAGCACCTGGGAGATCTCCTGCACATCAGGTTCGTGGCCGCTCCCACCTCCCGCTACGCCCTGATCGGCCTCGCCGCGCCCAAGGTCGAGCCCGCGGCCCTGTTCCTCGCCGTCGCGGCGGGGCCCGAGCCGGTACAGGCGTTTCCGCACGTCTACTTCGTGGCCTCCAGCCCCGCCTTCCGGCAACAGGCCCTCGACCGCCACCCGGACCGCAAGGACCTGAAGGTGGTCGACTGGCAGGACGGCCTGATGAAGTTCGGCGCCGAATCGCTCAAGCTCCGCTATCTCCGCCGCTTCCACCAGCCGATGGACGAGGCGGCCTGGCGCGGCTGGATGGCGGTGAAGGTCGCTACCGAGCTGGCGCTGCGGTATCCAGGCGTCCCCGCCACGGACAATGTCGAAAACCTCAGGATCGACGGCCACAAGGGGATGCCGCTCCGCTTCGATCCCAAGGATCACCACCTGGTGCAGCCGGTCTACCTGGTGGACCCGCAGGGCAAGGTGGTGGACGAGGTGGCTCCGGAGTGGAAGGAATGAGAGCCCTGCCTTCCGTAGCCCCGGGAGGGGCGGCCGTCGGTAGCCCGGGATTTCAATCCCGGGCTGCTGGCGCGGGCTTCATTATCCTTTTCCTCCTCGCAGCCCTCCCGGCCGCCGCCGCCCCCCTGGCCTACGTCTCCAACGAGGTCGCCGGCACCGTGACGGTCTTCGACACGGCCACCAACCAGGTCGTCTCGACCGTGAAGATGACGCCGCCGGGCTCCCGGCCGCGCGGCATCCAGCTCAGCGCCGACGGCAAGCGCCTCTACGTGGCCCTGAGCGACCTCAGCCATCCCACCCGCAGCCCCGCCGACGCCATCGTGGCCCTCGACGCCAGGACCTTCAAGGAGATCCGGCGCTTCGACGCCGGCAGCGATCCCGAGCGCTTCGCCGTCAGCCGGGACCGGCTCTACGTGGCCAACGAGGACGCGGGTCTGGCGACCGTGACCGACGTACGGACGAACAAGGTCCTCGCCTCGCTGGTGGTGGGCATCGAGCCCGAGGGGGTGGGCTTGAGCCCCAACGGCCGCTGGGTCTACGTGACCGCCGAGACCAGCAACACCGTTTCGGTGATCGACACCCGCTCCTTGAAAGTGGTTTCGACCTTCCTCGTCGGCCTCCGTCCGCGGGTGGCCGTCTTCTCGCCGGATGGCAAGAAGGCCTACGTCACCGCCGAGATCGGCGGCACCGTCGAGGTCGTCGACGCCGTCCGCCACCAGGTGGTGCGGACGATCCGGCTGCCCCCCCGCTCCAAGCCGGTCGGCGCCGTCTTCTCGCCGGACGGCCAGCGGCTCTACGTCGCCAACGGCCATGGCAACTCGGTCTCGGTGATCGACGCCAGGACGGACAGGGTGACCGCGACCCTCCCCGTCGGCCGCCGCCCCTGGGGGATCGCCGTCACTCCCGACGGCAAGCGCCTCTACACCGCGAACGGCCTCAGCGGCGACGTCTCGGTCATCGACACCGCCACCCTGAAGGTGATCGCCACGATCCCTGCCGGCGAGGGGGCGTGGGGGGTGGAGATCGGGCGTTAGAGGAGTGCTATACTGCTCACGATGTCTCACGGCGTGAGCATATGTATAGAAAAGGAGGAGATCATGGCGGAAAGACGAGCAGCCGGTCGGGAGGCGAGCCGGCAGGTTGCGCAGAGTACTCTTGCCTATCTCCACGCCCGAGGTCTTCAGATCCAGCCGGAAGACCTCTCCCCTCTGTTCGAAGACGCTCTCCAGGACATGCGCCGCACCCTCTTCCCGCCCGATCCGGCGACCGATCTCTCCGCGCCGGAGGTTGCCGCTTTGAGGCGGGGGGGATTCGAATTGGCTCCCCTGTCCCCAGAACGTTCGAAGAGGCTGGCCCAGACTGTGGCCGAATACGCCGTCCTGCAAAACACCAGTCTCACCGCGGGCGAAACGGCTCAGAAGCTCGGCGTGGACTCCAGCCGGGTGCGGCAGCTCCTGGCCGCCCGCAAGATCTACGGCCTGCAGGTCAGGGGCGCTTGGAAGATCCCGATTTTCCAGTTCGCGGACGACCGCCTGCTTCCCGGCCTGGAGGAGGTCGTGCCCGCGTTGTCCACCGACCTGCATCCCATCGGGGTTTATCACTGGTTCACCAGCCCCAACGCTGATCTCGTTCCCGAGGAGCTCGGCCGGGAGGTGAGCCCCAGAGAGTGGCTGCTCACCGGCCACTCTCCCGGTGTCCTGGCGGAGCTCGCTGCCGATCTGGACAACCTCTGAGTCCCGCGCCTTGGCCAAGCTTCCGAACCCTCCTCCCGGCCTGGATCGAATTCCGCCGGTGATCAGGCGCCTGCCCGCCGGGACGGTATGGTGGCGTATCTACAAGCGCGGAGGGCGGCACCCTGTCCTCTGGAACACTTTCCGAGCCTATGGTCCGCTGAGGACGGCGCGCTTCGACCCTCATCTGCCGGACTCCGATGATTCTCCGTGCTCGCAGGAACGCATGAGCCTCTATGCCGCCGGTCACATCGTCACCTGCCTGGCCGAGTTCTTTCAGGATACCCGCACCATCAGCCGCGAATCCGAAGAGCCCTGGTTGGTGGGATTCGAGCTTCGCCTCGAGGTCGAGCTGCTCGATCTCACCGGCGTCTGGCCGACGCAAGCCGGAGCTTCGATGGCCATCAGCTCCGGGTCTCGAGCGCGTTGCCGCCTCTGGTCGCGGGCCGTGTACGAGGCCTACCCCGAAGTCCAGGGTTTCTATTACGGATCCTCGATGCATGCCAACCGGCCGGCGCTCGCTCTCTATGAGCGCGCGCGGCCGGCGCTCGCCCCGACGCCGATCTTCAACCGCCCGTTGAGCGATCCCGCTCTGCTCGGGGATCTGGACCAGGGCGCCCGGACCCTCAACTATCGGCTGATTTGATGACCCCAACCCTGCTCGTCCTGCTCTGGCTCCTGTGGGGAGATCCCCCGGCGGCCGATCCGACGGCGGTGCCCTTCGCGGACACCCTCGTCGTCACCGCCGCGCGGGCTCCGGAGCGGCTGACCGACGCCGTCGCTCCCACTACCGTCCTCACCCGTCAGGACCTCGCCCGCTCGCCCGGGCTGACGCTCGACGATCAGCTCCGGCAGATCCCCGGTTTCAGCCTGCTGCGGCGGTCGAGCAGCGTCACCGCTCATCCCACGTCGCAGGGGGTGTCCTTGCGCGGTCTGGGGCCCAGCGGGGCCAGCCGGACGCTGGTGCTGTTCGACGGCGTGCCGCTCAACGATCCGTTCGGCGGGTGGGTCTACTGGAACCGATTGCCGCTCTCCAGTCTGGAGTCGGTCGAGGTGGCGCGCGGATCGCTGTCGCAGCTCTACGGCAGCGCCGCCATGGGGGGGGCGATCCAGCTCCTCCCGCGCGCCCCGAGCCCGGACACCCTGGAGGTGACCGCGCGCGGCGGCGACCGCCAGACCGGCGATGTCGAGGTCTTCGCGTCCGACGCCGCGGCGAGCGGCAAGTGGGGTTACACCCTCTCCGGCCGGCTGTTCGATACGGACGGCTTCTACGTCCTGTCGCCCGGGAACCGCGGCGCCGTGGACCGGCCGGCCACCGTCGATTTCGGCACCCTTTTCGGCCGCGTGGAGATGGGGCGCTATCACGTCGGCCTCAACGCCTTCCACGAGACGCGGGAGAACGGCACGGCGCTGCAGACCAACGACACCAGCCTGCAATCGCTCGACGCCGGATGGTCCGGCGATCACTGGGAGTGGGACGCTTTCGGGCAGACGCAGCGCTTCCGCAGCACCTTTTCGCGCATCCTCCCCGACCGCTCCCAGGAGTTCCTGACCGCCCGGCAGGATTTCGACGTCAACGCCTGGGGGGGCTCCACCGCCTGGCACTCCGGCGGCGGCTTGCTCGCCGGCGCGGACGTGCGGCGCGCCGCCTGGACCGATCAGGATCAGACCCTCGGCGGCGTCTACGCCCAGCAGACCTTCGGCGCCGCCCCCCGGCTCGACCTCCTCGCCGGAGCGCGGCTCGACCTCTGGGCCAGCCATTCGACGCGGACGAGCTTCAACCCCCGTCTCGGCGCCCTCTTCCGCGCCTCCGACGAGGTCACCCTCCGCGCCTCGGCCTACCGGGGGTTCCGGGCGCCGACGCTCAACGAGCTCTACCGCCCCTTCCGGGTGGGGAACGTCGAGACCGACGCCAATCCTGACCTCCGCGAGGAGACCCTGATCGGAGCGGAGATCGGCGCCGACTTCCATGCGTCCGCCAGTCTCTTCGGCCGCCTCAACCTCTTCCGCAACCGGATCGACGGCGCGGTGGGGAACGTCACCCTCTCGGTCACTCCGCAGCTCATCACCCGCCGGCGCGAGAACCTCGACCGGGTGAACGCCGACGGCCTCGAAGCCGAGCTCCGCCTCCGCCCCCCCGCGCTGCCGCGCTGGGCGCTCCAGGCCTCGTACCTCTACACCGACTCGCGCGTCCAGCGCACCGGCCTGCGCGTCCCGCAGGTGCCGCTGAACCAGGGCTCCCTCGGGATCTCCTTCGACGGCCCGGTCGCCATCCTCCTCCAGGAGCGCGGCGCCGGCCGGCAGTTCGACGACGACCTCAACCAGTTTCCCCTGCCCGGCTACTTCGTGACCGACCTCTCCTTCCGGCGCCCGTTCGGCGACCGGGTGGAGGTCTTCCTCTCCGCCGAGAACCTGTTCGACCGGAAGGTGGTCACCGCGCGGACGCCGATCGAGACCCTGGGCGCGCCGCGCCTGATTCAGCTCGGAATCAAGGTCCGTCGATGACGAGGACTACAATGGATAGGTGAAATGAATCACTGCCGTCCTGCCAGGAGTCGATCATGAAAAATTTCGCACTGCTGGGTCTGTTGGTGTCGCTGGGATTTCCGGTCTCCGCGGTCTCGCAAGAGGAGAGCAGTGTTTCAGCCGTGCCCGGCCTGAGCTTCGAAGCTCCCCCGGAAGCTCTGACCGTGACTCCGAAAGCGCTCGCCGACGTCGTGGGTGAGCCCGCCCCGGCCGGCGCGGCGGCCCTCCCGGTCGTCCGCATGATCTATCTCGTGCCGTCGGACCGCGCGTTCGTCCGGCTCAACCGTCAGCGGATGGAGCTCGCCATTCGCGAGCTGCAGGCGTTCTACTGGCACCAGCTCGGACGGAAGACCTTCGCTCTCCACGATCCCGTCGTGGAGGTCGTGCGGACTCCTCATCCCACCACCTGGTACACCCAGGACGCTCCCGCGAGCAGCGACCAGGAACGATACTGGGAGAGCGCCACGGCCGATGGTTTCAGCCTGACGGGCGGAGAGTTCAACGACCCCCAGAACCGCTGGGTCTTCTATCTCGACGCCGACCCGCTCTGCGGGCAAGCGACCGGCGGCACCTCGGGCGTCGCCCTGCTGCCCGCCAATGACCTCAGAGGATTGACGTGCAAGGCGAACCGCCCCGTGTGTCCTCAGGATCCACCGGATCTCGGCCGCTTCTGTCGCTGGGTCGGAGGGCTGGGGCACGAGCTCGGACACAGCTTCAACCTGCCCCACCCGACGCCCGGAACCTGCCCGTCGCCGGACCCGGACTGCAATACCGCGTTGATGTGGTACGGCTACAGCACCTACCCCAACGCCTATCTGCTCCCCGCCGACAAGCAGAGCCTGCTGACCAGCCCCTTGACGGAAGCCTTCTTCACGGCTCTCCGTCCCAAGCCGGTCCAGCCTTGTGGCACCGTCTGTCCGGTCCGGGGAGAAGAAACGCCCTGAACAACCCCCTCGATCGCCGGGCGAGGAGCCTAAAGGACAAGGATTGCTCGCGCTTCTCGGCATCCCTCGGTTCTTAGTGTCCTTGCCGTCCTTGTTGTCCTTTACGTCCGTGGTCGTTTTTTTCTGCGGCGCAGGCTCCTGGAGATTCTAGAGATTCTGCCAGGGGGGTGCCAAACACCCTCTTAGCGCACGAGACCCTAGACGCGGCTCCGCCTTGGCGCGTATAAGGTCTGTGTAATTTGATTCATGAGGAAGTACGCATGAGAAGTTTGCTGTTCCCGCTGTCCCTCGCCCTCGCGCTGTTCTCGGCCGCCGCGGTCTCCGCCCAGAATCAGAAGCCCGTCCTCCAGATCGCCTTTGAGGAGACGGCGGTGGCGGCGAGCGGCCTGACCCCCGGCAAGCAGGTGGTCTGGTTCGGCGTCGAGCACCGGGTGGACGCCGACTATTCCGGCGAGATGGCGCAGCGCTACGCGGTCGGCACGGTGGCGGCGGACGGCACGGCGCGGCTCGATCTCGGGCGGGCGCCGGCGCCGCGCTCCTTCTGGACGGCGGTCGACCTCGACAGCGGCGACCTCGTGGTGGCGGCCCCCAACGGCTATCGGATAGCCCGGGCGCGGCGGCTTTCGCACCTGGGGCTCGGTCAGGGGGCGAAGGCCGACGAGCTGCTGGACGACCGCCCCTTCCTGATGGGCCTGATGGTGCGTCCGGGCACCGGCGCCTGGGCTTTCACCGGCGGCGACGGCGGCCCGCGCGACGAGGACGGCCGGAACGACGGACACCTCCGCTTCGCGCTCGACAAGTTCGATCCGCTCCCGGGCAGCCCGGCGGCCCCCGCCAAGCTGACCGGCCAGGACCTCTGGATCGTCGTCGATCCGCTCGCCATGGAGATCGCGGTGCACAAGGGCGGGGTGGCGCAATGAGCCCGCGCAAGCTTCTACTTCCGCTCTTGCTGCTCCTGGCGTCGCCGCTGCTGGCCGACGTCCACCCGAACACCGCGTCGGGCTTCCCGGTCGAGCAGTCCTTCCACGTCGGCGACTTCGACAGCGTCAACCTGTTCAACGGCGCCCTGACCCTCAGCATCCCGATCGGCACCAGTTATCCGGTCAACGGCGGCTTTTCCTACAGCCTCAAGCTGACCTATAACTCCAACCCCTGGCTGTTCAAGACGGTCAAGTACGCGGTCCCCCCCGACTTCCACGACGTCTCGCGCACCCAAGCGTACCCGAACCCCTGCTCGAACGCCGGCCTTGGCTGGCGGGTGTCCTTCGGCCGCATGGACCCGCCCTGCCAGGTGCCGGACGCCAACGACACCTTCCCGGTGGGGCCGATCTATCAGGACGAGAACGGCACCGATCACATCTTCTACCCGACCTTGCACGACGGCGACGCCGACGACGGGGCGGTCTCCGGGGTCTCGGACGTCGAGTACACGCGCGACGGCAGCTACCTGCGGCTGAAGGTCTACACCGCCGGCTACCGCGAGATCGAGTCGTCCGACGGCTCGGTGCGCCGCTTCAATTCGACCGGCATGCCGATCCAGCTCCGCGACGCCTTCAGCAACACCCTGTCGATCGACTACGGCACCGCCAACCAGTGGGTGATCACCGACTCCCAGGGGCGCACGCAGCGGGTCTGGTTCCGCACCGATATGCCGGGTTACGCCCAGACCGTCGATCACATCGACCTGGTCCCCTTCGGCGGGGGAATGGTCCCGGCGACCTACCAGTTCACCTACTCGACAAGCCAGCCGCCCATCGGCCGCCCCTGTCCCCACAACGACACCGACCAGATGGGGAGCATCGGGCCGACGGTGAGCGTGCCGCTGCTGATTGGCGTCACCCTGCCGGACGGCTCCGCCTGGAGCACGACGGCGAGCGATTACGTGGTCACGCAGCCCTCTGGTCCCACGTGGCCGAACAACGCCTGCACCGAAAACGCGGGCAACCTCACGGCGCTGACCCTGCCGACGCTCGGGCGGATGGAGTGGGTCTGGCAGAAGGTCTATTTCCCCACCGGCTCCTCGAACAAGCCGCACCTTCAGACCAATCCCGGCGTGGCTTCGCGGGGGATGCGCGACCGCGGCGGCGTCCTGCTGGGCGTCTGGAACTACGCCTTCGGCCCCGGCTATCCGGCGGTCCTGTCCAGCCAGGAGCACACGACGACGGTCACCGACCCGCTCGGGCACTCCACGAAGAACTATTTCTCGACCGCCCTCAACGCCAGCTACACCGGCTGGAGCACCTACGAATACAGCCTGCCGTTCACCCGCAACACGACCCTGAATGTGGCGCCCGGCGTCGACCTCAACCTGTCGCGGCAGACCTACGCCGCCGGCGGCACGCTGCTCCGCTCGGAGTACGTGCTCTACGAGCGCGACCCCATCTTCGCGGTGAACGTGCCGGACATCTACAACACCAACCGCCGCGTGCTGCGCAGCCGCACCGTCTACAACGACGACGGCGGCACCTACGGCGGCGTGGTCAATTCCAGCTTCGACGGGCTCGGTCACTACCGCACGCAGACGACCGAGGGGAGCTTCCCCGGCTCCAACCTCCGCACCCACACCGGCAACTTCAATCCCGGCCAGGGCACCTACACCGTCAACGCCGCGGCGAACTCCGGCTCCGGCTACAGCCTCTTCCCCGGGTCCTCGCCCTGGGTGCTGGAGGCGCCCACCTACCTCTCCGATTCCGAGGCGGGGTCGACCGCGCAGACCGACCTCTGCTACGCGGCGGGCTCCGCCGTGGTGACCCGCAAGCGCACCCACCGCCTCGACGGCGCCACGCAAGGAGCGCACGACCTGCTCGCCGTCTACGGAGTGTCCGGACAGGGGAACGTTACCAGCGAGAGCTCCTACGGCGGCGACGCCGCCGCGCAGACGCTGGCGACCGGCGGTGCCAACCTCTGCACGATGGGGCTGCCGGCCGCGCCCGAGTACCAGCTCATCCACACCTATTCCGGCGGAGTGCGGGCGACCTCGCAGTACGCGGGGATGAGCTTCTTCACGCTCGACCAGACGATCGACGTCAGCTCCGGCCTGCCGGTGTCGAGCCGGGACGCCGCGGGGATCCAGACCGCTTTCGAGTATGACCTGCTCGGCCGGCCGACCTGGTCGAAGCCGGACGTAGGGCAAGGGGGGTGGACCGAGTACGTCTACAGCCCGGCCGCTCCGGCGGGCTCGGTGCGCGCCAACGTCATCGTCCGCCGGCGCGACAACGGCAGCCATTCGGCGGCGATCCTCGGCGTCAACATCGTCACCTGCGACTATTTCGGCCGGGTCTACCAGGAGCAGCGGCGGCTCCCCGGCGGCGTCGCCTACAACAAGCGCGAGACCCTCTACGACATCGCCGGCCACAAGGCCTCGGTCTCCGAGCTGACCTCCGGCGCCGCCGGCAACCTGACGAAATACCTCAACTACGATCCTTTCGGCCGGCCCGGCACCATCCAGCCGCCGGACGGCGCGTCGCACGACGTGACGATGAGCTACTTCGGCGTGCGGCAGGTCAACCGCGCCGTCAAGGTAGCCACCGCGGTGGGATCAGAAACCTCGGCGACCACCACCGAGATCTATGACCGCCAGGGGCGGCTCGCCTCCGTCACCGAGCCCTCCGGGGATCTCGGCGTCAACGTCACCACCGGCTACGGCTACGACGTCGGCAACCGGCTCGCCTCGGTGTCGACTTTCGCCACCGTCAGCGGCACCGGAGTGACCCAGACGCGGAGCTTCAGCTACGACCGCGCCGGTCTGCTGCAGTCCGAAACCCACCCCGAGCTCGGCACCGCCGGCAACGGCTCGACGACCTATCCGCAATACGATTCCAGCGGTCATTTGACGGAACGGGTCGACGGCCTCAACGACCTGAAATTCGTCTACGACCCCGCCGAGCGCCTCTACCAGGTGAAAGAGGCCAACGGCGCCCAGCGGGTCCTCAAGTCGTTCACCTACGCGGGCGCCAATACCACCTTCACCGATCCGAATACGGGCGTCCCCTGCACCGACTACCGCAAGGGGAAGATCAGCCAGCAGTCCCGGTTCAACTACGTCACGATCCTCGGCGGTCCGTTTACCGTCGAGCTGCGCGAGGCGATGAACTATTGCGGCCGCGACGGCCGCCTCTCCCGGCGGACGCTGGAGAACTGGGTCAACTCGGCGCTCAGCGAGAGCTTCGTCCTGCCGGGCGTCACCTACGACGCGCTCGGCAACGTCACCTCGCTCGCCTATCCGCAGTGCACCCACGCGGCCTGCACGGCGCCCTCGCCGCGGACCGTCAACTTCACCTACTCTGACGATCTGCTGAGCGCGGTGGGCATCCCCGGGAACGCCGGTTACTACGCGAGCTCGCTGACCTACTACCCGAACCTGATGGTCAATCAGGTGGTCCACACCAACAACCCGGCGGACTCGACCAAGAGCCTGACCGATACCTACGCCAACGATCCCTTCGAGATGCGCCGCCCGGCGTCGATCACCACCACCACGCCCACGAGCGTCGCGCGGTGGTCCACCGGCGGTTACGCCTATGACGGCGCGGGCAACGTCAAGACGATCGGCACCCACACCTTCACCTACGACAAGGTGAGCCGCCTCACCGCCTCGAACCAATACTTAGAGCCCACGGCCTCGACGACGCTGCGCACCCAGAGCTTCACCTACGACGCCTTCGGCAACCTCCTCACCTTCGGCGGCAGCAGCGCCCGCAACACCCCGACCGCGCCGCAGACCAACCACCTCACCGGCGCCACCTACGATCCCTCGGGAAACGTCGCCACCTGGAACGGCAACCAGTACACCTACGACCCGTTCCACCTGATGTGGGACTACAAGACCCTTACCGACGAATGGGCCTACCTCTACACCGCCGACGATGAGAGGGCCTGGTCCTACAAGACCGACAACACCTCCCTCTGGACCCTGCGAGGCCTCGACGGCAAGGTCCTCCGCGAATACACCAACAACGGCACCTGGAGCGTCGCCGAGGACTACGTCTACCGCAGCGGCCTCCTCCTCGCCGCCGAGACCCCCGCCGGAACCCGCCACTTCCACCTCGACCACCTTGGCACCCCGCGCCTGGTCTCCAACAACCTAGGCCAGCAAGCCGCCTATCACGTCTACTACCCCTACGGCGAGGAAGCCACCGCCTTCAACCAGGACACCATTCGCGAGAAGTTCACGGGTCATGAGCGGGACCTGGGAAATCCGGGCGGGGCGGGGGATGACCTGGATTACATGCATGCGCGGCATGAGAGCGAGTGGACGGGGCGGTTTTTGAGTGTGGATCCGGCCCTGGAAAGCGCTCAGCCAAAGATTCCCCAAACCTGGAATCGGTACAATTACGTCGCGGGAAACCCTCTCAAGTTTATAGATCCCACTGGAGAAGTTCTCTTCTTCTTTGGTACAGAGAGTGATATCCAAAAGCTTGAGCAGGTAGCGGACGAGACCTTACACGGTGTCGATTTGGTCGTCGACCAGAATGGCCGAGCGAGTCTAGTCCCAAACAATGAAAGCGGCCCAGCTTCCCCTGAGCAACAGGCGTTTGCCAATACATTGGCTGATGCGATAAACCGGCCCCAGTCGATAAATATTGGTGTTACTCACGGTGATTCAGGAGTCATCTTTGGCCAGTACGCGACGGGAATAATTGATATCAAAGATATCGCTGCTGCTGGAAGCGGGAAAGGAGCGGGTAGTGCCTCAGTGCTTGCTCACGAAGTTGCTGAGCAAACAGCAAAGCAGGCCATGGGCTTGACTAACGATGGTGCTGGTTTTGACCAAGCACACCGCTTGGCGCTCATTGCGCAGCAGGCGGTTTCCGGATATACCCGTATATCCCAGTCGGTTAACCTAAACGAACATCGAACTGGAACCATTGTAGGTGTTCATAGTAAGGGGAGGGAGGTTGTAACGGTTACCTTCAAGTTTGTGAACGGGAATCTGGTGCGTACTACGAGGAGGACTCAATGAGCGTTCAAAGACTTGGGAGCATCGTTTTGATCGCGTTCTTGCTTGCTGTGCCGTTGTCTGGCTCTGGTCTTGGGCGAGAGAGACATAGTTCCTTTGATCCTAAAGCCGTCGAGGTATGGCGCAATAATGAAAGGATATTTAAGTTAGCTTTGAGAGGGCATCAGCGGAACGATGATTTTGACAAGGCCTGTTTGTTTTTCGAACGACTGACCGGCTTAACGATGCACGTTGATTATTTTACGTTAGGGGTTCTACCTACGCCGGAGTCGAGGCAAGACTTGGTCCGTCTTCGTGCCTGGTACAAGGTGAATAAAAATCGTTTGTATTGGGACCAACCCACTCTTTCTGTAAAAGTTCATTCTACGGTTCCTGGACAATAAGAGGACAGTGCCTCAGGACACCAAGCCAGAGACGAGCGTGCTCACCTACTACCCAACGATCTCTTCGAAATGCGCCGCCCGGCGATTCCAGTCCTGATTGAGATGCTGGCAAAGGGCGAGGATCTCGGTGAGGCAGGAGGAATGGCTCGAGCCTTGACGGTTAAAGAGGCGATGCCAGTTGCCGCGTAACTCTTGATCGCCAAGTTTCGCCACATTTTTGGCGATCACTCAGAGGAATGGCGCCTGACTTTGCTGTCGTGTGAGCAGACTAAGCCAAATCTGGAGAGATCAGAGACCCAAATGACGAAGGAAGCTTTAATGGCTATGGTCCGAGAGGCTCTGTATTGGCTGGCCGCACCCTCTGAGAAGCAAATTGGCCATCTCAAGGAGATGAATGTCTGGCCCTGCGCAGATGAACTTGCACTAGAGTTGGATGACATAGCTCCGCTGTTACCGGAAGCCCTCCAGAGAGGGGAAATTTCAAGCGAGACAGAGCTCGCTGTTAGACATGTAAGCAATAAGCTAGATCAAATGAGCGGGCAACAGAATTCCCATCTCTGGACTCCAGATGCATTGGCCAATTCAGAGCACTGGGAGACGGTCAGGCTCTTGGCCTCAGAAGCCCTGGGTAAGCTTGAGCGATTTGAGCATTAACATGGCTATAATTCCACCATCCCTATGAATAAACTGCCAGATCCCTATGTTGCGCAATTTCCTGCGGGAACTTCTGTAAAGGTTGCAGGCCTGGATGCGTTAAAGGTCTTTAGGCAGGAATGGAAGTACCACCATCCCTTAGTAGCGGAGCAGCTCGAATATGCAGGAAAGGTAGCAGTCATAGAGTCTGTCGGTTACTATCATGGAGGCGATCAACTCTATCATCTCGGAGGGGTGCCTGGAATATGGCATCCGGAGTGCCTGCGCCCAGTTTAGGGTGTGTCAGATGGCAATCAGACAATGTTGAAGAAAAGTCGCCCTTCTGTGAGCGTCCCAATTGCCACCATGAAACTCGTGAAGCGCAGGTTACCAATACCACAGCTAATACTCTGCAAAGAATTGAGGATGGAAGATGGCGCCGATTCCCCAATAAGTAGGATTTTCATGTATAGGTCGTTCGACGTTTGGGTTTACGAGCAGGAAGGGGTTGTTGCAAGATACCGTTGTTTTGAAATCCTCCAGACTGGGAAGTTTTGCGTGCAGAGCAAAGATATTTATCGACACCCCGTCAAGCCTTCTTTGAAGGGGCAATTGGACCTCCAATTTCTGGAGCTTTTGACTGAAGAGCGGCCAGACGTGCGATCCGGAACATTCGACTCAATTGCGGCAGCTATACACGCACATGATGAAAGTTTCCTGTAAAATCCACAGCGGCAATAAGAGGGCAAGGTCTGTGAAGGGGCTCTTTGAATTGGTTCGGCAGACGATCGGGAGGGCTTCGCCTTTCCTCGCGGAGCCGGAGCGGAGGGTCCCACGCCAGGGCTCTCCCCGCCTTCGCGTCCGGGGATTCCGCGCCCGGCTGGGGCGGAGGCGCGGGCGCGAAGGCGCTTTCGGCCTGCGAATCCGCTCTGTCCGCACCCGCGTCCGGCGTTGGAACGGACGCGGCGGGCGGTTGCGCCTTCGAATGGGGCGCAACCGGCCCACGCGAAGGGCAAAAGCGCCCGCGCGGCATGAACCCGGCAGCGGCGTTGCCCGTAAGTCACTCATTTCCATACCACGAGAGGCGTTCTGAGGGGGAAATAATAATCCGGCCCCCGGAAAGGCCGCTGGCGCGGCGACCGGTCCAGGGGAGAACCCGGACCGGCCCGGGGACCGGTACGGCCGCGCGCGACCGCGCGGCCCTGCAGGATCTAGCGAGGCGGCACCCAAACTCCGGGGTCCGCTCCGCGGGTGGGCTGGCCGCCGCCGAGGCGGACGGCCATGAGAGGATGGTACTCCTCCTACAGAAGAAGTGCAAACGAATTGAGCACTAAGCACATGCGTAGGTGGTCAATCCGTGGGCTGGACGCACGGCCCCGCGCTTTTTGCTACCCTCAACCCTGCGATGAGCGCTGCGCACTCCCACGCCGGTCACTCTCATGGCCACTCCCACTCCCACGGGAGCGGGAGCAGCCGTACAAGGCTGCTCTGGACTCTCGGGCTGATCGTCCTCTACATGGTGGCCGAGGCCGTGGGCGGCTGGCTCACCCATTCGCTGGCACTGCTGGCGGACGCCGGCCACATGCTGTCGGACGCCGCGGCGCTCGGCCTCTCGGTGTTCGCGATGTCCATGGCGCGGCGCCCGCGGACCGCCAAGCGGACCTACGGCTATCACCGGCTGGAGATCCTGGCCGCCCTCGCCAACGGCGCGACCCTGGTGGCGATCTCGGTGCTGGTGATCCTCGAGGCGATCCAGCGCTTCGGCCACCCCGAGCCGGTGGACGCCCGCGGGATGATCGGCATTGCCGCCGGCGGACTGGTGGTCAACCTGCTGTCGCTCTGGATCCTGCACGAGGGGAAGGACGCCAACCTCAACATGCGCGGCGCCTGGCTGCACGTGGCGACCGACGCCCTCGGCACCGTCCAGGCGATCGTGGCCGGCGCCCTGATCTGGGGCTTCGGCTGGCAGTGGGCGGACCCGGTGGCCTCGGTCCTGATCTCCCTGCTCGTCGTCTATTCGGCCTGGTCGCTCCTCAAGGAGGCGACCGGCGTGCTGATGGAGGGCGCGCCGGCGCACATCGACGTCGAGGAGGTCCACGGCGCCCTGGTCCAACTTCCCGGGGTCATCGAGGTCCACGACCTCCACGTCTGGACGATCACCAGCGGCATGGAGTCGATCTCCGCCCATGTCGTGGTGGAGGACCGCCGGTTCGACTGCGAGGTCCTCGGCGAGATCCGCTCCACTCTCCACGAACGGTTCGGCATCCATCACATCACCGTGCAGATGGAGACCGCGGCGTTTGTGGAGCACCCGGCGCCATGCTAAGATCCCAATAAGGAAATTCGCTTTTCGGTCGGGATGTTTCGCCTGGGTGCAAGCCTGCAGGCTTGAGGAGTGCTATGCGCATTGAAAGGATTCTTGGTGTCCTCGTCTGCTTTCTGATCGCCGGCCTGGCCGCTCCGGAGTCCTGGGCCCGGGGCAGCTCGAACCTGCTGATCCGGGTCCCCAAGGACGCCCGCACCCTGGACGCCGCGATCGGCCGCGTGGGTGACGGCGGAGTGATCGAGATGGCGGCGGGGACCTATCCCTCGCCCCCCACCGGTTTTTCCATCAACAACACCCGCAAGGGGTTCACCATCCGCGCCGCGGCGGGCGCCAGGGTCGCCATCGACGGCGGCGGCACCCGCAACCTCGTCCGCTTCATCAACTCGGACCGGGGTCGCGGCAAGAAGGTGATCTTCCAGCAGATCACCTTCCAGAACGGCTACAGCGCCCGTCTCAACGAGTCGGGAGGCGTGACCCTCTCGGAGTCCGAGGCCCTGTTCCGCCAGTGCTTGTTCCTGAACAACCGCGCCGCGAGCCTGATGACCGGCGGCGGGGCGGTCAAGGCGCTGCCGGGATCGAGCGCCACGTTCATGAACTGTTCGTTCCGCAACAACTCCTCGCCGCTGCGCGGCGGCGCCATCGTTGTGCGCGGATCGGACGTCACGATCCAGGGGGGCGAGCTGGTCGGCAACCGCACCAACCTGCCGAACCATCAGATCAGCTCCTTCGGCGGCGCGATCGTGGTGATCGACGGCAGCCTGACCGTCTCCGGCACCCGCTTCGACGGCAATCAGGCCGGCTGGACCGGCGGGGCCATCTATGCCATCGGCAACTGGGACAAAGGCTCCACCGTCTCGGTGAGCCGCTCGACCTTTACCGGCAATCTGGCCGTGCCCGATCCGTGCTGCGTCAATCCGCTTCCGACCAGCGGCGGCGCGATCCATGCCGAGGACCTCACGACCCTGCAGATCGCCGATTCCCTCTTCCAGCGCAATGGCGCCGCCCTCGGCGGCGCGGTGGACGGCTACCGCGCCGACGCCCGGATCTCCGGCTCGGTGTTTCAGGCGAACGACGGCGCGGGGGGCGCCATCTCCATGCTCTCCGCGGACTCCGTCGACTCCTCGACCGCCGGCGGCACGATCAACCGGCGGCCCGCCCGGCTGGTGCTGACCCGTTCGCTGCTCCAGGGCGGAGCCCAGGCCTCGTCGACGATCGGCGGCTGCATCCTGGTCAACGGCGACGGCAACCGGATGTACGGCGACGGCGGGATCGCCCAGGACGGCACGCTGGCCGACAACCGCGCCCAGGTGCAGATCCTGGGGGTCGTCTTCTCCGGCTGTCACGTGGCGGCGACCGCGGACGGCGGCCTCGGCGGCGCCCTGGACGGCGAGCTGATCGATCTCGACCTGGAAGATTCGATGGTCCTCGACTCGGATGCCCGCGGCGCGGGCGCCGGAGGGGGAGGCCTGGCGTTGCGCCAGGAGTCGAACGCCCGGATCCTGCGCACCACGTTCGCCCGCGACAGCGCGGACCGGTGGGGCGGAGCCCTCTTGCTGAGCGGCTCGACCTTGCAGATGGACGGCTGCCGCTTCTATGGCAACGACGTCGTGCCGGGGGTCTTCGAGGCGCTCTCCGACTCGCGGGGGGCGGCGATCTACTCGATCCCCTCGCTCAATGCGGCGCGGCCGCGGAACGTCGGCGGCGTCGTCTCCAACTCGGTCTTCAGCCAGAACCTGGGGGTGCCGGTGTGGGACGTCGATCCGACCAGCGGACCGATCAACGAGATGAGGTACGACGCCAACCGGTTCGCGTACACGACCTTCGGCGACCGGGTCTACGTCAACAGCCTGGTGAGCCCCGCGGGAGCGAACGTCGGGACCCTCAACATCCTCGCCGTCGATCGCGGCTCCCGGGGGGTGACGTCCAAGAGCGCCGTCCCCAACCTCCAGACCGGCGATCCGAGCGAGGGGGACCTGCGAGTCGTCCCCTCGCCCGGAGGCGTCGGCGCCGGCTCCGCCGCTCCCGCGGTGTCGGTCCTCGCCTTCGCGTGGAGCGGCGGGTCGGCGGAGATCGGGTCGGTGCCCCGGCAGAAGGCCGGGCTGCTGGACGGCGCCATCCCCGGGAGCTACGCCCTGACCGTCGACGGCATCCCCACCGCCACGGTCACGGCCACGGGCTCCTTTCCGCCCTGAGGGGCGGTTTCTAGAAGGGGAGATTAGAAGGGGAGGCGCCGCCCCTCGCGCCCTTCGATCTCCAGCAGGCGCGACTTCGCCGCGAGGCCGCCCCCGAACCCGGTGAGCGAGCCGTCCGAGCCGATCACCCGGTGGCAGGGGACGACGATCGGGATCGGGTTGGCGCCGTTGGCCCGGCCCACGGCGCGGGCGGCGCCGGGACGGCCGATCTCCTGCGCGATCTCGCCGTAGCTGCGGGTCTCGCCGAAGGGGATCCGCCGCAATGCCTCCCAGACCGCGAGCTCGAAGGGGGTCCCGACGGGGGCGAGCCCGAGGTCGAAATCCTGGCGGTCACCGGCGAAGTACTCCGCGAGCTGGCCGCGCAGCGCCGCGGTGCGCGTGCCATCGTCCTCGACGATCTCGACCCCCTGCTCCCGCAGGCGGAGCAGGACATGAGGCCAGTCGCGGCTCCGGCGGTCCTCGTCGCCCTTCCGGCCCTGGCTGAACTCGATGCGGACCACGGCGCCCGTCTCGTCGACGATGCAGAGCAGGGCGCCGCAGGGGCTATCCAGCGTGGTGGTGTAACAGGTGGTCATGAGTCACTCCTTTAAGGATCGCCAGAGGTGGAAGGTGGCCCAGCTCCGGTAGGGGGAAAAAACCTGCATCAGCTCGCGGGTGGCGTTGGCGTCCGGCCGGGCGGGGAGGGCGAAGAACCTCTCCAGCCCCTTCACCAGGCCGGCGTCGCCGACCGGCAGGCAGTCCTCGAAGCCGAAGCAGCGCATCATCAGGTAGTGGGCCGACCAGGGGCCGAGCCCCCGCACGGCGAGCAGCTCCGACTCCATGCGCACGGCCGAGCCCGCTCCCAGGCGGTCGAGAGCCAGCTCGCCCGCGGCGACTTGGGCGGCGGCGCCGATCAGGTACTCCGCCTTGCGCCGCGAGAACTGTTCCGCCAGCAGCGCCTCGATCTCCAGGTTGGCCACCGCTTCGGCCGTGGGCGGGGCATGGAGCCCGCTCCCCGCCGGAACGCCGGTGAGCCGCACGAGCCGCTCGCGCAGGGTGAAGGCGAATGCCAGCGTGATCTGCTGGCCGACGATCACCCAGGCGAGGGCGTCGAAGGGGTCCGGGACCTGCGGGATGCGCATCCCCTTCCGCCCCTGGATCAGCGGCGCGAGCTCGGGGGACGCCGCGATCCGGCGCTCGAACGGTCCCGGGTCGCGATGGAGGCCGAGCAGGCGCAGGAGGTACGAGTGGGCGCGCGCCGCCGCGTCCGCCGGCAGCGGCCCCGGGGCCTCCAGGGAGGCCTGCACGGAGCCGGCGCCGATCTCGGCGCGGAGCACGGCGGGCGCGCCGCCGAGCCGGACGCCGGTCGCCAGGGTGCGCCCCTGCACGCGGATCGTCAGGCTGCCGTCGTCCCGGCCGAGATACTCCAGGGCGTGCGCTGTCGAATAGGAGGGGGGAAGCGCGATCCGGAACGCCTGCGCCCCGAGCAACCGCCGGTACTCGGCGGGGGTCATCGCCGTCAGCCGGCGAAAGTTCACGTTGAAGGTGGACAGCCCTTCGTACCCGACCTCGAACGCCACGTCGGCGATCGAGCGGTCGGTCGTCAGCAGCAGCCGCTGGGCGGCCGCCACGCGGGCGCGGCCGAGGACCTGCGCGGGGGTCGTATGGAAGTGGAGCCGGAAGAGCTCGTGGAGCTTCGAGGCGCCGAGCCCCGAAGCGCGTTCGAGCCCCTCGATGCCGGCGAAGGCGGAGGGATTTCGCCGGACCTTCTCGGCCAGGGTCTCGACGATCTCCTGATCCGGGTCGCGCCGGCCGTAAAAATCGTCCGGCCGGCAACGCTTGCAGGGGCGCAACCCGGCCTCGACGGCGTCCTCCTGGTTGTCGAAAAAACGTACGTTCTCCGGTTTTGGCTTGCGCGCCCGGCAGGAAGGTAGGCAATAGATGCCGGTGGTGAGCACGCCGGTGAGAAAACGCCCGTTGTAAGCGGGATCGCTCGCCAGCATACGGTCGATCATCCGTTCTCTTGCCAGTGCCATGGCGTCAATATAGCCGCCTTGACGGAACCGATCCACCGGATTCCTCCGCCGGAATTTCCCTTCTACCGCTACAATCCCCGGCCATGACGGGAGATCCGCGCGCTTTCACCTTCATCGACACCGACGCCGGCCTGGCCGCGGCGGCTCAAGTCTGGGCCGCGGCTACGGTGCTGGGGCTCGACACCGAGTTCGTGCGCACCAACACCTTCTACCACCGGTTGGGGTTGATCCAGGTCTCGGACGGCCGCACCTCCTGGCTCGTCGATCCGCTGGCGGCGCGCGATCTCTCCCCTCTGGCCGCGGTCTTCCGCTCGCCCGGGGTGAAGGTGCTGCACTCGGCGAGCGAGGACGTCGAGGTGTTCTACCGGGCTCTCGGCGTGCTCCCCGAGCCGCTCTTCGACAGCCAGATCGCCGGCGCGTTCGCCGGCGCGGGGGCCTTCCTGAGCTATCAGAAGCTGGTGGCGGCCTATCTCGGCGTCGAGCTCGCCAAGGAGGAGACCCGCACCGACTGGATGGCCCGCCCCCTCTCGCCCGGCCAGCTCGCTTACGCGGCCGAGGACGTGGCTTATCTGGCCCCTCTCTACGAGCGCCTGACGGCCGAGCTCGGGGCTCTCGGCCGCCTCGCCTGGGTCTTCGAGGACTCGGCGGCCCTGCTCGACACCTCGCGATTCCAGGAAGACGACGCGGCCGCCTACCTCCGCATCAAGGGGGCGGGCCGGCTCGACCGCCGGCAGCTCGGCGCCCTGCAGACGCTGGCGGCCTGGCGGGAGAAAGAGGCGCGGCAGCGCGACCTGCCGCGCAACTTCGTGCTCAAGGAGGGGTTGCTCCTCGACCTCGCCACCCGCCGGCCGAAGCTGCCGGAAGAGCTCCAGAAGCTCGCCTCCTTCGATGCCCGGCAGGCGGCGCGGGACAGCGCCGTCTGGCTCGAGCTGCTGGCGCAGGCCGAAGGGCGGCTGGAGTCGGAGCTGCCGCCGCGGCTGTCGGGCAAGCCGATCTCGCCCGCCGCGCGCGAGGTCGAGGGACGCCTGCGCGACAAGGTGCGCGAGCGGGCGGCGGAGCTCAACGTCCCCCCCGAGATCCTGGCCCCCCGCCGCACCCTCGACGCCCTCCTCCGGCTCACCCTCGGCAAGTCCGAGCCCCGCCTGCCGCGCGAGCTCGAGGGGTGGCGCCGCGAAGCGATCGGCGAGGATCTGCTGCGCGAGGTGCTGGCGGCTCCGAGAAGCGATTCCTGAAATATCCTAAACCCGGGGGAGACATACCTCTTTGGCGGAATTCAGTGTTGTAGTAGGCTCAGAGCATGACAATCGATGACGAGGTCCGGCGGGCTACGAAACTGTTGGAAACGGTGATGCAGGCGTCCGGCCTGACGCGGAAGGACCTGGATCTGAAGCTCGGAGCGGGTCCGGGCTACGTCAGCCAGGTGTTGACCGGGCGGATGGAGCTCAAGTTCCGCCACATCCTGGCGGTCCTGCGGGCGCTGGAGGTGGAACCGAACGTCTTCTTCCAGACGCTCTACCCGGAGCACCGCCCGGCGACGGACGCGGTAGTGATGGAGGAGTTCCTGCGCCGGTTCCAGAAGCTCGGCTTCGGGAACCAGACAGCGCCGCCGCCCACCCCGGCGGTCGATCCCCGCGAGCTGGAGCAGATGATCCAGAACGCCGTCCGCGCCGCGCTGACCGGGCTGTCGAGCGGGGAGGACGCGGCTGCCGTGGAACCGGAACCGCCTCCTGAAAACACGAAACCCCGGGGCCGGAAGCCCCGGGGCGGAAGCGGACCGGCGGCGAAGGGCTAGCCGAGGACGCGGTCGCGCCGGTTTGCGGGATTCTTGAGCCGGGACAGCTCGACGGCCGCGGCGTGGAGGAGGGCTTCCGTCACCTGCTGCTTCCTGACCGCTTCCCGAAGGACGAGCAGGGTGGTGATGGCCGCACGGCTCATGCCCTGAGCCTGGAAGATCGCGATCGTCTCTTCGACGAGCGCCATGATCTCGGAGGTCCGTCCGGCGCGCAGCCAGAGGGACGCCATATCCAGGGAAACCAGGGCCACATAGGCGGGGAGCTTGAATTCCTCGAAGGAGGCTCTGGCGTCGCGGAACCTCTGCTCGGCGAGGGCGCCGTGGTCCTGCGCGGCCGCGATACGGCCTTCCAGCCAGGCGTACTTGATCCCCTCTTTCCTCTCGAATTGAACCGAAAAGAGCGGCCGGCTGTGGTTGAAGAGCGTCTCGGCCAGGGGTGCCTGCCGGCACTCGACGAGGGACCAGATCAGGTTGAAGATGCCGGACGTCGCGAGCTTGGGGTCGCGGTTGGCGTCGATCATCGTCAGGCCCTGGCTCAGGAAGCGGACTCCCTCCTCGTCCTCGAGGGCATTGGCGGCCATGAACCCCTTGCTGATCAAGGCGCGCCCCTTCGAGTGGCGGTCCCCTTCCCGTTGATGGATGGCATCCACGGCGTCGACCAGCACCCGCGCATCCTCGAAGCGGCTCTGGTCGATGTAGAGGGACGCCGTCAGATCCATCAGGTGGGCCAGGAGCAGCGGAGAGCCCGTCCCTTGGGCGGCCTGCGCCATGCCGCGGGCGAGATCCGCTTCGGCGCCCGGAAAGTCGTCATTGATCCGCCGCGCATTGCCGAGCTCGGCCAGCGCATAGGCCTGAAGATCGGCCAGTGCCGCGGCGCCGCGGAAATGGGGATCGAGACGCTCGGCCATCGCCACGGCGAGACCCGCGGTCAGCAACAGGGTTTCCGGGTCGCCGTACCGAAGCTCCCGGCAAGTGTCGATCAGCTTCTGACAGCGGCTCCAGGCCGCGGCGGCATTCGCCGCCTGCGCCGCCGGAAGGGGAGCCGCTCTGAGGGCCGGAGCGGTACCCGCCGGATCCGCCGTCTTCGCCTGGGCCGCGGCGAATCGACGGGCGGTGGCGAGCGCTTTGAAGAGCGGGAAGTCGTATTCGCTGCCAGCCTCTCCGGCAGGTTCAGTAGCGCTCCGGCCAAGGCCGAACATCACCGCGCTCGTCGGCTGCATCCGCGCTTGACAGCGGTCGCAGCCCCGCAGCAGGTGGGCGATGATCGGGCCGGCATGCCGGGAGGAGACCTCGCCGAGCAGAAAGCGCTCCAACTCGTCAGGGCTGGGATGATAGTCGTCCGGATATCCTACAGCCATTGGAACCCTCCCCAGGAAAACAAATGTCTCACCATTGTCGCACAGTTTACGTCAACACGGCACTTGAAGAGCACCAGGAAGCCCATCCCGTCAGGACTTCAAGAATGCCCGTTCGGGTCCAGGCCATAGGACGCGTCCGTCGAACCCACGTTCTGACTGGAGAACGCGGGAGGAATCGTCGCGCCGGTCGACTTTTCCACCGAGCCGGCCTGGGGCCGGCCGGCCGGCGCCGGTCCGATTCCGAGCCAGCTCAGGAACTGGTCGAGCAAGGTGAGGTGGAGAGCCTCGGGAGACCGGGAATGGTGGGAGGCCGGAGTCGCGGCGACCGCGGGCGCGGCCATGCAGAGGATTGCTAGTAGGGCAAGGACGGCCGTCAGACGCCGAACGACAGTGGATCGAGACATCGAAATCCCTCCTAGATCGAAGACGGCCATGCGGCCGCCTGCGGTGATTTCAAGGTAACGCCTTCCAAGGTTCTGTCAGGCAAGGGTAACACCGACCCGAATCTTCGGGAAGGGCCCTCAACAGACTAGAGTGCCGCCCAGGGACGAAAAGGAGCCGCCACGGCCGAAGAATTTTCCCTCACGGGCGCAAAGGCGCGGCTTCGGCGCCGGCGCAGGTTCTTCCTAGCCGGTAAACTTGTAGCCCAGGCGGTGGACGGTGACGATGTGGCGGGGGTCGGAGGGGTTGTCCTCGACCTTCTTGCGCAGCTTGGCGATGTGCATGTCGACGGTACGGGTGAAGGGGATGGAGTTGTAGTCCCAGACGGCGTCGAGGAGCTTCTCGCGGTTGATGACCTCGCCGCGGTGCTGGATGAAGAAGGCGAGGAGCTGGAACTCGCGCGGCGAGAGGTCGATCAGATCGCCCCCGCGGCTCGCCTCGTGGCGCCGGAAGTCGACGATGACGTCGCCGAAACGGTAGGTCTCGGGCGGGACGGACGGCGCGGACGGGCGGGCGCGGCGCAGCACCGCCTCGGCCCGGGCGAGCAGCTCCATGAAGCCGAAGGGCTTGGTGATGTAGTCGTCGGCGCCGAGCTTCAGCCCCAGCACCTTGTCGATCTCCTGGCCGCGGGCGGTGAGCATGATGATCGGCACCTCGCTGCCGCCCCCCCGCAGGTGCTTGCAGATGTCGAGGCCGGTCATCTTCGGCAGCATCACGTCGAGCAGGATGAGGTCGGGCAGCTCGGCGGTGGCCATCTGCAGGCCGGCCTCGCCGTCCTTGGCCACCGTCACCGAGTACCCTTCGTACTGGAAGCCGTCGCGCAGGGCGATCGACATCGCCTCGTCGTCCTCGACGATCAGGACGTGCGCGCTGCTCAGGGGCGGGGCGGGGGTCGTGCTCATCGTCATCGGATCAGGCCTCGGAAGGGCGCTCCACCGCGGCGGTGGCGGCGGTGGGAGCGGCGAGCGCGACGGGCGGCGGCGCCTCGATCGGCAGGTGGATGGAGAAGGTGCTCCCCTCGTCCGGGCCGCTGTCGACGCTGACCCGGCCGTGGTGGGCCTCGACGATGTGGCGGACGATGGCGAGGCCGAGGCCGCTCCCCTTGACGTCGTGGACCAGGCCGGTGCCCACGCGGTGGAAGCGGTCGAAGATCTTCCGCTGCTCGCCGCGCGGGATGCCGATCCCCTCGTCGCGGACGGAGATGACGATGAAGCCCTCTTCCCGGCGGAGCGAGACGACGATGTCGCGCGCCTCGCGGGAGTACTTGACGGCGTTGTCGAGCAGGTTGGAGAGCGCCTGCACGATCGCCCCGGAATCGATCCGCGCCGGCGGCAGCGGCGAGCCGGCCCCCTCCAGATGGATGCGGAAGCCGTCCTGCCGCAGCCGCACCTCGAAGGTCTTGAGGGTGGCGGCGACCACCTCGCGGACGTCGCAGCGCTCGAAGCGGAAGGTCTTGCGCCCCGACTCGATGCTGGCGAAATCGAGGATGTTGTCGACGAGCTGGGTCAGGCGCCGGCTCTCGGTCTCGATGTAGTCGCCGTATTCGCGGGCCTTCTCGGGTCCGCCGAAGCGGCCGAGACGGAGGAACTCGCCGAACACGCGGATCGAGGCGAGCGGCGTGCGCAGCTCGTGCGAGACGTTGGAGACGAAGTCGTTCTTCATCTGCGACAGCTTCATCTCGCGCAGGGCGATGCGCAGGGCGAGCATCAGGCCGCCGAGGAGCACGGCGGCGAGCGCCGCCGAGAGCCCGAGGTTGAGGAGGAAGTTCCGCCGCGCCACTTGCGCCGCGGTGGCGTGGCGGGCGGCGAGCGAGATGTTCCAGTCGGTGAAGACGAAGGCGAACGGCCGCCGGGCCTCGGTACGCCAGGGGTCGGGCTCCTCGTTGGGATCGGTCGAGTAGACGGTCCGCCCCTGGCTGTCCTCAACCGCGAAGATCGGCTTCTGATCGCGGTCGTTCTCGCCGAACTCGGAGAGCGCGTCGCGGATCGCCGCCGGCAGCACGCGGGCGCGGAAGTACCCCTCGTCGATCACCAGGCCGGCGAGGCCGACCAGCCGCGAGGAGTCGTCGGTGACGGGGTAGAGGAGGATGCGGTAGGCCGGGTCCTTCTCCTCGACGAAGAGGCGGACGCGCTCGAGCACCCCGTTCTTGTGATAGAGGGCCTTCCAGGGAGCGATGGCCACCGAGATGGCCTGCGCCTCCGGCGACGAGTCGGGCTGATAGAAGGTCGAGAAGGCGGGGGAGAAGAAGAGCGGCTCGTCGGCGCCGCCGTCGCCCCCGTCACGTAAATTCATCACGAACAGGCGCTTGACCCCCACCACCCCCTTTTTCTTGAACAGGTGGGCGGCGCGGTCGAGCCGGTTCTGGGTGAACACGGCCGGCTGCAGGTCGAGGACCTGGCCGGCGTCGGTGTAGAAGTACTCGACGTTCTTGGAGACGGCCTCGAGCAGGCTGTCGATCTGCGCCTTGTGGGCCCGTTCGGAGAAGCGGTCGAGCTCGCGCAGCCAGCGGTACTGGAAGGCGAGCAGAACGATCAGCGGCACGAGCACCGCCACGAACCCCACCCAGAGAGTGTTCCGCTTGTCCAAAACCGTGATCTTCATGACCGGCGGGAAGTCTAGAGCAAGTCCGCCGGAGCGCTGGTGACAGTTTACAAATTGGTTACGGGATTTGCGAGGTTTTACCGTGCCGTGAGGACGTTTACGTCCACCGGGCCATAGTCTGGGCTCGGCAACCTGAGACGTGCCCGCGGGGTCCCGTCCGCTCCCTCCGACCCTGCGGGCCTCTTTTTCTCCTCCCGCCCTACCACTACTTTGTCAGATTGGCCTCGGCCGCCGGAGCCGCCCGCCCGAACCCTCACCCCCGGCCCCTCTCCCTTCCCCCTCCCGCCCTCCCTCACAGGGAGAGGGGAGAAGGAGGGTCTTGGTCTTTGCTTTTCTCCCTCTTCTCCCGGTGAGGGAGGGTGGGCGGGGACGGGAGAAGAGGGCCGGGGTGATGAGGGCCAGCGCCACAGCCAAGGCCAATCTGACGAAGTAGAGCTACTCGCGCATCCCGACCTTGACGGCGGCGCGGCCGAGATAGATCTCGTCGCCCGGCTGCAGGCGGACGCCCCGGCGGTCGTGGGCGCTGACGTCGATCGTCCGGCCGCCGCGGTAGATGCGGGTGCCGGAGGCGTTCTGCTCGGCGCGCAGCCAGTAGCCGCCGCCCTCGGCGTCCCAGGCGATGCGGGCGTGCTCGCGCGAGACCGTGGAGTTGATCTCGCCGACCTCCAGGAAGGCGACGTCGTTGCGCCGGCGGACCCGGCCGTCGGGGTCGACGACCTCCTCCAGCCGGCCGAGGTAGACGCGGGGCCCCTCGTGGACGTAGACGCGCTGCGTCGCCGTCCCCTTGAGCACCGTCAGCTCCAGGGTGGGGCGCGCCGAGCCCACCACGGCGGCGGGCGAGTCCACCACGGTGGCCGGGGCCTCGCGGTTGAGGTACTCGACGTAGAACCGGCGCTCGCCGAAGCGGGGGTGGGTCTCCTCGTCGAAGGCGACCTCGACGTCCACCCCCTGCGGCAGCGGGCAGCCGCGGGCGGCGAGGCGCTCGCCGATCTCGCGCCGCAGGTCCCACCCCTCGCGGACCACGGCCTCGAAGCGGACGCGCTCGTCGGGCTCGGCGACCAGGAGGTGGACCCGCAGCAGGTTGTACGGGAAGATCCGCTTGCCGTCGCCGACGGCGACGACGTGATCCTCGACGTCGTCGAGGATCGCCCGGCGGATCTCCAGCGGCGAGGTCCCCTTCATCCAGGGCTTCAGCAGGTCGCGCATCTTCCCCAACATGTCGTTCATGGTGCTCCTTGCGCCGGCGTTTTCTGGGCGCCTCCGGACGGGACGCTCCCGGAGAGGATACCGAGCTGGGCGGCGGCCTGCACGATCTCCCCCGCGGCCGGCGCGGCGAGGCGGCCGCCGTAGCCGCCGTGCTCGACGATGACGCCAAAGGCGATCCGCCGCCCGGCGGTCTCGTACGGCGCGTAGCCGATGAACCAGGAGTGCGACGCCTTGTCCTGGACCTCGGCGGTGCCGGTCTTGCCGGCGATGGCAGGGGCGATGCCGGCGAGGTAGCGGGCGCCGGTCCCCTCCGTCACCACGCGGCGCATGGCGTGGCCGAGCGTCGCCGCCAGGGCCGGTTCCAGCACGCGCGCCGGCGGGGCGCCGCGGCGGTTGCCAGCGGCGGCGCCGCCGTTCATCGTCCAGTGCCCCTCGGGAGACGCGCCGCCGGCGGCGACCGTCGCCGCCACCCGCGCCATCTGGAAGGGGGTCGCCACCACCTGCCCCTGGCCGTAGGAGGCCTGGGGGAGCGCGTCCCTGAGCTGCTTCGCCGTGTTCGGCCGGGCCACGGAGATGCCGAGCGCCTTGGCGGTGTCGAGCAGCGCCTCGGGGCCGACGGCGTAGGTGCCGAGCTGGGCGAAGTAGGCGTTGCAGGAGACCACGATCCCCTTCTCCAGGTTCACCTCGCCGTGCGGCGTCCTGTCGGTGGGATCGTCGCGGATCGCCTTCCCCCACCCCTTCACGTAGTTGCCGACCCGCCCGCCCTCGAGCAGCTTGCAGGTGTAAGGCTGGCTCGCCAGCCGCGGATCCTTGCGCAGGGCGGCCATGGCGGTGACGATCTTGAAGGTCGAGCCCGGCGGGTAGATCCCGTAGCGGGCGCGGTCGATCAGCGTCGGCAGGGCGGCGCCGCCGGCCGCCCCGGGGCTCGCGGAATCGCCGGCGGCCTGCACCGGCAGTTGCGCCGGCCAGGGGTAGCTCACCGAGGCGAGGAGGTCGCCGCTGGCCGGGTCGAGCACCACGGCGGCGCCGCCGAAGCCCCCCTGCGCGGCGTACTTGGCCAGGATGTCGGCCGCCCGCAGTTGCAGCCGCACGTCGATGGTCATCCGCAGCGTGCGGTCGCCGGCGAGGATCCGCTGGACCGCCGGGTGGTCGGGCTGCCAGCGGTGGCGGAGCAGGGGGACCAGCTCGGTGTAGTCGCGCTGGAGCTCGCGGGTGGTCCGGCCGTCGGGCTGCTTGACGTCGGCGGCGCCGGCGAAGTCGTCGTACCCCTGGAGGAGGATGCTGGAGTCGCGCTCGGCGTAGGAGGTGTTCTTCGCCGCCCAGTTGGTGCGCGAGTTGAGGTCCCCCAGCAGGTGGAAGGTGCGGCCGCCGAAGGGGTAGAAGCGCTCGCCGCGCGGCGTCCCCGTCGCAGGCCGGTCGGTGGCCGCCGGCAGGGTCGCGCCCAGCCGCTCGAGCACGGCGCGGTTCTTCTCGATCTGGGCCGGATCGCTGGTGGCGAGCAGCACGCCGTTGCGGTCGACGATGTCGCCGCGCGGGATGCTCTGGGCGATGTCGACCAGGCGCGGGTTGTACTCGAAGCGGCGGTAGCCGTCCCCTTGGAGCGTCAGCGCGCCGCGGGTGAGGAAGCGGTCGGGCTGCACGACCTGCACCTGTGCCGCCTTGAGCACGATGGCGGCGAGCACGGCGGCGAGCGCCAGGCCGGCCCAGCGGGCGGCGCCCTGGAAGCGGTGGGTGGAGGCCGCCGCCGCCGTCTCCGCGTTCCCCGCTCTTTCCGAGGCGCCTCCGGATCGGGAGGAAATGGCCAGGATGATCCCGAAGATCAGGAAGTTGGCGAGCATCGCCGTGCGGCCCGAGCTGAGGAAGGGGGAGACTACCCCGGAGAGCGGCAGCACGCCGAGGATGCCGCCGCCGATCAGCAGGATCTGGATGCCGATCAGCACCGCCAGCCCCAGGGCGAGGAAGAAACTGTAGGTGGCGCCGGCGCGGAAAGCGGCGCGGAAGCCGCGCCAGACCAGGAGCGCGTAGAGGGCGACGACGGCGAGCAGGCCGAGGAAGCCGAGCTGCTCGCCGACCGCCGCCAGCACCAGGTCGGTGTGGATCTCCGGCACCCGCTGCGGCTGCCCCAGCCCCAGGCCGGTGCCGGTGAGGGCGCCGCCGGCCAGCGACCAGAGCCCCTGCGCCAGGTGGTCGCCGCCGCGGAAGGCGTTGTCCCAGGGCGACAGCCACATGTTGAGGCGGCCGCTCACCGTCACCGGGTAGCCGATCTTGTAGGCCACCGCGAAGGCGATGGTGAGCAGGGCGGTGCCGACCAGCGCCATCCACGGCTTGCCGCGGGCCACGCAGTAGAGGGTGAGGAAGAGGAAGGCGAGGATCAGCGCCGGTCCCAGGTCCTTCTGGAGGAAGAAGAAGACGAGCACCAAGCCGATCGCGACCAGCGGCGGCAGCAGGTATTCGAGCTTGGGGATCCGCAGCTTCGCCGGCAGGCCGGCGCGGGTCTCGGCGATCTCGCGCAGGAACTCCCAGCGGTCGCAGAAGTAGCCGGCCAGGAAGAGGATGACCAGGATCTTGATCGCCTCCACCGGCTGCCAGCCGAGCAGGTTGACCTTGGCGTCGCTCCCCCCTGGGCCGCTGCCGAAGAGGATCAGGACGACGGAGAGCAGGAAGGCCGCGAACAGCGGCACGTAGCTCATCCGCCGCAGCGGCGAGCGCTCGAAGTCGATCCGGGTGGCGGCGAGCAGCAGGGCGAGACCGGCCAGCACCCCCTGGGCGAAGCCGCGGTAGAGCGGCAGGTCGCGCAGCGGATCGCGGACGGTGACCATCATCGCGAGGCCGAGGCCGGTGAGCAGCAGCAGCGCCGGCAGGATCAGTGGATCGCCGCCGAAGCGCCAGACGCGGAAGGCGATGTGGACGGCGGCGAAGGCGAGCAGGAAGAGGGCGGTCCAGAGCCAGAAGGAGGAGCGGAACTCCGGCGGCGTGCGCACCACCAGCCGCGTCTTGACGATGCGGAGCTGCTGGAGCGAGAAGAGGGGGATCGAGACCTCCCCCTGGACCCCCGCCTGGCGCCGCGCGTCGAGCCGCTCGCGCAGGCTGGTGAGCCGGCGGTCCCCCTCGATGGCGGCGGAGGAGATCCTGATGCGCTCGATCTCGCCGACGTTCGGCAGGTCCCCCTGGTGCGCCCGCTTCCAGATCGCCTCGGCGGCGAACGACCGCTCGGCCGAGCCCGCGAAGACGTCGAGCGCGGAGGTGAGCTGGTCGGCGTTGCGCAGGTCGTTGAGGTTCACCATCTCGCCGGACGCGAGCTTCGGCTCCACCTCGGCGAAGGTCTTCACCATCGCCAGGTAGGCGAGCGCCAGGCCGAGGAGGACGACGAGGGCGGCGGCGGCGAGCAGCAGGGCCTCGGTGTTGCGGCCGGGAGCGGGCGCGCCGGGGAGCCCCTGGACGGGGAACGCCGGGTCGCGGCGCGCCGTCGAGGCCTCCTGCTGCCGCCGGCCGGCGGCGGTGCTGCGGGTCACGGCCATCAGGTCATCTTCCTCACCAGACGCCCAGCTCTTCGAGGCGGCTGAGGATGCCGCGGAGCTCTTGCGCGGAGGTGTCCATGTTCTTCCTGGAGTCGGCGAAGCCGCCGGCGTCGCGGTAGAGGCCGATCGTCTGGGTGAAGGTGTCGCGGGCCTTCTCCAGCAGCTCCGTCTCCTGGTCGGTCCCCCGCGCCGCTTGCGACTGCGCCAGGAGCTGCTCGGCCTGGGCATGGTAGCCGTCGGCGAGCATCGCCTTCTCGCGCCGCCCCTGGGGGTAGCCGCGCTTCTCGAGCTCGGCCAGCGTGGCTTCGAGCTGCTTGAGGTCGGGCTGCTCGTAGGCGTAGACCCGCGCCAGGCCCAGATAGGGATCCGGCCAGTCCGGGGCGAGCTTCGCCGCGTCCTGGAACTCGTCGATCGCGTCGCGCACCCTCCCCCGCGCCTCGTTCTTCTGGCCGCGCGCCCGCAGCGGCTGCGAGTCGATGCGGTCGATCTGCCCCTGGGTGTAAAGCAGCTTCGCCCGCGTCGGACGGTCGTGATAGTCGAGGTCGACCGCCGCCTGCAAGCGGTCGTGCGCCTTCTGCCACCCCTTCTGGGTGGTGCTCGGATCGTCCCCCCGGTAGCTGTTGAGGATGCGGTCGGAGGACTTCAGCAGGGCGCTCCGCAGCTCGTCGTGCACGTCGCCGAGCCCCGAGCCGGGGAGGAGGCGGAACGGCGCCAGCTTGCGGTAGCGCCCCCAGAGGTCGTCGAGGTCGGGCGCCGTCTGGGTCGCGAGATCGTGCTGCATCGCCGCCGCCTCGCTCCGCACCCAGACCTGGGAGGCGACCACCAGCGAGCCCACCAGCAGGAAGGTGAGGCCGGCGCCGCGCATCGCGAAACGCCGCCGGCGGGTGGGCGGCGGCGCCGGCGGCGGCTCGCTCGCCTCGACGGCCTTCGCCGGCGGGGGAACCAGCGCGGCGGGCGCCACGGCAGCCGCGGGAGCCGGCGCCGGCAGCGGCCCCGTACGGCGGGTGGCGTCGAGCGCTCCGTTCGAGAGGGCGCGGGGGGTGGTCCGGCGGGTCTCCGAAATCCCCGAGTCGTCCAGCGACCGGGAGGTGCGGCGGGTGGCGTTCAGGTCGTTGCCCGCCCCCCCGGTCGCCGCCGGGCCCGGCACCTCGCTCGGCAGGGGCTTGCCTTCGAGCCAGGCGTCGAGGTCGGCCTTCATGCCGGCGGCGGTGGCGTAGCGATGGGCGACCTGGAACTCGAGGCTCCGGCCGATGATCCGCCGCAGCCCCGGCGCCACCCCCTCCGGCAGCGGCGCCGGCGGATCGCCGCGGCGGATCTTCCCCTCCACCGCCTCGGGGTCGTCGCCGTCGTAGGGGGGGTAGCCGGCCACCATCAGGAAGAGGACGACGCCGACCGCCCAGAGGTCGGAGTGGCGGTCGACGCCGCCGCGGTCGAGCCGCTCGGGGGGCGTGTAGGGGAGGCTGCCGAAGAGGTTGACGGTGAACTTCCGGGTCTGCGACAGCAGCTTGGCGATGCCGAAGTCGAGCACCCGCACGCGGTCGTCGTCCTGGAGGCGGATGTTCTCCGGTTTGATGTCGCCGTGGATGATGCCGTAGACCTTGCGGCCGCCGATCTCGGCCGAGAAGTTGTGGCAGGCCTCCAGCATGTCGCAGAGCTGGCAGGCGATCGAGGCCGCCTTGTCCTCGGGGAGGGGGCCGCGGTCAAGGCGCCGCGACAGGTCGGTGCCGGCCACGTACTCCATCGCCACCCAGAACAGGTCGCCGTCCTCCCCCTGCTCGTAGACCGCCGCCACCTGCGGCGCCACGCGCGAGAGCTGCTCCTGGAGCGCGGTGCCGTTCTTCTCGGCCTCCAGCATGTCCGGATCGGTGCGGTTGGCGCGCACCACCTTGAGCGCCACCTCGCGGCCGGCGCGCGGGTCCCAGGCAAGGTAGACGTCGCCGATCGCGCCGCGGCCGAGGAAGTCGCGGATCTCGAAGCGGTCCACCTGTTGCGCGGTGAGCATCAATGGGGCCGTCCAGAGGGGGGAACCGGGACCGGAGCGCGCACGGCGTCGGCGCGGACGAGGCCGGGGAAGGTGTTCCAGGCGAAGATCTCGTCGCCGCGCTCAGGGCTCGCCAGCAGCACGCCGCCGCCGTTGCCCAGGAAGCGGTTGTCGATCAGCTCCGCCGCCGCCCCGGCGCGCACCTCGACCCCCGGCCGCGGCGGAGCGCCCGGCCCCCGGCCGTTGCCGGCGATCAGGTTGGCGAGCAGCCGCGGCGCGCCGGCCTCGACCAGCACGCCGCCGCCCGGGTTGTCGTGGAGGAAGCTGGCGCGCACCTCGGAGCGGTCGGCGCCGGCGATGTCGATCCCGGCCGTCTGGGCGCCGGCGATCTCCACCCCGTCGACCGCGACCGCGGAATCGGCGAGGCGGATCCCCACCTGCAGCGGCGCCTGAGCGTCGCCGGCGATCCGGAAGCCGGCGATCCGCGCGTCTACGACCCCCTGGGCGGTCACCGCCGGCACGCCGCTGCCGAGGGGGGGAGGATCACCGCGCCGCGCGGCACCCGGCTGACCAGGGCCACGCCGGCGCGGAGCTGGAGGGCCTCGCGGTAGGTGCCGGGCGCCACCTCCACCGTCTGCCCCGGACCGGCCTGCGCCAAGGCCTCGGCGATGGTGGCGGCGCCCCCCTCGCCCGCGCCCACCCGGATCACGTTGGCCGGCGCCGGCCGCGATCCGCGGTCGAGCCAGCCGAGCCCCTGTCCGGGAACGGCGTAAGCGGCCCAGGCGGCGAGGCCGCCGGCGCCCAGCAGGATGCCGTAGAGCAGGAAGGCCGGGCGGCTGGCGAACGCACCGAGGAACCCCCCGCGGCGAGCGGCTCCCGCTCCGCGCAGGGCTGGACGGGGCGTCTCTGTGGTGGTGGCGGCTGCGGCCGGCCGGCTCTTGCGGGCGGTGGCGGCGAAGCGCTCGCCCTCGACCAGCACGGCCGAGACGTTGTCCTTCCCCCCGCCTGGTTGGCGGCGTCGATCAGCGCCTGCACCGCCTTCCGGGGATCGGCGGCGTTGGCCTCGACGGTCGCCAGGATGTCCGCCGAGGTCACCAGGTCCGACAGGCCGTCGCTGCAGATCAGCAGCGCCGCGTCGGGCTCGAAGCGGATCTGGGTGACGTCGATGAACCCCTCCTCGTCCGGCTCGTGCGGCGCCGAGCCGACGTCGCGGAAGATCTCGTTGCGCCGCGGGTGGCTCATCGCCTCGGCCTCGGAGATCTCGCCGGTGTCCTCGCGGGCGCCGACCGGCGAGTGGTCGCGGGTGATCTTCCGGATCTCTCCCCGCTTCAACAGATAGAGGCGGCTGTCGCCGACGTGGCCGATCGTCGCCTGGCCGTCGTCGACGACGGCGACGGTCAGCACGCAGGCCATGCCGGCGAGGGCGGGGCTGGCCTGGGCCTTGTCATAGATCTGCTTGTTGGCGAGCGCGATCGCCTCGCGGATCAGGCGGGCGGCGTCGGTGGTGCGCCGGGAGAGGCGGGCCTGGAGGATCTCGACCGCCGTCTGCGCCGCGATCTCGCCGCCGGACTCGCCGCCGACGCCGTCGACCACGGCGTAGATCCCGCGCTCGGGATCGCAGATCACGCGGTCCTCGTTGTTCTCCCGCGCGCGGCCGGGATCGCTGCCGGCCGCCGCCACCGCCGCCGGAGGGCGCTTGGGGGCCGCCACGGCCTTACCGCCTCTCCCGGAAAGCGAGCGCCATCATCACGGCCGCGAGGATCACCAGGAGCGCCAGGAAGGCGAGGCGGGCGAAGTAGAGGGTCGTCACGCCGCGCCCAACCTCTCGGAATCCAGCTTTTCGAAGTCCAGACGCTCGAACTCCAGATAGATCACGCCGGCGAGCCCGATCCGCGCCCGGTCCGGCAGCGGCTCCCAGCGGTCGAGGTCCTTGACCCCTGCCTCCGTCACCTCCAGGCTGCGGGGGAGGGCGGTGCCGTTGACCGTCGTCCCCAGCTTGCTCAGGTCCTTGATCCGGAACGTTCCCTCGGGGGTGCGCTGGAGCCGGGCGTGCTCGCGCGAGACGTCGAGCGAGGTGTCGATCGACAGGTCCGCCCAGACGTCCGGCGCCTGGCGGCCGATGACGATCTCGTCCTTGGCCATGAAGAAGGTCTGCGTGCCGCGGTCGTCCCGGTAGACGATGCGCGCGAATCCCGTGGCTGGCTGCGGCGCCGCGGCAGCGACCGTCGCGGGCGCCGCGGTCGTCGCGGCCGGCATGACGGAGGTCGCGGCCGGCGCCTCCTGGGCGTCGCGGCGGGTGGTCATCTGGCCGAGCCGGCGGGTGGTCGAGATCCGGTGCGTCTTCGAGCCGGCGCCGTAGCCCGACTCCGGGGGGCGGGCGAACTCGGAGATCACCTCGACGTCGCCGGGATCGAGGGCGCCGTTGGGGTCCTCCTGGAAGCGCACCGTCCACCTCCCCTCGGCGCTGACGAACTTGGGGGGCGCGGGCGCCGCGTCCTTCTTCTTGCGCAGGATGCGGGGGAAAGCGGGCGCCGCGCCGCGGTTGAGCCGCTCGAGCTCGCCGTCGAGGAGCCGCTTGGCCTCCTCCTCGAGCTCGCCGAACAGCGACCGCAGCCGGTCGTAGTCGTCGGCGTGGAGATAGACCTGGTACAGGCTGGGGGCGATCGTCTTCGTCACCAGCGGCTCGAGGCTCTGGCGCATGTTCTCGCCGATGGCGAGCACGATATCCCGGCCCGTCGCGCGATCCTTCGTCAAAATGATCCTCCCGGAGAGCTCCAAAGGTCCGTCAGGACCCCTGCGAGTATACCTGTACGAGATTCGAGGCCGGGGGGTTGCGGCGGCGTTGTGTGGGAGAGAGGTGTGGGAGAATCGTGGGCAGGTTTTTCAGAGGACAGCGCCGGGGCTGAGGGCGTCGGTGGGAATCGGAGAGGTTCGTGGCCTGCGACCTCACCCTCGATCCCTCTCCTGAAGGAGAGGGAGGGCTTGACGGGGGCCGCATCGCAGTCGCTCCCCTTCTCCTTCAGGAGAAGGGCCGGGGATGAGGTCGCAGGCCGCGGAGGCCGATCGAAGTAGAGATAGGAGGAATCCGCATGCAGCTCACTCGCCTGACCGCATCCCACGGGCTCGAACAGCGCGCTGGCCGTGGACCCCGGCGATCCGTTCACCTGCTACGCCGGGGGGAGCGGCTATGGCAACCCGCCGCTCTGGGTGACCCACGACGGCGGCGTGACCTGGACCGGCCTCGACCGCGGCCTCCCCTCGACCACCGTCTGGGCCCTCGCCTTCGACGGCCTCGTTTCCAAGTCCCTCTACGCCGCCACCGAGGCCGGCCCCTACGTCCTCGACGCCTCGTCGACCTGGCGCAGCCTGCTCGGCGGCGGCGCGCCGGTCGGCCGCTACCTCAGCGTCGAGGGGATCCCGTCCGCGAAGCTGGTCCGTTTCGGCAGCTTCTCGCGCGGGATCTGGGACTACGCCGTACCGCGGCGATGACCGGCCTGTCAGAAAGGCCCCGGTGTGGGAGAATCTCCTGAAGAGACCGGAGGACTGACGATGACCTACCGCGAGCGGATCGTGCCCTTCACCGCCGGAGACGGGATGGCGCTGAACCTCATCCATCTCCAGGGCGACACGCCCCCCACCAAGGGGCCGGTGATCCTCGTCCACGGCGCCGGCGTGCGCGCCAACATCTTCCGCGCGCCGGTCGCGACCGGCATCGTCGACCTGCTGATCGCCGCCGGCTACGACGTCTGGCTGGAGAACTGGCGCGCCTGCATCGACCTCCAGCCCAACCTCTGGACGCTCGACCAGGCCGCCGTCCACGACCACCCCTACGCCGTGCGCGCCGTGATGAAGGAGACCGGCGCCGATCACCTGAAGGCGCTGATCCACTGCCAGGGCTCGACCAGCTTCATGATGTCCGCGGTGGCCGGCCTGGTTCCCGAGGTGACGACGATCGTCAGCAACGCCGTCTCGCTCCACCCGGTGGTGCCCTGGTGGTCGAACGCCAAGCTGAAGGTCGCGGTGCCGGTGCTGGCGCGCATCACCAAGTGGCTGAACTGCCAATGGGGGCTCGACGCGACGACGCCGCTCGCCCGCTTCATCCAGTTCTGGGTGAACTTCACCCATCACGAGTGCCACAACCCGGTCTGCAAGCAGGTCAGCTTCACCTACGGCGCCGGCTTCCCGGCACTCTGGCGCCACCAGAACCTCGACGAGGGGACCCACGACTGGCTCAAGCACGAGTTCGCCTGGGTCCCGCTGCGCTTCTTCCAGCAGATCAGCCGCTGCGTCTCCGCCGGCCACCTGGTCGCCGTCGAGCAGTTCCCCGAGCTGCCGGCCGACTTCACCGCCGCGCCGCCGCGGACCGACGCCCGCTTCGCCTTCTTCGCCGGCGAGAAGAACCGCTGCTTCCTGCCCGAGAGCCAGGTGCGGACCCACGCCTTCTTCGACCGCCTGCGCCCCGGCTACCACACGCTGCACCTGGTTCCGGAGTACAGCCACCTCGACATCTTCATGGGGGACCGCGCGGGCCGCGACGTGCTGCCGCGGATGGTGGAGGAGCTCGACCGCACCGCCTGAGAGGACGTAACGAAACGCCGGCGCCCGGCGCCTGATCCGAAGGTGACGACTGTCGACGGAGGAGGTCCCATGAGGCAGAAGGTCCTGATCCTGTGTGCCGCGTTCCTCTTCCTCTGCGTCTCCATGTACCTGGGGACGGGGTGGTCGCTGCTGCTCTTCTCCTTCCCCTCCGCCAAGGCGCTGACGCCGGCGAACTATCAGCCCTACCTGATCCCGCCGGTGGAGGCGGCGACCCACTTCTTCACCTACATGACCGGCGCCATGCTGGCCGCGGCGCTGGTGGTGATCTATCTCGAATGGAAGACCCGCTACCGCTGGTGGCCGATCCTCACCGTCCTCGCCGTGATCGCGGCGACGCTGCTGACCACCCAGGGGATCTTCCCGCTGAACCACGAGTTGGAGGCGGGGATCGCCGACGCCGCCCGCCTGCGCGCGGTCCTCGATCCCTGGATGTCGCTCAACCGGTGGCGGGTCGCCCTGTGGACGGTGCAGTGGCTGGCGATGATGGCCTACTTCGGCCTCAAGGCCTATCGAACGGAGCCCCAGCCATGAAGCGGAAAAACTGGCTCTACTGGGTCCTGGTCCTGATCTCGGCCTCGACGGTGCTCTCCGGCCTGGTGCAAGTGGTGTCTCCGGGCTTCGTCCTGCACGTGGTGGGCGGCGCGACCGACGCGGCGGGCGAGCACTTCTTCCGCATCGTCGGCATGTTCATGGTGCTCTTCGGCGGCATGCTGCTGCAGGCGCTGCTCTCGGCCGCCGACCATCCGCTGGCGGTGCTCTGGTCGGCCTTCCAGAAGCTGGGCGCCGCCGGCGCCGTGGGGATCGGCTTCAGCCGCGGCTTCTTCGCCTCGACATCCCTGCTGGTCGCCGGCTTCGACCTGCTCACCGGCATCCTGATCCTGGTCTATTGGCGGTCGATCCGCCAGGGAGGACGGTAAGAAATCATGGGAGAGCGACGGTTGGAGGAGCAGAAAGGGCGCTTTTCGCTGGTCGACGGCATCCCGTTCAAGATGCCGGTCTACTGCGCCAATTCGCCGGTGTTCATGGCCATCTTCCCGATCAACGCGGACCGCGCGGCCGAGCTCCTGGAAGGCAACGAGGTGCACCCCTTCCGCCTCTGGAACAAGGGGCTGCTGGTGGTGACGGTGGTCAATTACCTGGACACCTCGATCGGCAAGTACATCGAGTACAGCATCGCCATCGCCTGCACCCACGGCAAGCGTCCCGCCCCGCGCCTGCTCCCCGGCCTGTTCACCGGCCTCTTCGGCACCGGCCAGTACGTCTTCGACCTGCCGGTGAGCACCGAGATCTCGGTCAAGGGGGGCAAGGGGATCTGGGGGATGCCCAAGCACCAGGCGAACCTCGATTTCAAGATCACAGATTCGAAGATCAGCGCCCAATATGACCTCGACGGCCAGCTCGCCTTCTACGCCGAGATCGCCCATCCCGGCAAGCCCTGGTTCCCCATCCACACGCCGGCGAGCAACTACTGCGCCTTCCGCGGCATGCTGTTCAAGTCCAACATCTTCTTCCGCGGCAAGGCCTCCTTCTCGCTGTTCAAGAAGGGGTCGGCGCGGGTGGTGATCGGCGACCATCCGCGCGTGCAGGCGCTGAAGCGGCTGGAGATCGGCCCCGATCCGATCGCCACCGCCTTCATCCCCAGCGCCAACGGCCTGCTCGACGACTACACCCAGAGCTGGTTCCTCACCTTCCCGCAGCCCCCCACCGTCGTTCCGGAGGGGATGCCGAGCGTGGTCAATTTGGGGCTCAGCGAGGCCTGGCTGCCGCCGCCGACCGCGCCGGTCCCCGGGGTCGACGCGCCAGGGAGCGGGAAGGCCGGATGACTCTCGCCTTCGCCCCGCCGCCCGGCGACGCCGGCCCCCGCCGGTCGCTCGTCCTGGCCGGCGGCGGCATTCGGGTGGCCTACCAGGCCGGAGTGCTGCGCGCCCTCGACGAGGCGGGCCTCCGCTTCGCCCACGCCGACGGCACCTCGGGGGGGACGATCAACCTGGCGATGCTCTTCTCCGGCCTCTCGCCGGTCGAGATGTGCGACCGCTGGCGGACCCTCGACGTCCACGGCTTCGCTTCGCTCGTCCCGCTCGAGCAGTACCTGCGCTCCTGGGACCTGATGGCGCTGGGCGACGCCGACGGCATGGTCGCCAAGGTCTTCCCCCACCTAGGGATCGACCTCGCGAAGATCCGCGCCGCCACCGGCATGGCCGGCACCTTCAACGTCTGCAACTTCACCCGCAAGACCAACGAGGCCATCCCGCACGACCGCCTGGACCTCGACTTCCTGGTCGCCGGCACCTCGCTGCCGATCTTCTTCCCGCCGGTGCGCAAGGGGGGGACCACCTACTGCGACTCGGTCTGGATCAAGGACGCCAACCTGATGGAGGCGGCGCGCCGCGGGGCCGAGGAGATCTGGCTGGTCTGGTGCATCGGCAACTCGGCGGCCTACCACACGGGGGCCTTCCGCCAGTACGTCCACATGATCGAGATCTCCGCCAACGGCGCCCTGTTCGAGGAATTCGACCGCCTCCGCGAGCTCAACGAGCGGATCGCCCGCGGCGACTCGCCGTTCGGCCAGCGCCGGCCCATCCGCCTGCACGTGGTCAAGCCCGAGCATCCGCTTCCGCTCGATCCCGACTACTTCCTCGGCCGCATCGACGGCGCCACCCTGATCGCGCTGGGCTACCGCGACGCCTGCGCCTATCTCGCCGGCAGGACGGAGGAAGGGGTGCCCTTCGAGCCGGAGGCCACCCAAATGGTGGACAGCCCGCCGGGCGTCACCTTCCGCGAGACGATGGCGGGGGGCTTCGCCCTCGGCGCCACGGATCCGCGGGAGGGCGAGCGCGCGGGAGATGGCGACGGCACCCGGCTGACGATGAGCGCCGCCGTGCTGATCCGCGACCTCGACGGCTTCGTCGACGATCCCGGCCACACCGGCGAGCTGGTGGGGCACGTCACCTTCCCGCCACTGGGCGAGAACCTGCCGGCGCGGAGCGGCGCCTTCAACCTGTTCTCCCCCGCGGACCGGCCGGACACCAAATGGATGATCTACGAGCTGGGCTTCACGGCCGGCGGCAAGGCCTATTACCTGGCCGGCCGCAAGGAGGTCCGCGACGATCCCGGTTTCGACCTCTGGCGCGACACCACCACCCTCGACGCCCGCCTGCACGAGGGGACCGACGCCACCGGCCCGGTGATCGGAGCCGGCGTCCTCCACCTCAAGCCGGCCGAGCTGCTGAAGCTGGTCGCCTCCTTGAGCGCCACCAACGCCGGCACCGCCGCCGGCCAGAGCCAGGCCCTCCGCCAGTTCGGCCGCTTCTTCCTCGGCGACCTGTGGGACAGCTACGCAGCGCACGTTCCGGGCGCGAGCCCCCGGTAAGCGGGGATCTGCCGTTGATCGAAGGGCGTCTTATCGAAGGGGCGTAGAGACGCTCCCAGCCCGTCCACGACACCCTATGCAGGCCACGGGGACGGCGGGACGTCTCCGCCGGAGGGCAGGCCGCCGCAAAGGGCACGGTCCGTCCTGGACGTTGGTTGCGCTCCCAACCGTAGTGAGCGATGAAATCGCATCCTCTTCGCCGGAGACGTCCCGCCGTCCCCGTGGCCTGCGCAGGGTGTCGTGGACGGGCTGGGAGCGTCTCTACACCCTTCGTCGAGACGTTGCGACCGCCGCCGCGGACTTCCGTCCGGGGCCTCCGCGGCATCTGGATAGGCGGCCTTGAGGTCGCGCTCGAAGGCCCCCGATCCCTTTTCCCAAGGGAAGCCTCCCTCGTCTCTCGGGAGCTTCCTTTTTCCCAAGGGAAGCTTCCCTCGTCTCCGGGAAGCCTCCTTTTTGGCAAGGGAAGCCTCCCTGGTCTCTCGGGAAGCTTCCTTTTTCTCAGGGAAGCTTCCCTCGTCTCCGGGGAGCTTCCTTTTTCCCAAGGGAAGCCTCCCTCGTCTCCGGGAAGCTTCCTTTTTGGCAGGGGAAGCTTCCTTTGTCTCCGGGGAGCTTCCCTTTTCCCAGGGAAGCTTCCCTCGTCTCTCGGGAGCTTCCTTTTTCCCAAGGGAAGCCTCCCTCGTCTCCGGGGAGCTTCCTTTTTCCCAAGGGAAGGCTCCCTCGTCTCCGGGAGCTTCCTTTTTCCCAAGGGAGGGAGCGCCACCGGCGGCGGCAGGGCGCCGGCTTCGACCAGCCTCGGAATGGCGGCGGCGATGTCGGGGTTCATTGGGAGCTCGGGTAAAGCCTACTCTGCCGGACGATCTTTGGTGGCGATCCTGCCTTGCCGGGCTGAAGGCCCGGGATTATTTAGCCCAGGGCAACGCCCTGGGTACCGGGCATCCAATCGTATCCGGTGCGGCCTGAAGGGCCGCGATAGGTGGCGTTGGTTATCGCGGCCCTTCAGGCCGCACCGAACGGCTACCGATCGCAAACCCAGGGCGTTGCCCTGGGCTTAATAATCCCGGGCCTTCAGCCCGGAGAAGAGACTCTAGCTAGCGACCTTTCAGGCCGCATGGAACTTTGGCCTGCTTCCCCAGGGCATCGGCCTCCGGCCTCAGCCCTGGGCTAGGTTCTCCCGGCCCGTTGGGCCGGTTTTGTTAGATGCTCTAAGCGAACAAGGGGGCGATCCTCAGGGAGTGCACCGTGTCACCGTCTGCCGTGTAACATCCAGCTACGCTAAGTTCTTTCCTTCAGTCATTCTGCCGTGTAAGTACCAGCCTTGAGATCATTTACACAGTTGCTTATGCGACAGCCTCCATGGAATTGACGAAAGTACGGTACCGAGATAGCCTGTCAGGTAAGTCCAGTCAGCCGATTGAGACCAAGCGTGTGCTTCTGCTCTAGCGGCGAGTACTATACCGGAACTGCCGCTCTTCCTTCGTCAAATGACGTGGGTCGATTTACGAGTCAATTACGACCAAAACTTCGAGCGCTTAGCCCGGGCTCTGAAAACGGCGGAATCGACGCCCAACACAGCGCCTGCACTCGGACGACTACGCCGCCAGTGAGACGCATTCACGTTCGGTGATGGAGGGCGAGGGGATTTCATGAACGGAAGAGTTCCCACGGAATCGTTGCTTGTTTCCCTCCGTGTATCTCTAGCAACTGGTGAGCTCGAAAGAGTCAAACGTGTCGCCGATGCCCTTCATCAGGCGGGCGGTGATCCTGTCGCAGCTCTTTGCAACATTGTCTTGAATGAGCTGCCTGACTGTGACCGGCGAACGATGGCGCTTCACGCTCTCGCGGAACTTGATCTTACTACGGCAACATCACTCGCTGAGCGGCTTCACGTGCCTTTAGGGCGACATACAGAAGCCCATGAAATCAGGGCGGAAGTGCCGCAGGCGCGAACCAAGGCGTCCCAAGGCCAACCAGGCAAATGGTGGATAGCTGGTTTTCTCATTGCACTCGCGATTCTTTGGCCTGCTTACTCAGTTTACCGTTTTGATCATCCACTGCCTGCACCACCTCCAGAGCCGACGCCGCCGTGGAGTGACCAAGATGTAAGGGTTGAGGCGATGACCGCCTGCCAGTTTGCCGTTACGCAGCAGCTTCGGGACCCTGACTCAGCAGACTTCCCATCCCTTTCGTCAGTTGAGGTTGAGATCCCTTACGATGCAAACGTTAAGGTGAGGGGGTTTTTACACGCAAATAATGGCTTGGGCCTAAAGGTGCGATCAGATTATTCCTGTGCTATCGAAGTGGACCGATACGCTCGCAAGATATCCATACGCGATGCGCAGTTAGTACAGCAATAATTTGTGGCAGATGTAGGTTTAAGAAGAATCGCTAAACTGGCTCCAGGACGAAGCGTGGCGCGAGGAAATCGTCCTTCGGCTGATGAACGGTACGGCGAAGCCCCGGCACGCGTTGCAGTAACTCAGTGGTCAGGTTAGCCGTAGCATGAGCTCTAAACCTCCATCGAGAGCTTAAGTGGTCTCCGCGGAAGCTCTTCTTGGCATTCGGCAGCCGATCGCGGCGGAGGGCTGCTAGCATGCCGGCTCCTGAAGAGGAGAGAATCCAATGCCCAGCGCCCGGATCTGCCTGCGTACCTCCCTGATCGCCTGTCTGCTGACGGCGGCCGCCGTCAGCGCCGCGGAGCCCCGATCCCTGGAATTGACGGTCGATGCCACGGACGCCCCGCGCGGCATCTTCCACTCGCATCTGGTGATCCCCGCCGGTCCAGGAGAGCTGACGCTCGCCTATCCGAAGTGGGTGCAGGGGGAGCACGCGCCTAGCGGACCGGTCACGCAGGTCGCCGGCTTCCGGGTCTCGGCGGTGGGGAAGGCCCTCGCCTGGCGGCGCGATCCGCTCGATATGTTCCTGGTGCGGGTGGAGGTGCCGGCCGGGGCGCGCGAGGTGGAGGTCGATTTCGACTACCTCTCGCCCCCCGAGTCGATCAACGGCCTCGGCTATGGCGAGACGCCGAACGCCACGCCGCATCTGCTGATCGTCGACTGGCACGACCTGCTGATGTACCCCCTGGGTGCGGGCACGATGGAGATCCCGGTGCGCGCGTCCCTGCGCCTGCCGGCCGGCTGGCAGCACGACACGGCGCTGGTCCCCGGCTCAGGCGGCGAAGCAGGCAAGGACGGCCTGCTGAATTTCGCGCCGGTGAGCGTCTACACCCTGATCGACTCGCCGGTGCTCGCCGGGGAGATCTTCGAGACCTTCGAGCTGGGACCCCCGGAGGCGCCGCTCCGACTCAGCGTCGCCGCCGACCGCCGCGCGGCGCTGGCCGTCTCCCCGGAGCGCCTCGCCGCCTACCGGCGGGTGCCGGCGGAGGCCCTGGCGCTTTTCGGCGCGCGCCACTACCGCGCCTACCGCTGGCTGCTGGCGCTCAGCGACGCCCTCGACCACAACGGCCTGGAGCACCACGAGTCGAGCGACGACCGCGGCCCGGACGGGATGTTCTCGGACGAGGCCGAGCTGGTACGCCAGGGAACGCTTCTGCCGCACGAGTACGTCCATTCCTGGAACGGCAAGTACCGGCGCCCCGCGGGGCTCGCCACGCGCGACTCGCAGGCTGCGCTAAACACCGAGTTGCTCTGGGTCTACGAGGGGCTGACCCGCTACCTGGGGGACTTCCTGCTGACCTCGCGCAGCGGCATCCGGCCGGTCGAGATGACCCGCGACTACATCGCCTGGGTCGCCGCCAACCAGGACCGCAACCGTCCCGGCCGGCGCTGGCGTCCGCTGGCCGACACGGCGGTCGCGGCGCAGGTCCTCTCCGGGCTCCCCAACGGCTGGAACGCCTACCGCCGCCCCCTCGACTACTACGACGAATCGGGGCTGATCTGGCTGGAGGCCGACACGATCGTGCGGCAGAAGAGCGGCGGGACGAAATCGCTCGATGACTTCTGCCGCGCCTTCTTCGGCGGCGCCTCGACCGCGCCGGCCGTCGTGCCCTCGTTTGTCCCCTACACCGCCGACGACGTCTACGCCGCCCTCAACCGCGTCGTGCCCTACGACTGGAAAGGCTTCTTCGCCGAGCGGGTCTACGCCGTCCAGCCCCACGCGCCGCTCGGCGGCATCGAGGGCGCCGGCTGGAAGCTGGTCTACACCGACCAGCCGAACGCCTACCAGACGCTGCGCGCCCGCAGCTCGAAACGGATCGACGAGAGCTTCTCGCTGGGCCTCTGGGTCAAGGACGACGGCACGATCGACGACATCGCCGTCGGCGGTCCCGCCTGGGAGGCGGGCCTGGGGCCGGGGATGAAGATCGTCGCCGTCGCCGGCCGGGCCTGGACGGCGGACCTCCTCGCCGCCGAGGTCCAGGCGGTCCAAGGGACGAGGACACCGATCGAGATCGCAGCCCAGCAGGGTGATCTGCTCAGGACTTTCCGGGTGGAGTACCACGAGGGCGAGCGCTACCCGCACCTGGAGCGCGACGCCTCCAAACCGGACCTGCTGACGGCGATCCTGGCGCCGAAGAGCCGGTGAGGGCACTACTCGGCGATCCTGACGTAGGATCGTCGCCATGAAAAATTACCTGGCGGGTCTTCTCGTCCTCGGCTCTCTGGCGCCCGCGGCCTTGGCGGGCGCGGAGCCTCCGGAGGTGGCAGCCTACAACTCCGCCTCGGCGTTGATGCAGGAAGGCAAGCTGAAACAGGCGATCCCGCAGTTGGAACGGGCGATCGAGATCAAGCCCTCCTACAGCGCCCCCTATTTCGCGCTCGGCGAGGTCTATGGCAAACAGGGCCTGCCGAGCCAGGGGATGCTCTACTACATGCGCTTCGTCTCGCTGGAGCCGGACGGGGAGCGCTCGGCCACGGCCGCCAAGAGGGTGTTCGAGCTGCTGACCTTCGGCGTCAAACCCGGCGACGGCGGGAACATCACGATCTCGATGAATCCGGATGCGGACAAGGCGGACGACCTCGGCCCCCTCGATCTCGGGCGCTCGCTCGCCGCGTCGACGATCCATCTGGACGAGGGCAAGGCGCAGACCAAGGCCGAGCGCTACGTCTCCGGACTGAAGAGCTTCGTGAACATCGCGGATGAGTTGACGAAGGGGGGTTCCAAGCTTTCCGGTGTCCTGTGGAAGCGGGCCGCCGCGCCGATCTTCGAGCTCGACCGCCAAGGGGTCCTCGAGAGCTTTCTCAACGTCTTGGCGGTCAAGGCGGGTTTCGAGGGGGCCGAAGCGTGGCTCAAGAAGAATTCAGCGCAGAAGGCCAAGCTCGACTCTGCTCTCGCAGAGCTTCGGCGATGACGCCCGCGCCCCCCACCTGAGGCTCGCTCGGTCGCGGCGTACATGAGCACCGCCGGATCTGCGCTCTCCACCGCCGCGGCGGATGTAAGCACCGCCAGATCCGCGCTCACCACCGCCGCGGCAGACATGGACACCGCCGGCTCCGCGCTCACCACCGCCGCGGCAGACATGGGCACCGCCGGATACGCGCTTACCCCCGCCGCGGCAGACAAGAGCGCCGCCGGCTCCGCGCTCACCCCCGCCGCGGCAGACATGAGCACCGCCGGATCCGCGCTTACCCCCGCCGCGGCAGACAAGAGCACCGCCCGATCCGCGAAACACCTGCTCAGCACCAGTTCTTCTCCACCTTCTTGGTCAAGGCCGGGAGATCGGCGAGCGGGGAATTGAAAATCTTTTTGTAGACCCAGTCGTTGAACGCCTCCAGCTCGAAGCTCTCGCGGCGTTGCGGATCGTTCAACGCCTTCAGGATCGCGGGTCCGACGCGGTACTGATGGATCACCTCGGCGAAGGCCAGGTCGGATTCGAGCGCGTCCACCAGGCGCTCCGCTTGCCGCGGGTCGGTGACTCCCTTCTCGTGCAGCAGGGAGGCGCGGCTGGCCGGATCGAGGTGGATGTGGGGACGGCGGAGCTCCGCGAGCCGGTGGAGCTGGAGGTCGGTCACTTCCATCGGCACCTCGTAGTCGCCCTCCACGCCTACATTTCCGGGGTGGACCCAGTCGGCCAGCGTTCCCGGGGCCGCCTGGAAGGCTTTCACGTGGAGCTGGCCGGCCGGATAGGCCCTGGCCTGGATGTCCGCGGCGAGGGCCGGATAGGCGGCCGTGAGGTCGCGCTCGAAGGCCTCCGAGCGGAGCTCCAGCTCGCTTTTCCAGCGCCCGATCGTCCAGCTCCTGAACTGTTCATCGTCCAGATGCGCGGCGGTGCTCGTCTGCGCGCGCACCCCCTCTTCCAGGGCGTCCTGGAAGGCGGCGGGTCCGTAGAGCCCGGGCAGCGGCTCCAGCAGGCGTCCGCGGCTGTCGAGGATGTAATGGATGCTGTTGTAGCCGGCGCCGGAACCGGCCGTCGTCCGCGGCACCGGCCGCACCGAGCGCCAGTGCAGGATGTAGCGGTCCCGCAGGATCTGATGGATCTCACGGTCCTGGTAGAGGACGGTGCGGAAGAAGCGGCCGTCGCCGTCGTTGGAGTCGTCCAGCCGCCCCAGGAGACGCAGGGAGAGGATCGGCTTGCCTGCCGCGCGGGCCGCGGCCTTCGCGGCGTCGAGGTCGGTGTACCAGAAGAGGCCGCCCTCCCCGGCCTGCGCGAGCGCGGCGCCGCCACAGAGAAACGCGATCAAAAGCAGTGGGAGGATGGCGGCGATTTTCGTGCGCATGCGCGGTCTCCTTGTCCGAACGTTGTACAGAGTCTCACGATAGCCCTCAGGCGTGGCATGCAACGTAACGCCAACGTAACGTCTCGGGCCGCCTTGCGGGATTTCAGTTACCATCGGATCGAGAAGACCGAAGATGAACGCGCGCGTGATCCTGGTAATCGAAGACGACCTTGCCATCCGGCGCGGCACGGTCGCGGCGCTGCGCCATGCCGGATACGAGGTGCGGGAGGCCGGGGACGGGGTCGCGGGCGCGGAGCTCGCCCTGGTCGGGGATCTGGACCTCGTGCTGCTCGACCTGGTGCTGCCGCGGCGCGACGGGCTGGAGGTCCTGCGGCGCATCCGGAGCGGGGATCCGGGGCTGCCGGTGATCGTGGTCACGGCGCGCGGCGCGGAGGAGGAGCGCGTGCGCGGGCTGGAGATGGGAGCCGACGACTACGTGGTCAAGCCGTTCAGCGCCCGCGAGCTGCTGGCGCGGGTGGAAGCGGTGCTGCGGCGCTCGCCCGGGCGGCCGCAGCCGGTCCGCCACCTGCTCCTCGCCACCGGCGAGGTCGATCTCGACCGCTGCGAGATGCGGTTGGCCGGCGGCGGCCGCGAGGAGCTTTCGAAGCTGGAGGCCGACGTGCTGCGCTACCTGGCGAAGAGCGGCGACCGCCTGGTCTCGCGCGACGAGCTGCTGGCGCGGGTCTGGCAGCAGAAGCCGCATCTGATCGCGACGCGCTCGGTGGACATGACCATCGCCCGCCTGCGCAAGAAGCTGGGCGGCCGGGAGGTGCTGGTCACCGTGCGCGGCAAAGGGTACAGGCTGAGCTCGTGATCCGCCGGCCGCTGCTCGTCGCCGCCGCCTTCGCCCTCAGCGCCCTCGTGCTGTTCGGCGCCCTGGCGCGCATCACCGCGATGACCCTGGCGCTCGAACGCTCGGAGGCGTCCGCGCGCCAGCGCGCCACGCAGGAGGAGAACGTCCGGATCGCGCTCTGGCGGCTGGACGCCACGCTGACGGGGCTGATCGCCCTGGAGAACGCGCGGCCGGCGGCGCGGTTCCGTTCGGCGTCGGAACCGGCGGGCCTGCTGCCGGAATTGGTCCATGCCCGCTTCGAGGTGGGAGCCGACCGCCGGCTGCGTGCCGAACCGGCGCTGGCCGCGCCGCCCCCGCCGAATTGGCTGGCGGCGCTGCCCATCCCTGATCCGCCGCGGCGCCCGAAGGTCTCGCCAGCTCCGAAGGTGGCGGTGCAGCCGGCGCCGGCGGCTCCGGAGAAGCCGGTGGAGAAGCCGGCGGTGCAGGCCTCCGCGGCGCGGCCGATCGCGCAGGATCTCGCGAATGTCCTGGCGGGGCGGTTGCCGTCGGCGTCCGGCGTGCCGGCCGACCCGATCAACTGCAACGAGAACGGGCAGCAGCTCCAGTACACGCAGGAGGCGCTCAACACCCTCGCCTTCCAGCGCCGCCAGGAGCTCGGCCGGCAGGCCAACCTGGTGCGGCCGGTCAGCGCGCCGCCCGGCGTCGAGGTGGAGTCGGCCTTCGAGGCCCGCTGGCTGGACGGCGACCTGGTCCTGCTGCGGCGCGTCCGCCGCGGCGACGAGCGGCTGCTCCAGGGCACCTGGATCGACTGGCCGGCGTTGCGTGCCTTCCTGCTCGCCCAGGTCGCGGCGGTGGCCCCGGCGTCCAGCCTGCAGCCGGCCGGCGAGCGCGACGGAGCCGATCCCGGCCGGCGGCTGGCGCTGCTGCCGGCCCGGCTGGTCCCGGGGCCGATGCTGGAGACCGCGCCGCAGGACTGGACGCCGGTGCGCCTGAGCCTTGCCGCGGCCTGGGTGGCGGCCCTGCTCGGGCTGCTGGGGGTCGGCAGCCTGTTGAAAGGGGCGGTGACCCTCAGCCAGCGGCGGGCCGATTTCGTCTCGGCGGTCACCCACGAGCTGCGCACGCCGCTGACCACCTTCCGGCTGTATACCGAGATGCTGCTCGACGACATGGTGCCCGCCGAGGAGCGGCCGTCCTATCTCGCCACCCTCAAGCGCGAGGCCGACCGCCTCGGGGCCCTGGTGGAGAACGTGCTGACCTTCTCCCGGCTGGAACGGCGGGCGGCGGCGACGCGGATCGAGAGCCTGCCGCTGGGGGACCTCCTGGAGCGGATCGTCCCCCGCCTCGCGGAGCGCGCCGCGCAGGCAGAGCTGGCGATGAACGTGGAGGCGTCTCCCGAGATCTCCGCCCGGCGAGTGCGTGTGGACCTCGCGAGCGCCGAGCAGATCCTCCTCAACCTGGTGGACAACGCCTGCAAGTACGCGCCCAATCCGGTCCAGCCGACGCTGCACCTCGCGACCGCTCTGCGCGGCAGCCGCGCGGTCGTCCGGCTCCACGACCACGGTCCGGGGATCGAGCCGCGCGAGCGGCGGCGGATCTTCCGCACTTTCCACCGCTCGGCCGCCCGCGCCGCCGGCTCCGCTCCCGGGGTCGGCCTCGGGCTCGCGCTCAGCCGCCGCCTCGCCCGCCAGATGGGGGGCGACCTCCGGCTGGTCGCTTCCGAGGAAGGGGCGAGCTTCGAGCTCTGGCTGCAGCCCGGCTAGCTATTCAGTTGGAGACCCGCTTCAGCACCAGCACCGTGGTGTCGTCGGCCGGCGGGCCATCCGAGCGCATGTAGCTCCGCCAGTCCGCGAACAGCGCCTCGAGGATCTCGCCGGCCGGGCGGTCTCCCAACGCGCGGAGGAGCTCGCGGGGGCGGTCGTAGCCGTACTGGTCGCCGCGCGGGTCGGTGGCTTCGAACAGCCCGTCCGAGCAGAAGACGAGGGCGCCCCCGGGCGGGATGGCGAAGCGGAAGTCCGCGTACTTCCGCTGCGGACCCTGGCCGAGCGGCAGGCCGGGGAGGTTGATCTCCTCGACCTCGCCGTCGTGGGCCAGCAGCATCGGGAAGGGGTGGCCGGCGTTGCCGAGCAGCGCCTCGCCGGTCCTCGGATCGAGCCGCACCAGGGCGAGCGAGGTGAAGTTGCGGTGGGCGCCGCCGCGGCGGATCACCCGGTCGACCTCCCGCAGCACGGCGGACGGCGTCTGCGCGGCGGTGATCGTGCTGGTCAGCGCGGCGGCCGTCATCGCCTGCACGATGGCGCAGGAGTAGCCGTGGCCGGCCACGTCGCCGGCGGCGATCCAGAGGTTGCCGTCCGCGTCGGTGACGAAATCGTAGAGGTCGCCGCCGGCCTCGGTGGCGAGGATCGAGTCGACGGCGATCTCCCACCCGGCGACCGCGGGCACTTCCGGGAGCAGCTCGCGCTGCATCCGCGCCAGCAGGTCCATCTCATAGGTGAGCCGCCGTTCCTCCTCCATGCGGCGCATGAAGGCGGGCTGCCGGAGGCGCTCGCGTTCGGCCCACTCCGGCCGTCCCATTCCGACCAGGCCGAGCGCCAGGAGGAGGACCGGGACGCCGGCGGTGACGGCGAAGGAGATCGGCAGCCAAGCGAGGTGGAGCGCGGCGAGCGCCGCCGCGGGGAGCAGGCAGGCGGCCAGGGCCGCGGTCAGGATGGCGGCGATGCCGGCACGCCGGCCGGCGAGGACCAGGAGGCCGGCGGCGGCCACGTTCGCCGCCATCTGCCAGCCGGCCGGACGCAGCGTGACGATCGGCAGGGCGAGACCGGCCGCCAGCGCCGCCGCCCAGGGCGCCCAGCGCGCCGGCAAGAACCGGTAGGCCAGCCCCAGCGCGAGGGTGGCTCCCGAGGCGAGCAGGATACTGGTGAAGAAGGGCATTCCCTCCCGGACCAGCGGCAGGCGGACGCTGGGATCTCCCGACCAGACGTCGGGAAAGTGGGCCGCGATCGCCAGCGCGCCGAGCCGGAAGCCGGCGAGAGTTGCGCCGAAAGCTGCCCCGTCGACGAGCGCCTGGCCGCCGCGCGGACCGAGGCGGCCGGCGCGCAGGGCATCCAGGCCGAGGGCCCACCCGGGCTGGACCGCGCGCAGGAACGACTCGCCGGTGGACCAGAGTACGAACGCCCACAGGGCGACGAAGAAGGCGCCCGCGACGTTGAGAGCCCCTCGCCAGTTGGGGTCCGCGGACAGGGTGCCGGCCGCCGCGGCCACCAGCAGGAGCGCCGCGAGCGCGAGGCCGTTGACGAAGCCGATGCGGCGCTTCCCGAGCAGCACCAGGAAGACCAGCAGGACCATGCAGACTCCCAGCGCCTGGGGCACCGTCACGAGGATCTCGGAAAGATCGTTGCCGGCGGCCTTGGCTCTCTGGCCCCGGTCGCCGATCTGCCGGTGCAGCGTGATGATTCCTGTGGTGGGGGCGGCCCTCAGCGCGAGGCTCTGGGCGGGCCGGCTGCCGAGGATGGGATAGTAGGTCACCAGAGTGCTGTTCGTGCCTCCTCCCTCGGCGGGACCGAGGCTCTCTCCGGGCCGGAGGAGCAGCCGGCCCAGCTCGATCCCCCGCGCAAGCGGGAAGGTCGAGGGGCCCGACCTCACGGTGTTGACGCCCTCCCCCTCAGTCCCCCAGCGCAGGTCCCAGGGCTCGCCGGAGGGGAGAAAGGCGACGAGAAGCTGCTGGGTCTGTTGAACTCCCGTCAGGGCGGCCTGTTGCCTCACCTCGACGAGCAGCCCGTTGCCGAGCGCCGCGGCCTCGTCGGCGGTCGAGCGGTCGAGGATCGCCGCCTCGGAGCGGCTGAGGTCCTTCTGCCGGGTGCCGAGCGCGACCCGCGGCGCCTCGCCGGTCAGCCGGGCTCCCGCCCGTCGCGCCAGCTCCCGGTAGCGCTCGACGAAGACCTGCTTCCCGGCCAACGAGCCGGCGCGCCATTCCGGGAGCCACTGCCGGGCCAGGGTCACTCCGGCGGCGAAGACCAGCGCGCCCAGGGCGAGCGCGAGCAGCGAGGCGGCGAGCGGATTTCGTTTCGTCGGCACGGTCCTATACGGTACGCCATCAGGCGCCCGAAGTTGCGGGCGCGGTTTGCTAGAATCCGCCAACCATGACTTCGAAGATCCGAATCCTGCTCCTCGCCCTTCCGGTCCTGCTGGCTTTCGCCGCGGCGCCGCTCGCCGCGCAGCCGCCCAAGAAGCTGATCATCCTCGGCTTCGACGGCGCCGACGCCAAGCTCACCGCGAAGTGGATGGACGAGGGGAAGCTGCCGAACCTCGCCAAGCTGCGGGCGCAAGGGAGCTTCGCGCCGCTGCGGCCGACCATCCCGTCGCAGACGCCGGTCTCCTGGTCCACCTTCTCGACCGGCCTCAACCCGGGACGGCACGGCGTCTTCGACTTCCTCAAGCGCGACCCCAAGATCTACAGGCCCTCCTTCGCGGCGGCCGAGGAGGGGTACGAGACCGTCCTCTTCGGCAAGAACAACGGCTGGATGCTCGGCCTGATCGCCGGCGTGGCGGTGGCGCTGCTGCTCCTGCTGCTGCTGAAGCTCTTCCGCCTGCGCACGGCCGTGGCGGGCACCGTGGCGGTGGTGCTGGGGATCGCCGCCGGCATCGGAGTAGGGATCGCGGCCGGCCGCCTGGTGCCGGCGTCGCGGCCGATCGCCATCAACAACCAGCACGGCGACACCTTCTGGCAGCTCCTCGGCCGCGCCGGCAAACGGGTGCGGGTGATGCGCATCCCCGTCACCTTCCCGCCCAAGGGGTTCGAGCACGGCGAGCTCCTCTCCGGCCTCGGCGTCCCGGACCTCTCGGCGCGCATCGGCAAGCCCTTCTACTTCACCTCCGAGCTCTTCTTCCAGCCCAAGGGGGGCGGCGACTTCTCCGTCGAGGTGGTCGAGCTGGTGGACAACAAGGGGACCATCGAGACTGAGATCAAGGAGGTGCCCGACGAGCTCTTCCACAAGAAGGAAGAGGCCAAGTACCTCAAGATCCCGATGACCCTGACGGTCGCCCCGGACCGCAAGAGCCTGCGCGTCCAGGTCTCCGGCAACGACCTGACGCTGAAGGTGGGGCAGTGGAGCGACTGGGCGCACTTCACCTTCCCCTTCAACTCGCTGGTGAAGGTCAACGGCATCGGCAAGTTCAAGCTGGAGGCGCTCGATCCCGAGATCAAGCTCTACCTCTCGCCGCTCGACTTCGACCCCGAGCGGCTCGCCCCCGGCTTCGACGTCACCACCCCGGCGAGCTTCGTCAAGGACCTCACCCGCGAGCACGGCGAGTTCAAGACCCGCGGCTGGATGATCGACACCTGGTCGCCGACGGCGGGGACGATCGACGAGCAGACCTTCCTCGACGACGTCCAGCAGACGGTGACCAAGGAGAAGGAGATCCTCGACGGCACCCTGGCGAAGAAGGACGACTGGGACGTCCTCGTCCACTACTTCGAGTTCACCGACCGCGTGCAGCACATCATGTTCCGCTACTTCGATCCCAAGCACCCGCTCTACACTCCGGAAGGGGCGGCGAAGTGGGCGGGCTCGATCCTCGCGGCCTATCAGCAGATGGACGGCCTCGTCGGCGATGTGATGCAGAAGCAGCCGGACGCGGCGCTGATGGTGGTCTCCGACCACGGCTTCGCCTCCTTCCGGCGCGGCATGAACTACAACACCTGGCTGGTGAAGAACGGCTTCATGACCCTCAACGGACAGGACGCCAAGCGCAAGAACCTGGAGGACCTCTTCGGCCAGGGGAACTTCTTCGTCAACGTCGACTGGTCGAAGACCAAGGCCTACGCGCTCGGCCTCGGGCAGATCTACATCAACGAGGCGGGGCGCGAGGGGAAGGGGATCGTCAAGCCGGGCGCCGAGTACAGCCAGGTCGCGGCGCAGATCAAGGCGGGGCTCGAGGCCTACGTCGATCCCGACACCGGCGAGCATCCGGTGGCGCACGTCTTCACCCGCGACGAGGCCTACAACGGCGTCTACGATCCGGTGCTGATCCCCGACCTCATCCCCTCCAACAACGAGGGGTACCGCGTCGGCTGGCAGGACGCCCTGGGCGGCATCGCCAAGACGGTCACCGAGCCCAACATGGACATCTGGAGCGGCGACCACTGCTCGGTCTACCCGGAGATCGTCAAGGGCATCCTGTTCAGCAGCTTCAAGCTGAACGCCCCCAACGCCTACATGGGCGACGTCATGCCGACCATCCTCGACCTCTATAAGGTGAAGCCGACGACCAACCTGGACGGCAAGAGCCTGCTGGTGAAGTAGGAGGAGCGCGGCGGAGCCTTGGAGCGGGGCTCCGCCGCTTCCCGCCTCATCGCGGGGAAGTGCAAACCCTTGTACTTCCTGGCCTTTGCAATGGATTGCTCACAAAGTGGGCAACCCGGCCGCAAGACGGGAGACCCTTTTTACGTCTTATTCCGGCACAAGAGATGCTCCCCATCTCTTGACACTGTAGCCACCAGTGGCTACATTGGTCCGGTGAAAGAGGTGGGTATCCGTGAGCTCAAGAATCGTCTCAGCGAATACATCCGGCTGGTCCGGGAAGGGGAGGTCGTCATGGTGACCGATCGGGGCGAAGTGGTGGCGGAGCTGCGGGCGCCGCAGGCGGCGGCCAGCGAGCTGCTGCAGAAATATCCCGGACTGACCGACATGGTCCGCCGCGGTCTCGTCCGGCTGCCGAGCCGGCCGCACCGCGCCGGCCTCTACCCCCGGCAGATGTCGGTGACCCCTCCGGGCACCGCGCAGCGGCTGCTGGACGAAGAGCGGGAGGACCGGCGATGAACCTCTACGCGGATTCCAGCGCGGTGCTCGCCTGGTTGTTCGCGGAGGACACCGCGGATTCGGTCGAGCAGGCGTTCGACCGCGCCGACGGGGTGGTCGCCTCGGACCTCACGCTCGTGGAGTGCGACCGCGCCCTGGTGCGGGCCCACATCCTGGGCCTGCTGACCGAAATGGAGGCGGTGCGGCGGCGGGCCGTGCTGGAGGCGGTCTCGGTGAACTGGCTGATCCTCAAGCTCGACCGCGAGGTGCTCGAACGGTCGCGGCGGCGCTTTCCGGCCGAGCCGCTGCGGACGCTCGACGCCCTGCACATCGCGAGCGCCCTGGCGGCCCGCTCGGTGATCTCCGACCTCGCCCTGCTGAGCCTCGACCGCAGAGTGCGAGAGAATGGCGCCGCGCTCGGCTTCGACCTCTTCCCCGAGCGACCTCCGGCAGCGGATGGATGAAAAAGACCTGAAGGCCCTCCTGGCCTATCTCAAGGAGAACGAGCCCCGGCACCCGCTGGACGCCCTGCGCGCCCAGATGGTGAAGGCCGGACACTCTCCGGGCGACGCGGACCAGGCGATCGCGGTGTTCCAGGGCAGGCTCCGGCCGCCGGAGGCGCCCGCTTGGCCGCTGGCGATCGGCGTCGCCCTGCTCGATCTCGCGCTCGCCTGGGGCCTGTCCGTCCTGTTCCGGCGCCTGGGGACGGACAAGGTCTCCTGCGCCGCGGCGGTGCTGCTGCCGATGATCTACCTCGGTGAGATCATCGCCGGCGTCATCGCGCTCGCCGCCGGCCGGGACCGCCAAGCCCGCGTGCTCCTCCTCGGCATGCTGCTCTTCTGCGGCCTGGTGGTGCTGATCCTGGCGGCCTACGCCGGGAAGTGGCTCTCCAGCCACAGCTCGTGAGCCCTTGCCCCGTCAGTTGCGCGAGCGTTTGGGATCCCTCAGCAGCAGGAGCTTTCGGAGCTCGCTCTTGATGACATCCAGCCCTTCGTCGATCGCACGGTCGTAAGTGTCATCCTGGAACAGTTGGGCGGCGGGGCTTTCGCCGTGTCCGCCTCCTCCCGGAGGCGCTGATGGCGGCTGTGCAGAAATTCTTCTTCGAGCTTCGGGAGAGTGACTCCGAGTCCCGTCGCGAGCTTGAGGAGGGTCTGCTCGTTGGGCATCCGCCGGCCCCGCTCGTAGTGAGTCCAGGCATTGGCGCTGATCCCTCCTTCGCGAGCGCACTGCGCCCGCGTCCGACTGCCGCGGAGCCTCTTCAATGTGTGGGAGACATCGGCTTTCGAGATCACGGCCGAATCATGAAAGTGGGCTCGAAGCGTCAAGAAACTGGCTGCGGGCAAACCACGGCCTCCCTGGGAGGCGTAGAAACGAGGATGCGCGACTTGTTACGGAGAAGGGGATTCTTCGACCGGCGAAAAAATGGAGCGCGGCTGATTCTCGCGGCTTTCACGGGAGAGTGGCTATCGGGCCACAGTTCCTAGCCTCGGGATGCGCGTGCCATCAACATGGTACGCTTTACCCATGACGACCACCATTGACAAGGCAGGGCGTGTGGTCATCCCTGTCGAGGTGCGTAAGCGGCTCGGTCTGACCGCGGGCACAGAGCTCGAAATGGCCATTGAGGGCTTCACTATCCGTCTGGCTAGAGCGGTGGCCGGCCCCCAACTCGTTCGGCGAGGTGGGCGCTTAATCGCTCGGCCCCACGCTGTGGAGGGAGAGCGCGCCGAGGTCGATGTGGCACGGCTGATCGAGGAGGAACGGGACCGGTGGCCGGGCTGAGGGGCGCCTTTTTCGATACCAGTGTGCTCGTCGCCGGCAGCATCGATTTTGGCCGTAGCTCCCAACATGCGCTGCGGCTGATGGATGCAGTCGCGGACGGCCGGATCGAGCGCCCCCTGACCGCTTGGCACTGCTGCCTGGAGTTCTACGCGGTGACGACCCGTCTCCCAGAGGAATACCGCCTCGAGCCGGAGGTCTCCCTTCGGTTCTTGCGGGAGGAAATCTTCGCACGCTTCTCGATCCACGACCTCCCTGCGGAACAGCGGGAGGAGTTTCTGGTTTTCGCCGGAGTAGAGCGCACGACGGGCGGCAGAATCTACGATGCCCACATCGCCGAAGTCGCAAGGCGGGCCGGCGCGCTGCTCGTGGCGACCGAGAACCGTCGTCACTTCACCTCTTTGCTGCGACATGGCATCCGGGTCTTGATCAGCGAAGAGTTGGCAGATGAGCTCGGCGACTGAAGTGGATCCCGCAGATCTGAACACCTGCCCGCATCCCCTTGCCGGTCGCATCGTCGAGCGAAAGCGTTCCGACCCGGGTGCAAAGCGCCGCAAGCGAAGCGCAGGCGATGCGATCTAAGCCTGCAATCCGCCACGGAAGCTCCCAGTGCCGCATTGTAAGCTCCCATGGGTGCGTTGTCTGGATAGATTGCCGCAACCGAAGGCCGCCAAGCCCTATTTTCCCGAGAGATCGTTTGCCCGCGGATGCCCTCGTCGCAAGAATGCGCGACCTTGCGGCGATGTCGGCAGAGCTTCACCGCTCTGTTCCTTGTTGTGCTGCAAGACGGCGCTATTTCGTCTGCTTGTCGAAGAATAACGGTGCGAGATTAAGCCATCTTGCTACACACGGCTAAGCAGTGCGGCAAGTGATCTCGGCAACGGTGCAATGGGTGGCTGCTGTGCTCGTCTGTGCCGCCATATTACCTCGATGTCGCCATACATCGCTCCGCTACGAGCTAATCTTGCGGCGGTATCGGGCCATATTGGTGCCTACGATCTAAAGAGAGAAATTCTGGAAGTGTATCTCGCGTCGCTCTTGGGCGCTGAGGCAGCCTGGGAGGAAGTCGTGTCGCAAGAACCTCCGTGGCGGAGATCCTGGCGAAGCTGGAGGCGAGGATCGCGCATCACGAGCAGCAGGTGACGTTCCACAAGCAGCAGGAGGACCATCATCGCGAGCAGAGCGCCGCGCACGCCGCCGAGCTCGATACGGTGCGGCAGCACTTCGAATCCTTCAAGGTGGCGGCCCTCCCGGCGGCGGATCTGGCCGCCGTACCGGTGGCTCCCGAGTCTCCGAGCGAGACGCCGGAGGACCTCCGCGAATTCGTCGGCAAGCGGATCATGAGCAGCAAGCTGATCGCGCGCGTGATCCAAGGCTTCGGCGATGACGAAACCTTCGGAGCCACCCGGGTGGCCCGGGAAGCCAACCGCCGCTACCGCGACACGCTGAAAAGGCCGGTGGACGCCCGAGGAGCCTCGGTCGTCCTCCGCCGCCTGCGCAACGCCGGCCAGATCCACCAAGTCCAATCCGGAGGCGCCGCCCAGGAGGCGCTCTACTCCAAGCAGCGCCAGGGGTAGGGGCTCGACGACCTGGGAGGCACCTGGAATGACCTATAGCCACGTCCTGAATCGGGAGCGGGGCGTACAGAGACCAGTGGACCGACTGTAGAGTGGCTTATACGACAACCGATGTCGGATAAGAATGACTCCACCCGAGTGCCCTTGCCCTCTAGGTGACTCGGTAAGCAATCGAGGTAACGCGATGCTCGCCGGAATACTGTCCGTTCTGGTCCTCACTTTGGCGGCCTCTCTTTCGGGAGCAAGCCACTTCCCCACATCGGTACTGGTCTGGCCTGGCTACCTTCTCGATCTCCCTGCGGGGTATTGTGCAGACCTTTCCAAGGGCCCGGACTTCGACGTGCTTTCAATTCGCCAAGCTGGCGCGGCTGACACCCAGGCGCTGGCTGGCATCTATGCCGGTTTTGCGCCCAACTTCAAGCCAAACTGCACCAAGGCAAGCACACGCGAATGGAAATCCAATGGGCTCTCATTCAAATCGGTTCGCGGCGCCGACTACTGCGCTCATTTCCTCGTCCACGACCCGACGAACTCAGAGCGAGGGATCCTCCACATTTGGTTCGGGCCCGCGGCCAAGGACCACTTTCAAGTCGCCGAGAACCTTGTCGCTTCACTACGGCCTGCCACCATGCCGGTCAAGGATGCCACCAATCCTCCACCTTGCAACTGAATGTGACGAGTCGCCAACCCCTCGTTGCAGCGGACAATACCCGGGCGTTCGCCATGGTATTGTCGCTGAACTCATTCGCCGATAGGTTGGCCATCGTGGAAGTGCAACTACACACTGAACTAACAAGCGGCGCAATATTCGACGGAACTGAATACGCTTGGGGCCTGACAGACTTTCCCAATGCTATCCGGCGCGCTGCAGGGCTCGGCTATGCGTGCCTCGGTGGCCAGTTTCAGTTTCGAGCTCCATCGGGCACATGCGAGATGTACTGGCTCAATGCCGATTCGTCTGAGCGCAAGCCTGGGGAGCCTTGGCCGAGGTATGCAGAGCGTTCATGTGAAGAAGTTTTTGCGGCATTCGAGGAAATTATCAAGGCAACCGACTTCAGGATTGAGGCCGGGAAATGGCCAACTGTTCCTGAGCTAAGTGATTCTTGGTCAAAGGCAAGACAGTATCTGTGTTTTGTTGCCTATTTCGTTTGGGAGCCTGGCGGCTAAAATCTCTTTGCCGTGACGACCCGCCTGATGCCCGTCCGGAGTCGTCCGGCTCGGGGATGCTCTATAGAATGAAGCGCGATACGGTCCGGCCGCAGGACAAGCTGGATGCCGCGGTGATCAAGAAAGCCTTCAGGCTCGAGGAGGACTGATGCCGGTCCGGAAGTTTCGTTCGGTCGCCGACATGCCCGGGGCGCAGCCGCGCACGCCGCTCGATCCGGAGAACCTCCGGCTCGCCTGCTCGCTCTCGCAATTCGCCTATTGGCTCCACCCCATGAAGCACGTCCCCGGCGTGCGCAAATACCGGTCGATCGAGGAGGCGTGGAAGGCTCGCCAGGAGTGGGTGCAGAGTCAACTCCGGCAGCCGGCCTCCCGGCCGGACGAAGAGCCCCGGTCGCCCCGCGACTGACCTTGGCCGGAGAGGAGAAGGAAGGTAAATGGTGGAGCAGAAGGGACTCGAACCCTCGACCCCCACGTTGCGAACGTGGTGCTCTCCCAGCTGAGCTACTGCCCCACGGTGCTGGAGGGCGGTATTGTAGACGGGAGGGGCTGCGGGGGCAAGGACGAGTTTTTGGGCGAGTCGCCCAGGGTCGGTTCGGCCTCCAGCAGGCCGGCGACGGTGAGTTCCCCCAGCGTGCAGGCGCGGATCCGCCCCTGCTCGCCGATGAGCTCCTGGAGGTGGGCCGCGATCGGTTCCCCCACCAGCTCGGCGCCGCGCCGGGCCCGGTGGTCGTAGGCGGCGAGCACCTCCTCGACGCGGATCTTCCGGGGGTCGGCGGAGAGGGCGTAGCCGTGGTCGCCCACGAGTTGGAGAGGCCCATGGATCGCCAGTGGCCGCAGGATGCGCTCGAGCTCCATGGTCGGCAGGCACATACGGTCCGCCAGGGCCTCGCGGGTGAGTGGCGGCTCGCCGTTGTTGAAGCGGCGGGCGATCAGGGCGAGCGTGGCGAGACCCACCCAGGCCGCCTGCACCGGCGGATGGCGGTGGAGGCCGCGGGCGAGCAGCGAGAAGTGCTGGGCGGTGTAGGTGGCCACCGCCCCGAACAGGATGATCGTCCAGGTGAGGTCGAGCGAGATCATGAACAGCAGCGCGAAGGCGTAGCTGCCGTAGACGATGCTGACGTTGCGGAACACCTCGACGTAGGAGCCGAACCCCTCGCGCAGGATCTCCAGCAGAATGCCGGTGAGCAGGCCGCCGGCGAGCGCGTTGCGCAGGCGGACATGGGTGTAGGGCACCCGCCAGTAGAGCACGGTGAGCCCCACCACCGTGGCCAGGAAGGGGAGCACGTTGAGCAGGAAGCTCTCCTGGAGCAGCCGGCGGAAGGCCGGGCTCTGGCGCAGCACGATCAGGCTGGAGAAGGTCGCCCCGATCAGCAGCGGCCCCCAGAAGATCATCAGGAGGAAGGAGATCAGGCGCGCCCGCACCGGCCGCCGCCGCGATACGTTCCAGATCTTGTTGAAGGTTTCCTCGACGGTCGCGAAGAGGTAGATGGTGGTGACGAAGAAGGCGATCACCCCGACGCCGTGGATGGTCTCCGCCTGGTCGAGGAACTCGGCGATGGCGTCGACCACGCTCTTGTCCGAGTAGGGGAGGATCTGGACGATGATCTCCAGGCTCCGCTGGGGATATTGGCTGAACACCCGCGCGCCGACGAAGGAGAGGGCGGTCAGCAGCGGGATGAGCGACAGCACGCTGACGAAGGCGAGCGCCGAGGCGGTGAGCAGGACGCCGTCCTCGTAGGTCACCCGGAAGGCGAGGTGGAAGTAGCGCGCCAGCTTGCCGGGGAAGGAGGGGCCGCCGTCGTCGCGGCGGACGGGGAGGCGCGGCGGCGCGGAATGGGTGGCGTCGAGGTCGATCACGGCACGCGATCTTAGCATCGGGCCGGTGCGGGGGCGGGGAGGCACGATTCCTGCTAGATTGAATCGTCGAACGCGCGGTGAACTCCTGCCGGACGGCTCGGCAGATCCGATTCTTTTCTCTTTTCAGTTACGGAGGCCGATCATGGCGGATCTCAAGGATATCAAGTCGAACCTGGAAGACGGTGTCGAAACGGCACACGACGCGGTCACCGACGGCGTCGATGCGGCCCGCAAGCGCTTTCGGAAGCTCGGCGATCAGGCGCAGGATCAATACCAGAAGGTGTCCGAGCAGGTTCAGGACCGCTACAAGAAGGTCTCCCACGACGTCCGCCGGGGCGCCGAGCGCGCCTCGAAGGAGATCCGCCGCGGCGCCGAGCGGGCCCGCGAGACCTACGGCGACGTCGCCGAGACCGCCCAGAAGACCTATACCCGGGTGCGCTCGGAGGCCGGCAACGTCACGCGGGAGGTCAGCCTCTACGTGCGGGACAACCCGGCCAAGGCGGTGATGATCGCCGCCGGCGTCGGCTTCCTGCTCGGCCTGGTCGTCCGCCGCGGCAGCCGGGACGACGAGTCGTAGAGCCCCGCATCCCGAGACGTCATCAATTGAGAGGGGAGACGAGATGAGCGAGCTGCAGGAGCGCGAAGGGTTCGCCGAGGAGATCCTCGACGAGCTGGTACCGGAAGGGGTGGACTGGCAGCGTCTGGTGGTTCGCTACCCGATCCCGTCGCTGCTGGTGGCGGCGGTCGGCGGCTTCTTCATCGGCCGCCGGCACGGGCCGGAGATCGTCGGCGCGCTGTCGACCTTCGTCGCGGGCGAGGTCTCGCGCAACGTCGACCAGCTCCTCTCCCGCGAAGGCGAGTAGGGGAGCGCGAGGCTGCGCTCCATCCTCCACATCTCCGACGTCCACTTCGGACCCCCGCACCTGCCGCGGGTGTCCGAGGGGGTGCTGGCGTTCGTCGAGCGCAATCGCCCCGACCTGGTGGTCGTCTCCGGCGACCTGACGCAGCGGGCCAAGCCGGAACAGTTCCGGCAGGCGCGCGACTTCGTCGACGGCATCGAGAAGCTCGGCGTGCGCACGATCACCGTGCCGGGCAACCACGACGTCCCCCTCTACCGCGTCTGGGAGCGGATCTTCAACCCGTTCGGCTGCTACCGGGCGAACTTCAGCCCGGAGCTCGAGCCGACCTACCGCGACGACCAGATGCTGGTGGTCGGCATCAACACGGCGTTCGGCTGGACGATCAAGGACGGCCGCATCACCCTCCGCCGGTTGCTCGAGGTGGAGAAGGTGCTGCTGGCGACGCCGGACGAGGTGCTCAAGGTGGTGGTCGCCCACCACCACCTGATCCCGCCCCCCAACTTCGGCACTCAGCGGGTGCTCGCCAATGCCTATGAGGCGATCGACCTCTTCTCCAGCGCCGGCGTCGACCTGATCCTCTCCGGGCACCTCCACCAGGCCTACATCGGCAACTCCGAGGAGTTCTACCCCAAGGGGCGGCCGCCGGTGGTCATCCTGCACTCGGGGACGACCACCTCGAACCGCGGCCGCGGCGGCGAGCGGGAGGCGAACACCTGCAACTGGATCGAGGCGGACGGCAAGTCGATGGTGGTCTCCCACTACCGCTGGCACCACAAGCTCGGCCGCTTCCTCGAGCACAGCCGGCACTGGTACCCGCGCCAGGAGCTGGTCCCCTATACGCTCGAAGGGCTGACGGCGCCGGGGAGGGGGAATGCCGAGCCGGTCCCCGCCAGTCCGCCCGCCGCCCCGAAGGCTACGATATGATCCACCTTTGAGTTGGAGGGTAGCTGATGGCCGAAGAGGCAGAGTGGGAAATCGTCAAGATCGTAGGCACCACGGAGGAGGCGACCATCGTCGCCGGCTTCCTGCAGAGCAGCGGTATCGACGCCGAGGCGGAGTCCCTGCACTCCAGCGAGTTCCCGGCCGACATCGGGGATCTGGCGAACATCAACATCCGCGTCCCGGCCGATCGCGCCGAGGAGGCGAAGGCCCTGCTCAACCAGCGGGAGGACGTGGCGACCGGCGACGACGGGGCGATGGCCGGCGAGCCGCTCGCCGGCGAGCCCGGTGAATCCATGGCGGACGGGGGCCCGATCGAGCGGTGAACGCCCTGGACGGCGGCCACCTCGTCGGCCGCTACCGCATCCTCAGCTTCCTGGGGGCCGGCGCCATGGGCGAGGTGTACCTCGCCGAAGACCCGCAGATCGACCGCCGCCTGGCGATCAAGACCGTGCGCCTGGTCGGCCGGCCGCAGGAGATCGAGGACCGCAAGAAGCGCCTGCTGCGCGAGGCCCGCGCCGCCGGGCGGCTGCTCCACCCCAACGTCGTGACGCTGTTCGACGCCGGCGAGGCCGAGGGGCTCCTCTACCTCGCCTTCGAGTACGTCGAGGGGACCGACCTCGCGCAGCGCCTGGACAAGGGCGAGCAGCGGATGAGCCTGCGCGAGGCGCTGCGCGCCGTCCGCCAGGCCGCCGAGGCTCTCGGCTATGCCCACAACCAGGGGATCGTCCACCGCGACATCAAGCCGAGCAACATCCTGCTCGACCGCGCCGGCTGGGTGAAGGTCGCCGACTTCGGCATCGCCAAGATGGCCGGGCAGAGCACCGAGCTGACGATGGCCGGTTCGGTGATGGGGAGCCCGCAGTACCTCTCCCCCGAGCAGATCCGCGGCGAGGATCTCGACGGTCGGAGCGACATCTTCTCGCTCGGCGTCGTCCTCTACGAGATCCTCTCCGGCAAGCGCCCCTTCGAGGGGGACACGATCACCACCCTGGTCTACCAGATCCTGCACAAGGAGCCGCCGCCGGTCTCCGACCTGCGCGCCGTGCCGCCGCGGGTCGAGGAGCTGCTGCGCGCCATGCTGGCGAAGGGGGTCGACGAGCGGATCGCCTCGGCCGGCGCGGTGGCCGCCGAGCTGGCGGCCATCGAGTCCGAGCTCTCCGACGAGACCCTCTCGGCGCCCGCCGGCACCGGCCCGCTCGACGCCACCGCGCTGCTGCCGCGGCGGACCACCAACTCCCAGCCGCTGGCGGCGCCCCCGACCGCGGCGCTCGGCACCGTGCCGGCCTCGCCGCCGACCACTCCGAGCGTGCCGCCGCCGGCGCCGACGGTCGCCGCCTCGATGCCGACGGCGTCCGCGGCGGTGCCCCTGCCTGGACCGCCGCCGCCTTCGTATACCGCTCCGGCTCCGGCCCAGGCCTCGGCCCCGGCCCCGATCGTCGCGGCTCCATCGCGGAAGCTGCCGATCGCGCTGGTGGTCGCCGCTCTCCTGCTGATGGTGCTGGTGGGCGTCGCCGGCGCCGGCTACTACGGCTGGCAGTTCTGGAAGGCGCACTTCGCCGCGGCGGCGGAACAGCAGACCGCGCAGGCCTCGCAGGCGGCGGTCTCTTCAGAGGTGCCGGCGTCGGCCTCTCCAGACGCCCAAACCTCGCCGGCCACCTCTGAGGTGACACCGCCGTCGCCGCCGCCGGCTCGATCAGCTCAATCGCCGCAATCGCCGCAATCCCCGCCGCCGCTGAGCGTCGCGCCCTCCATGGCTCCGCCGGCCAAGGAGCCACCGCGGCCCGTCACGACCGGCAAGGTCCAGCCCCCCTCCGCGCCGCCGACCTCACAGCAGCCGGCCACTCCGCGCGTCTCGCCGCCGGTGCCGGTGCCCGCCGCGCCGGCGCCGCGGGAGACGCCGCCGGTCCGCGCCGCGCCCGTGCCTGCCGCGCCGAGCGAGGAGGCCGCGGAGGAGCCGGAAGCCGATCAGACCCTGCGCTCCGCGATGCAGGTGTCCTTCCACGTCACGCCGCCGGACGCCCACGTGCTGGTCGAGGGGCGGGTGATCGGCGAGGCCCAGGACTGGAGCGGCGAGCATGGGGCGCGCACCTACACCTTCCCGGGCCCGGGGACCTACCTGGTCAAGATCCGCAAGCCGGGGATGAAGGAGGTCCGCATCGCCGTCGAGGCGGGCGCCGGACGGATGAGTGCGATCAACGCCCATCTCGTGCCAATGGCCGCCGCCGAGGTCGACGCGACCGACCTGCAGACGGTGCGGGTGCGCGAGGGGATCTCCTTCAACGTGCGTCCCGCCCTGGCCCAGGTGGAGGTGGACGGCCAGCCGGTGGGTCCGGCGCGCCGCTTCGCCGGCGGCTTCCTGCGGCCGAAGGAGGTCCTGCTGCTGCCGCCGGGCAAGCACCGGATCTCGCTGGTGCTGCAGGGCTACCGCCGGAAGGATTTCCTGGTCGAGGTCACCGAGACGGCCGAGAAGCCGCGGGACCGCATCGAATGGGTGCTCACCCCGGGAGGGAACGAGTGAACAGATATCAACCAAGATTTCAACATCGAGGTTCCGCTCGCTGGATGCGTCCCCACGTCGAGGCCCTGGAGGCCCCCCCCGCGCTCCGCTCCCTCCCCGGGCGGCTGGAGCTCGAACGGCTCGACAACGGCCTGACCGTCTGCCTGCTCGACAACCCGCAGGCGCCGATCGTGACCTCGGCGCTCCTCTACCGCGCCGGCACCCGCGACGAGCCGGCCGGCCACGGCGGCGTCGCCCACTTCCTCGAGCACATGATGTTCAAGGGCTCGGGGCGCTTCGGCCCGGGGGAGATCGACCGCCTGACTCAGGCCCTGGGGGGCGTCAACAACGCCTTCACCAGCCACGACCTGACGGCCTACTACTTCAACTTCGCCGCCGACCGCTGGACCGAGGCGCTGGCCATCGAGGCCGACCGCATGACCACCCTGACGCTCGACCCCGAGCAGGTGGCGAGCGAGCGCCAGGTGATCCTCGAAGAGATCGCCATGTACGACAGCGAGCCCTGGGACGCGCTGGAGATGGCGGTGCACGACCGCCTGTTCAGCGGCCATGCCTACGGCCATCCGGTGCTCGGCACCCGCGAGGATCTGCTGGCCACCGGCGCCGAGGACCTCCGCGCCTTCCACCGCCGTTTCTACCGGCCGGACAACGCCATCCTGGTCGTCGGCGGCGACATCGGGGACAACGCGCTGGCCGCCGTCGAGCGCGCGATGGGCGGCATCCCCGCCGGCGCCGATCCCCGCCGCGGCTTCACGCCGCCGGCGGTGCGCCCCACGAGCACCGAGCGGCTGGAGCGGCGCAAGGGGGAGGTGGCGCGCCTGCTGCTGGCGATGCAGGTCCCGCACGGCTCGCACCCCGATCATCCGGCCCTGCGGCTGGCCGCCACCGTGCTCGGCGGCGGCCGCACCAGCCGCCTGCAGCACACCCTGGTCGAGGAGGAGCAGGTCTGCGTCTGGGTCTCGGCCGACCTCTCGGAGGGGATGGACGCCAGCATGATGACCGTCACCGGCGAGGTGGTGCCCGGCGTCGATCCGGCCCTCGTCGAGGCGCGCGTCTGCGAGCTTCTGGCCGAGCTGCGCACCCGGCCCCCGGGCGACGAGGAGCTGGAGCGCTGCCGCCAGATCGCCGTCGCCGACTGGGTGTTCGGCCACGAGAAGGTGCACCAGCAGGCCCTCTCCGTGGGGCTCGCCCTGGCGCTCTTCGACCTCGAGTACCTCGACCTCCACCTCGAGCGCCTGCTCGCCACCGACACCGGCCGCCTGCTGTCCGTGGCCGACCGCTACCTGCGTCCCGAGCGCGGCTCCATCGTGGGCTGGTCGCTGGCGAAATCGTGACCGCCGCGACCCCCTCTCCGGTCATCCGCGTCCGGCGGGTCGAAGGCGCCCCCGTGGTCGCCGTCCGCCTCCAGTTCCTGGCCGGCGGCCGCCAGGAACCGCTGCGGGGCCAGGCCCTGCTCACCGGCCGCATGCTCACCGAAGGGACCCGCACGCGCGACTGGCGCCGGATCGCCGAGCAGGCCGAGAGCAAGGGGATGGTGGTGGAGAGCAACGGCTCGTTCGAGAGCATCGGCGTCTCGGTCGACGCCCTGGCGCAGGACTGGGAGCTTGCCCTGGAGTGGGCGGTCGAGCTGCTGCTCGAATCCTCCTTCCCCGAGGACCGCTGCACCTGGCTCTCCCGCCAGGCCGCGGCCGAGCTCGAGAGCCTGGCCGACCAGCCGGACGTGAAGACCGTCTGGGGCTTCCACCGGCAGCTCTACCATCCCCACCCGCGCAGCCGGCCGCTCCACGGCAGCGCCGAGAGCCTGGTCGCCCTCACTCCCGACGACTGCGCCGAGTTTCACCGCCGGGCCGGCGCCCACGGCATCCTCGCCTCGGTGGCCGGGGTGATGGACGCCGACGCCGTCCACGCGCGCCTCCTCGGCCTGCTCGGCGCGCCGGAGACCGCCGCCGAGCCCTTCCCCGGACCCCCGGCGCCCGAGGGGACCGGACCGCGCTCGATCGTGGCCACCGACGCCGAGGACCAGGCCCACCTCTACGTCGGCCACCTCTCGGTGCCGCGCCGCCATCCGGACTACGCGGCGCTGGAGCTGTTGGCGGTCATCCTCGGCTCCGGCGCCGGCCTCACCGGCCGCATCCCCGCCCGCATCCGCGAGCGCGAGGGGCTCGCCTACACCGCCTACGCACAGACCGTGGCCGGCTCCAGCCTCGACCGCGGCCGCCTCGTCGCCTACGTCGGCACCTCGCCGGCGACGGTGGAGAAGGCCGAGCGGGGGGTCATCGAGGAGATCACCCGCCTGGTCGAGGACGGCATCGAGCCGGCGGAGCTGGAGGAGTCCCGCGCCTACCTGCTCGGCCGCGAGCCCTTCCGCCGCGAGACCGCCCGCCAGTGGGCGGACCTGCTGATCGAAGCCGAGGAGTACGGCATCCCCGTCGACGACTTCGAGCACCGCAAGGCCGAGTTGGCGGCCCTCGACCGCCCCACCGTCGAGGCGGCCGCCCGCCGGCATGTCCATCCCGAGGAGCTGCGGGTGACGGTAGGGCTGCCGGAGGAATCGGACGAGGACTGAGCTGCCTGTGGGGAGAGAAGAAAGGAAAGGGGCCCCCCGGAATCCCACCGCACCGTGAAGTAGCGAGAAGGCCGTAAGGTCCGGGAGCGTGTGTTCGGCACGTTCCTGGTTTACCAGGGAGCTGTCTAGAGTATAACTCAGGTCCGGGAAAAAAGCCAACGCAATCTTCTACAGAATCCTCATCTCCAGCGCCCGCAGCACCGCCTGGGTCCGGTCGCGCGCGCCGAGCTTGGCGAGGACGTTCGAGACGTGGATCTTGGCCGTGCCTTCCGCCGTGCGCAGGGCGGCGGCGATCTCGCGGTTGGTGTAGGCGGCGGCCATCAGGCGGAGGACCTCGGTCTCGCGGGGCGTCAGGGGCTCGACCGCGCCGGGGAGCGGCTGGGCGGCGCGGGCTCCGGCGAGGAGGGTGGCGGTGAGCGCCGGCTGGAGATGAGTGCCGCCGGCGGCGAGCGTCTCGATCGCGGTCACCAGCTCGGCGAGGGTGACGTCCTTGCGGAGATAGCCCCGCGCCCCCTCGCGGATCGCCTCCAGCGCCAGCGCGCGGTCGTCGAAGGTGGTCAGCACCAGGCAGGGGGGCGCGCCCGGGAGGTCGCGCAGGGCCCGCAGCACTCCGAGGCCGTCGAGCTTCGGCATCCGGACGTCGAGCAGGACGACGTCCGGCCGCTCCTCGGCGATCCGGCGGAGCGCCTCCTCGCCGTCGGCGGCCTCGGCGGCGATCTCGATCCGGGGATCGAGCTCCAGCAGCTTGCGGATCCCCTGGCGGACCAGCGTCTCGTCCTCCACCAGCAGGGCGCGGATCTTCACGCGCTCCTCCGCAGCGGCACCAGCGCGGCGACGGCGAAACCGAGCCCCGGTCCCGTCGACAGCTCCAGCCGTCCGCCGGCGTGCTCCAGCCGGTCGCGCATGCTGGCGAGGCCACGGCCGGCCGCCACCTCGGCGGCGTCGGCGGCGCCGCGTCCGTCGTCGCGCGCCCGCACCTCGATCGCGCCGGCCTCCTGGACCACCTCCAGCCAGAGGTTCTCCGCCTGGGCGTGCTTCGCCGCGTTGGTGACGATCTCCTGGCAGCAGCGCAACACCAGGTGGGCCAGCTCGGGGTCCTCGACCGCGAGGTCCGCCGGCAGGACGAGGTGGACCCGCGGGCGCGGGATCTCCTCGATCAGCCCTTCGAGCGCCTGCCGCAGGTCGAGCCGCTCGGCGCGGCCGAGGGTGTCCACGATCTCGCCGAGGTCGGTCAGCAGCCGGCGCGAGAGCGACTGGGCCATGGCGATCGCCTCGCCCCTCTCCTCGCCGTCCTGATGCCCGGCCCGCTCCAGGTTGAGGCTCAGGGCCACCAGCCGGTGCCCGACGGCGTCGTGGAGCTCGCGGGCGATCCGCAGCCGTTCGGCCATCCGGCTGCCGTGGGCGAGCAGCTCGCGGGCGGCCCGCAATTCTGAATTCGTCCGCGCCTCGCGGTCGAGCGCCTCGACGGCGAGGAAGGCGAGGATCTGGAAACCGAGATAGGGGGGCGCCAGCATCAGCGCGGGGCGCAACGACCAGTGCCAGGTGATCGCCGCTCCGAGCAGGAGAGACTGGGCGGCGATCCAGAGCAGGCCCGTGCGGCGGGAGACCCGCGGCGCGAGCTGCATCGCCACCAGCGCCAGGAGCGTCCCCTCGAAGCCGTCGCAGAGCCGGAGGACCAGCACCATCACGCACGCCGCCTGGAGGGCGAGCAGCCCGAGGTCGAGGCGGCGGCTCCGCTCGCCCGCGGCCACCGGGGTCGTCGCCGCCCAGAGCGCGAGGGCGAAGACGATCCACGCGGCCAGCCAGCTGGCGAAGGCGCCGGGCTTCGCCTGATCGAGCTGGAGCCAGATCGGCAGCCCCACGCCCAGCCACGCGGCGAGGCCCCCCCAGCGCGTCAGTCGCAGGTGCGCGGTCATCGGCCGATCTTACGCCCCGCTCCGGGCTCCCGCATCGGCCGAAAGGCCTAGACGGCGACTACCCCCGGCGGCAGATGCGCCGGTCCGGGACGTCCCCTACGATGGCGGTGACAAGGAGGAAGACCCCATGAACCCGTCCCGGAGAGACCTGATCCAAGGAGGACTGCTGATGACCGCCGGAGCCCTCGTTTTCAACGCCCTCGGAGCCCAGACCACCCCTGCGCCCACCGCCCAGCCGGCGACTCAGCCAGCGACTCAGACGGCGATGCCCGAGCGTCCGCCCCGCCTCGACCCTGACTTGGTTCGCGACTTCGTCATCGCCGGCCACGGCAACCTCGACCGCACGCGCGAGCTGCTCGATCAGCACCCCACCCTCATCAATGCCACCTGGGACTGGGGGGCCGGCGACTGGGAGACCGCCCTCGGCGGCGCCTCCCACATGGGCAACCGGGAGATCGCCGCCTTCCTGCTCTCCCGGGGAGCCCGCATGGACGTCTTCTGCGCCGCCACCACGGGGAAGATCGAGATCGTCCGCGGCTTCCTGGAGGACGACCCCAGGGTGATCGACCTCAAAGGGCCCCACGGCATCCCGCTGATCCGCCACGCCCAGGCGGGCAAGCAGGACAGGATCGTCGAGATGCTGGTGGCCCACGGGGCGAAGGTTTAGCGCGATTCGGGCTTTAACAAGCAGAATCGGACTTTTTCATTGTTTTTCGGGAAATAACAAAGTTTTTCGGGAAAAGACAGAGCTTCTCGGGAAAAGTCAACGACTTTCGGGCTTTCGCGGAGTTTGTCGGGAAAACCCGGCCGTTTTTGGGCTTATCCGGTGATTTTCGGGCCCGGAGGGACTACGGCGGGTCAGCCGTCCTTCCGTTCCCGGGCCGCGAGCTCCTCCTGAACGGCGGAGCGGATCAGGGCGGCGAGATCGTCCGCCGTCGTCGGCAGCGGTGCCTGACCGGCCTGGAGGCGGCGGGGAGGCGCGATCCACTCGGTGAGGTCGTGCTGGGCGGCGCGGACCGCCTCGGGGCAGCCGAGGGCGAAGAAGTCCGCCGGCGAGACCTGGAGATGGCGGGCCAATGCCAGCACGTGGCGGATCCGCAGCTCCAGGGTGCCGTTGAGCAGGCGCTCCAGGTTGCCGTGGCCGATGCCGAGCACCGCCTCGGCGTCACGGCCGGACAGCCGCGAGCCGGCCACGGCCTCCCGGAGCAGATCGCGGAGCGAAGCGAGATCCTGGTCGGACATGGTGCGGCAAACTGTATGGCGGCTTGTGCCCGGCCGCAAGATGCCGGAGTGGCGGCGGTGCCTACTCGCCTGGATGAATGGTCGTGACCTTGATCGAAGTCAACCGATGAAGAGGCTTTCCGCTCTTCTCGGTGGTGACCATTTCCGAAGCCCTGACCGATAGAGCCGCAGCTCCATGGAGGGCATCCAGAGCTGAAAGGCCGCTTTTGGCGCCCAGGGTGAGCGCGCTCTCCATGACGTGGGGATCGGGCTCCACCCACTGGTCGACTCTACGAAAGTAGGCTTCATAGAATGCGACCTCGTCTCTCTGTTTATGGAAGACAGCCTTGGGTAAGACCTCGAGCCTGACGAATCCGCTCGACACAAAGGAGCGTTCAGGGTCGTTCAGGACTTCGAGGGCACGACGGGCCAGGTCGGCGTTGCCTCGGACCGCCGCGATCAGTACGCCAGCGTCGATGAAGGTGAGCTTCAACGAGAGGGTCTCTCGCCCCGCCGATCCGCGACCTCCCGTTCCAGATCCTCCCAATCCAGGAGAGGCTGTCCGGACTCCAGAACACGCTGACGGATCTCCCAGAGCTCTCGGCCCAGTGGGGTGAGGGGGTGGAATTCCTCTTCCGAGGGATTCGAGAGGATCGATGGTTGCTTTCGGGGGGCCGCCATGACGAGCTTCATTTTACCTCATATCGAGTCGGCAAGGGTAGTAACCCACTCACCGTATCGTGTAGACGCGACCGAGGCCGTAAATCGGGCCATCGGCGCGTTTCCCTCGCCCGCTCAGGGTCGCATAGGATCTCCCGCCATGAAGATCCTCTCCGTCAACGTAGGCCTCCCCCGGCCGGTGACCTGGAAGGGGCGGCGGATCATGACCGGCATTTTCAAGGAGCCGGTCGCGGGGCGGGTGCGGGTGCGGCGGCACAACCTGGACGGCGACGGCCAGGCGGACCTCTCGGTCCACGGCGGGCCGGAGAAGGCGGTCTATGCCTATCCGTCCGAGCACTACCCGTTCTGGCGGCGCGAGCTGGAGCTGGCGGAGCTTCCCTGGGGCGCGTTCGGCGAGAACCTCACCACCGAGGGGTGGTGGGAGGACGAGGTCCACGTCGGCGACCGCTTCCGGATCGGCACGGCCGAGCTGGTCGTCACCCAGCCGCGCCTGCCCTGCTTCAAGCTGGCCCTCCGCTTCAACCGCGACGACATCGTCGAGCGCTTCCTGGCTAGCGACCGCCCGGGGATCTACTTCGCCATCGTCCGGGAGGGGGAGGTCGGCGCCGGCGACGCCATGGAGCGCACCCACGAGGACCCGAACGGCGTCACCGTGGTGGACATCGTCCGCCTCTACCTCCAGCGCAAGGGGGAGAGCGATCCCGGGCTGCTGCGCCGGGCCCTCGCCGTCGAGGCGCTGGCGGAGGGGTGGCGGGAGCACTTCCGGAAGCGCCTGAGATAAGGTAGCGAGGCGCGAAGAGGGCGCGATTCTTGAAGGAGGAAGCGGCATGAGCGATCAGGGAGATCTCCGGTTGGGCGGCTATGCCGCGGCGGTGGACGCGCGGCTGGCGAAGTGGCAGGACGAGAGCTTCGGCAGCCGCCTGTGGGAGAAGGACACCAGGCTCTGGTCCCCGGAGCCGATCCCGGACCTCGGCGACCGCCTCGGCTGGCTCGACCTGCCGGCGAGCATGACGGCCCTGGTCGACACGCTGTCGCGGCTGGCCCGCGAGGTAGCCGCCGAGGGGCTGCGCGACGCCGTGGTGCTCGGCATGGGGGGCTCCAGCCTGGCGCCCGAGGTCTACTCGCGGACCTTCGGCCCCGCCTTCGGGCAGCCGGCGCTGACGGTGCTCGACAGCACCCACCCCGACGCGGTGCGCGCCCTGGCGGCTCGGCTCGATCCCGCCAAGAGCCTGTTCGTGGTCTCCAGCAAGTCGGGCACCACCACCGAGATGCGCTCCTTCTTCTTCACCTTCTGGGAGCTGCTGAAGGACGTGCCCGAGCGCGGGCGCCACTTCATCGCGGTGACCGATCCCGGCACGCCGCTGGAGAAGCTGGCGCGCGAGCGGGGGTTCCGGGCGGTGATCAACGCGCCGGACGACGTCGGCGGACGCTACAGCGCCCTCACCCCCTTCGGCCTGGTGCCGGCGGCGCTGCTCGGCGTCGACGTCGCCCGCCTGCTGTCGCGGGCGCGCGCCATGGCGGAGGCCTGCGCCGCCGCCGAGACGGCGGACGCCAATCCCGGGCTGCGCCTGGGCGCCGCGATGGGCGAGCTGGCCCTGGCCGGCCGCGACAAGGTCACCTTCGTCACCTCCCACTCCCTGGAGTCGTTCCCCGACTGGATCGAGCAGCTCATCGCCGAGAGCACCGGCAAGATCGTGCTGGCGGGGGGCGAGCACCGCGGTATCGTGCCGGTGGCGGGCGAGCCGCTGGGGGCGCCGGAGGCCTACGGCGACGACCGCTTCTTCGCCGCCCTGCTGCTGCAGGGGGACGACGTCGCCGCCATCGAGGAGCGCCTCTTCGCCCTGGAGGGGGCCGGCCATCCGGTGGCGCGCTTTCACCTCTCGGACCGCTACGACCTCGGCGCCGAGATGTTCCGCTGGGAGCTGGCGACCGCCGCCGCCGGTGCCGTCCTCGGTCTCAACCCCTTCGACCAGCCCGACGTGCAGCTCGCCAAGGAGCTGTCGGCCAAGATGATGAAGGCCGCCGAGAGCGGTCCGCTCCCCCCCGCGGAGCGCGAGATCCCGGCCGCCGACGCCAGACTGCTCGCATCCGAGCTGTCGAAGTGGGTCCATGGCGCCAAGGCCGGTGACTACTTGGGGGTCCACGCCTACCTCGCGCCGACCGCGAGCAAGACCGAGGAGCTGCGCGCCCTCCAGGCCGCACTGCACGCGAAGACACGGCTCGCGGTCACCCTCGGCTACGGTCCCCGCTTCCTCCACTCGACCGGCCAGCTCCACAAGGGGGGGACCGACCGCTGCCGCTTCCTCCAGCTCGTCGACCAGCCGGTGGAGGACCTGGCGGTGCCCGAGACCGCCTACACCTACGGCACGCTGATCCAGGCCCAGTCCGAGGGGGACCGCCAGGCGCTGGAGCAGCGCGGGCGGCAGGTGCTGCGCGTCCAGCTCGGCGGCGCCGACGCCGAGGGAATCCAGCGCCTGATCGCCGACCTGGAGCCCTGAAAAGGGAGCACGGACAGACACGGGCAGACGGACAAGCACGGACAGGAGAACAATCGTCCGTGCCGGTCCGTGTTCGTCCGTGCTCGTCCAAGCTGTAAAGGAGGCCCTGAATGATCCTGGCGGGAGACGTCGGCGGCACCAAGACCAACCTCGGCCTGTTCGAGCGGCAGGGGGAGGGGCTGCGGCTGGTGCGCTCGGACAAGTTCCACAGCCCCGACTTTCCCGGCCTCTCGGCGGTGATCCACGCCTTTCTCGGCGAGGACCGCGATGCCTCGATCGAGGCCGCCTGCTTCGGCATCCCCGGGCCGGTGACCGGCAACCGGGCGAGCACCCCCAACCTTGCCTGGGTGGTCGACGGCGCCCTGCTGTCGGCCGGCCTCGGCGTCGAGCGGCTGGTGCTGATCAACGACCTGGTCGCCACGGCGGAGGGAATCCCACTGCTGGAGGCGGACGAGCTGGAAACCTTGCAGGAGGGGAGCGGGGAGCCCGCGGGGAACCGGGTGCTCCTCGCCGCCGGCACCGGCCTGGGAATGGCCCTGTTGCCGCGGGTGGGGGAGCGCTGGGTGCCCGTCCCGTCCGAGGGGGGGCACGCCGACTATCCGGCGCGGACCGAGGAGGAGATCGACCTGCTCCGCCACCTGCGCGAGCGCTTCGGCCGGGTGAGCGCCGAGCGGGTGCTCTCCGGGCCGGGGCTGTTCAACGTTTACGGCTTCCTGCGCGACGTCCGCGGGGTGCCGGAGACCCCCCAGGTCCGCGAGGCGCTGGGGCGCGGGGAGGAGCCGGCGAAGGTGATCGGCGAGGCGGCGCTCGCCGCGGGTCCGGAAGGGTGCGGGCTCTGCTCGCGGGCGCTCGACCTGTTCGTCGCCGCCTACGGCGCCCTGGCGGGGAACCTGGCGCTGCTCGGCACGGCGACCGGCGGCGTCTACCTGGGGGGAGGGATCGCGCCCAAGATCCTGCCGCGGCTCGGCCGCGGCCCGTTCCTCCAGGCGTTCGTCGCCAAGGGTCGTTTCGTTCCCTACCTCGAAAGGGTGCCGGTCCGGGTCATCCTCAACGACCGCGCGGCGCTCCTGGGAGCGGCCGGGCACGCCGCCTCTCTGGCGGCGGAGTGAATTTTCGCGGCGCAGGGAATTTACAAAAGTAAACCTGTGGTAAACTCCGCTCGCCAGGCATCCCCCGATGCCAGGTAGATTTCCCAAAAAATTGGCCGGAGATGAACTCCGGACCTTCCAAGGAGGGCGCTCCATGCGCAAGATGACTGCGTTTGCTCTGGTTTCCTGTCTGTCCCTGGGCGCGACGGCTCTGGTCGCTCAGACCACCCCCAGCACCAGCATGGACAAGCCGGCGACCACCACGGCCGCCAAGGCCACCAAGACCACCACCACGACCACCACCACCAAGAAGGCCTCCCACAGCAAGGTCGCCGTCACCCATGGCGCGATCACCGCGATCGACGCCGCGGCGAAGACGATCACCATCAAGGACACCTACGCCACGTCGGACACCACCAAGATCACCGACAAGGGCGCCGCGATCAAGTTCGACGACCTCAAGGTGGGCGACAACGTCTACGTCAGCTACACCAAGACCGGTGACAAGAACGACGCCTCCAAGGTCACGGTCAGCCACCCCAAGAAGAAGTAAGCTGAAGTCGTCGGGTTGGCATCCGGCAGCTTTGTAGCATTGTTGAAGAATTCCGGGAGGCGGCGATGTCTTGCCGCCTCCTTTTTCATGTCCCGTACGTCCCGTCGATCCCCCCGCTCCTACCGTTTCGCCGCTCCCCCGCCCTTCAGGTTCGCCGCCAGGAACGCCGTCGTCCGCCGCCAAGCGTCCTTGGCGGCGTCGGGGCGGTAGCCCTCCCCCGACGGGTTGGCGAAGGCATGGCCGGCGCCGGGATAGATCTTGATGTCGACCGGGGTGCCCTGCTTCTTCAGGGCCGCTTCGAAGGCCTGGATGGTCTCGACCGGGATGCTCTTGTCCTCGGCGCCGAAGGCCCCCAGCACGGGGTGCTTGATGACGGCGAGCTTGGCGGGGTCGGTCTCCAGGTGGCCGTAGTAGATGACGGTGGCCGCGATCCTGTCGGGCATCTGCAGGGCGGTGTTGAGCGACCAGCCGCCGCCGAAGCACCAGCCGATCACGCCGAGCTTCGTCACCTTCCGGCCCTCCAGCCAGGCGGCGGCGTGCCGCAGGTTGTCCTGGGCCGGGGCGGGGTTCTGCAGCACGGCGTTCATCAGCTTCATCGCCTCGTCGGGGGTCGCGGCGTGGCTGCCGCCGTAGAGGTCGACGGCCAGGGCCTCGTACCCCTCGCCGGCGAGCCGCCGGGTCATGGCGCGGATGTTGTCGTTCAGCCCCCACCACTCGTGGATCACGATCACGCCGGGCAGCGGCCCCCTGGCCGACTTCGGGCGGGCGGCGTAGCCGCGCAGGGGCTTGCCGCCGGCCTCGCCGTAGGTCACCTCGGTGCCCTCGACCGGCTGCGCCGGCGCCTCCATCGCCGCCGGGCTGGCCACCGGCTTGTCGTGCTGGTGCTCCTGGGCCATGCGCGCGAGGTCGGCCTTCTCGTCTGCGCGGGCCGCGGCGGGGACGAGCAGGGCGAGGAACAGGGCAGGAACAAGGAACTTTCGCATGGGTCTCGCCTCCTTGGGAGAGGATGAAAGAAAACGATGCTCGGCTCTCCCGGTTCGAAGCTACCATGAGCGGTGCTATGATTCGGAGCCTCAAGCCAGCCTGCTAAACATGGTCGACTATTCGAATATCCCCCGCGACTCGCGGCGCGTGCCTCTGGAAACGCGCGTTCAGTTCAAGTTCGATCGTTTCGACGGCTTCATCAGCGAGTACTCGGCGAACATCTCCCCCGGCGGCCTGTTCCTGCGCACGCGGGTTCCCCAGCCCCCCGGCACGGTGCTCGACTTCGAGTTCCGCCTGGGCGACGGCTTCGAGCTGATCCGCGGGCGGGGCGAGGTGGTCTGGAACCGGCTGGAGGACGAGGGCGCGGCGCGGCCGGCCGGCATGGGGCTCCGCTTCATCAGCCTCGCCGAGGGGAGCAAGGAGCTGATCTATCGCATCGTGGACCAGCACATCCTGCACGGCGGCACGCCGTTCGACGTCACCCAGCGCCCTCCGGACCCCGTGCCGCCGCTGGCGCCCGTAGCCGCGGCGGTGCCACCACCGCCGCCGCCGACTCCGCCGTCCCCTCCGTTCTCGACGGGCACCGCGAGCCTCTCCGCGCCGACCGACCCGGCCGCCAACCCCTGGCCCCGACCGGCGCCGCCGCCGGCCCCGCGGGAGGCGTTCGACCTGGCGCCGCCGCTCTCGACGCCGGACTCCTCGTCCTGGCTGCCGGCTCTCGACGACGGCGGCCCTGGCGGCACCCAGCGGTTCTCTTTTCCGGAGCCGGAGGCGGCCTCACCGCCCGAAGCGCCGGCGATGTTCGGCGCCACCTTCGGCCACGCGGCGGTGCGCCCCCCCCGGCGCAAGCTTCCCTGGATCCTGCTGGCGGCCGGCGTGCTGGTGGCGGCGGCGCTCTTCCTGCTGCGCGACTCGCTGATGGGCTGGGTCGGCCTCGGCGGCGACGACAGGGCCGCCCAGACGGCGCCGGCACCGCGCCACCCGAAGGGTCCGCGGCGGGCTCGTCCCGGCGTGCCCGCGGCGGCTGCGGCGACTGCGGCGGCGCCGACCCCGGCAACTTCCGATTCGGCGACCCCGGAGCCGGTGGCGCCCGCCACGTCCGACCTCGCGGCGAGCGGCCCTGCGGCGTCGACGGCGTCGACGCCACCGCAGGCCGGCGGGAAGGCTCAGCCCGCGCCCGCCGCTCCGCCGCCGCTGTCGGCGCCCAAGGCTCCGGCCCAGGCGGCGCCGTTCCCGGCGGTTTCGGAGGACGCCGGCACCCCGCTCACGGCGGTCGAGAAGATCACCTTCGAGGCGGCCGGCGGCGGCACCGACGTGATCGTCTGGGGCAACGGCGCGATCCCGGCGTCCGTATACACCCAGAGCCGGATCGACGGCAATCCGCCGCGCGAGCTGTTCCGGCTCTCCGGCATCCGCCAGCCCTTCGCCAAGGCGCGTATCGTCGTCGGCACCCAAGAGGTGCTGCAGATCCGCACCGGCATCCACCCGGGAGCGCACGGCAACGAGCTCCACGTGGTGCTCGACCTGGCGCATCCGAACGTCGCCGTCACCCAGGTCGAGGCGGGGCCGCAGCGGTTGCGGATCCACCTGCAACGGAAATAGGCGAGCGTGCGGCTCGCGGTGTAGTAAAATTTTTGCCCCTGAATCATCCTGAGCCGTAGCGCCGGAAAGAAGCACGCCGTGAAGTCGTTCAGGAACCGCTGATGGCGAACGTGGACCGCGTCAAACGCCAGCTCCTGCGCGACCTGGTGCAGCAGAACGTCGACCTGGCCGAGGGTCGCCTGCCGCGCGGCCTGCGCCGGCGGCGCCGCTGGACCCTGGTCGCGCGCCTCCTGGTCGTGGCCCTTCTGGCGGTCGCCCTGCTCGGCTCGTCGCGCCTGATCTCGTCGCGGCTGACCGCGCCGGCTCCCTTGCCGGCGCCCCGCGCCGCCCTCGCCTCGGCCCGTCCCGGCGCTCCGGGGCCGGCCGTCCTCAAGCCCGGTACGCCCCAACTCACCGCGCCGCCGCAGGCCGTCGACGCCGCCGTCTTTCCGCTGGCCGTCCACAAGGTCGTCATCGACGCCGGCCACGGCGGCGCCAGCACCGGCACCCGCACCCCGCAGGGGATGCTGGAGAAGGAGCTGACGCTCGACATCGCCGACCGCCTGCGCCGGCTGCTGGCGGAGCAGGCCTTCCAGGTGGTGATGACCCGCGACGGCGACCGCGACGTCTCGCTGCGGCAGCGCGGCGCGCTCGCCAACCGGGCCGGCGCCGACATCTTCGTCTCGATCCACCTCAACTGGATCGAGAACCGGCGCTCGCGCGGGGTGGAGACCTACTACATGGGGCCGACCGACGACCCCTACCTGACGCGGCTCGCCGCCGCCGAGAACCGGGAGTCCGGCTACTCCCTGGCCGACATGCGGCGCCTGCTCGACCGCATCTACGAGGGGGTGCGCCAGGACAAGTCGCGCAAGCTGGCCGAGACGGTGCAGAGCGCCCTCTACCAGTCGCTAGGAAAGTACCGGTCGCTCGGCAAGACCAGCCCCGAGGTCCAGGACCGGGGGGTCAAGACCGCCCCGTTCATCGTGCTGCTCACGACCGACATGCCCGCCATCCTCGCCGAGGTCTCCTCGATGTCCAACGAGGAGGAGGCCCGGCTGCTGACCAAACCGCTCTACCGGCAGTACATCGCCGAGGCCCTCGCCAAGGGGATCCGCGCCTACGCAGGCAGCGTCGAGGAATCCCCGGAGGCGACCCCGGCGGCAAGAAAGGAATCGCGATGAGTGAGAAGAAAGAGACCCTCCACGTGGGGATCGACCTGGGCACGTCGAGGAGCTCGATCTCGGCGTCCAACGGCCAGCGCCACGTGGTCGAGAGCTACGTCGGCTGGCCGCTCGACATGGTGGCCAAGCGGGTGTTGAAGAAGTCGGTGCTGATCGGCCGCGACGCCCTCGAGAACCGCTCCATGCTCGACCTCCACCGGCCGCTCGAGGAGGGGCTGATCAAGGACGGCTCCGAGAAGGACGAGGCGGCCGTGCGCGAGCTGCTGCGCTACCTGCTGTCGCTGGTGGGCGTCGATCCCGACGCGCGCAACGGCGTGCGGGTGCGCGCCGTGGTGGGCGTGCCGGCCGAGGCGCTGCGGGTCAACAAGCAGCAGGTGCGCAAAGCGCTCCAGAACGCCGTCGACAGCCTGCTGATCGTCTCCGAGCCGTTCGCCGTCGCCTACGGCATCGAGGCGCTGCTGCACACCATGATCATCGACAGCGGCGCCGGCACCACCGACTTCTGCGTCATGAACGGCCGCCTGCCCGCCGAGGAGGACCAGCGCACCCTGCCGCAGGCGGGCGACTTCGTCGACGAGACGCTGATGCGGCTGGTCCGCGGCCGCTATCCGGACGCGAAGTTCTCCATCCACATGGTCCGCGAGTGGAAGGAGGCGGGGAGCTTCGTCGGCGCGCCGAAGAGCCCGGTGGTGGTCACCGCGCCGGTCAACGGCAAGCCCACCCAGCTCGACATCACCCAGGACATGCGCCAGGCGTGCGAGAGCATCCTGCCGCCGATGGTCGAGTCGATGCTCGACCTGCTCTCCCGGGTGCAGCCCGAGTACCAGGAGAAGGTCCGCAACAACATCGTCCTCTCCGGCGGCACCGGGCTGATCCGCGGCCTCGGACCCCGCCTGGAGGCCGAGCTGCAGGTCGTCGGCGGCGGCAAGGTGCGGGTGGTCAAGGACCCCATCTTCGTCGGCTCGGACGGCGGCCTCGCTATCGCGACGGACGCTCCAGATTCGGACTGGGAGAAGCTGACGGCGTAAGGTGGAAGGAACGGACGAACACGGACCAGCACGGACGAACAGGGGCAGAATAAAAACGGGGACGTCCTCGGTCCGTGTCCGTCCGTGCTGGTCAGTGTTCGTCCTGGCGCATAGGCACCAGCGCCCCCTCCCCCAACCCCTGCGCCACCACGTCGCCCAGGCCGTAGGTGGCGAAGGCCCAGGCGACCCCGAGCAGCACGGCGACGAGGGCTCCCCCCCAGGGGGCGCCCGGCACGCTCGCCAGCTCGCCGAGCTTCTTGACCAGGTCGTCGCCGCGCAGCAGGCTCCGCGCCGCCGGCGACGCCCAGGGGGGCAGGTGGGTGGCCACGATCGACCCGATCTCGTAGGCGTCGCCGCCGAGCGAGAGGAAGGGCGCCAGCGCGAAGGGGAGGGCGGCGCCGAACCAGAAGGCCCGCCTGCCCGCCGCGGCCCGCCGCAGCGCCCAGACGCCCGGGAACAGGGTGAGCAGGAAGGGGCCGAGGTCGGTCGCGAGATAGATCCCGTCGCTGCCGCGGGTGTCGAAGCCGGAGAGCCGCCCCGCGTAGTCGCTCGCCGGCACGACGAAAGGGAGGGCCCGCGCCAGCAGGGCGCCGCCGTAGAGCCGGTCGATCTCCAGCCGCGTCACCCCGCCGCCCGCGGCCCGGCAGGCCGCCGCGTGCAACAGCTCGTGGACGGGCACGTAGATCCACCAGCCGGCGAGGAGACCCAGAGCGGCGAGCAGCAGGCCGCGGACGCCGCTCTCCAGGCAGCGGTCGAGCCCGTGGAAGGCGTCCAGGAAGGGGACGAGCAGCAATTTCAGCAGTCGTTGGCGCATCGATGAGAGAGCGATGATACGCTAGCCGGATCAAGAAGAGCGTGAATGAAAATGCATCCTGAAGAACGTCGCATCGCCGGCCTGTTGCGGGAGCTGATCGTCCAGAGCGGCGCTCCGGTGGAGACTCTGGAGGACCGCCTCGGCTGGGAACCCGGACACTTGGCGAGCCTCCTCGAGGGGCGGCTGCGGCTGAATTTCGAGGATACCCTCGAGATCCTCCCGCTGCTGGGGACGACGCCCACGGATTTCTTCGCCTGGCTCTACGGCTTCGAGGGCAAGGAGCCCGTCCGGGAGGGCGAGGAGGATCTGGTGGTCGCGGCGGGGGGCTCGCTCGCCGAGCGGGCGCTGGACCATCGCTTCGAGGTGAGCCTGCGGGTGGTCAAGGCGGCGATCACCCGCCGCCAGGTCTGGAAAGAAGAGCGGGCCAGGGTGTGAGGTCCGGCCGGCCCGGAGAGGCGGCGCGGCCAGGGCCCTGCCGCTCCCCGGACCGCTCTCAGCGGGGGGATTTCCTGGGCATCGATTCGAGCCCCGAGTTCAGCGTCCGGATCAGCGCCATGGCCTGCTGCTCCTGATCGGCGACCTGCTGGAGCTGGAGCAGGGCGGCGAGGGTCTCGAGCTTCACCCGCAGGGCATGGAAGACCGGCAGGGTCGCCAGCACCGTCCGTTTGACCTCCTCCACCTGCCCCAGCTTCACATAGACGGCCGCGAGGTCGAGCGAAACGAGGGCCACCTCATAGATGAGCTCCTTCTCCAGGAAACCCTTGCGAGCTCGCAGCAGGGTCGTTTCGGCCGCTCGCAGATGGCCGAGGTCGCGCAGGAGCCGCCCCTCCTGCCAGGTGGCCCGCAGGAGGATCAGCGGATCGTCGAACTCCTGGTAGAGCTCGCGCGCCTCGTTGTAGAGCGTCAGCGCCTGGTCCGGCCGGTCGAGGTCGACATAGCACCAGATCAGGTTGTGGCAGGCGGCGAACAGCAGGTGCGGGTCCTCCTCGTGATTGATGAGGGGGATCGCCTGATTCAGGATCGCGAGCGCACGCTCGGTCTCGCCGGAATAGATGAAGGCGATCGCCTTCTGGACCATGGTGCTGGCGAGCAGGTGGCTCTCGCCGAGCTCCTGATAGATGAGCCCCGCCTCCTGGCACATCTCGATGGCTTCGCTGAAGAGCCCCTGGAAGATGACCAGCGGAGTCACTCGTTCGAGCAGCCAGGCGCGAAGGACGGGATCGCCGGTTCCCTCCCGGCGATACTCCCGGGCGGTCGCGAAGGCTTCCTCAGCCTCCCGCGGCCGGCCGCAGAGGCGCAAGGCATTGCCGTACTGGCCCCAGGCACGTGTCCGGAGGTCCGCCAGCCGCATCTCGCCCCCGGTTTTTTCAGCCGAGCAGGCCTCGACGGCGATCTGGGCCAGCTGGGCGAAATGCAGGGTTTCACCCGAGTCTTGATACCGGACGGCGTGACTGCGGTCGATCAGCGAACGGATCACTCCGGGGGTGGTGAACGTCTCCCCCATGCCGACCTGGCGGACGCGGTCCTCGGCGGACAAGGATGCGAGCTCGGCCAGCAGGATGTCGGGTGCCTCGCCGGTCGGCAGGTCGGGCGTGAGCAGGGCGGAGACCGCCTGATCCGCGCGGGAGAACGCACGGCTATAGTCGTAGGCCGGCGCGGTTTCCACTTCCGCCGGATCGTCTTCGGCCCTGAGTTGGAGCAGGCGGGTGAGGCGTTGCGGGCTCCAGCCCATGGCGCTCAAGCGGCTGCGGCAGTCGGCGCAATCGCTCAGCAGATGCCGCATCACCTGAGCATTCCGACTCTGGCGAGCGGGCCGGGGGGCGCCCCGCAAAAATCCCTCGAAATCTTCGGCGCTCGGATGATCTTGAGACATCGCTCACCTCCCGGGACGGACGATCCAAAACATCAAATCAGGTTCGGTCAAAGGCAAATCGGACGCGGGTGGCCCATGGGGTCGACACAGCCGCCGCCTGAGGGTTTGTTCGCTGTCGGATCGTCTTTCCGAGGCTGCGGAATCCGACTCCCGCTGTGAGCCCGGTCAGTGAAGCCGGCGAGGCCTCCCACCCAGGTGAGGGCGGCGCCGAGCCAGCCGCCGTCGGCGGAATGGATCGACGGAGCGCCGAGGGTGCGGGCACCGGCCATCGGGACGACGAGCAGGATCACGAGGGCGGCGAGGACGAGGCTCAGGCGGACGCGGGGCATGCGGATCATGGCAATCATCTCCTCTCCAACAAAAGCGATTTCCAACTTCCGGAAATCGCGTAAATTACGACCCTCAATGGATACGTCTCTAATCAAGGAGGTGTAGCCCATGGAGAAAACGGGACACCCGAACAGCATTCCTTGAAGAGTCGTTCGCTGGAGAGAGACGAGAGGAGAGGTACGCGCCGGCGCCGACGCGTTCGAGAGCCGTCGACGCCGCCGCGAGGAGGTCATTTGAGGAGCCCGCGCTTTCCGAACGATTCGATCCGCGCGTTGAGGAAGCGGATCAGCTCCATCGCCTGCTGCTCATGATCCGCTACCTGCTGGAGCTGGAGCAGCGAGGCGAGGGCCTCGCGATCGACTCCCAGGGCGCGGAAGATGGGCAGCGCCGCGGTGACCGTCGCCCGCACGTCGTCGACGGCCTTGAGCTTCACATACAGGGCGGCAAGGTCGAGGCCCACGAGCGCCACCTCGTACATCAGACCCCGCTCCAGGAGCCCCTGGCGGGCGACGACGAGAGCCGCCTCCGCCGTGCGCAGATGCCCGAGGTCGCGCAGCAGTTGCCCCTCCTGCCATTTGGCGCGGAGCAGGATCACGCTGTCGCCGAATTCCTTGTACAGATCCTCCGTCTGCGCATAGATCGACAGCGCGCGCTCCGGCTGTTCGAGGCCGATATAGCAGCGCATCAGGTTGTGGCACGCCGCCAGCAGCAGGTGGGGGTCGGTCTCGTGATCGATCAGGGGGATGCCCTGGTTGAGCCGGTCCACCGCGGCCTCCGCTTCGCCCGACTGCAGCAAGGCGTTGGCCTCATGGACCAGCGTGCGCGCGAAGGCGTGGCTCTCGCCGAGCTGGCGATAGATATCGGAAGCCTCGTTGAGCGCGGAGACGGCCTCGACGAAGCGCCGCTGGAACGTGTAGAGCGAAGCGGTCTGCTCCCGCAGCAGCGCCCGCAGCACCGGATCGCCGGACCCTTCCGCCAGGTACCGGTGCGCGGTGATCAGCGCGCTCTCCGCCTCGTGCAACCGACTGTTGACCCGCAGCGCGTTGCCGTACTGCCCCCAGGCGCGCGCCCGCAGGTCTCCGAGGCGCGTCGAGCCCCCCAGAGCCTCGGCGGGGACGCGCGAGGCGATGGAGCGTGCCAGCCGGGCCCAGTGCAGCATCGCCTCCGGATCGTCGTAGCGGATGGCATGGCTGCGCTCGATCAGCGCCTGAACGAGCTGCGGCACGGCGAACCGTTCATCCGCCTCGGCGAGCGCCAGCCGGACCTCCGGCGATCGGCGGTCCAGATCGGCGAGGAGCTCCGCCACGGAGATCTGCGACGGGGGGACCGTGGCGAGGAACTCGTCGACGACCTGCCCGGCGCGCGCGAACGCCCGGTCGTAGTTGTAGCCCTTCCCGGTTCTGGCCTTGTCGGTCTCGTCCTCGTGCCGGCCGCCCGGGAGATATACGAGGTGCTCCAGCCGGGCGCCGGACCAGCCCAAGAGCGTCAACTGGTCTCGACACACCGCACAGGAGGCGAGCAGATGGCGCAGGATCACCGCGTTGCGATCGGCGTGACCCCGCTGGGATGCGTCCCGCAGGAAGCTCTCCAGATCCTCAGTCGACGGATGATTTCGCAGCATCTCATACCTCCAGACTTCAATGGATCTCCCAGCGGGGGGCGGGGAAGGGGCGGCGGATGCCGCCCCTGACCCAACGCCGCTCTCCGTCCAGGATCTCAGGATTTAAAAGCCTCCTCCATGGCAAACGGTGTTGCCGTTGGGATCGATCGTCGAGCACCCCATCGGCCGGAGGATTGGCTCCAGCAGCGGGGGGAGGATCGTGGTCGACTTCATCGTGGGCGCTTGATGCGTCCGCGCCGCGGACGGAGCGCCGAGGCCGAGGTCTCCCAACCAGGCCAGGGCGGCGCCGAACAAACTTCCGGAAATGCTCGGAGCCTGCGGCTTCGCGAGAGTGCGGGCCTGAGCGGCCGGCACGGCGGCGGTGAGCAGGGCGGCGGTCAGCGCGAGGGTACCTGCGGTGCGGGGAATGCGGTTCATGACGTTGTCTCCTCTCAAATAGTTACATATCAACACATTGCGGATTGGCTCTTGACGACTTGTCAGGCCACCGCGTCATCAACTAACTTCAGAACCGGTTCTCTCCGTAAGTGTACCGCCAAAGACGAACCGTGACATCCCCGTGACAACCGCCGCGGGTCAAGACCGGCGACGGGAGCGGATGGTCTCCAGATCGCGGAAGTCCGTAACGGCGGCACGCAGATTGTATATCTTCGGCATCGGAGGAAGCCATGGCGAAGACGACTCACCCATCCGCATTCGAGTTCATTCCGGAGCGGCCGACGATTCCGAAGCTCTGGGAGGCGGCTCAAGGCTGTAGGGCCTGCGACCTCTATAAGAAGGCCACCCAGGCGGTTTTGGGAGCGGGACCGGCGAAGGCGGCGGCCTGTTTCATCGGCGAGCAGCCGGGGGATCAGGAGGATCTGGCGGGGAAGCCGTTCGTCGGCCCGGCGGGCCGGGTGCTCGACGAAGCCCTGGCCGCGGCGGGGATCCGCCGCGAGGAGGTCTTCGTCACCAACGCGGTGAAGCACTTCAAGTGGGAGCCGCGGGGGACGAAGCGGATCCACGCGAAGCCGACGGTAGGGGAGGTCAGGGCCTGCCGTCCCTGGCTGGAGGCCGAGCTCGCCCTGGTCAAGCCGCGGGTGATCGTCTGCCTCGGAGCCACGGCCGCCCAATCGCTGATGGGCGCGAAATTCAAGATCACCGTCGAGCGCGGCAAGTTCTTCGAGACCCCCTGGGCCCCCTGGCTCACCGCGACGTACCACCCCTCGGCGATCCTGCGGATGCCGGACGAGGCGGCGCGCAGGGAGGCGCGGGCGATGCTCGTGGCGGATCTGCGGGGGGTGGCGGAGAGGCTGCGGGAGGTGGGTATTTCGTGAACAGAACAGTGCGGCTCTAACCCGCCGAGTTCAACCCCAAGTCGTCCCTCAGTTCCTCTACAGTCTGAGGCTCGCCTTTTCCCTTCTTCGCCCGATCCAGGGCTTTGAGCAGTCGTTCCGCGTTCTTGGGAGACCGCAGTAGGTGCTGTGTTTCGCTGACAGTTTTCGGTTTTGGGACAGGAGGCCTACTCCTCTTTCCTGACATCCACCACCTCTCCTTCTGTAATTTGCAGCTCCGCCGGCGCTCAGCGTTGGAGTGCATGGCGGATTCATTGTACGAGCTGTAAGCTCCTTCCATGCAAGCCAACGGCATCGACGACGTGCTCCTCATCCTCGACGGCATCATCGCCGACTGCAAGGCGAAGAGCGATCCGCTGGGGTACTTCCCGGCGCTCTACCGGCAGGTCACGCTGACGGTGAAGCAGGGGATCGCCAGCGGTGCCTTCGACAACGGGCCACGGATGGACCGCTTCGACGCCCTGTTCGCCGGCCGCTACTTCACGGCCTACGACACCTGGCGCTCCGGCGGGCAGCCGACGAAGAGCTGGCGGCTGGCCTTCCAGGGGATGCAGTCGGGAGAGCTGATCATCCTCCAGGATCTCCTGGTGGGAATCAACGCCCATATCAACCTCGACCTCGGCGTCGTCGCCGGCGAGACCTTCCAGGGGGCCGCGCTCCAGGATTTCCACGACGATTTCGACAAGATCAACCAGATCCTCTCCAGCCTCCTCCCCAAGGTCGAGGCGACCGTCGACACCTTCTCGCCCCTCCTCGGCCTGCTGGCGAAGATCGGCGGCCAGGACGTCATCGAGGCGCTCGACTTCAGCATGGACGCAGCCCGCGACGACTCCTGGCTGCATGCCCTCCTGATCTCGATGCAGCCGCCGGCAGCCTGGCCGCTGACCGTTCAGATGATCGACGACAAGGTCGCCTTCCTGGGCCGGCTGATCACTCAGCCCGTGGGGCTCGTCGCGCAGGCGGTCAACCTCATCCGCGCCACCGAGAGCAAGGACGTGCCGGCGATCATCGACGCCCTCAACTCGATCGTGCCGTTGGGCTGACAGCAATGGCGAACCCCCCGTGTCCAAAATCCTGCCGGGCGCCCTCGACACCGGCTACGACACAAGTCCAGGGTAGGTGAGCTTCGCCCGGAGAAATGATTTTCTTCCCAAAGTCACCGGGAAGGGAATGCGATCGTCTGACAAGGGGGCTGAATGCAGTCAGAACGGAGAGTCGTCTCGAAGCGCCGCCGCCAGGTCCTGGCGGTGCTGAGTTTCATCCTGGGTTTTGCTGCCAGCGCTCAGGCGCACGGAAGGGCTGCCGCGGCGATGGCGACAGCGGCGTCCGATCCGGCGATCATTCAGTCGCCGGACCCACAGAGCTTTGGTTCCTTTGGCGGAGCGGTCGCCCTGTCGGCCGACGGGCAAACCGCTCTTGTCGGCGCTCTGGACCAGAACCGCGCTTACGTCTTTGTCCGCAACGGCGATGGCTGGGATCTGGACGCGCGGCTTCCCGCGGCCGGCCCTGCCGCGGGCGCATTCGGAAGGGTGGTCGCCCTGTCGGCGGACAAGACGGTCGCGGTGGTCGCGGCGACTTTTGAAGCGGCTTGCGTGAATGGCCTTCAATGCGGAGCGGTCTACATCTATGTCCGGACCAGCGGAGGCTGGTTGCAGAAGGCTCATCTGATCCCTCCCTACGCCGTGGACTTCGACCTAGAATTCGGCTCGGCGTTGGCCCTGTCGGCAGATGGCTCGATCCTGCTCGTTGGCCGGCCTGAGGACAGTTGCATCTCCCAACCCTGCCTCGGCGCGGTCTTCGCCTATGAGCGGGCAGGCGATACCTGGACGCTGGTCGACACGTTGAGGGGTTCCAATCCCCAGGTCCAGGCCTTTGGTGCCTACATTTCGCTCTCACCGGACGGGAATACCGCATTGATCGGAGCTCCGACAACCCCCTGTGCCGCGGGGCCCGATTGTGGAGAGGCGTATGTTTTCACGCACGTCGGCGGTACCTGGAGCGAGAGCGCGAAGCTGACCCCCTTCCTCCCGCAGGCAGAGGAATTCTTCGGAGGCTCGGTCGGCCTCTCGGCCGACGGGCTGAGCGCGCTGATCGGAGTGTCCAGATCTCCTGCGACGGGAAGCAGCTCCGCCGTGCAGGCCTTCCTCCAGACGGGCGGCGCATGGACGGAGTTCCAGGAGATTGGCGGCAGCGGTCCAGAGACCGAGTTCGGGCGGTTCCTGAGCCTTTCTTCCGATGGCTTGACCGCTCTGGTGGGCGCGCCCACGACGGGATGCGCCGCCGGAGCCGAGTGCGGAGCGGTCTACCGGATGGCGCGGACGGAGGGGGGCCGATGGTCCTCTCCCCAGTCTCTGACAGCGTTTCCCGCGGGTGCGCTCGGGGGCTTCACCGTCGCCCTTTCAGGGGACGGGGTGAACGGGCTCGCTGGAGCGCCGGGGATTTCCTGTGCGGCAGGCGCCAACTGCGGCGGGTTCTATTCCTTTTCGGCGCTCTCTACAGCCCCGAGCATCCCCACCCTCGGCGCTTCGGGCCGGATCCTTCTGGCGCTCCTTCTCGCCGCCGGCGGCTCGCTCGTGCTCGTCAAGCGGCGGCGGTCTGGCCCTTGAGCCAGCCCGCCGGCGCCCGCCACAGTGTCTCCCGGCAGTGCTCGTCCCGGAATCAAACCCGCTCGAGGATCGTCGCGATCCCCTGGCCGCCGCCGATGCAGAGGGTGATCAGGGCGGTCGAGAGGTCGCGCCGTTCCAGCTCGTCGAGCGCCGTGCCGAGCAGCATCGCACCGGTCGCGCCCAGCGGATGGCCGAGGGCGATCGCGCCGCCGTTGACGTTCACCCGCTCGGGATCGATCCCGAGATTGCGGATGGTCTGCAGCGCCACCACGGCGAACGCCTCGTTGATCTCCCAGAGGTCGATGTCGCCGACCTCCATGCCGGCCTTGGCCAGCGCCTTGCGCGATGCCGGGGTCGGGGCGGTGAGCATGATCAGCGGCTCGGAGCCGATGGTGGCCATGGCGCGGATGCGCGCCCGCGGTTTCAGGCCGTGGGCGTCGGCATAGGCGCGCGAGCCGATCAGCACGGCCGCGGCCCCGTCCACGATGCCGCTGGCGTTGCCGGCGGTATGGACATGATGGATCGAGCCGAGCTGGGGATAGCGCGCCAGGGCGATCTGGTCCAGGGTCTCGCCCCCGGGTCCCACCGGCATCGCCCCCAGATTCACGAAGGCGGGGTTGAGCGCGGCGAGACCCTCGATCGAGGTGTCGTGCCGCGGGTATTCGTCCTTCTCCAGCAGCACCGCGCCGGTGGCCGGGTCCTTGACCGCGAAGAGGCTGCGCCCGAAGTGGCAGGCCTTCTGGGCGGCCGCCGCCTTGCGCTGCGACTCCAGGGCAAAGGCGTCCAGCTCCGCGCGGGAGAAGCCGTCGAGGGTGGCGATGACGTCGGCGCTGATCCCCTGCGGCACCTGGAAGACCTTGCCGCGGAGCTGCATGTTCTCGCCGTCCTGCCCGGCGCCGTCGGCGCCCATCGGCACCCGCGACATGCTCTCGACGCCGCCCCCCACCACCAGGTCCTGGGCGCCGGCCATCACGCCCATCGCCGCGAAATTGATCGCCTGGAGGCCTGAGCCACAGAAGCGGTTGACGGAGGTCCCGGTGACCTCGTCGGGCCAGCCCGCCGCCAGCACCGCGTTGCGGGCGATGTTGGCCCCCTGCTCGCCGGCCTGCGAGACGCAGCCGGCGATGACGTCGTCGACGTCCGCCGGGTCGATCCCGGCCTTCTCGGTCAGACGGTTGAGGGTCTGGGCCAGCAGCTCCTGCGGGTGGACGTTCGACAGGGCGCCCTTGCCCGCCTTGCCGCGGCCCCGCGGCGTACGGACGGCGTCCAGAATATATGCGTCGGTCATGGTGTCTCTCCTTGCAGCCAGGCCGGATCGAGGAAGCGATCCTGAGGCCGGCTCCCATGGTGCAATTATACGAACGGTCGTGCTATTTTGCAAGTCGACCAATCACTGGCCTAGAAAACGAAAGACCCCGGCACCTTGCGGGACCGGAGTCTTTCGCACAACGATCAGCGCTGAATACGGTCGTCTAGCACGCCGCTACTGCCCCCAAACTTGGTGCTGGCTCGGCACAGGGGGGACAGGTTTGACAGGTACCATTGCCAGAAGCCACGCAGCCAGCGACACAAGTGGCCTTGCAAGTACAGGAATCGCACACCGTTGGACCGTCTTGCGACCCTCCCACGGCAAAGGCCAGCATGTTTCCTTCCAGCATGCCGAGCGACTCTCGACTCAATGACAGCTTCTTAGGAGACTTCTTTTTCATGATGGCTCCCGTCCTGGCGGTGCCTCTGAGCTTCATGTCCAGAGGGTGTCCAAGGGTGGAGCAATCCTACAGAGTCTTCAATTCGAAGACAACATACAGCGTCGGCCATAAACGAAAGACCCCGGCACCTTGCGGGGCCGGGGTCTCAAGGGTCCGTTTCGGTGGCGTTGGGTTCCCCTGCGGGATTACCCTCCGGTGCCACGGACACGTGGAGAATCCCCTTACGAGGACGCCACCTCCACTGAACCGTGTTTGCCTTCTATCACTGGACCACCTCCTTCCTGGGCGTGTGCATCATCGGCGGGTCCCAACCCGCCCGGTCCCGTGGGCCGCCCAAGCCTCATTGAGACCGCCACGTCACTCCAGGCAGGAGGCGTGGACCCTAGACACAACAATATGTTGGGGTATGGGGGAGGAAATGTCAACAGCGATTGTGGCGGGCGATCGGGCGGAGAAACGGGCGGAAGGAAGACCCCCGGGAGCCCTCTCATTCTTGCCTGTGGTACTGTTTGCCGCGTCCGCGGATCGGGACGAATCGGGGACGAATCGGAGGGAATCAGATGAAGAAAGCAGGCATCCTTTACGGGCAGGAGGACACGTTCCCTCAGGCCCTGATCGACCGCGTGAACTCCAGGTCGGCCGGCGTGGTCGCCGAGGCGGTCCGCCTCGACAAGCTGATCCAGGGGGAGCCCTCGGGGTACGACGTCATCATCGACCGCATCTCCCAGGACGTCCCGTTCTATCGCGGCTATCTGAAGAACGCGGCCCTCAACGGCACGGCGGTGATCAACAACCCGTTCTGGTGGAGCGCCGACGAGAAGTTCTTCAATAACTGCCTGGCGACCAAGATCGGCGTCGCCGTGCCCAAGACCGTGCTCCTTCCCTCGAAGGAGCATCCGCCGGACACCTCCGGCAAGTCGTTCCGCAACCTCGCATATCCGCTCGACTGGGACGGGATCTTCGAATACATCGGCTTCCCGGCCTTCTTCAAGCCCTTCGCCGGCGGCGGCTGGAAGAGCGTCTACCGGGTGACCAGCCCGGACGACTTTTTCCGCGCCTACGACGAGACCGGCCAGCTCGTGATGATGCTCCAGGAAGAGATCGTCTTCAAGGAGTACTTCCGCTGCTACGCCCTCGACTGCCGGGACATCCACATCATGCAGTACGACCCCCGGGAGCCGTTCCACCGGCGCTATGTGCGCGACGGGCCGCCGGTCGATCCGGCGCTGCTCAAGAAGGTTCACGACGACGTGCTCGCCCTGAACGTCTGGCTCGGCTACGACTTCAACACGGTCGAGATGGCGGTGCGCGACGGCATTCCGTACGCCATCGACTTCTGCAACCCGGCGCCGGACGCCGACGTCAACTCGATCGGCGAGGACAACTTCGGCTGGATCGTCGACAAGGCGGCCGACATGGTGATCCGGCGGGCGACCCAGCACGTCGCCGGCGGCGACAACCTGCGCTGGGGGCAGTACGTGAAGAAGGCGGCGGCGCCGCCGGCTCCCGCCGTGGGGAACGTCGTGGCGACCGCGCTGGGCACCGCGAAGGCGGTCATCGAGGCGCTCTCACCGAAGGAGTAGACCCTCATGGCCGAAGCGAAGCTGTTCACGCTGGGGATCGAGGAGGAGTTCCAGCTCATCGATCCGGAGACGCGCGACCTTCGCTCGCACGTCCAGTACCTTCTCGACGACGAGCACACGCTCGCGGACCAGTTGAAGCCCGAGCTCCACCAGTCCGTCATCGAGGTGGGGACGAACATCTGCGCCGACATCGGGGAGGCCCGCCGCGAGGTGACCTCCCTGCGCAGCAACCTCTCCAAGCTCGCGCGGCGCAACGGCCTGACCATCGCGGCGGCGGGCACCCACCCGTTCGCCCACTGGAAGGACCAGCTCATCACGCCGCACGAGCGCTACTTCGAGATCGTCGAGGACCTCCAGCAGGTCGCGCGCGCCAACCTGATCTTCGGCCTCCACGTCCACGTCGGCATCGAGGACCGCGAGGTGGCGATCCACATCATGAACGCCGCCCGCTACTTCCTGCCGCACATCTTCGCGCTGTCCACCAACTCTCCCTTCTGGCAGGGGCAGAACACCGGCCTCAAGTCCTACCGCAGCAAGGTGTTCGACCGCTTCCCGCGCACCGGCATCCCGGATCACTTCCAGAGCCTCTCCGAGTACGAGAACTACATCAATCTGCTGATCAAGACCCGGTGCATCGACAACGCCAAGAAGATCTGGTGGGACATCCGGCTGCACCCCTTCTTCAACACGCTCGAATACCGGATCTGCGACGTGCCCCTGCGGGTGGACGAGACGATCGCGCTGGCGGCGCTGATCCAGGCGGTCACCGTCAAGCTCTACAAGCTGATCCGGCAGAACCTCGGCTTCCGCCTCTACCGCCGCCTGCTGCTCGCCGAGAACAAGTGGCGGGCCGCCCGCCACGGCATCTCCGGCAAGCTGATCGATTTCGGCAAGAAGGAGGAGGTGGACTGCGTGGCGCTGATCCACGAGCTCCTCGCCTTCGTCGACGACGTGGTCGACGAGCTGGGGAGCCGCGAGGAGGTCGAGTCCATCCACAAGATCCTCGCCATGGGCACCGGGGCCGACCGCCAGCTCGCGGTCTGGGAGAAGACGAACGACGTCCGCAGCGTGGTCGATTTCATCGTGCAGGAAACCCACCTCGGGCTGGAGTAAGAGGCTCCCGCATGGTTCCCGATCTCCGCCGCGCCTACAACGCGGATTTCACGCTGGAGCGCTACGAGCGCATGGTCCGCGCCCTGGAGCGGGACGCCGGCTGCCCCCCCGCCTTCCGGATCTGCGAGACGCCGATCTTCCTCTCCGAGCGGCTGACCCGCGAGCTGGCGGCGGCGTCCGCCGAGGTGCTGGGCCAGGTGACCTCTCCGGAGTACCTGGCGCAGGCGCACCGCGCCGTGCCGGCTCACCTCGACGTGCCGGGCGACGAGGGGCACGCGGCCTTCTTCCAGATCGATTTCGCCATCGTGCGCGGCGAGGACGGCGAGCTGACTCCCCGCCTGATCGAGCTCCAGGGGTTTCCCTCGCTCTACGGCTTTCAGTGGCTGCTCGAGAAGGAGTACCGCGACCACTTCCCGGCGATCCCGCGCGACGTGACCACCTACTTCGACGGCCTCACCGCCGAGACCTACCCGGCGGCCCTGCGGGACGTGATCGTGGGCGACGGCGACCCCGAGAGCGCCGTGCTGCTGGAGATCGATCCCGAGCACCAGAAGACGCGGATCGACTTCTGTGTCACCGAGCAGATGCTAGGCATCCCGGTCATCGACGCCCGCGGGGTGATCGAGCGCGGCGGGCGGCTCTACTACCCGCGGGACGGCCGCGAGGTGCCGATCCATCGGATCTACAACCGGGTGATCTTCGACGAGGTGGAGCGCAGGGGGCTCGACCTCTCGCACATCTTCCACCGCGACCTGGTGGACGTCACCTGGGTGGGGCACCCGAACTGGTATCTCAAGATCAGCAAGTTTTCGCTCCCCTTCATCCAGAGCCGCTACTGCCCGCCGACCTCCTTCGTCAGCGATCTGAAAGAGTTTCCGGAAGACCTGGAAAACTACGTCCTGAAGCCGCTCTACTCCTTCGCCGGCCTGGGCGTCGAGCTGGGACCCACCCCTGAGCGCCTGCGCGAGTTGGCGGACCCGCAGAACTTCATCCTGCAAAGAAGAGTCGACTACGCCGCCGCCATCGAGACCCCCGAAGATCCCGCCAAGGCCGAGATCCGCATGATGTTCCTCTGGAACAGCGGCGCCAACGACCGCCCCCGGCTGGTCAACAACCTCGTCCGCGTCAGCAAGGGGAAGATGATGGGGGTAGACTTCAACAAGGACAAGACCTGGATCGGAGCGAGCTCGGCGTATCACCCGGCGGTCGGGTGAACGGCGGGCGCGGACCGTGAGGCTCTCCCGTCCGCCAACGAGGGAGATGGGTCCCCCCGACGGGACTCAAATGGTCCTGCTTTTCAGAAAATGTCCCCGAATCTCCAGGATTGTCCCCGAATCTCCAGAACTGTCCCCGAATTTCCCAACTTGTCCCCGAATATCCCAACTTGTCCCCGAATTTCCAGGATTGTCCCCGAATATCCCAAATTGTCCCCGAATATCCAGGATTGTCCCCGAATATCCCAAATTGTCCCCGAATCTCCAGGATTGTCCCCGAATTTCCCAAACAGCCCCCGATTCGGCTTCCACCGGGCCGGTCGGGGGGCCCAGATAGGCTGCTGGCGAGGGGGTGCCAGCCGCTTCTCGCCCCGGAGAAGCGACTATTCGTTCCGGAGGGCAACCGCCGGATCGATTCGCATAGCGCGACGGGCCGGCCCCCTGCTGACCCACATCGCTGCGCCGATGAGGATGACAGGAGTGACGAGCCACGTAACGGGATCAGCCGTTTTGACGCCGTACAATTGGCTCTGAACGAGCTGGTTGGTGGATGCCGCCGCCGCTAGTCCGGCACCTATGCCGATTAGTGCCATCAAAGCGCTACGCCCCAGCACAAGCCGGCGCACTGAGCTCGGGGTAGCTCCGCAAGCGATTCGTATGGCGATCTCGCGAGTCCGTTCGGCAACCGCGTTCGAGACGACACCATACAGTCCCAACATCGCCAGCGCCATCGCCACGAGAGCGAGGCTGCCATAGAGCGTTGCCGCCTGACGCTCAACTCCAATGGTAGAGGCCAGGAGCTCCTCCAGCGTCGTGACATGGAAAACCGGCAGCAGCGGATCCATACTGCGAACGATCCTCCGCACAGTGCCGAGCACTTGCCTTGGCTCGCCGGAAGTGCGAACGAGAATCGTCATTTCAGAAGCGAGCAGTGAACCGATAAAAGATTTTTTATATTGTGAATGGGCGAGATAGAGTACAGGCACGGGCTTCTCTTTGAGGGTATCGTAGGTGGAATCGGCGGCGACGCCGATGACTGAGAACGGCGACTGGGTCTCGGCCAGACGCAAACGCCTACCCAGAGGGCTTTGCCCGGGCCAGAGCAGTTGGGCTGTACTCTCATTGACGATGACTTCACCGAGGCTTCCGGTCCCTCCAGGTCCGAAGTCGCTCCCCTGAAGAATTTTCATTCCGACTGTCTCAAAATAGTGGCTGCCCACCAGAACATGGTGTACGGCCGGCAGCGAGGTCTCGCTGACTCCAGACATCGGCCCCTCTTCCGGGGAGACCGTCAGAATGACCACCAGGTCACCGCCCATGACCGGCAGAGCGGCCGCCATGCTCGCCGTCTTCACGCCGGGAACGTGCCGTAGCCGCTCCAGAAGATCTTGGTAAAAAGCGGCGACTCGCGGGCCTTCGTATCTTGCCGAAGCGAGGTCGATTGAAAACACCAGGACATGAGTGGGATCGAATCCAGGATTGACCGAGCTCAGATTGGAAAGTGTACGGAGCATGAGCGCGGAAACCATCAAGATCAAGAGCGTGAAGGCAATCTGGAGGGCTACAAGGACCTCGCCAAGCCCAAAGCGAAGCAGGTTCCCTCTCGGTGCCTTCCCGCGAAGCGCCGGCATGAACGCCGTGCGCACTGTCTGAACTGCTGGCAGGAGGGCGAAGATCAGGCAGGTCGCCATGGAGACGAGAACCGCGAAGCCCAATACGCGGCCAGATATCGCGAGGCCGGGAAGCGGCAAGTCGCTCGGAAGCTTGAGCTTCTCGATCAGGGGAAGGCTCGCCTTCGCCAGGAAAACTCCGACCACCAGTCCAAGGAAGCCGAGAAGGAGTCCCTCCACGAAGAGCTGCCGGACCAGGCGTTTCCGGCTCGCACCCAGGCTCAACCGGACGGCGATCTCCCGTCTGCGAGCGAGACCGCGGGCCAGCAGCAACCCCGCCACGTTGACTGCCGCAACAGCCAGGACCAAGGCGACGACCGCCATGAGCCGAGCCGTGAAACTCAGGATCTTCGGACGCATTCCCTGCCCAAGCACCGCCTGGGTGAGCGGTAGGACACGTACTCCAAGCTGGCCGTTAGATTTCGGATAGGCGGCGGCAAGGTTCCATGCCACCGTGCCCAGGATGCTCTGAGCCCGAGCCAAGGTGACTCCCGGCGCGAGCCTGCCGATGACGGTCAGCCATCGCTGCGTGCGGTTCTGCTGGCCCATCAGGGAGGCGATGGCACCCCTGGCGATTGGGGCGTAGGAGCGTAGAGAAAACCAGACTTCCCGCCGAGATCTGAGATCGGTGCCGGAGAATCCTTCAGGAGCGATGCCGACGACCTTGACACTTTTGCCGTTCAGGAAGATCGGTGATCCAATCACCCTCGGATCGGCACCGAAGCGTCGGTGCCAGAGTCCTGAGCCCAGAACAGCGACTGGCCCTTCCGTCTCGTCGAGTGACCAAGAGCGCCCGAGCTCCGGACGCACGCCGAGCACCGAAAAATAATTCGGCGAGACCGCGAGTGCGGAAACCCGCTCGGCCAGACCTCCGGACGTAAGGCTCACCTCGCACTCAGCCGCCGCGGCCAGCCCGGAGATCGCATCCGTCCGTTTCGCATAGTCCAGGAAGTCACTCCACGACAGCCCGCCCAAGCGGTCCGGAGAGTGGTTGTCAACGTTGAAGATGGCAACCAGCTCTGAAGGCTGGTAGACCGCCGGCAGCGGCCGAAGGAGCAGCGCGTCTCCGAGGCTGAAAACCGCGGTCGTGGAGCCGATGCCGAGAGCGAGGGATGCGACCGCGATGACGCTTAGCCAAGGCTTCTTGCCCAAAAGCCGAACGGCGAAGCGGATGTCCTGGATCAGATCGGCCATTTCCCCTTCCTCAGGCTGGGAAGTTGATCCCAATTGACTAACCCACGTCTTCATCGTAATCTAGCCTAAAGAGCGGAAACATACAACGGTCTCTCCCCAAAACGGAATGAACGTCGCCTAAAGGAGCAATTCGTGAAGTAAGAATGCGTCGCCACGTACCCCAGCCCACACCCGCTGTTTCCAAGTGAAGGAGAAGCCTGCCTTGTTTAAGAGAAGGTTGCCAGTCTGGATTCTCTTGTTCGTCCTTTGTTCCTGGCCCAATCCTAAGCGCTGCTTCGCCAGCGTAGGGAGTAGCTCCGGCAACCTGGTCTCCCGTCATCTTGCTGGGGAGTGGCGTCTCTCAGGCTCCCTCAGCACACGACTTACCGGAAGTGGGGGCGGAGCCCCGAGTCAGGTCTCGATTCAAGAAGATTTTGCGGTTCTCACGTCCATCTCCCCTAAGGGCGAAGAAGCTCTGGCCGGAAGCCCCGTTTTTCTGGCAGGGTCGCTGCAGTTTGAAGGGCGCCGTTTCAGCTTCCTGCTGACAGAGAAGAACGGAACACCAGCATTGATTTGCTTTCCGCAAGGGCAAAAGGTTGCACGGCCGGCCATTGTCCTCCTTGCCTTGGTGCCGGCGAGGGATACTGCGAATGACCTTCTATTCCTCGGAGGCGAGACCGATACCGATCCGTTCTTTGCCTATGAGCGCGCGGAGAAGCAAGCCGGCCCGCGCCTGTCCGCGGAGACTGAACGGCTACTGGATATCGCGCTGAACGGGTCGATTTCCAGAGAGCTTACCGAGGCGCTGGAAGAGCTTCCCAAGAGACCTGACTGGCAAAATGCGGTGGATACCTTGATTGAGGCCATACGCCGCGACCCGAATGCCCTTCACAACAATCGGCTCATCGTACTTCTGGCGATCGTTAGCGCCCATCTGCACGAGGCCCGAGTAGACCTCGACCCCCTGATCGCAGCTTTAGGAACCGAGAGGTGGACCAATCAACAGAAGACGGCCGACCTTCTCGCCAAAATGGCTGAGGATAAGGCTCTGTTCAAGAGCAAGGAACAGCCTGTCATTCGAGCGCTGATACCTCTGACGGCCAGCCAGCGAGGGCTTGTCACGGAGCCTGCGCTGCTTACTCTTCACCGTTTGACGGGCAACTCCAGCCTACAGCGTGAACCCGAAGCTTGGGCTCGGTGGTTCGAAGCCAAATATCACGACACGATCAGGTTGACAGGTACCGTCTATGAACTGGTGACTGTCATCGGAACCGAAGAAGGGAACTCCGGTACTCGCCGCTACCGGATCGGCAGCCGGCTCTACGACCTTGGGGACATTCAAAAGCCGCTGCAAACCGCGATCGATGAGGCGCGCCAAGCGGGTCTCCGTCCGAGCTTTGCCGTCTTGGTCGCGGAGCCGATCACTTCGGCCGAGACACAAGCCGCAGCACTCGCTGAAGCAGCGCCAGTGCGAACGATTCTGGAAAGCCTGGGCATCCACGATCTCACGTTGGTACCGAAGGACGCCCGATTCTACGAACCGTTCAGGCTTGGGTACCCGCCCTCCACCCACTCTGATGCGAAGAAAAGGCCGAAGTGAATCTCGCACTGTATAAGCCTCTCACCAATCTTCACAACCCGCGTAGTCGAAGCCACGCTCTCTTCTTCAGCTTGGAGGAGTTTCCTCAGTCAATCGCGCAGGTATTGATACGTGGTCGCGGGAAAACGCGGCGGACTTTCTGGAAACGAGCTCCTCAAACGCGGGGTTCGAATAGCGGGTGATTACCTCACTTGCGTTCCAGTCAAAATCCACCCTTCCTTGAAGGAGGAAGCTCGCAAAGGCATCTAGCAGAGGTATTCTTGCATATCGTTCGATAAATAGAAATTGCCCCATCTCGTTCACCTCGAGGAAAATGTATTCTTCATTGGGAGTGACGATAAAGTCGAAGCAACCAAAGACCAGTCCCAGTTTCGCTAAAAGGCCTCGACACTGCTCCACAATGCTTTCCGGCATTTCTAAGGGTTCAATGCGGAGCTCGCCTTGCGCCTGGCGCCAGTCGATTCGGCCGCCGCTAGTTTCCTGAGAGAATAGTTTGGCTGCAAACGGGCGATTTCCGATCATCGTGAGCCGCACTTCATAGGCCTTGGGCACGAGTTCCTGGAAGATGCCGGGAGTCAATCGGATGGATTCTTGAACTAGGGACTCACTTTCCAGAAGGGCAGTATAGGAAAGGTACTGATAGGTTCCATCGCTCCATCCAGCAGAGAGGAACGGTTTATAGATGACCTTGCCGCCCTTCCGCCGGATAAACTCCCGGACTTCTCCGGGGCTATTCGTGTAGAGAGTTTCCGGCATCCGTAAACCAACCTGGCCGGCGGCATAGTGCTGGGTCATCTTACTTCCCGTCCTGGCAGCCCCCTGTATCGGATTCACCCAAAAAGCCGCGGGGGCCAAGAGCTCAAGAAGAGAACGCCGGAATAGCCCACACTCGGTATCGGCGAAAATGCGATCGGCCGGGTGCAGGAGTTCGGGATCGAGCACATAAGCCGGCCGCCTTCTCCATACGACGTCAAAGGCAGGACTCTGCAGGGAGAGACCAACCCCTTCTATCCGGATCTCACTTCGGAGCTCCCGATCAAAGTGCAGCGTTTCTTCTGCTCTCGTCGGAAAATCGGAAGTCGCCCAGATGGTTGGCTCTACGCCTCGCAATCGAAGCGCCTCACCTACGGCGATGGCATGCACGTCTTCGGCATCGGTGAGAATCAATATCTTAGGATTCATCTCGAACCTCGGGGCAGACGGGAGAGGAGGTGAAGGCGATGGCTTGCCTGACAAGGCGAGCCATCGCAAGAAATTTTATTAGACGGGGGGCGGCGTGCCTACGACGTCGCCTGCACTGATCTGCGTCAAATCCTTTCGGGGACCGTCGGTCCAGGTGCTATCCGGTCCCCCGCTGGCAGTCTTAACCAATTCCTCGACTGCCAGAACTCTGGCCAACACCCTCTGGGGTTTGTCCAATTTGCGCACAAGCACCTCCCTTTATTTCGCCTGAGTGAGAGTTCTCCGGCGTGAAAAGCCTACTCGTTGCTTCCGGCTACGCGAATGAGTGCGCCCTTGTTGAAATTTTCGCTTGCCAGCTTTCGGTACTCCTCGAACGAAAGAATGCCAATCTCCTTCCGATAGGCATCCACCTTTGCGGGATCCTCGAGCGGAAGAATGTATGGGTGTCCTTCTTTATCGGTATCGATCTGAGTGCCATACCGCTGTTGGTTTCCAAGCTCAAGCTGAAGCTCGTCATAGAGGACGGAAAACATTTCTCCCGCCCCGCCATGCTCCTTGACGTCCTTTTCGACGACCGGCAATGCCGCCTTCATCAAGAGGAGGTCGCCGCTGTGTTTCGCGAGAAGGATCGCCGCCGATGCCGCGCTTTTACCAAAACGGGGGATGTCGATCCATCCGAACTTCTGTGTGAGATCTTGCAGGTAGCGGTGGTTGTCGGCGACGACCTCGCTGCGCTTGTCCTTCAGGGCGGGATTTTTCAGGACCTCTTGATCCTTGCCAGCGCGGCGCAGTAGTTCATCTTCCACCACCTTGGCTTCGGCGGGCGTTACTGAGCCAGGGCTGGGTAGAGTCGGCAGATTGACGTCGAGTTGAGGCGGCGTGGTGGGGAGCGCTCGCAGCGTCATCGGTTCATCAGCTTGCAACTCCATCGTTCCGGCTATTCCAGGCTTGAGGGTCCACGTGGACCGCAGTCCTTCGTAGCGAACCCCGAGCTTGCAAGGCTCATGGGTGAGGATCTTCGCCACACTCAAGGCCCCCTTCTTGCGTAGAACGATCTCGTCTCCCTTGAAGAGGAGTTGAGTGCCTCCGCCGGCCGTCTCCCATGCACCTTCAGGTTGCCGTGCCGGGCACAGGCTCTCCTGCGGAATCGGCGGCGTCGCGAGGAGCGGAGCACTTACCAGGAGAGCAAGCACAAAGAGGCCTCTTTTGTCCATTCTGATACTCATTTCTCTCCTTCCTCGTCACCGCCGAGTAGAACTTATCCCTGGACTGGGCTCTGTCCTAGAAAAGGCGATGTGGATCAAAATTCGCAGAGCTACCCTACCACTAAACGTCATGCTTATATAGGCTCCAGGGCTTGGAATTAGGCGAGGTGCTTGACGGTAGCTAGCCATCGTAGATAACGGCTAGTTTTCATCCTTGCAGGTAACGGATTATCGCACCTGCATGCATCTTTCGAGGAGAGCCGCCAGGGGCGGCCATCCTCCGGATACAGCACTGAAAGCTCTATCGAGTAATGCGCTCGGCGATAAGCCGAGGCGGTCGTCCGGAAGGGGAGGCATCGGGGGAGTTTCCGGAGGTCTGCTCAGCCCCGCTCCCCCTTCACAACCCGCGGGGCCTTCTTCCTCGCGGCCTCGATGTCCGCGATGACCCGTCTCGCCAGCTCCACCGTGGCGGTTTCCTTCTGCGCGGCCTCGGAGAACAGCTTCAGCGACGCGAGAGCCTCGCGGGCGATCCCTTGCGACTTGAAGATCTCTCCCATTTCCAGGGCGAGGGTCTTGACCTCTCCGGTCCGGCCTTCCTCCAGATACAGCACCGAGAGCTCCAGCGAGGACAGGGCGGCGTCGTAGGGGATCGGACGGTCCGTGAATTCCCGCCGCACCTGCTCCAGCCCCGCGATGGCCTCCTCCCTTCGCCCCTGCCCGGCGGCGACCCGCGCGGCGAGCCAACCGACGCGAACTTTGTCGAGGGCGTTGCCCAGTTTCTCGGCCAGCTCCCGCGCGGCAACCAAATGGATTTCCGCTTTCTCGAAAGGTCCCAGCTCACTGTAAGCCTTCGCGGTCTCGAAGTGGAGCACCCAAAGAAGGCGAGCTTCGCCCGAAGCTTCCACATACGGAGCGGCTTTGGCAAGAACGGCCATGGCTCCTTCAAGGTTTCCCATCTGCTCGTAAACGAACTCCCTCTTGAGGAGGATCGCTGCCAGCGCTGCCGGCTCGTTGCCCGCGCCCTTCTCTGCGCGGCCGAGGAGCTCCAAGGCTTCGGTGAATCGGTGCTCTTCCCGCCGGAGCGAGGCCTCCAGGGAGAGCAGGCGCCACTCCGGAAGCAATGGAAATTCCAAGGCCGCGCCGGCCTTCCAGAGCTGCCGGGCTCGTGCGAAGGCTTCGGCGGCCTGGGAAAGGTGACCGGCTGCGCGGAGGGCGTTTCCATGGTAGCCCAAGACGATGCCCCGCAGGCGCGAGCGAAATTTTTCTCCCCTCTCCTCGACGCGCTCGGCGATCCAGAGAGCGAAATCCGCCAAGTCGAGGGCCTCCTGCGCATCGTTCGCCGCCTCCCTCCGGCTCTCCTCGCACAACAGCAGCGCCAGAGCCCAGCTTCGTGAGGCCCGGGGAGAGATCTCGATCGCACGGCGCCGCCGAGCGCGCGACAGCTTGGCCAAAGCGGCCCAGGTCCTCTCCGCCTCCAGTTGCTCCGAGAGGTCGGAGCCAACCTCGGCTACTTCCTCGACCAGGTACGCATGGACCGCCAGAAGGGCCGTGTCGGCGAGCGCAAGGCTCCGCGGATCGTCGGAGGCTTTCTCGAACGCCGCGCCTTGCGGAATCGCGGCCAGCAAGGCCGCGTAAAACCGCCGGAGATGAGCCACCAGGGGCCAAGGGAAGCCGGCGGCCGCGGCCAGCCTCCGGAGAACCTCCTCCGAGGGAATCTTGTCACCTCGTTCGAGCGCGGAGAGATAGCTCTGCGGCACCCGGGCGGCCTGGCCGAGCTTGATCTGGCTCATCCGCGCGTAGTCCCGAAGGAAACGCACCACCAGCCGCAGCACATCCGGATGTTCCGCCGTGTCGTCCATGAACCTGCCTCCTCCCGTTGCCAGGGATAGGTTATCGTCGCGGGTGCACCTTTACCGGAGAGCCGCCCGCGCGGCCATGGGGGCCGCGGCGGAGCGGCGTCCCACGGAGCTTCCCATGCGCACCCTTCGTCAGCTCGTCGTCTTTCTGTTCCTGCTTCTTCTTCTCTCAGCCTCCTGGCAAGCCTCGGCGGCCAGGGCACGGGCGTCCAGACAGAGCCCGCCAAGCGTTGAATCGCTTCCGAGCGCTCTCGTGAGCTGGGCCTGGGAAGCCATGGCGAGGATCTGGGCCAAGAACGGCTGCCGTATCGACCCCGATGGCCGGTGCTCGCCCGCGCCCGCCCCCGTGATCCACGGCAAGAACGGTTGCGGTGCCGACCCGGACGGCCGGTGCTCGCCCGTGCCCGCCCACGCAATTCAGGTGGACAACGGCTGCACCGCCGACCCGAATGGCCGTTGCGGTTCCTAGCGCCCCATGCCTCATCCCCGCTCTCCCTTCAAGGGGCGCGGGGCCTTCCGTCGTGAGTCTTCGACTTCTGCGATGACCCTCCGCACCAACTCCACGGTCGCCGTCTCCTTTTGGGCAGCCTCGAAGAAAACCGAAAGGGACGCGAGAGCCTCGCGGGCGATCCCTTGCGACTTGAAGATCGCGCCCATTTCCCGAACCAGGGCTTTGACCGCTCCAGTTCGGCCTTCCTCCAGATACAGCACCGAAAGCTCCAGCGAGGAAAGGGCGGCGTCATAGGGGATAGGACGGGCCGAGAATTCCCGCCGCACCTGCTCAAGGCCTGCGATGGCGCCCTCCCTCCGCCCCTGCCCGGCGTCGACTCGCGCGGCGAGCCAGCCGACGCGAACGATGTCAAGCTTGTTGCCCAACCGCTCGGCCAACTCCCGCACCTCAGGTAGCAAAGCCGCTGCCGCCTCGTAGCGTTCCAAGGCGCAGAGAGCCTTCGCAGTCTCGAAACGGAAGACCCAAAGCAGACGGGCGTCTCTTGAGGCTTCGACGTATGGGGCAGCTTCATCCAGAACGGCCAAGGCTCCTTCGAGATCTCCCATCTGCTCGTAAACGAACTCTCGCTTGAGGAGGATCGCCGCCAACGCCGCCGGCTCGCCCCCCGCGCCAGTCTCCGCGCGCGCGAGCAGTTCCAGAGCCTCGGCGAACCGATGCTCTACCCGCCGGAGCGTGGCCTCAAGGGAGAGCATGCGCCACTCGGGAAGCAGCGCGGGGTCCACGCCCGCGCCGGCCTTCCAGAGCTCCCAGGCCCGGTCGAAAGCCTCGGCGGTCTTGTCCAGATGGCCGGATACTCGCAGCGCATTTCCCTTGTGGGCCCAAGCGAAGCCGCGAAGCCGCGAGCGAAACTCGTCTCCCTCGACCCGCCCCGCGATCCAGAGAGCAAGATCTGCCAGATGAAGGGCTTCCTGCGCGTCGTCCGCCGCCGCGCGCCGGCTCTCGTCGCAAAGGCGCTCCGCCAGAGCCCAGGTCTGGAACTCGGGGGCGTCCTCCACCACCTCGCGGCGGGCTTCGCGAGAGAGGGTCTTCAGCCGCGCCCAGAGCACGCCGGCCTCGCGGCGCGCCGCTTTCGCTTTCCGCCGCTTCTTGTCCACGATGAGCTTGCCGCGGAGGTCGGCGGCGCGGGTCCAGCCGTCTGCGATCACGGCGCGGTCGATCCGCCGCAGCTCGGCGGGGGTGGGGTCCACGGGCGACGTGGGCTCCACGGGGCTGGTGACGACCAACGAGTAGTTGAAGAGGCATGAGTCCACGGCTTCCCGGGGGTGGCCAAGGAGGCCGGCGAGGAGATAGAGCTCCTGTTGGCTCAGTTGGTTCTCGCCCGTCTCGTAGCGGGAAATCGGGCGGTAGCTCGTGAGGCCCCTGGCCGCCGCCAGCTCCTTCTGGGACCACCGGCTCTCCTCCCGTAGGTAGATCAGAGCCAGGGCCTCCGCTGAAAGCTTTCTCTGAGCCATTCGACGCGCCTCCCGGAGACAAAGGGTTCCATCAGGTTGAGTGCCAGGCGGCGCGTTTTCGTGACACGGACCACGCTTTTCGTCCACGCCAGATTTCCGGAACCGGTAAAAACCGCCGTGGTCCGATAGTTTAGCCGAAATCGCAGTTGCGGGAAGCCGGCAAGCCCGGGAGGGCTTATCGTCGCTCTGGTCATGGCTCTCCTCGAAACAAGCGCGCCTTCAGAGCATCCGGGCGAGGACGCCTTGCAGCGTTTCGTGCGGGGGGAGCTTTCCCGTGACGAGGTGCGCGAGGTCGTTCGCCACCTCCTTACCGGCTGCGTGGCGTGCGCTCAGGTGACGCGCCCGCTCTGGGAGCTGGCGGACCGGCCGCTGCTCAGCATGGAGGAGACGGAGTGACGGCCCTGGCCGCTGCGCAAGAAGAGGTTCAGCAAATCGCGGACGGCCTGGAGGCGCTCCGGCGCAGGTTGCAGAACATCCTGGTTACTCTGCCGGAGAGCGCTGCCGAGGCCGGCAAGCGGGTGGATCTCGAAGAGATGGACCCGGCGGTCGAGATGCGCGCCGTGATCGGCTGTGTGCTGACCGACAGCCTCGGGCCGGCGATTCGGGATCTATGCGACGTGCTGCTCGAAACGGCGGGCGCGGGAGAGCCGGAGCCTTGAGCGGTTGCTGGCTGGTGGAGGAGCCTTTTCCGGTTTTCCTCCCGGAATATTTCCGCCTGGAAATTGAAGCGGAAGGTTTCCTGCCATTTCCCGAGGAGCTCAGGGAGAGCCTGGGCCTGGAGCCGGGCGCCCTGCTTTCGCTCACTCGGAACGATATTTCCATCCGGCTCGATCTTTACACCGAGCTGCTGGAGGATCTCCGCCGCTCGGTCAAGCCGCCGAACCGCTGGCGTTGCCTCGAACAGTTCATCAGCCGCACCCTGACGTCGGTCGGAGCCGATGGCCGCGTGGCGATTCCTCCGGACTTCCTCGCCCTGCACCCCGGCGACCGTGTCGTCCTGGAGGTCGTCACCCAGGGTCTCGGCCACACCCTTTATCTCTATCGGGCCGATGCCTGAAGTCTGCCACTTCGAAACGGCCGGGGCCTGGCGAGTCGAGCTGCGGTTCCAGGCCAGCCGGGACGAGCAGGCGGACTGGTCGCACTTCAGCCCCTCTCTCCGCTGGCTCCCCGAGTTGGAAACTTGCGATCGAATTCTGGTGTGCGAAGGTCTGCGCCGGGAGGGGCGAGTCTGGCTCTCGTGCCAGGGGCCCGAGGAGGCCGCCCTCCTGCTCGCCGGCGTTCGCGGCCGGAGGGTCTCGGCGCGAGTCTTCGAGCCGGACGGGACGGAATTCCGGCCGGAGAGGCGTGAGAGCACGCGCGGCGTCTACGCCACGCCTCGAGCGCTGACGCGGTTCGTGGTGCGCTCGGTGGATTCTCTCTTGCGGAGCCGGCTCGGTCTGGAAGGCGGTCTCGCCGATCCCGGAGCACGCCTGCTGGACCCCGCGGCCGGTCCGGCCAATTTCCTCCTGGAAGCCTATCGGCGAGCGCTCGCGCGGCACCGCATGGCGAGCGGCAGGCGGGGGATTGAATCGCTTTTCCGGGAACACCTCATTCCACATTTCCAGGGATTCGAGATCCTCCCCGGTCCGTGGGCGCAAGGTCAGAGCGAGCTGAGGCGCCTCGGGGAGCGACTGGGACTCACGGCACAAGTCTCACGTTTCCCTCTCTTCCTGGCCGATGCCCTCGCGTCCCCCGACCCTGTCCAGATTGGATTTCTCGGCGAGGAGGCTCAGGGGGCGCATCGAGTGCGGGCGGATTCCGCCCTTTCCGTCGTCCTCGGCAATCCCCCGTTCAGCGGCCGGTCGGCGAACACGGGGAGCTGGATCAGGGACCTCCTGCGCGGCTACATCCTGCCGGACGGCCGCCGCGACGAGGGCTACTTCAGCATGGGTGGCCGGCCCCTGGGCGAGCGGAACGTCAAATGGCTGCAGGACGACTACGTCAAATTCCTTCGCCTCGCCCAATGGATGATCGATCGGAACGGGGAAGGCGTGGTCGGCTTCGTGGTCAACCACAACTGCCTCGAAGCGCCGACTTTCAGGGGCCTTCGGCAATCCTTGCTGCGCACTTTCGATCAGATTTACGCCCTGGACCTGCACGGCAATCAGAGGAAGAGAGAGGTGGGGCCTGCCGGAGAGCGGGACGAGAACGTCTTCGCGGGAGTGGCCCAGGGCATCGCGGTGCTCTTCCTGGTGAAGAGCCGCCGGGAGGCCGCGCGAGCGGTCTATCGCGCGGACCTGTATGGAAGCCGCCGCGAGAAGCTCCAAGCCCTGGCCGGCGCGAGCCTGGAGAGCCTTGCCTGGACCTCTTGCGAGCCGAGGGTACCGCGGTTTCTTTTCCGCCCTTCGGACGCTCAGCGCGAACAGGACTATCGGCGTGGCATTCCTCTCCCGGAGATCTTCCCGGTCCACTCTCTGGGAGTCATCACCGGAAACGATGCGCGCGTGCTCGCGTTCAACCGGGAGGACTTCGAGCCCAGGCTTACCGCGGCGGGAAGAGCGCCGTCACGCGGCTTCGTGGCCAGCTTTCTTTTCCGTCCCTTCGATCTCCGGCAGATCCTGTATGAGCGCGCCGGGCTGGAGCGGCCGCGGACGGCTGTCATGTCCCATCTTCGGAGGAGGGGGAACCTGGCGCTGTTGGCGCTCCGGCAGAGCACGGCACAGACCGGCGTCTTCGTGACCCGGTCGGTCGCCGGGCACAAGGTCCTCAGCTCCTATGCGCCGAACAGCGTGTTTCCTCTGTTCCTGGCCGATGAGGCGGGAAGAGGCGTTCCAAATCTCGCCCCGGCGATCCTCCGCAGGATAGCGGCTGGTTTCGCTGAGTTGCCGTCCCCGGAAAGCGTTCTGGGGTACGTCTATGGGGTTCTCCATGCTCCGCGATACCTCACCCGTTTTGCGGAGGAATTGCGGAGCGGATTTCCGCGGGTTCCTCTCCCCGGCGGTCCGGAGCCGTTTCATCGGTTGGCGGCACTTGGGAAGGAATTGATGGCTCTTCACCTGCTGGAAGATTCGCGGCTGGCTTCGTCTCCGGTCCAACTCGATGGAGATCGGCGGCGGTTCCCCTGGATCGACGCCAAGACCCTGGCCTACGAAGAGTCGACAGGGACGGTACGGCTGGCCCGGAGCGGGCATTGCTTCGAGGGTATCGCGCCCGAAGTCTGGCGGCATCAGGTCGGGAGCTACCCCGTCCTGGAGAGATGGCTGGGCGCGAGGGCAGGACAGCTCCTGACCGTGCAGGCCATCCGGGAGTTTCGCTGGATCGCGGAGGCGGTGCGCCTGAGCTTGAACGTCCGGCAACGAATCCAGGAGGCGACCTGAAGTCATGCCTGAGCTCTATCTGAAAGAAATTCGGCGGGCCTTGAAATGGGCGGAACGAACCCTATCCGAGGTGGAAAGGATTCAGAAAGAGATTCCTTTGCCACCGCGCGATGAGTTGGATAGAATGATTTCCGGTGAGATACCGTTCAGCGAAGAAGCGTATGTCCTGACCATCCTTCAGTTTGCCCGGCTCTATTTGGAGCAAGGCACCTTGGACGTTCGCATCGGCCTCCGCATCGACAACTTTCGCAAGGCTGAGCAGCGGACGCAGAGGCCAGGCCGCGACTTTGATCTGGCGCGTGGCATCATCGGCGTGATCGATGAACGAGTGGGAAAGGAATGAAGCCGCTGACATTCACCCCCGCCGGTACATGAACCGCAAAGCCGCCGGCAGCCGCCGTCTCCAGGCGGCTTCGCTGTGGGTTCCCTTGGGGTCGGCGCGCCACATGAGGCGGTCGGAGTCGTAGTCGCGTTCGACGAGGAGCTCGGCCATCTTCTTGACGGATTCGACGACCTTGCCCTTGTCCTCCCGGGCTCCGGCGTCGAGATAGATGCGCGAGACCGGAGGGGTGGGCTGGGCGGCGATGTCGACGAAGATGGCCTGGTTGGCCACCCAGAAGGAGGGGGACATCACCAGCGCTCCCCCGAAAGCCTGTGGATAGTGGAAGTGCGACCAGAAGGCGGCCAGCCCACCCATCGAGGAGCCGCCGATCACCGTCCCCAGCGGCGGCGGCACGAGATTGAGCTCGGCGGTCAGGGCGGGGATCAGGTGAGCGGTCACCCAGTCGAGCAGGATGGCGATCTGCCCGGCGTCGGCCTCGAAGGAGAAGGGGGAGAGCTCCAGGTTCCGCGCCGGCCCTCCATGCTCGATGCCGATCACCACCGGCAGCGGACGCCGCGACTTGGCGAGCCCTTCGACAGCTTCGTGGAGGTACCAGCCGCCGGAGAAGGAGGGCGCGTCGTCGAAGACGTTCTGACCGTCGAACATGTAGAGGGCGAAGTGCGGCTCCCCCGGGTTGTAGCTCTGCGGCAGGTAGACCCGGATCGGCCGCGGCGGCAGTCCGGGGACCTTGAACGGCCCCAGGAGGTTGATCTCTCCCGCCTTCATCCGCGCCAGCGCGCCTGGGATGGCCTCCTCGACCGTGGGCTCCTCGGGCTCCAGGGCCGCCGCCTCGACCTGGGCGGGCGCCTCCTGCTCCGGCCACTCCTGGCGCTGCAGGAAACCCTCGATCCGATAGCCGTGCAGCAGGTCGTGCAGGGTGATGTGCCGCGCCATGTCGTAGACGGTGTAGTGGGCGTACTCCGGGTGCCGCCCCGGGCGCTCCCAGGCTTCCGGCGGCAGCTCGCGCAGACGGACGATCAGCTCGCCGCGCTCGCGGAGGAACCGTTCGATCGCCTCGCCGAGGTCGATGGCGAGGAGCCCGCCGGCTTCCTCGTCGGGAGCGGGGTAGAAGGGCTCGAGCTCGGGGTCGGCCTCGGCAAGCATCGTCTCCAGCCGGGTCCGGAAGCGCGATTCCAGGGCGACTACGTGACAGAAGTGCTCGTGGGCCGACCATTTGTGCGGCAGGGGCCGGCGCTTGCGCCAGGGCTCGGGGACGTCGAGGATCAACGGAACGAGCAGCGCCGGGGCATTCTCCAGCGCGACGAGAATGGCTTTGGGATCGGTCAAGGCTCTCTCCACGTAGGACGTCGCGGGGCGGGAGCATAGCAGCCGGTCCAGAGGTTTCACCACCTGTAACGCCGCGGCGCCGCCGCGCGCCCAATGAGCTGTACCTCCCATCCGCACCCGGGAGCTGGCGGGCGGCGCAGCCGGTCAGGTCCCGGGCCCTTTTCGCCAAAACTTTCCTTTACCTGGGTCGTAGTAGGGCCGATGCGCCGATCCCGCGGACGTTTCCCGACCCTGCTCCTGCTCGCCGGTCTGGCGATCGCCTCGTCCCGGCTCCTCGCCCAGGCGGCGGAGGCTCCCCCCGAGCTCCACGTCGCGCGCGCCACCGGCCCGATCGAGGTCGACGGCCGGCTGGGCGATCCGGGGTGGAGCGGCGCGACGCGGGTGGACACCTTCTACGAGACCAATCCCGGCGACGGCGTGGAGCCGAAGGTGAAGACGGTCGCCTGGCTGACCTACGACGACCGCTTCTTCTACGCCGCCTTCGATTTTTCGGACCCCGACCCGAAGAGCATCCGGGCCCCCCTGGGCGACCACGACTCGGTGCCGAGCTACACGGACTACGGCGGCGTGATCCTCGATACCCGCAACGACGGCAAGACGGCCCTGATGTTCCTGGCCAACCCGCGGGGCATCCAGTACGACGCCATCACCAACGATTCGAGCGGCGAGGACAGCTCGCCCGATTTCTACTGGGATTCGGTGGCGCGGATCACGCCGACCGGCTGGACGCTGGAGATCCGCATCCCGTTCTCCTCGCTGCGCTACAACTCGGCCGCCGTCCAGACCTGGGGGATCCTGCTCTACCGCAACCGGCCGCGCGACTTCCGCTACCAGATGTTCAACTCCAAGCTGCCGCGCGGCACGACCTGTTTCATCTGCCACGAGCAGAAGATGACCGGCCTGACCGGCCTGCCGAGCGGCAACCATGCCGTGCTGGCCCCCTATGCCACGGGGAGCGAGCAGGCGCTGCCGCGCGGGGACGCCGGCACCCCCCTGGAGCGCCAGTCCCCGCGCTGGGAAGCGGGGCTCGACGCCAAGTGGACGCCGAACGCCAACACCGCCATCGACGCCGCGATCAACCCGGACTTCTCGCAGGTCGAGTCGGACGTGGCGCAGATCACCGCCAACCAGCGCTTCGCCCTGTTCTTTCCCGAGAAGCGGCCGTTCTTCCTGGAGGGGCTGGAGCTCTTCTCGACTCCCATCCAGGCGGTCTACACCCGCACCATCACCTCGCCGCGCTGGGGGCTGCGGGCGACCGGCGAGGTGGGGAGCTCGCTCTACACCTTCCTGGTCGCCGAGGACCGCGGCGGCGGCAGCGTCATCGTGCCGGGGCCGAACGGCTCGAACCTGGCGAACGAGGACTTCTCCTCGCGGGTGGCGATCGGCCGCGGGCGCAAGGACTTCGGCAGCTCCTATGCCAGCTTCCTGCTGACCGACCGCGAGATCGAGGGGGGCGGCCACAACCGGGTCTTCGGTCCCGATTTCCTCTGGCGGCCGGGGAGCGACGACACGGTCACCGGGCAGCTCCTGATCAGCGATTCGCAGACGCCGAACCGCCCCGACCTCGCGGCGGAATGGGACGGGCGGAATCTCAGCTCCCACGCCGGCTATCTCAACTGGGGGCACTCGACGCGCACCTGGGACTGGTCGCTGCAGTACCTCGACATCGGCGACGAGTTCCGGGCCGACCTCGGCTTTCTGCCGCAGGTGGGGGTGCGCGACTCCACGGCCTCGCTCGGCCGCTCGTTCTTTTACGAGAAGGGGCCGCTCCACAGCTTCCACCCCTACCTCCGGCTGCGCAACGTCGACGGCACGGACGGCGGCCTGCTGCTGCGCCGGATCATTCCCGGCTTCGAGATCCAGGGGCTCTGGAACGGCTACCTCAGCCTCGAGCGCCGGACGGAGACGGTGCGGGCCGGCAGCCGCCTCTTCGACTCGAACTATTACGTCGGCGTCCTGCAACTGAGCCCCTCGCAACGGCTCGGCGACGTGGCGATCAACCTCACCTGGGGGGACGACGTCGACTTCGCCAACATCCGGCCGGCGCGCAGCGCCGAGATCGGCCTGGCGGGGACGGTGCGGCCGACCGACCATCTGGCCGTGCAGCTCAACGCCGACCGCCGCTGGCTCGACGTCTCGCCCACCGGCTCGGGGGCGCGCGACGCCCGTCTGTTCAACGCCGAGGTGGCCCGGGTCAAGGCGACCTACACGTTCACCTCCCGGGCCTCCCTGCGGCTGATCGTCCAGCGCGACCGCACGGTGCGGGCGGTGGAGCTCTACGATCCCGCCCTCGACGCCATCCGCCGCGAGGAGGGGGTCACCGGCTCGGCGCTCTTCTCGTACAAGCTGAACTGGCAGACCGTCCTCTTCCTCGGCTACTCCGACGACCGCGCCCTGGCCCTGGACGACCGCCTGGCGCCCGCCGGTCGCACGCTGTTCTTCAAGATCTCCTACGCCTGGCAGCGCTGAGGTGAGATAGCATCGGAGCTGGCCATGAAGATCGAGAACCAGCTCCAGCCGGGCGAGGAGATCCTCTACCGGGCCTACGTCACGCGCCTGACCCTGGGACCGTGGCTGGCGGTGGCGGCCGTGGCCCTGGTGGCCGCGGCGTTCCTCTGGTTCACGCACCAGAGCGGGCTCCACAGCGCGACCGGGGCGCTGATCGCCCTCGCCGTGGCCCTGATCGCCGGCCTCGTCTACGCCTGGAAGGACTTCGTCCGCCGCGCCAACGACTTCGTGCTGACCAACCACCGGCTGATCCAGGAGGTAGGGATCCTCGCCCGGCGGTCGCTCGACTCGCGGCTCGACAAGATCAACAACGTCGAGCACCGGCAGACCCTCTGGGGGCGCCTGCTCGACTACGGCGACGTCGAGATCGACACCGCCAGCGAGCGCGGCGAGACGGTGTTCCGCAACATCGGCCACCCGCTGGCCTTCAAGAACGCCATCCTGGCGGCGGCCGAGCAGTACCGCTCCGCCGGCCGGATGCCCCTGGCGGCGCCCGCCGGCCCCTCCGGCGCCGAGCGGATGCGCCAGCTCAAGACCCTCCTCGACGACGGGCTGATCTCCGCCGAGGAGTACGAGGCCAAGCGGCGGGAGCTGCTGACACAACTGTAGGAGCGGGACCATGAAGCTCGTCCTGATCTCTCCCAAGGGCCCGCTCTACCGCCATCGCGGCGGCATCTTCAAGAAGAGCCTGCGCTACGCGCCGCTGACCCTGACCACCCTGGCGTCGCTGGTTCCTCCCGAGCTGGAGGTGGAGATCCGGCTGTTCGACGAAGGCATCGAGGACGTCGACCTGGACCTCGCGGCCGATCTCGTCGGGATGACGGTGATCACCGGCAGCGCGTCCCGGGCCTACGAGCTGGCGGCCCACTTCCGCGGGCGCGGCATTCCGGTGGTGCTGGGCGGACCGCACGTCACCCTGATTCCGGACGACGCGCAGCCTCACGCCGACGCGATCGTCGTCGGCTACGCGGAGGACACCTGGCCCCAGCTCCTGCGCGACTTCGCCGCCGGGGAGATGGCGCCGCGCTACACCCAGGCTCCGGGTCTGAGCCTCGCGGGGCGCCCCTTCCCGCGCCGCGACCTGATCGCGAAGGGTTCCTACCTGACCACTCACGTTTTCGAGGCGACGCGCGGGTGCGTCCATAGCTGCGACTTCTGCGTCGTGCCCGCGGCCTGGGGGTTGAAGCCTTACCAGAAGCCGGTCGAGGAAGTGGTGGCGGACATCCGCCAGCACGGATCGCGGAAGCTCATCTTCATCGATCTCAACCTGATCGCCGACAAGACCTACGCCGCCCGCCTGTTCGAAGCGCTGATCCCGCTCGGGGTGCGATGGTTCGGCCTCGCCACCACCCTCCTCGGCCGCGATCCGGCGCTGCTGGCGCTGGCCGCGCGAAGCGGCTGCTCGGGCCTGCTGATGGGTTTTGAATCGATCGTCCCGGAGAGCCTCAAGCAGTCCCGGAAAGGTTTCAATGCACCGGGTGAATATCGCGAGCTGGTCGAGAGCCTGCACCGGCACCGCATCACGCTGATGGCCTGCTTCACCTTCGGGATGGATCACGACACCCCGGACATCTTCCTCAAGACCGCGCGCTTCGCCGTCGACGCCCACATCGACCTGCCGCGCTTCGCCATCGTCACCCCCTTTCCCAACACCGGCCTGTACAAGCGGCTGGAGAGCGAAGGGCGCATCCTGACCCGCGACTGGGAGCTCTACGACGCCCAGCACGTGGTGTTCCAGCCCCGCCTGATGACCGCGGCGGAGCTCTACGCCGGCCACGAGCAGGCCTGGAAATACACCTACTCCGCGCGCTCTCTCGCGCGGCGCTTCCTGGGCTCGCGCATCCAGGCTTCGACGTGGTGGCTCGCCAATCTCGGCTACCGCTTCTACGCCCATCACCTGCACGATTTCTACAACTGCGACTGGATCGTCGGCCAGCGGGACGCGCTGCCGCGGGCGCAACGGCGGCACCGTGCCACGGCTCAGGAGCACCTTGGGAGATAGGGGCGCCCGATGTCCGGCCGCCCCTTCCAGATCGGAGACTCCATGCGCAGAAAGCTGTCGTTCGCCGTGCTCGGTCTCGCCCTCACTGCCGCCGCCCTGGTGGCGGGCGCCCGCCCCGTTCAGGCCAATGCCCCGAAGTGCACCACGTACTACTGCCCGGACGGCTCAGTCTTCCAGACCTGCTGCTTGATCAACGGGCAGCCGATCTGCAACCAGTTCTCGCCCTGCTGACCCGATAAGGAGAAATGTCATGCGCAGAAAACTGACCTGTCTCGGACTCGGACTCGCTCTCACGGTCGCCGCTCTCGTCTCGGGCGTCAAGCCCGCCGAGGCCTCCAACTGCGTCACGAACTGCCCGGGCGACTGCTGTTCCACCTGCTGCCAGGTCGGCTTCAAGTGGATCTGCACCTACCGGCCCTGTTGACTCTCCGAGTGCCGCCGCCGCTCCCCCGGACCTTCCGGCTCGGCGGCGGCGGCGTGCTACCATCGGGCGGTAATGCCCCGTAATGCCGCAGCGTCCGTCGTCATTCCCTCCGGCTCCGCTCTCGGTTCCCTGATCGAGGAGCTGCGCCTCGACGCCCGGCTCGGCAAGCAGCTCCTCTACGGCAGGCACCTGCCCGGCAGCGAGGCCCGCTACGGCGAGCTCGAGCTGGCGGCGCCGATCTCCCAGGCGCTCGGGCGGGGCGGCGTGCCGCGGCTCTGGACCCACCAGACGGAGGGGATCGCGGCGGTGCGGCGGGGGGAGAACGTGCTGGTCACCACCCCCACGGCGTCGGGCAAGTCGCTGGTCTTCCAGATCCCCGCTCTGGAGGAGGCGGCGCGGGGCGGCCCGGGGCACGGGCTGTTCCTCTTCCCCCTGAAGGCCCTGGGGCAGGATCAGCGCGGCAAGCTCCTCAAGCTGGCCGCCGAGGCCGGGCTCCCTCCGGAGGCCGCGGGGTGCGAGATCTACGACGGCGACACCCCGACGGCCAAGCGGACGGCGATCCGCAAGAATTTTCCGCGGGTGGTGATCTCGAATCCCGACATGCTCCACCTGGGCATCCTCGGCCACTGGACCGGCTGGGGACCCTTCCTCGCCGACCTCCGCTGGGTCGTGCTCGACGAGCTCCATACCTACCGCGGCATTTTCGGCAGCCACTTCCATCACGTCCTCCAGCGCTTCTTCCGCCTCTGCCGCTCGGTGGGGTCCGACCCCGTCCTGATCGCCTCCTCGGCCACCGCCGCCAACGCCGGGGAGTTCGCCGAGACGCTCACCGGCCGCAAGTTCCACTGGATCTCCCAGTCCGGGGCGCCGCGCGAGGACCGCCACCTGCTCCTCTTCCAGCCGGAGGCGAGCCCGTACACCACCGCGCTCCAGCTCTTCATCCGCTTCATCAACGCCGGGCTGAAGACGATCGTCTTCACCAAGGCGCGGCGGATCACCGAGCTGCTCTACTCCTGGCTCCGCCGGCAGGAGCCGGCGATCGCCGCGCGGGTGGCGAGCTACCGCGCCGGCTTCCTGGCCGAGGAGCGGCGGCGGATCGAGCGCTCGCTCTTCGAGGGGACGCTCGACGGCGTGATCTCCACCTCGGCGCTGGAGATGGGGATCGACGTCGGCGGCCTCGACGCCTGCATCCTGGTGGGCTATCCGGGGAGCATGATGGCCACCTGGCAGCGCTCGGGGCGGGTGGGTCGCGCCGGCCGCGAGTCGATCACCGCGCTGGTGGCGATGCCCGACGCCCTCGACCAGTACTTCCTCGACCACCCGGCGCAGTTCCTGGAGCGGCCGTGCGAGCGGCTGATCGTCGATCCGGTCAACGATCCGATCTCGCGGGCCCACTTGGTCTGCGCCGCCTCGGAGATGCCGCTGGGGCAAGACGACCGCGGCTATCTCGCGCCGCACCAGGCGCGGGTGGAGAAGCTGCTCCGCCAGGGGCACCTGCTGGCCGCCGCCGACGGCGACGAGATCTTCTCGCTCCGCCGCCGGCCGCAGCGCCACGTCAACCTCCGCGGCTCGGGGGAGACCTTCGCCATCCTCGCCAGCGGCCGCACGATCGGCACGGTGGACGGCGTGCGCGTGCTCCACGAGTGCCACCCCGGCGCGGTCTATCTCCATGCCGGGCGGCAGTTCCTGGTCACCGCCCTGGAGCGCGAGGAGCGGCGGGTGCAGGCGGAGGCGGCGGACCTCGACTACTTCACCACGCCGCTGACCGAGAAGGAGACCGAGATCCTGGAGGTGCTGGAGGAAAAGAGCATCGGCCCCCTCCAGGCCTGGCTCGGCCGGCTGAAGGTGACCGAGCGGGTGGTGGGCTTCGAGCGCAAGCGCATTCACGGCCAGGAGGTGATCGATCAGACGCCGCTCGACCTCCCCCCGGTCGAGTTCGAGACGGTGGGTCTCTGGTGGGCGGCGCCGCAGGCGATCGAGGAGACCCTGCGCCGCCAGGGCGAGCACTTCCTGGGCTCGCTCCACGCCTCGGAGCACACCGGCATCTCGCTTTTTCCCATCCTGGCGCTCTGCGACCGCGGCGACATCGGCGGCATCTCCTACCCCCTCCACCCGCAGATGGGCACCGGCGCCGTCTTCATCTACGACGGCCACCCGGGGGGCGTCGGCATCGCCGCCCGCGGCTTCGAGGACCTGACCGACCTGCTCGGCCGCATCCTTCGGCTGCTCGAAGGGTGCCCCTGCGAGAAGGGGTGTCCCTCCTGCGTGCAGTCGCCCAAGTGCGGCAACGGCAACCGCCCGCTCGACAAGCCGGGCGCGGCGCGGACGCTGCGCCTGCTGCTCGGCCGGGAGGAGCCGGCGGTGCCGTGGGGCGAGGCGGTGCGGGTGACGCTGGTGGTGGCGGAGACGGTGGAGGAGGAAGAGGGACTTCAGGGACAACAGGGACCTCAGGGACAACAGAGACAACAGGGACAGAAAGAATCCGGGGCCGGTGCTCTTCCTGACGTCCCTGTTGTCCCTGAGGTCCCTGGTCAGCCTTTCCTTGATGTGGCTCCGGGCGAACGCCACGCCCATCTGCGGAGCGCTTCCGCCGCCGCCCTCGAGCCGATCCGGGCGGAGCCCCTTTTGCTTCAGCGCCCGTCGTTCCCCAGCGACCGGGGCGAGCGGGCGGCCTGGGGAGGGCCCGGCTCGGCGGCGCGGGTGCGCGCGGGGGAGCCCCCCTGCACGGTCCTCTTCGACCTCGAAACGCTCCGCTCCGCGGCCGACGTCGGCGGCTGGCACAAGGCGCACCGGATGGGGGTCGCGGTCGGGGTGGCCTGCTTCCTGGAGGAGGGGCGCTTCGAGGTCTATCCGGAGGGCCAGGTGGGGGCGCTGATGGACGCGCTGCGCCGCGCCTCGCTGGTGATCGGCTACAACATCAAGCGCTTCGACTACCTGGTCCTCGCCGGCTATTCGGGAGAAGACTTCGCGCGCACCCTGCCGACCCTCGACCTGCTGGAGGACGTCGCCTGCCGCCTCGGCTTCCGGGTGGGGATGGGGCACCTCGCCCTGGAGACGCTGGGCGTGGGGAAGTCCGCCGACGGCCTGCAATCGCTCGAATGGGTCCGCCAGGGGCGTCTCGACCTCGTCGAGCAATATTGCCGGAAGGACGTCGAGATCCTGCGCGACCTCTATCTCCACGGCCGGCGCGAGGGGTTCCTCTTCTACCGCGACAAGCAGCGGGACCAGAAGCTGAAGCTGGGGGTGGAGTGGTAGGGTTGAGGACGATGGGGTGACGACGGTGGCCTGCGACCTCACCCCAACCCCTCTCCTGAAGGAGAGGGGCTTTAAGGTTGTCGTTGTTGTTCTCTCTCTCCTTTAGGAGAGGGCCGGGGTGAGGTCGCAGGCCACGGAATCTGCCTTCGATTGTGATTCAAGGAGTCCGCCGATGATCCACCGCCCTCGCCTCCTCCTCGCGCTCTCCCTGTTCGTCCTCGCCGGCTGCGGCGGGCTCAACACCCTCGCCCACATGGAGTCGCCGACGGTGGACGTCACCGGCGTCAAGCTGCTGGGGACGACCCTGGCCGGCGCCGACGTGCTGGTGCAGTTCCGGGTGGACAACCCCAACGACGTCGACCTTGTGCTCGACGGCATCACCTACAAGCTCCGCCTGAACGGCGAGCAGCTCCTCGACGGCCACTACGACAAGCAGGTCCAGATCGCCGCCTCCGACCGCACCGCCGTCGAGCTGCCGGTGACGATCCGGTTCGCCGACCTCACCCGCGTCATCGCGACCCTGCAAGGCAAGAAGACCCCCGAGTACGCCCTCGACGCCGACCTTCGCTTCGCCGTCCCGGTCCTCGGTGAGGTCACCGTGCCGGTGAGCCAGACGGGGAAGGTGCCGGTCGACCGACTGCTCCAGCAGATCGGGAAGTAGGGCGCGAACAGGCCCGTCTCATCGGTTGAGGCGTCCTGCCCTCCGAAGCCTCACCCCTGACCCCTCTCCACAAGTGGAGAGGGGGAGCTCGTCTTCGAAGGGCTTCAATCAAGGCAAGTTTTCCTACTCGCGCCCTCCCTCTCCACTTGTGGAGAGGGACCGAGGGTGAGGCTTCGGAGGGCAGGACGACCCAGCGGGCAAAAGTGCCTGTGAATCTCGGCGGTCCGGTCGCCGGCGCAACCCGGGCGAGCCCGCTCCGTATCTCACTCCTGAGCTTTCTCTATAATCCCCGCCCACAGAGGAGACCCGCATGCGCCGCACCCGCCCATCCTTCGCCTTCGCGCTTCTCGCCTGCCTGTCGCTCGCCGGCTACCGGACGGCGCCCCTGGCCGCCCAGGGAGCGCCTGCCGCCGCTCCCGCGGCGCCGCGGGTGGAAACGGCTCCTGCGCCGGGGGAGATCCGCTACGGCTTCCTCTTCTCGGGCAACCTCACGGGCTCCGCGACGACCCGCAGGGACGCGGACGGCTCCCTGGTCTGCACCTTCGAGTTCAACGACCGTGGGCGCGGGCCGAAGACCACGAGCCGCTACCGCCTCGACGACGCGGGGCTGCCGGCCTCGCTGGTGACCACCGGCAACGACTACCTCAAGAGCCCGATCGAGGAGCACTTCGACCGCCAGGGCGCTCACGCGGTCTGGAAGAGCAACGCGGAGAAGGGGGAGCACGATGTCCACGGGCCGGCCTTCTTCCTCAGCCTGAACGGCCCTCCCCAGGAGGAGGGGCTGCTGGCCAAGGCGCTGCTGGCGACTCCGGACCACCGCCTGCCGCTGCTCCCCACCGGCGAGGCGCGGCTCGAGGAGGTCTCCTCCAGCCAGGTCCGCAGCGGCGGAGCCTCCCGGCAGGTCCACCTTTACTCCATCTCCGGCCTCGGCTTCACCCCCTCCTACCTCTGGCTCGACGAGAACCAGGACTTCTTCATGGCGATCCAGGGCTGGGCGGTGGTCTTCCGCGACGGCTGGAAGGACGTCGTGCCCGACCTCACCAAGATCCAGGACACCGCCGAGAAGGCCCACTACCAGGACCTCGCCGCCAAGCTCGCCCATCATCCGCAGGGGGGCGGCCTGGTCATCCGCCACGCCCGCCTGTTCGATCCCACCACGAAGACGACCCTTCCGGAGATGACCGTGGTGGTTTCCGGCAACCACATCCAGGCGGTGGGCAAGGACTCCGAGGTGGCGCTGCCGACCGGCGTTGAGGTGATCGACGCCCAGGGCAAGACGCTGCTTCCGGGGCTCTGGGACATGCACGTCCACCTCACCGAGGAGCAGGGACTGTTCGACCTGGCGTCCGGCGTGACCAGCGTGCGCGACATGGCCAACGACATCGACCAGCTCCTCGACATGCGGCGGCGCTGGGCCTCGGGCGAGGGGATCGGCCCGCGCGTGCTGATGGCCGGCTTCATGGACGGCCCCGGGCCCTACGCCGGCCCCACCAAGGTCCTGGTCTCCACCGAGAAGCAGGCGCTGGAGTGGGTGGACCGCTACGCCAAGCTCGGCTACGTGCAGATCAAGCTCTACAGCTCGCTCGATCCCGCGCTGGTGCCGGCGATCGTCAAGCACGCCCACGCGCTGGGCCTGCGGGTCTCCGGCCACATCCCCAACGGGATGAATGCCGAGCAGGCGGTGCGCGAGGGGTTCGACGAGATCCAGCACGTCAACTTCCTGATGCTGAACTTCCTCGATCCGAAGATCGACACCCGCACCCCGGCCCGCTTCGTCGAGGTGGCCAAGCAGGGGGCCGACCTCGACCTCAACTCGGACCGCGTGAAGCGCTTCATCGCGCTGCTCAAGGAGCGCGGCACGGTCTCCGACCCCACCCTCGGCACCTTCGAGGGGATGTTCAAGGCCGAGGCCGGCGAGATCGACCCCAACCTCGCCGCGGTGGCCGACCGCCTGCCGCCGCAGGTGCAGCGCGGCCTCTACGGCGGCGGCCTCAATCCGCCGCACGACCAGATCCAGCGCTACCGCGCCTCGTACCGCAAGATGCAGGACATGGTGAAGGCGCTCTACGACGCCGGGGTCACCCTGGTGGCGGGCACCGACGCGCAGGCCGGCTTCTCCCTCCCGCGCGAGCTGGAGCTCTGGGTCGACTCCGGCATCCCGGCCCCCGAGGTGCTGCGCGCCGCCACCCTCGGCGCCGCGAAGGTCATGAAGCGCGACGGCGAGCTCGGCTCGATCGCCCCCGGCAAGCTGGCCGACCTGATCCTGGTGAACGGCGATCCGGCGAGCCGCATCTCCGACGTCCGCCGCGTCACCCTCACCGTTAAGGACGGCGTCGTCTACGACCCGGCGGCCCTCTGGCGCGAGGTGGGGGTCAGGCCGGTGGAGTAGGGCTGGGGGCTCGCTCCGATCAACCTCCGTGGCCTGCGACCTCATCCCCTAACCCCTTCTCCTGAAGGAGAAGGGGGACGACTGCGGTGTGGCCCCAGCCGGGCCCTCCCTCTCCTTCAGGAGAGGGACCGAGGGTGAGGTCGCAGGCCGCCGACGCCGATCGAAGCGAGGAGATCACTCCAGCCACATCGGCCCACGATGTTGTAACATCCACGTCACATTGAAGCCTTTCTGCCCGCTCGCTCGGGTGTTTCTTGTTTCAACGGGGGGAAAACCACATGAGGAGAGCGTGCTGCCTTGCGCTGGCGCTCCTGGTCTGTTCCGGGCTCGGGGCCGCGGCCTCACCGGCCCTGTTCCGGCCGGGCGAGGAGCTTCGCTACACCGTCTTCTTCGGCAACCTGCGGCCGGTGGGGCTCGCCGTCTTTCGCGTCGAGCCGGGTGGCGACAGCGTTCTCACCCTGGAAGTGAAAGACCGCGGGCGCGGTGAGAACTTCACCTCGCGGCTCCGTCTCGACGCCGCGGGCATCCCGCTCCGGGAGCACCTCACGGGCGTCGACTACTGGCAGCACCCGGTCGACGAAAAGGTCGAGATCGCCGGCGGCCGGGCCTCCTGGAGCGGCGGCCCGGAGAAGGGGGAGAAGAAGATCGCCCGGCCCGCCTTCTACGTCACCCGCGGCGGCCTCAGCATGGAGGCCGGCCTGCTGGCGATGGCACTGTTGCACAATCCCCACCATCGCCTGCCGCTGCTCCCCGAGGGGGAGGGGAGCCTCGAGAAGGTCGGCGCGGCGCGGATCACGGGCGGCGGCAAGGCGCGCGACCTCACGCTCTATCTCCTGACCGGTCTCTCCGCGCCGATCTATGTCTGGATGGACGGCGCCGGCGTCTTCTTCGGCCGCTACGACGGCTTCGTCACCTCCGTCCCGCAAGGTTGGGAGGATGCGGCGCCGGCGATGATCAAGGCGCAGCTCGAGGCGGCGGGATCGCGCTGGAAGGTCAAGGCGGCGAAGCTCTCCCACCGGCCGTCCGGCGCGCTGGCTCTGAAGGGAGCCCGGCTGTTCGATCCGGAGGCGGGCACGGTCACCCCCAACATCACGGTCGTCGTTTCCGGCAACCGCATCCAGGCCGTCGGCCCGGACGGCCAGGTCCCGGTGCCCGCCGGGGCCCAGGTCATCGACGCTCACGGCCGCATGCTGCTCCCCGGCCTCTGGGACATGCACCAGCACTTCACCGAGGACGACGGCCTCCTCGACCTGGCCGCCGGCGTGACCACTGGCCGCGACATGGCCAATGACATGGACTACCTGCTCGACCTCAAGCAGAAGTGGGAGTCCGGGGACGCCCTGGGGCCGCGGGTGGTGCTGGCCGGCGTCATCGAGGGCCCCGGCCCCTACGCCAGCCCAACCAAGGTGCTGGTGGACACCGAGGAGAAGGCGCGCGCCGCGGTGGACCACTATGTCGAGAAGGGCTACGCGCAGATCAAGATCTACAGCTCGCTCGATCCCAAGCTCGTGCCCGGGATCGTCGCCGAGGCGCACAAGCATGGGCTGCGGGTCTCCGGCCACATCCCGAACGGGATGACGGCCGCGGACGCCGTGCGCGATGGATATGACGAGATCCAGCACGTCAACTTCCTCTTCCTCAACTTCATCCCGGGAGTCGACACCCGCACGATGGCACGGATGACCGCCGTCGGCGAGCACGCCGCCGGAATCGACCTCACGTCCGAACCGGTGCGGGCGTTCATCCGGCTGCTCAAGGAGCGGCACACCGTGGTCGACCCCACTCTCAACATCTACGAGGACCTGTTCACCGCCCGCGAAGACAAGCTGCGCCCGAGCCTGGCGCCGGTGGCGGACCGGCTGCCATATCAGGTCCGGCGCACGCTGTTCGGGGGGAGCCTGGCGATTCCGCCGGACCAGGAGCAGCGCTACCGCGACTCCTACCGCGCCTGCGTCGCCATGGTGCGCCTCCTTCACGACGAGGGCATCCCGATCGAGGCCGGCACCGACTCCCTGGCGGGCTTCGACCTCCACCGTGAGCTCGAGCTCTACGTCCAGGAGGTCGGCATCCCGGCCCCCGAGGTGCTGCGCATCGCCACCCTGGGAGCGGCAAGGGTGATGAAGCTCGACCATGACCTCGGCACGATCGCCCCCGGCAAGCTCGCCGACCTGATCCTGGTGGACGGCGATCCCTCGAAGAACATCAGCGACATCCGGCGGATCGTCCTCACCGTCAAGAACGGCGTGATGTACGACCCCGCGGAGCTCTACCGGTCGATCGGCGTGACGCCGGCGGTCGCGGCCGGCCCCTGAGTCCTCCCGCAGGCGCCATTACGCGGACGAATTGGGAAATCAGGCCGCCGGCCGGGCCCGCTTAGCTGGCGAATTCTCTCGGTACGCGGGCAATTTCTCTCAATTGACGGGCAAAGATCTCCGCTTGGCGTTCAATGTCCCCGATTGGCCTCCAAATACTCTTATTTGCCCGCAAGCCAAAGAAATTACGCCGTCAAACTTAGAAATTTGTCCGCATACTGACTCAGGCTCCCCGGCAAAAATGGCGAGCTGGCGGTGTAATTTCCTCTCGGAGTCTGCGATATCTTCGCTGCTCCAAGGAGACGTAGCCATGGACAACGAGTGGACCAGCCGCCTCTTGACCCGGGAGCTCGCCGCGTTTTCCCGCGAGCTCGACCTGTTTGACGATGAAACCCTGATCTGGGCGACCGTGCCCGGCGTCGCCAACGCAGTGGGCACGCTGACCCTGCACGTCTGCGGCAACCTCCAATATTACGTGGGCACCGTCCTAGGCAACACGGGCTACGTCCGCGACCGCGACCGCGAGTTCAGCGACCGCGACGTCCCGAGATCATATCTGGTGGCCGAGCTGGCCAAAACGGCTGAGGTGGTCCGCACGGTCCTGGCCGACCTCCCCGACGAGAGTCTCACGGCGGAATATCCCGACGTCCTCGGCGGCCCGAGAATGCCCACGGGCCTCCTTCTCCGCCAGCTCACCAGCCATCTCGCCTTCCATCTTGGACAGGCCGGCTACCTCCGGCGAGCCCTGACCGGTGCGAACGAGAGCAGCGGGGCGCTCTCGCTCCGGGAGCTCGCAGGATCTTCAACGCCATGATCAACGTCTTTCTCAGCTATTCGACCAAGGACCACTACTTCGCGGAGTTGGCTAGTATCAAACTCGCCGAGGCTGGTGTGAACCTTTGGCGTGACCAAGGACAATTACGCAGTGGTACCGACTGGAGGCAAGGTATTGAACGGGGCATCTCGGATTGTCTCGCGGTATTAGTGGCCTTAAGTACCAATTCAGCGGAGTCTTCGTACGTTACCTACGAGTGGGCCTATGCGCTCGGCAAGGGGAAAGCGATCATTCCTCTTAAGCTGAACGAGTGCCCGGTCCATCCAAAGTTGGAGACGATTCAGTATCTCGACTTCTCCGTTCCAGGTGCGTTGCCTTGGGCGTCGCTCATCGAGCGCATCCGAGAGATTGAGACCGATATGGACTCCTCTGTTGCGTCCGATGCAGCAGACTATGGCACTCAGATATACCCAGGTGACGAAGTGTATGTCAAGGCCATACTCGCATACCTCAATCAGCGAGGCTATCAGATGGCAAGTTTCGAGCGTCTGCGCCGAAGAATTGACGAGTCTCTTTCAGATCAGATATTCAATGAAATCATCATCAGAAATCCGACAATTTTTCGACACGCAACGCTGAAAGGAAGTCAGCCCGGTATAGCGAAACTAGTGCCCTAGTGGGAACGCCGAGCTCCTGGCACAGGAGAAGTCGCTCGCAGGATAGCTGGTCGGGAGCCAAGGACGCCGTTCGGAAGCTAGTATCTTGATGGGCCAGCCGCCCCAGCCTCTACAGAATCCTGGCGAGGCCGTCGAAGACCGCGTCGTACGTCTTCTTGTAGACTCTCTTCGCAATAAGCTCAGCCCTCTTCGCGGACTGTCTGGCGAGCCATGCGGAAGGAGGGTCCCTGACGAGATCCACTCCAGACATCAGGCCCTGACAGGCATTGCCGCAGATATGACAGGCCTCCGACATCTCGGAAGGCAGGAGGTCGTTGATCACACCCCTGTTCTCGCCCACGAAAGCTAAGGCCCCGAAGACCGTCGCCGTATGCCATTCGGTTTGAAAGCGGAAGAGGAGCCGGCAGTCCTGGATTCGCGCATCCAGCAGTTTGAACGTTGGGTCGAGGCGGAGGCTGAAATGACTCCTTTCCCCGCCGGAAACCTCGGCCATCAGGTTCCCCTCACGATCGAACCACTGTCCCGCGAACCGTTCCGGACTTTTTATGGGGACCGTCTGGAACGGCGGCGAGGATTCCCCGCAACCTAGGAACAGCAGGGCCAAGGCGAACGGGGCGACTGTCTTTCCAAGGTTCCGTTGAATGGCTCTCATGAAACCATAGACCGCTCGGGAGCGGCGATGGTTCCAGGCGGCCTCAGAAGCCCTGCCGGTGCACGAATCTCCTGGGACCGCCGGCGTCCCGCCGGCTCTAACTAAAACTAATCAAAAAGCGGAGTTAGAGCCGGCGAGACGCCGGCGGTCCCAGGGGGCTCTACAGCGATCGGAGCTGCTGCCCTACGGCCTCAAGAGCCCTGCAGCACCCGATGTACGAAGGAGATCGCGATCGATCCCTCGCCGACGCCGGAGGCCACGCGCTTGATGCTGCCGCTGCGGACGTCGCCGACCGCGAAGACGCCGGGCAGGCTGGTTTCGAGCAGATAAGGGAGGCGGGTGAGCGGCCAGCGCGCGTCCCCCAGCTCCTCCTTCGACAGGTCCGGCCCGGTCTTGATGAAACCTTTTTCGTCCAGCGTCAGGCAGCCGGCGAGCCAACTCGTGCTGGGAGCGGCGCCCGTCATTACGAAAATGTGGCGGATGTCGTGCGTCTCGGTCGTGCCGGCACGCTGGTCCCGAAAGGTCAGCCGTTCGAGGTGAGTCTCCCCTTCGAAGGCGACGACCTCCGTGCGCGTGCACAGGGTGATCGCCGGATTGTCCTCGATGCGCCGGATCAGGTAGCGCGACATGCTCTCCGCCAACCCCTCCGACCGCACGAGCACGTGGACCTTACGGGCCGTCTGCGCGAGGAAGACCGCCGCCTGGCCGGCCGAGTTGCCGCCGCCGACTACCACCACCTCCTCGCCGGCGCAGAGCTGGGCCTCCATGAACGTCGCGCCGTAGTACACGCCGGCCCCTTCGAACCGCGTCAAGCCGGGCAGGGCCAGCTTCCGGTACTGGGCGCCCGAGGCGATGATCACGGCGCGCGCCGGGATGCTGGGGCCGTCGCCGATCTCGAGGGCGTAGGGCTTCCGGCCGCACTGGAGCTTCTGGGCATCCCGCGCGATCATCAGCCGGGCTCCGAACTTCTGCGCCTGCGTGTAGGCGCGCGCCGCCAGCTCCTGGCCTGAGATACCGGTGGGGAAGCCGAGATAGTTTTCGATCTTCGAGCTCGATCCCGCCTGGCCCCCCGGAGCGTTCGACTCCAGCACCAGCACGTCGAGCCCCTCCGAGGCGCCATACACCGCGGCCGCCAGACCGGCGGGTCCGGCGCCGATGATCACCACGTCGCGGAGCCGGCTCGGATCGATCTCCTCGTTGAAGCCGAGGCAATCGGCGATCTGGAGGTTCGTCGGGTTCCGGAGCACGAGCTCGCCGCGGCAGATCAGGACGGGGATGTCCCCCTCTGTGACCTGGAACTGATCCAGCAGATCCTGCACGCCCTCGTCGTGGTCGAGATCGACGTACGTGTAGGGGTGGCCGTTGCGGGTGAGGAACTCCCGCGCGCGCAGCGTGGAGGCGCAGAAATTCGATCCCAAGAGCACCACGTCGCCGAACCCGTGCGCGATCAGCTCCAGGCGGCGGAAGATGAAGGCCCGCATGAAGATGTCGCTGAGCTCGGAATCGGTCTGCACGAGCGCCAGCAGGCTATTGCGGTCGAGCTCGATCACCTCGCCCGTCTCGGCCGCGCGCGTCCGCACCAGCGAGCGGCGTCCGGAGAGCATGTTCACCTCGCCGGTGAACTGTCCCGGCCCATGATTGGTGACGAGCGTCTCGACACCCCCGGAAGGGCGGACGACCTCGAGCCGCCCCCGGATGACCACGAAAAACGGCACGGGGTGATCCCCGACCTCGAAGAGCGCCTCCCCCTGCCGGACCTGACGCACGGCCCCATGCGCCGCGATCCGCGCGATCTGCGCCGGCGTCAACGTCGGGAACATCTGCTCGGCGGGGGAGGAGAGGGTGGATTGGATGGGCTCGGTCATGGGGGAAGGCTCCAGAGACGGGAACCGAGTCTATGCCGAGCCCGGAAGGGGCGCAATCGTGGGGCCTTCCCGGGGCCCTGCGATGATTCCAACTATCCGCTAAGCTTCTTCGACTATCCTGGACACGGAGGAGCCAAGCCGCGATGCCAGGCGTCTCCGTCAGAGCTTGCTGACAGTTGGTCGCGGGCCTGGATTTAGTCGGCTTATCTACGGCCTCCACGCTGCCATATGCGATCGTTGACGTTGATTTGGAATTGGCGTAAGATTAGAGAACCTTATAGAAACATCATTGCCACCGATTCAAGTGGCTGGTCCATCTAACTCGCCGCTTCGAGAGGACAGACGTAGCAACTCGGCGGTGATTTCCGGATCTCATGGGCCGCCAGAAATAAGGATTCTGTCATGCATTTTCATAAGAACCAAACGCTCAACGAGTGGGTAGTGATGCTCGATGCCTTATATGGTGGCTCGCAGAACTACGCAAAGACACCCTATGAAATTCATTTGCACTTGACGGAGGTCTGCGGCATTTTCGCCAAGCATCTGCTAAAGCGTCGCGATATAGGCGACGCAGAAAAATTCTTGCCAAAGATTTTCGCGTGGACCGTCGCGCTGCTGCGCAAAGTTCGTCCAGAACAGGATAATCTCGAAGAAATAGTTCTCCGAAAATTTCCTAACCTCTGTCCGTACTGCCTAGAGAAGCCTTGTGCATGCTGGAAAGGCGAGAAGCCAACGTTGCACGACCAACAACTTCGCCATGCGTACTACCAGCGCGCCCCCACAATGCGACGAAGCCTGAATGACTTCCAGTTGATGTTTCGCGAGATATATGGCAAGTCTTGGGTCGCGGGAGACGATCGAGGGCATTATTCTCCGGAGGTTTGGGGGAAGTTGTTTATTCGACTCATTGAGGAAGTTGCGGAGGTAGGCGAGGCAATTCGCTTCCACCATCTTTACCCTGAAAACTTCGATAATGAACTTGCCGACCTCCTCGCTTGGTGGTTTGCTCTAGTTTCCAGTCTGCAAGCCGAAGGCGAAGAGTCAGTACTACTTGCCGAGGACTGTCTCTGGAAAGCGTATCCCGGTCACTGCCCAGACTGCCAGATGGTGCCGTGCCTCTGTCGGCCTGGTCCGGTCCGGCAACTGATGTCGCGCCCAATACCGGGCCACGGGCATCGGTTCGACAGTCTAACTTCGCTTCTCAACCAAGCAGCCTACAACGAGGACATCGCTTCTGTTGAGAGGGGCGACATCTCTCTTCCCTATCCGAGTGCTTGTGTTCGCTTAGATATTGACAATTTTAAGAGCGTAAATGACACTTACAGTCACTCTGCTGGTGATGAGGCCCTACGACACGTAGCGATGGTGATTCGTCGAGCCGTGCGAGAACGGGACCGCGTATATCGAATCAGTGGCGACGAATTCGGTGTGCTGTGTGCTAACTACACCGAAGAAGAAGCCGCTGGTACGATGCGCCGTGTTAACGCAGCCTTGGCGAATACGCCTGTTCGATGGGTCAACAAAGAGGGGAAGGTTTCACTGTTTTTTGTTTCAGTGAGTGTGGGGGTCGCCGAGTTCGTTGAGCAAAATGCAATTTCAAATGCATTTCAGGAGGCGGACAGAGCTGCCTATGCCAGTAAAGACGCTGGTAAGGGCACAATGCGAAAAGCATCGGAACTCTCGAAGGCCCGCTAGGCCACCCAACCCGCTCGGTTCGTTATCGGCAAAAATTTCTACCGTCTGGAGGCTCCGTTCAAAATACCCGCTTCATCGATCTCCCGCAGAGCGTCCGGGGTGAGCTCAACCCTTGCGGGCTCACTCAGCCTCGACAGAAAACCGTCTCGGATTTCCTCCCAAGGCGTCATCTTCACGCTCCCGGTTTCCAGGACCGCAACCCGCGCTGCCACCTCCTGGCGCTAGGCCGCCTCGACGTCGGCTTCCGGCTCAGGGCCCAGGCTCTCCAACAGGGCATTGACGATCTCGGTCCGCTCTTGTTCGGGTAGCTTCAAGGCTTCCTGCGGAACGGTCTCCGCATGCTGTGTCATGGGGACTATCTTACTCGCTGTGCCAGCAACGTTTCCGGCGATCCGGAACGGATGATTTCAAGGACGCGGAACCAGCCCAAAGAGGCTGACCGCTTATGAAGGCATTGGAGCTCCGCCCTGAAAGGGCGAAATTTGAATAGCCTGGCGCTTCAGCGCCAGGTAGGCAGTTTCCCAGCCTATCCATCCGCCCCGAGGGGGCGGTGCCTTTTCTGCGATGCAAGGTGGGTTCCGCCCTTTCAGGGCGGGTGGAAATTGGGCGGGCGCCAACCTGGCGCTGAAGCGCCAGGCTATTCAAATATCGCCCTTTCAGGGCGAGTTTCCGGCTCTCTCTCGGGGACCGATCTGAGCTGCCCTCACCCCTGCGGCCTATACACCGATCCTTCCGACGGCTTCGCCGCGACCGGCCTGGCGTGGGGGTCGGGGAGGATCTGGCGCAGGTAGGGGCGGGCGCCGCGGGTGGGGTCCCAGTTCTGCGGGTAGCCTAGCGAGACCTCTTCGAAGCGGACGCCGTCGCGGAGGTGGGTGGCGCGGATGTGGAGGTGGCCGTAGACGACGGCTCTCGGGTTGAAGCGGCGGTGCCAGTCCTGTGTGAGGCGGGTGCCGCACCAGATGGAGAAGCGGGGGATGCGCGGCAGGATGGCGAGGTCCTGGCGCAGGGGGAAGTGGTTGATGATCACCAGGGGCGCCTGCTCGGCCGCCGCGGCAAGGCGCGGCTCGGTGAGGCGGACCCTCTCGTGGCACCAGGCTTCGCGCGAGGGGAACGGGTCGGGGTGGAGGAGGACCTCGTCGGAGCAGAGGAGGTTCTCCTCGGCGGCCCATTCGACCGCCTTTTCCACCGGCACCTTGTCGGGCCGGAAGGTGTAGTCGTAGAGGACGAAGGTGGGCGCCAGGATGCAGCGCTCGCCGTCGCCGGGCCAGGCGACGTAGGGGTCCTCCGGCGTCAGCACGCCGTACTCCCGGCAGATCGCCACCAGCCGCTCGTACTTCGCCTGACCCCGGAGGTCGCCCTCCGCTTTGGTCGGGATGGTCCAGAGATCGTGATTGCCGGGCACCCAGAGCAGGCGGGCGAAGCGCTCGGCGAGGATGCCGAGGGCGAAGCGGAGGTGCTCCTCGGTCTCGCCGACGTCGCCGGCCAGGATCAGCCAGTCGTAGGGGTGGGGCGGGAGGTCCCGCAGGGCCTTCCGGGTCACCTCGTAGCGGAGGTGGAGATCGGCGATCGCGTAGAGCTTCATCGGGGGCGTCAGTTGACGGAGTCTTCCGGATCGGGAAGGCCGAAGTCGCCCAGCACCCGCTCCAGGACCTCCTCCTGGCTCATCGTGCGCGGTCCTTCCTCGTCCGGCCGCACCTCCGTGGTGCTGCCGGGGAAGAGGAGCGCCTGCCGGGTGCCGCTCTCGGCGAGCTCGAGCTCGGTCAGCGGATGGCGGATGGGCTCGACGGAGTAGTCGGGGTGGTAGAGGGCGCCGCCCCCGGAGGGGATGCCGAAGCCGCGGGCGTGCTCGCCGGCCTTGGGCAGGGCGCGGAGGAGACCGGTCCACGAGGGCTCGTCGTGGGCGTCGACCACGAAGGGCACCAGGCGCAGACAGTCGAACACGGTGCCGTCCTCCTCATCCCACCCCTTGAGGCCGAGCTGGATGGCGCCGGCGGAGATGCCGATCAGCAGGGCGCCCGCGTAGTAGCGCTCGCTCAGCTTTTCCTTGACGCCGGTCTTTTCGAAGGCGGTCCAGCCCAGCCAGACGTCGCCGCCGGCGAGCAGGATGAGGTCCGCCTCGCCGAGGAACGCCAGGTCTTCGGCCGACGGCTCGGCGGGGATGTGCCGGCAGTCGTAGAGGCCGATCTCCGCCATCGCGGCGACGAACAGGTCGAAGAACTCGGGAGCATCGCCGTTCGAGGCTCCCAGATAGGCGCCTCGGGGCGGCCGGCCGAGCTCGTCGGCCTCGATCAGCGTCCGCGCGCGGTCGAGGAATTTCGCGCCCTCCTCGTCGCGCCAGAACAGGAGCTGGCTGTCGGCGAAGAGGAAGATGGGCTTGATCGAGGTCGGCACGTCGGCGGTCTCCAGGAAGGGAAAGATAGCAGATGCCCTCACCTCCCCGGCCCTCCTCTCCCAGCCCTCCGCCCGCCCTTCCTGGGAGAGGAGGGAGAAAAGCAGGAGGATCGTTCTTGAGCCCCTCTCTCCTCGGCAGGGGTGGGTGGAGGGCTGGGAGAGAGGGCCGGGGAGTGAGGGGCCCCTTACTGCGTATACCCCAGTGCCCTCAACGCCTCCGCGTCCTCGGCGCCGACGGTGGCAGGGCCGAGGCGGTCGGAGGCGATCAGCCCCTTCTGGACCCGGTCCATCCAATCGTGGAGGCGCTGGGCCAGCCGGGAATCGCCCGCGAGGGCATGGGCCTCGCCGGGATCGTGCGCGAGGTCGAAGAGCGACAGGGCGCCTCCCGCCAGGATCTGCTTGCGGCCGTCCGCCATCACGCCGATCGCCAGGAGGCCCCTGCGGCGGGCGTTGGACGCTTCCTGGGAGGAGAGCACGGCGCCCTTGTGCGCCTCGAACCAGAGAACGCGGCCGCGCGGCGGCGGCGCGCCCATGAGGACGGGCGTCCAGTCGTAGCCCTGGAAGCCGGGGGGGAGGGGAGGCCGGCGAGGCCGAGGATGGTGGGCGCGACGTCGAGGATCTGGGCCGGCGCGTCGATCGTGGTACCGGGATGGATCCTGCCGGCCCATGCCATGCCGAGCGGGATCTTCAGCGTGGGCTCGTAGAGGTTGCGTCCGTGCCCCCAGTAGCCGTGCTCCCCAAGGCTCTCGCCATGATCGCCGGCGAAGACGAACAGGGTGTTCGCCTTCAGCTCGGGATCGCGCTCGAAGGCCGCGAGCAGGCGGCCGAGCTGCGCGTCGGCGAAGGCGATCTCGGTATCGTAGCGGTCGACCCGCGAGGGAACGCCGTGGCGGGCGATGCCGAGCGGGCGGACCATCTCCTCGTGCAGGCGGTAGGGGGCGTGCGGCTCGACGTAGTGGACCCAGAGCAGGAAGGGGCGGCTTGCCTGGCGCGGCCGCGCCAGCCAGGCGAGGGCGGCGTCGGTGAGATCCTCGGCGTTCGCCTCGTCCTTGAACAGGCCGAGCCAGCGCTTGCGGGTGAACACCTCCTCGTAGCGTCCGAAGTGCTCGCCGAGCCCCGAGATCCGGTTCTTGAGCGGCCAGTTGCTGACGAACGCGGCGCTCTCGTAGCCGCGCCGCCCGAGCGCCCGCGCCACCGACGGCAGGCCGGGCCGCATCCGCAGGCCGTTGCGGGTGGCGCCGTGCTCGTGGGGATAGAGCGAGGTGAACATCGAGGCCAGCGCCGGATTGGTCAGCGGCTCGACCGTGCGGGCGTCACTGAAGCGGACCCCCGAGGCGAGCAGGCGGTCGATGTTCGGCGTCGTCGGCCGGGCATAGCCGTAGGAGGAGAGGTGGTCGGCACGCAGGGTGTCGATGGTGAGGATCACCACGTTGGGGAAGCGCTGGGCGGGGTGGGCGGGGAGGGGGAGGAGAGCAGAGAGGAAAAAGGTCAAAATGGCGAGAAGGGCGAGGAGATGGCCCCCTCCCGGACCCTCACCCCCTGGCCCCCTCTCCCACCCCCTCCCGCCCTCCCTCACTGGGAGAGGGGGAATCGGAACGTTGGGCTCGGTCTCCACCCGGACGCGTCTTGCTGGTCTCCCCTCTCCCGGTGAGGGAGGGGGCGCGGGGGGACGGGAGAGGGGCCGGGGGTGAGGGTTCGGGCGGGCGGCGCGCCCTTTGCTAAGCTCCCGGGCATGGACGAGACTCGACCCGAGAAGGCGCCCGGACCCACTTCCGAAACCGAGGTCAAGGCGGCGGCGCAGAGCGGCGAGCCGCCGCGCTGGGGAAAGGGGACGGAGACCGCCGAGGACGGCAAGTTCCTCGAGGGGCCGCACTCCCGCGCGTCCGAGCTCCGGCGCCTGCTGCGGATCGGCGCCGACTTCATCCGCGGCTTCCGCGGCCTGCACTTCGTGGGTCCCTGCGTCACCGTGTTCGGCTCCGCGCGGTTCCACGAGGACCATCGCTACTACGAGCTCGCCCGCGAGATGGGACGGCGGCTCGGCCGCGCCGGCTTCACGGTGCTGACCGGCGGCGGCCCCGGCATCATGGAGGCGGCCAACCGCGGCGCCCGCGACGTCGGCGCGCCGTCGATCGGCTGCAACATCATCCTGCCCACCGAGCAGAAGCCCAACCCCTACCTCGACCGCTGGCTCGAGTTCCGCTACTTCTTCGTCCGCAAGGTGATGCTGGTCAAGTACTCGTACGCCTTCGTGGTGCTGCCGGGCGGCTTCGGCACCATGGACGAGATCTTCGAGTGCGCGACGCTGATCCAGACCGGCAAGATCAAGGATTTTCCCCTGGTCCTGATGGGGACCGAGTTCTGGCAGCCGCTGAAGGATTTCCTCTGTCATGGCATGGTGTCCGAAAAAACGATCCTCCCCGCCGATTGCGACCGCATCCTGTTCACCGATTCGGTCGACGAGGCCATGGAGCGCATTCTAAGCGCCGCCACCCATGAGTTCGGCCTGGTCTGGAAGGCGGCGTCACCGGCGCACCCGCCGCGCTGGTACCTCGGCGAGCAGGGGGTGGCGAAGGGGGAGGGTGGAGGAGTGGCGGCGAAATAGGGAACGCCGGCGGCCTGCGACCTCACCCTCGGTCCCTCTCCTAAAGGAGAGGGAGGGCCCGGCTGGGGCCGCATCGCAGTCGTCCCCCTTCTCCTTTAGGAGAAGGGGATAGGGGATGAGGTCGCAGGCGTAGGACGCTGCCTTTGTCGCGCCTCACAGCATCGAGCTCGCCAGATTCGCCAGCGCCGAGCGCTCCCCCTTCTCCAGGTTGACGTGCGCGTAGAGCGGGTTCCCGCGCACGCGGTCGATCAGGTAGGAGAGGCCGTTGCTGCTGGCATCGAGGTAGGGGGTGTCGATCTGGAAGATGTCCCCGGTGAGGATGATCTTGGTGCGCTCGCCGGCGCGGGTGATGATCGTCTTGACCTCGTGGGGAGTGAGGTTCTGCGCCTCGTCCACGATGAAGATGACGTTCGAGAGGCTGCGGCCGCGGATGTAGGCGAGCGGTACGATGTGGAGCTTCTCGGTCTCGACCATCTCGTCGACCTTGCGGTACTCCTGCTCTTTCTCGTCGAACTGGTTCTTGATGATTCCCAGGTTGTCCCAGAGCGGCTGCATGTAGGGGTTGATCTTCGACTGGATGTCCCCCGGCAGGAAGCCGATGTCGCGGTTGGAGAGCGGCACGATCGGCCGCGCCAGGTAGATCTGGTGGAAGCGCCGCCGCTGCTCCATGGCCCCGGCGAGGGCGAGCAGGGTCTTGCCGGTCCCGGCGGCGCCGGAGAGGGTGACCAGCAGCACGTCCGGGTTGAGCACGGCGTGGAGGGCGAAGGTCTGCTCGGCGTTGCGCGGCGAGATGCCGTAGGCGAGCGGCTTCACCACCCGCTCGAGGCGGTCGGTCACCGGGTTGTAGAAGGCGAGCGCCGACTTCGAGCCGCTGCGCAGGATGTAGTACTGGTTGCAGGGGGGGCGCTCGGGGAGCACGGCCTCCACCGGCAGCCACTCCTCCTGATAGAGGCGGTCGATGGCGGCGCCGTCCGCCACCTCGACCTCGGCCTTGCCCTTGGGGAGATGGGAGAGGTCCTTGATCTTGACCGACTCATAATCCTCCGCGGGCAGGTTGAGGGCGCGGGCCTTGAGGCGGAGGTTGATGTCCTTGCTGACCAGGATCACCCGCTTATTCGGCGCCGAGCGCGACAGGCTCAGGACCGAGTTGAGGATGCGGTGGTCGGCCTTGCGCGCGCCGAACACCTCGCTGGCGTCGATCCCGCCGTTCTCGTCGGTGAGGACGCGGAACTTGCCGTGCGCCGGGCCGTCGAGGGGGATCCACTCGTGGAGCATGTTGTGGTCGGAGAGCTTGTCGAGCTGGCGGATGAACTCGCGGGCCTGGAGGTTGAGGACCGAGTTCCCCTTCTTGAACTGATCGAGCTCCTCGAGCACCGTGATCGGGATCGCGACGTCGTGCTCCTGGAAGTTCTGGAGCGCGTTGAAGTCGTGGAGGATGACGGAGGTGTCGAGGACGAAGATTTTTTGCTGCGGCTCGGGCATTGGGTACGCCGGGGTCCTTTCGTGGTCGCAAAGACAGGCTAGCTCAGGCGGGGGGCGAGGGCAAGGCGGACCCTCATCACCCCGGCCCTCTTCTCCCGTCCCCACCCGCCCTCCCGCACCGGGAGAAGAGGGGGGCCCTGCGATGAGGACGCTCCTGAGTCCTCGCGTTTGCTTTTCTCCCCTCTCCCGGTGAGGGAGGGTGGGCGGGGGACGGGAGAGGGGCCGGGGGTGAGGGTTCGGGCGGGGGCTGTCTGCACTAAGATCCCCTCCGCCCATGGAACCGAAATCGCCTTCCGCGCCCGCCACCCCCCTCGCCTCGCGCCTGGAGGTGCTCGCCGCCGCGGCGCTCTTCTCGTCGGGGGGGGCGGTGATCAAGGCGGTCCATCTCGTGGGGTGGCAGGTGGCGTTCCTCCGCTCCACCATCGCCGCGGCCGCCCTGTTCCTGCTGATGAAGGAGGCGCGGCGGCGGCCGACCCTGAAGGTGCTGGGGGTGGGGGTGGCCTACGCCGCGACGCTGATCCTCTTCGTGCTCGCCAACAAGCTCACCACCTCGGCGAGCGCGATCTATCTGCAGTCCACGGCGCCGCTCTACGTGCTGCTGCTCAGCCCCTGGCTGCTGCGTGAGCGCATCCGGGGGCGCGACGTGCTGTTCATGATCGCCCTGGCGGCGGGGCTCGGGCTCTTCTTCGTGGGCTTCGATCCCGTCTCGGCCACGGCGCCCAATCCGAAGCTCGGCAACCTGCTGGCCACCGCCTCCGGGCTCACCTGGGCCTTGACCGTGATGGGGCTGCGGGCGCTCGGACGGAGCGGCGAGTCGTGGGGGCCGGCCGGGGCGTTCTGGGGGAACGTCTTCGCGGCGCTCCTCTGCCTCCCCTTCGCCCTGCCGATCCTGGCCGTCCGTCCCCTGGACTGGGCCTTGATCGGCTATCTGGGAGTCTTCCAGATCGGCATCGCCTATCTCCTGCTGATCCGTGGGCTGGTGAAGGTGATCGCCTTCGAGGCCTCGCTCCTGCTGCTGCTCGAACCGGTGCTCAATCCGATCTGGACCTGGCTGGTCCACGGCGAGCGGCCGGGCGTGTGGTCGATCGCGGGGGCGGTGGTGATTTTGGTGGCGACGGTGGTGAAGAGTGTGATTGATGCGCGGACGGCGGCGGCCGCCGACGCCCGGGCATGAATGCCCGGGCGGGGACGATCGGGCGATCTTCTTCTTCGTCGCTTCCCCGGTCCTCGGGCGCCTATTTCCATGATTCAGATATAATTTCTTCATGTCGCCCGAAGAACGGGGACCGGAGCCTCCGGAAAGGCTCGGGCCCTACCGGCTCGACCATCTGCTCGGCAGCGGCGGGATGGGAGCGGTCTGGCGCGCATGGGACGAGCGGCTCGATCGCTGGGTCGCCCTGAAGCAGATCCGTGCCGACAAGGCCCTGCGCCATGGCCGTGAGCGCCTGCGTCGCGAGGCGCGGGCCGTGGCGCGTCTGAGCCATCCGGCGATCGTCCACGTCTACGACATCCTGGAGGGGGCAGACGGCGACTGGATCGTGATGGAGCTGATCGAAGGCAGGACGCTCCGCCATCTGCTCGACGAGGAGGGAGCCCTCTCCCCAGCGCGTGCCGTCCGGCTCTGCCGCGAGATCGCGGAGGGGCTCGCCGAGGCCCACGCGCATGGCATCCTCCACCGGGACCTGAAAGCCAGCAACGTGATCGTCGGTCCTTCCGGACGGGCCAAGATTCTCGACTTCGGCCTCGCCAAGGAGATCCCGCGCGAGGGGGAGGCGGACGGCCAGGAGCTGACCGGCTCGACGCCGGGCGTCGTCCTCGGCACCTGCTTCGCGATGTCCCCCGAGCAGGCGCTCGGGCACCCGCTCGACGAGCGCTCCGACCTCTTCTCCCTGGGCTCGCTCCTCTACGAGATGCTGACCGGCGAGGCGCCTTTCCGGGCCGAGACCTCCACTCTGTCGCTCGCCAAGGTGGTGCGTGACGAGGTGCCACCGCTCCAGGAGACCCATCCCGCGATCCCGGCGGCGGTCTGTGACCTGGTGGACTGGCTGCTCCAGAAGGCGCCGTGGGACCGCCCCCGGTCCGCAGCCGAGGTGATCTTGGCTCTGCAGGCCGCAGCCGAATCCATGGGCCCGGAGAAGGCCGTCCGCCCCCAGACACCACCGTCCGGGCTGGCCACCGCCTCCACTCTAGTCCAGTCGGTGCGCCCGGCGGGCCGGCCTGCTGCCGGCGAAGAGCACCGGCAGAGCGGCGGCGAGCGGCGGACCGTCACCATCGTCTGCTGCGCGCTGGTCCAGAGCGGCCGGCCCATGGGGGAGGGGGCCGCGCTCGACGTCGAGGTCCTCTCCGAGGCCACCGCCGCCTTCGAGAGCCTCGGGCGGGAGGTCTGCCGCGAGCTCTCCGGCTCCCTGGGCGCCGTGCTCAATCGCATGCTGTGGCTATGCTTCGGGTACCCGCAGGCGCACGAGGACGACGCCGAACGGGCCGTACGGGCGGTGTGGGAGCTCCAGAAACGCTTCGCCGCCTTGCCCGTCGCCGCCGCCCACCGGCTCGCCGTGCGCGTGGGCCTGCACACCGGACCGGCCGTGGTGGTGACCCGCCCCTCCAGCGGCCACTCGCTGCAGCCCGGCGACACCTTCGACATCGCCATGGCGATCCAGGGCCAGGTTCCGGCCGGCCGCATCGGGGTGAGCGCGGCGAGCCGCCAGTTGCTCGAACGGCGGTTCGCCACCCACCCTCTCCCCCCGGTCCACATGAAGGACCTCGACGCGACCATCGAGGTCTACGAGCTCGGCCCCTCCGTGGAGCCGGGGAGCGGGGAGGGCGCCCTGTCGCCCCCCCTGGTCAACCGGGAAGCCGAGATGCAGATCCTCCTCGACCGCTTCCGTCTGGCCCGCTCGGGATCGGGCCAGGCGGTGCTGATCGCCGGCGAGGCCGGCATCGGCAAGTCTCGCCTGGTGCGGGCCCTCAGCGAGCGCCTCGCGGGCGAGGCGCCGGTCTGGCTGATCGCCCACGGCTCGGCCTTCACCCGCAACACGCCCCTCGCGCCCATGGTGCATCTCCTTGCGCGGACGGTCTTCGGACCCGACGGCGGTGCCGGAATCTCCGGCGAACGGCGGCTCGACCGGCTGGAGGAGGTGCTCGCCGAGCACGGCCTCTCCGGGCCGGACTACGCTCCCCTGCTGGGCGCTCTGCTCTCGTTGCCCACCGAGGAGCGCTATCCACCTCTCGTCCTCAGCCCCGAGGCGCGGCGCAAACGGACGCTCGCCGCCGTCCTGGCTCTCCTCGCCGCCCTGGCCGAGCGCCACCCGCTGGTGCTGGTGATCGAGGACCTGCAATGGATCGACCCCTCGACCCTCGAGCTGCTCGACCGGCTGCTGGGCGGGATCCCCGTGCTCCCCCTGCTGCTGGTGGCCACCTTCCGACCCGAATTCTCGGCCCCCTGGCGCCACCAGACCTCGGTCACCCAGCTCAACCTGGGGGGACTGAGCGAGGCCCACACGGCGGAGCTCATCGAACGGATGTCCGAGGGGAAACGGCTGCCCGCCGAGATGCGGCGGGAGATCGCCGCACGGACCGACGGCATCCCGTTGTTCATCGAGGAGCTGACCAAGACGGTGCTGGAAGGGGATGTCATCCAGGGAAGGCCGGCCGGCATCCCGCTCACGCTCGGCGGCTGGCTGCTCGCTCGCCTCGACCGCCTGGGGGAGGCCAAGGCGGTGGCCCAGCTCGCGGCGGTCATCGGCCGCACCTTCACCCTGGAGCAGTTGGAGGCCCTCTCGTGGATCAAGGGCGCCGCCCTGCGGGCCGCGCTGGAGCAGCTCCTCCAGGCCGAGATCCTCCACCGCCGCGGACCCGCGTCCCGGGCGCGCTACGTCTTCAAGCACGCCCTGATCCAGGACGCCGCCCACCTGTCGCTCCTGGCGAGCGACCGCCAGCGGCTCCACCAGGAGCTCGTCCGCCTGCTCCAGGAGGAATTCCCGGCGGTCGCCGAGGACGAGCCCGAGCTGATGGCCTTCCACTGCGAGCACGGCGGCCTGACCGCGGAGGCCGCCGACTATCTCCTGCAGGCCGGCCAGCGCGCCATGCGGCGCTCGGCCCTGCTGGAGGCGGTGAGCCATCTCACCCGGGCGCTCGACCTGCTGCTCGCCCTGCCGGAATCGTCCGCGCGGCTGGGGCGGGAGCTCACCCTGCGCTCCGTGCTCAGTGCCGTCCTGCCGGCGATCAAGGGGTGGGGGGCCCCGGAGGTCGGCGCCAACGCCGAGCGTTGCGTCGCCCTCTGCCGGGAGCTCGGAGACCACGGGCGGCTCATCCCCTCACTCTACGCGTTGTGGGACCATCACCTCCTGCGTGGCGAGGGCCCGCCCGCGATCGCGCTCTCCGCGGAGATCGCGCGCCTTGCCGAGACCCCGGTGCAGGTCTTCATCGGCTGCCTGGCGCGGGCGCAGACCGCCTTCGAGCGGGGCCGGAGCGACGAGGCGCTGCCCCTGCTCGAGCAGGCGGCGGCGCTCTTCGCGCCCACGCTGCACCCTGAGCTCGCCCAGGTTCTCGGCGAGGAATCCAGCCTCATGCCGCACCTCTTCCACTTCTGGGTGCTCGCCATCGTCGGCCGGCCGGACGCGGCGGTGCGCAAGCGGGACGTGGTGCTCGCCGCCGTCGAGACCCAGAGCTCGCCCTTCCTGCTCGCCATGGCCCTGACCTTCGAGATGATCCTGTGGCACCAGTTGTGGAGCCCCGAACGGGTCGCCGCGGTGGCGGAGCGGCTGCAGACGGTGACGGAGGAACAGGAATTCGCCCTGCTCCGCGTCTTCGCCCATGTCGGGCAGGGGTGGGCCGCTTGCCAGCGCGGCGATCTGGCGGCCGGAACGGCGCAGATCGAGAAAGGACTGGAGCTGCAGGAGGCCACCGGAGCGCAACTGGTGCGGAGGTACCTGTGCATCTACCTGGTCGAGGCCCATCTGGCGGCCGGCCGGCCGGCCGAGGGGCTCGCCGCCGTCCGCGAGATCCTGGTCCGGCCGGAGGACCGGCTCGGTGCCTACCTCGACTCCGAGCTCCTCCGTCTGGAGGGGGAGCTCCTGCGCCTCTCCGGCGACTCCACCGCGGCCGAGGCCTCTTTCCGCAAGGCCCTCGCCATCGCTCGCGACCAGGGGGCCCGCGCCTTCGAGCTCCGCGCGGCGACGAGCCTGGGCCGCCTCCTCGTCCAGCAAGGCCGGGAGGCCGAGGCCCTGACTCCTCTCGCCGCCGTCTACCAGACCTACACCGAGGGATTCGAAACCCGCGACCTCCAGGAAGCCCGCGAGCTCCTGGACCGGCTCGCGCCAGGGTAACGGCCGGGCGGGGCGAGGCGCCGCGCGTCGAGGCCGGCGAGCCTCATTCCCCGTCCCCCCTCCCATCCGGAGGGGACTTTGCCGCTTTCAACGAGACCTTCGAGCCGCTTTCCCCGCGTCTCGAAGCCCGCCAAGGCCGCTTCGCGCCTCGTTCCCTGTCCTTAGCGTCCCTTTCCCTCCCGTTCAGACGGCGCGAGCCCTCCACCGCGCCACATTCCCTGCGTCTCGCATCGCGCGAAGGCCGGTGAAGGGCTCATTCCCCGCTTGGCGAGCCGTCCGAAGGACAGGGAATGGAGCGCGAAAGTCTATTCGGATCATGCACATTGCAGGAAACGAGACCTGATCTCTGGGGAATGCCCCGTGATCTCCGGGGAATGAGCCATTCCCCACCCTTCGTATCTCATCTCCTCCAGAGAAAGCCGTCCGATCTTCGGGGAATGCCACGCTCAAAGCGCTTCGGACGCCCTGAAATCCCCGCCAACCCGGGCGAGGCCGCCTGGCGTCCTTCCCTGAAAGGGGTTGACAACCCGCTTTGTAGCCACTAGTATATGTACATCATCGCCGTTTTGTCCAGAGGCCCGATCGAGAGAGCCCATGGCTTTTACGGACCACGGGGCTCCGCCGTCACCGAAGGCGCCGAGCCCGCGGCGCGGGGCTCCGGGCAGACGGCGGAGGTTCTTTGACAAACGATGTACCAGAGGGAACGGGAGCGGGGCCGTTCCCTCTGGCCTTCCTTACTCCGAAGGCCGGAGGTGTGGACAGGCGCGTGGCGGAAGTCCCGTCAGAAGTCCTTGGCGCTTATCTCTCGACAGCCGGGTAGACCCGAGTGGACTGATTCGTGTTACACCTTCGTCCGATGGGCAGAACAATCACCGTTCGTCTCAGCGAAGAGCTCGCCGCCTGGCTTGAAGGGGCCGCGGCGCGAAGCGGTGTTTCCCAGAGCGAGCTCATCCGCGACCAGTTGGAGAAGGCCCGGGCGAGCGGCGAGGGGCAGAGCTTTCTACGCTTGGCCGGAGCGGTCGACGGACCTGAGGGCTTGTCCAGGCGCAAGGGCTTTTCGCGTTCATGAAAGGGATCGTCCCTTCTCACCTGTGAAGCCGTGCTGGCCGAGACCGCCTTCCATCTCCAGAGCGTTCCTCTCGTTCTTTCCAAGGTGACGGAGGGGTTGGTCGAGATCGCTTTCGACTGTGCGTCTCAGCTCAGTCAGCTCGCGGCGCTGGCGGAACGGTATTCCGATCGGAAGCCCGACCTGGCGGCTCTCTGCCTGATCCGGCGAAAAGCCATCCCCCTGATCTGCCTCCCCCTTGAAGACAGCGGCCACTGGAGCGCTCACGGCAGCGCAACGCTGGCAGACCATGATCGTTGGGACGTCTCTTTGGAGCGCAGGCCCTGCCGGGCAGGAAGCGCGAGTAGTGAAGCGTAGAAGCCTCTGCCCTGGGGAATGCATCGTCTCGCGCCGCTCGTAGATCTCGCCAGCTCCGATCAGTCGAATCCATTTGCTTTCATCAGATAGCGTTCCTCATGCCGCCTTCCGGATGGATGCGAGGCCACCCGGAGGGGAGTCGTCTTCTCCGAGGTCCTACCAGGGCGTTGACGTTGATAACGAGGGAGCGTAGAATGAACGGGATCTTATAAAATCAACGGCATGCGGTAACGGAGAGCAGCACGGAAGAGCGATTTCGCGCGGTTGGGCGCGCTATTGGGGAAGGGGTGAAAAGCATGAGGTTTTTTAGAAGAATTAAGAAAGACAGCGGAGTAGAGAATCAGGCATATAGGTATCGACTTATTGTGACCATTGCGTTAGTCGTAACAACTGCGGCTGGATTCTATCTCAATTTTTGGAGACTTCTGGGCACGACTAAGATCGATGCTTGGCTTTCAGGCGCGCTCAGCTCTTCTTGGCTGCACGGCGTCTCTTTCATTGGAGCTATTCTATCGGGACTCCTCGGATTTTATTCGTCAAAGGGAAAGTAATGTGGCTTCCAAGCTTTAATCAATGCACGGTTGGCTGCGGGTTTCTTATGGCGCTTGTAATGCTCATTCTCATTGCATGCCGCAAAAGAAATCTTGAGACTTCAGACATTGGCCCGTTTGCCTCGGCGTTTCTGTCCGGCAGCAATCTTCCCGCAGCCCTCTATCTTTGTTGGTACGGTTTTTACCCCGACCCTCCCTCTGTCCTTACGAAGCTACAGGGCTTTGAAAAATATATATCCTTTGCAGGGCTATCGTTCTTTCTTGTTAATGTGGTAGCATTGTGGGCGTTACTCCGACGAGCCTATGTTAAGCTGGATGAAAGGGCAACTAGTTTAGGTGAGATACGCTCATCGGCATCAGCATTGAGCACAGATAGAAATCTAGATGAAGGATGAATATTGGCGGCCGATTCGGAGACCCACGATGGCGTTGGATGAGATTAGAAACTCTTTGCGCTTTCGAGCGAAGGAAGGCTACATGTTCCGCGGGGAAACCAGTCGGCGAGCCGCCATTCGCTCTACTCTCGGCAGATTGCACACTCAGTTCCCCGATGAACCCGAACGGATCCGGATTATCCGAGGTCAAGCGTTTACAATTCTTCGTCGGACCCACCAGATCAAAACGCAAGTCCTTACGGGTATAACTCAAGATGAGTGGTATGCGCTCCTGCGCCATTACGGTTGGCCGGTTCCATTTCTCGACGTCACCTTCGATCCCGAGGTAGCCATTTGGTTTGCCCTGTGGAGGCGCAAACCAGACAGCGAGCCGTCCGTGATCTACGCTATCCCGCCAAGTGTAATACCCGCACACATACGTCTAATCTCACATGCAGACCTCGCACGCGAGCCTGAGTATTCACGCTTGAATTGCCGATGGACCGTTCAGCGAGGTGGCGCTCTCGTACCGATGGGCTGGCCTGACATGACCGCCGCCGAGGAATTCGATCTACTCACTCTCCCGGGTTTGCAGTCATTTGAATTCACACCTGCACCCAGCGACCATGCACACGTAGACAACTTGCTATCGACTGAGGGAGACGGCATAGCCGCGCAGCTTACATCCCTCCTCGGTATCGTAAGCCAGGTTGTCGGCGGGCTTGACGCGGTCGACCCGTACATCCGCAGTCAGATCGAATCGTTAAGTTAAGGGGAGTGAAATCGTCGTGCCACCGTCTAACCCGTCGCTGCAGCCCAAGGTACGCGAAGGAGAAAAAGGTCAAGGAGAAACCATTAATAAGGAAACTGACAAGGAGAAGCCTGCCGCATAACACGGCTGCTCCAGCGGACCAGAAAGCTTCGCTTCCTGGCCGCTGAGCAGCAACAGCGTCACTGCGGCTGAAATGGCTTTGCCTACCAGATGAAGAAGGTCACTGTCGAAACCTACAGGGACGACAAGTACTATCCGAAGATTGTTCGGGCAGTTGAAGCGATCTTGGCTCAAGGAGACGTCGTTGCTCCAATCGACGTCTTCATCCATATGGATCTGCTCAGCAGCGCTGATGTGGAATCGTGGCGCTTCGGACGTATTCCCTACCTTGAGAAGGTGATCCGCGGCAGCTTGGGCAAGACCAGTCGTATTCTTCGCATTCTCCGTATGCATGTCCACGACCTGGACATGATCCCGTCGCACACAGCCTATCTGAAATGGGGGAAGGGGCCGCGGACTCCTTTGCGCTTCTCCAAGACCGGCGATCCGAATCTTGAGGCGGCCTACTCGCGGCACTTCCTCAAGCCTGGGCTCAAGGGAAAGAAGAGGGCGGCACCCGAGCGAACGCCGGCATCGGCGCCAGCATCAACCGCCCGGGATTGAAATCCCGGGCTACCCACGGCCGCCCCTGCCGGGGCTTCAAATCGAGAAGGCTCTCAAGTCCCGGAGGGACGACCGTCAGTAGCCCGGGATTTCAATCCCGGGCGGTTCCCGTCACAGCTTCGCGTCTGCGACTTATAGTTTCCATTCCAAGCACTGTAGACCGGCCACGCGCCGAAACTCTCGGAAATTGGCGGTCACGAGGGTCGCCCCAAGTCGGAGAGCATGGGCTGCGATGAGCATGTCGAGTGGACCGATGACGATGCCTCGCTTCTCCAGATCAACGCGCAAGTCACCGTAGTAGCTCGTGGTCTGTAGATCCCAAGCCAACACTTCAAAGATTTCGGTGAAGGCATCTACAGCCTTTCGCTGCGCAGCCGGACGGACGGAACGGCGAACCCCAACTTCGAGCTCTGCAACGGTGATCGTGGAGAGAACGCACTCTGAGGCCGCAGGCAGGCGCGCCGCCGACGCTCGCCCCCGGATTAGCGATACGCAGACGGAAGTCTCCAGCATGTACTTCACAGTCAATCCTGATCCAGATCAAGGTCTCGAATCTGAGGACTCAGCGGCTGCTCGTGATCCGGAAACTCTCGGCCCTCGGGGAAGTTCTCGTGCATGAAGCGCGCTACATCCGCTAGGGTCTTCAACCGAGGCTTCGGCCTGGGCCTCAAGACCACCTCATCGCCGCGCTTCTCGATCTCCACTTCCGTGCCTTCGAAGCGGAAGTCCTTGGGCAGCCGAACGGCCTGACTGCCACCGTGCTGGAAGAGCTTTGCAGTTGCCATAGCTATAGGGTGTAGATACTTTTCGGGTTTGTCAAGAATGATCGTCCCCGTGATCGAACGTCAGGAGAGGATCTGGCTGTCGGCTGGGCCGGCCTCGGAACAGCCCGCGAGCACCGGCCAGGGTCGAAAGCCAGATCATGTGTTCCTCCTCCTCCGGCAGCAGAGAGCCCTTGGAGAGCGCGGCCGCCAGGGCCTCGACCTCCTCCGGAGTTCCCGGCGAGGCCAGGATGCCGTCGAGCTCGGGACGGCTGAGCGCGAACCGATAGTAGTCCGGGACGTCGGGCAGCCAGCCGTTCGGTAGGGCGATCCCCAGGCCGGGCAGCATCTCGGGGGTCACCCTGAACATGGTGCTCTTGAAATTGAAGATCCGGCTGGTGCGGACGGGCGGCAGAAAGGGGAACAGATCGGTCCGCGCGCCCGGGTGGGCGGTGTTGTAGCGCACGTACAGGATATCGAGCTGATCGAGCGTGGCGGCCCTCACGGCTTGGCGGCGGTCGTGGAAGGAGGCTCCGATGGCCCGTGCGCCACGAAACTTGAGGTCCCGGGCGTAGGTCATCGGCTCCAGGCGGGAGTCGAGGCTGGCCGGGTTCGACACCGCGCCCGCGATGATCAGATCGACCCGCTCGAGGCCGCCGACCGCGTTGATCACCTCCTGGACCTGGAAGGCCTGGAACAGAGGCTGCTCCAGATAGGACACGACGCCGACCACGATCTCGTCGCGCACGCCGCCGCCGCGGGCGAGGAGGGCCTCCAGGCCGCGCCGCGTCCCCTCGTAGAGCGGCCAGTGCATGTCGACCGAGAGGAAGAAGAAGTTGATGCCGGCATCGAAGGCCGCGAGCACGGTTTCAGGTTCCCGCACGATGCCCAAGCAGACCGGGCCGACCTGCAGGCCGCTCCTTCCCAGCGGCTGCCGGTCGGTGAGGCGGGGGAGGGGACGGCGCGCTTTCGACAAGTGCCGATTCTACGTCCTGGCAGACAGTCTTGCCCTGCCGTGGCCTCCGACGCCCGGGCATAAATGCCCGCGCTACGCTGAAAACGAAAAGCCGGCTGAAGCCGGCTCCTATCGTGGCCGGAGAGATGGAGCCTCCTTCAGGAGGCTTTTTGGTTGAATCGTAGCCCGGGCATTCATGCCCGGGCGTCGGAGGCCGCCTCGCCTTCCCCTACCGCATCCCCACCTTCTTCTTCATCGCCGCCGTGATCGATTGGCGCACTTTGAAGAAGTCGGCCCAGGGGTCTGATTTCAAGCCATCTAGCCGCTCGGGGAGGGTGCGGACGGTGTAGGTGTTGCCGCGGACGTCGGTCTCCAGCTCTTCCCAGAAGAGGGGAACGGAGACCGGGGCGTTGTCGCGGGCGCGGGTGGAGTAGGCGCAGATCGAGGTGGCGCCGCGGCCATTGCGCAGGTAGTCGATGAAGATCTTCCCCTTGCGGCTGGCCTTCGGGAGCTTCGAGGTGTACTTCTCGGGCTCCTTCGCCACCATCGCCTCGGCGACGGCCTTGGTGAACGCCTTCACCTCGTCCCAGCCGTCCTTGCGGGCGATCGGGAGCACCACGTGGAGCCCCTTGCCGCCGGTGGTCTTTAAAAAGGTTTGGAGGCCGAGATCGCCGAGGAAGGCGCGCATCGAACGCGCTCCCTCGACCACCCGGTCCCAGCCGAGACCCTCGTCGGGATCGAAGTCGAAGACCACGTAGTCGGGCTGCTCGATGCGGTCGCGGTGGGCGCCCCAGATGTGGATCTCCAGCACTCCCATCTGCGCCAGCGAGAGGAGGCCCGTCAGGGAATCGATGGCGCCGTAGGGCTCGGGCTCGCCGACGTCCACCCGGTAGACCTCCGGCGGGAAGCGCTCGTTGACGTGCTTCTGGTAGAAACACTGCTTGGCGCGCCCCTCGGGGCAGCGCACCAGGGTGAGCGGACGGTTCACGAGGTGCGGGAGGATCCAGTCGGCGACGCGCTCGTAGTAGAGCCCGAGCTCCCCTTTGGTCACCCCCTGCTCGGGGTAGAGCACCTTGTCGGGATTGCTGAAGCGGACGCCGGCGATCTCGGTCTCCCCCTTCTTGGCGCTCCCCGCTTTCGTGGCGGCCTTCTTGGGGGCTGCGGCGGTGGCTGTGGCGACCTTCTCAGCTTTTTCGCGCACGATCTCCTCCGGATTCTTGTCCTCGCGGAGCCCCTGGAACGTCGAGTGGCGCAGGGAGCCGTCGCGCGTCCATTCCGTGAACGCCACCTCGGCGACAAGCTTCGGCTTCAGCCAGTGGCTACGGCGGGCCTCGGCGCCGCGCGGTGGGTTCTTGAAGGCGGGCTTCTTGATCTCCAGCTTGTCCATCTGGGCGCGCATCTCGCGCAGGGTGGCGTCCGTGAAGCCGGCGCCGACCTTGCCGGCGAAGACCAGCTCGCCCTTGTCGTCGTTGACGGCGAGCAGAAGGGCGCCGAAGCCGACGCGGGATTTTTCCGGATCGGTGAAGCCGACGACCACCAGCTCCTGCCGCTTCATGCACTTCACCTTCAGCCAGTCCTTGGTGCGGCCGGCGCGGTAGGGGAGGTCGGTGCGCTTGCAGACGATCCCTTCGAGGCCGTACTCGCAGGCCTGGCGGAAGAACCCCTCGCCGTCCCCCTCGACGTGGTCCCCCGGCCGGATCGGTCCGGCGCCTCCCGCGAGCAGCCCGAGAAGCGCCTCCTTGCGGGCGAGGAGGGGCGCGTCGCGCAGGTCGTAGCCGTCGAGATAGAGGAGGTCGAAGGCGAAGTAGACGAGGTCGTCCTGCCGGTTCTCGGCCAGGGCGTTCTGGAGCGACTGGAAGTTGGTGGTGCCGTTTGGCTCCAGCACCACCACCTCGCCGTCGAGGATCGCCTCGCGGAGGGGGAGCTGCTCGGCCGCGCGGGCGATGGGGGCGAAGCGGTCGGTCCAGTCCTTGCCGTGACGGGTGATCAGGCTCGCCTCGCCGTCGCGGACTTTGCAGAGCACCCGGTAGCCGTCGTACTTGATCTCATGGACCCATTCGGCGCCTGGGGGCACGGAATCGACCAGCGTGGCCAGCTCGGGCTCGATGGTGCGCGGCATCGCCGCCTTGCGGGCGCCGGGGATGGCGGGCTTGTTCTTCGGGGTCTTGGCCGCGGCCTTTTTGGCGACCGGTTTTTTGGCGGCAGCTTTCTTGGCTGGCGCCTTTTTGCCTACCGCCTTCGCCGCCACGGCCGAGACCTTGTCCTTGAAACTGGCCGTCTTCTCGGAACGGTTCGACTGCCAGACCCGCTCGGGGTCGGCGGCGATCTCGTCCAGGCTCAGGCCCGTGGCCACGCTATTGGGATATTCCTCGACCACGGCTTCGCCGCTGCCGGGCACCGCGGTCTCGTCCTTCTCCTTGATCAGCAGCCAGTTCTCGTGCCCTTCCTCCTGGTTGCGGCCGCCCATGCGCACCAGCACCCAGCGGCCGTGGAGCTTCTCGCCGTCGAGCCGGAACTTGAGGTTCCCCTTCTTGTAGTCCGCGACGGCGTCCCCCTCGGGGGTCCAGGTGCCGCGGTCCCAGAGGAGCACGGTGCCGCCGCCGTACTGTCCCTTGGGGATGATCCCCTCGAAGTCGCCGTAGTCGATCGGATGGTCCTCGACGTGGACCGCCAGCCGCTTCTCGCCGGGATCGAGGCTCGGCCCCTTCGGCACCGCCCAGCTCCGCAGCACCCCCTCCATCTCCAGCCGGAAATCGTAGTGCAGGCGGGTGGCCGCGTGCTTCTGAATGACGAAGGAGTGCCCCTTCGTCTTCTTGACCTTCCCCGCGGGCTCGGGCGTGGAGCGGAAGTTCCGTTTCTTTTTGTATTCGGTGAGAGGCATGGGGTGTGTTCCTGAGATCCCTTTCTCTTCGTGCGACGTCGGTGGCCTGCGACCTCATCCCCTATCCCCTTCTCCTAAAGGAGAAGGGGGACGACTGCGAGGCGGCCCCCGTCAGGCCCTCCCTCTCCTTCAGGAGAGGGACCGAGGGTGAGGTCGCAGGCCTCGGAAGCCGCCCTACGCGCTCTTCCGCTTCGCCGCCGCCTTCTTGGCCGGGGCCTTCTTGGACGCCGCCTTCTTCGCCGGCTTGCGCGCGGTCTTCTTCGCCGGGGCCGCCGCGGCCTTCTTGGGTGCCGCCTTTCCCCCCTGCTCGACGCTCTGCTTGAGCAGCGCCATCAGGTCGATCACGTTGTTGCGCGGCTTCTCCGGTTTCGGCGCCGGCTCGGAGGGCGCTTCGAGCTCGCCGGCCTTGGCCCGCTTCTCGATCATCTTCATGACGTCGTTGCGATAGGTGTCCTTGTACTTCTCGGGCTCCCAGGCGGCGACCATCCCCTCGACGAGGCGCTCGGCCATGTCGACCTCGCGGTCGCTGACCCCCGCCTTGCCGTGCGGGATGCCGAGGTCGTCGGGGGCGCGCAGCTCGTGGGCGTAGCGCATCAGCTCCAGCGTCATCACGTCGCCGCGGGCGACCACGGCGGAGAGGTACTGGCGGGTGCGGATCACCACCTTGGCGATGCCCACCTTGCCGGTGCGGCGGAGCGTCTCGCGCAGCAGGGCATAAGCCTTCGCCCCCTTCTTGTCGGGCGCCAGGTAGTAGGGCTTGTCGAAGTAGAGAGGGCTGATCTCCTCGAGGTCCACGAAGTCGACGATGTCGATCGTCTGCGTGGCCTCGGGGGCGGCCCCCTTCAGATCCTCGTCGGAGAGCACGACGTACTTGCCCCCTTCGAGCGGATAGCCGCGGACCGTCTCGTCCCAGGGCACCTCCTTGCCGCTCTCCTCGCTGACCCGCTTGTAGTGGATGGGCGACATGGTCTTCTTGTCCAGCAGCTTGAAGCTGATGTCCTCCCGCGACTCGGCGGTATAGAGGCCTACCGGGATGTTGACCAGGCCAAAGCTGATGCTCCCTTTCCAGATCGCGCGCGCCATGATTCCTCCTCCGCTCGTTTCTCCTGCGGCTACGCTCCAAAGCCAACCGGGAACGCAAGATGCATGCCTCGGAAGCGCCATGGGTACGATCCACTTCCTCCAGCACCTCTTCGGCCCCCACCTGCGCCTGCTCTTTCTGGGGTTCACCGGCCTCGGCACCAGCGCGGTGCTCTGGCCGGTGCTCCTGCTCTATAGCTGGCTGGTCGATCCCGTCTTCGCCCGCCGGCTGTCGATCGCGATGGCGGCGTCGCTCCTGCTCAACCGGATCCTGAAGGAGATGTTCGGCACCGACCGGCCGTTTCAGACCGATCCGCAGGTCAGCACTCCCGGCGCGGAGCGGACGGCGCTCGGCCATGGATTCCCCAGCGGCCACTCGCAGAACGCCGCCACCTTCTACCTCGCCTATGCGTTTCACCACCAGCGGAGGTGGCTCTGGGCGGCGGCCCTCCTGATCATGATCGCCGTGGGGACGTCGCGGCTCTACCTGGGAGTCCATCTGCCGGAGGACGTCGGCGGCGGGTTCATCCTGGGAGCGATCTTCGCCTGGGCGGCCGGCGGCTGGGCGGGACCGCGCTCCTGGCGGCGCTCGTGGGAGCCGCTGATCGGGGCGGTGACGCTGGTGCTCGCCTTCGCCGTCGGCGCCGAGCCGGGTGCCTGCGGCCTGCTCGCCGGCTGCGTCGTGGCCCGCCCCTCCTTCACGCCGCCGCGGACGGCGCGCGGCCGGATCGGCATCGTCGCGGGAGGGCTGGCGGCGATGGGGGTGACGGCGGTCCTCCTCTACTGGCTGCCCGGCAAGCTCTTTCCCGGGCTGGGGACCTCCTCGGCGCTGGCCTATCTCCTCTACCTGACGGCGGCCGTCGTGGGGTTCGGCCTCTGGCCGCGGCTCTGGCAGATCCTGGCCGGCCGGCCGCGGGAGGGCGCGATCCCGGAGCCCGCACCCCCGGAGACCGATCCTGTGAGAAGCTGAGGGCATGCGACTGCGGACCGCGAAGCCGAGCACCACGGAGGCCCGGATCTACCGGGTGGAAGCGGGCGCCGCCGAGCCGCGCGCCGACGAGCTGGCGACCGAGGAGCCGCTGGAGATCCGCCTGATCCAGGAGGGCCGGCGGCGCACCGTCGCCGTCACCATGCGGACTCCGGGAGCGGACGAGGAGCTGGCCCTCGGCTTTCTGTTCGCCGAGGGGGTGATCGAGCGGCGGGCGGACGTGGTGCGCAGCCAGGCGTGCGTCGAGCCCGGAGGGGCCTGCACCAATATCGTGGACGTCGAGCTGGCGGACGACCTCCCCGAGCCGGAGCTCGCCGGGCTTGAACGGCACTTCTTCGCCACCAGCGCCTGCGGCGTCTGTGGCAAGGCGGGTCTGGACGCGCTGACCCTGCGGGTGACCGAGCCGCCGCCGCCGGGCCCCGAGGTCTCGCCCGCCCTACTCGCCGCCCTGCCGGGCCGGCTGCGCGAGGCCCAGGGGCTGTTCGCCACCACCGGCGGCATCCACGCTGCGGCCCTCTTCGACGTCGAGGGAACCCTCCTCGCCGTCCGCGAGGACGTCGGCCGCCACAACGCCCTCGACAAGCTGATCGGCTGGGCGCTCGGCGAGGGGCTCCTCCCCCTCCACCGGCACGTGGTGCTGGTGAGCGGCCGGTCGAGCTACGAGATCCTCCAGAAATGCCTGGTCGCCGGGGTGCCGGTGGTCTGCGCCGTCTCGGCCCCGAGCAGCCTGGCGGTCGAGCTGGCGGAGCGCTTCGGCCTCACCCTCGTCGGCTTCCTGCGCGGTGACCGCTTCAACGTCTACAGCGGCGCCGGCCGGGTGGCGGGGATCGTGGCGCAGCCCGTCCTGCCGATCCTGTAAGAATTTCACGGCACAAAACGCGCGGACGAGGTCTCCGGAAGCCGTTTCCGGGCTCCGCGGGCTGTCGGCACTGGCACAGAGGCTGCATCTCTCTGAATCAGCCTCGAGGCCAACCCCGAGGCACGCAGCGGCGCGAAGCAGCCTTTCGCGGCCCCTCCCTGAAGGGGAGACGTCCTGAGTCGACAGGCCAGCCGTTTCCCCCCTTTTTTTGTCTTCCCAAGGAGACGAGCCATGAAAACCCGAACTCTTCCCACCCTGGCGGCGATCTGCCTGGGAGTCGGTTTGATCCCGCTGGCCGCTTGCAACAACCCCGACAGCGCCGTCCACGCGGAGCGGGACGCCCAGGGCAACACCCAGGTCCACGTCAACGGCGAGAAGGTCGACCAGAACGTCGCCCACGCCAACGCGGAGTTCAAGAGCACCGGCGAGCAGATCAAGGCGGGCGCCGACCAGGCCGGCGCGGCCATCCAGCGCGGCGCCGACAAGGTGCAGACCCAGGTCGAGACCAAGGTCGTCCCGGCGGCCAAGGAGCTGCTCAACGACGCCAACATCACCGCCACCGTGAAGACCAAGCTGGCGGGCGACCCGGCGATCAACGCCATCTACGTCAACGTCGACACCTCGCACGGGCAGGTCACCCTGAGCGGCAAGGTCGCCCTGGCCGAGCAGAAGGTCGAAGCCGAGAAGGTCGCCCGCAAGGTGGAGGGAGTTACCAGCGTGGTGAACCAGCTCGTGGTGACCCCTTCGCCGGGCTGAAGAACACGGACGAGCATGGACGAACAGGGACGAGCACGGACCCAGGAACACGGCTCGTCCGTTGAGCTTTTTTGTCCGTGTTCGTCCGTGTTCGTCCGTGTCAGTCCGTGTCAGTCCGTGTTCGTCCGATCCTCATCGCGATATGCTCCCCGGGACCCCGGGATCCCCGTCGATGCGCGCCTACATCGCTCCGTACGTCGAAAGCTTCCTGCCGCTCTTCGTGGCGATCAATCCGATGGGGATCATCCCCATCTACCTCAGCGTCACCGAGAACCTCCCCGCAGCCGACCGCCGGCGGCTGACCTTGCAGGCGATGCTCACCGCCGTCGGGCTCTCGGTGCTGATCCTGTTCGCGGGCCAGCTCATCTTTTCCCTTCTCGGTATCACCGTCAACGACCTCCGCGTGGGCGGCGGCCTGATCCTGCTGGTGCTCAGCATCTCCAACCTGATCTTCGGCGACTACCGCCGCCGCGACCCCACGGAGGGGGGTGAGGGGGAGGACCTCGCCTCGGTGGGCATCGTGCCGCTGGGCATCCCGCTGATCGTCGGCCCCGCCGCCATCACCTCGATCCTGGTGTCGCGCGAGGCCTACGGCTACATCCCCACGCTGCTCTCTTTGATCGTCAACATGGCGCTGGTGTTCCTGACCCTGGTGGCCAGCCCCTATATCGGCCGCGCCACCGGCACCGCCGGGTCACGGGCGATCGCCAAGGTGGCGAGCCTCTTCCTGGCGGCGATCTCGGTGGCGATGATCCGGGCCGGGATCGTGGGGATGATCCACGGGAAGTGAGGCTCAGGGCCTGGGGGTGGCGCCCGGCGTGCTCCGCTCGGCCACCAGCTTCCTCACCTTCTGCGCCAGCTCCGGATCGCGCAGGCCGGCGACCCTAGCCCGTTCCATCGCCCGCGCGGGCGTCTCCCGCTTCTCCAGCACCAGCCAGGCATAGAGGAGGGCGGCGGGGCGCTCCGCGGTGCCGTCGTGGACGATCAGCGGCGGCTGGATCGCGCGCAGGGCTTCGAGGAAGCGGTCGATCGCCGACTGGTCGAGCGTCGCCGGCGTGACCGGGATGTTGATGTAGGCGAGCCCGATCTGGCGGGCGGCCTCCGGCTCGTCGAAGCCGCGGGGCTCGCTCGGGGGGCGGAGGTCGATCACGGCGTGGTAGTTCCCCTCCTCGGCGAGAAGCTGGATCTGCTCGCCGGTCGGCTGGCCGGCGGCCATGACGCCGGGCAGGGGGAAGGTGGCGTGCGGGATGCCGAAGGTCTGCGGCGATCGGGACGCCGCCGGCGCCATGGACGCCGGGAAGGAGAGGGCGGCCATCCCCACCATTCCCGCTATCGCTGCCAGGACAAAGCTTTTCGAGAGAAGGGTACGCATCTCGGATCTCCTGAACGGCGGTACGTTATCCGAACGGGCGGCCTGCGCGCACCCGGGCTGGTAGGATGCCCGGCGATGGCGGAGCCGGCGCAGGAAGAGAGCAAGGTCGAGGCCGAGGCGGAGGCCACGGGCGGGGAGACACCCGGGGAGACTCCGAAGACGAGCCGATTACGGCGGATCCTCTCCTGGCTGCCGGGCGTGCTGCTCCTGGCCGGCCTGTTCGCCGTCGTCTCCCATCTCGGCGAGGGGCGCAAGTTCGCGCTCCAGCTCGAAGCGGCGCGGCCGGCGTGGATCCTGGTGGCCGCCCTCCTCCAGGCCGCCACCTACGTCGCCGCGGCGGCGGTCTGGCAGCGGGTGCTGCGGCGGGGGCGGGGGCGCTGCACGGTGCGCTCGCTGGTGCCGGTCGCCGTGGCCCGGCTGTTCGTCGACCAGGTGCTGCCCACCGCCGGCTTCGGCGGCCGGCTGCTGGTGGTCAAGGCGCTGCAGAAGCGGAAGGTCCACACCCGGCTCGCCGTGGCCGCCATCCTGGTCGACCTGCTGACCCTCTACGCCGCCTTCGCCGTCTGCGTGATCGCCAGCCTGGCCATCGTCGCCTGGCTGCGCGACCTCAACCGCCTGGTGCTCCTGCTGGCCGGCCTGTTCCCGATCTTCGCCCTGTCGATCCCGGCCGCCGTGCTCTGGCTCAGCCGGGGGCGCAAGCGCGATCGCGAGCCGCCACGCTGGGTCCGCTTCGTGCCGCGCGCCGGCGATCTCCTCAAGCAGGTGGCCAGCGCGCCCCGCCGGCTGGTGCGCAACCGCGCGATCCTGCTGGAGGACGTCGCCCTCCAGCTCCTCATCTTCGTCCTCGACGCCGCCACCCTCTGGGCGACCCTGCGCGCCGTCGGCTTCCACGCCCATCCGGCGGCGGCGTTCGCCAGCTTCGTCTTCGCCCAGGTGGCGGCGACGGTCCTCCTGGTGCCGGGCGGCCTCGGCACCTTCGAGGCGAGCGCGGTCGCCATGCTGGCCCTGTTCCGCGTGCCGGTCGAGGCGGGGCTCACCGCCACCCTCCTGCTGCGCGGCTTCACCTACTGGCTGCCGATGGCGCCGGGGTTCTGGCTGTCGCGGCGGGAGATCAGAAACGGCGCGAAGGCGAAGGAGTCGTGAAATATTGATATCGCTATGGGTGTGGTATCCTCAACGTCCACTTACGAGGAGGTAGAACCGATGAAAAAGAAGAAGAGCGAGCGTAAGAAGATGAGCCTGGCCAAGGAGACCCTGGCGCCGCTGGAGGCCCGGAATCTCGAAGGGGTCGCCGGCGCCGCGGTCATCTGCCCGCAGGAGAGCCGCCAGATCTGCAGCGTTCAGCACACCTGCGTAAGCTGCCAGACCACCGCCACGACGGCCTGATCGCGCGCGGTAGGAAACTCCACGGACGGACAGGGACGAACACGGACGAACACGGACTACAAACTGTCCGTGTTCGTCCGTGAAGGTCCCTGTTCGTCTGTGTTCCCGCTTTTCACGCCGGCAGCGGTAGCCGCACCCGGAACGTCGAGCCGCGGCCGATGCGGCTCTCGACGTCCACCTGACCGCCGTGGGCCTGGGCGATGTGCTTGACGATCGCCAGCCCCAGGCCGGTCCCCCCCTCCTCGCGGGCGCGCCCCTTGTCCACCCGATAGAAGCGCTCGAAGATGCGCGGGATCGACTCGGGCGGGATGCCGATCCCGCTGTCGATCACCTCCAGCAGCGCCTCGCCGTCGCAGCGCGCGACGCGGACGGTGATCTTGCCGTCCGGCCGGTTGTACTTGATCGCGTTGTCGAGCAGGTTGAGCAGCAGCCGTTCGAGGTTGCCGGCGTCGCCGGGGATCGGCGGCACGGGCTCCTCCTCGATCTCGATCTCCACCCGCTTCTCGCGCGCCGTGGGGGCGAGCAGCTCGGCGGCGTGGCGGGCGACGGCCGCCAGGCTCACCGGCTCGCGGTCGAGCGCGGCGTCCACCCCTTCGAGGCGGGAGAGGATCAGCAGGTCGTCGAGCAGCTCTTGGAGGCGCCGGCACTGGCTGAGGATGCGGTCGGTGAAGCGGCGGGCCGTCGGCGGCTCGTCGAGGGCGCCGTCGCGCAGGGTCTCGGCGTAGCCGCGGATCGCCGCCAGCGGGGTCTTCAGCTCGTGCGAGACGTTGGCCACGAAGTCGCGACGCATGTCGGCGACGCGGGTCAGCTCCGTGGTGTCGCGGGCCACCACCACGGCCCCGCGCTCGCCGGCGGAGAGCAGGGCGCTGGTCAGCAGCAGCGTCCGCCGCTCGGGGGAGGCGAGGACGATCTGGGCGGTCTGCGGGCGCCCCTGGCGCAGGGTGTCGTCGATCAGGCGGCCGAAGCCGGGGTGGCGGATGATCTCCAGCGCCGGCCGGCCGCTGAAGTCACCCGTCAGGTCGAAGAGGCGGTAGAAGGCGCCGTTGATCATCTGGGCGCGGCCGTCGCGGTCGACCACCAGCACCCCCTCGGACATGCTGGCGAGGATCTCCTGGAGGTGGTCGCGCTCGCGGCTGACCGCCTCGAACTGCCGCTCGGCGCTGGCGGCGAGGCGGTTGAGGGCGAGCGCCAGGGCGGCGAGCTCCTCCTCGTCCGGCACGGCGACGCGGGAGACCCGGCCCAGCGCCAGGTCCTGGGCGCCGGAGATCAGCCGCGACACCGGCTCGAAGAGCCGGCGGTCGAGCCAGAGCGAGGTGAGGAGGATGGCGATGCCGGCGGCCAGGATGGCGAGCGCCATGGCCACCGCCAGCCGGCTGCGCAGGGCGCTGAGCTGCTCCAGCGGCTCGGCGAGGCGGAGGACCATCACCTCGCCCCCGGGCCCGGAGAGCGTGCGCGCGACGTAGACGTAGGTGTTGCCGGTGGTGGCGCTCTGCCGGACGTTCATCCCGCGGCCGCCGGCGAGCGCGGCGCGCACCTCCGGGCGGGTGCGGTGGTTCTGCATCGCCCGCACCTCGCCGGGCTCGACGGAGCTGTCGGCGAGCACCACGCCGTCGCGGCGGATGAGGGTGACGCGGATGCCGCTGTCCGCCGCGAGCTGCACCGCCCAGGTCTCCAGGTTGACCTGCGGCTGGCTCAGCCGCTCGCGGGCGATCGGCGCCAGCAGGTCGAGCATGTCGAAGAGCTGGACGGCGGCGGTGCGCTGGAGCAGGGTGGGGAGCATCGACCCCAGCAGCAGGGTCGCGGTGACCACGGCGGCCAGGGCGGGCCAGAGGGGAGCGAGCCGCAGCTTCGGCGGAAGACCCAGGAGCCGCACCCGCTCAGGGCCTCAGCCGGTAGCCGACGCCGATGACCGTCTCGATCCGGTCGGCCTCGGAACCCAGCTTGCGCCGGAGGCGCCGGATGTGGGTATCGACGGTGCGGCTGTCGATGTCCTCGGCGTACCCCCAGACGTCGGAGAGGAGCTGGCCGCGGGTCTGGACACGGCCGCCGCGCTCCATCAGCAGGCGCAGCAGCCGGAACTCGGTGGCGGTCAGCGGCGTCTCCTTGCCGCGCACGCGGAGCTGGTGGCCGGAGACGTCGAGCTGCACCCCGCCGACCTCCAGGCGGTCGGCGGCGACCTCCTCGTGCTGGAGGCGGCGGAGCACCGCCTTGACCCGCAGGACCACCTCGCGCGGGCTGAACGGCTTGCTGATGTAGTCGTCCGCCCCCAGCTCCAGGCCGACGATGCGGTCGAGCTCCTCGCCGCGGGCGGTGAGCATCACGATCGGCAGCTTGGAGGTGGCGGGATCGCGCTTGAGCAGGCGGGTCAGCTCGAGGCCGTCGATCCCGGGGAGCATCAGGTCGAGCAGGATCAGGTCGGGAGACTGGCGGCGCAGCGCCTCGAGGCCGCTGTCCCCACGATGGGCGAGCTCCACCGCGAAACCCTCTTTTTCGAGGTTGTACTGCAAAACCTCGGCAATGTCGGGCTCGTCTTCGATGAGCAGGATCCGTTCGCGTGCCATGTGACGAGAGGCTAGCATGGAGTCTTCCACACCGACTGCTGAAAAACCTGTGGAAAACCCCCCTGGGAGGGGGACCAAAGGCCCTGTTTCCGGGCCTTTCAACGCTTTGACCATAGAGCTGTGCAGTGACGCGTAAGTCACTGACAACAATACACTTTCGCCTGGGTTTCCCCCTCGCTCGAGACGCTTGACAGATCGCCTATGTGTAGTTTTCCACAGAGGCGATGTGAAATCCGTGCAAGAGTCGTGTTAACTCTTTGTGACCGAGGATGTTACCGGGGTGTGACGGCCGGTTGAGGGGGCGCCGGCGGGTGGGAAATTCTTGCCAAGGCCCTGTAAAAAGGAGTCGCTCTACTCCTCCACGGTCTCCAGCCCCTGGCGCAGGCGGAGGCGGCAGGCGAAGACCTTGGCGAAGAAGCGGCCGTGCTCGCGGGCGGCCTCCAGCTCGAGCTCCACCGAATAGCGGGAGAGGACCTCCAGGGTCACCTTGGAGCCGCGGATGGCGCAGTAGATCTCGTCGACGCGGGAGGCGTGGGTGCGGTCGAGGGCGTCGGCGACGCGGATCAGCGCCGCCAGCTTGCGGATGGTGCGCTGCTGCCATGGCTTCAGGAGGGCCAGGGTCGGATGGCTCGCCCTCGGCGCGGCGCCCCGGTGGTAACGGGCGACGTGGGCGATGATCTCGATCTCGCGCTGGTCGAAGGCGTCGAGCACCGCGTTGGCGATCAGGTAGTAGGCGTGCTTGTGGTGTCCCTTGTAGTGGATGGAGTAGCCGATGTCGTGGAGCAGGGCGGCGTACTCCAGCCACTCGCGCTCGCGGGCGCCGAGGCCGTGGAGCGAGGCGGTGACGTCGAACAGGCGGCCGGCCAGGCGGGCGGTCTGCAAATTGTGCCGGTAGACGCTCTCGGAGCGCTCGGCGAGCTGGAGCACCTGCCGCCGTCGCAGGTCCTCGGGCGCGGCGGCGGCGGGGATCGGCTGGCCGAGGGCGGCGAGCACCAGCCCCTCGCGCAGGGCGCGGTCGGAGACCTGGAAGCGCTCGACGCCGGCGTGGGCCACCAGCGCCTGGAGCAGCAGGGCGCCGGCGAGCAGGCTATCCGAGCGTGGGCCACCCACCGGAGGGAGGTCGGCGATCTGCCGGCGCTTGAGCGGGCGTAGGCGGTCGACCAGGGCGGCGAGGTCCTTGGCCCGCACCTCGCGGGCGCCGGAGACCTCCTTCCAGGGGCGGTCGGCGAAGTGGTCGATCAGGTCGGCGCAGCAGACCGCCGTGCCCGAGGTGGCAACCAGCCGCTCGACCTTGCCACGCGGCACCGCCGCGGCGAGACCCTTATCGATCGACCGGCGCAGGCGGTCGAGGGAGGCGGCGCTCGCCGGATCGCCGGCGAGGTCGGCGGCGCAGCGCAGCGAGCCCAGGGGGAGGCTGACCACCTGGTCGAGCTCGCCCGCCTCGGCGGTGATCCACTCGGTGCTGCCGCCGCCGACGTCGACGATGACCGCGGTGTCCGGCCCGAGGTCGACCACCTCGCGCACCGCCCGGTAGATCAGCCGTCCCTCCTCGATGCCGGTGAGGAGCTGGACGTCGAGGCCGGTCAGCGCCTTGACCCGCGCCAGGAAGTCGGCGCCGTTGGCCGCTTCGCGCACGGCGCTGGTGGCGACCGCCACCACCCGCGCGGCGCCGCGGAGCCGGGCGAGGGTCGTCATCTTGGCGAGCGCCTCCAGGCCGTCGAGCATCGCCTCCTCGGAGAGCGCGCCGTCGGTGAGGCCGGTCTTGCCGAGGCGGACCATCTCGCGCTCCCGCCCCAGCAGCCGGTAGCCGCCGTTGGGCTCGGCCTCGGCCACCACCATGTGGAGGGAGTTCGAGCCGATGTCGATCGCCGCCAGCCGCTCGCGGCCGGGGACGATCCCCAAGGGGTGGCGGACCGCCGGATCGGCGTTTGCCGGGAAGGTCAGGGGTTGAACGACCACGGTGGGTGTCTGGCTCGGCGTCTGGCTCACGGAGTCATTCTAGGGGAAGCCAAACCAGGGACCCAAGGGACTGCAGGGACTCCAGGGACAACAGATTGTTTTTCCTGCTGTCCCTGGTGTCCCTGCTGTCCCTTGGGTCCCTGGTTGCTCTTTCTCTCTTCAGACCACCGCCTCCACCAGGGCCTCCTCCGCCGGAACCGCTTCGAGCACCTCCAGCCGGCCGGCCTCGAAACCGCGCGCTGCCAGCTCGTCGCCGAGGGCTTGGCCATCCACGCGGACACATTCCACCTGGCCGCAGAACCAGCGCAGGTAGGCCCAGGCCAGCTCGATCAGGGCCGGGCTGCCGGTGAGCTGCCGGAGGAGCTCGCCGTGGAAGCCGGAATGAAAGAGCACGGTCCGGCGGATGCCAAGGAGCTTGCCGGCGGCCAGGCCGGCGAGGCCGACGGGCCCCGGCGTGCTGATCAGGATCTCCGAATAGCGCTCGCGCTCGCAGGTGTCGAGCATCTCCAGGATCGGCGGCACCCGCAGCGGCGGCGCTCCGCCGTCCGGCAGGGGGATTTCGAGCAGCGCCTCGAAGGAGCGCACGGCGAGGTGCGGCGGCGTCTTGCCGCGGGCGCAGGTGAGCACGGTCGCCTCCCGCCGCCACTCTCCGCCCAAGCCGGCTTCCTGCGGCGAGTCGGTGAACCACGCGACCTTGGCAGGGCGGTCCCCCTCGGGGGAGCGGCCGAGGAAGCGCCGCGCCGCCGCCTCCAGGAGGTCGGCGTCCTTGTGCTGCGCCTGGAGGGCCACCAGGTAGGGGGCGGCCGAGAGGGCGAGCGGCGCCAAGTGGGTGAGGGCGGAGAGACTCTCGGCGAGGCGCCCGCGGCGGAGGTGGCGGACGAGCCCCTCGGCCAGCGATGAGAGCGACTCCCGTTGCGCCCTGCCGGCCGCGGCGAAGGTCCGGCGGTCGATGGGCTCGGCCGCTGGATCCGGGGATCGCCGGGCGCCGGGGAAGATCACGACCTTGGCGAGGCGCTCGCGGAAGCCCGCCGGCTCCTCCTCGGCCTGCCCCTCCGGATGAGCCAGGCCGCGCAGCAGCTCGGCGAAGGGATCCTTGCGGTTGCCGAGGAGAGCGGGAAACTGCCGCCGGTAGTACTCCCAGGTGATGCTGTAGAGGCTCTGCACGAGGCGGAGGCTCGATCCCGTCTCCCCGCCCGGCTCATGGCGGCCGGCCCGCAGGTGGGCGAGATACTCCTCGACGGTGGCGGCGGCCGGGGTCCGCGTCCAGGTGGTGCCGATGTAGAAGCCGCCATGGTCGTCGCTCCCCCCGGTGAACGTCTTGACCCAGGGGGTGGGGCCCATCGGCTCCAGCCGGTGGCGCTCGGCGAGGTCCGCCAGGACGCCGCGGTTCAGGCTGCCGAAGATGCTCCGCACCAGGCCGTTCGCCCGCCGGTCGTGGATGCCGTTGAGCGCCTCGAAGCAGTTGAAGAGGACGAGGAGCTTCTCGAGCTGCTCGAGGGTCAGCCGGTCGTTGACCCGGAAGAGCGGATGGGCCACGGAGTGGAGGATGCCCTGCTCGCGGAGATAGTCGCGGAATTCGTAGACGTTGCGCCGCAGGCGCTGGATCTCCAGGTGCTGCGCCTCGTCGATGCCGGCGACCAGGCAGTGGATCTCGCAGCCGTCCTCGGGGAACTCGACCGTCACCTCCGAGGAGAGGAAGGTGCCGGGGAGGTGGGCGATCTCCAGGGCGCCCGAGATCGCGTCGTGGTCGCTGATGGTGACGAAGTCCATGCCGCGCTCGCGGCAGAGGCGGTAGATCTCCAGCGGTTCGGTGTAGCTCTCGGGGGCGCGGAAGCGGCGGAGGATCCATTCGCTGGGCTGGCTCGAATGCTTGCTGTGGACGTGCAGGTCGGCGCGGGCCGTCATCGGCGTTTCTCCTTCCGGGGCGTCGGCGAAGCCGGGGGTTTGATGAAGCGATAACGATGGGCTCTCACGTCGAAAGCTGAGCGTAAAGGGTCGGCATGAGAGCGCCGTGACGGCTGGGTCGCGGGGGAGTCACGATGCTCCGGACGAGTTGTCACACGGCGGTCACGTCAGGCCCGCGCCGGGATATGACAGAATTTCGGTTCCTATTGCCGGGCGGAAGAATTGCTTCTCCGATCCGCCGGAGGTCGAGCGCACCGTGTCCGAGCCCAACCCATCCCGTATGGAACCGATCGAGAAGGTCGTGGCAGCCACCGATCTGCTCAACCGCGAGCTGTCGTGGCTGGAGTTCAACGCCCGCGTGCTGCACGAGGCGGAGGACGCCGCCAACCCGCTGCTGGAGCGGCTGAAATTCGTCGCCATCTTCGATTCCAACCTCGACGAGTTCTTCATGAAGCGGGTGGGCGGCCTGAAGCAGCAGCTCGCCAGCAACGTGCGCGAGCTCGATCCCGGCACCGACGGCACCCCCTTGCAGCAGCTCGCGGCGATCAACGCCAAGGTGCGGCCGATGGTCAAGCGCCAGCGCCGTCTGCTCAACGGCGACCTCCTCCCCGCCCTCGCCCAGCACGGCCTCGAGCTGGTGAGCTGGGACGGGCTGCGGGGGAGCGAGCGGCGCCACCTCGCCGACGAGTTCGACCGCCAGTTCTTCCCCGTGCTGACGCCGCTGGCGGTCGACCCCGCCCACCCCTTCCCTTTCATCTCGAACGTCAGCCTGTCGCTCGCCGTCTCGATCAAGGCGCCGGGAGACACGGCGCCCCGCTTCGCCCGGGTCAAGGCGCCGCACGTGCTGCCGCGCTGGGTGCAGGTGCCGAAGACGCTCCGTTTCGTGCCCCTCGAAGAGGTGATCGCCCACCACCTCGACCGCCTGTTTCCCGGCATGGAGGTCGTCGAGTCCTACCCTTTCCGGGTGACCCGCAACGCCGACGTTCACCGCAACGAGGAGACCGCCGAGGACCTGCTGGAAGTGATCCAGGAGGAGCTCCGCGAGCGCCGCTTCGCCACCGTGGTGCGGCTGGAGGTCGCCAAGGGGATGCCGCGCTGGATGCTCGACCTCCTCTTCGACGAGCTCGAGCTCGGCGAACCCGAGCTCTACGAGGTGGAGGGGCCGCTCGCCCTCAAGGACCTGATGTCGCTCGCCGGCAGCGCGCCGCTGCCGTCGCTCCGCTTCCGCCCCTGGACGCCGGTCATACCCCCCCGCTTCCACGTCGAGGACGAGGAGGGGGGGATCTTCGGCGCCGTCACCGCCGGGGACATCCTGGTCCATCATCCCTACGACTCCTTCGCCAACAGCGTCCAGCGGTTCATCGAGACGGCGGCGGACGACCGCTCGGTGTTCGCCATCAAGCAGACCCTCTACCGCACCTCCGCGGGGTCGCCCAATATGCAGGCTCTGATCCGCGCCGCCGAGGCGCGCAAGCAGATCGCCATCACGGTGGAGATCAAGGCCCGCTTCGACGAGGCGGCCAACATCGAATGGGCGGAGGCGCTGGAAGGGGTCGGGGCCCACGTCTGCTACGGCGTGGTGGGCCTGAAGACCCACGCCAAGATCGCGCTCGTGGTGCGCCAGGAGAAGGACGCGCTGCGCAGCTACGTCCACATCGCCACCGGCAACTACAACCCGGAGACGGCGAAGCTCTACACCGACCTCGGCCTGTTCACGGCCAACGAGGAGATCGCCCAGGACGTCGCCCAGCTCTTCAACATGCTCACCGGCTTCGTCTACCAGCCGAAGTTCAAGAAGCTGCTGGTGGCGCCGATCAGCATGCGCCAGCGCTTCCTGGAGATGATCGAGCGCGAGGTCAAGCACCACCGCAAGGGGCGGGGCGGGCACATCATCGCCAAGATGAACGCGCTCGACGACCGCCAGGTCATCGACGCCCTCTACGACGCCTCGGCCGCCGGGGTGGAGATCGACCTCATCGTGCGCGGCATCTGCCGGCTGCGGCCGGGGCTGCCGGGCAAGAGCGAGACGATCCGCGTGATCAGCATCGTCGGCCGCTACCTGGAGCACGCCCGCATCTTCTGGTTCGCCAACGGCGGCAAGCCGGAGACCTACATCGGCTCGGCCGACTGGATGACCCGCAACCTCGACGCCCGCGTCGAGGCGGCGGTGCCGATCGAGGATCCCCGCCTCCAGGAGGAGGTCAAGGCGATCCTCGACCTCCAGCTCGCCGACAACGTCAAGGCTTGGGACATGCAGGCCGACGGCTCCTACGTCCAGCGCCGGCCGGGCAAGGATGCGGAGCCCCGCTCCAGCCAGGACATGCTCATGCAGCAGGCGCTGGAGCGAGCGGGGCGGTCCTAATTCTACTTTGTCAGATTGGCCTTATCCGTGGGAGCTGCCCGCCCGAGCCCTCACCCCCGGCCCCTCTCCCGTCCCCCTCCCACCCTCCCTCACCGGGAGAGGGGAGAAAGACAAGGGCTGGGCCAGAGGTATTGCTTGTCTCCCTCTTCTCCCGGTGAGGGAGGGTGGGAGGGGGCGGGAGAAGAGGGCCGGGGTGATGAGGGCCAACGCCAAAGCCAAGGTGAATCTGACAAAGTAGAACTAAGAAGCTCAGGCTACAGGGCGATAGTTCTTTCCGGGGCACCCTGCCCTCGAAGCGGACCCGTTCCAGATGGCAAAATCCTCCTGGACTTCTCCGTATGCTAGACTTCATGCCTAGTTGCGCGTGATTTGCTCATCCAATTTCTAGCCATGTCCGTCGCCGTCGTCCGCAAGAAGAGCACGAGCCCGGAGCGGCCTACCCTCTCGCCCGAGAAGGGGAACGAGCTGCTGGGTATCCTCATGCTCGCGGCGGCGCTGTTCCTGAGCCTCAGCCTGGGGAGCCACCATCCGCAGGATCCCAGCCTGCTGCACAGCGTTCCCGCGGCGACCCACGCCCACAACTGGGCGGGATCGGTGGGCGCCCAGGTCTCGGCGGTGGCGTTCGGCTTCTTCGGCCTGACCTGCTTTCTGATCCCCCTGTTCCTGCTGGTCTCCGGCTGGCGGCGGCTGCGGCGGCGGGACGCGGCGCGGGTGGTGGGACGGGGGTTCGGCGCGGTCCTGCTGCTCGCCTCGACGCCCGCTCTCCTCCAGATCGGCTGCGGCCGGCTGCTCTGGACCGACGGCTCGGTGGCGGCGGGGGGCGCCTTCGGGGTGCTGCTCGCCGACTTCCTCCAGGGGCGCCTCAACTTCGCCGGCACCCTGGTGGTGCTCGGCTCGGCCGTCGCCGTCGGCACCGCCCTGGCGGTGCAGTCGACGCTGGGGAGCGTGCTGGCGTCCTGGCGCGACCGCGTGCGGCAGCTCTGGCAGAGCTGGACCCTCGCCCGCGAGCGGCGCCACGAGCGGCGCGAGAAGGAGCGCAACCGGCGGCGGGTGATCACCAAGCACCTCCAGCGGGTCGCCGAGGAGAAGCAGAAGAAGACGCCCCCCGCCACCCCCGAGGCGCACCGGCCGTCGATGGCCGCGGCGGCGATGTCGGTGGGCGCGCCGCCTCCCGACCACCTTGACCTCCCCATGCGCCCGGCGCGGGTGACCGAGAAGAAGGGGGAGGCCGACTTCGCGATCCGCCGCGTGCCCGCCTTCGCCCTGGAGCCGGACGAGGACTTCTCCGACGATCCGCGTCCGGCGGTGCCGGCGCCTCGCCCAGCGGCTGCCAATGCATCCTCTCCGGTCATGCCGCCGGTCCGCCCGAAGCCGCTCCCCCAGAAGGAGCTGCCGTTCGTGGGCGATGTCGCGCCGGGCACGCTGCCGCCGGTCAACCTCCTCCAGATGGGAGAGGGGCGGAGCGCGCAGGACGAGGTCGAGCTGGTCCGCCGCGGCGAGTCGATCCGCAGCCGCTGCGCCGAGTTCGGCGTCGAGGGGACGGTCGAGGCGATCACTCCCGGCCCGGTGATCACCGTCTTCGAATTCCAGCCGGCGCCGGGCGTCAAGGTCAGCCAGATCGTCAACCTCCAGGACGACCTGGCGCTCGCCCTCAAGGCCGAGTCGGTGCGCATCGACCGCATGCCCGGCCGCTCGACGCTGGGCATCGAGGTGCCGAACAAGGAGCGCTCGATCATCCGGCTCGGCAACATGCTCGCCGACGAGCGGTTCCGCAAGTCGCCCTCGGTGCTCAACATGGCGATCGGCACCGACATCCACGGCGAGCCCTACTACGCCGACCTCGCCACCATGCCCCACCTGCTGATCGCCGGCGCCACCGGCGCGGGCAAGAGCGTGGGTCTGCAGAGCATGATCACCTCGATCCTCTACAAGGCCACGCGCGACGAGGTGCAGTTCATCTTCATCGATCCCAAGCGGATCGAGCTCGGCGTCTACGCCGACATCCCGCACCTCAAGTGCGAGGTGGTGGTCGATCCCAAGAAGGCGGCCAACGCCCTGCGCTGGGCGGTGGCCGAGATGGAGCGCCGCTACCGCCTGCTCGCCGAGGTCCACGTGCGCTCGATCGCCTACTACAACCGGGCGATCTCGGACCCCGAGACCCAGCAGCGCCTGTCGCTTTCGGACGGCGGCGACGGGCTGTTCACCGCCGACGACCTCAAGCCGCTGCCGTACTACGTGGTGGTGATCGACGAGCTGGCCGACCTGATGATGGTCTCCTCCTCGGAGGTCGAGACCTCGATCGCGCGGCTGGCGCAGATGGCCCGCGCCGTGGGCATCCACCTGATCGTGGCGACCCAGCGGCCGTCGGTGGACGTGCTGACCGGCACGATCAAGGCGAACTTCCCCTGCCGCATCTCGTTCGCCACGGCGAGCCGCCACGACTCGCGCACCATCCTCGACCAGGTCGGCTCCGAGAAGCTGCTCGGCAAGGGGGACATGCTGATGATGCCCCCCGGCTCGTCGCGGGTGATGCGCCTGCACGGCGCCTACATCTCCGAGCAGGAGACGGCGGCGCTGATCCGCTGGCTCAAGAAGCAGGGCAAACCCGACCTCGACCCGGACGTCCTCAAGGCTCCCGACGGCGACGGCGCCTCCGGGGGTGGGGGTGGCGACAACGACGACGAGCTCTACGACGAGGCGGCCCGGCTGGTCATCGCCGAGCGCCAGGCCTCCGCGAGCTTCCTCCAGCGCCGCATGCGCGTCGGCTTCTCCCGCGCCGCCCGCCTGATCGACATGATGGAGCGCGACGGCCTCCTCGGCCCCGCGCAAGGGTCCAAGCCGCGCGAGGTGCTGGTGAAGCCGGACTACTTCGAGGAGATCGACGGAGCGGGGGCTGGGGTGGAGGAGTAGGGGGAGTCCGGAGGAGTCTGGAGCGGCCCCCCACCCCGAAGCCTCACCCCCGGCCCCTCTCCCACCGCACTCCCGCCCTGCCGGGAGAGGGGGGGCCCGGTTGAAGCGTCGGTGCCCGTAGGGTGCGCTGTGCGCACCTTCGACGTTTCAAGGCGCGCACAGCGCGCCCTACAAGCAATACAGGTTCGGGAACGCCCCCCCTCTCCCGGAGGCGCCCCCACCCCGAAGCCTCACCCCCGGCCCCTCTCCCACCGCACTCCCGCCCTGCCGGGAGAGGGGGGGCCCGGTTGAAGCGTCGGTGCCCGTAGGGTGCGCTGTGCGCACCGTCAACGTTTCAAGGCGCGCACAGCGCGCCCTACAAGCAATTCAGGTTCGGGAACGCCCCCCCTCTCCCGGCTGGCGGGAGGGCGGTGGGAGAGGGGCCGGGGGTGAGGCTTCGGGGTGGGGGGCGCAGAAAGGCACAGGTCGGCGGTCACCGCCAACTTCACAAAAGCGAAGTTAGAGCCGGCGGGACGCCGGCGGTCCCAGGGAAAAACGAAAAAAGGCCGGCGTCACCGCCGGCCTTTCCGTTTCCAGGGATGTCGACTCTCGCCCTACATCCCCTTCGTCTGCGCTCCCTGCTCCACCTTCGGCACTCCCTTTTCGCGCCGCTGGGCGAGCATGGTCGCTGCGCGGTCGAAGAGCTTGAGGGCCTGCTGGAGCTGGATGTCGCCTTCGGAGAGCACGCGGTGACGGGCTTCCTGGCCGGCGACGGCGTTCGCCAGCTCGGCGCGGATCTGGAGGATCGAGCCGTCGCGGAGCTCCTTGACCGGGAGGTTCTTGTCGACCTCCGCCTGGGTGGCGATCTTCTCCTTGACCAGCCACTGGCCGAACTCGGCCAGCACCTTGTCGGTGTCCGGCTTCCAGCCCGCCGTCACCTTGTTGCGGCTGGCGTAGTCGATCGCGAAGTTGAGGTAGGCGTTGCGGGCGAGCAGGAACTGCTCGAAGGGGGCCAGCTCCTGGTCCTTCACCATCACGTCGGGCGTGATGCCGCCGCCGCCGTAGACCTTGCGGCCGAGGTCGGTGTGGAAGATGTCCTTTTCGTCGACCGTCTTGCCGGTGAGCTCGGGCGAGCCCGCGTCGGCGTGGGTGTAGTAGTCGAAGTAGGAGCTGTAGTCGCGCTGGATCAGGCGGCCGCTCGGGGTGTAGTACTTGGCCGTGGTGAGCGCCAGGCCCGCCCCGTAGGAGAGGTTGTAGACCGTCTGCACCAGGCCCTTGCCCCAGCTCGGGGTGCCCACGATCAGCCCGCGGTCGTGGTCCTGCAGGGCGCCGGAGAGGATCTCGGAGGCCGAGGCCGTCCCCTCGTTGACCAGCACCACCACCGGCACGTCGAGCGCCGGATACTTGCCGCTCGCCCGGTAGGACTGGAAGGAGTCGCGCGTCCGCCCCTTGGTCTGCACGATCATCGAGCCTTCGGGGAGGAACTGGTCGGCGATGTCGATCGCCTGGTCGAGCAGGCCGCCGCCGTTGTTGCGGAGGTCGACCACGAGCTGCTTCATGCCGGAGCCGCGGAGCTTGTCCAGCGCCTCGGCGATCTCGTGGCCGGAGCCGCGGGCGAACTCGGTGAGCTGGATGTAGCCCGTGGTCGGGTTCAGCATGTAGGTCTGGCGGACGGTGGTCTGCGGGATCTCGGCCCGCGTCACCGACATCGACAGGGGCTGCGCCAGGCCGCGGCGGACGATCGAGATCTTGACCTGCGTCCCCTTGGGCCCCTTGAGCTTGCCCACGGCGTCGTCGAGGTTCATCTGATCGGTCGGCTCGCCTTCGATGGTGCTGATGACGTCACCCGCCTGGATGCCGAGCCGGGCGGCCGGCGTGCCCTCGAGCGGGGAGATGACGGTGAGCTGCCCGTTGCGGACACCCACCAGGATGCCCAGACCGTAGAAGCTGGTCTGCTGCTTCTCCCGCATCCCCTCGTACGCCTCGGGGCTGAGGAAGGCCGTGTGGGGGTCGAGGGAACGGAGCATGCCGTTGACCGACGAGTAGACCAGGTCGCGATAGCTCACCTCGGCCCCGTAGCGGTCGTGCTCCAGGTTCACCAGCTCGGTGTAGAGGCGGAGGGAGTCGCGCGTCTCGTCGGTCACGGCGAGGAGCCGGTCGCCCAGCAGGCCGCCGAGCGCCAGCGCAAGAGTGAAGAGTGCGATTGCAGCGATGCGCCAGGAACGTCTCATGCCGACCAGTTTACTACCTCCGGAGCGATTCCGGGACCCCGCTCCGCCCGCCGGCCCTTGACTTTGCGGCCCTCTCGGTCCGATGATCGGCCTTCTGGAGGGTCGCATGGGTTCCCTGGGTCTCCCCGAAATCATCTTCATCTTCCTCGTCGCACTGCTCATCTTCGGTCCCAAGAAGCTGCCGGAGCTCGGGCGCACGCTGGGCCGCGGAGTCGCCGAGTTCCGCCGGGCGACGGACGAGCTCAAGCGGTCGATCAACACCGAGCTGGCGCTCGACGAAGCCCCGGTGCCGCCGGTGCTGCGGACCCGCCGCCTCGAGGACCCCGTAGAGGTGAAGCACCATGAGGCGGTCATCGTGGCGGGCCCCCCGGGCGAGGCGCCGGAGATGACCGAGCCCCGGTCGGCCGGGTTCCCCGCCGCCGCGCCCGAGCCGCCGGCGCCGGCGCTCCTGCCCGAGCCGCTCGCGGGCCCCGAACGGATCGCAGATCTTGAGCCGCCGTCCTCCCACGAGCCCGCTGCCGCTCCGGACCTCCCGGGGCACCACTGAGCCCAATCCCGTTCCGGACCCCCGCCGACGGATGACTCCTTCCGCGCCACCCCCTGTGCCTTCGCGCCTCTCCGCCCGTCAGCAGGAGGAGCTGTCGCGGATGTCGCTGATGGAGCATCTGGAGGAGCTGCGCAAGCGGATCATCTGGTCGGTGCTGGCGATCTCGATCGCCTTCTTCCCCTGCTGGGCCTACTACCACGAGATCTACAAGTTCCTGGTCGCGCCGCTCCACCGGATCGACCCCAACATCAAGCTCTCGTTCCTGGCGCTGACCGATCCGTTCATCCTCTACTTCAAGATGGCCGCCTACGCGGCGGTCTTCCTCGCCGCGCCGTTCGTGCTCTACCAGCTCTGGGCGTTCATCTCGCCCGGCCTCTACATCCGCGAGCGGCGGCTGGCGGCGCCGTTCATCTTCTTCACCTCGCTCTTCTTCATCTGCGGCGGCGCCTTCGGCTACTACGTGGCGTTCCCCATGGGCGCGAGCTTCCTGCTCAACGTCGGCAAGGACATGCAGGCGGTGATCACCGCCGACAAGTACTTCGGCTTCCTGCTGACGGTGATCTTCGGCCTCGGCCTGATGTTCGAGCTGCCGGTCCTGATCCTGCTGCTCACCCTGGTCGGCGTCATCACGCCGGGACTCCTGATGCGCTTCTGGCGGCACGCGGTGGTGATCATCTTCATCATCGCGGCCATCATCACGCCGACCCCGGACGTGGTGAACCTCTGCATCTTCGCCCTCCCCGCGATCGGCCTCTACTTCCTCGGCGTCGGCGCCGCCTTCATGGCGGTTCGCGCCAAGAAGAAGCGGGAGGCCGAGCTGGAGGCGGCGGATGGGGTGGAGGCCGAGTAGGAAAGAGGAAGGATTGGATGGGTATGATCCATATCGATCTGCCGGAAAGCGTCCTGCTGAACACGGGACAGAGCCAGGAAGAGTTCGTCAAGGAAGCCAAGTTCTTCGTGGCGCTGAAGCTCTTCGAAAGCGGGCGGATCTCCTCGGGCGGCGCAGCGGAGATCTGCGCGCTTCCAAGGGTCGAATTTCTCCTTCTGGCCGGAAGAGCGGGAGTGCCAGTGGCGGATCTCGACGCGGAAGAGCTGGCTCGGGAATTCGTCATTGGGACAAATCAACTCCCGTCTCCGCCCTGAAAGGGCGAAATTTGAATAGCCTGGCGCTTTAGCGCCAGGTCGGCAGGCCCCCCGCCTAGAACCCGCCCCGAGGGGGCGGTGCTTTTAGCGCTCCACGCTTTTATCGGGCAGTTGGGTTCCGCCCCTTCAGGGCGGTGGGTGGGGGAGGGCTCCCAACCTGGCGCTAAAGCGCCAGGCTATTCAAATTTCGCTCCTTCGGAGCGGGAAAACGGCTCCCCCCCTACCCCCCGTTGTACCCCAGCGCCTTCAGCTTCTGAACTTCCTCGTCGGTGAGGTCCCGCGACTGCGGGTTGGGGTTGCGCCTGCGGTCGGCGAGCCAGCGGAGGAGGAGGTCGTTGAGCTCCTTCTCGACCGGCAGGCCGTGGCCGGCGAGGTTCTGCGTCTCGTCGGGATCGGCCTTGAGGTCGTAGAGACAGGGGCCGTCGGGGATGAACGGGGCGTTCCCCTGGTTCAGGCCGTAGCGGTAGGCGACGGTGCGGACGGAGACGCCGAGGCGGCCGGCGTGCTCGGAGAAGACCGCCCGGCGCGCCTTGCCGGTGGGGCCGGTAAGCTCGCGCAGATCCTGGCCGTCGACCTTCCCGGCCTTGAGGCCGGCGGCGGCGAGCAGGGTGGGGTAGAGGTCGATCGTCTGCACCAGCCCTGTGAAGCGGTGCCCCTGGCGCTCGCGGCGGTCCGGCCAGCGGATCATCATCGGCACGTGGGTAGTGGTGTCGAAGAGGCCGACGTGGCGGAAGCGGATGCCGTGCTCGCCGAGGTTCTCGCCGTGGTCCGCCACCACCGCCACCACCGTATTGCGGAGCAGCCCGCGGCTCGCCAGGTAGTCGATCAGGCGCCCCACCTGCCGGTCGAGATAGGCTACCTCGCCGTAGTAGAGGTCGTGATCGGCGCCGAGCACCTGCTCGGTGAAGCCGCGCGGCCCCGGCGGCCGGAAAGGGGTCCAGGCGCGCACCGGCGAGAGGCCCATCGCGGCGGCGGGCCGGAAGCCCAGCGCGAACGGCTCGGGCGGGGTGTGCGGCGTGTGCGGATCGAAGAGATGGAGCCAGATGAAGAACGGCTTCGTCCGGCCGGCATGGCCCGCCAGCCAGTCGATCGTGGTGTCGACGTTCATCTCGGCCGCGGACTGCTCGGTGGCGGTGTGCACCTCGGCGAAACCCTGGCCGAGGCCGGAGTTGTGGTCGCCCAGGTGGCTGGCGGAGATCAGGGCCAGGGTGTCGTATCCGGCGGCGGAGAGCTGCCGGGCGAGCGTCGCGGAGCCCGGCGGCAGCGGCGTCTTGAGGTCGTAGACGCCGTGGTTCTTGCCGTAGAGGCCGGTCATGATCGAGTCGAAGCTCGGATTGGTGACGTTGAGGGCCGTATAGGTGTTGAGCCAGACGTCACTCTGGCCGGCCAGGCGGTCGAGCGACGGGGTGGGGCTCGGCTCCTTCCCCCAGGCGCCCAGGGCCTCGGCGCGCAGGGTGTCGATGCCGATCAGCAGGATGTTCGGCCGGTTCCCCTCGCTCGCCTGTTTGGCGGCCGGCAGATCCCTGCGGCTGTAGACCGCCGGGCTCCCCCAGAGCGCGCTGGGGACCGGCTTGTCGGGAGCGTGGTCGGCCGAGCCGTTGATCTGCAGGAGCAGATCGATCTTCCGTCCGGCGTAGGCGGAGAGGTCGACCTCCAGCGCCGCCGGGGCGAAGGGACCCACCGGCTCGGCCTCGACGTGGAAGAGCTCCTTGAGCTTGTCCGGCGCCTCGCGGACGCCCACCCGGTAGGTGCAGACGCAGCCGTTGGTGGTGCCCAGCGGGACGAGCGAGACGTAGGCGTCCCGCCCCGGCTCGATCGTCCAGCGCACGCGCGAGCTGGCCCGCTGCTCCAGCGCCCGCACCTGCCCCGCGGCCCGTTTCGGAAAGGCGATGAGCTGCTGGGCCGGCACGAAGCGCATGTCTCGGACTTCCGCCGTGCCGAGATAGGAGATCTGCGGGAAGATCGCGTCCTTCCACTCCGCGGGGGTCGACTCCACGACCGGCGGCGTCTTCCAGAGATCGATGCGCTCCCAGGCCCCGGCGGACTCCGACTCCGAGCGGGAGCGGCAGGCGGGGAGAGCCAGCAGCAGGACGGCGAGCGGGATCAGAACGATGGGTCGGCGCACGGGCCGGGATCTTAGCACCGGCGCGCGGACCGGGGTCTGGGACGCCTGGACCGGGAGGGCGAGCGGTGCGGCGATTGGGGCAGAAGGCGCGGCGGATTGGGGAAGAGGTCCGGACGAAAGGGGAGGACGTCGCGGCGACGGGGCGGAGGCCGGGGAAATTGGGGGACGACCTCGCCGAATTGGGGGAAAGGCTCCGGCAATTAGGGCGGCGGTCCCGCCCCTTGGGGCGGAGGCCGCACGCGAGAGGGGAGAAGCTCCCGCAATTCGGGGAGAAGCTCGGCGTTTTCGGGGAAACCCTCAGGCAAAAAGGACGGCAAGGACTGCAAGGACGACAAGGACACGAGGGATGGCACCAAGCCTGATTTTTTGTCGTCCTTGTCGTCCCTGTGGTCCTTGCTGTCCTTGATGTCTGGCTCGGCTTCTGGCGCGCCCCCCTCGTTATACGCGCGTCGTGGGCACGGCGTCCAGTCCCGGCTGCCGCCGCCACCGCCGGTGCATCCACACCCACTGCTCGGGCCGGCGGCGGATCTGCTCCTCGATCCTGGCGGTCATCAGGGCGGTGGCCTCGACGGGATCGGTGGGGAGGTCGAGCGCGGGCTGGAAGCGGACGCGGTGGTGTCCAGTCTCCAGCCGCTCGATGAAGACGGGGACGACCGCCGCCTTCTGCTTGAGGGCGATCTTGGCGGCGCCGATCGGCGTGAACGCCGGGCGGCCGAAGAAGGGGACCCAGACGCCGTCCATCTTGCCGCTGTCCTGATCGATCAGCATCCCCAGGGCGCCGCCCCGCCGCAGGGTGGCCAGGAGCTGGCGGACGGCCCCCTCCTCACCGCGCTCGATCGTGGGGGTGCCGAAGCGAGCCCGTAAGCTGGCGAGCCTCTTCTGCTGCTCCGGCTCGTCGAGCGAGCGGGCCACCACCGTCATGGCCACCCCCCGGCAGTTGACCGCGGCGCCGAGCAGCTCCCAGTTGCCGCAGTGGCCGGTGAAGAGGACCAGCGGGCGTCCCTCCCGGCGTACCTCCTCGATCACCTCGAACCCCTCGACCTCGACGACCGAGCCGACGAAGGCGCAGTCGCGGTGGTAGAGGTGGAGGCATTCGCCGAGCACGGCGCCCAGATGCTGGAAGCAGGCGCGGCCGAGCCGCAGCCGCTCCGGTTCCGGCTTCTCCGGAAAGGCGAGGGCGAGATGGTCGAGGGCGCGCCGCCGGTCGCGGCGCGAGAGGGTCCAGCCCAGCGCACCGATCGCCCGGCCGGCCCGCTGCGAGCCCCCCCAGGAAAGGCGGCCGAGGGTGGAGCTGAGCAGCCAGAGGCCGGCGTTGAGCAGCGCCGGTTCGAGCCGGGCTCTCAGACGGCTCTTCTTGCGGCGGGCCATCCCGGGCACCCTACCAGTCGACCAGCAGGTGGGCGACGAGCTGATCCCAGTGGCCGCGGGCGTGGAGGACCAGCTCGCACATCTCGCGCACGGCGCCGCGGCCCCCTGGGAGGCTCACCACCCGGTGCACCCGCTGCCGCACCTCGGCCGCGGCGTCGGACGGCGCGAAGGAGAGGCCGCAGCGGCGGATCACCGGCAGGTCGAGGAGGTCGTCCCCGATGTAGGCCACCCGCTCGGGGGCCGCGCCCTGCTCGGCGAGGAAGGCGGTGAAGGCGGCGTCCTTGTCGTGATGGTTCTGGATCAGGGCGTCGAAACCGACCTCGCGCGCCCGCGCCTCGAGGGCGGCATTGCCGCGGCCAGAGAGGATGCCGATCTTGAGTCCCGCCTCCTTGGCCAGTTTCAGTCCCACGCCGTCGCGGACGTAAAAGACCTTCCAGCTCTCGCCTTCCGGACCGTAGACCAGCGAGCCGTCGGTCAGCACACCGTCGACGTCGAACAGCAGCCAGTCGAGCTCCCGCGCCCGCCGGGCGAGCTCCTCGTCGGCAATCTTCATTTCAAAAGAGCTCCAGTCGCCAGAGATCGTGGACGTGGACCACCCCTTCGAGCCGCCCCGCCTCGTCGCAGACGAAGAGGGAGGTAATGCGGTGGTCTTCCATCACCTTGAGCGCCGCCGCCGCCATTTCGCTTCCCAGGATGGTGCGCGGATGGAGGGTCATGCGCTCGCCGGCGGTGTGGTTGAGGATCGTCCCGTCGTCGGCCTGCAGGAGGCGGCGGAGGTCGCCGTCCGAGATGCACCCCGCGAGGCGCCCCGAGCTGTCGACGACGGCGGTGATGCCGAGCCCCTTCTTGGACATCTCGTAGATCGCCTCGCGCATCGGCGTGTCGACGCCCACCCGGGGGAGAGCGTCGCCGGCGTGCATGAGCTGGTCGACCTTGAGCAGCCGCTTGCCGAGCTGGCCGGCGGGGTGGAGGCGGGCGAAGTCCTCGCGGGTGAAGCCGCGCGCCTCGACGAGCGCCATGGCCAGCGCGTCGCCCATGGCGAGGGTGGCGGTGGTCGAGGCGGTCGGGGCGAGGCCGAGCGGGCAGGCCTCGCGATCGATCGCCACCGGCAGGTGGAGGTCGGCGTGGCGGGCGAGCGGCGAGGCGGCGTTGGCGGTCATCGCCACCAGCGGGATGCCGATCCGCTTCAGGGTCTCGACCAGCCGGATCAGCTCCTCGGTAGTGCCCGAGTAGGAGGCCGCGAGCACGACGTCCCCAGGCACGATCACCCCGAGGTCGCCGTGCACCGCCTCGGCCGGGTGCAGGAAGAGCGACGGCGTGCCGGTGGAGGAGAGGGTGGCGGCGACCTTCTGCATCACCAGTCCGCTCTTGCCCATCCCCGTGCAGACCACCCGGCCGGCGCAGGCGAGCAGCAGCTCGACCGCGCGGTCGAAGTGCTCGTCGAGCTGCGCGACCAGGCCGCGGATCGCGGCCGCCTCGGTCTCCAGGACCTCCGTGGCGACGGCGCGGGGGGCCCTCACCCCTGGCCCCTCTCCCAGCCCTCCACCCACCCTGGCCTGGGAGAGGGGAAGTACGGTCCTGGGGCTCTGCTTTTCTCCCTCCTCTCCCCGGCGGGCGGGAGGAGGGCTGGGAGAGGAGGGCCGGGGAGGTGAGGGGCTCATCCCACCGCCTTCCGCACCGCCAGCAGCGACGCCAGCAGCCGCTCCGCCCGTTCGGGATCGAGCTGCACCGCGCTGTCGGAGCGCGCGTGCTCGGGATCAGGGTGGACCTCCAGGAAGACGCCGTCCGCGCCGGCCGCCACCGCCGCCCGGGCCAGCGGCTCGGCGTAGCGCCGCAGGCCCCCGCTCTCGGCGCCGCCGCCGGGGAGCTGGAGGGAGTGGGTGACGTCGTAGATCACCGGGATGCCGTCCTCGTGGAGCATGGCGAAGCTCCGCATGTCCACCACCAGGTTGTGGTAGCCGAAGGAGACCCCGCGCTCGGTGACCGTGACCCCGCCGTTTCCCGAGGCCCGGGCCTTCTCCACGACCTTGAGCATGTCGTCCGGGGCCATGAACTGCCCCTTCTTGATGTTCACCGCCCGTCCGGTCCGCGCCGCGGCCACCACCAGGTCGGTCTGCCGGCAGAGGAAGGCGGGGATCTGGAGCACGTCGCAGACCTCGGCCGCCGGCGCGCACTGGTGGGCCTCGTGGACGTCGGTGAGCACCGGCAGGCCGGTCTCCTGCTTGACGAGCCGAAGGACCCGCAAGCCCTCCTCGAGGCCGGGACCGCGGAAGCTGTTGAGCGAGCTCCGGTTGGCCTTGTCGAAGGAGGACTTGAAGACCAGCGCCAGCCCCAGCCGCTCGGCCATCGCGGCCAGCGTATGGGCCATCTCGACGGCCAGGTCCTCGCTCTCGATGACGCAGGGGCCGGCGATGACGGGGAACGAACCTCCGCCCCCGCCGATCCGTACTCCCGGCGCCAGCTCCACGGGTTGGACTCCTTGCAGACCGACGGCCATCAACCCTGGACCTGGATCTCGGAGGGGAGCTCCGCCGGATGGTCCTTCACCGTTACACCGGGACCGGGGGAGGCGACCCGCGCCGGCGCGGCGATCTCGGTGTCCGCGCGCTGCTGCCGCTTCTGCTGGGCGAGCGCCGCCGCGATGAAGGAGACGAAGAGCGGATGGGGCTCGGTCGGCTTCGACTTGTACTCGGGGTGGAACTGGCAGCCGAGGAACCAGGGGTGATCCGGCGCCTCGACCATCTCGACGAACTTGCCGTCGGGCGAGAGGCCCGAGATCACCAGACCGTGCTCGCTCAGCGTCTGCAGGTACTTCTGGTTGACCTCGTAGCGATGGCGGTGGCGCTCGCTGATCTCGGCCGTGCCGTAGATCTTCCGCGCCAGCGTCCCCTCCTTGAGGCGGCAGGGGTAGGCGCCGAGGCGCATGGTCCCCCCCAGCTCCTCGACCCCGAGGAGGTCGCGCAGCATGTAGATCACCGCGTGCTCGGTATCGGCGTCGAACTCGGAGGACGTGGCGTCCTTGATGCCGCAGACGTTCCGCGCGTACTCGATGGTCATGCACTGCATGCCGAGGCAGATGCCGAAGAAGGGCACCTTGTGCTCGCGGGCGTAGCGGATGGCGCGGATCTTCCCCTCAGTGCCGCGCTGGCCGAAGCCGATCGGCACCAGGATGGCGTCGACCTCGAAGATCTCGTGCGGCCAGCTCCCCCCCTCCATCTCCTCGGCGTCGATATAGACCAGCTCGACCTTCGAGTCGTTGGCGATGCCGCCGTGGATCAGCGCCTCGTTGAGGCTCTTGTAGGCGTCCGGGAACTCGACGTACTTGCCGACGATCCCCACCCGCACCTTGTGGTGGGGGTTCTTGACCCGCGACACCAGACTCTCCCAGCGCGACAGGTCGCGGTCGTAGTGGGGGAGGTTCAGCAATTCGAGGACGACGTCGTCCAGACCCTCGCGGCTGAACATCAGCGGGACCTCGTAGATCGTCGACACGTCGCGGGCGGCGATCACCTGCCGGGTGTCGACGTTGCAGAACAGGGCGATCTTCTTCTTCATGTCCTCGGGGAGCGCGCGGTCGACCCGGCAGAGCACGATGTCGGCCGAGATGCCGATCTCGCGCAGCTCGCGCACCGAGTGCTGGGTCGGCTTGGTCTTCAGCTCCTCGGCGGCGGCGATGTAGGGGACCAGCGTCAGGTGGATGTTGACGGCGTTGCCCCGTCCCAGCTCCTGGCGGAACTGGCGGATCGCCTCCAGGAAGGGGAGCGATTCGATGTCGCCCACCGTGCCGCCGATCTCGACGATCACCACGTCGTGCTCGTCGGCCACCCGGCGCAGGGCCTCCTTGATCTCGTCGGTGATGTGGGGGATCACCTGCACGGTCTTGCCGAGGTAGTCCCCCCGCCGCTCCTTGTCGATCACCGAGGAGTAGATCTTGCCGGTGGTGTAGTTGTGCCGCTTGGTGGCGAGGTTGTGGGTGAAGCGCTCGTAGTGGCCGAGGTCGAGGTCGGTCTCGGCGCCGTCGTCGGTGACGAACACCTCGCCGTGCTGGTAGGGGGACATGGTGCCCGGATCGACGTTGATGTAGGGGTCGAACTTCATCAGGGTCACCGAGAAGCCGCGCGCCTCCAGAATGGCTCCCACGGAGGCCGCCGCCACCCCCTTGCCGAGGGAGGACACGACGCCGCCGGTGATGAAAATGTACTTGGTCGCCATGGGGTCTGTTCTCCTTGCCCGGTCAGAACGATTCCATCAGGATTTTTTCCACCCGCTCCAGGTCTTCCGCGGTATCCACCGCAAGCGCCACTCCGATCGCCCCCCGCTCCACGATCAGCACCCGGATCGCGATCCCGTTCTCCAGCGCGCGGAGCTGTTCCAGCGACTCGCTGCGCTCCAGTGGCGTCGGCTCCAGGGCCGCCAGGCGCAGCAGGGCGTCCCGCTGATAGCCGTAGATCCCCAAATGCTTGAGCGGGGTGAATCCCCCCGCGTTCCTGGCATAGGGCAGGGCCGAGCGGCTGAAGTAGAGCGCCGCGCCGTCCAGGGTCAGCACCACCTTGACCGCGTTCGGATTCTCCATCTCTTCTGCCGTCGCGGCCGTCGCCAGGGTCACCACCGGGTCCGAAGGATGCGCCGCCAGGTGCTCGGCGATCCGGGAAACCTCTTCGGGGTCGATCAGCGGCTCGTCCCCCTGGATGTTGACGACCGCGGCGGCGTTCCAGTGCCGCGCCGCCCAGGCGATCCGGTCGGTGCCGCTGGCGCACGCTTCCGGGGTCATCTCCCATTCGCCGCCGAAGCCCTCGACCACCCGGGCGATCCGCTCGTCGTCGGTCAGCACCACCACCCGGGCGAGCCCGCGCGCCCGCGCCACCCGGGTGTAGACGTGCTCGATCATCGGCCTGCCGGCGATCGGGAGCAGCGGCTTTCCTGGGAGGCGGGTCGACCCGTAGCGGGCCGGGATCGCGCCCACGATACCCGAGGCTCCGGTGAGGGGAGCGGAGGTAAGGGACGCGGAGGGGTGCACGACCTAATCTACTTGGATCGGCCGGAGGGTGTCAAACCGGGTTTTCAATTCATGTACAGTCTCGCCGTGTCCGACCTCGCTCCTCCGCACCCCCGCGAGATCCGCCGCATGCGGGCATGGCTCGCCCTCGGCCTCCTGGTGTTCGTGGCGGCGCTGGCCACTCATTTCCGTCCCGCGTTGCGGGCCCGCTCGCTGCCCACGGCGTCGGCGCAGTGGATCTGGCAGCCGTTCGACGCCCGCGACCACACGCCCGCCGTCTTCTATGCCGCCCGCGACTTCGAGCTCGCCGCGCCGCCGCCGCGAGCCCGGCTGCTGATCACGGCCGACAAGGAGTACATCGTGACCCTGAACGGCAAGCGGATCGGCGCCGGCGCGTTTTCCTCGCGTCAGCCGTCGGGTCAGACGTCGGATCAGCCGGAGGCGCCGCTCGACGTCTACGAGGTCGGTCCGCTGCTGCTCCCCGGCAGGAACCGTCTGCTGGTCGAGCTGCGGAGCGACCGCGGCGCCGGCGGCCTGCTCGCAAGCCTGGCGGACGAGGCGACCGGCCGCCAGCTCGTGGGCACCGACGGGAGCTGGCGCATCCTGCCGCGCCACGAGCTCGGCCTGGTGCGCGGCTGGAGCCCGATCCAGGGAGGATCGCCGGCGCTCTGCTGGGGCTATCCGCCGATCGGCCGCTGGGGATCGCCCCGGATCGGCGCGCCGCGGCCGCTCCTCACCGAGCAGCTCGGGCCGCCGCAGACCGCCGTCCTGATGCGCCCCGTCCCGCTCCCGGGCGGCATGGCCGACGGGCGCCAGCCGGGAGCGTCCCTGCTCTATGACTGGGGTCGGCCGGTCGAGGGGCACCTCACCCTCGCGGTGCCGCCCGCGAGGGAGAACGGCATGGCGCTCCTGTTTCTCGGCGACGACCTGCCCCCCGATCCGCTCGCCGCCCGTCCCACCGCGGCGGTGCTCATCCAGGCCGGGCAGCGCGACTGGATGGACGCCCTGCCGCGCCGCTTCCGCTACGCGCTGCTGGTGGGGCTGGCGAAACCGGCGGTGGCCGCGGTCCTCCCGGTGCCGGCGGGAGCGGTAAGCTCGCCGCGGCCGGCGGACCCGCGGGTGTTCGGAATTCAGGGGCCGCCACTACGAACGCCGGTAGAGGACGAAGTCTGGGGCAAACTCCAGGGCCACGCGTCAATCCAGAAGTGACGCGTTCTTCGTAGGGGGACTCACTCGCCCTCGCGGGGAGACCCCCCGTACTCGTGGGGAGACCCTCTTCCCCCGCGGGGAGACCCCTTTCCCCAGCGGGGTGACCCCTTTCCCCAGCGGGGAGACCCCTTTCCCCAGCGGGGAGACCCCTTTCCCCAGCAGGGAGCCCCCCTTCCCCAGCGGGGGAACCCCCCTTCCCCAGTGGGGAGACCCCCTTCCCCAGCGGGGAGCCCCCCTTCCCCAGCGGGGGAACCCCCTTCCCCAGTGGGGAGACCCCTTTCCCCCGCGGGGAGACCCCTTTCCCCAGCGGGGAGACCCCTTTCCCCAGCGGGGAAACCCCTTTCCCCAGCGGGGAAACCCCTCGCTGGGGGACCTACGCAGTTAACCCGCTACGAACGCCGGTGGAGCACGAAGTCCGGGGCAAACTCAAGCGCTTCGCGGGCGTCGCTGGGGGGAAAAAACTCTAGATCGCGCCGGCGCCGAGGTGCTGGTCAAGCATCTCGGCGAAGACCGCGACCATGCTTCGATGGTCCCCCTCCATGGAGCTCGCCGCGGCTCTCGCGTACAGATCCCCCTGCGGCCTGGGCTTGAGGCGGACGAATGGCGGAAGCTTGTAGCGCAGGGCGCACCAGTTCGCCCAGAGCCGCGCCGTCCTGCCGTTACCGTTGGCGAAGGGATGGATGCGGACCCACTCGCCGTGAGCGTAAGAGCAGAGCGTCAGAACCGAGAGGAGCTTGGCCGGATCGTCCGGAGAGAAGCCGTTGGGGATCTCGAGGTCCAAGACGGCGACAGCTTCCCGCAAGGCGACCTCGTACTGGGCTAGCTGAGAGGGCACCTGGGACGACGGCACGCCCAGGTGTCGACCGATCTGGACTTCGTATCCGTCCAGCTCTGGAAACCTGGGGTCGCTGTCGCGGATCTCCCCCGCGTAGTAGGAGACGGGGAGTCGTATTCCCCTGTAGATCCTGCGATGCCACTCTTGCGCCGTCTCGATCGACGGCAGGCGGCGGAAGGGGGAGTTGCGGACGAGCCGGCGGAGGATTTGACCGAGGTTTCTGACTAGAACCGCTGCATCCCGAGGGTCATCCTCGTTCCATGCGACGGGCAAACAGGGCTCCTATGCCGTGAGGGTCGTCGTTATTCACCCGTTTGCCCTGAAAGGGATCGTCGAATTCCACCTCGCCGCGGGCGAAGTCTCGAATCTCCCGCTCGCCCGCGCCCCTGTCGCGGGTCTTGAGGCGATCGAGGATTCCTCCCAGCTTTCTCTCGAGGCCGGCACCGATCGAAGCGAGCTCCCGTTCGATCGCCGTTTCCGCGAGCTCGTCCGCCGAAATCCCAAGATTATGGGCCGTCTGCTCCAGGTTGCGGAGCGTCTCTTCGTTGCGGAAGTGGACTTTGAGAACCGCGGCTCGACTCATGGCGTTAGATTACACCCGGTGGCCGCCGCTACGAACGCCGGTGGAGGACGAAGTCTGGGGCAAACTCCAGCGCCTCGCGGGCGTCGCTGGGCGGAAAAAACTCTAGCTCGCGCTTGGCCTGGGCCGCGTACTCCTCGGCCATCGCGGTGACCTCCTCGAGCGTCCCCTCCGCGGTCACCAGATCGAGGATCTCGCCCGGCGGCACGCGGTCGAAGCTGCGGTCCTCCAGCACCCGCTCGACGAGCCGGCGCTGCGGCACCTGGACGCGCGGCAGCAGGAGGATCAGCGGCAGCGTCAGCTTTCCCTCCTTGAGGTCCGAGAGCACCGGCTTGCCGAGCTCGCTCTCGCGGGCGGTGAAGTCGAGCAGGTCGTCGACGAGCTGGAAGCAGATGCCGAGCGCGCGCCCGTAGCGCGACAGCACCTGCCCCGCCTCCGGGCGCGCCGGCGGGATCAGGCTGGGGATCGACACCGCGGCTGAGAAGAGATGGGCCGTCTTGCGCTCGATGATCGCGAAGTACTCCTCGACGTCGAGGTCCGGAGCGCCCAGCCGCTGGAGGGCGAGCAGCTCGCCCTCGGTCATCCGCAGCGTCGCGTTGCACAGCCGCTGGATGATCTCCACCTGGCCGTGCGACAGCGCCATCTGCATCGCCTTGGTGTAGATCCAGTCCCCCAGGAGCACCGTCAGGTTGTTCCCCCAGAGGTCGTTGAGCGTGCTCTGCCCGCGGCGCAGCGCCGCGTGGTCGATGACGTCGTCGTGGATCAGCGTCGCCGTGTGGATCAGCTCGACCACCGCCGCGTAGGTGACCTCCTCCTCGCCGTCGTGGCCGAGCAGGCGGGCGGCGAGCAGCAGCAGCGCCGGGCGCACCCGCTTGCCGCCCCCCTCGACGAGGTAGCTCCCCGCCTTGTCGATGAACGGCACGTCCGAGGCGAGGTGCTGGCGGAAGATGGCCTCGGTGGCGAGCAGCTTGTCCGCCACCAGGTCGACGAAGCGGGCCGCCTGCAACGAGCGGGAGCCCGCCGTCAGGGCGGGGCTGCTGTCGGGGGAGTCCGCGAGCGGTTGGTTGGGCACCGGGTCGATCCTCTTGGTTGTCGGAATAGAGCTCAAGGGAGGGAGCTCAAAGGCCGCGGACCGGATCGAAGGGGGTGACCTGCTCCAGGTGACCGTCGCGGAAACGGTAGACCTTGCCGGCCTCGAAGTACCACCAGGAGATCTCCAGGTGGCCCGGATACTGGACGTTGCGGATGCGGTCGGGCTTGCCCATGTCGTGGTAGACCTTGCGCATGTCGTCGGTCTGGATCGAGGCCAGGAACTGGCGCAGGTTGTCGAGGAGCTTCAGGTTGTCGATGGTGATCGCGACCACCGCGGGCGTGCCGGCGTTCACCCGGCGGGTGACGTCCTGGCGGGTCAGCTCCTCCACCGTCTCGCCGGTGGGCGTGTGCAGGGGAACCCCCGCCGCCACCTCGAAGTGGTTGAAGTAGCTATCCCACGGCCACTCGATCGTGTAGTTGCCGTGGGCGTCGGTGGTGGCGGCGACCTTCCGCAAGTCGGGGTCGGCGGTGCGGTGGAGCTCGCGGACGCTGAAATAGGTCCGCGACACCTCCAGGATCACCCGGATGTCTTTCAGCGGCTGCCCCTGGGAGTCGGCGACGATGCCGGTGACCTGGATGCGCTGCCCCTGGTCGTAGCGGGCCGCCGCGGCGGGGCCGGAGGACAGGATCAGAAAGCCGGCGGCGAGCAGGGCGGCGAGCCCGGGCAGGGCCGGCTGGAACGTCGAGACGCTGGAAGGATTTTTCACAGGGTGCGCTTTGGTCAGGCTATTGGGACCGGTAGTTGGTGTAGGTGAGAGGCACGTCGAGCTCCAGCCCCTTGAGCAGGGCGATGACGGTCTGCAGGTCGTCGCGGTTCTTGCCGGAGACCCGCACGGAGTCCCCCTGGATGGCGGCCTGCACCTTGAGCTTCTTCGCCTTGATCTCGGCGACGATCTTCTTGCAGGTCTCCTGGGGGATCCCCTGCTGGAGCGTGATCTTCTGGCGCGCCCGGCCGCCGCTCGCCGCTTCCATCTTGCCGTAGCGGAGCGACTTGAGGTGGACCCCGCGCTTCACCAGCTTGCTTTGCAGCACGTCGAGCGCCTGCTGGAGGGAGTACTCGTCCGCCGCCTCCTGGACGATCTCCTCCCCCTCGAGCTTGAGCTCCGCCGCGGCCTTCTTCAGGTCGTAGCGGTTGCCGATCTCCTTCTCCGCCTGCTGCACGGCGTTGCGGACCTCCTGGAGGTCCACGGTGGAGACGATGTCGAACGAGTTCTCGGCGGCCATGGGTCAAGCCTACAAGAAAAACAGGTCCGGGCGCAGCATCGTGCCGCGCCCCTACTGGGTGCCGTCGACCCAGCGGAGGCTGGCCGGCGGCGAGAAGCCCCCCTGGCGCGACAGCTCTCCGTAGCCGGAGATCTCGAAGCGGGTCAGGTTCCCCTCCCGGTCGTGGTAGCCGATGGCGACCACCCGGTGGCTCGCCGGATCGACCGTCACGGTCGCGTCGGCCAGCACGGCGATGTCCTTCTTCTTCGGGATCAGGGCGATCTCGACCTTCCCCCCCTCGATCCCTTTGGCCGTGGCCTGGTAGCGCGCCTTCAGCTCGTCGACGCCCAGCAGGAGGAGGTCGAGCCCGGGCTCGTTCTTGCGGTCCACCCGGTAGCGATGGCCGGTCTGGTCTCCCTCGTTCCAGGCGTGAACGGTGCTGCCGCAGAGGAGGAAGCTCTTGGGGAAGGGCTTGGCGTAGTCCCACCGCATGCAGTCCGGCAGCGACAGCGCGAGCTGCCCCGACTCCTGATCGCCCGAGGAGAACCCGGCCGCCGTGAAGGTCTGCACGAAGGTTGCCCCCGTCGGTCCGGCGTCGACCAGGCTCTGCCGCACGCTCTTCAGCGTCGCCCACGGATCGGCCTCTTGTGCAAGGGCCGGCAGGGCGGTCAGAGCGAAGGCGGCGAGGAGTAGTTGAAGTCGTTTCATGGTCATCGAGGTCGGTCCTCCACGCGTCGTAACAGGGGTGGGGGAGCGAAGCTTCCCGCCCACCCGGGCCCTCATCACCCCGGCCCTCTTCTCCCGGCCCCACCCCCCTCCCTCACCGGGAGAAGAGGGAGAAAGGCAAAGCAAGACAGATCCCTTCACGGTCTTTCTCCCCTCTCCCTGTGAGGGAGGGGGGAGGGGAAGGGAGAGGGGCCGGGGGTGAGGGTTCGGGCGGGCACCCACCTTGACCCGTTCAGCCCCTGCGGATACTCTGCGGACCGCCCCCGATGCGACCGTCCTCATGAAAGTCACCGAGCACCTCGCCAGAGCCGATCATCCGCTGATCAGCTTCGAGATCATCCCTCCCCTCCGGGGCGGCGACGTCAAGGGGCTGCTCGCGCTGATCGACGATCTCGTCAAGTACCACCCGCCGTTCATCGACATCACCAGCAACGCGGCCGAGGTGATCTACGACGAGACGCCGGCCGGCATCCAGCGCCGGGTCAAGCGCAAGCGGCCGGGAACGCTCGGGGTCTGCGCGCTGATCCAGAACAAGTACCAGATCGACGCCGTCCCCCACATCCTCTGCCAGGGCTTCACCCGCGAGGAGACGGAGGACTTCCTGATCGAGCTGCGCTACCTGGGGATCGACAACGTCCTCGCCGTGCGTGGCGACGACAGCGGCTTCAAGAAGCCCCTCCAGTACGGCCGTAGCGCCAACCGCTACGCCTGTGACCTGGTAGCGCAGATCGCCGCGATGAACCAGGGACGGTACATCGAGGACGACCTGCTCAACGCCGAGCCCACCAGCTTCTGCATCGGCGTCGGCGGCTACCCCGAGAAGCACTTCGAGGCGGCCAACCTGCGGCTCGACGTCCGCCGGGTCAAGGAGAAGGTCGAGGCCGGGGCCCACTACGTGGTCACCCAGATGTTCTTCGACAACCGGCACTACTTCCAGTTCGTCGATCTCTGCCGCGAGCAGGGGATCAACGTGCCGATCATCCCGGGCCTGAAGATCCTGACCTCGGAAAGGCAGCTCAGCTCGATCCCGCGCAAATTCTACGTCGAGGTCCCCGCCACGCTGGCCGATGAAGTGATCGCCAACCCCGAGCACGTCGCGGACATCGGCATCGAGTGGGCCGCCAGCCAGTCCCAGGAGCTGCTCGACCGCGGCGTCCCCTCGCTCCACTTCTACGTCATGCAGAGCGCGACGGCGATCAAGAAGCTGATGGCGCGGTTGAAGCTCTGACTTGGGGCGACGCGGGATTTCCCTCCCCGCTTTCCTTGTTCGTGAGGCCATGATGACCACGATCCTCCCTCGCGTCCTCCTCTCCCGGCGCCCCGTCCTGGCGGCCGTCCTCGCGTCCCTCCTCCTGTTGAGCTGCAAGGACGGCGCGGCCGGCAAGGCGCCGGCCGGAGGAGCGCCCCCGAAGCCGCCGGCGGTGGGGACCGCGGTGGACTTCCGGCTGCCGTCGGTGGACGGCCGCGCGCTGGGCCCCCGGAGCTTCCCGGGCCAGGTCGTGGTGGTCGACTTCTGGGCCACCTGGTGCCTGCCCTGCCGCCTGCAGGCACAGATCCTCGAGCCCGTCTACCGCGACCTCAAGGGGCGGGGGGTCCAGTTCCTGGCCGCCAACGTGGGCGAGACGCCGGACGAGGTGAAGAAGTTCCTCAAGGAGAAGCCCTTCCCCTATCCGGTGCTGCTCGACCCCGACCAAGCGGTCGCCACCAAACTGGGAGTCTTCGCCCTGCCGACGCTGCTGGTGGTCGACAAGAAGGGGCGCGTCTCCTACCTGCAAGGGGGGATCGCCGACGGCGATACTCTCAAGGCGCTGATCAAGAAGGCGGGGGCGTAGCGGGAGGGTAAAGAGGGCGGCCACACAGGGCCGCCCCTACGAAGGATGCTCTCCTAGTCCAGCACCACCAGCACGACGCGGCGGTTCTGGGCGCGACCGGTGCGCGTCTTGTTGTCCGCGACCGGCGTCGTCTTGCCGTACGAGATGACGTTGATGCGGTGGAGCGGGAAGCTCTGCTTCTGGTTGAGGTAGCGGCGGACCGCCTCGGCCCGCAGCAGCCCGAGCTCCTGGTTGTACTTCTCGGAGCCGATGTTGTCGGTGTGCCCCTGGATCTCGACGTAGACGTTCTTGTTGTCCTGCTTGATCTTGGCGGCGAAGTCGTCGAGGGCGGAGGCGGCCTCGGGGGAGAGGTCGGAGGTGTCGAAGCCGAACTTGACCTTCTCGTCGGTCAGCACCGTCTCATAGAGGAACTTCCCCTCGGCGAGCTTGCCGGCGTCCTGGGCCCGCTTCAGCGCGTCCTGGGCGGTCTGCGAGATCTCGCCCATTTTAGCCTCGTGGGCGGCGAGGGTCTTGTCGTGGGTGTTGAGGCGAGTCTGGTTCTCCTCGACCTGCCCCTGGACCTCGTCCACCCGGGTGTTGACGGCGCCGGTCTCCTGTTTGACGTACTTCTTGGTCGCACAACCCGTCGTGCCAACCAGCGCGGCGACCAGCGATACGGAAACGATCCACGGCTTCATGTTCATAGTGCATCTCCCTTGGCTCGGGGTCCCGCCCCTCGAAAGGGACGGGCCTCGGTTGCGGTTCAGCCGCCCGCGCGGGTTCCCGCGGGCGGGGTTCCCTTGTATCCGCGCCGGAAGACCACGGCCTGACGGTCGCGGCTCTTCTTCACCTCCACCGTGAGGGGACGGAATTTGACCGCCCCGTCGCCGGTGGAGAAGCCCAGCACGTATTGATGCCTGACATCTTCGAGGATCTCCGCCAGCGCCTTCTGGAGATCCTCGTGCTTCGTGATCGGGTAGTAGCGCCCGCCGGTGACGGCCGCCAGCAGGCTCAGCACGTCGGCGTAGCGGTAGAGCTTCTTGCCCTGCTGGTTCAGCTCGTACGGATCGCCCGAGCCCAGCCCCAGCACGTAGGTGGGGAGCTGCGCCTTCTGGACGATCGCCCGCGCCTGCTCAGGTGTCAGACGGCTCGCGTTGTCCACGCCGTCGGTGATCAGGAGGGCGAACCGCTTGGGGTTGCGCCCCTCGAGCGAGATCTCGGGGATGCGGGCCACGGCGTCGTGGAGGGCGGTCGTGCCGTACGCCTCCCAGCGGTCGCTCGCCTCCCGCAGCGCGCCCTGATTTCGGGTGAAGGGTACCTCAACGTCGAACTGGCCGCCAGCGAAGGTGGCGATCGAGAGCTCGTCGCCGGCCACCGCGTGGTCCAGGAAGAAGCGCAGCGCCTCCTTGCTCTCTCCGAGCTTGCCGCCGTTGGCCATGCTCCCCGAGAGATCCTGGAGCAGGATCACGCTCGCCGGGGCGTCCGCGCGCCGCTCGAAGCTCTCGATGGTCACCGGCCTGCCCTCGACGCTGAGCTGGAAGTCCTTCTTGTCCAGGTTCTTGGCATAACCCGCGCCGGCGCGGATGACGACCGGGACGAGCACCAGGCCGACCGACACCTCGTCCTGGAACTCGGGGGTCGCCGGCTGCGGCGGCACCTGGGGTGAGTGGGAGGACTGTGCCATTGCGGCACTCGCCGCCAGGCTCGCCATCAGCGCCAGGGACGCCATCCTGTAGGATGCTACCTTCATGGCGCGGGCCTTTTCTGCAAGAGCCAAGCCAAAAGCAAAAGCCGGGCCACGAGAGGAGATATGAATGGCCGAAGGTGAGAAGGTCAACATCCGTAACATTTCAATCAAATGCGGTAACTGCGACACCTACCAGACGCTCCTCCGGTACAGCCGGCGGGACGACTGGAACGTCTACACCTACGAGTGCGAGAACGACACCTGCGATCCCGCCGTCACCCGCACGATCGTCGAGGTGCCGGCCGACCTCGACTCCTTCGCCCGCCGGGACCCGACCTGGCGGGGGGGCGGCAAGCACGGCGAGGAGGGGACCGGGGCCGAGGAGGATTGAGCGTCGCGGCGTCGTCACATAGCGACTTTACTATATTTCGCCGCCCGGCTGAAAACCAGGGACGAAAGGGACTCCAGGGACGACAGGGAAGCCAGGGAAGCCAGATATCCTTGTCTCTGTTGTCCCTGGAGTCCCTGCTGTCCCTGGTTCCTCCCGCTATACCCCCCTGTGCTAATCTCGCGCGCGTCGCAGATCGCCAGATCCTTCGCAGCTTCCTGCTTGAACCGCTTTCGTTGAGGGAACCATGAAAAAGATCGTCCACGTCGTGGGCACGGGAACCATTGGCGAGCCCCTGCTCGGCCTCTTCGAGGATTTCCGGGACAAGATGGGGATCGACGAGGTCACCTTCCACAAGCGGACGCCGCTGGCGTCCGACCGGGCCAAGCTGAACCACCTGATCCAGCGCGGCGCCAAGCTGGCGGTGGACGAGGACGTCCGGTCGGAGTTCGAGAAGCTGGGACACACGGTAGCCTACGAGTCCCGCGAGGCGCTGGAGCGGGCGACGGTGATCGTCGACTGCACGCCGGCCGGCAACGAGAACCGCGAGAAGTTCTACGAGAACCTGACCGGCCCCAAGGGCTTCATCGCCCAGGGGAGCGAGTTCGGCTTCGGCAAGCCCTACGCGCGCGGCATCAACGACGAGGTGCTGGTGCCCGGCGAGGACCGCTTCCTCCAGGTGGTCTCCTGCAACACCCACAACATCACCACCCTGATCAAGACGCTCGCCCACCAGGACGGCGCCTACGGGCTGCGCAAGGGGACCTTCGTCTGCATGCGGCGGGCGAACGACATCTCGCAGGTGGACGGTTTCATCCCGGCCCCGAACGTCGGCAAGCACGAGGACCCCCAGTTCGGCACCCACCACGCTCGCGACGCCCATCACGTCTTCGAGACCCTGGGCCTCGACCTCAACGTCTTCTCGAGCACGGTCAAGCTGAGCACGCAGTACATGCACTCGATCTGGTTCAACCTCGAGCTCGACGGCGACATCACGCTGGAGGAGGTCAAGAAGCGGCTGCGGGAGAACCCGCTGGTGGCGCTGACCGACAAGCGCTACGCCAACCTGATCTTCAGCTTCGGCCGCGACCATGGGTACTACGGCCGCATCCTGTCGCAGACGGTGGCGGTGGTGCCGACCCTGGCGGTGCGCAACAAGCGCGAGATCTACGGCTTCTGCTTCACGCCGCAGGACGGCAACTCGCTGCTCTCGTCCGTGGCGGCCACCCTCTGGCTCATCGATCCGGACTGGAAGAGCGTGGAGAGCCGCCTGCAGCCGCTCCGCCGCTGGCTCTACCGGGAGATCTGATCCACTGCGACCTGCCGAGCTGCGATTTGGCGACCTCCGCATCGAGGGATTCTCGCGCGCCGGCGACGACAACTGGTTCCGCATCCATCCGCCGGGGCTCGCCTTCGACGTCGGCCGGGGCGCGCTCCAGCTCGCCGGGGCGCCGGACGTGTTCCTCAGCCACGGCCATCTCGACCACGCGCTGGGGCTGCCGTACGTCCTTTCCCAGCGCTCGCTCCACCGTCTGGTGCATACTCGGGTGTTCTGTCCGGCGGAGATCGCCGAGGCGGTAGGCGCCTTCATCGTCGCCGCGGAGCGGATGGAGAGGGCCCATTACCGGTACGACCTCGTCCCCCTCTCCCCCGGCGACCGGGTGGCGGTGGGGAGGGGGCTGACCGTGGAAGCGTTCGCCACCGACCACGTGGTGCCGAGCCTCGGCTACCACCTCTGGCACGGGCGCCGGCGCCTGGCTCCGGCCTTCGCGGGGCTGCCGCCGGCCGAGCTGATCGGGCTGCGCGAGCGGGGGGTGGAGACCGCCGAGGTCGTCGAGGACCTCTGGCTCACCTACTGCGGCGACACCGGGCCGAAGATCTTCACGATGGAGCCGCGGATCTTCCGCAGCCGCGTGCTGATGCTGGAGTGCACCTTCCTCGGCGAGGAGCACCGGGACAAGGGGGAGCGCTTCAAACACCTCCACCTGGGGGATATCGAACAACGTGCGGGCGATCTGCGCAACGAGGCGATCGTCCTGCACCACCTGTCGCGCCGGTTCCGTGTCGAGGATCTGCGGGCAGAAGTCGAGCGGCGCCTGCCGGACCTGGCGCCCCGAATTCACATCCTCGTGGAAGGAACTGCGGCATGAGTCAACGGAAGGGAAGTTCGAGATGAAAGGACCCCAGAGCGGAGGCGGCTCAGGGAGCGGGCGCGGAGCCGGAGGGCCGAAGCGCCCCGGGGGACGTCCCTCGGGAAAGCCTCCGGAGCGTGCCGCGGGGCGCCCGCCGGAGAAGCGAACCCGTGTCCCCTGGGAGCGGCAGGGCGCGCCCGGCGACCCCGCGCGCCGTCCACCCGCCGCTCCGCGCCGGGACGACGCGCCGCCGCGCCCTCCGCGCCGGGACGACGACCGCCCGCGCCCGCCGTTCCAGGCGAAGAGAGAAGACGACCGCCGGCCGTCGAGCCCGCCCAGAAGAGACGACGACCGTCCACGTCCGCCGTTCCCGCCGAGGAAGGATGACGACCGTCCGCGTCCGCCTTTCCAAGCCAGGAGAGATGACGATCGGCGTCCGTCAGGCCCCCCGCGTCCGCATAGGGATGATGATCGTCCACGTCCGCCGTTCCAGGCGAGGCGGGATGATGATCGTCCGCGTCCGCCGTTCCCCCCGCGTCGGGATGACGATCGCCGCCCCTCGGGTCCGCCGAGAAGCCAGGACGACCGCCGTCCGCCGCGCCGTGACGATGATCGTCCCCGTCCGCCGTTTCCGCCGCGTCGCGACGACGACCGCCGGCCGTCCTCTCCGCGCTCCCGGGACGATCGCCGTCCGGACGATCGCCGCGGCCCCGCGCGCCCTCCCCGCGGTCCCGAGGAGCGCCGGGTGCCGCCGCAACGCGAGGCGCTGGAGATCGCCGAGGCGGTCCTCGAGGGGCGGACCCCGCCGGCTCCCCCAACGCCCCCAGCACCCCCTCCGGGATCGCGCCTGATCGACGTCACCGAGATCGAGGCGAGGGTCGAGAAGCTGGTCGCCGGCGGCGAGGGGCTGGCCCGCTTTCAGGGCGTGCCGATCTTCATCCCCCGCTCGGCGCCGGGAGACCTGGTGCGCGCGCGGATCGTCGAGCGCAAGCCCGACTACGGCCGGGCGGAGATCGTCCAGATCCTCGAGCCGGGCCCCGCCCGCCGGCCCGATCCGTTCCCCGAGCTCGCGCGCACCGGCATCTGCGACCTCCAGCACCTGGCGGACGACGTTCAGACCGGTCTGAAGGTCCAGGCGGTGCGGGAGACCCTCGAGCACCTCGGCCACGTCGTCGTCCCCGCCGACGTCGAGGTGATCAAGGGAGAGCCCTGGGGCTACCGCCTGCGCACCCAGGTCCACACCGAGGTCGACCCCGTGGCCGGCGGCGTCCGCGTGGGCTACCACGCCCGCGGCACCAATGACGTGGTCGCCGTCACCGGCTGCCCGCTGCTGGTGCCCGAGCTCGAAGCCCTGCTCCGCGACCTCCCCGCCCACCTCGGGCCGGACGCGCCGCAACGGATCGACCTCGCGGCGGGGGACGACGGCGCCGTCACCGTGGCGCCGGTGATCCCCGGCCTTCCCCACGGCGAGGTGTCGACGAAAATCGGCGACATCACCTACGCCTACGACGCCCGCGGCTTCTTCCAGGCCCACCGCGGGCTGCTCCCCCGCCTCGTCGAGGTCACGGTCGGCCCGTGGACGGGGGAGACGGCGGTCGACCTCTACTCCGGCGTCGGGCTGTTCAGTCTGCCCCTCGCCCGCCTCTACGGCAAGGTGACCGCCGTCGAGGCCGATCAGATCGGCTCGCGCTACGCCCGGCTCAACGTGCGGCGCAACCAGGCGGCCAACGTCGACACGGTGAACCAGGTGGTGGAGAGCTGGGTGCGGGGGATGCCGGCCGGGCTCGACCGCGTGATCGCCGATCCCCCCCGCGGCGGCCTCTCGCGCGACGTGCGCAACGCCCTGATGGAGCGGCCGCCCCACCGGCTGACCTACGTCTCCTGCCACCCCGCCGCGCTCGCCCGCGACCTGCGCACGCTCCAGAAGGTCTACCGGATCGAGAGCTTCGTCTTCTTCGATCTCTTCCCGCAGACCGGGCACATGGAGGTGGTGGTGCAGATGGTGCGGGCGGAGGAGGAAGCGAAGGGGGAAGGGGTGGAGGTCATCCAGGACCTGCCGCCGGAGGACTCTCCCTCGGAAGTCGCTGGGGAAGAGCCCTAGTTCACCGTCACCCTAGAAATGCGGGATTTTGTAGGGGCGGTCCCATAGGGCCGCCCCTACAAAGAACGCGTCACTTCTGGATTGACGAAGCACCAGGAGCCTGCGCCGCAGAAAAAAACGACCAAGGACGTAAAAAACGACAAGGACGGCAAGGACAAGAAACTGCCGGATCAGTCACCTCGAATCTGTCTCCGTTGTTGTCCTTGTCGTCCTTGCCGTCCTTTTCGTCCCTGCTTCTTGGTTTTCTGCGGCGCAGGCTCCTAGCGGCAGACCTTGGAGTGGCGGGCTCGGAATCCCCGCCGCTCCCTTGGGGTCAGCCGGTGCCTCAGGACCTCAGCCGCAGTTGGTGGCGCAGCCCGAGATGATCTCGAAAGTCTGGCCCGTCGTGCAGGCGTCCGCGCTGCCGCCGCAGCCACAGCTTCCCGTGCCGCAACCGCAGCTCCCCGTGCCGCACCCGTCCGTGCAGGCGCAGCCCGTCTGGATCTCATGGGTGTCTCCGCCGCCGGCAACCCGACCGAGCTGCGCGCGCTGCAAGTGGAGGAGCGTTTCCCGGCTCAGGATCAACTTCTTCGCTCTCTTCTTCATGGGGGCCTCCTTTCAGAGAGTCGTGAGCAAGAAAGAAAAATCTAACATGCGCGAGCAGATCCTCCAACCTCCGCACTTACCGCCGTCGCGGCGGTGATGACCACCGCCGAATCCGCGCTGACCACCGCCGTGGCATGAGCTGGTCGGTATTGGCTCAGTTTGGCTCCCGGCGCCTCCGGCGCCGGGCATAAATGCCCGGGCTACGCTTGAACCAAGAAGCCTCCTGAAGGAGGCTCAATCCCTCCGGCCGCGAGTTGAGCCGGCTTCAGCCGGCTTTTCGCTTCCACTGTAGCCCAGGCATTTATGCCCGGGCGTCGGAGGCGCCGGGAGCCAAACTGAGCCAATACGGTCCTCCCGGTTTCCTTTCCTCGCCCACCGGTGTCCAAGCTAGTAGGATGACCTTACTGGCAACAGCCCTATCGACCAGCTCCTGGGGAGGCGACTTGCGGGATCGTCCGGAAGCAGGGGAGGAGAGCCGGCTGCTCGCCGCCCTGGCGGACGGGGACCGGAGCGCCGCCGAGCGGCTGGTGGAGCGGACCTACCGCGGCGTCTTCTCGCTGCTGCGCCGGCTCAGCGGCGACGCCGAGCTGGCCGCGGACCTGACGCAGGAGACCTACCGTAAAGCGTGGGCCGCGCTCCCCGGCTTCGACCGCCGGGCGCAGTTCTCGACCTGGCTGTTCCGCATCGCCTACACCACCTTCCTGAATCACCTGCGCCGTCCCCGCCGGCTGGTACCCCTCGAAGAGAAGCACGAGGCGGCCGTCCCGGACCCCGCGCCCGGCGCCGAGGAGACGGTGGGGCGGGACATGGAGGGGGACCGGCTGCGGCGCGCCGTCCTCGGCCTGCCGGACGAGCTGCGCTACCTGGTCACCGCCGTCTTCTGGGGGGACCTGCCGGTCAAGGAGCTGGCGCGCCAGGAGGGGATCACGCCGGTCGCCATCCGCAAGCGCCTCAAGAAGGCATTCCGTTTGCTGGCGCTGGCCCTGGAGGACGACGCCCGATGAGCCACTGGAACGAGCGTGAGATCGCCCGGAAGCTGGCGGAGAGCGATCCGATCGAGCCGCCGGCCGGGCTGCTGGAGAAGATCAAAGGCGAGATTCCGCCGACGATCCCGGTCGGCGTCCCGAAGTCGGAGGCCGGCCGCCCGGCGGCGCCACCGCGGCCACCGCGGCCACCGCAGCAATGGCTGATCGCCGCCTCGCTGCTGGCGATGGTCGGAGCGGGCTTCTTCGCCCTCCACCTGCGGATGGAGCCGCCGCGCGCCGCCTTTGCCAACAGGCCGGCGGCGGAAAGGAAAGCGGATGGCGTTCGCGCCGGACAGGCTGCGCGGCGGGTCCCATCCCCGGCGGAGCAACCGCTCGGCGAGCCCGGCGGCAGCGAGCAGGCTCTCCTGGCGCCGCCTCCGCCCCCTCCGGCCGTGCCCAAGCCGCTGAGCCGGAAGGATCGGAAGGAGCTTCAGGCGCTGGGCTATGCCGCCCCCGGGGACGGCGCCGTGGGCGGGGTGGAGGGAGGAGTCCCGGGGGGAGTCGTCGGCGGGGTCGCGGGTGGAACCGTGGCCGCCGCGCCGGCGCCCGCCGCTCCACCCCCGGCCGCGCCGCCGAAGGCCGCGCCGGTGCAGGCCGCGGCGGTCCCGACGCCGGCCAAGCCCGAAGCCAAGCCCGAGCCGGAGCAGGACAGGATCACGGTCACCGCCGAGTCCCCCTTGCTGGACGAGCGGCGGATCAGCACGGGAGCGACGGTCAGCCAGGCGGAGCTGGAGAAGATTCCGACCGCCAAGAGCGCACCACCGCCGGCGGCCGCCCGGATCAACGCCGGCGGCAACGAGAACGGCCGGCAGAGCGACTACATCGGCCCCGGCAATCCCTACGCGGACGCGGCGGCACACCCGGTCTCCACCTTCCGGCTGGACGCCGGCACGCCGCCCGATGTGGGTTCGATCCGGGACGACGGGCCGGTGAAGTACTACGATTTCGACGCCTTCGAGCCAATGCCGGAGACAGAGGCCGTCGCGATCACGGCCGAGGGCGCTCCCACCCCCTTCGTCCCCGGGCCGCGCTTCCGGCTGCTGCGCTTCCACATCAGCGGCGTGCCCACGGGCGCGCTGGTGGAGGTGACCTTCAATCCCGCGGTGGTCACCCGCTACCGGCCGGTCGGCGACGGCACCACCGGTCTTTACGAGATCGAGCTGCGGCCCGGCGCTCCCCGCGCCGGCCGGATGGCGACCCTGCGTCTGGTCGATCCGCCGGGGAATGTGCGGGAGGTGGCGCTGTCGGACTTCGCCTCTTCCTGGAAGAAGGCGTCGCCGGCCTTCCGGCTGGCGGCCCTGGCGGCGCGCTTCGGCGAGATTCTCGGCGGCTCTCCCGGGACCCGCAAGGAGCTCGACGAGATCGCCCGCCAGGTGCGAAAGGCCGCCAAGGAGCTCCCCGCGAGCGCCCGGGCCGCCGAGCTGGCGGACCGGGTGGAGAAGGCGGCGCGGGAGCGGAAGTGACGGCCGGGGCGAGGGGGGCTTAACTCGACTTTGTCAGATTGGGCTTGTCCGCGGGAGCCGCCCGCCCGAACCCTCACCCCTGGCCCCTCTCCCTTCCCCCGCCCGCCCTCCCTCACAGGGAGAGGGGAACCCCCGCCCCCTCAGGATCCAGGCTTTTCTCTTTGCCTTTGCTTTTCTCCCTCTTCTCCCGGTGAGGGAGGGTGGGAGGGGACGGTAGAAGAGGGCCGGGGTGATGAGGGCCAACGCTCCGAGGAACGCCGAATCCGGCCAAGCGCTCCTCTACCCGCCCGTATTCCCCCCCTTCTTCTCCCCCTGCTGAAGCTTCTCCTTGAGCACCTCCGTCTCCCGTTCGAGCTGCTCGACGCGGTCGCGCAGCGACTGATCCTCGCGCCCCTTGGCCTCGGCGGCGCGGATCTTTTCGACCGCCTTCTCGGCGTTGCGCCGCTGGCGGCCGTCGGCTTCCAGGCGGGCGCGGTGCTCGATGGCGGGGATGGCGGCGGGGTCTCCCAGGTCGCCGAGGTGCCGGTAGGCGCTCTCGCGCAGGGAGTAGTAGGGGTCGTCGAGGTAGCTTTCGAGGACCTTGCGCGCCTCGTCGTGGCGGTGGTGGTCGTGCTTGCCGATGGTGACCAGGGCGTCGAGCGCGTCGGAGCGGCTCTGGATCGGCGCGCCGTACTTGGCCAGCCGTACGGCGTGGTCCCAGGCGCCGGCGGGATCGAGCTGGGCCAGCGCCTTGATCGCCGTGCCGCGGACCGCCTCGCGGTGGCTTTCCTGGGAGAGGGCGGCGACGAGCAGCGGAGCGACCTCCTTGCGCTGTTTCTCAAACTCGCCGAGCGAGCTCGCCGCCGCCGCGCGCACGGCGTAGCTGTCGTCCGTCTCCAGGGCTTTCTTGAGGATCGGGATCAGATCCGCCGCTTTCTCGGGGAGCGCGTCGGGAAACGCGCCGAGTGCGTCGAGCACGGCCGACCGCACGCGGCTGTCCTTATCGGATATCCCGGCGCGGAGAGCCTCCAGCGCGGTCTCCTTCTTGATGTTGCCCAGTGCCTTGGCGGCCTCGCGGCGGGCGGCGTAGAAGGGCTCGTCGCGCAGCGCGCGGCCGAGCGCCGTCACCGCCTCGTCGCCGCCGAGGTCGCCGAGCGCGCGGATCGCCTCCAGCTTCGCCGCCAGCGGCTTTGAGGCGGTGAGCTGGATCGCCCACTCGGCGGCGGGCTTGGTGAAGTCGACCGTCTTCAGGATCCACCCCTCCGGATCGAGCACCACCGTCCGCGGGCGCTCCGCGCTTTCGATGTAGAGGTCCTGGAAATCGCGCGCCGCCACCGGCAGGCGCCGCGTCACCGTCTCCCGCTCGCCCACCATCGCGACGTCGAGCGGGAAGGCGAAGAGGCCCTCCTGGGCGTCGAGCTTCTGCGCCTGCCGGACCTCCAGGTGGACCTGGTGGGTCTCCGGCCGGTAGTCCCACTTCACCTTCAGCTCGGGATGGCCGGCGCCGTAGACGTAGCCGTCGAAGATCGGGCCGAGCGCCACCCCGGTCGCCCTCTCCAGCGTGTCCTGGAGGTCGGCCGTGGTCACCGTCTGGGCGGCGAAGCGCTCGACGTAGGCGTGAATCCCCTTCGTCCACCCCTCCTCGCCGAGCAGGTGGTGGATCATGTGGAGCACCAGCGCCCCCTTGTTGTAGGTGTGGCGGTCGAACAGGTCGATCGGATCGGCGTAGCGCTTGTCGACGATCGGCCGCCGGTAGTCCCGCTCGGCCTCCCGGAGGTAGCCCCGGCGCAGATTGTCGACCTCCTCGCCGAAGGCGTCGTCGCCGTGGGCCGACCGCGCGTAGAGGGCCGTGAAGTAGTCGGCGAACCCCTCGTTGAGCCAGGCGTTCGACCAGTCCTCGCAGGTGAGGAGGTCGCCGAACCACTGGTGGGCCGTCTCGTGGGCGACCAGCCCCTCGCTCGGCGAATCGACGTCGGCGCGGGCGTCGTGCAGGGTGGTCGCGGTCTGGGTGGTGGCCGAGATGTTCTCCATCCCGCCCCACATATAGTCGACCACGGCGGTCTGGGCGTATTTGGCGTAGGGGTAGGGCCGGCCGGTCGCCTGGGAGTAGAACTCGAGGATTTTCGGCGTGTCGCCGAACGAGCGGCGGGCGGTGGCCTCGTCGACGCCGGGGGGGACGTCGTACTCGACCGGGATGCCCCGCCACTGGTCGGTCACCCGGGTGAACTCGCCGATCGCCACCGAGACCAGGTAGGTGGCGTGCGGCACCTCCATCTTCCAATGGTAGGTCCGCCAGCCGCCGGGCTTGTCGGTGACCTCCAGGAGCTTGCCGTTGCCGACCACCGCCAGCGGGCTCTTCACGGTGGCGATCATCTCGGTGGTCGTGCGGTCGTTCGGGTAGTCCCAGCTCGGGAACCAGAAGCGGTTGAGGTCGGATTCGCCCTGCGAGTAGATCTGGCGCGGCTTCTTCGGATAGCCGGCGTCGGGGCCGACGAAGTAGAGCCCCGCCTTGGGGTGGGCGGAATAGTCGATCGCCACCTCCAGAGTGTCCTGCGGGCCGTAGGCGCGGTCGAGCCGCACGCTCAGCGTCTGCGCCTCGGGGTCGGCGGTGAACGGCCGCTCGGCGCCGTTGACGCGCACCTGGCGGACGTCGAGGCCGGCGGCGTTGAAGATCAGCGCGTCGACCCCCGGCAGCAGGGGGACGAGAGTGTTGGTGGCGGTGCCGCCGACGCTCCGCGCGTCCCAGTCGAAGGTGAGGTCGAGGCGCAGGTGCTGGAGGTCGTACTGCCGGGTGGGCATGTAGCGCACCGGCGTCCCCTCGGGCGCGAAGGCCCGGGGCGCGGCGAGGGCGGCCAGGCTCGCCGCAAGGACCGCGAGGACCAGGAAGAGCGAGGCGGCGAGGACCGTCCGGAAGCGCGTAAGACTGGCGTTCAAATCGATTCCCCCTTGAGAACGCCGGCTATGTTAACTCCCCTTGGAAATCCCCGCGTAGAATCGGCCCATGCCGCGCTACCGTATGGTCCTCGCCAAGGAGGACTTCAAGTTCTCCGCCGCCCACTTCACCCTCTTCGGCGACGGCCGCGCCGAGCTCCTCCACGGCCACAACTACCGGGTGCGGGTCGAGCTCGCCGGCGAAGAGCTCGACGGCGACGGGCTGCTGGTGGACATCGAGGGGTTCAAGCGCGAGCTGCGCGCCCTCTGTGCCCGGCTGGACAGCCGCACGCTGATCCCGACGAAGAGCCCGCGGCTGGAATGGCGGCGCGAGGAAGGGGATTCGATCGAGGTCCGTTTCGGCGCGCGGACCTACCGCTTCCCGGCCGCGGACACCCTGCTGCTGCCGCTCGCCAACACCTCGATCGAGCTGCTGGCAGCCCTGTTCTGGCAGGACCTCGCCCCCCACCTCGCCGGCTCGCGGGTGGCCTCCCTCGCCGTCTCGGTGGAGGAGACGGCGGGGCAGGAGTGCTGGTACGAGGAGCGGGTCGGGGGAACGTTGGAACACGGACGAGCACGGACGAGCACGGACCCCCACGGACAGCGCTGAGGATCTCCAACTCGTCCCTGTTCGTCCGTGCCGGTCCGTGTTCGTCCGTGTAACATTCCGGTGGCCTGACGGCGAAACGGATGCTATCCTCCGGTCATCTTCAGAGCAGAGGGACTTAGAAGGATGACCGACATCGGTTCTGTTCGGAGGCCGGGCTTTGCCGTCCGGCTGGCTATCGAGGGGATGGGAAGGCTCGCCGCCGTTGTCCTGGCGGTGGTGGCGCTGGCGGGCGTGCTGCCCGCGGGCGCGGCGGCGGCACCGGTTGCGGGCGCGGGCGGCAAGCCGGGACTCTTCGTCATGCCCGAGCCGCGCGAGCTGACGCCGGCGGAACGGGCGGCGGTCGAGCTCGCCGCGGCCTACATGGAGCGCGGCCCCGCGGCCTGGTGGGACCGCCTGGCCGCGGACGCGCCGCTCCGCCGCCTGGGGCGGGAGGCGGCGCTGGAGGAGATCGGCGTCCGCGCCGGGCCGGCCGACGGCGCCACCTGGCAGCTCCTCACGCCAGGGCCGAAATTCACCCCGCAGACGGCGGTCTTCGGCATCGATTTTCCCTCCGGGATCGACGAGACGCTGGTCCTCCACCTCGTCGATCAGGGGGGCTGGAAGATCGCCGACGTCCGCATCACCGCCGAGCCCCTCGCCGCCGCCGCGCCGCGCCCCGCCGCCGCGAAGGGAGCGGACCGCCACCGCGCCGCGCCATCCGGTCCCGCCGCCGCTCCCGAGCCGGACCCGGTCGACCGTGCGACCCTCCTGCGCGCCGCCCTCGGGCTCTTCGTGCTCGCGCTGGCCGGCGCCCTGGGCACGCTCCTGCTGGCCTACCGCGGCCGGCGCAAACCGGCGTTCGCCGCCGGCGGCGTGACCGCGCTCGCCGCGGCCGGCTTAGGGGTCTGCATGGTGTGGGCCTCCCACGCGGCGCCCCGACCCGTTGCCGGCGGTCCGGCGCCGGGGCCGACGGCCGCGAGCACCGCCGACGACTCCGGCGTCCTCCGCCTCGGCTCCCTCGACTCCCTGCGCCAGGCCCTTGCCGACGGCAGCGACCGCGCGGCGATCGAGCGCCGGCTGGCCGCGCCGCCCGCCGATCCGGCGCTGCGCGGCATCCAGGACCTCTGGCGGGCCCAGTACCTCCTCGTGGCCTCGGACCTGAAGGGTGCCGGCGCCCTTCTCGATCCCCTCGCCGCGCACACCCGGGCGCCTCTGGGCGACCTGCTCCACGCGCGCCTGGCCTTCCGCCGCCTGCAGCGCGAGCAGACCAAGACCTTCTACGACGCGGCGATCGACGACGGCCTCGACGTCGACCTGGTGCGCCTCGAAGCCGCCTTCGCCAAGTCGCTGACCGACCAGGACGACCAGGGCGAGGTCGAGCTGGCGCGCCTGACGGGGATGGGCTCCCGCCTGAGCGAGCCCTGGTACGCCGCGGCCCGCGCGGCCGCCGTGGAGGACCGGATGGAGGAGGCCGAGAACCTCCTGCTCCGCGCCTGGACCCTTGAGCCGACGCCTCGCGGCGACCTCTTCGAGGACCCCGCCTTCGCCTTCCTGGTCACCCGCCCCAAGCTCTTCCCCGTCTTCCAGTTCAACCAGGCGGAGGAGCCGCGCCCGGCGTTCACCGGCGCCCGGCATCCGGTGACGATGCCGCTGAGCGCCGAGGTCACCACCTGCGGCGAGTCGCTGCACGCGACCGTCACCGGCGCGAACCTGGTGGTGCCGGGCGGCGCCGGGCTGGCTCCCGAGGGCTCCGCCGTCGAGGACGCCACGGCCTGGAGCAAGAAGGCCGAGGCGAAGGCGCTCGCCGCCCTCCCGTCGCTGACGCAAGGCATGGCGGCCGGGGCCATCCTCCAGCCGCGCAACCTGCGGATCGCCCAGCAGGCGGGGCGCGCCCTCGCCGAGCAGAACCGCTGGGCCGAGCTGCTGACCCTCACCGATCCCATCACCGCCGACGTCGCGCACGCCCCGTCGCTCCTCGTCCGCCTGCGCGCGCAGGCCCTGCAACAGCTCGACCGCCAGGAGGAGGCCCGCCAACTCCTCATCCAGCTCGCCAAGAGCGATCTCGCCGGCCGCCGGCCCAAGGCCGGCACGCTGATCGACCTCTCCGAGCTGTTCGCCGCCGCCGGCGAGTACGACACCGCCATCAAGCTCTCCGAGAAGGCCGACCGCCAACTGCCCGCGCCGCGCGGCGAGCAGCGGCGCAAGCAGCTCGCCATGGACCGCGACCTGGCGGCGTCCTACGCCAGCTACAAGTCGGAGCACTTCGAGGTGCGCTATCCGAAGGCCACCGGCGAGACCTACGCGCGCGGCGTCACCGTGGTGCTGGAGAAGGAGCGCGAGCGGCTGGCGAAGTGGATTCCCGGCGCCGGCGGCAAGCCGGTCGAGGTTCTCCTCTTCCCGATGCGTGAATTCTTCGCCAACTTCGGCGGTGACATGGGGGTCGTCGGCGTCTTCGACGGCAAGGTGCGGGTCCCCTTCGCCGAGATCAAGAGCCTGCACCCGAAGCTGGTGGCGATCCTCTCCCACGAGCTGGCCCACGCGATGATCGCCGCCGCCACCCACGACCGGGCGCCGCACTGGTTCCAGGAGGGGATGGCCGAGCACGTCGAGATGGGGATGGGGCGCCTCAACCCCCTGCCCGACCTCGCCCGCGCCGACCGCGTCCTCGCCTTCCCGACCATCGATCCCATCCTCCGCGGCTTCGCCGAGCCGCAACTGGTCGACCTCGCCTATGGCGAGGCGGCCTGGACGATCAACTTCATCGAGACCCGTTTCGGCGTCCCCGCCATCCACCGTCTGCTCACCGCCTTCGCCGCCGGCAAGCAGACCGACCAGGCGATCCAGGAGGCCTGCCACCTCACGCTCCCCGAGTTCGACCGCGCCTTCTGGCAGTGGGGGGCCACTCAGGCGCCGCAGGCCCGCGAGGTCGAGGTGCGGCGCTACGACCTCGAGCTGAAGGCGCAGGCCCGGCAGCAGCAGCACAAGGAGGTCCGCGACATCCTGCGCGTCGGCGCCAGCGACGCCGCCCGCAAGGCGGAGGAACAGGAGAAGGCGAAGGCCGACGAGAAGCGGCGCGGCATGGAGGCCTGGCACGCCACCTACGCGGCGGCGACCGCGGAGATCAAGGGCTCCGTCCGGGCGGTCTTCCAGCGCTACAAGGAGGGCAAGGCGGTCGATATCGTGCCCGCCTGCACCAACCTGTCGCAGGCGATCCCCAAGCTGCTCGAGAAGCCCGAGGTCCTGACCTCGCCCGATCCGGTGGTCAACGATGCGCTGCGCGACGCCTACCGGGCCCTCGGCAAGATGGGAAGCGCCTGCCTCGCCGGCCGCGACAACGAGATGACCTTCCTGATCGGCCAGGCCGACAACGCCCTGAGCCTGGCCACCAGCATGCTCCAGCCCTACGGGCTGACGCCGTAGGGAAGAAAACCAGGGACTTCAGGGACACCAGGGACAGCAGGGACTTCAAGGAGAGAAAGTCCTTTTTTCCTGCTGTCCCTGAAGTCCCTGCTGTCCCTGAAGTCCCTGGTTCTTCCTTCTTTTCCTCACCCCCCCAGCCGCCGCATCCGTTCCAGGAACGGCCCCACCTGCTCCCGCACCTCGGGAGTCCACGTCTTCACCCAGGCGAAGAGGCGGACCAGCGGCTGGCGGTCGGCGGTGACCGAGAGGCGGCCGGCGGCGAGGAGCGGCTCCAGATAGGAGAGCAGCGCCAGGCGCTGGGCGCTGAAGTAGACCCGGCGCACCCCCGGCGTGACGTGCGCCGGCTGGGGAGCGAGGGCCGAAGGGTGCCGCAGCCAGCGCAGGAAGAGGTCCTCGCTCGCCACCCGCAGCCCGGGGCTGTCGCCGAGGATGGCGAACAGGAGGGCGAGCAGGGCGGAGAGCTTGGGCGAGAAGACCTCCTGGGCCACCACGACCTCGACCCAGGCCCGCGCCGTCGCCGCCACCTCGGGCGCGACCTCCTCGCGCAGCAGGTGGCGTTCGAGGAAGGTCAGCGAGGCGAGGGCGGCCTCGGCCTCGTGCGCTTCCCGGCACCAGGAGAGGATGTCGCGGACCGTCTCCTCGGCGAGGTCCTCCTGGCGGGCGAGGTGGTTGATGATGTTCAGCGTGCCGTGATGGCGCGGGTTAGCGCTCAGCCAGCGGCTCGCCGGCTGCTTGATCGAGCTGAAGTTGCCGGCCGCCGCGAGCCAGGAGGTGAACAGGAAGTATGTGTTGGGCTGGGTCTCGAACAGCCCCAGCCAGTTGTAGAGGCTCTTGCGGATCAGCTTGCTCTTGCCGCCGGCGTCCAGCCAGGCCTGGAAAATGAAGCTGGCCTCCGAGTCCCGCTCGTGGGCCTGCAGCCAGGGAGCGATGAACGGCTGGATGGCGGCGGGCTCCCCCCTGGCCTCCAGCCAGGCGGCGAGCACGAAGCGCGCTTCCCGCCGCGTGCCGTGAGCCTTGAGCCAGGCGACGAGGTAGGGGCGCACCGTCTCCGGAGGGGCGCCCGCGTCGAGCCAGGCTTTGAAACGGGAGAAGGCCTCCAGGCGCTCCCCTTCCGTCTCGAGCCAGGCCGGGAGGGTGGAGGACCGGTTCATGGAGTCAGTCATGGGCGCACCGGGACGTCGCGAGCGGTTTACGGCTGTGAATCCAGGGTTGCGGCCATCCTAACCCATCTCGATTCAAGGAGAAAGCCATCCCGCCGCGAGCTGTACGAACCCGGCTCTCACCGCTCCGGTCTCGCCGGGGGCGGTCGGCCCCTCGATTGGGCGCTTCGCGCCCTCGCGAGGGGCGGTTGCCCCCTCGCTTGGGGCCATCCGGCCCCCGCGAGATCTCGTAAGTCCTTCGCTTGGGGAGAAAGCCCCCTCGCGAGGGGCGGTTGCCCCTTCGCTTGGGGCCATCCGGCCCCCGCGAGATCTCGTAAGTCCTTCGCTTGGGGGGAACGCGCCCTCGCGAGGGGCGGTCGTCCCCTCGCGTTGGGGGAACCGCCCCTGGCGAGGGCGCGAAGCGCCCAATCGAGGGGCCGACCGCCCCTCGCGGGGGGCCGACCGCCCCAAGCCGGGGCGAACCGGTCCGATTTGTGGGCGCAACTGCCCCGACCGAGGGCGCAAAGGCCGGACGTGAAGGCGCACCCAGCCCCGCCGCTCGGATCACACCGCGAGGCGCGGACCCGGGCGGCCTAGCACTTGCCGTCGTGCTTGATGTTGGCTCCCGCCCGGTGCGCGAGGCAGCCGTTGTTGTAGGTCTTGCCGTTGCAGCCACAGACCGGCGCCACGACGAACGGGCAGATTTGCGGGCGCTGAGCGCAAACCCCGTCCGCCTCGCACTGACCGATGTCCTTGGCGCAGTAATCGCCGGCCGGGCACTGCTTGTTGGTCTTGCAGACGTTGGCCGGCTCTTTTTTGCAAGCGCCCTCGGAGGCCACGTTGACTCCCGCCATCGCGGCGAAGCATTCGTTGCTGTAGGTCTTGCCGTTGCAGCCGCAGACGGGCTTGAAGATCTCGGTGCAGAGCTGGGGCCGTGCTGTGCACGCCCCGGTGCCCTTGCAGTCGCCCGCCGTCTTGGCGCAGTACTGCTTGGTCCGGCACTGCCCGTTGGCCTTGCAGCCCTTGCCGGCCGGCGGCGCCGCCTCGGACGCCGGTGGCGCTGCCTGCAGCCAGTCGGGGGCTTCCAGCGCGGCTACGGTCGCCCCGTCGGGGCAGGCTTCGTCCTGGAGCCAGGACAGGTCCGAGACCTCAGCCGCCTTCTCCTCCGCGCCCCACACCCTCCCCCAACTCACCAGCGCCAGCATTGCGAAGAGACCGATCCAGATCAGAGGCTTGCGACATCGTGTTTGCATCACACACCCCCAAGGACAAGCCGCGGGTCGCCTGAGCGCTCGCGGCGCGGTTCCACCGGCCTTCCGCCCTCCGGCACGCCCGGCGAGCGATCGGCCAGCGGCTCGGCTCAGCTCCGGACCTCATTATAGCGCTTTCAAAAAGGCGATAGCTCAACACCGCGCCTGTTGGTGAAAGCCCCCTGAATTGCATGGTTCGCGATCGCCCTATCTCGGCTCAATCCTCCCGGCCCAATAACGGGGCCGTCTCTTGTCGTGAGCGACCGCGAGGATGAAGACGCGCTCCTCCTCCACACGGTAGATGAGACTATAGGGAAATCGGAGGAGCCTGGATCGTCGAAGAATGGCGTCCACGGAGAAGCCTGAGTAAGGGTGGCGCCGAATGCCCGCGGTCGCGGCCTCGACGCTTTCGAGAAATGCCGCTCCAAGTCCGGCGGCACGGTCCTCGTAGAAATCCTGGGATTCGAAGAGCTCCCGCTTGGCCAGCGGATGCCAGGCCGCTCGGATCATCGGAGGCGGGCTCGGGCCTCTCGGAAGACGTCGTCCGAGTCCTGCGTCTTCACCTCACCGCGCTGGATTTCCTCGAAGCGGTGATGGGCCTCCTCGGTCCATGCCTGCTCGACACCCTCTTCGGGCGCTTCACCGAGGCTGAAGAGCAGGATCTTCGCCAGACGGGCGCGTCCCGTTTCAGGGAGTCGGAGGACTGCTGCTTCGAGATCTTCGATCGTGGAGGCCATCGGCTTTCTCCTTGACGGGAAAGGATAGCACCGGAAACAAAAAGGGGCGGCCGGAGCCGCCCCTTTCCACGTCCGGATTGGGAAGACCCCTACTCCGGCTGCCAGCTCGGCAACCGGCCCGGCGTCCAGGGGGCGCCGAGGGTTTCGAGCTGGTTTTCGAGGTTCTTGAGGTCGACGCCGATGGCCTGGCGGCGGTCGGCCAGGACGGGGGCGAACTCGGCGGCGGCGATGTTGTAGTCCTCCTCGAAGGTCCTGGTGGCCGGCGCCGTGGTCCCCCAGTGGGCGCCGACGACTCCCTGCACGCGGTCGACGATGGCCGGCGGCGTAGGCTCGTTGTGGGCGGCGATCACCGGGTCGCCGGTGAGCTTGACGGCGATGTCCTGGAGGCGGAGGTCGAGGGCCCGCGCCTGCTGGATCAGCTTGAGGTCGGCCTTCGGGGTGTCGAGGATCGCCTTCTGGATCGCCTTGAGGCGGGTCTGCGCCTCGTCGACCGACTGCACGGCTCCGAGCACCGCCCTTTGCAGGTGGGCGGTCTTACGCTGGAAGGCGAGCTGGGCGGGTTCGGGTACTGGTCAGAGTTTCCGGCGCGTCGTACCCTCGCGGAGCATTCCAGATGCCTAGGCCAGTGCCTTGAGGCTCATTGGGTCCAGAGTTCAATGTATAAGCGTCCCACCTCTTGACGGAGCGAAGAGGGCACGATAGAGTCTTTCCACGCATCAGTATGCACGAAGCCTAGTCTAGCTGGCGAGAACAGCGGTGTCCCGTCGCGTAGGCTGGGTTGACGTTGAAGTTCGTCCATGCTAAATTATTCTTGGCCGTTATTTGGCCGTTGCTAAGAGGCCGTGTCACGCTAAGATGATGGTAAGCACCTCTAGATTCAGAGGGGGCAGGTCTCCAAAGGCCCTGGATCGGATCGGGCACGCCCGCGGTGTCCTGGCATCCTTTGAGCCAGGGTTACACGTCTTCGTGACCGGTGGGTCCAAGGTTGGCGAGCTTCAGCTGCTGGTGCAGAGTGGTCGACTTTAAGCGCTGTTAGGACGTGTCAAATTTGACTGTATATTTAGGAGGTGCTAGTGGCCAAAAATTGGATGGTAGGCGCTGTATTCCTATGTCAGGTTGTCTTCTTTTGCCATAAGGTCCAAGGGGCGGAAGCTTTTGCTGTTCCTCTTTCAGATAGAGTAATGCGGTTACAGATAACTCTTCCCGATGGCAAAAATGCAAAAGTGGATGTTCGTGATGGTACGATGCTTACCATTCATGACGAGGAGCGTAATTACACATATGGTCTCGCTTGTTACCTGGACAAAAACGGGCAGGCGATGTTCCTTCAGCTACAGGTTACCGATGTTCCAGGTGGACAAAGATCGAAGCAGATGGGTGATTTGCAAGATCTCCCGCTCGCTTCAACTGTAGGTCTTGATACCTCTTTTGGAAAATTTGCGATCCGATTAGACAGCATCGAGACTTGGACATTTCCTGGTATTCGTCCGCTTGCAAGCCAGAGGTCTCGTCCCCGCCCCTCAGACCTGCAGCGGATTTATGGCAAGTCTGGAGGGGGTACCTGCTGCGTGAGTTGCGGCGCCCTCACTATTTGTGGCTCAGGTGTTGATGTGAGTTGCGGCTCTTGTGATAGTTCCGGTGGCTTCAGGGTAATGTAAGTAGGATCTGTCTTCCCCGCCGGTAGTGTGAGGTCCTCGGCTAGGGCTGAGGCAAGGAGATTCCATAAAGGAGTTCTGTAAGGTATGGGTTTATCCTCTAGGGTTAGGGGTGGCTTAGGAAGAACTTCAGTCCGAGCGATATTTTCATCTCGATTCTACGGCTCCATCTTCGTAGTAGCCGGTATCTTAAGCGGTTCGTACGTATGGTTTTGGGGAACAATAAGTAAGGAATTGCCAGGCACTTCAGTGGTGATTCCAAGTGGAAAGGTGAAGAGTCTCTGGTTTTCTCGGGGGGGCGATCTGTTTGTCGTAGAAAGCTTTCCGCAGCAGGAGGATAGGCTTCGGAGATACAGGCTGCCAAAGGGTGGGTGGGAAGCCGTTTCCGATGTACCGATTGACTTAAATTTGTATGCTCGCTCCTGCGGCCTTCCTGGCAGCGCAACCAATAGTGTCGTCCCATATGATATTTCCAGGGATGGGCAAGGGATAGCGTTTGGCTTTGGGGACTCCGTCTGCGTTGTGTCGTTAGGCGGCCGCCATTCCTTGATCGGAAAAACCAGCCTCATGCGGAAGGGGAAGGTAGTTTCCGTCAGATTTTCGGAGATAGGAATCGGAGCGGTCTTGGCAGTTTTCGAGAATGGAGACATTAGGTTTTATAACTACAAGCCTCCTGGCATAAGTGAGGCGGGTTCGCGTCTCAACGGTGGAGAGCCTCCCTTCTCGGTTTTCTCCAGTCAACAGGCGACGATTGTGGCGTCTTTGGTGTCGGGAAAGCTGGTTTGCTTAGAAAAGGGAAATGACGGGAGGTTGCGTGCGCCGACGCTCGACGTAGCTTCTTCAGCAAATGTCTTGATAATCGCTGCGATTGATTGTAGAAAAATCGTCGTTGGCGAAAGCGATGGTAACATTCTTTCTATCGAAACAGACAGAGGCAAAAGATTTATGCGTGGGCCATATTACGTTGCGCAGGGCGGCGTCCGCGCGCTGGCGTTTGATGGGAAAGATAATCTTTACGCTGGCGGTGAATTTGGCTCAATCCGCTTGCTGAAGAAAAATAGTTACCCACTCGATTTTATGTCGGTAGCCCCTGGAGTTAGATTGTTGGCGGTAGGGGGGCGAAAATTAGCCTACGCCAATTCAAGTTTGCAGGTCGTCGATATAGAGACCGAAAGAGAAATCAACGGCCGTGGAACTTATTTTATTTCAATTGCAGGGTTATTTTTGGGAATACTCGGGATATTGGTATCCGTTCCGAGTTTCTTATCGCGATTCAAGAAGGTTAATTAGTAAATATAAGCGGGATTGGGTTCGGTTTTTCGCAGCCACGTGAAGGGGGGGCGGCCGCAGCCGCCCCTTTCCACATCCGAAGTCCGAAGACCCCTACTCCGGCTGCCAGCTCGGCAACCGCCCCGGCGTCCAAGGGGCGCCGAGGGTTTCGAGCTGGTCTTCGAGGTTCTTGAGGTCGACGCCGATGGCCTGGCGGAGGTCGGCCAGGACGGGGGCGAACTCGGCGGCGGCGATGTTGTAGTCCTCCTCGAAGGTCCGGGTGGCCGGCATCGTGGTCCCCCAGTGGGCGCTGACGACTCCCTGCACGCGGTCGACGATGGCCGGCGGCGTGGGCTCGTTGTGGGAGGCGATCACCGGATCGCCGGTGAGCTTGACGGCGATGTCCTGGAGGCGGAGGTCGAGGGCCCGCGCCTGCTGGATCAGCTTGAGATCGGCCCTCGGGGTGTCGAGGATCGCCTTCTGGATCGCCTTGAGGCGGGTCTGCGCCTCGTCGACCGACTGCACGGCCCCGAGCACGGCCCGTTGCAGATGGGCGGTCTTGCGCTGGAAGGCGAGCTGGGCGGCCTGGTCCTGTGATGAGAGGGTGGCCATGCCGAGCGGCGCGGCTTCGAAGGTCTGGGCGGTGCCCACGGGGGTCACCACGCCGTCCACCTCCTTGGCCAGCGTCACGGTGTACTTACCCGGAGCGGCCAGCGGACCCTGGGGTCCGTCGCCCCCCTCGTCGTCGCCGCCGCGGCGCCGGCGCCCGCCTTCGAGCTGCACCGGGTTCGAGGCCGGGAAGCGGAGGTCCCAGGCGACGCGGTGGAAGCCCGCCTTGGCCGGCGCGGGCACGCGGCGCACCACGTTCCCCTCCTCGTCCTTGACGATGAGGAGCATCGAAGGCTCGGCTTCCCGCGCCTCCTCGGTCAGCGTCTGCCAGTTGGGGTAGATCACCGATCCCCCCTCCTTCACGGTCTTCGTCTCCAGCTCCTGGCGCAGCTTCTTGCGGCTTTTCAGGTCGTCCTTCAGGTAGTAGGTGAAGATCGCTCCGAACGGTGGGTTGGGGGCGGTGTAGTAGGCGCCCCCCTGGAACCCCTTGCCGGGGAGGCCGAGCGGCGACGATTCGATGTACATCGCCGTCTTCTCGACCGGGAAGATCGCCGCCTCGGCCTGCAGCGCGTCGGGCTTGATCGTGCGCAGCAGGGAGTAGTCGTCGAGGATCCAGAAGCCGCGGCCGAAGGTGGCGATGGCGAGGTCGGGCTCGGCCTTGTGGATGGCGATGTCGCGCACCGCGGTCACCGGCAGGCTGTCGAACTTGATCCACTTGTGGCCGCCGTCGGTGGTGAAGTAGAGGCCGAACTCGGTGCCGGCGAAGAGGAGGTCGGGGTTGACGAAGTCCTGCGCCACGGCCCATACCGAGCCGCGCTCGGGGAGGTCGCCGGCGATCGAGGTCCAGCTCTTGCCGCGGTCGGCGCTCTTCAGCAGGTAGGGCTTGAAGTCGCCCATCTGCATGTTGTTGAACGCCGCGAAGATGACGTTGGCGTCGGTCGAGGAGGCCTCGAGGTCGGAGACGTAGGTGCTGTCCGGCACGCCGGGGAACTTGTCGATCTTGCGCCAGGCGCCGCCGTCGTCCTCGCTGACCTGCACCAGGCCGTCGTCGGTGCCGGCGTAAAGCAGGCCTGCCTTCACCGGCGACTCGTTGAGGGCAACGATGTTGCCGTAGAACGAGGTCGAGCTGTTGTAGGCGACGGTGTCGACGCCCCAGACCCGTCCCATCACCTTGAGCTTGTGGCGGTCGACCTGGCGGGTGAGGTCGGGGCTCACCGCCTTCCAGGAGGCGCCGCGGTCGTCGCTCTTGAACAGCTTGTTGGCGGCGAAGTAGAGCCGGGTGTGGGAGTGCGGGCTGACGATGATGGGCGAGTCCCAGTTCCAGCGCAGGGCGGGCTCGCCGCGCCCCGGCTGCGGCTGGATGTAGAGCTGCTCGCCGGTCTTGCGGTCGTAGCGCACCAGGGCGCCGTACTGCGCCTCGGCGTAGACGGTGTTGGGGTCTTCGGGGTCGGCCTGCGACTGGAAGCCGTCGCCCCCCTGGGTGACGAACCAGTCGGAGTTGCGGATGCCGTTGTTGTTGATCGTCCGCGAGGGGCCGCCGAGGCTGAAGTTGTCCTGGGTGCCGCCGAACACCTCGTAGAAGGGTTTGGCGTTGTTCAGGCTCACCCGATAGAACTGGGCGATCGGCAGGTTGCTCTTGAACTCCCAGTTCTGGCCGCGGTCCCAGCTCTGATAGAGGCCGCCGTCGCACCCCACCAGCAGGTGCTCGCGGTTGGCGGGATCGATCCAGATGACGTGGTTGTCGACGTGCTTGTCCTTCTCGCCGAGCGGGTGGAACTCCGTGCCGCCGTTCTCGGAGACCGCCAGGAAGGTGTCCATCGAATAGATGCGGTCGGCGTCCTCGGGATCGACGAAGATCTCCTGGTAGTACTGCGGGCTGCTGGAGCCGGTGTCGCTGCGCTTGTCCCAGTTGCCGCCGCCGTCGGTGGAGCGGAAGAAGCCGCCGGTCTTGCCGGCCGCCTCGACGAGGGCGTAGACGGTGTCGGGCTTGGAGGGGGCGACGGCGAGGCCGATGCGGCCGACGTCGCCGCGCGGCAGGCCGCCGGCGAGCTTCTTCCAGGTGGCGCCGCCGTCGGTGGACTTCTGGATCCCCCCTTCGGGACCGCCGTCGATCAGCGTCCAGATATGGCGGCGCCGCTGGTAGGTGGCGGCGTAGACGGTGTCCGGGTTGCGGGGATCGAGCGCGACGTCGGTGACGCCGGTGTTCTCGCTGATCGCCAGCACAGCCTTCCAGGTCTTGCCGCCGTCGGTGGTCTTGTAGAGGCCGCGGTCGCCGCCGGGCGACCAGAGGGGGCCCTGGGCGGCGACGTAGACGGTGTTCGAGTCGCGCGGATCGATGACGATCTTGCCGATGTGCTCGGACTTCTTCAGCCCGACGTTGTCCCAGCTCTTGCCGCCGTCGGTCGACTTGTAGAGGCCGTCGCCGTAGGAGACGCTGCGCTGGCTGTTGTTCTCGCCCGAGCCGACCCAGATCACCAGCGGGTTCCTGGGATCGATGGTGATGCAGCCGATCGAGAAGGAGCCCTGCCCCTCGAAGATCGGGGTCCAGGTGGTGCCGGCGTTGACGGTCTTCCAGACGCCGCCGGAGGCCGCGGCCACGTACCAGGTGGTGGGCGTGCGGGGATCGACGGCGAGGTCGACGATGCGGCCGCCGACCGCGGCCGGGCCGATGTTGCGGAACTCGAGGCCGGCGAAGGTGGAGGCGGTCATGCTCCCCTTCTTCTCCTCCGGCTTGCCGTCCTTCTTCTTGTCCCCCTTCTTGTCATCGCCCTTCTTGTCGTCGGCCTTGGCGTCCTTCTCGGGGACGCCGGTCTTCTGGCTGGTCTTGACCGCTTCGTCCTTCTTCTCAGGCCCCCCCTGATACCCGCTGGGAGGGGCCGCCAGGGCAGCGCCGGCGAGCAGGAGACCGGCGAGCGCGAGCGTTCCAAAGGTCCATTTCATGTGATGTCCTCCAGTCGATGGGGATTCGGGACGGCCGTCCGGCCGTCCGGTTGCCTGGATTCTAGGCCGACGAGGCGGGGTGTCGCTACTAAGCGCCGGACAGGCCTGCTCTACTTTGTCAGATTCACCTTGGCTGTGGCGTTGGCCCTCATCACCCCGCCCTCTTCTCCCGTCCCCACTCCCCTCCCTCACCGGGAGAAGAGGGAGAAAGCAAAGGCAAAAACCAAGACCGTTTTTCTCCCTCTCCCTGTGGGGGAGGGGAAGGGAGAGGGGCCGGGGGTGAGCGTCCTACTTCAGATAGGCCAGCATGTCCTTCGCCGTGGCGGCGTCGGGATCCTTGGGCGCCATCTGGAGGAAGGTCTGGAGCTGCTCCTTGGCCTGGGCCTTCTTGGCGTCGTCCTTGGCGTAGGTGAGGCCGAGGACGTAGTGGGCCTTGGCGAACTTGGGGTCCGCAGGAGCGATCTGGATCACGTGCTCGAAGAAGACCGCCGCCTCGTCGAGCTTGCCGGTGCGGGCCCGCTCGGCCCCCTCGTTGAAGTAGCGGACGGCGACCTCGGGGTTCTTCGGATCGGCCGCGGCCAGGGCGTCGAGCGCTTCGCGGGCCTTCTCGTTGTCCCCCGCCAGCTTGAGAGCGTCATAGCGCGTCCGCAGCCCCTCGGGATCGCCCGGCTTCATCGCCAGGAAGCGGTCGGAGGCGGCGAGGGCGTCGGCGTAGCGCTTCTGGTCGAGATAGACCTCGGCGAGCGCCACCTGGACCTCGGGGAGCTGGGGGTTGAGCGAGGCCGCCTTCTCCAGCTTCGGCACCGCGCCCGCCGCATCGCCGCCGCGCAGGGCGGTGACCCCCTCGTTGTAAGAGAGCACCGCCTGATCGGCGCCGGAGAGCTGCTTGGCGTCGGCGGCCGGCTTGGCAGCGGCGGCCTTGGGCAGCGCGAAGGTCAGGCGGAGCGTGTCCTGAAGCTTGGGCTTGACCGGCCCCTGATACGGTCCGTAGCCCGGCTTGGCGATGTCGAGCTGGTACTCCTGGGTGGCGTCCAGGATCAGCAGCATCACCTGCCCCTTCTTGTCGCTCACCTTCTCCAGCTTGTAGCCGGCCCCCGCGCGGGTGAGGGTGACCGTCGCCCCTTCGAGCGGCGCGCCCGCGTCGTCGGTCACGGTGGCGATGATCCGCCCCTCGCCGACGGCGTGCAGCGCGGCGGTGAAGGCCAGCGCCGAAAACAGCGCGGCGAGCGCCGCGCGACGGATGGAAGTCCTCATGAGTGGCCTCCTGTGGGTCCAGAGATGGGTGAATCCATGGGTTCGGCTCGCGATCGTATCTCGAAATGCCGTCGCGCCTCGGCCACGGTCTGCAGGTGGACTTCGACGGTCTCCCGCACGTCCACGTTGTAGCCGCCGGCCATCATCACTGCAACCGGCAGGCCCGCCCGCCGGCAGTGGGCGAAGACCAGCGCGTCGCGCGCCGCCAGGCCGGCGCGCGAGACCTTCAATCGCCCCAGGCGGTCGCGCTCGTGGGGGTCGGCGCCGGAGACGTAGAGGGCGAGGTCCGCCCGGGCCGCCGGGAGCGCCCGCGCCAGCCCCGCCTCCAGCGCGGCCAGGTATTCGGAGTCGGCGGTGCCGTCCGCCAACTCGACGTCGAGATCGCTGCGCTCCTTGTGGAAAGGGAAGTTGTTGCGGCCGTGGATCGAGAAGGTGAAGACGGTGGGATCGTCCGCGAAGATGGACGCCGTGCCGTTCCCCTGGTGGACGTCGCAGTCGATCACCACCACCCGCTCGACGAGTCCCTCCGCCTGGAGAGCGCGGGCGGCGATGGCCGCGTCGTTGAACACGCAGTACCCCTCGCCGCGGTCGCGGAAGGCGTGGTGGGTGCCGCCGGCGAGGTTCACGGCGGCGCCGCCGGCGAGCGCCGCGCGGCAGGCCTCCAGGGTCCCCCCCGCCGACCGCCGCGAGCGCTCTACCATGGCGGGCGACCAGGGGAAGCCGATGCGGCGCATCTCCGCCCGGTCGAGCTCGCCGGCGGCGACCCGCCGCAGGTACTCGGGGTCGTGGGCGCGCAGGATCTCCTCGTCGGTCGCTGCGGGGGGGACGATCAGATCCTCTGGCGCCACGACCCCCGCCGTCAGGACCCGCTCGCGCAGCAGGCTGTACTTCTCCATCGGGAAGCGGTGCCCGTCGGGGAGGGGGAGCACGAAATGGTCGCAGTAGAACGCCTTCACGGAGGGGGATGATACGATCCAAATCCTTCGACAGGGAGGTTCCATGCTGGCCCGACAGATACCTGAAATCCAGTCCGCGCTCGCCGCGGCCGGCCTCGACGGCTGGTTCTTCGCCTGCTTCCAACAGAACGACCCGCTCGGGATGTCCCTGCTGGGGTTGACGGGGGAGGGCAAGCTCGTCAGCCGCCGCTGCTATTACCTGGTGCCGCGCGAGGGGGAGCCCGTCAAGCTCGTCCACGCCATCGAGCCGCACATGCTCGATCATCTGCCCGGGGGCAAGAGCGTCTACAACACCTGGCAAGGGCACCGCGCCGGGGTGGAAGCACTGGTGGCGGGGCGCGGCCGGCTGGCGGCGCAGTACAGCCCGAACAACGACCTTCCGACGGTCTCTCGCCTGGACGCCGGCACCTTCGACCTGCTGCGCGCCGCGGGCGTCGAGGTGGTCTCCTCGGCCGACCTGGCGCAGCAGTTCGTCGCCACCTGGACCCCTGAACAGCTCGCCGGCCACCGCCGTGCCAACGTCCACCTCCACCGCATTGTCCTGGAGGCGTTCCATCACGTCGCGGACACGCTGCGGCGCGGTGACCAGACCGACAAGTACGCCATCCAGCGCTTCATCCTGGATGCCTTCGAGGTCGCGGGCCTGTGGGCCGAGTCGGACCCGATCGTCGGAGTCAACGCCCACAGCGCCGATCCCCACTACCAGCCGGGTCCGGACCGCTCGGCGCCGATCCGCCGGGGGGATTTCCTGCTGATCGACCTGTGGGCCAAGGAGAAGGCGGCCGACAGCGTCTACGCCGACATTTGCTGGGTGGGCGTCTGCGCCGCGGAGCCCACGGCGAAGCAGCAGGAGGTCTTCGCGGCCGTCGCCGGCGCCCGCGACGCCGCCTGGGAGCTGGTCCGGGACCGCTTCCCGCACCAGACGGTGCGCGGCTTCGAGGTGGACGACGCCGCCCGCGAGGTGATCCGCAAGGCCGGCTATGGCGACCTCTTCCTCCACCGCACCGGTCACTCGATCGGCGTCACCGATCACGGCCAGGGCGCCAACATGGACAACCTGGAGACCCACGACACCCGGGCGCTGCTGCCGATGACCGGCTTCTCGATCGAGCCCGGCATCTACATCGCCGGCGACTTCGGGGTGCGCAGCGAGATCAACGTCGCCCTGACCCCCGAGGGTCCCGAGATCACTGGCGCCGAGCCGCAGCGCGAGCTGTTGCGGCTGCTCGCCTGACCTTGCACCGATGACCGAGCGGTTGGACCGGCGGCCGGAGGTGGACGGCGGGGGTTGCGACCTCCTCGATCGCCTCCCCCAGAGCCGGCTCGCCGCCGACCTCGAGCCTCCTCGCGGCGACTTCGACGCCGGCCGGGCCGAGGAGCTCTGCGCCGGCATCGCCCGCGGCGTGCTGGGCGATTTCGCTCCCGCCCTCCTGCTCCTTGCCGGTACCGAGCGCCGCCGCGCACAGGCCCTCCTCGCCCATGCCTATGCTCTTTTCGACTTCGCCCGGCAGGGCGGGTTGGAGGGGGAGAAACTGGCGCAGATCGACCGCTGGGAGCTGACTCTGGAGACGGCGCTGGCCGGCGAGCCGGTGGGCCAGCCGACGATGCTCTGCATGGCACGCGAGAACGAGCGCCGGCGCTGGCCGGTGGACGCCCTGGAAGACCTCGCCGCCTGTGCCCGCCGCCGCGCCACCCGCCGCCGGCCGGCGACGCCGATCGACGCCGACGTCGAGGCCCTGAGCCTGGGGCGTGCGGTGGCCGGGGCGCTGCTGGAAAAGAGCCTCAACGCAGAGGTGGACGGCCTCGCCAGCGCCCTCGTCCGGCTGGCGGCGCTCCAGCGGCTGGGCGAGGCAGTGGCGGCCAGGCGCTGCCCGCTCCCCGTCAGCGAGGTCGAAGAGGAGGCGGGGTGCCGGTTCGATCCCGAGCGGCTCCTGGCCGCCGTGCGGCGCGAGTGCCCGCGCATCCGCTCGCGCCTGCTGCGCGCCCCGCGCGGTCTGGTCAGCCTGCCGCACGGCTACGGCCCCGCCGCCGTCTTCGCCCTCCTCGCCGCGCTACGCCTGATGACCGGCATCGAGGACCCCGAGGCCGACCTGCTGAAGGCCCCCCCCAGGCTCCCCTTGAGCGCCCGCATCGGCTTCCTGCTCCGCGCGCGCTGGGTGGGGAGGTGAGGGTGAGGTTGAATGGTAAAGTAGTCGCCATCATGAACGAACCGAATCCGCGGCTCCCGCGGCTGAGGCTTGGCCCTCTCGCCGCCGCTTGCATCCTGCTCGCGCTCGCCACGCCGCTCGCCGCGCAGGACTTCTCCGGTCTGAAAGATCCGATCCAGCCCGACCGCCCCAGCTTCACCAACGGACCCTTGCTGGTGGCGCCGGGGCACCTCCAGGTCGAGACGGGGTACACCTACGCGCGGACGGGCAACGAGAAGGCGAGCTCCCTGGGCGAGATCCTGCTGCGCTATGCCTTGGACGACCGCTGGGAGGCGCGGCTGGGCTTGAATTCCTACGACTGGATCGATTCGGGAGTGCCCGGCGAGCGGACGACCGGGTTCGAGGACCCCTTCGCGGAGGTCAAGATCCGGCTCAACGACGCGGATGCGAAGAACCGCCCGGCCGGGGTGCCGGCGATGGGCCTGCTCGTCCAGACCACCATCCCGGTGGGTGCCCGCGCGCTGACCGCCGACGTCTGGCAGCCCCGGGCCGCCTTCGCCGTCCACTGGGACCTGCCCGCCAACTGGACGATCGAGGACAACGTCGGCTACACCTACGCCGCGGACGGCAGCCGCCGCTTCGGCCAGTTTTTCGCGACCCTCTCGGCCGGCTTCCAGCTCAACGATCAATGGAGCGGTTATCTCGAAGGCTACATCTTCTCCAAGGAGAGCGCCGACACCGGCCGTACCCGCTACGCCGACGCCGGCCTCGCCTACCAGGTGTCGAAGGATCTGGTGCTCGACGTCCGGGTGGGCGCCGGCCTCGATCAACCGCACCCGCACTGGTACACCGGCGCGGGCGCGGCGGTTCGCTTCTGAGGCGCAGGCCTCCTGGAAACTAGTAGGTCCCACCCGGCTTGAGGGCGATCACCTCGCACGAGGTGCCGAAATCCTCCAGGGCTTTCACCAGCATCTCCGGCGTGCCGGTGAGCACGGGGAAGGTCCCCCAGTGGATCGGGATCACCTTGCGTACCCCCAGGAAGCGGCAGGCGCGGGCGGCCTGCTGCGGGTCCATGGTGAAGTAGTCGCCGATCGGCAGGAAGGCCAGCTCGGGGCGATACATCTCGCCGAAGAGCTGCATGTCCGAGAACAGCGCCGTGTCCCCCGCGTGGTAGAAGGTGAAGCCGCCGGGGAGCCGCACGACGTAGCCGGCCGCCACGCCGCCGTAGAGGGTCTGGTCGCCATCGGAGAGGCCGCAGGAGTGGTCGGCACGCACCATGGTGACGCTCATTCCGAGCACGTCCTGGCACCCTCCCAGGTTCATGCCGGCGCAGTTCTCGATCCCCTTCTTCTCCAGCCAGCCGCAGATCTCGTAGTTCGCCACCACCACCTTCGGCTTGTACTTTTTGGCGATCTCGACCGCGTCCCCCATGTGGTCGCCGTGCGCGTGGGTGATGAGCACCGCGTCGAGGCGGTCGAAGTGCTTCAGCTCCTCCGGGCAGGCCGGATTGTTCTGGACCCAGGGATCGATCAGGACCACCTCGCCACCCGGCAGGTCGCAGCGGACGGTGGCGTGGCCGAGATAGGTGAACTTCGGACGCGGGTGCTGGCTCATTCCCTTCCTCCCTTCGAAGTCGTCAACGCGAAGCCGTCCTCGCGGGCGATTCTAAACCGAGCGGGCGGGACGTGCGAGATAGGATGCGTCCGCGATGAACGGCGAATCCCTCGAGATCCTGGTCGTCCCCTACGACGTCGAACGCCGGGACACCCCTATGGCCCTGGGCGCGCGCGGCCTGCTGGAGCACGGTTTCGCCGACCGGCTGCGGGATTCGGGATGGACGGTCGGCACGGCGGAGATCGCCGCTCCAGCGGACGCTCCGAAACTGGAAACGGTGCTCGCCCTCGCCCGCGGGATCGCCGCCGGCGTCGAGCGGGCCCTGGCGGCGGGGAGGTTTCCCCTGGTCCTCTCCGGCGGCTGCCTGGCCAGCCTGGGGGTGGTGGCGGGCCTCCAGCGGCGGGGGCACGACGCCGCGGTGGTCTGGATCGATGCCCACGGCGACTGCAATACGCCGGAGACCTCGCCGAGCGGCTACTGGGACGGCATGGCGCTGGCGGCGCTCCGCGGCGCCTGTCTGCCGGAGTTGCGAGAAGGAGTGGGCGCCGCTCCCCTGGCGCCGGACGCCGCGGTCCACCTCGCCGGCCGCGCCTTCGATCCCCTGGAGGCCGGAAACATCGAACGGCTGGGTCTCGCCTGCGTCCCGGCCGAGCGGCTGGGTGAGGAGGAAACGAGCGAATGCCTGCGGCGGGCGGTGGCCGGCCGGTCCCTCTACCTGCACGTGGATGTCGACGGGCTCGATCCCGGGGATGCCCCGGCGGTGGGCTATCCCGTAGCGGACGGGGTGCCGCTGGCGGCGCTCCTGGGCTGTCGCGAGATCCTCCCGCCGGCCACCGCCATGACCCTGTCGGCGCTGAGCTTCGACCGCTGCACCCGGGAGGAGGCCGCGCGGACGGTCGACGCCTGCGCGCGGCTGGTCGCCGCGTTCGCCCGGCGGTGAGAGTCTCCACCAAAGCGAACGGCCGGGCGTGGAGCCCGGCCGTTCTTACGGACAGATCGTGAACAGATCCGCGGCGGCCCGGAGGCCGCCGTTGCGACTCAGACCTGGAACTGCTTGAAGAAGTTGTCGCGGAGCTTCGCGTTGAACTCGTGGTCCGTCAGACGGTAGTAGATCGTCTGCGCGTCCCGCCGCGGAGCCACCAGCCCGTAGGCCTTCAGCTTCGCCAAGTGCTGGGAGACGGCCGAGACCGACACCCCGAGCATCTCCGCGAGATCGCACACGCAGAGCTCCTTCATGTTCTCGAGCAGGTAGAGGAGCTTGAGCCGGGTCGAATTTCCGGCCAGGTTCATCAGCTCCGCGGCCTCCTCGATGTCCGGAGTCCCCTCAAGGTTCTGCCGGATCTGGGCCATTTCTTTGGATGACATGTTCGGCGCCTCGCCTTTCATCTTCTTACCTCCAGTGTTCATAACAGCATTTTTTTCTATGCCTCACACCCTCCAGCGGTGCACCCGCTGGACGGAATGCAAGCTCCCCGAAGACCTCAGACCTCATCTCACGCAACGATGTTGAACAATCTCAGAGTATACTCAGGGTCAAGGCCAAAATCCAGTCTCCGGAGAAATTTTCTTGGGCGGATGTCCCGTTTTGGGCTCCAGCCGCACCTATACACGTGCCAACATAGTCTTCAACCGTTTCATTCCGTTCTGCAAGAGCGCTCTTGGCCTCCTGCTCGCCGAAGGGCGGCCGGCTGCTAGAATCGGCCGCGAAAGGAGGAGCGTATGGAAAAAAGCTCCATCTCCATTGAGTACTGCACGAGCTGAAACTACTACCCCCGTGCCGCCGGTCTGGCGGCTCAGATCGAAACCAAGTTCGGCCTTTCCCCCACGCTGGTCCGCAGTCACGGCGGCGTTTTCGAGGTCACCGTCGGCAACGACCTGGTCTTCTCCAAGAAAAAGCTGGGGCGCTTCCCTCAACCCGGCGAGGTCGAGGGCGAGCTCCAGAAGCGTCTCGCCTCCTGACCCGTGACCCTGTTCCTCTCCATTCTCCTCGGCGCCGGCCTTCTCGGGCTGGCGCTGAGAACCGAGCGGCAGCGGCGGCGGGCTCCGGTCCTGCCGCCGCCGCTCGCCGCCGCTCCCGCTACCACCATTCTCCTGCCGGTCCGCGACGAGCGCCTCAACGTGGAGGCGTGCGTGGCGACGCTGGTCGCACAGACGGCCGCGCCGCTCGTCCGGGTGATCGACGACGGCTCGACCGACGGCACTCCTGCCCTGGTGGCGGCCCTGGTGGCTGGGGAGCCCCAACTGGAGCTGCTCGCCGCCGGCCCTCTCCCCGCCGGCTGGCCGGGGAAGGTCCATGCGCTCTGGGTGGGGGCGCAAGGAGTGGAGACGCCCTGGCTGCTGTCCACCGACGCGGACACCCGCCATGACTCCGACCTGCTGGCGCGGGCGCACGCCGCGGCGGCCGAGCGGCATCTGGACGCGGTCTCCCTGGCCGGCTTCCAGGAGGTCCGCGGCGCCGGCGAGAACCTGCTGATCCCCGCCGTCTTCGCTCTGCTCGACGCGTTTCTCGGCGACTGGACCGTGGCGGCGTCCGGCGCCGGCCCGCCGGTCGCCAACGGCCAGTTCATCCTGCTGCGCCGCGAAGCCTGGGAGTCCGCCGGTGGCTTCGAATCGGTGCGCGCCGCCCCGATCGACGACGTGGCCACGGCCGCGGGGCTCCGCGCGCACGGCTTCCGCACCGGCTTCTTCCGCGCCCCGGGGTTGCGGGTCCGCATGTACCGCGGCTTCCGCGAGGCCTTCCGCGGCTGGCGGCGCAACCTGGGCGCGCTGTTCAGCCATCTGCCGTCCACCACCGCCGCCGTCCTCGCCGTTCTCCTGCTCCCCCCCGCGGCCCTCGCCGCCGCGGCGCTCGCCGGCCGCTGGCAGGAGGCGCTGATTCTGTGGTCCGCGGGTGCCGCCGCCTCGACGCTCCTCCGCTCGGGCAGCGACCACGCTCCCGTCTATGGCCTTCTCTATCCGCTGGACGCCCTGCTCCTGGCGGCGGTGCTGCTGCTGGGGGTCCTGGATCGCAGGCGGCGGAAGCCGGTGAGTTGGAAGGGGAGGGAGACGGAGGTTTGAAAAAGATCCCTCACCCCCTGGCCCCCTCTCCCAGCCCTCCACCCACCCCCGCCTGGGAGAGGGGGGAAAGGACAACACCCAACGGCATGTCACTGGCCTTATCCGTCGGAGCCGCCCGCCCGAACCCTCACCCCTGGCCCCTCTCCCTTCCCCTCCCACCCTCCCTCACAGGGAGAGGGGAACCCCCGCCCCCTCCTGATCGAGGCTTTTCTCTTTGCTTTTGCTTTTCTCCCTCTTCTCCCGGTGAGGGAGGGTGGGAGGGGAAGGGAGAAGAGGGCCGGGGTGATGAGGGGCTTTCCTACCCCAGCGCCGCCCCCATCGTCCGGATCACCTCGGAGTAGAACCGCGCGCTCGCCTTGGGGGTGCGGCGGAGCGTCTCGAAATCGACGTGCACGATGCCGAACCGCTTGGCGAAGCCGAGGCTCCATTCGAGGTTGTCGAGTAGCGACCAGGCGAAGTAGCCGCGCAGGTCGACCCCCTGATCGATCGCCTGGCGGGCGGCGCGGATGTGGGTGCGCAGGTAGTCCACCCGCAGCGGGTCCTGCACCTCGCCTTCCGCCGTCGGCGGGTCGTAGAAGGCGGCGCCGTTCTCGGTGACGTAGAGCGGGATGTCGCCGTACTGGTCGCGGACCCATACCAGGGTATCGGTGAGCCCTTGCGGATAGACCTCCCAGCCGGTCTCGGTATAGGCGTGGCGCTTCTGGCGCACGGACACCGCCCGCACCGGCAGGGACGTGGGCTCGTGGCGGGTCACGCTGCGGGTGTAGTAATTGATTCCGAGAAAATCGATCGGTCGGCGGATCCGCGCCAGGTCTTCCGCGGCGAAATCCGGCCATGCTTCGCCGAAGACCTCGCGCATCTCGTCCGGATAGCGGCCATGGATCACCGGATCGAGATATTGCCGGTTCATGTAGGCGTCCGCCCGGCGGGTGGCGGCGAGGTCCTCCCCACTCTCCGAGGCCGGATACTTCGGCTCGATGTTCACCACCAGTCCGATCCGGTGCTTGCCTTCGGCACGGTACGCCTCAACTCCCGCGGCGTGGGCGAGCAGCAGGTTGTGCGAGGCGATCGGAGCTTCGAAAAGGTTTCGATGCCCGGGTGCCAGCACGCCGTGCAGGTAGCCGCCGTCGGTCACCACCCAGGGCTCATTGAGGGTCGACCACATCTCCACGCGGTCGTCGAGGGCGCGGTAGATCACCCGCGCGTAGTCGGCGAACCAGTCCGCCACGTCGCGATTCAGCCAGCCGCCGCGGTCGTCGAGCGCCGCCGGCAGATCCCAGTGATAGAGAGTGATCATCGGCTTGATGCCGGCGGCGAGCAGCGCGTCCACCAGCCGGCGATAGAAGTCGAGCCCCTTCTCGTTGATCCGGCCGCGTCCCTCCGGCAGCACCCGGCTCCACGAGATGCTGAAGCGGTAGGCCCCAAGGCCCAGGTCGCGCATCAATCGCACGTCCTCCTCGTAGCGCCGGTAGTGATCGCAGGCGACGTCGCCGTTGTCGCCGGTCGGCACCAGCCAGGGAGTGCGCGTGAAGCGGTGCCAGATGCTGGGTCCGGCGCCGTCGGCCAGGGGGGAGCCTTCGACCTGATAGGCCGAGGTCGCGGCTCCCCAGAGGAAACCGTCGGGAAACGAAAGGGAATTTGTCATCGTTGGAGGTCGCCTCAGGAGGCTCCGCGACTCTACAGCAGCGCGCCTCCCCTCGACACTATGAAAACGCGTTTACATCGAGATCGGTGATCAAACCGTTATCCTGGGACCATGACGCCGGCGTTCGACGACGGGTTGCGCGCGCTCCTGGAGGGGCATCTCGCCTCGTTCCACCGCCGGAGCGTGGCGCTGGGGGAGCGCCGGGCCGCGGCGGTGGCGGTGGTCGTGGTCCCGGATGAGGACGGCCGCGCCGCCGTCCTCCTCACCCGCCGCGCCTCGGGCCTGCGGCGGCACGGCGGCCAGTGGGCGCTTCCGGGGGGCCGGCTCGATCCGGGGGAGACGCCCGAGACGGCGGCCCTCCGCGAGCTCGAGGAGGAGGTTGGCCTGACCCTGTCGCCGACGAGTCTCCTGGGCCGTCTCGACGACTTTCCGACCCGCTCGGGATTCGTGATCGCGCCGGTCGTCGCCTGGGGAGATGCTGCGGCGTCCCTCCGCACCGACCCCGGCGAGGTCGCCGGCGTCTACCGGGTGCCGGTTGGCGACCTCCTCGATCCGGCGAACCTGGTCCTCCAGTCGATCCCCGAGAGCGACCGCCCCGTCCTCGCCCTCGCCATCCTGGGCACCCTGATCTACGCGCCGACCGCGGCGGTGCTCCACCAGTTCGCGGAGGTGGCGGTGGCGGGAAGGGAGACCCGTGTCGCCCACTACGAGCAGCCGCTGTTCGCTTGGCGGTGAGCGGCCATGGTGTCCACAGCCGCCGCCATTCTGGAGTACAGTTACCCCGCCTTTTTTTGCCATCACCCTGACTCTCGCCGACCGCGAGGAGGACGCATGGACGCTCCCGACACGAAGTCGCTGCCAGAGAACGCCTATTCGCCGCTCGCCCCCGGCGAGGTCTACACCCCGATCGTCCCCGCCCGCGTCCAGCAGGAGGAGGCGACCTTCCGCTCGGTCGGCTGGGGTCTCTTCCTCTGCGTGGTCTTCACCGTCGCTTCGGCCTACTCGGGGCTGAAGGTGGGGCAGGTGATGGAGGCGTCGATCCCGATCTCGATCCTCGCCATCGGCCTCGCGCGCACCTTCCGGCGCCGCTCGACGCTGCTCGAGAACGTCATTCTCACCAACATCGGCGGCACCGCGGGCGGCATCGTGGCGGGAGCGATCTTCACCCTGCCGGCGCTCTACATCCTCCACCTCTCGCCGAACCCGGTGCAGACCTCGTTCATCCTGATCGCCGGCGGCTGCCTGGGGGTCCTCTTCCTGATCCCGCTGCGGCGCTACTTCGTCCGCGAGACCCACGGCCAGTTCCCCTTCCCCGAGGCGACCGCGATCACCGAGGTGCTGGTCACCGGCGAGAAGGGGGGCTCGCAGGCGAGCCTGCTGCTCCAGGCGACCGGCATCGCCGCCGTCTACGACTTCTTCGTCACCACCTTCCATGTCTGGCGCGAGACGGTCGACTTCCAGTTCGTGCCGGTGATGAAGGCGCTCGCCGACCGCGCCCGCATCGTGGTCCGCTTCGACGCCATCTCCTTCATCCTCGGCCTCGGCTACGTGATGGGCCTGCGCTCGTCGATGATCCTCTGTGCCGGCGGCTTCCTGTCGAACTTCGTCCTGGTGCCCCTGGTCTGGATGATCGGTCACGACTTCCCGGGCGTCGTCTATCCCGGCACCAAGGCGATCGGCACCATGGCCGCGTCGGGCCTCTTCACCAACTACGTCCGCTTCATCGGCGTCGGCGCCATCGCCACGGCGGGGATCTTCGGCATCCTCAAGTCGCTGCGCATCGTTGCCGGCTCGTTCGCCATCGCCGGCCGCGCCTTCAAGCACGGCGAGGCCACCGGTCAGGAACGCACCGACCGCGACATGCCGATCATGACCATCCTGATCGGCGTCATCCTCACCGCCGTCGGCGCGGGGATCTTCTTCAATACCCTGGAAGGGACTCTGATCGCCGCCCTGGTCGGCCTGCTGCTGACCCTGATCTTCTCGTTCTTCTTCGCCTCGGTGGCCGCCAACGCCATCGCCACCACGGCGCGCAACCCGGTCTCGGGGATGACCATGCTGACCATCATCATCTCGTCGCTGGTGATGCTCCGCTTCGGCCTCTCCGGCACCACCGGCATGTTCTTCGTGATGGCGATCGCCGGCATGGTCTGCACGGCGCTCTCGATCTCCGGCCAGGTGATCACCGATCTGAAGACCGGCTACTGGCTCGGCTCGACGCCGGCGGTGCAGGAGCGGGTGAAGTTCCTCGGCATCCTGGCGTCGGGGGTGGCGGCGGCGCTGACCATCGTGCTGCTGGCCCGCACCTTCCAGTTCGGCGAGGTGACGCCCGGCGACATCCGGCCGATGCTGGCATCCCCCCAGGCCTCGATCATGAAGGCGCTCGTCCAGGGGTTCATGAGCCACCAGCCGGTGGCCTACATCCTTTTCGGGATCGGCGGCGTCATCGCGCTGATCATGGAGATGCTGGGCGCGCCGGCGCTGATCTTCGCCCTCGGCATGTACCTTCCCCTCGAGCTCAACACGCCGGCGCTGGTCGGCGGCTTTCTCTCGCACTGGCTCAACCGGCGCTCCGAGCGGATGGCGCCCGAGGCCGGCCGGAGCGTGCGTGAGCGGGGAGTCATCATCGCCTCCGGGCTGATGGCCGGCGGCGCCCTCGGCGGCGTCTTCGGCGCCGGCCTGCGCCTCCTTCCGGCTCCCACCGCCGCTTCTCCGGCGCCAGCTACGGCCGGCGCATTGTTCCGCATCCTCCACTGGTACCGCGAGGATCTGATCAAGACCCCCTTCTTCGACAACGAGCCGGTGGCGCAGATCGTCTCGATCGTGCTCTTCCTCGGGCTCTGCCTTTACGTCTGGTTCGGATCGCTGGGGAAGGCGCGGCGGCGGGCGGAGTAGGCGGCGACGCAGCGGGCGAGCTGGCGCCCGAATTGCACCTGACCGGGGTTCCCACACCTGGGCTCGAACTCACCCGATCAGGAGGCAGCACCCATGACCAACGATCCGAAGGCGCCCGCGAAGCGGGCGAATAAGTCCGCCGCCAAAGCGACCGTCAGCGGTCCAGCCAAGGGCCAGGACGGCCGCGATGACGATCTCAATAATGATCCCGCCGTCCGCAAGGCGAAGAACACGGATGCCCTCGCCGCGGCCTTTCCCACCAACAAGAACAAGCCCAACGAGTACGGGGGGGCCGTCCGGAAGCCCAAGCGGGGCGCCACCGCGGAGCCATCCGACCCGGAGACCACCGGCAGCACGCTGACCGAGACGGTCTCCTCGGACAAGACGGGCACTCAGGCCCGCCCCGGCTTCAATCCCGGGAACGAGCCTCTCGACCGGGTCCGCGTCGACTCCGGCGGCCGCGTGCTGACGACGAATTTCGGCCAACCGGTCGCGGACAACCAGAGCTCGCTCAAGGCCGGGCTCCGGGGCCCCGCTCTCCTGGAGGACTTCATCCTCCGCGAGAAGATCACTCATTTCGATCACGAGCGTATCCCCGAGCGGATCGTGCATGCCCGCGGCTCGGCGGCCCACGGCTTCTTCGAGTGCTACCGGCCGATGACCAAATACACGCGCGCCTCGTTCCTCGCCGAGGCCGGCAAGCGCACCCCCGTGTTCGTGCGCTTCTCGACCGTCGCCGGAGAGCGCGGCTCGACCGACACCCCGCGGGACGTGCGTGGCTTCGCGACGAAATTTTACACCGACAAGGGTAATTTCGACATCGTCGGCAACAATATCCCGGTGTTCTTCATCCAGGACGCCATGAAGTTCCCCGACCTCGTGCACGCGCTCAAGCCCGAGCCGCACCATGGGATGCCGCAGGCCGCCAGCGCCCACGACACGTTCTGGGACTTCGTCTCCCTGATGCCCGAGTCGACCCACATGCTGTTGTGGGTGATGTCGGACCGCGCCCTGCCGCGGAGCTTCCGCACCATGCAGGGCTTCGGCGTGCACACCTTCCGGCTGATCGACGCCCGGGGGCGGTCGAGCTTCGTCAAGTTCCATTGGACGCCGGTCGCCGGCACCCATTCGCTCGATTGGGACGAGTGCGTGAAGATTTCCGGCGCCGATCCGGACTACACCCGCCGGGACCTCTGGGAGTCGATCGAGGCGGGCGTGTTCCCCGAGTACGAGCTGGGCTTCCAGATCTTCGACGAGGAGCAGGCGGAAGGATTCAGCTTCGACGTCCTGGACGCCACCAAGATCGTTCCCGAGGAGCTGGTGCCCATCACGCCGGTGGGCCGCATGGTCCTCAACCGCAACCCGGACAACTTCTTCGCCGAGACCGAGCAGGTCGCCTTCGGGGTCCAGAACATGGTGCCCGGGTTCGACTTCTCGAACGATCCGCTGCTGGCCGGCCGTATCCATTCCTACTTCGACACCCAGCTCTCGCGCCTGGGCGGCCCCAACTTCCACGAGATCCCGATCAACTCACCCGTCGCGCAGGCTCACAACAATCAGCGCGACGGCCTGCACCGCCAGGCCATCAACCGCGGCCGTGTCGCCTACGAGCCGAATTCCCTGGCCGGCGGGTGCCCGTTCCAGGCCGGCGCGGCGGGCTTCACCTCGTTCCCGGAGCCGATCGCCGCCGACAAGCTGCGGGGGAAGCCGGAGAAGTTCGCCGATCACTACACCCAGGCGACCCTGTTCTGGAACAGCCAGACGCCCTATGAGAAGGACCACATCGTCCGCGCCTTCCGCTTCGAGCTCACCAAGGTCCAGGTGCCCGCGATCCGGCAGCGTATGGTCTCGATGCTCCGCAACGTCTCCGACGAGCTCGCGCAGCGGGTGGCCGACGGGATCGGCATCAAGCTCCCCAAGGCGATGCCGCGGCTCGCCGAGGCCCCGGACCCGGAGGTCACCGTCTCGCCCGCGCTCTCGCTGACCGCGCGTCCCGGCGACGGGAGCATCCGGGGACGGAAGATCGCGATTCTGGTCGCCGCCGGCACCGAGGGGCGCGCGGTGGCCGGCATGGTGAAGAGCCTGGGCGAAGCCGGCGCCGTCGTCCGGCTGGTCGCGGCGCGTCTCGGCACCGTGGCGGGTGGCGCGCTGGAGGCGGACGCCACCCTGGAGACCATGCCGTCGGTGCTCTTCGACGCCGTGATCGTCCCGGACGGCCAGGACGCCGCCGCCGAGCTGAGCTCCCTCGGCCAGGCCCTCGAATTCCTCAAGGATCAGTACCGGCACTGCAAGCCGATCCTGGTGCTGGGAGCTGGGGAGTCCGTGGCCGCCGCGGCGGGGATACCACTGGACGACCCGGAGGATTGGGCGGTCGTCCGCGAGCTGCCGGCCCTCGTGGAGGCGGTGGGCAGGCACCGCAACTGGGACCGCGCGCTCGATCCGCCGCCGGTCTGAGAGCGGTCTAGGAGCCTGCGCCGCGGAAAAAAAACGATCAAGGACGTAAAGGACGACAAGGACTGCAAGGACACCAAGAACCGAGGAATGCTGAGAAGCTCGACAAATCCTTGTCCTTGTCGTCCTTGCAGTCCTTGCGTGGCTTTTCTGCCGCGCAGGCTCCTAGGGCACCGCCGCCCGTTTCCGCGCCACCGTCGCCTGATAGAACTTCGCCAGATCGGACTTGAGCTGGCGCAGCGACGGCTCGTGCATGTACATCATGTGCCCCGCCGGATAATACGAGATCGAGACGTTGCCGCGCAGCCGTGGATCGAGTCCGAGATGATCCACGGTGTAGCGCGTGGCGAGTGACGTCGTCACCAGGTCGAAGAGGCCGCTGGCGACGAACACCTTCAGGTCGGGATTGGCGGTGATCGCCGAGCGCAGGTTGTCCGCCGCATAGAGGTAGCGGTTGGTGACTTTGCCGTAGTCCCAGTTGGACGCCACCGGCAGGGAGAGCGTCTCATAGCTCGCCTCGCTCTCGTAGCGCAGATCCCGCCGGAGGTACTGCTGGAAGGCGGAGGCGAAGGCGCCGCCCACCGCCGAGAAGGAGGGATCGGAGAGCGAATATTGATAGACCGGCGCGTACCCTTCGGCCGCCAGATAATTCGGGAACCCCTTGTAGCGGCTGTCGAGAAGGCCGAGCTGCAGGTGGTCGTCCTTGAGCAGCTCGCCGATGTACTCCTGATGGCCGACGCGGAGATCGTCGCGATCGATCAGCTCAGGCTTCAACCCGGTCAGCCGGGCGAGCTGCGTCACGATCGTCTGCCGCTCCCCGGCCGGCAGCGCGGCCCCGAGCAGCAGGGCGCGCGAGTAGGATCCGAGCGCGAAGTCCTGCGCGTCGCCCATCACCGCGTCCAGCGTGCGCCCCTGGAGCGCCGGCTCCAGGCGGTGGTGGTACAAGGCCGCGGCGGTGTAGGCGGGGAGGTTCAGCACGTAGGGAAGGTCGTTGCCCGGCGAATCGTTGAAGGCCATCTCGTTGAGCGCGGCGGAGAGCAGCACCAGGCCGTTGCAATAGAGGCTGTAGCGCCGCATCAGCAGGTCCGCCAGCCCCGTGGCGCGGATCGTTCCGTAGCTCTCGCCGGCGAGGAACAGCGGCGAATCCCACCGTCCGTTGCGGGTGAGGAAGCGGCGGATGAAATCGGCCATCGCCTCCACGTCGCCGTGCACCTCGTGATACGAGGACGCCTTCTCCCCCGGCAGCGCGCGGCTGTAGCCGGTCGAGATCGGATCGACGAAGACCAGATCGCTGAGGTCGAGAAGCGAGCTGGGATTGTCGTCCAACCCATACGGCGGCGGCCCGGGAATCCCCGCCTCGTCGACACGCACCCGCTTCGGCCCGAAGGCGCCGAGGTGGAGCCAGACCGACGACGATCCCGGCCCGCCGTTGAACAGGAAGGTGATCGGCCGCTCCGCGCTCTTCGTCCCCTGCGCCAGATAGGCGACATAGAACATCAGCGCCTGTGGCTTTTCGGCCTCGTCGCGCAAGGTCAGCTCCCCGGCGACCGCCCGGTAGGAGATCTCCGCGCCGTTGATGCGCGCCTTGTGGAGCGTCTCCACCATCCGCTCCTTCGTGTCGGACGGCGGAGCGGCACCCTCCTTGACTTTCGGAGCCTCCTCCGCGGCCGCCAGGACTGGCCGGGCGAGGGCGGGAGCGAACAGGTTGAGCGTCAGCAGGGCCGGTCCCAGGATCTTTTTCAGCATGGCTATCCCCTCTGGAATGCAAGCGCTTCAGGCAGTACGCGAGGGGGAGGGGGAAGGTTGCGCCGTGATCAGGATGTCATAGGGTGTCCGTGGACTCGGACTCGACGCGGACCATGAATCCCTTCTCAGGGCAGGCCAGGAGCCAATCCAGAAGACCGTGATTTCTGGATGGAGGAAGGCGTACGAGTCGATACTCACCCCGGGCGATGCGCTCGATCTCGAAAACCTGTCCAGGCTGGATGTCGTCCTGTTGGCGGATCGCTGCTGGGAGGACGATCCGGCCTTGGGTGGAGATGGAGATCTTCATAAGGGAAAGATGTCGCTTTCCTCGCGGTTCCGTCAAGATCGACCTTGCGCTCCGGAAACCCCGCCAGTAAGGTATCCGGGCGAATCTATCGCCCACGCCGGACCAACCAGGAGGAACGCCATGAAGAAGCTCAGCAAGCTCAGCCTCAGCCGGGAGACCCTCTGCCAGATGGACCTGCAGAAGGACTCCACCGTAATCAACCCCGTCAACGATTCCTGCGTCCAGAGCTGCTATCTCCGCTCCTGTGAAGGCGGCTGCACGATCTCGATGGGACAGACGGACTGAGCGAGATCCTCTTCGAGGACCGGCGCCTGGGAGCCGTGCCGTGCCTGATCGCGCGGCCGGTCGCGGGGAACCCTCCCTGGCCGGCATAGCACCAGGTCCCCGAAGTCCGTTCTGGCTCTTTAAGGTAGTCCGGGAACGAGGGAGAGGGGTCTCCCAACTAGGACGAGGGGTTTCCCCGCGAGGGAGAGGGTCCCCCAACGAGGGAGGGGGGGCTCGTCTCCTTGAGCTCCCGGCCGCTTGAATCGCGGATCAGTGCCCTGACCGAGGCGTGCTTCTTGCCAGAATGACTTGAGATCATAAGACAATGCTATAATGGTTCGCGGAGGTAATCGTTATGGACAGAAACTTAGGAGTCTCTCTGAGAAGGGCCGCCTGTTTCGCTGGACTTACGATGCTGTACCTGCCAGCGAGCTCGCCTGCGGCCGGGCTGACCCCCGAAGCTCGTGCCGAGCTCGCAGGGGCCTCTCGGATCACTTCGGCCCTGATCGAAGCCCTGGAGCAAAATGAAACCGCCGTAGCGAGGATCTACTTTCTGCCGCCCACGTCACCGAGCGGGACGAAGCGCAACGCGTCTCGCGCCGGGGGTGAGGTAAGCCCTCTGGTCGTGGAGCTGGTACAGGCGATGCTTCCGGGCGAGCTGGGACTGCTTCATTTCAAATCCCTCGACGCGTTGCAAGGCACGGTCGATGCCCGAGTGGTTCAGATGCTTCTTCACAACCCGCAGGTTCTCAGCATGGACTTGGAGACGGATCCGCCTAAGTCGCGTGTCCCGACCGCGAAGGTTCTGTGCAGCGCCACCTCTACTCGCGCCTGCGTCCAAAGTGGCCGATTCTCCTTGGAGGTCATTGTCTCCAGCTCCTTTGTTCCTGTCGCCACCTCCAGCTCGGACTCTGCCGTGTTCTGGTTCTATTCCAGCTCCAATTGGGAGGTAGTGGCCAAGGTCCTGAACGCGTGCGGCATCAACAATCGCTACTGGATTTTCGGTGCAGGCGCCACCACCACCGCATACAGCCTGAGCGTCGTCGATTGGGTCTCTGGCAGAAGCGCCAACTACAACGGGGCCGTGTGCCCGATCACAGATACAGGAGGAGCCGGCGTTCCTGGATTCCCCTGCTAGCTGTGGTCGCGCTTCGGAGGTGGTGCGTGGCAGACTCTGGCAGTTGCGCCCTCAGGATCGGAAAGGAGTGCAGTCTCTCTCAAGGCTGCACGCTCCCCTCCCGCACCTCCTCCGAGGTCAGCCCATACAGCGGCGGGGTCGGCACCCCCAGCATGCCGAGCATCAGGTAGATCTGGCCGCGGTGGTGGATCTCGTGCTCGATCATCGAGCGCAGCCACTTCCAGACCGGGAGCGGCGCGCCTCCCGGGGTCTCGCAGCGACGGTTGAGGTCCTCGGGGGTGAGGGCGCGGAAGATCTCCAGCGACTCCTCGTGCATGCGGTCGAAGAAGGCCAGCGTCGCCTCGTAGCCCTCGGCGAGCTCGGTGCCGTGGCCCGGATAGCGGCTGGGACGGCACTGGGCGTTCTCGGCGAACATGGTGCGCTCGATCACCCCCAGATGACGGACGAGGTCACCCAACGTGAAGGCTCCCGGCTTGTACGTCCACTCCAGGTGCTCGGGCGGAATGCAGAGGATGACTCGGCGGGTCCGCTCGTGGACGCGCTCGAAGTATTGGAGGAAGGGTCCGATCTGCTGGATCTCCATGCGTCGGCTCCAATCGTAGTCCGAGGATCGTTCGGGAAGGCGAATCCCGGAGCTTTTTTGGAAATTCGGGGACATTTTGGGATATTCGGGGACAGAACTGGAAATTCGGGGACAATTTTGGAGATTCGGGGACAATCCTGGAGATTCGGGGACAATTTGGGAAATTCGGGGACAAACTTGGAGAAAGGGGGACATTTTGGGATATTTGGGGACAGAACTGGAAATTCGGGGACATTTTGGGATATTCGGGGACATGGGCGGCTCCGCAGGCCTTCGGAAGAGCGCGGAACCGTGCCCTGAGCCCTGGTGCTTCGTCAATCCAGTAGTGACGCGTTCTTTGCAGGGGCGGCCACGCAGGCCGTCCCTACAAATAGTCTAAAGATTCGTTCGACCACCCGGCCACGGCGTTGCGACGCTTTAGGGTTGAGGCGACGGTTGCACGCTTCGCCAACTTGCCGAGCGTTCCGCCGACCACCCCGAGCACGAGCCCCATACCAACGCCTAAGACGACGAGATGCAGGAGCGCACCCGCAAGGGTCTCGTACGCGAAGTAGGAGGCCATCGTCGGGGCGGTCGAGCCTTTCGCGCGGCTCGCCCACTCCGCCAGGTTCACTGGATCACGCAGCAGCAGGGGCATGCCAAAGACGTCGAGGGCCAGCCCGGTGACGCAAGCGACCGCACCGCTGACGAACCCGCTCCATGTGCCGACCGCGATTCCATTCTTGAGCCGTCCCGATGAATACGCCGCGACGACCGACGCGATCAGGATTCCAATGGCAATGAACGCCCAGAAAGCATTGTCGATGTGGTCGCGGCCGGGCAAGGGCGGAGCGACGACGTTGTTGACGCCGATCTCCACCGTCCAGAGAAGCCCGAGGGCGAGGCTCAGGAGCGTGGTCTTGTCGAGCGCCGTCGGCGCCTCCTCCCGCCGGGCGGCTCGAGTGATGTACCACGTGGCCCCAAAGGCCGCGAGCACGATGGCGAAGGCGATACCCGCGGCCGTCAGGGAGAACGTGTCGTAGGTATACCTGAACGCGATCGCGGGGACCAGCACCGCGCTCAGCAGCAGGATGCAGAGCAGGACATACAGAGACTGATGGCGCGTCCGATACGGAGTGGATGACATCCGGGTTCCTCCTATTGTGCTTTCTCTTCCCAGATCCGGGCGAGGTGGACGATCACTTCTACGGCCTTCTCCATGTCCTGCGCGGAAACCCATTCGAGGCGGGAGTGGAAGTTTTGCTCGCCGGCGAAGATGTTGGGCGTCGGCAGGCCCATGAAGCTGAGGCGGGAGCCGTCGGTGCCGCCGCGGATGGGGCGCTCCAGCGTCTCGATGCCGGCGCGGCGGATGGCCTCGCGGGCGTTCTCCACCACGTCGGGGTGGTGGTCGAGCACCTCGCGCATGTTGCGGTAGCTCTCCTCGATCCTGGTTTCCAGCGACGCGCCGGGCCAGTCGGCCACCGTCTCGCGGGCGAGCTTGTCCAGGAAGTCCTCCTTCTCCTGGAGCCCCGGCCGCGTGAAGTCGCGGATCAGCAGCTTGACCGAGGTGCGGTCGACGCTGGCGTTGACCACGTAAGGGTGGACGAACCCCTCGTACCCCTCCGTCGTCTCCGGCGACAGGCCGTCCTTGGGGAGCCGGGAGATGAAGTCGGCTGCGATCTTGATCGAATTGACCATCTTCCCCTTGGCGAAGCCAGGATGGGTGTTGAAGCCGACGAAGGTGATCGTCATGGCGTCGGCCGAAAAGGTTTCCATCTCGATCTCGCCGCGGGCGCCGCCGTCCATGGTGTAGGCGCAGCGGGCGCCGAACTTGGCGACGTCGAAGTACTTGGTGCCGGCGCCCACCTCCTCGTCGGGGGTAAAGCCGACGCGGATCGCCCCGTGGGGGATCTCGGGATGGGTCATCAGATACTCGGCCGCGGTCATGATCTCGGCGACGCCCGACTTGTTGTCGGCGCCGAGCAGGGTGGTGCCGGAGGAGGTGATGATGTCGTCGCCGATCCGCTCGCGCAGGTAGGGGACGTCGGCGGCGCGGATCACGGCGGTCGGATCGTCCGGCAGCACGAGGTCCTGCCCCTGGTACTTCGAGTGCACGATCGGCTTGACCCCCTCGCCGCTCATTTCGGGCGAGGTGTCGACGTGGGCGATGAAGCCGATCACCGGCACGTCCGCCTTCTGGGTGGTGGCCGGGATGGTGGCCATCACGTAGCCGTGCTCGTCGATCGCGGCGTCGGCGAGGCCGATGACCTTGAGCTCCTCGACGAGGTGGTTCAGCAGGTCGAGCTGCTTGGCCGTGCTGGGGTAGGTCTGCGAGGTCTCGCTCGACTGGGTATCGAACTTCACGTAGCGCAGGAAGCGCTCGACGACGGAAAAATGGACGGTGGAATCGGGCATGGGCGGATCTCCTGGGGATCAGGTCGATGAGGTCGGAGGGAATCGTACCGGATTTGCGCGGCGGGAGCGCTTTTTAAGCGACTGCGCACCAGAGATTTTGAAGCCTCCCGGACTTGAGGCTGCCATGGACCCCACTCAACAAGGAGAGGACGCCATGAGTCGAACCACCGCCAAGCTGATCCTGGCCTGCACGCTCCTTCTCGGGACCGTCTTCCTGCCGGGCAGCGGCCAGGCGACGACCTGCTGCAGCAACTGTCAGAACACGCTGGACACCTGCGAAGCCAACTGCCACGGCAGCACCACGTGCAACGCGGGTTGCGTCAGCCGGTTCAATACCTGTTCCAGAGGCTGCGGCCGCGGCGGCTGCGGGGTCTGAAGCGGATCGAATCAACCTACGACTGGAGATGAAGATGAAAAAACTGCCGATCGTCCTCGCCTGGACCCTGCTGATCCTCACTCTGGCCCCCAGCCTCCACGCGGCGCCGCCGGCGCCTGTTTCCCAGGCGGATCTGGCGGCGCAGATCTTCGCGCCGGCCGGCTCCCCGGCGACCGCGACCCCCGCCGATCCCATCAAGGCGGGATCCTCGGGCCTCCTGCCGGCACCTAGGCTGCTGACCAATAACTGCACGTATGTGGAGTGCATCTCCGAGTGCAATGACTGCCCCTGGGGACACACCAACTACTGCCTGAGCCTTGTCACCTGCGAATGCGGCTGCCGCTGAGCCTTCCCAAGGAGAACGCGCCACTTCTGGATTGACGAAGCACTAGATCCTACGCTTCGCTTCCCCCGACCGGCCTCCCCAAGCCGCCTCCTCCTTACCGCACGACCGGCGCTAATCCCGCCGCGCGGGCCTTGCGGTCGAGGTCGCGGATCTCGCCGTTCCGCAGTTTTTCCCACTTGGCGAGCGAGGCGTCCAGCCGCTTCCTGTAGATCTCGAAGACCTCGCGCTGCGGACCGGTGGGGGGGCCGTCGGCGCTCTCGAGATCGGTCGCCAGAGGGCTGAGGACACCCGCGATGGCGGCGAGGTTGTCCTCTCCCCGCGCGCCGCGTCGGCGGGTACCCGGCGCGGACTGGAATCCCGCGATGTCGGCCGCGGCCTGCCGGGCCGGCTCCTGGAGCGGTCCTTTCTCGGCGGCGAGGGTCTTGAGGCGCTCGGCCACCGCGGCGAGCTCCTCCTGCGCCTCGGTCACCCGCGCCATGGCCGCCGCGACGGCGGTGTACATCTCGTGCTGGGCGACGAGCTGGGCGCGCGGCGTCTTGACCCGTGGGTCCATCTCGACCTTGAGCGGCTGGCTCGACATCTTCCCGCCGACGGTCAGGCGGATCTGGTAGGTGCCGGGGAGCGCGAAGAGGCCCTGCGGCAGCTCCGGCGTGTCCGCGCCGGGGACGGCGGCGATCGAGTAGTCGTACTCCAGGGCGCGCGGACGGGGGCCGCGGAGATCCCAGACGAAACGGTTGTGGCCCGGGCTCGCCGGCAGGGCCTTCGGTGCCTGCAGCCAAGCGTCGGCGAAATACTGTCCCGCCTCCGGCCGCTTCGGGACTTCGCCACTGGAGAAGCTGCGCACCACCTTGCCCTGAGGGTCGACGATCTCGAGGGTGACCGCCCCTGAGATCCCGGCCGGCAAGAAATAATCGATCATCGCGCCGGCCGGAGGATTGAGCGTGCGCGGCTCGTCGAGCGGCAGAGGGGTATCGCGGTTCTGATTGGAAACCAATCGGTAGGCGAGGGCCGGCGGGAACAGGACCGCGCCGGACCGGTCCGCGGCGCCGAGATGGCGGAGCGGCGAGATGTTGTCGAGCACCCAGAGCGAGCGCCCCTCGGTGGCGGCGATCAGGTCGTCGCCGTGGAGGGTGAGATCGTTGACGCCGGTGGTCGGCAGGTTGAGCTGGAGCGGCTGCCAGAGCTCGCCGTCGTCGAAGGAGACGAAGGCGCCCCGGCTGGTGCCGGCGAACAGCAGGCTCGCCTGGACGCGGTCCTGGCGGACGACGGCGACCCAGGCGTCCTCGGGCAGGCCGGAGATCGCCGCGCGCCAGGTCTTGCCGAAATCGTGCGTGATGAAAACGGACGGGCGGAAATCGTCCAGCCGGTGGCGGTCGACGGCGGCGTAGGCGGTGCCCGCCGAGATCGCCGAGGCGTCGATCTGGGCCAGCCGGCTCCAGTCGGCGAGGCCGGGCGGAGTGACGTTCTGCCAGCTCTTGCCGCCGTCGCGGGTCAGGCGGATCAGCCCGTCGTCGGTGCCCACCCAGACGAGATCCTTCTCGAGGGGCGAGGGCGCGATCGTGGAGATCACCCCGTAGCCGCACGCCTTGGCGCGCGAAACCGGGACGTCGCCCTCGCACTCCTTGGTCCCGGCAACGGCGCCGGAGAGGTCCGGGCTCACCGTCGTCCAGGTCTCGCCGCGGTCGGTGGAGCGGAAGAGCACCTGGGTACCGAGATAGATCGCGTGCGGCGGCAGGGGGGAGATCGCGATCGGGGTGATCCAGGTGGTGCGGAAGCGCACCGACGTCGGCCGCTGGCCGTAGCTGGAGATCGGCCATGGGGCCACGTTCCGTACCTGGCCGGTGCGGCCGTCCCAGCGCGACAGGCGGCCGCCGAGGCCACTGCCGAACACGGTGTCGGGATCGCCCGGGAAGGGGAGGTCGTAGTCGCGCTCGTCGCCTCCCACCGGGTGCCAGTCGCGGAAGGTGAGCTGGCCGTAGTCGCTGCGGCTCGCCACTCCCACCGTGCCGCTGTCCTGCTGGCCGCTGTAGATCCAGTAGGGGAAACGGTCGTCGGTGGCCACGTGGTAGAACTGGCCGGTCGGCTGGTTGTACCAGGTGCCCCAGCTCACGCCGCCGTTGACGGTGACCACCGTCCCCTGGTCGCTGGCCACGATCATCCGCTCGGTGCGCTCGGGATCGATCCAGAGGAAGTGGTAGTCGTCGCCGCCCGGCGCGCCGCGGAAGATCTCGAAGGTCTTGCCGCCGTCCGTCGAGCGCTTGATCGATTGTCCCATCGCGTAGACCGTGTCCCGGTTCCTGGGATCGACGGTGACGCTCGCGAAGTAGGCGGCGGTGAAGCTCGTCTGAGCGCTCACCCGGCTCCAGGTGCCGCCGCTGTCGTTCGAGCGGTAGAGGCCGGACTCGGCGCCGGCGTCGACGGTGGCGTAGACCCGCGCGCTCTGGCTACCGGGGGCGACGGCGAGCCCGATACGGCCCATCAGGCCGGCGGGGAGGCCGTGGCCGGTCAGGTGCGTCCAGCTCTTGCCGCCGTCGGTCGACTTGTAGATCCCGCTCCCCGGTCCGACGTCGGGGGTGAAGTAGGAGAGCCAGGGGTAGTAGCGGACCTGCCAGGTCGCGGCGAAGATCGTGTCGGGAGCGCTCGGATCGGCGGAGAGGTCGACGGCGCCGGTGTCGTCGTTCACGAACAGCACCTTCTCCCAGCTCTTGCCGCCGTCCGTGCTGCGGAAGACGCCGCGCTCCGGGTTGGGGCCGAAAAAGTGCCCCTGGGCGGCGGCGAGCACCACGTCGGCGTTGCGCGGATCGACCCAGAGGCGGCCGATGTGACGGCTGGCGGCGAGGCCGCGCGCCTCCCAGGTCTGGCCGCCGTCGGCGGAGCGGTAGACGCCCGCACCGGAGGCGATGTCCCAGCGGCTGGTGACCTGGCCGGTGCCGACGTAGATCACCTTCGGATCGCTCGGCGCGATGGCCAGCGCGCCGATCGAGGACACCTTCTCGTGCTCGAATAGGGGGTTCCAGGTCCGCCCCGCGTCGGTGGTCTTGAAGACGCCGCCGTCGGCCGCGCCGAAGTAGAACGTCTCCGGCTGGCCCGGGACGCCGGCCGCGCAGGTCCCCCAGCCCCCGCGCAGAGGTCCGACGCTGCGCCAGTGGAGGGCCGAGTAGGCCTCCGGCGGCACGGGCGCGGCGGCCGCGGGGGTGGGGATCGTGGAGGCGAGAGCCAGGGACAGGACGAAGGGCGAGACGAGACGGCCGAGCTTCATGAAAACCCCCTCAAGGAAAGTCGCTACACGAGATGTTCTACAGGATATAGGGCGTGGCATCAATGACCGGGTCCGCCGGCCGTTCCTTGCTTCGCGGCTTCATCGCGAATTCCTCGAGGAATCCGACCATGCCAGCGCTGCCCATCAAGTACCCGTCAAGTAAGATGGCTGAGGCTAAACAGTTGATTCTTCAAGTGGATCGGCGCCTCAATCCACGCCGGGAGCCCTCGTCCATCAAGTACTCGTCAAGTACCGCGGTTTCGAAGAGGGGTGGCCCAGATCGGCAGGTACCGCATGAGCTTGGGCGCCGCATCGGGGTCGTAGGGGACGATGAACCCTGCTTCGACGGCTTCCCGGATCAGGCGTGAAGCGGTCGCGATGTTCTGTGGCTCGATCCCAAACCGTTCCCGTACCGAAGAGTTGGTCATATGCTCCCGGTTCACATAACGCAGGCTTGCGTGAAGGTAGACCGCCCGCACCCGGTCGGCTTTGTCCATTCTGGAAAGTGGCCGCCGCGCAAACAACACCACCCGTGTGTGATCGTCGGTGGCCTCGGGCAACGGAGCAGGTAGCTGATACAGCTCGGTTTGGAACACCACTTTGTCCCAGCCGCTGCCCCGTTCCTCGCAGATGCCGATGCGGCGCATCAGCGACGCCAGCGCCTCGTTCCGCGATTTCGGAGGCGTGTCCACGAAGCGCTGGGTATCCACCAACGGCGCCCCTGGATTCGTGATCTCGATACGGTCCTCGAAGACCTCCACCATCGGCCCTACACCGGTGACGAAGAAGTCCTGATGAATGAGGGCATTGGCCACCAGCTCGCGTACCGCCAGTTCCGGGAACATTGGCACGGTCTTGCGCAGTGCCTGTTCGATCACCTCGTTGGACGGTAAAAGACCGTTGATGAAGCCGATCATCCCCTCGAACCCGCAAGCATAGCCCCTGGCGCCGACCTGTTCTTTGACCGTCTCGACCCGGCTTGTGCCACGGTATTGAATCACTCGCATTGCCTTTCGCGGCAGCGAGCGGAAGTCTTCCAGTCGCCTTGCAAACAGGATCGCTCCCAGATTCGTGATGTTCCAGCCGCCCGCCTCGCAGGAACGGACCAGACTATCGTCCGCCAGCGTCTTCAGGATGCGATCGCGGCTTTCCGGCAGCGAACGCTTCAAGAGATCGAAGTAAGCCGGGTAGTCCAGTCGCTCTAACACTTCGTCGTCGCTGACCCGCTCTGCAGCGATGCCGTCTTCAAAGGGCATGCGGTCGAAGATGCGCCACAGAGCCCGCTCCTTTTCCGGGAAGTCCTTCAATTTCTTCTTGTAAGAACCGACGCGGACGAGCTCTGTCCCTTGGAACTGCACCGGATGGCGGAAAGCCCGCCCGATCTCCAGCAGCACCACCGGCTGGCCTTCCAGCTTCACCTCGAAGAAGCGGAAATGGATCTTGGGTGCCAAGAGGCGCAGCAGCCAGTTTTCCAACTCCTCGTTACCCACTTTGGCGGCGCGGGGCGCGAAGCGCGTGCCCGCGATGGCGTGGTCGCCATCCGCCACGCCCCACACCAGATAGGCGAAGGCCTTACCCGCGAGCGCTGCCGAATTGGCCAGAGCAGAGACGTTCTCGCCGATCTCCTGCGGCTCGGCGTCGTTCACCTTGAACTCGGCCCACTCGGTCTCCTGTGGCAGCTTGCAGAGCTCCCGAACCAGGCTGATCAGATAATCGGTGGAACGGTCGGCGGTCATACCCGGCCATCCCGGTCAGGATGCGGCGCGAGAGCGTGAGTCACTTCAGTCACCTCGCAAATGTCGCAGCAGTGTAGCGATGACCTCAGAATCGAGGACGAGGTGGCAAACTGTACCATCCGGCGGGGAGTTTTTTCACCTATGGAGAAGTTGTGCCTCCCTGACGTCTCGGCGGAGCTTGTGCGGCCCGGCGGTCTCCGTCAACTACCCGTCAAGTAGCAGGTAGGTTGGTAAGTCATTGAATATAATAATGTTCAGGCTTCACGGGGCGTGTCGAGCGGTGCGATTCAGCAAGTACCCGTCAAGTAACTGGTCCGGCGGCGTATCGGAGGCGAGACGAGACCACGGAGCTGCATGAGATTCCTCCAAGAGAGTCGCTACGCGAGCTGTCTACAGAATATAGAGCGTGCCATCAATGACCGGGTCCGCCATCCGGTTCTTGCTTCCTGGCTTCATCGCGAAGTCTTCGAGGAATCTCATCACGCGCCGCCGGTATTCCGCCCCCGCGAACCGCTCGATATCCACGTGTCCCGCGCCCTCGACCAGCCAGAGCCGTTTGGGCTCGGGGGCCCGCGCGAAGAGGGCCCGCGTCTCGGCGGGCGTCGTGTGCTCGTCCTTCGTCCCCGCGATCACGAACACCGGACAGCGCACCCGGCCGATGTGGTCGATGGGGTGGAGAGCGGCAGGGGTGATGCCCAGCCGCGGCTGGAGCTGCGCCAGCAGCAGAGATGCCAACGGCGGACCGAAGGGTCCGAACCGGATCCGGAGCCGGTTCCGCGTCGCCTCCTCGACCGTCGGACAGACGGATTCCAAGATCAGCGCGTCGAGGTCGAGGGGTGGGTCCGCCAGCACCGCCGCGGCGCCTCCCAGCGAGACTCCCACGGCCGCGACCGGCTGGCCGGGGAGCTCGCGGTGGACGAAATCGAGCGCCGCCCGCGCGTCCCGGCTCTCCAGGAAACCGAAGGTGATGTGGTTCCCAGGACTCTCGCCGTGCGCCTGGAAATCGAAGAGCAGCACCGAGAATCCCGCGTCCCGGAAGAGGCGCGCCCGCTGCACCATGCTCAGCCGGTTGGCGCGGACTCCATGCATCAGAATCACCACACCGCGCGACTCGAGGGCGGGGCAGAGCCAACCCCGCAACCGGCTGCCGGACGTGCTCGGGATCTCGACGGGATCGGCGCAGAGGTCGGAAGGAGCAGGCCCGATCACGGCCTGCCGGGGCGCCGCCAGCGCATACCCCACATAGAGGACGAAACCGAGAGCGGCGAGCAGGCCGCCCAGGACGAGCAGCAGGGCGGTGCGGGTCTTGCGGAGCGGGCGGGGCATGGGGTGAGCATACCCCGCCGCGGCGGACACCCGGCCGCCACGGAGCGGCCGGGAATTCCGGTTTACTTCATGATTCCGAACGTCGAGAGCGCCGGACCGCCGCAGGCGCCCATGTCGTCGCGCGAGTTGTCGGGATCGACGAAGTGGGGGTCCGGGATACCGGCGTTGATCGGAGGGGAGCCGGCGGCCGGACAGCAGGAGCCGCCGAGCGGATCGGCTGTCAGGATCAGCACGCCCTTGTCCCCATAGGTGCCCTTGTAGTTGGTCACGGTGTTGCCGAAGAATCCGTTGTAATGGTTTACCACCGACGTGTTGGAGCCCTGGGCGTTGACTAGCGCGGCACTCCCCGTGTTCCCCGTCTTGTTGTTGACGAACAGCGTGCTCGCGACGTCCACCATGCCGCCGTAGCCTGCCGCGATGGCTCCGCCCTCGGCCGCCTGGTTGCCGTCGAACGTGGAGTTGATGACCTCCGCCAGTCCCGCCGGCACCCACATGCCGCCGCCATTACTGCCGGCCTTGTTGCCTTTGAACCAGACCTGACGGACCAGGACGTTGCCATAGACGACGCCGGCGTGAATGCCGCCGCCGTCGTTATCCGCCTGGTTCGAGAGCAACTCGGTCCACCCGATATCCAGGCGGCCGCTTGCGTAGACTCCGATCGCACCGCCGTAGGGCGCACTGTTCCCTTCGAAGACGTCCGATCGCAGGTAGGTATTGGCGGAGTAGCTGCTCATCAACCCGCCGCCTGAATAATCCGCCCTGTTCCCCAGGAACTGGGTGCAGGTGATGGATGGGCTGGCCTGCACGCCGGTGACCCAGATCCCGCCTCCTCTCGCGTAGTTTCCGGTCGCCACATTCCTCGCGACGATCGAGTTCCGGATCGTCGGGGACGCGCCAATGATGGAAACGCCGCCGCCGGTAATGGCCTTGCCGTTCCGGATCGTGAAACCGTCGAGGATACTGTCCTTGCCCTCGGCCGACGAGAAGCTCACCACCGACCCGGCGGCGCCGCCGTCGAGGATCGTGACGCCTGGGCCGCCCGAGGAGACGAGGTTGATCGGCTTGCCGTGAAAATTGATCAATCCAGTGTAGGTCCCGGGCGCGACACACAGAGTCGCACCGGTGCAGGGCGCGGCGTCAATCGCTTTCTGGATGGATTGCCCGGCTCCCACCATCGTCGAGCCCTTGGGGCATCCTTTGTTATAGACACATGCCGAGGTCCCGGGGCAATCCGCGAGAGAGAGCCGGGGCCAGGCTGCGACGAGCGCGAGGACGAGGAGTACCAGCATTTTTCGCATGTTCCTTCTCCTTTGAAAGTTGGAGACTGTATCCGTGGGGAGTCCCCCGGCATGGCCGAGGCTGTAGGTCCCGTCGAGCCAGCCAGCTCCGGGGAGCTCCTTGAGGGAGGCTAGCTCTGCTCGTAACCGATCCAGTTGATGTGCCACCCGAATGCGTTTGCTTGCGCTGGGGTGAGAGGTGAATTGTCCACCCACCTTATATAGATGCGGAAGCCGGTGGCGGTTGGAGTGGTGGTGACAGGCGGAATGGGGTAGATCGAAGAGGCCCCGGTCGTTGCCCAGTGGCTGCTGGTGCCTCCGATTGATGTCACATAAACCGGGTTCTTGGTGAGTCGGCCGGCACTCGTGTCAACATCCACAAAAATACCAGTCGCGGTATACACCTGCCAATTCGTTGTACCTTGCGGAGTCCGTCCCGAAGCAATGCGTAGTCCGTCCGGAATAAAGCCCATTTGGCTCTCCTTATAGAAGCGTCGTGGTGTAGATTTCAATGCAGGATGCAGAACGACTCTGCGCCCAATTCCGCAATGAATGCTCCTGAATCACTTCATGGTTAACGTCACCTCCCTGGCCCTTCTTCTCCTTTGAGTCTCAGACGGGCCCTCCACGAGCCCGGCCGGTTCAGTCCTGCCTGAATAGATCGCGGAGGCCCCGCGCCGGTTTAGTCCTCCGCGTCGAACTTCGCTATTGATATATACCGTCATGCTCATGAAACGTCGGCGGCGTTTCGATCACTTGCTCACAAACCCGTTGTAACAATCCAACTCTGCGCTCCGCCTGTGTGAGTACCGCACTACACCCATTGGCGCGGTCGCGGATCTAGGTGGGATGAGGACGCCGGGGATGAACCCGGAATTGAAAGGAATTGTCAATGTCGAATGGATCACCGGGACGCGCCCGGCCTGAGGAGGCGATGCTCTGGTTCAACGGTCTCGACGGCCGGCGGGGCACCTATCTGCTGCCTCCCGTGCCGCCGCGGCAGCTCGCCGATTTCGCCTGTGGCGCCGCGGTCGATCCGGCGCGGGTCCGCGAGCTTCAAGCCTGGGTGGCCCGCGGCGAGGGCAAGGCGCGGCGGGGGCTCAAGGAGGGGCTCGACCCCGGCAAGCTCGACGAGGCCGGCTGGGGCGTGATCTTCGCCGCCTCGGCGGAGCCCGAGGCTCTGCGGGAAGCCCTCGCGCCGCTGCTCGACCTCCGGCGGGCTCAGGCCGGGAAGCGGCAAGAGCGCTTCTTCCGTGAGTTCGCGGGCGACGACGGCTATCGCGAAGGTGAATCCAAGGTCGCATTCCTGGCCCGCCACGGCGCCGGTCCCGGTCCGGCCGATCCCGAGAAGGTGCCGTACTACCTCCTGCTGGTCGGCGATCCGGAGGCGATCCCCTTCTCATTCCAGTACCAGCTCGACGTCCAGTACGCCGTCGGCCGCCTCTGTTTCGACGAGATCCACGAATACCGGGCCTATGCCGAAAGCGTGGTCGCGGCCGAGACCGGCGGCGGCAGGAGCCGGCGGGCCTGTTTCTTCGCTCCCGCCAACCCGGACGATCCGGTGACCCAATCGACCAGCGCCCACCTGGCACAGCCGGTGGCGGCGGGGGTGCTGCGCGATCAGCCCGGCTGGGAGGTCGAGACGGTGCTGGGTGAGGAGGCCACCCGCGGCCGGCTCGGCGGCCTGCTCGACGAGGCGCCGGCCTTCCTCTTCGCCGCCTGTCACGGCCTGGGTTTCGCCGCCGACGATCCGGATCAGAGAGAGCGGCAGGGAGCCCTGGTCTGCCAGGACTGGAGCGGTCCAGGTCAGGGGGGCATCGATCGCGAGCAGTATTTCGCGGCGGAGGACGTGGGCGACCACGCGGACGTTCACGGCCTCGTCGCCTTCTGCTTCGCCTGCTTCGGCGCCGGCACGCCGCACTGGGATGAGTTCGTCCGCAGAAGCCAGGGGGAGCGCCGGGCATTGTCGTCCGGTTCCTTCCTGGGCCGTCTGCCGCAGAGGCTGCTCGGTCACCCGAAGGGTGGAGCGCTGGCGGTGGTCGGCCATGTGGACCGGGCCTGGGGATTCTCGCTGGTCTGGCCTGGCGCCGGACCGCAGACCACCGTTTTCGAGAGCACCCTGCGGCGCCTGCTGGACGGGCAGCCGGTGGGCTGGGCGATGGAGTTTTTCAATCAGCGATACGCCGAGCTCGCCTCCGATCTGGCGGCGGAGGTGGAGTCCCTGGGGTTCGGCAAGACGCTGGACGAAAAGGTGATCGCGGATCTCTGGACCGCCAGCCACGACGCCCGCAATTACACGATCGTCGGCGATCCCGCGGTGCGGATCGCCGCTCTACCCAAACAGGAGGTACACCGTGAAAACTGATCGATTCTCTGCCACCCGGGCCGCCGTGGTCGTGCTGGCCGGCCTCCTCCTTGCGGCGGGTCCTCCCACCGCAGGGCAAACGTTCCACTTCCATCTCGGGAGATCGAAGGCCCGAGTCGTCCAAGTGAGCTCCTCCGCGGCGTTGGCCGGGGCCATCGCCCAGCAGGTCGGGGAGGTTCGAGCGAGATTCGACGAGAACCGGCGCGCGCTGCGTGCCGTCAAGGGTGCGGGCGGTAAGCCTGCCTATCTCCGCCTAGACGTGGTCGGCCTGATCGCCCGCACCAGCGAGGATCTCGATCAGGCTATTGAGAAGGTCCAGCCGGCGGGGACGGAGCCTCTGCGCGCCTGGACGGTCGAGGAGCTCGGGAACATCCAGGGAGAGCTCGCGGCACCGCCGGCCCAAAAGACCGCCGCCTTGCCCTCCGGCCTCTTCGCCCCCCGCGCCGTCGCCGTGATCGCCAGCCTCAGAGGATTCCCGCTGCTGGCGCTCGCCAAAGGGAAAGTGAAGGCCGCCGCCCCGCAGCAGGATAAGGCGGCTGCCCCGCAGCAGGACACGGTCCCAGCCGAGACGACCGACAGCCTGTTGGACCGCGCCGGTGAGGTCGTCAGCCGGATCTTCTTTCTCGCCTCGCACGACGACCTCGAAGTGAAGCTCTGGGTCGGCAGCGCGCCGGCGCCGCGCGCCACGTTCAGCTTCTGGTCGCAAGGCCAGCTCAAAGGGGCTGCTCCGGCGCCTCTGATCATCCGGACCGACGGCAAGCGGGACCACATCCTGCGCGGCCTCTACTCCTATCGCGCCGCCCTCCCCAAGGGAGCGGTGACCGAAGTGATCGAATACCCGAACCCGGCCGGCGCGTCGGCGACCCGGCTCCCGACGGAACGGTTGGACCTGGTCAACGGCAGCCCCTTCTTCTGCTGCCGATTCAACGAGCAGTACTGCCACCATGTCGACACCGAGAACGATTGCCGCTGAGGCGCCCCGGATGCCGGCCCTGGGCCGTCACCGCCGGCCCTGGGTCTTCGCCGCCGGCGCGGGGCTGGGATGGGCCCTGGCACAGCTCGCCGGCAAGGCGCTCGACGGCGAGCTCCAGGTCCTGGGGTCCCTCTTCCTGCCGCTTTCGGCTCTCGCCGGCGGCCTCGCCTCCCTGGGCGCCTGGATGCACTTCTGCAGTCTCACCGGTCCCGCCGAGGCCTCCGGCCCGGTCGGGGACGCGACCCGCAGATGGCGCTTGCGGATCTCCCTCGCCATTCTGGCGATGGGCTCGATCGCGCTGCTCGGGTTGTACCTGAAGTTCTCGGTACCGATCAGTTATGCCGCGGGCAAAGGAAGCATCACTTATCTCGTGGGCTCGTCGCGGACGGGACTTTGCGAGTGCTCCGGCGACGACGCTAGCTGTCTTCAGGAGATGGGCCTCGACGTCAGCCGGATCCGCTCATGCTGGAAAGACCGCTGGGTCGTCGAGCTCGCCTTGGCGCTCGCCTATCTGCTGACCCTGACGAGCGGCGGGGCGATCGCGGGACTGTTGATGATCCCGCCGAGACCCCCGCGGGCCTCGGGAGCGCCCCAAGCGCCCCAGGGGTACCTCGACTTCGACATCTGGATCGATCAGAAATCCGAGGGGCTCTACCGCGCCAAGGCGTGGAGCGGGGCCGCGGGCTTCGAGGCCACGGAGCTCTTCGCCCTCCCTGCGGCCCTCACCGGAGGCGGGCTCAATTTCGTCGCCGGCGGCGTCCGCAGGGGTGGATCCGCCGCGGCCGAATCCGTTGAGGTTGCAGATCCCGAGCAGGCCGGGGGCGAGCTTTTCCGCGCCGTCTTCCAGGGCGAGCTGCTGAAGGCCTTTCAGGGCTGCCTCGCCAGGGCTCAGGGCGGTCCCGGGCTGCGTGTCCGCCTGCGCCTCAACGACGTTCCCCAACTCGCGGGCCTGCCTTGGGAGTACCTCTACGACGCCGGGGGCCGGGGCTTCCTGGCGCTTTCCGGACGCACGCCGGTGATTCGCTATCTGGAGCTGAGCGAGGGACTCAATACTCTGCTGGTCGCGCCGCCTCTGCGGGTCCTGGCGGTGATCTCGACTCCGAAAGGCTACCGGGATCTCGCCGAGGCGGACGAGGAGTGGCGGCGGCTCAGCAAGGCGCTGGAGCCGCTCCTGCGCAGTGGGCTGATCGAGGTCGAACGGCTGGAGCGACCCACTCCCGCCGCTCTGGAATCGCGGCTGCGCACCGGTGAGCCGGTCCACGTCCTCCATTTCGTCGGCCATGGCGGCTTCAGCGAGCTGCGTGACGAGGGCGTGCTGGTGTTCGAGGACGAGGAGGGCAAGGGCGTTCCCGTGAGTGGACCCAGCCTCGCCTATCTCCTCCAGGACCACCCCTCGCTGCGCTTGGCCGTGCTCAACGCCTGCAATGGCGCCCGCGCCTCGCGGGACGACACCTTCGCCGGTACCGCCCAGGCGCTCGTCCAGCATGGCGTGCCGGCGGTGATCGCCATGCAATCGGAGGTGATGGACGAGACGGCCTGCAGCTTCGCCGAGAAGTTCTACCAGGCGCTCGCCGCTGGCCTGCCGGTCGACGCCTGCGTCGGCGAAGTACGGCGGGCCCTCGCCGCCGAGCGCAACCCGGAGTGGGGCACGCCGGTGCTCTACCTCCGCGCCACCGATGGCCGGCTCTTCGCCCTCGAGAACGGAGATTCCGCGAGCTAAACCTTTCCGACGATCGGAGATCTATCAGATTGTCGGCGTTAACACCAACCGAAAGGAGAACACAATGATCAGCAATAATTCCGCCGAACCGCAGGCTCAACACCCTGAGACCAAAGCCGGAAAGGTCACCCCGGCCCTCGACCCGCGGTCTCCCATCGAGGTGGCGTCTACGGGGACCGGCACGATCACCGACCCGTCCGCCAAGGACAACAGGCCTCCGGGCGTCTACGATCTCGACCTCCTCGCCTAATTGAATCTGCTGCGGACAGGGCTCGCGGGACATTTTCCGGCGAGCCCTGTCAGCGCCATTCGCCCTGCAGGGTGAAGCCGGCCCAGAAGTAGGGAGCCTGCCAATCCGCTTGGCGGCGGATCGCATTTTGGGCCTTCCTCAATGCCGCGGCGGGAGAGAGGCCCTCGACCAGGAGCCCGCGGTAAAAGTGTCGCATCAGCTCCACGGTCACACGGTCGTTGACGTTCCACAGGCTCACCAGCACGCGCTCGGCTCCGGCGTAGAAAAACCCTCGGGTCATCCCCATCATCCCCTCGCCCCGCACTTCGCGCCCCAGAGCCGACTGGCAGGCGCTCAGCACCACCAGCTCGGCTCGCAGGTCCAGCTCGTAGATGTCGGCGAGGTGGAGGAAACCGTTCGCCTCGGTCTGGGCGAGGATCAGCCGGCCGCCGTCGAGATCGGAGGCGGAGAACGAGCCGTGGGTGGCGAAGTGCAGGAGGCGGTAGTCGCGCAGAGCGCTGTTCAGGACCGTCGCGCGGCTCGCCTCCAGGCCCAGGACCGCGCGCTTGGGTGAGGGCGCGAGCTCCAGAATGGCCGCGGCCTCTTGCCGGGTGCGCGGAAGCGGTTCGAACAGGCCGTTGAAGTCGGGATCGGCCAGCACCCACAGGGTCTTCGGCACTGATGGCCGGCCGGCGACCTCCCGGCGGAGCTCTCCCAGCACCGACATCGATGGCAAGCCGACGATCTCGTGGCGGGCGACCAGCGGCCCGCCGCTTCCTGGTTCCAGGAGAGCGGCGAAGGGCACGCTCTGGAGGATCCCGTCGCCTACCACCAGTAAGCGCCTACCGGGAAGAAGGGGCGCCACCGGATCGAGGAGCAGCCGGCTCAAGCTTGCGAGTTGCGGATCGGCGGAGAGCTCGGCTCGGCTCCGGCTGCGGGCGAGATGCTCACAGACCGGCCGGGCGATGCTTTCGATTTCGATTCGCCCGGGGAGCGTAAAGCTCTTGAGAGAATCGGGCGTGACGGCCCAGAGGAAGCTCCGCTGCTCGCCGAGCCGGTACTCCAGCAGCAGGGTGTCGCGGCCGAGCAGCTCGCGTTGGATCTCGGCAGCTCTCCAGGGGCGAGGCTCGGTGAGGGCGGCATACCGGGGATCGCCCGTGCGCAGGCTGGTCCGCACCTGATCCAATTCGTCCCACCGGTGCGCTAGCTCCGCCTCGACCGGCTGCAGCAGCGCGATGGCGTTGGCGTCCTGGCCCACGCGGGTCTCACGGGACACCAACAGGTCGATCTCGTTCTCGAGCTGCCGCTCGCGGGCGTGGAGCTCCGGGGCGGCTCTGCCCCGGTCGCGATGGAGATCCGTGCCGCTGGCGGCCAACCCGTCGAGCAGCGAGCGCGCCAGGGACCGCTCGCCGACCTCCAGAGCCGCGGCGTCGTAGCCAGCGGCGGGCGTCTTCCGGTGCATCTCCATCAGCAGATCGATCAGGAAATCGTAGGAGTCTTGCTGGGTGGCGAAGAAGGCAGCGCGGGTGGTGTAACGGGTCTGGCTGAAGCGGTGCCGCTCGACGGTCGCGAGGGCCTCTTCCATCAGCTTCCGGGCCGCTTCGAGCTCGCCACGATGGCGCAGCACCCTGGCCTTTTCCTCCAGGACCCAGGCCGTGTCGGGCGAATCGGCGAGCCTCCGGAAAAGTCCGAGGGCGCGGTCGAAATCGGCGAGCGCGACCGCATCGTGGCCGGCGGTGGCCTCCAGCCGGCCGAGATTGCCGAGGCTGCTCGCTTGTTCGTGGGTATCGCCGAGGCCGAGGAAGATCGGCAGGGCTTCCCCGTAGGCCCGGCGGGCCTCCTCCAGCCGGCCGAGACCACGGTAGGCCACGCCGAGCGAAGTCAGCGTAACCGCCCACCCGCGGGACCCGGCCGGACGCAGCGCCAGAGACGCCTGGAGAGGCTCCAGGGACGCAGCAAACCGTCTTGCGTCCAGGTCGAGGAGCCCCAGAGCGTTCAGGGCGGCGGCTTGGTTGTTGAGGTCTTTTGCCTGACGGTAGAGGGTTAGCGCGGCTTTGAACCGTTCGCGGGCCCGGTCCCCTTCACCCAGGTCGAGGTCGAGGTGCCCCCAGTTGAGCAGGGTATTGGCCCGTTTGGCGGGATCGTCGCTCGGCTGCCAGAGAGCGAATGCGCGATCGAAAAAAGCCGCTGCCTCGTCATAACGCCCGCGCAAATGGAGCTCGTGGCCGAGGTTGCTGGAAATCAAGGCCTCGTCGTAGTGGTCGCCGAGCTGATGGCGTAGGTCCAGGGCTCGCCGGTATTCGTCGATGGCGCCGTCGAGGTCACCGAGGTTGTCGCGAAGCTCGCCGAGGCCTTGCAGGATGGTGGCCTCGAAATTCCGGTCGCCGGAGGATAAAGGCTCGGTCCGGACGAACGCCTGGACGGCCGCCTCCTTGTCTTGCAGGCAATCACGCTGGAGATTCCCGAGGCCGAACAGGGCCTCGGCTTGGCGTTGAGGCAGACCGAGGTCCGCAAACCGTCGTTGCGCGTTTTCGTACTGAGCGACGCCGGCGCGGCAAAGCTCCGGCTTTTTGCTCCGGCGTCGAGCGTGGGCACGCGCGAGCTCCGCCTCCGCCAGCGCCCGCTGACGGTCCGCCGCGGTGGCTGGTCTCTTCTCTAACAAGCGCAGATTGCACGGTCCGCGAGCGCCCTCGGAGAGGGTCAGCTTGATCCGGAGCCTGCCAGGGGCGTCCGCCACCCAATGGATCTCCTCGGCCGGATAGGGATAGGGTCTCGGGGCAGTGAGGCTATCGGCCTCCAGGAACTGCCGGCCGCGAGGATCGAGCAAGGTCAAGACGATGTCTCGCGACTCCTGATCGGCCACCACGTGAATGTACTCGCCCGGCTGGACGGCGATCTCCAGAGTGGGCGAGCCCTGACAGGCGGGTGGGGTGGGCGCGGCTCTCTTCCCGCCCCGACAGTCGAGCGCGGCGAACAGGAACAGTGCGAGGCCCGAGGCCCGGATCAGCGCCCTGGCCGTCTCAGGCTCCTCGGCCCGGCTCCGTGATCCGCAGGCGATGAGTCTCGAGCAGCTTCCCCGCGCCATCCGACAGCTCCAGACGGTAGCGTCCCGGCCGCAGCCCGTCCTGGAGGAAGAGGGTCAGCGCGAGATCCCGGTTCGGCTTCAGATCGGCGGACGCCACCACCCTGGCGCTCACGGCATCGCGGATCGCCATGTGGTAGACCGGAAGCTCCTCGGCGGGATGGAGCACGAGCATTTTCGGCCCGGCCGGCAGGATCAGCTCCGGCTCGGAGGTGGCGCGCTCGTCGGCGGCGATCTCGAAGATGGGGACGTTGGCCTTCGGCGCCCGCAGAACGTTCTGCTGGTGGAGGCTCCAGGCGGAAAGCCCCACCAGCGCCACGAAGAAGGTCGCGGCGAGTCCAACAGGCAGGCGATGGGCCCAGGACGGTCGCCGAGCGCCGGCGGCGATCTCTCGTACGTTCCTAGGACTCGCGTCGAGCTGAGGCCGGAGCAGGCGCCAGAGCGCGGCCGATTCGACCTCCGAGCCCGCGCCAGTCCCCTCGTCCGGTGCCGCGAACGCCGCCGCGGCCTCGGCGAGGTCGAAGCAGTCGCGGCAGCGCACCAGGTGCTCCTGAAAGCGCGCTTCCTCATCCGCGGGAAGCTCGCCGCGATGATAGGCGAGCCAACCGTCCGGCGAGGGGTGCTCCGACGGCTCGGGAGAGCCGTCGATCAGCTCCAGGAGGGCGTCGCGAAAGTCGGATGCGCTCATCGTCTCTGTCCCCCTCAGAATTCTATCGTTCCGAACGTCGGGTGCAGCTTGTCCGAGAGCCGCTGGCGCGCCTGGAAGAGGTGGGCCTTGACGGTCTCCGGCGAGATCCGCAAGGCCACGGCGATCTCCTGCATGCTGCGCTCCTGGTAGAGGCGGAGCTCCATGCACAGGCGCTGCTTGGGGGGCAGCTCCCCGATCGCCTCCCGCAAAGCCTTCAGCCGCTCCTGGCGCACGACGCGATCGAGCGGCGAGGCCGTGGTCGAAGGAGAAGGGAAATGGGCCGTCGGGGACGGCTCCGGAGCTCCGGTTGCGCTCTCGAACGGGACCTCCGGGACGGCATTCCGGCCTCCCGGCTGGCGGTCGCGCCAGTTCCGATAGACGTTGAAGGCGATGTGCAGCACCCACCCTTCCAGCGAGCCTTCCGCGCGGTAGCCCTCCAATCCTCGATAGATCCTCAGGAAGACCGCCTGGGTTAGGTCGAGCCGCTCGTCGGGGGAAAAAACCCGTGGAGCGAGGAAGCGCTCGATCCGCGGACGGAAGCGGCGGAAGAGCAGCTCAAAGCTCTTCTCGCGGTCGACGCCGCGCTGGAAATCGCGCACGGCGCGCAGGAGATCCTCCGGCCCGACATGCGGGCTGCCGGCCACCACGGGCGGGGTCTGCTCGTCCAAGTTCATCGCCGCTCCCACCGGGTACCGGGAGGCATACCTAGAGCTCCGATCCAAAAAAGGGCTTGCTCCCAAGTATGGCACAGGCGATTCGGAGCCTGCGCGCCAGGCGCTATGATCGCCAGGGAGGAAGATACGATGAACATCGCGATCCTGGGGGCAGGGGGCGTGGGTGGTTACTATGGCGGCATCCTGGCGCGCGCCGGGAATCGCGTGGCGGTGCTGGCGCGCGGAGCCCATCTGGAGGCGCTGCGGGAGCGCGGGTTGGAGGTGCGCACACCGGAGGGGAGCTTCACCGTCGAGGTCGAGGCGGCCGGAGAGCCCGAGGAGCTGCGCGGGATCGAGCTCGCCGTCGTCGCCGTCAAGAGCTACTCGCTGGCGGAGATCGCGCCGGCGGCGCGCCTGCTGGCGGAGCGGGGGGCGGTGGTGCTGCCGCTGCTGAACGGGGTGGAAGCCGCCGACCGGCTGATCGCGGCCGGCGTCCCGGTGGCCCAGGTGCTCGGGGGGCTGACGGAGATCAGCGCGGCGCGGATCGGCCCGGGCGTCGTCGAACGCCGGAGCCAGTTCCAGCGGGTGGTGGTGGGGGAGCTGGAGGGCGGAATCTCGGAGCGGACCGAGCGGATCGCCGCGGCCTTTCGGGAGGCGGGCGCGGAGGCCCGGGCCTCCGCCGCGATCACCGTCGATCTCTGGCAAAAATTCGCCTTCATCACCGCCATGGCCGCCGCCTGCGGCTTGGCGCGCGCGCCCATCGGCCCGGTCCGCGCGACGCCGCTAGGGAATCTGATGATCGAAAGAGCCCTGCGCGAGGTGATCGCCGTTGCCCGCGCCCGCGGCATCGTTCTGCCGGCGGACACCTATTCGAAGCTCCTCGGCTTCGTCGCCGGCCTGCCCGACGCGATGAAGCCGAGCTTCCTGCTCGACCTGGAATCGGGCGGCCCGACCGAGCTCGACGATCTGAGTGGCGCGGTATCACGGCTCGGCCGGGAAGCCGGAGTCGAGACGCCGGTGCACGACGTGGCGACGGCGGCGCTGGGGGTGAGGCACCTGCCTTAGGTCGTGCAACCTGGGAGTCTGCGCGGAGGAAAAAGTCGATCAAGAACCTAAAGGGCTGCAAGGACAACAAGGACAAGAAATTATCGGACTTGGCGGTGGACAAGGAAAAGGGCGCAGCAGGCTGCGCCCCTCCGAAGGCGAATGAACTGGCGTCAGTTCAGGAGCTCTGGCGCCGGTCGCGGAACGAGGCCACGACCAGCCAGACGCCGAGGGCGACCAGCGCGAAGGGCCAGGCGTTGAAAACCCAATCGAAGTTGATATTGAAGTATTGGTCGAGGATGGCGGCGACGCCGATCAGGGCGAGCAGACCGCCGGCCAGCAGACCGCCCTGCCCGGCCCGCGGCACCTTCGGCATGTCGAGCAGGCCGAGGTCCTGAGCGTAGCCGTAGTTGATCAGCGTCGCTTGGCGGTAGGCGTCGATCACGTTGAACAGCCAGAAGAAGGCGATCGCCATCCCGAACAGTGGGTGGTCGTGGACGGTGATGGCGATCAGCGAGACGATGACGACGAAGAAGGTCAGACCCCGCATGTAGAGGCCGTTGTAGATGTTGCCCATGCCCGGGAAGAGTGAGAGCAGCGCGGCCAGGCCGGGGTTCTTGCGGCCAATCGGCGGCGGAACCGCGGCGGAGGGCACGGGTTGAGGGGCGAAGGCGGGCTCCGGCTCGGCGGTATTCTGCCCAATAATCGGTCCGGCGGCGGTCTGCCAGTTCTCAGCGGGATTCATTGCGGTCTCCTCACGGGTTCGGAGGGCTTGCCCCCGGAGCCCAGGTTGATGAAGCGTTCGGGAACGACGTCGGACAGCCGGGCGGACAGCCCGGAAAGGCTTTGATCGAAGCGTTCGAGCGAGCTGGCGACCGACCGCTCGGCGGCATCGCAGGCGTTGGCGGCGGTCGAGCGCAGCTCTCCCACCTTCTCTTTGCCGCTCTCGCCGGTGCTCTCGAGGATCGGGCTCACCTCCGTCTGGACGGCCTCGAAGGCCTGGCGGCCGCGCTGGGCGGCGCTGGAGAGAAAGGGTCCGAGCAGCATCGCCAGCAGGGCGCTCGCGGCGATGGCGTAGCGCGGGCTGCGCGCCCACTCCGGCAGCGCCGGCCGGACCGGCCGTCTCGCCTGGAACCGCGGCGAAGCGATGCCACGCAGGCGGGCGGCGAGAGGGGCCGGCACCGCCAGCCGCGGCACGGCGAACGGCAGCACGACGGAGGGCTCGGGATCGGCGATCGCCCGCAGGTTGCGCTTGAGGCCGGCGGGAAGCGGGAGGCGGAGCCCGGCCGCGCTCTCCAGGGCGGCGGCGAAAGCCGCGCACTCCCGGCAATCCCGGCGGTGCGGGTGGGACGATCCGGGGGTGAAGCCGGCCCGGAAGCGCCGGCAGGCGAAGCTCAGCATGGCTCCGCCTCCAGAACCGATAGGGGGATGGCGGCTGTGGCGTGGGCGCCGAGCCGGGCGGTCACCCGGCCTGCGAGCTCCAGGCGTCCACGGTGGAGGCGGGACTTGACCGTCCCCACCGGCACCTCCAGCCAGGCCGCGGTCTCCTCCTGGCTCCACCCCTGGAGGTCGCGCAGCAGCACCACCTCGGCGAGCCCTTCCGGCATCGCCTCGAGCTCGCGGTAGACGGTGCGGAGCTGCTGGCGCCGCTGCGCCTGGGCCTGCGGATCGTCCCCGCCGGCGGGCATCGCGGCCAGCACCTCCTCGGCGGTGACGCCGGCGCGCCGCTCCCGGCGGGCGCGCCGGTAGTGGTCGATGCAGAGGTTACGCGACAGGCGCAGAGCCCACGCGGCCAGCGGCACGTCACCCCGGTAGAGGCGGAGGTTCTGATAGAGCCGGAGGAAGATCTCCTGCGTGAGGTCCTCCGCGTCCGCGGCGGCGCCGGCGAAGTGGAACGCCAGGTTGTAGATCCGTTCGCCGTAGAGCGCGAGCAGCTCCTCCCAGGCATCGGCCCGCCCCGCCGAGGCGAGGCGGGCGAGCAGGAGGTCGGGGGATGGCGTCGCGGCGTTCATCTCTACCCTCCAAGACGAGATCGGGAGGGAAAAGGTTCTCGCGCGGTTGGCAAGGACGGACCAGGGACTCCAGGGACATCAGGGACTGCAGGGACAAAAGGGCAGGAAGGCCTCCTGCTCCACCCATCGTCCTGAGGCGAGCAGGGCGCGCAGAGTGTCCGCCAGGGATAGCCCGTCGACCAAGCGGCCAACGCTCCGCGTGCGCCCCCCACCTCGCCGCGGGGAGATTGAGATCGAGTTGGGCGCGATCCTGCGTAGTCGGCGCGGTGAGCGGGAACGGTCATGCTTGCTGAGGCGGCTTCTTCTTGCGCGGCCCGCCCGCCCGCTTGCGCTTCGGCGATTCCCCATGGGGGTCCCGGGCGGCAGCTTCCGTAAGAATATCCATCATCAGGGCTCTGCGATCCGTGGCGCGGGTCTGTTTCTTGATGATGATCTCCAGATTGACGAACATCGTAGCGAGGGCATTCTGGAAATCATCGTCCTGATCGAGTGGCTGCGGTGGCCGCTCCTTACCGAGCTCCAGCCGCAGTGGTGCTTCGAGGGATTGCAACCTTTTGAGCACCGAGCCACACAGGCCGGCTACAGCCCACAGAAGATCGCGGCCGGTGCAGATCAAGATGCGAACGAGCTTGTCGTCCGTCATCGCGAGCTTGCCCTGCTCCAGCCGTGCCACCGTGCCCGGAGCAAACCTGCATTCCTGGTCGAGGGCTTCCTGGCTCAGATTCGCGTCGAGACGCCAGCCTGCAATCCTGTTTCCAAAGACATCGGCATCCATGGACGCGATCGTAGGCTGTTAGTTTTAATATCGTCAATGGCGAGAAGGCGCCACGATGGGTACCACATTTCGACGATCTAGTGCCCCAACCTCTCTCTTTTTACCGGCAGTTCTCCGCGCCAAAGCTGCAACTCGAGAGTTCAAGTCTATAAGTCGACAGAGATCAGGAATTTCGTGATCCCGCCATCTTGTGCCGGCGAGAAATACCGCCTTGCGGAGCCGCCCTCCTTTGAGGGAGCATGGGTCGCCGGTCTCACCGAAAGGAGATCCCGATGAGCGACGATCCGTTTCTGGTAGCTGCGGTCCAGGCGGCTCCGGTGTTCCTCAGCCGCGCGGCGACGGTGGAGAAGGCCTGCGCCTTGATCGCGGAGGCGGGGGCGCGGGGAGCCCGGCTGATCGCCTTCCCCGAGGGTTTCATCCCCGCCTATCCGCTCTGGGTCTGGTTCATCCCGGCGGGCGAAACCCAGGCGCTCCGCGAGCTCTATTCGGAGCTCCTCGACCAGTCGATCACCATTCCCAGCGAGGCCACCGACCGGCTCTGCGCGGCCGCCCGCGACGCCGGGGTCCACGTGGCGATCGGGATCAACGAGCGGAACTCCGAGGCCAGCGGCACGACTCTCTACAACTCCCTGCTGTACATCGGCGCCGACGGCCGCATCCTCGGCTGCCACCGCAAACTCGTGCCCACCGCCGGCGAGCGGCTCGTCCATGGCCAGGGGGACGGCAGTACCCTGGAGGCCTACGACCTGCCGATCGGCAGGCTGGGCGGCCTGATCTGCTGGGAGAACTACATGCCGCTGGCGCGCTACGCGATGTACGCCTGGGGAGTCCAGATCTACATCGCTCCCACCTGGGACCGCAGCGAGCCCTGGATCTCGACGCTGCGGCACATCGCCAAGGAGGGGCGCGCCTACGTCCTCGGCTGCTGCAGCGCCATGCGGCTGAGCGACATCCCCGACCGCTACGCCTTCAAGGACAAATATCTTCCGAAGAACGAGTGGCTCAACCCCGGCGATAGCACCATCGTCGATCCGGACGGCAAGTTCCTCGTCGAGCCCGTCCGCAACCGGGAGGAGATCCTCTATGCGGAGATCGACCCCCGCCGTCTGCGCGGGCCGCGCTGGCAGCTCGACGTCGCCGGGCACTACGGCCGGCCGGACGTCTTCCAGTTGACCGTGCGGCGGGAGGCGCGGCCGATGATCCGCGTCATGGACGGGGAGGAGGGGGCCGGCGGCGGCCCGCCTCACTTCCCATAGGTATAGGCCAGAGAATCGTTCGGCACGGTCGACTGGAACTCGGCCACCTCTTCCAGCGTCATGCCGTCACTCACACGGTAGACGTGCCCCGCTTTGCCGGTCACGCTGCCCGGGGCCTCCGGGACGGTCGACGTCGTCCGGAAGGCCAAGATCCTTCCCGGCGCCCAGATCTTGGGGTTCTTGGCCGGTCCCTTGCCATAGGTGACGAACTCGGCCTTGTCGCCTTCGACGACGACGATCTGACGGTAGTCCCTTGCGCAGCCGACGAAAAGGAGAGCGGAGAGGATCAGGATTCCACAAGCGTCGGCGAGAGCCATCTTACCCGGCATGGCAGTCTCCTTTCGAAGTCGCACGGCGGCAGCCGTTCGACGGCCTCATTGTACGCTGCCGTGGATCTGCAGAGTGCTCCGGTTGGCTCGGGCCTTGCACTAGGAATCGTCTCGAAGCCAACGCGGCGGGACGCGCGTTGCAATCCAACGCCGTATCTCTCAAGGAGAAGCACTCATGCTCTTGACCATCGCTCTGATTCTGTTCGTGCTGTGGGCCCTCGGTTTCTTTGCGTTCCACGTCGCCGGCGGGCTGATCCACATCCTCCTCATCATCGCCGTCATCGTGATCGTGCTTCATCTGGTACGAGGTCGACGAGTCGTCTGACCGCCCTGCTTTCTTGAGCCCGATGGGATCGCCCCGCCGGTCTTCAGCCGGCGGGGTGTCTCTGCGTCTGCGGCTCATGGATCGTGTCCGGAACTTCTTTCGCCCGCCTCCGTATCTCCCTCTGGAACCTATCGGCCGGGGGCCTGCCCCTGCCTCGCTCTCTCGAGAGGAGATCCGGATGCTGGACAAAGCTCGTCTGCGGTGTGCCTTCCTGCTGCTTGCCTTTCTGACTCCCGCGCTGCTGCCGGCTCAAGGCTCGCCGCCGGGCGAGACGAGGAAAGAAGAGAAGAGGGAAGAGAAAAAGCCGCCGGTGATGCCGGAGGAGCGGTCGTCGCAGATCCGGCACTCGATCACCCTCGACGGGCAGAAGGTCGACTACACGGCCACCGCCGCGAATTACCTGCTGAAGGACGAGGACGGCACCCCCAAGGCGTCGGTCTTCTTCGTCGCCTACACCCGGGATGGGATGAAGGACCCCGCCGACCGGCCGGTCACCTTCAGCTTCAACGGCGGTCCGGGCGCGGCGGCGGTGTGGGTGCAGATGGGCGCCTTCGGGCCGAAGATCGTCGAGCGGACCGACGAGGGGATGGGCTCGCGGCCGCCCGGCCACCTGGTCGACAATGAGTCGTCGCTGCTCGACGTCACCGACCTGGTGTTCATCGACCCGGTCTCCACCGGCTACAGTCGGACGGTGCCGGGGGTCGACGCCAAGGAGTACCACGGCATCCAGCCGGACATCGAATCGGTGGGCGAGTTCATCCGCCTCTGGATCACCCGCAACCAGCGCTGGGCGAGCCCTAAGTTCCTGGCCGGCGAGAGCTACGGCACCACCCGTTCGGCCGGCCTCGCACAGTTCCTCCAATCGCGCTTCGGGATGGACCTCAACGGCGTGGTGCTGATCTCCTCGGTCCTCAACTGGCAGTCGATCCTTTTCGGCCCGGGCAACGACATGCCGTACATCGTCTACCTGCCGACCTACGCGGCGTCGGCCTGGTACCACAAGAAGCTGGCGCCCGAGCTCTCCGGCGACCTCGAGAAGACGCTCCGGGAGGTCGAGGACTTCGCGATGCACGACTACGCGCAGGCGCTCCTCGAGGGGGATTCCCTGCCGGCCGCGCGGCGCCAGGAGATCGCCGCCAAGGTGGCGCGCTACACCGGGCTCCCGGTCGACTACGTGCTGCGCGCCAACCTGCGGATCGAGATCGAGCGCTTCTGCAAGGAACTGCTGCGTAGCGAGGGGAAGACAATCGGCCGCCTCGACAGCCGCTACACCGGCTGGGACATCGACTCGGCGGGAGAGAACCCGGAGTACGATCCCGCGGATGCCATGAACGGCACGGACTACGTGGCGGCGCTGAACGACTACCTGCGGCGCGAGCTCGGCTACAAGGACGACCACGTCTATGAGAGCATCGCCAACGTCTGGCCCTGGACCACCAAGGGCTACGAGTTCCGCTACCCCTACCTCGGCGACGCCCTCCGGCAGGCGATGGTGCGGAACCCCCACCTCCAGGTGCTGGTCGCCTCCGGGCACTACGACCTGGCGACGCCGTTCTTCGACGCGGTATACACCGCCAACCACCTGGGCCTTCCCGCGGAGCTGCGCGACCACATGAAGCTGACGACCTACGACGCCGGCCACATGATGTACGTCCGCCGCCCCGACCACCGCAAGCTGAAGCAGGAGATCGCCGACTTCATCCGCGCGGGGGTGGCGAAACACTGAGCGCGGGGACGACCAGGAGCGTGGCCGCGACGCAGGCGGTCAGGCTGAGCGCCACCAGGCCGCCCAGCCGCTCGTTGGCGGGGACCTGGGAGACGAGGAGGACGGCGAAGCCGAGGATGGTGCTGGCGGCGTCGGTGAGGATGGCGGGCCCGGTCGCCGCCAGAGCGGCCGCGGCTGCGCCTTCCATCCCGCCCATCCCGGGTCGGCGCGGGCGCTCCAGCCGGTCGAGGAGATGGATGGCGTAGTCGACGCCCACCCCGAGGGTCATGCCGGCGAACATCGAGGTGGCGACCCCCAGGGAGATTCCCCGCCAGCCCAGGACCGCGAAGTCGAGCAGGACGGCGAGCGCCGCCGGCACGACGCAGAGCAGGCCGCGGCGGAGAGATCGGGAGAGCCCGGCGGTGACAGCGAAGATCCCCAGCAGCGAGAGGGCCAGCGACTCCAGTTGCGTGGTCACCACCCCGCCGATCAGCGCCTGGCTCACCGCCACGTCGCCCGCGAAGCCGAGGCGGATGCCATACGGATTGAGGTGTGATCGTTCCCAAATGCGCAGAGCCGCCATCAGCCGGGAGGTCCGGGTGTAGTCGGAACCGTGGAGGAAGACATTCACCAGTCCACGGGTCTGATCGGCGGCGACGATCCCACGCACGCGATCCGTGCCCAGAGCGCGCGCGGAGTTGTGCCAGAGGATGGCCGCCGCCTGGGGCGAGTCCGGCAGACGCCGGGAGCCGGGGGCGTCCGGACGGGTGAGGAAGGCGGCGGTCTCCAGGAATCCGGCCGGCCCGGCCGCCCGTCCCACTCCCGGCCAGACGGCGAGGAAGCGTTCGAGCTCCCGCACGCGCTCCAGGGTCGCCGGCACGGCGAAGGGCTCCAGCCGCACCTCCCAGGCGACCGGTTCGCCGGGCTGCGGCTCCAGGCTGAAGCGAGGGGAGCCGCCGGTCTGCGGCCAGCCGAGGGCCAGGAGGTCGCCATGGAACCGGACGCTGTCGATCCAGGATTCCCACCCGGGATCGGGAGCCGCGGGCCGTTGGAGCGCGAGGAAGCTTCCCAGGAGACGCGACGGAGGCGTTCGAGCGAGGCCGGGCAGATCGAGCGAGCGGTCTCCCACCACCGCGCCGTCCACCATCCCTGACGCGTGAAGCCCGGGCGCCTCGACCACCACCCGCAGGAGGTCGGCGCCGGCGAAATCGCGGTCGAAATCATGCATCGCGCGGGCGAAAGCGCTCCGCGGCGCGAAGCCGTCCACCCAACTGTCCTGGACCTCCAGCCGGCGCAGGCCGTCGCCGGCGACCAGCACGGAGATCGCCACGGCGGCCAGCACGGACCGTCGCCGGCGGACCGCGAAGCGGCCGAGCCTGCCGAGAGATCTTGCCAGGAAGGCGGTGCCGCCGCCCGGGCGGCCGGCGATCCAGTCCGGCGGCCGGAGCGCGAGCGCGGCGGGCACCGCGGCCAGGGAGCCCAGAAGGCAGAGCAGGACTCCCAGGGCCGCGAAGAGACCGAACGTCCGCACTGGTCCCACGGGGGAGAGCGAGAACGAGAGGAATCCTACCGCCGTGGTCGCCGCCGCTTGGATCACCGGCGCCTCGATGTCGATCAGGGCGAGGGCCGCCAGCTCGCCGCTCGCCGCCGCCGGCCGTTCCTCCCGCAGTGCCGCGAATCGCCGGAACAGATGGACCTCGCTGGCCGTGCCCACGGCGAGCAGCAGCACCGGCAGCACCGCGGTGGTGAGATAGACTGGCACGCCGAGCCACCCCATCAGGCCGAACAGCGCCAGCAGGCAGATCCCGACCTTGAGCAGCGGCAGCCAGGCCGCGGCCATCCGTCCGAAGGAGATCCGGAAGACCACCCCCATCAGCAGGAGCGCCAGCGGGATCAGCCCCAGCCGCAAGCCTTCCGAGGGCTCCCCCAGCCAGGCCGCCGGCACGCCGAGGTCGGCCAGGATGTGGCTCCCCAGCAGGGCCTCGGCCGCCGCGGCTCCCACCACCTCGATCCGGTCGCCCTCCCCCGCCCGCGCCGCCGCCGCCGCGCGCACCCGCCGGTAGAAGACCGTCCGGTCCACACCCGGAGGCACGCCGACCACCACCGCGGTGCTCCGGCCGGCCCGGCCGATCAGCAGGCCGTCCCAGGCGCCGATGCGGGAGAGGTCGGTGCGCAGCTCGGCGATCGCCGCGGGGCTCGTGGGGAGAGGGTCCAGCAGGGTCCGCCGCTGGAGCGTGCCGGGGCGAAAGCGGAAACCGTGCTCGGTGGCGAGGCTGACCACGCCGCCCGCGCCGACGCCGTCGAGGGCGGCCAGCGCCGCCGTGAGATCCCGCACCCGGCGGAGCGTCGGCGGCCGGAAGATCCCGTCGGGACCGTCCGGCCGGACCACCACCGCCAGCGGATCGCGGACGCCGAACCAACCGCGCACCTGCCGGTCGTAGACGGCCGCCGGCGCGTGAGGGGGGATCAGCGCCTCGCCATCCATCCGCAGACGCAGCCGGGCGAGGCCGGGCACCGCCGCCATCGCCAGCAGGGCGACGGCGGCCAGAGTCCGGCCGGGATGGCGGAGGGCGGCCCGGGAGAGCGGGTTCACGCGGCTGGCCGGGCTACTTGGTGCCCTGGTCGCTCGCCGTCGCCGACATCTTGACGGTGCCCTTGGTGGTCCCCTCGTATCCGGCGAGGTGGCCGCCTGCCGCGCCCTTGAAGGTGATGCTGTAGCCGACGGTGAAGACGCTGTTGACGTTGAAAGCGCCGCTGCCCAGCCGGGTGAGGGTCGTGCTGCCGGGGCTGGAGAAGCCGCTGGCGGTGCCGCCGTTCACCTGGAAGAGGGCGAAGTCGGGGTCGCCGGTGATCGCGCCCGAGATCCGCTCCATGTTGGTCGCGAAGGTCTGCACCGAGGCCCCGAGCGTCCGCGGAGCGGTGGCGACCTGGACGCCCAGCGGCACCGTGACGGTGCGGGTCCAGCCGGAGAGCGCGCCGGTGCCGCTCAACTGGAACACCGCGGTGGAGGAGAAGTTCTCGACCTCGCCGCCCAGCGGTCCACCGGAGGTGCCGCAACCGCCCGTCCTGCAGATGAAGGCCTGGTGGATCGGCGCCAGGATGATCGTGGTGCCGACCGGCAAGCCGTCGATGATCATGTGCACCTGGTCGGGGCTCAGATACTGGCAGCCCGCCGGCGGCAGCGTCACGGTGCCGGTACCGTTATCCGGCATCACACAGGGAGCCGGTGCCGAGGCCGCCCCGGCGGCGGCCGCCAGGGCGAGAGCCATGAGAGTGGTGAGAGCCATGCCGCGCAACGTCGATTGAAATCGCTTCATCCTGTTCTCCTTCGCAGTCCGGCCGCCTGCGCGGCCCGGGAAGTGTTGTCGGAGGCGGCCGCGGTCCGGCCGCGAGGTAGAACGCCTCCGTCATCATCCAGGGTGCTTCGATTTATAATTTGCGAGCCATTTGAAGGAAAGGTACCCACCCGGTAGAAGGTCCGCTCGCGATGAGCGGACCCCCAGTTGGCCGCGCCGGCCTTAGAGGTTACGGGCAGTAGCTACCGTTGCAGGCTTTGACCGGACCGGTGCAGTGCTGCTCGCCGGTGGCGGGATCGGTGTGGCAGGTCTGGGGCTCGCAGATCGTGCACGAGCCGCCTCCCGCCAGGACCTTCCGCGGCGCGCCCGGCACCCAGCCGGGAGCGAAGTTCGAGCCGCCGAACACGAGGGTGTCGGGGACCAGGTCGCCGTTGGTGTCGACGAGAACGGAGCCGATCCGCTTGGCGCCTGCCTGACCGGTGGTGCTCCACGGAATCGGGGTGGCGGGGAAGGTGAAGCTGCCGGCGAGGCTCAACTGCCGCGCGCTCTTGCCGCGGTCGGGATTGACCGGGATGAACGAGAGGCGGACGTCGACCGCGAGCGGAGCGAGGAATTTACCGCCGCCCTCGGAGGTGCGATAGATGCGCATCGTAGTCTCGCGCTGCTTGCCGGCGAGGGTGACGTAGACGTGGAAGTCACCGCAGGCGGTCTTGAGCGGGGTGATGCTGACCAGCGACAGGGCGCGGAACTGGATGCGGGTCACGGCCGTGCTGGTGGCGTCGAACGTCGCGTCGTCGAGCCGCTCGATGACGGTGTCGGCGCCGTGGAGCTGGCCGGGAGCTCCGGTCTCCAGCGGCACGCCCTTGAAGGTCATCCTGCCGGTGAAGGCCGCGGAGCTCTTGCAGAAGAAGCCGGCCGGGATGGGATTGCTGGCAAAATCGTAGAAGGTCTTGCCGTTGGCGATGGTGGTGAAGGTGTCGACGCCGCGGTGGATCACGGTATCGGCGGCCAGGGGGGAAAGACTGACGAGAAGCGCAACTGCGACAGCAGTCAACAGAATTCCTCTGTTCCTCACTTCAACCTCCTTGTCTGGACGACGGTTTGGTACCAAGCGCGGCCTACAACAATCAAGAGTGCTCGCTAGGTGCTGAAGTGAGCTGACAGACCGGGGCCGGCTGGGCCGGGAATTCCGTCCAGGAGCGCCGGCGTTTGGTCTCCCGGGACCACCACCGGTCCCACCCCCTCTGCTAGGATGACCGGTCCCATGGATAGCATCTCCGTCCGCGGTGCGCGCGAGCACAACCTGAAGAACATCACCCTGGAGATCCCCAGGAACAAGCTGGTGGTGATCACCGGCGTTTCGGGCTCCGGCAAGTCGTCGCTGGCCTTCGACACCCTCTTCGCCGAGGGGCAGCGGCGCTACGTCGAGTCGCTCTCCTCCTACGCCCGGCAGTTCCTCCAGCAGATGGAGAAGCCGGACGTCGACTCGATCGAGGGGCTGTCGCCGGCGATCTCCATCGAGCAGAAGTCGGTCTCCAAGAATCCCCGCTCGACGGTGGGCACGGTCACCGAGATCCACGACTACATGCGGCTGCTCTACGCCTCGGTCGGCATCCCGCACTGCCCGAGCTGCGGCGCCACCATCCGCCCGCAGACCGTGCAGCAGATGGTCGACCGCGTCCTCGAGCTCCCCGAGGGGACCCGCCTGGTCATCTATGCCCCCTACGTGCGCGGCAAGAAGGGAGAGTACAAGAAGCAGCTCCAGCAGATGGCCCGCGAGGGGTTCCTGCGCGCCCGCATCGACGGCCAGATGGTCGAGCTGGCGGGGGAGATCCCCGCCCTCGACAAGCAGAAGAAGCACTCGATCGACATCACCATCGACCGCATCGTGGTCAAGCCGGGCATCGAGAAGCGGCTTTCCGACTCGATCGAGACCGCCCTCAAGGTGGCCGGCGGCTTGGTGGTCTTCGCTCCCGAGGGGGCCAACGAGGAGACCCTCTCCCAGAATTATTCGTGCTCGGAGTGCGGCACCAGCCTGACCGAGATCACCCCGCGCCTCTTCTCCTTCAACAGCCCTTACGGCGCTTGCCCCACCTGCTCGGGGCTCGGCACGCTGATGGGCGTCGACCCCGAGAAGGTGGTGCCGGACGCGGAGCGCTCGATCCTCGCTGGCGCCGTCGCGCCCTGGCCCGAGGGATCGAAGTCGTGGCGCCTGAAGATGGTCGACACCCTCTCGAAGGCGATGGGGTTCTCGCTCTCGACCCCCTGGAAGAAGCTGCCCGCCGAAGCGAAGCGGGTGATCCTCCAGGGGAGCGGCGAGGAGGAGATCTCGTTCAGCCTGACCGGCAAGAAGTCGAGCTACTCCTGGACCGGCAAGTTCGAGGGGGTCATTCCGATGCTCGCCCGGCGCTACAAGGAGACCGACTCGCCGTCGATCCGCACCGAGATCGAGAAGTTCATGTCCGTCCACCTCTGTCCGACCTGCGATGGGCGGCGGCTGCGGCCGGAGGCGCTGGCGGTCACCATGCACGGCCGGTCGATCGACGAGCTGTCGCGCCTTTCGGTGACCGACTTCCGGGCCTGGGTCGGCGAGCTGCCGCTCGACAAGCGGGAGCGGGCGATCGCCGAGAAGGTGGTGACCGAGATCCAGGACCGCCTGTCGTTCCTCGACGACGTCGGGGTGGGCTACCTGACCCTCGACCGCTCCTCCGCCACCCTCTCCGGCGGCGAGAGCCAGCGCATCCGGCTGGCGACTCAGATCGGCAGCAAGCTGATGGGCGTGCTCTACGTGCTCGACGAGCCGTCGATCGGCCTCCACCAGCGCGACAACGCCCGCCTGCTCGCCACCCTGCAAGGGATGCGCGACCTCGGCAACTCGGTGCTGGTGGTGGAGCACGACGAGGAGACCATCCGCGCCGCGGACTGGGTGATCGACCTCGGGCCCGGCGCCGGCATCCACGGCGGCGAGGTGGTCGCCCAGGGGACCCCGAAGCAGATCGAGAAGTCCCCGGACTCGCTCACCGGCAAGTACCTGACCGGCGCCCTGGAGGTGCCGGTGCCGGAGCAGCGGCGCGCCGGCCGCGGCGAGCTGACGATCAAGGGGGCGCGGCAGAACAACCTCAAGAACCTGACGGTCGAGTTCCCCATCGGCGCCTTCACGGTTGTCACCGGCGTCTCGGGCTCGGGCAAGAGCACGCTGGTCAACGACATCCTGCACAAGGCCCTGGCGCGCCACTTCTACCGCGCCTCGGACAAGCCCGGCGAGCACGACCGCCTCCTCGGCCTCGACGAGCTCGACAAGGTGATCGCCATCGACCAGAGCCCGATCGGCCGCACGCCGCGGTCGAACCCGGCGACCTACACCAACGTCTTCAACCCCATCCGCAACCTGATGGCGATGACCCCCGAGGCGCGGATGCGTGGCTACGGACCGGGGCGGTTCAGCTTCAACGTCCCCGGCGGCCGCTGCGAGGCGTGCAAGGGGGACGGGCAGATCAAGATCGAGATGCACTTCCTGCCCGACATCTACGTCACCTGCGAGGTCTGCGGCGGCAAGCGCTACGACCGCGAGACGCTCGCCGTGCGCTACAAGGGGCTGAACATCGCCGAGATCCTCGATCTGCCGGTGGAACAGGCCTACGAGCTGTTCCGCAACATCCCGTCGATCGAGCGGGTGCTGGAGACGCTGAACGAGGTGGGGCTCGGCTACATCCGCCTCGGCCAGCCGGCGACCACCCTCTCCGGCGGCGAGGCGCAGCGGGTGAAGCTCGCCCGCGAGCTCTGCAAGCGCTCGACCGGCCGCACTCTCTACCTGCTCGACGAGCCGACCACCGGCCTCCACTTTGACGACGTCGGCAAGCTGCTCAAGCTGCTCCACCGGCTGGTCGAGCTCGGTAACACGGTGGTGGTGATCGAGCACAACCTGGACGTGATCAAGACGGCGGACTGGGTGATCGACCTGGGTCCCGAGGGAGGCGCTGGCGGCGGCCAGCTCCTGGCCGAGGGCACGCCGGAGGATGTGGCGGCGGCCGCAGACAGCTACACGGGGCAGTATCTGCGGCAGGTGCTGCCGGCGCCGAAGGCGAAGAAGCGGGCGGGCGGGAGGCGGTAGGGAGGGATCGAGGATCGGATCGGGGCGCCTCGCCTGGACTCGCGAATCGTTCCAGGTGCCCCGGGGTTCCTAATCTAAGCCAGGGCTACGGCTCGAACTCGAAGTACCACTGCTGGTTGGTGCCGCTGCCGCAGTCCCAGACCTGGACCTTGGTGCCATTGGCTCCGATCGTGCCCAGATCGGCGTCCAGGCAACGGCCGCTCGCCTGATTCACGAGACGGAAACTGGAGTCATCGGTCCACTTCTGGCTGGTCGCTCCCGTGCAGGTGACGAGGGGCACGCCGGTGCCGTTGGTGCCGGCGCCATCGTCCAGACAGCCGGTCGGCGAGTTGCCTCTGATCGTGCCGGTCGTGGCGTTGAACGTCCACTGCTGATAGGTCGCGGTGGAGCAGGTCCACAGCTACGCGTTCGCGGGAACTCCGGAGTCCAGGCAACGGGTGCTGCCGCCGTTGTAGACGTGACCGGAGTAGATGACGGGAAAAGCCTGGGCCGGTCCGGCGGCCAGGGCGGTCAGGGCCCCACCAGGAGAGCCCCCCGAACGGTGATTCGATGCGTGATGGACATTTGCTTGCTCCTTTCGTTTTGATCAGATCTGTCTTTCAATATCGAGAGTATGTTTGATATTTTCCGTCAGCGCTGTCAGTTTATTGCTCTTCATAGCCATTGACAGATCGGTGGGGGAGGCCCCTTTTTCCGTCCGTTCGCACCAGGATAGGTGAGGGATTCTCCCCTCACCTTCCGAAAGGACGGGACCATGAAAAAGAAGCTGTTCCTCGCTTTGGCTCTGCTCGGGGCTTCCCTGGTGTCGGTCGCCTCGTCGTCGGCCCTGAACTACTGCGACACCTACTGCCCGACGGCGACGGCTAGCACTCCCTGCAACTGCCCGCTGTGGACCGACCGGCCCAAGGCCAAGACCTTCTGCGGCTCCTGGAACCGTGTGGGCGGGTGCTGGTACGAGTAGGATGAATTAGGTTTTCCCGGACGCTCTTCTCAAAAGAAAGGTTATGAGATGAAAAGTAAGCTGCTCCTGCTCATTCTTGGAATGGGGCTCTCGGTCGCGGCGTCGTCGAGCGCATTCCAACGCTACATCATCTGTGAGACCTGCACCACGAATAATGCGATCTATCCGTGCCAGTGCGCATCGACCTCACCGCACCCGGGGACGATTACCGATTGCCACGCCTGGCCGGACGTCTGCGGCGACGGCGGCCTGGTTCCTCCGTAGTACAACGTCCCCGAAGCTCGTTTCGGGTTCTGCGCAGGTTCAACGGATCGCCTTGAGCCAGCCCAGAGGGGGCGTAGGCAATTTCGCCGAACCCCCTCTGGCCAGGGTGGGCTGTTTGGACGGGATCGCTGGTGGGTGACACCTGTTTCAGGGTCTATTTTGTTGACCGACTGAGGCTATCTGACATTATCTACGCTCAAGAATAAATCGGAAGCCACGCATCCCTGACCAGAGGTAATTTAGAGCCATCCCGAACAAAATGGTGAAACGGTGCTGCAGGGTCGAACAAGTTCTGGTAATAAGGCCTACGACTTATACCTAGGGCAGAGTAAAACCTATCAGAATTCCAAAGATCAATAGAAAGGTGACGTTTTTTGAAATTTTCTGCCGTCCGGTTGGCGCCTCTGCTATAGGAAGAAGTCGTGATAAAGATTCCCTTCGTCAGACCATTCAGCACCAATGAGCCTGCGAACTCTCTAATCTGAAAAGCTTCGATCTTATCTCGGTGACGCTTAGCTTGAACTCCAATCACATCACCTTGATCACCGTCTAGGACGATTGCATCGACCCCATCATCTCCCGAATAGGAAGTCAAGCGAACTCTATACCCAGCGTCTCGAAATACACTAGCGATAACCTCTTCATATTTTCTGGGATGTATTTGGTAGCGAGCCGAATAGTGAGCCTTCAAATACTGCTTGGCCTCATCGAGAGGCACTGAAATATCTGTCAAGTCAAGGTTCTTCAGTGCACCAATCGCGCGCCAAGTCATGATATGAAGATCATAACCACCAGGCCGATCTTCTTTTGTTCTACTTATGGCCCACCAACCGCAGGTCGGACATGCATGCAGCGTTGCATCGCTAGATTCAAAATAAAATGAAATCGCCCGGCGTTCAAACCTACTCTCAGATGTGAGATACTGATAAAAATTGGTCCCACAGTAGAGACATTCACTCAAAGATTTACTCGAAGGGCAATCGCGAGCCACCTCTTTATAATGCCAGATTGTCATTTTTGACTACCTCGGCGAGTTCAGTCCTATGGTCCCTCGTCCTCTCGAAGAAGCCTAGGGGCAAGATAGAAGTAATAACCAGTCATGAAAAATTGCGGCCATTGCTAGGAGGGCTCTACTATCTATCGGCATTGAACCAAGTCCATACCTATCGCCTCATAGTGTAACCCAGTTTCAGGAGATCAACGGGCTCCAACCCCGGGCAAGGCCAGCCTCCGCCTCCCAACCCCCCCTCCCACCTCACCCTCCCTTATAGAGGAGATCCCCCCACCCGCCCACCCCCGGGCGCGCGGCGGCGATGGGGAAGGAGTGCGTATGGCACGTCGAAGGGGTTGGCGTCGTCTCGTTCTGGCCTGATCCGTGAATGCAGCTCCGTCTCTCCTGGCTGCGTGGGAAGATCGCAGCCGGGTTGGAGGAGACGGCTGAGGCCGAGCGGCTCTTCCGGGAAATCCGCGACGGGTTCGTGCGGCAGGAGAACGGGTACGACGCTGCGATGGCATCCCTCGATCTCGCTCTTCTCTATCTGAAGGCAGGGCGGATGGCGGACGTGCTGCAGCTCGAGGAGGAGATGGCAGCGCTCTTCGAGGCTCAGGAGGTTCACCGCGAGGTCCTGGCGGCCATCCTCCTCTTTCAGGAGGCGGCCCAGCGCGCGGAGTTACGGCCGGGATGGTGCGGGAGCTGGCCGGCCGGCTGGAACCGCGTGGGCGGCTGCTGGTACGAGCAGGACGGCCTCGGAGTACACCTGGGTCTTGTCTCAGACCCAGGTGCTTGGGGCCAGGGTAGCGGTCTATTCGCCGGTTCCGGTGCCGGTCACCGCCGGCGGCGGGGGGGGCTGAAGGCGCAGGGCGGGATCGCCCATCAGATCGTAGACGCGCGGCAGGCCGCTGTCGCCGCCGAGCGTCCGGAATTCACCGATGGCCCGCAGGATGCGGTCCCCGAGGCGCGCGTCGGTCGCGTGGTAGAAGCGCTCGGCGAGCAGCTTGGCGTCGCCGTTGGAGGAGAGCCCCGCGGGGCCCCACACCGCCGCGGCGCCGCCGGCTCCGCTCTTCACCAGCAATTCGCCCAGGGCTGCGATGCCCGGCACGGCGAAGCGGTTGATGGTGCAGGTCATCGCCGTCACCACCGGCAGGCGCGGGCCGTTGGTCAGGCCCGGCACATCGGCGCTGGTCAGCAGGCCCCCCGCCGACAGGCGGTCGAGGGCGCCGTGCCCGACGTAGTTGACGAAAGCCGCGCCGCTGCCGATCGTGCCGAGGAGCTGCGCGCGGGCGTCGGTGAGCGGCGTGGTGGTGAGGTCGATCCGGCTCACCGTGTAGGTCCCCGGGAGCTGGCCGGCGACCTGGTCGCTGTCGGCCGCGAAGTCCGCGCCCCGGTCGGCGGCGTCGGCCGCCATCACCGCCGTGCCGGTCCAGGCCGCCGGCGCGGCTCTCTCGTAGGCCGCCACCTTGGCGGTGTAGGCGTCGAGCTCGGTCGCCGAGAGGACCGGGATGCGCCCCACGGCGACCTCGGGGAGGCCGTCGCCATCGACATCGCCGAACAGGTTGTCGGAGGGGAAGAGGCCGCCGTCGTTGTCGATCATCAGCGGCGGCACCAGGTTGTCGCCGTAGCCGAGGAGGTTGCGGTAGTCGACCGTCCCGCCGCCGGCGAGGGCCACGTAGCGCGGGCCTTGAGCCCACTGCGTGTGGGCGTAGGTGAGGAAGGTGCGCACGGCGTGCGGATCGGCCACCCCTGAGTTGAAGGTGTCCATGATCTGGTCGAGGTCGGCCACGATCGCCGTCATCCCCTGCGCTCGCCGCAGGTCGGCCAGCCGCTCGGCGGCGGCGCGCAGGGCGGGGGGCGCGACCACCAGGTAGTCGGCCCGGTTCGCGGTCGAGCTGAGCGCCGGCGCGCTCCACGGCCGATTGGCGGACGGGGCCAGGAAGGCGGCCGGCGCGGCGGCGAGGTACTTCCCCGCGGCCGTGGGGGCGAAGCTGAGGCGGAAGCCGCCGGCGCCGTCGGAGCCCACCGCCGCGCCAGTGATCCAGCGCGGATGGAGGGGGTCCTGGACGTCGAGCAGGCGGACGGCGGGGCTGGAGAAGCCGGCGACCGTCACCTGCGCGTTCCCTCCTGCCGTGAACGCCAGGGCGTTGCCGGAAGCCTGGAAGATCCGCGGGTAGGAGAGGTCGAAGGAATTCAGATAGAAGATGCTGTAGGGCGCGCCGTCGCCGATCAGGGCGGTCACCTGCGCCTGGTTGCCGGCCGCCTGCAGCACGCCGGAAGGCACGGCGAAGGTCGCCTGCCGGGGGGCGATGCCGGTCCAGCTCGTCTCGCCGAGCGGCGTGCCGTTGAGCGACACCTGGGCGCGGTGCTCGCCGGTCACACCGCTCGCCGTCGCTCCCTGCAGGGCGATGGTGAGCGTGCCGCCGCCCGTCCCTGCGAAGCCCGGTGCGTCGAGCGCGAAGGTCTTCTGCCCGTAGGTCGGATCGTTCCCCTGAAGGAAATCCCAGAACCAGTAGTCCGAGTCGGGGTCGAGCGGCAGCACGGTGGCCGCGAAGAGGTCTTTCTCGACGTGCGCCGTGGCGGGGAAGCTGCCACCCGCCTGCGGCGGCGCCACGCCGGCGGCCACCGGCTGCATGAGCAGGCCGGAGGCCTTCTGGAGGCGGTAGACTGCGGTATCCGTGAACGGGCTGTTCGGCGCTTCGCCGTAGAAGAACAGCCCCAGGGCGCTGTCCTTGTCCTTCGGGCTGTCCGAGGCGAGCTCCGGGATCCAGGCGACCGGCTGTCCGTTGTGGGTGAGCGCGACCTTCCCCTTGGCGATCGACTTGGCGGCGTCGCCGGGCTGCATGCCGACCCAGGCCGCGACGTCGGCGGTGGAGAGGTGGTAGAGGCCGGTCTGGCGCACGGCGAGGGAGGTCCCGTCCGGGGCCGCCGCGGCGCTCTTGGTTTGCGCGAAGGCCGGCGGGAAGGCCGGCGCGAAGGCCGAGACCGTCTCGGAGCCCCGGCGAGTGGCCGGCTGGGCCTCCCGCTCGTACTCCGCCAGGCCGGCGCGCGGATCCTTGCGGTCCCAGTCGACCTTGGCGGTGAACGGCCCGTAGGTGTGGCGCGCTCCGCCGGCCTCGACCTCAACCAGCCGGTAGAGCGGCTCGTCCCCAGGAGACGCCTGCGGATCGACGAAGCGGTAGACGCCCCCCTGCGGCGCCTGGAGGCCGGCGAGCAGCTCGCGGTTGACCCTCACCCACCGGTCGCCGTCGCGGCGCTGGACGTAGAAGCCGGCCGTCGCCGCTTCCGAGGCGGTCCGCCACTCGAGGAGCACGCCGCCGCCGTTCGCCGGCGAGGCGCGGAATCCGGAGATCACCGCCTCGGTGAGCAGCCCCTGGGTCACCGCCAGCTCGCAGAGCGGGCCGAAGGTGAAGACGGCCCTGGTCGTCTGCGCGGCGTTACCCGTCTCGTCCAGGTATTTCGCCGTCGTGCCGTTCGCGGCGGGAGTGCCGGTGACGACGACGCGCTGCCCGGCTGCGGTTGGCCTCACCTTCACCCGGTAGGCGAGGATCGCCGTGGCGCCCGCCGCCAGCGTGCCGGGATTCCAGGTGAGGGTGCCCGAGCCGCCCACGGCCGGCTGGGTCACCACCGAGCCCTGGTTGGTCTGGGGGATGCCGGCGTAGAGCGCGGTGCCGCCGGGGATGTTGGAGGTCACCAGGTTGGCGGCCGAGAAGGTGATCGCCTGGGCCGCCGGGTTGGTCACCTGGATGGTGACCGTGTAGCAGCTCGTCTGGTTCACCACCGGCGGGTTCGGCCCGTCGTTCCCGGCGCCGCAGCCGCTGTAGGTCAGGAGCTGCTGGACATAGGGCTTCACCGGAGCGGTGCCGGCGTCGGTCGGCAGGTAGATCCGGAACGAGTTGGCGACCGGATTGGCGGCCGGCGGGTTCGCCGCCGCCTGGAAGTTGTTCAGCCAGATGTCCGTGTAGTTGCCGTTGATGCCGTTGGCGTTCGTGTAGGTGCTGATCGCGAACGTCCCCTGCCAGATCCCGTATTCGGTCGACTTCTGGTCGGAGGTCCAGCGGTTGATCGTGTTCCGTGCCCAGACGTTGTTGGCGGAGAGGCTGGCGCTCGCCACCGTCTGGGTGAAGGCGCCGGTGCGGCTCGCGAAGGCGAGCGAGCCGACGGTACCGCTGTCGCTGTCGTAGTCGAAGTCGTTCTCGCCGGCGGTGCAGCCGGAGGTGACGTACGGATAGAGCGTATAGCTGCGCGAGGCCGAGCCGCTCGCCGGAGCGTTCACGCCCAGCGCCACGATCGAGTCGATGTAGACGGGCAGCTCGGTGCCGCTCGCGCCGGAGGTGCCGTCGTGCGCCCGCACCCCGATCGCGTTGATGTCGTCCGAGCCGCCCATGGTGACCCGGAGCTCCCAGTGGCCGGCGGCGGTGTTCTGCGCCGTCATGCTGTCGAGGATCGCCTGCCAGACGTTGTCGTTGCAGGTCGTGGCGTTGCAGCCGGCGACGGTCGCGGCCGTGGACCCGTCCGGCCTCAGGAGGGTGTAGGTCGCCGTCGTCGAGAAGCCATTGCCGCGGTCGCGGTCGCGTCCGGCGGTGCTCTCCGCCGCGCCCCCCCGGCCGACGTCGGCATCGAAGACCTCGACGACCAGATGCGCCAGCCCCGGCGGCACCTCGATGAAATAGCGGTAGAACGTATTGAGGCCTCCGGTGGCCGTGACGTAGTCGCCGTCGGCCGTCCCCGCTCCGGTCCCCTGCGGCGTATGCAGCGCCGTCTGGCCGGTCGAGGCGGCGCGCAGAGACAAGGGCGCCGCGAGGGCGGCCAGTACGAGCAGGGCGGCGAGAGGGCGGGTGGTCGGCTGAGTCATCACGGACCTCGGCGAATAAAAGTTCTCGGGAGCATCTCCCAAGATAGCCCCAGGACCTTGTTCCGTCAATCGCTGAGGTCAGACGCCTCGCGAGGTCAGCACGATCTTGATCGTGCGCAGCAGGATCGACAGGTCGAGCCAGAGCGTCCAGTTCGCCATGTAGGCGAGGTCGTAGCGCAGCTTGTTCTGCGGGCTGGAGTAGTAGTCGCCGTTGACCTGCGCGAGGCCGGTCAGCCCCGGGGCGAGCGAGAAGCGTTCGGCGTAGCCGGGCACCTCCCGGAGGTAGCGCCGGACGAAGCCGGGGCGCTCGGGGCGCGGACCGACCAGGCTCATCGTCCCCTGGAGGACGTTGAAGAGCTGGGGGATCTCGTCCAGGCGGAAGCGGCGCAGGAGGGCGCCGATCGGGGTCAGCCGCGCGTCTCCCGGCTGCGCCAGCACCTCGCCGGAGTCCGCCTCGGCGTCCTGGCGCATGGTGCGGAACTTATAGAGGGTGAAGGGCTTCTGCCCCAGGCCCACGCGCGTCTGGCGGTACAGGATGCCGCCATCGGAGGTGGCGCGCACGGCCAGCGCGCAGACCGCGGCCAGCGGCGAGGCGAGGAGCAGCAGGACCAGGCCGGCCACCAGGTCGAGCAGCCGCTTGAGCGGCCAGTTGATCCGCCACTCCGTCTCGCGCACCACCTCGATCAGCGGCAGGTCGTGCACCCAGCGGTAGCGCATGCGGCCGATCAGGCTCTCGAAGGGACCCGGCAGCAGGAGGACGCTGGTGTGGTCCGGCCGGGTGCCGGCGAGGCCGTCGATCAGCCGCGTCTGCCAGGAGTCGTCGCTCCCCACCAGGAGGATGTCGTCGATCCGGCCGGCGGCGAGCAGGGCGGGGAGGTCCTCGGTCGTCCCCAGGTGCGGGCCGAGGGCCTCGGTCTCCCCGTTCACCACCTTGCCGGGGATCGACACCCACCCCACCACCCGTAGGCCGTGCCAGGGCTCGCTGGCGAGGGTCGAGGCGAGCTCGCGCGCCGCGGCGTTGGCGCCGGCGATCGCCACCCGCCGCTCCCGCCGGCTCTCGGTGCGGTCGAGCAGCTGCCGCCAGCCGAACAGGAGGGTGAAGTCGAGGATCACGAACAGCACCGCCACCGAGCGGGGGAACTCGCGGTGGGCGAGGAACCACCAGGCGATCAGCGCCATCGCCTGGAACAGCGCGGCACCGGCGAGCCGGCGGGTCAGCTCGACCCGGCCGCGGGGGCGCGGGGCGTCGTAGAAGCCGAGGAAGTAGAGCGTCACGAACTGCAGGAGCAGCACCACCAGCCACTCCCGGGAGAGGAAGCGGAGCCGGTCCCCCGGCAGCAGCCCGACCGTACCGGGGACTGGCACGTGGAGGCGGAGCCAGAAGGAGATCCAGAGCGCGGCGACGGCGGCGGCGCCATCGCCCGCCACGCGCAGCCACCGCCGGCGGGACTTCATGGGCGGACTCTATACGATCGGGCCCTCATCACCCCGGCCCTCTTCTCCCGGCCCCACCCCCCTCCCTCACCGGGAGAAGAGGGAGAAAGGCAAAAGCAAGACAGATCCCTTCAGGGTCTTTCTCCCCCCTCCCGTCCCCACCCCCCCTGTGAGGGAGGGTGGGAGGGGAAGGGAGAGGGGCCAGGGGTGAGGGTTCGGGCGGGGGGACTCCCACAGCCGAGGCCCATCCGCCAGAGTAGAGCTACGCCGCCGCGTTCCGCTTCCGGAACATCCAGTACGCCGGCAGCCCGAGGGCCACCAGGCCGAGGCCGGCGAGCGATTCGAGCGGGCTCTCCTTCAGGGTGTTCCCGATCAGCAGCAGGCAGGCGAGGATGAACAGCGCCGGCACCACCGGATAGCCCCAGGTGCGGTAGGGGCGGGGGGCGTCCGGCCGGGTACGGCGGAGGATGAAGACGGCGGTGGCGATCATGGCGTGGAAGACGATCCCGGCGAAGACGGCATAGGTGTAGAGCTGCGAGTAGCTCCCCGAGAGGGTGAGCACCAGCGACCAGCCGGTCTGCGCCCAGAGGCAGGCGACCGGCGTCCGGTACTTGGGATCGACGCGGGCGAGCGAGCGGAAGAAGAGCCCGTCCTCGGCCATCGGAAGGTAGATGCGCGAGCTGTAGAGGATCGTCGCGGAGAGGCAGCCGAAGGTCGAGATCAGCACCGCCAGCGAGACCAGCCGCGCCGCGCCCGGGCCGAAGAGGACCGCCGCCGCCGTCTCGGCGATGCGCGGCGTCGCCGCCATGCCGGGGATGTCCAGGGCGCGCACGTAGACCAGGTTCAGCAGCAGGTAGAGGAGGGTCACCCCGGCCGTGCCGAGGATCAGGCCGCGCGGGAGGCTGCGCCCGGGATCGCGCACCTCGCCCGCCGAGCAGGTGAGGCCGTACCACCCGTCGTAGGTCCAGAGCGCCGCGATCATCGCCACCCCGAACGCCGCCAGCAGGCCGCCGGGGATGGCGCCGACCGCTCCGGTCAGGTGGGGCGCGACTTTGGCCGGCACCAGCAGGCCGAACGCCGCGAAGGCCACGATCGAGCCGATCTTGATCACCGTCAGGGCGTTCTGCGTCCACGCCCCCTCCTTGAGGCCGAGGTGGTTGACGGCGGTGAGCAGGAGGATGGCGGCGACGGCCGCGACCTGGCCGCCGGAGAGCGTCCACGTCCAGGAGCCGACCGGGACCCGCAGCAGGATGTGCTGGGTGGCGAAGAAGGGGACGAAGCTCCCCAGGTATTCGCCGAAGGCGACGCCGAGAGCGGCGATCCCCCCCGACATGATGACCAGGAAGGCCGTCCAGCCGTAGAGGAACCCCCAGAGCGGCCCGTAGGCCTCGCGGACGTAGTGGTAGAGGCCGCCGGCGCGCGGGAACATCGCTCCCAGCTCGCCGTAGGTGAGCGCGCCGGCGAGCGTCAGCAGGCCGCCGGCGAGCCAGACGAGGAGGATGAGCCCCGGGTGGGGGAGCACCTTCGCCATGTCCGCCGTGGTGATGAAGATGCCGGTGCCGACGATCGAGCCGACGGTGAGCAGGGCGCCGTCCCAGGTGCCGAGGCCGCGGACGAGCTGGGGTCCGGGCGCGGGGGCATCGGTCTGCCGATTCGGGCTTGCGGTGGCCAATGGCGTCTCCTCCGGACGGCGTCCGGCAACGGTACCGGGATTCCTGGTGGGGGGTATCTTGCGGGTTTCCGCCGCGAAGCGCCAGCGGAGATCTTGACTTGGGGCCGCAAGCTCGCATAGGGTCGATCAGTCTTCCTTGAAGTTTTATCGGCTCGCGGTTCTCAGGACGCCTCGGCAGGTTCACTGCACGTTTTTCGTTTGTCGTTCGACCTTCGGTCCGTCTCGACAAGGGGTAATCTATGGTCCAGAGAGTTTCGCGTTCATTCCTCCTCCTCGTGTTGGCCCTCGCCCTGGTGCCTTCGGGTCTGTGGGGCGCGCCCCGCAAGGTCTCCGCCGCCGCGGCGCCGCAGTTCCAGGCGATCCGCAGCATCAAGACCTCGAAGAGCGCGGTGCAGAACAAGATCGATTCGCGGCTGTACATGGCGCTGCTGCACCAGCGCAACGATTCCCGCCTCGCGCCGCTGACCTCCTTCCGCTTCGTGAAGCCCGACCCGGACGGCAGGATCGCGATCGACGTCGCGCTCGCCTCGGCCGCCGGCATCAAGCCGGTCATCAACCAGGTGCTGGCGCTCGGCGGCGAGGTCAAGGCGAAGAGCTACGCCTACCTCCGGGTGCGCGCCCGCGTGCACCTCGCGGACCTCGAGGCCATCGCCGGGATTCCGGAGGTACGCAGCGTGCGCCAGGCGGTCCTGGCGCTGAAGGAGAAGGTCGACACCTCCCAGGGCGACAAGACGCACGGCGCGGACGAGGCGCGGGGCTTCTTCGGGGTCGACGGCACGGGGGTGAAGGTCTGCGTGCTATCCGACGGCGTCGACTCCCTGACCACGCTGGAGGCGAGCGGCGACCTGCCGCCGACGGTCGACGTGCTCCCCGGCCAGGCCGGATCCGGCGACGAGGGGTCGGCGATGCTCGAGATCATCCACGACCTCGCTCCCGGCGCATCGCTCGGCTTCGCGACCGCGGACACCGACGAGGCGACCTTCGCGCAGAACATCCTCGACCTCGCCACCTCCGGCTGCAAGATCATCGTCGACGACGTCATCTACTTCGACGAGTCGCCGTTCGAGGACGGCCCGGTGGCCCAGTCGGTCAACACCGTCACCTCGTCGGGCATCCTCTACTTCTCCTCGGCCGGCAACGAAGGCAATATCGACGACGGGACCTCCGGGACCTGGGAAGGTGACTTCAACGCCAACGGGACGATCGCGGCGCTCCCCGCCGGATCCGGTACGGTGCACAACTTCGGCGACGGCGGCCAGTCGCTCAATGTCACCAATGCCTTCTTCAATACGGCGGTGCTGATCTGGGCCGAGCACTACGATCTCACCACCGGCTCGGCGTCGACCGACTTCGACCTCTACGACATGGACAGCACCCTGACGATGATCTTCGACGCCAGCACCAACCCCCAGGACGGCTCCGGCGGCGACGACTTCCCGGTCGAGATCATCGGCAACGACGTCTTCACCGACGATCAGATGGTGGTGGCGGAGTTCGCGGCGGGCTCGACCTCGAGCGCGCCAATGTTCAACCTCATCGTGTTCCGCGGCGAGGTCGACCCGGCGCTGGCGACCAGCGGCGCTACGCGCGGCCACAGCGCCGCCGCCAACGCCTTCAGCCTGGCGGCGACGCCGGCCGCCGCCTCGTTCGACGGCATCTCGCCGGACGGTCCCTACCCCGGCCTGTTCACCGCCGCCAACGCCAGCGAGGACTTCACCTCCGACGGCCCGCGGCGGATCATCCTCGATCCCACCGGTACCGAGCTGACGCCGGGCAACCGCACCAGCACCGGCGGCGTCGTCCGCCAGAAGCCCGACTACACGGCGGCGGACGGTGTCTCGTGCGCCGCGCCGGGCTTCGACCCCTTCTACGGCACCTCGGCCGCCGCGCCGCATGCCGCCGCCATCGCCGCGCTGCTCAAGTCGGCGATGCCGGGCCTGACGCTGGCGCAGGTCCGCACCGCCCTGAACGCCTCGGCGATCGACATCGAAACCCCGGGAGTCGACCGCGATACCGGCGCCGGCATCATCATGGCGCACGCCGCCCTGCAGGCGGTGGGCGCCACGGCGCAGGCCTTCCTCTCTGCCGGCACCGTGGTCAAGACCCAGGTGAGCGGCGACGGCGACGCCTTCGTGGAGAACAACGAGACCTGGTCCCTGACCGTGCCGCTGACCAATGCGGGCGGCGCCCCCGCGACGGGGATCTCGGCCGTCCTGACCACCTCGACCCCCGGGGTCACGATCGTGTCCGGGAGCTCGACCTATCCCGACCTGGCGGTCTCCGCCTCCGGCAACAACGCGACGCCGTACGTCTTCCATGTTACCGGGGCGGCGAATTGCGGCTCCGTCATCAACTTCACCCTGACCGTCACCTACACCGGCGGCGCCTCGCCGCAGACCTTCCCATTCTCGATCGGGACCGGCGCGCCGGGCACGCCGGTCACCTTCAGCTACACCGGTCCGGCCGTGCCGATCCCGGACGTGGGCGCTCCGGTCGTCGCGAGCCTCCCGGTCTCGGGTGTCACCGGCAACGTCTTCTCCATCAAGGCCTCGATCGACGGGACGAGCTGCAGCGCCACCGCCGGATCCACCACCGTCGGCATCGACCACACCTGGGTCGGCGACCTCCAGATCAGCCTGATCTCGCCCAACGCCACGCAGGTCCTGATGATCAACCGGACCGACAGCAGCGGGAACAACTTCTGCCAGACCGTGCTGGACGACCAGAGCGGCGGCCCCAGCATCCAGTCGGTGGTTTCCACGGACGCACCGTTCACCGGCAGCTTCCTCCCCAACGCGCCGCTGTCGGTCTTCCAGGGAGGTGTAGCCAACGGTACCTGGCAACTGCAGGCGCAGGACTTTGCCGGCGGCGACACCGGCAGCATCCGGGCCTTCTCGGTGATCATCACCCCGGCGGTCTGCGACGCCGTCGCCATGGGAGCCAACGTCACGGCGACCAAGGCGATCACCGGCGGCAACCAGCAGGCGGGGGGCAACGTGATCTACACCGTCACCCTGACCAACTCCGGCAACGCCGCGCAGGCGGACAACCCGGGGAACGAGTTCTCCGACACGGTGCCTTCGCCGCTCGTCGTCGGCACCCCCACGGCCAACTCGGGCACCGTCTCCGGCGCCGGCGTCAATCCGGTGACCTGGAACGGCGCCATCCCGGCCGGCGGCACGGTGACGATCACCATCCCGGCGACCATCCCGTCGTCCGCCGGGGGCCAGACGATCTCCAACCAGGGAACGGTCCACTACGATAGCGACAACGACGGCGTCAACGACGCCACGTCGCTGACCGACGCCCCGGGCGGCACCGTCGGCGACCCCACGGTCTTCGTGGCCGGCGCTCCTCCCACGGTGCCCACGCTGTCCGACTTCGGCCTCGCCCTGCTGGCACTGCTGGTGTCCGCGGCCGCGATGCTCACCCTCCGCAAGCGGCGTCAGAACACCGGCGCCTGAGGCGCTTCGGCGCCGTTCCTTCCGGCCCCGCGGCTCGACGCCGCGGGGCTTTTTGCTTTTTTGGAGGGCGTTCGTGGCCTGCGACCTCACCCTCGGCCCCTCTCCTAAAGGAGAGGGAGGGCTTAGCTGGGGCCGCGTCGCAGTCGTCCCCCTTCTCCTCTAGGAGAAGGGGATAGGGGATGAGGTCGCAGGCCACGAAGGCCGATCGAAGCGGGGAGGGCCCGCGTGCGGTGGGAGAGGGGCCGGGGGTGAGGATTCGGGGTGGGGGCGTTCCAGCGGGCACAATGCCTGATCGACGAGGCCGGCGGCAGGACGGGGTTGGCCCCGCCCTGCACTTCGCCGGACGGGTCCTACTTCTTCTCTTGGAAGGTGACGACCGCCTGCGTGCCGCTGATGTTGGTGGAGATGATGACGCTCGCCTCGCGCTTGGCGTCGTCGCTCTTGCCGGTGACCGTGCCGCCGTTCTGGCCGGCGGTCGAGAAGGTGCTCTTCTCGGTCTTCAGGCCGGCGCTCTTGAGCTGCGCCTCATAGTATTCGAGCACCTTGTCCGTGGAGTCCCTGGTGGAGACGGTGAAGGCGGCCGAGCGCCCCTCGTTGCTGGTGGTGTCGTAGGTCCCCTGCACCGTCCCGCCCGGGTAGACCGGCAGCCAGGAGGGGAGGTTCTGCGGGGTGCCGTTGCCGGCGTTGAAGGTGGTGACCTGCCCCTTGTCGTCGGTCGCCTTCATCGTCACGCCCTTGCCGCCGGACGTATCGAAGGTCGCCGTGCCCTTGTCGGTCTTGATTGACCACTTGTTGTTCTTGGCGTCGTCGGCGCTGATGGTGGTCGTCTCACCGGTCTTCTTGTCCTTGATCGTGATCGTGTTGTTCTTCTCGTCGGCGTTGACCAGCTCGAGGTCCGGGTTCATCTTCACCGCCAGCTCGGCGGCGGCCATGCCGGGGTTCTTTGCCGCCTTGTCGATCATCCGCTTGGCGAAGAAGCCCATGATGCCGAAGGCGACGCCGCAGAGGATGAGGATGACGACGCAACCGATGCCGATCCAGGCGAGGGGGCTCATGCCCTTCTTGGGCGGCACGCCGGGGGCGGGAGGGACTTGAGACGTTCCGTTCATGAGATGGGCCCTTTCGTGGGGTTCGATAGGTAAGACGTTGAGGCCTCCACGATAACACCGATCGACATATCTCTACTTTGTCAGATAGGCCTTGTCCGTGGGAGTCCCCGCCCGAACCCTCACCCCTGGCCCCTCTCCCTTCCCCCTCCCGCCCTCCCTCACAGGGAGAGGGGAGAAGGACAGTCTTGGTATTTGCTTTTGCTTTTCTCCCTCTTCTCCCGGTGTGGGAGGGCGGGAGGGGACGGGAGAAGAGGGCCGGGGTGATGAGGGCCAACGCCAAAGCCAAGGTGAATCCCTGCCTTGACACCCCTCACCCCCGGCCCTAGAGTCTTCGGAAAACCTGGAAGAACCTTCTTGCGGCTGCCCAACCTGCCGATCGACCCCTCCGGGGTGCACGGCGCCTTCGTGGCGCTCGGCACGGTTGCGGCCGTGGCGCTCTTCCTCGTCGAGGCGAGGCGGCGGCGGACGCTCGACGACCGGCTGTTCATCATCCTCACCGGCGCTCTCTTCTGCGGCGCCGTCGCCGCCAAGGTGAGCACGGCCTGGCGCTACCTCGCCGCGGCGCCCGACCCGACGCTGATCGGCGCCCTCCTCTATGGCGGCAAGAGCGTGCTCGGCGGGCTGGCCGGCGCCTATCTCGGCGCGATCGTCACCAAGCGGCTGATCGGCTACCGCGCGCCCACCGGCGACGTCTTCGCTCCGGCGGCGGCCCTGGGGATCGGCATCGGCCGCTTCGGCTGCCTGCTCACCGAAACGCCCGGCACCCCGACCGGCCTCGCCTGGGGCGTGAGGGTCGACGCGGCGCGGGTGGCGGCCATCCCCAACTTTCCCGCTGCCTGGATCGGCGTGCCGCTCCACCCCTCCTTTGTCTACGAGATCGCCTTTCACTTCGCCATGCTCGCGGTCCTGCTGCGCCTGCGCCGCCGGCCGGACCTGCACGGCGAGCTGTTCAAGGTCTACCTGCTCGCCTACGCCACCTTCCGCTTCCTGATCGAGTTCGTCCGCGGCAACGAGGTGGTCTGGGCGGGGCTGACCCGCTCGCAGCTCTTCCTGATCCCCTCGACGCTGCTGCTCGCCGCGTATTTCTGGCGGCGCCAGCGGCTGCTCGCGGTCCCGTCCTCTCTGGAGCCCGCGGATGTCTGACGCGGAATTGGAGCGGCTGATCGGCTACCTGCAGGAAAACGCCGGGCGCTACAGCCTGCAGTCCTTGTGGGATCAGTTGCTGCGGGAGGGGTATGAGCCTCATCTGATCAACCAGGCGATCGCGGAGCATGACCGGCGGCAACATGCGGCCGCTCCGGCTACTTCCCCGGGGCCGGCGGCCGGGCGCCCGATCGTCTGGCCTTACACCCTGATGGCGGTACTGATCAACTCGGGTCTGGCGGCGGTCGCGGGCATGGCTGCGCTCTCGGTGCCGATGCACCAGGCCTCGAACACCAGCGCTCTACACTTCACCGCCAAGCTCTTCCTCGTCGAGGCCGTCGGTGCGTTGCTCATGATGCTAACCGGAAAGCTCCGGAGGCTCGGCTGCGGGATCCTTGGCGCCATCCTCCTCGCGAGCGCGGTCGGGCTGCTCAGCTTCGTCGGATACTGCGCGGTTAACATGTGAGAGACCCTATGGACGACCAGCAAATCGAGACAGTGTTCGCCTACCTGCGGGAGCACTCCGCGCGGTACAGCCTGCCGGCCCTGCGCGAGCAGCTCGTTCAGAGCGGCTACGATCCGCCGGTGGTGGACGAGGCCATGGCGGTCTACCAGTCGGAACACCCGCCTGTCGTCCGCCCGCGCGTCTTTCCGAAGGCCCTGTTGGTGGTGGCGGTCAACGCCGTGCTGACCGTGGGGATGATCAGGGCGCAGAGCATGAAAGGCGATGCGGCGAGCCTCCTCTCGTCGTTCTTCCTCCTCCTCGTCGGCGCCGAGCTCGTCGGCGGGATCGTGGCCTGTTTTCCGGTGAAGAGCCGTTCCTGGGGCCTCGCGCTCCTCCTCGGCTTCGCGCTCACGGTCGCCCTGGGGATTCTCGCCCTGGGCGGGTTCTGCCTCTACATCCTGAGCCAGGGCATGAGCCACTAGGAGCTGCCGTGGAATCAAAGCCTCCATCCAAGTCCAATCTCGACACGATCCTCGCCTACCTGCGGGAGCACTCCGACCGCTACAGTCTGGCGGCCCTGCGCCGGCAGCTCCTCCAGACCGGTCACGATCCACAGGACGTGGACCTGGCGATCGACATCTTCCAGCACGAGAACGCCCCGCTCCGTTCCCGCGCCTGGCCCTGGCTGGCGTTGATCGTGGTGCTCAACACCGTGCTAACGATCGTCGTGAGCGGGCCCCGCAGCCAGCAATACTGGATCGCCGGGGTCACAGTCTTCGCCTTCCTGATCTGCGCCGCGGAGGTCGTCCTCGCCCTCATATTCAAGATTCCGCGGGACACCCGCTACGCGGCTGGTGTTCTCCTGCAGGGCGCCGGCCTTTTCGGAGGCCTGGCCTTCCTCGTCCTCGGCGGCGTCTGCACGCTGGGGAAATACTGAAAGGAAACCTGGCGATGCCTGGCATGACCCTCCGCGGCGACCGCCTGCTGCGCTACGTTTCGGCCTTCTGTCCCCACTGCCATGTGGAGAGCCCGGAGCGGCCGCTCGCCGAGGTGCGGCGGCTTTCCGGCTACCTCGCCGAGGAAGGGGGGCAGGTCTGGCTCGTCCGCGGCTGCCCCGACCACGGCAAAGTGCGCACGCTCTACGACGAATCCGCCGAGATCCTCGCCTACCTGGAGCAGTGGACCGCGCCCACCAAGCGCCACGAGCCGGACGTGCCGGGGAACTTCGATCCCATCCCGCAGGCGTATCTGCGCGGCCTGGGGGAGATGCAGACCCAGCACACCTGCATCCTCCTGGAGGACATCGAGCGCTCCTGCAACCTCTGCTGCCCGAACTGCTTCGCCGCCAGCTCCCCCGAGTCGCGCGGCGCGGTGGCGGTCGAGACGGTGCTCGCCAACATCGACACCCGCCTCTCCCGCGAGGAGGGACGGCTCGACGTGCTGATGCTCTCCGGCGGCGAGCCGACCCTGCATCCGCGGCTCCTCGACATCCTGGAAGGGGCGCTGGCGCGGCCGGTCGGTCGCATTCTGATCAACTCGAACGGCATCGAGATCGCCCAGAACGACCGCCTGCTCGCCTTCCTGGAGAAGCACCACCGGCAGATCGAGGTCTACCTCCAGTTCGACGGCTTCCGGCTGGAGACTCACCGCCACCACCGCGGCGCCGATCTGCGGCGGATCAAGCAGAAGGCCGTCGAGCGGCTTTCCCAGGCGGGGGTCTTCACCACCCTGACGATGACCGCCGCGCTGGGGGTCAACGACGACGAGATCGGCGACGTGCTGCTCTACGCGCTGGAAACGCCGTTCGTGGGCGGGGTGTCGATCCAGCCGCAGTTCGGCAGCGGCCGCTCGACGGCGATCGATCCCGACGCCCGCCTCACCCACGGCGGCGTGCTGGCGCGAATGGCGGGGCAGACCGGCGGCGCCGTCTCCTGGCGCGACCTGACGGCGCTCCCCTGCAGCCACCCCCACTGCTGCAGCATCGGCTACCTCCTGAAGACCGACGCGGGGGAGTGGAAGTCGCTGGCGGCGATCGTCGGTCCCGAGACGCTCAAGGCGCACCTCGGGCTGGTGAGCAACCGGATCGTCGACCCCGACCTCTCGGCCGACCTCCGGCGGCTGGTGAAGGAATCGCTCCTCGGCCTCTTCTCGGAGTCGAGCTCGCTGGCGCAGCCCTCCATGGGAGAGCTGTTCCGCAACGTCTGCACCGCCTGCGACCTCGGCCTCTCGACGCTGGCCCGCTTGGCGGGGGAGGCCATGATCGGGAGAAAGGACGCCCTGCGCGACCTCCTCGGGAAGCGGGTCAAGCGGATCACCGTCAAGCCGTTCATGGATATGAGCACGATGATCGAGGAGCGGCTGACCCAGTGCTGCGTCCACGTCGGCACCCAGGGGGACTTGGGGCACCAGTGCGTCCCCTTCTGCGCCGCGCAGGCCTGGCCGGCGCTCCATCGCCTGAAATTGTCGGAACAGGCTGGAGAACGGATGTAGGGGCGGCCCTGTGTGGCCGCCCTCGGTAGGTAGGGCCGCCCCTACGAAGAGATTTGGCATTCGATGATCTAGAATTTCTCTATGAGCGAGATCCTTTCAGAGTCGCCCGAGCTCGCCGCCCGCCGGGCTCGCGAGGAGCAGGCGGCCCGCGCCGCCGAGGGGGCGCTGCCCCGTCCGATCCCGCCGCCGGCGATCCCCGATCCTCTCTCCCTCTGCGTCTACACCACGGTGGCGCTGCTCGCCTGGATCCTGACTCCGGCGCTGATCGCGGCGGTCTTCGGAACGCTGGGCTTCCACGCCTACTGGAAATCCTGGCGGGCGGGCCTGCGGCGGAGCGACTGCATCCTGCGGGAGCCGCGCCTGGTGATGCTCTACCTCGGGCTGGTGGCGGTGGCGGGAGTGGCCGGGACGGTCTCCTGGGTCCTCGTCTGGCTGCGCCGGTTCTGAGCCCGCTTGCCAGGGCGGCTGCAAGCGGCTAGACTCTCCCGGCTCCTGGAATCGGGAGTGACCCGGTAGGGTTCTGTTCCTGGGGCACGACCCGCCGGCATAGCTCAGGGGTAGAGCTACGGTCTTGTAAACCGTAGGTCCCCGGTTCAAATCCGGGTGCCGGCTCCAGCCCCCCGATCCAGCGCAAGGCAGTTCTTTGGAGGTGTGGCCGAGTGGACAATGGCAGCAGACTGTAAATCTGCCGGGCTTCGCCCTACGGAGGTTCGAATCCTCCCGCCTCCACCATTCCTGTTGCGAGCCAGGGCTTTCAGGTTCTATCGCGGGAGTAACTCAGGGGTAGAGTCACAGCCTTCCAAGCTGTTGGTCGCGGGTTCGAATCCCGTCTCCCGCTCCATTCTTTCCTTCCAGTCCGCAGCATTCCATGGCCCTTTCCGGCCCGTCCGGGAAGCGGCGGAGCACCGCTTCCCGGACGACGCGGCGGAGTCAGCGGATCAGAACTTCAACTGCATCGCGCCATAGATGACCACGGGCGAGGTCTTGTAGACGAGATGCTTGTTGATGTCGTCCGTCCCGGTCACGGTATCGCCGATCTTCAGGTTGCCGTCGAGGTCCTTGAAGCGGGTGATCATGCCGCCGGCGCTGAGGCTGAAGTTGAAGGGATGGACGAAACGGAGGCCGACCCCCGCCAGGAAGCCGGGGAAGTCCTTGGCCGAGCTGACGCCGAGTTGCAGGAACGGATATGCCACGGACGGGCTCCCGAGGCGCATCACCAGGTTCAGCATCAGGGCGCCGTTGATCGGCTGATGGTCCGCCGTGCGCTGGACCACCGTGGCTCCGCTCCCATTCTTGGCGGTGCCGTACTGTGGATACTTCAGATTGTTGTAAATGATCGCGGCCGCGCGCTCGGCGGCGAAAATGGAGTTCTTGCGCACCACGAAGGCGGCGGTGGTGACGTTGATATCGTCCGTCGAGTCGACGATCGAATCGGCCTTGATCGACACGCTCCGCACCTTGGCCGTCGCGGTGACGTTCTGCTGGTCCGCGAAGGTCGGCGTGACCGTACTGATCACGTAGTCGTTAGTGTTCGGAAACCAAGGGCTCGATGAGCCGAGAAACGGCTGGAGGGTCTTGAGCAGCAGGTCGATCTGCCGGCGGATCGCCTCCTTGGTCGCGATGATGCTGTCGGCCGTGGTGCGCACCTCGACATAGTCGACCAGGATTTGACCGGTGACGGGCTTGCAGTTGGCGGTGGGGGTGTTCTTGAGCCGGCTATACGTTTTACGGATCAGGTCCAGGGCATCCTGAGCGTTCTTGACGTTCGCATCGATGTCACCCTGGGCCTTGAGCAAGCCCACCGAGGCAGCATTGACTCCATTGTAGCCAGTGGCCCCGTTGACCAGACCTTTGAGGCTGGCAGCCGTCAATTCCTTATCCGTAAGCGCTTCATACGCTTTCTGGATCAAGAGGTTGATCTTCTCGCAGTCATCGGCGGCGGCCATGGCGGCGGCAAAGGCTTTTGCCTTTTCTTCACCGCCTGCTGGGCTCGGCGGCGTCGGCGGAGCCGGTAAGGCGTCCTGCAAGCTCTTCAGGTCGGAGAGAAAGGCTTGAATCGCCGTAAAGTTGGCGTCCGGCGTCGCCTTGGCTTCGACGGTCCAAACCTGCGTCAGCGGGTTGAAATTCTGGATATGGATTGCGATCTGCCCGTTGCTGCGGAAGGTTTTTCCGTCCGCCGTCCCCGAGGAGGGGCCGCCATCGATGATGTAAGTCACCGTCTTGCCGTCGGATGAGAGGGTGACGAAGCCGCCGACCAACGGCGCCTCCAGGAACTCCGTCGTCGGGTCGCCGGCATGGGCCACTCCCGGTAGGGTCAGAAGCGTGAGGAAGATCAACAGGCGTTTCATGGGAAATCTCCTTTTGGGACCCCTGGCGGGGCCTCGGCTCGTCCTTCATTTGCCAAGGAGACGGACCAGAAAGGAGATTTCTCCGGCGCTCTACCTTTGACATTCCCCTGAACCACTCCATAGACTTAGGGCGATAGGTCCCTTTCCCCGTTCCAGGAGACAAGCCATGCCCCGACGCTTCGCGCCCGCCGTGCTGCTCGCCACGCTCGCCCTGTCCCTCGCCGGCCTCGCGGGGGCGGCGGACGCTCCCGGCCATCTGGAGTGGGCCCGGCGGCTGGTGGCCGGGGTGACGCCGGAGACGAACCTCTATGCGTCGCGGCCGACGGTGGTTAGCTGGTCGGGGGTGAACGGCGCCTCCGAGACGCGGAACCGGAGCGTGTGCAGCGCTCTGGTCGCCCACCTGTTCATGCAGGCGTACGGCTACCGGGCGGCCGACTTTGCCTCCTGGCTGGACGGCCGGTTTCCGCGCGCCGCGGGATTCCATGACGCCATCGTGGCCGGCCACGGCTTCGACCGGATCACCCGGATCGCGGACATCCGGCCGGGCGACGTGCTGGCGATCAAGTACCCGCCGGGGAACAAGCCCACCGGCCATGTGCTGCTCGCCGCCTCGCGTCCCACCCCGCGCCATGCCACCGAGCCGGTCGTCGCCGGCACCGAGCAGTACGAGATCGAGGTCATCGACTCCTCGCACACCGGCCACGGCCCGACCGATACCCGGCATTACGCGAAGGGGAAGTTTCACAGCGGCGTGGGGGAGGGGCTCTTCCGCCTCTATGGCGGCCCGGACGGCAAGATCGCCGGCTATTCCTGGAGCGTTACCAAGGCCTCCGAGGTCTACCGGCCGGACGAGCGCGATCTGGTGATCGGGCGCCTGAACCATCAGGTGAAAGCGACCGGCCACCCCGGCCATGTGGATGCCGAGGCGGCCGATGAGTCCGGCGACGACGACGAGGCGCCGCCGTCGCCGGGAAACTGATTACTGCCGATCAGGGCGCCGCGGAGACGCCGATCCCGTAGGTGCTCTCGTCGGCGCCCGAGATCTTGACGTAGTAGGTGCCGGCGTCCAGGGACTGGATGATCGAGAAGGTCGCGCTGGACAGGTCGGTGTTGTCCGAGGCGACGAGGGTGCCACTGCCGTCATAGAGGCTGCCGGTCACGTGGCCGGTCCCGGTGCTGGCGACGGTGATCGTAGCGGAGCTGGTCAGCTCGAACTTGAACATGTCGTAGTCCGTCGTGGTGCCGGACGTGATCTCGCCGCTGTCGGTGCCGTTCACGGCGATCGGGGTGGCGCAGAGAAAACTGTCGCCATGGTCGTCCGTATCGTTGAGGTGGCAGACGTCGGTGAAGGTGGCCGCGACCTCGTAATCGCCGCTGGCGTCCTCCGACGGCGCCACCTCGATGCAGTGGAGCCCCGCGGGAACGAGAGCCCGCAACGTCCGCGAGCCCGTGGCCAGGGTCGCGCTGTCGACGAGCGGATGGGTCGAGGAGGAGCCCTCGGTGTACAACGAGTCCTCGGCGTCGTCGCCGGTGCCCGCGATCTCGATCACACCGGGCAGGGAAGTGTAGAACTTGATCACTTCGACGTCCCACTCGTCGACCCCTTTCGACTTCGAGGTCGAAGCGGCATTGCTGAGCGGGACGGCTCCCGTTGAGCTCTCCAGGGCCGACTGGCACTCCTGGGCCGCGGCGGAGTGGGCGAGAGTCAGCAGGGGAATCGCAAAGAAAACGGTGCAGGCGATCGAGAAACCAACATTGCAGAAGAACGAACGCAGCGTGGACATGAAGCTCTCCCTTTCGGGCCGAACGGGCCTCGAGAAACGTTGAAAGTCGTTAGCGTTTCTGGGATCCCGGCCTCACCGCCGGAGCGGTGAGGCCGGTCGTTCGCCGGCCGGCTTCGAGACGTCCCAACCTCGCCTCAGGCAGTGACTAACGGGCGGGATTCGGAAACTGGCGGGATTTGGCTGAAAGGATCGCGGTCCGTTTCTGTGAAAAAATGGCGGCAGATTGAAGATCGCCGGAATCTCCTGGGGTAAGAAGGAACCGAGGCAGGCCGCGGAGGCGCCCGGGGTCTTCACCGAGCACGTCCGCCTGCTGGCGAAGGAGAGCGAGGCGCTGGACGCGGAGCGCTTCGAGCCGCTCTGGGCCGCGTTGCGGAGCGCCCTGCGCGGCGAGCTCAGGCGGCGGGGCCTCTGGGAGAGCCCGCCGGCGTATCTCGGCGTCTACGGCTGGGAGGCGTGGGAGGGGGGCGCCTTGGAGGAGCTGCTGGTGGAGTGCTACTCCTACATCTTCGTCCTGCGGCTGCGCGCCTTGCAGGCGCAGCTAGAGGTGAAGCCGAACGTCGACGGCCTGGTCTTCCTGGACATCCGCCATTTCCTCCACGAGCGGCAGAAGGAGCACGATCCCGTGGGCTCGCAGGTGTTCGAGGTGCTGCGGTCGGCGGTGCGGGGGGCGCTGGCGGCGGGAGAGCTCCACCGCGCCGCCGGGGACGAGCGGGTGCGCAACGACACGGTCCTGAGCTTCGCCGCCGGTTTCCCCGGTACAGGAGCCACGCCGCCGCCTCTGGAAGGGGTAGCCCCCTTGGTGGCGCGTTGGAACGACGAGCTGCTGCCGGACCTGGTCACCCTCCGCGGCCAGCGGCAGGAGGAAGTGGTCCGGCGCCTGCGCGAGCGGCTCCCGGACCTGAAGAGCGCGGGCTTCGCGGCCTTCCGCTTCAAGGACCTGGTCGATCCCCTGAAGGCCGACGTACGGACGCGATGGGCGGATCTCCTCGATCAGTCCCAGGGCGAGGCCGCGCCGCAGATCGGCGAGGAGGGACGGCCGGAGCGGGTGCTCCTCGCCCAGCCCGACCTGCGGGTGGAGGACCGCCAGCTCTTCCGCTGGCTGGTCGACTGCGTCCTGGCCTCGATGCGGCGGCTCGACGTCGGCGAGAAGACGCGGGGGTACCTGAACACCCTCTGGCAGTTCGCGCGCGCCCAGGCGTCGGAGGGGGAGGTCCGGGATCTGCCGGATTCCCGTCTCCGTCGAGCGTTGCAGGCGGTCGCCGACGAGCAGCGCCCGTCCCACCGCCGGATCGCCGAGCTGTTATGCATCCCGCGCGAGCGTTTACCCGGACTTTATGAGATGCTGGGAGATCTCCTGGAGCAATGCCGCGCCGCCAATTCCGGCCGCGCCGCCGCCGAGGCCGTAAAGGGCCCTGGCGCGTTTCGGGACGGGAGGGCCGGCTCCAATGCCCACTGAAGACGCGCGGAAACGGTTGATCGGACTGGCCTCGGCGGCCCGCGAGGGCGCGGCGCGCTTCCCGCCGGAGCGCGCGGCCCGCGTCGGATCGCCGCCGGCGCCTGGCGATCTCTTCGTGCTGGCCTTGACGGCCGGGCTGCCGGTGGAATGGGCGGTCCTGGACCGGCGGCCGGGGCGGCCGGGATTCCCGGGGAAGGGCGGCGAGCTGCTGGTGGTGCCCGCCGACACCCAACCGTTGGCCGGCAGCGCCGACGTCGAGGTGCCGGCTGGAGCTCCCGGTGGACCGCTCAGCCTGCGGTGCGGGTTCGGCGCCTGGGTGGACGCCGGCCTCTTCGCCGCCGCGACCCGCTCGGGCGCGCTATCGCCGGAGACGGTGGCCGAAGCGCTCCAGCGCCTCCGCCGGGTGGAGGCCGGGACCCTCGAGCCTTCACCGCTCGCCGAGGAGGTGGACGCGGATCCTGAATACGAGGACTGGATCCGGGACGTCCCGAAACAAGCGCGGGATCTGATCCTTGCCACCCGCCGGACGGAAGCCCGGCCGCGGCGGATGGTCGCGCTGGAGGGCTACCGCCTGGCGGCGCTGTTCGCGCTGCTGGCGATCGGCCTTTCGGTGTGGGTGGTCCAACTGCGCCGCGAGGTTACGGCGCTTTCGGAGCCGGTCTTCGAAGCCCCCGGGCAGGAGGTGAATCTGGGAGAGCAGACGCGGGGGAGCCACACGACCGTGAAATTCCCGCGCGATGCGAGTCGCGTCATCCTCGACCTGGCGCTGGACTCGGCGCTCCCGGACCAGCCGGGACGCTTCGAGATCGTGAATGCCAAGGAGCGGGTGGTGGGGCAAAGCCGCGTCAAGCGCCGGACTCCCGGCTCCGAGGTTCACCTCGGCATCTCCCGTGAGCTTCTGCCCGACGGTGAATACCACCTCCGGCTCGTTCCTGCCGCCGGCGGCCCCGCCTGGGCCGAGAGCATCCTGGATGTCGAGAGCGGTAATTGAATTCGCGGGGTTGAGCGAAGCTCGGGGAGGGATCTCGAGAAGATCGATCGATCGAAACGATCGCATCGACGGCTCAGATCCTCGCTCCCCGAGGGCTCGCCAATCAATCATTCCTCATGATGCCGATCGCGGCAGGCATCATGAAAAGGACCTGCGCGTTAAAAAGGGGGCGGCCCCGCCAGGCCCGGTGGCGGTCGGTTGAGCCCGAGCCCCGCGAGCCGCACCTTCAGACGAGGAAGGCCGGTTCTCCGATACCGGCTCCTGAGAGGCAACGCGACAAGGCGAGCCCAAGAGGGTCACTGGCCTTTCGGCACTCTGTTAGAATGCCGTAGACAGATGTCTACTCCCACATCCGACGTCACCCAACTTCTCCAGGACTGGAGCGAGGGAGATCCCTCGGCCCTGGAGCGGCTCATCCCGCTGGTCTTCAACGACCTGCGTCAGATCGCCGGCCGCATGTTCCAGCGGGAGAACGACAGCCACACCCTGCAGCCCACGGCCCTCGTCAACGAGGTCTACCTGAAGCTGATGGAGCAGCGGAAGATGTCCTGGCAGAACCGGCAGCAGTTCTTCGGCGTGGCGGGCCTGATGATGCGGCGCATCCTGGTCGACTACGCCAAGGCGCGCCAGGCGGCGAAGCGGGGGAGCGGCGCGGTGATGGTGCCGCTGGACGAGGCCATGGCGGCTCCCGAGCTGCGGGGCGTCGACGTTGTCGCCCTGGACGAGGCCCTCTCGCGCCTCGCCGAGATCGATCCGCGCCAGGGTCGGATCGTCGAGATGCGTTTCTTTATGGGCCTCAGCCACGAGGAGATCGCCGACATCCTGGAGATCTCCGTGACCACGGTGAAACGGGAGTGGCGGACGGCGAAGCTCTGGCTGTACCAGGAGCTGGTCCACCACTAGGCGAGCGGTCCCAGGGTCCGATCCCGGGCCGGCTCTCGCGTTTCAGGAGGAAGGACAATACGACGGGAGCCGGGCGGCTCCGGGGGAACGGTGACAGCCGAGCGTTGGCAGCAGATCAAGGTCGTCCTCGACGGCGCCCTGGACCGGGAAGGCGCCGAACGGGCGCTGTTCCTCGACCAGGTCTGCCGGGGAGACGGCGAGCTGCGCCGCGAGGTGGAGTCGTTCGCCGCCTCCGAGAGCGAAGTCGGCGACTTCATCGAGACCCCCGTCTTCCGCATCCGCCTGGAGGAAGTGGAGCCGCTCGCGGTGGGGCAGCGCGTCGGCGCCTACCGGATCGACCGCGAGATCGGCCGCGGCGGCATGGGCGCCGTCTACCTGGCGGAGCGGGCCGACCGCGAGTTCGAGCAGCGGGTGGCGATCAAGCTCGTCCGCCGCGGCATGGACACCGAGGAGATCGTCCGCCGCTTCCGCTCCGAGCGCCAGATCCTCGCCCACCTCGACCATCCGAACATCGCCAAGCTCTTCGACGGCGGCACCACCGAGGACGGCCGCCCGTACTTCGTCATGGAGTACGTCGAGGGGCAGCCGATCGACGAATACTGCGACGGCCGCGAGCTGCCGGTGCGCGCGCGCCTGGAGCTCTTCCGACAGGTCTGCGCGGCCGTCCACTTCGCCCACCAGAACCTGATCGTCCATCGCGACCTCAAGCCCGGCAACATCCTGGTGACCGCGGACGGCGTCCCCAAGCTGCTCGACTTCGGCATCGCCAAGCTCCTCGATCCCGCTCAGGATCTGTACACCCTCACCCGCACCGACCTGCGGCCGATGACCCCCGAGTACGCCAGCCCCGAGCAGGTGCGGGGGGAGACGATCACCACCGCCAGCGACGTCTATTCGCTGGGCGTGCTGCTCTACGTGCTGCTGACCGGCCACCGCCCCTACCGCGCCGCGCAGCGCGATCCGAACAGCCTCGCCCGGGCGATCTGCGAGACCGAGCCGCCGCGGCCGAGCAGCATCGTCGGCCGCGTGGAGGAGATCCAGCGGTCGGACGGCTCGGTCGCCGCGGTGACCCCGGAATCGGTCAGCCGTGTGCGCGACGGCGACGAGCGCCTCCTGCGCCGCAAGCTCGCCGGCGACCTCGACACCATCGTGCTGAAGGCGATGCAGAAGGAGCCGCAGCGCCGCTACACCTCGGTCGACCAGTTGGCCAGCGACCTCGGCCGCCATCTCCAGGGCCTGCCGGTGGTGGCTCGCAAGGACACCCTGGGGTACAGGACCCGCAAGTTCGTGGGCCGCCACAAGGCGGGCGTCGCGCTCGCCGCCGCCATCCTGCTGCTGATCGTGGGGTTCAGCATCTGGGTGACGGTGCTCTGGCAGCGCTCTGTACGCGAACAGCAGCGGGCGGTGGCGGTCTCGAAGTTCCTGGAAGGGCTGTTCGGCAGCTCCGATTCCCGCGAGGCGCGCGGGAGGGAGGTGACCGCCCGGGAGATCCTCGATCACGGCGTCCAGGAGATCGATCGCAGTCTGGGAGGCCAGCCGGAGGTGCGTGCAGACCTGAAAGAGACCATGGGCAGGGCCTATCGGAGCCTCGCTCTTGATAAAGAGTCTAGGCCTCTGCTGGAGGACGCGCTGCGTTTGCACCGCCGGACGCGAGGGCGGGATGACCTGACCGTTGCCCAGGATCTTCACAACCTCGCGGGCGCCCTACACGATCTTGGAAATGACAAGGACGCCGAGCCGCTGATCCAGGAGGCCTTGACGATTCAACGCAAGCGGGGGGCTGCGGGAACTCTCGACTATGCCAAGGGTCTTTCCAATTTCGGGAACATTCTCAAAATCAACGGTAAGTTCGATCAGGCCGAGGCGGTCTTGAAGGAAGCGCTCGACATCAAGCGCAAATCGCCTAAGGCCGACAAGGGAGACTTCGCCTATAGCCTCAACAGCCTGGGAGCGCTCTATCAGGCGCGCGGAAATTACGCGGCCGCCGAGTCGAATTTCAAAGAGGCGCTGAAGATACGGGAAGCGATCGCTGGCGGTCAGCCCGATCCAGAGTGGGCCACGAGCCTCGGCAACGTCGGTTCCATTCTGGAGGACCGCGGGGATCTGAATCGCGCTGAGGATTTCGATCGGCAGGCGTTGGAGATGCGCCGGAAGGTTTTCGGTGGCGCGAATCCGACACTCGCTCCCTCCCTCAACAACCTTGGGCATGTCCTGTTGGCCGAGGGTAAGCTCACGGAAGCAGAGACCTCCTTTCGGGAAGCGCTGTCAGTCGCGAGTCCCAATCCGAAGGGACGGGCCGCTTTTCTCCGCAACCTCGCTGCAACTCTCCTGCGCGAAGGCAAAGCCGTCGAGGCGGAGAGCAGGATACGGGAGGCGCTCGCGATCTTCCGCGACAAGAAGCCGGCTTGGCGGGCCGCCGACGCCGAGAGCGTCCTCGGGGCGTGTCTTACCGCACAAGGTCGTTTCAAGGAAGCCGAGCCGGTTCTCCTGGAGAGCCTCTCCGCTCTTCAGAAGGACAAGGAAGGCGCCCAGCATGCGGCGGAGGCGCGGCAGAGGATCGACGACTTCTACAAGGCCTCGGGAAAGGCGGAGAAGTCGGTGAGCTGAGGGGAGACGGCGAGCGAGAGAGTCAGTTTCCGAGGGGAACGTCTCCCCCGGAAAGGGAAACGTCTCAACTCCGGGGAGAATGTCTCCCCCGGCAGGGAAAATGTCTTCCCCCGCGGGGAAAGTGCCTTCCCCAGCGGGGAAAATGTTCCCCCCGCTGATTGGAACGTTCCTGCTGCCGGCTGGAACGTTCGCCCCACTAGCTGGAACATTCTCCCCGCTAACTGGAACATCCTCCCCTCTGATTGGAACATTTTACCCGCCATTTGGAACATTCTCCCCGCTAATTGGAACATTCCCCAACCGTCTGAGACATTCGTCCGGCAATCTGGGACATTCGCCCGGCTGTCTGAGACATCCCCCTCGGCGTTCGGGACGTTCCCCTCGCCGTCTGACGCGTTTTCCCTCGCTCCTGAGACATTCCCCCAACGGTCTGGGGCATGGGTCCGCTCTTCGGGAACGTTCCCCCCGGGAGCCGGGACATTCCCCACCGTGTACGGAAGCTCTCCCAACGTTTCCCGGACGTCTCCAGAGTCATCTCGACGCTTACCGCGCGCCCTTGCGCAGCAGCGTGATCTGACCGGCGTGGTAGGTGTTGTGCTGCAGGACGCCGAGGAGCATGCCGCGCACCGTGGGATCGCTACCGGCGACCGGACCGTCGAGTTGGGCTTCGGCGAGGTCGCGGACGCGGGCCAGCAGCGCGGCATGGGCCGCTTCGAGCCCCGCGAGCGCCGTCCGCCAAGCCTCCGCCGACACCTCTCCGACCGGCGGCCAGTCGCGCTCGCTCGAAAGGTTCTCCAGCCTCTCGCCGTCGATCCGCCGCCGCGGCACGTCGATCCAGACGGTCAGATGCCGCACGATCTCGAAGATCGAATGCGCACCCGGCAGAGGATGGGCCGCCGCCGCCGCGGCATCCACACCGGCGAGCGCCTCGGCCACCGCGGGGCCGTGCCAGGCAGGGCCGTGGAAAGAACGCTCCAGTTGATCGGCGAGGGTTTCGACTTGGCTCATCGGTTCCACACTCCATTCCAGTAAGCGAACGCAACGGCGAGGAGGAAGCTGGCCAGGACTGTGATCCAGAACGCCTTGTAGCCGAACAGGCTCTTTACCTTGGGGGGGCCGGACACGCGGTGGAGGCGGGAGTCCACCAGCGCCAGGAAGTCTTCCCAGTCCGGGCCCGCGGCGAACAAATTCCGCGAAAAGGGGAGGAAGCGCAGGGGGCCCTGGAAGAGCACCAGCAGGTCGCCCTCCTGCGCGTAGCCGGTGTAGGTGTCCCAGGCGATGCGGCTCTCGGAGCTCTGGCTCTGCAACTCGAGCCCGCCGTCGTTCGCCCATCCCGACTGGATGGCCTGGTGCACGGGATCCCGGCGCCAGAGCTCCCGCGTCCGGTCGCGGAATAGCCACGCCGCGCCGAAGGCCCCGGCGCTCAGGAAGAACCAGGGGAAGGCGCCGTCGCCCGACGCCGTCAGCGCCAGGAGAAGAAAAAAGGCGCCCGCCACCAGGCAGAGGGTCGAGACCTTCGTCCCGGTCTGGCCGGACGCCCGGGCGGCGAGGTTCTGCGCGCGGATGTAGGTGTCCTCGTCGATCCTGCCGCGAAAGGCGACACGCTTGGTGCCGGGTTCGGGATCCATGGAGAGGATTCTATGCCGGCCGAGGTTCTGGAGATCGGAGACCAGGAAGCAAGGACGGCAAGGACGACAAGGACAGGTGCGAGTGACAAGATCCGGAATCCCTTGTCCTTGCAGTCCTTGCAGTCCTTTGCGTCCTTTGCGTCCTTGCCGTGAGCACACCTCTCCCGTCCGGAGACGTCTCTCCGGCGGTTTGAGATCAGCGGTCGGCCCCGTTCAGGGCCGGCGCTTCATGGGGGTCGGCGGGGGCAGGGGCGGGACGGGCTCGCCGCGCTTCTTGAGGGCGACGAAGTAGGAATTGGAGACGCTGCGCCAGACGGCATCGTCCCCTCCCTGGAGCTCCATCGACTCCCGGAGCTCGGCGGGACCGGCCGGCTTGTCGCGGAAGGCGAATTTCTCCACATGGAGTGTGTATCTCAGGGTTCTTCCGTCGACCGTGTAGTCCGTCACTGGAAGGACCAGCTTCTGCGGAGCGCCTTCCCCCAACACGTACTTGTACGAGGTGGCCACGATGCGGCCGTCGGGGTGGACCTCCAGGTCGAAGGCCGGCAAGGGCCGGCCGTTGCCGCCGTCCTTGGGGTCGGGCGTCCAGTAGGCGCTCCAGGTGCCGACGAAGGGTCCGAGGGCCCCGCCGCGGGCGTCCGCGGAGACCGGCCGGACAGTGACCTCCGAGGCCGCCAGGGCAATGCCGCCGAGGAGCAGCAGGGCCGCTCCCAGCGCCGCGCGGGCCGGCCTGGAGCCCAGGCGGGAGCGGCTGTCCAGAATCCTTTTCATACGTACCTCCAGAGTGTGGGCGTCGAGGGCGCCCAGGGTGGTGGAGGGCCGGGGGAGGCCGGCGCCGGCCGCCGCCAGGGATAGCAGCGACCGCGCGTAGGCTTGGCGGGGGACAAGGCCGTTCACGACCGCCTCGTCACAGGCCATTTCCCGGGTCTCCGTGAGCCGGCGGCGCAGCAGCCGCGCCGCCGGATGGAACGCGATGGGAAGGAACAGCGCCTCGCAGAGCAGGCTCACGGCGTAGTCCCGGCGCCGGATGTGGGCCAGCTCGTGGCCGAGTGCCGAGGCCACCTCCTCGGGCGAGGCGCTGTGGAAGAAGCGGGAAGGCAGGAGGATCACCGGCCGGCGGGCTCCCACGGTGACCGGTCCGGGGAGCTCCGGCGAACCGAGGATCTCCGGCATCTCCAGGGGACGGACGCCGAGCGCCGCGCGGCAATGGTCCACTTGCGGGACGAAGGCGTCCGGGATCTCCAAAGGGTGGGCGTGGAGGACGAGCCGCCGCGCCCGCAGCCAGGCGCGGCCCAGACGCAGGCCGAAGGCGAGCAGGGCGAGGGACCAGAGGCCCGCTCCCACCAGGGCGGCGCCGGCCGGGAGCCGCTTCTCTGCCGTGGGGAGCACGGCGCGCCAGACCGCTTCCGGAGAGGGACCTGCAGCGACCGCGGCCGGAGGGGCCGAGGCGTGCACGGCGGGCTCGAGGAGGAACGGCCCGAAGCCGGCGGTCACCGGGAGCGCCACGGCGACCGCCAGGACCGCCAGCCAGAGGAGATGGCGCAGGCGGGCCGGCGAGCGGCGCAGCAGGCGGTCCCCCAGCAGCCCGACGGCGATCGCGAGGGGCACCTGCCAGAGGGCGTTGAGGACGAAGACGAGGATCTTCCAGTCAATCGTTGCCATGGCCTTCCTCTTCGCTTCTGTCGACCAGCGCCGATAGCTCGGCCAGCTTCTCCGGGGTGAGCTGGCGGCTCTCGACCAGGCTCAGGACCAGGCTCTCGGCCGAGCCCTCGAACATCCGGCTCACCAGGTCCCCCAGCGCCTGGCGGGAGGCCTGGGCGCGGCTCACCACGGGCTCGTAGAGGTAGGCGCGGCCGGCGAGCTCGCGGCGGACCTTGCCCTTGCGGTGGAGCACGTTGAGCATGGTCTGCACGGTGTTGTAGGCGAGCGTGCGCCCGGGGACGAGCCGCTCCTGCACGGTCTGCGTGGCGGCGGGCCCGGTCTCCCAGAGCACCTTCATGATCTCCAGCTCCAGCGGGGTCAACGGGTCGGTGGACTTGCGGGGCATCGGTGATCTCCTAACTGATTAGGAGTTTAACCGGGGCGAGTGGGGATGTCAACTAAAAGTTTAGGAGTTGGGGTCGAGGACAGGCACGGACGAGCCACGGACGATCATGGACGGTCCGTGCGGGTCCGTGGCCGTCCGTGCTCGTCTGTGACAGCTTTCCCGGGTGATACTCTCCGCCGACAACATGGCCACCCGCTCCCGCCTTTCCCTCGCCGCCGCGGCGCTCTGGGTGCTGCCGCTCTGGGTGGTGGCCTTCCCGCCCATGGTCGACTATCCGCAGCAGCTCGCGCTGGCGGCGATCCTGCGCTGGTACTCCGATCCGGTGCGCCGCTTCCGGGAGACCTATGAGCTGGCGCTCTGGACGCCGCACGGACTGTTCAAGCTGCTGGCGGCGGGGCTCGCCTGGGCGATGCCGATCGAGGTGGCCGGGAAGGTGATCGTCTCGGCGTCGCTGCTGGCGGTGGGGGCGGCGGCGCTGGCGCTCTGCCGGCGGACGAGGGCGCCGGGGTGGTACGCGCTGCTGGCCCTGGCGCTCACCTACAACTCGATCTTCTACTGGGGGTTCGTCGACAACCTGCTGGCGTTGCCCCTGGCGCTCGGCGGAGCGGCGCTGGCCGACCGCCTCCTCGACGGCCCATTCGGGGCGCGCCCCTGGCTGGCGTTGGCGGCGACCTGCCTCCTCTTCTACACCGTCCACCTCCAGTTCCTGCTGCTGTTCGCGGGGGCGGTCGGATGGCTGGCGATCTGCCGGCTGCCGCAATGGAGCTGGGACCTGCGGCGCTTCGCCCTCTGGCTGTCGGCCCTGGTGCCGGGGGTGGCGGCGTGCGGCGCGGTCATGGCCTACGGCGTGCTGCGGGCGCCCGTGGGGGTGATCAGCGAGTACGAGCGCCGGATGCGGAGCGCGCCGCCGGTCCGCCTGCCGCTCTGGACCAAGCTGGCGCGCCTGCCGGACATCCTCTTCGGCCCCTACCCGGACCGCACCGGGTGGGTGCTGCTCGGGTTGCTGGCGGCGACGGCCATCCTGGCGATCGTCTTTCGCGACAAGGCCTTGCCAGCCGCGTCCTTCCTCTTCCGGAGCCGCTTCGCGACCCTGGCGGGGTGCGTGGCCGTGCTCTATCTGATCCTTCCCGAGTTCCGCGGCGGCTACCTGATCGCCGAGCGGGTGGCGCCTCTGGCGGCGATGCTGGCGGTGGCGGCCCTGCCCCCTCCGGCCCTGGCGCGGCGGCGGCTGGTGGCGGCGCTGGTGGCGGCGGTGCTCGTCTTCCAACTTGGCCAGACCCTCTCCGCCTTCCTCCGCTTCCGCGCCGAGAGCACCGGACTCGCGGCGGTGCTCGCCGATACAGCGCCGGGGGAGAACCTAGCGGGGCTCATCTTCGACCGCACCTCGGCGAGCTGGCCGGGGATGCCGGTCTACCTCCACACCCCCGCCTACTACCAAGTCGAGAAGGGGGGGCGCATCCTCTTCTCCTTCGCCGAGCTCTTCCAGACCTCCGCCCGCTTCCGGCCGGGGAAGAGCTGGGACGACCTGCTGCGGGAATGGAACGACTGGAACCCGCAGTTCTTCGACTACGGGCGCCACGGCGGCAGGTTCCGCTACTTCCTCGTCCGCGGCGGGCCGCGCGAGGTGCTGGCCGCCTTCGGAGGGGACCCGAAGCGCCTGGGCCTGAAGGGGAAGACGGCGGGGGAGTGGTGGCTGTTCGAGCGGACGTCGCCCGATTCGTCACCAGGACTTCTCCCTCTTCTCCCGGTGAGGGAGGGGGGAGGGAACGGGAGAAGAGGGTCGGGGTGATGAGGGCCTAGACAAGCGGCCACATCTCTGGCACAATGCTGCTCCTTTCCCTCGGGCGTCCTCCCGGGACGTCCACGTCGGGCTCACCCGCGAGAAGCGCGAAAGAAGGGGCTTTACACAGGCTTGGGGAGGATGTAGGATCGCGCGGTTTGACCGTTGGGGATGGCTCCGGCTTCGGCCGCGGTCGATTCCACGGGTGTCTAAAGCCCACGTGGCTCAGGGGTAGAGCACTTCCTTGGTAAGGAAGGGGTCACCGGTTCAAATCCGGTCGTGGGCTCCATAATCCGGCCTCTCGAGGGCCGCAGAAAGCAGGCCGGTCCCCGACTGGGGAGCGGCAGACCGGATACGAGCTCGTCTCGACAACAAAATTACCGCTTCAGGAGGCATCGGATAGCGCCATGGGCAAGGAGAAGTTCAACCGTTCGAAGCCGCACGTCAACGTCGGCACCATCGGTCACGTCGATCACGGCAAGACGACCCTGACGGCGGCGATCACGCGGGTATTGGCCTCGAAGGGTCTGGCGAGCTTCGTGGCCTTCGATCAGATCGACAAGGCTCCCGAGGAGCGCGAGCGCGGCATCACGATCGCGACCGCCCACGTGGAGTATTCCAGTGATAAGCGCCACTACGCGCACGTCGACTGCCCCGGGCACGCCGACTACGTGAAGAACATGATCACCGGGGCGGCGCAGATGGACGGCGCGATCCTGGTGGTCTCGGCCGCCGACGGCCCGATGCCGCAGACGCGCGAGCACATCCTGCTCGCCCGTCAGGTGGGCGTGCCGTCGATGGTGGTGTTCATGAACAAGTGCGACATGGTCGACGATCCGGAGCTGCTCGACCTCGTGGAGCTGGAGCTGCGCGAGCTGCTCTCGTCCTACGACTTTCCGGGCGACGACATTCCGATCATCCGCGGCTCGGCGCTGCGGGCTCTCGAGTCCGGCACGGCGGACAGCGAGTGGGGCAAGAAGATCATGGAGCTGATCGACGCGGTGGACACCTACATCCCGCTGCCGGAGCGGGCGATCGACAAGGAGTTCCTGATGCCGATCGAGGACATCTTCTCGATCTCGGGCCGCGGCACGGTGGTGACGGGCCGGATCGAGCGCGGGATCGTCAAGGTCGGCGACGAGGTGGAGATCGTGGGGATCCGCGACACCACGAAGACGATCGTGACGGGCGTCGAGATGTTCAAGAAGCTGCTCGACCAGGGTCAGGCGGGCGACAATATCGGCGTGCTGTTGCGCGGCACGAAGAAGGACGACGTGGAGCGCGGTCAGGTGCTGGCGAAGCCGGGCTCGATCAAGCCGCACACGACGTTCAAGGGCGAGGTGTACATCCTGACCAAGGAGGAGGGCGGGCGTCACACGCCGTTCTTCAATGGATACCGCCCGCAGTTCTACTTCCGGACGACGGACGTGACGGGAGTCGCGACGCTGCCGGAGGGCTCGGAGATGGTGATGCCGGGCGACAACGTGAACCTGACGGTCGAGCTGATCGCGCCGATCGCGATGGAGAAGGGTGTCCGCTTCGCCATCCGCGAGGGGGGCCGCACGGTCGGCGCCGGTACCGTGACCGAGATCGTTAAGTAGTAGAAGTTCGAGGTACAGGCCAGTAGCTCATAATGGTAGAGCATCGGTCTCCAAAACCGAGGGTTGGGGGTTCGAGTCCCTCCTGGCCTGCCAGTTTTTTGAGATTGAGATCGGATAGATCGGGGTCCAAGCGATGAATTGGTGGCACAAGACGGTGGAGTTCCTGTCGGAAGTGCGGACGGAGATGCGGAAGGTATCCTTCCCGACACGTGACGAGGTGGTGGCGACGACGATCGTCGTGCTGATCACCAGCGTCGTCTTCGCGGCCTTCCTGTTTCTGGCCGACCGGGTGATCATCTGGGGTTATCAGGGCATCGTGAAGGTGTTTGGATGACCGACGATACGCCGGTTCCGGCCCGGAAGTGGTACATCGTCCACACCTACTCGGGTTTCGAGGAGCGGGTGAAGGAGACGTTGCGCCAGCGCGCCGAGGCGCTCGGCATGGGGGACGCCTTCGGCGAGATCCGCATCCCGACGGAGACGGTGGTCGAGTACAAGGGGGGGAAGAAGAAGGAGACCCAGCGCAAGTTCTTCCCCGGCTACATCCTGGTCGAGATGGAGATGTCCGACGCGGCGTGGCACGTGGTCAAGAACACGCCGAAGGTGACCGGCTTCGTGGGCACCGGCAAGAAGCCGACGCCGCTCTCGGAGAGCGAGGTCAACAACATCCTCGAGCAGGTGGTGACGGCGAAGGAGAAGCCGAAGCCGAAGTACATGTTCGAGAAGGCGGAGCCGGTGCGCATCACCGACGGCCCCTTCAACAACTTCACGGGCGTGGTGGACGAGGTCAACCTCGACCGCAACACCCTCAAGGTGATGGTGACGATCTTCGGCCGGCAGACGCCGGTCGAATTGGATTTCTCGCAAGTCCAGAAGCTGTAGGGGCGGTAGGGGCGGCCCCTACGAAACCGATGAAACGGGGTTGAGGAATGGCCAAAAAAGTCGTAGGAATGATCAAGCTGCAGATTCCGGCCGGCGCGGCGACGCCGGCGCCCCCGGTGGGGCCGGCCCTCGGCCAGGCGGGCGTCAACATCATGGACTTCGTGAAGAACTTCAACGCGCGGACGGCGGCCCAGTCGGGGCTCATCATCCCGGTGGTGATCACCGTCTATGCCGACCGCAGCTACACGTTCATCACCAAGACGCCGCCGGCGGCGATCCTGCTGATCAAGGCGGCGGGGATCGACAAGGGGTCGGGCGAGCCGAACAAGAAGAAGGTGGGCAAGGTCACCCAGGCGCAGGTCGAGGAGATCGCCAAGACCAAGCTGCCGGACCTGAACGCCGCCAGCCTGGCGTCCGCGGTCAAGACGATCGAGGGGACCGCCCGCTCGATGGGCATCGAGATCCAGGGCTAACCCGCCCGAGCGATTCGGAAGGAGACAGTCGTGCCGAAGCATGGAAAGAAGTACCGGCAGGCGGCCGAGAAGGTCGAGACCCGGCCCTACGCGCTGAAGGAAGCCATCGATCTCGCCGGCCAGGTGAAGTACGTCAAGTTCGACGAGACGCTGGAGATCGCGCTGCGCCTGGGCGTCGATCCCAAGCACGCCGACCAGATGGTCCGCGGCACCGTCGTGCTGCCGCACGGCCTCGGCACGGTGTCCCGCGTGCTGGTGTTCGCCAGCGGCGAGAAGCTCCGCGAGGCCGAGGAGGCCGGGGCGGACGTGTTCGGCGGCGAGGAGCTGGCGAAGCGGATCGAGGGGGGCTGGATGGAGTTCGACTCCGTGGTCGCCACCCCGGACATGATGCGGGTCGTCGGCCGGCTCGGCAAGGTGCTCGGCCCCCGCGGCCTGATGCCCAATCCGAAGGCGGGCACGGTCACCACCGACGTCGCCAAGGCGGTGCAGGAGATCAAGGCCGGCAAGGTGGAGTTCCGCGTCGACAAGACCGGGATCATCCACGCGCCCGTCGGCAAGCTCTCCTTCGGCACCGACAAGCTGCGGGAGAACGCCGAGGCCCTGATCGGCGCCGTGATGAAGGCCAAGCCCAGCGCGGCCAAGGGCAAGTACGTGCGGGGCGTCAGCGTCTCGTCGACGATGGGCCCCGGCATTCAGATCGACGAAACCCATACCACGGTCGCTGAGGCGTAGGCCGCGGCTTGTAGCCAGGAACCAGGAGAGAAGCCATGCCTTTGACCCGCATCGACAAAGAAGAGATCCTGGCCAGCTACGAGGCCGGCCTCGCCAAGGCGCCGCACGCCTTCGTCCTCGGCTACCAGGGGATCACCGTCCCGCAGGTGACCGAGCTCCGCAACCGCGTGCGCAATGGGGGCGGCGAGTACGTGGTGGTCAAGAACACGATCGCCCTGCGCGCCATCGACAGCCAGGCGCTGGCCCAGCTCAAGGAGCATTTCGTGGGGCCGACGGCGGTCGTCTTCAGCCTCACCGATCCGGTCGCGGTGGCCAAGGCGCTGACCGACTACGCCAAGGACGTGCCGGCGATCAAGCTCAAGGCCGGCCTCGTCGAGGGGAAGGCGATCGCCGCCGAGCAGATCAAGGACATCGCCTCGCTGCCCAGCCGTTCCGAGCTGATCGCGAAGCTCCTGTTCCTGATGCAGTCGCCGGTCACCCGGCTCGCCCGCGTGCTGGCCGCCGTGCCGCAGTCGTTCGTGATGGTTCTGGACCAGGTCCGGATCAAGAAAGAAGAATCAGCGTAGGGCACCCCCAAGGGGGCTCCCTGCAGAGAGATTTTGACGCGTTAAGGAGAGAACATGGCTATCGCGACCGAAGAGTTCATCAGTCAGATCGACCAGTTGACCGTCCTGGAGCTGAACAACCTGGTCAAGGCGCTCGAAGAGCACTACGGCGTCTCCGCGGCGGCCGCGGTGGCGGCGGCTCCGGCGGCCGGCGGCGGCGCTGCCGCGGCCGTGGTCGAGGAGAAGACCGAGTTCGACGTCGTCCTCAAGGCGGCGGGCGAGAAGAAGATCAACGTCATCAAGGCCGTCCGCGAGGTCACCAGCCTCGGCCTGAAGGAGGCCAAGGACCTCGTCGAGTCCGCCCCCGCCACCGTCAAGGAAGCGGTCACCAAGGACGAGGCCGAGGCGATCAAGAAGAAGTTCGAAGAGGCCGGCGCCACCATCGAGATCAAGTAACCGCGCAGCGGAGAGGAGCGACGCTACGCCGTATTTGCAGAGCGCGCCAGCAGGCCTGTCCGCAGGTCGACGAGAACCACACGATGCCGGAACAGGGGCCGGCCCGGGCATAAACCGGGCCTCGGCCCTGTTCTGGCCTATGTTCACCATGCCCGGTGACCTTCCGCGGGACGCGCGGAGGGCAGGGCATGGTGTCTCCTGCTTCCGGGATGCCAGCTTGCGGAGCCGGGCCCCGGACGCCCCCACGGCAGTAACTAGAGTTGCCGCGTAGAAGATTCACCCGATCTACCCAGGCATCGAGGAGATAGCAAGACCCCTATGGATACGTTTCCCACCCCGCAGATCGCAACGCGCAACGGCCATCGGAAGGACTTCTCCAGGATCACGACGTCGCTGCCCATCCCCAACCTGATCGATGTGCAGCGCCGCAGCTACGAGCGCTTCCTGCAGATGAACCTGCTCCCCGAGGAGCGGGCGAACCAGGGGCTGCAGGCGGTTTTCACGGGCATCTTCCCGTTCTCCGACTTTCGCGAGACCTGCTCGCTGGACTTCGTCAAGTACTCGATCGGAGACTGGCAGTGCAAGTGCGGCGAGCTCAAGGGGCTCGAATACCTTCGCATGACCTGCACCAACTGCAGCGCGAAGATCATGACCGACCATCCGCACGAGGAGACGGTCACCTGCACCGAGTGCGGTTTCGTCAACAAGAACCGGGTTACGAAGTGTGACATTTGCGGCAACCCCGTCGACCTGCAGCTCAAGTACTCGATCTCGGACTGCCAGGAGCGGGGCATGACCTTCGCCGTGCCGCTGAAGGTCACCTTCCGCCTGTTCGTCTACGACCGCGACCCCGAGACCGGCACGCGCATGATGCGCGACGCCAAGGAGGAGGAGGTCTACTTCGGCGACATCCCGCTGATGACGGACAACGGCACGTTCATCATCAACGGCACGGAGCGCGTCATCGTCTCGCAGCTCCACCGCAGCCCCGGCGTCTTCTTCACCAAGGAGGGGCCGCGCTCCTACCTGTCGAAGATCATCCCGTACCGCGGCTCCTGGGTGGAGTTCGAGTACGACCAGAAGGACGTGCTGTCGGTGCGCATCGACCGCAAGCGCAAGTTCCACGGCACGGTCTTCCTGCGCGCCCTGGGCCTCGAGTCCGACGAGTCGATCCTGCGCCAGTTCTACACCCCGGTCGGCCTCTCCTCGGAGGGGGCGGGCAAGTTCACCCTGCACGTCACCCCCAAGGTGCTCGAGCCCGAGCGCCTGAAGGACCGCCAGAGCCGCGGCCGCCGCGAGACCTACCCGATCTTCGCCGGCATCACCCTGTCGCGCGAGCAGATCGGCAAGCTCGACACCGGCCAGACGGTCGCCTTCGACGTCGACCGCGAGGACCTCGAGCGCGCCTTCTTCATCGGCGACATCGTCGACCTCGACACCGGCGAGGTGCTCTTCGAGGCCAACGAGCTGGTGCCCGAGGACGTCGACGAGCGGCTCGACGGCCGCAGCTCGACGCCGGTCCAGGTCTTCTTCCCCGACTGGGAGCTGGTCGGCGCGACGCTGTCCAACACCCTGGCCAAGGACACCACCAAGAACTCGCGCGAGGCGCTGATCGAGATCTACCGCCGCATGCGGCCGGGCGACCCGCCGACCCTGGAGAGCGCCCGCTCGCTCTTCTACGGCATGTTCTTCGACGCCAAGCGCTACGACTTCTCGCGGGTCGGCCGCTTCAAGTTCAACATCAAGCTCGACACCGAGGTGCCGGTCGACCAGAAGACGCTCGGCGCGGACGACTTCTTCCGCGTCATCGAGTACCTGCTGCGCCTGCAGAAGGACGTCGGCCGCGTCGACGACATCGACAACCTCGGCAACCGCCGCGTCCGCGCGGTCGGCGAGCTGCTGGAGAACCAGTTCCGCATCGGCCTCGTCCGCATGGAGCGGGCGATCAAGGAGAAGATGTCGGTCCACCAGGACATCGACTCGGCGATGCCGCACGACCTGATCAACTCCAAACCGGTGATCGCGGCGATCAAGGAGTTCTTCGGCTCCTCGCAGCTCTCGCAGTTCATGGACCAGACCAACCCGCTGTCGGAGGTCACCCACAAGCGGCGGCTCTCCGCCCTCGGACCGGGCGGCCTCTCCCGCGAGCGGGCGGGCTTCGAGGTGCGCGACGTCCACGCCACGCACTACGGGCGCATCTGCCCGATCGAGACGCCGGAAGGGCCGAACATCGGCCTGATCTCGTCGCTCGCGACCTACGCGCGGATCAACGACTACGGGTTCATCGAGAGCCCGTACAAGAAGGTCGACGGCGGCCGCGTGCTCGACCACTTCCGGATCATGAAGGTGGGCGACGGCCAGTTCCGGCTCGGCCAGATCGTCACCGGCGACGAGCTGAAGGCGGAGAACGAGCGGCTGGGCAAGGCGTCCAAGCGCCCGGTCGACGCCGAGCCGCACGCCTTCTACCTGTCGGCGTGGGACGAGGAGAAGTACATCATCGCGCAGGCCAACGCCCGCTTCGACGACAACGGCAACTTCGTCGACGACCGCATCAGCTCGCGCGCCGGCGGCGACTTCATCACCGTCGAGAAGGACCGCGTCGACTACATGGACATCAGCCCCAAGCAGCTGGTGTCGGTGGCCGCGGCGCTCATCCCGTTCCTCGAGAACGACGACGCCAACCGCGCCCTGATGGGCTCGAACATGCAGCGCCAGGCGGTGCCGCTGCTCCGCAGCGACTCGCCGATCGTCGGCACCGGCCTCGAGGGGATCGTGGCCCAGGATTCCGGCGCGGTGGTGCTCTGCAAGCGGGGCGGCGTGGTCGACTCGGTGGACGCCGAGCGGATCATCGTCCGCGTCGAGGGCGAGGACCTCGACACCGGCGAGACGAAGGATTTCGGCGCCGACATCTACCAGCTCATCAAGTTCCGCCGCTCCAACCAGAACACCTGCATCACGCAGAAGCCGGTGGCGTTCGAGGGGCAGCGGGTCAAGAAGGGCGACGTGCTGGCCGACGGCCCGTGCACCGAGGACGGCGAGCTCGCCCTCGGCCGCAATGTGCTGGTGGCCTTCATGCCCTGGCGCGGCTACAACTTCGAGGACGCGATCCTGATCAACGAGAAGCTGGTGCGGGAGGACTACTACACGTCCATCCACATCGAGGAGTTCGAGATCGAGGCCCGCGACACCAAGCTGGGGCCGGAAGAGATCACGCGCGACATCCCGAACGTCTCGGAGTCGGCGCTCAAGGACCTCGACGAGAGCGGCATCGTGCGCATCGGCGCCACGGTGAAGGCGGGCGACATCCTGGTCGGCAAGGTGACGCCGAAGGGCGAGACCCAGCTCACCCCCGAGGAGAAGCTGCTGCGCGCCATCTTCGGCGAGAAGGCGGGCGACGTCCGCGACGCCTCGCTGAAGGTGCCGCCGGGGATCGAGGGCACGATCGTCGACGTCAAGATCTTCTCCCGCAAGGGGGTCGAGAAGGACGTCCGCGCCAAGGAGATCGAGCAGGAGGAGATCGGCCGGCTCGAGAAGAACATCAAGGACGAGGTCCGGATCCTCACCGAGGAGCGCAACAAGAAGGTGAGCGACCTGCTGATCGGCAAGAAGGTCAACGCCGTCGTCAAGTCGCGGACCGGCCAGGAGCTGCTGAAGGCGGGCGATGCGATCAGCATGGCCACCCTCGAGCGGCTGACCCGGCAGGAGATCCTGCGCCTGCCGGTCGACGAGCGGCGGCTGATCGACGCGGTCGAGATCGTCTACAAGAAGACCGACTCGCACGTCGAGGTGCTCCACCGCGTCAACGAGGAGCGGGTGGGGCTGCTGCAGAAGGGCGACGAGCTGCCGCCCGGCGTCATCAAGCTGGTCAAGGTCTACGTCGCCATGAAGCGCAAGCTGCAGGTGGGCGACAAGATGGCCGGCCGGCACGGCAACAAGGGCGTCATCTCGCGGATCATGCGCGAGGAGGACATGCCCTACCTGCCGGACGGCACGCCGGTCGAGATCGTGCTCAATCCGCTGGGCGTGCCGAGCCGCATGAACGTCGGACAGATCCTCGAGACCCACCTCGGGTGGGCCGGAAGGGTGCTCGGCATCAAGTTCGCGACGCCGGTGTTCGACGGCGCCCGCGAGACCGACATCAAGGACCTGCTCAAGGAGGCCGGCCTGCCGGACTCCGGCAAGACGCCGCTGTTCGACGGCATGTCCGGCGAGGCGTTCGAGCAGAAGGTCACCGTCGGGTACATCTACATGCTCAAGCTGTCGCATTTGGTCGACGACAAGATCCACGCGCGGTCGATCGGACCGTACTCCCTGATCACCCAGCAGCCGCTGGGGGGCAAGGCGCAGTTCGGTGGCCAGCGCTTCGGCGAGATGGAGGTCTGGGCGCTCGAAGCCTACGGCGCCGCCTACACCCTCCAGGAGCTGCTGACCGTCAAGAGCGACGACGTGGAGGGGCGCAGCAAGGTGTACGAGGCGATCGTCAAGGGGGACGTCCCGGAGCCCCCGGGTCTGCCGGAGTCGTTCAACGTTCTCGTGCGCGAGCTCCAGAGCCTCTGTCTCGACGTAGAGCTCCTCAAGGTCTAATGGGAGGACAGACAGTTGCAACCATTCAGCAGTTTTGACAAGCCACAGTCGGTCAAGGACTTCAACGCGATCAAGATCTCGATCGCTTCCCCGGAGAAGATCCGGTCCTGGAGCTACGGCGAGGTAACGAAGCCGGAGACGATCAACTACCGGACGTTCAAGCCGGAGCGGGACGGGCTCTTCTGCGCCAAGATCTTCGGTCCGATCACGGACTGGGAGTGTCTGTGCGGGAAATACAAGCGGATGAAGCACCGCGGCGTCATCTGCGACAAGTGCGGGGTGGAGGTCACGCGCAGCCGCGTGCGCCGCGAGCGGATGGGCCACATCGAGCTCGCCTGCCCGGTGTCGCACGTCTGGTTCTTCAAGGGCCTGCCCTCCCGTATCGGCCACCTGCTCGACATCACCCTGCGCGATCTCGAGCGGATCCTCTACTTCGAGAGCTACGTCGTCATCGATCCCGGTGAGACCGAGCTCAAGGAGCGCGAGCTGTTGACCGAGGAGCGCTTCCGCGAGCTGCGCGAGAAGTACAGCGAGGACGCCTTCGCCGCCAAGATGGGCGCCGAGGCGATCAAGGATCTCTTGCAGCGCATCGACGTCGACGAGCTGGCGGAGGAGCTGCGCATCATCATGCGCACCGAGACCAGCCAGATCCGCCGCCTGAAGGCCGCCAAGCGGCTGAAGGTGGTGGACGCCTTCCGCAAGTCGGGTCACCGGCCGGAGTGGATGATCCTCGACGTCATCCCGGTCATCCCCCCCGAGCTGCGCCCCTTGGTGCCGCTCGACGGCGGACGCTTCGCGACCAGCGACCTCAACGACCTCTACCGGCGCGTGATCAACCGCAACAACCGGTTGAAGAAGCTGCTCGAGCTGCGCGCCCCCGAGGTCATCGTGCGCAACGAGAAGCGGATGCTCCAGGAGGCGGTGGACGCGCTCTTCGACAACGGCCGCCGCGGCCGCGTGCTGAAGGGCTCCAACAACCGCCCGCTGAAGTCGCTCTCCGACACGCTCAAGGGCAAGCAGGGGCGCTTCCGCCAGAACCTGCTCGGCAAGCGCGTCGACTACTCGGGCCGTTCGGTCATCGTCGTCGGCCCCGAGCTCAAGCTCCACCAGTGCGGCCTGCCGAAGAAGATGGCGCTCGAGCTGTTCAAGCCGTTCATCTACAACCGGCTGGAGGAGAAGGGCCTGGTCGGCACCATCAAGGCCGCCAAGGAGATGGTCGAGGCGGAGGTGGACGAGGTCTGGGACGCTCTCGAGGAGGTGATCGAGGATCATCCGGTGCTCCTCAACCGCGCGCCCACGCTGCACCGCCTGGGCATCCAGGCGTTCCAGCCGACGCTGATCGAGGGCAAGGCGATCAAGATCCATCCGCTGGTCTGCGCGGCGTTCAACGCCGACTTCGACGGCGACCAGATGGCCGTCCACGTCCCGCTGAGCCCGAAGGCGCAGATCGAGAGCCGGGTGCTGATGCTCGCGTCCAACAACGTCCTGTCGCCGGCCCACGGGCGTCCGCTCGCCGTGCCGACCCAGGACCTGGTGCTCGGCGGCTACTACCTGACGCTCCCCAGGCTGGGAGCCAAGGGCGAGGGGCGCATCTTCCCCGACTTCGACTCGGTGCTGCTGGCGCTCGACGCCGGCCAGGTCGAGACGCTGTCGCCGATCAAGGTGCGCTACACCGGCGCCTACATCAACCTCGACACGCAGCTCGACAAGCAGGACATCGTCCACGCCGAGCTCGAGGAGCTCGACGGCAAGCTGATCGAGACCACCGTCGGCCGGGTGATCCTCAACATGCACCTGCCGAAGGAGATCCCGTTCATCAACGGCCTGTTGAAGAAGCGCGGCCTGCAGGACCTGGTCGGCTACTGCTTCATCACGCTGGGCAACGCCAAGACGGTCGAGATGCTCGACGAGATCAAGGAGGTCACCTTCCTCTACGCCACCAAGGCGGGCATCTCGTTCGGCGTCGACGACATGGTGGTGCCGAGCCGCAAGCCGGAGATCCTCCAGCAGGCGCGCAACGAGGTGGTCGAGATCGAGAAGCAGCGTTCGGCCGGCGTCATCACGCAGGGCGAGCGCCACAACAAGATCATCGACATCTGGCACCGGGTGACCGAGAAGGTCTCCGAGGAGATGTTCCGCGAGATGCGGGAGATCGAGAAGGAGACCGGCGTCTTCAACCCGATCAACCTGATGGCCGACTCGGGCGCCCGCGGCTCCCGCGAGCAGGTGCGCCAGCTCGCCGGTATGCGAGGCCTGATGTCCAAGCCCTCGGGCGAGGTCATCGAGACGCCGATCACGGCGAACTTCCGCGAGGGGCTCTCCGTGCTGCAGTACTTCATCTCGACGCACGGCGCCCGCAAGGGGCTCGCCGACACCGCGCTCAAGACGGCGGATTCGGGCTACCTCACCCGCCGGCTGGTCGACGTGGCGCAGGACGTCATCATCAACGAGGACGACTGCGGCACCATCGACGGCATCACGGTGACGGCGATCATGGAGGGGGGCGAGATCCTCGAGCCGCTGCGCGACCGCATCGTCGGCCGCGTCAGCCAGGAGGACATCTACGATCCGATCACCGGCGAGATGATCCTCGCCGTCGGCCAGGAGATCACCGAGACCCTCGGCACCGCCGTGCAGTCGGCGGGCATCGAGCGGGTGAAGATCCGTTCCGTGCTCACCTGCGAGACCCGGCGCGGCGTCTGCATCCTTTGCTACGGCCGCAACCTGGCGACCGGCAAGATGGTCGAGATCGGCGAGGCGGTGGGCGTCATCGCCGCGCAGTCGATCGGCGAGCCCGGCACGCAGCTCACGATGCGCACCTTCCACTACGGCGGCACCGCCTCGCGCGTGTCGGAGCAGTCGAAGCACATCGCCAAGAACCCGGGCACCGTGAAGTTCCTCAACGTCAACACGGTCGAGAGCCGCCACGGCTCGCTGATCGTGATCAACCGCAGCGGCAAGCTCGTCCTCACCGACGACAAGGGTCGCGAGCGGGAGCGCTACGCCCTCACCTACGGCTCGCAGCTTCTGGTCCACGAGGCGGACGCCGTCGAGCCGGGCACCGAGCTGGTCACCTGGGACCCCTTCACCTCGGCCATCCTCTCGGAGATCCGGGGCAAGGTGGAGTTCCAGGACATCGTCGAGGGCGAGAACGTCCGCGAGGAGACCGACAAGGTCACCGGCCTGTCGCAGAAGATCATCGTCGAGGCGTCGGCCAACGAGAAGCGCGTGCCGGCGATCTTCATCCAGGGGGACGGCGACCGCACCAAGCGCTACCTCCTCCCCTCGGGCTCGCACCTGGTGATCCAGAACGGCCAGGAGGTCTACCCCGGCGACACGCTGGTGAAGATCCCGCGCGCCACGACCAAGACCAAGGACATCACCGGCGGTCTCCCCCGCGTCGTCGAGCTCTTCGAGGCCCGCAGCCCCAAGGAGCCGGCGATCATCACCGAGATCGACGGCACGGTCCGCCTCGGCGAGGTCCACAAGGGGATGCGCAAGGTGGTCGTCGAGAGCGACATGGGGGACTCCCGCGAGTACCTGGTGCCGCGCTCGATCCACATCAACGTGCAGGAGGGCGAGCGGGTGCGCGCCGGTGAGCCGCTCATCGACGGTCCGATCAACCCGCACGACGTCCTGCAGGTGCTCGGCGAGAAGGAGCTGCAGCGCTACATGACCGACAAGATCCAGGAGGTCTACCGGTCGCAGAGCGTCGCCATCAACGACAAGCACATCGAGGTGATCGTGCGCCAGATGATGCGGTCGGTGAAGATCGAGGAGGTCGGCGACACCGAGTTCCTGATCGACGAGCAGGTGGATCGCTGGAAGTTCGGCGAGGAGAACGACCGCGTCGTGGCCGCCGGCGGCACCCCCGCCATCGGCCGCCCGCTGCTCCTCGGCATCACCAAGGCGTCGCTGTCGACCGACAGCTTCATCTCGGCGGCGAGCTTCCAGGAGACCACCCGGGTGCTCACCGAGGCCGCGATCAGCGGCAAGGTGGACGGCCTGCGCGGTCTCAAGGAGAACGTCATCGTCGGCCGGGTCATCCCCGCCGGCACCGGCATGGACTACTACCACAACTTCCACATGGCCGAGGAGTACATCGAGTCCGACAACGAGCCCGAGGAGGAGCTGTTCTTCGAGTTCGGCGAGGAGGAGATCCGCAGCCTCCCGCAGGAAGTGCTCGAGAGCGAGTAGGCTCCAGCCTCATCGGATGGAAACACCAAGGGCGGCCTGCAAAGGCCGCCCTTTTCTTTTCAGGGAATCAGTTTTCAGGGGATCAGGCGCCGAAGCAGGATCTGGGTGGAGTGCCGCAGGGGCTGGGTCCAGGTGACGATCCCCTGGCCGCTCGGGGCGATGGCCACGGCGGGCAGGAACCCTTTGCTGGCATCGCCGCTGTTGATCTGCCGGGTGGAGCCCTGGAGGGTGCCGTCGCTCGCCAGGCTCTGGCCGAAGATCATGGACGGAGAGATGGCGCCGTCGCTCCAGGTCACGAAGTAGCCGCCGCCGGGAAGCACGGCGACGGCCGGGGGCTCCTGGGATGGTTTGTCAAAGGTAATTTCGCTGACCTGGACCGTGGCGCCGACCGGTGAGTCGTCGGCGGCGATCCGCCGGCTCAGGATGCCACGGAGGATGAATTCGCCGCTGATGGGGGGAGTGTCGGGAAGGGCGCCCTTCCAGGCAAAGAGAGCTTCGCCATCCTCTGTCATCGCAAAGGCGAACCCGTTCGCGTCGTTCAGGCCGCCCGGCGCGACCTCGAACCCGTCTCCCAGCGGATGGCCCTCAGCGTCGAATCGCCGCGCGGCGACCCCGAGGTAGTAGGCTCCATTGATCACCTTGGCGACCTGCCAGCCGATGAGGAAGTCTCCGTTGCCGCTCACGGCGACCTGCGGGAAATTCTGATAGGGCCCCGCCGGAGACACGGCCTTGAACGCGGCGCCGAGCGGCGTGCCCTGTGCCGTGAAGCGCCGGGCGAGGATGTCGTCGCTGTATCCAAAGGGGTTGGAGCCGCTCGTCCAGACGGCCACGAAGCTGCCGTCGGGAGCCGCCGCGACGGCTGGGCTCACTTCGAGCCCCTGGCTGTCCGGGTTGAGCCGGAAGGCGGGACCGAAGGCTCTTCCGCTGGCTGCAAAGCAGCGGCCGAGGACGACGCTGCGGTCGATCCCGTTCCCCGTCTCCCACACGACGAGGAAATTGCCCCCGGCCGTCACGGCGATATGGGGAGCGGTCTGCGCCGCGCCGGACGAGGAGGTGCTGACGGGAAACTCGCGCCCCTGCGCCCTGCCGTTGGCGGCGAAGCGGCGGACCCACACGCGGCGAAAGCCGGGACTCGTGGACTCTTTGTGCTCCCAGGCGACGACGAAGGCTCCGTTCGCCGCCGTGGCAACCTGCGGGAACGCGGGGAATCCTGTCCTGGTATTGACCGGGACTTCGGGCCCTTGGGGAGTCTGGGCCGAAAGGAACGAAGCCAGCAGGAGGCCGGCCCAGGAGAACGCGGTGATCTTGATGAGTCGCATGGGAGCTCCTCTCCAGTCTGTGAGTTCCTGAATTATGTCATGGCCTGTGAATCATCGCCTCCAGAGGGCCAGGAGTGCTAGAATCACTCTGGCCGCCGGGCCGTCTCATAAAGGAAGCTTCCATGCCGAACCGGTCTCTTCCTCTTCTCTCCCTCCTCCTTCTCACCGCCGTTCCGGCGCTCGCGGATGACGTCTACCTGGTCAATGGGCGGAAGTTCGAGGGGGTGATCGCGGAGACGGCCGGCGCGCAGGTGCGCATCCGGATGCAGGGCGGCACCCTCAGCCTCCCCAAGGACCAGGTGCTGCGCGTCGAGGCCGGGGATTCGAACCTCGCCGAGTTCCTGCGCCGCAAGGAGGCGCTCAAGAAGAGCCCCACGGCCGGCGCCGCCGACTGGGTGGAGCTCGCCCGCTGGGCCCGCGGCAAGGAGCTCGACCAGGCGACCCGCGAGGCCGCCCTGGCCGCGGCGACGTTCGATCCGCGGGCCGCCGGCCTGGCGCCGATCCTGCGCGGCTACGGCTACGTCCTCGATCCGCAGCTCGACCGCTGGGTCCCTTACGGCGACTCGATGCGCCGGCGGGGGTTCGTGCTCGCCGGCGGCCAGTGGCTCACCCACGAGGAGCTGCAGTCCAGGCAGCGCGCGCAGGAGGAGGCCGCTGCCCGCTATGCCGCCGCCCGCCAGGAAGCGGCGCGCGCGGCGCGCGAGGACCGGATCGCCGCGCTCGCCGAGCTCTCCGCCGTCCGCCAGCTCGGCCAGCAGGAGGAGCCCCAGGGCTATCCTCCGTTCTACGGCAACCCCTTCTACGGCTCGGTGATCGTGGGCCCCGGCTTCTTCGGCGGCGGCGGAGGCTTCCCGGGCCCCCGGCCGCCGCACCGCCGCGACTCCGGCTTCACGCACGTTCCCGGCAGCCTGATCGGCGGCTCGCTGTTCCCGGGTTCGAACTGAGCAGGCAAGAAAACACGGACGGGAGCACGGACGCGGTCACGGACGGGAACACGGACGCGACTACGGACGCGCCTACTGACGCCATCGCCGTCGCGGATCTGCGCAAGACGTATTCCGGCGGCGTCGAGGCGCTGCGCGGCGTTTCGTTCGCCGTCCAGGCCGGCGAGGTGTTCGCGCTGCTGGGCCCCAACGGCGCCGGCAAGTCGACCACCGTCCGCATCCTGACCACCCTCTCGGCGCCGACCGCGGGGACGGCGCGGGTCGCCGGCTTCGACGTCCTCCGCCAGCCGCGCGAGGTGCGACGCCGGATCGGCTACGTCGCCCAGAGCTCCGGCGTCGACCTGGCGGCCACCGGGCGCGAGAACCTCGATCTCCAGGGGCGCCTCTTCCACCTGCCGGCGGCGGCGGTGCGCGCGCGCACGCTCGAGCTGCTCCAGCTCTTCCAGCTCGAAGCGGCGGCGGACCGCCCGGCGATCACCTGGTCGGGAGGCATGAAGCGGCGGCTCGACGTCGCCATGGGGCTGATCCACCGCCCCGAGGTGCTCTTCCTCGACGAGCCCACCACCGGCCTCGACCCGGAGAGCCGCGCCGTGATGTGGAAGGAGGTCCGCCGGCTGGCGGCGGGCGGGCTGACCATCCTGTTGACCACCCACTACCTGGAGGAGGCCGACCAGCTCGCGCAGCGGATCGCGATCGTCGACGGCGGCCGGATCGTCGCCGCGGGAACGCCCGAAGAGCTGAAGCGGGAGATCCCGGGCGAGGGCGTGACGCTCGACCAGGTCTACCTCAAGGCGACCGGCCACCCCTACCAGGAAGCGGGCGGATGATGTCGTTCCTCCTCGACACCTGGCACCTCTTCCTCCGCCTGCTGCGGGCGACGCTGCGGATGCCCGTCTTCGTGCTGATCTCGATCGTGCAGCCGGTCCTCTGGGTGGCCCTCTTCGGGCAGCTCTTCAGCAAGGTGACGACGATCCAGGGGTTCGGCGCCTCGTCCTACGTGCAGTTCCTGGCGCCAGGGATCTCGATCATGACCGCGCTGTTCGGCGCCGCCTACTCCGGGATGGGCATGCTGGGCGACATCGACCGCGGCGTGCTCGACCGCCTGCTGGCGACGCCGGTCTCGCGCGGCGCGCTGATCGCCGCCCGCATCCTCAACTCGGCGGCGCAGGTGGTGGTGCAGGCGGCGATCATCCTCGCCGTCGCCTGCCTGCTCGGCGCGCGCCCCAAGGGCGGGCTGGCCGGAATCCTCCTGGTCTTCCTCGCCGCCGCCCTCCTCGGCTCCGCCTTCGCCGCCTTCTCGAACGCCCTGGCGCTGCTCGCCCGCCGGCAGGAGATGGTGATCGCGGTGATGAACTTCATCGTGCTTCCCTCGACCTTCCTGTCGAGCATGATCATGTCGCGCAACCTGATGCCCCCGTGGATCCTCACGGTCTCGCGGTTCAATCCGGTGAACTGGGCGGTGACCGCCGCCCGCGACGGCTTCCAGGGCGAGGCCGGAACCGAGGCCGCGCTCTGCCTCGGCCTGCTGGCCGCCTTCGCGCTGGCCTGCGGCGGGCTCGCCACGCTCTCGTTCGGCCGTTATCGCCGATCCATGTAAACCAGGTCGATGTAAGCTTCCCACCAATGTCCACGCTCGATCCGCCCCCCGCCGCCGCGCCGCCGGCCGATCCGGAGACCGTCCGCCTGGCCGAGGACGCCAGCCGTGAGAAGAACTGGAAGCGCTGGGGGACCTATCTCTCCGAGCGCCAGTGGGGCACCGTCCGCGAGGACTATTCGGCGAACGGCGACGCCTGGAATTACCTCCCGCACGACCACGCCCGCAGCCGCGCCTACCGCTGGGGGGAGGACGGCCTGCTGGGAATCTGCGACCGCCAGTGCCGCGTCTGCTTCGCCCTCGCCCTCTGGAACGGCCGTGATCCCATCCTCAAGGAGCGCCTCTTCGGCCTCACCGGACCCGAGGGGAACCACGGCGAGGACGTCAAGGAGCAGTATTTCTTCCTCGACGCCACCCCCACCGCCTCCTACGCCAAGGCGCTCTACAAGTATCCGCAGGCGGAGTTCCCCTACGCCCGCCTGATCGACGAGAACCGGCGGCGGGGGAGGGACCAGGGAGAGTTCGAGATCCTCGACACCGGGATCTTCGACGACAACCGCTATTTCGACGTCTTCGCCGAGTACGCCAAGGCCTCTCCAGACGACCTCCTGATCCGTGTCACCGTCGCCAACCGCGGCCCCGAGGCGGCGACCGTCCACGTCCTGCCGACCCTCTGGTTCCGCAACACCTGGAGCTGGGGGCGCACCGGCGAGGGGTGCTGGCCGAAGGGATCGATCACCAGGGAGGACTCCGGAGCTCTGCTCGCGCTCCACCCCGGCCTCGGCCGCCTCCGCCTGGCGGCGGCGAGCGCACCCGCGGCCCTGCTGTTCACCGAGAACGAGACCAACACCGAGCGCCTCTTCGGCGCTCCCAATCCGTCCCCGCACGTCAAGGACGCCTTTCACCGCTATCTGATCGAGGGCAAGACCGACGCCGTCCATCCGGACGAGGGGACCAAGGCCGCCTTCGTCTACAAGCTGGAGGTGCCGGCGGGCGGCGAGGTGGTGCTGGAATTCCGCCTGGCGCCGGAAGAGAGCGCCGCGGCACCTTTCGGCGAGGAGTTCGAAACGACGTTCGCGGCGCGCCTCGCCGAGGCCGACGCCTTCTATGCGACGCGGATCGAGGCCGCCCTCTCGGACGACGAGAAGCGGGTCTGCCGGCAGTCCTTCGCCGGGCTCTTCTGGTCGAAGCAGTTCTACCACTACATCGTCGCCGACTGGCTCGACGGTGATCCCGGCCAGCCGCCGCCTCCCCCCGAACGGAAGAGCGGGCGCAACTCCTCCTGGCGCAACCTGCACAGCCGCGATGTCATCTCCATGCCCGACACCTGGGAGTACCCCTGGTGGGCCGCCTGGGATCTCGGCTTCCACATGCTGGTCTTCGCCAAGACCGATCCCGAGTTCGCCAAGGAGCAGCTCCTGCTGATGCTCCGCGAGTGGTACATGAGCCCCAACGGCCAGATGCCGGCCTACGAGTGGGCGTTCTCGGACGTCAATCCGCCGGTTCACGCCTGGGCCTGCTGGCGCGTCTACAAGATGGCGGCGCCGCGCGGCCACCGCGACCGCCTGTTCCTCGAGCGGGCCTTCCAGAAGCTGCTGATCATGTTCACCTGGTGGGTGAACCGCAAGGACGAGGAGGGGAATCACCTCTTCTCCGGCGGCTTTTTAGGACTGGACAACATCGGCGTCTTCGACCGCTCGCAGCCGCTCCCCGGCGGCGCCATGCTCGAGCAGGCGGACGGCACGGCCTGGATGGCCTTCTTCTGCACCACCATGCTGGCGATGGCGCTGGAGCTGGCGCGCAAGGACCCCGCCTACGAGGACGTCGCCTCGAAGTTCTTCGAGCACTTCGTGGCGATCAGCGACGCCATCAACACCCTCGGCGGCACCGGTCTCTGGAACGAGGAGGAGGGCTTCTACTGCGACCAGATGCTGGTCGGCGGCCGGCGGATCTCGCTCCCCCTCCATTCGATGGTCGGGATCATGCCGCTGTTCGCCGCCTCGGCGCTGAACGAGGAGGTGATCTTCCGGCGCCTCCCCGGCTTCGCCAAGCGGATGCGCTGGTTCCTGCGCAACCGCCAGGATCTGGCGCGCAACATCTCCTTCATGGAGTCCCCCAAGCGGCCGGACGACACGATCTACCTGCTCGCCATCCCCTCGCGCGAGCGGCTGGTGCGGGTGCTGCGCACCGTGCTGGACGAGAACGAGTTCCTCTCGCCGTTCGGCGTGCGGTCGCTCTCGCGCATCCACCGCGAGCACCCCTACGAGCTGGCGGTCGACGGCGAGGTCCATCGCGTCGAATACGTGCCCGGGGAGTCGCGCGACGGCATGTTCGGCGGCAACTCGAACTGGCGCGGGCCGATCTGGTTCCCCGCCAACTACCTGCTGATCGAGGCGCTGGAGCGCTACCACCACTTCTACCACGACACCCTCAAGGTCGAGTGCCCCACCGGCTCCGGCCAGATGATGAACCTCGACCAAGTCGCCTGCGAGCTGCGGCGCCGGATGGCCGCCCTCTTCCTCGCCGATCCTCAGGGGAGGCGTCCCGCTCACGGCAACGATCCCCGTTTCGCCGCCGACCCCCACTGGAAGGACCTCGTCCTCTTCTACGAATACTTCCACGGCGACAACGGCCGCGGCCTCGGCGCCAGCCATCAGACCGGCTGGACGGCGCTGGCGTCGCTGATCCTCAACGATCTGGGCCGAAAAAAGAATTAAAGAATCTGTCAGATCTCTGACGCGGAGAACGAAAGCCTGGGTGAGCCTCGCCCCTGTCGGGCGGGCTCTACCAGATCGCCGCGGAGGAGAAAATCATGGCAAACGACAATCTTGAGGCGCTGCGCAAGAGCGCCCTCGACTCGCTCGGAAAACAGTTCGCAGGCAAGAAGACGGAGATCGTCGCGGAGGAGACCGATCAGGTTCCTTCCTCGAAGGCCACCGTCCACCGGTTCGTCGTCCGGGGTGTCGACGATCCGAACGGACCCCACACCACGGTGGTCCTCGACGACGCTGGCAAACCGGTCGATCTGGCGAAGCTTTCGCTGGCGGAAGGCAAGGCCTTCTTCGCTCCGGCCGAGCTCGCGGTCGAGCTGCCGGCGGCTACGCTCGCCCGGCGCGTCACGATCGATCCCAAAGTCAACGACATCCAGCTCACCGAGTGCGGGTTTCGCGAGAAGATCACGGTCACGATTCCGGCCCAGCCGATCGGCGAGAAAGTGGACGTCTACTTCCTGGCCGACAACACCGGCAGCATGGGGCCTGCGATCAATGACGTGAAAACGGGTGCTGGCACGATTTTCAACGCTCTGCGGGGAACCGGCCTCGACATCCAGTTCGGCGTCGGCAACTACAAGGATTTCACAGACCCCGATCCCTTCCTGAACCAGCAGGGGATCACCGCCAATCAGGCGGCCGTGACCAACGCGATCAACGCCTGGTCGGCCCCGTGGTTCGCCGGCGGCGACATCCCTGAGTCCGCGCTCTCGGCTCTGCACCAGGTCAAGTCCGTGGCCGGATGGCGTCCGGGGGCCTTGAAGTTCATCGTCTGGTTTGGGGATGCCCCGAGCCACGAGCCGATCTGCAAGGCGGTCTGGGGTGGCCCCTTCGATATCACCCGCACGACGGTGATCGCCGACCTCACCTCGGTGACCACGCCGGCTCAGCCCAAGGGCATCGCGGTCCTCGGCATTTCGGTCAGCTCGGGACCTGGCCTGGATGCGGCGAGCACGGATGGTTACCCTGGATGCCCCAGCAACGGCCTCACCGGACAAGCGACCGCCATCACCACGGCGACGGGCGGCTCGCTCGCCGTTGGAATTCATCCGACGGACGTCGCCAAGACGATCCTCGATGCGCTGATCAAGGCCATTCAGATCCAGAACCTCAACCTGGTTCCCTCCGGCGCGATCGCCCCGTTCGTCACGTCGATCACTCCCGCCGGCGGTTATGGGCCGCTGGATCCGACCAAGGCCCATACGCTCACCTTCGATCTCGTCTTCGAGCGTGGCTCCGAAAGCTGCGCGCTGCGTGACCAGGTCTTCACCGGCTCGATCGACGTCGTGATGGATCACGCGGTCGTGGCGCGGAAGCCCACGAAGATCACGATTCCCAAGTGCCGCTATCACTACGTCGCCAAGGTCGTCTGCGGCGTCAACGAATCCCCGACCGAAGGCTGCAGCCCGGTCCGCTCCGGTCGCTATGCGACCGAGATCAACCTTTACAACGGCTACTGCTCCGACGCGGTGATCGAAAAGCACTTCACGCCGGTGGTCCTCAAGGGCGAGGCGCTCGGGCGCGAGCCGCGCGTGGCGAAGGAGATGGCTCAGGACCGGATCGTACTGCCGCCGCACACCGCGACGATGGACGACTGCTGCCGCCTCGCCGAGCTGCTGAAGCAGCCGGTGAGCTCCAACGGTCCGCTGCTGATCGGTTTCCTGGAGATCGTCAGCGACGTCCCGCTCACTGTCACCGCGGTCTACACCGCCACCGGCCTCAAGGATGACGCCGTCAGCATCGACGTCGACCAGATCCGCGAGGTCCGCAGGTAATCTGAACCCATGGGGCGATCGCGGAGAAATCCGCGGTCGCCCTTCTTCAGAGGCCCCGAGCCAAAAACTCAGTGGCAAAGATATGCAAGACTTCGTATGCTCCCTGGCGCAGCCTGTCCGGACGGAACCGGAGAGCGCATGCGCTCCAGGAGAAGCCATGAACCGACTTCGCTTTGCCCTGTTGACCCTCGCCCTCGTGCTCACCTTTGCCGCCCGCGCCCCCAAGGCCAACGCCGCTTGTCTGCGGCCCTGTTCCGGACCGGATGGATCCTATGTCCAGGGACCTCCGAGCGGCTGCTGCACTGCAGTCGTGGGCCACGCGGTGCACACGTTCCAGCGGTACAGCGTCTTGATGTGCACGGCCGGCTGCGCGCACCCCTGGAGTCCGGGAGGCTACTCCTGCTCGACCGTCGCCTGCGATCCGGCCTGAACGAAGAAAAAACGGGCCCATAGATATTCGGAAGTTCGTATACTTCTCGGGCGGCGCGGCCTCCCTGGAACGGAACCAGGGAGCGCATGCGCTTCAGGAGAAGCTATGACCCGACTTCGTTTTGCCCTGTTGACCCTCGCCCTCGTCCTCACGTTTGCCGCCAGCGCGCCGAAGGCCAGCGTTGCCTGCCTGCGCTCCTGCTCCCAGCCGGACGGAACCCTCATCCGGGGGCTTCCCGGCGGCTGCTGCACCTCGGGGATACACTCATTCCAGCGGTACAACGTCGCGGTGTGCATGGGCGGCTGCGCGGTTGCGACCGGAAACACCGAATGCTCGACCGACATCTGCAATCCGAGATGAGCGGCGGCCTCGGGACGCCGAAGAGAAGGCTCTACGGCGCCGCGAAGTCCTGAACCCAGATCACCGTGAACCCGACCGCCGCGTTCCTTCCCACCACGATGCCCGCGCCGAAATCGCGGAAGGCGGGGTGGAGGAGGTTGGCGCGGTGCTCGCGGCTCAGCATCCAGTCATCCATCACCTCGTCGACCGTGAACGGGCCGCGCGCGATGTTCTCCGCCACGATGTGCGGCGCGTAGCCCGTCTTGCGTACGCGGTCGAGCGGCGTCTTCCCCTCGGGCGACGCGTGGGCGTAGTAGGAGTGGACCATCATGTCCTCGGCGTGCGCCTGCGCCGCCGCGCTCAGGCGGGGATCGAGGCGCAGCGGCGGTCTTCCTACTTTCGCCCGCTCGGCGTTGACGCGGGCGAGCATGGCCTCGCGCGCCCGGGTGAGGTCGCCGAGGGCGGCCGTCTGGCGCGCGAAGGACTCGCTCTCGCGCCAGGCCAGGAGGAAGTCGTAGAGCGGAGTGCCGCGGATCTCGCTGATGCCGATCCCCAGCTCCTGGTAGTCGGGATTGACCAGCGACTTGAAGGCGTCCGCGTTCTCCTTCTTGACCCAGGCCACCAGCGCCGCCGGCCCCTCCTTGCCCGCGGCGAAGGCCTGGTGCCAGCCGTGCGCCTCGTAGCCGGCCGCGCGCAGGCGCCCCTGGATGCGGGGGATCGACTTCTCGTCGTAGGGCGCCCCCTCATGGTCGCGCGCCTCCTCGGCGTTCTGCTGCGCCACGCGGTCGAGCGCCGGACGGAGACGCAGAGGAGCCACCCCCGCCGCCATGCGCTCGTCGTTGATCGCCACCAGGATCTCGCGGCGCACCACTTCCGGAGAGGGCGGGAGCTGCGCCAGGGTGACGAGGAGCAGGGCGAGGAAGGGAGATTGGAACATACCTTGCTAGGATCGCGTGGATGAAAGATTCCGGACGATGAAGAACGTCACCGTGCTCGTGAACCGCAACGGAGGCTCCGTGCGGAAACAGGGCATCACCGCCGCGAGCTTGCGGGAGATCTTCCAGAAAGCTGGAACCGAGGCCGACGTCAAGCTCATTCCCGGCGAGGAGATCTGCGACGCCGCGCGCGCCGCGGTCAAGGCGGGCGCCGAAGCGGTGGTCGCCGGCGGCGGCGACGGCACGATCCGCGCCGTTGCCTCGGTGCTGGTCGGCGGCGAGGTCCCCCTCGGCGTGCTACCGCTCGGCACGCTCAACCACTTCGCCACCGACCTCAAGATCCCCACCGACCTGGCGGAGGCCGCGAAGGTGATCGCCGAGGGGGAGGTCCGCCCTCTCGACGTCGGCGAGGTCAACGACGAGATCTTCCTCAACAACTCGTCGATCGGCTTCTACCCGCCGATCGTCCAGGCGCGCGATCAGGAGATGAAGCACAACCGGCACGGCAAGTGGGTGGCGATGGCGATCGTCACCTTCAAGCTGCTGCCGCGCCTCTCCTCGCTCCGTCTCAAGATCTCGTCCGGCGACTGGAGTGTCGAGCGCAAGACCGAGGTGCTCTTCGTCGGCAACAACGAGTACGTCCTCAACGCCTTCGCCCACGGCGCTCCCGATCGCGTGGAGGACAGCGGCAACCTCTACCTCTACCTGACGCGCAGCCGGAGCCGCCTGGGGCTGGTCGGCATTGCCCTGCTCGGCCTGGTGCGCGACATCAAGCGCACCGAGAGCATCGAGGACTGGCGCCTGCCGGAATTCACCGTCGACGTGCGGAGGAAGCGGGCCATCCCGGTCGCTTTCGACGGCGAGGTCAGCATGATGCGCTCGCCGTTGCGCTATCGCACCCGCCCGCGGGCGCTGCAGGTGATCCTGCCGCCGGAGGAAGCGGAGGCTTCTTGATTCTACGTTGACAGATTGACCTTGGCTGCGGCGCTGGCCCTCATCACCCCGGCCCTCTTCTCCCGTCCCCCCGACCCCCTCCCTCACCGGGAGAAGAGGGAGGGGTTAGTAGGAGTTAGCCAGGACGATGGGTCTTCTTGCCTTTCTCCCCTCTCCCAGTGAGGGAGGGGGGCGGGGGATGGGAGAGGGGCCGGGGGTGAGGGTTCGGGCGGGGGAACGTCGATCAGTGCGCCAGCGCCTCCTCCAGGTACCGCACGGCGCGCTCCAGCACCTCGTCCCTGCCGTCGCGGATCCCCTGGATCGTCGGCGCCACCTCGACATCGGGCGTCAGCCCGATCCCCTGGAGCTGGCGGCCGTCGGCGTGGCGCACGTCGTGGCCGGTGAAGCCGACCCGGATGTTGCCGGGAAGCGTGAAGGTGGTCGCTTCGCCGTCGGCGCCGGCCGTTGGAGTGCCCACGAGCTTCGTGCCGTTCGCCGCCTCCAGGAACAGGCCGGTGTGCTCGGCCTGGCTGATCGCCCGCTCGTCGATCAGCATCACGGTCCTGCCGGTGTACTTCCATTGCTCCGTTTCGTAGATCGGCTGCGAGAAGACGTGCCCGGCCTCGGCCTCCTCCCCTTCGTCGACGAAGGCGGAGACCTCCGGCCCGCGGTACGAGGCGGCGAAGCGCGCGTTCCGGGTGTTGAGCCGGGGCGCCAGCCGTCCGAAGATCCCCTTGGGATAGCCGCGCATGTCGAAGATGATTCCGCGGGTCGCCCTGAGCGTCTCGAACATGGCGTCCACGTCCTTCCCCTCCAGCCGGGTGAGGTCGACATAGCCGAGGTTGCCGGGCAGGAGGCGCACGACCTCGCCCTTTGCCGCCGGCAGGTTGAGCCAGGCGTATTTCCTGGCACGCGGCAGCTTCACTTCCCGCGTCGCGCCGTCGCGGCCGGCGCCGCCGGCACCGCCGGCAATCGACAGGACGGCCGTCGAGCCTTCCGCTCCGTCCAGCAGGAGCCGGCGGACGGTCTCCCGGAAACCTCCCTCGTTGGACGCGGAGATCACCCGCCGCAGACGTTCGATCTTCGCCTGAGCGGGCTCGCCGTCGACGGCCGCGATCACGTCCCCGACCCGGAGGCCGGACGCGCGCGCCGCCGGATCGTCGCCGAGGCCGACCACCACCCACTTCCCCTCGATCCATCGCGGCAGGACGTCCACGCCGGCTTCGCCGTAGAGCCGGTCGAGCTCCGGATGTCCGGAGACCTCGGTGTGCCCGTCGGCCAGGCGCGCCATCATCTCCGCCACCGTCTCCGCGTACCCCCGCGCGCCGCGGACCTCTTCCATGCGCGCCAGGAACTCGGGGAGCACCGCGTCCCAGTCGCCCATCAGCGCCTTGTGGGGATCGAAATAATGGATGACGTTCCAGGCCCGGACCACGGCGAGGAGGCGGACCTCCAGGGAGGGATCGAGCATCTCGGGGTAGGTCTTATCGGCGCGCCAGACGGCGTCCGGCAGAGGCACGACTGCCGCCGCCGACGATGGCCGCCTGGCGTCGATCGCCGCGATCGCCGCCCGCACCGCGGCCTCGTCGCTCGTGCCTGCCGCGATCCGGGCGTCGGCGTGAACCCCGCGCCAGCCCGGCAGCGGGACCAGCTCGCTCGCCCGCACCTGCGCGGTCAGCCCCTCTCCCAGATCCACGCTCCGGGAGACCACCAGCGACTCCTCGGCGAGCTCTTGGGCGCCGGCTTCGTCCTGCGAGACCAGAACGCCGTCTCCCGACGCCTGGAGCGCCAGGGCGACGGCGGGGAGCTCGGTGCGCGGGCTCACCAGGAACGCCACGCGATCCGGGCCTTTGGGAGTGGCTGGAGTGATGCCCTCCGCGGCGAGCGTGACGAATCCCGACCAATAGATGCCGGCGGTCATACCGTCCTGCGACGGATAGCCCGAGGTCAGCCGGTATCTCTGCGTGGGAGCGCGGACCGGCCGGTGAATCAGGAAGGGCGCCAGCCGGTTCAGGACGAGCTGAAAGCCCGCGCCGCCGCCCGCCATTGCCGCAGTTGCCGGCCGCAGATCGACGACGACCGTCCGCGCCTTGCCGATCTCCTTCTCCATCCCGTCGAACTGGCGGAACAGCGCCCGGAAGCCGCCGTAGCCGGCATAGGAGCGCAGGTCGACCACCAGAGTCTGGCCGTTCAGCCACCGGAGCGGCGGCAGGGGCTTCTCCGCGGCCGGCTCCGGCTTCGCCGCCGCCAACGGCTCCGGAGGCAGGACGCGGGTCACCGGATCGCCGAGCGCCGCGAGCATCGTCTGTACCGCGGCGGCGTACTCCGCGGAGGTCTTCGCCGACCGCACCCTGGGGATGGCCTGGATCAGCGCCGCGTCCCAGTCGATCTCCTCTCGATAGGCGAGGTACGGGTGCAGATAGCGGACCGTCCCCCAGAGCTTCGCCAAGTGCGTCAACCGCTCGATCTCCGGCGCCGCCGCTGGCACCTGCGCCAGGGCGAGGACGAGCAGGGCGATGGGGGCGGGTTGGAACATGGTTTGTCTGGATCTGCCTTGGGTGAGAGCCCCTGGGACCGCCGGCGTCCCGCCGGCTCTAACTAAAACTAACTAAAAGCGGAGTTAGAGCCGGCGGGACGCCGGCGGTCCCAGGGGGCCCTACAGACTAGTCAATTTGCCTTGACAGACTACTCGTGCGCCAGCTCCTCCTCAAGATACCGCACGGCGCGCTCCAGCACCTCGTCCCTGCCGTCGCGGATCCCCTGGATCGTCGGCGCCACTTCGACGTCGGGAACCAGTCCGATCCGCTGGAGCTGGCGGCCGTCGGGGTGGCGCACGTCGTGGCCGCTGAAGCGCACCGAGGCGATCCCCGGCACGGCGAAGTAGGTGACGTCGCCGTCGGTGCCGGCCGTCTGCGAACCGATGAACTTCGTGCCGTTCGCCGCCTCGAAAAAAAGGCCTGAGTGCTCGGACTGGCTGACCGTCCGCTCGTCGATCAGCATGACGGTGCGCCCTTTGTACACGAAGGGGACGGGGAAGGCGGGGAGCGGCTGGGTGAAGTCGACGCCCGCCGCCGTCTCGCCGCGGTCGGCCGCCGAGACCAGCCGGTGGCGGAAGAGCGGCCCCCGCGTGGCGCCTCGCGTGTTCAGATACGCCGTGATCGGCCAGGCGGTGCCGTCGGGGTAGCCGCGCAGGTCGAGGATCAGAGCGCGGGTCCCCTTCAGCCGCTCGAACATCCCCTCCACCGCGGAGTAAGGGAGACGGCCGAGGTCGGCATAGCCGAGGTTGCCGGGGAGGACGCGCACGATCTCGCCGGCGGCGTGCGGCGTCCAGGCGCCGCGCTTCAGCCGCACCTCGCGCGGCTGATCTTTGCGGCCGCGCACGGTCAACACGAGCGGCGAGCCGTCCGCGCTCGAGAGCAGCCGGTCGGCGAGCTTGCGGCGCATCCCGGCCTCGGTCGAGGCGGCGAGGCAGCGCCGCAGCGCCGACTCCCGCGTTGCCACCGGCTCGCCGTCGAGCGCGATCACGACGTCCCCGACCTCGACGCCCGAGCCCTTGGCGCCATCGGCCACGTCGGTCACCACCCAGGCGTTCTCGATCCAACGGATCGCCACTGGCGCGGGGACCGGGCCGTAGAGGGCGTCGAGCGTGGGATTGCCGGTCAGGCTGACGTGCCCGTCGTCGACGCGCGCCGCCATCTCGGCGAGGGCGAGGGCGTACTCGCGGCCGTCCCGCACCTGCTCCATCCGCGCGATGAACTCCGGCAGCACCGGCTCCCAGTCGCCGGTCAGCGCGAAGTAGGGGAAGAAATAGTGGAAGACGTTCCAGACCTCGAAGACGCCGAGCAGGCGGTACTCCAGGGTCGGCTCGATCATCTCGTCGTAGCGACGGTCCGGCCGCCAGATCGCGTCGGGCAGCGGCACGGCCCGATCGCCGGCGGACGGCTTCGACCAGCCGTCGCGCAGCAGCCGGAGCGCCGCCGCGAACGCCGGATCGCCGCCCTGCGTGGCAATCTCCGCCGGCGCCACCTCGACCTCGGCACGCGGACCGCTCCAGCCCGGCCGCGGGAGGATCTCGCCGGTCCGCACCACCGCCCTCCATCCCTCGCCGAGATCGATCTCCCGCCGCAGCACGAACCCCTCGTCGCCAACCTTCCCCTCGGCGACAACCGCGCCGTCGCCCGCGGCCTGGAGCGCCATCGCCACCGGCGGCAGCACCGTGTCGCCGTTGACCAGGAAGACCACGCGCTTGGCGACCGCTCCCGCGGGAGGCGCGAAGCGGTCGGCGAGCAGCGTCTGGAACCCCGAGTTGTAGCCTCCCGAGCTCTCGCCGAACTGCGCGCGGAAGCCGGAGTGGTACCGGAAGCGCTGCGCCGGCGCCACCACCGGCCGGCTGGCGAGGAGATCGGCGAAGGCCTGGAGAGAGTACTCGGCGGGATACCTGGAGCCGTTGCCGCGGATGTCCACGAGGACCGACCGCGCCGCCGGCAGCGCCGCGGCGAGCGCCTTGAACGCCGCCTCGAGCTCCTTCTCGTCGCCGCCGAGGTCCGGCCGCAGATGGATCGCCAGCGTACCGTCGTCCAGCGTGCGGAACAGGCCGGAGGTCTCACGCTTGGCCTGGGCGGGAAGCGTCCGGTCCGGCAGGACGCGGGTCACCGGATCGCCGAGCGCCGCGAGCATCGTCCCTACCGCGCCGGCATACTCCGCGGAGGTCTTCGCCGACCGCACCCTGGGGATGGCCAGGATCAGCGCCGCGTCCCAGTCGATCTCCCGGTACGCGAGGTAGGGGTGCAGGTAGCGGACCGTCCCCCAGAGCTTCGCCAGATGCGTGAGCCGCTCGACCTCCGTCGCCGCCCGGGTAGGCGAGACGGCCACAAAAATCAGCAGGACGAGCGCGCCCAGCGCCCGGCGACCGCGATGAGTCATGGAAGGCCTCCTACCTTTCCTCGCTTCGATCGGCTTCCGTGGCCTGCGACCTCATCCCCTATCCCCTTCTCCTGAAGGAGAAGGGGGACGACTGCGATGCGGCCCCCGTTGGGCCCTCCCTCTCCTTCAGGAGAGGGATCGAGGGTGAGGTCGCAGGCCACGACCTCCCCGATCCTGCGAGATGTGTCTAAGGATCTGGGGCTCAGGGAAGTGTAAGCTAGCGTGGACAGGTGTGCGGAAAGCCGGGTGCGGGCTGTCTGGATCTCGGGGGTGTCCTCTGAAGAGGCCGCCTCCTCGCTGCAACGCCAAGCCGCTTTCTTCGTATCAACCCTCTGGACGACGGCGTTCGCGGCTCCCCGATGACCCTTCCCCCCCCCTGGCATCGCGGTTGCTCGTACCGACGCGGTGTACTGCTTTACCAAAGGAGAGAAACGATGATTTCCAAGACTCGCGTGATGATCGCCCTCGGCGGGCTGCTCGTCTTGTCGATGCCTGCCTTCGCCCAGCGGTCCTATTACGACAATCCCGGCGACGGCGAATTCCGCATCCACGTCGGCTCGTTCCGTCCCGACGGCAACTCCGCCTACTGGGACTCGATCCGCAACGACTTCACCAACTCCGACAAGAGCGACTTCGAGAACCCGTCGTTCGGCGCCGACTTCCTGCTCCCCCTCAACGAGAAGATGAGCCTGATCTTCTCCGGCTCCTACTACGAGGGGAAGACCACCGGTGCCTACCGCAACTTCGAGGACAACTTCAACCATCGCATCGTGCACGACACCACGGTCGACATCGGCTCGGCCACCATCGGCCTCGTCTTCCATCTCCTGCCGAAGGGTTCGGCCGTGCAGCCCTATCTGGGCGTGGGAGGCGGCGCCTATCCCTGGCGCCTGCAGGAGCGCGGTGACTTCATCGACTTCAACGATCCCCACCAGGCGATCTTCACCTCGCGCCTGAGCTCCTCCGGCACCGCCTTCGGCTACTACGGCCTGGCGGGGCTCGACGTGCCGATCAGCCGCCACGTCTCCATCTTCGCCGAGGGGCGCTGGACCCGCGTCAAGGCCGACCTCAAGGACGACTTCGAGGGCTTCGGCAAGCTCGATCTCGGCGGCCGTGAGATCGGCGCCGGCCTCTCGTTCAGCATGTAGTCTCCCAACCTCCGAAAGCCCGGCGGCGCGCCGCCGGGCTGGTTTCCATCTTCCGCCTGACAAGGCCGCGCTTCCGCCTGGAGCGGCGGCGCCTTCGCCGGACAAGGCGGCACTTCCGCCGGGAGCGGCGGCGCCTTCGCCTCCAGCGGCGGCGCTCCCGCCTCGCGCGGCGAAGGGTTCGCCTCGTCCGGCGGAAGCGCCGCCTTGTCCGGCGAAGCGTTCGCCGCTGGAGGCGAAGACGGCGCCGCCAGAGGCGAAGGTGCCGCCTCGCCAGGCGGAAGCGCCGCCTTGTCCGGCGGAAGTGGCGCCTTGCCCGGCGGAAGCCATGCCTTGCGGTCGCCGTCAGAGCGTGAAGGCGCCCCCCACTGTAGAGACGCTCCCAGCCCGTCCACGACACCCTGTGCAGTCCACGGGGACGGCGGGACGTCTCCGCCGAAGGGCATGCCGTTTCATCTGCCTCTCTCCGTGAGAAGGCCGCCAGCCGACCAGGGCCGGCCGAAGGTCAGGTTCACCAAGACAAGGCGCAGCTTGCCCCAGTTAGACCTTGCCCTGGCGAGGGAATGCGCTCCGCCGGAGACGTCCCGCCGTCCCCATGGCCTGCACAGGGTGTCGTGGACGGGCTGGGAACGTCTCTACAAAAACACAACTTCCAAGCACCCTCTCAGAGCTTCGGCCCCAGCTCGTCCACCGCCTCCAGCCGGCGGATCGCCGGCTCCAGGTTGTCCGCCAGGAGGCACTCCACCATCGCGACCAGCTCCTCCTCCAGGCTCTCCGCGCCTTCCCCTCTCGGGTCGGCCCCGGCACCGGGGAGCTCGCGCGCCAGATCCTTCATCTGGTCGGCGAGCTCCCGCAGATCGCGCGCCACCAGTTTCAGCAGAAAGCGGACCGTCTCCGGCGTGCCCCGTGGACGGATCTCGACACGCTCCTGCGCGAACCGGATCATCACCTCCTGCCCGGTCCGGAATCCGAACCGCTCCAAGACCAGCTCGCTGCCGACCGGCAGGCAGAGCAGCGGCCCTTCCCGCTGCAACTCCGACACGAGCTCCGACACATCCCTGCTCATGCATCTCCTCCCCCGGCTTGCCTGGTCGAAACAAATCCCGCTTCGACGCCACCGGATAGGACCAACTTCTATAACGCGGCCACGGATCTTGTCAACTGGGGTCGTAAAGTAAGAAGGTCTTGAGTCTCGGCGACCCGATCCTGTAGAATCCTCTGCCATGAAGCCTCAGATGAAGCCTCAGACGCAGCACATGATCACCGTCCTCAAGGCCACTCTCCGGTCCCTCGGCTTCACCAACCGCGAGGTCGAGACCCGGCTCGGAGTCTCGCGCGGCTACCTGACGCGTCTGTTCTCGGGAGTGATGGATCTGCGCTTCGACCACATCACGGAGATCGCCGAGGTGATCGGAGTGGATCCGGACGAGATCCTGCGGCTGGCCTATCCGCCGACCCAGCAGCCGACCGATCCGACGACCTTGCGGTTGCGGGAAGCGCTCGGAGTTCCACCTCCCGAGCCGGCGGACACGGGCGCGACGGGAGGCTCGCTGCTCGAACGCGAGCTCGAGCGGATCGTGGCGAAGACGTTCCGGAAGATGTTCGCCGCCGGGCTCGAAGGCTGAAGGGCGGGACCGGGCGGCTCTACAGTGGGGGAGGAACTTTCCAAACACCCTTAGGGCTCGTCACGGAGTAATTGTGTCATTTCCGCGTCCGGCCCAACGGGTCGGGAGATCCTAGCCCAGGGCTGAGGCCGAAGGCCGATGCCCTGGGAAGAAAAGGCATTTCCAATCGTTGCGGCCTGAAAGGTCGCGAGAACCCGGCTCGCCAAGACAGTTCTCGCGACCTTTCAGGCCGCAGCGTTGTCATCCCTTCACCCAGGGCATCGGCCTTCGGCCTCAGCCCTGGGCTCCATTCTCCCGACCCGTTGGGCCGGACGGAGCCGAACGCCTCAAGGGCTGAGCTCCCGGAGAGTTGGTGCGGTTATTCTGTGACGAGCACTTAGTCGGGCCTTTCCCAGGCCTGGCCTTCGAAACGCAAGGCAGGATCGATCTCGATCCGCCGCAGGAACCCTGTGACCTCTTCAACTTTCGCCCGCGTGATAGTCTGCATCTCGAAGGAGTTGCGCAGCAGGATCACCGCCTGGAGTGCCTCAGGTTGGATTTTTAGGCTGAGGAAGGTGTTGGCGGCTTCGAGAGCGATGCTCGCTGCCTCGACGGACTTACCTTGGGCCAAGAGAGCGGTTGAAAGGTCGAGGCACGATACCGCTGCCACGTAAGGCCGGCCAACTTCCGCATAACCCTCTCGGACCTCGCGGAAGATGCCTTCGGCTCGCTTATAATTTCCGAGGCCTGAATCGATTCTTGCTTCCAAGGCTCGAAACTTAACCTCGTTGACCCGCCCACCTGGATTCGCAAGGTGACGCGCGTAGATAAAGCGGAGCTTCTTTGCTTCAGGGAAGCGATCGCTGTCAATGAGGGAGAGGATCAGATTGTGTGCTGCCGCGCAGGCGAGCCCAGGGTCACGTTTGGCGTCAAGGAAGATTAAGCTCTTCTCCAGAAGTTCAATGCTTTTTTCGTAATCGAAAGCGTATCCGGCATAGAGGCCCATCACGACCAGGGTCCTCCCAACAAGGTGGGGATCGCCCTGTCGCTCGTGAAACTGCAATACCTTAAGGAGGTACTCCGAAGCGCGACCGAATTGTCGACGGTCGGCGGCTAGCGCACCTTCGAGCTCCAACAGACGGATCTCCAAGACTTCCTCGCGGGTTCCACTTTCGAAAAATTTACGCGCTTCGTTCAGGTGGTAGGCTGCCTCCTGGAGGCGGTCCGAGACGCGGAAGGCATTGCCTAACTCGGCATAGGCCTGGGCCTGGAAGTCGGCAACGCGCTCCACGCCAAATTGCCTGGGGTCGAGAAGTCTCGAAACCTGAGCGGCCAAGATGGCGAGGTCAACCATCAATCTTGGGTTTTCGTGGCGGAGTTGCCAACTCCGCTTGAGTAGCGCCTTCATCCGCGCAAGGTGCGAGATTTTCCGAGGGATCTTGTCGATGGCCTCCAGGCCCCCCTTCTCCAAGACTGCGAGGACCCTCTTCACCTGGGCATCCTCCTTCTGGAGGTGGCGCGCCTGCGGGAGGACCGCTTCAATCGCTCGCTGGAGCGGCATTTCGTACTCGGCTTCCTGAGCGGGTGTCAGTCCTCCAAGTCGTAGCATCACGCCGCCGCAGTTGATCCGCACCTTGCGGCTGGAGTCGTCGCTCAATCGCATCTCCTTTGAATCCCCGTATTCTCGCACGAATAGGCAGCAGGAGGAACAGGAGGGAACGCGGGATTTTGTAGGGGCGGCCACATAGGGCCGCCCCTACAAGAACCGAAGCACTAGCCGTTCGGGTCTATGCCGTGACCACTATCGGTATTTACCGCAGGCTGCGGCGGCGGCGGCGCTATCGCGCTGCTCACATCCGTCCCCGCCTTCTTTTCCGCCTTCGGGCCTGCTGTCGCGCCCTTCCCCTCGCTCGGCAAAGCCCCCGCAATCCACTGAAGGGCCGCTTCCAGCCAGCCCGAGGTCGGAATTCCTGGCGTCCAGCCCGCGGCCTGGGCGGGAGTCGCTAACGCGAGGATTGCCGTCAGCGCCACCGCCGCCGCGATTCGCCCGATGCTTCGGTGAGTCATCTCTCCTCCTTGGACCGCGGACCGGCCGGACGCCGCCATGGCGTCGCACCGCCCGCGGACGCAACGTCCTGTCGTTGCCGAGACGTCAGTTTGGCATGGACTGGCGAGATTTCTTGCGGAGAGCTACGTCCAAATTTGCCTGATCGCTGCCGGAAGCGACACACTTCCTTTCAGTAACCGCGAGGCGTTAAATCAAACCACGATTCAGAAAATGTCGATCTTTTTCTGTTTTTGTTGCCGATTTGACTAGACTTTTCCGTTGTCGCCGCCTTAGACTCTTGGTAGACGGAAATGGACGCGCGACTGAGACGAGAACAGTAGCTGGAGGGGCAGCCTGTAACGGGAAGTCTGCGATCGGGCCGGCGATGAAGCAGGAAGACCATCGCACGAATGGGAGCCAGGCCTAGCGGACTCGCTTTCTGGAGAGCAGGGCGGCGACTTGCTATACCGGTTGAACTGTCCGGCTTCTCGAGGGGCTCGTGCGGTGGCCCTGTTTGGAAGATTCCGTCGGCCAAGTCTGAAGGCCGCCCGCGTACGACCGCCTGAGGCAGGATCTGGAGCTGAGCTTTCAGATCAGGCACGAAGGCATCGAGTTTCACCCTCCGGGCCATGGAGGCCCGGAAGTCAAGCGAAAGGAAGTGTTGTATGTACACACCGCAGACTTTTGGCAGCACGGGAGGACTGTTGGGCCGCCTGCGACGGCCGCCGCATCTGGGCGGCGGGCTGGTGGCAGACCTCAAGCCGGAGCGCGTGCAGGAGTGGCTGACGGCGCGTCCGGACTGGCGGCTGGTCCTGCGCGGCAAGGGGCTCACGCGAGCCAAGGAGCTCTCGACCGTGACGGCCGCGACGGTCTACGGCACGCTCGTCGCTCACCTCGCGGCGGTGGCCGAGCTGCCGGCCAAGGTGGTCCTCTGCGGCTGCCGCGTGGAGATCACGCTGATCTCCGGCCGCCACCACGACGGCCTCTACCCTCTGACCGAGGACGTGCTCGACCTCGCCGGCCAGATCGGCTGACCGGCGGACCCGATCGAAAGACGCATCACTCAACGAAACGAAAGGAAAGAACCATGGACAACAATTCGTACGCCGACATGTTCCGCAACTGGGAGAAGCTTCTGAACTCCTCCAATGAGAACGCCGCGCTGCTCACCGGCTTCGAGCCGTTCCGGGACACGCTGGCGGCCTCCCTCGCCAACACCAAGGCGCTCAAGGACTCTCAGGAGAGTTTCGCGGGGAATCGCCAGGCGATGACCCAGCAGGTGCAGCAGGCGGTCAAGGACGGATGGAAGGCGGCGCGCAAGCTGCGAGCGCTGGTGAAGGCTCATCTCGGTCCTGACAGCGAGCACCTGGTGCAGTTCGACATCCAGCCGATCCGCAAGCGGACGCGCAAGGCGAAGTCGGCCGTAACGCCGCCGCCCGCCGTCGAAACGCCGCCGACGCACGTCGAGAGCAAGTAGTCCAACCCGATCGAACGAAAAGGAGAATGAAAATGTCGAATCAAAGCTTCACCACGGAGCTGGCCGCTTGGGACCAGATGCTGGCGGGTTTCAAAGCCAACCAGGAGGACCTGCCGCACCTCGAGCTTCATCTCACACAGCTCGCCGGGGGAGTCGCTGCGCTCCAGGCGATCCAGAGCACGCGGATGGATCTCGTCGAGGAGTCGTTGCAGGGGACGCGGAATTTCTACGCCGGCCTCGCGCAGGTGCGGGATCTGGCGGCGCGCCTCCGCGACAGTGTGCTGGGACACTACGGCCATCGCAGCGACAAGCTGACCGAGTTCGGCATCAAGCCGGTCGGGGCCCGTAGAAAATCCCACCGCACCGTGAGCTAGTCAGCAGGCCTGAAGCCGGGGGCGTCGGTTCGGACGCCCCCGGTGTTTTTACGCGGGGAATGGTTCTTTGAAAACTGACGCAAACGAAAAACGGTGCCTTGCATGGGGCTCTCCCTTTTGCCATGGAGGGAGAGCCCCGATTTTTGGAAACAAGGACGTAAAGGACGTCAAGGACAGCAGGGACAGAAAATGCGGGCTGTCACCATTTGCCCGGTCCCTGATGTCCTTGCTGTCCCTGCCGTCCCTTAGGTCCTTGCTTTTCAGCTCAGTGGCAGGTGGTGCTAAGCGCCACGTAGCTGGCGTTATAAGCGCCGGCGCAGGCGACGGGGGAACCCAGGACGCCTCCGGCGATACGGCTGGCTCCGACGAAGACGGGAGTGCTGGAGGCGTTGATGCTGTCGGTGGTGCCGGTCACCTCGCACTGATTGAAGCTGATGCCGCCGGTGGAGGCCGACGAGAAGAAGCCGTTGGAGTTGGCGCCGGTCGCCTTCAGGTAGGTGGTCTTCACGTTGAAGACGCCGCCCGTGCCGCCATAGAAGACGATGCCGTCGTTGAAAGTGGCGCCGCTGATGTTCACGGTCGAGCCGGTGAGCAGGTAGGTCTGCCCGGAACCGAAGTTGTCGACATAGATCCCATAGTCACCCGCGCTGCTGGCGGTGACCGAGATCTCGAGGTCACGGAGCTCCTGCGGCGCCGCGACGCCGTCGCTGTAGATCCCGTAGGCATAGGAGCCGCCGCCCGTGACGTTGATCACCGTGCGCTTGATGACCGGACGGGCGTTGGTGCTGGTGGTGCCGATGCCGTAGGACTGCGAGCCGGCGCCGGTGACGTTGATCGTCAGGTTCTGGAGGATGGGGCTGCCGGAGATGTTGCGGATTCCCCAGTTGTTCGAGGCGCTGCCGGCGATGACCGTGACGTCGCGGATGCTGGTGTTGGCTCCCGACGGCACGTAGATGCCGACGGAGGCGAACTGCCCCGAGCCCAGGCTCACCACCTGCAGGTTGCGCAGCTCCGCCGAAGAGGAGGTCTTGATAATGGCGGTCAGAAAAGTGCCGTCGCTGTTGCCCGGTCCTTGAATGCTCGTCGATCCCTGGCCGGAGCCTTCGATGTCGACGTACGATTTCATCACCAGCGGAGTGGAGCCCAGGTTGTACACGCCGGGATCGATCTTGATCACGTAGGGATTGGACGCCGAGGCGCCGACGATTCCGGCCAGGGCGTTGAGCAGCGCCGTGCCGCTCGCCGTTGGGCTGCCGGCGACGGGGCTGACGACGACCGTGGTGGGCTGAGCGAACGCGGTTCCCGCCGCGAGCAAGAAGAGAATCGCGAGACCGTAAACGGATTTCCGCAGCATGAGAAAGCTCCTTGATGGAAAGTTGATCGGTTGATCGGAAGGCTCGGTGCTTGCCTTCCCATGAGCAGATGCGGAACGATGGCTCGGCGGGGGACATCCAGGAAGGAGGAACGATGAGCAAGGGAGGGTTTTCGGCGGCGCGGCTCGGGCGCATCCACGACGTCATGGCCGGATACGTCGAGCGCGGCGTCGTGCCGGGGCTCGTCACGCTGGTCAGCCGGCGGGGCGAGGTGCACATGGAGGCGATCGGCACGAAAGCGATCGATGGCGGTGAGCCGATGCGGCGCGACACGATCTTCCGCATCACCTCGATGACCAAGCCGGTCACGGCCGTGGCAGCGATGATCCTGGTGGAGGAGTGCAGGTTGCGGCTGGAAGATCCGGTGGACCGTCTGCTGCCGGAGTTGGCGGATCGCCGGGTGCTGAAGCGCGTGGACGGACCGCTCGACGATACGGTGCCCGCGAGCCGGCCGATCACCGTGCGCGACCTGCTCACTTTCCGTCTGGGCTTCGGCATGCTGATGCGGCCGTCGGACTCGACCCCCATTCAGCGGGCCGAGGTCGAGCAGGAACTCAGGACCATCGGACCGCCGATGCCGCCGATACCGCACGCGCCCGACGAGTGGATGCGCCGGCTGGGGACGCTGCCGCTAATGTTCCAGCCGGGCGAGCGGTGGCTCTACAACACGGGAGCGCACGTGCTGGGAGTGCTGATCGCGCGCGCCTCCGGCCAACCGCTGGAGGACTTCTTCCGCGAACGCATCTTCGAGCCGCTCGGCATGAAGGACACCGGGTTCACCGTGCCGGCGGCGAAGCTCGGCCGCTTCGCGAGCTGCTATCGCGCGGAGCCCGGGACCGGCGCGCTCGTGCTCCAGGACGGCGTCGAGGAGAGCCAGTGGAGCCGGCCGCCGATCTTCCCGGACGCAGCCGCGGGGCTGGCCTCGACCGCCGACGACTATCTCGCGTTCGGCCAGATGTTGCTGAATCAGGGATCGCTCGGCGGTGAGCGTGTCCTGTCCCGGCTCTCGGTGGAGGCTATGACGACCGATCAGATAAAGCCCGGGCAGGCGGTGGGGGCCGAATTCCTCCCCGGCGACGGCGCGGGGTGGGGGTTCGGCGTGTCGATCGTGAACCGGCGCGACGGCGTGTATGCCGTGCCCGGGTCGTACGGCTGGAACGGCGGCTTCGGCACCTGCTGGTCCAACGATCCGGAGGAGGGCATGGTCACGATCCTGATGACTCAGCGGCTCTGGGACACGCCCAGTCCGCCGGAGATCCTGCGCGATTTCCTGACCTCGGCCTACCAGGCGATCGGGGATTGAAACGAAGACCCCGAAAAAAAGTTTGGCCGCGGTGTCGATTCAGGCCCCCCTCGTTCGACGTCCTGGTAGAGCCAGGGCTTTTCGCTGGTTCCCAACCACCAAGGAGACACGACGATGCGATTTCTAGTGATAGTCAAGGCGACGAAGGATTCCGAAGCGGGCGTTTACCCCAGCCAGGAGCTGATCACCGCGATGATGAGCTTCAACGAGGAGCTGGTGAAGGCCGGCGTGCTTCTGGCGGCTGAGGGGCTCCATCCGAGCTCGAATGGAGCGCGGGTCAGATTCTCCGGCGCCAGTCGGACTGTGATCGACGGGCCGTTCGCCGAGACGAAGGAGCTGGTCGCCGGTTTCTGGCTCTGGCAGGTGAAGTCGAAGGAGGAGGCGATCGAGTGGGTGAAGCGCTGTCCCAATCCCATGGAGGGAGAGAGCGAGATCGAGATCCGCCAGGTCGTCGAGATGGAGGACTTCCCCGACGTCACCCCCGAGATGCTGGCGCAGGAGGAGCGCATGCGCGCGGAAGTCGCCGAACAGCAGAAAAAGTAGCCACCTTCCATCTTGCGCTGGGCGGGGCGGAGATGGTCTGATCGGGAGCTATGACGGCTCCCGATCCGCACCGCGACACTCATCGCACGATCGACGCGGTCTGGCGGATCGAGTCGGCCCGGCTCATCGCCGGCCTCGCGCGGATCGTGCGCGACGTCGGCCTCGCCGAGGAGCTGGCGCAGGACGCTCTCGTCGCCGCCCTGGAAAAGTGGCCCGAGTCGGGCGTTCCGGACAATCCGGGCGCCTGGCTGATGGCCACCGCCAAGCACCGGGCGATCGACCAGCTACGCCGGGGCCAGCTCCTGGAGCGCAAACACGCGGAGCTCGGCCGCGAGCTTGAAGAGGCCAGGGAGGCGGATCTCGTGGCATTGCACGCGGCGCTCGACGACGACATCGGCGACGATCTCCTGCGGCTGGTCTTCAGCGCCTGCCATCCCGTGCTCTCCTCCGAGGCGCGGACGGCGCTCACGCTCCGCCTGCTGGGCGGCCTCACCACCGAGGAGATCGCGCGGGCGTACCTGGTGCCCGAGCCCACCATCGCCCAGCGGATCGTGCGCGCCAAGCGGACGCTCCGCGACGCCGGCGTGCCGTTCGAGGTCCCGCGCGGCCGCGAGCTCGCCGGCCGCCTGGAGTCGGTACTCGAGGTGATCTATCTGATCTTCAACGAGGGGTACGCGGCGACCGCCGGCGACGACTGGATGCGCCCCGGCCTCTGCGAGGACGCGCTCCGCCTCGGCCGGATCCTCGCCGGTCTGCTGCCGAAGGAGCCGGAGGTCCATGGGCTGGTGGCGCTGATGGAGATCCAGGCGTCGCGGTCGCGGGCGCGGGTCGGTCCAGGAGGAGAGCCGGTGCTGCTGCTCGACCAGAATCGCGGGCGCTGGGACCGGATCCTCATTCACCGTGGCCTCGCGGCGCTCGCGCGGGCCGAGGCCCTGGGCGGCGCGCGAGGACCCTATGCCTTGCAGGCCGCCATCGCCGCCTGCCACGCGCGGGCGCTGACGCCGGAGGCGACCGACTGGCCCCGCATCGCGGCGCTCTACGCGACGCTCGCCGAGGTGGTGCCGTCGCCCGTGGTGGAGCTGAACCGTGCGATGGCCGTCTCGATGGCGTCCGGTCCGGCGGCGGGGCTCGCGATCGTCGACGCCTTGACCGCGGAGCCGGCGCTGGCCGGCTACCACCTGTTGCCGAGCGTCCGCGGCGATCTGCTCGCCAAGCTCGGCCGCTTCGCGGAGGCCCGGGCGGAGGTCGAGCGCGCGGCGTCGCTGACCCGGAACACCCGCGAGCGAGACTTGTTGCTGGCTCGCGCGGAAGCGTTGTCGAAATCCGGAGGCCTCGAACGACTACCTGGTGTCACGGGCCCAACGACGGGCTCGACGACGCCAAGGAGAACGCCATGAAATACCTCTGCCTGGCCTACGGCAACGAAGAGAAGTTCAACGCCCTGTCGAAGAGCGAGCTGGACGCGCTCATCGCCGACTGCAAGACCTACGACGCGGAGCTCCAGAAGACCGGCCACCTGGTCTCCGGGATGAGCCTCGCGTGGGAATCCACCACGCTGCGGCTACGCAACGGCAAGCTGTCGATCACCGATGGACCCTTCGCGGCGACCAAGGAGGTGGTGGGCGGGCTGGTCATCATCGAGGCCCGCGACCTGAACGAGGCGATCCAGGTGGCCTCGCTGCATCCGGCCGCGCGGATGGGCGAGGAGCTGGGATGGGGCGTCGAGGTGCGGCCGGTCGAGGAGATGCCGCCCTGCAAGACCCCGGACGAGCTGGGGTGAGGGGCCGATGGGCCGCTGATGAGTGACGATGCCGCCGTTCGCGAGCAGGTCGACGAGGTCTACCGCGCCGAGTCGCGCCGCGTCCTCGCCACGCTGATCCGTCTCCTCGGCGACTTCGACCTCGCCGAGGAGGCGCTGCACGACGCTTTCGCGGCGGCGCTGGAGCGCTGGCCGCGTGAGGGGCTCCCCGCGAATCCAAGAGGATGGCTGGTGTCGGCCGGCCGCTTCAAAGCGATCGACCGCATCCGCCGGCGGGCCCGCTTCGATTCCTACGTGGCGGAGCTCGCCGAGCGGGCCGACGCCGAGGCCGGCTGGATTCAGGAAGATCCCGAGGATCTCGAGGACGACCGGCTGCGGCTGATCTTCACCTGCTGCCATCCGCTCCTGCCGCCGGACGCCCAGGTGGCGCTGACGCTCCGGCAGGTCTGCGGCCTCACCACCGAGGAGATCGCGCGCGCCTTCCTGATCGGCCCGTCGACCGTCGCCCAGCGCATCGTGCGCGCCAAGGCGAAGATCCGTGACGCGCGCATCCCCTACGCGGTGCCGCCGCTCGCCGAGCTGCCGGAGCGGCTCGACGCCGTGCTCCAGGTCGTCTATCTGGTATTCAACGAGGGGTATTCGGCGTCGTCAGGGGACGAGCTGACGCGCGCCGACCTTTCCGGCGAGGCGATCCGCCTGGGCCGCCTGCTGGTCGAGTTGCTGCCCGAGCCCGAGGCGGTGGGGCTGCTGGGATTGATGCTGCTCCAGGAATCGCGTCGCGCGGCGCGCACGTCGCCGGAAGGAGAGCTGGTCCTGCTCGACGATCAGGACCGTTCGCTCTGGAACCGTGGGCAGATCGCGGAAGGGTCGGCGCTGGTGGAGAGGGCGCTCCGCTCGCGACGCTTCGGCCCCTACACCCTCCAGGGCGCCATCGCCGCCGTGCACGCCGAGGCGCCGGACGCCGCCGCGACCGACTGGGCGCAGATCGTCGGCCTGCACAACGTGCTGGCGCCGGCGGACCGCTCGCCGGTGGTCGAGCTGAACCGCGCCGTGGCGATCGCCATGCGCGACGGTCCGGCGGCGGGGCTCGCCCGGATCGACGCCCTCCTGGCGCGCGGCGATCTGGAGGACTATCACCTGGCGCACGCGGCGCGAGCGGATCTGTATCGGCGGCTGGGGAGGACCGTGGAAGCGCGGGCGGCCTACGAAAGGGCCTTGGAGCTGGCGCGGCAGGAGCCGGAACGGCGGTTTTTGGCGCGGCGGTTGAGAGAATTGACGAAATGAACAAGGAGAGCCGATGTCGAGAGAGGACCCGAAAGACGAGATCGAAGAGCAGTTCTGGGGGCATGTCGACGCTTACGACAGCGCGGAGCCCAACCTCTTGTCGAGCGTGCTGACTGAGGCTGGCGTGGCGTTGAAGGTGGCGGACGAGATGGACGACGCACAGCTCAATGCCAAGTTGTGGGAGGTCATCCACACTTTGGCGTTGATGGGAGTCTTCCTTCACAACACCGATCATCTGAGCGACCGGCAGCTCTATGTCGAACTGTGGGACGAGATCTTCGGCGAGCCGATGGTGCTGATGCCGGACAACATGGACTACGCCTGCCATATCGACCTGGTCAGCAGCGGGAGCGAAGAGCATACCCGCCTGTACATGAAGTATTACGCGGACGAAGAGGCTCGCCGGCAATGGTTGGAGGATTGGCCGGAGGACGACATGCCAGATCACGAGGACCCGCCATACGATCGCGACCGCACGCTGCCACAGGCCGAATCCAGACGCGACGGGTCCCGTGATGTGATGTAAGGAAGACTCGAAAACAGCCGCCGTCCCCCTCTCTTCGCACGGCTTGGATCTCTGAGCCGAAAAGCAGGCTCAGTCGGAGGAGCAAGAGGAGAACTGTCCCGGCCGAGGACGCTTAGGGTTTCCCTTCATCCCTTGCAAATCCCCAGATACCCCCCCGCCGTGAAGCCCGGGAAGACCTGGCTTACCTGCGGATTGCCCAGCCGGCGTTCCAGGACCTCGCTGAGGATCGTGCGGTAGTCGGTCGTCACCGCCAGGTCGCCGGGATCGGCGAGGGCCTCCGGCGCCAGGGTGGGCCAGGAGCCGTAGACCTTCCGGCCGTTGATGCCGCCCCCCATCAGGAACATGAAGCTGGCGGTGCCATGGTCGGTGCCGCCGGAGGCGTTCTCCTCGATCCGCCGGCCGAACTCGGTCATCGTCACCACCGTGACGTTGCCGATGCGGTCGTGGAGATCGGCGTAGAAGGCCTGAAGGCCGGCGCCGAGATCGGCGAGCTGGTCGGGCATCTGATCGTTCTCGGTGTCGTGCATGTCCCAGCCGCCGAGGTCGAGGCAGGCGACCTCCAGCCCCAGGTCGGCCTTGATGAGCTGGCCGATCTGCTTCATCGCGTTGCCGAAGTCGCTGTCCGGATAGGTGGCGCCGTTGGCCGGCTGGTACTGTCCGGGATCGACCGCGGCCAGCCGGTCGACGGCGCCGAAGGTCTGCAGGGCCTGGACGTCGAGGAAGGTGGTGCCCGAATACAGGGAGGCCAGGGTGCCCTGGAAGCGGCTGATCTGGTCCTCGAACCCCTGGAGGTGGAAGTCGGCGATCGAGGCGAGCGAGGTGGCCGGCACCGTCCCGCGTAGCGAGGCCTGGACGAGGTCGCCGAAGCCGATGGCGCGGAACGGCGAGGTGGCGGTGGGATCGACCGCCGCGAGGTGGCGGCCCAGCCAGCCGGAGAGCAGCACCCGCTCGCCCGGCGTGCCCCGCTCCATCCAGTCCATCGAGTCGAAGTGGGAGTGGTTGTTGACCGGCATGCCGGCGGCCTGCACCACCGCCAGGCCGCCGTCGTCCCAGACCTCCTTGAGGGGCGCGAGCGAGGGGTGAAGGCCGAAGTAGCCGTCGAGGTCGAGGGCGCGGCCGGCGCCCGCTCCCGGCTCCTGGATGCCGATCGTCGGGCGGTTCGCGTAGTAGTGGGAGTCGCCGAAGGGGACCACCACGTTGACGCCGTCGGCGCCGCCGCGCAGGAAGAGGCAGACCAGCGTGTCGCGCCGGGCGCCGGCCTTGCCCGGGGCGGCGAAGGCCAGGCGGGGGAACCAGGCCGGCAGGGAGGCGGCGCCGAGGGCGCCGAGGTCACCGAGAAATGCGCGTCGGGTCAGCTTGGGCATGGTCTCAGCTTTCTGCGGGTCGCCGCGCTAGCGCCATTGGAAGTAGGGGGAGCCGAGGATCAGGGCGATCAGCCCCGGCGCCTGCTGGTTCAGGTACCAGAGCGGCACCCGCTGGCTGCCCGGCCGCCCCTGGCCGACATACTGGATCAGCAGGTTGCGGTCCGCCGGCTCGAACGGACGCTGGAGCAGCAGGGCCGCCATGGCGTCGACCAGCCGGGCCGAGGTCTTCGGGGCGGCGGCGGTGACGAGGCCGCGGACCGGCACCGTCACGCCGTCGAACCAGTTCAGCACCAGCGCCGAGGCGAGGTTCCAGCGGTTCAGCATGCCGTTGGTGTTGGCCCAGGCGGCACCGGCGTCCGGGTAGCCGTTGGGGGGCTCCCACTCGAACGGCACCTGGCCGAGCGGAGAGAGGGAGTAGATGAGCTCGTCGAGCCCGTCGAGCGTCGGCCGCGGGCCTAAGGGTCGCAGGGCGGCGAGGAGGAACTCGTAGGGGCGCCGCAGCTTTTGTCCGGCCGAGGCGAAGAACTCGTCCGAGAGCAGGAGGGTGCGCAGCACGGCGCGGATGTCCCCGCCGGTCGCCGTGAAGGTCGCCGCCGCCTTCGCCACCACCGAGGGGGGTGGGACGTCGGCCACGAAGTGGCGGCAGAGCTTGGTGCTGATGAAAGTGGCGCAGGCGGGGTGGCGCGCCAGGGCCGCCAGCACGCGCCGGCCGTCGAGGCTCCCCGGATCGCCGCCGGCGATGGCGACGCCGAGCACCTGCTTCGGCCCCGGGTCGTGGGAATCGGGATCGAACAGGAACTCGCCGTCGGTCCCCTCGCCGTTGTAATCGACCGTCCAGCCGGTGAAGCAGCGGGCCACCTCGTGGACGTCGGTCTGGGTGTAGCCGGCGCCGACGCCGATCGTGTGCAGCTCCATCAGCTCGCGGGCGTAGTTCTCGTTGGGGCCGTCGGCGACGTTGGAGGCGTTGTCCAGGTAGACCATCATCGCCGGGCTGTGCGCCGAGGCGGAGAGCAGGTCCTGGAAGGTGCCGAGGGCGTTGGCGCGCGCCACCGTCCGGTCGTCGATCGTCTTCAGCACCGAGACGTCGTCCTTGAAGTGGTACATGCTGAAGTGGTTGTTCCAGAACTCGACCATCATTTCGTAGAGCTGGCGCTTGCTGAACAGGGCCCGGTAGAGGGTGGCCCGCTTGAGCTCCATGGCGACCGAGTAGCCGCCGTCGTCCCGCTGTCCGGAGAGGTCGAACAGGTCCTGGGCAGACTGCGTGAGGGTGGGAAACAGCGCGGCGATGTCGGCGTCCACCGCGGAATCGTCGATCGTCTCGGGATGGAGCTGCTCGTCGAGCCAGGCCACGTAGCCCATCCAGCGGGCGCGGTCGAGCTCGCCCGGCGGCACTCCATAGGTGGCGCGGTGGAGCAGGTGGATCGCGGGATCGGTCGTCGCCGCGAGCCGCGAGACGATCGCCTTCAGCTCGCCGGCCGGCAGCAGGCGCGCCCGGGCCCGCGCCTCCAGGGCCTCGGCAGGCCACGACCGCAGGAGCGCCGCGGCGGCGCCCGCTCCCGCGGCTCCCTTCAACAGCCCTCTTCGCGACAGCGGCTCACTGCTCACGGCGCCCCCCCTTCCCTATCGGCTTGGCTTTCAGGCTTCGCCGGCGGGATTGGAGCACCTCCCGGAAGTCGGGGCTATGGAGTAGTTCACAGCGGCTCATGGGCCGTCCTGTCGAAAAGTGGAAGGGCGCGGAGAAGGAACGAGAGGGCGGATCGGAAAAAGCGGGTACAGTCGATCTCAGCGGACATCTTGAAAGGAGGACGCGATGGGCAATCCGGTGGTCGTGATCCCTGGCTACCTCGGCTCCAGGCTGGCGGACTCCGTGCACGGGAACCTCATCTGGCTCGACGTCCACGGCCTCCTCAACCCGGAGATCACCCTGGAGGCGCTGCGCCTCGACGTCGGCGACCCCGACCGGGTGGTCGCCGTCGGCATCCTGGACGAGGTGACGGTGCTGCCGCCGTTCTGGGACCCCGGGGTCTACAACGCGCTGACCGCGTTCCTGCGCGGCAACCTCCATCTGCAGGTCTTCGAGTTCTACTACGACTGGCGCAAGTCCGTCGAAGCGGCGGCGGACCGGCTGAACGACCAGATCCTGCGCTGGCTGCACGAGACCGGCGCCAGCCAGGTGGACCTCGTCGCCCACAGCTTCGGCGGCCTGGTGGCGCGGGCCTGCCTGACCAAGTATCCGGCGTCGCGGGTCGCCCGGCTGATCACGCTCGGCACCCCGCACAAGGGCGCCGTCGATGCGCTCCAGAGCGTGACCCAGGGGTCCAGGCTCCTCACCTTCCCCGCCGCCAAGGTGAAGCAGGTCTCCCGCACCTTCCCCGCGGTCTACGACATGCTCCCTTGCGCGGCCATGGACGCCATGTTCCAGGCCGGCGGCGCCGACGCCAGCCCGCTGCGGACGGCCGGCTGGTGCGAAACCCCCGCGATGACCGCGATGATGACGGACGCCGCGGCGCGGGTCGCCCGCCTGCTGCCGTCCGAGCTGCCGGTCGAGACCTGGATGATCACCGGCACGCGGGTGGACACGCTGACCTCGGCGTCCTTCGACGGCGGCAAGACCACGCTGGTGGCGAGCGACCGCGGGGACGGCACCGTGCCGGAGGTCTCCGCCCGCGGCCAGGGGCTGACCGGCGACCGGGTCTTCCGCTTCACCGTCCCCCTGACGCCCCACCCCTCCCTGTTCGGCGCCGACGCGGTGCAGCAGCGGATCCTCACCCCGATCCTGCTCGGCCGGCCGGTGCCGGAGGTCCAGCTCTTCGCCCGCTTCGAGTCGCAGCCGCTATTCGTGCCGCGGACCGTCAACCTCTTCGCCGCCGCCCTGTTCCAGACCGACGGCACTCCGATCGCGGACGCCGAGGTGCGGCTGTCGATCACCGGCACCACCATCCAGAACCGGCCGGTGCCGTTCACCGACCGCGGCGATTACGCTCTGAAGGTGACCATGCCCGGCCCTGGCGGCGGCCACCCGTGGACCGTCACCGCCCAGGTCCCCGGTCTGCCGCAGCCCCTTACCGACCGGGGGCTGCTGGTGCCGACGGAGCGCTAGGACCCGGGGCGGCGCCGAGCGCGGCGGCCGCGGCCGGCAGCGCGAGGCGGGCCCAACTCTCATACATCGCGCCCGACGGGTGGAGCCCGTCGCCGGCCACCAGGGAGCGGTCGGCCGCCGCCTTGCGGGAGACCGGGGTGACGTCGACATACCGGGCGCCGGACCGCGCCGTCTCCTCCCGGTTGATCTGGTTGAAGCGGTCGATCTCGGCGGCGATCTTCGCCCGGTCCCGGCCGCTCTGGGCGGCGAAGGGGGTGACGCTCCAGTCGGGGATCGAGAGCACCACCACGCGCTCCGCCTTGCCGCCGGCGAAGCCGACCGCCCGCCGCAGCATCGCCACGAAATCGGGGCGGTAGGTCTCCGGGTCGCGCCCTCGATATTGATCGTTGACGCCGATCAGCAGCGTCACCAGGGCGTACGGTCCGCGCGGCGCCGCGGCGTCGATGCCGTGGGAGAGCTCGCGGACGGTCCAGCCGGTCCGCGCCACGATCTCGGCGTCGCCGACCGCCACGCCGCGCTCCCGCAGCAGCGCCACCAGGCGCACCGGCCAGCGGTCCGTCACTTCCACGCTCTCGCCGACCGTGTAGGAATCGCCCAGGGCCAGATAGCGGGGCGGAACCGCGGGAGGCAGGGCGAGAGCCAGCATCAGTAGTCCAGTCATTCCTATACTTGACATGTCAACTATCCATCCTTACAATGATTCCCATGGCGGAGATGAGCCCGTTGCAGCGCGAGATCCGGCAGGGGAAGCCCTTCCGCTCCCAGGGCCAGGAGGTCGTGGTGGCGCTGCTGCGCACGGCCGATCTCGTCCGCCGCGTGGTGGGCCGGACGCTGGAGCCGTACGACATCACGGCCCAACAGTACAACGTCCTGCGCATCCTGCGCGGCGCCGGGGAGACGGGGCTTCCCACCCTGGAGATCGGCGGGCGGATGATCGAGCAGGCGCCGGGGATCACCCGCCTGCTCGACCGCCTGGAGGCCAAGGCGCTGGTGCGCCGGGAGCGCTGCGCCCAGGACCGCCGGCAGGTGCTCTGCTGGCTCACCCCCGCCGGGCTCGACCTGGTCGAGCGGCTCGACGAGCCGGTCGATTCGGCCGACGCCGCGGCGGTCGCCATGCTGGACCCCGAGGAGCAGGAGCGGCTCCTGCGGATGCTCGACGCGATCCGCAAGGGCCCGCCGTAGTTGAACCGGCAACCTCGATGTCGCCACTCATCCCCCGCAAGGGACTTTTTGAATCAAGGAGAGGAACGCCAATGAACCGCAAACTGTTCTCTGTCGCCGCTGTCGCAGCCCTCGCCACCCTCGCCGCCCTGCCGCTGCGGGCCGAGACCTTCACCGTCGACCCCGCCCATTCGGAGGTGTCGTTCCAGATCCGTCACCTGGTCAGCCAGGTTCGGGGCCGCTTCAACGACTTCTCGGGGACGATCCAGCTCGACACCAAGAACCTCGCCGCCTCGTCGGTCGACTTCCACATCAAGGCGACCAGCATCGACACCAACGTCGCCGACCGCGACAAGCACCTCCGCTCGGCCGATTTCTTCGACGTCGAGAAGTTCCCCGAGATCAGCTTCAAGAGCGAGTCGATCGCGGCCGCCGGCAAGGACAAGTACAACGTCACCGGCACCCTCACCATGCACGGCGTCAGCAAGAAGGTGACGCTGCCGGTGACCTACCTGGGCGCGATCAAGGATCCGTTCGGCGGCGGCAGCCGCGCCGGCTTCGAGCTCGAGACCACCCTCGACCGCAAGGACTACGGGATCATCTGGAACAAGGCCCTCGACAGCGGCAGCGTGATGCTCGGCGACGACGTCAAGGTCGCCATCAACCTGGAGACCGTGCGGAAGGACGCCAAGCCGGCGGCCAAGGGCAAGTAAGCTCTCGGAGGCGCGAAATCTCGGGGGCTGGGCAACCGGCCCCCTTCCTCGATATACGTCCCTGCATGAAGACCAACGCCGCCCGCCTCCTCGATTCCCTCGGCATCCCCTACGAGCTGCGCGATTACGAGGTCGATCCGGACGACTTGGCCGCCGAGTCCGTGGCGCGCAAGATCGGCCTTCCTCCCGAGCAGGTCTTCAAGACGCTGGTGGCGCGCGGCGACCGCACGGGCGTGCTCCTCGCCGTGGTGCCGGGGGACGCGGAGCTCGACCTCAAGGCGCTCGCCCGCGCGTCCGGCGACCGCAAGGCCGAGGTTGTGGCGCTCAAGGAGGTGCAGCCGCTGACCGGCTATGTGCGCGGCGGCGTCACGGCGCTCGCCGGCAAGAAGGACTATCCGGTCTTCGTGGACGAGACGATCGAGCTCTTCGACGTCGTCTCGGTCTCGGCCGGAGTCCGCGGCACCCAGCTCCTGCTGGCCCCCGCGGACTACCTGCGCGCCGTCCGCGGCCGGGTGGGCGCGATCGCCAAGGCCAAGGAGCCGGAACGTAGCGCCGGAACGTAGCGCCGGAACGTAGTATATTGGCAGGGTTGCATACGTCCGCTCCGCCCGCGAGCGACCATGCCATGTCCAGCCCGTCCACACTGACCGCCGCCGAGCTGATGCGGCAACTGGGGTTCAAGTTCCCCGCGCCCGCTCCGCGGGACAGCTCCCTCGTCCTGGAGCTGCTGCCGGCCCCGGTGCGCCGGCTCCACGTCACCAACGGCGACTCGGCGGCGGAGGGGATCCGGCAATCCGGAGTCCTCGGCGAACGGGCCGACCGGAGCGAGGTCGCGGTGACGGCCGACCTGCTGCACGAGGGTCCGGCCCCCGCCGGGCTCTCTCCGGAGCGCTGGCGCAAGGTGCGCGCCCGCTACCTCGCCGAGAGCGGCTATGACGACTACGACTCCTGCCTCGCCCGGCTCAGTGGCTGGGACCGCAGACTGGAAGAATTCCGCTCCTTCGACGAGGTCGTCCTCTGGTTCGAGCACGACCTCTTCGACCAGCTCCTGCTGATCCGCGCGCTCGACGCCTTCGCGGCGCGCGACCTCGGCGGCACCGAGCTCTCGCTGATCTGCATCGGCGAGTTTCCGGGGATCGTCCCCTTCCACGGCCTGGGGCAGCTCACCCCGCCGCAGATGGCGACCCTCCTGCCCCGCCGCCGGCGGGTCGACGAGAGCCAGAAGCTGCTGGCGCGCGACGCCTGGTCGGCGTTCCGCGCGCCCACCCCCGCCGGTATCGAGGCGATCCTCGCCCGCGACAGCTCGCCGCTCCCGTTCCTGGCCGGGGCCCTGCGCCGCCACCTCGAAGAGTTCCCCGCGGTCGCCGGCGGCCTGTCGCGGTCCGAGCGGCAGATCCTGATCGCCCTGGAAGCGGGGCCGCGGATGTTCTCCGACCTCTTCCGCGCCACGCAGGCCATGGAGGAGCGCCCCTTCCTGGGCGATACCCCCTTCCACCGCATCCTGCGCGAGCTCGCCGCACCCCCGCGCCCCCTCGTCCGCCTCGACCCGGGCAGCCAGGGCTCGCTGCGCACCCTGCGGATCGCCCTCACCGGCAGCGGCCGCGAAGTGCTCGAAGGGCGCGACGACTGGGTGCGCAGCCGCGGCATCGACCGCTGGCTCGGCGGCGTCCATCTTCATGGCGCCGAGGCGGCCTGGCGCTGGGACGCTGAAACAGGACGCGCGGTGCGCACGTAAGGCAGAGCAGGGCGGCGGCGCCGGCCGGTCCGGAATAGGGGCCGCGGTTCCGCCGTTGTCTCGCACAGGATTCCGGAGGACCTCCCCATGCAACGACACCCGGCGCGATTCTGGACCCTCAAGACCTTCCTCTTCCTCGCCCTGCTCCTCGGCGCTGCGGCGATGCCCGCCGCCGCCCGGTCGAAGTCGGTCCTCGACGACGAACAGTTCCGCTCCGAGGTCCGGCAGGGGCTCGACCATCTCTACGACATGGACTTCAACGACGCCAACGCCGTCTTCGCGAGCGTCGAGCAGCACTATCCCGGCCACCCGGTCGGCCCCTTCCTGCGCTCCCTGCAGCCCTGGTGGGAGATCCTCGTCGATCCCGACGACGCCTCGCACGACGACGCCTTCTTCGCCGCCATGGACGAGGTGATCAAGCTCTGCGACCGCCGCCTCAAGGCCGATCCGGAAGACCTCGACGGCATGTTCTTCAAGGCCGGCGCCCTGGCCTTCCGGGGGCGGCTCCACACCGACCGCCAGCAGTGGCTGCGCGCGGCGCTCGACGGCCGCAAGGCGCTCCAGCTCCTGGAGGAGGTCCGCCGCCGCGACCCGCAGAACCCCGACCTGCTGCTGGGGATCGGCCTCTTCGACTACCTCGCGGACGTCGCTCCCCACCAGTACCCGATCCTGAAGCCGTTCACCCGCTTCTTCCCCAAGGGGAGCCGCGAGAAAGGGCTCCAGGAGATCTCCGAGGCGGTCGAGAAGGGGAAGTTCGTGCAGGCCGAGGCGGCCTTTTGCCTGGTCCAGGTCGACTTCATCTTCGAGAAGGACTACGCGACGTCGCTCCACTACGCCCGCTGGCTACGCGACCGCTATCCGAACAACGCGCTCTTCCACATCTATGAGAGCCGGGCCCTCGCCCATCTCAACCTCTGGCCGGACGAGCACCAGGACCTGCTCGACGTGCTGGCGCGGCAGGCGGAGGGGCGTCCCGGCTACCATGGCGACGTGACCCAGCAGGCCCTCTACGTGCTCGGCCGGGACGACGTGCGCTGGCGGCAGTACGGCGAGGCGATCCCCTACCTGTCGCGGCTGGAGGGGCTGCCGTCGCGCAGCAGCACGGACGCCGACTATAAGGCCTACGGCCGGCTCTATCGCGGCATGGCCCTGGACGCCCTGGGGAAGCGCGACGAGGCGGTCTTCTGGTACAACCGGGCCCTGTCCTCGCGGCCCCCCGGCGAGGTCCGCGACCGGGCGCGGGGCTATCTCAGGGCGCCGTATCCGGGGTGACGGCAATGACCGGCTCGGCCTGGTCCGGCGGTTCCGGAGGCCGGCGCCAGAAGGCGTAGATCAGCCCGCCGACGACCAGGGCGACCGCGCCGGCGATCAGGTTCTCCTTCTTGGCGCTCGCCGCGAAGGCCACGCAGAGCAGCGCGGCGGCGATCGGGATCACCGGCCCGCCGGGGAGGCGGAGGGCCGCCTGTCCGCGGAGCTTGCGGCGGAGCACGGGGACGGCCAGGGCGGTGCCGAAATAGGTCGCCAGCCGCGCCACCGTCGACAGCGTGGCGAGCGCCTCGAAGGAGCCGGTGAAGGCGAGCGGCAGGGCGATGGCGGTCTGCACCAGGATCGCCGCCGTGGGCGTGCGGTAGCGCGGGTGGAGGGTGCCGAGGAACCGCGGGCCGAAGCCGTCGCGGGCCAGGGCGAAGAGGTAGCGCGGTCCGGAGAGCACCGTGTTGCCGTTGGTGCCGAGGATCGAGATCACCCCGCCGACCGTCATCAGCAGGCCTCCCCAAGGGAGGAACCGCGCCGCGGCGTCCGCCAGCGGGGTGGCCGAATTCACCACCCCTGGGAGAGTGCCCAGCGCCACCCACTGCACGGCGGTGTAGATCAGGGTGACGATGACGATCTGCACGATGAGGGCGAACGGCACGTCGCGGCGCGGGTTCTTGAACTCGCCTGCCGGCGCGGCGGTGTTCTCGAACCCCGCGTAGGCGTAGAGGAGGAGCAGCACCGCGTCGCCGATCCCGCCGGCGCCCGGCTTCGCCGCGACTGTCGTGGCGAGGCTCCTCGACACGTAGAAGATCCCCACGAAGACGAAGATCAGGAGCGGCAGCGTCTTGGTGATCGCCAGGAACACCGCCGTGCGCACCCCCGACTTGACGCCGACGATGTTGATCCAGGTCAGCAACAGCACCGGCAGGATGATCGCCAGCGCCTGTCCCCGCCCCACGTTGGCGGCGGGCCAGAGATAGCCGACGGCCCGCGCGAACCCCACCGACAGCGAGGAGACCGAGGCGACGCGGGCGAGCCAGGTCATCCACCCCACCTCGAAGCCGACCAGGTCGCCGAACGCCTCGCGGGTGTAGACGTAGGCGCTCCCCGGGCGGTCGAAGTAGCTCCCCGCCTCGGCGAAGCAGAGCACCAGCAGCAGCACCGCGAAGCCGGCCAGCACCACGGCGCCCACGCTCATCCACCCCAGGATCGCCGCCGCCGCCGCCGGCAGCAGGTAGACCCCGCTGCCGATCACGTCGTTGACCGAAAAGCCCACGATCTCCCAGCGGGAGACGGCGCGGCGCATGGAGACGCCCCGGGAGGCGGCCGAAGGAGGGCTGGAGTCGATCAAGCCCCGCGATGGTAGCTGAAACTCAGTGCCGGATGACCGGCCATCTCGACCAGTCGTTCCGGTAGGGAAAGAAATCGCGGTCGGAGCACCTCAACCTTGAGCCCTGGAGGCTGAAGCGCAGGATCAGACTGCCTTGGCCTACGCTTCCGACACCGTGGGTCTGATATTCGTTCCACAGGGTTTCGCGGTCGATGATTACGAAGGGCTCCCAGCTCTCAGAGCCCCGAATGGCAAAGATGTAGATCAGATCCGGGGTGCGCGGATTTCCGAGTTGACCCAGCGAGATATTGAACTGTGCGGAGTATCCACCGTGGAGCGAGCCCGCGGTCGCCGTCTTCACTTGAACCCGCCAGAGGTCACCGGTCTCGTCCTTGACGACGAAGACGTCATCCCCGATGTCGACCTCCGGAAAAGCGACGTTCAAGCCCCGCCAGAGAAACTCCGCCATGACCGCCATCTGACCTGCGCGGCCCACATAGAGATTCTGTCTTCGCGACATGAAAGGCGGTCGTCAAGCCGCGTGGGACTCGTAGACGATCTGGTCGTCATTGCCGGGGCTGACGAACCTGAAGCCACCCAGACCCTGGATCTGGTCCTCGTTCAGCCTCGTCAGAAGCATGACAATCTGGGCCCACATCGGGTCATGCATGTTCTCGAAATCCCACGGCCGGCTGGAGGAGACGAAGACACTGCTCGGTACCGGCGACCATCCGGGAAACCGGGATTCGAGGACGGCCCTCGTTTTGGGCGTCAACTGGAACGTCGCTCCATTCGACTGCTTTCCAACTGCGACCACGATCATGAGCAGAACCTCCAAGCCTCACTCTACCATGCGGCGGCAACAGGCAGCACGCCTTTCCGCGATTATACCTCGATCCGCGCGCCCGCCGTCTCCGGGAGCGTCCATACCCACAGGCCGGCCAGGGCGGCGAAGCCGGCGGCGAGGGCCACGCCTCCCGATAGCCCCCAGCGGCCGGCGACGCCGGCGATCACCAGGGGCGCCACGAACTGCACGCCGCGGGTGAGGTTCATCAGGATCGACATCGCCGCGCCCCGCACGCGCGTCGGGAAGAGCTCCGAGAAATAGGCGCCGTAGCAGGACCAGGTGCCGGTCCCCACCCCGGCGACGAACATGCAGGCGAGCCCCACCGCCGGACGCGACGCGAGGACGTCCCAGAACAGCGTCACCATCGCCAGCCCCGCGGCGGTCACGGCGCTGTAGAGCGCGAAGGCACGGCGGCGGCCGATCGCGTCCGAGATCCAGCCGAAGGTGAAATAGCCCAGCAGCGAGCCGGCGACGAAGGTCAGCGTCCACCACCCGGAGCCGAAGATCGATAGCCCGCGGTCCTTCTGCAGGTAGCGCGGCAGCCAGACCACGGCGAACCAGTAGGCCGACATGTTGAGGATGGTCAGCACGAACGCCTTGCCGAAGACGCCCGCGAGGTCGGTCCCCACGAGCTGCGCCAGGATCGGCCGCCGGTCGCGGGAGCCGGGCTCGCTCGCGCCCAGGCGCCGGCGGTGCTCCAGCCAGAGGTCGGACTCCGGGAAGCGCTTCCACGCGAGCAGCGCCAGCGCCGGCGCGGCGGAGAGCAGGAAGACCGTCCGCCATCCGAGCGAGGGAGCGAGAAAGGAGCCGACGATGGTGGCGAGGCCGAGCCCGAACGGCGCGCCGCTCTGGGCGATGGCGCCATACCGGCCGCGCAGGGCCGGCGGGAAGGTCTCGCCGAGCATCGCCTGGCCGGCTCCCCAGGTGCCGCCGATGCCGAGACCCGCGAGCGCCCGCGCGGCGAGGAGCCCTCCCAAGCCGGGCGCGAACGCGCAGAGGGCATTGCCCAGCGAGAAGGCGGCGATCGAGAGGACCATCGAGGTCCTGCGGCCGAGCCGGTCGCTCATCCAGCCGAAGAGGAAACCGCCGACGCCGGTCATCCCCACCCCGACGGCGGTGAGCGTCGCGAGGTCGTGCTCGGAAAGGCCGAAGGCGCTCTGGACCTGAGGGAGCAGGAAGGAGAGGAGCGTCAGGGAGTAAAATCCCGTGCACCAGATGCCCCACGCGGCGGCGAGGATCCACCGGTGCGCCGCGACCGGGCGCTCGTGGTCGCTGAGGCGCGCCGGAGCGGACTGCGATACCGTTTGCAAGCCCAGCTATCCTACCCGAAATCGTCCTACTCGAAATCCGATGAGATCCTCACGCCTGCCGCCGATCCTCCTGCTCCTGCTACTGCTGCCGGCCGCGAGCCGGGGCGGCGACACGCGCGGCGACCTCCTGCGGCTGATCAACGCCGCCCGCCAGCGGGCCGGCGCCCCGCCCATCCGCCTCTCTCCCGAGCTGACGCGCGCCGCCCAGGAGCACGCGGCCGAGGTCGCCGCCCGCGGCTCGCTGAAGCTGCGGGCCGGCTCGACCGAGGAAATGCGCGAGCGCCTGAAGCGCGCCGGCTATCTAGCCCACGCCTGGACGGAGAGCCTCGCCAGCAACTCCGGGGACTCCGAAGAGGTCCTGCGCGACCTCCGCGCGGGCGATCCGGAGTCTTACCGCAATCTGATGAAGCCGGAGTTCCAGGACCTCGGGATCGGCCTCGGCCGGCTGGGCGGAGCGCCCCTCTACACCTTTCTCTTCGCCGAGCCGCAGGCCGACTACTTCGCGCGCCGGACCGCCGGCCTCCACGATCTCCGCCGGGTGCAGGCCGAGATGCTGGCGGCGGTCAATGCCGAGAGGCGGAAGGCTGGAGCATCGCCGCTACGGCCCAATTCCCGTCTCGATCAGGCGGCCCAGCGCCACGCCGAGGACATGCTGCGCCGCGCCTACTTCGCCCACGAGAGCCCCGAAGGCCGCACCGTGCGCGAGCGGTCCCACGACGCCGGCTATAACTGGCGGGCGATCGGGGAGAACATCGCGGAGGGGCAGCTTTCCGTCGCCGAGGTGATGGACACCTGGATGCACAGCCCGGGGCACCGGCGGAACATCCTCGACCGCGACTTCAAGGAGCTCGGAGTCGGCCTCGCTCTGGGAAGGCAGGGAGAGGGGTGGCAGCTCGAATGGGTGCAGACGTTTGGAGCAAAGCAGTAGCTGGTCAGTGGACCCGGCGGGTCCCCGCCTCGCGGATCAGCCCCTCGATCGCCGCGTGGTCGGGCGCCTCGGGCTCAAGGACGAGGTAGCGCTCCAGGTCGCCGATCCCCCCCGCCGGATCCCCCCAGCGCAGCGACAGCAGGCCGCGATCGCGCCGCGCTCCGACGTCGTCCGGGTCGAGCAGCAGGACGCGGTCGAGCGCCGCGATCGTGCGCAGGAACTCGCCGCGGTGGAGGTAGACGCGCCGCAGGTTGTTGAGCATGCGGATCAGGATGTGGCGCGGGCCGGCGACTTTGAGCAGGCGCGGCTCGAAGGCGAGCGAACCGCCGCTCAGCCGTTCGAGCATCCCCCGGCAGTCCCCTTCCGTGAGCCGGCGGCCGCGGTCGAAGGGATCGAAGAGGAGCCCGGGGCGGCGCGCGTGGCGCAGGAGGAAGTGGCCGGGGAAACCGACGCCGTCGAGCGGCACTCCCGCCCGCCGGCCGACCTCGATATAGACGACCGCCAGGGTGATCGGAATCCCCAGGCCCCGCCCGAGCACCTCGTTGAGCAGACTGTTGCGGGGGTCGTAGTAGTCCTCGGCGTTGCCGCGCAGCCCGACGTCGTCGGCCAGGAAGCCGGCGAGCAGCGCCACCCGGTCGAGGTCGCCGCCGACGCCGTCCAGCCGGGGGCGTAGCGCGGCCGCCATCTCGTCGAGCCGGGCGAGCCAGAGGGCGGGATCGAGGCCGGGCTGCTCCTCGGCGGCGATCCAGAGCGCCGCGGCGGCGAGGTCGATCCGCTCGTCCGGCAGCCCGGCGATCGCCGCGAAGCCATCGCGGGCGGTTGAGGACGGTGCGGAGGAGGGAAAGGTGAGGACTGTGCCCATAGTCATCCCTGAGAAGGAGTTTGGACCGCGTCTGATTCCCATCCGCCTCCGATAGATCGTAAGCCTGGCGATTTCGCGGACGATCCCGGAGGATCGCGATGGCGAGCGTCCGCGACGATTGAGTCTTCACCCATCAAATTCCAGCCGTTCGGCGTATCCTGAGTGGCCGGCGCGCAAATCCCTGGAATTCCGGTTTCCCGAGGCTGGTTATGCCAGGTACGAGACCCGGGGTCCCCGAGGCGCCGCGGTCGAGCAAGGAGACTGAAGATGAGTGAGAGAATGACGCTTCCCGTCCTGCCGCTGAGGGATTTCGTCCTGCTGCCGGGGGTCACGGCGCCGATCAACGCCGGCAAGCCGGCGACTCTGAAGGCGATCGAGGCCGCGCTCAACACGCCCGGACGGCTGGTGTTCGCGGTGTCCCAGCGCGAGGACGTTCAGCCGGTCACGCCCGAGGTGCTCCACACCATCGGCACCGTGGCCCGCATCGGCCAGCTCCAGCGCGGCCTGGCCGGCATGCAGCTCCTCCTCCACGGCGAGAGCCGCGGCATCGCGATGAAGATCGTCGAGAAGGACGGCCACCTGCAGGCGATCGTGCGCGAGGCGGAGGAGATGCAGCCGCTCAACGCACAGGACCCGGCCTTCGTCGCCCTCTCCCGCGAGCTGCGGGAGCGCGCCGCGGAGCTCGGCAACAAGGCGGGGCTTCCCGAGGAGGTCGTGCAGCAGGTCCTCGAAGGCGTCGAGGATTCGAGCAAGCTGGCCGATCTGGTCGCCGGCTACACCGATCTCTCCAAGACGCAGCGCCAGATGCTGCTCGAGACCCTCTCGGTCGAGGAGCGGATGCGGCGCGTGCTGGTCCACGTCCAGCGCCAGCTCAACGTCCTGGAGGCCCAGGAGGACATCAAGTCCAAGGTCCAGGAAGAGCTCGGCGACCGCCAGCGCGAGATGCTCCTGCGCGAGCAGCTCAAGGCGATCCAGAAGGAGCTCGGCGAGGGCGAGGGGGGGAGTGACATCGACGAGCTGCGCGAGAAGCTGGCGGCACTGGCGCTGCCGCCGGAGGTTCGCAAGGAGGTCGACCGCGAGCTCGGACGGCTGGGGCGCATGGGCCGCGAGGCCATGGAGACCCAGGTGATCCGCACCTATCTGGAGACGATCGCCGAGCTGCCGTGGAACACCCGCAGCCCCGAGCACCTCGACATCCCGGTGGCCGCCGAGATCCTCGACACCGACCACTACGCCCTGGGCGACGTCAAGGACCGCGTGCTCGAATTCCTCGCCGTCCGCCAGTTGCGGCAGGCCGAGGAGGAGACGCTGAAGGCCGAGACCGGCACCGACGAGATCGGCGTCTTCGCCAGCGACGAGGTTGGCGAGAGGGCGATCGGCAAGGACGAGATCGTGCCCCCCACCACCGCCGACGAGAAGCGGAAGTCGAAGGGCCCGATCCTCCTCTTCGTCGGCCCTCCGGGCGTCGGCAAGACCTCGGTCGCCAAGTCGATCGCGCGGTCGATGGGTCGCGAGTACGTGCGCGTCTCCCTCGGCGGCGTGCGCGACGAGGCGGACATCCGCGGCCACCGGCGCACCTACGTCGGCGCCATGCCCGGCCGGATCATCCAGGGCATGCGGCAGGCCGGCGCCAAGAACCCGGTCTTCCTGCTCGACGAGGTCGACAAGCTCGGCGTCTCCTACCAGGGCGATCCGTCGAGCGCGCTGCTGGAGGTGCTCGATCCGGCGCAGAACGACTCGTTCACCGATCACTACCTCGGCGTGCCGTTCGACCTCTCCGAGGTGCTGTTCATCGCCACGGCGAACTTCATCCAGAACATCCCCGGGCCGCTGCTCGACCGCATGGAGGTGGTGCAGTTCTCGGGCTACACCGAGCGCGAGAAGCTGGCGATCGCGCAGCGCTTCCTGGTGCCGCGGCAGGTGGCCGAGAACGGCCTGAAGCCGGAGCAGATCGACATCAGCGACGCCGCCCTGGCCGAGGTGATCAGCGGCTACACCCGCGAGTCCGGCGTCCGCCAGCTCGAGCGCGAGCTCGGCAAGCTCGGCCGCAAGGTTGCCCGCAAGGTCGCCGCCCGCGAGGTCGAGCGCATGGATGTCGACGCCGACAAGGTGCACGAGCTCCTCGGCCGGCCGAAGGTCCACCCCGAGCGGGCCTCCCGCGAGGATCAGGTGGGCGTCGCCACCGGCATGTACTACACGCCGATGGGGGGCGACATCATGTTCGTCGAGGCCTCGACGATGAAGGGCAAGGGCGACCTCGTCCTCACCGGCCAGCTAGGCGACGTGATGAAGGAGTCGGCACGGGCCGCCTGGAGCTACGCCCGGTCGCACGCCGAGTCGCTCGGCATCGCGGCGGAGTGCTTCGAGCGCGATCTGCACGTCCACGTGCCGGCGGGCGCCATCCCCAAGGACGGTCCGTCCGCGGGCGTCGCGATGGCGACCGCGATGGTCTCCGCCCTCTCCAGCCGCAAGTCGAAGCACAACCTGGCGATGACCGGCGAGATCACCCTCTCCGGCCGCGTCCTGCCGATCGGCGGCGTCAAGGAGAAGGTCCTTGGGGCCGTGCGCTCCGGGATCACGGAGATCCTGCTGCCGAAGGACAACGAGGCCGATCTCGACGATCTGCCGCGCGAGGTGCGCGACACGCTGACCATCCACCTCGCCGAGGATCTGGGCGACGCCCTCGCCCTGACCCTCCGGGGCGCCAGCTACCGCGAGGGGCGCCTCCTCTTCGAGGCGCCGATCGTCGAGGACGGCACCTACACCAGTATTCCGCACTGAGCCGGCCGGCTTTCCAGCCGGCCAGCCTTCAGAGCCGCCGCCTCCGTTGGGGACGGCGGCTTTTTTTGCTCTACGAAGAAACTCGCGGTTTCATCCCCCGGGGTCGGGCGACAGCCCGGGCCTGGTCCGTCGACGGACCAGGCCAATCTGACGAGCGGGATCATGGCATAATCCGCCCTCCTCGAAACGACTTGCATGGCAACCCTCGACTCGAAATCCCTACCCGCTCCAGCCGCGCCCAAGCCCCTCACGCTCTACGCGACGGGCGTGCTCCTCTTCCTGTTCATCCCGCTGGTGCTGTTCCTCTTCGTGCGGCATCCGGAGCCGGTGGCGCTGAGCCTGGGGGCCGGCGTGGCGCTGATCGTCGTCCACCGTTTCCTCGCCCGCCCCTACATGGCGCGGGTGGCGGCGGAGAAGTGCCTCTGGTGCAACCGGGTGCCGCCGCGGGAGCCGGTCGGGCTGGAGCTCCGGGCCGGGGCGCGGACGGTGGCGGCCCGCTGCTGCGCGGCGCACCGGGCGCCGGCGGCGAAATTCTTCTCGTTCCTCCACCTCTGGCGCTGGCCGTTGCGGCTGGGCATCTTCCTCCCCCTGCTCTTCCTGCTGGCGGCGCTGGCCGCCGCCGCGGCCGGCCAGCCGGCCCCGGTCCCCTTCGCCACCAACTGGTTCAAGCTGGTGGTGGGTGTGACCGTGAACGTGGCCGCCCTCGGCTATCTCGCCGCCCGCGAGCACGCTCCCCTGGAGGTCCCCTTCCCGGTCCACAACTTCTTCCTGCTCGGGGTCCGCAACCTGCTCTGGATCTTCCGCCTCGTCGGGCTCTGGTGGATCTGGCAGGGGATTTCTTCAATGCTGTTTTGAGCTATCCTTGACGCTATCCCACCGCGCCGTCTTGCGCAGTCCAACCGTCGACGCGGTTTCCAAGGAGGCTTGAGTCATGGTTCATAAGACGATCGTCAGGCTGTGCATGCTCCTCGCCCTCGTTCTGCTGGTCGGAGCGGCGACCTCTAGCTGGGCCGCCACGGCCGCCAAGAAGGGTGCCATGTGCGGCGGCATCGCGGGCCTGAAGTGCCCCGAAGGGCAGGCCTGCAAGTATCCGAGCAAGATGTGCAACGTCGCCGATCTCTCCGGCACCTGCGTCAAGGTCGCCGCCACCTGTCCGAAGGGGGGAGCCAAGGTCTGCGGCTGCGACGGCAAGACCTACACGAACCAGTGCGAGCTGCTGAAGGCCGGCGTCCGCCAGGCCAGCACGGGCGCCTGCCCGGCTCCGAAGCCGGCGGCCTGAGGTCTTTCTCCCGCCTTCCCGGCCGGGGAGGCGGGAGCTGTTCAGACCAGCCCCAGATCCTCGTAGATCGCGTCGAGCACCGCGCGGATGCGCCGCTCGTGGGCGTCCGCCGCCGGGGTGCCGTTGAAGACCAGCGCCACGGCGAGGGCGCGCTCGGGATCGGCGAAGCCGGCCGACGACCGGTAGCCGCTGTGGCCGAAGGCGCGGGGCGAGGCGTGATGGCCGTAGCCGTAGGGCACCGTCTCCGCTCCGTACTGGATCGAGTTGACGATGAACCCCAGCCCCCAGTCGAGGACGTGCTTGAAGGTGGCGTCGACCATCCCCACCCGGTGGGGTGTGGTGAAGGCTTCGACGGTCTGCGGCAGCAGCACCCTCTGCCCCTGCCGCGAGCCGCGGCCGAGCAGCATCTCGTAGAAGCGGGCGAGCTCGGCGCAGGGGCCGTAGCCGTTGCCGCCGGGGCTGGGGGCGACGCAGCGCTCCTCGGCGTCCCAGCCGTGCTCCTTGAGCTCCCCGTCAGTGTTCCACATCGCGCCGAGCCGGCCCGCTGTCTTGTAAGAACGATAGCGCTCGGGTGGCATGCCGATCCACGAGTCGGCCATCCCGAGCGGCGCGAAGATCTCCTCGCGGACGTAGGCGGAGAAGGGGCGCCCCCCCACCCTCTGAATCACCTCGCCGAGGATGAACCAGCTCGACGCCTGGTGATAGCCCGCCTTCTGGCCGGGAATCCAGCGCGGCTCCGGGCGCATGGCGCAGATCCGGGCGACGACCTCGTCCCAGGGGAGCTGCGGCCAGCCGGTGTCGAGCATGCGGATGCCGCCGGTGTGGGTGAGCAGGTGGCGCAGGGTGATCCCCTCCTTGCCGTGCGCCGCGAACTCGGGGATGTGCAGGGCCACCGGATCGTCGAGATCCAGCAGGCCGCGCTCCCAGAGCTGGGCGACGGCGACCGCCGGCACTGGCTTAGTGGCGGAGAGCCAGAGCATCAGGTGGCCGCGGGTGAGCGGCTCGCCGGGGCGGTTCTCGCCCAGCGCCGCGTCGGCCACCGGCTCGCCCCGCAGGGAGATGTAGAGCTGGGCGCCGAGATGGAGCCGCGCGCGGATGCCGTCCGCGATCGCCTCCCGCGTCCGCGGGAGCCGGTCCAGAGTGCCGTCGTTCATGAAGCGGGATTGTAATCGAGGGACTTAATGTCGGAGGAGACCGATGAAACGGGCGGCCCCGCGGGGCCGCCCCCGGCCAGGCGCGGGCCTAGCTGCTCTTCTTGCTCATCTTGGCGCTCTTGGTGGGGTGCATCTTCGTGGAGATGTCCTGCACCATCTTCAGGTGGTCCTGCAGCGTTGGCAGGGTGGTCCCGGCCCAGCTCTTGAGGTCGGAATCCTTGGCGCTCTTCGATTCCTTCTTGAACTCGGCGACGTCCATCTTGTGGTCCTTGACCATCATGCTGACGTAGGTCTTGTCGAAGGCCGCGCCGGAAAGCTTGTCGAGCTTGGCCACGTCCTTCTTCTGGGAGGCGGACAGCCCCGCCGGCAGGCTGACGCCCTTCTGGGTGGCGAGCTGCTGGAGCTGGTCGTTGGCCTTGGAGTGGTCGTCGACCATCTTCTGGCCGAAATTCTTGACGTCGGCGTCGGAGGCCTTCTGAGCGGCCAGCTTGCCGAGCTCGACCTCCTCCTTGCCGCCCATCGCCGCTTCCTTCATGAACTTGGTGTCGCTGGAGCTCATCTTCGCCGCGAAGAGAGCGGGGGTCAGGGCGAGAAGGCCGGTCAACGCGGCGGCCGTGGCGAGGCTTTGGCTGTGCTTTCTCATGATGTCTTTTCTCCTTTTGGGGTGAGACGCGGAGTTGGAGTCGCGTCCTGAAGCTGGAAAACAAGCAAGGGGGGTGCCACCGGTGGGGGAGACGAAGGTTGCCGGCGTGGCGGGCTCGTGAACTGTGGCACGGCCTTTGCTCTAGTAGTTTGGTGTCGCGGATTGGCGGCGCGAGATCAAGCCGCTCCCGACGCTCGATGGCACTTATACAACAAGGAGTTACGACAATGACGCAACCATCCCGCAACCGTTCCTTCCTGCCGCTGCTCGGAGCCCTGGCCCTGTTCACCGTCGCTCCCGCCGTGCAGGCACAAGGCCCCGGATTGCAGGACGATGCCGCGCGGGCGATGCAGCGCGGCGAGCGTCTCATCGAGCAGAAGGACTACAAGGCCGCCTCCGCCGAATTCGAGCGGGCGAGCGAGCTGGCCGGCGGCACCTGCCCCGACTGCCTGCTCGGCGTCGGCCGCGCCTACAGCGGCGCCAGGCAGTACGACGCGGCCGTCAACGTCACCCGCATGGCCCTCGCCCTCTACTCGGCCCCCGAGGACCAGGCCCGGGCCTACGATCAGCTCGGCACCATCCTGGCCCTCAAGGGCGAGATGGACGGCGCCCGCGACGCCTACGGCAAGGCGGTCCAGCTCGACGGCCGGATGGCCGGCCAGGTCCGCTCCAACCTCGCCCAGGTGCTGCTCAAGCGCGCCAACTACGACCAGGCGAAGACCGGACCGGCCGCCGTCACCCTCCAGCAGGTCGCCACCGTCGGCGGCCCCCAGCGCTAAGCGCGATTTCGCTACAGATCTGGATTACACCCCCACCGTCCCGACTTTGCCCCGGCCCGTCACCTAAGGAGGTGGGGCCGGGGTCCGCGCATCCAGAGCGCCTCCCGCTGCGAGCTCCGGAGAGGCGGTCGCCGTGGTCCATCTGCAAGAATCCTTGGTCCGTCTGAAGGACATCGAGCAGGCGCGCGAGCGGCTGAGCGGGGTGATCCAGCAGACCCCCTGCCAGCTCTCCCGGGCTTTCTCGGACGAGCTCGGGCTCCACGCCTGGTTCAAATACGAGAACCTTCAGCTCACCGGCTCCTTCAAGGTCCGGGGCGCTTACAACAAGATCGCCGGCCTCTCGCCCGAGCAGGCGCGGCGGGGGGTGGTCGCGGCGTCGGCGGGCAACCACGCCCAGGGGGTGGCGTTCAGCGCCACGCGCCTCGGGGTGCTCTCCACCATCCTGATGCCGATCACCACGCCGCTGATCAAGGTCGAGAACACCCGGCGGCTCGGCGGCATCGTCGAGCTGGAGGGGGAGCTGTACGACGACGCCTACGAGGCGGCGCGGCGGTTCGAGAAGGAGCGCGGGCTGGTCTTCGTCCACCCCTTCGACGACGAGGAGGTGATCGCGGGCCAGGGGACGGTCGGCCTCGAGATCCTCGAGCAGACGCCGGAGGTGGAGGTGATCGTGGTCCCGGTCGGCGGCGGCGGGCTGATCTCCGGAGTCGCCGCGGCGGTGAAGGAGAAGAAGCCCTCGGTGCGGATCTACGGGGTACAGACCGAAGCCGCCCCCGCCATGGCCCACAGCTTCCGGGCGGGCGAGATCGTCCATCACCCGGTGGAGCGCTCGCTGGCCGACGGCATCGCCGTCAAGCGGCCGGGCGAGCTCACCTTCGAGCACATCCGCCACTACGTGGACGGCATCTGCACGGTCTCCGAGGACGAGATCCGGGGCGCCATCATCCGCCTGCTCGAAACCGGCAAGACCTCCACCGAGGGGGCCGCGGCGGCCACCCTGGCCGCGCTGACCCGCCACCGCATCCCCGCCGCGGCGGGGAGGAACGTGGTGATGATCCTCTCCGGCGCCAACATCGACATCGCCATGCTGTCGCGGATCATCGACCGCTTCATGGTCGAGAGCCACCGCCTGGTGCGCTTCCGCACCCACGTCCCCGACCGGCCGGGCGGCCTGGCCGAAATGCTCCAGGTGATCTCCAGCCACGGCGGCAACGTCAAGGCGATCCAGCACGACCGGGTCTTCATGCACGCCGGCTTCTGGGAGGCCCAGGTGGACGCCATCATCGAGACCCGCAACGCGGACCACATCGAGGCCCTTCGCCGCGCCCTGCGCCAGCACGGCTACGTCGTCGAGCGGCTGGAGTGAGGCGGGATTGAAATTCTTACCAGAAATCACGGGAATAAGCGTGCGTTTCCTGAAGATTCTCATTCGCGACGGCACGACGGATAGACCAGCTGTACTTGACGCTTTAAATGCTTGATCCCTCCGGGCTCTATACAGAGACAGCGATCGATTCTCCTGGATGTTCCGTTCCGGACCTTGGCCGGTGTGGTGCCGGCCTCTCCGGGGCGTACCGCGATGAAACCCCTGAACGGGAGGTAGGTTATGACCCAATCGTATGGAAAGGGCGCGCGTCTCGCCGCCCTGGGCCTCGCTACGGCGGCGGCCTTGAGCCTCGCGGCTCCGTCCTTTGCCGGCGAGAAGCCGGCGGCCCCGAAGGGCCATGGGGCCGGCAACGGCCTGATGGCCGCGATCGATCCGGCCACCGGCAAGCTCCGTCAGCCCACGGCGGCTGAGAGCCAGGCTCTCGCCGCGGGTGTGCAGTCGATGTTCAGCCCGCTGGAGGCGCTCCAGGCCAAGATGACCGCCGACGGCACGATGTCCGTCAACCTCGGGACCTCGTTCCTGAACATCTCCGTCGCCCAGGTGGGCCCGGACGGCGCCATCCACGAGGTTTGCGTGGACAACGCCGCTGCCGCCAGCACCCTCGTCAACGCCGCTCCGGTCTTCGAGGACAAGTAAGCCCATGCGAAAGACCACCCGCGCTCTCGGCCTCCTCGTCCTCGCCGCCCTGCTCCTCAGCGGCGTTCCGGCCTTCGCCGCCGCCCACATCGTGATCGTCAACAACAACGCGGCGGGGGTCGGCTTCAACGACCCGACGCCGGCCGCCCCGGTCGGCGGCAACCCCGGCACGACCGTCGGCCAGCAGCGGCTGATCGCCTTCCAGTACGCCGCGGACACCTGGGGCTCGATCCTCGACAGCCCGGTGACGATCTACATCCAGTCCGCCTTCAGCCCGCTGACCTGCACGGCCACCGCCGCCACGCTCGGCTCGGCCGGCGCCATCCAGGTGTTCGGCAACTTCCCGAACGCCGAGGTCCCGAACACCTGGTACCACATCGCGCTCGCCAACAAGCTGGCCGGCTTCGACCTCGCGCCGGGCCCCAACGGCACCTCGGCGGACGACATCGTCGCCCTGTTCAACAGCGAGCTCGGCAAGCCCAACTGCCTCACCGGCGTCGGCTGGTACTACGGCCTCGACGACAACCACGGCGCCAACATCGACCTGGTGACCGTGCTGCTCCACGAGTTCGGCCACGGCCTCGGCTTCTCCGGCTTCTTCAACAAGTCGACCGGCGCGCTGCTCGCCGGCTTCCCGGACATCTACAGCCAGTACACCCGCGACACCACGATCAACAAGCAGTGGCCGGCGATGACCGACGCCGAGCGCGCCACCGCCGTCCTCGACACCAACCACGTGATCTGGACCGGCCTCAACGTCACCGCCGCCGCGCCGCACGTCCTGCAGCCCGGCACGCCGCTGGTCACCGTCCTGACGCCGGCCGCGCTGGGCGCCCTCCGCGTCGGCACCGCCACCTTCGGCCCCGCGCTCGCCTCGCCGGGCGTCACCGGCAACGTCGCGCTCGCCATCGACCCCGCCGACGGCGCGGGCCCCTCGACGACGGACGGCTGCTCCGCCATCACCACCAACCTCACCGGCAAGATCGCCCTCCTCGACCGCGGCACCTGCGGCTTCGTGGTCAAGGCGAAGAACGCCCAGAACGCCGGCGCCATCGGCGTGCTGATCGCCGACAACGTGGCCGGCAGCCCGCCGGCCGGCATGTCCGGCGTCGATCCCACGGTCACCATTCCGTCGGTCCGCATCAGCCTGGCCGACGGCAACGCCATCAAGGCGGCGCTCGGCGGCACGGTGCGCGTCAACCTCGGCGTCAACCTCGCCGTCCTCGCCGGCGCCGATCCGGGCGGCCACCTGCTGCTCAACGCCCCGGTCCCGCTGGTCTCCGGCTCGTCCTATTCGCACTGGGATCCGGTGGCCTTCCCGAACCTGCTGATGGAGCCGGCGATCAACGCCGACCTCACCCACAGCGTCGACCTCACCCGCCAGGAGATGACCGACATCGGCTGGTTCTCCGACGGCGACGGCGTGCCGGACGGCGTCGACCAGTGCCTGGGCTCGTCGCGCGACGCCACCGTCATCATCGACGGCTGCAACTCGGGCGTGGCCAACACGACCTTTCCGACCGGCTGCCGGATCTCCGATCAGATCAACGACTGCGCGGTCGGCGCCGGCAACCATGGCGGCTTCGTGAGCTGCGTCGCGCATCTCACCAACGACCTCAAGAAGAGCGGCGTCATTTCGGGCAGCGACAAGGGCGCCATCCAGAGCTGCGCCGGGCAGGCGAGAATTCCTTAACCCGCCTCACCCCCAGCGCCCCTGGATTTCCGGGGCCGGCGCCCGCCGTGGCGCCGCGCCGGCCCTTTCCTTTCCAGGACACCGCAGCGGTAGTAAGATCAAGAACACAGCAACAACGCGGAGGTCTTCCGCGGAGAAGCAGAAGGAGAAGCGAATGATGAACAAAACGTTTGGAGCCGGCGTCCGTGCCGCCGCGCTCGGCCTCGCCGCGGCGGCGGCCCTGACCGTCGCGAGCCCGGCTTTCGCCGGCGAGAGCGCCGCGAAGGCTCCGCAGTCCGTGGTGACCGCGCCCTCGCCCGCCCTCGTCGCCGGGATCCAGGAGATGTTCAAGCGGATGCCGGCGGCGACGTCGGTCCGCGAATCCCAGGACGGCACGCTCGCCCTCCGGCTCGGCGGCTCGTTCCTGAACGTCCTGGTCGCGCAGGCGCAGCCGGACGGCAGCTTCCGCGCCCTGTGCGTCGCCGCTCCCGACACCACCAAGGCCCTGGCCGCTCCCGCCGCTCCGGCATTCGAGGAGAGATAGATATGCGGCCGCGCACTCAGCTCCTCGCCCTCGGCGCCCTCGCGGCGCTTCTCCTCGTTCCGCCCGCCTTCGGCGCGGCGGACGTGGTCGTCGTCAACGTCGACGCCCCGGGCACCGGCTTCAACGACGCCACCCCCGCCACCCCGGTGGGCGGCAACTCCGGCACCACCGTCGGCCAGCAGCGGCTGATCGCCTTCCAGTACGCCGCCGACCTCTGGGGATCGATCCTCGACAGCGCGGTGCCGATCAACGTCCAGGCCTCCTTCGCGGCGCTCCCCTGCGACGCCACCGGCGGCGTGCTCGGCTCGACGGCGCCGATCCAGGTGTTCGCCAACTTCCCGCACGCCAAGCTGCGCAACACCTGGTACCACGTCGCCCTTGCCAACAAGCAGGCGGGCGCCGACCTGGCTCCCGGCCCGACCAACACCGACGCCGACGACATCGTCGCCTTCTTCAACGGCGACCTCGGCAAGACCGGCTGCCTCACCGGCCTGAACTGGTACTACGGCCTGGACGACAACCACGGCACCGACATCGACCTGGTGACCGTGCTCCTCCACGAGATGGCCCACGGCCTCGGCTTCTCGCCGCTGTTCAGCGGCACGACCGGCAAGGAGCTCGCGGGCCTGCCGGGCGTCTTCGAGACCTTCATGCTCGATAGCGGCCTCAACAAGACCTTCCCGCGGCTGACCAACGGCCAGCGGGTGGCCGCCGCCCTCGACACCAACCGCGTGGTCTGGAACGGCCCCGCCGTCACCGCCGCCGTCCCGCACGTGCTGGATTCCGGCACGCCGCAGGTCACCGTCACCAAGCCGGCCTCGCTGGGGAGCTTCCGCGTCGGCACCGCGCTGTTCGGCTCGCCGCTCGGCGCTCCCGGCGTGCACGGCGACGTCGTTCTCGCCCTGGATCCGGCCGATGACGCCGGCCCCTCGACCACGGACGCCTGCTCGGCGGTCACCAACAACCTGCACGGCAAGATCGCGCTCGTCGACCGCGGGACCTGCGCCTTCACGGTGAAGGTGAAGAACGTCCAGGACGCCGGCGCCATCGGCGTCATCGTCGCCGACAACGTCGGCGGCTCGCCGCCGCCCGGCATGTCCGGCACCGACGACACCATCACCATCCCCTCGGTGCGGGTCAGCTTGGCGGACGGCAACCGCCTGCGGGCATCGCTGGCGCACCACGGCAGCATCGTCCAGGCCACCCTCGGCGTCAACCCGAAGGTGCTGGCCGGCGCCGACGCCAAGCACCGGATGCTGATCTACGCCCCCAACCCGCTGGAGCAGGGCTCCTCGAGCTCCCACTGGGATACGCTCGCCTCCCCCAACCTGCTGATGGAGCCGGCGATCAACAGCGACCTCGGCCACGGGGTCGACCTCACGCAGCAACTGTTCGCCGACATCGGCTGGTTCGCGACCAGCCACCACAAGTCGGCGGCCGGCGACGACGCCGGGGACGACGAGCCCTAGAGCTCCGAGGGCCGGCGCTCCGGCGCCGGCCCTTCTGCTTTCCGCGCCGCCGCGCTAGGCTCGCGGCCATGAGATTCGAAACCCGCGCGGTGCACGCCGGACACCGTACCGATCCCGCGACCGGAGCGGTCGCCCCCCCGATCCACCTCTCGACCACCTTCGGCCGCGACCCTGAGGGCGCGTCCCTCGGCGGCCACACCTACATCCGCGAGTCGAACCCCAATCAGGAGCAGCTCGAGGAGGCTCTCGCTCCCCTCGAAGGGGGCGAGGCGGCGCTGGTCTTCGCCTCCGGCATGGCGGCGGGGATCGGGCTCCTCCAGGCGCTGACGCCCGGCTCCCACGTCCTCTTTCCCGACGACGTGTACTACGGCTTCCGCGCCGCCGCCGAGGAGATCCTTCCCAACTGGGGGATCCGCTCCGATTTCGTGGCGATGGACGACCTCGCGGCGCTCGCGGCGGCGATCCGGCCGGAGACCCGCGTGGTCTGGCTGGAGACGCCGTCCAACCCCCTGCTCAAGGTGACCGACCTGGCCGGCGCCTCAGGCGTTGCCCACGGCGCCGGCGAGGAGAGGACCGTGGTGGTCGACAACACCTTCGCCACGCCGGTGCTGCAGCGGCCGATCGAGCACGGCGCCGACGTCGTCCTCCATTCCACCACCAAGTATTTCGGCGGCCACAGCGACGTCCAGGGGGGCGCGCTGGTGTTCGCCCGCCGCGACGGGCTCTGGGAGCGGGTGGCCCACCTGCGCCGCGTCCTCGGCGCCGTCGCCTCGCCGTTCAACGACTGGCTGGTGCTGCGCGGCGTGCGCACCCTCGCCTGCCGGGTGGCGGCCCAGAGCGCCGGCGCGCTGGCGGTCGCCCGCGCGCTGGAAGCCCTGCCGGCGGTCGCGGCCGTCCACTATCCCGGCCTCCCCTCGCACCCCGGACACGAGATCGCCCGCCGCCAGATGTCCGCCTTCGGCGCCATGCTGTCGTTCCGCGCCGCCGGCGGCCGGGAGGCGGCGCTGCGGGCGGTGGGGAAAGCGCGGCTGTTCACCCGCGCCACCTCGCTCGGCGGCACCGAGAGCCTGATCGAGCACCGCGCCACCAGCGAGGGCCCCGCCTCGCGCACCCCCCAGGAGCTGATCCGCCTGTCGATCGGCCTCGAGCACCCGGACGACCTGATCGCCGACCTCACGCAGGCGCTGGGGTAGGCCCCTCATCACCCCGGCCCTCTTCTCCCGTCCCCCCGCCCCCCTCCCTCCACCGGGAGAAGAGGGGGGGGACCACGTAAGTGACTGAAAATACATAAGTTAGCAATGGTGCGCTCGGAAATAGGTAGTGATCAGGTAGACGGGCGGGATTGGCGTTCCTCTGCCCGACACCCTCCAGGCCAGCTCGCGCGCACTCTCCACAACCCGCGCCGTGGTCGGCCATCCCGTCAAGAGCGCCGTCACCTTTCGAAGTGATTTGAGCCGGATGGTTAGTGCGTAAGCTCGCGGACCAAGCCGCGAGCCAAGGACCACGAGAGCGCGGCGAGCCGCAGGGGCAAAGGCAGGCACACCCATTGCCTTAGCCGTCATCCCCGGGACCAGATCACTCTAGCCCGAACGCACGGTGCCGAGGTGGTAGAGCGCGCCGCCAAGCACGCTCCCGAGCTTGCCGCCCGCACGGTCGCCATCCGGGAGAAGTGGATGAGGAACTTGGAGCCCTCGCTCGACCGTGCCCTGGATCGACAGCTTGCCCGGCGCGGCATCGCGCCGCTCCCAACGCATGCAGCCTGCTCGCTCTGCGGATAGGCGAGAGGCGAGGATTTGCCAGACTGGCACCGCCTCCAATCCGGAGACGGACAGCGGGACAATCAAGGCGTTCAGAGACAAGGTGATCGCCACCCAGAGCAAGCCGCTGACGTCAACAACCTCCTAGACCAGCTGCGCGACCGGCTGCGCGATCTGCTGTGATCGGCAAGACACATAGCGGCGCCGGGGGAGGCCTCGGCGGGGTCAGGTCTGAGGGTCGCGAGCGCGAGCTCGCCGCCGGACGGTCGCCGGGCGAAGGTCGACGGCCGTTGGAGGACGGGCGGCCTAGACGATGGGCAGGAGGTCGTCGGCCAGCGACCGCCCGTCCTCGTCGGTGATCCGATAGCAGGGCGGGAACAGCGAGGACCGCACCTGGTGAGCCTGCAAGGAGTGGTACACCTCTGAAAAGGTCTTCTCGGCGACGTTGCCCATCACTGTATAGTCCTTGGCGATGTCACATCCCAGGACGTTGAGCTTCGAATCGATCTGCAGGTGCGAGAGCCCCGCCGAGCAAGAAGCGCAGTCGAAGGTCGCCTTCTCGGCCATCGAGAACTCCGCCCGACCGACGGCCTGCCCTCGCGATCTCAGTTGGACGCGCAGTGAGGGCAGGAAGAGGTCCGGAGGGAACCGCTGCACGTACTCTCCCAGGTGGGACCAGAACTGTTCGGCGTCCTTCTCGTCGAGGAGGATCTCAGGGTGCCGCAACGCCTGCTCGGTCCGCTGCACGTTCAGGAAGTGGTACCGCTTCACCCGAGGGTAGTATGCGTCGATCAACCGATGGGCCTGCCCAACGTTCAACTTGTGAACCACGCAGGCCAGTTGTAGATCGATACTCGAGGCGGCAATGCGGTCGATCGTCGCCAGAACCCGGTCCGTCTTGCCCCTCACCCCGTCGTTGATCGCGGGGTCCAGCGAATCGAGCGAGATCTGGAACATGAAGTTCGTCGGATGGGTGTTCTCTTCCAGGATGCGGATCATCTCCGGGTCGATGGCCACGCCGTTGGACAGGACGCCGACCCGGATGCCTCGCCGGGTTCCGTGGAGGATGAGCTTCAGGATGTCGGGATGGAGGAACGGCTCGCCGCCGGCCAGGGTGATGTTGAACACCCCGATGTCCGCCATCTCGTCGATCAGTTCCAGGGCGCGACCGGTGTCGATTCGACGCCCCGTGAACGGCATGGCGTAGCAGTACTTGCAGGCCAGGTTGCAGTAGTCAGTGATCCACATGCACACCGTGAACGGTGCGCGGAGGGGAGAGCGGGTCTCCTGCGCGTTCATCGTGCGATCTCCCGAAGCGCCAAGCTCACCGAGGTTCCCAGATCGCCTGCTCGTGCAGGTAGTCCACAAACCTCTTGACGTCCTCCCGACGGAAGTCGGGCGACTCGAAGGTGCGAAGATCCTGCTTGCCCTCGCGGTACTCAGCCCGCAAGTCGTTGAACAGCCGGAAACCGGAGTGGTTCACCCGATACACCGTGTCCGACTGGACGTTGTACAGAATGCCCCCGAAGTCCTCTTCCCTGATTTTTATGTTTTCGAACGGATCGGCCAAACTGGCCGTGAGGACAGGCCCTCAGGTGCCGGCGTTATGGGCCCACTGGGCCACCCAACTGTTCGCAGCCCACTGCGCTATCCAGAAGATGCCGGCGGCCGAGGGTACGTCGGCCACTATGTCGGGATCGAACTCGGACACAGCGACCTTCTTCGCGGCGAGTCGCTCGCTCCCCAGGGACGCCAAGACGTCCTCCGTCGGAGACTCGCCCCCGGTGAGGTGCGGTTGCTTCGTCACCCCCTCCGGGGGGAGGTCCGCGTCGGCGATTCGGTTCCGCGAGAACACCTGCGACTCCACCTCCTGTAGGATGCAGGCCCTGCTGTTCCGCACGTCGACATGCACCTCCGAGCGCCGCTTGAGAAAGGTAGTGTGCCCCTTGTCCGCCGGGAACTCCTGGTTGAGGGAGTACATGAACAACTCGATGTGGGGGGACTCCTCGTGCCTCATGGTCCGCCTCCTCTTGACGTGTGCCATTATTGATAGCGCACCGAAGTTTTGGTGTCAACCCCGTAAACCGGTGCGCACGGATAGCGGCCGTGGGATGCCCATGGAAATTGTCACCGCCGCGCCGCCGGCCGCCCCTCGCCGGCGAACCAGTGGTAATCGTCTTAGGGCTTAGGCTTGCGGTTTGTTATCCATAGGAGCACCAACCCTCCAGCGCCAATTGGAGCCCCCGCGCTCGTAAAGCAGCGCCAGGTTGCCCGAGAGGATGCTCTCCAGGCGAGGGTCGCCTTTCTGTGGAAGAGGCAAAGAGTCTATGGCAGGCGGGCTCCGATCCTGCCGGCCTGCTCGATCCGGGGCGCCTGCTGGACCTGGAAGCGTCCTTGCGCCGGGCTCAGCGTCGCCTCCCCGAAGCCTTGGCCCTCCTCGACCGGGGTTCTCTCGGGCCAATACGAATAGAGATTGTAGGTTCCGCGGATGGCTTCCTTGGCCTGGTTCAAGAGAGCCTCTCCGACCTCATCCCGACGGGGGGACGGGAGAGGGGCCGGGGGTGAGGGCTCGGGCGGGCGGCCTTACCGAGGTCTCAGGCTTCCGGGCGTCAGCGCCCGCTGCGCGCTGTCGAACGTCTGCCGGAACCCCTCGCGGTCGTGCTCCTCGACCAGCCGTTCGATCTGCGCCAGCGCCTCGCGGGTGGCCGCGTAGACCTCGTGGCGGTGCGGATTGAGGTGCTGGATGTCGAGGTAGAGGTCGGGGTTCTCGGCGAGCACCACGCTGGCCGTCGCCGCCTGGCGGTTGAAGGTCGTCGAGGCGCAGGCGCGCAGCTCCTCCGGCTCGATCCCGGAGCGGGCGACAGTGGCGCCGAACAGGATGTTGGAGAGGTGGGCGAGCCCGAGGAGCCAGCCCATCAGGCGATCGTGATGGGGGAAGGGGACCGCCACGATGCGGGTGTAGGGGTGCGACAGCAGCGCCGCGATCTCGGCCTTCTCGGCGGCCGGGTCCCCCTGGGTGGCGAGCACGAAGGTCAGCGGCTCGTAGAACGACTTCCCCGGTCCGAACATCGGGTGGAGGGCGAACGCCCGCACGCCACGGCGGCGGGCGCCTTCGAGGACGGGCGACAGCGGATCCTTGATCGAGGCGACCTCCACCACCAGCCCGCGCGGCTCCCGCGCCACCACCTCGGCCAGCACGCCGGCCGTGCGCGCCAGCGGCACGGCGATCAGGATGGCGCCGTAGACGTCGAGGTCGGGCACCTCCGCCAGCCCCGCGAAGCGGCCGGGCGAGCGGGGGAGGGTACCGAGGGTGGGGTCGGCGAAGTCGACGCTGTGTCCCGCCAGCTCGAGAAAGCCGCGGAACCATCCGCCCATGCCGCCGGCGCCGCCGACGATCAGCACCCGCTGGCCGCGCTGCTCGCGCAGCGAGATCCCCACCCGGTACTGCCGCTCCACCGAGCCGCGGATGATCGCCTGGAACACCTCCGCCATCACGTCCTCCGACACTCCGCAGGCCTCGGCGTGCTGGCGGGCGCGGCCGAGCACGCGGTCCTCGACGTCCGCCACCACCACCGGCAGGTCGGCGGCGGCTTTGACCCGCCCCACCTCGGCGGCGAGGTCCATGCGGCGGCGCAGCAGCTCGAGCAGGGCGCGGTCGACTTCGGCGATGGCATCGCGCAGGGGCGGCAGCGGATCGGTCGGGGTCATCGCGGGTTCCTCCGAAAGGGAGAGATTGTACGCCGGCCACTGGCCATCGAGAGGGGAGGAGGGAAGGGAAGCCGGGCGGGGGCGCCCGACTTCCCCCAGGGTGCCGCGCGGCGGTGCTCTGCCGCGGGTCAGATGGGTACTTCTCGTGTCCGCTTTCCCTAGAGAGCAAGGGAGGTGCCATGGCTCGCTCCCAGGGCAGAGCGGGTGGGCCGACCTCTGGAGTGAACGGTCTCCCATACGGCGCCGTCCTCTGAAAAAGACGGTGGATTCTCCTTCTCCCTCCTCTCCCCGGATGGGCGGGCGGAGGGCTGGGAGAGGAGGGCCGGGGAGGTGAGGGGCCCTGTCCACCCCTGGCACTGGGATTGCTCCTCGCCGTGCGGTAAGCTCGCGCGTCTGACAAAGGACAGCAGTCGATCAGGACAGGAAACGTCAACCTTCTTCCCAGGGTGGTGACATGGTCAAGACCCCCGATCTGGAAATCGCCGATCCGGCGACCGGCATGCACGCAGGCGGCGCCGTCACCCTCGAGACGGGAGGTTTCTTCGGCCACCCCGCCGGGCTGTCGACGCTCTTCTTCACCGAGCTGTGGGAGCGCTTCAGCTACTACGGCATGCGGGCCATCCTGCTCCTGTTCATGACCGCCGCCGTGGCCGAAGGGGGGCTGGGCTGGGACGCGGCCAAGGCGGGTCCGATCTACGGCCTCTACACCGCCATGGTCTATCTGACCGCGCTCCCCGGCGGCTGGATCGCCGACCGCCTCCTCGGGCAGCGGCGGAGCGTGCTGGTGGGGGGCATCATCATCGCCCTCGGGCATCTCAGCCTGACCTTCCACAGCCTCGGCTCCTTCTACCTGGGGCTGGTCCTGATCGTCACCGGCACCGGCTTCCTCAAGCCCAATATCAGCGCCATGGTCGGCGGCCTCTACACGCCCGAGGACGCGCGGCGCGACGCCGGCTTCTCGATGTTCTACATGGGGATCAACATCGGCGGCTTCGTCGCCCCGCTGATCGTCGGCTTCCTGGCCCAGAGCGTCCAGTTCCGGGGCTTCCTGGCCAGCCACGGCATCAACCCCGCGAACAGTTGGCACTGGGGGTTCGGCGCGGCGGCGGTGGGCATGCTGCTCGGCCTCGTCCAGTACGTCCTCGGCGGCCGCCGCCTCGGCACCGTGGGCCTGCGGCCGGCGGTCACCGATCCGGCGGCCCGGGCCAAGGACCGGCGCAACCTGCTGATCTGCGCCGTGGTCCTCGCGGCCCTCATCGCCGTCGGGTTCCTGCTGAAGCTGTCGATCTCGGGCGTCACCCGCTATGTCGGCTTCGCGCTGCTGATCATCCCGGTCGTCTACTTCGCCTACCTGTTCAGCCTGCCGTGGAAGCCCGAGGAGCGCAAGCACCTGCTGGCGGTCCTGGCGTTCTTCATCTTCGCCTGCCTGTTCTGGTCCGCCTTCGAGCAGGGGGGATCGACGCTCAACCTGTTCGCCGAGCGCTTCACGCGCAACTCGATCCTGGGTTTCCAGTTTCCGGCGAGCTGGCTGCAGTCGGTGAACTCCGCCTTCATCTGGATGCTGGCGCCGGTCTTCGCCTGGCTCTGGCTCGCCCTCGGCCGGCGGCGGCTGGAGCCCACCAGCCCGTCCAAGTTCGCCTATGGGCTGTTCTTCGCCGGCCTGGGATTCATGGTGATGGTGGGTGCGGCGCTGTCGTCGGGGCCGGCGGGCGGGCGGGTCACCCCCCTATGGCTGGTCACCGTCTACCTGATGCACACCATCGGCGAGCTCTGCCTGAGCCCGGTCGGGCTCTCGGCGATGACCAAGCTCGCGCCGGCGAAGGTGGTCAGCCAGATGCTGGGCATCTGGTTCCTCGCCACCGCCGAGGGCAACTTCATCGGCGGCCAGGTGGCGGGGGTCTTCGAGAAGTTCCCGCTCGCCCAGATCTTCGGCGCCGTCGCCGGCGTCTGCATGGTCTTCACGCTGATCGCCGTCGTCCTGATCAAGCCGCTCAAGCGGCTGATGGGCGAGGTGCACTGAGAGGCGCACACTATGCCTTCTTGAGGGCAGGCGGGGCGGGCCGCTGGAGGCCCTGCCGGCGACCTGCCCGGGAAGGTCCTCCCATGTTCCGCCATCGCCTGCTGCGGTCCGTCCTCGCCGCCGTCCTCGTCCTCGGTCTTCTGCTCCCCGCCGTCGCCGCCGCCCGGGGGCCGTACACCATCCCCAGCTCCGGGTGGTCAATGCCCTCCGGCAGTCTTTGGGATCTCTTCCTGCGCCTCCTCGGCAAGGTTCCGCATCCGAAGAATGGATGGGGCATCGACCCGGACGGCGCCGCCGGGGCTCCTGCCGCTCCTTCGACCGATAACCATGGGACGATCGACCCGGACGGCGCGGCCGCGGCACCGCGGACCGATAATCACGGCACGATCGACCCCAACGGTTAGGCGGTCTCCTAAAAAAATGCCGGAGGTTGTCCCGAATTCGCCCCTTGCGGCAACATAGTCTTTGAGAGAGAATCTCCGCACTCCGGAACCGGCGAGTGGCCGGGGTGCGGGTATCGATCCAAATGTCTTCTTCCGGCGAACCGACACGGGACGACCTCCGGCGGCTGCTCGACGGCCTCCAGCCGAGGATCGCGAGCCTCCTCGAACGCCATGGAGTCTCCGAGTTGGAGGCGGAGACGCGGGTGCGCGAGGCGCTGACCCGGCTCGCCTACCGGTGGGACCAGATCCGCGACCGTGAGCGCTGGCTGCTCGACGTGTTGAGGAAGGACCTCGCGGCGCGTCCGGAGAAATCCTCGAAGGAGCCCAGGGATGAGTGAACGCGACAGGGATGATCCTGAGACGAAGTACGAGCCGGCGCTCGAGGCCGCGCTAAAGGGGGCGGGCGACCGGCTCGAGGCGATCCACGGCGAGATCGAGGCCGCCGCGGGGCTGCTGGAGGAGCTGACCGCGATGCCTGGAGTGGAGCGTTCCGAGCGGATCCGGACGGAGGTGCGGTTCCATGCCCTCAAGCTCTGCGACCTTCTTCTGGGGCGGAGCCGCGAGGCTTGGTTCCGCGATCCGGCCCGGGGGGTGGAGCTGGCCCGGCTCGCGGTGGAGGTCGCCGGCTGGCTCGACGTCGGGTACTACGGCGAGGCGCTGGTCGAGGAGGAGAGGGCGCTCGCCTGGGCGTACCTCGGCAACGCCCTCCGGATCTCCTCGGATCTCCGCAGCGCCGAGGAGGCGCTGCTGCGTGCCCTGGAGCATTACCGGCGGGGCGGTGAGGACGCTCTGACGGGAGCGCAGGTCCTCAGCTTCATGGCGTCCCTGCGCACCTCGCAGGGCCGGTTCAAGGAAGCGGCAGGCCTCTTGGATCGTGCAATCCTCGTCTATCGCGACTCGAACGAAGGTCACCTCGAAGGACGGGCCTTGATCAAAAAAGGCTTGGCGATTGGCTATTCAGGGAGGGTTAAGACAGCGATCCGGCTGATCCGAGGCGGGCTTTCAAGAATCGATTTGGCGGAGGAACCTCACCTCCTCATTTCTGCTAGACACAACCTGATCGGTTTTCTGAACGAAAGTGGTCGCTCCGAAGAGGCTCTCCGCGTCCTGGAGCAGACTCGGGGCTTGTATTTCACCCTTGGCGACCCGACCCATCTCATCCGTCTTCGCTGGCTGGAAGGACGGATATCCCGCGACCTCGGCCGCCTCGATCAGGCGGAGGCGGCGTTGCGGGAAGCCCGTGACGGCTTCGTCGAGCACGGGATCGGTTTCGACGCGGCGCGGGTTTCGCTCGACCTCGCGACGGTCTATCTGCAACAGGGGAGGACGGGCGAGCTGAAGGGGCTCGCGGAGGAGATGGTGCCGGTCTTCGAATCGCGGGACGTTCACCAGGAGGCGCTCGCCGCGCTGCTGCTGTTCCGTCAGGCGGCCGAGGCGGAGGAGGTCACTCTGGGCCTGCTGGAAAAGATCGGCGGGTACCTCCAGCGCGCGCGGCAGAATCCGGAGCTGCGGTTCGGAGAAGGCTAGTATCCCGTCCCCGAAGCTCGTTCCGGCGGGGCGAGAGGTCGGCCAACCAGGACTAGGGTCTCCCTGCTGGGGAAAGGGGTCTCCCCACTGGGGAAAGGGGTCTCCCCCGCTGGGGAAGGGGGTCTCCCCACTGGGGAAGGGGGTCTCCCCCACTGGGGAAGGGGGTCTCCCCACTGGGGCAAGGGGTCTCCCCCGCTGGGGAAGGGGGTCTCCCCACTGGGGCAAGGGGGTCTCCCCACTGGGGAAAGGGGTCTCCCCGCTGGGGAAAGGGGTCTCCTCTCTGGGGAAGGGGGTCGCCCCGCCGGGGAAGAGGGGTTCCCCTCTGGGGTGCCTCCTCGGCGGGATGGCTTTTTCCAAGACCTCCTCTATGATTAGGGCGTGCACAAGGTGCACGGTGTCCTGGAGGCAAGATGGCAACGAAGGCAAAAGGAATCCGGCTCTCCTCTCAACTGGACGAAGAGATCACGCACGAGTCGCGGGCGCGGGGCAAGTCCTGGTCGGCGATGACGGCGGAGTTGCTGGAGGAGGCTATCCGGATGCGCAGAGCTCCGGGCATTTTCTTCGTCGACGGCCCGACCGGTCGTCGAGCCGTCGTCGCCGGGACCGGCCTGGACGTCTGGGAGGTCATCGCGACTTGGAAGGAGACGGGCAAGAGCCACGAAGCGCTCCGGCGAAGCTATCCGTGGCTGAGCGAGGCTCAACTCCGCGCCGCACTCGCTTACTACGAAATCTACCCGGTCGAGATCCATGCCCGCCTGGAGCGTGAGGAGCAATGGACGCCCGAGAGAGTGCAACGAGAGTTCCCTTTCTCACGGCCGCGCAACGGCTGACCCCCGCCCATGCGGTTTCTTCTCGACGAGGATCTCAATCCCGCGGTTGCGGAGATCTGCCGCGGATGGGGCTTGGACGTGATTTCCATCCATGAGATCGACCGGCGCGGCCTTCAGGACGAGGACCAGCTTCGGTTCTCGGCCTCCGAGCAGCGGATCTTCGTCACCAGGAATCGGAACGACTTCCTCTGGCTCAACCTGAGCTTTTTCCAGACCGGCGAGCCTCACGCCGGCCTTCTCATCGTCCCCCGCAGCCTGCCCAACGATCTGCCGGAGAGAATTGCTCACGCGTTGAAGCGCTGGCGGGAGAGGCCCGGCGATCCCGGCTCCTCCTTCGTGGCGTTCCTTCCGTCACCGCCGTAAGGGTCGTCCAACAAGGATGAGGGGTCTCCCCGCGAGGGAGAGGGGTCATCCAACCAGGACGAGGGGTCTCCCCTACAGCCGCACCTGCAAACCCAGCTCGACCACGCGGTTGACCGGGATCTGGAAGAACTCGGTCGGCCGCTGGGCGTTGCGGACCATGGTGGCGAACAGCTTCTCGCGCCAGATCGCCATCCCCGGCGCCTTGCTGGGGATCAGCGTCTCGCGGCTGAGGAAGAAGGTGGTCGACATCAGGTTGAGGTCGAGCCCCTTGTGGCGCAGCAGGGCCAGCACCTCCGGCACCTCCGGGGTCTGCATGAAGCCGTGGCGGGCGAGCACGCGGTAGAACTCCTTGCCCAGCGGCTGGATCTCGATCGTCTCGGAGGCCGGCACCATCGGGACCTCCTCGGTGATCAGCGTCAGCACCACCACCTTGGAGTGCAGCACCTTGTTGTGCTTGAGGTTGTGCAGCAGCGAGGGGGGGGTGCCGTTGGGGTCGCGGGCGAGGAAGATCGCGGTGCCGGGGACCCGCATCGGCGAGTTGGGCCGCACCTGCTCGATGAAGCTCTCGAGCGGCAGGCAGTCCTCCTGGAGCCGGTCGGAGAGGATCTTGCGCCCCTTCTTCCAGGTGGACATCAGCGTGTAGACCGCGATGCCGACCAGCAGCGGGAACCAGCCGCCGTCCTCCACCTTGATGATGTTGGCGCCGAAGAAGGAGACGTCGACCAGCAGGAAGAAGGCGGTCACCGGCGCGACCAGCCACCGCGGCCACCCCCAGACCCGGCGGGCGACGACGTAGGCGAGGACGGTGGTGATCACCATCGTCGCCGTCACCGCCACGCCGTAGGCCGCCGCCAGGTTGGTCGACTGGCGGAAGCCGAGCACCAGCCCGAAGGTGGCGAGCATCAGCAGCCAGTTGATCGACGGGATGTAGATCTGGCCGATCTCCTTGAGCGAGGTGTGGACGATCTTGATCCGCGGCATGTAGCCGAGCTGCACCGCCTGGCGGGTCAGCGAGAAGGCGCCCGAGATCACCGCCTGCGAGGCGATGATCGTCGCCACGGTCGACAGCACCACCATCGGGTAGAGGATCCAGGAGGGGCCGAGCCGCCCCGACAGCTCGTAGAAGGGGTTCGCGGAGGCGTCCGGATGGCTCAGCAGCAGCGCCCCCTGGCCGAAGTAGTTGATCAGCAGCGAGGGGAGGACCAGGGTGAACCAGGCGATGCGGATCGGCCGCCGGCCGAAGTGCCCCATGTCGGCGTAGAGCGCCTCGCCGCCGGTGACCACCAGGAAGACCGAGCCGAGGACGAGGAAGCCGCGCCAGCGGTTGTCGAGGAAGAAGCGCACGGCGTGCCAGGGATTGATGGCGGCGAGGACCGACGGCACCCGCGCCGTCCAGATCACACCGAGCACCGCCAGCACCAGGAACCAGACGATCATCACCGGCCCGAAGAGGGCGCCGATGCCGGCCGTCCCCCGCCGCTGGATCAGGAACAGGATGAACAGGATGACCAGCGTGATCGGCACCACGTAGGGGTTGAAGAAGGGGGTGGCGACCGACAGCCCCTCGACCGCCGAGAGCACCGAGATCGCCGGTGTGATCATGCCGTCGCCGTAGAGCAGAGAGGCGCCGAAGATGCCGAGGGCGACCAGGATCCAGCGCCCCTCCGGCCCCGCCCGCCGGAACTTCTGCGGCACCAGCGCCAGCAGGGCCAGGATGCCCCCTTCTCCCCGGTTGTCGGCGCGCATCACGAACACCAGGTACTTGATCGAGATGGTGACGATCAGCACCCAGAAGACGAGCGACAGCACCCCCAGCACGTTGCCGTGGGAGGGGGGCACGCCGTGCTCGCCGTGAAAGCATTCGCGCAGCGAGTAGAGCGGGCTGGTGCCGATATCGCCGTAGACGATGCCGAGGGCGCCGAGGGAGAGGCCCAGGAGCTCGCGCTTCCCGTGCCGGGTGGGGGCTGGATGGGTCATGGGACGGGCGGGAAGCTATCACAGGCTCCGCGCGGGCCGGAGCGGCGTTCCCGCGCGCCGGGACTGTGCAGGAACCGCGCCTGACCGGCGGCGGGGGGCGGAGGCCGGCAAGCCTCCGCGGTTCCCCTCCTCCGTCAGGGCTCAGGCGCCGACGGCGGCCTCGACGTTGATCGTGCTCTCGGCGAGCCGGGTCAGCGACTGGTCGGCGTCCCGCTCCTCGTCCAGGGTCTGCTGGAGGAGCTTGGCCTGCTGGCTGTCGCCGAGCGTCTCGGCATAGGTGCGGACCGTGCCGTAGCCCGCCATCTCGTAGTGCTCGACGCGCTGCGCGGCGGCGATCAGGGCGGCGTCCATGACGTCGGGAGCCATGTCCTCCTGCATCATCTCCTTCCCTTCCTCGAGCAGCCCCTCCATCGCTTTGCACTTCTTGCCACGGGGGCTCTTGCCGATCGCCTCGAAGATGGTGTCGAGGCGCTCCACGTGCGTCTCGGTCACCGCCAGGTGATCCTGGAAGGCCTTCTTGAGCTGCGGGTGCTCCGCCTTCTTGATCATCCTGGGAAGGGCCTTGAGGATCTGCTTTTCCGCGCTGTACAGATCCTTCAACTCGTCGACATAGAGCTCCCTGAGGGAATCGATCTCCATGATGCGCTCCTTTTGTTGCATGTAGGCGGAATCGCCCGCCGAAAGAGATAGCAAGAGGAGTGCCAGAAAGCGGATCAGCCGCCGATTTGCATGAAGCTCATCAGGTTGCCGTAGTCGCCCTGCGTCAGGTTGTGCTCGGCCGGCTTTTCCTGGAGGACGCGGAGGATCTCGGCGTCGAGGGCGGCGCCGGGGGCGGGCGCGGCGAGGAGGGGGCGCAGGGGGTAGGTACGGTCGGCGAAGAGGCAGAGCCGGAGCTCGCCACGGGAGGTCAGGCGCAGGCGGTTGCAGTCGGCGCAGAAGGTGTGGGAGAGCGGGGTGATGAAGCCGACCGTGCCCACGGCGCCGGCGAAGCGGAACGCCTTCGCCGGTCCAGTCCGCGGTCCCACCTCGGTCGCCAGCAGCGGCCCGAAGCGCGCCTCGAGGCGGGCGTGGGCGTCGTCCGCCGAGACCAGGGCGCCGGGCAGGTGGGCCTGGTTGGTGCCGGTGGGCATCATCTCGATGAAGCGGGCGTGGAGCGGGCGGTCGAAGGTGAGCGCCGCCAGCCGCTCGACGTCGTCCTGGTTGTCCTCCAGCAGCACCGCGTTGAGCTTCACCGGGTCCATCCCGGCCGCCAGCGCCGCCTCGACGCCGCGCCAGACCTCGTCCAGGTCGCCGCGGCGGGTGATCTCGCGGAAGCGGGCGGGGTCGAGGCTGTCGACGCTGATGTTGACGCGGTCGATCCCCGCCGCCTTCAGCGCCGGGGCGAGGCGGGCGAGCTCGGTGCCGTTGGTCGACAGGGCGAGGTTCTCGAGGCCGGGGAGGGCCTTCAGCCGGCGCACGATCTCCAGCAGGTCCTTCCGCACCAGCGGCTCGCCGCCGGTCAGGCGGACGCGGCGGATGCCGAGCCGCACCAGGGCGCCGACGATCGCCTCGATCTCGGCGGGGGAGAGGAAGTCGCGGTCGCCGAAGGGAAAGTCGGCGTCCTCCGGCAGGCAGTAGGTGCAGCGCAGGTTGCAGCGGTCGGTGACCGAGACCCGGAGATAGGTGAGGCGCCGGCCGTAGGCGTCGACCAGCCGGGTCTCCGGAAGGTCCGCGGCCGGCCGGGCGCCGAGCCGCGCGAGCGCCGGTCCGAGCCGCGATGGAGCCTGGGTTTCTTGGAGGATGGCGAGAGGGCTCATAGACGGCTGGTCTCGATAGAAAAACGCCTGCCCCCGAGCCGCCGGCTCTTCGCCACGCCTTTCCAAACACGGGAGGCGGCGCGGTTTCCCGCGCCACCCTGACGGCCTGCTCTCCCGCCAGATTCCTGGGGAGGGCCCGAACAGGCTCGGTGGGCTGGGGTATTGTACGCCCTTACGGCGGGAAAGGGGCCTCGCTTGATTCCCCGGCGCCCTGTTCTTAGAATCCCTCTTGTCCGTACTGTAAGGTAGTGGCTCTCCCGGCGTCCCGCGAATGATCACCGGCTATAACACCGACGTCCGCCACGGCGAAGTGGTCTTCCACGTCCAGACGGAGGACAAGGGGATCTCCAACCCCTTCATCGAGAGCCTCGTCTACGTCGGCGGCCAGGTGCTGGCGAGCAAGCGGGCGAGCTACGCCGAGATGATCGCCGAGGGCAAGGAGGACAAGGACATCGTCGCCCTCATGGACCATCAGCACCGGACCATGATCGCGGCGATCCGCCACGGCAAGCTCGACAGCAAGATGGTGGCGCTGATCGCCAGCCGCCAGACCGGCGCGCAGCCGCTGGTGGCGACCCCGCAGACCGGCATCCAGCCGCTGGTCGCCCGGCGGCCGCAGGTTCAGGTGCCTGCCTCGATGCAGGTCCAGCCGCCGCCGGCCGCCGCGCCGCCGCGCCAGGACGGCTCCGAGACCCTGGCCCGCGGCGCCACCGAGACGCTGGCGGGCCCGACGGCCGCGGCGCTGCTCTCGTCGCTGACGGCGCCGCAGACCCCCGAGACTCCAATCGAGCCGATCGCGGTGCGGCCGCCGCGGCCGCCGATGCCGGAGCGGACGCTCGACCAGGTCATCCTGGAGTACCTGACCAGCGAGGCCGACCAGGAGCAGCTCGTCCTCCAGCTCGAGGAGGAGCGCGACCTGGTGCTCGGGGCCCGCGCGACGCTGGTGCTGCGCGCCACCTCCAGCAAGAGCGGCCAGCCGATGGCCGGCACCCAGATCTCGGTGCGGATGATCTCGACCGTGGTCGAGCCGCGCGTCCTCGCCGCCGGCCGCACCGACGACGGCGGCCTGCTGGCCCTCGGCTTCGAGATCCCCGAGGTCGGCCGCGGCACCTCGGCGCTGATCATCAACGCCGTCAGCGCCATCGGGCGGGCGGAGCTCAAGCACCTGCTGTAGGCGGGAACACGGACTGACACGGACGAACACCGACCGACACGGACGACGGTCCCTGCTTTTCCCTTGGTCCGTGCTCGTCTGTGCTCGTCCGTGTTGGTCCGTGTGTCCGTGTTCTCCACCCTTGAGCCCCCGCCCCGCCTGTTGTATAACCCCCCCGCATGGAAGCCGCGCCGGCGTTCTTCGACGTCTCGCTGAACGGCGAGCCGCACCGGGTTCCCGCGGGGTCCACGGTGGCGGACCTGGTCGCCGGCCTCGGGCGCGACCCGCGGACGGTGGCGGTGGAGCGCAACGGCGACCTCGTGCCGCGCGCCCGCTTCGCGGCGACGCCCTTGGGAACGGGGGACCGGCTGGAAGTGGTCCACTTCGTGCAGGGCGGTTGAGCCCGAGGGAGGTCCTCGGGAATGCGTGGCGGAGAGCGGGGGTTAGACAGCATCAGAAGCTTGAAGAGGGCGTTGTCACCGCGATCCTCTTGCAGTAAGATCCGGACCGAACGGGCCGCTAGCTCAACTGGCAGAGCAGCAGACTCTTAATCTGCGGGTTGAAGGTTCGACTCCTTCGCGGCTCACCATCTCTCCTACTCCCAATCCTCCTCGTTCCAGGAGGTCTCCATCGCGAAAGTGGCGGAATTGGTATACGCGCTAGACTTAGGATCTAGTCCCGAGAGATCGGGTTGGGGGTTCGAGTCCCCCCTTTCGCACCAGACAAGTCGTTTTCGATGAGGTCAAATCACTGATGAGCGTCGTGCTTTCCGTCGAGGATGTCGGGCCCTGCCGCAAACAGTTGAAGGTCGAGGTTCCAGCTCCCGCCGTCGAGGCGGAGACCCAGCGCGTGGTCCACGATTACGGCCTGAAGGTGCGCCTGCCCGGCTTCCGCCAGGGCAAGGTGCCCACCGAGCTGGTCCGCCGCCGGTTCGCCAAGGAAATCGACCAGGAGGTCAAGGAGCGGCTGCTCCCCCGCTACTGGCGGCAGGCGCAGGCGGAGAGCGCCATCGAGCCCCTCCTCCCCCCCGAGGTCGACGAGGTCTCCGAGCTCATCGCCGGCGCGCCGCTCACCTTCACCGCCACCGTCGAGACCCGGCCGCAGATCGAGCTGCGCGATATCGAACGCTTCGACCTCCCCGACCCCGAGGTGGATCCCGGGACGATGGAGATCGAGGAGACGATCGACAACATCCGCAAGCAGATGTCCGAGTGGGTGACGGTCGACCGCCCGGCCTCGCGCGGCGACCAGGTCGGCGTCGACGTCACCACCCTCGGCTCTCCCGAGCACCCCGAGGAGCGCACCGACTCGATCCAGATCGAGGTCGGCGATCCCCAGGTCTGGGAGGAGATGTCGCTCGCCGTGCAGGGGCTGTCGGCCGGCCAGGAGACCACCTTCGAGCGCCGCCACGAGCACCCGGCGGCCGAGGAGGGGGGCGCCCCGGAGGTCCACGAGCAGAAGTTCCGCCTCAAGGTCAACGAGGTCAAGGAGCGCGACCTGCCGCCGCTCGACGACGCCTTCGCCGCCAAGGTGAACCCCGCCTTCGAGAATTTCGGCATGCTGAACGAGGCGGTGACCGACCGGCTGCGCCGGCAGAAGGAGGACGCGCGGCGCGAGGCGCGCCACCAGGCGCTCCTCGACCAGCTCCGCGAGCGCCATCCGATGGACCTGCCGCAGGGGGTGGTGCGCCGCGAGGTCGAGGGGATGGTGCAGGAGTACGCCGAGAACCTGTCGCGCCGCGGCGTCGACGTCGGGAAGGCCCATCTCGACTGGAACCGGATCGCCGAGGAGATGGCGCCGCTGGCCGAGAAGCGGGTCCACGCGCGGCTGCTCCTCGACGCCGTCGCCGATCATCGCGAGCTCACCGTCACGGAAGAGGAATTCGAGCGCACCCTGGCGATGTTGGCTCGCGCACAGGGGGTTTCGACGCCGGTGCTGCGCCGCAAGCTCGACGAGGACGGCCGGCTGACCTCGCTGCGTGGCAACCTTCTGCGCGAGAAGACGATCCGCACCCTGCTCGGCGAGCCCGACGAGGCCCCCGGCGCCGCCGAGCCGATGACCGAAGGTTAAGGAGAGACATTCAGCATGCTGATTCCGATGGTGGTCGAGCAGTCGAACCGGGGCGAGCGCGCCTACGACATCTACTCGCGCCTGCTCAAGGACAACATCATCTTTCTCGGCCGTCCGATCGACGACGACGTCGCGAGCCTGATCATCGCCCAGATGCTCTTCCTCGAAGCGGAGAACCCGGAGAAGGACATCTCGCTCTACATCAACTCGCCCGGCGGCTCGGTCAGCTCCGGCCTCGCGATCTACGACACCATGCAGTACATCAGGCCCGACGTCTCCACCTACTGCGTCGGGCAGGCGGCGTCGATGGCGGCGGTGCTGTTCGCGGCCGGCTGCAAGGGGAAGCGGACGCTGCTGCCCAACAGCCGGGTGCTGATCCATCAGCCGCTGATCTCGGGGCTGCAGGGGCAGCAGTCCGACATCGAGATCCACGCCAAGGACATGCTGATGATGCGGGACCGCCTGGATGAGATCCTGGCGTACCACACCGGCAAGCCCAAGGAGGAGATCCATCGCGACACGGAACGCGATAGAATCCTCTCAGCGAAAGAAGCGGTCGAATACGGTCTCGCGGACCGGGTGATGATACGGCGGCGGCCCGAAGCCACGCCGACTCCAATCCGGTGACGCCTTTTTGTGGCTTCGCGACACCTTAGGTGTAGCGAAGCCACAGTTCGGGAGCCGGACATCGCGGTGCAGGCGTGGAAATAGCGTCTGCCGCGGCGCCTGTTCTACCGGTCAGACGTTGACAGGCGCAGAGGAACGCACCTAGCATCGAGCCAAGGCCTGATCCAGCGTTCCGCCATTACGGAGGAGAAATGCCGAAGAAAGATAGCGGCGATGAAGTCCTGAGGTGCTCGTTCTGCAACAAGAGCCAGCGCGAGGTGAAGAAGCTGATCGCCGGCCCCACGGTGTTCATCTGCGATGAGTGCGTCGACATCTGCCTAGACATCATCGCCGAGGACCGGATGCTCGAGCAGCAGCAGGACACGACGCTCCCCAAGCCGAAGGAGATCAAGGCGCTCCTCGACGAGTACGTGATCGGCCAGGAGCAGGCGAAGAAGAAGCTGGCGGTCGCCGTCTACAACCACTACAAGCGGATCGACTTCGCGGAGAAGGCGCACGGCGACGTCGAGCTGCAGAAGTCCAACATCCTGCTGATCGGCCCCACCGGCACGGGCAAGACGCTGCTCGCCCAGACGCTGGCGCGCCTGCTGTCGGTGCCGTTCACGATCGCCGACGCCACCACCCTCACCGAGGCGGGCTACGTCGGCGAGGACGTCGAGAACATCATCCTCAAGCTCTACCAGGCGTCGGGCAACGACAAGGAGAAGACGCAGCGCGGCATCGTCTACATCGACGAGGTCGACAAGATCTGCCGCAAGAGCGACAACCCCTCGATCACCCGCGACGTCTCGGGCGAGGGGGTGCAGCAGGCGCTGCTCAAGATCCTCGAAGGGACGCAGTGCAATGTGCCGCCGCAGGGCGGGCGCAAGCACCCCCACCAGGAGTTCCTGCAGATCGACACCACCAACATCCTGTTCATCTGCGGCGGCGCCTTCGTCGGATTGGAAGAGCTGATCGAGCGGCGGATGAACCAGAAGTCGCTAGGCTTCGGCGCGGAGATCAAGGGCAAGCGCGACAAGAAGGCCGGCCAGTTCCTGGAGAACGTCCTCCCCGAGGACCTGATCAAGTACGGCCTGATCCCCGAGTTCGTCGGCCGCCTGCCGGTGGTCGCGACGCTCGAGGAGCTCGACGAGGAGGCGCTGGTGCGCATCCTCCACGAGCCCAAGAACAGCCTGATCCGTCAATACCAGACCATCCTCGAATTCGAAGGGGTGGAGCTGAAGTTCACCGACGAGGCGCTGAAGGCGATCTCCCGCGAAGCGCTGAAGCGCAACGTCGGAGCGCGCGGCCTGCGCATCATCCTCGAGGAGCTGATGCTCGACCTCATGTACACCATCCCCTCGCAGCGCGACGTCAAGCAGATCCTGATCAACGAAGAGGTCGTCGCGAGCCGTATCCAGCCGATCATGATGTACAAGAAGGCCGGCTGAGGAGCTGAGGAAAGGTAGAGCACCCCGAAATGCCTCCATCATTCGTCACCAAGAAGCGCGAGATCCTGCCGCTGGTCCCCCTGCGGGACATGGTGGTCTTCCCTCACATGATGGCCCCGTTCATCGTCGGCCGCGAGAGCTCCGTGCGAGCTCTCGAGCAGGCGCTGTCGGGTCCGACCAAGCGGATCTTCCTCGCCGCCCAGAAGGATCCGCGGATCGACGATCCGCTGCGCGACGACATCTGCGACACCGGCGTCATCGCGACGGTGATCCAGAACCTCAAGCTCCCCAACGGCAACGTGCGGGTGATGGTCGAGGGGGTCCAGCGCGGCAAGATCCAGAGCGTCGACGAGACCGACGGCGCGCTCAACGTCGAGGTGGAGACCTACGAGGTCAACTACCCGATGGGCGAGGAGCTGCGGACCTACATGTCCAAGGTCCTCTCCGCCTTCGAGCAGTACGCCAAGATGTCGCACCACCTGGCCTTCGAGGGGCTGATGTCCACGCTCAAGCTCGACGACGCCGACCGCGTGGCCGACATCCTCTCGGCCCACCTGATGGTGGCGACCACCGAGAAGCAGTCGCTGCTCGAGCTGATCAATCCTTATGAGCGCCTGCAGCGGCTGCACGACCTGCTCGACGTCGAGATCGAGAAGATCAACATCGACAAGCGGATCAACGTCAAGGTCAAGAAGCAGATGGAGAAGGCCCAGAAGGAGTACTACCTCAACGAGAAGATCAAGGCCATCCATCAGGAGCTCGGGCGCAAGGACGACCGCGGCGACGAGCTGACCGAGCTGCGCGAGAAGATCGAGAAGGCGGGCCTCCCCAAGGAGGTCAAGGAGAAGGCCGAGCAGGAGCTCAAGCGGCTGGAGGCGATGCCGCCGGTCTCGGCCGAGGCCACCGTCTCGCGCAACTACATCGACTGGATGGTCGCGGTGCCCTGGCGCAAGAAGAGCAAGGAGCGCAAGGATCTCGACCACGCCGAGAAGGTGCTCAACGAGGACCACTACGGCCTGGAGAAGATCAAGGACCGCATCCTCGAGTTCCTCGCCGTGCGCCAGCTCATCGGCCAGACCAAGAGCTCGATCATCTGCTTCGTCGGCCCTCCGGGCGTCGGCAAGTCGTCGCTCGCCAAGTCGATCGCGCGGGCCACCGGCCGCAAGTTCGTCCGCCTGTCGCTCGGCGGCGTGCGCGACGAGGCGGAGATCCGGGGCCATCGCCGGACCTACATCGGCGCGTTCCCCGGCCAGATCCTGCAGATGATGCGCAAGGCGGGGACGATCAACCCGGTCTTCCTGCTCGACGAGATCGACAAGATGTCCACCGACTTCCGGGGCGACCCGTCGGCGGCGCTGCTCGAGGTCCTCGATCCGGAGCAGAACGACGCCTTCCTCGACCACTACCTCGACGTCGAGTACGACCTGTCGAAGGTGATGTTCATCGCCACCGCCAACGTCACCCATTCGATCCCGCCGCCGCTCAAGGACCGCATGGAGGTGATCAGCCTCTCGGGCTACACGCTCAACGAGAAGCTGGCGATCGCCCAGCAATTCCTGGTCCCCCGGCAGCTCCGCGACCACGGCCTGTCGCCCGACAAGATCCAGGTCGAGGCCGAGGCCGTGCGGGTGATCATCGAGAGCTACACCCGCGAGGCCGGCGTGCGCAGCGTGGAGCGCGAGATCGCTTCCATCTGCCGCAAGATCGCCCGCCGGGTGGTCCGCGAGGGGCCGGCGCTGACGCTCAACGTCACTCCCGAGATGGTCTATGAGTTCCTTGGCAAGCCCAAGTTCCGGGCCCGCCGCAAGAACGAGGAGTCGGAGATCGGCGTCGCCACCGGCCTCGCCTGGACCGAGGTGGGGGGCGAGCTGCTGGAGACCGAGGTCGGCCTGATGCCGGGCAAGGGGAAGCTGACGCTGACCGGCAAGCTCGGCGACGTGATGCAGGAGTCGGCCCGCGCCGCGGTGTCCTACCTGCGCAGCCGCGCCGACCTGTTCGGTATCGAGCCCGACTTCAACGAGAGCATCGACGTGCACCTCCACGTCCCCGAGGGAGCGATCCCCAAGGACGGCCCGTCGGCCGGCATCACGATGGCCACGGCGCTGATCTCGGCGCTGACCAAGATCGCCGTCCGCAAGGACGTCGCGATGACCGGCGAGATCACGCTGCGCGGCAAGGTGCTGCCGGTGGGTGGGATCAAGGACAAGGTGCTGGCCGCCTACCGCGGCGGCATCCTCGAGATCATCCTCCCCAAGGAGAACGAGAAGGACGTCGAGGAGATCCCGACCGAGGTGCGCGAGGCCATGGAGTTCCACCTGGTCGAGTCGATGGACGAAGTCCTGCGGCTCGCCCTGGACGGCACTCTCGTCCCGCTCCCCAAGAAGGACGGGAAGTACACGAAGGCGCCCACGGACTCTCCGGTGGGCTCGGACTCCCTCGCCCATTGATGCCTGATCAGCCTGGGCCGCGCCGGCTTCGAAAAGCCGGCGCGGCGGGTTTCAGATTGAAAAAGACGAGCGCGTGAAGGTCGAGGCCGCGGAGTTCATCTTGTCCGCTCACGGGAGCGGGGACTACTTGCGCGACGGGCGTCCCGAAGTCGCTTTCGTCGGACGCTCGAATGTCGGCAAGTCGACCCTGCTCAACCGCCTGCTGGGAAGAAACAGCCTGGCCCGTACCAGCTCGACGCCGGGACGGACGCAGGCGGTGAACTATTTCCTGGTGAACCGGCGCTTCTATTTCGTCGACCTGCCGGGTTACGGCTACGCCAAGGCCGGCAAGGACTTGCGGCGGGAGTGGGCGGCCAGGGTGGAGGGGTACTTCCGGGAGACGCCGCCGGGAACGGTGGTCCTCCTGGTCGACGGCAAGGTGGGTGCGACCCCCCTGGACGTGGCCGCGTCCGAATATCTGGCCGGCCTGGGGCTGGCGGTCATCGTGGCCGCCACCAAGATCGATCAGATCCCCCGCGGCAAGTGGACGACAGCGATGCGCGACGTCCGCCTGACGCTGGGCCTGGAAGAAACCACCCCCGTGATCCCTGTTTCCGCGCGCTCAGGGACTGGGATCAAAGAACTCTGGGGCGCCCTCGCGCCCCGTCTCGAGGCGAGCACAAGATGATCGATTCGCAGATGAGCGATACGAAGAGGAACGACATGGCCAAATCACAGAACCAAGCGGAGAAGGGAATCTCGGTGGAGGCGCTCGACATCCGGGCCCTCAAAGAGATGAACATCACCCAACTCACCCAGATCGGCAAGGATCTGGGGGTCGAGGGCGCCACCGGCATGCGCAAGCAGGAGCTGATCTTCAAGATCCTCCAGGCGCAGACCGAGAAGAGCGGCCTGATCTTCGCCGAGGGCGTGCTGGAGTGCCTGCCCGATGGGTTCGGCTTCCTCCGCGCCCCCGAGTACAACTACCTGCCGGGTCCGGACGACATCTACGTGTCGCCCAGCCAGATCCGGCGCTTCGACCTGCGCACCGGCGACACCATCTCCGGCCAGGTGCGGCAGCCGAAGGAGGGCGAGCGCTACTTCGCCCTGATCAAGGTCGAGGCGGTCAACTTCGAGCACCCGGAAGTCGCCCGCAACAAGATCTTCTTCGACAACCTGACGCCGCTCTACCCGCAGGAGCGGATCAAGCTCGAGGTCGCCGGCGACATGTCGTCGCGGGTGATGGACCTCTCGACGCCGATGGGCAAGGGGCAGCGCGCCCTGATCGTGGCGCCGCCGCGCACCGGCAAGACCATGCTGCTGCAGTCGATCGCCCACTCCGTGGAGAAGAACCATCCCGAGGCGATGCTGATCGTGCTGCTGATCGACGAGCGGCCGGAAGAGGTCACCGACATGCAGCGCTCGGTGCAGGGCGAGGTCGTCTCCTCGACCTTCGACGAGCCCGCCACCCGCCACGTGCAGGTGGCCGAGATGGTGATCGAAAAGGCCAAGCGCCTGGTCGAGCACAAGAAGGACGTGGTGATCCTGCTCGATTCGATCACCCGCCTGGCGCGCGCCTACAACACCGTCCAGCCCCCCTCGGGCAAGGTGCTCTCCGGCGGTATCGACGCCAACGCGCTGCACCGGCCGAAGCGCTTCTTCGGCGCCGCCCGCAACATCGAGGAGGGAGGGTCCCTGACGATTATCGCCACCGCCCTGGTCGACACCGGCAGCCGCATGGACGACGTCATCTTCGAGGAGTTCAAGGGCACCGGCAACTGCGAGATCCACCTCGACCGCAAGCTGGTCGACAAGCGCGTCTTCCCGGCGATCGACATCAATAAGTCGGGCACCCGCAAGGAAGAGCTGCTGATGCCGGAGAGCGAGCTGCACCGCGTCTGGGTGCTGCGCAAGGTGCTCAACCCGCTGTCGACCGTGGAGAGCATGGAGCTGCTGCTCGACAAGCTGTCGAAGACCAAGACCAATCAGGACTTCCTCAACGCGATGTCGAAGTAGGCGGAAGGCCGCGAGCCCTTGGCCAAGCTGCGCGTCGGCATCGTCAACTTCCTGAACAGCAAGCCGCTGGCCTGGGGGTTCCTCAAAGGCCATCACGCCGACCTGTTCGCGCCGAGCTATCACCCGCCGTCCATGGTGGCGCGGTTGCTGGCGCAGGGGAATCTCGACATCGGGTTGATCCCGTCGATCGAGGTGCAGCGCATTCCCAATCTGCGGGTGCTCCCCGACATGTGCGTGGCGGCCCACCACGAGGTGCGTAGCGTGCTCCTCGTCTCGCGCGTGCCGATCAAGGACGTCCGGCGCGTCGCCCTCGACACCAACAGCCGCACCTCCGCGACCCTGATCCGCATCCTGCTGCGCGAACGCTGGGGGCTCGACCCCGAGTACCTCCACGAGCGCCCCGATCCGGAGCGCATGCTGACCGAGGCGGACGCGGCGCTGGTGATCGGCGATCCCGCCCTGCGGGTCGACCGCGAGCGCTACCTGATCACCGATCTGGCGGCGGAGTGGAAGGAGCTGACCGGCCTGCCTTTCGTCTTCGCGGTCTGGGCGGTGCGCCCGGAGGTGGAGATCCCCGACCTCTCCTTCTACTTCAAGAGCAGCCTGCGCTACGGCCTCTCCTCGCTCGATACTCTGGTGCGCGAGTCGGCCGCCGAAATGGGCCTCGACACCTCCGAGGTCCGCTCCTACCTGACCGAGAACCTCTCGTTCTTCCTGCGCGAGGAGGAGATCGCAGGGCTCGAGGAGTTCTACCGCCGCGCCCATGGCCAGGGCCTGATCCTGGAGCCCCGGCCGCTGGAGTTTTTGAAGGCCTGACGGAGATCCTTATGAACCAGCCAGCCTCCTCGGCGCTCTCGCTTCCCTTCGAGCTCGTAACCAGCGACGGGGAGCCTTTGGAGTCCAACTGGCACTTCACCCAGATGAACCTGCTCATCGACCTGATCTACGATGCGATGACCGAGCGCGGCCGCAAGGACTTCTTCGCAAGCGGCGACATGTTCGTCTACTACGCCTACGAGCAGGCCCGCGACATCGCCGCCGGCCGCCCCTATTTCCGCGGCCCGGACGTCTTCTATGTCGGCGGCGTCGAAGGGGGGCGCGAGCGCAAGGCCTGGGTCGCCTGGGAGGAGGGCGGACGCCTGCCCGACGTCATCGTCGAGCTCCTCTCGCCGTCGACCGCGAAGATCGACCGGACGATCAAGAAGGATCTCTATGCCCGCTCCTTCCGCACGCCGGAGTATTTCCTGTTCGAGCCCGGCACCTGGAGGTTCGACGGGTTCCGGCTCAAGGGGGATCGCTATCAGCCCCTGACGCCCAATGCCCAGGGGCGGCTCTGGAGCGAAGAGCTTGGACTGGAGATCGGCCTGTGGTCGGGAACCCTGCGCGCGCAGGAAGCCAACTGGCTGCGCCTCTTCCACCCCGACGGCCGCCTCGTGCCGACCGCGGCCGAGCGCGCCGACGCGCAACGGCAGCGTGCTGACGCCGCGGAAGCCGAGCTGAAGCGGCTGCGGGCTCTCCTCGAAAAGGGCTGATTGCCCGGAGAAGCCGGACGAGACGCCGCTCCCGTCCGGATCTCAGTAAGCTATTCCTTGCCGTTGCGGGCGCCGACGGTGACGCGGACTTCGCGGACCTCGCCCGCGCGCAGGATGCTCAAGGTGGCCTCCTTGCCGATCCGCTCCTCTTCGAGCAACGGGAGCAGCTCGCCGGGGTGGCGGAGCGGGGTCCCTTCGAAGGCGAGGACCGCATCCCCCAGCACCAGCCCGGCCTGGTCCGCCGGGCTGCCGGGCTCGACCGAGACGATCAGCAGGCCGCTCGGCTGCCCCAGCCGCTCGGCGAGCTCGCGGGGGAGGCGGACGGGTTGGGTGCCGATCCCCAGATAGCCCCGCCGCACCTGGCCATGAGCGAGGAGGGCGTCGACCACGCGCCGCACGGTCGCGGTGGGAATGACGTTCGCGGTGGCCCGGTAGATGCCGGCGGTGTTCACGCCGAGCACCCGCCCGCGCAGGTCGACCAGGGCGCTGCCGGAGAATCCGGTGTGGATGCCGAGGTCGGTCTGGATCTCGCTGTCGATCCGGCCGCCCATCGGCGTGCGCCAGGCCTCGCCGGCGGCGCCGACCATCCCGAGGCTGGCGCGGATCCGCTGGCCGGGGCGGCTGAGGGAGAGCACCAGGTGGCCGGCCTTCACCTCGGCGGCATCCCCCCACTCGGGCGGCTCCGGAGTGACGCCCGCGACGCGCAGCGCCGCCAAGTCGGTCGATGGGTCGCGGCCGATGACCGCGGCCGTCGTGGTGCTCCCATCCGGGAGGCCGACCGCGATGTCCTCCTCCCATTCGAGGACGTGGTGGGTGGTGACCACGACCCCCTGGGACCAGATCACGCCGCTGGACGACCGCCGCCGCCGTCCGTTCAACCGCACCACGCCGGCCGCCGCTTTCTCCACGGCTCCTGCGAGACTCTCCGAGAACTGCCAGGCAAAATCGTTCATCGCTGCTCTCCTTGTTTCATGAGAGCAGCGTAGAGCCCGGTGAGGGAGCGCACATCGCCCGAAGGGTTAGGGGGGTGGCTGATCGTTTGGCTAGGGAGGGACTGGCATGGACCAACACGGACGAGCACCGACAAAAGGGGACGGCAGGCCTTACTGTCCGTGCTGGTCCGTGTTGCGTCCGTGTTCGTCCGTCAGAGCGCGACCAGCCCCAGCCGGACCGCCTGGACCATCGCCTCGCCGCGGCTCTGGACGCCGAGCTTGCCGAGGATGGCGTTGACGTGGAACTTGACGGTGTGGTCGCTGATGCCGAGCCGCTGGGCGATCGCCTTGTTGGCGAGCCCCTGGGTGAGGAGCTGGAGCACCTCGGCCTCGCGCGGCGTGAGGCTCTCGGCCAGCTCCGGTGGGGAGGTGGGCGCCTCCGGAACCTCGCGGAGCAGCGCGGCGGCGAAGGAGTCGTCGAGCACGATCAGCCCCTGGACCACCGCGCGCAGGGCGGCCGCGAGGCTCTCGCCCCCCGCGTCCCGAGGGAGGACCGCGCGGGCGCCCGCGGCCAGCGCCTCCCGGGCGTCGATCTCGTCGGCGACGATGGCCACGGCCGGCGGCGCCGACGGTCCCGATCCCCGCAGCCGCTCGAGGCCGAAGCGCACCCCCAGCCCCAAGTCCCAGACGGCCGCGTCCGGTTCTCTCGCGTCGAGCCAGTCGTCGTCGACGCCGATCTGCCCGGCGACGGCGATCCCTTCCTGGCCCGCGAGCAGCAGGGCGAGCCCCCGCCGCGCGAGGGGATCGTCGCTCACCACCAGCACCCGCAGCTCCGCCAAGTCCCTCATCATTCGGAGGACAGGATACGGTAGAGTTAAGGGGCTATGAATCTCGAACCCTCCGGACGACCCGTTCAACAGATCCTCGACGACGCCCTGGCCGGCCGCCGCATCTCGGCCGGCGATGCTCATACGCTGATCCTCGACGGCGACCTGCTCGACCTCGGGATGGCCGCGCACGAGGTGCGGAACCGCTTCAACGATCCCGCGGTCGCCACCTACAACGTCGACCGCAACATCAACTACACCAACATCTGCGTCTACAAGTGCCGCTTCTGCGCCTTCTACCGCGCGCCGGGGGACCCTGAGGGGTACCTGCTGCCGTTCGAGGAAATCGGCCGCAAGGTGGAGGAGACGCTGGCGCTCAACGGCACCGGTATCCTCATGCAGGGGGGCGTCCACCCCGACCTGCCGCTCTCCTTCTACGAGGACCTGCTCCGCTACCTGCGCTCCAACTACCCGGCCTGCCATCTCCACGCCTTCTCGCCGCCGGAGATCAAGTTCATCGCCCGCAAGGAGCGGATGAGCTTCTTCGACGTGATCGCGCGGCTCAAGGCGGCGGGGCTGATGTCGATCCCCGGCGGCGGCGCCGAGATCCTCTCGGACGTCACTCGCAAGGAGGTGCTGGCCTACCCCAAGTGCTCGGCCGAGGAGTGGATCGACGTCATGCGGCAGGCGCACCGCAACGGCCTGCGCACCTCGGCGACCATGATGTACGGCATGGGCGAGCCGATCGCCGCCCGCATCGAGCACTTCCAGCGCGTGCGCGACCTCCAGGACGAGACCGGCGGCTTCACCGCCTTCATCTCCTGGACCTTCCAGCACGACCACACCGACATGCCGGACGTGCCCGAAACCTACGCCGAGGAGTACCTGCGGACGCTCGCCGTCTCGCGCCTCTTCCTCGACAACATCGTCCACTTCCAGACGAGCTGGGTCACCCAGGGGAAGAAGATCGGCCAGGCCTCCCTCGGCTTCGGCGCCGACGACATGGGCTCGATCATGATCGAGGAGAACGTCGTCGCCTCGGCCGGCACCGCCTACCGGATGAGCCAGGACGAGATGGAGCACCTGATCGCCTCCGCCGGCTACATTCCGAAGCAGCGGACCAACCTCTACGAGCGCATCGTCAGCCGCGAGGACACCGCCGAGATGGCGAGGAAGTACCGCGGCTCGCTCACCCCGCAGAACCGCGATCTGATCTCCTCGGCCCTGCTGCCGGTCCTGGGGTAGAGGTTCCATTCTTTTTCCATCCTGGGTGGATGGGTGTATCATGAAGTCCAGGTCTAGACGTAGATCTAGGAGGCATCATGAAGCCCAAGGAAGCACAGACCCAAGGCACCGCCCGCCAAGCCACCCGCGACGCCTGGAACCGCGTTGAGCAACGTACCGATGCCTCGAAAAACGCCCGTTTGGAGTCCGACTTGAATCGCGAATGGGACCAGATCTATCCGGCTCATTCGCGGCCGGGAACATTGCAGGTTCCTCTCCAGGAACTCCATGATGTGAGGTGCGGGCGCCTGGACACCGCGAAATTCGCCGAGTACCTCGATCGTCCCTTGAAGCAGATCGCCGACGCGATGGGAAAGAACTACTCAGCGGTTCATAAGACACCCGCGGCTCCAGACGTGCAGCCGTTCCTGCAATCCCTTAAGACGAGTCTCGTAATTCTGGAGGACGTTTTTGGTAACCGTCCGGCGATCCTGGCCTGGCTCAACAGTCCACATCCAGACCTGGGGCAGAGGACGCCTCTGGACGTCATCCTGTTAGGGCACCCCAATGCTGTCAAGAACATGCTGCAGGCTGCCATTATAGGGACTCCCTCGTAGGTGCTGCCGGCTCGCGAGCTCGAAGAAGCCCTCGTCACTATCCCCCTGCTTCCGGAGGCGGGTCTCTGGACCCGCGCGATCAGGTACCAGCTTCTCCAGAAGGCTCCCCCAGGCGCACCGGCGGGCTCTCTTCCTCAGCCTCTTTGGCCGGGAGGGCCCCCGATGACGGGAGCTCGGCTCACGCCGCTGGGTGGGTTTGGCAGCATTTATCTCGCTTCGGATGCGGCCACCGCGCTCCATGAGGTCTCGGCGGTCTTCGGAGAAAGCGCCATCCGGACTCCTCCGTGGACCGTCTTCGCCGTCGAGGGCTTCCTCCAGCGAGTGCTGGATCTGACCGATCCTGATGTCCAGAACAGGCTTGGGACCTCTCTTCCCGAGCTCACTGGTGACTGGCTTCTCTCCCAAGATCTACACCAGGAAGGAAAGGGGTCTCTGCCTCCACAGCAACTTTTGGCAAAGGTCGCCTATGACCTGGGAACGATCATCGCAATGCGGTATCGCTCGGCCAAGAACATCAGGACAGGCGTCAATCTGGTTGTGTTCGCGGATCGCCTCACCCCTGGCGGGTCGAGCTTCCTGAACGTCTACGATCCGAGCACGCTTCTCCGGCAGAAGTTACCCTGACAGACAAACCTTGAAGCAGTGAGGCAGAACCGCAAGGTTTGGCAAGAACAGCGACCTGGTCTCCTCGGCGCTGCTGCCGGTGCTCGGCTAGCCCGCGGGCTTCTTCGCAGGCGCGGGCGCCAGGTTGGCGCAGCGCAGCAGCTCGGGGAAGCGGGGGTGGCTCCGCAGGCTGTCGTAGAGGGGATCCACGGCCAGGAAGGCGATCATCGAGTCCGAGCGGTCCCGGCACTGCTGGAGGAGCAGGTCGATGGCGTAGTCGCGCTGCCCGAGCTCGATCGCCGGCACGATGCGAAACCAGGGCCGGTAGGGGCCGACCTCGGCGAAACGGCGGGCCTTGTACCGCCAGTGCTCCTCGAGGGTGGCGGGCAGAGGATCGCCCAGCCAGCGCGCCTCGCCTCGGGCGGCCGCCAGTGCGGCCGCCTGATCCCCTTTGGCGAGGCTGGCGAGGGTCAGGTCCCGGTACGCCCAGAACATCTCGGGCTGGTCCTCGGCCGTGGCGCTGGTCTTGTCGGGCGCCAGCGCGATCTGGGCGTGCGCCTGCCGGATCGCTTCGTCGTAGTCTCGGGCGAGAAAGTAGATCCAGGGGTATCGGACGCGGGCGAGCTGCCGGTTCGGGTCCAGGTGGCGCGCGTCCTCGATCTGCTGGAGAGCTTCGGTATGCCGCCCCCGGGCTGCGAGCATCAGGGCATAGGCGTAGTGGTTCTCGCTGCTCTGCAGATCGAGCTTGAGCGCCGTTCGATACTCGCGCTCGGCTTCGTCCCAGGCGTACTCGTAGCGGAACAGCCGCTCGGCGCGGTCGAGGTGGGCCAGCGACAGGGCCGGATCGAGGGCGAGCGCCTGCCGCTCGGCCCCCTCCAGAACCGGCTCCATCTCGCGCGCCGGCTTTTGATCCTCCAGAAGCTCGTGGGCCAGCGAGGCCCAGGCGGGAGCGTACCGTGGCGCGAGCATGGTCGCCTTCTTGAACAGATCCCTCGCCTTGTCGTGATCTTCGCGGCCGGCGAAATACTGGCCTTCGAGGTAGGCGCGCATCGCTTCCGGAGGAATCGGCGCCGCGACGGGCGACACGGCGGAGGTGGCCGCGTCGGCCTGCCGGCTTTCCCGCGACCGCAGGGCGATTAGCCCTGAAATCAGGAGGAGGCCGAGGACCGCGGCAAGGATCCAGCCCGACGAGCTCCAGAGCCGCGCGGGTGATGCTGGCGGTGAGGACGCCGGCGGCGCCGGTGCCGCGGCGCCGGGCTCACCGCGCCGGGCCTCGACCGGAGCGAGGAAGCGGTAGCCGATGCGGGGGAGGGTCTCGATGAACCGGGGCTGCTCCGTGGAGTCGCCGAGGGCGCGGCGGATCTGCCGGATGCCGTAGTTGAGGGCGAGATCGAAGTCGAGGTGCGTCTCCTCGCCCCAGACCGCGCGCCGGATGTCCTGGCGCGAGACGGCCGTCCCGGCCTGGAGCGCGAGCACGGAGAGCACCCGGGCCGGCTGCTGCTGGAGCTTGACCGGCAGGCCCTCCCGGAAGAGCTCGTAGGTATCCAGCCGGAGCTCGAAGTCTTCGAAGACGAGCGAGCTGGCGGCCGGTTCCGTATCGGGCATGTTCAGGAGTGTATCGGAGGTCACCGGGCGCCGGCTTCCGCCTTGAGAGCGAGCCGCGCGGGCGCGTCCTTGGGGAGGTGGGTGCAGTCGACGATCTTTGCGAAGCGGGGGTCCTTGTGGAGGGGGTCGAAGAGCGGCTCCACCGCGATGTAGTTGAACAGGATCCCCTCCCCTCCGTTCCGGCACTCCAGCTCCAGGGCGTCGAGCGCCTCCCCGGTCCGGCCCGAGACGGCGGCCGTCTGAGCCAGGAGGTAGGAGTTTCCGGGATGGTCCGGGACGAAGCCGGCGACGAACTGGTGCCGCCACTCCAGGAGGTCGTGGACGGACCGGATCCCCGGCGCGGCGTCTCCGTGCCCGAGGATCGTCAGCCTTTCCAGCCCGCTGCTGAGCGCGGTCTTTTCGTCGCCGAGCCGCAACGAGCCGAAGAGCAGGACGTGGTAGGCCCAGCTCCGTCCAAAGTCCGCGATCGGACGGATCGTCGGCTGCGTGATCTGGAGCAGCGCCAGCGTGTTGTGAGCCTCCTCGACCGCTTCCCTGGAATGCCGGGCGAGAAACAGGAACCAGGCATAGTCGGATTCGACCTCCATGGACACCGGGTCGAGCTCGCGGGCCCGGCGCATGGTCCTGAGAGCCTTGTCGAAGTCCCCGAGGGCGATCAGATAGTTGGCGTAGTAATGGAGGATCTCGGCATTGCCCGGGCCCAGGGCCATGGCCTTCGAGTACTCCGCCTCGCTCCCCTTCCAATCGAAGAAATCCTTGAACAGGACGTTCGCCATCGCCAGGTGAGCCTCGGGAAGCTGGGGGTCGAGCTGCAGGGCCAACTGCGCGTACGCCCGGCTGTCGAAACCGTCTTCCTGGGGCGGCACCCCGCGGTCGGTCCGCGCGAGAGCGAGCTCGGCATAGGCCGGCGCGTAGCGGGGAGCGAGGAGGATCGACTCCTGAAGCGCTTTCGAGGCCTCGTCGAAGAGCCACTGGTGGCGCAGATAGATCCCCTTCAGGAAGCTCTCGGAAGCCTCCTGGGACGGTCGTTCGCTCGTCGCCGGGGGCGCCGGCAGCGGCAGGTCGAACGTGTTCGCCACTCGCCGCGTGATCTGCTCGTAGACGCCCTGAGCGTCCATCAAATCGCCGTCGAAGCTCCCGCGCCAGAGGGTCTCGCCGCCGGTTGTCGCCAGCCGCGCGGCGATCCGGAGCCGCCCGCCGGATGTGTCCACGGTGCCGGTCAGGAGGTGGGTGGCGCCCAGCTCCTTGCCGACGTCCCGCGTGCTCCTCCCGCTCGCTTCATAGACCTGGGAGGAGGTGGGAGCGACCACCTCGAGATCCAGCGGGAACCGCCGGGTGAATTCTGCCGTGAGCGCCTCGGTGACGCCGCCGCAGATCTGCCGGTCGACGGGCTGCGCGCTCTGGCAGGAGAGCGGGAAGACGGCCAGCCGCGGGTGCGAGGGGAACGGGAAACGGCTGGCGATCAGAACGACGATCAGCAGGATCAGCACGGCGGCGGTGACGGCGAGGCCGGCCGGCAGGCGCCACCCCGCCCTGGCGGCCGGCGCTGAGGAGGGCGCCGGCACCGGCGCTGGGACCTGCGCTGGGACCTGAATCCCGTCCAGGGCGATCTCCGCGGTGGGCGTTTTGCGGACCGGCCGCAGGAAGCGATACCCCCGCCGGGGGAGGGTCTCGATGTAGCGCGGCGAGGTCGAGGAGTCGCCGAGCGCCCGGCGGAGCTGCTTGACGCAGAAGTTGAGGCTGGCGTCGAAATCGACGAACGAATCCCCCCAGACGGCCTGCCGGATCTCGTCCCGGCTCACCACCTCGCCGGAGCGGCTGGCGAGCAGCTCCAGCAGCCGGGCCGGCTGCGGCTGGAGCTGGGCCGCCGGCGAGCCCGCCCGGAACAGCTCGCCGCTGTCGAGCAGCAGCTCGAAGTCATCGAACGCGAGGCGTGCTGGCAAGCTCATTCCTCCTTCTAGCCCGCTTCGGCCTTGAGGGTGAGGCGCACGGGCGCGTCCTGGGGAAGGTGAGTGCAGTCGACGATCTTCGCGAAGCGGGGGTCCTTGTGGAGGGGAGCGAAGAGCGGCTCCACCGCGACATAGTTGAACAGGAACCCCTCGCCTCCGTTCCGGCATTCCTGCTCCAGGGCGTCGAGCGCCTCGCCGAGCCGGCCCGCGGCGGCCGCGGCCTGGGCCAGGGTGTAGGACGAGCCGGGATTCTTCCGGGCGTATTCGGCCACGACCCGGTACCGGCTTTCCAGGAACTCGGCCATCGACCGGAGAGCCGCCGGGTCGGCGTCCTGACCGACGATCTTCATCCACTCTTTCCCATTGTCGAGAGCGGTTTTCTCGTCGCCGAGCCGCAGCGAGCCGAACGTCAGGACGTGATTCGCCCAGCTCCAGCCGAAATCGGCGATCTCGGGGATCGCCGCCTGCGTCATCGCGAGGAGCGTGAGAGTGCTCCGCGCCTGCCGGACCGCTTCCCGGTCGCGGCCGGCGAGGAAGAGGAGCCAGGCGTAGTCCGAGGTGACCTCCATGGAAGCCGGATCGAGCTCGCGGGCCCGGTCGAGATGCTGGAGGGCCTCGTCGAACCTGCCGAGAGCGATCAGGTACCGGGCATAGCCGTTGAGGACCTCGGCATTGCGGGGGCTCAGCACCAGGGCCTGCCGGTACTCCGACTCGGCGCCCTGCCAGTCCACGAGGTCCTTGAACAGGGCGTTGGCCAGGGCCAGATGGGCCTCGGGGAGGCTGGGATCGAGCTGGAGGGCCCGACGGGCCGCCGCCAGGGTCGCGGGCGCGTCGTCCTGCGGCCGCGCCTCCCGGTCGGCCCGCGCCAGGGCGAGCTCCGCGTAGGCCGGCGCGTAGCGCGGAGCCAGGAGGACCGCGTCCCCGAGAGCCTTCGCCGCCTCGGGGAAGTTCCAATGGTGCCGCAGGTACGTTCCTTTCAGGAAGGTCTCCGACGCTTCGCGGGAGAGCCGGGCCTCCACCTCCGAAGCCGGCGCCGGGAGCGGCAGACGCAGAGTCTTCGCCACCCGCCGGGCGATCGCCTCGTAGACGCGCGGAGCGTCCATCAGCTCGCCGTCGAAGTTTTCCTCCCAGAGGTCCCTGCCGTAGCTCTTCGCCAGCCGCGCGGTAATGCGGAGCCGCCCGCCGGACGTCGCCACGGTGCCCGTCAGCAGGTGGGTCGCTCCCAGTTTCCTGCCGATCACCCGGGAGCTCTGCCGGCTTTCCTGGTAGACCTGGGACGAGGTCGGGGCGATCACATCGACGTCCCGCTGGAAGCGGTGCGCGATCTCGGCCGTGAGGGCGTCGGTGATGCCGCCACAGATCTGGCGGTCGGCGGGAGCCTGGCCCTGACAGCCGAGAGGAAGGATGCCGAGCCGCGGATGACGGGGCGGGACATCGGTGCGGCCGCCGGTCAGGAGGATCAGCACGACCAGCGCGCCGGCGGTGGCCGCCAGTCCCGAGAGCAGGCGCCAGCGGGCACGGAGCGCCGCGAGCCGCGAGGGCTCAGCGACGGCCTCCTCCGCCACCGCCACCGCCGCCGGTCCGGTCCGGACCGGCCGCAGGAACCGGTAGCCCCGCCGGGGGAGGGTCTCGATGTAGCGCGGCGAGGTCGAAGAGTCGCCGAGCGCCCGGCGGAGCTGCTTGACGCAGAAGTTGAGGCTGGCGTCGAAGTCGACGAACGAGTCCCCCCAGACGACCTGCCGGATCTCGTCCCGGCTCACCACTTCGCCGGAGCGGCTGGCGAGTAGTTCCAGCAGGCGGGCCGGCTGGGGCTGGAGCTGGGCCGCCGGCGAGCCCTCCCGGAACAGCTCGCCGCTGTCGAGCCATAACTCAAATTCGTCGAACGCGAGGCGCGCGGACAAGCTCATCTCCTCCTTAGTACGTGGGCGGCACCGCAAGGTTCCCCAAATTCCCCGGCGTCTCAGCGCCCGCTCATCTCCCGCTCATGGTGCCTCACCCGGCGCCGCCCTACCGTGGAAATCGTGAACAGGAGGTCCACGGATATGAACGATTCCATCGAGCCCGCCATCCATAGTGCCGCCGGGAGCGTCCCCGGGGTCAGCGTCCCCGGGGTCAATAATGAATGGCTCTTCAACAGTCCACGCTGCGGCATCACACTCTGGCAATGCGCCACCGGCCGGCCGGAGCTGTCAGACGAGCGCAGCCAGGCCTGGCACGCCGTCTCCTTCGTCCACTCGGGCGCCTTCATCCTGCACACCCAGGGGCGGGCCGCCGTCATCGACGCCACCTCGGTCCTGCTCTCCAACCCGGGCGAGCCCTACCGCTCGGAGCACCCGTTCGGCTGCCGCGACCACGGCAGCACGATCGTCGTCCACCGCGACGTCCTGCTCGAGCTGCTGGCCCGTCACGACCCGGCGGCCCGGGAGCGCCCGGACGCGCTGTTCTCGCGGCCGCACGTGCATGGCCTCTTCCGCGCCTACCTGCTCCAGCGCCTGCTCGTCCGCCGGCTGCAGGGCCCCGCGCCGCAGGAGCCCCTGGCGATCGAGGAGGCGGTCCTGAAAGTGCTGGACGAGGTGGCGAAGGGGTGCCGCCAGACCGCCGTCCGCCCCGCCGCCCGCCGCGACCCGTCACGAGCCCGGCGAGGCTACTCCGAGGACGTCAAGGCACTGCTGCAGCGGCGGTTCCGCGAGCGCCTGCAACTCGACGACATCGCCCGCGCGCTCTACGTCTCCGCGTTCCATCTCTGCCGGATCTTCCGGGAGGAGGTCGGCGTGCCGATCCACCGCTACCTGAACCGGCTGCGCCTGCGGGAGGCCCTGGAGCCGGTCACCGAGGGGACCGCCGATCTCAGCGAACTGGCGCTCGGGCTCGGCTTCTCCAGCCACAGCCACTTCACGGCGGCTTTCCGCAAGGAGTTCGGGATGTCACCCCGGGAGATGAAAAAGCTGGCCACCGTCCAGATCTAGGGGAGGTGGCGTCGCTGGGGCTGTAGTTCCATCTTGTAGGGGTGGCCACATAGGGCCGCCCCTACAGCCAATGCGCTATTCCCAGGGGATATCGGGCATCCGCAGCCGTTCGACCTCGCGGCCGTCCGCCAGCACCGTCCGCTCGAGGATCTCCTCGACGTCGTCCACCGTCACGTGGCGGTACCAGAGGTTGAACGGCCAAACGGCGACGGTGATCCCCTGGCTGCAGTGCTTGAGGCACCCCGTGCGCGTGACCATCACGCGGTCGCGGATGCCGAGCTCTTTCACCCGGTCCTTGAAGCGGTGGTAGACCGCAAGCGATCCGCGTGGGGCGCAGCTCGGCTTGGCGCTGTCGGCCGGCCGCTCGTTCAGGCAGATGAGGATCTGGATCTGCGGATTCGCCATGGGGGCGATCATAGCGGATAGAATCGCCGCGCTTTTCTCGAATAACCCGTTGAGGAGCCGCCGCCCGGTGCACCGCTTCGCCCTGATCCTGCTGGCCCTCGCCGCGCCGGCCGCGCTGGCCGCCTTCGCCTTCGGCCCTCCCCTGGCCCCATGGCTGGCGGCGTTCGGAGGCGCCAGCTTTCCCGTCGCCCTGATCGCCCTCGGCGCGGCGCGCCAAGGCGGTGGGACCGGTGGGATGGGAGCGCCGCTCGGAGCCCTCTGGCTTCTGCTGGCCGGCGGTCTCACTGCCGTCCTGGCGCTCCCCGGAGGGGGTCCCGACGTCGGCGGCCTGCCGGCGGCGACGGCGCTGATGATCTTCGTCCTGGTTCCCGTCCCGCTTCTCGGCCTGGGCGTCCTCTATGCCATCTCCTTCGGCCGTCACGGGCTGCGGGAAGAGGATCTGGAGCGGATGCGGCAAATGCGGCAACTGCGGCGGGCGCGCGAGGGAGAGGGCTGACGTGCCGATCCTCGGCCGCCCGCTGATCGTCGCCTCGACGCTCCTCTACTTCGCGGTCTGCCTGGGGCTGGGGATCTGGGCCCTCCGCCGCACGCGGAGCGCGCGCGACTTCTGGGTGGCTCGGCAGGGGCTCGGCGTGGTGGTCACCGGCCTCGCCACCATGGCGGCGGCGTTCAGCGGCTTCGTCTTCCTGGGCGGTCCGGGGCTGACCTACCGGATGGGGCTGTCGTCGCTGTTCATCAACCTGTCGATCGGCTTCACGCCGACCCTCCTCGCCTGGACGCTCGCCAAGCGCCTGCGCCTGCTGGCCGAGGTGCGGGAGGTCTACACGATCCCCGACGCCGTGCTCGCCCGCTACGGCAGCCGCACCGCCTCGGCCGCGGCGGCGGTGGCGATCCTGATCGGAACCGTCGGCTATCTGGGGACGCAACTGCTGGCGATGGGGACCCTGACCGAGGCCGTGTTCGGCGTCAGCCTGCCGGCCGGGGTGGGTGCCGGCCTCGCCGTCCTCCTCTTCTACAGCGTCGCCGGCGGGATGATGGCGGGGGTCTACACGGACGTCTTTCAGGGCTCCCTGATGGTGGCGGCGGCGGTGGCGGTGTTCGGCACCGCGATGTCCGCCGGCGGCGGCTTCAGCCAGGTGGTGCACAGCATCGCGGCCTCGCCCCGCTTCGGCCGCCAGTTCCTCGAGCCGCTCGGCAAGACCCCGGCGCTGACCGCCCTCGGCTTCTTCTTCGTCTTCGGCATCGGCGTGCTCGGCCAGCCGCACATGCTCAACAAGTTCTTCATGATCCAGGACCCCCGCCGGCTGAAGTGGCTGCCGCTGGTCCTCGGCGGCTCGCAGACGCTCTGCCTGCTGATCTGGCTGGGGATCGGCCTCGCGGTGCCGGCCCTGGTGGCGCAGGGGAAGCTGGCGCCGCTCGCCAAGCCGGACGACGCCGCGCCCGCCTTCCTCCTCGGCTTCGCGCCCGCCCCCCTGGCCGGCCTGGCGGTGGCGGCCATCCTGGCGGCGATCATGTCCACGGCCGACTCCTTCATGAACCTCGGCGCCGCGGTCCTGGTGCGCGACCTCCCCCGGGCCCTCGGCCGCCGGGTCGGCGACGAGCTGCTCTGGGGGCGGCTGGCGACCGTCGGCGTCACCCTCGCCGCGGCGGCGCTGGCGCTCGGCTACAACGACCTGATCGCCCTGCTCGGCACCTTCTCCTTCGGCACCTTCGGCGCCGCGCTGGCCCCCGCCCTGGCCGTCGGCCTGAACTGGAAACGGGTGACGGCCGCAGCGGCGACCGCCTCGATCGTCACCGGCACGGCCCTCAACCTCGGCCTGGAGCTGCTGGCGCGGCAGACCTTCTTCCCCGGGCTCCCCAAGCCGCCGCTGCCGCGCGGCGCCCTGCCCACGGCGGTCTCGCTGGCGGCCTCCTTCGCCGTCCTGTTCCTGGTGACGGCCTGGACCGGCCGGCGCCAGGGCGCGCTCCCGGAGGACATCTCGGCGGTGATGGAGGCCTGACGATGACGGCGACGACGGATTCAGGCGGCATCCGATTTCTGGTCAATCCCTCCTCCGGACGCGGCACCGGCCTCGCGAGCCTCGACCGCCTCCGCGTGCTGGCCTCGAAGCTCGGCGCGGGACTGTGCGTCTCGCGGCGGGTGGAGGACCTCGCGGAGCAGGCGCGGCGGGCGGCCGCGGACGGCGTCGAGCGCCTGCTGGTGGCGGGCGGCGACGGCACCATGCACCATGCCCTGCAAGGGCTGGCGGGCACCTCCTGCGCCCTGGGGGTGATCCCGCTGGGCAGCGGCAACGACCTCGCCGGTACCCTGGGCATTCCCCCCGACCTCGACGCGGCGGTGGACCGCGCCGTCCGCGGCGAGATCCGCCGCATCGACCTCCTCCGCGTGGACGAGACCTTCTGCGCCAGCTACGCGGGGGTGGGGTTCGACTCGGAGGTCACCCGCTACGCCAACCAGACCCGGATCCTGCGCGGGCCGCTAATCTACTTCTACTCGGTCATCCACACCCTGATCACCTTCACACCGCCGCGCATGCGCCTCTCCTGGGACGGCGGCGGCTTCGAAGGCAAGGTGATGTTCGCGGTGGTCAACAACCTCCCCCGCTTCGGAGGCGGCATGCGGATCGCCCCCGACGCGCAGATCGACGACGGCCTGCTCGACCTGGTGATCGTCCGCGAGGTGCCGAAACCGGTCCTGCTGTCGATCTTCCCCAAGGTCTACAACGGCAAGCACGTCAACCACCCCGCCGTCCGCATCGTCCGCACCCGCCGGGCGGAGATCACGCTCGACCGGGACATGACGATGTACGGGGGAGGCGAGCCGCTGCGGGAGATGAAGGCCGGGGAGCCGGTGGTGGTGGAGGTGGTGCCGGGCGGGTTGGGGGTGGTGGGCTGAAGGCACGCGCAGGCACTTGAAGCGTGCCTAGAGCGCACTGCTGAGAATCTCGGAGAGCATCTGCCGGACTCGCTCCTTGTCCGCCTTCGTCAGCTCGCCGACTTTCCGTCGTATATCGGTTTGCATCCCGGTATGAGGTAGGGGCTTTACGACCGACGGCGAAGTCAGTCCGGCCCTTTGCCAATCGACGATCGTTACCGTTCCGTAGGTATCCCGATGCTTGAGCTGGCTGGTGATGGGCAGCAGAATAATCTCTGGCTTTTCGCGATGATATTGCGGACAACTGATGACGACCGCTGGCCGATCTTTGGCGCCGGAGTGATCGGAAAAGGGGTAAAGGATGTAGACGATCTCGCCAAACCGATGACTACTCCCCATGTCTAGTCGTCGTCGTCCCAGACACCTGCCCAAGCGACCGTCGTCAGGCTACTGACCGATTGCTGAATCGACCGATCGCGCAAACCGATGAGGCGATCATAAATGGCTTCGATCGCCTTTACGTAACGACGCATCAGGGACAGATTGCGATCGATGATCGAGGTCATCAGCTCCTTGGCCCGCGGGATTCTCAGGGCCGCCGCATCCTTCCGTAGCTTGCTGTTCTCTTCGATCCGCGGCAACAGCTCAGCGTGAACCCTCTCAAGATGCTCCCCGGCCTGATTGATGAGGTCTTCGAGGCGGGGGTTCCCACCAGTCAAGGAGAAACGGCTCACGATCTCTTCCAACGCATCCGCATCATTTTCCCAAAAGGTAACGAAAGTCTCGCGCTCCCGAAAATACGCTTCGGAAGCCTCCTCCATGTTTTCGATCTTCCCCTCGACGTGGGTCAACACTCTCGGCAGGGGAGGCTGAAACCTGGGTACCTCCTGCGGAAAGTGCTCGTCGGACCTAAGGGGAGCAGTGTTCATCGTCTCCAAAGATAGCACAGCGGGGAGGGCATTCCGAGGTGGCCCCTGCGGGGCTGACTTTGAGATACCCTTTGAGAGGCCGGCCACCGCCTCCTGGCCCTCCTTACGCCCAAGGACGGCGGCTCCGCGCGCCTTCCCTGGGGTCCCGCCGCTCGCGGCCGGCCCGTCTGCCGCGAGCGCTACCGATTTCCAGCCGAATCAAGACCGATCCAGCCCACGGTCAGAGTCATCCAAACCGCGACCCGAGCCTCCCAGACCGGGGTCCGGGTACCGCGATCGAGATCCGAGTGGCGCCGACCCCGGCCGCCATGACGTAGACCTGAGTGCGGACGATGCGGACGCGGTCGCGAACACCCCGACCGCGATCGGGGACACTCGGACCGCGAGGCGGACATCCCGACCGAGGTCCGGAAGACTCAGACCTCGGTCTGAACAGCGCAGATCCCGGCCCTGGCGCCTCCTGGGCCGGCTTTCGAGACGCCTTCTCAGACCGTGAATTCCACTCCCTGGGCCAGCGGCAGCTCGGTGCCCCAGTTGATGGTGCAGGTCTGGCGGCGCATGTAGGCCTTCCAGGAGTCGGAGCCGGCTTCGCGGCCGCCGCCGGTCTCCTTCTCGCCGCCGAAGGCGCCGCCGATCTCGGCCCCAGAGGTGCCGATGTTGACGTTGGCGATGCCGCAGTCGCTGCCGGCGGCGGCCAGGAAGCGCTCCGCCGAGCGCATGTTGAGGGTGAAGATCGAGGACGAGAGCCCCTGCGGCACCTCGTTGTGGATGCGGATGGCCTCATCGAGGTCGTCGAACTCCAGGAGGTAGAGGATCGGCGCGAAGGTCTCCTCGCAGGTGATGGCGAGCTGGCGCGGCACCTCGACCAGGGTCGGCTCGACGTAGAAGCCGGGACGGTCGAGCCGGTGGCCGCCGTAGAGCACGCGACCCCCTTCGGACTTTACCCGCTCCAGCGCCTTCATCATGTTGTCCACCGCGTGCTGGTCGATCAGCGGTCCCATCAGGGTGCCGGGCTCCAGGGGATCGCCGATGCGGATCGAGCCGTAGGCCTGCACCAGCCGGCGCTTCATCTCGGCCGCGATCCCCTTCTGGAGGAAGAGGCGGCGGGTGGTGGTGCAGCGCTGGCCGGCGGTGCCGACGGCGCCGAAGAGCACGGCGCGGAAGGCGAGGTCGAGGTCGGCGTCGTCCATCACCAGGATGCCGTTGTTGCCGCCCAGCTCGAGGAGCGTGCGGCCGACGCGGTCGGCGACCACCTTGCCCACCTCGCGCCCCATGCGGCCGGAGCCGGTGGCGGAGATCAGCGGGAAGCGGCGGTCGGCCACCAGGTGCTCGGAGACGCCGGTGCGGCCGCCGAGGACCAGGTTGAAGATCGGTGGCGCCCCGTTGGCCTTGAGCACGCGGTCGGCGATGCGGGTGACGGCGAGCGCGGTGAGCGGCGTCTGGTGCGACGGCTTCCAGATCATCGAGTCGCCGCAGACGGCGGCCACCATCGCGTTCCAGGCCCAGACCGCGACGGGGAAGTTGAAGGCGGTGATGATGCCCACCGGCCCCAGCGGGTGCCACTGCTCGTACATCCGGTGCCGCGGCCGCTCGGAGTGCATGGCGAGGCCGTAGAGCTGGCGCGACATGCCGACGGCGAGGTCCGCCATGTCGATCATCTCCTGCACCTCGCCGAGCCCCTCGGAGAGGATCTTGCCCATCTCCAGGGTCACCAGCCGCCCCAGCTCGTCCTTGTGGCGGCGGAGCTCGTCGCCGAGCTGGCGGACGACCTCGCCGCGGCGGGGCGCCGGCCAAGTGCGCCACTCGCGGAAGGCCTCGACGGTGACGGCCGCCACCCGCTCGTACTGCTCGGGGGTGGCCATGGTCACGGCGGCCAGGACCTCGCCGGTGGCGGGGTTGAGCGATTCGATCCGCTCGCCGTGGGTCGGGATCCAGGCGCCGTCGAAGGCGCCGGGGTTCTCGGCCTCGATCCCCAACGATTTGAGGAGGCGGGCGACGCTGTTCTCGGTCTGAGTATCGGCCGGACTATCGGTATGGGCGATCATCGGATTTCTCCTGGAAGGTTCACGCTGGAAAAAGACAGGATAGCGCATCGCCTACAATGCGGCACGATGTACGGCCTCCTCCCCCCCCTGCTCCTGGCCCTCTTCGGCGCCTGGTGCGGGACGTTCGAGTGGGGGCCGTCCTCGCCGGCCAGCATCGTCGCGGCGCTGGCGCTGCTCGGCGCGCTGTTCTGGATCGCCCCCTCCTGGCGCGATCCCCTCCGCCTGGGCGCCACGGGGCGGCTGCTCCCCTGGGCGCTCTGGATCGCCGCGGCGGCGAGCGGCTGGGCCTCGCCGGTGCCGCGGGCTGGGTGGGTAACGCTGATCCTGCTCCCCGCATTCCTGATGGTCCCGGGCGTGGTCGAGCGCTGCTGGCGGCGCGAGGAGGACCGCCGGTGGGGTCTGCGGGCGCTGGCCCTGGCGGTGGCCGGATCGGCCCTCTGGTCGCTGATCGACTGGCTGGCGCGGGGGCTGCCGCGGCCGGCGATGCCGCTCGGCCACCACAACCTGCTCGCCGCTTGGCTGGTGATCCTGCTGCCGCTGGCGGTGCTGCCGGCGCGGGAGGCGGGGACGTGGCGCTTCGCGGGGCTCGCCGCGGGAGCTCTCGCGGCGGCGGCGATCCTGGCCAGCCGCTCGCTCGCCGGGTGCGCGGCGCTGGCGGCCACGGCGCTGCTCGCCTTCGCGTTCCGGGCCGGCCGCTCGCGGCGGCGGTGGGGGTGGGTGGCGCTGTTGGCCGCCGCCCTGCTGGTGGCCCTCTTCCAGACCCCGCGGGTGCGGGGGATCGCCGCCGGGGCGGACGAGTCGGCACAGGCGCGGGGGGCCTACCTCGCCGCCGGCATCCAGGGGTTCCAGGCGCGCCCCATCCTCGGCTGGGGCCCCGGCTCGGTGCCCTGGACGGCGGCGGCGTTCGTCGATCCCGTCCTGCGCGTCAACCCCTGGGGGGAGTCGGTGGGGGACCTCCATTCGCTGCCGGTCCAGCTCGGCTATGAGTTGGGAGTCACCGGCCTGCTGCTGGTGGCGGGGCTCGCCGGGCTCTTCTTCGTGCGCCGGATCGTGGAGCGCGAGGAGGGGCGGGACCCGGTGCTGCTGCTCGGCGGGCTCCTGGGATTGAGCGGCGGCGCCGTGGCCGCGCTCGGCAGCGGGGCGCTGGCGGTCACCGCCCTCCCCCTCGCCGCCGCGGTAGCCGCCGGCGCGGCGCTCGCCGGCAGCGGCCGGGGGAGGGCGCCGAATTCGCGGCTGCCGGTGCGGCTCTACGCCGCCGCGGCCCTGCTCGCCCTGGCCCCCCTGGAGGCCGCGCGCTGGCACTACGACCGCGCGCGGATCGCCGGCGGCGCCGGCCGGGCCGGGGAGGCCGAGGCGGAGATCGCGGCGGCGGCGCGGATCGATCCCCAATTCCCGCTCTACTCGATGCGGTTAGCTCTCTTGCAGGCTCGCGCGCCGGCGGGACGGGAGCGGGCCGCCGGCCTCGCCCTGCGGGCGGCGGAGAACGGCAGGGCCGTCCCCGCCTCCTGGCTGCTGGCCGGCGTCCTCGGCTACTCGGCGAAACGGCCCTGGGCCGCCGCCGCTCTGGAGCGGGCCTGCACCCTCGACCCGTTCGATCCCTTCCCCCCCTTCTACGGCCTGCTGGCCGGCCGCGCGGACCCGGACGCGGCGAGCCGGGGCGCGCAGGCCCTGCTGAACGAGCCCCGGTTGGCCGCCGCGCTCTTCTGGGAGCGGAACCCCGAGCGGCTCGCCGAGGCGCTGACGATCGTCCGCGCCTGGCCGGATGTGGACGCCGGGTGGAAGGAAGCCCTGTTTGCGGTCGTAACCGCAGCCGTGCCGCCGCCCGCGGGCCGGAGCGGGGAGACTCGAAAGCTGGAGCTGACGATCGACACCGACCCGCGCGAGTCGCTCTCCCTGCCGGTCTTCCGCCGCCTCCCCTGGCCGGCCGAATGGGGCCTCGTCGACGTCCGGATCCCGGTCTGGGACGCGATCAGCACCCCCCCGGCGGCGTCATCCAAGGGGACCTCGCGGCGGTTCATCCACTCGGCTCCCTGCCGCCGCCGCGCACTGACTGGGCAGGAGCTGCTCATTCACTGAGCGTTTTCCCGATCTCCACAAAGGCTGTGGAAAAGCTTGTGGGAAAATTAGGAGGCCGGCGACGAAATCCCAGGTCGGATATCGGTTTGCCTCACTTTGAACAGGTTTTTGTGCAGATCCGGCAAGTGATTTCCCTTCAACAGGTTGAAAAATCTGTCCTGAGCATGGCCAGGGTTTTGGCCGGGAGGACTTCCCCCCGGCCATGGCAGAATTTTCCACAGTTCGAGCGCGTCCGGCGTTAGACGCGAGATCGGAGCCTGAAAAGGGTCAGCGGCCGTAGATTTCGGCGACGAACGGGCCCGCCATGTAGTGGGCGGGGTCGATCTGGCTCTGCAGGCAGATCCCCTGCGGCTGCTCGGTGAGCAGGAAGCGGGCCGACTCGGCGAGGCCGGCGGTGGTCGTCGTCTGGATCGCCTTCAGCGTGCGGGCGCCGACGCGTCGGGGGCGGATCTGGTGGAACTTCTCCAACCGGCGCAGGGTGCCGCCGGCGCCGCGCCCCTCGACGCCGGCGTAGATCACCACCAGGTCGTCCTCCAGGAAGGGCACCTGGGCCTCCATCCGGTCCTGCAGCGAGACGATCGGGTCGGCGCCGGCCGGCGTCGCCTTCAGGAGCTCCTCGATCCAGGCGTAGTGGCCGGGGTAGCGGAGCGTCTTGTAGTCGAGATGGCGGACCTTGCCGGCGAGCGCCACCGGCAGGTCGGCCGCGCCCCCCGAGGTGAGGTCCTCCTCGTAGGTGATGCCGTCGATCATCACCGTGCGCCGCTCGGAGAGCGAGGGGAGGGTCGCCCGCCGGCCGTCGCGCAGGACGGTGGCCGGCTTGACGTACTCGGTGGCGACGCCGCTGGGGCTCCAGGTGAAGCCGTAGTAGTGCGGCGGGCGGGCCGTGGTGGTCAGCGCGCCGACCCGCATCTCGAGCACGTCGGCGGCGTCGGTCTGGTAGTCGCGGCAGAACTGCTGGTAGAGGCTGTGGCCGAGGACGTTGACGTAGCCGGGCGCGAGTCCCGTCTGCAGCAGGAAGCCGCGCGGGGCGCCGTCGGCGATCCGCTGGATCTCCTCGGTCTCCTCGACGTGCTCGGTGAGGTTGGCGTAGTGGAGGTCGTGCCGGCGGGCGAGTCGGGCCATGCGGGGCGCCTCCTTGCCCGGCAGGCAGTCGAGCAGGATGTCGGCCCGCGACAGCGCCTCGTCGAGCTCGGCGTTCGTCCCCTCGACCGGCAGATGGAAGGCGTGGACCTCCCCGGGCTTCAGCGAGCCCTCGCGGATCCAGGCCGCGGCGCTCCGGGCGCGCTCGGCGTCGGCGTCGCCGACGTAGAGGTCGACCTCGAAATCTCCCAGCTCCCGCAGCAGCAGGCCGGCGGCGCTGCCCATGCCGCCCGCTCCGGCGATCACTACCTGATGCTTTTTGCTCATGCCGTTTGATCCATAGTGAGCTGATCCATATCCATAGACGCGCGCAAACCTGGCCTGGCTCCCCTGGAGCAGTCTGCCGGCGCGATCCCGTGAGTGGGTTCAGGAGCGGAGGATGTCCGCTCCCCGAGGAAGCGGCGGCATCCTAACACCCGCCGTCGCGGGGGGTCAACGAACGTCCGAGCCGGCGCGGCGGCGCACCGGCTGGCCGGCCAGGGCGGTCTTGTTGCGGCCGGTCTCCTTGGCCACGTACATGGCCGCGTCGGCGAGGCGCAGGAGGGTGCTCTTGCTGGCTTCGAGCGAGAGGTCGGGCTCGAGGTGCTGACGCAGGGTGGAGACACCCACCGAGCAGGTGATGCCCTTGAGCGACAGCGGATCGGGCTGGATGTCGCCCGGCCCGGCGCAGAAGGTGGTGTCGACGATGGCCAGGCGGACCTCCTCGGCGACGTCGACCGCCGCGTCGACGTCGGCGCCGGGGAGGAGGAGCACGAACTCGTCGCCGCCGTAGCGGGCGGAGATGCCGCCGGCGCGCTTGACCTTGCGGCGCAGCAGATGGCCGACCTCGCGCAGCACCTGGCTGCCGGCGAGGTGGCCGTGGGTGTCGTTGACGTGCTTGAAGTAGTCGAGGTCGAGGAACAGCACCGCCATGTCCACCCCGTCGGCCTTGCAGCGGCGGATGGTGTCGGCGAGCGCGATGTGCAGGTAGCGGTCGTTGTAGAGCCCGGTCAGGTTGTCGCGCTTGGCGATCTCCTGCGCCTGGCGGCCGTCGAGCACGTTCTGGATCGAGATCGAGATGTAGCCGGCGAAGATCTCGAGCAGGTTGCGGTCCTCCTGGCTGTAGCCGGGGGCGTCGCAGCGGTTGATCAGCTCGAGCACCCCGCAGACCTCCTGGCCGAGGCGGATCGGGATCGCCACCAGCGATTCGGTCTGGTAGTGGGTCTGCTCGTCCATCGCGCGGTAGAAGAAGCGGTCGCTCGGCGCGTAGGGGGTCGAGTAGGCCTCGCCGGTCAGGTAGACCCGGCCGGCGATCCCCTGGTCGGCGGGGATGGTGCGGCCGACCAGCAGGGAGGACTTCTCGCCGAAGGCGGAGATGAAGGTCAGGGTGTTCTGGCGGCGGTCGTCCTTCTTGTCCGAGGGATCGTCGAGCAGGATCGAGCCGGCGGCCGAGGGGACGAAGCCGTTCGCCCGCCGCAGCACCTCGACCAGGTTCTCGGCGAGGCTCAGCTCCAGGGGGAAGTTGGGGTTGGCGCGGCGGCGCTCCAGGAAGCGCTCGAGCTGGACCGGCTCCAGGCTGTGGTAGGCGTCCGGTGTGCTGAACCCTTCTTCCGGCATGCTGACCTGCACGAGTGCGTCACTCATCTCCGACGCCCTCGAGATCTGCCCTACCCTGAAACATGCCACGAGCTCCAAACAGAACGATGGGTACGTAAACAGGAAGATACCAGATGTCGCGGGCGGCGGGAAACCAGGAACAGGGGGGAACACGGACGAACACGGACGAACATGGACAAACACGGACGAACAGGGCCGGTTTCCGTGGGGCTTTTTTGTCCGTGCAAGTCCGTGTAAGTCCGTGTTCGTCCGTGTTCCCCCCCGGTTCCCCTTCTACGCCAGCCGCCGCAGCAGGCGCCGGCTGCGGGCGAGGGCGTCGGCGCGCATGGCGTCGGTGGTCGAGAGCTGGGGGGCGGAGCGGAGGTATTGCAGGTCTTCGATCAGCAGGTGGAGCTCGACGAGCGGCTCCGCCTCCACTCCGCGGGCGGCCAGCAGCTCGCGCCAGCGCGACGGCGGGGTCTCCGCCGGCACCCCCCAGCGGCGGCCGAGCAGCTCGCGCCACGCCTCCTCGACCCGCACCGCCATCCGCCGCGGGCGCTCCTCGCCCTCGGCCGCGCGCAGCTCGGCCTCCATGCGAAGCGCCTCCTCGCCGTTCTTCCCACTCCCTTCCGGGCCGCTCCGCGCCGGGCGCCGGCGGACCAGGGCCGCCACCAGCACCAGACCCCAGGGGAGGACGCAGAGCCAGGGGAGGAGCGGCGCCCAGCGGCGGCCGGCGAGGCTCGCCGGCAGGGTGCGTCCGCGAGCGCCGGCCGGCGGCGGCGTGGCCGCGGCGGCGGCCGGCGGGGGGAGGGCGTCGAGCGCCAGGTCGGGCGCCGTCGCCACCTGGTAGCGCCCCTCGGCGGGATCGAAGTAGGTGACCTTCGGCGCCGCCAGCGTGAAGCGGCCGGCGCGCTCAGGAACGGCGGCGTAGCGCCAGATTCGGACGCCGCGCACGGCGGTGCCGTTGAGGTCGTCCTTCCCCTCCTGCTGCGGCGGCAGCAGGGTGAGCCCGGGGGGGGCTGCCACGTGCGGCTCCTGGATGCCCTGGAAGTTGCCGACCCCGGCGACGGTGACGGTGAAGGTGGCGGCCTGGCCGAGCCGGAGCTGGCGCGGCTCGAGCTGGGCGGCGAGGGTGAGCTGGCCGACGGCGCCGCCGAACCCCGGCGGCGCGGGGGGAGCGGCGCCACCTCCACCGCCTGCCCCGGCGCCTGCAGACGGAGCCCCTGCGGGGTGGCTACCGCCGGGCCGAAGAAGAAGGAGCGGTCGTAGTGCTCGACCACCAGGTCGATCGTCGCCGGCTCCAGTTGGAAGTGGCCGGAGCGGAGCGGGAAGATCGCCTTCTTGAGCAGCGGCACCCGGCCGTAGCGCCGGCCGTCGATCTCCACCATCTCCGTCGGGAGCTGCTGGGGGAGCGGCACGTCGCGCACCCAGAAGCCGCGGAAGGTGGGGATGCCGGTGGTGGAGACGGCCGAGATGTTCTCGCGCGTATAGAGGTAGATCGTGTAGAGCGCCTGCTGGCCGACCACCGGCCGCGCCGGCTGCACCTCGGCGCGCAGGAAGACCTCCGGCTGCTGCGGCTCGCGGCGCCAGGGGTTCGGCATGCGGCCGAAGAAGTGCTGGAAGGGGTCGTCCTCGTCGGCCCCGGCGCGCGGCGGCCGCTGGGCCTGCCGGCTGGGCTCCTGCTGCACCCGGATCTCCTGAGCGGGAAGCTGCTTCTCGCGGTCCTGGATCTGGACGAAGATCGCCCGCACCCGCGCCTTGCCGAGCGCCAGCGGGCGGACCTGCCAGGAGATCCGGAAGGTGCGCGACAGGGCGCCGTTGGCGTAGACCATGTCGTCGTAGTGCGAGGGGGCGCCCAGGATCTCCAGGTTGTCGAGCTCGAACTTCGGCTGCACGTTGAGCCGCGTGAAGCCGTCGCCGTGGACCTCGAAGGTGAGCGTCGCCGTCTCGTCGATGCCGATGACGTCCGGCTCGAGCGTGACCTTGACCTCTTCGGCCGCCGCCGCGGGAAGACCGGGGAGGGCCGCGGCCAGGAGCGCGGCGCCCAGCAGGAAGGCCCTCACCAGTCCTTCCCCTTCGCCGGCTGCTGGCGGGCGCGCTTGGCCGCCTGGTCGCGGCGCTGCTGGCGCTCCAGGTTCTCGACCGCCGAGAGGACGGAGGCCGCCTCCTGGGCGTTCATGTCCGGCTGGTTGCGGAACTGCGGCAGGCGGGCGTCCTGCCCCTCGCCCGGCTTCTGCGGCTGCCCCTGCCCCGGCTGCGGCCGCGCCTGCTGCTGCTGCGGGTTGGGAGATTGCTGGCCCTGCTTCGGCTGATCCTGCGGCGGGCTGTTCCCCTTGCCCGGCTGGTTCGAGGGGTCCTGGTTCGGCTTGCGCTGGCCGCGCGAGCCCGGGGGCTTGGCCGAGCCCCCCATCTTCTGCTTCTGCTCCTCGCGCAGCGCGACTTCCAGGTTGTACTTGGCGTTGCGGTTCGCCGGCTGCTCGCGCAGGGCCTGCCGGTAGGCCTCCACCGCGCCGGCGGCGTCGCCGGCCGCCAGCCGCGCGTTGCCGAGGTTGTAGTGGGCCGCCGGCGAGAGGGCCGGCGGCGCTCCCTTGGCGGCCTTCTCCAGCAGCGACACCGCCTGCCGCGCGTTGCCCGCCGCCAGGTGGGCCGTGCCGTCGTCGTACTGCACGGTGGGATCGCCCGGCGCCAGCCGCGCCGCGGTGTCGGCCGGCGGCAGCGCCTCCTTCGGCTTCCCCTTCCGATACTCCGCGATCGACCGCTCCGTGCGCTCGCGCGGGTTGTACATCCAGCGCTCGATCCAGGCCGGCAGGTGCGGCTGCAAGCCGAATGGGAGCGACGGGAAGGCGAGGGCGCCGAGCAGGATGACGGCGGGGAGGGCGTAGACGCGCGCGGTGGCGGCTCGTGCGGGCGGCGGGAGGGGACGGGAGAGGAGGGCCGGGGTGGTGAGGGCCCGGGCCGGCGCGAACGGCCCGACGCCCAGGTAGACCAGCAGCGCCAGCGCCGCCAGGGCGAGCGGCCACTGGAAACGCTCCTGGAGCGTGCTCACGCTCTGGCTCTCGATCGTCCGCTTCTCCAGCCGGTCGATCCGGTTCACGATCGGCGCCGGATCGACCGCCGCGCTGGTCGCCCGCAGATAGTCGCCGCCGGTGGCGCGGGCGAGCTTCTCCAGGGTCTCCTCGTGGAGCTGGCTGACCACGGTGTTGCCGTCCTGATCCTTCTTGACCTCGGCCGACCCCGGCACCGGCACCGTCGTCCCCTGGGGGGTGCCGATGCCCAGGGCGTAGACGATCACCCCGCTCTCCTTGAGCTTGGCGATCTCGCCGTCCAGGCCGCCGCCGAAGTCCTCGCCGTCCGAGAGGATCACCAGCACCCGGTGCTTCTCGCTCCCCTCGCCGAACAGCTTCAGCGCCGTCTCGATCCCCGGCGCGATCTCGGTGCCGGGAGTGGGGAGCGACCCGGGATCGATCGCGTCGAGCAGCAGGTCGATGACACCGCCGTCGAGCGTCAGCGGCGCCAGGGCCACCGAGTCCCCCTCGGTCTGCACCAGCCCCACCCGGTTCCCCGGCATCGCGCGGGTCATCCGCCGCACCAGCGACTTGGCCACGAACAGGCGCGAGGGGGGCGCGTCGAGGGCGCCCATCGAGAGCGATGAGTCGACCAGGAAGACGACGTCGACCCCCTTCCTCTCCACCTTCTGCTCGCCGTTCCCCCAGCGCGGCCGGGCGAGGGCGAGGGAGGCGCCGAGCACCGCCAGCGCCAGGGCGGCCACGGAGAGGGTCAGCCGGCGCGGCGCGAAGGCCGGCAGCAGGCGGTTCCAGAGCCCGCGGGAGGCCCAGGCGGCGTCCGCCGCCAGCCGCCGGCGCCAGAGCCAGAGCGCCGCCGCCGCCGCCGCCGGGGCGAGCAGCGCGAGCCAGAGGAGGTCGGGGAGGGCGAAGGTCATGGCTCGGCCGTCACCTGGAGGCCGGCGGTGGCCAGCGGCAGGAGGAGGAGGGCGAGCGCCGCCCAGACCAGCGGCGGGAACGCCTCGGTGTAGCGGACGTAGCGCTTCACTTGGAGAGGCGTCTTCTCCAGCCGGTCGATCTCCGCGAAGATCCGGCGCAGCCCCTCGCGGTCGGTGGCACGGTAGAACTGGGCCCCCGTGCGCTGCGAGATCTGCCGCAGGAGGACCTCGTCCACCGGCACGTTCATCATGTAGCGCCGGGTCACGATCTTGCCGGTGAGCGGGTCCTGCACCGGGATCGGCACCGGCACGCGGCCGGCCGAGCCGACGCCGATCGTGTAGACCTTGATCCCCAGCCCCTTGCAGAGCGCGGCCGCCGAGATCGGATCGATCGCCCCGGCGTTGTTGACGCCGTCGGTGACCAGCACGATGACCTTGGTCTTCGCCGCGCTGTCCTTGAGGCGGGCGGCGGCGCTGGCCAGGGCGACGCCGATCGCCGTGCCGTCCGGCAGGGTGTTGAGCTCGACCGAGTCGATGATCAGGCCGAGCATGTCGCGGTCGGTGGTCAGCGGCGCCCGGGTCATCGCGGCGCCCGAGAAAATGGTGAGGCCGATGCGGTCCCCCGGCCGGCCGCCGACGAACTCCTTGACCACCTGCTTGGCCACCGTCACCCGGTCCTTCGGCTGGAAGTCCTCGGCGCCCATGCTCCCCGAGACGTCGAGCGCGAGCTGGATGTCGATCCCTTCCGTCAGGCTCTCCTCCCAGGCGTAGCCGAGTTGCGGCCGGGCGAGCGCCGCCACCAGGCAGGCGAAGGCGAGCAGGCGGGCGTAGAAGGGGAGGTGGAGCCGCCAGGCGCCGCGCGAGTGGCCGGCGCCGGCCGGCAGGCGGCTATAGGTGAGGGCGCCGAACGGCGCGCGGCGGTGGTGCAGCCAGGCGAGCGGCGGCAGCGCCAGCAGCAGGAGCAGCCAGAGCGGGTTCGCCAAGCTGGTGGCGGCGTTGGCGAGGCCGCCCATCAGCCGGTGGCCTCCAGCTCTTCGGACGCCTCGGACGCCTCGGACGCCGCCGGGGCGAGGTGCGATTCCCACTCCGCCCCCAGCCGGCCGGCCGCCTCGGCGCGCTCGCGGCCGAGCGATTCGCCCACCTCCTGGCGGGCGAACTTGACCAGGTCGCAGACGCGCAGCAGCTCCACCGTCTGCCGCACCAGCGGGCCGGGCATGCGGAGCGACTGGAGCTGGCGCTGGACGTCGCCGGTGGTGCTCTCGACGGCGGGGAAGGGGAGGCGGCGGCCGAGGTAGCGGCGGAGCGCCAGGCTCAAAGTGGTGTGCAAAGCGAGCATCGAAGGCTCGCTCCGCAGCCGGTCGAGCGCCGCCGCCAGCTCCGCGAGCGGCGGCAGCGCCGGCGCGGCGCTCCGCCCGCCCGCGATCGACCGCCGCAGCCGCCAGAGGAGGGCCGCGGCGGCGGCGCAGGCGGCGGCGAGGCCGGCCAGCGTCCACCAGAACTGCTTCCCGAGCGGCAGCGGCCGCGGCATCGCGGGGGGCCTGGCGGCGGGCTCCTTGTCGTCCGCCGGGATCACCGAACGCACGTTGAGGCCGAGCCCCGCGGGCGTCGGCGAGGCCACCGTCCCGGTCTTGAACGGCAGCGCGACCGCCAGCGGCGGCAGCGGCACGCTCCCGGTGCGGAACGCCGCCAGCGTCAGCCTCTGCTCCCAGGTGGCGATTCCCCCCTGCTCCGAGACCTTCACCGGCTCGGCCTTGGCCGTGATCTCCACCTCGCCCCAGGTCTTCCCCCAGGCCGGAAAGCGCGGATCGGCCGCCAGGTTCGCCGTGGGGACCTTGACGGTGATCGTCGCCTGGACGGGGTCGCCGACGGTGGGGTTGGCGGGGGTCAGGGCGACGGTGACCGGTTGGGCGAGGGCGGGGGCGGCGAGGAGGAAGAGAAGACCTCCCGCGATCCAGCCGCGGGAGACGTTCGACCTCTTCTTGGATCGAAGGTCGTAGAGACGTTCCCAGCCCGTCCACGACACCTTATGCAGGCCACGGGGACGGCGGGACGTCTCCTCGGAGGGCATCCAGCTCCGCCCGCCACTTCCTGCGAGAAGGTCCGACCGCTGAAACGGAAGGGCCGTTTGAATCAGTTTCGGTCTGCCCAGCAGAGGTCTTGCCATCGGCGTCGGCCAGCCCTCCGGCGGAGACGTCCCGCCGTCCCCGTGGCCTGCCCAGGATGTCGTGGACGGGCTGGGAACGTCTCTACGACCTTCGATCAACGATGTCCTCACCGCCGCAACCTCTTCCGCCGCGCCTCGAAGAACGCCAGCAGCGTGTTGATGTACGGCCGGTCCGTCCGCAGCTCCAGGCGGTCGACGCCGAGCTTGCGGGTGAGCTTCGCGAGATCCGCGCGCTCGCGCCGCCGCTCCTCGCCGTGGCGGCGGGCGAGGCGCTTGCCGCTGACCAGCGCCGTCTCGCCGGTCTCGGCGTCGCGCAGCACCACCGGGCCGACCGCCGGGATCTCCTGGTCGCGCGGATCGACGATCTCCACCACGATCACGTCGTGGCGGGCGGCGGCGGCCTTGAGGGCGCGGGTGCAGGGGGAGCCGAGGAAGTCCGAGATGATGAACAGCACCGAGCGGCGCTTCAGCGTCGCCAGCACCGCGTCGATCCCCTTCTCCAGGTCGGTCCCCCCCTGAGCCGGCCGGTCGAGGATCTCGCGCACCAGCCGCAGCACGTGAGTCCGCCGCCGCCGCGGCTCCAGGAAGAGCTCCAGCCGGTCGCTCACCAGGGCGGCGCCGACGCGGTCCTGATTGCGCAGGGCGGCGAAGGAGAGGAGGGCGGCGATCTCCGCCGACAGCTCGCGCTTGAGGATCGCCCGCGAGCCGAACGACAGGCTCCCCGAGACGTCCACCACCAGGAAGATGGTGAGGTCGCGCTCCTCGACGAACTTCTTGACGAACGGCGTGCCCATGCGGGCGGTGACGTTCCAATCGATCGTGCGCACGTCGTCGCCGGGCTGGTAGGGGCGCACCTCGGCGAACTCCATGCCGAGCCCCTTGAACACCGAGTGGTAGTCGCCGGCGACCCCCTGGTCGACCATGCGGTTGGTGGCGATCTCGATCCGCCGCACCTTGCGCATCAGGTCGGCGGGCAGGGCGGCGCTCCGCGGCCGTCGAGCCGTCAGGGAGGCGCTCGGAGGGGGTTCGCGTCGGCGCAGGAAGCCCAGCATCGCGAAGGCCTCCGCTCTCAGGGCACCGGGATGCGGTCGAGCAGCCGCGCGATCAGCGCGTCGGTCGTGATCTCTTCGGCCTCGGCCTCGTAGGTGGGAACGATGCGGTGGCGGAGCACGTCGGGAGCCAGCTCCTTGACGTCCTCCGGGATCACGTAGCCGCGCCCACGGATCAGCGCCAGCGCCTTGGCGGCGCGGGCCAGGAACAGGGTGGCGCGTGGCGAGGCGCCGAACGAGATCAGGTCGGTGAGATCGCCGAGGCCGGCCGCCTTGGGGTCGCGGGTGGCCAGCACCAGGTCGAGGATGTAGCCGCGGATCTTGCCGTCGAGATAGACGCCGTCCACCACCTCGCGGAGGCCGAGCAGCCGCTCGCGGTCGAGCACGGGATGGGCTCGCAGGTCGCCGGCGACCAGCATGCGGTCGAGGATCTCCGCCTCCTCGCGGCGCGACGGGTAGTCGACCTTGAGCTTCATCATGAAGCGGTCGATCTGCGCCTCGGCCAGCGGATAGGTCCCCTCCTGCTCGATCGGGTTCTGGGTCGCCATCACCATGAACGGCTCGGGGAGCGAGTAGGTGCGGTCGCCCAGCGTCACCTGCCGCTCTTCCATCGACTCCAGCAGCGCCGACTGCACCTTGGCGGGCGCGCGGTTGATCTCGTCGGCGAGCAGCAGGTGGGTGAACACCGGCCCGCGGCGGGCGAGGAACTCGGCGGTCCGCTGGTCGTAGATCAGCGTGCCCACGAGGTCGGCCGGCAGCAGGTCGGGGGTGAATTGGATGCGCTGGAAGTCGATCGACATCGTCTGCGCCAGCGTCTTGACGGCCAGCGTCTTGGCGAGCCCCGGCACCCCCTCGATCAGCACGTGGCCGCGGGCGAGCAGGCCGACCAGCAGGCGGTCGAGCAGGTAGTCCTGCCCCACGATCACCCGGCGCAGCTCCGCCTCGATCCGCTTCAGGGTGAGGGTTTCGCGTTCGACGTCACGGTTCAGGGTCGCTACATTCGGTTCCATAGATTCGTTTCCGTAGATACTCCGGGCTACTCCCAGACAGCAAGGGAGGTGCCAAGGGGATCTCGAACCCGTTTTCCCGAGGGAAAACCGGTTTCGGCTGAACGTCTCTCACCGCCCGCGCGGCGGTCCATCAAGCCAAATTGGCACCTCGTACGGGCTCGTCTGATACGGTTCCTTCCGTGCGCCAGCCCCGACTGAAAAAGGCCCTCGGCCAGCATCACCTGATCGACGGCGCTCTCTGCCGGCCGCTGGTCGACTTCCTGGCTCCGGACGGCCAACGGGTGCTGGAGATCGGCCCCGGCGGCGGCGTGCTGACGGCGGAGCTGCTCGCCGCCGGCGCCCGTGTGCTCGGCTGGGAGCTCGACCCCGACTGGGCCGCCGTCCTCCGCCGCAGGTTTCCCGGCCGCCTCGCCCTGGTCGTCGGCGACGCCCTGGAGATCGCCTGGGACCGCCTGCCTCCACCGACGCTGGTCATCGGGAATCTACCCTACAACGTCGCCACGGCGATCCTCGAAGACCTCCTGCCCCACCACGCGCAAGTCCCGAAAGCCGCCTTACTGGTCCAGAAGGAGGTCGCGGACCGCATCGTCGCCACCCCGCGGACCCCCGCCTACGGCTCCTTCAGCGTGATCGTGGCCGCCTGCGCCAGGGCGCGCATCCTCGGTAAGGTCCGCCCCGGAAGCTTCCGCCCACCGCCCAAGGTCGACAGCGCCTTCGTAGGCCTAGAGCTCCATGCACCCCCTCTGCCGCAAGAGGAGATGCCCACCTTCATCGCCCTCGTCCGCCTCGCCTTCGCGCAGCGGCGGAAGACCCTGCGCAACGCGCTGGCGGCCGGCTGGGGACGGGAGAGGGCGGAAGCGGTGCTCGCCGCGGCGGGGATCCCGGAGCGGGCGCGGGCGGAGGAGTTGGGGTTGGGGGAGTTTCTGGGGATTTATGAGGAGGCATCCCTAGGCAACGTCAGTGGCGCGAGTACCAGCGGCGAGGATTTCGCTTCCAATGGAAGCAAGCGATGACGACGGTGCTTTCGGTCTCCGCCAAGTAGAGGATCGAATAGGGAAAATGAGATACGAGCGCACGCCTGGTCCTTCTCCGTATGATCGGATACAACCTTGGTGAGCGCTCTACGGCACCGATGGCTTGCCTGACCGCTGCCAGGAATTGATCGCCCAACCCCGGCCGTTGCGCCTCATACCACTGATAGGCCTCTTGGATTTCTGCTTCCGCCTCTGAGCGAACCGACAGGGGTGGCGAGTTCACCGCTCCGGCTCTTGAATCCTTCGCAGAACCTCGTTCCAAGGTCGGCCCGGATCGCGATCTTGCTCATAGGCCTCGACGCGACGATCGAGCTCCTCGGCTTGAGCTTCGGTCAAGCGCACGGATTCAGGCTGCTCAGCCAAGCTATCCCAAAGATCCTCGGCGAGTTGGATGCGTTCTTCCGGGGTCAAGTTGCTGAAATCGAAGATAGGATTTGACATAGTGTCACCTTGGGAGAAGTATAGCTTTGACCGGAGCAAAGAGGAATAGTCCGGCTCCCATACTACGACTATGACCCTGACCACCGTCTCCCAAGCCGATCTGACCGAGAAGACCCAAGAGATCCTCGACCGTGTGACGAGCGGAGAGGCGATTGTCGTCCAAGTCGGTCAAACTCAGATGGTGCTCCTGAACTTTCTGGATTTCCGGCTCCTCGAAGCTCTCGCCCAATGTGCCATCACCGCCAGCAAGCATGGAGGGGGCTTAGAGAATCCCGATTCCAAAGTTCTCGGAGCCTACCTCGCAGCCGCAATCAGCCTGGAGAAGACAGCCGAGCTCCTCGGTCTGGAGCGTGTGGAGCTCCAGGAGTGCCTCCGTCGTCTGAGAGTTCCAATCCGGTTGTCTGTGTCGACTTAGGTCGAGAGGCATCCGGCCACGAAGCTTGTCCCGATGGCCCAGACCGTTTTCACCGTAGCGAATTGGCCAATCCGTGCGTTCATGACGGCCTCCTTTCTCGACGGCTTTAGCGGGGAAATGTCCTGTGACAATTCCAGAACAACTAGAAGAGAAGCCATCAGGAAAACCCAGAGAGTCGAACTCTGCGACCCGACCCCTTGCGGCCTAAGCCGACTCGTTGAGGGTAGCATGGGGCGGTCAACCGGCCTCAACCGCCAACGCGGTCTCCAAGGCTTTTCTAAAACTTTTGGGATCGATCGCCGGGTAACGGTAGAGCTGCGGCTCGATCTCCTTGAACCGGCGGCGGAGTTCGTCGCGGTCGATCAACCCGCGGTCGAGCATCTGGCGCACGTCTCCCCGGTCCTGGTCATGGCCGCGCTGGATCTTGGAGAGCGCCTGGGCGTAGAAGTCGTAGTGGTAGAAGGAGAGGCGGCCCTCCCGCGCGATGAAGGCGCTCCGCTCCTCCCAGCCGGGGAGCGCGGGGATGAACTGGTCCGGTGCCGCCAGCTCGATGTTGATCTCCAGCTTCTCTTTTAGCCTCGGGAGAGCGCGGAAGATCCGGTCGGATTCGGGGTCCACCTTGATATCGACGTCGAGCGTGCTGGATCGCCATCCGAGGAGGACGGCCGTGGCTCCGCCGGTAAAGTAGAGGCGCAGGTCCTTCTCCGCCTCTCCCCCCAGCTCCCGCATGAAGCCGCGGATGCGCTCCGCGTCTACAGGCCGACGCATTCCGCCGTGTTCTCGAAGCTGACCAGCCGCCGCACCAGCGCGTTGTACCGGGAGTGCGCCGAATCCGAGTCGGTCGCGGCCAGCACCTCGTAGAGGCGGTGCTCCGGCGAGGGGAAGACGGTAGCGGGGACCGGCAGGCCGATCCTGCGCAGGCGATGGGCGCCGATCGAGACCAGGAGGGCAGGGATGGACTCGATACCCCGAGCGAGGTCGGCCAAGCCTTCCTGGACCAGATCGCCGCCGGGGAATGCCGTCAGGTCCATGGTCTGGAGTATAGCGGCGGTAGGCTTTGCCACTCCCGGAAAAACCAGGGACCCAAGGGACAGCAGGGACAGCAGGGACAAAAGAATACTGCTGAGCCCAGGATTGCGTTCTCTTCCTTGTTGTCCCTGCCGTCCCTGCTGTCCCTTGGGTCCCTGGTTGGCTTTCCGCTCTTCGCCCCCCCTCTACCCCCGCGCCCCGCGCGCGTACAGCGCCTCGGAGAGCGCCTTCCCCGGCCGCACCTGTTGGATCTGCCGCGAGCGGGCCATCCGCCGGAGCACATCCGAGGTGGCGCGGGGGCCGACCGGTCGGCGGAGGCGGTCGGCGAAGCGGCGGTTGACCTCGGCGGCCACGGCGGTCGCGCCGAAGGGCTCGCCCTCCTTCCAGCTTGCGACGACCGCCCGGATGGCCCGGCTGACCATCAGCTTGCCGGTGACCGGCGAGTCCACATGGGGAGCGGGCGCTTCCGGCTCCTGCTCCATGGGTTGCCGGGCGAGCTCCACGGCGGACGCCGAGGCCGTCCGGAAGGCGTCGAGGTGGTGGAGCACCTTCTCGTGCTCGGCGGCGTGGCGCTCTCTTTCCTCCCGATGCTGCTCCTCCTGCCCGGCGTGGAAAGCTTCCCGCTCGCGGTGGAAGGCCGCGCGCGACTCCAGGTTCGCCAGGACGTCCGCAACGGAAATCTTCGAGCTCATCAGGTCTCCTTCCCGGGCTTCGATCCTCTCGCCAGTCGCGGCATTCCTCCGCGAATCCACTGCAAGGGTACGCCTGTTTGCCGCAATAGGATTCCGCGGCGGCGATGATAGCACCTCTTTTGCCGGCTTCCTTGAATGGGAGGATCGAATCCTGGCTTCCCGTGCGGCATTCCCTGCTTCGGAGGCCGGGAGTCGAGAGTCTGGAGCGGTCAGGAAGTTCCCTGTTGCGGTGAAGGGCAAGCAGGATGCGGTTTTCTGGAGTTGATCGAGATGATAAAGCCTGACTGATACTGCATATCGGCGGAAGGCTGCGGCGGATCGTTGAGTAGAAGCGGTGAAAAATCGGCAAATCGCCGCAATTTCAGCGATTGCTTGGAGCCGTCTGGCGTTCGGCGCTCCCTGGCGAGGATATAAGCCGACAAAGGAGAGGAATGATGCGGCGTTCCTGGAGGGGGAATGCGGCAAAGGAACCGATGAATGCCGCTTTACTAGTCTCTGATGCGGCATTCCCTCTTCGAGAGGCGGCATTCCGGGACTCCGTTGCGCGATTTCAGGGGCCGCGGCCGCCCCCCATTGGCACGGGGCCTGCTATGGCCGATAAGGACCAAGGAGGGAGCCTGACATGACGCACCGCGAAGCCCATCCGCTGACCCGCAGAGACCTCATCAACCTGGCCGGCCAAGGACTCATCGCGGCCGGCGTCGCCGGTGCCTTCCCTCAGGGGGCCGGCGCGCGGCAGGCCTCGGACATGGGGGCGCCGCCGCACGTCGAGCTGCCGCCGCTGTCCGCGCCGACCGAGCAGAAACAGCCCGGAACGCCCAACCCGATGCCGCCGGACGCCCGGGTCGGCTACGCCATCGTGGGGTTGGGGCACATCGCGCTCGACGAGGTCGTCCCCGCCATCGTCCAGTCCAAGCGCTCGAAGGTGACGGCCCTGGTCAGCGGCCACCCGGAGAAGGCGGCCGCGGTGGCTCGCGAGTATGGGATCGATCCCCGCAACATCTATGACTACAAGACTTACGACGACCTGCGGAACAACCCGGCGGTGCAGGCCGTCTACATCGCCCTGCCGAACTCGATGCATGCCGAGTACACGGTCCGCGCCGCCCAGGCGGGCAAGCACGTCTTCTGCGAGAAGCCGATGGCGACCACCTCGCGCGACTGCCAGCGGATGATCGACGCCTGCAAGACGGCGGGGCGGAAGCTGATGATCGGCTACCGCCAGCAGTACGAGCCGAGCAACCGCGAGGTCATCCGCCGGGCTCGCGCCAAGGACTTCGGTGACCTCAAGCTGATCACCGCCGACAACGGCCAGAACCAGGGCGATCCCAACCAGTGGCGCCTGAAGAAGGCCCTTTCGGGCGGCGGATCGCTGCCGGACGTCGGCATCTACTGTCTGAACGCGACCCGCTACATCACCGGCGAGGAGCCGATCGAGGTCTTCGCGCGGATGTGGTCCACGCCGGGCGATCCGCGCTTCAAGGAGGTCGAGGAGACGATGGTCTTCGAGCTCCGCTTCCCCAGCGGCGTCCTGGCCTCCTGCACCTGCGGCTACGGCAATCACCGGCTGCAGCGCTACGCGGTCGCCGGCTCGCTGGGTTGGGCGGAGCTGAGCCCGGCCTTCGCCTACCGGGGGCTGCGGCTGCGCACCGCCCGCGCCGAGGGCAAGATCGAGCGGGTGACCGAGGAGCAGCTCGGCCAGCCGAACCAGTTCACCCTCGAGATCGACCACTTCTCGCGCTGCGTGGCGGAGGACCGGACGCCCCACACGCCCGGCGAGGAGGGGCTTGCCGACGTGCGGATCATCGAGCAGCTCTATGCCTCGGCGGCGGCGGGCCATCCGATGGCGATGCCGGCCTCCCAGGGGCTCGACGTCACCCGCGGACCGGCGCCGGAGGAGGAGAGCTGATCTCCCACTCCTCGGCCCCCACCAACCTGGTCAGCCGGCCGAGCGCCGAGGCCAGCGCGGCGCGGCGCCCCTGGCTGTCGCGGACCCCCGGCTCCCACCAGAGGTTCTTGACCTCCAGCAGGCCGCGGTCGCGGTGGAGCTTGGGATCGAGCCGGCCGATCAGCCGCTCGCCTTCGAGGATCGGCAGCACGTAGTAGCCGTGCTGGCGCAGCTCGTTGGGGACGAAGGCCTCGAAGCGGAAATCGAAGTTGAACAGGCGCAGGGCGCGCTTGCGGTCGCGGAGGATGGGATCGAAAGGGGAGAGCAGGCGGACCCGCGGCGGCGCCGGAGGCAGGGCGGCGGCGCGCTCCCGCCAGTCGGGGAGAGCCCAGGAGGCGCGCGGACGGGAGCCGTCGGCGCTGTCGACCAGCACCGGCACGATCTCGCCCGCCGCGGCGGCGCCCGCGCACCAGGAGCGCGCCTCCGCCAGCGTGACGGCGCGCCAGAAGCCGGCGAGCTCGTCGGGGCTGGCGATCCCCAGCCGCTCCAGCGCCGTGCGGCAGGCCCAGTCGAGGTGCTCGGCCGCGCTGGGAGCCGGCGCCGCGTGGGCCGCCGGCAGGACGCGCTCCGCGAGGTCGTAGACCTTGTGGAAGTTGACTCTTCGGGCGATCGCCAGCTCGCCGGTCCGCCAGAGATACTCCAGCGCGGCCTTCTGCGGCTTCCACCCCCACCACGCCGTCTCGGTCCCCGCCGGGCGCTCGTCCTCGAAGTCGCGGGTCATCAGCGGACCTTCGGCGGCGATCCGTTCGCGGACGTGCGCGATCGCCCGCTCGGGGTCGGGGCCGATCCGCTCCATCCACCAGGGGTGCTCCAGGACCCGACGGCGGTAGCGCTCGAAGCGGTGCTTCCAGTAGGGGTACCAGCGGGTTGGGATGGCCGAGGCGTCGTGCGTCCAGTGCTCGAAGAGCCGGCGGTCGCGCTCCAGGAGCCGCTCCAGGACCTGGGGACGGTAGCTCTGGAAGCGGGAGGCGAGGGTCAGGTGGTGCGCCCGCTCGACGACGTTGATCGAGTCGATCTGGACGAAGCCCATCCGCTCGATCGCGTCGTAGACGGCGTCCGGCGTCGCCTTGCGGCGTGGGTCGTCGAGCAGCCCCTGGGCGCCGAGCAGCAGGCGCCGGGCGGTGGCGGCGGGGACGGTGTCGAGGGAAGGGGTGGTTTTCGGCACGGGGAGAGGATAGCGCGCCCCCACCCCGAAGCCTCACCCCCGGCCCCTTTCCCACCGCCCTCCCGCCGGCCGGGAGAGGGGGGGCCCGGTTGAAGCGATGATGGCCGTAGGGTGCGCTTTGCGCACCGTCAACGTTGAACGGCGCGCACAGCGCGCCCTACGTGCTTCGTCCTTCCCGTCACGCCCCCCCTCTCCCGGCCGGCGGGAGGGCGGTGGGAGAGGGGCCGGGGGTGAGGCTTCGGGGTGGGGGGCCGCCGCCTCTACCGCTACGCCGCCGCTTTCTCTACGCCGCCGCCTTCTCGAAGCGCAGTTGGGGGTTCTTGCGCGCCCGCACCAGGTAGGAGGAGACCGCCTGCGCGAGGCCGGGGGTGGCGTCGTCCATGGCGGCGGCCTGCTGGAAGACGGCGAGGGCGGCGACCGCCTGGCGGTGGATGTCGTGGGAGAGGAAGAGGTCGAGCAGCTCCTCGGCGAGCAGCCGCACCTCGGCGGTGCGCCCGCGCTCCAGGTGGAGGTGGGCGAGGTCGAGGGTCACCAGCGCGGCGTCATAGCCGTGGCCTTCGGCGAGGAAGCGGCCGCGGACCTCGCGCAGGAGGGTCTCGGCCTCGTCGAGGCGGCCGAGGCCGCCGGCGATCCGCCCTTCGAGCCAGGCGAGGCGGAGGGCGGTCCAGGCGTCGGAGAAGCCGCGGTAGGTGTGGCGGAAGCGCTCGAGCTGGCGTAGCGCCTCCTCGGCGCGGCCGCAGTCGTTGAGGAACCAGGCGAGGTTGTGGCGCGCCATCAGCACCAGGCGCGGCTCGCGGTCCCAGTCGATCAGGCCGAGCCCCTTGCGGATCTGGCGGATCGCCTCCTCGGGCCAGCCGGAGTAGCCGAGGAACACCCCCTTGCCGATCATCGCCCGTCCCTTGCGGTGGGGCTCGCCGAGGTCGCCGTAGATGTCGATCACCACCTCGAGCAGCTCGGCGGCCTGCTCGAAGTGCCCCTGGTCGGAGAGCAGGGAGGCGCGCAGGTCGAGCACCCTCGCCTCCTCCAGCGGATCGGCCGAGCCCTCCTCGATCAGCCGCTCGGCGCGGACCAGCGCCGCTTCGGCGCCGGCGAGGTCGAAGGCGATGCGGCGGGCGTTGCCGAGGTAGGCCCAGGCGCGCGCCTGGAGGTCCTGCACCACGGAGCGGCCGTAGCAGGCGGCGTCGAGCAACTCGGCGAGCAGCAGGCCGCGCTCCGCCAGCTCGATCGCCCGCACGGGATCGCGGAAACCCTCCTCGAAGCTCTTCTCGATCAGCAGCTCGCAGACGGCGACGGTGCGCAGCCGGCGGTCGAGGCGGAGGAGCACCGACTGCTCCTCCCACGGCTGGTTCCAGAGCTCCGCGAGCAGGGCGGGCGCCTCGCCGCGCTCGGCGGCGGCGCCGGAGAGGCGGCTGCCGAGCCGGGCGAACAGGCGGTCCCAGGATTCGTCCTGGGCGTCGGGCTGATCCGGATCGGCGCCGTCGAGACCGCCGGAGTCGGGACCGCCGGCAGCGAAGGCGCACGAGAGCACCTCGTCGACGTACCGCTGGCAGCGGGTGCACGCCGAGCGCAGGTGTTCCTCGATCCAGCGCTCTTCGGCCGCGGTGGCTTCGCCGCGCGAAAACCTCTCGAACGTATCCCGATCCGGGTGACCCGCATCCATTCGAACCCTCCCCTCCAGGGAGACTGCATCGCGGCGGCGGCCGTCCGACCGGCCAGGTGAGAACCGCCCTTTATCATAAGTTGCTGCTGAGGGGGAAAAAGTGACACCGGCGTCGAAGACGCCGGTGCCGGTCACCAGCGGAGGAAGGGAGCTCAGCTCTTGCCGTTGGGGTCCATGGCCCCGCCGGCGAAGTCGAAGAGATCGAGCAGGAGGGCGACGAGGAAGCTGCGGACCGGTTGCACGTGCGCCGGATCCTCCGCTCCGCGCTGGGCGTGGTACGGGTTGGCGTGCGACGGTGAGGCTCCGGCCAGGGCGGCGGCGATCGTGACCAGCAGGGTGGCGGCGGCTTTGCGGAATGCTCTGGACATGGCTTCCCTCCAGGGGACAGGCGGTCCGTGCGCGGTCACCACGGCCGCGACGGCCGGCCTTTATCTTTAAGGTGTCGCTCAAAGCCGTGGCGGAGCGAAACCCCAGAAACATCCGACCGTGTAGTCTTTGCAAGGAAACCGGTGCCCGCTTCCCGCTTTTTTCGGGCCGCCGGGATGCCGCCCCCGGGGCCGACGTGGTCCCGCGTCTTGCTGGGAGACATGGTCCGCGTCTTGCAGAAAGACGCCTCCGCGGTATTGGGAGTAAGGGAGCTGGGGAGATGTTCCGAAGTTTCTGGATTGCAGGTTTCGAATGTTCCTGTCACCGCCGGGGTGACGGCCGCCGGCTCGACGGGATCGCGGCCACGGCCCACGACCGTTTCGCCGCCGAGGACTATGCCCGGGCGCGCCGGATCGGGATGGAAACCGTGCGCGACGGAGTCCGCTGGCACCGCGTCGAGCCGGCCGCCGGCCGCTACGACTTCTCCTCGCTGCTCCCCCTGGTGCGCGCGGCGCGGACGAGCGGAGTGCAGGTGATCTGGGACCTTTGCCACTACGGGTTGCCGGACGGCCTCGACGTCTTCAGGCCGCGGTTCGTGGAGCGCTTCGCCGCCTATGCCCGCGCCGTCGCCCGGCTGATCGCGGCCGAGACCGACGAGCCTCCCTGGTTCTCGCCCATCAACGAGATCTCCTTCTGGGCCTGGGCCGGCGGTGATGTCGCCTATCTGAATCCCGGGGCGACCGGCCGGGGGTTCGAGCTCAAGGCCCAGCTCGCGCGGGCGGCGCTGGCGGCGATCGACGCGGTGTGGAGCGTCGATCGGCGGGCCCGCATCCTCCACTGCGATCCGGCGATCCACATCGTGGCGGACCCGCTGCGGCCAGAGATGGTTGCCGTTGCCGAGGGGCACCGGCTGGCCCAGTTCCAGGCCTGGGACATGATCGCCGGGCGCCTCTGGCCGCAGCTCGGCGGCGACGAGCGCTACCTCGACGTCGTCGGCCTCAACTACTACCCGAACAACCAGTGGATCCTGGACGGGCCCACGATCGAGCACGGCTCGCCGCGCTACCGCCCCTTCCGGGAGATCCTGGCCGAGGCCTTCGAGCGCTACGGCCGCCCGCTGGTGGTCGCCGAGACCGGGGCCCAGGAAGGCGCCCGCGGCGGCTGGCTCCGCTACGTGGCCGACGAGGTCCTGGCGGCCCGCCGCGACGGTGTGCCTGTGGATGGCCTCTGCCTCTATCCGATCCTCGATTACCCCGGCTGGGACGACGACCGCCACTGCCGGAGCGGCCTCTGGGGGTATCCCGACGCGACGGGCTACCGGGAGCTTCACGCGCCGCTCGCCGAGGAGCTGGCGCGGCAGATCGCGCGTTTCGGAAACCTGGCCGCCGTCGAGAAGGAGAGCGTCCATGCCGCCTGACCTCGTCTGCCTGTCCCACCTGCGGTGGGATTTCGTCTACCAGCGGCCGCAGCACCTGATGAGCCGCTTCGCCCGCGACCGCCGGGTGTTCTTCGTCGAAGAGCCCGTGTTCTTCGCGCCGGGCGCTGGCGGCGGGGCCCCCCGTCTCGACGTCTCCGAGCGTCCCGGCGGCGTCCGCGTCGCCGTGCCGCATCTGCCTCAGGGCCTGTCCCCCGCTCACGTCGAGGAGCTCCAGCGCGGCCTTCTCCGGGAGCTCCTCGCCGGGCAGGGTGTCGCCGACTACGTCCTCTGGTACTACACGCCGATGGCGCTCGGCCTGGCCGACGGCCTGTCGCCCGCCGCGGTGGTCTACGACTGCATGGACGAGCTGTCGATGTTCCGCGGCGCGCCGCCCGAGCTGCTGGAGCGCGAGCAACGGCTGCTCGCGGTGGCAGATCTGGTCTTCACCGGCGGCCAGAGCCTGTTCGAGGCCAAGCGCGACCGCCACCCGGCGGTCCACGCCTTCCCGAGCAGCATCGACGCCGATCACTTCGGCCGCGCGCGGCGGCCCGGCGCGGAGCCCGCCGATCAGGCGGCGATCCCGGGTCCGCGCCTCGGCTACTTTGGGGTGATCGACGAGCGGATCGACCTCGACCTGCTGGCCGCGGCGGCCGACCTGCGGACCGGCTGGCACTGGGTGATGATCGGCCCGGTCGTCAAGATCGATCCCGCTTCCCTGCCGCGGCGGCCCAACCTGCATTACCTGGGCATGAAGGACTACGCCGAGCTGCCGGCTTACCTGGCCGGCTGGGACGTGGCCCTGATGCCGTTCGCGCGCAACGAATCCACCCGCTTCATCAGCCCCACCAAGACCCCCGAGTACCTGGCGGGAGGGCGGCCGGTGGTGTCGACCTCCATCCGCGACGTGGTCCGCCCTTACGGCGAGCTGGGGCTCGTCGAGATCGCCGACGATCCGGCGGCCTTCGTGGCCGCCGTCGAGCGGGCGATGGCGCGCTGCGGCGACGGCGCCTCCGAGCGCGAGGCATGGCTGCGGCGGGTGGACGCCTTCCTCGCCGGCGGCTCCTGGAGCCGGACCTTCCGGGCGATGTCCGATCTGATCGACGGCGCCGTGCTGCGGCGCCGACAACTGGGAAGGGAGCAGGTTCGATGTTCGACTATCTGATCGTGGGAGCCGGCTTCGCCGGCAGCGTGCTCGCCGAGCGGCTGGCGCGCGGTTCCAACAAACGGGTGCTGCTGGTGGACCGCCGGCCGCACATCGGCGGCAACGCCTTCGACCATTACGACGACGCGGGGATCCTGGTCCACAAGTACGGGCCCCACATCTTCCACACCAACTCGCGGGAGGTCTTCGAGTACCTCTCCGTCTTCACCCGCTGGCGCCCGTATGAGCACCGGGTGCGGGCGAGCGTCGACGGCCAGCTAGTGCCGATCCCGATCAACCTGGACACCATCAACCAGCTTTATGGGATGAATCTCACCAGCCGGCAGATGGAGGACTTCTTCACTTCCGTGGCCGAGCCCCGGGAGGTGGTGCGCACCTCGGAGGACGTGGTCGTCGGCCGCGTCGGCCGCGAGCTCTACGAGAAGTTCTTCCGCGGCTACACCCGCAAGCAGTGGGGGCTCGACCCCTCGCAGCTCGATTCGATGGTCACCGCCCGCGTGCCCGTGCGCACCAACCGCGACGACCGCTACTTCGCGGACACCTATCAGGCGATGCCGCTGCGCGGCTACACCCGCATGTTCGAGAACATGCTCGACCACGACAACATCAAGGTCCTGCTCAACACCGACTACCGGGAGATCGTCGGCGAGATCCCCCATGGCAAGCTGATCTACAGCGGTCCGGTCGATGAGTTCTTCGACTTCCGCTACGGCAAGCTGCCCTACCGGTCGCTGCGCTTCGAGCACGAGACCCGCAACCAGGAGTGGGTGCAGCCGGTGGCGGTGATCAACTACCCCAACGAGCACCTCTACACGCGGGTCACCGAGTTCAAGCACCTCACCGGCCAGGAGAACCCGAAGAGCAGCCTGGTCTACGAATATCCGGAGGCGGAGGGGGACCCCTACTACCCTGTGCCGCGGCCGGAGAACAACGAGCTGTACAAGCGATACCAGGCGCTCGCCGAGGAGCGGTCCGACGTCCATTTCGTGGGCCGGCTCGCCACCTACAAGTACTACAACATGGATCAGGTGGTGGCGCAGGCCCTCTCGGTCTACGCCCGCATCGTCGGCCAGAAGCGGGCCGAGGCCACTCGCGCCGAAGCCGTCCGCGCCGAGGTGCCGGTGCCCTCCGCCCTCATCGTCCGCAAGGAGCGGCAGCCGGCGGCCCGGGTCGGCGGGGCATAAAAAAGCCAAGACGACTGAAAAGGCAAAGGGGACCGGAAATTCCGGTCCCCTCGGGCGTGGCGCGCGACGCCGGTACGGAAGCGCCGCGGTAGGAAGGTTGGCACCGCGGGGCGAAAACTTCCGCCGTGGGATTCCAGAACCGGCGGCGGACGCTCGTCGGCGGAACCCCGGAAGGTCCTGGTCGCCCCCGGAGGGGCGGCCTCGAAGGCAAGTATACATCAATGAGCATGTTTATGGAAGAGGAGATCGTTGTGATTTGAAGCGTGCGGTCGATCGCAGCGTTCGCAGCCTGCGACCTCACCCTCGATCCCTCTCCTGAAGGAGATGGAGGGCCCAACTGGGGCCGCACCGCAGACGTCCCCCTTCTCCTCTTAGGAGAAGGGGATAGGGGTTGAGGTCGCAGGCCGCGAACGCTGGAGGATGGGCAGAAGGTTGAGCCGTCCCTTGATACAGTCCGCCGCCATGGAGATGCCCCCGGCCGACCGCCCGCGCCGCCTGCGCCGCCCGCGGCAACTGGAGCGGCTGGGGCAACTGGGGACGTGGCTACGGTCGCTCGACTTCACCCTGGCGCGTCGCTTCGGCCTCGCCAATCGTGAGGACCGCCTCTTCTTCCTGCTGATCGCCGCCGTGGGCGTCGTCGGCGGCCTGCTCGGCGCCGCCACCGACCTGCTGATCGGCCTGGTGCAGCGGGTGCTCTGGGGCTCCACGGGCGACCTGCTCACCATCGTCCCCAAGGTCCAGCGCTGGGTGGTGGTGGCGGCCCCGGCGATCGGCGGCGCGGTGGTGGGGGTGATCCTCTGGCTCAGCCGCCGCCGCGCGCCGGCCGAGGCGGGGGGCGAGGGGATGGGGATGCTGATCGAGTCGGTGGCGCTGGCCGGCGGCAAGATCGCGCCGCGGCCGGTGCTGATCAACGCCCTGGAGTCGATCGTCACCGTCGGCGCCGGCGGCTCGCTCGGCCGCGAGGGGCCGATGATCCGGCTCGGCGCGATGATCTCTTCCTGGCTGGGGGCCCGGCTGGAGCTGCCGGCGCACCGGCTGAAGATCCTGGTCGGCTGCGGTGCCGCCGCCGGCCTCGCGGCCACCTACAACATCCCGATCGGCGGCGCGCTGTTCGCCATGGAGGTCATCCTCGGCAACTTCGCCCTCGAGATCTTCGGGCCGATCGTCGCCTCCTCGGTGATCGCCACCCTGATCTCCCGCTCGCTGCTCGGCAACAGGCCGCTCTACGCCGCGCCCGAGTATGCCCTCAAGAGCGGCTGGGAGATGCTTCCCTACGCCGGCCTGGGGGTCGCGGCGGCGTTCGCCTCCGTCCTCTTCATGCTGGGGGTGAGCTTCGGCGGCAAGGCCTTCGCGCGGCTCCGCTTCCTGCCGCGCCCCCTGCAGCCGATGATCGGCATGGCCCTCCTCGGCGTCCTCGGCCTCTATGTGCCGGCGGCGCTGGGGCGCGGGTACGGCACGATCAACCTGGCGCTCGCCGGCGCTCTCAAGCTCCCGCCCCACCTCGCGGTCTCCCAGGAGCTCACCGGCCTCTTCCTGCTCGGCCTCGCCGGGGTGAAGTTGCTGGCGACCGCGCTGACCCGGGGGAGCGGCGGCTCGGGGGGGATGTTCACGCCGTCGATCGCCTACGGCGCCCTGGTGGGCGCTTCTTACGGCTGCTTCATGCACTCGCTCTGGCCGTCCGTCGCCTCCCCCTACGGCGCCTACGCCGCGGTGGGGATGGCGGCGGTGATGGCGGGGACGAGCTACGCGCCGATCAGCGCCATCCTCATCCTCTTCGAGTTCACCGGTAACTACGACCTGATCCTGCCGGTGATGCTGGCCGCCATCCTGGCCAGCCTGATCGCCCGCGCCCTCCACCCCTACTCGATCTACACCGAGTCGCTGAAGGGCAAGGGGATCGACCTCCCCTGGCGGATGGAGGAGGCGGTGCTCGCCGGGCTCAAGGCGGAGACCCTGATGCGCCCCGACCCGCAGACCCTGCGGCCGGGGGAGCCCTACGCCGAGGTGGTGAAGAAGTTCCTCGCCACCCCCCGCCAGCGCCTGTTCGTGACCGGCACCGACGGCAAGCTCCTCGGCTCGGTCTCGATCCATGACATCAAGTACGCCCTGGAGAGCCCGGAGACGCTGACCGCCGTGGTGGCGCTCGACCTGATGACCCCCGTCGAGCACGTGGTCCACCCCGACGAGCGGCTGCACCTGGCCACCGAGATCTTCGCCCGCAGCGACTACGAACGGCTGCCGGTGGTCGACGCCACTGGCAAGCTTCTCGGCATCCTCGCCAAGCGCGACCTGCTGGCCGTCTATGCCCAGGAGGTGGTGGGGCGGCCGGCGCTGCTCACCACCTTCGTCTCCAGCGAGGACGCGCGCACCCCCCGCCAGTTCGTGGAGATCCCCCCCGACTTCGCCCTCCGCCTGGTGCCGGTGCCGCTCCACCTCGTAGGCAAGACCCTGGCCGAGGCGCGACTGCCGCAGACCCTCGGCGCGCGCGTGATGGAGATCCGCCGCCGCGGCGTCGGCAGCAATGCTGGCGAGGTGCCCGTCCTCCCCGAGGCGGCGACGCGGCTGGAGCCGGGCGACCTGCTGCTCCTGTTGGGCCCCGCCGGGAAGATCGAGGCGATGGCCGAGGGGAAGGTGGCCGACGAGGCGCTGGAGCAGCACCAGGCCGAAACGGGATCCGGATGAGCGAAGACGAGAGGAACGCCACGGACGAGGAGCGCCGCCTGCTCGAACGCCTCGCCGTGCCCCCCGGCCTCTGCGCGAGCTGCGAGCACCTGCGCCTGCTCGCCTCGCCAAGGAGCGTTTTCGTGCGTTGCGGTCTGGCGGCGGCCGATCCGCGGTTCCCGAGGTATCCGGGGCTGCCGGTGCGGGTGTGCGCGGGGTATCAACCTCAGCGGTAGACGTCCCGCCCGATCTGGATCTGCTCGACGTACACCAGCTCGCAGGCCCCGGGCCCGTCGTCCTCCGGCTGGTCGGCGTCAAAGCTAAAAGTTGCTCGATGAGCGCAGCGGCGATTTGGCACTCTTCCAGACGCATAGCCCCCGAGACGTGCGTTAGATTTGCTCGCCAAGAATCAGGGGCACATAGCTTCGGACATCTTCCAGTAATTCATCGCGAGTGATACCAACCTTGGCGCGAAGCTGCACGCCCTGCAGCAAGTCGACGAGCAAACGGCCTCGCACCTTGGCAGAGGGTGTGCGAGTCAGGCGCCCGGCCTTTGTCTCCTGCTCGAAACGTTTCGCGAAAACATCAGCGGATGCGGTGAGGCCCTTCGCGAGCCAGGAACGGATCTCCGTTACCCGCTCCGACTGTCCCAGCGCAGCGGCGGCCATCATGCAGCCGCCGCGAGCATCGCCCGTAGCGTTGTCGACGGTAGCCTCGCAAAAGGCGGTCACGGCCTTGTGGATGTCCGGTTCCGCGTGAAACGCCGCCATTTTGGGAGCTCCGTACGTCAGCGCATAGCGCTCAACCGCCCTAAGCAGCAGGGTGGACTTGTCTCCGAAGGCTCGGTATAGCGCGGGTTTGGTGACGTTCACGGCGCGCGCGATCCGATCCACGTCGACTCCTTCATACCCATGCTCCCAAAACATCTCAACCGCACGGTCGAGTGCTTCTTCGGGGATAAAGCCTTTGGGACGTCCTGGGGGACGCTTCGCAACAATAGTTACCATAGCGTACGAATCTCCTTGCGTTGCATCTGTTGGTATCGTACCCTAGCGTACGTAACGCTGCAAGACAGATAACTATAGGAGACACCTAATGGAACATTCGATCGCACTCGTCACCGGCGCCACCTCCGGGCTGGGTCACGCCGCAGCCCGCTTGCTGGCCGCCGAGGGCTACCGCGAGGTCATCATCACCGGGCGCAGCCTGGCCTCGATTCAGGAAACGGCCGCTCAACTCGCGGCGGAGACCAAGACGCAGGTCTTCACGCCCCTGGAGCTGGATCTGGACGCGCCGGCCAGCGTTCAGTCCGCCCTCGCGGTGCTCGTCAAGCGCCGTCGCCCAATCGATTTCCTACTGCTCAATGCCGGATTGGTCCCAACCAAGAAGCGCGTGATCACTGCGGCGGGAGTTGAGGCTTCTCAGGCCCCGCTGATCGGCCATCATCAACTGACTGCCGGGTTGCTTCGTGCCAACCTGCTGAGCCCCAACGCGCGGATTGTTATCGCCGGTGCGGAGCCAGCCCGAGGGGGCGTCCCCATGTTCAAGTATACCGACGTGCCAGCCTTCGCGGCCAAATACCACCAGTGTGACCGAACCGCCGCTGTGGAAGCCCTGATTCGCAACGGGCCGAACGTGAAGTACGTGCCCAACAATGCGTATGCGGACGCGAAGCTCATTATCGCTTGGTGGGTCGCGGCGCTGGCGCGCAGGCTACCCTCCGGCATGGCCGTGTACGCTGTCTCGCCCGGTGGGGCGACCGCCACCAAGGTGGTGCGAAACGCTGGCCCGTTGTTGAAGTATCTGTTTATACCAATCGTGAACCTCATTCCCGGCATGAATCAGACGCCGGAGACCGCGGCCCGTCGGTACCTCCAGGCGTCGGAGTTCGGAACCGACGTCTCAGGGCAATTCTTCGCCTCGGCTCAAGGGAAGTTCTCAGGCCCAATTGAGGCGCAGCGCCAACCTCACCTCTACGACCGAGCCAGTCAGGAAGCCGCTTGGCAGGCCGTCGTCAAGGTCTCCGGCGTGGACTTGTCTTAACCCAGCATCCTTGACCACTGCGTCCTGAAGGAGCGCCAACCGGCGCGTCCCATCGACACGCCGATCGTCGAAAAGGCGTTTCCCGCTGACGCAGCCGCTGCGCAGGCAACGCCGGCCGCCTGCGCCGATCCGACCGCTACCGTCACAGTCACCGATCACGAGGGCGTGGCGCGGGTGGTGCTTGTGGGCAATGCGGCCGGCCCCGTCGGCATCACCACGAGCCGACGCAAAGCTTACAGTTCTGCAGCCACGGCTGCACCTGTCGAGGTGGCTCTTCGGTCACCCCCGCCTGGAGCTGCGTTTGGTGCCCTCGTCTGCTTCACGATCGGGGCCGACGGCTGTATCGAGATGAACAAGAGCTGGAACTAGCCGCAGACATGTGCGCGAGGGTCTATCGATAGACCTTCCGCCCGATCTGTATCTCCTCGACCCACACCAGCTCGCAGGCGCCCGGGCCGTCGTCCTCGCGGGTCGTCGAGGTCTTCCAGTGGAAGCCGTCCTCGCGCCGGGCGTTCACCAGCAGCCCCTGCACCCGCACCTTGTCGCCGCGGCCGACCGCGAGGAGGGCGCGGCGGACGTTGTCGTCGGCGGGGATCAGATGCATGTTGGCGGAGTGGGTCTGGATGTAGTGGAGATCGAGGTCCGGATAGGAGGTGCGCCAGAAGTAGTAGCGGGTCATCTGGCCGTAGGAGACCTTGGACTTGTAGGGCTCCTCGGGGAGCTTCCCCCAGGTCATCACCAGGTCGACCGGCACCAGGAAGGCGCCGTCGTCGAAGCGATAGTGCTCGTCGTGCGCGACCACGGCCGAGATGTCGAACGTGGCGCGGGGGTCGAGCGTGATCCTGTCCTTGCCGGTCCCGACCTCGAAGGAGGGGCGATCGGTGTCGGCCTGGAGCGGCTCCGCCGACCAGTCCACGGGATCCGCCTTGCCCGAGGCATGGGGTCGGGTGAGCACGCAGTACCCGAGGACGACGACCGCGAGGAGCGCCAGCCAGAGCTTGTTCATGATCGTGGCGAGACAGTGTATACTGCGTGCTGCATTACGAGCGGTCCGGCTTCGCCGGGCTCGGCAACCTGGGACGGACACCCAAGGTGCCCTCTCGCTCCCGACCGGAGCGAGGATGCGGTCGCCTCACGGCTGACAATTAAGTGTCCGGAGCGGAAAACCCGTCTCGTGATGCTATGCGAGACGGGTTTTTTGTATTCCGCCCGATTTGATGAAAGAGGAGAAGAGAGTGAGCGATCCGGTCTATGACGTTCCGTTCCCCCCGAAGCCGGCCGACGTGGACGCGCGCACCGCGCTCCTGGTCGCGGCCCTCGACGCGCGCATCCTGGTGCTCGACGGCGCCACCGGCACGGCGCTGCAGGGGGTCACCCTGACCGCCGCCGACTTCGGCGGGCCCGAGCTGGAGGGGTGCAACGAGAACCTCTGCGCCACCCGCCCGGACGTGGTCGACGGCGTCCACGAGGGCTATCTCGCGGTCGGCTGCGACATCGTCGAGACCGACTCGTTCGGCGGCACGCCGCTGGTGCTTGGCGAGTACGGGCTCGCCGACCAGGCCTGGGAGCTCAACCGGCTCTCCGCCGCGATCGCCCGCGCCGCCTGCGCCCGCCACTCGACGCCGGAGAAGCCCCGCTTCGTCTGCGGCTCCATGGGGCCCACCACCAAGGCGATCTCGGTGACCGGCGGCATCACCTTCGAGGGGCTGATCGAGAACTTCCGCGTCCAGGCCCTCGGGCTGATGGCCGGCGGCGCCGACTACCTGCTGCTGGAGACCGCGCAGGACACCCGCAACATCAAGGCCGGCCTGATCGGCATCGAGATCGCCTTCGGGCAAGCGGGCTGGAAGATCCCGGTCGCCGTCTCGGCCACCATCGAGGCCACCGGCACCATGCTCGGCGGGCAGGACGCCGAGGCGCTCGCCGTCTCGCTGCTCCACGCCGACCTTCTGTATATCGGCCTCAACTGCGCCACCGGCCCCGACCTGATGACCGACCACGTGCGCACCCTCTCCGAGCTCTGCCGCACCCGCGTCGCCTGCGTCCCCAACGCCGGCCTGCCCAACGAGGATGGCCGCTACACCGAGGGGCCGGAGGTCTTCGAGCGCGTCTTCGGCCGCTTCCTCGACGCCGGCTGGCTCAACCTCGTCGGCGGCTGCTGCGGCACCAGCTCCGCCCACATCGTGGCGCTGACCCGGCTCGTCCAGGGACGGAAGCCGCGGACGATCCCCCATCACCGGCGCGCGATGGTTTCCGGGCTCGAGGCCGCCGAGCTGACCGAGTCGAACCGGCCGGTGCTGGTGGGGGAGCGCACCAACGTCCTCGGCAGCCGCAAGTTCAAGGCTCTCATCCAGGCGGGCCAGCACGAGGCCGCCGCCGAGGTCGGGCGCGACCAGGTCAAGGCCGGCGGCCAGATCCTCGACGTCTGCCTCCAGGACCCCGACCGCGACGAGATCGGCGACGTCGAGGCCTTCCTCGACCGCCTCGTCCGGCTGGTCAAGGCGCCGCTGATGATCGACTCCACCGACGCCGCCGTCATGGAGCGCGCCCTCACCTACTGCCAGGGGAAGTCGATCCTCAACTCGATCAACCTGGAGGACGGCCTCGTCCGCTTCCAGAAGGTGGTGCCGCTCGCCCGCCGCTACGGTGCCGCGATGGTCGTCGGCCTGATCGACGAGAAGGGGATGGCGGTCGACGTCGAGCGCAAGGTCGAGGTGGCGCGCCGCAGCTTCCAGATCCTGGTCGAGGAGATGGGCGTGCAGCCGGAGGACATCTGGTGGGATCCGCTGGTCTTCCCCTGCGGCACCGGCGACGCCAACTACCTGGGCTCGGCGGCGCAGACGATCGAGGGGGTGCGCGCCGTCAAGGAGCTCTTCCCGGACTGCAAGACGATCCTCGGCGTCTCCAACGTCAGCTTCGGCCTCCCCGCGGCCGGCCGCGAGGTGCTCAACTCGGTCTTCCTCTACCACTGCACCAAGGCGGGGCTCGACGCGGCGATCGTCAACACCGAGAAGCTGGCGCGCTACGCCGATATCCCGGTGGAGGAGCGCGAGCTCGCCGAGGCGCTGATCTTCCTGCCGCTCGGCGACGTCGAATCGGGCAACCGGGCGGTCGAGACCTTTACCGCCCACTTCCGCGGCCGCGCCTCGGTCGCCGCCCGCCCGCGCGCCGAGCTGCCGCTGGAGGACCGCCTCGCCCGCGCCGTCGTCGAGGGGAGCAAGACGGGCCTGGAGGACGACCTCGCCGCCGCCCTCGCCGATACCCGCTGGCCGGCGCCCCTCGACATCATCAACGGTCCGCTGATGACCGGCATGAGCGAGGTCGGCCGCCTGTTCAACGACAACCAGCTCATCGTCGCCGAGGTCCTGCAGAGCGCCGAGGTGATGAAGGCGGCGGTCGCGTATCTCGAGCCCCACATGGAGAAGGCCACCGATGGAGCCGGCTCGACGCGCGGCACGGTGCTGCTGGCGACGGTCAAGGGGGACGTCCACGACATCGGCAAGAACCTGGTCGACATCATCCTCTCGAACAACGGCTTCACGGTGGTGAACCTGGGGATCAAGGTCCCCTCCGAGCGGCTGATCCAGGCGGTGCGCGAGCACCAGCCGGACGTCATCGGCCTCTCCGGCCTGCTGGTCAAGAGCGCGCAGCAGATGGTGCTCACCGCCGGCGACCTGGCGGCGGTGGGGATCGACACGCCCCTGCTGGTGGGGGGCGCGGCGCTCACCCGCCGCTTCACGCACCGCAAGATCGCACAGGCCTACACCGGCCTCTGCACCTACGCCAAGGACGCCATGCACGGCCTGAAGCTGGTCGAGCGCCTGCTCGATCCCGCCCAGAAGCCCGACCTGGAGCGCGAGGTCGCCGACTTCCTGGTCTCCGACAGCGCCGACGCCACCGTGGAGCCGACCGAGTCCACGGAGGCGGGCCGGAACGCCGCCGCCGAGGTCCGCAGGGATCTCCCCGTGCCGCCGCCGGCCGACCGCGACCGCCACGTCGCCGAGCTCGACCTCGACGAGGTCTGGGCGTACCTGAATCCGCAGATGATCTACGGCAAGCACCTGGGGCTGAAGGGATCGGTCAAGCGGCTGCGCGAGGAGGGGGACCCCAAGCTCGCCAAGCTGGAAGCGGTGATCGACGATCTCAAGGCGATCGCGCGGAGCGGCGCGATGAAGGCGCGGGCCGTCTGGCGCTTCTTTCCCGCCGAGGCGGACGGCAACCGGATCACCCTGCGCTGTCCGGAGACCGGCCAGGTGGCGGCCTCCTGGGACTTTCCGCGCCAGAACCGCGAGGGGGGGCTGAGCCTGGCCGACTACGTCCTGCCCGGCGACCACGTCGCCCTCTTCGTAACGACCGCCGGGGAAGGAGTGCGCGAGCGGGTGGAGGCCTGGAAGCACGAGGGCGAGTACCTGAAGAGCCATGCTTTCGCCGCCCTGGCGCTGGAGACCGCCGAGTCCGCCGCCGAGTATGCCCACGCCTGCCTGCGCAAGCGCTGGGGCTTCCCCGATCCCGAGGGGCTCCCGTTGGAGGACAAGCTCGCCGCCCGCTACCGCGGCAAGCGCTACAGCTTCGGCTACCCGGCCTGCCCCGACCTCGCCTTCCAGCGCGAGCTCTTCAAGGCCCTCCGTCCCGAGGAGATCGGCGTCCACCTCACCGAAGGCGACATGATGGACCCCGAGGCGAGCGTCTCGGCGCTGGTGTTCCAGCATCCGGACGCGCGGTATTTCGGGGTGTAGAATCGATGATCATGAAAGAGATCGCCCCCAGAATCACGATCGACGAGGGAGTGGCCTTTGGAAAACCCGTGATCCAGGGGACGCGGGTGCCGGTCGCCCTCGTGGTGGGAAAGCTCGCGGGCGGCATGTCGATCACCGAAGTCTCCAGGGAATATGAGGTCGAGCCCGAGGATGTTCTGGCCGCCCTCTCCTACGCCGCCTGGTTGCTCGGCGAGGAACAGATCCTGGCGATCGCGTAGTGGAGTTTCTCGTCGACGAGAACCTGCCCCGCTCCCTCGCGCCTCGCTTACGGGCCGCGGGATTCAAGGTTCAGGACGTCCGTGACCTCGGTCTGCGGGGTGCGCCGGATGAGACGATCTTCGAATTCGCTCGTTCCAGCGGACTGGTATTGGTGACAGGCGATCTGGGATTCGGCGGTCGGTTGCGTGCGATGCCCGACTCGCCGGGCGTGGTGCTGGCACGGCTTCCGAACGAGTGGCCGACCGAGGCCGTCAACGAGTTGATCGAGCATTCCCTGGTAAGGCTCTCAGAGTGGACTCCCGGGTGCTTGGTCGTCATTGAGCCCGAGCGGCTTCGGGTCCGCACGTTTCACTAACCGGCCCGCTCAGAGCAAAAAGCTAAGCGGACTTCCTCCAGGCCCCATCGGGGACCTGGATGAGGAGCACGGCCGCCGCGCGATTTTCGGGATCAGCCATGACCTTCTCGAAGTTGCTCGGTCGTGGGAGGGGCTCGCCATCGGCGAGGAGCCCTTCGATGTGGAACCGCAGTGCCTCTTCGGCCAGCTCCCGGGCCTGCTCCATGTCCTCCGCTGCCGTGACGCAACCGGGAAAATCAGGGAACTCGATCCCGTAATCGCTGGAAAGATCCTTACGTAGGAGCGCTATATAAGCTGCCATGATCCTCACTTCTTCCCCGCCTGCCCCTTCTTCCACGCCGCCGCCGCCTCGATCACGCTGCGGGTCTGGCAGAGGAAATCCTCGTTGGCCTTGAGGTCGTCGTTGCAGATCTTGTAGGTGATCGCCCGGGCCGCCGCGAGCTTCTGGGCGTCGGCCCAGGGGATCTCCGCCCGCACGTACTCCACGACCGTGCGCAGGCTGTCGGGGTCCTTGTCGTGCCGGAGCTTGCTGATGGCAATGGGCTGGCCGTCGGCCTGGAGGGTCAGGGTGAAGCAACCGGCGTAGCGGAGGGCGGCGCCGTTGCGCACGGCCACCAGCATCAGCGACTCGGGATCGTCCGAGGTCCAGACCAGCAGAGGATCGGTGCCGAAGGCCGACGCCAACAGGCGCGTCTTGAAGACCATCGCGCCGGTGTCTGGGTCCTGCTGGCGCACGGCTTGGCAGCGCGGAGTGCCTGGCTGCGCCGCCGCGGGCCTGGCGACCCCGGCAATCAGTGTGGAGACCAGCAGCGCGAAAACGGCTCGGCTCATCGGGGAGATCCTCCTCGCGAGGGTAACGTCCGGCCGGGGCAATGGATTCCAGGAGCCTGAATCAGGAGCCTAAGTCAAGCCTTGCGCGAGGCGGCTGCGCCACGCTAAAGTTATTCGTATTGAAGAATCTCTTAACGCCAGCGGGTGGTCGTTGAGAGCCTGGCCTCGATCTTGCCTTTAGTCGTAGTACGACTTGGGCGAGCCGCTTTTCTCGCCGGGGAGATTCATCATGACCCAAGGGCGCTACCGAAGTCTCGACGACCCCGAAACCCTACGCTTCTTCGTGCGCAACCTGCGCGAAGGGGTCTACATCACCAACGACGCCGGGCGGATCCTCGATGCCAATCCGGCATGCCTGGAGATCCTCGGCTTCGATTCCATCGAGGAGCTGCGGACCCACCGGGCCCAGGAGCTCTTCGCCGATCCCGCCCAGCGCGCGCAGGAGACCGCCCTGCTCGCCCGCGAGGGGGAGGTGCGCGAGCTGGAGATCGTCATCCGCCGTCCGGACGGCGAGGAGCGCACGGTGCTCGACACTTGCCATGCCGTACGCGACGCCGCGACGGGAGAGCTGCTCTACCACGGCATCCTGATCGACATCTCGGGCCGCAAGCAGCTCGAGAGCCGCTTCCACGAGGCCAGCCTGCGCGATCCTCTCACCGGCTGCTACAACCGCCGCTTCCTCGTCGAGGTCGAGAGGCGCCTGGGTCCCGCCGATATCTGGGGGACGATCGTCGTCGACGTCGACAACTTCAAGGAGTACAACGACGACTTCGGCCACCAGAAGGGGGACGAGGTGCTGATGAAAGTGAGCCGCTTCCTGCAGCAGAACGCCCGCCTCGAAGACGCGGTGATCCGGATGGGCGGCGACGAGTTCCTCCTGCTGCTGCTGGGCGCCTCCGCGCGCTACGTCGCCGAGGTGGGGCAGCGGCTGCGGCTGACCGCGGCCGAGAAGGGCGTTCCCTCCTTCTCGCTCGGCTGGGCTAACCGGCATGGCTCCGAGAGCCTCGAGCGCACCATTGACCATGCCGACCGCGAGCTATTGCAGATCCGCCTCTTCGAACGGCGCACCCGCCAGCAGCGCCTGCGCACCCCGCGCCGGCGCTTGGTGGAGGGCGTGCTCTCGCATTGAAGGGGCTTCGCCAGATCGAGCGGTTGAAAATCAACCACGCGGTGGTTGATTTTCAACCACGTCATGGTTGATTTCCAAGCCCCGCCACTTGGCAAAGCCGACTTTTTCCCCGCTCCGCCGCCCAAACCGGTAATATTCCAGTCGACAATTCGCCTAAGAAGAGGTACGGGTTCGCGTCCGCGGCGGAAAGGCGGGGTGTTTGGCGCTCCTCAACGAGCAGATCGACGGCAAGTACGAGATCCTCGGCGCGATGCGCGAGGGGGGGATGGGCACGCTGTACAAGGTGCGCCACCGCCTCCTCGACGAGATCCGCGTCGTCAAGGTGATCCGTTCGCCGGCGGACACGGTGGGGGAGGACGCCGACCGCTTCCTGCACGAGGCCCGCGCCGCCAACCGCCTGCGCCACCCCAACGTGGCCATCCTCCACGACTTCGCCATCGCCGACGACGGCCAGGCGTTCATCGTGATGGAGCACATCGACGGCTGGAACCTGCTCGAGGTGCTGAGCGGCTACGGACCGCCGCCCATCGCGCTGACCGTCGAGATCGCCCGCCAGTCGCTCAAGGCGCTCGGCTACCTCCACCGGCACAAGATCGTCCACCGCGACGTCTCCCCCGACAACCTGATGCTCTCCCGGGACGTCGACGGCCATCCGCTCATTAAGCTGATCGACCTCGGCATCGCCAAGGCGCTGGAAGGGAAGGGTGAGCTCACCACCACCGGCGTCTTCCTCGGCAAGCCGCGCTACGGCTCGCCCGAGCGCTTCAGCGGCGCCGGTTGGGACGAGCGGAGCGACCTCTACTCCTTCGGCGTCGTCCTCTATGAGCTGCTGACCGGCCGCGTCCCGATCGCCGGCAGTGACCCCGCCTCGCTGATGGCCGGGCACCTCTTCCGGCCGCCGCTCGACTTCGCGGAGACCGATCCTACCGGCAGGGTGCCGCCCGAGCTGCGCGCGCTCGTCCTCCAGGCCCTGGCCAAGAAGCCGGAGGAGCGGATCGCCAGCGCCGAGGCGTTCGTCTGGGAGCTGACCCTGCTCCAGGACCGCTTCCCGCTCACCCACGAGGACCTCGACGGCGTCTGGAGCGTCCTCCTCCCCCTGGGGACCGGCCGGGCGCCCGTCGCCGTGCGGCCGGGCTCCACTCAGGACCGCCTCGACGCCGAGTTCGCGCTGGCCCGGACGCCGATGGCGGGCACCGTCACCGGCGAGGCCACCCTGCGGACCGCCACGGCGCCGGCGCCAAAACAAGAGGAGTCCGCGCCGCTCGCTGAGGTCCTGCCCTTTCAGATCCCGGGAAATGCCGCCGGCACCGCCCCGCCAGCTTCGGCGCCACCCCGCCGCGTCACACCGGCCGAGGACCTTGATGCCACCTGGATCTCGCGCCCGCCGCGCCTGAACACCAGCGCCATGAAGCCGGTCCCGTCCGCGGCGAAACCGGGCGGATCGCGCGCCCTCCGGATCGCTGCCGCGGCCGGAGTGGCGCTGGCGCTCTTCGCGGCTGGGTTCCTGGTGTCGCGAGGAATCGGCGGTCCGGCCGTCGAGGTCGCCGTGCCTTCGACTACCGCGCCCGTGAGCGCGAGCCCCGCTCCGTCCGAGCCCGCCGCCCGCAAGGCCGTGACCTCCGCGCCCAAACCACCGGCCGAGGTGCGACACGCCGCCGCGAAGGAGCCCGCGCCGGCGAAGGTCCCGCCGGTCCCGCTGGAGCCGATGAAGCCGGGCGATCTGATCCTCGCCGGCCAGCCCGGAGTCCAGCCCGCCGAGATCCAGGAGCTGCCGCCTTACCCCTATCCCGCGGCGGCCGAGGGGAGCGGCCGGAAGGTCTCCATCCACATCGCCGTCCTGGTTGACGAGACCGGCGCCGTGGTTGAATCCCGCATCCGCGAGGGGGACACCTCGGGCCTCGGCTTCAACGAGGCCGCCCTGGAAGCCGCGAAGAAGGCGCGCTTCTTCCCCGCCACCCGGGACCAGGTGGCGGGGAAGATGTGGACGGATCTGGTGCTGGAGTATTCGGAGTAGGAAAGAAGCCTCATCACCCCGGCCCTCTTCTCCCGTCCCCCCACCCCCTCCCTCACCGGGAGAAGAGGGAGACCAGCAACCTCCGCCGCCTTCGGTCTTTCTCCCCCTCTCCCGGTGAGGGAGGGGGGCGGGAGGACGGGAGAGGGGGCCGGGGGGTGAGGGCCCGCGCCGAAGGCGCGGGTGCTTCTCGACCGCCCCTACAGCGTCTTCAGCACTTCCTTCTCCCCGCCCGCGTCGAGCTTGCCGACCCAGACGTTGAGGATCTTGCCGTTGTTGTCCACCAGCATCAGGGTCGGCGTGCCGGGGACCTTCACGGCATTGAAGTCGAGGTTCACCATGCTGTCCGGATGGGCGCCGACGCTGGCGAACTTCTCCGCTTCGTCCGAGACCAGCTTCTGCGCGTCCGCCGGCTTGTCGTTGGCCGGCACGGCGGCGACGAACTTCACGTTCGAGGCCTGCTGGTTGCGCTGGTCGAGGATGTGCTTGTAGAAGGTCATGCTGTCGTTGCAGAAGTGGCACCCGGGCTGGACGGCCACCACCAAGGCGCGGCTCGAGCCGGCCGGCACGACCGCCTTGAGCTGGGCGTACTGCTCGCCCTTCTCGGCCCGCGGCGGCTCACCGGGCGCCCGTTGGGGGAAGAACTGATTCCGGACCAGCACGGCGGCCGCGATCGCGCACACGACGATGATCGCGATGTTGGCCACGGTATCGAGCGTGCTCTTCTTCTGCGGTGCAGGGTTGTTGACGGCCATCGGTTTTTCTCCTGGCGCCGGCCTGCTCGCGGGAGCGGCCGGCGCAGCCATTATTTAAGGACGGAGGGTAACACAGCCCCCGGCGGACCGAATCCACGATTGACAGACTCGGCAAGATCCAGCAACTTACCCGGAGCCCATGCCGATTCCATCCGTGCCTCCCCCAAGGGAAGGGTGCGCGCCGGGCCTGAAAACGCTCATGACCAGCCTTTACCCTCACTCCCCCAACCCCCTCTCTCCCAGCCCGCCATCCGCCCGGCCGGGGAGAGAGGGGGCTAAGAAACTGTCCTGCTTTTCTCCCTCCTCTCCCCGTCAGGGTGGGCGGAGGGCTGGGAGAGGAGGGCCGGGGAGGTGAGGGCTTCCGGCTCGAGAAAGGCCGACCGCTTCCTCCGCGCCTTCGTCCGCCTCATCCTCAAGGTCTTCTTCCGCGAGGTCGAGGTGGCGGGATCCGAGCGCATCCCGCTCGACCGTCCGCTGGTGCTGGTGGCGAACCACGTCAACGGCCTGATCGACCCCCTCCTGCTCTGGGGGCCGCTGCCCAATCTGCGGACGCCCCCGCGCTTCCTCGCCAAGAGCACCCTCTGGAAGAACCCCGCCGTCCGCCCCTTCCTCGACCTCGCCGTGGCGATCCCCGTCTACCGCCGGCAGGACGAGGGGTCGGACCTCGCCAAGAACGACGAGACCTTCTCCCGCTGCCACGAGCTGCTGGCGCAAGGGGGGACGCTCGCCCTCTTCCCCGAGGGGACCAGCCACAGCGATCCGGCGCTCAAGCCGCTGAAGACCGGCGCCGCCCGCATCGTCCTCGAAGCCGAAAGGAAATTTCCCGGCCTCGGCGCGAGGATCGTCCCCGTCGGCCTCCTCTTCGACGCTAAGCAGGCCTTCCGCTCGCGCGTCCTGGTCCAGGTGGGCGAGCCGCTCGACCCCGCGCCCGAGATCGCCCTCCAGTCTCAGGACCCCGGGGCCGCCGTCGACGCCGCCCGCCATCTGACCGCGCGCATCGACGAGGCCCTGAAGGAGGTCACCCTCAACTACGAGACCTGGGAGGACGCCCGCCTGATCGCCCGCGCCGCGGACCTCTACCGCCACCGCGCGCTGACGCTGCCGACGCGCGGCAGCCTCGCCGAGGGCGTCGCCTTCCGCCGCGCCTTCCTGGAGGGGTACCGGGACCTCCGCGAGAGCCACCCCGGGAAGGTCGCCGCCGCCGCCGAGGCTGTCCGCGACTACGACCGCCTCCTGCGCGCCGCCGGCCTCCGCGACGACCAGGTCGGTGCCGCCTATCCCACCTCGCCGGTCGCCCGTTTCGTGGGCCGCAGCCTGCTCCGCCTCCTCGTCCACCTCCCCCTGGCGGCGCTCGGGACGCTCCTCAACTATCCCGCCTACCGCCTGATCGGGGCGATCGTGAAGAGGCTCATCCGCGACCCCGACCAGACCGCCACCTACAAAGTCTTCGGAGCCCTCCTCTTCCTTCCCCTTGCCTGGATCGCCGAAGGCTGGCTCCTCGGCCGCTATTTTTGGGGGGGCCTCGGCTGGAGGCTCGGCACCGTCCTCGCCCTCGCCGCCCCCTTCACCGGCTACATCGCCCTCCTCTTCCACGACCGCCGCGCTATTTTCTGGAGCGAAGCGAGGGCCTTCCTCCTCCTGAGGACGCGCCGGCGCCTCGCCGAGGAGCTGAAAACCAGGCGGGAGACGGTCCTGAGGCAGGTGGAAGAGCTGGCGGCGCTCCACGAAGCTGGACGGCCGCCTGCGGGCTAGGAGCCTGCGCCGCAGAAAAAAACGAGTCACCTCGAATCTGTCCCTGTTGTCCTTGTCGTCCTTGCAGTCCTTTTCGTGCCTGCTTCTTGGTTTCTGCGGCACAGGCTCCTAGTAATCTGTCAGGGCAAAATTGACACCTTGCTGTAGAGCCTCCTGGGACCGCCGACGGTCCCAGGAGGCTCTCACCCGGCCTTTTTTTCCAGAAATGTCCCCGAATATCCCAAAATGTCCCCGAATATCTGAAATTGTCCCCGAATATCCAAAATTGTCCCCGAATATCCAGGATTGTCCCCGAATATCCAGGATTGTCCCCGAATATCCCAAAATGTCCCGGAATATCTGAAATTGTCCCCGAATTTCCCAAACAGCCCCCGATTCGGCTTCCGCCGGGCCGGTTGGGGAGCGCTCTGCGGCTGATCTCCTTGAAGCTTGGCTGGGTGCCAGGCACTTGTCGCCGCCGCTGCCGTCGCCAGCAGCCCCCGCAAACCCATGTGATTCCGGGGCGGAGCCCAGCGTCTTTAGCTGGACGGGTGCCTATCTCGCTTCCCGCGGTGCCGTCTTCGTAAAACGGACGCCCGTCTTACGATCTTCCGTCGCGTCTTCGTTCCCGAGAGCGCGTCTTTCGTTGGGGAGGCTCGCCCCGCGAGTTTGAGGGGCCGGCGCGGCTTCTTCTACCTGTCGGGGTAGTATTTTTCGAGAATCGGCTGCAACTGCCGTTCCAACTCGGCATATTCAGCCGTCCGGAAATTTCCTGCGGAGACGATAGCGGAAGTCCGCCCGAGGCGCATCTGAATGTCGGGATCGAGCTTAGCGTCTCGAATCCTCAAGAGGCTGTGTAGTTTGTCGCGCCAGAAGAACCGCCGGAGGAAGGCGCGAGTATCAGCCCGCTGAAAGAAGGAAGGATCGCGCAACTGGGCAGCAAGGTGGCCCGCCTCTACCCATTGGCCAAAATCGAAGGCCGTACCCGGTTCAAAGTCCTTCCGGTACACCTGACCGAGCCGAGCGGCCTCGGTGAGCAACTCGCCTGGAGACTTGCCGTTTTCCAGAGCCACGGTGACCGCCGTGTAGCCCTTTTGCAGATCGTCTGAGAATGGCTGCGGCTTGAGCAACCCCAGAATGCGCGCGACCACGTCCTGGGCTTCTTTGACTTTTCCTGCCTTCAAGGCCGCTCGGAGGTTGACGATCTGTACCCCCATCCGGAACGAGGTCTCATCGAGCTTGGCATCCTCGTTAACGTCTCCACCTCGGTATGTCGGACCCAGCCACATCGGCTCTGTGCCGTTCGGTAGGCTCGGAAGGGGAGGAGTCATCTGGGCCGTCCTCAGATTTGGAGGAGGCGCCAGGAACTCCAAGTAGATGCCGGTCCCCACTCCGACCAGGAGAAGAGCGGCAATCGAGAGCCAGCGGACCGCATGGGAGGCATATCGTCTCGCCTCGACGCCATCCCTGGGGCGAAACCTCGCGATCTCATAGTCGACGACTCCCACGGGTTCCGCCGGCCTGGATTCCAACTCGAATCGGAGGCTCTCCATATAGACGGCATAGCACTCCCCACAAGATGCGAGGTGAGCGTCCACCCGCTCGCTGTCCTTCGCACCCAGCGTGCCGTCGATATAGGCCGCGAGGTCCTCCGCGGAAGGGCAAGGGCCATCAGGCGCCGTCGATTTCAGAGGTGCAAATTCCTGCATTTTCGTGTGCCATCCAGAACCCGTCACTTACTTAGACGGACATCTATAGGAGATTACTCTCTTTCGGTTCAAAGGTTACCCCTTAGAAGTCGAGGAATCCGGGTTGGAGGCCGCCGAGGAGATCCTCGATGTCTTTACGCCGAATTCCCTGACTTTCGAGAGCCGTTCGGAGCCTGTCATAGATTTTGTTCAGCCTTCGGTAAAGGCCCTTCTGGTCCATGTGCCGTATTCGGGCGATGTCGGCCACCTTGAGCTCCGTCCGCATCTTGACGAGTAGCCGGTCCTCCGCGGGGAGGTTGTCGATCTCGCGGAGAAGGACCCGAAACACGCGCATCGCCAAGGCGCGCTGCTCCTTCTGCTCCAGGACCTCATCGGGCCGCATCTCCCGGGTGGCCATGGCCTCGAGCGTCACTTCCGGGACGAAGCGTCGGGTGAACTTGATGGGGAGCTTGGCCCGGATCTCCTCGAGCTCCTCCTCAGACATCTCCACGCCCTCGCCCTGGAGGATGTGACAGGCCTCGCCGAAGCTGAGCCCATCCCGGACCATCAGCTTCTCCAGCCGCTCCGCGATCGGCCCTAAGCGGCCCGCCTCGGCGGAGCTCCGCCACTTGGTCCAGATGTGGTTCTGGTAGTCGAGGAGCAGCCGGTTGATGACGACCGTGAGATACGTCCTGATCTCGCTCCGCCCCTCGAACAGGCGGAATACGGCGTAATCCTCCTCGATGAGCTTGATCATCACCGTCCCCTCGAAGTCCTCCGCATCCTGAGGACTGAACTTGGACCGTCGGCAACCAAAGGCGACGATCTCCTTGACGAGCTTCCGGTGCCCGAGGAAGAGTTGCTCGGGGGTGAGGTCGTCGCCGGGGGGGGTGGGGAGGGTGGCCATGTGGAGTTTATACGAAGGATCTTAGCCTGAGATCGGGTAATGGCGGGAAGTGTATAGGAGTTGGGGTACATTCCATAGAGAAGGTGCTCGTTGAGTGGCACTGGCACGGCGACTGATCTGCCGCAACCAGAGGTCAACTTCTCCATAACTCCTCTCCGGATGACCAGGATCTCTGTGCGTGATGCCGGCCCAGTCTGCTAACCTTCAAGACGTCCCCGTGCGGTTACGTCCAATCGGAGTTTTCTCTATGCCAATTCATCGAACGGAAAGAGAATGTGCAGAATTCGAAGTATCACGTTGTTAGTAATAGTCGCTGTCCTGCTTGGCTCCATGAAGGGGCAAGAGCCTGGTGCGGTGTTCATTGCCGCTAGGCCGCGTGGGTTCAGAGCTTTAATGGAGGAGTTGGAGGGTTTAAGGCTCTTCCCGCTCCGTCTTTCGGTTGCCCGCGACTGGTCCGTTTGTTCGGCTCCATCAGGGAGCGGTCTGAAGGAGGGCTGTGCGAGCGGGATTCTCATAGCATCGCACTCTCGAAGGTTTCGGGAGATTGGACAGCAGATCAGGAGTGAAGCTCGCGAAAGGCCCACGGGACAGACACTTCATGCGCTTGGGCTCTGGTATCTCGTCGATGCCTCAAATGTCGATAAGCTTGAGCTAGCAGTGGCGAGTTTGAGGGAGGCCGCCGCAGAACTACCTTTGAGCGCCGAGACATGGAATGATCTAGCCGTTGCGTACTATGTTCTCGCCTATAAACGCGGGAGCCTGGAGGATCTCATCCGGTCCATGGCCTCTTGTGATCGTGCTTTGCAAGACGATCCACAACTTCGCGGTGCGCTTTTCAATCGTGCTGTGATATTCAATGATCTTCAGCTTCATGGCGATGCGGCCCGTGCCTGGCAACGATTTCTACGCTCTGGTGATTCGCCAGGGTGGCTCGGCGAGGCGCAGTCACGCCTTGCCCATAGCGTGCTACCGCAGCACTCCAATGGGCTACGATTTTCGGAATGGCTGACTTCCCGATTCCACCAGCTATCGGTGGCCGAGGTCGACGAACTTGTCGCAAACGATCCGGTCGGCGCAGTTCGTTTCGTCGAACTAAATTTACTCGGTGATGTTTCGGCGCCCTATGCGTGGGAGAAGGTGCGACTTGCGCGATTGATTGCTGAAACGCTCCATATGCGCACTGGCGATTGTCTCGTCACAGAGGAGGTGGAGGTCTGGGCGCAAGCCATTCGTGCCGGCGGAGAAAGCATGCGTGGCATAATCGCTGGCTACTCTGCCTTCCAACGAGGTTCCATTCTTTATAAGAGGTTAGACGCTGCTCGGGCACTTGGACAGTTCGAGAGAGCAGCCCGAGACCTCCAGCGCAGTGGAAGTCCCCTTTATCTTTGGGCGAAGTACTGGGTTGCGGTCTGCACCTATTGGGCCGGCGATTTGAAAGGTGCAGCAACAAAGCTCACTATAGTTCAAAATATTGCCTCGCGGGAGTCTTCCCTTCTGCATGGCTATATTGAGCTTATGTTGGGTTTGATCTCGGCTAGCGAGAGCGACTTTGATCGTGCGCTTGAGCGGTATAGCGGCGCACGAGCGACCTTTCAACGGGCAAACGCTGCTGAAGAGACCGGATTCACTCAAACTCTGGTTGCCCAAGTCATGGAAAAGGTCAATGACCCTCACGCGGCATGGCAAAACCTCCGTAGTGCTCTCTTGACCTCAAAAGATTGGCGAAACCAGCGCTGGAGGGAAGGACTGTTTGCAGAGGCTGCGGATGTAGTGCGGTCAATGGGGGATCCGGAAACCGCACTGTACTTTCAGAGCGTGGCCTTGAAGGCCGCCCTTCTCAGCGGCCAACCGGCGACAGTTAGCGAGGAGTATTCGTTCCGCTCGATGGCACTCACGCACTTGGGCCGACTTGTGCCAGCAACAGCCGATGCGCGTGAGGCGAGACGGTGGCTCGGCAAAATTGCAGACAAGTCGATTCGCCAGCAAAGCGAGGACAGTGTCCTTGTTGCCGAAGCACGGCTTAATGTGCGCGAGCGCCCTGGAGAGGCCGCTAATGCTCTTACATCGGCAATCCGTGACCGCAGGCGACGGAAAGCAACTGCCCTCTTGGCTGAGCTTGAACTCGAACAGGGGCGGCTTCTCGAGAGCCTGGGACGGGCAGATGAGGCCGAGAAGTCCTTTCTTGCAGCCGTTTCAGCGGTTGAGACCGGGAGCGCAAGCTTGAGCGCCGAAGCGCGGCGGAGTGGCTATTTTTCCACAGCTCGTGAGGCTTTTGATAATATCATTCGGTTCGAAGCTGACGTTCGAAGGAATCCCAAGGCAGCCCTCGTGTTCACCGACCGTGCCCGTATCCATGAGTTTCTGGCCTCGAGAGTCAACCGGGGAGGGCATCCTACCCTTCGTGGTTTGGCCACTCTCCAGTCGCGACTAGGTAAACAAGACGGAGTCCTCGTATATCGGACTCTTAAAGATAAACTTCTGATTTGGTTGGTGAAGCAAGACGGAGTATATTTCTTCGAAAGCGACCTGTCGACTCGCGATCTCACTGAATTGGTTGGCAACCTTACTCGCTCGCTGCAGTCCTCCTTGGATGAGACCTCCCTGGCGCAAGCTACAATCACTCGTTGGAGCGACAAACTCTTTAGAGAGTTGATAAAGCCAGTCGCGGGATTGCTCAACGATATGGAGCATCTGTGGATTGTTCCGGATGGCCCACTTTTCCAACTCCCTTTCGGAGTGCTTACCAATCCTGTATCAGGCCGGTTCCTTTTCGAAGGTCGCCGCCTTGCCAAGGCTCTCACGGCAGGGCTAGGAGAACCTCACCGAGATGCAGGAGAGCACGAGCTTGCAGGTCTTAAGAGCGTTCTCGCGGTTGGGGATCCTGAGTTCTCTTCTGTCAGCTTTGGACACCTTCCGAGGTTACCTCATGCCCGCGAAGAGGCTTCTCTGGTTGCCGATGCCTATCCGGAAGCCCTTGTGCTCGTTGGGCGTGATGCAACGCGAGACCGCTTTCTAGCAGAGGCCGGTCGCGAGGAGGTCGTGCATTTTGCGGGTCACGCATTGCTCAACCGAGAGGAGCCAGAGTTGTCTACTCTCGTGTTCGCACCCGATGCAGAGAAAAGGGACTCTGGCGCCATCTATGCCAAGGACATCGAGAGCCTGACTCTCAAGCATACCCGTCTGGTCGTGCTTTCCTCCTGCAGCACTCTCGGAGGGGAAGGGGCAGCGAGTGGAGGTTTCTATGGTCTGGCAAGGCCCTTCCTGGCTGCCGGAGCTCAGGTCATTGTCGGAAGCTTATGGGAGGTCGATGACGCCTCGACCTCCCAGTTCTTTGCCACCTTCCATCGCCTCCTCCGCGAGATAGGGGATCCCTTCAGGGCGCTTCAACGTAGCCAGAAGGCCGATCTAGATCGTGGGAAATCGGCTGGTAGCTCCGTCTATAAGTGGGCGGCCTTCGAGGCTTACGTCGTGAGGCCCGAACCCAACTGAGAGCCCGGAGATAACTCCGGAGGGAGGAGATGTGATGTCAACCAGCTTCGTGGCAAATACGCCCCCGCCTGCAACTCAGCACGTCCTAACGGTTAATTTTCAAGGGATTTGCGCTTTTCTCCGCAATAACCAGCAACTACAGAACACCACTGAAGTAACCGTTGTCTTCGTCGCCGGTGAGCGAGCCGGTGAGAATCCCCCGCTCTGCACACATACCCCAGTTCTCGTCTTCAATGCCACCGACTTCTTGGGGTCGACAGGTCAGGTAACCCATACCACGGCTCTAGTGCCGAACTCAGGCAATCCCGGCTTTTGCCCAGCTCTGGGGATCTGGCCTCTATCGGGCAGAGACGTCCGAATCGTAGGAGCACCAGCAGGTGATCTTTCGCTTGATAGTTCTCTTGGCAAATCCTTTGCGGTGACTGCGGACCTCGACCTGCTGCTTCAAGGACACGGTGCAGCAAGCCCTGATTGCCTTGCCCCGCAACCGCCTGCGACCCGCCTTGTCGGTGGCCGCATGTTCCTGACCTCAGGTAACCTATCCGTTTCGGCGCGAGTCGGTGCCTCCGGGCAGCCTGGCGATCAATGGGTTTTTGACGACGAGGCTTCACATCCAACGTCTGGGACAGTTGCGCAATTTGCGCAGGAGGTGCAGTACGATTTTTCTACAGCCGTTCCGACTGATAATGTAGCTTTCGAAGCCGGCCCCATGGGCTTTCCAGCCAATGAGACGCTCGTGCTTACTGCTGGGGCTAAGGTTGCCATTAGCCAGTTATGTCCGATTGACTTAGGTCCAATCAATGATGAGCGTGACTTTCTTGCGTATTATGCACTTCTGGCGAGCAGCGTTTCGCCACGCTTGATTCCGCATAGATTGCTCGCCCCAAATGGGGGGCCAATTCGTATCGGAGTCAGCGCTTGCCCTCCTACGACAACTTACATTTGAAAACATGCGACTGAAGACATGAGAATCAATACTAACTATTTAATTATCGCTGGGTTACCATTGTTTTTATTAATGGGCGCTAATTCGATCGCGCGAGGAGGGCAGGAATCCATCAAAGTCGTAGGAGGGGAAAGGGAGAGCCTCGCTAGCTGGCCCAATGCAATGAGGGTAACGAACCAGTGCGGCGGCACGCTGATTGGCCCAAATGTCGTCATTACTGCAGGCCACTGCATTGGAGACAAGGGCCCTATGGATCCTTGCAGTGGGATGGACGTTGAAGTAAATGTACTTGGCTCCTCAGCATGTTGCCAGCCCGCATGCAGAGGCAAGACATGTTCTGAGGGGGTTGATTTTGCCCTTTGCCAAATAGATTCTAAATCCGTCGGCGATTTTAGCATCCGATCGCCGTTCGAGACGTTAAGTAGCGATCAAGGATGGAGCATGAAAGGTGTGCCCGTTATTCTGGCCGGGTTTGGTCTACCCGTTACAACTGAGCTCCACGTAGGGAAGGCAAACGTGCTCCTTGAAACGAGTGCGCCTCCTGATGGTTTTCTCAAAGTCGGTGGAACGATAAATGGCGTGGCAGCGGCCGCGGCCTGTAGCGGAGATAGTGGCGGGGGAGTTTTTCTTGAGGACGGTTCCGAAGGGCGGACTTTCGTGGGTGTGATTGTGATTGGTGCTAATAGTATGGGAAATTGCATTGCTGGTGGAGAGACTGGAGTGGTAGATATAACATTTGCAAATAATTCGAGTTTTATCAGCGCGTGGCAAAAGAGTCATGTCGGCGCACAAATCTGCGGGATTGATAAGTCCTTGACTTCAATGTGCAGGAAGGACGCTGGTGTGGATAGAGCGAACCGTGAGTAAGGATGGATGGAAAGTGCCAGAATCTTCCGTGTCTCGGTCGGCTATTCGACAAGGTAGTTATTGCATGAGTCGCTGCCTCGTGAAGATCCTCCACCCGATCGTCGCCCCCCGAGGGTTGGGGAACTGGCGGGCCTTCTCCTCCAACTCCTTCTCGACCCCCCTTGGGAGAGCGCACAGTGCCGCATTTGCACTCCCCGAGGTCGGTCCTGCCATCGTCGCGGAGGCCGACGAGGTTGGTTTGGGTGGTCTTCGACCAGTACTGGCCGACTTAAGGCGGCGGCTACCCCTTCCTGGCGGTAGAGCCAGGGGAGGGCCTCACGACAGAGACGCTCGAAGCAGAGGCCGAAGTAGGCGTCGAGGTGGGGACGGATGAGGTCCAGGAGCGCGCGGTCTGCTCCCATGTGACGGATGTAGCTGGTGCTGGGGAAGACGAAGCGGAACCAGAAGCGAGGCAGAGGGTCCGCGAGGTCGTAGTGGACGGAGCGGGCCGAGGGGGCTCGCCGGTCAGGGGGTAGCGTCGCTCGATGTAGCCGATCTCGATGAGCTGCTGGAGATAGTAGGCGAGGCCGCGCGGCTCCTGGCCCGCCTGCCGGGCGATCTCCTGGACCGTGGAATGGCCGGCGGCGAGGGCCGTCAGGATAGTGTAATAGAGCGTGCCCTCGAGCATGACTTCCCGCGAACGCTAGGCGTGACTTGTCAAGTCATGACTTGGCGATCTTGGAAACCGCGGGAGGACGCCGCTCTCAGCCTTCGCGGTCCAGGAGGCTCAGCAGCGCCAATCCCTCCTCTCGTAAGCCCACAGCCGCCCGAGCCCGGAAGCGGGTCTCGGCATCGAACTCGGTGAGGGCGACTGTCGCAAGCTCGTCGATGAGCTTGCTCATGGTGATTTTCCGCCGTTCCGCAACCTGACGGAGGCGCTCGTGCTTGTCGTCAGAGAGGCGGATCGTCGGGGTGGCCATCCGAGCTTGTCCTTCGCGACGGTCTGGAGGTTATCGAGGAGGATATCGAGGTTGACGGCGCAGGGTCGGGGCTGCTGAATCGGTACCAGCGGATCTCCCCTTGTTGCATCACTCGCCCCAGACCTGTTCGCTTTCCCAGTCGCCGATCTCGCCGGGCTCGACGGGATGGCGTTCGTAGCCGGCTCGATGCCGGGCCTCGAGCTTGCGTTCCTCGAGGTTCGTCAAGGCGGCACGGAGCGCTTCGCGGGTGAGGCGGAGCGGGTGGTTCCGAGATTCTTTGCGGCGCGGTCCACCGCGTCTACCAGGAAATCATCGAGGGTCATTTGGACAGTCTTCATCGACGATCCTCCTTACCAGGAGAAGTATAGCTAGGGGGAGCCACATTCTCTACGATGGGCGAGCCGAGCTCGATGAGCTGGTAGTAGGGGAGGCCGCGCGGCTCCTGGCCCGCCTGCTGGGCGATCTCCGGGGAGTGGCCGGAGCCAGAGGCGTGCCTAAGGGTCTTCCGGCAAGGCGGCGCGGCTCGCCGGTCTGGAGAGGGTGGCCTTTCTTCATGAGCTCGGCAGAATCGGCGTTCCCGCCATCAACCTCCGCGAGGAGGAGGCCGAGGATGAGGTCCAGGCGGCCCGTGGCCTTGCCGGATGAGCCGAAGGCGAGGGGTCCAGGGGGCTCGTGCTTTCCGGGGCTCCCTACGCTCCGAAGCCTCACCCTCGATCCCTCTCCACGAGTGGAGAGGGAGGGCTTGTCACGACCGGCGGCGCTCGTAGGGGGCGTGTCCGCGGACGGAGGTCTGACTCGAGAGCTCCACGTCTTCAGGCTGGCTTTCCCTACGCGGGCCCTCCCTCTCCCTTGGGAGAGGGATCGAGGGTGAGGTTTCGAAGGGCAGGATGACACGCAGGGCACCGTCTCTTGGGGCCTACCCCTGGCGTTTCGCGCCGACTTGGAATACACTCCTCCTCGCAGTCGTTGTGGACCGTGAAGCTCGGGCCGGAGGGTGGGTGACCCGCGTTCGTCTGTACGAGAGGCGAGGAGGCTCAAACCGCCGGCCTTGCGGAGTCAAGGGCGCTCCGGTTATACTGCGTGTCCCGCTGGCCGACCTGGTAAGGTTGTGGCGCAGGCTGTTGACGCGCGCCGGCCTCTCAATGTAGAGTCTGCGGGTTTCGCCGCCGATGGTCCCGCCAGGGACGGGGGCGGTTGACGTCTTCACTACCGAAGACCAATAACACCCTGAACACCGTTCGGGGCCGGAGCTCGGGCCGACGGACCCATCTTGGATGGGCCCGGGGTCGTGTCGCTCCGCGAAGAACTTTGAGGAACAAACGGGTCGAGGAGATCTGGACGCATGCCTACGATTCATCAATTGGTGCGCAAGGGCCGCGAGCGCGTGGAGACCAAGACCAAGAGTCCCGCGCTGCAGGCGTCCCCCCAGAAGCGGGGAGTCTGTGTCCGCGTCTACACCCAGACGCCCAAGAAGCCGAACTCGGCGCTGCGCAAGGTGGCCCGCGTGCGCCTGACCAACGGCATCGAGGTGACCACCTACATCCCGGGGGTCGGCCACAACCTGCAGGAGCACTCGATCGTGCTGATCCGCGGCGGCCGCGTGAAGGATCTCCCCGGCGTCCGCTATCACGTCATCCGGGGCACGCTCGACGCCGTCGGCGTGCAGGCCCGCCGTCAGGGCCGTTCCAAGTACGGCGCCAAGCGGCCGAAGGCCGGTCAGGGAGGCAAGAAGTAAATGCCGAGGCGGAGAGAAGTCCCCAAGCGCGAGATCCTGCCGGATCCGCTGTACAACTCGCAGCTCGTCACCAAGTTCGTCAACGTGGTGATGAAGGACGGCAAGAAGTCGGTCGCCGAGCGCATCCTCTACGACGCCCTGGAGGCGATCCGGACGCGCACCAGCGACGATCCGATGAAGGTGTTCAAGAAGGCGATCGAGAACGTCAAGCCCGCGGTCGAGGTGAAGTCCCGGCGCGTCGGCGGTTCGACCTATCAGGTCCCCGTCGAGGTGCGCCCCTCCCGCAAGCTGGCGCTGTCGATGCGCTGGATCATCAACGGCGCCATGGGGCGCGGCGAGAAGACGATGCGCGCCCGCCTCGCCGGCGAGCTGATGGACGCCGCCGAGAGCCGCGGCACCGCGATCAAGAAGAAGGAAGACACGCACCGCATGGCCGAGGCCAACAAGGCCTTCGCCCATTATCGTTGGTAGTCATCGCTGGTAGCCCGGCGTACCTATAGATAGAGCAAAGCGGAAAGACATCCAGATCATGGCACGGCAGTCACCCCTGAAAGACACGCGCAACATCGGCATCATGGCCCATATCGATGCCGGGAAGACCACGGCCACCGAGCGGATCCTTTTTTATACCGGGGTCAACTACAAGATCGGTGAGGTCCACGAGGGTACGGCCACCATGGACTGGATGGTGCAGGAGCAGGAGCGGGGCATCACGATCACGTCCGCCGCCACCACCTGCTTCTGGGACAAGCACCGGATCAACATCATCGACACGCCCGGCCACGTCGACTTCACGGCCGAGGTCGAGCGCTCGCTGCGCGTGCTCGACGGTGCCGTTGCGGTGTTCGATTCGGTCGCCGGCGTCGAGCCGCAGTCGGAGACGGTCTGGCGCCAGGCCGACCGCTACAAAGTGCCGCGGATCGCGTTCGTCAACAAGATGGACCGCGTCGGCGCCGACTTCGACCGCACGGTCTCGATGATGCGCACCCGCCTCGCCGCCAACCCGGTGGTCATCCAGTTGCCCTGGGGCCGCGAGGACCGCTTCAAGGGGGTCATCGACCTCCTCCGCATGAAGGGGATGTTCTACAAGGACGAGGCCATGGGCGCCGCCTACGAGCTCGTCGACATCCCCGAGGAGCACGCCGACGAAGCGCACCGGATGCGCGAGGCGATGGTCGAGGCGATCTCCGAGACCGACGACCAGCTTCTGGAGAAGTACCTCTCCGGCGAGGAGGTCACCAACGACGAGCTGAAGGCCGCGCTGCGCCGGGCGACGATCTCCAACCAGATCCAGCCCGTGCTCTGCGGCAGCGCCTTCAAGAACAAGGGGGTCCAGCCGCTGCTCGACGCGGTGGTCGACTACCTCCCCTCGCCGCTCGACATCCCGCCGATCGAGGGGATCGATCCCAACACCGATCAGCCGGTGATCCGCCACTCGGATGACTCCGAGCCCTTCTCGGGGTTGGTGTTCAAGATCATGACCGACCCGTTCGTCGGCCAGCTCGTCTTCTTCCGCGTCTACTCGGGGTACGTCGAGTCGGGCGCCACGGTGCTCGGCTCGAAGCGCAACAGCACCGAGCGCATCGGCCGGCTGCTCAAGATGCACGCCAACAAGCGCGAGGAGATCAGCGAGGTCTGGGCGGGCGACATCGCCGCCGCGGTGGGGCTGAAGAACGTCACCACCGGCGACACGATCTGCGATCCCAAGTCCCCGGTGGTGCTCGAGTCGATGAGCTTCCCGGAGCCGGTGATCGGGGTGTCGATCGAGCCCAAGACCAAGTCCGACCAGGAGAAGCTCGGCACCTCGCTCGCCAAGCTGATGCAGGAGGACCCGACCTTCCGCGTCCACACGGACAAGGACACGGGTCAGACCATCATCTCCGGCATGGGCGAGCTCCATCTCGAGATCATCGTCGACCGCCTGGTGCGCGAGTTCAACGTCGGTGCCAACGTCGGCAAGCCGCAGGTCGCCTACAAGGAGACCATCACCCAGGAGGCCTCGGGCGAGGGGCGCTACATCCGGCAGACCGGTGGCCGCGGCCAGTACGGCCACGCCAAGATCCACATGCGGCCGACCACCGAGGCGGACTTCATCTTCAACAACAAGGTCGTCGGCGGCTTGATCCCGAAAGAGTTCATCAAGCCGATCGAGCAGGGGATCAAGGAGGCGCTGGAGACCGGACCGCTGGCGGGCTTCCCCTGCACCGGCGTCGAGGTCGACCTCTACGAGGGGAGCTACCACGACGTCGACTCCTCCGAGATCGCGTTCAAGATCGCCGGCTCGATGGCCTTCCAGGACGCCTGCAAGCGGGCGCGGCCGGTCATCATGGAGCCGGTGATGGCGGTCGAGGTGGTCACGCCCGAGGACTACATGGGCTCGGTGATCGGCGACATCACCTCGCGCCGCGGCCGCATCCAGAGCATGGAGGGGCGCGGCAACGCCCAGGTGATCGCCTGCAAGGTGCCGCTCTCCGAGATGTTCGGCTATGCCACCGACCTGCGCTCGATGTCCCAGGGGCGCGCCCAGTACACGATGCAGTTCGCCGCGTACGAGCAGGCCCCGAAGAGCGTCAGTGAAGAGATCGTGGCGAAGGCCGCCGGCTAGTTTTTCCAGAACCTGAACCGCGCGCTAGATCCAGACTTCGAGGAGAGACCATGGGCAAGGAAAAATTCAATCGTTCGAAGCCGCACGTCAACGTCGGCACCATCGGTCACGTCGATCACGGCAAGACGACCCTGACGGCGGCGATCACGCGGGTATTGGCCTCGAAGGGTCTGGCGAGCTTCGTGGCCTTCGATCAGATCGACAAGGCTCCCGAGGAGCGCGAGCGCGGCATCACGATCGCGACCGCCCACGTGGAGTACTCGAGCGAGAAGCGCCACTACGCGCACGTCGACTGCCCGGGGCACGCCGACTACGTGAAGAACATGATCACCGGCGCCGCGCAGATGGACGGCGCGATCCTGGTGGTCTCGGCCGCCGACGGCCCGATGCCGCAGACGCGCGAGCACATCCTGCTCGCCCGTCAGGTGGGCGTGCCGTCGATGGTGGTGTTCATGAACAAGTGCGACATGGTCGACGATCCGGAGCTGCTCGACTTGGTGGAGCTGGAGCTGCGCGAGCTGCTCAGCTCGTACGACTTCCCGGGCGACGACATTCCGATCATCCGCGGCTCGGCGTTGCGGGCTCTCGAGTCCGGCACGGCGGACAGCGAGTGGGGCAAGAAGATCATCGAGCTGATCGACGCGGTGGATACCTACATCCCGCTGCCGGAGCGGGCGATCGACAAGGAGTTCCTGATGCCGATCGAGGACATCTTCTCGATCTCGGGCCGCGGCACGGTGGTGACGGGCCGGATCGAGCGCGGGATCGTCAAGGTCGGTGACGAGGTGGAGATCGTGGGGATCCGCGACACCACGAAGACGATCGTGACGGGCGTCGAAATGTTCAAGAAGCTGCTCGACCAGGGTCAGGCGGGCGACAACATCGGCGTGCTGCTGCGCGGCACGAAGAAGGACGACGTGGAGCGCGGTCAGGTGCTGGCGAAGCCGGGCTCGATCAAGCCGCACACGACGTTCAAGGGCGAGGTGTACATCCTGACCAAGGAGGAGGGCGGGCGTCATACGCCGTTCTTCAATGGATACCGCCCGCAGTTCTACTTCCGGACGACGGACGTGACGGGAGTCGCGACCTTGCCGGAGGGCTCGGAGATGGTGATGCCGGGCGACAACGTGAACCTGACGGTCGAGCTGATCGCGCCGATCGCGATGGAGAAGGGTGTCCGCTTCGCCATCCGCGAGGGGGGCCGCACCGTCGGCGCCGGCACGGTTACTGAGATCGTAAAATAACGGAAATCGCCAAGTAGCTTTCTTTTGATTCCGAGACAAGGGCAGAGGTCATGGTCAACGAAAAGATCCGCATCCGTTTGAAAGCGTTCGACTATCGCATCCTGGATACGTCGACGCACGAGATCGTCGACACCGCGCGACGCACCGGCGCCCGGGTGGTGGGGCCGATCCCTCTGCCCACCCACATCATGCGGTACACGGTGAACCGCTCGCCGCACGTCGACAAGAAGTCGCGGGAGCAGTTCGAGATCCGCACGCACAAGCGGCTGCTCGACATCTTCGAGCCGACCAGCCAGACGGTCGACGCGCTGATGAAGCTCGAGCTGCCGGCCGGCGTCGACGTCGAGATCAAGGCCTTCGGCAAGTAACCCTGGGATTGCAAGGAGAGCACTCATGGAAGGAATCCTGGGACGCAAGGTGGGGATGACGCAGATCTACGTCGAGGACGGGACGGCGATCCCGGTGACGGTGATCAAGGCGGGCCCCTGCCTGGTGGTGCAGGTCAAGACGGCGGATTCGGACGGCTATGAGGCGGTCCAGATCGGCCTGGTCGAGGACAAGCCGGCGAAGCTGAACCAGCCGGAGGCCGGCCATTTCAAGAAGGCCGGAGTGGCGCCGTTGCGCAGGGTCGAGGAGTTCCGCCTCGACTCCGGCGAGGAGGTCAAGGCGGGCGACGAGGTGAAGGCCTCGATGTTCGCCGAGAAGGATTACGTCGACGTCGTCGGCACCAGCAAGGGCAAGGGGTTCCAGGGCGTGATGAAGCGCCACAACTTCGCCGGCGGCCGCGGCTCGCACGGTTCGATGTTCCACCGCGCGCCGGGCTCGATCGGCTCTTCGGCCTACCCCTCGCGGGTGTTCAAGGGGATGCGGATGGCCGCCCGGATGGGTGGCGCCCGGATCACCACCAAGAACCTGCTGATCGTCAAGGTCGACGCCGAGCAGAACCTGATCTACGTGCGCGGCGCGGTTCCGGGGCCGATCTCCGGGTACGTGGCGATCCGCCGGGCGAAGCGGGGATAAGGACCAACCATGAAGATCGCGGTCAAGAATTTCGACAACCAGCAGGTCCGTGAGATCGAGCTCCCCGAGGAGATCTTCGGGTATCCGTACAAGGAGCACCTGATCCACGAGGCCGTGCAGGCCTACCTCGCCGGGCTCCGCTCCGGCACCCACAAGGTGAAGAACCGGTCCGAGGTCTCGGGCTCCGGGCGCAAGCTCTGGCGCCAGAAGGGCACCGGCCGGGCCCGCGTCAAGGACATCCGCAACCCGAAGTGGCGCAGCGGCGGCACGGTGCACGGCCCAGTGCCGCACAGCCATGCCAAGGACCTCACCCGGCGCGAGAAGAAGAACGCGCTGAAGTCGGCCCTGTCGCGCAAGCTCGCCGATCAGGAGATCCTGGTCGTCGACACCCTCGAGGTCGCCAATCACAAGACCCAGGAGCTGCTGGCGCGGCTCGGCAAGCTCGGCCTCGGCGGCAAGAAGGCGCTGCTGGTCGACAGCCGGGACAATGCCTCGCTGGTGCTGGCGTCGCGCAACGTCAAGGCGCTGAAGACGGTCGACGCGCTGGCGGTCAACGTATACGACGTGGTCGACCGGTCGCTCTTCGTGGTCAGCGAGGACGCCCTGAACCGTCTGGTGGAGGTGCTGGCGAAATGAGAGTCCAGGAGATCATCCGCCGCCCGCTGATCACCGAGAAGTCGACGGGACTGCGGGAGGAGATCAACGTCGTGGCCTTCGAAGTGGCGCGCGACGCCAACAAGATCCAGGTCAAGCGCGCGGTCGAGGCCCAGTTCAAGGTCCGGGTCGCCGAGGTCCGGATCGCCAACTGTCACGGCAAGGTGCGCCGGCAGGGCCGTTTCGTCGGCCGCCGTCCGGACTGGAAGAAGGCCTACGTGCGGCTCGCCGAGGGTGAGAAGCCGATCGAGTTCTTCGAGGGAATGTAAGCCATGGCGATCAAGCAGAGAAAGCCGATCAACGCGTCGAGCCGCTTCCAGACGCACCTGACGAACGACGAGCTCACCCGCTCGCGGCCGGAGAAGTCGCTGACCGAGGGGAAGAAGAAGTCGGGCGGGCGCAACAACAGCGGCCAGCTCACCTCCTGGTGGCGCGGCGGCGGCCACAAGCAGAACTACCGGATCATCGACTTCAAGCGCGACAAGCACGGCGTGCCGGCGAAGGTCGCGACGATCGAATACGATCCCAACCGCTCGGCGCGCATCGCGCTGCTGCACTACGCCGACGGCGAGAAGCGCTACATCCTCTGGCCGGACGGCCTGAAGGTCGGCGCGCAGGTGGTGTCGGGCGACGCCGTCGAGGTCAACCTCGGCAACGCGCTGCCGCTGCGCAAGATCCCGCTGGGCACGGTGATCCACAACATCGAGCTCAAGATCGGCAAGGGGGGCCAGATGGTCCGCTCGGCCGGCGGCTCGGCGCAGCTCATGGCGCGGGACGGCGACTGGGCGCAGGTCAAGCTCCCCTCGGGCGAGGTGCGGCGGGTGCGCGTCGAGTGCTACGCCACCATCGGCCAGGTGGGCAACCTCGAGCACGAGAACGTCTCGATCGGCAAGGCGGGGCGCAACCGCTGGCTGGGCTGGAAGCCGCACAACCGCGGCGTGACCATGAACCCGGTCGACCATCCGATGGGCGGCGGCGAGGGCCGGACCTCCGGCGGACGCCATCCCACGACGCCGTGGGGTGTGCCGACCAAGGGCTACAAGACCCGAAACAACAAGCGCACGGATGGGATGATCGTCCGCCGCCGCAACAAGAAGTAAGGGGAGACCATGGCGCGTTCACTGAAGAAGGGCTACTTCATCGACGGTCATCTCGCCGGCAAGGTCGCGGCGATGAACGACCGTGGCGAGAAGCGGGTGATCAAGACCTGGTCGCGCCGCTCGACGGTGATCCCGGAGATGGTCGGCCACACGATCGCCGTGCACAACGGGGCGAAGTTCATCCCGGTCTACGTCAGCGAGAACATGGTCGGCCACAAGCTGGGCGAGTTCGCGATGACCCGCACCTTCCGCGGACACAGCGGCAAGAAAGCCGAGAAGGGGGCCCGTCCCCGGTGAGGGGCGGGTTTCAGGTAAGGAGTCCAAGATGGAAGTGAGAGCGCGGCTTCGCTACGCCCCCGGCTCGGCCCAGAAGATGCGGCTGGTGGCCGACCTGATCCGGGGCAAGGGAGTGCAGGAAGCGGTCAACGTCCTCACCGTCACCAACAAGGTGGCGGCCCGGCATGTGCAGAAGTGTCTGAAGTCGGCCATCGCCAACGCCGAGAACCGGGAGGACCACGTGGACGTCGACCGCCTGTTCGTCAAGGAGGTCTTCGTCGACGGCGGCCCGATGATGAAGCGGGTGCGTCCCGCGCCGATGGGCCGGGCGTTCCGGGTCCTGAAGCGCTACAGCCACATCACCATCAAGCTCGATACCCGCAAGGGTGACGGCAAGCGGAAGTAGGAGACGAACTGTGGGTCAGAAAACGCACCCGTACGGGTTTCGGCTCGGCTACAACAAGATCTGGCACTCGCGCTGGTACGGCGACGCCAATTACGCCGACACCCTGCACCAGGATCTCAGGTTGCGCCGGCGGTTGAAGAACCGCCTCGGCCACGCCGGGGTGTCGGAGATCGACATCGAGCGCGCCGCCGACAAGCTCCGGGTCACCATCTACACCTCGCGTCCGGGCATCATCATCGGCCGCCGCGGCGCGGAGGTCGACAAGCTCCGCGACGATCTGCAGAAGGAGATGGGCCGCGAGGTCCACATCAACATCCAGGAGATCCAGCGGCCGGAGCTCGACGCCCAGCTGGTCTCGGAATCGATCGCCGGCCAGCTCGAGCGCCGCGTCTCCTTCCGCCGGGCGATGAAGAAGGCGATGGAGTCCGCGTTCCGGTTCGGCGCCAAGGGGGTCAAGATCATGGTCTCCGGCCGCCTGGGCGGCGCCGAGATCGCGCGCCGCGAGTGGTACCAGGAGGGGCGGCTGCCGCTCCACACCCTCAAGGCCGACATCGACTACGGCGTCGGCGAGGCGCGGACGACCTACGGGGTCATCGGCGTCAAGGTGTGGGTCTACAAGGGTGACCTGCTGAAGGAGAAGGGGCGGCGCCCCGCGGCGTAGCACCAGGAGAACGTAGCCATGTTGATGCCGAAGAAGGTCAAGTACAGGAAGCAGCAGCGCGGCCGGCGCAAGGGGATGGCGAAGGGGGGCGACTACATCGCCTTCGGCGACTTCGCGCTCCAGGCGCTGGAGTGCGGCTGGGTGACGGCGCGGCAGATCGAGGCGGGCCGTATCGCCATCTCCCGCCACGTCAAGCGCGGCGGCAAGGTGTGGATCCGGATCTTCCCGGACAAGCCGATCACCAAGAAGCCGCTCGAGACCCGCATGGGCAAGGGCAAGGGTCCTCCGGAACAGTGGGTCGCCGTGGTGAAGCCGGCGCGCATCCTTTTCGAGTTGGAAGGCGTGTCGCAGGAGGTGGCGGAGGCGGCCATGCGGCTGGCCTCCCAGAAATTCGGGATCAAGACCCGGTTCATCATGCGGCACGACGAGCTGAGCTGAGGTTAAGGCAATGGTTGAGGTGAAATCGTGAAGGCTTCGCAATTGCGTGATCAGACGATCGAAGAGCTCAACGACCGGGAGCGCGATCTCTCGGAACAGCTCTTCGCCCTGCGCCTGCAGAAGGTCACCGGCCAGCTCGAGAAGCCGGCCCGGGTGCGGCAGGTGCGCAAGGACCTGGCCCGGGTGCTGACCATCCTGCACGAGCGGCAGGGCAAGTAGGAGACGACATGGCGGATATGGTTGAAGCGACGGAAGCCACCGCGGCGGCGCCGGAAGGCACCGCGGAGCGGGGTCGCCGGCAGGTCAAGGTGGGCCGGGTGGTGAGCAACAAGATGGAGAAGACGGTCGTCGTCGCGGTCGCGACCACGGCCACGCACCGGCTCTACCATCGGACGAGGAAAGTGACCAAGAAGTTCCACGCCCACGACGAGGAGAACCGGTGCAACGTCGGCGACGTGGTGGAGATCGTCTCCAGCCGTCCGCTGTCGAAGACGAAGCGCTGGCGGGTCCGCGAGATCGTCAAGCGGGCCGAGTAAGGGGTTGAGATCATGATCCAGATGGGAACGATTCTCGACGTGGCGGACAATTCAGGCGCCAAGAAGATCGCCTGCATCCACCTGCGCGGCGGCTCGGCGGGCCAGTACGGCCGGCTGGGCGACGTCATCACGGCCTCGGTCAAGGAGGCCTCGCCGGACGGCACGGTGAAGAAGGGGCAGGTGGTGAAGGCGGTGATCGTGCGGACGGTGAAGGAACAGCGGCGCAAGGACGGCAGCTACATCCGCTTCGATCAGAACTCCGCCGTCCTGGTCAACGACGCCGGCGAGCCGGTAGGCACGCGCGTCTTCGGCCCGGTGGCGCGGGAGCTGCGCGAGCGACGGTTCATGAAGATCGTCTCCCTGGCGCCGGAGGTCATCTGAAATGAAGGTGAACGTGAAGAAGAACGACCAGGTGCTCGTCACGACGGGCAAGGACCGGGGCGCACGGGGGCGCGTGCTGCGCGTCCTCGCCAGCGACGGCAAGGCGATCGTCGAGCGCGTGAACATGATCAAGCGGCACACCCGGCCGAACCCGAACAAGGGGATCCAGGGGGGCATCCTCGAGCGCGAGGCGCCGATCCAGATCTCCAATCTCAAGGTGATCTGCCCGGAGTGCGGCAAGCCGTCGCGCCTCGGCCGCCAGCGGCTCGACGACGGGCGTGGCGTCCGGGTCTGCAAGGCTTGCAGCGCGACCTTTAGCTAGAGGCGATTTCGACATGGCGACGAAAGAAGCGAAGAAGAAGGACAAGGGCGGCAAGGCGCAGAAGGCGGCTCCGGCGCCGTCCGGTCCGGTGCGCGAGACCCCCGAGGGCTACGTGCCGCGGCTGAAGACGCGGTACGCCGAGGAGATCGTGCCGAAGCTGAAGAAGGAGTTCGGCATCGACAACATCATGGCGGTGCCGCGCATCGAGCGGATTTCGCTGAACATGGGCATGGGCGAGGCGATCCAGAACATCAAGATCCTGGACGACGCGGTCGAGGAGCTGGGGGCGCTCGCCGGCCAGAAGCCGACGGTGACCCGCGCCCAGAAGTCGATCGCGGCCTTCAAGCTGCGCGAGGGGATGCCGATCGGCGCCCGCGTGACGCTGCGCGGGGACCGCATGTGGGAGTTCCTCGACCGTCTGCTGTCGGTGGCCCTGCCGCGGGTGCGCGACTTCCGCGGCGTGCCGACCAAGAGCTTCGACGGCCGCGGCAACTACACGCTGGGCATCCGGGACCACCTGATCTTCCCCGAGGTGGATTACAACCGGGTCGAGCGTCCGAAGGGGATGAACATCACGATCGTGACGACGGCCGGCAACGACGAGCGCGCTCTCTATCTGCTGCGCGAGCTCGGCATGCCGTTCACGCGTTAGGAGGCTTGCGTTGGCGACCACTGCGAAGATCGCGAAGGAAAGAAAGAAGCTGAAATTCGAGGTGCGGCATCGCAACCGTTGCCGGATCTGCGGACGCCCGCGGGGGTTCTACCGCCAGTTCGGGCTCTGCCGCATCCATCTGCGCGACCTGGCGTTACAAGGGTATCTGCCGGGCGTCATCAAGGCGAGCTGGTGAGGAGAATCAGGGTATGAGCATGACCGACCCGATCGCGGATCTGCTGAGCCGGATCCGCAACGCGCAGGTTGCCAAGCACGACCGTCTGGACGTGCCGGCCTCCAAGCTCAAGCTGGAGGTCGTGAAGCTCCTCAAGGAGGAGGGCTTCATCAAGAACTTCCGGGAGATCGAGGGCACGCCCGTGGGGACGCTGCGGGTCTTCCTGCGCTACACCCAGGATGGCGTCCCGGCCATCTCTCATCTCGAACGAGTCAGCAAGCCCGGCCGCCGGGTCTACCGCAAGTCCGACGAGATCCAGCCGGTTCGCAACGGCCTCGGCATCGGGATCGTCTCGACGTCGCAGGGTCTGCTGACCGATGCCCAGGCGCGCGATCGCCGCGTCGGCGGCGAGCTGCTTTGCCAGGTGTGGTAGGAGAGACGCTATGTCGCGGATTGGAAGAATGCCGATTCCCGTTCCCCAGGGGACCACAGTGGAGCTCCGGGGCGGTAGGTTCGTGGCCGAGGGTCCGAAGGGACGGGTGGAGCAGTCCGTCTTCGAAGGCTTCCCGGTCGAGGTGAAGGACGGCAACATCGAGGTCGCGCGCCCCGGCGACAGCGGCCCCGAGCGGTCCCGTCACGGCCTGTTACGGGCGCTGCTCGCCAACGCCGTGCAGGGGGTGTCGGCCGGCTTCACCAAGCAGCTCGACATCGTCGGCGTCGGCTACCGCGCCGAGGTGAAGGGGAGCCAGGTGCAGTTCGCGCTCGGCTACTCGCACCCGGTGATGTACGACATCCCGGCGGGGATCAAGATCGAGATCGATACCAAGGCGAACCGCGTGACCATCACCGGCGCCGACCGTCAGCAGGTGGGACAGGTGGCGGCCGAGATCCGCGGCCTGCGCAAGCCCGACCCCTACAAGGGCAAAGGCATCAAGTACACGGGCGAGATCCTGCGTCGCAAGGTCGGCAAGGCCGGCGGCAAGTGATCGCGGGAAGACCGAATAGAAGGCAGGGGAACCCGAGATGAGCAATGTCACGAAGCGGATGAAGGCGAAGCGGGCGCGCCGCAAGAACGCCCATCTGCGGGTGCGCAAGCGCGTGCAGGGGAGCGCGGAGCGGCCGCGGCTGGCGATCTACAAGAGCCTGCGCTATATCTATGCGCAGGTCATCGACGACGAGCGCGGCGTCACGCTGGCGCAGGCCAACTCGTCCGACCCGGCGATCCGCGAGGCGCTCGGCAGCTCGACCGCCGGCAAGGAAGCGGCGAAGCGGGTGGGCGAGCTGGTGGCCGAGCGGGCGAAGGACAAGGGCGTGGACAAGGTGGTCTTCGACCGCGGCGGCTACATCTACCACGGCCGCATCCAGGCGCTGGCCGACGGGGCCCGCGAAAAAGGTTTGCAGTTCTAGTTCTGCGAAGGAGACAGCTTGGCCAGGGACTTCGAGCGTGAGAGCGAGTTTTTCGAGCAGGTCGTCCACATCAACCGGGTGACCAAGGTGGTGAAGGGAGGCAAGAACTTCTCCTTCTCCGCCCTGGTGGTGATCGGGGACGGCAACGGCCGCGTGGGCTATGGCGCCGGCAAGGCGAAGGAGGTTCCGGTGGCGATCCGCAAGGGGATCGAGATCGCCAAGCGGAACATGGTCCAGGTGCCGCTCAAGGGGACCACGATCCCGCACGAGACCCTGGGCGAGTTCGGCGCCGGCCGCGTGCTGCTGAAGCCGGCCTCCGAGGGCACCGGCGTGATCGCCGGCGGACCGGTCCGCGCGGTGGTGGAGACGGCGGGCATCCAGGACATCCTGACCAAGTCGCTGGGCTCGACCAACCCGCACAACGTGGTGAAGGCGACCTTCGCCGCCCTGCTGTCGCTGCGGACCGAGGCGGACGTGATGGCGATGCGCGGCCTCTCCGACCGGGTCGCCGCGGCGCCCGCGCCGAAGCCGGCGCCCGCGCCGAAGCCGGCGCCCGCGGCACCTCCAGCGCCTGTGGCACCCGTAGCACCCGCGGCGGCCGCGCCCGTGGCGCCGCCGCCGGTCGAGGCCGGCGCGTAAGCGCGAACCAGGCCAGAGAAGAGGATTATCGAGATGGCGAACGAGACGGCGAACGAAGGTAAGACGATCAAGATCCGCCAGGTCAAGAGCGGGATCGGCACCAAGAAGGGGCACCGCGAGGTGCTCAAGAGCCTCGGTCTGCGGCGGATCCGCCATCAGGTCGAACGCCCCGACACCCCGGCGGTGCGGGGCATGGTCCGGAAGATCCAGTATCTGCTGGAGGTTGAAGAATGAAGCTGCATGAGCTGTCCCCGGCCAAGGGGAGCAAGCATTCGAAGAAGCGGGTGGGGCGCGGTCCCGGCTCGGGGCTCGGCAAGACCGCCGGGCGCGGCGAGAAGGGGCAGAAGTCCCGTACCGGCTATAGTAGCCGTCCCGGTTTCGAGGGCGGCCAGATGCCGCTCGTCCGCCGGGTTCCGAAGCGCGGTTTCACCAACATCTGGCGCAGCGAGTACGCGGTGGTGAACCTGTCGCAGCTCGCCGAGCTCGAGGGGGACATCACGCCGGAGACCCTGCGCGAGGCGGGTCTGGTCCGGTCCGGCCGCAAGGTCAAGGTCCTCGGAGACGGTGAGGTCGCCAAGCCGCTCCACGTCGTCGCCGACAAGTTCAGCAAATCGGCCCGCGAGAAGATCGAGGCCGCGGGCGGCCGCTGTGAGGAGCTCCAGGCGTGATCGAGAGTTTCCGCAATATCTTCGCGATTCCGGACCTGCGCAAGCGGGTGCTGTTCACGTTCGGGCTGCTCGGCGTCTACCGGATCGGCTGCCACATCCCGAGCCCGGGCGTCGACCCGAATGCGCTGCTCGACTTCATGAACTCGCAGGCCGGCGGCCTGCTCGGGTTCGTCAACACCTTCACCGGCGGCAGCCTGCAGAAGATCGCGGTGTTCGCGCTGGGCATCATGCCCTACATCACTGCGTCGATCATCCTGCAGCTCCTGACGGTGGTCTGGCCCTACCTCGAGAAGCTCTCCAAGGAGGGCGAGCTCGGCCGGCGCAAGATCACCCAGTGGACCCGCTACGGCACGGTGCTGATCTCGATCATCCAGGGCACCGGCATCGCGATCTGGCTGGAGAAGATGTCGGCGCCGGGCGGCGCGCCCCTGGTGCCCGACCCCGGCTGGAGCTTCCGGATGCTGACGGTGCTCACGCTGACCACCGGCACGGCCTTCATCATGTGGCTGGGCGAGCAGATCAGCGAGCGCGGCATCGGCAACGGCATCTCGCTGATCATCTTCGCCGGCATCGTGGTGGGCCTGGTCCCGGCGGTCGGTACGACGGTCGACCTGGTGCAGAAGGGGAACCTGTCGGCGATCATCCTGATCCCGCTGCTGGTCTTCATGGTGCTGGTCGTCGCCTTCATCGTCTACATGGAGCGGGCGCAGCGGCGCATCCCGGTGCAGTACGCCAAGCGCGTCGTCGGCCGCAAGGTCTACGGCGGGCAGAGCACCTACCTGCCGCTGCGGGTGAACACCGGCGGCGTCATCCCGGTGATCTTCGCCAGCTCCGTGGTGACGGTGCCGACGGTGATCGCGAACATGGTCCAGAACGAGGGCGTGCAGAAGGTCGCGAACTACTTCTCCTACGGGCAGCCGATCTACTACCTGCTCCAGGTGCTCGCGATCATCTTCTTCTCCTACTTCTACGTGTCGATCATTTTCAACCCGGCGGACCTCGCGGACAACATGCGGAAGTACGGCGGGTTCATCCCCGGCATCCGGCCCGGCAAACGGACGGCCGAGTACATCGACCGCATCCTGACCCGGCTGAACCTGGTGGGCGCGCTCTACCTCTCGGCGGTCACCGTGCTGCCGGAGTTCCTGCTCACCGGCTTCCACGTCGCGGGCATCCCGCTGCTCGGACCCCGGATCGCGGGGTTCTTCCCGAACTGGTTCACGGAAGGGCTGGGCATCCGCTTCTACTTCGGCGGCACCTCGCTGCTGATCGTGGTCGGCGTCGCGATGGACACGATCCAGCAGATCGAAAGCCAGCTCGTGATGCGCAACTACGAGGGGTTCATGAAGAGGGGCCGGATTCGTGGCCGACGCGGCTAGTCGGCACGGTGCCCGGGTGGTCCTTCTGGGCCCTCCCGGCGCCGGCAAGGGAACGCAGGGTATTCTGCTCTCCGAGCATCTGGGCATTCCCGCCATCTCGACCGGCGACATGTTGCGCGAGGCGGTGGCGGATGGGTCCGGGCTCGGGAATAAAGTGCAGGGGATCATGGCTTCAGGTGCCTTGGTGGATGACGCCTTGATGGCGGACGTGGTCCGCGACCGGCTCGCCAAGGCGGACGCCGGGCACGGCTTCCTGCTCGACGGTTATCCGCGGACTCTCCCCCAGGCCGAGACCCTGGCGGGAATCCTCCGCGATGCCGCCCGGAAGCTCGACGCCGTGCTGCTGGTGGACGTGCCGGAGGACGAGCTGGTCCGCCGGGCGCTGCTGCGCGGGCGGGCGGACGACCAGGAGAGCGTGATCCGGGAGCGATTGCGGGTCTATCGGGAAAAAACCGCGCCCCTTATCGGTTACTATGGACAGCTCGGTCTGCTGCGCGAGATCGACGGCAATCGCCCGGTCGAGGACGTGACGACAGAGATCTTCGGTCTTTTCCGGGGTGATCACGGGACGGATCGCGGGACGGATTGATGGCCGTCGTGCTCAAGACGCCCGGCGAGATCGAGCTGATGGACCGGGCCAACAGGATCGTCCATCAGGTGCTGGAGGCGGTAGGCCAGCGGATGGTTCCCGGGGTCAAGACGCGCGAGCTCGACGCTCTCGCCGAGCGGGTGATCCGGGAAGCCGGGGGGGTTCCGGCCTTCCTGCACTACCGGGGTTATCCCGCGACGTTGTGTATCTCGGTCAACGACGTCATCGTGCACGGCATCCCGGGGGAGGTTCCCCTCCAGGAGGGGGACATCGTCGGGATCGACTGCGGTGTCTTCTACAAGGGGTACTGCGGCGACGCGGCGCGGACGTTCGCGGTCGGCCGGATCGATCCGGCGGCCGAGCGGCTGTTGCGCGTCACCGAGGAGGCCCTCCACCTGGGAGTCGCGCAGGTGCGGCCCGGGGGGCGGCTGCAGGATATCGGCTGGGCGGTCCAGCAGCACGCCGAGAGCCACGGCTACTCGGTGGTGCGGGAGTTCACCGGGCACGGCGTCGGGACCTCGCTGCATGAGGACCCGCAGGTGCCCAATTTCGGCGTCGCCGGCAAGGGGCCGAAGCTCAAGCCGGGGATGGTGCTGGCGATCGAGCCGATGGTCAACGCCGGCGCCTGCGGCATCAGGATGGACCCGGACGGCTGGACGGCGCGCACGGAGGATGGGTCGCTGTCGGCCCATTTCGAGTTCTCGGTGGCGGTGACCCCCGCGGGGGCCCAGGTGCTGGGCACGGGCCGGGTGTAGGCAACTCAAACGTGAGAGAGGAAGGACGTTTGTCCACGAAAGAAGAGGCGATCGAGGTTGAGGCGGTGGTGGTGGAGCCGCTCCCCAACGCGATGTTCCGCGTCGAGGTGGAGCTGAACGGCAACAAGCATCAGGTCCTGGCGCACATTTCGGGGAAGATGCGGAAGCACTTCATCCGCATCCTGCCCGGCGACCGCGTGCTGGTCGAGCTGTCGCCGTACGACCTCAACCGGGGCCGAATCGTCTACCGGTTGAAGTAGCCGATTGAAGTAGTAGACGGCGGGAAAGGAAGTCGGACATGAAAGTACGTTCATCGGTCAAGCGGATCTGCCCGAAGTGCAAGGTCGTCCGTCGCAAGGGCGTCGTGCGGGTGATTTGCGAGAACCCGAAACACAAGCAGCGTCAGGGATAGGGAGTCGCTATGGCACGCATCGCAGGAGTCGACCTGCCGCAGAACAAGCAGGTCTGGATCGGTCTCACCTACATCTACGGCATCGGCCGCTCGCGCTCCGTCGACATCCTGGGCAAGGCTGAGGTGCCCGCGGTCACGAAGGTCAAGGACCTCACCGAGGTCGAGGCCCAGCGCATCCGCAAGGTCATCCAGGATGAGGGGCGGGTGGAGGGCGATCTCCGCAAGGAGGTCAGCCAGAACATCAAGCGCCTGATGGAGATCGGCTGCTACCGCGGCGTGCGCCATCGGCGGGGCTTGCCGGCGCGCGGCCAGCGGACCCAGACCAACTCTCGCACCCGCAAGGGGCCGCGCCGCGGCGCCGTGGCGGGCAAGAAGAAGGCGACCAAGAAGTAACAGGTTAGGGGACTTCAGATGGCCAAAGCGGAAGGCAACAAGAAGGAAAAGAAGGGCGCCAAGCGCAAGGAGCGGCGCAACGTCCCTCACGGCGTCGCGCACATCCAGGCGACCTTCAACAACACGATCATTTCGATCGCCGACCCGGAGGGCGCCGTCCTCTCGTGGTCGTCGGCCGGCCGGATCGGCTTCAAGGGCTCCCGCAAGGGCACGCCCTTCGCGGCCCAGGTGGCGGCACAGAATGCCGGCAACCAGGCCAAGGACGCGGGCGTGCGCTCCGTGGACGTAATGGTCAAGGGCCCGGGGGCGGGCCGCGAGTCGGCGGTGCGCGCCCTCCAGGCGGCGGGGATCGAGGTCAAGTCGATCAAGGACGTGACCCCCATCCCGCACAACGGCTGCCGGCCGCGCAAGCGGCGCCGCGTCTGATCCGCCGTCAGCAGTTACAGCGGCAATCGCAGTCTCGGGACCGCCGAGCTTCGAGCCCCCGGGCGTGCCGGGGGTTCTCGCGCGTCTTCCCAAGTTGAAGTCCCCGTAGCCTCGGGGAGAGGACGTCAAGGAGAGATCCAACAGTGGCCAGATATACAGGACCCGTCTGCCGGCTCTGCCGGCGCGAACGGATGAAGCTGTTTCTGAAAGGGGACCGCTGCTTCAAGGAGAAGTGCGCCGTCGAGCGCCGCAACTTCCCGCCGGGCCAGCACGGCACCCGGCGTGGCCGGCGGACGCTCGGCTACGGCCTGCAGCTCCGCGAGAAGCAGAAGGTCAAGCGCATTTACGGGGTGCTCGAGTCGCAGTTCCGCAACTATTTCGCCGAGGCCGATCGCCGCAAGGGGATCACCGGCGAGAACCTGCTGGTGCAGCTCGAGCGGCGTCTGGACAACGTCGTCTACAGCCTCGGCTTCGCCGCGTCGCGCGCTCAGGCGCGCCAGTTGGTCCGCCATGGCCACGTGCAGGTGGACAACCGCAAGATCACCATCCCTTCCTTCCAGGTGAAGGCGGGGCAGGCGGTCGCGATCAAGGAGCCCAGCCGCAAGAACCCGCTGATCCGTTCGAGCGTCGAGACGGCGCGCGGACGCGGCGTGCCCGACTGGCTGGAGCTCAACGCGGAGACGACGAGCGGCCGGGTGCTCCGGCTGCCGGTGCGCGAGGACATCAAGCTCCCGATCCAGGAGCAGCTCATCGTCGAGCTCTACAGCCGCTGACGGTGGAGTCGACCAGGGAAGGAGTTCAGGAATGCTTTGGAAAGGATTTCAACGCCCCAAGCGGGTCGAGGTCGACACCGAGACCTTGACGGCGACCTATGGGCGGTTCACCGCCCAGCCGTTCGAGCGGGGCTTCGCTACGACCATCGGCAACGCCCTCCGGCGCTGCCTGCTCTCCTCGATCGAGGGCGCGGCGATCACCGCGATCAACATCGAGGGCGTGCTGCACGAGTTTTCGTCGATCCCCGGCGTGGTCGAGGACGTCACCGACATCATCCTCAACCTCAAGCAGGTCTCCTTCACCCTCCACTCGGAGGAGCCGAAGGTGCTGTCGGTCGACGTCCAGGGACCGGGCAAGGTGACGGCCGGCCAGATGACCGAGGATCCGCAGATCGAGATCTTCGATCCCAATATCCACGTTGCCACCCTCAACGAGGAGGGGCGCTTCAAGCTGCAGGCGCAGATCAAGCGCGGACGCGGCTACGTGGCCGCCGACCGCAACTTCGACGAGTCGATGGGCATCGGCTGGATTCCGGTCGACTCCGCCCACAGCCCCGTCCGGCGGGTCAACTTCCGGGTCGAGGCGGCCCGCGTCGGCCAGGCGACCGACTACGAGCGCCTGATCCTCGAGGTGTGGACCAACGGCACGGTGCGGCCGGAGGAGGCGATCTCGCTCGCCTCCATGCTGCTCAAGGATCACCTCGGCATCTTCATCCAGACCGAGGAGAGCCTGCGCCACGACGGTAGCGAGCTGGGCCGCGAGGAGCTCGCCGGCCTCGACGCCCTGCTGGCCAAGAACATCGACGAGCTCGACCTCTCGGTCCGCTCGGCCAATTCGCTCAAAAACGCCAACATCCACACGCTCCGTGACCTGGTGCGCCGGACCGAGAAGGACATGTTGGAGACCAAGAACTTCGGCAAGAAGTCGCTTGAAGAGGTGCAGGAAGTCCTCGACAAGCTCGGGCTCTCTCTCGGCATGGAAGTGCCGGATCGGCCCGCTGCCGGGGCCTCGGCGTAAACGGAGGAGATCATGCGTCACGCGATGAGACACAGAAAGCTGGGGCGGACCTCCTCCCACCGGGAGGCGCTGTTCCGCAACCAGTTGCAGTCGCTGGTCGACCACGAGAAGATCGTCACGACGCTCCCCAAGGCGAAAGAGCTCCGTCCGATCGCCGAGAAGCTGATCACCCGCGGCAAGCACGGCACTCTGCACGATCGCCGCTGGGTGCTGCGGTGGGTGCTGAGCCGCGATCTGGTCAAGAAGGTGTTCGACGAGATCGCGCCCCGTTTCCACGAGCGTCCGGGCGGCTATCTGCGGATCGTCAAGCTGGGCCCGCGCCAGGGTGACGGGGCCGAGATGGCGGTTCTCGAGCTGGTCGAGCGCGCCGCGACCGAGGCGGCCGAGCCGGTCAAGGAGTCCAAGGCGCCGAAGGCGAAGGGCGGAAGCCCTAAGCTGGAGAAGCCGAACAAGAAGGTCGACGATGGAGCGGTCAAGTCGGACAAGGCTGCCAAGCCGAAGCGCGAGGCAGCCCCGAAGAAGGTGGTCAAGGGCGAGGGAGCCAAGAAGGCTTCGACTCAGAAGGCCGGCAAGGCCCAGACCTCGACGCCCAAGAAGAGCGTTTAGCTCCGAGGTTTATCTTCGGGTTTTCTTGCGGCCGGCGCGCCTCGCGCCGGCCGTTTTGTTTTTGGTCCGCTTTTTCGGCCAGAATCCGCTCGATGGCCGCCGATCCCCTCTCGCCGCAGCCTCCGCGGCTCAGCCGCAACGTCTACGCCCTGGGCGCGGTGAGCTTCCTCACCGACGTCGCGACCGAGATGACCTATCCCCTGTTGCCGGTCTTCCTGGCGACCGTCCTGGGGGCGAGCGCCACCTATGTGGGCACCATCGAAGGGGCGGCCGAGAGCACGGCGGCGCTGCTCAAATTCGCCAGCGGCTGGTGGTCCGACCGCGTCTCCCGCCGCAAGCCCCTGGTTCTGATCGGGTATGCGCTGGCGTCGGCGGTGCGCCCCCTGATCGGTCTCAGCCAGTCGGCAGGCCAGGTGCTGGGGATCCGGGTGGCCGACCGCGTCGGCAAGGGGATCCGGACCTCGCCGCGGGACGCGCTGATCGCCGATTCGGTGGACCCGGCCATCCGCGGCCGGGCGTTCGGCTTTCACAATGCCGCCGACAACCTCGGCGCCGTGCTGGGTCCGCTCCTCGCGTTCGCCTTCCTGCGCTGGGAAGGGCTCCCGTTGCGCATTGTCTTCCTGCTCACCGCCATCCCCGGAATCCTGGCGGTGCTGACGCTGATCTTCGGAGTGCGCGAGGTGCCGCGGACGGCGCCGGCGAAGAAGGATGGAGGCGTCGATCCGAAGGCGCCGCTCGGCGGACGGTTCTGGGCCTACCTCGGCGTCCTCCTGCTGTTCACCCTCGGCAACTCCACGGACGCTTTTCTCCTGCTACGAGCCGGCCAGCTCGGCGTCGCCACGGCGCTGATCCCCATCCTCTGGGCCCTGCTGAACCTCGTCAAGGCGGTCGCCAACACTCCGGGTGGCATCCTCTCCGACCGCATCGGCCGCAAGCCGCTCATCGCCGCCGGCTGGCTCGTCTACGCCACCGTCTACTTTCTCTTCGGCCGGGCCGGGCACGCCTGGCACGCCTGGGCGCTGTTCGCCGTGTACGGCCTCTACTTCGGCCTGACCGAAGGGGTGGAGAAGGCGCTGGTCGCCGACCTCGTCCCCACGGACCGCCGCGGGTCGGCGTTCGGCTGGTACAACCTGGCGATCGGCATCGGGGCCCTCCCCGCCTCTCTCCTTTTCGGCGCTCTCTGGGACCGCTGGGGATCGGCCACCGCCTTCAACGTCGGCGCCCTGCTCGCCCTGGCGGCGGCTCTCGGGGCGCTGGTCGTGGTGCCGCGCCGCGCCGCCGCCTGATGCCGTAGAATGTCCGGCACGTTTCGCGCACAGCCACTTCACCCCTGCAAGGAGCTTTGGATGTACAGCGCCTGCCGTCTCAGGGTTTGCTCGTGTCTCCTCCCGGCCTTCCTGGTGGCCGGCGCCGTCTGCGCCCAGGCGCCCGACCCGGCCGCGCTCCGCACCGCGATCGCCGGCGCCAGGCTCGATCCCGCCCACGCGGTCGCGCTGAAGAACGTCAAGCTCGCCGTGGGACTCGGCATGCTCCGCCTCGAGGACGGCGTGCTGATCCCGGCGACTCCGGTCGGGGGGAAGACGATCGAGATGGTCTTCCTGGGCAAGGGGCGGCTCGAGGTCGATCCGCCGGACGCCATCGAGGCCGGGCAGCTCGAGCTGTTCACCGGCGGCTCGCGGCTGGACGCCGAATTCAAGAGTGCCGTGCTGGTGGTCGGACAGGAGGCGGCGGTCGCGGCCATGCTCCGGAAGCCCGCGGCGCAGCCGGACGCCAACCAGTCTCACCAGGCCGAGGCCCTCTTTGCCGAATGGCGGAAGAAGGGGGAGTGGAAGACTCTGAACGCCGAGCGCGCCATCCTGCTCAACGCGTTGCGGGATCCCATCGGCGCCGGCGCCTTTGCCGCCTGGTTTCGGGGGGGCGACCTGGGAGACTTTTTCTACAGTGTAGATCCCGGGGTGCGGGAGCAGGTGACCGTGGGTCACTTCGTCCCCATCGAGGCCACGGACAAGGAGAAGCGGAAAATCCTCAAACAGATTTCCCGCGAGCAGAGCAAGGGACGGCTGATCGGGGTGGGCCTGGACGATCTGGGACAGTGGGACACCTGGCTCTCCTCTTCGCTGCATACGGCGGCCGGAAAGCCGGCACCCGGAGCGGCGACTTTCGAGCCGAAGAAGTACACCCTCGACGTGAACCTGGCGGAGCGTGAGCTGCGCCTGACCGGCAAGGCCCGGATCGATCTTTCCCCGGTCGTCGCCGGCTCCCGGGCCGTGTCGCTCACCCTGCCGGGCGACTTCCAGGTCGGCAAGGTGACCGACGCCGAAGGCGCGCCGCTGTTCTATCTCCGGACCGGCGGCCAGCTCACGGTGATTCTCTCCCAAGCTCCTCCTTCCGGCGGGACGGCCTCGGTGGTCGTCGAGTATGCCGGACGCCCCGTCGACAAGGACTGGAACCTTTTCACCCTCCTCGACACCATGGGCTGGTATCCCCACGCGGGAGCGATCGACCGGGCGTCCTACGACGTGACCTTCCACTGGCCCAAGGGCCTGGAGCTGATCGCGAGCGGCAAACGGATGGACGGCGGCGAGAGCCCGGATGGCAGCCGCTGGGAGCACCGCATCCTAAATCTTCCCGGCTTCGGGTTCTCCTTCGAAGTCGGCCGCTTCAAGATCGAGACGGCCCGCGCCGGGCACGTCGAGGTGAGGGTCGCCTTTGGCTCGGGCACTACGCTGGGAGGCGGCTCCCGGGACGACGTGATGAAGACGGTCAGCGACTCTCTGCAGTTCTACGAACAGACGTTCGGCCCTTATCCCCTCGACGAGCTGACAGTGACCACCGCCAACCGCGATTTCTCGCAAGGGATGCTCGGCTTCATCACCCTGTCGAACGGCGTGGTGAACCATCTGCAATTGGGAAATCCATTCTATGGGGTTGAGGATCGCCGGCTGGTGATTGCGCATGAGATCGCCCATCAGTGGTGGGGCGATCAGGTCGGCTGGACGAGCTATCGCGACCAGTGGATCAGCGAAGCGATGGCGAGCTATGCGGCCTTCCTCTACGGCAAGGAGCGGCTCCAAGGCATTTACTATGGCGGCGATCTCGTCTCGGGATGGCAACGCACGCTGACTTCCTCCCTGCCGGACGGCCGTGCCCTCGAATCGATCGGTCCGGTGGTGCTCGGCTCGCGCCTGTTCTCCAGCCATTCCGACAACGCCTACCAGGCGATCGTCTACGACAAAGGCGCGCTGATCCTGAACATGTTGGCCCGTGGCCTGGGAGAGGAAACCTTCCCGAAGGTTCTGAAGCAGGTGCTCAAGATCTCCGGCACGGGGACGATCTCGACCGAGGATCTCTTCTCGCTCATCGAACGGATCACCGGCTCCGACCTCAATGCCTTTACCCGTCAGTTCGTTTACGGCACCGGCCTGCCCGAGGTTCTCTACAGCTACACCTATGAGAAGAAGGGGAACGGCTGGGTGGTCAAGGGGATTGCCCGGCAACAGACGCCCCAACGATACCGCTACAAGGTCATCAAGACCCCGCGGGACACGTTCGACGTCTCCCGCCAGGTCGTGCCGCAGCTCGACGTCAAGCAGTCCTCGCTGGTGGTACCGGTCGACGTCGAGGTGTACGACCCCAAGGAGGCGGCGAGCAAGGGGAAGAACGGCGCCAACTCGACCGTCAAGGGGAACATCCTGGTCAAGGGGGAGTCGACCGATTTTGAGATCGCCGTAGAGAACGATCCCAAAGCGTTTTGGCTCGACCGCCACAGCAAGGTCTTCGGCCTGTTCTTCGACGAGCGCCGGCATCCCAAACGGACGCTGTACTACCGCGCTCTCAAGGCCGCAGCGGACGGCAAGGCTGAGGAGGCCGTGGCGCTCTACGACAAGGCGTTGGTCACCGAGGAGCCCCCTCCGGACACCGGCGAAACGGTCTATTATGCGGACCTCCAGCTCACCAGGCGGGTGATGACCGCGGCGATCGAGCTCGCCCGCGCCCGCCTGCTGCTCGACCAGGGGAAGGACGCCGAGGCCGACACGGCGCTCGGCAAGGCGAGCTATCTGCTCGGGGACGAGGAGGAGTTCACCCTCCTCAAGGCGCGCCTCGACGTGCGGCGGGGCGACTACGACAAGGCGTTCCAGCGGCTCCGGAAGGGGTTGAAGCCCGGTCGGGATGAGCTGGACAGCAGCGAGGGATACGCCCTGCTGGCGATCTCGGCCCGAGAGACGGAGCACAAGGAGGAGCTCGACAAGGCGATGAAGAAGGCGCGCGAGAACGGCGCCGACGTCACACTCCTGTCCAGCCCCCGAGGAATCGAGCGATGAACGGGAAGATCTCCCAGTGGTGCTCCGTCCTGCTGCTCGCCGGCTGCCTGGCCGCGCACGGGGCCGAGAAAAAGGTCGACGCGAAGGCGAAGACGGCGAAGAGCAAGGACGAGTCGATCCTCCCGGCACCGCCGCGAGCCGAGGGGGAGGGCCCCTTCAAGCGGCTGATCCTGCGCGGCGTGACGTTGATCGACGGTACCGGCGCGCCGGCGATCGGTCCGGTCGATATCGTGATCGAGAAGAACCGGATCGTCGACGTGGCCTCGGTCGGCAGCCCCGGGGTCACCCCCGATCCCGAGAAGCGGCCCAAGGCGGAGGCGGGGGACCGCGAGATGGACCTCCGCGGCATGTACGTGCTGCCGGGGTTCGTCGACATGCACGACCACATCGGCGGCAAGGAGCAGGGGACGCCGGCCGAGTACGTCTTCAAGCTCTGGCTGGGGCACGGCATCACCACCGTCCGCGATCCCGGGAGCGGCAACGGCATCGACTGGACGCTCGACGAGAAAGCCAAGAGCGCGCGCAACGAGATCACCGCGCCGCGAATCAAGTCCTACATCTTCTTCGGGCAGGGGCGCGACGAGCCGTTCACCAAGCCGGAGGAGGCGCGGCGGTGGGTCGACCAGATCGCCGCCCGCGGCGCCGACGGCGTCAAGTTCTTCGGTTACCGGCCGGACATCATGCAGGCGGCGATCGAGGAGGCGAAGAAGAAGGGTCTCCGCTCCGCCTGCCACCACGCGCAGATGGACGTGGCGCGGGTCAACGTCCTGACCTCCGCGCGTTGGGGCCTGACCTCGATGGAGCACTGGTACGGGCTCCCCGAGGCGCTGTTCGACGACCGCACGATCCAGGATTACCCCCTCGGCTACAACTATGCCGACAAGTCGCACCGCTTCGGCGAGGCGGGGCGGCTCTGGAAGCAGGCGGCACCGCCGTTCTCGAAGCGGTGGAACGAGGTGATGGACGAGCTGATCAAGCTCGACTTCACGATCGATCCCACGTTCAACATCTACGAGGCCAACCGCGATCTGATGCGCGCCCGCCGCGCCGAATGGCACGACGAGTACACCCTCCCCTCGCTCTGGGACTTCTACGCACCCAGCCGCGAGTCGCACGGCGCCTACTGGTACCACTGGACGACCGAGAACGAGATCGACTGGAAGAACAACTACCGGCTCTGGATGGCCTTCGTCAACGAGTACAAGAACCGCGGCGGCCGGGTGACCGTGGGCACGGACAGCGGCTTCATCTACGAGCTCTATGGCTTCGCCTACGTCCGCGAGCTGGAGCTGCTGCGCGAGGCGGGGTTCCATCCGCTGGAGGTGATCCGCGCCGCCACCCTCAAAGGCGCCGAGGCGCTGGGGATGGACAAAGAGATCGGCTCGGTCGAGCCGGGCAAGCTGGCCGATCTCGTGGTGGTCGAAGAGAACCCGCTGGAGAACCTGGCCGTGCTCTACGGCACGGGCGCCATCCAGCTAAACGAAAAGAATGAGGCGGTGCGCGTCGGCGGCGTCAAATACACGATCAAGGACGGGATCGTCTACGATGCCAAAAAGCTGCTGGCGGACGTGAGGAAGATGGTCAAGGAAGCGAAGGAGAAGGCGGGGCGGCCGGTGCTGTACCAGCCGGGGATGGAGCCGGCGAAGCCGCTGCCGTCGCAGCCCGCTGCGAGCCCGGCACCGGAGAAGCCTCAAGGCCTTGACTGAGGCTTTTCCAACTCCTTCGAAAGCTCGATCAGCGCGTGGATTGCTGGATCGAGCTCGGTCTGAGGCCTGAAGCCGTGAGCGACCGTACTGCGGGCCTTGTAGGCTTCAGTCAGTCTCCGATGCTGCTCACGATCGACGAGACCGAGAGACACCAGTTGTCTAAGGAGCGTCGGAGTGTCAGGGCGAGGCAATGAGATCTCCTCCTGCTGAGCGAGCGCCCGCAGTTGCCCTTCGATGGCTGCCCAGGCCAGGAGGAGTGCCGCCTCCTGGTGGCCCGATCCGACCAGCCGGCTGGCATATCGGAGGTGCTGTTCGACCTCCGGAGCACTCAGGAGCGGGAGTTGCTCTCCTGGGAAGATACCCTCAGGCGGACTGGGAGAGATCAGTACAAACTTCCAACCCGGCTCCTTTTCGATCCTCTCCGCAAGACCGCGGATGCCTTTGGGCTCCGCCTTGGAAGGGAAGGACTTCAGCTCAATGACCAGCCGCTCGTCTCCGCGAAGCGCGATCAAATCGGGATGCTGGTCACCGAGAAACTGTGGGAGATCAGGGCCCGAGGGCTCAACCAGGACGTCATAACCCTTGGATCGATACTCCTCCGCGATCCGTTCGATTCTCTGCCGCTCGCTGGCCATAGGATTGGGTGAGGTCAAAATGCAAGCCCTCCTTCCTCCGGAGGCTGCGTGATCCGGATATACAGGAATTCTCGCCCCCGATCCAGAGCCTCCGCGAGAAGAGGCGAGATTACCTCGATACGGAAGGGTCCTGTGAGGGGACGTCTCCGGCTGACCAGATCCGTGACTTGGACGTCGTCTCGGTAGACCAAGCCCTTGATGGAGTCGAGGATTGGCTTGACGATGTTGTCCACGTCGGTGGGAGCTCCCTCGTAGAAATAAGCGATCGTCAGGCTGAGCTCTTGGTCCAGTGGAGCACTGCCTGTCGGCCAGAGGTCTTCCGCTGCCGTCCTGACCGTCGCGCGCCAAGGGATCAGACGCTCCCGTCGCCGCGTCTGCTGAGAGACCGGTGGTCCCTCGACGGTGAATTCAAACGGAAGCATACTCGCGGATCGCCGAGCTGTCTCTGAGGTCGCGTAGTCCCAAGACTTTCTTTCTCCAAGGCGAGCATAGCAGAACGGCTGGACGGGTCTCAGCCTCCGTGATGAATGTCAGTTACGACTCGCCGCCACCCGCCCATCCTTGACCACCAGGGCCGGCCGCTCGATCACCGAGATGTCGGCCAGCGGGTCGCCCTTCACCGCGACGAGGTCCGCAAGATAGCCGGGGGCGATCCGACCCAGCTCCTTGTCTCTGCGCAGAACGCTCGCCGCGGTGGCCGTCGCCGCCCGCAGGGCCTGCCCTGGCGACATGCCGTAGGCCACCATCAGCTCCAGCTCGCGGGCGTTCTTGCCGTGGGCGAAGACGCCGACGTCGCTGCCGCTGGCGATCGTCACTCCCGATTTCAAGGCGCGGGCGAACATCGCTCGCGCTTCCTTGACGCGCGCCGGCTCGGGCTCGCCGGGTTTCCAGCCGGCGTAGCGGGAGACCGCCTCGGAGGCGGCGAGGGTGGGGACGAGCGCGACCCCCTTCTGCTTCATCAGGGCCAGGAGCTCGTCCGTGACGTTGGTGCCGTGCTCGATCGTCGAGACGCCGGCGAGCACGGCGCGGCGGATCCCTTCCTCGGTGTAGGCGTGAGCGGCGACCTGGAGCCCGGCGCTCCGCGCCTCGTCCACCGCGGCGGCCATCTCCTCCTGGGTGAAGGTGGGAGTCGTGATTCCCGGCCGGCGGCGGTAGTCGGCGTAGACCTTGATCCAGTCGGCGCCGGCGGCGATCTGCTGGCGCACGGCCTTGCGCATCTCGACGGGACCGTCCACTACCTGCGCGCCCTTGGGGATCTCCCAGCGCGGGTCGAACCCGGACGGTCCATAGGAGCCCGTGGCCACCAGCGCCCGGGTAGCGGCGAAGACGCGCGGTCCGGGAATGAGACCCATGGCGATCGCGTCTCGCAGCGACACGTCGGCGAAGCCGGCGCCTTCGGTGCCAAGATCGCGCACGGTGGTGAAGCCCGCCTCCAGCGTGGCCTTGGCCGCCACCACGGCGCGGATCGTCCGCAGCTCCAGCGACTCCTTCAGAACCTGGTCGTCCCAGGGGGTCTCGTCGTAGGGGTGGAGGAGGAGGTGCGAGTGCATCTCGATCAGGCCGGGGATCAGGGTGAGCCCCGCGAGATCGATCTTTTGAATTCCAGCCGGAGTCCGGAGCGTTCCCGTGGCACCGAGGGCGGCGATGCGCCCGTTTTCGATCAGCACGTCCTGACCGTCAAGGAGGCGCTCGCCGGAGGGATCGAGAACTCGCGCGCCGGTCAGCAGGAGAGGAGGGCCAGGTGGCGCCGCCGCGAAGGCCGCGGCGGTCATCAGAAGGAGCGTGAGCGCCGCCAGAATCCTGATCTTCAATGGTACCCGGCCCCCGGATAAAGCAGGTTGAGCGCCAGCGTCTGCAGGGGATCGGAGATCGCGGGGAAGATCCGCCAGGCCGCGAGCAGGCCGATCATCGAGAACATCGGCTGGCGCAGGAGGTCGTGGAACTTGCGCGCCATGTCGTCGCTCATGAACCCGGGCAGGATGGCGCTGCCGTCGAGCGGCGGCAGGGGGAGCAGGTTGAAGGTGAAGAGCAGGAGGTTGAGCGAGAAGAGGATCGACAGCGGCGTCACGGCTCCCGCCGCCCAACTCCCTGGTGTCGCGGCGGTCACCGCGGTGAAGTTCGCGCTGTCGGGAGCGTAGAAGAGCCCGGTCCAGACGCCCGTCCGGATCAGCACGCCGGCCACGATCACCAGCAGGAGATTCGCCGCCGGACCGGCGGCGGCCATCAGCGCCGCCCGTTTCGGATAGCGGTGGGCCCAGAGCGGATCGTAGGGCGCGCTCGCCCAGCCCATCATCCAGTGGCTGGCGATGAACGAGACGATGGGGACGAGGACCATCCCCACCGGCGCCCGCCGGATGTGCGGGAGGGGGTTGAGCGAGACCTGCCCCCCCTCGTAGGCGGTGGAGTCGCCGAGCTTCAGGGCGGCGAGGGCATGGCCCGCCTCGTGGAGCGTGGTCGAGAACAGGAAGACCACGAACCAGGTGAGGCCCTCGACGAGGAGTTGGGGGTTCACGCCCGGCTCAGATACTTGTTTTCGCGGGTGTCGATGATGATCTTCGTCCCCACCTCGATGAACGGCGGCACGCTCACCGTCAGGCCGGTCTCCATCTTGGCATGCTTGTAGGAGGCGCTGGCGGTGGCCCCCTTCATGCTCGGCTCGGTGTCGACGACTTCCAGGGTGACCGTGTTCGGGAGCTCGATGCCCACCGCCTTCTCGTCGTAGAAGTCGATCTGGATGACGGTGTTGGGGAGCAGGTAGAGCATGGAGTCGCCGAGGACCTCGTCGTCGAGCGTGATCTGCTCGTAGGAGTCCTGGTTCATGAAGTGGTGGCCGGAGGGGTCGGAGTAGAGAAACTCCATCGGCTGGGTGTCGAGGATCGCCCGCTCGACCTTCTCGGTGGAGCTGAAGCGGTGCTCGAAGCTGTTGCCGTTGCGCAGGTTGCGCATCTTGGCCTGGACGAAGCCGCGCAGGTTCCCGGGCGTGACGTGGTGCGAGGTCATCACACGGCAGATATCCCCTTCGAAGAGGACGCACATGCCGGTGCGCAATTGAGACGCTTGGATCAAGGTTCGATCTCCCGTGGTTGCTATGGAAGGCGGGCGCCCGGCTGGGCGCCCGGATCTGGAGATTGTACAACGTCCGCCGGATCGCCTACTCGTGCTCCTCCTGGCGGTGCTTTACGGCCTCGGCGACGAGCTTGTCCTGGACCAGCTTGGGGACCTCCTCGTAGTGCGAGAACTCCATATGGAAGCTCGACCGCCCTTGAGTCATGGCGCGCAGGATACGGTCGTAGTCGAGCATCTCGGACATCGGCACCAGCGCCTTGATGACCTGGCTGCCGTTGTCGGCGTCCATCCCCTGGGGGCGGCCGCGGCGGTGCGACAGGTCGCCCATGATGTCGCCGGTGAACTCCTCGGTGGTGGTGATGTCGACTTTCATCACCGGCTCGAGGATGGTCGGCTTGGCGTTCGCCATGGCGTCCTTGAAGGCGAGCGAGCCGGCGATCTTGAACGCCATTTCCGACGAGTCGACGTCGTGGTACTGGCCGTCGAGCAGCCGCACCTTGAAGTCGACCATCGGGTAGCCGGCGAGGAAGCCGCGGCGGCGGGCGTCCTGGATCCCCTTCTCGACCGCCGGCCGGTAGTTGTGCGGAATGGCGCCGCCGAAGATCTCGTCGGCGAAGCTGAAGTCCTCGCCGCGCGGCAGCGGCTCGACCTTGATCTTGCAGTCGGCGAACTGGCCGCGGCCGCCGGTCTGCTTCTTGTGCCGGCCGTGGCCGTCGGCGGGCCGCAGGATCGTCTCGCGGTAGGGCACCTTGGGCGGATGCAGGAGGACGTCGACGTGGAAGCGGTGCTTGAGCTTGGCGACGGCGATCTCGATGTGGAGCTGGCCGTTGCCGGAGAGCAGGTGATCGTGGCTCTCGGGATCGCGCCCGGCGTGGAGGGCGATGTCCTCGTCCATCAGCCGGTGCAGGGCGTCGCCGATCTTCTCTTCGTCCCCCTTGGACTTCGGCTCGACGGCGAAGGCCATGGCCGCCTCGGGGACGCGGATCCAGCCGAGCTTGACCGGCTTGTCCTTGGCGCACAGGGTGTCGCCGGTGACGGTGATCTTGAGCTTGGCGACGCCGCCGATGTCGCCGGCGATCAGGCGCGGCACGTTCCCCCCCTGCTTGCCTTCGAGGGCCACCAGATGGCCCAGCCGCTCGGCCTCCTCGGCGCGGACGTTCCAGACGTTGGTGTCGGCGTTGAGCGTGCCGGAGACGACGCGCAGCAGCGAGATCTTGCCGGTGAAGGGGTCGGAGAGGGTCTTGAAGACCAGCACCGCCAGCGGCCCTGACGGGTCGGCGGCGAGCGCCATGTCCTCGCCGCCGACGTTCTTCGCCGGGAAGGGAGCGCGGTCGGCGGGAGAGGGGAGCAGGGCGAGGACGAGGTCGAGAAGCGCCGAGGGGCCGATGCCGTGGTTGGCGGCCGTCAGGGTCAGCGGGAAGATCTGGCGGCGGGCGACGGCGCGGCGTAGCCCGGTCACCAGATCCTCCTGCGGGATCGTGCCGTTCTCGAAGAACCCCTCCATCAGCTTGTCGTCGGTCTCCGCGACCGCCTCGATCAGCCGCGAGCGGTGGGTTTCGACCTCCTCCGCGAGGTTGGCCGGGATCTCGGCCGGCGTCGCCTTGCCGTTGCCGTCGCGGGTGAAGGTGTAGGCCTTCTGGGTCACCAGGTCGACGACGCCGGTGAAGCCCGCCTCCTGGCCGATGGGGATCTGGACCGGCAGCACGCCGCGGCCGAAGCGCTTCTGCAACCCCTCGAGGGCGCGGCCGAAGTCGGCCCGCTCGCGGTCCATCTTGGTGAGGTTGACCAGCACCGGCAGCTCCATGCCGGCGGCCGCGTCCCAGACCCGCTCGGTGTTGACCTCGACGCCGGCCACGCCGTTGACGCAGAGGACGGCCGCGTCGGCGGCGCGCAGACCCTGCTGGGTCTCGCTGAAGAAGATGCCGTAGCCGGGACAGTCGAGGAGGTTGATCTTGTGCTGCTGCCAGGGAGTGAAGCAGGCCGCGAGGCCGATCGAGATCTTGCGCTCGACCTCCTCGTGGTCGAAGTCGGTCATGGTATTGCCGTCTTCGACCCGGTGGAGGCGGGTGGTGACCCCGCCGGCGTACAGCAGCGCGCTCACGAGCGTGGTCTTGCCGGTGTCGTTATGACCCGCCACGGCAATGTTTCGAAGTTTCTCCGGGCTATCCACCTGCATAGTCGGACCTCCTTCAAAAGATCAAGGGGCGCAAATATACCACAGGGCGCCTTCCCTGGCGGGTTGCGGGATTCTCGTGTAAATATCCAGAATGACTGGTACTTACCCCTTATTTCCGGTTTGACTCGGCGGCCGGCCCGTCCTAGAATGGCGACGCGAAAAGCGCTCTCGTCATGCTCCCCCTGACCCCGACCAAGCTTGGCCGCTACGAAATCGTCGACGAGATCGGCAAGGGGGCCATGGGCGTGGTGTTCCTCGCCCGCGATCCCCTGATCGGCCGGCTGGTCGCGCTCAAGACCTTCCGCATCGGCTACTCGGTCAAAGACCAGGAGATGGAGCAGTTCCGCATCCGCTTCATGCGCGAGGCGCAGAGCGCCGGCATCCTCACCCACCCCAACATCGTCACCATTCACGACGTGGTCGAGGCGAGCGACGACGGGCTCGCTTTCATCGCCATGGAGTACGTGCGCGGCACCAACCTGAAGCTGATGCTCCAGGGGGAGCAGCCGCTGTCGCTGGCCGGGGTGCTCGACGTCATCGCCCAGGTGGGGGACGCGCTCGACTACGCCCACGCCAACCGGGTGGTCCACCGCGACGTCAAGCCGGCGAACATCCTGATCACCGGCGACAGCAAGGTGAAGATCACCGACTTCGGCATCGCCCGGCTCGACAGCTCGAACCTCACCCAGGAGGGGCAGCTCCTCGGCACGCCCAACTACATGGCGCCTGAGCAGATCCAGGGCAGGGAGGTCGACCACCGCGCCGACCTCTTCTCGCTCGGCGTCGTGCTCTACGAGATGCTCACCCGCCACAAGCCGTTCCAGGGCGAGAACCTGACCGTGGTGAGCCACCGCATCGTCTACGACCACTTCACCCCGTTGCGCGACTACGTCCGCGACCTCCCTCCCGGGGTCGACCGCATCCTCGGCCGGGCGCTCGAGAAGGACCCGGCCAAGCGGTATCAGCGGGCCCGGGAGATGGTGGACGACCTGCGCCGGGTGGTCGAGGCGAGCTCGCCTTCGGCTTCGAACGGGACCCAGAGCCTCTCGTCGACGATGGTGCTGCCGCCGGCTCCGATCCCCTCGTTTTCGCCCGCGGCCGGGACCCCGTCCGGAACGAGCACAGCTCCGACGGCTCCTCCCGCCAGGGCCGCGAAGGGGTCGTTCCTGAGCCGGCTGCGCGGGGCTCCGGCCGCCGTCCCGCCGCCGCCCCCGGTTCCGCCGGCGGCGGACGGCACGGGCACCTCGGCGACGGGAACTTCGGCAACGGGAGCTTCGGCGACCGCCGTTCCCATGCCCGCGCCAGTCCCGCCGGCCGACCCGCTCGCCGACCCACTCGCCGACCCACTCGCCGACACGGTCGCCACCGTGGCGCCGGTCCTCAAGGCTCCGGGCCGGATCTCGCCGCGCCGCGTGCTGATCGCGGGCGGGATCGCCGCCGCCGCCGCGCTCCTGGTCTGGGCGGCGGCGCTGCTCTGGCTGGGCCGGGCGCTCCCGGGGGGCCCACAGCGCAGCGCGGACGAGGACGGCAGGCGGGAGCGGATCCTGACCCTGCTCCGCGAGGGGAACGCGGCCCGGGGGGGCGGCAACTGGGGGGGCGCCCGCTACTTCTTCAGCCAGGCGGAGGCGCTCGCACCGCAGGCGAAAGGGATCCACCGGATGCGCCTGGCGGCCGAGCAGAACCTCGCCCTGCAGTCGTCGCAGCAGTCGCAGGCGAGCCAGGTCGCGACCTGGCTCGGCGGCGCGAACCAGGCCTTGACCGCCCAGAGCTGGGACGCGGCGATGGCCGCCGCCACCACGGTGCTGACGCTCGAGCCCACGAACGCCGAGGCGCGGGCGATCGTGGTGAAGGCGCAGGAAGGGCTGGCGCACAAGAAGCAGCGCCCGGCGCCGGCGCCGCAGAATCCTCGCCGCCCCGGCCAGGAGACCGCCGCCGTGACGCCGATCCCCTCGGAGGGACCGGCGGCGCACGCCGCCCCGCCACCGGCGCGGACCGAGGCCACCTTGGCGGCGGTGCGCATCCACTTCCACTCCGAGGGTCCGGAGGGGACGGTGATCGTCTACGCCAACCGCAAGGAGATCTTCCGCCGGGATTTCGGCGGTGGTGGCGGCCTTTTCCACCGTTCGCAAGCGCCTCTGGACTTCGCCGATTCCCAGCCGGTCCCCGCCGGCACCGTCGAGTTCCTCGTCAGCGTCACCCCGCACGGCCGCGCGGCGCTCGCCCGGAAGCAGTCGGGGAACTTCGCGGGAGGAGCCTCGCGGGATCTCGAGATCCACCTGACCGGCGAGAAGGATCTGGACGTCCGGCTCAGATAGCCTGGTTCAGACGGGCTGGATGGGCTGAGTGGCCCGGGGCTCCCCCTCGGGCGACCAGACGGTCACCGGGCCGAGCCCCGCGAACTGCGGCTCCAGGACCTCGGCGGGGCCCACCGCCACGATCACCATCCGCTCCGGATCGAGATGGCGGCGCGCCGCTTCCTGGATCTCGGCGCGGCCGATCGATTCGATCTTCTCCAGATAGCCTTCGTAGTAGTCGTCCGGCAGGCCGAAGACGGTCAGGGTCTCCAGGCGCCGCGTGATGTCGCCCACCGTCTGCAGGCTGTAGGGGAAGACGCCGACGATGTACCCTTGAGTCTCCGCCAGCTCCTCCGGCTCGACCGGCGCCTCGCGGACCCGGCGCAGCTCGTGGATCACCTCGCGGGCGGCGGCGCCGGCGGCCGCCGTCTCGACCGCGGCGGAGACGGTGAACGGCCCCGGGCCCTGGCGGGTGCTGAAGCGGGTGGTGGCCCCGTAGGTGTAGCCGTGACGCTCGCGCAGGTTGAGGTTGATCCGGCTGGTGAACTTCCCTCCCAGCAGCGTGTTGAGCACCAGCAGGGGGAGGTAGTCGGGAGCGGTCCGCGGCACCCCCACGTGCCCCATGCGGAGCTCGGTCTGGGCCGCGCCGGGGCGGTCCACGAGGTGGACGGAGAGGCCGCTCAGCGGTGCCGGTTGGATCCGCGGCGGCGCCGGCGCGGGCCCCCGGGGACCGGCGGCGCCGAAGGCGGTTTCGGTCTCACGCAGGAGCTCCTCGGGGTCGAGGTCCCCCACCACGATCAGGGTCGAGCCGTCGAAGCCGTAGTGGCCGTGGTAGAAGCCGAGCAGCGCGTCGCGGTCGAGCCGGGCCAGGCTCTCCTCGACGCCGTAGAGCGGCTGGGCGTACACGGTGCCCTGGAAGACCTCGCGCTGGAAACGGTCGTCGGCGAGGGCCGCGGGGTCCTGGCGCCGCCGCAGGATCTCGGCGATCCGCTGCCGGCGGAGGCGCTCGACCTCCGCCGGTGGAAAGGTCGGAGTGGCGACGATCTCGGCCAGCAGCTCCAGCCCCTCCAGGCGGTGGCTCGACAGCAGCCCCGTCGAGAGGTAGGCGACGTCCCAATCCGCGCCGGCGCTGACGTAGCCGCCGAGCCGCTCGGCCACGGTGGCGATCTCCAGGGCCGACCGCCGGGCCGTCCCCTCGTCGATCACCGACGCCGTGAGGGTGGAGATCCCCGACTGCTCCGGCGGATCGTACTGCGCTCCCGCCGGGGCGATGATCTCCAGGCTGACCAGCGGCAGCCCCTCCAGGCGCGCCGCGGCCACCGCCAGGCCGTTCGGCAGCCGGGTCCGCAGCACGTGGGGAAAATGGAAGGGGCGGATCTCCCGGGGCGGTGGTGGGGCCGAGCGGTCGACCGCCATCAGCTCGCCTTCCGCGGCACGACGGAGACCACCACCCGCTGCTCCTCGCCGCACCAGGCCGCGGCGTACTCCATCAGCTCGGCGGGCGTGATCTCGAGGTAGCGGTCGGCCTCGGCCAGCGCGCCGGCCGGGTCGTCGAAATAGGTGGCGAACTCGGAGAGCAGGTCGGCCACGGTGTCCAGCCGCTGGAGGCCGCTGAAGTAGTCGGTCAGCATGCGGTTGCGGGCGCGCTCGAAATCCTCGGCGGCCGGGAGGGAGGTGGCGGCCGCCGCGAGGTGACCCAGGAGCGCCTCCTCCAGGGCCTCGGCGGAGACGCCGGGGCGGGCGGTGGCGACCAGCATGAAGGTCCCGCCGCACTCCTGCGGCCCCACGGAAGCGCCGACGTCCTGGGCGATCTGCCGCTCGTAGACCAGGTCGCGGTAGAGCGGGCTCGACTTGCCCCCCGCCAGCACCGCCGCCAGCATGTCCGCCGCGTACCACCCCCGCTGGCCGTAGGCGGGCGCGCGGAAGGCGATGTAGACGCGGGGCAGGTGGACGTCGTCCGGCAGCGTCGCCCGCCGCGCACCGTCGAGCGGCTGCGCGGTCAGCACCACCGGCGCCACCGGCGGCCCGGCGGGAATGCCGCCGAACCAGGCCTCGATCCGCTCGAGGGCCTGGTCGGGCTCGACGTCCCCGACCACCGAGAGCACCGCGTTGTTCGGCGTGTAGTAGCCGCGGAAGAAGGTGCGCACGTCCTCCAGGGTGGCGGCGGCGATGTCGTCCATGTAGCCGATCACCGGCCAGTGGTAGGGGTGGGAGGGCGGGTAGAGCAGCTCGTTGATGATCTCGCCGGCGGCGCCGTAGGGCTGGTTCTCCACCCGCTGCCGGCGCTCGTTCATCACCACGTCGCGCTGGGTGTCGAGGTTCTCCTGGGTGAGCGCGGGCAGGAAGAAGCCCATGCGGTCCGACTCCAGCCAGAGCGCCAGGTCGAGGTGATGGGCGGGGACGGTCTCGTAGTAGTTGGTGCGGTCGTACCAGGTCGAGCCGTTGGCGACTCCGCCCACCTGCTGGATGAAGCGGAAGTGCTCGTTGGTGCCCACGTGCTCGCTCCCCTGGAAGAGCATGTGCTCGAACAGGTGGGCGAAGCCGGTGCGCCCGGGCCGCTCGTTCTTGGAGCCGACGTGGTACCAGAGGTTGACCGCCACCAGCGGCAGCGCGGGCGCGCGGTGGAGGATCACCCGCAGGCCGTTGTCGAGCCGGTGACGGTGAATACCGCGCTGGAGATCCAGATCGAGGGTCGCGTGGGAGCTCATCGGTTGCGGAGGCATTATTGGGGAAATGGAATGGGGAAATTGAATGGGGATTGAATGGGGAATTGAATCGGGATCGGCCTCCCGGCGGTCCGCCCAGTCTATTGAGCCGCCGCGAAAGGTGTCAAGGAAGGCGATGCCAGGGCGGGCGGAAAGGCTGCCGCTTGCATTACGCTAAGTTACCGCCTAAACTTGCGCCATGTCCTACCTCACCGAGCGCCAGAAAGAGATCCTGGAGTACATCCAGGGGTACCGCCGGGAGCGCGGCATCGCTCCCACGCACCGGGAGATCTGCGAGAAGTTCGGGTTCTCCTCGTACGGCACCGCCTACAAGCACCTGAAGCTGCTGCAACAGAAGGGGTTCCTGAAGCGGGACTGGAACCAGAAGCGGGGCATCGAGCTGATCCGGGCGATCCCGGGCAACGAGTCGAGCGAACGCGAGCTCCCCTTTTTCGGCCAGATCTCCGCCGGCCGCCCCATCGAGGCGCTCTCCGGCAACGACCGGGTGACCGTGCCGGGGCACCTGCTGAGCCCGCGCGGCGGCGACCACTACGTGCTGCGGGTGGTGGGCGAGTCGATGATCGACGAAGGGATCCACGACGGCGACTTCGTGATCGTCCTGCGCCGCGACCTGGCCGAGCCGGGCGAGATGGTGGTGGCGCTGATCGGCGAGGACGCCACCCTGAAGCGCTTCTACCCCGAGGGCGCCGTCGTCCGCCTCCAGCCCGCCAACCCCACCATGCAGCCGATTCGCGTCCCCGCCCGGGACGTGAAGGTGCAGGGGGTGGTGGTGGGGCTGATGCGGAAGTTCTGAGGGGGCGGAGCGAGGGAACACGGACGAAACAGCGACGAACACGGACGAGCACGGACAGACCGCTGAAAGTCCGGAGGGTTCGCCCGTCCGTGCAGGTCCGTGAGAGGTCCGTGCTCGTCCGTGTTCCCTGGCCGCGCCCCGCCGCCCTCCTCTATGGCCTTTCTCCGCATCTCCTGTAGAATGCCCGGCACACATCATGGATCTTGATCGCCTTCTTAAGTTCATGACGGACAAGGGTGCGTCGGACCTTCATCTGAAGCCGACCCGGCCGCCCCTGCTGCGTATCAACGGCCGCCTGCTGCCGATCGAGGCGCCGCCGCTGAAGCCCGACGAGCTGGGCGAGATGCTGATGGGGATCCTCACCCCGCGGCAGAAGGCCAAGCTCGAGGAGCGGATGTCGGTCGACACCGGCTACGGCGTGCGCGGACTCGCCCGCTTCCGCTGCAACATGTACATGCAGCGGGGGAGCATCGCCGCCTGCTTCCGGCGCATCCCCTATCAGATCAAGAGCCTCGAGGACCTCGAGCTGCCGCCGGTGCTGCTGGAGTTCTGCAGCCTGCCGATGGGGCTCGTCCTGGTCACCGGGCCGACCGGCAGCGGCAAGTCGACCACCCTCGCCGCGATGATCCGCTACATCACCACGCACAGCCCGGTGCACGTGATCACCATCGAGGACCCGATGGAGTTCCTGTTCACGGACGACGTGGCGTCGATCTCCCAGCGCGAGGTCGGGACCGATACCGGCACCTTCTCCGAGGCCCTGCGCAACGCCATGCGGCAGGACCCCGACGTCATCATGGTCGGCGAGATGCGCGACCCCGAGACCGTGTCGACCGTGATCACCGCCGCCGAGACCGGCCACCTGGTCTTCTCGACCCTGCACACCAACAGCGCGCCGCAGACCGTCGACCGCATCCTCGACACCTTCCCGGCCGACCAGCAGCCGCAGATCCGCGCCCAGCTCGCGCAGGTCCTGAAGGGGGTCGTCTCGATGAAGCTGGTCGAGCGCGCCGACGGCCAGGGGCGGATCGCCACCCTGGAGATCCTGCGCGCCTCCCCCAAGATCTGCAAGATGATCGAGGTGGGGGAGATCAGCTCCATCCACGAGGAGATGGAGTCCTCCGTGGGCTACTACCGCATGCAGTCGACCAACCAGTCGCTGCTCGCCCTGCTGGTCCACGGCACGATCACCTACGCCGAGGCGATGCGCCAGTCGCCCGATCCGGAAGACCTTTCCCTGAAGCTCCGCAAGATGTTCCCGCTGATCGAGGAGCGAGGAGGCGAATTGAATCCCGTTACGTCCGATTTTTCCCAGATCGTCGAGCTCCAGCAGTTCCGGCGCCTCTATGAGGAGCAGGAAGAGAAGATCAAGCTCAAGCTGGCGGAGAAGGACGAGCAGATCGTCGCCGTCCAGGCCGCCGTCCGCCAGCGCGACCAGCAGATCGAGGAGGTCCAGGCCCGGCTTGCGGAGGCCGCCCAGGAGCGCGAGCGGCTGCGCGGCGACTACGCCCGGCTGCGCCAGGAGGCCCAGGAGAAGATCGACAAGCTGATGGAGCGCATCAAGGAGCTCAACCAGCGCCTGGTCGGCAGCGGCGACTCCGGCAGCACCGGCCCGCAACGCACCGGCATCTTCCGCTAGGGCGTCTCCAGCAGCAGGACGGAGGGCACGCGCTCCGGCCACGCAGCGCGGAGCAGCCCGTAGCCGATCCCCGCCAGGCCGACCATCAAGCCCAGGCTCTCGGTCCTGGCGCTGGTGCCGCAGCGCAGTCCCCCGCCTTCGATCCGCGCCAGCACGCGGGCGGCCAGGCGCTCTGCCTCGGCCGCCAACGCTACATCCCCCAGCACCCGTCCGGCCTCCCGGAGAGTCTCCAGGTTTCCCAGGTCGCCATGGCAGAGGCACTGGCTGCCGCCGAACCCCTCCGCCAGGGTGGCCCGGGCCGCGGCGCGGATCTCGGACGGCATCTCGGGGTCATCCAGATAGGGCAGCATGCCGGCGCGGCCGAGCCCGATCCCCGGCGCGCCGTGGCACCACGCGTAGAGGAAGTCCGGCCCGGCGGCGGAGCGGTGGCTCTCCCGCAGGTCGGGCCAATTGTCGTGCCCGGGATCGAACCAGCTCCGTTCGTAGCGGAGGGCGCCGCGGGCCGCCGCGCGGAAGCGCTCCTCGCCGGTGGCCTGGGCGAGCCGCGCCAGGACCCAGGCGATGCCGGCCGTGCCGTGGCTGAAGCCGGTGAGCGGCACGCGGCTCGCCCCTCCAGACGGCGGCCACCCCCAACCGCGCTCGTCGACGACGGCGCCGGTGAGCAGGTGCTCGCCGCAGCGGGCGGCGGCCTCCAGCACCGCTGGGAGGGGGCGGTGGCGGTGCAGGGCCAGGAGCGCGGCGGCGGCTCCGGCCGAGCCGGCGATGAGGTCGAAGGCGTCGTCTTTCTCGATGCTGGAAATCAGGTCGGGCGTCCCCGCCGTCAGTGCGACCGCCGCGTCGAGCAGCCCGGGCTCCCTCCACAGGCGTCCCAGGTGGGTGAGGGCGTAGACGAGCCCGCCCCAGCCGTTGAAAGCGCCGGGGAGCGTCGCGGGGGCGGCTTCGTGCCGCTGCCTCGCGGTGCTCAGGGCGAGCCGGGCGAGGCGCTCATAGCGCTCCTCGCCGCTCAGGGCCCCGAGGTGGGCGAGGAAGAGGGCGAGCCCGGAGAGGCCGTTGTAAAGGTCGGCCGGCATCGGCTCCAGGAACCATCCCCCGGGGCGCAGATCGAGATGGAACCAGCTCACGATCCCTCCCTGCTCGACCGCCAGCCGGGCCAGGCGGTCGCCGATTCGCCCGGCCGCCGCCAGGAAGCGTTCGCTTCCGGCGGGGCCGGCCTCGGGCAGGCTCGCCGCCGGCCAGGTCCAGCGCTCGTCGAGCGCCCGGGTGGCCTCGATCGAGGCCTCGACCAGCCAGCTCTGCCGCTCAAGGTCGTCGTCGCCCATCGCCCGCAGCCGCTCCCGGGCGAGCTCCATCCCCGGCATCGCGAAGAACCCTTCGATCCGCCCCCCGCGGGCGTGGAGGAGATCGGTCCCGGTCGAGAGCGCGCTCCACAGCGGAACATCGCCGCCGGCCAGGTCCTCCCGCTCGTTCCACACCGCCCGCCGGAAGGGGGGGTAGCCCACGGCGTCCAGCCAGAGCCGGTCGTAGAGGCGGTCGCGGTCGAGGGCGTTGCGCAGGTAGTCGGGATGGTGGGCCACGTGCAGTAGATGGGCGTAGACGCCGGTGCCGCGCAGCAGGGTGCGGACCGCCAATCCGTCGAAGGGGGACAGCGGCCCTCGCGGGGCGAGGAGCTCCTCGCGGTGGCGGCGGAGGAGCTGGTACATCGAGCGAAAGCCGCGCAGCACCGCGTCCCTCTGCTCCCAGAGCGTCACCGGCTCGCCGCGCAGGGTAGGGAGGTTGGGGCCGGCCTCCATCCGCATCTCCTGCCGGGCCCACCGCATCCGGTCGGTCCCCTCGCCGGCGATCCGCCGCACCTCCAGGGTCTGGCCGCCGGTGGCTCCCATGCCGCTGAGGTCGAGCCCTCCCTCCTCGGCGGCGGTATCCCAGAATCTCCTGGGGAGCAGGCCGCTGTTCAGCACCGTCTGGGCCGTCGGCAGGTATCCCGGGCCGCCGGCGGCCGGCTGGGAGCGGGCCGGCTGGAACAGGGTCTCGAGGTCGATCGGCACCGGGTGCTCGCCCTCGGCGATCAGGTTCTCGTGATGGAAATCGTTCGCCTCCAGGACGTAGAGCAGGGCGACCCAGGCGCCCTGGCGCTGGTGGAAGCGCTCCACCTCCGCCAGGGATTCGCACGGGCGGGCGGCGACGTGCTCCACCCAGCCGTAACCGCCGCGGTCGAGGACGGTGAGGTGGCGCAGCGGTGGCTCGGCCCCGCAGCCGTTGAGCCAGCCGACCAGCTCCTGGAAGCGGCTGTCGACGGCCAGTGGCTTGGGCTTGTAGACGGTCCGCAACCCCGAGGCGAAGGCGAGGATCGCCACCGAGCGCCCGCCGGCGTGGCGATCGCTGAGCCCGGCCTCCGCGCCGGTCAGAGGGCCCGGATCCTCGCCGCCCAGGAGGCGGCGGACGATCTCGCCGCGGTCCGCCGCCAGACGCTCGATCATCTCCAGGCCGGTCTCCGCCCACTGCCCGGCATGGCGGCAGGCGTCGCGGGCCAGCACCGGATAGCGCCGCAGGATCTCCAGAGCGTCCGCGGGCCGGCGCAGGATCCCGACGAAGCTCCGGAAGCGCTCCTCGGAGGTCTCGCCCTGGAGCCTCCCTTCGAGCCGGGCGATCTGGAGCTCCAGGGCGAGGGTCCTCTCGGACGCCCAGCGGAGCCGCCGCACCAGGGTGGCGAGGAGCGAGGCGGCGACGGCCTCCGGATCGAGGAGCCCCGGCCGGTCCGCCGCGAGGCGCCGCAGGGTCTCCAGGACGCGCGAGCCGGCGTCGGCGATCAGCGGGCGCAGGAGCTCCAGGACGCCGAGGTCGTCCGCGGTGCCGGGCGGGAGCGGCGGCGAGGGATGGGAGAAGGTCCGCGCCAGGAGCTCCAGCCAGGGAGGGCGCCCGTCCGTCCGCCGGCGCAGGCTCGCGGGGGTCTCGGCGAGCGCGCGCCGGAAGCGGTCGGGCGTCAGCCCGTCGAGGGCGAGGCGCTCGGCGAAGATCGCGTCGTCGACCAGGTCCGCCTCCCGGCGCCAGCGGCCGGCCTGGCGCGCCGCGCGTTCCATCCGCTCGGGCTCAGGGGCCTCGCCGCACCCCTCCGCGGGGAGGAGGGCCGCGCGTTCCGCGAGCGTCAGAGCGTCCCACCATTCTGGGGCGTCGAAGATCTCGTCCATCGCTTCCGCCGTCGGTCTGGAAATGAGTTGGGGACGCGGGCGGACCTGGCGGCCCGCCCGCTGGGGCTCAGGGGTTTGCGGCTACGGGCACTGCTGGCCCGGCTTGACGCAGGAGCCCACGAAGGTGGTGCAATCGGGATAAGGAATCGAGCTGCGGACGCCACCGCTGACGCTCCGCAGGGCGCTGTCGTCCACCGTCGCGACTCCGGCAGGGCTCTCAGGCAGGCTGGCGAGCTGCTCGGGGGTCAGGCTGTTGCGGTACTCCTCGTCACGCCAGGCGCGAACCAGGTCAATCTTGTGCATCAGTGTCTCCTTGGCACGAACATTGTGGGACCACGGCGAGCTTGCGATCTTCCGGGCGGCAGGTCCCGTCTCGGCCCGTTCGATCTTCGAGCCTGTGCGGCTCTACTGAGTGAAGGTGCGCGAGCTGCTTGGAAAGGGACGAAACGTTCAGGTTTCGACGTTCGCCGGGCCGGCACCCGCCTCGCCGCGCAGCAGCGCCACCGCCTCCTCCCGTGTCCCGACCCTGCCGTCCACCTGCGCCTCCCGGATTGCCGCCAGGGCCCGTCCCACCGCGGGTCCGGGGAGAACCCCCAGCAGCTCCTGGACCTCGCCGCCGGTGAGCAGCCGGGGCGGGTCGATCAGCGCCTCCCCCTCCCGACGGGCCAGTTCCAGCAGCGGCCGCAGCGTCGCCCGCCAGCGCTCGAGGGCCGCGCCGGCGGCGGCGCGCGCTCCCATCGAGGCGACGGCGGTGGCCCAGAGCCGGCCGGCCTGGTGAAGGAAGCGGCGCTGGCCGAGCTCGCTCGCCGGCAGCTCCTCCCAGCCGAGGAGGAGGGCGACCTTGGCGGCCTCCTGCCGGGTGAGGTAGCCGGCGCCGCGGAACCCTTCCAGAGCTGAGAGCGGAAGATGGGCGAACGTCGCGGCCACGCGGGCGGCCATGGCGTCGACCTCCTCCGCCGCGGCTTCGTCGATCCCGCGCAGCTCGCGGATGCGCTCGGGCAGCGCTTCGAGCTCGGCCATGGCGCCCTCCGTCCGCCCCGGCTCGCCCGGTCGCCCCAGCCAGAGGCCGGGGTAGACGTCGAGCGCCGTCAGCAGCGCCAGGCCACGGTGGGCCTCGGGGTGGGCGAAGAGGATCGCCAGCTCGTCGCGCACCCGCTCGGCGGCGACCTCCGCGAGGCGCGGCGCGGCGAGGCGGGCGAGCCCCAGGGTGTCGGGGTCGGCGGCGAAGCCGGGCAGGCGGAGGAGCAGGCGGGGGAGGCGCAGCACGCGCAGCGGATCGCCCGCGAAGCTCTCCGGGGTGGTGGCGCGCAGCAGCCGGCGGTCGAGGTCGGCCAGGCCGCCGAAGGGGTCGATCACCGCGCCGTCCGCCAAACCGAGGGCGAAGGCGTCGACGGTGAAGTCGCGCCTCGCCAAGTCGTCGTGGAGGGTCATCCCCTGGCGGTCCCAGAGGTCGACGGTCAGGTCGGCCGCGACGAGGCGGTAGGCAGACCACTCCTTGCCGCCGAGCAGGACCAGCCGGGCCGGGAGCGCCGCGGCGAGCCGCTCGGCGACCTGCAGTCCGCTCCAGTCCGCGCGGCCGGCCACCACCGCGTCGATATCGTGGCAAGGCAGGCCGAGGGCGCGATCGCGGAGCACGCCGCCGACGAGGTGGCATTCGAGTCCCTCGCAGGCGTCGAGCAGCGCCCGGACGGCCGGGAGGTGGAGGAGGAGGCGGAAGGCCCTGGCGTGGCCGGCGGCGCTCACGGATCTATTCTATGCGTCCGACCGCAATGCGGTGCTCCGCTAAATACCGCAACCCTGGCAGGGAAGACCGCAAGGGAAACAATGAATGCCGCAATACGGAAGCATAATGCGGTATTCACTCACTTCTTAGCCGCATTACTCCCAAGGAATACCGCATCCCTCACAGTCGGGGACACCACGGAAGCTCGAAGATGGGCAGGAGAAAGGTGGCAGCCCTCCTTTCGGGACATGATTGCCGCAACGGATTTTTGCTTTGCCGACAGTTGGCTTCGATTTGCCGCACGAATCGTCCGGATTGCGGCTTACTGGAAGGTCTTTACAGCCTTTGAGGATTGATTTACGGAGCATTGACTGTTGAATGACGCATCCTTGTGAATCGATCTCCCTCGCGGCTCTGTCCTGGAAAGCGAGGAAGAAGGGAATGCCGCAATCCCTCCTAAGAACTAGGCTTCACATAGGGATGGGCACAGTACGGTGACGGCTTTCGCCGCAATTGAACGAAGCAATGCCGCAACTTGAACGAGGATCGCCGCATCCGAACCTTTCCTACATCCTCGTCTCGGGAGAGCTGCGGAACCTGGAACAAACCGGGCAACATGGCTCTATAATCTGGACATGATCCCGCGACCGTTCGCTGCCTTCCTTGTCGTCTCCCTCGGCTTCGGCCCGGCAGCTCGCGCCCAGAGCGCCGAGCCGCCCGTCCAGTTCGAAGCGGCGATCGACGTCTCGATCTCAACCGTCGTGGTGCGGGTGGTCGACACCTGGGGACAGCCGATCCCGGATCTGACCCCCAAGGACTTCCGGGTCCAGGTCGGGAAGCTGGAGGTGCCGGTGGTCGCCGTCGATTGGACCTCCGGCGACGATCCCGCGCCGGCCGCCGCTCCCCCCTCTTCCGTCAACGGCGCGCTGGTGACGGAGGCGCTCTCCCGGCCTCCCGGCCGCCTGATGGTCTTCTTCGTCCAGGCCGATCTGAACCCGACCCGCATCAGCGGCCAGCTCCGGCTGCGGCCGCACACCCGCGAGCTGCTGGAGACGCTCCATCCGGAGGACCGGATCGCGGTGGTCTCCTACGATTCGCACCTCAAGCTCCGCCAGGACTTCACCCGCGACCACGACGTCGCCTACGCGGCGCTGGACGAGGCGATGCTCTGGGGGGCCGAGCGCGAGATCGCTCCGGACGGCCCCGACTCCCTCGCCGGCCATTTCGACTTCGCCGCCGCCCGCGAGGCGGCCTCGCCGGAGCGCGCCCTGGAGCTCACCGCCAGGGCGCTGGCTCCGCTGCCGGGCGAAAAGACGCTGATCTACCTCGGCTGGGGCCTCGGCCGCTTCGGCGGCGACGGCGTGCGGATGACGCCCGCCTACGCCCCCGCCGTGCGGGCCCTCGACGCCGCCCGTGCCTCCGTCTTCGTGCTCGACGTCACCAGCGCCGACAGCCACTCCTTGGAGGTCGGGCTGCAGGCGGTCGCCGAGGCCACCGGCGGCGTCTACCTCCGGACCTTCCGCCTGCCGGGCCTCGCCACCCGCACGCTGGCGAAGGCGATCTCCGGCTACTATGTCCTGACCCTCGACCGCGCCCAGCTCCCCGCGAAGATCGGCGGCTCCGGCGAGCTTCGGATCGAGCTGCGCGACAAGCGGGGGACGGTGGTGGCGCGGCCGGCGGTGCTGCGCGGAGGGTGAGGAAATCTCACGGGCTGACACGGACCCCACACGGACGGCCAGGGACCCTATCGCGCGCGTCCGTGAAAGTCCGTGCTTGTCAGTGTCCGTCCGTGTTCCGTGGTGTCCTGCGCCCCATTTGCTTCAGATCGCGGAACGGGGCTAAACTTCCACTTGAAGGCCATGGCACTAACTCGCGAAGACGTAAGGAAAATCGCCACTCTGGCCCGCCTCCGTTTCGCTCCGGAGGAAGAGGAGCGCTTCGCCGGTCAGCTCGCCTCCATCGTCGAGTACATCGATCAGCTCCAGGGTTTCGAAGGCTTGGCTTCGGACGCTGCCGTCGAGGGCGTACGGGAAGCCGCCGATGTGCCCCAGTCGTGCCTGCCGCGCGAGGTCTTCCTCGCCAACGCGCCCGCGTCGATGGACGGCTTCCTGCTGGTGCCCGAGGTGAAGGGGAGCGGCGATGCCTGAGCTCTGGGAGCTGGCGGCCGAGGAGATCGCCTCCCGGGTGCGCTCCCGCGAGGTGTCGGCGGCCGAGGTGCTGGAGTCCTGCCTCGCCCGCACCACCCACGTCGAGCCGCTGATCGGCGCCTACCTGGAGGTCTTCGAGGCGGAGGCCCGCGCCCGCGCCGCCGAGGTCGACCGCCGCGCCGCCGCCGGCGACGACCCCGGTCCGCTCGCCGGCGTGCCGGTGGCGCTCAAGGACAATCTGAGCCTCGCGGGGCGCGCCCTCACCTGCGGCTCGCGCATCCTCGCCGGCTACGTGGCCCCCTACACCGCGACCGCCGTCGAGCGCCTGCTGGCGGCGGGCGCCGTGCCGCTCGGGCGGGCGAACATGGACGAGTTCGCCATGGGCTCCTCCTGCGAAAACTCCGCCTATCAGACCACCCGCAACCCGTGGGACCTCGCCCGGGTGCCGGGGGGGTCCAGCGGCGGCCCGGTGGCGGCGGTGGCCTCGGGGAGCGTGCCGCTCGCCCTCGGCTCGGACACCGGCGGCTCGATCCGCCAGCCGGCGGCGCTCTGCGGCATCGTCGGCGTCAAACCGACCTACGGCCGCGTCTCGCGCTACGGCTTGGTGGCCTTCGCCTCGTCGCTCGACCAGATCGGCCCGCTGGCCAGGAACGTGCGCGACGCCGCGCTCGGCTTGCAGGTGATCGCCGGCGCCGATCCGCGCGACGCGACGTCCGCCGACGAGCCGGTCGGCGACTATCTGGAAACGATCGAAGCGGGGATCGCCGGCCTCAAGGTCGGCATCCTTCGCGAGGTCGATCCCTCGCGGCTCGGCGGCGACGTCGCCCGCGACTGGCGCGCGTCGCTCGACCGGCTGACCCGGCTGGGGGCGGAGATCGTCGAGGTCTCGGTGCCCAGCGTCGACGCCGCCATCGCCGTCTACTACGTGATCGCCACCTCGGAGGCGAGCTCCAACCTCGCCCGCTTCGACGGCGTGCGCTACGGCCGGCGGTCGCCCGAGGCGGACAACCTGGCGGACCTCTACTTCGCGAGCCGCAGCGAGGGGTTCGGCCCGGAGGTCGAGCGGCGGATCATGCTCGGCACCTTCGCCCTCTCGTCCGGCTACTACGAGGCCTACTACGGCCGGGCGCGCGGCGTGCTGGAGCGGATGCGCCGCGAGCTCGACGCCGCCTTCGCCCGCGCCGACCTGATCGTGACGCCCACCGCGCCGTCCGCCGCCTTCCGGCTGGGCGAGAAGGTGGACGATCCGCTCGCCATGTACCTCTCGGACATCTTCACCACCCCGGCGAACCTGACCGGCGTGACGGCGACCGCGGTGCCCTCCGGCGCCGGCGGTGACGGCGGCGATGGCCTGCCGCTGTCGCTCCAGATCCTCGGCCCCCGCTTCGGCGAGGCCGCGGTCTTCCGCGCCGCCCGCGCCTTCGAGCGCGAGGTCGCCTGGACGGTCGCCCCCACGTTCCGGGGCGCAGAGGCGGCGGTATCGTGAGCGTGGTGAGCGCGCGAGCGGCCGTCGCCGTCGTCCTGCTCGCGGTCCTGGCCGCCTCCCCAGTGCCCGCCGCGCCGTCCAAGCCCTCGCCCGCGGCGTCGACGGCCTCCGTCAGCATCGTCCCGGCGGCGCACGGACCGGTCCGGGTCGGGCTGGAGGACGGCCTCGCCGTCGCCCTCTCCGAGGAGCACGGGATCGTCGTCGAGGCCGTTCCCCGCCGTGGCGAGGGGATGGCGGCCTTCGCCACCCGCCTGTGCGGCGACGCCTCGCTCGCCTCGAAGGTGGCGGAGACGAACAGCGCCTCCGGCACCGGTGCCGATCTCCAGACCGGCGCCCGCTACTCGATCCCCTTCGACCTCCTCACCGTGGACTGGCAGCTCAAGGCGGCCCGCGCCCTGTTCGCGGACGACCACGGCGCCGCCGACGGCTGGGTCCACAAGGTCCGCGGCGTCGGTCCCCTCCAGCGCGAGAGCCTCTGGAACCTGGCCCTCTGGTTCACCGGCACCGGCGAGAGCTTCCGCGCCATCCGCGAGTACAACGAGCTCTGGGACGACGACGTGGCGCGCGGCACCACGGTGACCATCCCCTCGGAGCTGCTGCGGCCCGCCTTCCGCTCCGTCCTGCCGGTGCCCGAGAAGCCCTTCCAGCTCCAGTACGGCGCCGATCCGGACGGCGAGTTCGCGGTCTACCGGCTGCGCCCGCACGAGGCGCTCTACTCCTCGGTGGTGGTGCGCTTCACCGGCCGCGTCTTCGGCGCGGACGTCAACGCGCTGGCCGCCAAGATCGCCAAGCGTAGCGGCATCGCGGACGTCAGCGACATCCCGATCGGCTACCGGGTCAAGATCCCCTTCGACGTCCTGCAGCCCGAGTACCTCCCCGAGGGGCACCCGCTGCGCAAGAAGTACGAAGAGAGCCTGCGCCAGAGCGCCCGCTTCAGCAACCAGGTCAAGGCCAAGGGGCTCAACGGGATCACCATCATCCTCGACGCCGGCCATGGCGGCCTGGACGCCGGGGCCAGCCTCGGCGGCGTCTGGGAGAGCCTCTACGTCTACGACATCGCGATGCGGATCAAGCAGCAGCTCGAGGCGCAGACCGCGGCCCGCGTGCTGGTCACCACCCGCGACGGCGCCGACTTCAAGGTCCAGGACGCCGACGTCCTCCCCTTCTCGCGCGGCCACGCCGTGCTCACCACGCCCCCCTACCGGATCGAGGACCCCAAGGTCGGCGTGAACCTGCGCTGGTACCTCGCCAACAGCCTCTACCGCCAGGCGGTGAAGGCCGACCGCGATCCCGACAAGGTGGTCTTCCTGTCGATCCACGCCGACTCGCTCCACCCCTCGCTGCGCGGTTTGATGGCCTACATCCCGGCCGCCGACATGCGCGACGGCACCTACAGCAAGAGCGGCGGCGTCTACGCCTCGCGCAAGGAGGTGCAGGAGAGCCCGACGGTCGCCTTCCCGAAGGAGAAGCGGGTGGAGAGCGAGGGGCTGTCGCGCGAGCTGGCCAAGCAGGTGGTCGCCGCCTTCCAGCTCGGCGGCCTGCCGGTGCACCCGTTCAACCCGGTGCGCGACCGGATCATCCGCGACAACAGCGTCTGGGTGCCGGCGGTGCTGCGCTACAACTCGGTCCCCGCCAAGGCCCTGCTGGAGATCTGCAACCTCGCCAACGACCAGGACCGCGCCCTGATCCAGACCCACGCCTACCGCCAGCACGTCGCCCAGGCCGTGGTCCAGGGGCTGCTGGCCTATTACGGGCAGGGCGGGGCGGCGGGGCAGATGGTGGCGGAGACGGGGAAGTAGGGCCCCTCGGTATCTCCGCAGAAGGAAGCCCTGCCCTCTTCTCCCGTCCCCCCGGCCCCCTCCCTCACCGGGAGAAGAGGGGGGCCCTGCAATGGAGCCACTCCTAAGTCTTTGCGTTGCTTTTCTCCCCTCTCCCAGTGAGGGAGGGGGGCGGGGGATGGGAGAGGGGCCGGGGGTGAGGGTTCGGGCGGGGGGCCCTCCCCCCCCTTTGGTGCTACCCTTGATCTCCCTTGAAGAAGCTCGGGAACTTTTCCGAGGCCTCCGCGGTCTATCAGAACAGGGCGAGGGTTGATCCGCCCTGGGAGGACTCGGTGGGCGTCGCAACGGTCTATCCGGTCGTACATCACGATGTAGCCCTCGACGTCGCCCTCGTCGAACGCCATCGCTGCGGCGATCTCCAGGCCTTCGACGAGGTCTACGAACGGTTCGGCGAGATGGTCTACAACCTCGCCCTGCGCCTCGCCGGCAACCGCGAGGAGGCCGCCGACCTCACCCAGGAGATCTTCCTGCGCATCTTTCGCCACCTGGGGACCTTCGGGGGGCGCTCGACCCTGAAGACCTGGGTATTCCGGATCGCCATCAACCACTGCCGCGACCGGCTGTCCCGCCACTATCCGGCGACGCAGTCGATCGACGACGCGGCCGAGGATGGCGGCGTGCCGATCGCCGACCCCGGACGCGGACCGGAGGATCTGGCCGTCGCCGCCGACGAGGGGCGGCGGGTGACGGAGGGCCTGTCCCGGATCCCGCCGGTGTTCTGCGAGGCCGTGGTGCTGCGCGACCTGGAAGGGTTATCCTATGAGGAGATTGCTGAAGTTCTGGGGGTCCGGGTGGGGACCGTCCGCTCGCGGATCGCGCGCGGCCGGGAGCACCTGCGGATCCTTTTGGAGAGAGGACTATGAATCGTCACGTATCCACTGAGCAGCTCTCGGCCTATCTCGATTCCGAGATCGGGATCGCCGAGGTCCGCCAGGTTGAAGCTCACTGCTCGGCGTGCGCGGAGTGCGGCGCGCGCCTGGCTTCGACGCGGCGCGTCGTCTCCGGTCTCGGCCGGATCGAGCGCGCCGCGCCCCCGGCGGCGCTGCGCCAGCAGATCCGCCGCCAGGTCATCGCCCAGCCGCCGGTCTACGGCGTCCGCAAGATGCTCGACTCCTTCCGCCTCCTGCTCTTTCCCCTCCAGCCGGCGCTGCGCACGGCCGTGGTGATGGGGCTCGCCCTGGTGGTGGGGCTGTTCACGCTGAACCACGAGGCGGAGAGCCTCGGGCCGGTCTCGGACCGTCCGGGCCAGGAGGTCGTCACCGTCCTGGACGGCGCCCAGAACAGCCAGGTGCTGACCACCAGCGAGGTGGCCGGCCGGGAGTTCATCTGGACCGACAACGGCTGGATTCAGAAGGGGCTCGAAGGGCAGACGCCGGTCGCCCGCGTCGACGCCGGCAGCCCGCAGGGACGGGCGCTGCTGACCAAGTTCTCGGACCTCGCGTTCCTGCTCGCCGACGGCTCGGCGGTGGTGCTGCGCTACAACCTCGAGACCGTCGAGATCCGCAACCTGCCGGCGAGCCGGGTGCTCGGCTACGAAGCGCCGCCCGTCCGCCGCGTCGCCCGGGCGCACGGACGGACGGTGGCGGCGTAGAGGTCTACCGGAACGCCTCGATCCGCTCGATGGTCCAGGTCTCGCCGGCGAGGCTCACCGCCTCGCCCGGCTTGCGGCCGAGGAGGTCCTTGGCGAGGTCGGACTCGTAGGAGATGACGTTCTCCTCGGGTTTGCTCTCCCAGGGGCCGAGGATGGTCATCACCCGCTCGCCTCCCGGGCCGGTCAGGTGGGCCTGGGTGCCGATCCGCATCTCCGAGAGGTCCATGCCGCCGGGCTCGATCAGCCGCACGCGCTGGAGGTCGGCGTTGAGGGTGGCGGCGCGGGCGTTCAGGTACTCGTGGCGCTGGCGGGCCGACTTGTACTCGAAGTTCTCGCGCAGGTCGCCCATGGCGCGGGCCTCCTCGATCGCCTTGCGGTTGGCCGGGATGTCGATCGACATGATCTGATGGAGCTCGGCCCGCTTGGCTTCCACCGACGCGATCAGGGCGTAGATCGGCGGCGGTCCGCTTTCCTTGCGCAGCCCCTGGAAGCGGAGGTGGATGGCGTTGACCAGCGTCTCGCGCTGGTAGGGCTCGAGCGGCGCCGCGCGCTGGATGGCGTCCTCGGCCTGCGCCGCCTGATCCTCGGTGAGGTGGCTGAGCAGGCGCGGCACCGTGCCGCCGGATTCGGCCAGCGCGAGCAGGCGGACGCGGAAGGGGGCGAACTCGTCGCGCGACAGGGTGGTGAGGATCTGCTGGAGCATGCGCAGCGAGTTGCGGGTGCGCATCGCCTCGTCCACCGCCGCCCGCTCGGCCAGCCAGACGAAGCCCGGCGGGTTGCGGTGGGGCTGGGCGAGCAGGCTGTCGAGCAGGCGGTCGAGCTCGCGCGGCGCGCCGGTGGCGAGGCCGTCGGCCAGCAGGTCGAGAGCGCGCGGATCGGACTCCTTGCTCATCGCGTCGCGGTAGATCACCGGCCAGTCCTCGCGGCGCTCGCGGACCATCGCATAGGCGCGCTCGCGCAGCAGCCGCTCCTCGATGCCGGAGAACAGGCGCTGGTGCTGGCCGGTGAGCAGGTCCTCGGGGGTCCAGTCGACCTCGTCGACCAGCTTCGAGCCGCTGCGCTCGATGGCGAACCAGATCTCGAAGGCGAGGCCGGGATCGCTGTCGGCCACCGCCTCGCCGACCAGGGCGAGGTTGGCGGCCATCTTGTCGCGCAGCCCCTCGTCGCGGGCTCCCTCGCGGCGCAGCCGCTCGATCTTCTTGCGGGGATCGGCGCGCTCGAAGGCCTTCCAGACCGAATCCAGGGCGTGGCCGCTGCTCTCGGCCCAGTGGTAGGTCTGGCGGGCGCCACTGCCGCTCGCCACCACCTGCCCGTGCTTGCGGGCGGCGGACCACCAGGCGGTCCACTGCGACTCCGAGACCAGCCCGGCGAGGATGTCGCGGATCTCGCCGGCGGTGAGCGGCTTGTCGTAGCTCTGGAGGACGGTGCGCAGCAGCTCCGGCGGGGTCAGCGCCTTGAGCACGGCCGGGGCTTCCAGCTTGCGCCGCAGCACGTGCTCGGTGGCGAGCGGCCGCAGGAGCTTGGGGGCGGCCTTGAAGCCGACCGTCAGGCCGCGGATGCGCTCGAAGTCGACCTTGAAGCTCTCCAGGCCGAGGTTCGCCTCGACCACCCGGCCGACCCCCTTGCCCTCCATCGCCACCACGGTGCCGACGTCGAAGGCGAGCAGCCCTTCCAGGCGGTCGACCTTCTCCCAGGTCTTGGGGATGTCGGTGGGCGCCCGGTGCAGGCCCACGGCCTCGAAGAGCGCCTTGTAGGTCGAGCGGTCGCCGTAGAGCTTGCCGAGGGTGGAGGAGAGGGTGGGGTGGAGCTTGTCGGAAGGGACGAACAGCGTGCCGGCGCGCTTGAGGAGCTGGAGGCGCAGGGCCCAGTGCCCGCCCTCCCGCAGATGGTCGTCCAGCAATTCGAGGAGCGAGCGAGCCCGCGCCTCCTCGCCGGTGCCGACCAGGGCACGCGCCACTCCCACGTAGTATTCGAGATCGGAGGGGTCCTTCTCGATCTTCGTCAGCCAGTCGCCTTCGATCGAGTCGAAATCGCCCTTGGAAAGTTGGTGCTGTGTCGACCTTGTAATTGTCATAGGGAGCTTGCACGATATCAGATTCTGTAAGCTGAAGGCATGTCCGATCCTCCGGAGCTGCCGCCTTTCGAGCCGGAGCTCCACCTCCGGCTGCGCGCGGCGGCGGCGGAGGAGCTGCTCGCCCTGCTGCGCGCGCACGCTTCGGAGCTGGCGCCGCCGGCCGTCCGCCAGGCGCTGCGCAACCCCTGGTGCATGGCCGAGGCGATCGAGCTGCTGGCCGGCGAGGAGCGGCTGCTCTCCTTCTACGAGGTGCGCCGCGACCTCGCCCTCCACCCGCTGACGCCGGAGACGCTCGCCTCCCGCTTCGTACCCACCCTCTACTGGCGCGACCTGATGGCGCTGGCGCTCGACCTCCGCCTGCGTCCGGCGCTGCGGCGGGCGGCCGAGATCCATCTCGGCGCCCGCCTCCCCGGGATGGCGGTGGGGGAGAAGATCTCGCTCGCCCGCCGCGCCGGCGGCGCCGTGCTGGCCCAGCTCCGCCACGACCCCAGCCCGCGGGTGATCGCCGCGCTGCTCGACAACCCGCGGCTGACCGAGGGGGTGCTGGCGCCGGTGCTGAACAGCGCGAGGACGCCGCCGGCCATCCTCGAGCTGATCGCCGGCGACCGCCGGTGGGGAGTGCGCTACCCTCTGCGCCTGGCGCTGGTGCGCAATCCGGCCACGCCGCTGCAACTCGCCTGGCGGCTGCTCGAATCGCTACGCCCTTCGGACCTGCGGCCGGTGGCCGCCGACCCCCGCCTGGCGGAGCCGGTGCGGCGGCGGGCGCGGGTCTTGCTGGAGGGGTTATCGGGCAGCAAGCCGGGCGGCAAGCCGGGGAAGAAGGCGTGATTTTTCGCGTCAGGACGGCAGGATTTGACCCCGAGGCGGAGCGCCGCGTAGAGTTAGGAGTCGCGTGCCAAAAAACGTGTCCAGAGAGAGAGTTCCGCCCCGCAAGAGCGATGACCCCAGCCCGGCGGCCGAGCCGGCCGCTGCCGGGGGAGCCGCGGCCGGAGGCAAGCGACCGAATCGTCAGCCTCCCTGGGAGAAGGATGCGGTGCCTACCGAGAGCGGAACTTTCGGCGACTGGCTGCGGCGCCAGCGCGAAGTGCGGGAGATCAGCCTGCGCGACATCGCCGAGCGCACCAAGATCAGCTTCCGCTACCTGGAGGCGATGGAGGCGGACCGCTTCGACCTCCTCCCCGCCCCCGTCTTCGCCAAGGGCTTCCTGCGCGAGTACGCCCGCTATGTGGGGCTGTCGCCGGACGACGTGGTCAACCACTACCTCTCCGAGCACCATCCGGAGGAGCTGGCCACCGATCCCAAGGACGACACCAAGGTCCGCCCGCGGACCAAGCCGCTGGAGAGCGGTCCGCCGCCGATGCGCCGCAACTGGAGCGGCGGCCTGCTGCTCGCGCTCGCCGGCCTGATCCTGCTCGTGCTGGTGGGCCTCGCCGCCTGGTTCGCCGACCGCCGCCACGAAGATCGCCGCGACAACCGCCAAGCGCCGCCGATGACCGCCCCGGCGCCGGCTCCGGCCGCCGTCCAGCCCGCCGTCCCCGCCCGCCCGTCGCCGCCGCCGCCGAGCGCTCCGATCCAGGTCTCGCTCGACTTCTCGAAGGATTGCTGGGTCGAGGCGGTGATCGACGGCGGCAAGCATCGCTTCTCCGAGCTGCGGGTGCAGGGGGAGTCGCTGCCGCTCGAAGCCGAGAAGAGCATCGTCCTCACGCTCGGCAACGCCGGCGCCGTCGACATCCAGGTGAACGGCTATCCCCTGCCGCTGAACAAGAAGGACGGGGACGTGGTGCACGACCTGACGATCGATCTCGGCACCGTCCAGGCGCTCAAGGCGAAAAAAGAGGCGCGTTGACCGTGGCCGAGAGCCCGTCCTCCGCGCTGCTCGAGCAGATCCGCTCGGGCAACCGGCAGTTCCAGCGGCTCGCCGCGGAGGGGGTCCTGCCGATCCCTCCCGAGGACCTCATCCCCGTCCAGGTCGACCTCGCCCACGGCGACGACGCGGAGATCGCCGCGCTGGCCCGCCAGAGCCTGCGCAGCGTCGACGCCCGCCTCGTCCGGCCGTTCCTCGAGCGCCAGGCCGGGCCGGAGGCGCTCGCCTTCTTCGCCGAGGAGAGCAGCCACCCCCTGCTGCTGGAGACGATCGTGCGGCGGCGGGACGTGCCGCGGCACGTCCTCTCCCAGCTCGCCCGCCGCCTCCCCCCGACCTCCAGGAGGTCCTGCTGCTGCGCCAGGACGCCATCGTCGAGGAGCCGGCGATCCTCGAGGCGCTGGAGGAGAACCCCGAGATCTCCACCTACACCCAGCGGCGGATCGCCGAGTACCGCGAGCACCTGCTGCCGCGCCAGCGCACCGTCTCCCCCTTCCACTACGAGATCGAGGAGATGGACGACGAGGCCCTCGAGCTGGAGATCGAGGCGGCGCGGGAGCTCCCTCCCATAGGGGAGCTGGAGCCCGAGCGCACCAAGCTCACCGAGGGGCAGATCCGCAGCCTGTCCATCCCGGCGCGGCTGAAGCTGACCCGCGGCGCGCCGCGCGGCCTGCGCACCATCCTGCTGCGCGACACCAACCCGCAGGTCGCCGTCTCGGTGATCGTCAACAACAACCTCTCCGAGCAGGAGGTCGAGCAGGTCGCCGCCAACCGGTCGGTCGTCGAGGAGGTCCTGTCGGCGATCGGCAAGCGGCGGGAGTGGGTGAACAAGTACAACGTCACCCGCGCGCTGGTCCACAACCCCCGGGCGCCCCTGGCCCTGACCATCCGCCTGGTCAACAAGCTGTCCGTCCGCGACCTCCGGGATATCGGCCGCGACCGCAATATTCCGGACGCTTTGCGCTCTACGGCCCTCCGGTTGTATAGAATCAAGCAGCAATAGAGACCAGAATCGATGGCCAGGGATTTCTACACCGTGCTCGCGGTGCCGCGCAACGCCACTGAGGAGCAGATCCGTCAGCGCTTCCGGGAGCTCGCCCGTACCCGTCACCCCGACCGTTTCCAGGGGGCGGAGAAGGCGCGCGCCGAGCGCGAGTTCCAGGAGATCACCCAGGCGTTCAACGTGCTCGCCGACTCCGAGCGGCGGCGCAAGCACGACATCGACCTGGTGCGCCCGGAGGAGTCGGCGAGCGATCCCCGGCAGCTCTTCAGGGTCTACCTCCAGCGCGGCGTCAAGGCCTACAAGGAGAAGAACTATCTCGAGGCGGCCAGCAACTTCGATCTCGCCACCCAGGCCGACCCCAAGAGCGGCCAGGCCTGGCACCACCTGGCGCAGGCCTGCAGCCAGCAGCGCAACTGGCTGCCGCGGGCGGTGGACGCCATCGACCGCGCCTGCCAGATCGAGCCGATGAACTCCGGCTACCTCAAGCAGGCCGGCCGCATCCTGGCCCTCACCGGCCAGACCGAGAAGGCGATCCAGTACTACCGCAAGGCCCTCCAGTGGGGGGACGACGACGCCACCATCCGCCAGGCCCTGGAGGCGCTCACCGGCCCCTCCCCGCGCCGCGGCCTCTTCGGGCGGGTCTCCTCCTGATGCGCGTCAAGGCCTGCGGCCTCTCCGACGTCGGGCTCACCCGGGCCCACAACGAGGACTATTTCGAGATCGATCCCCAGCACCGGCTCTATGTGGTCGCCGACGGCATGGGCGGCCACAGCCACGGCGAGGTGGCCTCCCAGCTCGCCGTCAACTCCATCCGCGAGTTCATCGCCAAGAGCTCCGACCGCGACAACACCTGGCCGTTCGGCATGGAGGCCGACCTCGCGCGCCACTCGAACCTGCTGAAGATGGCCGTGCGCATCGCCCACGACCAGGTCCTGAAGGCGATCACCAAGGACGGCTCGCTCTACGGCATGGGCACCACCGTCGTCGGCATGCTGATGTCGGGCACCACCGCCACCGTCGCCCACGTCGGCGACAGCCGGGCCTACCGCCTGCGCGACGGCCGCCTGGAGCAGCTCACGCAGGACCACACCTGGGTCAACGAGCAGGTGGTGGCCGGCTTCCTGTCGCGCGAGCAGGCGCGCTCGCACCCGCTCAAGAACGTCGTCACCCGGGCGCTCGGGGGCGAGAGCGACGTGCTGGTCGACGTCCGCGAGCTCGAGGCCAAGCCGGGAGACCTCTTCCTCCTCTGCTCCGACGGCCTCACCGGCATGCTCTCCGACGCCGACCTCCGCGACCGCCTCGACTCCGGCCGCAGCCTCCACGAGATCTGCCGCACCCTGATCAACGACTCCAACGCCCGCGGCGGCATCGACAACATCACCGTCGTCCTGCTGGCGATCGAGGAGGACGCCGGCAGCGCCCCCTCCTCCGAAGCCGACTGCGAGGCGACGGGGTAGAGGCCCTCATCACCCCGGCCCTCTTCTCCCGTCCCCTCCCACCCTCCCTCACCGGGAGAAGAGGGAGAAAAGCAAAAGCCCCCCTCATCCGAGCCCTGCCCTTCTTTGTCTTTCTCCCCTCTCCCAGTGAGAGAGGGTGGGAGGGGATGGGAGAGGGGCCGGGGGTGAGGTTTCGGAGGGCAGGCCGCCCCAGCGGGCACGGTGCCTCTGTGGAGAGGGGCCGGGGGGTAAGCCAGGCCCTACTTCACCCGTTCCCCATTCTCGTTGTAGGTATAGACCCCGCGGCCGACCTTGCGCCCGAGGCGGCCGGCGCGGACATGCTGGACGAGGATCTGGTTGGGACGGTAGGTGTCCCCCAGCGTCCGGTGGAGGAACTCGAGGATCGACAGGCGGACGTCGAGGCCGACCAGGTCGACCATCTCGAACGGGCCCATCGGATGGTTGAGGCCGAGCTTCAGCGCCTTGTCGATGTCCTCGGCGCTCGCCACCCCCTCCTGGAGCATGCGGAAGGCCTCGTTGCCGATCAGGGCGTTGATCCGGCTGGTGACGAACCCCGGCGCCTCGTTGACCACCACGATCTCCTTGCCCATCCGCTCGCCCACCGTGCGCAGCGCGTCGATCGTCTCCTGCGAGGTCTGGAGCCCGCGGATCAGCTCGATCAGCTTCATCACGTGGACGGGGTTGAAGAAGTGCATGCCGGCGAAGCGGTCGGGACGCCCGGAGGCGGCGGCCATCTCGGTGATCGAGAGGGCCGAGGTGTTGCTGGCGAATAGGGCGTGCTTCGGCGCGTGGAGGGCGGCGGCGTGGAAGGCCTCGACCTTCAGCGCCATCGTCTCCGGCACCGACTCGATGACCAGGTCGGCCTTCTCCAGCGCCTCGGAGAGGTTGGAGTGGAGGTGCAGCGAGCGCTTCGCCCGCTCCGCCACGTCGGCGGCGAGCTTCTTGATCTCCACCCCCTTGTCGAGGTTGCGGTGGATGCTCGCCTCGGCCTTCTTCAGGGCCTCGGGGCTGGTGTCGTAGAGGCAGGTCTCATAGCCGGCCTGGGCGGCGACGTGGGCGATGCCCCGCCCCATCGTGCCCGCGCCGAGCACGGCGATCGTCGAAATCTTTGGTTCCATGGCTCTCTCTTCAGGCGCTGTTTTCAGGATACCGGAACGTTGTGGACGCCGGTCGTTTTGGATGCCAGATCGCTCAGCTCGTCGGCGATCGCCAGGGTGTTGCGCACGGCGGAGGCGGCGAGCTCCTGGAGCTCGGGGGTGGTGGCGTGCTTTTCCAGGTACTCCAGGCCGAGGTGATAGTGGTGGAACTCCTCGGGCTGGATCGTCTCGTCGTAGAGGCGCGCCGTCTCCTGGTCGCCGATCGAGCGGCAGAAGCGCACGAACTGGGCGTTGCGCACCTTGGCGATCGCCTCGCTGGCGAAGGGTCCGGCGGCGATCCGCTCGATCGTCGTGCGCAGCCCGCGCTGATACTGGTAGAGCGGGCTGTGCCCCTCGGCGAGGGGGTCGAAGTCGGTGAGGTCGGCGCCCAGCTCGGCGAGGCGCCGGCTGATCATGCCGTAGTGCTTCATCTCGTCGCCGCACTGCAGGGCCAGCGCCATCTTGGCGTCCACCTCGGGGGTGGTGGAGAGCCAGAAACCGGCCAGCTCGCTGGCTTCGAGCTCGCTCTTCAGGGCGAGGCGGAGCAGGGTGACCACGTCCACGTTCCCCTCGGACTCCGCCTCCAGCGTCTCGGTCTCGCCCAGCCGCGCGAAGAGCTGCTCCATCTCCTCGACGAGCCGCGCGACGAATTCTTTACCTGTCATCATCGTCATCATAAAAGCCCTCCTCCGGAACCGTTCCAGTCTAACTGCACGTCGCGCCGGCCCAACCCGCCTCCAGTGTCCGCAGCACCGCCCGCACGGGCGAGGCGTCGAGCCCGGCCAGCCGGAGCGGCAGGGCGATCAGCTCGTAGACCCCCTCCGGCACGCCGTCGAGCACCAGCCCCTCCAGGATGGCGACGCCGCCGCGGAACAGCGCGTGGTGGGCATCGAGCGTCTTGCTGTCGAACGGATCGACCGACGGCGTGTCCATTCCTACCAGCACCACCCCCCGCTCGGCGAGCAGCGCCGCGGCTTCGGGCGACAGGGCGGTGAAACGCTCGGGGAAGCTCCGGCGGTCGCGCACGCTCTCGCTCTTGAACAGCAGCCGCGGCGGATGGGCGAGGTCGATCCCGTCCAGATGGCGCGGCTCGATCAGCGGCTGCGGCGGCACTCTGACGACACGGCAGGGGCCGAGGTAGCGGTCGAGCGGCATCTCCGCCATCCCCTCGCCGCGCGGCTCGGTGTGGAAGGGGGCGTCGGCATGCGACCCCAGGTGCGGGGTGGTGGTGACCGCCGAGAGGTTGACGCTGGCGCCGTCGGCGATCGCCCAGCTCAGCCGGGACTGGAACGGAGTGTCGCCCGGCCAGACCGGAGTGTCCGGACGGATCGTGGGCGAGAGGTCGTAGAGCATGAAGCGCCCTCCTTGCCCCACGCATCATAGCGGGAGTTGAGCTAGGATAGGGGACCGTTTCAAAGGATAGATGGCCGCCGGGGAGCCAGGAGCGGATCGTCAGGAGGCAGGAGAGATGAGTCAGGAGCCCGAAGTCGTCGTCCCCGGCCACGTGCCGCCGATCGCGCTGGCCGAGCTGGACGGCGACCAGCAGGGCAAGCTCGCCACCATCTCCCACCACGTCCGCGGGATCCTGGCGGCGCTCGGGCTCGACCTCAAGGACCCCAACCTCGCCGAGACCGATGTCCGGGTCGCCAAGATGTACCTCGAGATGTTCGGCGGCCTGGCCGAGGGGGCGGAGCCCAAGGTCACCACCTTCCCCAACGAGGAGGGGTACAGCCACATGGTGATGGAGAAGCAGATCCCCTTCTACTCCATGTGCGCCCATCACCTGATCCCCTTCTACGGCCACGCCCACATCGCCTACATCCCGCGCGACCGCATCCTCGGCCTCTCGAAGTTCGCCCGCATCCTGGAGTTCTACGCCAAGCGCCCGCAGCTCCAGGAGCGGCTGACCGAGCAGGTGGTGAAGTACCTGGAGGAGAAGCTCCAGCCGCTGGGCGCCATGGTCGTCATCGAGGCCCGCCACCTCTGCGTCGAGATGCGCGGCGTCAAGAAGCCGGGCGCCCTCACCGTCACCTCGGCCCTGCGCGGCATCTTCCACCAGAAGCCGGTGCGGGAAGAGTTTCTCGACCTCCTCCGCCGCCATGACTGAAGGTCGCACGATGAAGCTGAAGCGCGCACCCATCCTCCTCTTGCTGGCGCTCCTCGCGGCCGGGTGCGGCGGCGGCGGCGCTTCGACCCGCTCGTCGATGGAGCTGATCAATCCCGCCCTCGGCCCCGATTACTCCTCGTGGATGGCGGGTGCGGCTTCGCGTCTCGCGACCCCCGAGGAGATCAACGAGTACATCACCCTCGCCGACGATCAGCAGGCCGCCGCCTTCATCGAGCGCTTCTGGCAGAAGCACAATCCGACCCCGGCCAAGCCGGTCAACCCCCTGCGCGAGGCCTTCGAGACCCGCTCGGCCGCCGCCGACCACCTCTACAGCGAGTCCGGCCAGATCGGGCGTCGCACCGACCGCGGCGTCCTCTACGTGCTCTACGGCCTGCCGAAGAAGATCGACCACGAGGTGTCGCCGGTGCGCAACGGGCCGCCGCTCGAGGTCTGGATCTACGGCACCGACGCGCCGTCCGGGCTGAACGGCCAGCGCCCGAACCCCCTCTACCGTTTCGTCAAGAGCGGCGACCTGACCGTGCTGTACCACGGCCGGGTGACCGCCAGTGTCCTCCCGCCGGCGGGAGAGCCCGAGTAGGGCCGACAGGAGACCTTTCGCATGACCCAAGCTCGCGCCGTCCTCGCGGGGACCGGCATCAGTATCCCGCCGCTCGAGGTCGACAACACGATGCTCGCCCGCATCATCGAGACCAGCGATAGCTGGGTCCGCGAGCGCAGCGGCATCGGGACCCGCTACTACGTCGAGCCCGGCGTCGGCTCCTCCGACCTCGGGGCGGAGGCAGGGCGGGCGGCGCTGGCGGACGCCGGCATCGGCGCCGACGAGGTGGACTACCTGGTCTGCGCCACCATGACCCCCGACCACTACTTCCCCGGCACCGGCACCCTGGTGCAGCAGAAGCTGGGCCTGCGTCCGCTGCCGGCGCTCGACATCCGCCAGCAGTGTGCCGGCTTCGCCTATGGCCTGCAGGTGGTGGACGCCCTGATCCGCGGCGGCGTCGCGCGCACCGTGCTGCTGGTCGGCGCTGACGTCCACACCTCGCTGATGCCCTTCTCCGCCCGCACCTTCGAGGTGCTGCACGGCCGCGACCCCGGTCCTCTCTCCCCGGAGGACTTCGAGTGGAACTCGCGCTTCCGGAACCTCCTCGTGCTGTTCGGCGACGGCGCTGGCGCCATGGTCTTCCGCGCCGAGGAGGGGCAGGAGGGCAATGGCGGCAATGGCGGCCGCGGCATCCTCACCTCCGCGCTCTACGGCGACGGCAACCACCGGAACATCCTCTACGTTCCCGGCGGCGGCTCGGCGCGGCGGCCGTTCGTCAGTTGCGAGATGATCCAGGCCGCCGAGACGGTGCCGGTGATGGACGGCAAGGCCGTCTTCAAGCTCGCCGTCACCCGCATGCCGGAGGTCACCCTGGAGGTGCTCAAGCGCTGCGGCTACACCACCGAGGACCTCGACCTCTGGATCATGCACCAGGCCAACCTGCGCATCAACGAGAAGGCGCAGCAGGTCCTCGGGCTGCCGGACCGCAAGGTCTTCAACAACATCCAGAAGTACGGCAACACCACCTCCGCCACCCTCCCGGTCGCCTTCCACGAGGCGCGCCAGGCGGGGCTCGCGCCGGAGGGCTCCCTCGTCGCCTTCACCGCCCTCGGCGCCGGCCTGCACTGGGGCTCGGTGCTGATGCGGGTGTGATCACCTTCGATCGAAAGGAGAGGCCATGGAAAGAATCGGAAGGAGGCGGACCGGTGTCTCGCTCGCGATCTGCTGTCTCGCCCTGGTGATCTTCTCGCGGACCCCGGGCGCGGACTCGGTGCGCTGGGTTCAGATTCTTCTCCTGATGGTCGCCGGCATGTGCGTGGGGCTCGCGCTCGCGCCCTTCGTGAGGGACCGCCGCGAGCCATGATCTCGTCCCCGCCGCGCTCCACTCTCAATGCCCCCGACCCGGCCGCCATCGCCGAGGCCCTGTCGCGGCGCATTCTCGGCCAGGACGAGGCGGTGCGCGAGATGGCGGTGGCGCTCTCCAAGCAGCTCGCGGGGCTGCGGGTGGGAAACATCCTGATGATCGGCTCCTCGGGCACGGGGAAGACGACGCTGATGCGCGCCGTCGAGGGCTATCTCGCCTCGGACCCGGTGCTCACCGCCCGCTCGGCGGTCATCCGCATCCACGCCAACGTCCTCGGCGAGGAGGCGGAGCGGGGAAAGCCGGGAGAGGTCGTGCTCGGCCGGCTGCTCGAGCGGGCGCGCGAGCAGCTCGGGCCCAGCGTGCCGGCCGACATGCTGCTCCGCCGCGCCGCGTCCGGGTTGGTGTTCGTGGACGAGGTGGACAAGATCCGCTCGCATATCGGCGGCCAGCCGAACGTCTCGGGGATCCGGGCGCAGGAGGCGCTGCTGACGCTGATCGAGAACGAGGCGGTGCCGCTCGGCCTCCCCGCCTGGGCCGGCGGCGGCTCGGCGACGGTCGACTCCTCCGAGCTCCTGTTCGTCTGCGCCGGCGCCTTTGAGGGTCTTTACGACGCCGTCTTCGACCGCGTGACGATCGGCAAGGACCGCGGCGCGCTACAGCCGGTCACCGTCGTCGAGGCGGGAAAGGTGATGGAGAAGCTGGTGTTCAACCTGCGCGACTGGTTGCGCAACGAGGACCTCTTCGACTACGGCATGAGCCCGCAGTTCCTCTCCCGCTTCGACGCCGTGGTGCTGCTCCCCGACCTCGGCCAGGACGAGCTGGTCCGCATTTTCCTCGAGACCCCCGAGTCGGCCTTCCATCAGAGCCGCTCCTACTTCGAGAGCCGCGGCATCCATCTGGCGATCTCGCCGGCCGCCGTGCGCCGCGTCGCCACCGAGGCCGGCCGCCAGCCCCGCCTGGGCGCGCGGGCGCTGAAGGAGGTCTTCCGCCGGGTGATCCGCGATTACGAGTTCGAGCCGTCGAAGTTCGTCAACGGCGGGGCGCTGCTCATCGACCTGCCGGAGGTGGAAGCGGTGCTGGGGAAGGGGTAGGAAAGGCAAAAAGGGACGAAAGGGACATCAGAGACGTCAGGGACATCAGGGAGAAGAAGGTGATGTGTTCCTGGCGTCCCTGAAGTCCCTGCCGTCCCTGGTTCTCCGAGCTTCCTGGATCTCCCGATAGCGCTCCCGCCGCCTTCTCGCCGCCCAGATCTGCGGGATCACGGTGAGGAGGATCAGGGCGAGGGTGGCGCAGACGAACTGGATGATGAGACTGGAGCGATCGCCACCTTTCGCAGCGCGAGGGATCAGCGAGGCGAAGTAGGTGAAGACGATGTTGCCCGGGATCAGGCCGATCGCGGTCGTGGGCAGGAAGAGGGCGGGGCGCACGCCGGCCAGGGCGGCCGTGTAGTTCACCAGCGGATAGGGGACCGGCAGGAAGCGGATCCCCACCAGGCTCCAGAAACCTCGCCGCGCGATCCGCTGCTCCACCTTCTTGAGCCTGTTCCCCAGCACGTGGCGCACGAAGTCACGTCCCAGGAAGCGGCCGAGGAAATAGGTCAGCGAGCCGCCGAGGAAGGTGCCGGTGATGTTGTAGAGGGTCCCCCAGACCGGGCCGAAGACGACGCCGCCGGCGATCATCATCGGCGAGGCAGGCACGAACAGCGGGCAGAGCACGATGTAGGTGCCGATCAGCGCCAGCGGCGCCCACCAGGTCTGGCGCAACCGGGTGAGCAGCGCCGACGCCCGTTCCACCGTCAGATACTGCGCGAGCGGCGACCATCGCATCACGGCAAAGCCGGTGACGACGATCGCCACCAGCACCAGGAAGCGGAGGAGGAGGTGGCGGGGGACTGCCTTCATCAGGGCCTGGGATCGGGGTTTTTCCCGATCCCGACGGTGCCTAGATCGGTCGTGCCGGGGAAGAGGAACTCCCGCATGTGCTTGCCGAGCGTATCCTGGGCGGCGGGCTCCATGAAGTTCAGCCGCAGCTCGTTGATGATCATCACTTCCATCTTCGTCCACTCGGCCCAGCAGTCGGCGCAGATCTTTTCGCGGATCTCGGCGCCGAGCTTGCCGGGATAGGGCTGACGGGTGAGGGCCGGGGCTTCGGTGCGGCCGCAGCGGGCGCAGTGTACGGTTGCCATCTAGCGCACCTCTCCCTGCTCGGCGAGCAGGCCTCGGAAGTAGGCGATGGTGGTCTTCAGACCCTCGGCGAGCGTCACCTTGGGCTCCCAGCCGAGCTTCTCGCGGGCCTGGGTGATGTCCGGCTGCCGGGTCTGCGGATCGTCCACCGGCAGCGGCTTGAAGACGATCGGGCTGGCGCTGCCGACCGCCGCCTTGATCGTCTCGGCGAACTGCAGGATGGTCATCTCCTGCGGGTTGCCGATGTTGCACGGCTCGCAGAGGTCGCTCATCAGCAGCCGCCAGATCCCCTCGACGAGGTCGTCGACGAAGCAGAAGGAGCGGGTCTGCTTGCCCTCGCCGAAGACGGTCATCGGCTCGCCGGTGAGCGCCTGCTGGACGAAGGCGGGGACCACCCGGCCGTCGCGCGGACGCATGCGCGGGCCGTAGGTGTTGAAGATCCGCACGATGCGCACATCCACCTTGTGGTAGCGGTGGTAGGCCATGGTCATCGCCTCGGCGAAGCGCTTGGCTTCGTCGTAGACGCCGCGCGGGCCGACCGGATTGACGTTCCCCCAGTAGGACTCCTTCTGCGGGTGCTCCAGCGGATCGCCGTAGACCTCGGAGGTCGAGGCGAGAAGGAAGCGCGCCCCCTTGGCCTTGGCCAGGCCGAGGCCGTTGTGGGTGCCGAGCGAGCCCACTTTCAGGGTCTGGATCGGCAGCTCCAGGTAGTCGATCGGCGAGGCCGGCGAGGCGAAGTGGAGGACGTAGTCGACCGGCCCTTCGACCTCGAAGGGCTTGGAGACGTCGTGCTCCAGGAAGTCGAAGTCGTCGCGCTGGAGGAGCGGCTTGATGTTCTCCAGCCGGCCGGTGAGCAGGTTGTCGACGCAGACCACCTCGTTCCCCTCGGCGAGGGCGCGCTCGCAGAGGTGGGAGCCGAGGAAGCCGGCGCCGCCGGTGATGACGACTCGCTTCATGAGCGCGCCCCGGCGGTCTCGGCCGCGGGCTTACCCGTTGTACCGGCGGGCACCCCCTCGGGGCGGCCGATCGAGACGTAGCGGAACCCTTCGGCCGCCATCTCCTCGGGCTCGTAGAGGTTGCGCAGGTCGATCACCAGCATCCCGCGCACCAGCTTGCGCAGGCGCTCGAGGTCGAGCTTGCGGAACTGGTTCCACTCGGTGGCGATCACCACCGCGTCCGCCCCCTCGGCCGCCTCGTAGGCGTCGCGGGTGTAGACGACGGTGGGGAAGAGCGGCTTGCAGGCGGTCATCGCCTCGGGATCGAAGGCGCGCACGGTGGCGCCGCCGTCGACCAGCGCCTGCACCACCGGCAGCGCCGGCGACTCGCGGAGGTCGTCGGTGTTCGGCTTGAAGGAGAGGCCGAGGACGGCGATGGTCTTGCCGGCGAAGCCGCCGAGCGCCTGGTCGACCTTCTCGATCATCCGCTTCTGGGTGACCTCGTTGACCTCCAGCACGGCCTCGATGATGCGGAACCTGAGGCCGGCGTCGCGGGCGATCTGGGCGGCGGCGCGGGTGTCCTTGGGGAAGCAGGAGCCGCCGAAGCCGGGGCCGGCCTGCAGGAACTTGGGGCCGATCCGGTTGTCGAGCCCCATCCCCTTGGACACCACCTCGACGTCGGCCCCCCAGGCCTCGCAGATCTGCGCCACCTCGTTGATGAAGGAGATCTTGGTGGCCAGGAAGCCGTTGGAGGCGTACTTGATCAGCTCCGCCGTCTCGACGTTGGTGACGATGAACGGCACGTCGGCGGCGTGGAGCGGCGAGTAGACCTTCTTCATCATCTCGGCCGCCCGTCGGTCGCGGGTGCCGATCACCACCCGGTCGGGGTGCATGAAGTCCTCGATCGCCGACCCCTCGCGCAGGAACTCGGGGTTGCTCACCACGGCGAAGGTGTGCTTGCCGCCCACCCCCTCGCGGACGATCGCCTCGATCATCCGGCCGGTGCCGATCGGCACCGTGCTCTTGGTGATGATGATCTTGTAGCCGTTGAGGTGCCCGGCGATCGACGCCGCCACCTCGCGGATGAAGGTGAGGTCGGCCGAGCCGTCGGACTTCGGCGGCGTGCCCACGGCGATGAAGATCGCCTGGGCCTCCTCGATGGCGGGGCCGAGGTCGGTGGTGAAGCGCAGCCGCCCCTCCGCCATGTTCTTCTGGACCAGGGTGTCGAGGCCGGGCTCGTAGATCGGCACCTTGCCGCGGGTGAGCCCCTCCACCTTGGCGTGGTCCTTGTCGACCCCGACGACGTTCATGCCGAAGTCGGCCAGGCAGGCGCCCGTCACCAGGCCGACGTAACCGCTACCTATGACGCAGATGTTCATCGACGAATCTCGCTTGGGAGTTGATTGTTGGAATCAAGTTGGAAATAGGGTCAAGCTCCGCGCGCCTCGGCGCGCTCGCCACGCTCGAGATACCAGGAGACGAAGCGGCGCAGGCCTTCGCGGATGGGGACTTTGGGAGAGTACCCCAAGAGGCGCGCCGCCTTCGAGATATCGGCGTAGGTGATCGGCACGTCCCCCGGTTGCGTCGGAAGATATTCGATCCGCGGCTCGACGGCAAGCTCCTGGCCGATCCAGCGCACGAGGTCGGCGAGCGAGGTGGTCTCGGCGCCGCCCAGGTTGAGGATCTCGAAGCCGGGCGCCAGCTCGAGCGTCGCCAGCACCCCGTCCACGATGTCGTCGACGTAGGTGTAGTCGCGCCGGCTGCCGCCGTCGCCGTACATCGGCACGGTCCGCCCCCGCCAGATCAGGTCGGTGAACTTGTGGATCGCCATCTCCGGCCGCTGCCGCGGGCCGTAGACGGTGAAGAAGCGCAGGCAGGCGGTGCGGAAGCCGTAGAGGTGGTGGTAGTTGTAGCAGAGCAGCTCGCCGGCCCGCTTGGTGGTGGCGTAGGGGCTGATCGGCTGGTTGACCTCGTCGGACTCGGCGAAGGGGACTTTCTCGTTGATCCCATAGACCGAGGAGGAGGAGCCGAAGAGGAAGAGGTCGGGGCCGTGCCGGCGGGCCGCCTCCAGCAGGCGCAGGGTGCCGATGCAGTTGACGTCCTCGTAGAGGATCGGCTCCGCCAGGCTCGGCCGCACCCCGGCGCGAGCCGCCAGGTGGATCACGGCGTCGAAGCGGCCGGCGCCGAACAGGCGCTCGACCCGCGCCTCGTCGCGGATGTCCCCCTCTTCCAGTCGATAGTCGCCGCGGCCCAGCAGCGGCGCCACGTTTTCCCGCTTGCGGGCGGGGTCGTAATAGTCGTTGAAGTCGTCGAGCACCGTCACCCGGTCGCCGCGGGCGAGCAGGCGCCGCGTCAGGTGGGAGCCGATGAAGCCGGCGCCGCCGGTCACCAGGATGTGGGATGCCATGAGCGAATCCTAACGCTCAACCGGCGGCGGCGGCGAGGGGGGAGCGGCCGGCGGCGGCGGGTCGTCGGCGTCCGGGGTCTTGTCCAGCGGCGGCGGCGTGCCTCCCGACGACTCGATGGCCTTCTTCGTGTCCTCGTAGCGCTTGTCGATCCCCTTCTTCTGCCGGTTGCGGAGGAGCCAGCGCAGCGTCCGCGACTGGTCGACGCCGACCACGATGTCGTTGACGGCGTCGTAGATCTTGGGGTCGTTGATCAGCTTCGCCGCCGAGCCGTTGCCGCGGTCGAGCTTCGTCGAGACCTCTTTCAGGCTGGTGACGAGCTGGCGGATCTGCTCGGTGATCTCGCGGCCGTAGGCCTTGTCCTTCATCAGGCGGGGGATCAGGGCGTCGCTGGAGTCGAGGCCGGCGGTGAATCCCTGGAGGTCCTTGGACACCTGATGCAGGGAGGCGAGGGTGTCGTTGAACTCGGCGCGGCTGGCGGGGTCGTTGAGCAGGCCGGGGAGGAGCCCGGGGCCGTGCTGGGCCTGGTCGAGCAGACCCTGGAAGCGGTCGAGCGATTGCGCGAGCTGGTCGCCCATGGCGCGGTCGTTGAGCAGCCGCGGTATCAGCCCCTTCCCGTTCTCCACCTGGTTGGTGATCCGGTTGAGGCTGTCCGCGGCGCCGGTGAGCGAGTCCAGCAGCCGCCGCCCCTCAGGGCTGTCGCTGGTGAGCTGCCCCAGGAGCCCTTGGCCCTTCTCCATGCGGCCGAGGATGGAGTTGAGCGAGTGGGTGATCTCGACCACGTTGTCCATCACGTCCTCGCCCGAGGCGAACAGGGCGTCGACGTTGGTCGGCGGCGCGGCGGGGATCTTGCCGTCCTCGGGGATCGGCGGGTAGGCCGCGGAGCCGGAGTTGATGTCGATGTACTTGTCCCCCAGCAGGCCGATGGTCTTGATGCGGACGCGCGAGGGGACCAGCTCCTTGCGCACGCCGGCCACGTTGAGCGGTCCGCGGATGCGCGCCTCGTACTCCTCGTCGAGGCGGATCCAGACGCGGATCTGCGTCTTCTTGGGGTCCTCGGAAAGAATGATCCTCTCGATCGTCCCCACGTCCACGCCGTCGAGCTGGACGGGGCTGTTGCGCTTCAGGCCCGATACCGAGCCGAGCTCTGTGTAGTAGTGGGTCTTGTGCTTGAACAGGTTGTTCTTCGAGCCGAGCACGAAGATCCCTCCCGCCAGCACCACGATCGCGACGAGGATCAACAGGCCGACGCGGACTTCCTGCCCTTTAGGCGACATTCTCTACCTCCTCCTCGCGGCCGGCGAGGAAATCCGCCAGCCGTGGGTCACTGCTGCTCTCGGCCGCCTGCCAGTCGCCGAGGAAGGCGAGCTTGCCGTCGACGAGCAGCGCGATGCGGTCCCCGACCCGCCGGGCCAGGGGGATGTCGTGGGTGACGACGACGGCGGTGACGCCGATCTCCGTCCGGATCGAATTGATCAGCTTGCCGATGGTCGCCGAGGTGATCGGATCGAGGCCGGTGGTCGGCTCGTCGAACAGCATCACCTCCGGCTCCAGGGCGAGGGAGCGGGCCAGGGCCACGCGCTTCTTCATCCCCCCCGAGAGGTCGGAGGGCATCTTGTCCTCGATCCCCTTGAGGCCCACCTGGCCGAGCTTGTGGCGCACGGTCTCGGCGATCTCCGCCTCTCCCTTGCCGGTGTGCTCGCGCAGCGGGAAGGCGACGTTGTCGAACACGTTCATCGAGTCGAACAGGGCGCCGCTCTGGAACAGCATGGCGATCCGCCGGCGGAAGGGGTAGAGGTCGCGCTCCGCGAGCGTCGTCAGGTCGGTGCCGTCGAACGTGACCGTGCCGGCCTCCGGCTTCTCCAGGCCGTTGAGCTGGCGGAGGGTCACGCTCTTGCCGGTCCCGGAGCGGCCGAGGATCACCAGGCATTCGCCCTTGTGGATGTCGAAATCCAGGGAATCGAGGATCACCCGCTCGCCATACCGCTTGGTGAGGCCGCGGATCTCGAACAGCGTTTCCTTGGGGCTCGTCTGGAGATCAGGCATCAGGCGACCAGCAGGTAGAAGAGCTTGGTGAGGAAGAAGTCCGAGACCAGCACGAGGATGGCGGCGAGCACCACGGTGTTGGTCGTCGCCCGCCCCACGCCGTCGGCGCCGCCGGTGGTGTTCAAGCCGTTGTAGCAGCCGATGATGGCGATGAAGTAGGCGAAGAAGAAGGATTTGGCCACGCCGCTGAAGACGTCGTTCAGGGTGAGCTTCGCGACGACGTCGTTGAGGTAGAGCCCGGACGTGACGTTGAGGGTGGCGACGGCGACGATCAGGCCGCCGAGGATGCCCAGGGCGTCGCCGATCACCGTCAGGACGGGGAGCATGACCAGAGTGGCCACCAGCTTGGGGGCGACCAGCTTCTTGACCGGATCGGCGGCCATCGAGCGCAGGGCGTCGATCTGCTCGGTCACTTTCATGGTGCCGATCTCGGCGGTCATCCCCGAGCCGATCCGGCCGCCGACGATCAGCGCCGTCAGCACCGGCCCGAGCTCGCGCACCAGCGATTTGGCCACCACCGAGCCGATGTAGTACTTGACCCCCAGCGAGGGGAGCGAGAGGGCGGTCTGCAACGCCAGCACCATGCCGGTGAAGATGGTGGTGATCCCCGCCACGCCCAGCGAGCGGACGCCGATCTGCTCCATCTGGCGCACCCAGAGGCCGATCTCGTAAGGGGGCGAAACCATGGCGACGAAGGCCCTGCCGGTCAGGAGCCCCAGCTCGCCGGTCTCCGCCGCGATGTCCCGGGCTTTCACGAGCGCGCTTTCACGATCGGATCGGCAGCCAGGCGGCGGCGTGGACCGCGCCGAAAGCGAAGTCGGCCACCGCCAGGGGATAGAGGCCGTGCAGGTCGGACCCAAGCAGGGCGGCGATCGTGAACGCCAGGGCCCCAACCACCCGGCCGCCGATCGCCACCGCGATGATGGCGCTGTAGCGGCGCGGATCGTGGGCGGCGGCCAAGTAGAGGAGCGCCAGCATGGCGAGCAGGGTGGCCAGGATCCAGAGGTAGAAGGCGCCGCGGGGGAGCGGCGGCAGCGGCAGGTTGAAGATCCGCGCCGGCACCCCCGGCGCCGCCACCATCAGCGCGGCGAACCCGAGGTCGTAGGCCGCCCCCGCCAGCAGGCTCCAGCGCAGGAGGGTCAGCAGCCGGAACCGGCGGGCGTAGGAGCTGGTCATGGCCATGGGCGTGAAGATCCTAGCAGGAGGCGTGCCAGCGGACCGGTGGCAACCGGGGAGCCGTGGAACGGCGTGCTAAAATAACAGCATTCCTCGCTGAATCCCCAGCGACCTCTCTCGTGGAGGTGCACCGTGATCCGTCGCGCCCTCTCGATCGCGATCCTGACCCTGGCTCTCCCCGGCCTCGCCCTCGCCGCCGTCCGGCCGGAGCCCCCCAATCCCGGCGACGACGAGCTGCTCCAGATGGCGCGGGCCCTCCCCGGCTTCGGCGGCCTGTTCTACGACGCCGAGGGGTACCCCAACGTCTACCTCCGCGATCCCGCCGCGCCGGCCGCCCTCTCCGCCCTGAAGAGCCTGGGGAGCGAGGTGCGGGTCCGGCAAGGAGACTACGACTTCGCCCAGCTCGTCGAGTGGAAGCGGGCGCTCCGCCCGGCCCTTCTCGGGCAGCCCGGCGTCGTCTTCCTCGACGCCGACGAGGCGAGCAACCGCATCGTCGTCGGTCTCGATGCCGCCGATGCCGCCCGCGCCAAGAGCCTCGCCACGGACGGCCTCGCGAAGGCGCTGGCGGCCCAGGGGGTGCCGGCCGCGGCGGTGGTCTACCGCGACGCGCCGGCGTTCCACGACCTCGCCGGCGTGCAGACAGGCGAGAAGCGGGGGGCGCCCACGGTGACGATCCAGAGCGCCATCCGGCCGGCGCCGGGGGGCGTGCAGATGATCTTCCTCCAGCTCCCCTACGCCTTCTTCTGCACCAGCAGCTTCAACGCCTACCTCGGGGGCGCCTACGGTTTCGTCACCAACTCGCACTGCACCGACAACCGTGGCCAGGTCGACGGCACGCAGTACACGCAGGGGAGCGATCCCTTCGGCGCCGTCGTCGCCACCGAGATCGCCGATCCCGCGTACTTCACCGGGTCGCCCTGCCCGGCGGGGAACAAGTGCCGCTACAGCGACAGCTCGTTCGCCCAGTACAACGGCAATTCGACCAAGCTCGGCAGCTTCCGCTTCCTGGCCCACCCCTCGGCGCGCGGACCGTTCCAGGGCTCGATCACCCTCAAGCCCGCGGGTTCCCGGTTCACCATCGCCGGCACCGGCTCGGCGGCGCAGGGGCAGATCGTCAACAAGATCGGCGTCACCACCGGCTGGACCTACGGCCAGGTGGTCGCCACCTGCGCCGACATCAACATCACCGGCACTACCTACACCCTGCTCTGTCAGACCATCGTGACGGCCGGCGCCGACCACGGCGACAGCGGCTTGCCGGTGTTCGCCTGGACCAAGGGGAACAGCGTCACCCTGCTCGGCATCCTCTGGGGGGGCGGCACCAGCAACGGCCAGATCGTCTTCGCCTACAGCCCCTTCGCCAGCGTCCAGGACGAGCTGGGGACGCTGCGGATACGGTAGGAGCCTGCGCGCCGCAGAAAAAACGACCAAGGACGTAAAGGACAACAAGGACTGCAAGGACACTAAGAACCGAGGAATGCTGAGAAGTTCGACAATTTATTGTCCTTTTCGTCCTTGCAGTCCTTTACGTCCTTACTGAGCTTTTTCTGCCGCGCAGACCACGGAGGTTGAGCGAAGCGAGGAGAGGTGTTTTGCGCGGAGACGGCGATCTCGCCAGGGCTGGCGGGACAATCGTCCAGGGAGGTGACCGTTCCACCCACCTCGGTGGAAGCGTCACCCCAGTCGAAAGTCCTTCCACCCACCTGGGCGGAAGCTCCATTCATAGGGGTGGAAGGACATTCGAGGCGGGCGGACGAGGTTTTCAGGCCGGCGGAGATCCCGAAGCGAGAGGTGGAAACCCCGGCGAGAGCGGTGGTGGTGGCGGGTGACCGGGCGACACCGCGTGCGGAGCGGCGGGATCGCTCGAACCGGCGGGCCGGAATGCCAGCCACCTTCCGGACGATCCCCAGCAAGGTAGTTGCAACTGCCAACGACTTCTGCTAGCCTTCTCTCCATGGCACCCGCAAGCCTTCTTCCCATCCTCGGCTCGGACCCGGCGCTGGCCCGGGACACCGAGGAGCTGTACGACGCCCTGGAGGATCTGCTGCGGATCTACCAGTTCCGCGACCGGGACCGGATCTGCTGCTTCGATGTCTCGGTCTCCCAATGCTATGCCCTGGAGGGGCTCGTGCGGCGGGACGCCATGACGCTGAACGACCTCGCGGCCTACCTCTACCTCGACAAGAGCACCGCGAGCCGGGTGGTGGACGCCCTGGAGCGCAAAGGCTATGCGTCCCGCTCGCCTCATCCGGGCGATGGCCGGGCCTCGCTTCTCGAAGCGACTCCCCAAGGCCGCGAGCTGGAGGGAAAGATCCGGGAGTCGATCCTCGCCGGGGAGCGCCAGCTCCTCTCCGACTTCACCCCCGAGGTCCGCCAATCCATGACCGTGGTCCTCCGCCGGCTGGCCCGCGCGGCCGCCGCGAGCGTCGAGACCGGCAGCGGAAGCTGCTGCCGCATCCCCTGACCCCTTTTTTTCGACTGATAGTTGCAAGTGACAACCAGAAAGGAGAAACGAACACATGAGCACCGATCCCCAGACCCTTGAACCCGCCGCCCTCCGCGAGGTGGTCCAGGCGAAGTATGGCGAGGCGGCGCGCGCCGCCCAGCAGGGAAAGACGGCCTCCTGTGGCTGCGGCGCCTGCGGCTGCGACAGCAAGGACCCGATCACTTCGGATCTCTATGGGACCCACGAGACCGCCGGGCTGCCCGCCGAGGCCGTGCTCGCCTCGCTCGGATGCGGCAATCCCACGGCCCTCGCGGAGCTCACGGAGGGAGAAACGGTGCTCGACCTCGGCTCGGGCGGCGGGATCGACGTACTCCTCTCGGCTCGCCGGGTCGGCCCCACGGGGAAGGCCTACGGGCTGGACATGACCGACGACATGCTCGCGCTCGCGCGGCAGAACCAGCGGAAGGCGGGGGTGGAGAACGTCGAGTTCCTGAAGGGAGAGATCGAGGCGATCCCGCTGCCCGAGGCGGCCGTGGACGTGATCATCTCGAACTGCGTCATCAACCTCTCGGCGGACAAACGGCAGGTGCTGTCCGAAGCCTTCCGCGTGCTCCGGCCGGGCGGCCGGTTCGCCGTTTCCGATGTGATCTTCCGCGGCGAGGTCCCGGAGGCGATGAGGCGCAGCGTAGAGCTCTGGATCGGCTGCGTGGCGGGCGCCCTCCAGGAGACGGAGTATCGAAGCCTCCTCGCGGAAGCCGGTTTCGAGGAGATCGAAGTCGAGCCGACGCGGGTCTACCGCGCCGAGGACGCCAAGGCCTTCCTCGAGGAGGCCGGGATCGACCCCGCCGGCGTCGAGGCGGTGGACGGCAAGGTCATGAGCGCCTTCGTGAGAGCACGGAAGCCTCTGAAGGCATAGAGCTTACGCACAGGAGGGGCGGGGCGAACGCGTTGTCACAGAAACGACACGCGCCAGTTATTGCAGCCATAATTGCTTCAAGCTATCTTGATGCATTATGACCGTGGCAATTCCCGCACCGCCCCCCTCATTCCTCAAGCTCCTCTCTCACGAGCTGCGGTGGCGACTCATGGAGGCGCTTGCCCGGAGCGACCGGCGCGTCCAGGAGCTGGTCCAGGTTGTCGGCGAGCCGCACAACCTCGTCTCTTACCATCTCCGCCAGCTACGCGGCCAGGCGATCGTCAAGGAGCGCCGGAGCGCCGCCGATGGGCGGGACATCTATTACAGCCTCGACCTGGAGCGCCTGCAGGGCCTCTTCTTTGCCGCCGGCGAGAGCCTTCATCCCGGCATGGTGGAGCGTCCCGCCGCCACGGCCGCCCGCGACGCGGTAAAGCCCGGCCGCCGGGTCCGGGTGCTCTTCCTCTGTACCCATAACAGCGCCCGCTCGCAAATGGCGGAGGGAATCCTCCGGGAACTCGGCGGGGATCGGGTGGAGACCGCGAGCGCCGGTACGGAAGTGACCCGGGTCCATCCGCTCGCCATCCGCGAGATGGCCGAGCGCGGCATCGACATCAGTGGCCAGCGCTCGAAGCACCTGGACGAGCTCCTGGGCGAGAGTTTCGACTACGTGATCACCGTCTGCGACAACGCCCGCGAAGCGTGCCCCATCTTCCCCGGAGACCCGGAGCGCATCCATTGGAGCATCCCCGACCCCTCGGCCGTGGAGGGGGACGAGACGGCGCGGCGGAACGCTTTCAAGCGGGCGGCCGACGAGCTCACGACCCGGCTTCGGTATCTTCTCGCGCTCCTCGACAAGGAGGAGCGGTAGACCGATGCGGGCTCCTTCCCTGTTCAAGCGGGCCTCGGCGGAGGCGCTCGGGACCTTTGCCCTGGTGACCGGAGGCTGCGGAGCGATTCTCGTGGATCATGCGACCGGTGCCCTGGGTCACGGCGGCGTGGCCGCGAGCTTCGGCCTCGTGATCATGGTGATGATCGCGGCCCTCGGGCACCTGTCCGGCGCGCACTTCAATCCGGCGGTCACCCTGGCCTTCGCGGTGACCCGGCACTTCTCCTGGCGGGACGTGCCGTCCTATCTCCTGGGGCAGCTCACGGGCGCCGTGGGCGGTGCCCTCACGCTCCGTGCCTTTTTCGGGCTCGACGCGGCTCTCGGCGCCACGGCGCCGGTCGGGAGCCCGCTGCGGGCGCTCGGGATCGAGGTCCTCCTTACCGCCGTCCTCATGTTCGTCATCGTCTCGGTCGCCACGGATACCCGGGCGGTGGGCGAGCTCGCGGCCGTGGCGATCGGAGGCGCGGTCGCGCTGGACGCGCTCTGGGGCGGGCCGATCACGGGAGCTTCGATGAATCCGGCGCGTTCCTTCGGTCCGGCGCTCGTCGCGGGGTCCTGGCCCTCGCACTGGATCTACTGGGTGGGACCGATTCTCGGAGCGCTCCTCGGGGCCGTCCTCTACCAGATGCTGCGCACAGAGTCTGCGCCGGGCGATTGATCGGTCCTCAACCTGCCGGGGGAAAGGGTTCGGGATATGATCCCCCTCCTATGAGCTTCCCCGGGGGCAGCGCGTACGCGATGGTGCGGGATGTGGCCGAGGGGTACCTCCTGGTCACCGAGCGCACGTTCAAGATGATGACCCGGGTGGAGCTCGATCAGCTCACCTTCGAGATCGACCGCCACCTGCGCGAGCTGCGCGGCGACCAGCCGGCGCTCGACGACCTCGCCGCCATCCAGCTCCGGCAGCGGCGGATGCAGCGGCTCAACAGCTCGCTGATGATGGTCCGCAGCTTCCGGCAGAAGCAGAAACCCGGATGACGACCGAGACCGCCCTGAGAGTCGCCGCCACCGTGGCGCCCGCCTTCCTCGGCGCCCTGCTGCTCGACGGCATGTGCGCCGCCCGCGGCCTGCTGCCGCCGGGCTTCCGCATCCCCTGGCGCCGCGCCCTCGCCGGGCTGACGGTCACCTTCCTGCTCGCCGTCGGCGTCTTCGCGCCGCTGGGGAGCCTGGGGGCCAAGCTGGGGCCCGAGCCGACCAGCATCGCCACGCCGCAGCTCTTCGAGCTCCACGCGCTGATGGTCGCCACGATGCTGATCTGGTTCCTCCTCGGCTTCGCCGGCCTGCCCCGGCCCGAGCCCGTTCCGATGCCGGTGCCGGCGCCGGAGCCGATCCCCGCCGAGGCGCCCTGGACGGCGGAGCCGCCGGCGGTCGACGATCCGCTCGATCCCATGGCGCCCATCTTTCCGCTCGCGCCGCCCGCGCCGGTCCTCGCGCCGGCCCCGCCGCCGGTCTCTCTCGGGCGGCAGTTCCTGGCGCAGTTCGGCTACCTGACGCCGAGCATCCCGCGCGAGATCGGCCTCGGCGTCGTGCTCGGCATCGGCGCCTGGGTGGCGGTGCTGCTGGCGCTGATGCTGGTCGCCGGCGCGCTGCTGGCGCTGGGCGGCGAGGGGGCGGTGCCGAAGGCGCCGCCGGCGCTGATCCCGCTCATCGCCGGGCTGCCGTTCGGGGTGCGGCTGCTGGTCAGCCTCTCCGCGGGCGTGGTCGAGGAGAGCTTCTTCCGCGGTTTTCTGCAGCCGCGCATCGGCATCGTGTTCTCCACCGGCTTCTTCGTGCTCGCCCACCTCTCCTATGGCCAGCCGTTCCTCCTGATCGGCATCGCCATCCTGTCGCTCATCTACGCCTTCCTGGTGAAGTGGCGCCAGAACCTCTGGTCCGCGATGGCGGCGCACGCCCTGTTCGACGGCGTGCAGCTCCTGGTCGTGGTGCCGGCGGCGCTGCGCATGCTGGGAGCCGGGAAGAGCGCGGCCTTCCTCTGGTAGACTTGCCGGCGAGGACGCGCCCATGGCCGACGAGAACCGATTTCACCTCGCCATCGGAAGCCGGTTCGAGAACATCGAGCTGGTCCACGTGGTGTTGAAGGACCGGATGGAGCAGTTGGGGATCGACAAGGACACGCAGCATTCGGTCGAGCTGGCCATGCGCGAGGCGCTGGCCAACGCGATCAAGCACGGCAACCGGCAGAACCCCGCCAAGCAGGTGCACGTGGACCTGGCGGTCGAGGAGGGGGAGCTGGTGATCCGCGTCGAGGACGAAGGGGTGGGGTTCGACCCCGACAAGGTACGCAACCCGCTGGCTCCGGAGAACCTGCTGAACCGGAACGGCCGCGGCATCCTCTTCATGCACAAGTTCATGGACGACATCCACTACGGCTCCAACGCCGGCGGCGGCACGGTGGTGACGCTGCGCCGGCGGGTGGCGCCGAAGCCCGATATCTCGTAAGCGACTTAAGCAAGACTCCGGAGGAGGGAACCGAATGAAATTCAGTACTCGGCAGAGCGGCGACGTGACGATCCTCGATCTCAACGGCCGGATCACCATCGGCTCGGGCGAGGAGGCCCTGCGCAACGCCATGCAGGAGATCATGAACAACGGCGGCACCAAGGTCCTGATCAACATGTCGGGGGTCACGATGATCGACTCCAGCGGCATCGGCGAGCTGGTGAGCGCTTATACCACCGCCACCAATCGGGGCACCAAGCTGAAGCTGACCAACCTCCCGGCCAAGGTCAATGACATCCTCACCATCACCCAGCTCATCACCGTCTTCGACGTCTACGATAGCGAGTCCGAGGCCGTCCAGTCGTTTGCCTGAGGTAGCGGCCCCCTCCGCGCTCGCCGGTCCGCTCGCGGTCTGGGCGGCGCGGGTGAACCAGCGCCTGCCCGAGCTCCTCCCTCCGCCCGGAGCGCGCCCCGAGGCCGTGCACCGGGCCATGCACTACGCCCTCACCGGCGCCGGCAAGCGGGTGCGGCCGGTGCTGACGCTGGCGGTGGCCGACCTCTTCGGCTGCCGCAGCGAGCCGGTGCTCGACCTCGCCTGCGCCGTCGAGATGGTCCACGCCTGCTCCCTGGTGCTCGACGACCTGCCGGCGATGGACGACGCCGCCCTGCGCCGCGGCCGTCCCACGGTCCACCGGGAGTTCGGCGAGAGCGTGGCGCTGCTCGCCGCCCTCGCCCTGCTCAACCGCGCCTACGGCCTGGTCGCCGAGGCGGCCACCCGCCTGGCGCTCCGGCGCTACACCACCGAGGACGTCGTCCACCACCTGGCGGTGGCGATCGGCAGCGACGGCCTGATCGGCGGCCAGGCGCTCGACCTGCTGTCGCCGCCCGAAGAGATGAGCCTCGACGTGCTGGAGTACATCCACAGCCACAAGACGGGGGCCCTATTCATGGCCGCCGGCGAGCTGGGCGCGATGGCCGCCGAGGCCCGCCGCCGCGACCTCGAGGTGATCGCCCGCTTCGCCAAGAACCTCGGCCTCGCCTTCCAGATCGCGGACGACCTCCTGGACGTCCTCGGCACTCCCGAGGAGACCGGCAAGGACACCGGCAAGGACGCCGGCAAGGTCACCTTCGTGAAGCTCCTGGGAGTCGCCGGCGCCCAGTCCCTCGCCGCCGAGCTCCTCGGCTTCGCCGTCGATTCGCTGGCCCCGCTCGGCCGCAAGGCCGATCCCCTGCGCGCTCTGGTGAAGTTCGTCCAGCACCGGTCGCACTGAGGGTGGCCGGAGCCGGGCTCTCTCCGGCGTTCGAAGAGCACCTTAGTAAGTGGCCGCTCTTTTTCCGGCCACCAAGGAGAACCCGATGCAGAAGAAGAAGCTGAAGGCCCTCGTCCTCAATCGCGAGACGCTGCGCAAGCTGGATTCCAAGGATCTGAGCGGAGTCGCGGGAGGGTTCAGCCTGCCGCCTTCGCAGTGCGGCGATTCGAACCACACCTGCGACGACTGCCCGACCTATTCGTGCGGCCTGTTCCGGTGCCTGTAGGGCTCTGAGCGGCGCCCTTGACCCGCGGGTCCGGCCGATGGGCCCGCGGGTTGCGGCAGTTCAGCCACGCAAGGACGTAAAGGACTGCAAGGACGACAAGGACAAGGAATTGTCGAGCTCCTCAGCATTTCTCGGTTCTTACTGTCCTTGCCGTCCTTGTTGTCCTTTACGTCCTTGCTTTCGGGTTTCTGCGGCCCTGGCCCGCCGACTCTGGCGCGTCCCGAAGTGCCGATGTCGGCCGCTGGAACCAGAATCCCCTTCCCCCCTTCTAATCCCCACAGGAGCGCTCCTTTCGACGTAGCGGGATGCCGGCGGCGGCGCCCGCGTTCCAGGGATCCGGTTCGATCCGTGGGCCCCTCGGGGCCGGAAAGGAGCAGTCATGTCTGGTTCCATCGAGCTTTTCGGTCTGGCGGGGAAGATCAGCGCCACGGGCCTCGTGGTGATCGTCATCCTTTCGCTGCTGTCGGTCTGGTCGCTGGGGATCTCGCTCGAGCGGGCGGTGGTGCTGGCGCGGGCGCGGCGGCAGTCGCGGGCGTTCGCGCGGTCGGTGAGCCCGCAGCTCGCCCAGGGGCGGGCGCTGCCGGCGATCGACGCCGCCCGCAAGTTTCCCCACAGCCACGTCGCCCGGGTGATCGGCGCCGGCCTCGCCACGTTCCAGCAGAAGAGCGCGCGGGGTCTCTCCGCCGCCGAGGTGATCGAGGCCACGGGAAGGGCGCTGGAGCGCACCCAGGCGCAGACCACCACCGAGCTCAGCCGCGGCGTGGGGAGCCTGGCGACGATCGCCACCACGGCCCCCTTCATCGGCCTCTTCGGCACGGTGATCGGCATCGTCCACGCCTTCCGCGACATCGCGGCGGCAGGGGGCGGCGGCGTGGGATTCGCCGCCATCTCCCAGGGGATCGCCGAGGCGCTGGTGACCACGGCGCTCGGTCTGGTGGTGGCGGTGCCGGCGGCATGGATGTTCAACGTCCTCAGCCAGAAGATCCAGGGGCTGAGGCTGGAGATGGAGACTTCGTCCTCGGAGCTGATCGACTTCTTTCTGGAGCGAGAGGGGGCCGCAGCGGGGTAGGGGATACACTACCCCCCGATGTCACCCCCCGGTCACGACCTCGAAGGGGTCCGCTCCGAGCTGCGCCGGCTCGGGTATCTCGATCACCGCTTCGAGCGCTTCCTGTTGCAGGACGCGCTCCGGTCCCGCCAGCCGGCGCGGACGCTGCTGCTGCTCACCGCCAAGGTGGGGGTGCTGTCGGGGCTGGCGCTGGCGCTGGTCCTCGCCCTCGCGCTGGCGGTGGCGAACGGGACTCTGAGCGCCAGCCCGCTCGACCTGGTGCCGCTCTTCCTCCACCTGTTCCCGCCGCTGTCGCTGGCGACCGGCCTCGCCTTCCTCGCGCTCTGCGGGGTGATCCTGCTGGTGATCCGGCTCTATCACGTGCGGCGCATCGAGGCGCTGGCGCTGGCGATGGCGGTGGTCGCCGGGGTGGCGGTGATGGCGTTCGCGCTGCGGCTCGGCGTCGAGGTGCTGGCCGAGGGGCGGCTCTGGCAGGTGCTGGGCCTGGCGCTGGTGACGCCGCCGCTGATCTATCTGCTGGTCAAGCTGGTCTACAACGGGCTGCTGACGCTGGCGATCCGCTTCACCGACTCGACGCCGCTCGGCCGCCTGTTCTCCGGCCGCTGGCTGGGTTTCGCTCTGCTCGCCGGCGCGGTGCTGCTGGTGCTCCCCTCGGTGCTCTCGGCGCACCGGCCGCAGGCGCCGGCCCCGGCGGCGCTGCCGACCGGCCCGGGTGAGCGGGTGGCGCTGGTGGGGATCGACGGCGTGCTGCCGGCCGAGATCGACTATCTCGTGGCCCTGGGCGAGCTGCCGGAGCTGGCGCGCATGGCGCGCGAGGGGCGGGTGCTCTCCTATCGCCGCAAGGCGGGGGAGCCGCCGGCGTCGTTCTGGACCGCCGTCGCCACCGGCGTGCCGGGGCCGGACCACGGCGTCTCGGCGCTCGACAGCTTCCGGCCGCTGGGGGTGCGGACGCCGCTGGCGCGCAGCGGCCCGCTGCGCGCCTGGTGGAGCCGCGTCGAGGTGCCGCTGGGGCTCGCCGAATACCGCGCGGTGCTCGCCAACCGCCGGCGGGCGTTCACGGTCTGGGAGCTCGCCTCGCGCGGCGGCGAGCCGGCGCTGGCGGTGAACTGGTGGGCCACCTATCCGGCCGAGCCGATCCCCGGGCTGGTGGTGGCGCACGGCGCGTACCAGCTCCTGCGCGAGAAGGCGGAAGGAGCGGTGGCGCCCGCCGAGGAGCGGCCGGCGCTCGCGGCGGAGTCCGCCGGTCTCGTCCAATCGCCGGGCCCGCGGCTGGCGGCGGCGCTCTCTCCGGCGGCGGCGGCCTCCGTGCTCGACCGCGCCCTGCTGCCGGACCGCTTCTATCGCGACGTCTTCGCCCGCCGGATGGCCGGGGCGCCGCGGGCCGCGGCGCTCTACCTGCCAGGGCTCGACATCGCGGCGGACGGCTGGCGGGGCGGCGACGTGGCGCTGGCCGACCTCGTGCGCGGCGAGCTCCGGCGGACCGACGAGATTCTCGCCCGCGCGTTCGCCGGAGTGGGGACGGTCGCCATCGTGCTCGATCCCGGACGGCGGCGGGAGGGGGGCGAGGGGCGGGTGATCCTCTGGCGCAAGGGCGGGTGCGCGGGCGCGGCGGCGGCGGCCGGCGGTGGCGAGCGCGCCGCGATCCGGCCGGAGGCGGTGGCGGCGGCCCTGCTGCGCGCCCTCGGGCTGCCGCAGAGCGAGGAGCTGCCGGCGCCCCCTCCCGGCTGCGCCTGGGCGCCGCCGCCGGTGGTCGTGGCAGGATATGGTGCGCCGCGGCGGGGAGCGCCGGCGCGCCTGGAAGGCGCGGAATACCTGGCGAGCCTGCGGGCCCTGGGCTATCTTTGAGCGGGTTCGCGAGCAGATCCCGAGATCCGACTTCAGTTCATTGCCCGATATGAGAGGCCGGCCGCACCGATAAAGAAGGAGATCCTTATGTCCAGGCCGATAGTGCTGGCCCTGCTCGCCGTCGCGGCGGTGGTGCCAGTTCATTCGGGAAGTGCCGCGGAGACTGCTGAGGCCACCATGCATACGTCCGTCGAGAGCCCCGCCGAGAAGCGGATCGTCTACCCCGAGGCGCACCGGCTCGAGCAGGTGGACGACTACCACGGCGTCAAGGTCGTAGATCCCTACCGCTGGCTGGAAGATCTCGACTCGCAGCCGACGCACGACTGGGTGGCGGCCGAGAACCGGGTGACCGGCGCCTACCTCGCCGCCATCCCCGAGCGCGAGCCGATCCGCAAGCGGCTGACCGAGCTCTGGAACTACGAGCGTTACAGCGTGCCGGCGCGCCATGGCGGGCGCTACTTCTTCAGCCGCAACGACGGCCTGCAGAACCAGAACGTGCTCTACCGGGTCGACGCGCTGGACGGCGAGCCCAGGCTGGTCCTCGATCCCAACACGCTGTCGGCCGACGGCACCATCGCCGTCACCGGCTGGAGCATCAGCGAGGACGGCAAGCGGCTCGCCTACGGGCTGTCGTCGGGGGGCTCGGACTGGCAGGAGTGGCGGGTGCGCGACATCGACAGCGGCCGCGACCTCGCCGACGACCTCAAATGGGTGAAGTTCTCGGAGGCCGCCTGGACCTACGACAACCTGGGCTTCTTCTACAGCCGCTACGACGGGCCGCGCGAGGGCCGGCCGCTCGAGGAGGCGAACTTCAACCAGAAGCTCTACTACCACCGGATCGGCACGCCGCAGTCGGCCGACGAGCTGGTCTACCAGCGTCAGGACCACAAGGAGATGGGCTTCATCGCCACCGTCACCCAGGACGGCCGCTACCTGGTGATCCACGCCTGGAAGGGGACGGAGACCCACAACGGCATCTTCTATAAGGACCTCGGGACCCCCGGCTCCCCGGTCGTCGAGCTGCTGGGGGGCTTCGACGCCGCCTATTCCTTCGTCGGCAACGACGGGCCGGTCCTCTGGTTCCAGACCGATTCCGGAGCGCCGCGCGGCCGCATCGTGGCGATCGACCTCCGCGCTCCCGCCCGCGACCGGTGGCGCGAGCTGATCCCGCAGGGGGCCGAGACGCTCCAGGGCGCCACCTGCCTGAACGAGACGTTCGTCGCGCTCTACCTGAAGGACGCCCACTCGCAGGTGCGGCAGTTCGACCTCGCCGGCAAACCGTTGCGCGAGGTGGAGCTCCCCGGCCTCGGCTCGGTGGACGGCTTCACCGGCCGCTGTAAGGACCGTGAGACCTTCTTCTCCTTCTCCAGCTTCACGACGCCGGGCACCATCTACCGCTACGACCTGGAGACGGGGACGGCGAGCGTCTTCCGCCGTCCGGACCTCAAGGGGTTCGATCCCAACCGGTACGAGACGAGGCAGGTCTTCTTCCCGAGCAAGGACGGCACGCGGATCCCGATGTTCATCACCGCCCGCAAGGGGACGAAGCTCGACGGCTCGAACCCCACCTACCTCTACGGCTACGGAGGTTTCAACGTCTCGATGGCGCCGTCGTTCTCGCCCGCCCACGTCGACTGGATGGAGCGCGGCGGCGTCTACGCGGTGGCCAATCTGCGCGGCGGCGGCGAGTACGGCGAGGAGTGGCACCTGGCGGGGGCCAAGCTGAAGAAGCAGAACGTCTTCGACGACTTCATCGCCGCCTCCGAGTGGCTGATCGCCAACGGCTACACCTCGCGCCACAAGCTGGCGATCGCCGGCTACAGCAACGGCGGCCTGCTGACCGCCGCCTGCATGGTGCAGCGCCCCGAGCTCTACGGCGCGGTGATCGTGGGAGTGGGCGTGCTCGACATGCTCCGCTTCCACAAGTTCACCATCGGCTGGGGGTGGACCTCGGACTACGGCTCGCCGGACAACGCGGAGGAGTTCAAGGCGATCTACGCCTACTCGCCGTACCACAACCTGAAGCCGGGCACGGCCTATCCGCCGACGCTGATCACCACCGCCGACCACGACGACCGCGTGGTGCCCGCCCACAGCTTCAAGTTCGCCGCCGCCCTCCAGCGCGCCAACGGCGGTCCGCACCCGACGCTGATCCGCATCGAGACCCGCGCCGGCCATGGCGGCGGCAAGCCGGTGTCGAAGAAGATCGACGAGGCCGCCGACGAGCTGAGCTTCCTCTTCCATGCCCTCCAGGGGGGAGGGGAGGGGGCGGGGCCGAAGGCGGCGGGGAAGTAGTAGCCTTCTCTGGTGCGTCTGCCGCGAAAAGAGGGTCGGAAAGAGGGTGAGGCTTCGGAGCGCAGGGCGCCCCGGTCGTCGAGGTCCTCCTGGATCTACCTTCTCCTCTCTCTCCTCCTCCTCCTCGTCACCCTTCCCCTCCCCGCCCAGAAACCCACCCGCGAGGCCGAGCTAGCGGGGCTCCGCATGGAGATCGCCAGGCTCACCGAGCGGCTGGCGGCGGCGCGCAAGGCGGCGACCGGGGTGCAGGGGGAGATCGACGCGGTCGAGGTCGAGCTCCGGCTCCAGGAGGCGCGGCTCAGCGAGGCGACCACGGCGCGCGACCTCGCCGCCAGGCGGGTGGCGGACGGCGAGGCGGAGGTGGCGCGGCTGCAGGGGGCGCTCGACACCGCCCGCGACGACCTCAAGCGGCACCTGACCGGCCTCTACCGGCTCGGCCGGCAGGGGTATCTCCGCCTCTTCCTCTCGCTCCAGCCCGACCGCCGGCTCCTCCCCTCGATCCGCCTGATGCGCTACCTGGCGCGGCGCGACCGTTCGGCGATCGACCGCTACCAGGAGGCGCGGGCGAGCCTCGACCGCGAGCGCGAGCAACTCGTGGCCCGGCGGGAGGAGACCGAGCGCTGGATCGATAGCGAGCGCACCCGGCGGCAGCAGCTCGTGGCCGTGCGCCAGCACAAGGAGGCGCTGCTGGCCCAGCTCCAGAACGAGAGCCGGTCCCTGGTCGCGCGCTCCACTGAGCTCGCCGACCGCGAGAAGAAGCTCGCCGCCTTCCTCGACCTCCTCTACGGCCGGGCCACCGAGTCGCCCGCCGGCACGCCGATGCAGCAGTTCCGCGGCGTCCTCGACTGGCCGGTCGAGGGCAAGGTCACGGCGGGGTTCGGCACCATCCTGGAGCCCCGCTACCGCACGCGGGTGCCGCACAACGGCCTCGACATCGCGGTGGCCGCGGCGGGAGGGGCGGTCAAGGCGGTCTTCCCGGGCAAGGTGCTGTACGCCGCGCCGTTCCAGGGGTACGGCGATACAGTCATCGTCCAGCACCCCGGAAGGGTGTTCACGCTCTACGCCGGTCTCGCGTCGATGCGGGTGGGGAAGGAAGACATGCTATCCTTGGGGGACACCGTGGGGCTCGCGTCGGACAAGCTCTACTTCGAGATCCGCGTCGAGAACCGACCCGAGGACCCCCTGAGTTGGTTACGGTAAGGGGAATCATGAACCGCAGTCGCATCCTCTTCTTTCTCATCTCCGCAGTGATCGTCTTCCCGCTGCTCGCGGCGACCCTCGTCCGGGCCGCCGACACCAAGCAGGTCAAGCCGGCCGACGATTCCTTCTACAAGTACCTCTCGGTCTTCAGCGAGACGCTGGGGCTGGTCCGCCAGGCCTACGTCGACGAGCCGGACATGAACACGCTGATGTCCACTGCGCTCGACGGCACCACCGACGCGCTCGATCCCTTCTCGCTCTACGTGCCGGCCACGGCGCTCTCGGCCTACGACCAGGCGAGCACCATCGGCCGCCGCTACTCGGGGCTGACCCTGCTCAAGGAGCGGGGGATCGCCTTCGTGGTGGCGGTGGAGAAGGGGAGCCCGGGGGCGGAGGCCAAGATCAAGCCGGGCGACATCGTGGCCAAGATCAACGGCAAGTCGACGCGCCTGATGCCGCTCTGGGAGATGCAGCAGGCGCTCACCCAGAAGCCGGGCTCCAAGGTGACGATGGAGATGATCCGCGTCGGCGAGCCGGTGCAGATCGCCTTCGAGCTCAAGGCGTTCGACGCGCCGCCGGTCAGCCTTGAGACGGTCGACGGGGTTGCCATGCTCCACCTGCCGACCTTCGACAAGGAGACCGTGCAGGAGGTGCGCGACGCCCTCGCCAAGAACAGCGGCCAGATCAAGGACAAGCTGCTGATCGACCTCCGCGGCGTCTCCTCTGGCGACCCGGAAGTGGCCTACGCCACCGCCAAGCTGTTCGCCAGCGGCGAGCTCGGCGAGCTGAAGCGGCGTAGCGAGGACCTCCAGGTCTTCCGCGCCGAGGACAAGCCGGTCTGGCAGGGAAAGACGGTGATCCTGGTCGACCGCGGCACGCTGGGCGCCTCCGAGGTGTTCGCCACCGTGATGCGGCAGAAGGTGAAGGCCGAGCTGGTGGGCGAGCGCACCTTCGGCCACGCCGGCCGTCTCGGCACCGCCGAGCTCTCCAACGGCGGCCGCCTCCTCTACACCGAGGCCTTCTACACCGGCCCCGACAAGAAGCCGATCAACGAGGCGCTGAAGCCCGACCTCGTGGTCGACGAGCGGAGCCGCACCTACCTCGACAAGGACACGCCGATCGACGAGCTGATCCTGCGGCGCGGCGTCCGCCGGCTGCTGGGCCAAGACAACGACACCGCCGAGCCCAAGGCTGCCTGAAGGAACCCGGGTGGAACCGGCGAGCGCCGGATCCGCCCGCTTCCGATTTCAGATTCCTGAATGGCCCGCCGCGCGCGTTCCAAAGGGTCCAGATCCGCCGGGATCTTCCTGTTTCTCCTCGGGCTGTTCGCCGGCGCGGGGATCCTCTATCTCTTCATGAAGCCCTCCGGCGGTCCGCGGACCGTCGAGGAGCCTCCAACGCCGGCACCGGCCTCGACGCGCGAGGCGCCGCGAGCCTCGCATCCCACGCGCCACCGGCCGGCTCCGGTCACGGTGGCCTCCGATCACGTCGAGCCCGAGACGCCTGCGCCCCTGGGGGGGGCGACGCCCGTTGCGGAAACCCTGCCGCCGCCGTCCGGTCCGCTCCACGGGGTCCGCGTGGCGCTGGTGATCGACGACCTCGGCCACGACGTCGACGATCTCCGGCCGCTGGCGGCGCTCGGCGTGCCGGTCACCTACTCCGTGCTCCCCTTCGAGGACCAGACGCCGCAGGTGGTGGCGGCGCTCCGGCAGCGGCGGGCGGAGATCCTCCTCCACCTGCCGATGGAGCCGAAGAACGGCCAGAACCCCGGCCCCGGGGCGCTGCTCCAGGGGATGAGCGACGGCGAGCTACGGGAGAAGACCGAGGCGGCGCTGAAGGCGGTGCCGGGAGCGGTGGGGGTCAACAACCACATGGGCTCGCTCCTCTCGTCCGAGGAGGGGCCGATGAACGCGGTGCTCGGCGTCCTCGCCGCCCGCGGGCTCTTCTTCCTCGATTCGCGCACCAGCGCCGAGAGCGTCGGCTACAAGGTGGCGATCGGCCTCGGCGTGCCGGCCGCCGAGCGCCAGGTCTTCCTCGACGGCGACCCCTCGCCGGCGGCCATCCACGCCCAGTTCCTCCGCCTCCTCAACCTGGCGCGCACCAAGGGCGCGGCGATCGCCATCGGCCACCCCCACCCCGAGACCCTCGCCGCCCTCACCCGCGAAGTACCGAAAGCGGTGGCCGCGGGGTACGAGTTCGTGCCGGTCAGCTATCTGCTGACGCGGGCGGGCGGGGAGTAGAGGCCGCCGGCCAGACCGCACGTCGCCCCAGCCGGCAAGGACGGTTTGTACCCCTACTCCGCCCGCAGCACCTCGATCGGCCGCCGCTCCAGGGCGCGCAGGCTGGCCGCGAGGCCGGCGACCACGGCCAGCAGGATCGTGCCGGCGAGCGCCACGGCGAGGGTGAGAGGGGTGAAGGTCCAAGGGAGCTTGAAGCCACGGGTCACCACTCCCCAGGCGAGGGCGCTGCCGCCGATGGCACCGATGGCGCCGGCCACCAGGCCGATCAGGGCGTATTCGACGGCGAAGGTGGCGGCGACGCCGCGGCGGGTCATCCCCAGGGTCTTGAGCAGCGCCACCTCGCGCCCGCGCCGTGCCGAGCCCGCGCTCACCGCTCCCGCCAGGATGGCGATGCCGGCCACCACCGTGAAGCCGCCGAGGAAGCGGATTCCCAGGCTGATCCGGCGCAGCACCTTGAGCACCTTCTCCAGGATCTCGCGGATGCGCAGGAAAGTGACGTTCGGATAGCTCGCCGCCAGCAGGTCCTGCATCCGCTGCTCGCCGCCGCGGGGCATCCGCGCCACCGCCAGCCGCTGCTGCGGCGCCGACTCCAGCACGCCGGGTTCGACCACCAGGAAGAAGTTGATCCCGAACGTCTGCCAGTTCACCGTCCGCAGGCTGGTGACCTTGAGGTCCACCGGTACCCCCTGGATGTTGAAGGTGAGCGTCGAGCCGAGGTGGGCGCCGATGTCGTTGGCGAACTCCTGCTCGAGGCTCACCTCGGCATGGGCGGGATCGCTCCAGAGCGCGCCGGCGACGATCTTGTTGTCCTTCGGCAGCTCCTTCATGTAGGTGAGCCGCTGCTCGCGAGTGAGCGCCCAGCGGCGACCGCCGCCCTCTCCGCGTTCCCCGCGCTCACCCCGGCGGGGTCGCTCACCCTGGGAAGGCTGCCCGCCGTCCTCTTTCGGGCCGTTCTTCGCCTCCAAATCCTCGGTGCGGACGCCGTCGATCGCCGACAGGCGCGCCATCACCACCGGCACCGATTCCACCCCCTGCGCGCCCTGCTGGCGGAGGAGGCGCTCGACGCCCGGCCACTGGTCCGGCTGGATGTCGACCAGGAAGGCGCTGGGCGCGTTGGCCGGCAGCTCCTTCTCGAGCTGCGCGGTGATCCGCCGCTCGACCAGCGACATGCCGAGGACCACCAGCACGCCGAGCCCCAGGGCCACGATAGCGCCGCTCGCCGCCGCGCCCGGGCGGGCGAGGGCGGCCAGGCCGTGGCGCAGGGAGGGACGGAGCGAGAAGAGGTCGCGTGGCAACCGGCGGACCCCCCAGGAGACCAGGAAAGCCGCGCCGGCGAGCGCCGCCGTCACCGCCGCCACGCCACCGGTGAACTGGGCGCCGAGCAGGGCCGACCCCGATTGCAGGGCGGCCATCCCCCAGACCCCGGCCACCAGGGCGAGGCCGGTGACGGCGGACACCCAGCGGTGGCGGGGGAGCGGCTCGGCGTCGCGGCGCAGCACCCGCGCCGGCGGCACCCGCAGCACCGCCGAGAGGGGGGGCAGGCTGAACAGCATCGCCACCCCGACGCCGAGCCCCAGGCCGCGCAGCAGGGCCGCCGGCTGCCAGGGGCGGATCAGCTCGGGGGGGATGAGGTCGGGGAACAGGCGGGGGAGCGTCATCTGGACGGCGACGCCGGCCAGGATTCCCAGCGCGCTGCCGGCGAGGCCGAGCAGGAAGGTCTGGCCGAGATAGAGCGGGAAGATCTCGCGCGGGCGCATCCCCAGGCACTTGAGGATGGCGATGGCGTCCAGCCGGCCGGCCAGCCAGGCGCGGACGCTCTGGGCGACGCCGATGCCGCCCACGAAGAGCGACAGCAGGGCGACCAGGCCGAGGAACTTTTCGATCCGCGTGATGTTCTCCCGCAGCGCCGGCTGCGCCTGGCGGTAGGTCTCGACGCGGAACGACTCATCGCCGGGGAGCGCCTTCTTCACCCGTTCGGCGGCGGCGTCGAGCTCGGCGGCCGAGACGCCGTCCGGCAGCCGGATCAGCGCCCGGTAGGTGATCCGGCTCCCCTGGTCCGCGAGGTGGGTGCGGGCGAAGCCGGCGCCGGCGAGGAAGACGCGCGGCCCGATGGTGAACGAGAGGCCCACCCGGTCGGGCTCGGCGAGCACCACGCCGGCGATCCGGAACGGCTGACCGCCGATCTGGAGGGTATCGCCGACCTTGAGCTTGAAGTGCGTCAGCAGATCCGCGGCGACCACGGCCGTCGCCGGCGTCAGCAACTCGTGGAGGGGACGGCGGGGCTGCAGCTCCAGCTTGCCGTAGAAGGGGTAGACGCCGTCCACCACCTTCAGCTCCACGAGCTGGCTCGGCCCCGGCTGGCCGTTGCGTCCCGGGGCGGCGGCCACGGTGACCGTCTCCTTGATGTCAGTGCTGCGGGCGCCCGGCAGGCCGGAGATGGCGGTCAGGGCGGCGGGCGGGAGCGGCTGGTTGCCGCGCACCGCGAGGTCGGCGGCGAGGAGCTGGCGGGCTTCGCGGCGGATGCCGTCGCGCAGGCTCGCCGAGAGGCCGGCCACCGCCACCACCGCCGCCACGCCCACCGCGAGGCAGGCGATGAAGAAGGCGAGGCGGCCGCGCGAGCCGCGCGACTCGCGGACCAGGGCGCGGGCGTAGAAGCCGAGGGTCATCGCACCACCTGGGGCAGCACCTCGGCGATCGGGCTCGGGGCGGCCGCCCGCTCGTCGCGCTCGACGCGGCCGTCGCGCAGGTGGATCTGGCGGCCGGCGAGCGCCGCCACGGCCGGATCGTGGGTGACCAGCACCAGGGTGGTCCCCTCGCGGGCCCGCAGCTCGGTCAGCAGCTCCAGCACGCGGCGGCCGGTGGCGCCGTCGAGGTTGCCGGTGGGCTCGTCGGCGAGCAGGATCGGCGGCCGGGCGGCGAAGGCGCGGGCGAGGGCGATCCGCTGCTGCTCGCCCCCCGAGAGCTGGCTCGGATAGTGATGGCCGCGCTCCGCCAGCCCTACCGCGGCCAGCAGCTCGTCGGCGCGTCCGAAGGGGTTGGAGAGGCCGAGCAGCTCGATCGGCAGCAGCACGTTCTCGCGCGCGGTGAGGTTCGACAGCAACTGGAAGCTCTGGAAGACGAAACCGATCTTCTTGCGGCGGAGCAGGGCGAGGCCGTCCTCCGACATCGCCTGGATAGGGGCGCCGTCGATCAGGACCTCTCCCGAGGTCGGGCGGTCGAGGCCGGCCATCAGGGCGAGAAGCGTCGACTTGCCGCTCCCCGAGGGGCCGAGGACGGCGACGAACTCGCCGGGCTCGATCGCGAGATCGACATGGTCGAGGATCGTCAGCTCCCGGCCCCCCGAGGGGAGCCGGCGGGTGAGCTGGCACAGTTCAATGCGGAACGTATCCATAAGGAAATTTGCGGGAAGTTTTCCGGTTTTTCTGAGGTGGAAGAGAGAGGAAGGTTCTACATGTGGCGAAAGCTCGCAACTCACGCTCTGCTGCTCCTTATTCCCGCCGCCCTCCCCGTGCTGGGAGGGTGCGGCGCGCCGGATTCCGGGGCGGCGCAGAAGGCGGTTTCCGTTTCCGTTCCAGTCACCGTTCCCGTCGCCAAGCCCGCTCCAGTATCGGCCCCGGCACCCGCCGCGCCGCTGGTCATCTTCCTCGGCGACAGCCTGACCGCGGGCCTGGGGCTCGACGAAAACCAGGCCTATCCCGCCCTCCTCGACCGTGAGCTGCACCAGGACGGAGTGGCGGCGCGGGTGATCAACGCCGGGGTCAGCGGCGACACCACGGCCGGCGGCCTCGCCCGGATCGGCTGGCTGGTCCGCCAGCACCCCTCCCTGGTGGTCGTGGGGCTGGGGGCGAACGACGGCCTGCGCGGGCTGCCGCTCGCCGAGGTCGAGGCCAACCTGCGCCAGATCATCCAGCGCTCGCGGGCCGCCGGCGCGCGCGTCCTGCTGCTCGGCATGCGCCTCCCCCCCAACTACGGCCCCTACGCCGACCAGTTCACCGCCCTCTACCCCAAGCTCGCCAAGGAGCTCGACGTGCCGCTGGTCCCCTTCCTGCTCGACAAGGTCGGCGGCATCCGCAATCTCAACCAGGCGGACGGCATCCATCCAACGGCCGCGGGGCAGGAGATCGTGGCGAAGAACGTGCTGCCATATCTGGAAAGGGCGCTGGAGAAATCGTCGGCGAAGTGATGAAAGAGATCGACAACTCTGTTATCATGATTCTCATGGAACAGAGACTTGGTCGCTCGCCTCGCACTCCCTCTCGTTCGCTCCACCGGATCTGGCTCGCTGGGCTTGGCGCTCTGGCCAAAGCGCAGCAGGACGGCGGGGACGAGCTCTTTCTCGAGCTGGTCGGGAGGGGCGAGGAAATCGAAGCGCGGCGTGGTGTCGAGGACTCGGATCTCCTCTCTTCGGAGGATCGGCCGGCACGGCTCGAGCTCGCGGAAGCGAGCCGGTTGGCTCTGGCCTGTTCCGCGATGATCGAGAGTCTCGTTCGCCAACGGCACGACACCGAGCGGTTGATCGAGGCCATGCTCCCCGAGTCGCCGGTGCCCACGCCTCCGGCGGTTCTCCAGGCCCGCCGGAATGCGGCCGCCCGCGAGGAACTGATCACGGAATTCGGTCTTCTGACCAGCGTCGACGTGGCGGCCCGGGCAGGGTCGCGGGCGAAGAACAAGGCCGCTCTGGCGAATCGCTGGAAGCAGGAGGGGAAGATCCTTTCGGTCAACCATCAGGGTCTCCTTTTCTTTCCTGCTTTTCAGTTCGACGATGACGGACAGCCGCTGCCGGTGCTCGTCTCGATCCTCTCCTCCGTGGGCCGCCAGAGCGAGGGTTGGGAGCTTGCGCTGTGGTTCATGGCGGCCAATGGCTGGCTTGGTGGCCGGCGGCCGGTTGACCTCCTGCGGATAGAGCCAGAGGCCGTTGCTCGGGCCGCTGAACGGGAAGCGGAAGGGCTCTTCTTCTGATCTGGCCTCCTGAGCTTCCCTCTCCAGAGGATATTGATCCTCTGGTCGAGATCTGGTCGTCTGGCCGGACGATCGTGCGCTGCCACGACAGCAGCTTCGGGGCGACAGAGTTCAACCCAGGGCTCGGGCACGGCCGTTTTCATCCCTTCCAAGGCTCCAAGGGTGAGGGGATTCCCACACTCTATGGCGCCAGCACGCTGGACGGCGCCTTCTCTGAGAGCATTTTCCACAGCGTTCCGTTGCTTGGCCCTCTCCGAGCGATCCGGCGCTCGGTCCTGAGGCCGTTGCAGATCTCGACGCTAGCACCACGCAGGGATCTCAGGCTGGTCCAGCTTCATGGTTTCGGGTTGCGCCGGCTCGGGGTCTCCCGGGTCGAGCTCATCGAGGCGGACGATTATCCGTCGACGGTTTCCTGGGCGGCCGCTTTCCATGGCTGGAGCGCCGAGGTGGACGGGCTCGTCTGGGTTTCCCGCCTGCACGATACTGCGTTCGCCCTGGTCCTCTTCGGCGATCGCGTCGCGCGGCCGGACCTGGAAGTGGCGGAGCCGCCGATGGCGATCTTTCTCGGGGAGGGATTCACGCGGGTGGAAGAGGCGGCCGAAAAGGCGAAAATCACGATCCTGAATTAGGCTCCTTAGCCGCCTCCCACAACGCGTCCATCTCCTCCAGCGTCGCTTCGGCGGCGGTCTTGCCCTGGGCGGCCAGCCCCTCTTCGATCTTCGCGAAGCGGCGGCGGAACTTGCGGTTGGTGCCGGCGAGGGCGGCCTCGGGGTCGACGTCGAGCTTGCGGGCGAGGTTGGCGAGGGTGAACAGGAGGTCTCCCACCTCCTCGCGCACTGCCTCCTTTTCGCCAGTGGCGAGCGCCTGCCGCACCTCGGCGATCTCCTCCTCGACCTTGTCGAGCACCGGCCCGGCGTCCGGCCAGTCGAAGCCGACGCCGGCGGCCTTCTGGGTCAGGCGGTAGGCGCCGAGCAGGGCCGGGAGCGAGGCCGGCACGCCGGAGAAGAGCGACTCCCGTTTCGGCTCCTTCTGGAGCTTCCGGCGCTCCCAGGCCTGGCGGACCGCCTCGGCGTCGGCCAGCACCTCGTCGCCGAAGACGTGCGGGTGGCGCTCCACCATTTTACGGTGGACGCCATCGACCACCTGTGAGAGTCTGAAGGCGCCGGCCTCCTCGGCGAGACGGCCGATGAAGGCGACCTGGAAGAGCAGGTCGCCCAGCTCCTCGGCCAGCTCGCTCCAGTCGCCATCGCCGCCGTTCTGGTTGCCGCCGAGGCCGTCGATGGCGCCGGCCAGCTCGTGCGCCTCCTCCAGCAGGTAGGCGCGGACGTCCGGCAGGCTCTGCTCGCGGTCCCAGGGGCAGCCGTCCGGCGCGCGCAGGCGCTCGACGAGGTCGACGAGCTTCTGGAGGTCTGGTCTTTCAGCCATGGGGGTTCGACGTGCCGAACGAGAAGAGAGAGATCAAGGTCACCGACAAGCGGATGTTCACCGCCGAGGGTAACCTGAAGGAAGAGTACCGGTTCCTCGACGAAAAATCGACCGCTCCCGACGCGCTGGCCGCGGCGGAGCCCGCGCCACCGTCGCCCGAGCCGGCGCCCCGTCAGGCCGCTCCGCCCCCACCCCCGGCGCGCGCGCCGGAGCCCTACGAGGCGCCGCGCTGGCCGGCCGAGCCCGAGCGCACGCCGCTCGACCTCCCCGCCACCCCGACCGAGATGGAGGGGCCGGGCTTCTACGACCTGGTGGCGATGATGGCCGAGCCGGTGCCGATCTATCTCGGCGACGCCCGGCTGCCGGACGGCCAGGTGGCGACCGACCTGGAGATGGCCCGCCTGCACATCGACCTGCTCGACGTCCTGCGGCAGAAGACCGCGGGGAATCTCGATCCCCAGGAGCGCGCATTTCTAGAGGACCTGCTGTATCGTCTCCGGGTCCGCTATGTGCAAAAGAGGGGTTAGACGCCTGATGAAAGTGGGCCGCGCGGGGCTGATCGCCCTCGCGCTGGCCGTCGTCCTGCTCGCCCCCCGCGGGGCGGCCGGGCAGGCTGTGTCGTCGCCGCAGGTCACCGGGGTCGAGATGACCCCGCAGGTCCGGCAGACGCTCAAGCAGATCGAGGAGCAGTGGCTGGAGTGGTCCGTTCAGACCAACCGTGAGCAGGCGGACCGGGCGGTCGGCAGCCTGCTGGAGATCGCCCATCAGCTCGGGGTGAGCCGGCTGCCCGACCTCGCCGGCGGGGCGATCGCGCGGGCGGTGGCGGCGGCGCGGCAGAAGGATTTCGCCCGCGCCCACTGGGCGCTCGCCGCCGCCGAGCGGTTCGATCCGGGCCGCCCCGAGACCGCCTTCGCCGAGTCGACCGTGGATCGCCTGCAAGGGGACTTCCTGGGCGCCGCCGCCGCTCGCCTGCGGGCCTATCCCCGGCTGTTCAACCACCCCCTGGAGAGCTACCTCTGGTTCCAGGACCTCCTGTTCTGGGCCCTGGTCCTCCTGCTAGTCACCGGCGGCCTCTTCTTCGCCGTGCAGATGCTTACCAAGGGGACGGTGCTGTTCCAGGACCTCGCCGACCTCTTCGGCCGCAAGTTGCCGCGCTCCGTCGCCCTCGCCTTCGCCGGTGTGGTGCTGCTCTGGCCGCTCGCCCTCCCCTACGGAGCGATCTGGCTGCCGCTCTACTGGTCGGCCCTGCTCTGGGGGTACGCCTCGGCGAGCGAGCGGGTGGTGATGGTCGCCGTCTGGCTGCTGCTGGGAGCGGCCCCGCAGCTCGTCGAGCTGCAGCGCCAGCGGGTGGCGGTGGCGCTGTCGCCCCCCGCTCTGGCGATGGAGAGCCTGCAGGAGCACCGCCTCTACGGCAGCCTGTTCGCCGACCTCGGGCTGCTGCGCGCGGTGCTGCCGGAGAGCGTCGCCGTCAAGCACCTGCTGGCCGACGTCCACCTCTCGCTGAACCAGTGGGAGATCGCCCGCTCGCTCTACCGGCAGGTGCTGGAGGCGGAGCCGAACAACGCCACCGCGCTCCTCGACCTCGGCGACTACGCCTTCCTCAAGGGCGATTTCACCAGCGCCATCCAGAGCTTCCAGATGGCCGCCGCCGCGGACCCCTTGAGCCCCGCGCCCCCCTACAACCTGAGCCAGGCCTACTCCGAGTCCTACCTGTTCGACGAGCAGAAGGCGGCGCTGAAGAAGGCCCAGGACCTCGACCTGGTGCGCGTCAACTCGTGGATGGCCGATCCCCAGCGGACGCGGGTGGTGAACCTCATGGGGGGCATCGCCCGCATCCCACAGATCCGGCGCGAGCTGGCGGCGACCTGGGGGCACCGGGAGGCGAGCGCGGGGCCGCTGGCGATCCTCCGGCAGTGGCAGGGGCTGTTCCTCGCCCTCGGCCTCATCCTGGTCGCCGTCAGCCTGCAGCTCGCGCGGCGGCCCTTCGCCACCACCGAGCGGGCGGCCGAGGTGTTCCCGGAAGGGGCCTTCGAGCGCTGGGGGCGCGCCCTGCTCCCCGGCGTCGCCTCGGCCGAGATCGGCGAGGGGGGGAAGTCCTTCTTCGCCCTGCTGGTCTTCACCTCGCTGCTGATGCTGCCGCTGATCGGCCGGCTCGGCTCCCGCATCCCCTGGCGGTATGATCCCGGCAACATTCTCTCCTGGATCCTCGCGGCCTTGGGTCTCGCGATCTACTTCGGAGCCCGTCTCCGGCGGGAGCTGCGCCATGGCGGTTGAAGGGACCCTCGACCTCTTCAAGCTGCCGGAGATCCTGCAGCTGGTCTCGCAGCAGCGCAAGACCGGCATCCTGACCGTCCAGGGGCAGCAGGACATCGTCGCCATCTCCTTCCTCAACGGCCGCATCGTCGCCGCCGACGCCCTCGACCAGACCCTGGAGGAGGGGCTCTCCCAGATCCTGCTCAAGGAGGGGATGATCAGCGCGCCGGACCTCGCGCGGGCCGTCTCCGAGCACCAGGCGTCCGGCGGCCGGCTGATCGACCTGCTGGTGGAGCGGCGCTTCATCGAGCGCCCGGAGCTCCTCGAGGCGCTGCGCCTCCAGACCTACCACTTGCTCGAGCAGCTCCTCAACTGGAGCCAGGGAGATTTCAAGTTCTACAGCGGCGACGAGGTCTCCTATGAGGAGGGGCTGGTCCCGATCTCTGTCGAGGAGCTGCTGATCAACATGGCGCCGAGCGCCTCGGCGGCGGTCCGACCGCAGTCCGCCGCGGCGACTGCCCCCATCCCTCCGACGGCGCCGCGCGCCGCCGCTCCGGCCAGGGCGGAGCCGCTGCCGCCCCCCGCGCCGCCCCCCATCCCCCTGCCCATCCCCATGACGCCGCGCTCCGCCGCGCCGGTCCCGAGCGCCCCGGCCGCCCGGCTGTCGGCGTCGTCGCCGCTTTCGCCCTCGCCGTTGTCGCCGCCGCTGTCGGCATCGGCGGTTTCGCCCAACGCGCCGATCGTCCCGCCCGACAACCTCGACGCCACGGGGCACTTCCGCCGGATGACGGTGGAGACCCGCATCGCGCCGTCGGCGTCGCTCGGCTGGGTCGGCCGCACCCTGGCGCTCCTGCTGGCCGTCCTGATCGCCTTCGTGGTGCTTCGCGTCCCCGATTCGCTGCTCCTCCCCTTCCCCTGGCAGGAGCGCGAGCGAGAGGTGCTGGTGCGCGACCAGCGCGCCAGCCTCTACCTCAAGATCGACCGCGCCGCCAAGACCTGGTTCCTGCTCAAGGGGAGCTTCCCCGAGCACCTCCAGGATCTGGTGACCGCCCGCCTGCTCTCCCCCGCCGACCTGGAAGACCCGGAAGGGCGGCCGCTCCAGTACACGGCGAGCGAGGACAGCTACACGCTGCTGCCGCTGGAGCGCTCCAGGCCGCTGCCGGGCGCCGAGGCCACCGAGGCGATCACCGGCAACTTCCTGCTCGACCCCGACATCTTCAGTCCCGCGCAGCAGCCCACGGCGGCGCCCCTCGTCCTGCTTGATTAGAGCGGACTAGTTCCCTCTGTAGGGGCGGCCCCTGTGTGGCCGCCCTCCGCCCGGAATAAATCTGCGTCCAGGATTGTCAATGAGAGTGTGGCGCAAAATTGACGGGTCGCCACTAAGGTTCTAGACTATACGAGATCCAGGCGCGGGCTTATTCGTTCCGCGCTCCCGCCTGACAGAACGAAGGAGGAGAGCAAGGTGAGCAAAATCATAGGAATCGACCTGGGGACGACCAACAGCGTCGTCGCCGTCATGGAAGGCGGCGAGGCGAAGGTGATCCCCAATGCCGAGGGCAACCGCACCACCCCCTCGGTCGTGGCTTTTGCCAAGAGCGGTGAGCGCCTGGTCGGACAGGTCGCCAAGCGGCAGTCGGTCACCAACCCGAAGAACACGATCTTCTCGATCAAGCGCTTCATGGGGCGCAAGTACGACGAGGTGAGCGAGGAGATGAAGATGGTGCCGTACCAGATCGAGCGGGCCGACAACGGCGACGTGCGCGTGGTCGTCGAGGGGAAGAAGTACTCCCCGCCCGAGATCTCGGCGATGATCCTCGGCAAGCTCAAGCAGGCGGCCGAAGACTACCTGGGCGAGAAGGTCGACCGCGCGGTGATCACCGTGCCGGCCTATTTCAACGACGCCCAGCGGCAGGCCACCAAGGACGCCGGCCGGATCGCCGGCCTCACCGTCGAGCGGCTGGTCAACGAGCCGACCGCGGCGGCGCTCGCCTACGGCCTGGACAAAAAGAAGGACCAGACGATCTCCGTCTACGACTTCGGCGGCGGCACCTTCGACATCTCGGTCCTCGAGGTGGGCGAGGGAGTGGTCGAGGTCAAGGCGACCAACGGCGACACCCACCTGGGCGGCGACAACATCGACCAGCGGATCATCGACTGGCTGCTGGAGGAGTTCAAGAAGGATCAGGGGATCAACCTCGGTAGCGATCCGATGGCGATCCAGCGCCTGAAGGAGGCCGCCGAGAAGGCCAAGATCGAGCTTTCGAGCGCTCAGGAGACCGACATCAACCTACCGTTCATCACGGCGGACGCGTCGGGCCCGAAGCACATGAACGTCCGGCTGACCCGGCCGAAGCTCGAGCAGCTCGTGGACGACCTGGTCCAGCGCTCGATCCCGCCCAGCAAGCAGGCGCTGAAGGATTCGGGCGTCGAGGCCAAGGAGATCGACGAGGTCGTGCTGGTGGGCGGTCAGACCCGCATGCCGGCGATCGCCAAGGTGGTCAAGGACTTCTTCGGCAAGGAGCCCCACAAGGGGGTCAACCCCGACGAGGTGGTGGCGATCGGCGCGGCGATCCAGGGCGGCGTGCTGGCCGGCGACGTCAAGGACGTGCTGCTGCTCGACGTCACCCCGCTGTCGCTCGGTATCGAGACCCTCGGCGGCGTGTTCACCAAGCTGATCGAGCGCAACACCACGATCCCGACGCGCAAGAGCGAGATCTTCTCGACCGCGGCGGACAACCAGACGTCGGTGGAGGTGCACGTCCTCCAGGGCGAGCGCGAGATGGCGCGGGACAACCGCACGCTCGGCAAGTTCCACCTGGTGGGCATCCCCTCGGCGCCGCGCGGCGTGCCGCAGGTCGAGGTGGCTTTCGACATCGACGCCAACGGCATCGTGCACGTCTCGGCCAAGGACCTCGGCACCGGCAAGGAGCAGAAGATCACCATCTCGGCGTCGAGCGGTCTCAACGACAGTGACATCGAGCGGCTGATCAAGGACGCCGAGGCGCACAGCGCCGACGACAAGGAGCGCCGCCAGCAGGTGGAGGCGCGCAACAAGCTCGACAGCCTGATCTACTCGACCGAGAAGACCTACGACGAGCACAAGGAGAAGCTCGGTCCGGACGACAAGGGGGAGCTCGAGAGCGCTCTGGCCGACGCCAAGAAGGCGCTGGAGGGCGAGCCCACGGCCGCGGTCATGGAGGCCGCCGCCGAGCGCCTCACCAAGGCCTCGCACAAGCTGGCCGAGGTGATGTACCAGCAGCAGCAGAACGCCGGCGGCCCGTCCACGGGCGGACCCGCCGGAGGTGGCGCGACGCCGCCGTCCGGCGCCTCGTCCGACGAGGTGATCGACGCCGAATACGTCGAAAAGTAAATCGTCGAGAAGCAAACCGGAATCGAGCGGGGACTGACACATGGCGCCTCTCAAGAAGATCTACCTCGAAGAGCTGACCCGCATCCAGGATCGCATCAACAGCCTCTTCGAGCAGGCGCTGGTCACATCGGAGTACGAGGGGGGCCTGCCGGGCACTTGGTCCCCCGCCGTCGACGTCCTCGAGACCGAGGGCGCCTACCTTCTCTTCGCCGAGCTGCCCGGCGTCCGGCGTGACGATATCCAACTGCAGGTGCGGGACCGGCGTCTGGAGCTCTCCGGACGCCGGCAGACGCTCGGCGAGAACCGTAACTTCCTCCGCATGGAGCGGAGCTACGGTCCTTTCCGCCGCACCTTCGACCTGGGGGAGCCGGTCGAGGTCGACGCCATCGCTGCCGCTTTCGAGGCGGGAGTCCTGCGCGTCCACCTCCCCAAGCGCAAGACCGGAGCCGTTGAGGCCGATCCCACGCAGGTCGAGATCACCGAGGAGAAAGCCTGATGGCTACCACGCGGCGCCGCAAGCCCGACCAGAAGTTCGTGATGATCAGCGTCGTCGCGGAGCGCTATGCCATCCACCCCCAGACGCTCCGCCTCTACGAGCGCGAGGGGCTGATCAAGCCGGCCCGCAGCGCCGGCAACACCCGCCTCTATGACGAGGAGGCGATCCGCCGGCTGGAGATCATCCTCACCCTCACCCGCGACCTCGGCGTCAACCTCGCCGGCGTCGAGGTCATCCTCCACATGCGCGAGCAGATGGAGCGGATGCAGGGCGAGGTGGACCGCCTGCTCGAGTTCGTCAAGCGGATGGCCGAGGAGCGCCGCGCCGACCCCGAGCGCCAGCACGCCCTGGTGCGGCTGCACAGCGGGCCGCTGAGCAAGGTGCGGTAGGGCGGCCGCCCGCCCAAGACCCTCATCACCCCGGCCCTCTTCTCCCGTCCCCCTCCCGCCCTCCCTCACCGGGAGAAGAGGGGGGCCCTACGATGAGGTCGCTCCTGAGTCCTTGCGTTGCTTCTCTCCCCCTCTCCCGGTGAGGGAGGGCGGGCGGGGGACGGGAGAGGGGGCCGGGGGGTGAGGGTTCGGAGGGCAGGTCGCCCCAGCGGGCAAGGGCCCGTGAGCGGGCGCCCCCATGCTACGATTTCCCGCATGCCGGCCTCAGAAGCGCGCGTCGATCCCTGTCCGGAGTGCGGGGGGCGGGGGTGGGTCGTCGTGGCGGACGGCGGGGCCGGGACCGCCCGCGCCTGCGTCTGCCGTGAAAACGATGCGATTCCCCGGCTGCTGACGGCGGCGGGCATCCCGGCGCGCTACCAGAACTGCAAGATCTCCACCTTCCAGACCTCCGCCGGCGCGCCGCGCGAACGGGCGCAACTGATGAACGCCCGCGCCGCCGCCGAGCGCTACGTCGACGAGTTCGTCCAGGACGGCGGTGCCTTCCGGCAGTCGGGGCTCCTCTTCGTGGGCCCCCCCGGCACCGGCAAGACGCACCTCGCGGCGGGCGTCCTGCGCGCCCTGATCGAGCGCTACCGGGTGCACGGCCTGTTCGTCGAGTTCACCTCGCTGATCCACCAGATCCAGTCGACGTTCGACCCCAACTCGCCGGAGTCGAAGCGGCAGGTGCTCGATCCGCTCGCCGAGGCCGAGCTGCTGGTGCTCGACGAGCTCGGCGCCCAGCAGCCGACCCCCTGGGTTCGCGACGTCCTCTACCTGATCATCAACACCCGCTACACCCGCCGGCTGCCGACCCTGTTCACCACCAACTACCGGTTCGACCCGCCGGCGCCCACGGCGGCGAAGGCGGGCGCCAAACGCCCCGCGACGCTCGACCGCGGCCGCGATCCGGAGGGGGGCGCGCCGGCGTTCGACGAAGCCGTGCTCCTCTCCTCCCGTCTCCCCGCGATGCTGGTCAGCCGCCTTCACGAGATGGCCCAGCCGGTGGTGCTCGACGCCGTCGAGGACTTCCGGCGCGAGCACGCGGTCCACGGGGCGCACCTGCGATGAGACTCTCCGCCCTCGGCTGCTTGCGCCGCGGCTGGACGAACCTGTCGGCCAACTGGGAGCTGGTGCTCCTCCAGTGGCTGCAGGCGTTCGCGGTGACGGCGCTGCTGGCCTTCGGATCCTTCCTCTCCCTGCTGATCCTGGGCGTCAACCTGATGCGGGCGAGCTGGGGGTCGGCGCGCGGGCTGGGGAGCTGGCTGCGCCGCCTGGAGGAGCTCTCGCCGGCGCTGCTGCTGGCCCTCGCCGCCCTGCTCGCGGTCGGGCTGGCGACGCTCCTCGTCTTCTGCTTTTTCCAGGCGGGGACTTACGGCGTGCTCGCCGCGGCCGACCGCCAGGCCCTCCCCGGCGCCCGCCGGCCGCGCGAGTTCTTCCGCACCTTCACCCTGCGCGACTTCGGCGGCTGGGGGGGGCGCTACGTCTGGCGCTACTTCGGCGGCGTCGCCTTCCTCGGCCTGTTCCTCTTCGGGCTGGCCGGAGTGGTCCTGCTCTGGCTGGGGCTGGCGCTGATGGGAGGCGGGGAGTGGGGGAGCCCGGCCGCGGTCGCCATCATCCTCGGCGGCGCGCTGCCGGTCGGCTTCCTGGCCCTGGTCGCCGGCCTCGGCTTCCACCTTGCTCAGGCCGACCTGGCGCGCGAGGGCTCGGGCGTGCGGGCCGCCTGGCGGCGCGGGCTCGGGGTGCTCGGCCGCCGTCTGGGCGCGGTGACCGCCCTCGTCCTCCTGCTCGCCCTGGCGGGCCTCGCGCTCGCCGCCCTCTTCGTGCCGCTGTCGACGGCGGCCGACTCCCTGCTCGCCGGCGCGCCGGGGGTGCGTGCCCTGGTCCGCTTCCTGCTTCTCCTTCTGCAGAGCCTGCCGGAAACCCTGCTGGCGACCCTCTTCGCCGGCGCCCTGGTGGCTCTGGTGCGCAGCGAGACGGTGCGCAGCGAGACACCGTTCGAGATCCGCCGCAACCCCGAGGTGCAGACCGCTTGAGACCGCAGCTCCTGCTCGCCGCCGCCGCCCTCCTCGTCCTGCCGGTGCTCGGCTGCGGGCCCAGGAAGCCCCCCGTCACCGCGCCGCGGGCCCCGGCCGCCAAGGGGACGAAACCGAAGGCGCAGACCCCGCAGCATCAGCAGCCTCCATCGCCGGCGGCGCGGCCGGTGACGCCGCGCGAGCCGCTGCCGGCCCAGCCGGAGCAGCCCGCGCCTTCCGCGCCTTCCGCGCCCTCGGCACCGCCGGCGGGTACGGCAAACCAGGGGGAGCCGCTGCTGGTCAAGGTGGGGCTGGCGAGCGACCTCGAATCGGTGACCTTCCCCTGCTGCGAGGAGCCGCTGGACGTCGCCGTCGAGCGCCAGGGGGTGGCGGCCACCGCGGCGCTCAAGGTCGAGCCCGCCGCCGCCACCGCCCAAGGGGGGTACTACCGCCTCCAGGTGGCCGCCCTGCGCGACGAGCGGCAGGCGCAGGACCTCGCCAAGGAGCTGGAGCGGGTCTCCGGCGAGCCCGGGGAGGCCTTCTTCGACGCCGGTATCGACCTCTACCGCGTCCGCGTCGGCCGCTATGCCACCCGTCAGGACGCCGAGGCCGACTCGCGGCGGCTGGGCGCGGTCGGCGTCACCGGCGCCTTCGTGGTCAACGAGGGGGCCGCCGTCACCACCCCCGCGATCCGCATCACCCAGGGGCAGAACGCCCAGGTCTACACCGGCCGCTGGCTCTCGGTGGCGCCGCTGGAGGGGCCCAGCGTGCGGGTGCGCAACAAACGCTACCGCGGGCGGATGCTGGTCTACCTCAACGACCGCGGCTCGCTCAACCTGATCAACGAGCTGCCGGTGGAGGACTACCTGCGCGGCGTGGTGCCGAGCGAGATGGGGCCGGAGCTCTACAACCAGCTCGAGGCGCTCAAGGCCCAGGCGGTGGCGGCCCGCACCTACACGCTGCGCAACATGGGCGAGTTCTCTCGCGAGGGGTACGACATCTGCGCCACCCCGCGCTGCCAGGTCTATGGCGGCATGACGGTCGAGCATCCGCTCTCGGACCAGGCGGTGGCGGAGACCGCCGGCCAGATCCTCCTCTACAAGGGCGAGCTGGTGAACGCCCTCTACAGCTCGACCTGCGGCGGCCACACCGAGGACGTCAACGTCATGTTCCCACTCCAGCAGGAGCCCTACCTGAAGGGGGTCCCGTGCATGGAGGCGGGGATCGCCCGTGTCGACGGCGATGTGACGCCGGGCCTCTCCTTCCCGTCCGGCTTCACCCGCCGCCTGCTGCCGCCGGCCGCCGGCTTGCCGGCGGTCGACGCGCTCGCCGCCCGCCTGGAGCACCTCGCATCCCTGGCCGGCCTCCCCGCCCCGCGCGAGCGGCTCGCCGGGCTCGACCGCCGCGAAGTGCAGCGCTACATCGCCTCCGCCTTCGACCTCGCCCTCGACGCCCGCCTGTTCCTGGCGCCCGAGGACGTCAAGTACCTGCTCAGCAATCCGCCCGCCGACTGGACCCCCGAGGAGCGGCGGCGCGCCGCCTACCTGATGCGCAGCGGCCTGGTCAGCGGCCCCCTCGACCAGCCGCTCTCCGAGAGCGAGATCGAGCGCACGCTGCTCGCCTTGGCCGAGCTCCTCCGCGTGGTGCGCCGCGAGGAGGTCTCCTTCCTCTCGGTCGCCGACGGCAAGCTCACCGTGCGCTCCGGCAAGGTGGACAAGACCTACACCCTGCCCCCCGGCCTCGCCACCTTCCGGCGTCAGGGGGACGGGCTGTACAGCGCGCCGCTCGCCATGGTGCCGGGAGACCTACTGACCCTCTTCTGGCAGGGGGACCAGCTCGCCGCCGCCACCCAGGAGATCGACCTCGACGGCGTGGCCTTCGACCGCAGCAGCCCCTACAGCTCGTGGACCCGCTTCCGTACCGACTCGCAGCTCGCCACCCAGGTCAACACCCGCTTCCCCGGCCTCGGCTTCCAGAGCTTCGACATCCTCTCGCGCGGCGTCTCGGGGCGGGTCGGCAAGATCCGGATCGACGGCGACGGCGGCAAGACGATGGAGGTCGACGGCCTCGCCGTGCGCTGGACGCTCGACGTGCCGGACACCCTCTTCACCGCCCGGCGGCTGGCCCCCAAGGGTCAGGAGCCCGGCTGGCAGTTCACCGGCCGCGGCTTCGGCCACGGCGTCGGCATGTGCCAGGTGGGGGCATACGGCATGGCGCAGCGGGGGCACACCTACCGCGAGATCCTCCTCCACTACTACTCCGGCGTGGAGCTGGGCCGGGCGCGCTGGAAGAAGCCCGCCGCGGGCGGCAGTACTGGCGGGGCCGGCGGGGCTGGGGAGGCCAGGAAATGAGCCGCGATCTCAGCCGCTACATCGACCACACGCTCCTCCGCCCGGACGCCACCGAGGCCGAGGTGCGGCGGCTGCTGGCGGAGGCGGCCGAGCACGGCTTCGCCTCGGTCTGTATCCCGCCGGTCTACGTCCCGCTGGCCGCGGAAGCCCTGAACGGCACCCCGGTCGCGGTGGGCACGGTGGTTGGCTTCCCGCTCGGCTACATCCATCCGGAAATCCGCCGTGCCGAGTCCCGCCAGGCCGTCGCGGACGGCGCCGGCGAGCTCGACACGGTGATCAACCTCTCCTGGCTGAGGAGCGGGGAGGACCAGCGGGTGCTCGACGATCTCGCCGGCTGGGTGGAAGCGATGCGGCGGGAGCGCGAGAGCCTGATCCTCAAGGTGATCCTCGAAACCGCACTGTTGACCGAAGCGGAAAAAATTCGAGGCGCCCGCTTGGTGGTGGACTCCGGAGCCGATTTCGTGAAGACTTCGACCGGCTTCGCCAAAGGGGGGGCGACGACCGCCGACGTCACACTGCTGGCTGGGGCTGTCGCGGGGAGAGTCGGCGTCAAGGCCTCCGGCGGTATCCGCGACGCCGCGACCGCGCGGGCGATGATCGCGGCAGGGGCGACGCGGCTGGGAACGTCGAGCGGGGTGGGGATCGTGGAGGAGGCCGGCGGCTGAGGCGGAGCCTTTCCCCGCAGCGCCCGAGGGTTTCCCCCATTTGCGGCGGCCTGCGCCCGAGTGGAGCGGGGTGATCCCCCAAGCGGCAAGCCGTTTCCCCGACCGCGGGGAGTGTCCCCCCGATCGGCTGAGCGCTCTCCCCGAATTGGCGGAGCCTCTGCCCCAATCGGCGGAACGCCTCCCCCAATCCGACCGGCCCTCGCCCCATCCGGCCGGCGTCTCCCCAAAGGCTCTGGATCAACGCCCCAATCCCGCTGGTCTTTCCCCTCGCGGTCTGGATGACCCACGCCAGGAGACGGCAGATCAGGATTCGCTTCGATGTGGTATCGATCCATCACAGAGAACCCTGAACGAGGGAGGTGTTCATGTCGAGCCCGCAAGCACCCATCCATTCCGGCTTCGGCCCCACCACCACAGCGCGGGAGGTCCACCACGGCATCGATCTGACTGGCAAGGTCGCCATCGTCACCGGCGGCTATGCCGGCGTCGGTCTGGAGACCACGCGGGTGCTCGCCGAGGCCGGCGTTACGGTCGTCGTTCCTGCCCGCACTGCGGAGAAGGCACGGCACGCTCTGGCCGGCATTCCGCTTGTCGAGCAAGGCGAGATGGACCTGCTCGATCCCGCGTCCATCGATGCCTTCGCGGCCGATTTCCTCGCCAGCGGCCGGCCGCTCCACATGCTGATCAACAACGCCGGCATCATGGGCCCGCCGCTCGCGCGCGACAGCCGCGGCTATGAATCGCAGCTCTCAGCGAACCATCTGGGCCACTTTCAGCTGACGGCGCGCATCTGGCCGGCCCTCCAGGCCGCCGCAGGCGCACGGGTCGTCGCCCTCTCGTCTCGAGGCCACCAGCGCGCCGGGGTGGATTTCGACGATCCCAATTACGAGCACCGCCCCTACGTTCCGATGGAGGCGTACGGCCAGTCGAAGACCGCCAACATTTTATTCGCGGTGGAGCTCGACCGGCGCGGCGAGGCCCACGGAGTCCGGGCCTTCGCGGCCCATCCGGGAGCCGTCGTGACCGATCTCATCCGCTATCTGCCCGCCGAGGCCCTTCGCGGCTATGGGATCTCTCGCGAAGACCCCCACGGCTCGGCTCCGGCCGGAAAGACGGTCGAGGAGGGCGGCGACTTCAAGACCCTCGAACAGGGGGCGGCGACATCCGTCTGGTGCGCCGTCAGCCCTCAGCTCAACGGAATGGGAGGCGTCTACTGCCACGACGTCGAGATCGCCGAGGTGCGCCGGCCCAATGACGCCGGCAACGACGGAGTGGCGCCCTATGCCGTCGATCCGCAGGCGGCTGAACGGTTGTGGGGCATGAGCGAGGAGTTGGCCGGGGTGAAGTTCGAGCCGTGACCTGTATAGGATCTCTTCATGAAGCCGATCTCGATTCACATTGGCGAGGGCGAGTACCAGGAATTCAAGTCTCTTGCCGCGCGGACAGGCCGTTCAGTGGCGGAGCTGATTCACGAGGCGATGGCGGAGTACCTAGAGCGGAAACGTGATCGGAGAGGCTCCATCTTCGATGTGCCTGTGCATCATGGCGGCGCCCAACTTAAGAACTGGAATCGGGAAGAAGTGTTCGATGAGATGATCGGTAACTGAGGCGCTACGAGAGCGCTCTTGACCCGCCTAACCCTTTCCCCAATCCTCCATCACCGCCTCCGCCGCCCGCCGCCCGGATACCATGGCGCCCTGTAGCGAGGGCGTCTCGCGATGATCGCCGCAGAGGTAGAGCCCGGGCCGCCTGCGGACGGGGAGGGCGGCGGGCTCCAGGCTCTTGCGGGCGGGCAGGGCCAGCGGGATGCGGTAGGTGCGCAGGTGGCGCCAGTCGGCCACCGCGATGCCGAACCAGGAGGTGAGGTGGCGGCGGACCTCGATCTCCAGGCTCTTCTCGTCGGCGCCGGAGGCTCCTACCACCGTGGCCGAGATCAGCGCCTGCCCCGCCGGGGCGTAGGAGGGGGCCACGGCGCTCGGCACGCAGAGGTTGTCCACCGGGCCGTTCCCCTCGCCGTTGAGGACCAGGATCGGCCTTGAGATCGGCGCCCTGGCGGCGGCGAAGTAGAGGCAGGCGGTGTCGTGGAAGCCGGGCGGGTGGAGCTCCGGCAGGAGGCGCGCCGCCTCGGGCGCCTCGGTCGCGATCACCACGGCCGCCGCCGCCACCCGCTCCGCCGACCGCAGCACGACCCGCCCCTCGCCGATCAGCTCCACCCGCGCGCCCGTCCGCAGCGTCCCGGGGAGCAGGCGGCCGGCGAGCTGGTCGGGGATGGCGCCGATCCCGGCGGCCGGCAGGGCGGCCCGCCCCTCGCTGAACATGCGGAAGACGAACTCCATCATGCGGCTGGAGGTGGCGAGCTCGGTCTCCAGGAAGATGCCGCCGAAGAAGGGACGGAAGAACGTGTCGACGATCCGCTGGCTGAAGCCGAAGCTTCGCAGGGCTTCGAGGGCGGAGGTTTCCGGCCGCGCCCAGATCTCCTCCAGCGTCCCCTGCCGCACGTGGTGGCGCAGGCGGGCGATCGCCAGCTTGTCCGCCAGGTTGCCGATCGGCGCCAGGAGCGTGGCCGGCAGGGTCCAGGGCTGGCGGAAGGGATCGGAGACGCGGTGGAACCGGTTGTTGACCCGCACCAGCGCGCCGGGGGAGAAGGTCCCCAGCCGCAGCGCCTGGAAGTCGAGGACGCGCCGGGCTTCCGGATAGGCGGTCAGGAGGACCTGAAAGCCGCGGTCGAGGAGGAAGCCGTCCACGGCGTCGGTCCGCACCCGCCCGCCCGGGGCGTCGGCGGCTTCGAGGATCACGCAGGGGATCCCCTTCTCCTGGAGCCGCAACGCGCAGCAGAGGCCGGCGATGCCGCCCCCGATGATCACCACCTGATCCCCCTCCCCGTTCGGCTTCATGGTGGGGGATGGTTTCATCGAGGGGATAATAGCGCTCACCGGCTGTGCCGGTAGATCATCTCGATCAGCTCGTCGTACGTGGCCTCGGCGGCGGGGCCGTCGCCGGAGCGGATGGCCTGCGTGGCGCAGTGCTTGAGGTGGTTGCGCATCAGCTCGCGGCCGACGGCCCGCAGGGCTTCCTGGACGGAGGAGACCTGCGTCAGGATGTCCGGGCAGTAGCGGTCCTCCTCGACCATCTTCTGGAGGCCGCGCACCTGCCCCTCGATCCGCCGCAGGCGCTTCAGGTTGCGGTCCTTGATTCCGGGATCGACGGCGACCGCCTTGTCCATTCCGTCCTCCTTCAAGCCACCCGCGCCCGCCCCAGGCGCAGGCTGTTGGTCACCACGCTGACCGAGCTGAAGGCCATCGCCGCGCTCGCCAGGATGGGGGAGAGCAGGATTCCGAAGGCGGGATAGAGCACGCCCGCCGCGATGGGGATCCCGATCACGTTGTAGATGAAGGCCCAGAAGAGGTTCTGCCGCATCGTCCGCAGCGTGCGGCGGGACAGCGCCACGGCCGTCGCGATGCCGCGCGGGTCCCCCCGCATCAGCGTCACGTCGCTCGCCTCGACCGCCACGTCGGCGCCGGTGCCGATGGCGAGCCCGAGGTCGGCGGCGCTGAGCGCCGGGGCGTCGTTGATGCCGTCGCCCACCATGGCGACCACCTTCCCTTCGGCTTGCAGCCGCCGGACCTCCGCCACCTTCCCTTCCGGGAGCACGCCGGCCACCACGCGGTCGATCCCCGCCTCGCGGGCGATCGCCTCGGCGGTCCGCCGGTTGTCGCCGGTGAGCAGCACCACCTCCAGTCCCATCCGCCGCAGCCGCGCCACCGCCTCGCGCGAGGTGCCCTTGAGCGGGTCCGCCACCGCCAGTAGCCCGGCGAGCTTGCCGTCCACCGCCACGTGGATCGCCGTCTTCCCCTCGCCCGTCAGGCGGTCGGCGTCGGCCGCCAGCGGCGCGGGATCGACGGCGTAGTCCTCCATCAGCCGCTCGTTGCCGGCGGCGAGGAAGGAGCCCTCCACCACCCCGACGGCGCCGCGGCCGGTGACCGACTGGAACTCTTCGGCCGCCGGGACGATCAGCCCTCGCTCCCGGGCGTGCCGCACGACGGCGTCGGCCAACGGGTGCTCCGAGGAGGTTTCGAGCCCGGCCACCAGGTGCAGGAGCTGGTCGGCGCTCCAGGTCGAGCCGGGGGCCGGGATCAGGTCGGTCACCGTGGGGCGTCCCTCGGTGAGGGTGCCCGTCTTGTCGAGCACGACGGTGGTGACGTCGCCGGCCCGCTGGAGCGCTTCGCCCCCCTTGAACAGGATGCCGAGCTGGGCGCCGCGGCCGGTCGCCACCATCACCGCCGTCGGCACCGCCAGCCCCATCGCGCAAGGGCAGGCGATGATCAGCACGGCGACCGCCGCAGCGAAGGCGCGGACGCCCGAGCCGTCGGCCACGAGCCAGATCGCGAAGGTGGCCAGCGCCAGCCCGATCACCACCGGCACGAAGACGCCGCTGATGCGGTCCGCGAGCTTCTGGATCGGCGCCCGCGACCCCTGGGCCTCGCGCATCAGCTTGACGATCTGCGCCAGCGCGCTGTCCGCCCCTAGCGTGGTGGCGCGGAAGCGGAAGGCGCCCGTGCGGTTGATGGTGCCGCCGATCACCCGGTCGCCGGCCTGCTTGGCGACCGGCATCGACTCGCCGGTGAGCATCGACTCGTCGACTGCGCTGGCCCCCGAGAGCACCTCGCCATCGACCGGCACCCGCTCGCCCGGGCGGACGACCACCGTGTCCCCCGCGGCGACCATCTCGACCGGGACATCCGTTTCCTGATCGCCGCGCAGCACCCGCGCCGTCTTCGGCTGCAGTGCGGCGAGGGCGCGCAGGGCGGCCGAGGTGCGCCCCTTGGCCCGCGCCTCGAAGGCATTGCCGGTAAGGATGAGGGCGATGATGATCACCACCGCCTCGTAGTAGACGTCCGGGGCGACGCCGCGCGACAGGAAGAGGTTGGGAGCCAGGGTGGCCAGCGCCGAGTCGAGGAACGCCGCGCCGGTGCCCACGGCGACCAGGGTGTTCATGTCCGCCGAGCGGTGGCGGAGGGCGGACCAGGCGCGGATGTAGAAGTGCCGGCCCGCCCAGGCCATCACAACGGCGGTGAGCGCCAACAGGGTGTAGGAGAGGATCGCGGGCGGAATCCGATAGAGCCAGGGCAGCGCGGCGCGCAGGGCAGGGGTCAGCGACTGCATTGCCCAGCGCATGAACGGATCGCCGACCGGGTCCTGGTGAGCGCCGGCGGCCATCAGGGGCATCGAGACGATCATGGCGAAGACGCCGGCGGCGCCGGCGGCGATCGCCTTCCGCCGCAGGTCGCGGAGCTCCGCCGCGTCCGCCCGGTCGCTCGCCTCCTGCTCGGCGAAGGCGGTCGTCTCCAGCCGCGGCAGCTCGGCCTCGTAGCCGGTGTCGCGGATCGCCTCGACCAGCGCCTCGGGGCGGATGACGGCCGGATCGTAGGTCACCGCCGCGCTCTTCATCATCAGGTTCACCGCGGCGTCGAGCACGCCGGGCTGGCGCTGGAGCGCCTTCTGCACGCTCGCCTGGCAGGCGGCGCAGGTCATGCCCTGCACGGGGATGTCGATCCGCGTGCCGGCTGTCGAAACCTCCGCGGCGCTCACGCCACCCTCTCGGCCCTCTCCACGGGATGGGCCGTGTAGCCGGCGTCGTCGAGTGCCTCGCGGATGCGGGAGAAGGGGGCCTTCGCCGGGTCGTGGACGATCTCGGCGTCGCCGACCTCGACGCGGACGACCGCCACGCCGTCCAGCTTGTTCAAGGCCTTCTCGACGCGGGCCACGCAGTGCCCGCAGCTCATGCCGTCGATCTTCAGGTGCATGCGTTCCATGGGATTCTCTCCTCGTCGATCCTGACAACGAGTATACCCCCCCTCCCTATTCCGCGAGCTTCGAGCGGGCGTAGAATGGCGGCATCTTGAGAACGACCCGAGGATGACGATGACGAGACTCCTGCTCCCCTTCGCCCTCTCCGCTTTTTTGCTCCCGGCCGCTTTGACGGCGCAGGACGCGCAGGAGCCCAAGCCGGCCCCCGAGGCGCAGCCCGCCGCGCCGGCGCCGGAGAAGAAGCCGGACGCCTTCCAGTACTTCCTCGGCAAGAAGCGCGCCGAGAAGAAGCCGGCGCCCGAGGTCAAGAAAGCGTCCGCGGCTCCGAAACCGGTCCCCGCTGCTCCGAAGCCAGCGCCTGAGGTCAAGAAGGCCTCCGAGGCGAAGCCCGTGGAGCCCGCGCCCGTGAAGGCTTCCGAGGCCGCGCTGGAGGGGCCGGCGGCCCTAGTCGCGGCCACTCCCGAGCCGCCGCCCGCGTCGGCCGAGGACCCCAAGTCGGACGCCTTCCGCAACTTCTTCGGCCAGGGCGCACAGCCGGATCCCGAGGCCGGGAAGGGCGAGGCGGCGGCGCCGCCGCCGCCGATCAGCGCCTTCGACTACTTCTTCGGCAAGGGCGGCAAGGCGGATCAGGACAAGGGACCGCCAGACTCACACCAAGTGTGAGCTACTTGCGCTTATAGCAGGCAAAAAATTCGCCTTACGATAATCTTTGCACCATTCTTATTCACTAAAATTATTTCCGGTTGCCGTGGCTGCGTTTGGTCAGTCTTATAGAAATGTCCCTTTTGGCTCGTTTTGGGGACCTCAAGCTACATTATTTACAAGATGACCCGGATGAGCTCGGCTGTCGGGTCTTCGGTGGGCGGTTTCGTGGGTAGGAGACCGAAGCCTTGTTGGGCAGTAATGTATGCGCATGAGTAAGTGTGTTAGTCATAGGTTACTAGAGAGTCTCTACTTGTTAGCGATTCTCAATTGAACCTTAGTCCGACAAAAGGAGAAGAACACTAATGAAGGCAAGGATTTGTGCTGCGAGTCTCTTGTGGTGTTTCGCTGGGTCGCTATTACCTCTCTCTGCCGAAGAGGCGTTTACAGTGCCGCGCTCTAATCGGGTCATTGAAGGGCAGCTTACCTTTTCTGACGGTAGTAAAACTCAGTTCGTCACTCGTGATGGTACTTGGGTTACCGTAGAGAAAACGAAGGATGGGAAGCGGGGTTCATTCTATGGCTTTGTTGGCATAATTAATGACAAAACTTCGAATCCAAATTTTCTGATTTACCGACTGATTCGTGAAGGCAAAAAAACGACAGCCGTTCAGATTACGACGCCCGCCGATATCCCACTGCGGACTGCTCGGCGCTATCCAATCGCAGAAGATATTAGTTTGTTTACAAAAAAGCTGGATAAATGGAATTTCGTCAGTGCTCCTCTCGCTGACGCTAGTCAGTTTTCGGTATATGAATTGATGGAAGTCTACGGCCCAGATAGTGGCGACAGCATGTGTTGCGTTGTATGTGATGATCGAACTGTTTGTGCAAGTTCTGTGGCAAACTCCTGCGGGAGTTGCAATGGTGGCGGTGGTGGCTTTATGGCAAATTAGCTCCGAAGAAATAGGTAAGGCCGAGCGAGAGCGTGCTTAGTTTAATCTACTGGTCATGGATGTAGCTGAGCGAAAGTCTTTAGGTGTCTCGGTGGCAGTGGCCGCCATTGCATTCATTCTTATAGTTGGGATTTTTTCTTACATTATTTCCGTGGGAGAGTTTCACCACTTGGCGGTTGAAAACCCTGAGCGGATACCTCTCCCGCGTGCTATCCCTGCCGAAGATCTCTCCGAGATCTGGTTCTCGCCTTCAGGACGGCTTTTTGCGACGTTTCAGAGGGGGCGTGTTTTATTTCTCGCCTCGTGGGATCCTGTGCGGGATAGTTGGCAAAGTCGGCCAATGTATGTTTTTGATTTTTCTGCATTAACAGGTGTCCATAAGCCGGAATTTCTTATGAATTCTTTTCATGGGGGCGTCTCGGGTGATGAACCAATTCCCGTAAGCAGGTCTCTAGCCTATTCTATCTCCGATGACGGCACCAAGATCGCTTGGGCTTGGAATGGACAGCTTTTTTGGGGGTCGACAGAGGAGCCCGCCAAATTTTTGCCCAAGGTCAAGGGTCAGTATCTGCCTTCTGCCCCACCTATTATTACTTCGGTCTCGATAATTGGATCTGACCGTGTAGCTATAATTGCCAATGGGCTCTGGACGTGGAGCCCAAATGACAGAAAGGTCAATTATTTCAATTTGAATCCGGAGCTTCGGTTGGCCTGGTCGCGTGGCAAGTCCCGCATAATCGCGTCCGAAGCCGATGTAAATCCAATTATGGTTAGCTGGCCCAGGGGAAAGCTGAGTTGGCAGAAGTTTCCTGGGGTCCTGGGTGGATCTTGCTTTGCGACATCCCTTGCAGGAGAGGGAGTGGCAGGAACAGCTGAAGGGATGATTATTGCCTTAAAGGGCTTGGGACCTAGTGCCATTGCTGTGCTGAATAACAATAAAAGAGTGCGGGCGTTGGCGATATACAAAATGGAATGGATAGTCGCTGGTGGAGAAGGGCCTGGATTATTCCTTTCCAGGCGAGGTAGCGGGCAGGTGATTGAAGTTCTTTCGACTCCTGAGCGGGTTCGCTTTTTGGCGATTGATTCAGATCATCTCGCCTATGCTACTCCTCATTCCCTGGTTGTCGCCAATTTCGAATGGAAGTTGGGACTCAGCGAGGGGGGGAAGTGGTTGTTGGCAGTGATGTTTTCTCTGATCGGCCTTCTCTCGTTCGCAAGGGTAATTATCATTGATGTTCTCAGGCTTTGGTATCCTCGCCGTGAGGAGATGCCCTCTACGCCCAAGTCAGAGGCGGCTTCGATCTCAGAATCGGTTGAGTCAAATCTTGAATGATTTGAAAGGCTCTTGCGTCGATTCAACGTTGAATCTTATTTCTGGCGATTAATCGGAGTTGCCGCGGCAAGTTTTAGCCGTGTCATAGCCCGTACTGCGACCTTGCGAACATTGGCTGGATGACAGCCTATTCGGGACGCAACCTCGGTTGGGCCTAATTCCTCAAAGTATTGTAGATATAGTAGGCGTCGTTCTTTTGGATCTAGTGTCGCCAATAATTTCTTGAGATCATACTTTATATCCAACCTTGCCTGGGGTGGCGCAAGATCTTGAGCTAGCGCCTCCAAGGTCTCGACGTCCATCGTGTGGACTAATCGTGTCCAACACTTACGCCTGCGCTGATATGACGTACATAAGTTGCGAACTGTCATATGAAGCCATCCGTGTTTGTTTTCTATTTTCTCCCATTTCGAAAGCGTGGCTAGTATTGCGTCCTGGATTAGATCCTCGCCATCAACCGGAGGGATGCGATAGCGGGCGATGAGTATCCATAAACGGGGGACTATGAGCCCAAGGACATTATCTGCATCCTCGCTATCTTCCCTTCTTACGATGCGAATAGGCTCGCTCATTGTGCTTTTAGGTTATCACAGTATTGTCGGAAGGACCAGTTGTGTCTATGAAGACGCCCTTCTAAGGGAAGTTGTTTAGAACTAGGCCTCGCTCCTATGCGGTGGTGTAATGGGCGAGTCGTAAGTGCCATGGCTTGGGGATCGACCTCATACGTACCTCTATATATTGCGGCGACAGCCCTCCCGAAGAGATGGTGGCGCCGCGGCCTCCGGTCAGCGCCTTCGGCTATTTTTTCGGCAAGGCCGACCCAGCCCGAGCCGAAGAGCCCTCCGCCCCGTCTAGGTCGCGTCCCGGCCCGGCGCTCTGCCCCCGTGCCTCCGGCGGTCGCGCCCTCGCGAGAGGCTTTCCGCGGTCGCCGCGGCCGGGGGGTTGAGCTCGCGCCAACTGGGATCGCGTGGACGCCAAGGGGCTTTGCCCCCACGCCGGGGCGGATTCCCCCAAGCGAGGGGTGGCTGTCCCCAGGCTTGGGGACGACGATCCCCCGGTGTCCGGTGTGGGCGCGACGATTTCAGACGAGGGGCGGTTGCCCGGTTGGGGCGATGATCCCCGGCGGGGGGCGGTCACCCCCTACCCGAGGATGCCGCCGACGTCGCGCCGCCAGGTTCAAGAAGTTGCCGGCGATCAGACCGCTGAAGCCGCGGCGGACTCCGAACACCTGCAAACCCTCGTGATCCCGGTGCGCACCACCGCCCGGATGGCGGCGTTCAGCCCCGGCGCGTCCCCTCCGCTGGTCAGTACGGCAATCCTCTTCATGGCTCTTCCAAACGGCCTCCTCGTCCCCTCAACCTTAGAAAGCGTGACGGATTGTGCACGCCCGCGAGGAAAGAAGGGGCTCCCGCCGCAGCCGCGAAGCGGAGGAGCCCCAGGTCACCCGTTTCGGGTGACATTTCGCTTCAGTTTTCAAAGAACGCACGCCCTTCGTGCCGCGTTCCCCACTCGTCACGTCCCATTCCAGGTCCGTCGCGATTCGTTCCCCGCCTGCGATGCCGCGTTCTCCGGAGGGAACGCCTTGTCTTCGAGGGAGAACGGGTCGCGAAGGACACGATCTGCCGCGTTCCCCACTCGTCACGTCGTTGCGCGGCCGGGGAACGTGACCGGCACGAGTGGGAACGAGACATTCCCTCTCGTTTTAGTTATGCGCATCCGTTGAGGCGTTGCATTCGCTCAGGGGAATGCGACGCGAACGGTGGGGAACGTCGCATTCCCCCCTCGTTACGCCACGTTCAATGGAGGAAACGTGGCGCTACGTCCGGGGAACGAGGCCGAGGAGCACCCCGAGAGACTTGACAGCAGCCTCCATGAGCTCTAGAATGCACATAGCAAGAGATTGTCCAGCCTGACCAGGGTGGGCGATCGGAAGGAAGGTTCATTGACAATTGATTTACCTTGCCGGGGGTGGACGGAAGCGGCGCCGTCCCCCTCCGGCTCCTTCCTTGGACCTGTCGGTATGCGTGACATAATAGGAAGCCTGCGGAGGAGGTGCGTCATGGCCTTGGAGAGAGAGTTGGAGACCTACAAGAACAGCTTGCCGGAGCTCAAAGGTGAGAACGAAGGCAGGTTCGTCCTCATCAAAGGGGACAAGGTGATCGATACCTTCACCAGCTACGACGACGCCCTCAAAGCGGGATACACGACGTTCGGTCTCGAGCCGTTCCTGGTGAAACAGATCGAGGCCATCGAGCAGGCCCAGTTCATCTCCCGGTTCATCAACCCGCTCGCCCTGAAGTCGGCCTGATCCGGTGCCGCAATTCACTCTTCCCGTGGGTTCTCAGGGCCCCGGAAGCCCAATCTAGCCGGGCCTGCGCCGGCTCCTCGGCGACTTCCGTTGCGGCCGTTGAGTCCCACGACTATCGCTCCACCGCGATCGCCAACCTCAGCCGCCGCGCCCCCGCTTGACAGCCCCCGCTCCTTCCTGAATGCTGCGGGCGATGGAGACGGACACCCCTTCGACGCCCTCGCTCTCCGAGGTCCACAGCTCCGTCGAGATCCCGCGGCAGCTCACGTTCTGGCGCCGGTTCTTCGCGTTCAGCGGGCCGGCGTACCTGATCAGCGTCGGCTACATGGACCCGGGCAACTGGGCGACCGACATCGCCGCCGGCTCGAAGTTCGGCTACCGGCTGCTCTGGGTGCTGGTGATGTCGAACCTGATGGCGATCCTGCTGCAGAGCTTCTCGGCGCGGATCGGCATCGTCACCGGCATGGACCTCGCCCAGGCGTGCCGGGCGATGTTCTCGCGCCGGGTGTCCTGGGCGCTCTGGATCCTCGCCGAGGTCGCCATCGCCGCCTGCGACCTCGCCGAGGTGCTGGGCTCGGCGATCGGCCTCCAGCTCCTGTTCGGCATGCCGCTCCTGCTCGCGGTGTTCGTCACCGCGCTGGACACCTTCGTGCTCCTCCTTCTGCACCACAAGGGGGTGCGGCTGATGGAGGCGTTCATCCTCTGCCTGGTGCTGACGATCGGCGTCTGCCTCGCCATCGAGGTCTTCCTGTCCAATCCGCACTGGGGGTCGATGGCGGCGGGGCTGGCGCCGGCGCTCCCCGGGCCGGGGGCGCTCTTCCTGGCCATCGGCATCCTCGGCGCCACGGTGATGCCGCACAACCTCTATCTGCACTCGGCGCTGGTGCAGTCCCGCCGCGTCCGCAACACGCCGGCGGGGATCCGCTCCGGCATCCGCTTCAACACCCTCGACTCGGTGATCGCGCTCAACGGCGCGCTGCTGGTCAACGCCGCCCTGCTGGTGCTCGCCGGGGCCACGTTCTTCAAGGCGGGCCTGTTCAACATCGCCGAGATCCAGGACGCCTACAAGCTCCTCGAGCCGCTGCTGGGCCACAAGGTCGCCCCCATCGCCTTCGCCGTGGCGCTGATCGCGGCGGGGCAGTCGTCGACGATCACCGGCACCCTCGCAGGCCAGGTGGTGATGGAGGGGTTCGTCCACATCCGGATGCGGCCGCTGATCCGCCGCCTGCTCACCCGGGCCCTGGCGATCATCCCGGCCGTGGTGACCATCGTCTTCTTCGGCGAGCGGGCGACGGGGAACCTGCTGCTGCTGTCGCAGGTGGTGCTCTCGCTGCAGCTCTCGTTCGCGGTGATCCCGCTGATTCAGATCGCTTCGGACCGCCGATGGATGGGGCAGTACGTGATCAACCGGTGGATGCAGGCCGCCGGCTGGATCGTGGCGCTGGTGATCGCCGTGCTCAACCTGAAGCTGGTTTTCGACGGCATCGCGGACTGGCTGCGAGGGGCGGGCGGCTCTGCCTGGGGGATCGGGCTGGTGACGCTGCCGGTCGTGCTCGGGCTGGTCTGGCTGCTGGGGTATGTGATCGTCAAGCCGTTCCTGGAGCGCTGGCGCAACGAGCCGGTGGGGGCGCTGGTCGGCGTCCACGGGCCGGCCGCCATTCCCGAGATCGTGCCGCCGCGCTCGCCGCGGCTGATCGCGGCGGCGCTCGACTTCTCCTGGGCCGACAAGGTGGTGGTCTCCTACGCCGTCACCCTCGCCCGCGCCGCCGGCCGCGGCGCAAAGGTGATGCTCTTCCACGTCGTGGAATCCGGAGGCGCGCTGGTGATGGGCGGCGAATCGCGCGACCGCGAGGCCGAGGCGGACCAGGAGCGCCTGAAGCTCTACGCCGTCGAGCTGACCGAGCTCGGGGTGGACGCCGAATACGACCTCGGTTTTGGCGATCCCCCCGAGGAGCTGGCCAAGCTCGTGGAGCAGCACAAGCCCGACCTCATCGTCCTCGGCAGCCACGGCCACCGCCGCCTCGGCGACATGGTCCATGGCACCTCCGTCGAGCGCCTGCGCCACCGGGTGAAGGTGCCGGTGCTGGTGATCCCGGCGGGGGCGGAGTAGGGGGGCTCGTCCCGGAACTACCGGACAGCCGCCAGCGTGTCCTTCACCACCAGTACCCGCCCCCCCTTCGGATCGCAGACCCAGACCTGCCGGTGGTCGTCCGCCACGGCGCAGTGGGCGCCGATGGCGGTGACGGCGGTGGCGAGGAGATGCAGCTCACCCTGCCGGGAGACGCCGACGATCGCCATCTGGCCGGTCTTGGATGCCGGGACGTAGAGGTGGCCGAGGGTGGGATTGAAGGCGATGATGTCGGTGCCGGCGCCGAAGCGGAAGCGGTCCATGATGGCGCCCTGGTGGCCGGTGGCGAGGAGGTCGGCGCCCCCTTCGGCGCAGCCGACGAACAGGCGCTGATGGGGAGCGTCCAGCGCCAGGCCGCGGGAGCCGACGCAGCCGTTGGGCCAGGTATGGACGATCGACGCCGTCGCGAGGTCGATCACCACCGTCGAGCTCTTCCAGAGGTTGGCATAGGCCAGCTTGGCGCGGTTGTCGATCGCCAGCGATTCCGGTCCGCCGGGGACGGCGAGGAAGGCCTTGCGAGTGGGCACCGGCGGCGCGGCGTCGGAGAGGGAGAAGATCTCGATCCCCTCCTTGTCCGGCTCGGTCACCCAGATCTCGTGCGTGGTGGCCACGTACCGCACGTAGTCCGGACTGCCGCCGAGCGGCGCGCCGGCCACGATCGTGCCCTTGGCGGGGTCGACGACCTGCAGACGGAGGGCGGAGTGATCGGCGGCGAAGAGATACCCCTGCCCCTCGTCGGCCGAGGTGGTGCCGCCGCCGTTCCGGGCGCCCGCCTTGGTCTCCGTCGCGAAGCCGGCGATCTCGCGCAGCTTGCGGCTCTCCGGCTCGAACAGATCGAGGTGCCCGGTACGGCCCGCCGGCACCACGACCTGCCCCAGCCCCGGAGCGAACGCGAGGTCGTCGAGGCCGATCCCCCCCTCGCCGCCGGGGAGGGCGATGGGCTCGGCGATCAGCACCACCGGCTCGGGGGCCTTTTCCGGGGGGGCGGCGGGGGCAACGGGAGCCTGGCCGGAGGCCGCGGCGGCGAGGAGAAGGAGGGCGAGCGCTGTTTTCATAGGCGAGCTCCGGGACGAACAAGGACTGACAGGGACAGACACGGACACCAAGGACGGCTGACGAGCGCCTTCATCGTCCCTGTTAGTCCGTGTTCGTCCCGGTTCGTCCGTGATCTTTCTTCAGTGGCCGACCACCAGGATTGTAAACGTATTCGGCAAAATCGCCGGCCGCGGCCGGGGCTGCTCCGCGGTGGGGGCCGGGGCCGGGCCGAACTGGGCGGTCGCCAGGTAGACGGTGTGGGTCTTCTCGTCGAGCGCCATGGTGCGGGCGCCCTTGCGGGTGGGGACGGTCTCGGCGACGGTGAAGCGGTCGGGGGTCTCCTCGCGGATCACGGTCAGGGTGCCGTCCTTGCCGTTCGAGCTGTAGCCCAGGCCGGTGCCGGGATCGAAGCCGTTGGCGTCCACCCCTTCGCCGATCGGGACGGTGGTCACCACCTTGCCGTTGGTGTTGTCCATCACGGCGGCCATCTTGTTCTCGCAGCCGATCAGCAGGCGGTGGTGCTTGCGGTCGATCGCCATGCCGGAGGGGGACTCGCAGGGCTTCAGCGGCCAGTGGGCCTTCACCGCCAGGGCTTTGGCGTCGATCTCGACGACCTCGCTGAGGTCCTCGATGTTCACGAACACCTTGCCGGCGGCGTCCGAGGTGGCGAACTCGGGCTTGCCGCCGAGCTCGATGGTGCCGGCGATCTTCCCCGTCTTGGCGTCCAGCACCGTGGCGTTCTTCGAGCGGCCGTTGAAGGCGAAGACCCGCGCGGTCGCGGGGTCGTAGAGGATGGCGTCCGGGTTCTCGCCGGTCACCTTGACCTCGCTCAGCGTTGCCAGCGTCTTGAGGTCGAAGATCGTCACCGTGGAGGCTTTGCCGTTGCTGATGAAGCCGCGGTTGAGGTCGTGGGCGATGGCGATGCCGTGGACCCCCGACAGCTTCTCGATGTCGCCGACAGGCTTGCCGCTGTCGACGTCGATCACGGTCACTTTGGTGGAATGCGAGACGTAGAGCCGCCGGCCCGCGGAGTCGACGGTCAGGTAATCCCAGCCCCCCTCGCCGCCGAGGGGGATCTCCTTGAGGACTTTGTAGCCGGGTGCCGCGGGCGCCGCGAGCAGGCTTCCGGCGAGCAGCAGAGAACCGGCGAAGGCGGCGATCGTAAGGTTGGATTTCAGGGTCATGGAAAGCTCCTTGGAGAGGGACGCGGGGCCGTCAATCCGGCCCCGTAGAGTGATTTCAAACAGGCCGTCGCGCAGGCTCGCCTCGCGCTGGAAGCCCAGGAGGTCGCAGAGGGCGGCGACCAGGCTCAAGCCCAGTCCGGCGTGACGGCCGTCCGAGCGGGCGGCATCCTTGCGCCAGAAACGGTCGAAGATCCGCGGCAGGTCCGTTTCGGTCAGATCGGCCGTGGGGTTGGCGATGCGGAGCGCGATCTCGCCGTTGGAGGCCGCCGCCGAGCAGGTGACCGTGCCGCCGGGGTTGCCGTGGGCGACGGCGTTGGCGAACAGATTGGAGAGGATCAGGGCGAGCTTCTCGCGGTCGGTGACCAGGGTGAGCCCCTCGGGGATCCGCGGCGAGAAGGCGATTCGGCGGGCCTCGGCCTCGGCGGCGACGGCGCTCCAGCACTCCGCGGCGAGGTCGCGCAGGGGGACTGGCGAGAGGCGCACCGTCTGCTCGCCCCCCTCGCAGCGGGCGAGGGCGAGGAGATTGGCCACCACGGTCTCCATCCGCAGCCCGATGCCGCGGATCTCGTCGAGCGCGCCGGCGGAGGAGGCGGGATCTTCGGGCCATTTGAGGGCGACCTCGGTGATCGTGCGCAGCTCGGCGAGCGGGGTCCGCATCTCGTGGGCGAGGTTGGCGGAGAAGGTCCGCTCGCGCTCGAAGGACCGGTCCAGGCGGGCCAGCAGGCCGTTGAGGTGGCGGAGGGTGGGGACGAGCTCGGCGGGGGCGTCCGCGATGACCACCGGATCGCCCAGCGAGCCGGCGTCCATCGCCTCCAGCCGGCGCGCCAGGTCGTCGAGCGGCCGCAGGCCGACGGCGACCACCCCCTTCACCAGCAGGGCGAGTCCGGCGAGCAGGCCGAGGACGCCGAGGGTGAGGGTCAGGTGCAGCGAGCCGAGGAAGGCGTCGAGATCGGCACGGTCCTGGGCGACCACCAGCGTGACGGTGGGGCTGCCGGGAGGAGCGGGGGAGAGGATCGCGCCGGACGTCTCGACCTGGGGGCGAAAGCTGATCTCGACGCGGCGCCCGGACCGGCCGTCCGGCAGGGCGACGTCGGCGAACCGGGCGCGGCTGCCGTGGGATGGGTCGCGGAAAAGGTCGCGGGGGAGATCGCGGGCGCCCAGCGACGGCGAGCGAGCGAGGACCTTGCCGTCGTCGAGCCAGAGCTGGAAGTAGTCGGGGTCCTTCCCCGGCGCGAACTCGGGCATCACCCCGGCGGCGAACTCCAGCGCGATCCTGCCGTCGTCCTGCTCCGTCGACGCCTGTAGCGACTTCGCCTGTTCCATCAGCGCGGAATCGAGCTCGCGCAGCAGGCGCGAGCTGATCACCCGGTCGAGCAGCAGACCCCCGGCCACCAGCAGCAGGCCGGCGCCGGCGAGGAGCCAGAGGGTGAGGCGGCCGCGGAGGGAGGTCACGGATCCTCCTTCTCGATCAGGTAGCCCTGCCCCCGCCGGGTCTTGATCAGGCTCTGCGGATCGTCGGGATCGAGCTTCTTGCGCAGCGAGTAGACGAGGACGTCGACGACGTTGCTGCCGGTCTCGGAGTCGAAGTCGTAGAGCCGTTCCCAGAGCTCGCGGCGGCCGAGGACCTCGCCGGCGCGCAGCATCAGGATCTCCAGGAGGCTGTACTCGCGGGGGGTGAGGCGCACCTCGCGCGGGCCGTCGCGGTCGGCGAGCGTCACCTTGCGCGCGGAGGTGTTGAGCTCCAGCGGGCCGGCGCGGATCACCGGGTTCTTGGCCTGGTAGGTGCGGCGGACCAGCGCCTCCAGGCGGGCGCAGAGCTCGTCGAACGAGAACGGCTTGACCAGATAGTCGTCGGCGCCGTTGCGCAGGCCGCGGATGCGGTCCTCGACGAGGTCGCGCGCCGAGAGGATCAGCACGTGGGTGGACTTCCCCCGCTCGCGTAGCGTGTGGAGCACGGTCAGGCCGTCGATCTCGGGGAGCATGAGGTCGAGGACGATGACGTCGTACTCGTTCTCCGTCCCCAGCCAGAGCCCCTCCCGGCCGTCCTTCGCCACGTCGACGGCGTAGCCCGCCTTGCGCAGTCCTTTTTCGAGGGCGGAGCGGAGGCGCGAGGAGTCCTCGACCAGGAGGAGCCTCATGGCTTGGCCGGGCTCCCCTTCTCCCGGTGCAGCGCCACGTACGCCGAGGGCACCGCGAACAGCGTCACCAGGGTGGAGAGGCCGAGGCCGCCGACCACGGCGAGGGCGAGCGGCTTCTGGAGCTCGGCGCCGGCGCCGAGGCCGAGGGCGAGGGGGAGCAGGCCAAAGAGGGTGCAGAGGGTGGTCATCAGGATCGGCCGCAGGCGCACCTGCGCCGCATGGGCGACGGCGTCGACGAACGGCTGCCCCTCGGCGTGCAGGCGGTGGGCATAGTCGAGCATCACGATGCCGTTCTTCACCGCCAACCCCACCAGCAGGATCAACCCCATCGAGGAGGAGACGTCGAGCTCCGAGCCGGCGAGGCGGAGGAGGAGGAAGGAGCCGCCGAACGAGAGAGGGGCGGCGAGCAGCAGGATCAGCGAGGGGACGAGGGCGCGGAACTCGATCACCAGCACCAGGAGCACCAGCGCGGCGGCGGCGCCGAACACCAGCATCAGCTCGCGGAAGGCCTGGCGCTGCGACTCGTACAGGCCGCCCACCTCGACCGAGTAGCCCACCGGCAGCTTCAGGCCGCGCAGCTTGCCCTGGATCTCGGTGGCGGCGCCGCCGAGGTCGCGGTTCTCCAGCCGGCCGGTGACGAGGGCCACCTGCCGCAGGTTCTCGCGGGTCAGCTCGCCGTCGCCGGTGGCGACGATCGGTTGTGCCACGCTCGACAGCGGCACGATCCGCCCGTCCGGCGTCCGCAGCGAGAGCCGGGCCAGGCGGTCGGGATCGTAGCGGTCGGCGTCCGGGTAGCGCACCCGCACCGGCACGCTGCGGTCGCCCAGGGCGAGGGAGGTGGCGGTCTCACCCGACCAGGCGGTGGCGAGCTGGTCCTGCACCTGCTGGACGGTGAGCCCGGCGCGCCCGGCGGCCTCGGAGTCGATCCGCCAGGTGGTCTCGGGGGCGCCCTGCTGCGGCCCGACCAGGTCCACCACCCCCTTCACCCCCTCCATCTGGCGCTGCACCTGCTCGGCGAGGCCGGTGAGCACCCGGGAGTCGTCGCCGAAGATCTTCACCTCCAGCGGCTCCGCGGTCCCTTCGAGGTCGCCGATCATGTCCTGCAGGAGCTGGGCGAACTCGGTGTCCATGCCGGGCACGGCGTCGGCGATCTTCGGCCGCAGGGCGGCGATCACCTGCTCGGCGCTGCGGCTGCGCTGCGACCGGGCTTTAAGCCGCACCAGGATGTCCCCCTTGTTGGGCTGGGTGGCGAACAGGCCGAGCTCGGCGCCGGTGCGGCGGGAGAACGCCGCCACCTCGGGGGTACTCGTCAGCACGGCCTCGATCTTGCGCACCTGGCGGTCCGACTCCGCGAGCGCGGTGCCGGGGGGCGTCAGGTAGTCGATCACGAAGCCCCCCTCGTCCATCGGCGGCAGGAAGCCGCTCGGAATGCCGCGGTAGAGGAGGTAGCCGGCCACCGCCAGGACGATCCCGGCGGCGACCGCGGCCCAGGGGTGGTGCACCGAGGCGCCGAGCGCCCGCGCGTAGCCGCGGTCGAGCCGGCTGGGCTTCTCCTCCCGCGCGTGCTCGCCGTGGCGGTACGCGAAGCGGGAGAGCAGCGGGATGAGGGTGAGCGAGAGCACCAGCGAGACCAGCACGGAGACGGAGAGGGTGAGCGACAGGGCGCGGAAGAACTGCCCGACCACGCCGGAGAGGAAGCCGAGCGGCGCGAGCACCACCACGGTGGTCAGCGTGGAGCCCACCACCGGCGCGAACAGCTCGTCGGTCGCCTCCTCGATCGCCGCCTCGCCGCGGCCGCCGCGCAGCCGGCGGTGGATGTTCTCCACCATCACCACGGCGTCGTCGATCACCAGGCCGATCGCGACCGCCAGGCCGCCCATCGACATCAGGTTGATCGACTCGCCGAACAGCTTCATGAACAGGAAGGTGGCGAGCACGGTGAGCGGCAGGGTGATCGAGGCGATCACCGTCACCCGCCAGTCGCGCAGGAAGAGCAGCAGCACGATGACGGCGAGGGCGCCGCCGATCAGGATGGCGTCGCGGACGTTGGCGATGGCGGTGGCCACGAACTCGGCGAGGTCGTAGACCTTCGACAGCCGCAGCCCCGAAGGGAGAGTATGGGTGAGGTCGGCGAGGGTCTGGTCGATCCCCGCCTTGACGGCCAGGATGCTCGCGCCCGGCTGCTGGGAGATGCTGATCACCGCGGCGTCGCGGCCGTTGCCGGTGACCAGGGCGGTGCGGTCCGGCGAGCCGGGGAAGACGGCGGCGACGTCCGCCACCCGGATCGCGGCGCCGTTCTTCACCGCGACGGTGGTGCGGGAGATCTCGGCGGCGGAGCCCCAGAGCCCCGAGGCGAGCACCAGGTGCTCCAGGCCGCCGGCGGCGTAGTGCCCCACCGGCGCCAGGCGGTTGGCGGCGCGCAGGGCGGTGACCACGTCGTCCACGGTCAGGCCGGCGGCGAGCAGGCGGTCCGGTGCGGCCACCACCTCGATCTCCCGCGAATCGGTGGCGGAGACCTCGACCCGGCCCACTCCCGGCACCCGCGCCAGCGCCGGCCGCACCACGTAGAAGCCGTAGTCGTTGAGGTCGGGAGTGGGCAGGCCGCCGGTCAGGTTGAGGCTGAGCATGGGGAAGGTGCTCACCGTGAGCTGCTCGACGGAGAGCACGGTCTCCGGCGGCAGGTCCTGGTGGACCTCGGCGACCCGGTTCTGGAGCTGCTGCAGGGCCGCCCCCATGTCGGTCCTGGGATCGAACTGGGCCGAGATCTCGGAGGCGCCACGGAAGGTCCGCGAGCGCACCTTGCGGATGCCGGGCACCTCCATCGCCGCCTGCTCCAGCGGCCGGGTCACCGAGGTCATCATCGAGCGCGCGGGGAGCGATCCGCTGTGGGCGAGCACCAGCAGGCGGGGGAACTGGAGCGGCGGATAGATCCCGGAGGGGAGCGACGACAGGACGAGCGCTCCGGCTCCCGCCAGCAGCAGGGTGACCAGGACCACCGCGCGCCCCTGGCGCTCGGCGATGCGGGCGACGTTCATTCCTTCGGCTCCGGCGTATCCGGCTCGACGGCGGCGCCGTCCGGCAGCGCCGTCTGACCGCGGATCACCACCGTGTCGCCGGCCGCAACGCCGGAGAGGATCTCGGCCTGGCCGCCGGCCACCACGCCCACCTGGACCTCGCGGCGGTGGGCCTTCTTCTGCGCGTCGACGGTGAACAGGTAGCTCGCCGTCCCCTCGGCTACCAGGGCGTCGGCGGGGACGAGGACGGCGGTGTGGTGCTCCTCGCCGTAGATCTCCACCTCCGCCGCCAGCCCTACCGGCCGGCGCGTGGGGGAGTCGAAAGCCAGGCGCACCAGGGCGGTGCCGCTCGCCGGATCGACCGCCGGCGGCCGGGCGATGACGTGGGCCGCCTCGTCGGGGAAGGCGGCGCCGCGCACCCGCGCCGGATTGCCGTTGGTGACCCGTCCGAGGTCGACCGCGGGCACCGCGGCCTCGACCTGCAAACGGGCGGGATCGATCACCCGCAGCAGCGGCTCCGGAGCGCCGGGCGAGACGAGGTCCCCGGTCTGATGCGTCCGGCCGACGACGACGCCGTCGAAGGGCGCCCGCACCACCGCGCGTCCGGCGAGCTGGCCGGCCGCCGCGGTCGTGCTCTGCCCCTCGGCGACCGTCGCCTCCGCCTGCTTGAGGTCGCGCTGGGCGTCCTCCAGCTCCTTGCGGGCGGCGATGCCGCGCTGGAACAGGCCGGAGAGGCGGGTCACGTTCTCCCGCGCGGTTGTGAGCTGCGCCTGGGCCCGCGCCAGATCCGAGCGCTTGGCCGCGGCGTCCGCCGTCAGGCTCGGGATCTCGAAGCGGACCAGCAGATCGCCGCGGCGCACGCGGTCGCCGACCCCCTTGGTGATCTCGGCGATGCGGGCGTCCTGCGGCGGGACGACCAGGAGCTCGGCCCCGGCCGCCGGCTTCACCTGGCCAGTGGCGGCGATCACCGGCCGGATCGGGCCGGCCTGGGCGGTGGCGACCGTCACGGGTACGGCTTCCACGGTGTTCACGGCCTCGGGGGAGGCCTTGTGGCAGGCGGCGGCGCTGAAAGCAAGGACGAAGAGGATGGTGAGGATCCAGGGAGTCTTGCCCTGCGGCCCCGCCACCGATTTCTTTCCCCCTCTCCACGCAGTGGAGAGGGGGCCAGGGGGTGAGGCTTCGGAGCGCCCCCCGCAACGACCGGCAAGGACGTCTGGACTCATGGTCTTCACGGCAGCGGCGCTCCGATCGCCCGCTCCAGGTCGGCGAGCGCGTTCTGATAGTCGGTTCCCGCGGCCACCGCCTGGAGGCGCAGGTCGTGCACGGATTGCAGGCTTTGGAGGAGGGCGACGAGGCCGGTCTGGCCCGACTGGTAGGAGTCCTCGGCCATCGCCGCCACCTCGGCGGCGCGGGGGAGGATCTCGTCGCGGAAGCGCAGGAACGCCCGCCGCTGGGTCTCCGCCTGGGCGGCCGCCGAGAACACCTCGCCGCGGATGCGGGCCGCCGCGGCGTCGCGCTCGGCCTGGAGGCGCGCCAGCGTCGCCTCCTCCAGGCGGACCTGGGCGCGGCCATTGTTGAAGATCGGCAGCGGCACGGTGAGCGAGGCCCGCCACCCCCACTGGAAGTCGGGCGGCGAGTAGTGGGTGACGCCGGCGCCGGCGGTCACGTCCCGCGACAGCTCGGCGCGCGCCAGCGCCGCCTGCGCCTTCTGCTGGACGATCCCGGCGTCGAGCGCCGCCAGCTCGGAGCTGGAGCCCTGCGCCAGCCGCACCGCTTCCTGCGGCGGCGGCACCTGGCCGGCGTCGAGCCCGGCGGCCACGGAGAGCGGGTTGGCGAGCGGCCGGCCGAGCAGGGCGTTGAGGTCGGCGCGGGCGCCGGCCAGCAGGCCCGCGGCCTTGTCCGCCTCACCCGCCGCCTGCGCCGCCGCCAGCTCGGCCTGGAGAGTGTCGAGGCGGGGCACGTCGCCGGCCTCGAAGCGGACGCGGGCGGCGTCGCGGGCGCGCTCGGCGAGCTGCTGGAGCTCCATTGTCTCCGCCGCCCGCCGCTGCGCCGCGGAGAGGGCGAAATAGGCGCGGCGCACCTGGTTGCGGGTGGTGGCGAGGAGGCGCTCGGTCTCCGCCTCGCCGCTCCTCCCCTGCGCGTCCGCGAGGCCGATCCGCGCCCGCCGCTTGGCGCCGCGCTCGATCGGCACAGAGATCGTCGCCGCGTCGCGCGGATAATCCCTGGCCTCCTCCAGCAGCAGCTCCGGATTGGGGCGCTGGCGCGCCACGTCCCCCCGCGCCCTCGCCTCCTCGCGACCCAGGCGGGAGGCGGCGAGCGCCGGGCTCGACCCCAGCGCCGTCGACAGGGCCTCGTCGAGGGTCAGCGGCGCGGGCGCCGCGGGTGCCTGCTGGCCGTACGAGGCTGTGGCGGCGGCGAGGAGAGCGGCCAGCAGGGAGGCGAGAGGTAGGGTCTTCACTGGGATCGAACCTGAGACTCAGCGGCCCGAAGGCTTGTGCTCCTTCGCCGCCTCTTTCTGCTCATCCTTGGCGCTCTCGTGATGCTTGTCGAGCACCTTGCCGGTGACGGCGCTAACGTTGACCTCCTCGATCCCCGACTTTCCCGGCACCGCGATGTCGAAAGAATAGATCAGCTTGCCGTGTTCCTTCTCCAGCTCCTCGGAACGCACCGCGCCGTTCGGCACCTTGGCGAGAGCCGTGGCGCGGGCGGCGTCGAGAGTGATCTTGGCGTCCTTCGCCAAGTCGGCCGGGATGTCGGAGTGTATCGGAGCCGTCGTCTGAGTGGTCGTGGTGGTGGTCTTGGTCGTCTTGGCCTGCGGGCCGGCGGCGAAGAGGCTGCCCGCCGCCATCAGCGAGCCGGCCATGCAAGCGATCATCAGGTTGCGTTTCATTCTCATGGGAGTTTCCTTTCCGTGATCGGGCGCCGTCCGGATTTCCTCCCCTGCGGCGCCGGTAGGATCGTAGGGGGGCCCGCATGAGGGATCGATGAAAAGATCCCCGCCATCATCATCCTCCCTTCATGAAGACCACGGCAGACTGAGGATGTCCGGGGCTGCCGAATGGCCCCGGGACGGAGGAATCTTCATGCACGTCTCCCGGTCTCCCCTCCTGTCCCGAGCCGCCGCGCTTGCGCTGGCTCTCCTCCTGGCGAGCCCCTTCGGCGTCCGCGCCCAGGAGGTTTCGGCTTCCAACGCGGCTCCCGCTCCGGTCGTCGACCCCGCCGCCCCGACCTTCCCGCGCCTGGTGCTGATCGACGTCCGCGACGTGCTGACGGCGCCGCTCTCCTGGAAGGCGCCGCAGTGGGAGCGGTTCTCCCTGGGCGTCGCGGCGGTCGGCGCGGCGGCGCTCCTCGACGGCACGGTGCGGGACGCCGAGCGGCGCGACCACAACCGCGCGACCAACCAGATCGCCCAGGACTTCGAGCCGCTGGGCAACGCCGCCGCCTTCGGCGTCCTCAGCGCCTTCTACGTCGCCGGCCTGGTCGGCGACGACGAGCGGGCGAAGGCGGTGGGGGTGGACGGCCTGATCGCCAGCCTGATCGCCGGCGGCTTCGTCACTCCGGCGCTGAAGTTCGCCACCGGCCGCGTCCGCCCCCGCGAGGCCGACGGGACCTTCGACTTCAAGCCGTTCAGCGGCTCCTCGTCCTTCCCCTCAGGGCACACCACCGAGGCCTTCGCCGTGGCGTCGGTGATCGCGGCCGAGTACGACTCCAAGTGGATCAAGGGGATCTCCTACGGCACCGCGGTGCTGGTGGGGTTCGCCCGCGTCCACCACCAGGCCCACTTCCTCTCCGACGTCACCGCCGGCGCGCTGATCGGCAGCGCCGTCGGACGGTCGGTCGTCCACCGCAATGCCGCCTGGCGCCACCGGCTCGCCGTCGTCCCGCTGGTGGGGCCGAAGGATCAGCCCGGGATGGCCGTCGCCCTCAGCTTCTGATTCCTCTCTAGCTCCGGAGCTGGCGGGCGAGCAGGGAGATGGCGACATCCAGGTGGTTGTCGTTCAGCCCGGGGCCCAGGATGCGCGAGCGCGACTGCGTGCTCAGCAGGCGCTCGCTGTAGCGGACGCCGGGGAAGGCTTGGCGCATCCGCTCGACGAGCTGGGTGAAGTTGGCCTGCACCGAGGGCTGGAGGGCGCCGCCGAACGAACGGTAGTCGAGCGCGCCGGCGCGGAACACCAGCGGCGGGCGGCCGGCGGCGTAGAGGTGGAAGAACTCCTCCCGCGAGGAGGTCGTCACCTTGTCGGTCTTGCGCACCGTCTTGGTCATCATCAGCCCCTGGGTCACCAGGGCCCGGGTCATGCTGAACTTCCGCTGCTCGGTGGTCTTGAGCTCGGTCTGCTCGTCCACCCGCACGCCGCGCAGGAAGAGCTCGATGTCGCGGAAAGGGATCTCGGCCGTCTCGCCGCGGCGCGAGGTGGCGGTGAGCGCCCGGGGCCCGAGCTCGAAGCTGCGGACCAGGAAGCGCCGCGCGTCCGTCTCGACGTCCTCGGGGGTGAGCAGGATGGGGGAGAGGTCGTTGGCCCGTAGGCGTCCGGCGCAGGCCCAGGCGGGCTCGATCTCGCCGTAGCGGGCGATCACCGCCGGTCCCCCTTCGGGGTCGGAGAGCCGCGCCTTGATCTCGTACGGGGTCTTGTCGAGCGCCTCCCCGAGCGGCGCGGCGAGCGGCTCGCCTGCACCGGGGGCGTAGTGGATGGCGACGACGAACACGTCACCACTCTGGCGGCTTGGGGCGGTCAGGTCAAGTTGGGGCGCCGGTGGCCTGCGACCTCATCCCCGTCCCTTCTCCTGAAGGAGAAGGGGGACGACTGCGATGCGGCCCCGTTGGGCCCTCCCTCTCCTTCAGGAGAGATGGGACCGAGGGTGAGGTCGCAGCCACAGACGTCCCCCTACCGGTCGCGCCCGCAACGGCGGCGCTGGACCGAGATCAGGGTCAGCCCGAGGTCGTGGATCTTGCGCAGCACCGAGAGGAGGGCGCACTGGTCGGGCACCGGGCCGGATATCACCGTCTCGCCCTGGGGATCGGCGGTCAGCTTCAGGCCGTCGAACCAGCTCGTCCAGTGGTCGTCGAGACGCTCCTGGAGCCGGATCTCGTAGCTGTCCTCCGGAGTCTCTTTCTCGCCTGCCATGGGATCGCCTCCGTTGCCGGGTTTCACCTCAGTCAGGGTACGATGGAGGCACGAATCGGGCCATTCGCCGAAAGGCGGATTCTCCAGGCGTATTTTGATTCACCAGGAGGCAACGTGGGTGGAGTCTTTCCCCGGTCTGTCGCTCGGCTGCTCGCCGCGCTGTCGGTCCTTGCCCTGGCGGCGCCCGCCGGGGCGGCCATTCCCTCGGCGGAGCGCAACGCCCTCAAGGCGATCTACAACGGCACCGGCGGCGGTCACTGGCTCAACCGCACCGCTTGGCTCGGCCTGACGGGCTCGGAGTGCACCTGGGCCGGCGTGCAGTGCAACACGGCCCGCACCACCGTCACCGCCCTGGACTTGAGCGAGAACGGCCTGACCGGCAAGCTACCGGCGAGCCTCGGCAACCTCGCCAACCTCCAGTCGCTCGACCTCGAAGGGAACTCGATCTCCGGGCCGCTGCCGAGCACAGTGGGGAAGCTGACGCAGCTCCAGGCACTGCACCTCGCCCTCAACCAGATCTCCGGCGCGCTCCCCCGCGAGCTGGGGAACCTGAGCAAGCTTCAGATCCTCGACCTCCCCTTCAACCGGATCACCGGCGCCTTGCCCATGGAGATCGGCAAGCTCGTGAACCTTCAGATCCTCGACCTCGGCGGCAACCAGATCTCCGGGGTCCTGCCGGCGCAGCTCGGGACCCTGCGCTCGCTAACCTATCTCGACCTCTCGGGGAACCGCCTGACCGGCGCCATCCCGGCCGCGCTGGGAACGCTGGCGAAGCTCCAGACGCTCTACCTCGACGCCAACCAGCTCTCCGGCCCGATCCCCGCGGCGCTGGGGAGCCTGGCGGCGCTCGGGGCGCTCGGGTTGAGCGACAACCAGCTCACCGGCCGCATCCCCAGGGAGCTGGGGAACCTCGCCAACCTGATGTTCCTGAACCTGGAGATGAACCAGCTCGGCGGCGCCGTCCCCCCCGAGCTCGGCAACGCCACGTCGCTGATCGGCCTGCTCCTCTCCGCAAACCGCCTCGGCGGCACCATCCCGAGTACGTTCCTCAATTTCGTCGACCTGGAGACCCTCTGGCTCGGCCACAACCGCTTCGCCGGCCCCGTCCCCTTCGAGCTTGGAGCCCTGCCGACGCTCGACGACAACGGCGGCCTCGACCTGCGCTCCAACGCCCTCGCCACCGACACCGAGCCGGGCCTGCTGGCGGACCTGAACCTCAAACAGGTTGGGGGCAACTGGACCCGCTCGCAGGCCGCCGCGGCGCCGCTCGATCCGCAGCTCCCCTTGAGCGGCCTCACCGACCGCCGGAGCAACGGCCTCGTCCTCTGGACCGTCCAGACTGTCGCCGGAGGACCGCCGCTGACCATCTCCACCGCCGGCGGCACCGGCGACGTCGACCTCTACGTCCGCTTCGGAGCCGCGCCGACGACCTCGGTGTCCGATGCCTCCTCGGCCCATCTCGGCAACGCCGAGACCGTGACGATTGCCGCGCCGCGGGCGGGGACGTACTACATCGGCCTCAGCGTGCACAGCCCGTACACGGGCGTGACGCTGAGGGTCGGGGGCGGGGCGCGGCTGGCCACCTGAGGCCCTCGGCTTTTTGTTTCCCTGGTATTCTTGATGACATCCTGATTTAGAGGTCCGGATGTCTGAAACCGACGCATCCTTTCAGGCGATCGTCGCCGATCTCCAGGCGGGACGGGCCGTCGAGGAGAGCTTCCGTCTCCTCTGCGAGCAGTTCCATCGGCCGCTCTACAGGTTCTTCGCCCGGCGCGGCTTCGCCGAGGCGGATTGCCTTGATCTAACCCAGGAGACATTCCTCGGGATCTATCGAGGTATCGGGCTGTTCCGGCGGGACGCCCCGTTCACGGCCTGGCTGTTCAAGGTGGCGGCGAACACCTACCGCAAGCGTCTGCGCCGGCAGGGGACCGGAATGCGGGCCGGCGAGGAGATCCCGCTGAGCCCGGGGCCTGGGGACGAGGACGGCCGGCCCGTCTTCCAGCCCGTCGCGGAGGGACCACTTCCCGGGGTCTCGCTGTTTCAGGCCGAGCGCGCCCGGCTGCTGCGTGAGGCCGTCCACCGGCTGCCGGACCAGATGCGGAAGTGCCTGATCTTGAACGTCTATCATGAATTCAAGGTTCGGGAGATCGCGCAGGTGCTGCACCTGTCGCCCGAAACGGTGAAGGTCCACCTCTTCCAGGCACGCCGGCGGCTGCGGAAGACGCTGGAACCCCACTTCGCGGACCCTCTCCCGGACCCTCGCGAGGCGCAGTCATGACCGATCACGAAGCCGAGATCCGCCAGGCCCTGGCGGAGTGGATGGAGGATGCCGAAGGAGCTGTTCGGAAGAGTGACGAGCATCCGGACGGGGAGTCGCTGGCCGCCTACCAAGCGCGCGAGCTGACGCCCGCGGAAGCGCAGCGCGTCCAGGACCACCTCCTGCTCTGCCGCGAGTGCGCCCGGCTGCTGCTCGACCTCGAAGAGATGGGCGACCCCGACTTCGGCCGCGAGATCGAGGTTCCCGAGGGCACCGGGGAGGTCCTCTGGGACCGGCTCCGGCAGGAGATCCGCGCCGCGCCGTCGCCGTCGGCCGAAGTGGTTGTTCCGTTCCAGCGGTTCCAGCGCCGTCGGGTCGCGGCGCCGCCGCCCTGGATGTCCGCCCTCGCCGCCGCCCTGCTGGTGGCGGTGATCGGCCTCTCCGTCTGGGTCGCGTCGCTGCGCCGGACCGTGGAGGGCCTGTCCCGGCCGGAGGTCAACGCGGTGGTGCTGGACCTGGTTCCCGGCGGCATCGGGCAGCGCGAGGAGGGGAGTGCGGCCGCCGCCGTGGTGCCGTCCGGCGCCCGGATGTTCACTCTCATCCTGAGCCCTGGCGGGCGCGGGAACTTCCAGGATTACGGAGTGGAGATCGCACGTCCTGGCGGCGCGGTGGCCTGGCGGGGCCGGGGGCTCCGGCCGAACGACTATGGATCGTTCAGCCTGACCCTGCCGCGGCAGGCCTTCGCAGCCGGCGAGCACCGGCTTCGGCTGTTTGGCATCCGCGATGGCAGGCGAGAGGCCCTCGGCGAGTATGCGTTCCAGATCGCGCCCTGAGACGGCGGCGCTTCTGGCCGCCGGTCTCCTGCTCGCCGCCTGCGAACGGTCGCCGCCCGCCCATCGGTCGGCCGCGGGTCTGCCCGCGACGCGCGCTGCGCCGGTCCGCCCTGCTGCGGCGCGGCTTCTTCGACCGGTTCCGGGAGATCTCGACGCGGTCACCCTGAAGGGCGGCGAAGAGCGCGCCTATCTGCTCGATCTCGCCGCAGGCTGGTACGCCGGGCTGGTGGTCGACCAGCAGGGGATCGACGTGGAGGTGCGCCTGCGGGCGCCCGATGGCAAGATCGTGGCCGCCATCGACAGCCTCAACGGCATGATCGGGCCTGAGCCCCTGCCAGTCGTGGCCAAGACCGGCGGACGCTTCCGGCTGGAGATCAGGTCCTCTCCCGGAGCTCCCGCCGGCCGCTACGTCCTGCGGCTCGATGCCTTGCGGCCGGCTACCGCGCGCGACCGTGCCCGGGTGGAGGCCGAGCGGGTGCTGGCGGCGGGCGTAGGGCTCTACTCGAAAAACACTTCGACATCGCTTTATGCGGCATTGGCGCGGGGCCAGGAAGCCCACGCCCGTTTCCGCACCCTCGGTCTGCGCGACCGGCAAGCCGCGGCCCTGTTCCTTCTGGCCGAGTCCTACGAAGGACTGGCGAAGCGCGGTGGGAGGAGTGAGAGAGAGACGGCCACCGCCTTCTACCAGCGGTCTCTGGCACTCTTCGGGGCTCTGGGAGACGAGGCGATGGCTGGGGTCACTCTGACCCATCTCGGCAAGCTCGAGCGCGACGGTGGACGGCTTGAAGCGGCGCTCGCCTTCTACCGCAAGGCACTCTCCCTGGACCGCCGTTCCCACAACTCGCCCGAGGAGGCCCTAGCTCTGAACAACATCGGTCTCGACGCCGCGGACCTCGGCAGGAGCGAGGAAGCCCTCTCCGCTTACGCGCAGGCGCTTACCCTCTGGCGCGCGCTGGGAAACCGCAGCGGGGAGGGGGACACGCTGGGCAATCTCGGCCGGTTGGAGGCCTCTCTGGGCCAGATGTCGAGGGCGCTCGGTCACCTCGGCCAGGCTGTGGCCCTCCAGGAAGCCCTCAAGGATCGCCCTGGACTGAGTGTGGCCCTGGATAGCGAGGGGGTGGCTCTCGCGCTCGCCGGCCATTCCCGGGACGAGGTCCTGGGGGCCTTCCAGCGCGCGCTCCGACTCCAGCACGAAATTGGAGAGCGGAGCAAGGAAGCCGTGACGCTCGACGATCTGGGCTGGTACTACCACCGGCAAGGGGAGATCCACCAAGCGGAGCGGATCTTCCGGGAGACGCTGGCCATCTTCCAGGCGATTCCTTACCCTGCCGGCGAGGTCGGAGCCCTGATCAACCTGGGAAAAACCGATCTGGATCTTGGGAGGCTGGCACAGGCGGAGGACTCCTTCACGCGAGCGCTGGCTCTCCTGGCCGGGCTCCACGAGCCCGCCGACGAGGTCACCGCCCTGTTCGGCCTGGCGCTGGTTCGGCGCGCGGCGGGGCGGACCTCTGAAGCGTTGACCGCCATCGAAGGCGCCTCTGCCCGCGTCGAGGCGCTACGCCGCAGACCGGCCAGCCTGGAAATGCGCCAGACGTTTTTCGCCTCCCAACAGGACATTTATGAGCTCCGCGTCGATCTCTTGATGGCGCGTCACCGGCGTGATCCCCGGGCAGGCTATGACGCGAGAGCACTGATGGCCAGCGAGGAGGCGCGGGCGCGCACGCTCCTCGACCTCCTCGCCAGGATGGATGTCCGGCCGGCCGGCTCCGGCACTCTGCTGACCTCTCGGGAGATCCAGCGGCAGGTTGTGGAAAAGGGAACGCTGCTCCTTGAATACTTTCTGGGAGAGGAACGCAGCTTCCTCTGGGCCGTGACACCCGACTCGCTGGAGAGCTTCGAGCTCCCTCCACGGAAGGTGCTGGAGGAGAACGCTCGCAGCGTCGCCTTCCTCTTGGCGCACAGCAGCCATACCCTCGCACGCGCGCAGACCGGTCTTGCCCTGGCTGACCTCTCCCACCGTCTGCTCGGACCGGTGGCGCACCGGCTGCGCTCGGCAGACCGCCTGGTGATCGTCCCGGACGGTCTGCTCTCGGCCGTCTCCTTCGCGGCCCTCCCGGACCCCGCCGGTGGCGCGCCGCTCGTCGTCGGCCATGAGATCGTCAATCTTCCCTCGGCCTCGGTGCTGCCCCGGCTGCGGGCAGCCGCCGCGGGACGGCGCCCGGCAGCCGGCATGGTCGCCCTTCTGGGCGATCCGGTCTTCGACCTCCTGGACTCGCGAGTGGCGCCCGACCCGGCGGTCTCCAAGGAAACCTCCGGCCTGCGAGGCGGCGAGAGGATGCGGTTCGCCAGATTGCCGTTCTCGCGCGTCGAAGCACAGGCGATCCTCTCCGTGGCTCCCCCCCGGGGGACGTTCGTGGCCCTCGACTTCGATGCGAGCCGCGAGATGGTCTTGAGCGGCCGGCTGGATGGGTACCGGATCGTCCACTTCGCGACGCATACAGTCTTGAATACCGAGAACCCCGAGCTCTCGGGTGTTGTGCTCTCCATGGTCGATGCCCGGGGCCACCCGCGCGACGGCTTTCTCCGACTCGACGAGATCTACAAGCTGCGCCTTTCTGCGGACCTCGTAGTGCTGTCTGCCTGCCGCACCGCGCTGGGCCGGGAGATCCGCGGCGAAGGCCTGGTCGGCCTCACCCGTGGCTTTTTCTCGGCGGGTGCCCGGCAGGTCGTGGTCAGTCTCTGGCCGGTCGAGGACCGTGCCACCGCCGAGCTGATGCGCCGCTTCTATGGCGAGATGCTTGGCCGGGGACATTCCCCCGCCGCTGCTCTTCGTGCGGCTCAGACCTCGATGTGGAGAGACCAGGGCTGGCGGTCAGCTTATTACTGGGCCGGATTCATCCTCCAAGGGGATTGGCGAGCCTCTCCGATTCGGCCGTCGCCGCCCGGCGCGGATCTGTAAACCGGCGCTCGCCTTAAACCAGCGGGCATTCTTAAGACATATAAAAGTGTGAATATCGGAGGAGATCAGAACCCTCTGAAGGTGAATAAACCATTCTCCCCGACGCGGACCTTCAACCGGCATACAAACAACCGACTCTGGAGGATAGATGATGACCCCTTCGGCCCGCGTCCAACATCCGATTGTCCAACGTCGCCTTCTTGGGCTGGCTTCCCGGCTTGAGCGGCTGAGTCAAGTGCTGAACTACCTCGCTACAGGCACCCCCGACATTGACCAGAAGCCCCAGACAGGCTTTGCCCGTACCCTCCGTCGCCTCCGTCGCTGGGTGGTCGGCAATGGCCGTCCATCTGCTTCGCCAGATCTGGCGATCCAATAACGAGAGCTTCGAGAGTAGATGTCGACCTCTCGATCGGGCGCCCTCGCGGGGCGCCCGATCTTTTTCGATCATTGCTTTTCCTTGGCGGAAAATCGGCGAACCGATAAACCAGATCTCCGGGAAGGGACCTGTTGTTTCGTACGCCGCCGGACAGGCCGGTGGCGGAGGGAACTAAAACCTTTAAAGGAGACTTCTCATGCCGAATTGTGCCATCACTATCCAGCAGCCGCAGATGCAATACGACTACTACCAAATCAATCCGCCTCATCATGCCGAGGCAGCCTATCAGCCGCACCAGGGTGATCAATTCCCGCCGGTAGCGACCGTGCCTTCGCGGAGCCCTTCGGGAGAGATCATCGTGATGATGACCACGTTGTTCAACAAGAACCCCGCGGGCATCGGAGAGATGGAGCTCGTCGATTACAACTCTTTGGTCAGGCTCAACGGGGGCGTCTTCCCCACTCCCCAAAGGGCGCAGCAGATCATTAGCCAGCATCCCGACATCGTCTGCGCCCACCTCAGCGGGACGATGCCATTTCTGGCGGAAGTCGTCTGTGCGCCGAACGACCCGGTCACCGTGAGGCCGCTCACCGGCGGTGCCATGACCAAGGCGGTGAGCGAGGAAGATTTCAATGCCCTGGGAGGACAGCCGGCGATTTGATTTCCCAGGGCCCCCCCGCAGGAGGCGCCAGGTCTGGAATCCGCGCCATTCACCCCGGGGTCGGGATCATCTGTACGAAAGTCTGAGTCTTCCGGATCGCGGTCGGGATGTCTGCCCCGCGGTCGGGGTGTTCGCGACCGCGGTCCGCGTCTTCCGCACCGAGGTCTGGGTCATGCCGGCCGGGGTCGGCGCCACTCCGATCTCGATCGCGGTACCCGGACCCCGGTCCGGGAGGCGCGCTCCGCGGTTTGGATGGCGCAGACCGTGGCCTGGATCGGTCTTGATTCGGCTGGACGCGCGGGGGGCCTACCTCGTGCGGGTCGAGGGCAAGGCGCTCCAGGGGGAGGGTGGGTATCCGCGGAGTAGGCGAGATCGTGTAAGGTAGTGGGGGAGGTGACGGACGATGACGTTTCAACAGATCTATGAAGCGATCAGCGCGCTTCCCTTGCGGGAACGGCTGCGACTGGTAGAGCGCGTGGTCCACGATGCCGGGGAGATGCCAAACGAGATCCCTGAGACGAGGGCCGCCAAGGGCTCTCCACTGGATAGTCTCTTCTCCGATATTCCGGACCTTGTAGAAGAGGTCTGTGCGGAGGCTTATAGAGAGAGGGCGACCCGGCGTCTGAGGACGTCGGACTCCTGATTTTCTTTTTGCTGTAATCCCCCCGTAATCTGCCACAAGGCTGAAGAAAACAAAAAGGCCCGTACTGCTCGATCTTGTTCGCGGTGCCGTCCCCGCCCGGGCATTCATGCCCGGGCGGGGGCGGCGCTGCACATCCATCGCCCACCCGCCTCAGTCGGCGACCGGCGCCGTCCCGGTCACCACCGGCTCCTCCGCGCGAGGAGAGCGCGAGAACCGGCCGCGCACCCGCGAGAAGATCCGCGCCTCCGCCAGGTCGTCGAAGATGCTGTAGGCGACCGGGGTGCCGATCAGGGTCAGCACCAGCGACATGAGCTGGCCGCCGAGGATCACCGAGCCGATCGCGCGGTTGGTGCCGGCGCCGGTGCCGCTGGAGGCGACCAGGGGGATCATGCCGGCCACGAAGGCGAGGGTGGTCATCAGGATAGGCCGCAGCCGGTCGCGGTTGGCCTCGCGGATCGCCTCCGCCCGCGGGATCCCCTGCGCCCGCAGACCGTTGGTGTGATCGATCTGGAGGATCGCGTTCTTCTTCACGATGCCGAACAGCACCAGCACGCCCAGGCAGGAGAAGATGTTCAGCGACTGGTTCAGCACCAGGATCGAGAGCAGCGCGAACGGCACCGTCAGCGGCAGCGACATCAGGATGGTGATCGGATGCAGCCAGCTCTCGAACTGCGCCGCCAGGATCAGATACATGAAGATGATCGACAGCAGGAACGCCGTGGCGAACGCCGCCGCCGCCTTGCCCTGCTCGCGCGACTGGCCGGTGAGGCCGTAGGAGAAGGCCGGCGGCATCTTGAGCGCGACCGCCGTCTTGTTGAGCGCGTCGATCGCCGCCTGCTGCGAGTAGCCGGGGCGCATGTTGGCGGTGACCATCACCTGCCGGCGGCGGTTGAGGCGGTTGATCAGCGAGGGCCCCGTGGCCTCCTGGAGGCTGACCACGTCGCGCAGCGGCACCGTACCGCGGCTGACGGCGGGGACCTCCATCGAGGAGATGGCCGCCGGGTTGTTGCGGTCCGGCTCCTCGGCCCGCACGTGCACCTCGTACTCCTCGCCCCCCTCGAAGTAGGAGGTCGCCTTCTGGCCGCCGACGAGGACGTTGAGGGAGCTGGCGATGTCCTGCACCCGCACGCCGAGGTCGGCCGCCTTGTCGCGGTCGATCCGCACGCCGAGCTCGGGCTTGCCGACGATGAAGTTGGTATCCACGTCGGTGGTACCCGGCACCTTCTGGAGGTTGGCCTTGAGCACCTGCGCGTACTGGTCGAGCTTGGCGAGGTCGGGGCCGCCGATCCAGAACTGGATGTCGTTGTTGACGGCGCCGCCGAAGGCCGACACCAGCACCACCTGCGCCCGCAGCTTCAGCGCCTGGTACTGCGGCAGGATCTGCTCGCGCACGTGCTGCATGATCTTGAACTGGTCTTCCTTGCGGGTCTTCGGCTCCTTGAGCTGGACGTAGATCGAGCCCAGGTTGAGCGTCTTCTGCGGATCGTCGCCGATGGTCACCACGGTGGTGGCGACGCCGGCCAGGCCGCGCACGCGGGAGGCGATGGATTCGAGGATCGTCTGCGTGGCGGCGAGGTTCGCCCCCTCGGGAGCGCGGACGATGACCTGGAATTGTGATTCGTCGTCGTTGGGCAGGAAGTTCTTGTTCACCGCCATGAACAGCGGCACGATCGAGACGAAGACCAGGATCATCGTCACCACCACGATCCAGCGGTGGGCCATGGCGAAGTCGAGCAGGCTCAGGTAGACGCGCTCGACGACGGCGTAGAACCCCTTCTGCCGCGACCCCTGTCCCGGCTCGGCGACGTCCTTGGACTTCAGCCAGCGCGAGGCCAGCATCGGGGTCAGCGAGAAGGCGACCAGCAGCGACACGGCGATGGCGAACGCCATGGTGACGCCGAAGGAGTACATGAAGCGGCCGACGATGCCGCCCATGAAGGCGACGGGGAGGAACACCGCGATCAGCGACAGGCTGGTCGCCAGCACGGCGAGGCCGACCTCGCGGGTGCCCTGGATCGCCGCCTCGCGGGGAGTCAGCTTCTTCTCCTCCATGAAGCGGAAGACGTTCTCCAGCACCACCACGGCGTCGTCGATCACGATGCCCACCGCCAGCGTCAGCGCCAGCAGCGTGATGACGTTGAGGGTGAAGTTCATGTACCGCATCGCCGCGAAGGTGGCGATCAGCGAGCTGGGGATGGCGATCGCCGCGATCAGCGTCGGCCGGAAGCGGCGCAGGAAGATGAAAACGATGAAGGCCGCGAAGATCGAGCCGACGATCAGGTGCTCCTTCACGGCGTCGACGGCGGCGACGATGAACCGCGACTGGTCGCGGACGATCTCCGCCTTCCACCCCGGCGGGAGCTGCGCCTTCAGCTCCAGGAAACGCTCGCGGATCTCGTTGACTACCGCGATGGTGTTGGTCCCCGACTGCTTGCGGATCTGCAGCACCACGGCCGGCTTGCCGCCGACGCTGGCGATCGATTCCGCGTCCTCCACGCCGTCGTCGATGGTGGCGACGTCGCCGATCCGCACCGGGTAGCCGTTGCGGCTGGTGACCGGCAGGCGCGCGAAGCCGTCCGGAGCCTCGACGCGGCCGTAGGTGCGCAGCGTCAGGTCGCGCTTCTCCTGGGTCATCTTGCCGCCCGGGATCTGCACGTTCTGCGTCCCCAGGGCGTTGACGATGTCGGCCGAGGTGAGGCCGAGGCCGTTGAGCTTCTGGGTGTTGGTCACCACGTTGATCTGCCGCAGCCGCTGGCCGACCAGCTTGACCTGGCCGACGCCGGAGACCGTCTCCAGGCGGCGCTTGAGCACGCGGTCGGCGTACTCGGAGATCTCGCGTTGCGAGGCGGGGCCGGAGAGCGCGATCGAGATCACCGGGTCGGCGTCCGGATCGAGCTTCTCGATGATCGGCGGATCGGAGTCCTTGGGGAGGTCGGCGAGGATGCGGTTGATCTTGTCGCGCACCTCCTGGGCCGCCACGTCGGGGTCCTTCTCGAGCGCGAACTGGATCTGCACCAGCGACACGCCGTCGGACGAGGTCGAGATCAACTGATCGATGCCGCTGATGGTGTTGACCGCCTCCTCGATCTTGTCGGTGACCTCGGTCTCCATCTCCTCGGGGGCGGCGCCCTGGAGGGTGGTGGTGATCACCACGAAGGGGAAGTCGACCTTCGGGAAGCGGTCGACCCCGAGCTGGTTGTAGGCGAAGAAGCCCACCACCACCAGGGCCAGGACGAGCACCGTCGCGAAGACCGGACGGCGGACACAGAGCTCGGCGAGTTTTTGCATGGCTTGGGGTGCTCCTTACTTCGCTCCCGGATCGACGCGGGCGAGGTCGATTCGAGCAAATAACCCCGGGCGCAGCCGGCCGTCGGAGTTCGAGAACTCGGCCTCGGCGAAGAACGTGCGCGTCTGCGGATCGATCACGCCGCCGACCGTCTTGATCCGGCCGGTGAAGGTCTCGCCGGGGTAGGGATCGACGCGGGCGTTCACCGTCCGCCCCGTCTTCAGCTCGCCGAGATAGCGCTCGGGGATGCTGAAGCGTAGCTTGAGCGGCGCCGTCTGCTCGATCACGAAGGCGATGCCGGCCTCGCCCAGGCGCTGGCCGACGTCGGTGCGGCGCTCGGAGACCACGCCGGTCATCGGCGAGCGCATCACGGCGTCGTCCAGGTGCTGCCGGGCGAGCGCCACCGAGGCCTCGGCCGAGGCCTTGGCGGCCTGCGCTTGCTCGTAGAGGGATTGCGAGCGGTCATAGGTGGACTGCGGGATCGACTGGTTGCCGAGCAACCCCTTCTTGCGCTCGAAGTCGCGGCGGGCGTCGTCCTCGGCGGCCTTGGCTCGCGCCAGGTCGGCCTGGGTGCGCTGGACGTCGATCCGGAAGTAGTCGGTCTCCAGGGTGAGCAGCGGCTGGCCGCGGCTGACCCGCGCGCCGGCGTCCACGTAGACCGCGGCAACCCGCCCGGGCTCCTTGGGGGCCACCTCGGAGCGCGACGGCGAGACGAACTCGCCAGTGGGCTCCAGGGCGGCGAGGCTGGTGGGCGCGGGCGCCTGCGGGCTGGCGCCGGAGGCGGGCGCCGTGGCGCTCGTCGCCGGCGAGGCGAGCTGCGCCACGTCGGCCGGCAGCGCCGGAGCGGCCTTGGATTCGGTCGTCGCGGCGGTCGCCTCGGCGGGCTTATCGGCTTTCTTGGCGCAGCCGGCGGCGGCCATCATCGGCATCATCAGGGCCGCGGCGAGCGCGAGAGTCTTCGTCGTCGTCATTTCCCACTCTCCTCGGTGAGGATCAGCTTCTTCAGGGTTCCGGCCGCGGACCAGACGTTCAGCTCGGCCAGGTCGCGGTTGACGGTTCCGTTCGCCACCGCCCGGCGGGACGAGGCGAGGGCGGCCTCGGAGGTCTGCACGTCGAGCGACGTCGCCTCCTCCGCCCGGTAGAGCTCGAAGCTCTGGCTGTATTCGGCCTCGGCCGCGGCGAGTTGCTCCTTGGCCAGGGCGAGGTCCTTCTCCACGGTCGCCAGGTTGAGCAGCGCCTGGAGCACGTCCTCGCGCACCTGCCGCCGGGCCTCCGCGAGGGCGATCTCCGCCTGCCGCTGCTGCTCGCGGGCCACCGCCACCTTGGCCGAGATCTCGCCGCTGTCGAAGATCGGCATCGTCAGGCGGATCGTCAGCGCCGCCGTCTGTGAGGCCGGGAAGGACGTCCGCTGGCGGAGCACGTCCCCCTCCGCCTTCACCGTGGGCAGCCGGGCCGCCCCCTGCTTGGAGGTCTCGAGCGTGGCGATCTGGAGCGCCAGGTCGGCGCGCTGGATCGCCGGATGGCTCGCCTCGGCGGTGGCCACCAGCGCCTCCGCGGCCGGCAGGGGCGGGAACTTCAGCTCCGGCGCCGCCACTCGCAGCGCGGCTCCCGCGGGCTCGTCCAGGGCGAGGTCCAGGCGCAGCCGGCTGGCCGACAGGTCGCGGCTCTGGGACGCCGCGGCGAGGGCGCGCTCGGCCGCCTTCTGGTCGGTCTCGGCCCGCAGCACGTTGACCCGCGTCTGCTCGCCCGCCTCGAAGAAGGCCTGCGCCTGGCTCTTCCGGCGCTGGGCGAGCTCCAGGTTCTTCTGCTCGACGCCGATCAGGGATTCTCCCTGGACGATGCCGAGATAGTCCGACGCCGTCGCCAGCAGGACCATGTCCTCGGTCGACCGCAGGGCGGCCTCGCCGCCGGCGATCCCCAGGCGCCCCTGGTTGAGCGCCATGGTCTCGCGGCGGCCGGCGTAGATCGGTTGGCTGAGGTTGATACGGGCGCTCCAGTCGTTCCGCGGCAGGATGACCGCGCGGAAGCCGTTGACGTCGAACGCCACCTCGTTGCTGTTGCGGGTGGCCGCGGTATCGAGGTCGAGGTGCGGCAGGATCCCGGCGCGGATCTGGCGCACCTGCGCCTGGGAGGCGGCGATCTGCGAGCGCCCCGTGGCCGCGCTCGCGTTGGCCTCCAGGGCCCGGCGGAGCGCCTGTTGCAGCGTCAGCGTCGGTGTCTGCGTCGGGGGTTGAGCGGGCTCTTCGGCGCGGACCGCGATGGGTACGAAGATCGACAGCGAGAGGGCGATCGCCCCGGCTCCCTGAAAACGGGCGCGCCTCTCGCGGTGCTTGGCGGATGTCATTAGGATTTCACCTCCCGGCCTTTCCATGCAGTCGTAAGGGTATGGAGCGGACCGGCGTAGACTCCATTCGCCGAACGGCGGATTTTCGCGGCGCAGCGGAAAATTTGGCGCGTCCAATTCGTTCCGGTACGATCGGACCACCCCAAGGAGACCGACCATGCGAGTGGAACGTCACAGGCTCGTCCCCATCCTCGTCGCGATAGCCCTGGTCTTCGCCGCCGCCACTGTCGAGGCCGCCGCCGAGGCCCCGCCCACCTACGACAGCCTCTTCCAGCAGGCCTCCGCCGCCTACGGAGGCAGCGATCCCGCCCGCTGTGTCGAGCTGTTCAAGACCGCGGCGAACGCCGCCGTCCGCGACGGCCAGGCGGCGCGGTCCTATTTCGCCGCCGCGGCCTGCGCGACCGCCGGCGGCGACAAGGACGCGGCGTTCGCCCTGCTCGGCCGCGCGGCGGAGAAGGGGTACCGCGACGTCGACCGCGCGACCAGGAATCCCAAGCTCGAGCCCCTGCGTCAGGACCCGCGGTGGAAAGGCTTCCTCGACGGCGTCAAGGCGCGGGACGCCGCCCGGCAGGCCCAGGACAACCCCGAGCTGTACCGCATCTGCGAGGAGGACCAGAAGGACCGCCAGGGAGGGCCCGACCACATCGACTGGAGCGTGGTGGCGAAACGCGACGCCGAGCGCCTCAAGCGCTCCAAGGAGATCGCCGTGCAGGGTGGGCTCAAGGTCGCCGACGACTACTTCTTCGCCGCCCTCGTCCTCCAGCACAGCCCCGAGACCGCCGACTACGAGCAGGCCCACCTGTGGTGCCTCAAGGCCGTCGAGCTCGATCCCGATCTCCCCGACGCCCGCTGGCTCGCCGCCGCCACCGAGGACCGCTACCGGATGAGCCAGGGCAAGCCGCAGCTCTACGGCACCCAGTTCAAGCAGGTCGACGGCAAGTGGGTCCTCTGGGACGTCGATCCCGCCGTCACCGACACGGAGCGCGCGAAGTGGGACGTGCCTTCGCTGGCCGAAGCGCGCCAGCGCCTGGAGACGATGAACCCGAGCTTCGCCGAGGCGTGGGACGGCGCCGCCGGCGCCTACGAGAAGGCCGACTGGGAGGCGTGCACCCAGCAGTACTACACCGCCGCCGCGGTCGCCACGGAGGATCGCCAAGCCTCCCGGGCGCTCCTGCGCGCCGCGGCCTGCGACGCCCGGATCGGTAAGAAAGAGGCCACGGACTTCGCCTTTCAGCTCCTCGACAAGGCGGTGGCCCGAGGCTGTCGCGACGCGGACCGCCTGGCCACCGATCCCGACCTCGCGTCCCTGCGCAGCGATCCGCGCTGGAAGGCCGTCACCGAAAAGATCCAGGCCCGCGATGCCGGCTCGCGCCAGGGGCGCCCCCTCAACGCCGAGCTCGCCCGTCTCTACCAGGAGGATCAGGCGGACCGCGCGGGCGATCTGGAGACCTCCGACTGGCGCGCCGTGGAGAAGCGCGACGCCGAGCGCCGCAAGCGGGTGCAGGAGATCGTGGACCAGGGAGGGGCGAAGGAGGCCGCCGACTACATCCACGCCGCCATGGTCTTCCAGCACGGCGCCACGCCCGAGGACTACGACCGCGCCAACCGCTGGGCCGCCAAGGCCGTCGAGCTCGACTCCGACTATCCCGGCGCCCGCTGGCTCGCCGCCGCTTCCAAGGACCGCTACCTGATGAACCTCGGCAAGCCGCAGCTCTACGGCACCCAGTTCCAGCGGGTGAAGGGCACCGGTCCCTGGATCCTCTGGGACGTCGACCCCGCCGTCACCGACGAGGAGCGCGCGAAGTGGGACGTGCCGCCGCTGGCGCGGGCCAAGGCGCGCGTGGAGGCCCTGAACGGGGGAACGTTCCAGCCGCATTGAGGGAGCGGCAGAAGAGGCAGTCAAGGACGTAAAGGACATCAAGGACTGCAAGGACACACCGGAGAGGGCTCTGTCCTTTAGTCCTTTCTGTCCTTGTCGTCCTTTACGTCCTTGTCCGTCCTTGCCGGGGCACTCCAGGTAGAATGCCGTCCAGGAGACACGCCATGCCCGGATCCGCCCAGACCCATCCCTACAGTGTCCACCCCAGCGTCGCCTACATGCGGAACTGGATCGACACCCTGCCGAAGAAGACCGGCCGGTCGCTCGACGAGTGGCTCGGGCTGATCGCGGAGCAGGCGCCGGCGGCCGCGCGGAGCGAGAAGGAGCGGACCGCCTGGCTCAAGGCCGAGCACGGCCTGGGTACGAACTCCGCGGCGTGGATCGCCGCCAAATCCCTCGGCGTGGCCGACGAGGACGGCGATCCGGAGGGCTATCTCCGCCGCGCCGTCGACTTCGTGGAGGCGATGTACGCCGGCAAGGCGGCGCTGCGGCCGATCTACGAGGAGCTGCTGAAGCTCGGCCTGTCCAGCGGTCCGGACGTCAAGGCCTGCCCCTGCGCGACCATGGTCCCGCTCTACCGCAACCACGTCTTCGCCCAGATCAAGCCCACCACGAAGACGCGCATCGACCTCGGCTTCGCCTTGAAGGACACCCCCGTCTCCGGCCGCCTGATCGACACCGGCGGCTTCGCCAAGAAGGACCGCATCACCCACCGCATCCCGATCGCCAGCCTCGCGGAGATCGACGGCGAGGTCCGGCGCTGGCTGAAGACGGCCTACGAGATGGACGCGTGACGGTCCCCGGCGGCAGCCAGGACAGGGAATTCCACGGAGGTACGACCCGGCCTGCCGGGAGAGGAGTCTCCCCACTGGGGAAGGGGGTCGCCCCACTGGGGAAAGGGGTCTCCCCGCTGGGGAAGGGGGTCTCCCCGCTGGGGAAGGGGGTCTCCCCACTGGGGAAAGGGGGTTCCCCCGCTGGGGAAGGGGGTTCCCCCGCTGGGGAAGGGGGTCTCCCCACTGGGGAAGGGGGGTTCCCCCGCTGGGGAAGGGGGTCTCCCCGCTGGGGAAAGGGGTCTCCCCGCTGGGGAAAGGGGTCTCCCAACGAGGGAAAGGGGTCTCCCAACGAGGGAAAGGGGTCTCCCAACGAGGGAAAGGGGTCTCCCAACGAGGGAGAGGGGTCCCCCAACGAGGGAGAGGGGTCCCCCAAGCGGGGAGGGTGGCCTATGAGATGGATGCTTGAAGGTAAGATCCTGCGATGATCACCAAGGTCAGGACCCGCTACTTCAAGCAGTTTGTCGAGCAGGAGTTCTACCTTGCCGACCACGTAATCCTGGCGGGTCCAAACAATTCGGGTAAGACGACGCTGCTCCAGGCGATCACAGTCTGGTACCTTGCACTCCAGAAGTGGCGGGAGCGACGAGGGCCTGAGAGCGGGTCCAAGGCTAGGCAGAGAACCGGGGTCCCTTTGACTCGGCAGGAGTTTACAGCCTTGCCTCTGCGGGAGATGAACAACCTCTGGACGGACACTCTGACCGGCCTGCGGAATGACGATCTTCAGGGGGGGCAGAAACCAGGTCAACCCCGGGTGCTGACGATTGAGGTCGAAGGATCCACCGCGCAGGGTGCTTGGCGTTTAGCCTTCGAAATCCGTTATCAAAACACTGAGTTGGTCTATGTCAAGCCGTCCCAGGAACATATCGACCAACTGCCTCAAGCGGCACAGGATATCTCCGTTGTCCACATTCCTCCATTTTCGGGAATTGGCTCAGAGGAGACGAGATATGACCGTCCCTACCAGGATCTTCTGATTGGGCAGGGGAAAGCCGGCGACATTCTGAGAAATCTTCTGCTGGAAGTTTATGAAAGGGCAGATAAGGCGCATTGGGAAAATCTTTGCGCACGAATCGAAGATATTTTTGGCTACCGGCTTCAACCCCCAAAATATGGAGGAGCACCGTTCATCGTTTGCGAGTATCTGCGAGGTATTCCGAAGGCGACCGGCAAGGACGGCCTGCCGGAGTTGGACATAGCCAGTGCGGGCAGCGGTTTTCATCAAGTTCTCCTCTTGTTGGGATTCTTTTTTGCCAGGCCTTCGACGGTGCTGCTGTTGGACGAGCCGGATGCGCACCTTCATGTGATACTGCAGAAGCAAGTATACGATTTGCTGCGGAGTATCGCCTCTCGCCGCCGGTGCCAGCTTGTGATTGCGACGCATTCGGAGGTACTGATCGACGGCACCAGCCCTAGTCAGATCGTTTCCTTTTATCGGGAGCCTCATCTTCTCTTAAGCGATACGGATAAGGATCAGGTGCGTGAAGCGCTGAAGCGCTTGACTGCATTGGATATCTTAATGGCAGAGCCATCATCCGGTATTCTTTATGTGGAAGGAGAAACGGATTTCAACCTACTGAAGGCTTGGGCCCAGGTTTTGAGGCATCCGCTCGTGGACTGGTTCAAGAAGCGTCCGTTTTGGCATAACAATCAAGGGCGAAATCCGCGGGAAGCCAAGGGTCACTTCTTTGCTTTGCGCGCAGCCGGACGCGAGCTCCCTGGTGTCCTTCTGCTGGATGGAGACAATCGCGGTCTACCTGACCGGGACGTCATCGCAGACGGTCTGACGGTTGAGCGCTGGGAGCGATATGAGGCGGAAAGCTACCTGATGCATCCGGAGGCCCTGATCCGGTTTGTCGCCTCCAGAGGGTTTCCTCTCCTGAGCGAACCCGCCCGGAGATTCCTCCAGGATCAGATCGCTCCGGCGGCGTATCGCGATCCCTTGGGTCATCACGATTTCTGGATCAACACTCCCGCCAGCAAGACGTTACTATCGGGTTTGTTCCAGGCCGTGCAACTCCCGCTGAGCAAGGAAGAGTACTACCTGATCGCCGAGCAGATGCTGCCGGAGGAGATCCCTGCGGAGGTGAAACACAAGCTGGACAGAATGGCGGAGATTTTCGATGTTAAGCGTTTCGTCGTTTCTTCGGCGGAACCCTCGTGACCCTCGACGAGCTCGGCTGGGACGACTTCTTCGCGGCGGCCTTCGCGCCGTACGCGGAGCAGGGGCTCGTCCCCGCGCGGGTGACCGCCCAGAAGGGGCTCAACCAGGTTTCGACCGGCGGCGAGGAGCACTACGCCGACCTCTCCGGCAAGCTCCGGCACGAATTGAAGGGGCCGGCCAGCCTCGGTCATCCGGCCGTGGGGGACTGGGTGGCGCTGCGGCCGCCGACCGGCGAGGGGAGGGCGATGATCCACGCCATCCTGCCGCGCAAGTCGAGGTTCTCCCGCAAGAGCGCCGGCCAGAAGACCGAGGAGCAGGTGGTGGCGGCCAACGTCGACACCATCTTCCTGGTCTCCGGCCTCGACGGCGACTTCAATCCGCGCCGCATCGAGCGCTACCTCACCGCCGCCTGGGACAGCGGCGCCCAGCCGGTCGTCGTGCTCAACAAGCTCGACCGTTGCGCGGATCCCGAGGCGTGCCTGCTGGAGACGCAGGCGGTGGCGATGGGCGTGCCCGTCCTCCGGGTGAGCGCCCGCACCGGCGAGGGGTGCGAGGCGCTCGCGTCCTACATCGTCCCAGGGCGGACTGTCGGCTTCCTCGGCTCGTCGGGCGTCGGCAAGTCGACCCTCATCAACCGCCTCCTCGGCCGCGACGCGCAGGCCACCGGCGAGGTCCGCGAGGGGGACGACCGCGGCCGCCACACCACCACCCACCGCGAGCTCTTCCTCGCGCCCACCGGCGGCCTCCTGATCGACACCCCCGGCCTGCGCGAGATCCAGCTCTGGGAGGGCGAGCAGGGGATCGGGTCGGTCTTCCCGGAGATCGAGGAGTTGGCCGCGGACTGCCGCTTCGGCGACTGCGAGCACCAGGGGGAGCCCGGCTGCGCCGTCGAGGCGGCGGTGGCGGACGGCACGCTGCCGGCGGACCGCCTGGAGAGTTACCACAAGCTCGGCCGCGAGCAGCACCACCTCCACATCCGCCAGGGCGAGCTGGCGCGCCTCCAGGAGAAGAAGCGCAACAAGGTCATCCACAAGGCGCAGCGCGAAGGCTACCGGCTGCGGCCGAAGGGGTAGTTCTACTCTGTCAGATTGTCAGATCCGCCTTGGCTTTGGCCCTCATCACCCCGGCCCTCTTCTCCCGTCCCCCCGACCCCCTCCCTCACCGGGAGAAGAGGGGGGCCCTACGAGGAGGCCGCTCCTGAGTCCTGGAGTTGCTTGTCTCCCCTCTCCCGGTGAGGGAGGGTGGTCGGGGGGACGGGAGAGGGGCCGGGGGTGAGGGCTCGGGCGGGGGCGCCGACGGACAAGGTCAATCTGACAAAGTAGAATTAGACGCCCTCGATTCCGGCCCCGGCAGGCTGCGACATTTCCTTGACAACCCCGCGGAGCCGCTGTTACGGTACGCGACTGTAAACGCTTACATCGCGCCGGGGACAGCCGTCCGGGAGCCGCCGTGCCAAAATTTTCTGCTCTGCCAGCCGTCGCCGGAACGCGGCGATGAGCGCCTCGATCAAGGAGGTCGCCCTCAAGGCGGGGGTGTCGATCGCCACTGTGTCCCGGGTGCTCAACAGCACCGGGCCGGTCGCCGCGGAGACCCGCCGGCGCATTCTGGACGCGATCGAGGGGCTGCGCTACGTCCCTCACGGCGCGGCGCGCAGCCTGATCACCAACCAGACGGACACCATCGGCGTGCTGCTGCCGGACCTCTACGGCGAGTTCTTCTCGGAGGTCATCCGGGGGATCGACGCGGCGGCGCGCCGCCGCGGCTATCACGTGCTGATCTCCGGCTTCCACAGCGACCGCGCCGAGATCGAGGCCGTGCTGCGCGCCCTGCGCGGCCGGGTGGACGGGCTGATCGTGCTCTCCCCCGACGTCGACGCGCAGGGCCTGCGCCGCAACCTCCCGGAGACGCTCCCCGTGGTGCTGCTCAACACCCCGGTGGAGGGGCGCTTGGAAGGCGCCGCCTTCGACGCCATCAACCTCGACAACCACGGCGGCGCCTTCGCCATGGTGCGGCACCTGGCGGCCCTGGGCCACCGGCGCATCGCGCTGATCCGCGGACCGGAGGGGAACGCCGACGCGCGGGAGCGCCTGCGCGGCTACCGCGACGCCCTCCGCTCGCTGGGGATCGCCCTGGTGGACGGGCTGGAGCTCGGCGGCGATTTCAGCGAGGAGTCGGGCTATCAGGCGGGGCGGCGGCTGCTGACCCTGAAGCCGCGGCCGACGGCGGTCTTCGCCGCCAACGATTCGATGGCGATCGGCTGTCTGTATGCCCTGCGGGAAGCGGGCGTGGAGGTGCCCGGCGAGGTCGCGCTCGCCGGCTTCGACGATATTCCGATCGCGCGCTATATCACTCCATCGCTCTCCTCGGTCCACGTGCCCATCGCCGAGCTGGGGACGCGCGCCATGGAGCGCCTGCTGCACGCGGTGGAGAGCAAGAACGGGCATGAGCGGCGCCAGGAGACGGTGGCCACCTCGCTGGTGGTGCGCGGCTCCTGCGGCGGCGCGGTGACTTTGAGCAGAGGCATCGAGGGGATCGAACAACTTTCTTGAAGGAGGAGGCAGGAGTCATGAAACGAACTTTGCAATCGTTTCTACTGGCGCTGATCATCGGCGCGATCGCGGTGGCCGCCATGGCCCAGTCGACGACGGCGAACGTCCGCGGCAAGGTGACGGACGCCGGCGGCGCGGCGCTCGGCGGAGCTACGGTCACGGCAGTCGGCACCGCTTCGGGGTTCATCAAGACCGGCACCGCCGGACCCGACGGCGCGTTCCAGCTCGGCGGCCTCACCCCGGGTGAGTACAACATGACGGTAGCGGTTCAGGGGTTCGAAGCACGCTCGGAGAAGGTGACCGTGCTGGTCGGCCAGAACCTGAACGTCACTTTCGTGCTGTCGCCCACCTCGGTGGTCAGCGAATCGATCACCGTCGTCGGCGAGCAGGCCGTCGACATGCGGACGTCGGAGGCGTCGACCAACGTCACCCCGCAGCAGATCGAGAACCTGCCGCAGGACGACCGCAACTTCCTCAAGTTCGCGGCGCTCGCGCCCGGCATCCGGCTGTCGACCGATCCGCTGAACAAGACGATCTCCGGCGACGCCCAGCCCGCCGAGCAGACCAACGTCTTCATCGACGGCGTCAGCTTCAAGAACGACGTGCTGACAGGCGGCCTGGTCGGGCAGAACTCCAGCCGCGGCAACCCGTTCCCGCAGAACGCCGTGCAGGAGTTCCGCGTCATCACCCAGAACTACAGCGCGCAGTACGAGAAATCGGCGAGCGCGATCATCACCGCCGTCACCAAGTCGGGCGGCAACGACCTGCGCGGCCAGCTCTTCGATTTCTACCAGCCCGAGCGGTGGGTGTCGCAGCTTCCGAAGGGTTTCCAGTATTCGACGCTCACCACCAACAAGAGCTACGAGCGTAACCAGCCCGGTCTTTCGATCGGCGGGCCGATCATCAAGGACAAGCTCCACTTCTTCTTTTCCTATGAAGGCGACGACGAGAAGGCCACCACGCCGGTCAACGTCAATCCGGCCTTCACCAGTCAGTTCGGCCAGTACGCGGGCAGTTTCCCCAGCCCGTTCAAGTCGAACCTGGCGTTCGGCAAGCTGAGCTGGCAGCCGGCGGAGAACCAGGTCGTCGACGTCAGCGGCAACTACCGCCGCGAGCACGAGACGCGCGATTTCGGAGGTATGACGTCGTTCCAGTCGGCCACCGACCTCAAGAACTGGGTCTACGGCGCGACGCTGCGCCACGCCTGGAACAGTGACAAAGCCCTGAACCAGGCCTCGCTGAGCTGGCAGACCTACACGTGGAACCAGGCGGCGCTCAACCCGGATCTGGTCGGGCTCAACTACCAGGGGGTCATCCGTATCGGCGGCAAGGATACGACCCAGGAGTTCGATCAGCGCCGGGTCGAGCTGCGCGACGACTACAACCTTCCCACCTTCCAGGCGGGGGGCGAGCACAGCCTGCAGCTCGGCGGCAACCTCGACCTCCTCCGCTACCAGGTCAACAAGAGCCAGTCGGCCAACCCGGTCTATAACTTCCGGATCGACCCGGCGAACGACCTGTCGTTCGATCAGCCCTTCGAGGCGCAGTTCGGCTTCGGCAATCCGAATCTGACGGCCAACAACCAGGAGTACGGCATCTACGGCCAGGACACCTGGACGATCGGCCAGCGCCTGACGGTGAATCTCGGCCTGCGGTGGGACTACGAATCGCATCAGATCGACGACGGCTACGTGACTCCGGCGAACCTGGTGGCGGGGCTCACCGGCAAGGTGGATTCGAGCTATTTCTCCAACGGCAGCAACCGCTCGCAGTACAAGAACGAGATCCAGCCGCGCCTCGGCTTCTCCTACGACCTGACCGGCGCCGGCAAGTCGATCGTCTTCGGCGGCGCCGGCCGCTACTACGACCGCCTCTTCCTCAACGCCACGCTCGACGAGCGCTATCGCCTGCAATATCCCGTCTACCGCATCGAGTTCTCGCCCGACGGCCGGCCGCGCGACGGCGCGCCGACCATCGCCTGGGATCCGCGCTATCTCACTCCCGCGGGCCTGCACGCGCTGATCGCCTCCGGTCAGACCAGCCCCGAGATCTATCTCCTCAACAACAACACCAAGCCCCCATACTCCAACCAGTGGAACCTCGGCGTCCGGCAGTCGCTCGGGAAGTGGGTGGGATCGCTCAGCTACAACAACGTCCGCGGCTACCGCGGCTTCACCTGGCTATCGGCCAGCGGCCTCTGCTGCGCGGCGCTGGTGCCGGGCTACGGCAACGTGATCATCTCCGATCCGAACGGCAAGAAGTACTGGTACGACGGCATCTTCCTTACCCTCGACCGGCCGTTCTCCGGCACCTGGGGCGCGCACCTCGCCTACACGCACGCCAAGGCTCAGCAGACCGGCAACGACCTGTTCAGCCTCGACTATCCGAGCGCCGCAGCCTATGGCCGCCACGACGTTCCGGGCTCGGAGAAGGACCGCATCGTCGCCGTCGGCACCTTCGGTCTGCCCTGGGAGCTGCGCTTCGCCACCACCATCTCGCTGGGTTCCGGCGCCGCCTTCAACGTCCTCGACTTCTCGCAGGGCTTCGACCTGGCGGCCCGCGAGCGGACGCGGCCCTTCGACCGCACGATCTATCCGCAGAAGACCTGGGGCTTCGCCGATCGCTCGGTCGACTTCCGCCTGGAGAAAGACTTCCGCGTCGGCGGCACCGTCTCGGTGGGCGTCGTCGGCGAGGTCTTCAACGCCTTCAACTGGGCGAGCTATGGCTGTCTCGACAACTTCATCAGCCCCGGAGGCAATACCAACTTCGGCAATCCGAGCTGCACCACCAACCTCGGCCGGCGCGAGCAGATCGGTCTGAAGATCAACTTCTGATGACCGAATAGATGGATCAACGGCGAGGGAGCTTCATGACCGGACGAGCTGTCGCGCGCTTCCTTGCCGTGTTCGCGGTTTCCGCCTCTCTGGCCTGCGCGGGGGCTCCCACCGCGCAGCGCCCCCCGGCTCCCGCCCCCGTCAGCGATGCCGTGCTCCTCGACGACGTCGAGCTGCGCGGCTTCCACTACTTCTGGGATCTCGCCGATCCCCACACATTTCTGGTCCCCGACCGCGCGCCGACGCCGTCGTTCTCGAGCATCGCGGCGGTCGGCTTCGGCCTCACCGCCTACGGCATCGGCGCCGAGCGCGGCTACGTGACGCGCGCCGAGGCCGCCGAACGGACCCTGGCCACCCTGCGCTCGCTGCTGGCGATGCGCCAGGGCCCCGAGCCGCGCGGCGTCTCGGGATATAAAGGTTTCTTCTATCACTTCCTCGACATGCGGACAGGGGAACGCTTTCAGACCGTCGAGCTGTCGACCATCGACACCTCGCTGCTGATGGCGGGGGTCCTCTTCTCGCAGTCCTACTTCGACCGCGGCGACGCCACCGAAACCGCGATCCGCGCCGCCGCCGAAGAGCTCTACGAGCGCGTGGACTGGCCCGCCGAGCAGGCGCGGGGGGCGGCGATCAGCATGGGCTGGACCCCCGAGGGGGGTCTCCACACCTACGACTGGCGCGGCTACAACGAGGCGATGATCGTCATCCTCCTGGCCCTCGGCTCGCCGACCCACCCGGTCGACGCCGGCGCCTGGAGCGAGTACACCAGGACCGACCGCTGGGGCACCTTCTACGGCCAGGACCACATCCTGTTCGCGCCCCTCTTCGGCCACCAGTACTCGCACGTCTGGATCGATTTCCGCGGCATCCGCGACGAGGTGACGCGCGCTCACGATCTCGATTATTTCGAGAACTCCCGCCGCGCCACCCTCTCCCAGCGCGCCTACGCCGTCGCCAATCCCAGCCACTACCGGGACTACGGCGACAGTATCTGGGGGCTCTCGGCCTGCGACGGCCCGATGGACGCGACGCTGACGATCGACGGCACGCGGCGGACGTTCTACGGCTACGCCGCGCGCGGCGCCACCAACGGCGAGATCCGCGACGACGGCACGATCACGCCGTCCGCCGCTATCTCGTCGATCGTCTTCACCCCCGAGCTGTCGCTCGCCGCCCTGCGCGCGATGAAGGAGCGCTATGGCGCGCACCTCTACGCGCAGTACGGATTCCTCGACGCCTTCAACCCGACGCTGCGGACGAGCGACAAGGTGACCGCCGGCAAGGTCGATCCGGCGCTGGGGTGGTTCGACGTCGACTACCTCGGCATCGATCAGGGACCGATCGTGGCGATGATCGAGAACTACCGCAGCGGCCTGGTCTGGAAGGCGATGCGGAAGAACCCCCACATCATTCGCGGCCTGAAGCGGGCCGGCTTCACAGGCGGCTGGCTGGAGGAGCCGGTCCATTGAAGCGGCTTGCGCTCGCCGCGGCCGCCGCCCTGGCGCTGCTCGCACTATTGGCGCTGTTCGCGGTCGCCGCCTGCGGACGGGGAGAGGCGGGCGCGCGCACCACCACCGTCCGTTTCTGGGGGTTCGGCCGCGAGGGGGAGGTGGTGCGCGAGATGGTGCCGGACTTCGAGGCCCTCCACCCCGACATCAGGGTGGAGGTGCAGCAGGTCCCCTGGACCGCCGCCCACGAGAAGCTACTGACCGCCTTCGTCGGCGACTCCACCCCCGACGCCGCCCAGTTGGGCAACACCTGGGTTCCCGAGTTCGTCTCGCTGCACGCTCTCGCCGCGCTCGACCAGCGGATCGCGCGGACCGCTCCGGAAATCGCCCGCGATTCTTTTCCCGGCGTCTGGGACGCCAACGTGCTCGACGGCAGGACCTGGGGTATCCCGTGGTACGTGGACACGCGTCTGCTCTTCTACCGCAGCGATCTGGTCAAGGCGGCGGGCGGTCCCTGGCCCCCCCGGAGCTGGAGCGAGTGGCGCGAGGCGATGGTGCGGATCAAGCGGCTCGGCGGCCCCAACCGTTTCGCCATCCTGCTTCCGATCGACGAGTGGACGCAACCGACCATCTTCGGCCTGCAGACCGGCGCGCCGCTGCTGGCGGACGGTGGCCGTCGCGGCGATTTCCGCGATCCGCGCTTCCGCAAGGCGATGGCGTTCTATCTCGATCTCTACGCTTCCGGCCTGGCGCCGGCGCTCGACCTGCAGAGCGTGGCCAACCTCTATCAGCAGTTCGCGGAAGGTTATTTCGCGATGGTGATCACCGGCCCCTGGAATCTCGGCGAGTTCCGGAACCGCATCCCGGCGGACCAGCAGGACCGCTGGGCCACGGCGCCGCTGCCGCCGCCGGAGGCCGGGATGCCCTATCCGGGGGCCTCGCTGGCGGGGGGCTCCAGCCTCGTCCTCTTCCAGCACGCGCGCTCCCCGGAGGCGGCCTGGAAATGGTTGCAATACCTCTCCGAGCCGGCGCAGCAGTTGCGCTTCTACAAGCTCTCGGGAGACCTCCCGTCCCGCCGCTCGGCGTGGTCCCTGGCCGGGCTCGCCGGCGATCCCAAGGCCGCGCCCTTCCTCGTGCAACTGGAGCACGCGGCGCCGACGCCGAAAGTGCCGGAATGGGAGCGCATCGCCACCCGCATGGCGGAGTGCGCCGAGCAGGTGATGCGCGGCGGCCGGGACCTCGACGCGGCGCTCGCCTCCCTGGACGTGGACGTCGACCGCATGCTCGAGAAACGGCGCTGGATGCTCGACCGCGCCGCGGCCGAAAAGAAGGGCAAGAACGCGGAGGCGCGGCGGTGACCGCGGACCTCGAGGAGCGGCGCGGCTCCGGGGCCGAGCGGCGGGCGGCTTGGCTGCTGCTCTCGCCCGCCCTGGGCGCCATCGCCCTCTTCTTCGCCCTGCCGCTGATCGCGGCGCTGCTGCTGTCGCTCACCGACTTCGACATCTACGCCCTGGCGGACCTGCGGAACCTGCGTTTTGTGGGCGCCGGCAACTACCTTCGGCTGCTGCGCGATCCGCTGCTCTGGAAGGTGATCCGCAACACCCTCGTCTTCGTCGTCCTCGGCGTGCCGCTCACCCTGGGCGCGGCGCTCGGCGGCGCGCTGCTGGTGAGCTCGAAGGTGGCGCGGCTGCGGGGGCTCTTCCGCACCATTTTTTTCGCGCCGGTGGTCACCACGCTGGTCGCCGTGGCGGTGGTCTTCCGCTATCTTTACCATCCGCGCTACGGCCTGATCAACCTGCTTCTCGGCCTGTTCCATCTGCCGGCGGTCGACTGGCTCGGCAATCCCGCCTGGGCGACGGTGGCCATCACCCTGCTCGCGGTCTGGCGCAGCTTCGGCTACGGCCTGGTGATCTACGTCGTCGGGCTCCAGGCGATCCCCGAGTCGCTCTACGAGGCGGCGCAGCTCGACGGCGCCGGTCCGTGGCGGCAGCTCCGTCACATCACCCTGCCGCTGCTGAAGCCGACCACCCTCTTCGTGGGAGTGCTCACCACCGTGGGCCTGTTCCAGATCTTCGCCGAGCCCTATGTGATGACCCGCGGCGGTCCGCTCTATGCGACTACCTCGATCACCCTGCTGATGTACGAGCAGGGGTTCCGCTGGTGGAACCTCGGCGCCGCCGCGGCGATCGCCTTCGTGCTGTTCGCGATGATCATCGCCACCACCGGCCTGCAGGTCCTGTTGCGCGGAAGGAAGAACGCGTGATCCGCCGGCCGCTGGCGACGGTCGCCGTCAACGGCGCGCTGCTGCTCCTCGCGGCGATCACGGCAATGCCGCTCCTCTGGATGCTCTCGGCGTCGCTGATGCCCACCGGCGAAGCGATGTCCCTGCCGTTGCGCCTCGTGCCCTCGCACCCCACGCTGGAGCACTACGCGGTGCTGGTGTCCCGCCTCAACCTCGGGCGGACCTTCTTCAACAGCCTTTTCCTGGCGCTCGCCATCACCGCCGTCTCGCTGCTCTGCAACTCGATGGCGGGCTACGCTTTCGCCAAGCTTCGTTTCCGCGGCCGCGGCCGGCTCTTCGCGCTCCTGCTGGCGACCCTGGTGGTGCCGCCGCAGGTCACCGTGCTCCCCCTCTTCCTGGAGATCCGGGCGCTCGGTCTGATCAACTCCTTCGGCGGCGTCATCGTGGCCGCCATCGCCACCGTCTTCGGCATCTTCCTGATCCGCCAGTTCGCGCAGGGGATTCCCGACGAGCTGCTCGACGCGGCGCGCCTCGACGGCGCCTCCGAGCTCCGCATCTACTGGACCGTGGTGCTCCCCCTGCTGCGGCCGATCCTCGTCACCCTGGGAGTGTTCACCTTCCTGAGCTCGTGGAACGACTTCCTCTGGCCGCTGACCGTGCTCACCGACGAGACCAAGTACACCCTGCCGGTGGCGCTCGCCAACCTCGCCGGCGAGCACGTGCAGGACACCGAGCTGATGATGGCCGGAGCGGTGATCACCGTGCTGCCCGGCCTCCTGGTCTTCCTGGCTCTCCAGCGCTCCTATGTGGAAGGGATCGTCATGGGGAGCCTCAAGGAGTGAAGCCCGGCCTGGCGGTCCTCGCCGTCTTCCTCCTCGGCGCGCCGCTTCGGGCCCAGACGCGGACGCTCGACGATTTCTCCTCGATCGCCAACTGGACGGCGGCCCCGTCGGACGGCGTCGGTCTCGCGCTGTCCCAGGACCAGGGAGCCCTCAGGCTCGACTTCGACTTTCACGGCGGTGCGGGCTACGCCGTGGCCCATCGGCCTCTGGATCTCGACCTGTCGGCGAACTGGGAAATCTCGTTCCGCATCCGCGGCGAGGCGCCGGTCAATAATCTGGAGCTCAAGCTGATCGATCCCAGCGGCCAGAATGTCTGGTGGATCAATCGGAAGAGCTTCCAGATTCCGCGCGACTGGCGGGAAGTGCGTACCAAGAAGCGCCAGATCGAATTCGCCTGGGGACCGGCCGGCGGCGGTGAGATGAAGAAGGTGGCGGCGCTCGAATTCGCCGTCACCGCCGGTACCGGCGGCAAGGGGACGGTCTGGATCGACGATCTGAAATTCACCGAGCTGCCGCCCGATCATCCGTACGATCGCACGCCGGCCGTCACCTCCGACGCGGATTCGATCATCTACGACTTCCTGGAGCGCCGCGAGTATGGCGGACTGGTGATTGATTGGGATCGGCCGTCCTCCTACACGGTCGAGATCTCGGACGATGGAAAGGATTGGACGGCGGTCCGCGAGGTGAAGAAAGGCAACGGGGGCCGGGATTACCTGTATCTGCCGGAGGCGGAATCGCGGTACATGAGGATCAGGGTAACTGGGGCGTCCAACCCTCCGAAGCCTCACCCCCTGACCCCCTCTCCACGAAGTGGAGAGGGGCCGGGGGTGAGGCTTCAGAGGGTTGGACACCCCGAGGGCACCGCCGCCCTGGGCCTCCGCCATCTCGACGTCAAACCCCTCGATTGGGCGCCGTCGATCAACGCCTTTTTCGCAAAGATCGCCAAGGACGCACCGCGCGGCGCCTATCCGCGCTCGTTCTTCGGCGAGCAGGAATATTGGACGGTCGTGGGCGTCGACGGCGATCGCGAGGAGGGGCTCCTCGGCGAGGATGGCGCCCTGGAGGTGGGGCAGGGAGCGTTCTCGATCGAGCCGTTCCTGTTCGTCGACGGCAAGCTGGTCACCTGGAGCGACGTCACCGCGTCCCAGTCGCTGGCGGAGGGGTATCTTCCTATCCCTACCGTCACCTGGACGCACGGCGACCTTTCGCTGGACATCACCGCCTTCGCCTCCGGCGCGCCGGGCGCTTCCGTGCTGCAGGCCCGCTACCTCGTCCGGAATCGTGGGAAAGCCCGGCGAGTCCGGCTATTCCTGGCGCTCCGCCCGTTCCAGGTGAACCCGCCGACGCAGTTCCTCAACAATCCAGGCGGCGTCTCCTCGATTCACGAGATCGCCTGGGATGGCCATGCGGCGGTGGTGAACGGGGAACGCAGGGTGATCCCGGAGCGTCCGCCGTCTAGATTCGGTGCCACGACGTTCGACGGTGGCGAAATCTCCGAGCATCTGCGGATGGGGAAACTGCCGGAGGCGTCGAAGGTGATGGATCCTTTTGGTTTCGCGTCGGGCTCTTTCGCGTGGGACCTGGACCTCCCGGCGGGTGGAACGCGAATCGTGGATATTGTCGTTCCGCTCGATCGGGAAATGGGCGTCAGTGGCCTGCGACCTCACCCCCTGGCCCCTTCTCCTAAAGGAGAAGGGGAACAAGGAACGAAAACCTTGAAGCCCCTCTCCTTTAGGAGAGGGGTTGGGGTGAGGTCGCAGGCCACTGACGCCTCCGATTTCCCCTCCGCCCTCGCCGCCACCATCCGCGACTGGCACTGGCGTCTCGGCCGCGTCGACATCCACCTCCCTCCCGCCGCCGGACCGCTCGTCGAAACCTTCAAGACCGTCCTCGCCCATATCCTGATCAATCGCGACGGCCCCGCTATCCAGCCGGGTTCCCGCGCTTACGCCCGCACCTGGATCCGCGACGGTTCGCTCACCTCCTCGGCGCTGCTGCGCTCCGGCCTCGATGGGCCGGTCCGCGAGCTGATCGACTGGTTCGCCCCCTATCAGTTCCCCAGCGGCAAGGTCCCCTGCTGCGTCGACTCGCGCGGCGCCGATCCCGTGCCGGAGAACGACAGCCACGGCGAATTCCTTTTCCTGGTGGGCGAATACTGGCGCTACACCCACGATCGGGCGACAGTGGAGAAGGTCTGGCCGCACGTCGAGAAGGCGGTCGCGTATATCGACGAGTTGCGCGGCCAGCGCCGGACGGACGAGTATCGCCAGCCCGCGAAACAGCGCTACTTTGGCCTCCTCCCCGAATCGATCAGTCATGAGGGATATTCGTCTCATCCCGTCCACTCCTACTGGGACGATTTCTTCGCCCTCACGGGATTGAAGAACGCCGCCGACCTTGCCCGCGATCTCGGCAAGACGGCGGAGGCGGAGCGTTGGGCCGCGAGCCGCGACGAATTCAAGACCGATCTCTACGCCTCGATCAACCGCGTGATCGAAGAGGCGAAGATCGATTACGTCCCCGCCTCCGCCGATCTGGCCGATCGCGATCCCACCTCGACGACGACCGCGATCAGTCCCGGCGGCGAGTTGGACGATCTCCGCGCCAAGCTGCCGCCCCAGACCCTGGAGCGGACCTTCGACGAATATTGGCAGGGCATCGAGCTTCGGAAAGCCGGCGACTGGAAGGCCTACACTCCCTACGAGCTGCGCATCGTCGGCACCCTCGTCCGCATGGGCCGGCCCGAGCGCGCCCGCGAGCTGCTCGGTCTCTTCCTCGCGGATCGCCGCCCGCCCGCCTGGAACCAGTGGCCCGAGGTGGTCTACAAAGACCTCCGCGCCCCCAACTTCCTGGGCGACCTGCCGCACACCTGGGTCGGCTCGGATTTCATCCGCTCCTTCCTCGACCTCCTCGCCTACGAGCGCGACTCCGATCAGGCCCTCGTCCTCGCCGCCGGAGTGCCCGACGCCTGGATCGCGGCCCCGGGAGGCGTCGCCGTCCGGCGCCTGCCTACTCCCTGGGGATCTTTGGAATACTCTTTGGAGACGGAGGGAGCTTCGATACGTCTGAAGGTGGGAGCAGGCGTGCAGATGCCGCCGGGTGGGATCGTCTTCCGTGGGACTGTGATCCGAAAGGTCCCGTCGGATCTCCTGCTGAAGCCTGATCAGCACCACAACTAAGCCATTGACTTAGCCTGACCGATCTTCTATCTTTTCCGAGGTGAAGGTCGAGTGGGATGAAGCCAAGAATCTCGCCAACCAGCGGAAGCACGGCATCTCCTTCGAGGAGGCTGTGCGGCTTTTCGCTGAGGATGCCGACTACCTCGAGATCTTCGACGAGGGCCATTCCGAATCTGAGGACCGTTTCCTCGCCATCGGACCTGTTGTCCGAGGCATCGTTCTGGTCGTGTGGACGGAGCGCGACGAGGAGACGATTCGCATCATTAGCGCTCGATGGGCGAGCGAGCGTGAAAAGGCCCTTTTTCAAGCCTACAGGAATGACAGGTTATGAATGATGACATTCCAGAGCTCACCGAGGAACAGCTCGCCAGTGCCATTCCAGCGCGCGTGCGGAAGCGTCTCATGTTGGGCCAGTTCGAGTCCGGCGAGGACATTTCGTCCTTGCGGCGCTTCGTCGGATTGACTCAGACCCAGTTCGCTCAGGCCATGGGCATCAGCGTGCACACTCTCCGGAACTGGGAGCAGGGGCGCCGGCATCCGGAGGGTCCCGCGATCGCGTTGCTGCGCATCGCCGCCCGGCATCCGCGCATCATTCGCGAGAACGTCGAGAACGTCGCGGCCTGAGGACTTCGCCCTACACCGGCAACCGCAGCAGCGCCTCGCATCCTGCCTCCGGAGTGCGGTTCTCCAGGGTGAGGGTGCCGCCGTGGGCTTCGGCGATCTGGCGGGAGAGGGCGAGGCCGATGCCGGTGCCGCCGGGTTTCGTGGTGTAGAAGGGGACGAAGAGGTTCTCGGTGTTCGAGAGCCCCGGCCCTTCGTCCTCCACGCGGACCTCGACGTTTCCGCCCTCCAGACGCCAGCCGACTCCCACGCCGCCGCCGGTCACCAGGGCGGCGTCGACGGCGTTGCGGATGAGGTTGATCAGGAGCTGCTCGACCTGGTCGGCGTCCGCCTCGATCGACACTTCCGGCCCTTGCTCGACGTAGACCGGCAATCGGGTCTCCAGCGCGGCGGTGCGGCGGATCAGCGCCGCGAGCTCGAAGGGAGTCCGCCGCGGCGGCGGCAGGCGGGCGAGGCGGGCATAGGCCGCCATGAAGCGGATCAGCGCCTCGGAGCGGTTGCCGATCACCTCCAGGCCATGCTGCATGTCCTCCCGCCAGTCCTCCGGCGCCGGTTCGCGGGTGAGCAGGCTCACCAGCGTCCCGGCCATCGAGTGGATGGGGGCGAGCGAGTTGTTGAGCTCGTGGCCGAGCACACGGATCAGCCGCTTCCAGGCTTGGCGCTCCTCCTCGCGCAAGGTCTGGGAGAGGTCCGAGATCACCAGCAGGCGATGGGGGAGGCCCCCTTCGCGGAAGGTGCTGCGCCGGATCTCCCAGCGCCCCGGACCGCCGGGGAAGGTGAGGGCGAGGGTGCGCGAGACCTCGCCGTCGAGCAGGCCGGTGAGCCCCAGGTCCTCGGCGGGCTTGCCGAGCAGGCGGTCGCCGGATTCGGCGAGCAGGCGCTCGCCGGCGCGGTTGACCAGCCGGAGCTGGCCGTGGTCGTCGAAGGCGAAGACGGCGACGTCCACCTCGTCGACGACCCGGTGGAGGAGAGCGGCGGCCTCCACGGCGCCCAGCCGCTGCTCGCGCAGCACCTCGCCGATCGCGTTGACCTCCTGGATCACCTGCGAGAGTGCGTCGACCTCCCGCGGCTGGCGGGCGCGCAGCGAGAAATCCCCCTCGCGCAGGGCGGAGAGGAGGTTGGCGAGCGTTTGCAGCGGCCGCACGACGCGGTCGCGGAGCTGCGCGGCCAGCCACCCCCAGAAGAAGATCCCGAACAGGGTCACCGTCCAGCGGAGCTTGAGGGAGTGGGGATCGAGCCAGACGAAGAGCAGGGCGAGCAGCGTCCCCGGCAGGCCGGTCGCCAGCGCCATCAGCAGGAGGCGGTCCTCGAAGGCGAGCGCCCGGCTCCGGCCGGAGCGCAGAAGGCCGCGGAAGGGAGCGCGGCGGGCGGGCGGATCAGAGGCCATGCTTCTCGAGCCGCCGGTAGAGGGCGCTGCGCGAGAGGCCCAGGGCCTGGGCGGCCTGGCTGACGTTGCCGCCGTAGCGGGCGAGCGCCTTCTGGATCAGCACCCGCTCCACGTCTTCGAGCGCCATGTCCTCCAGGCGCGGCGCGGCCGTGGCGGGCGCCGCCGGCTGCAGGCCGAGGTCGGCCGCCCGCACCCAGTCACCCCGCCCCATCAGCACGCCGCGCTCGACGGCGTGGTCGAGCTCGCGCACGTTGCCCGGCCAGGGATGATTGAGCAGGGCGGCGACGGCGGCCTCCTCACACCCCCGGAAGGTCTTGCGGTAGCGCTGGGCGTGCGCCTCGAGGAAGCGCTGGGTGAGCGACGGGATGTCGTCGCGGCGCTCGCGCAGCGGCGGGATGGGGATCTCCACCGTGTTCAGGCGGAAGAGGAGGTCTTGGCGGAAGCGGCCGGCCGCCACCTCCTCGCGCAGGTCGGCGTTGGTGGCGGAGACGATCCGCACGTCGGCGGTGCGGGTCTTCGACGAGCCGAGCCTCTCGAACTCGCCGGTCTCCAGCACGCGCAGGAGCTTGGCCTGCTGGTTGAGCGAGATGTTGGCGATCTCGTCGAGGAAGAGGGTGCCGCCGTCCGCCAGCTCGAAGCGGCCCACGCGGTCGGTCTTGGCGTCGGTGAAGGCGCCGCGCACGTGGCCGAAGAGCTCGCTCTCGAACAGCGCCTCGGAGAGGCCGCCGGTGTTGACCGTCACCATCGGCACGCCGGAGCGGGCGGAGGCGGCGTGGAGCGCCCGCGCCACCACCCCCTTGCCGGTGCCGTTCTCGCCGGTGATCAGCACGTTCGCCTCCGAGGGGCCGACCCGCTCGATGAGGTCGAGCACCGGCTGCATCTGCGGCGAGCGGGCGATCAGGATCGGCTCTCCCTCGCCTCCGGCGCGCAGGATCTCGTTCTCGGCCTCCAGCCGCTTGCCCCGACGGAGCGCCCGGTGGAGGTCGATCTGGGTGCGCAGGATGGCGAGGAGGCGGGCGTTGTCCCAGGGCTTCTCGACGAAGTCGCGGGCCCCCCGGCGCATCGCCTCGACGGCGACGTCGACGCTCGCCCAGGCGGTCATCACCACCACCGGCAGGGCGTCGTCGACGGCGCGCAGGCGCGCCAGGAGATCGAGCCCCTCGCGGCCGGAGGTGGTGTCCCGGGTGTAGTTGAGGTCCATCAGCACCGCGTCGAACTCCCGGGTGGTGACGGCCTGGAGGATCTCGGCGGGGGAGCCCGCGGTCTCGGTGTCGAACTGCTCGGCCTTGAGCATCAGCCGGAGGGCCTCGCGCACCTCGCGCTGGTCGTCCGCGATCAGGATCCGGGGCTTGTGGGTGACGCCGTTCACTACCCCCGACCCCACCAGTAGAAGGGCCTTCTTCGTTGGTGCATCACCGCCAGGATTCGAACTTCATGACCGCGAATCGTGTATAGCAGACTGTATGGGAAACGTCGAAGCGGCTTGCGGCGAACGTCGCCACGAATCACCGTGGCAGCCTCAGGATGTCCCAGGACATGTTCCAGCGCCTCCTCTACGGCCAGCAGGAATCTCCCATGTAAGGCTTCCGACTCGAGTCCGTAATACGCGGCAGCTTCCCTCAATTCTATCCGCGCCTGCGGATTGAATGAGGCGGACCACTTCATTTCGGGATCGACCGCAGCTCGCGCAGCACTTGCTCCGCGGGTATCCCTTCGACTTTGCCGTCGTCCCACTCCCGCTCCCGGCGCTCGGCCTCATCCAGCCACAGCGTCTCGATCTCGGCTGCCGACAGAGCATCCAGACTTCCGAGCAGGCGTTCGGCCAAGAGGGCCCGAGACTTTGGATCCAATCGTAGGGCTTCGTTTTCCAGCTCGTGGAGTGTCATAGCTCCCTAGTATACGAGGGCCGAGCATAAAAAAAGGGCTGCCGCGATCGGGGCGGCAGCCTTCAAAGGCGCGCGAACATCACCCGCGCACGCCGCGCGGGGTACCTATTTCCTTTACACGACCTCGAAGCCGCTCCGCTTGAGCTCGCGGCTCTCGACCTCGCGCTGGATGCCGGTCTCCTCCTCGACCACGCGGCCGTCGAAGAGATGGATCGTGCGCTGGGCGTAGCGGGCGAATCGAGGGTCGTGGGTGACCATGCAGATGGTGGCGCCGTCCCGGTGGAGGTCCGCCAGGAGGTCCATCACCGTCTCGCTGTTCTTGGAGTCGAGGTTGCCGGTGGGCTCGTCGGCGAGCAGGATCGAGGGCTTACCGACCACCGCGCGGGCGACCGCGACGCGCTGCTGCTGACCGCCGGAGAGCTGCGACGGATAGTGCTTCATGCGGTGCGACATGCCGACCCGCTCGAGGGCCTCCTGCACGCGCTCCTTGCGCTCCTTGGCGGCCATGCCGCGGTAGGTCAGCGGCAGCTCGACGTTCTCGTAGACCGTGAGGTCGCCGATCAGGTTGAAGGCCTGGAAGATGAAGCCGATCTCGCGGTTGCGGATCCGCGCCCGCTCCGAGAAGGAGAGGTCGGCGACCTGCTTGCCGTTCAACCGGTACTTGCCGTCGCTGGGGGTGTCGAGCAGCCCGAGGATCGACAGCAGCGTGGTCTTGCCGCAGCCGGAGGGGCCGGCGATCGACACGTACTCGCCGTTGCGGATCTCCATGTGGATGCCCGACAGCGCGTGGGTCTCGACCTCGTCGGTCATGAAGACCTTGACGACTCCGTCGAGCTGGATCAGCGACTCGGATGTTGCGGTCATAGTTCCTCCAAATCTCAGCCGTCGCCGCTCTGGCGGACGGCGCAGGGCGTTAGTTCAATCGGATCTTCTTGAAGCCATCCTGCGCCGAGGTGTCCGACAGGATCACCTTGTCGCCGGCCTGCAGTCCCTTGACGATCTCGACGGTGTTGACCGACATGCGGCCGATCTCGACCGGGGTCCGGGCCGCGGTCTTGCCATCCTCGTTGAGCTTGAACAGCTCGATCTTGCTGTTCGGCGACCCGAAGCTCGGGCGGCCGACGAAGAGCACGTTCTCCAGCCGCTCGATCTCGATCGTGCCGTCCACCGAGAGGTCCGGACGGGCGCCCTCCGGCAGCTTGCCGTCGAGGGCGATGTCGACGATCACCGTGCCGTCCTGCACCGACGGGGCGACGCGCATGACATGGCCGCTGACCAGGCCGTTGCGGGTGTCGATCGAGGCCATCAGGCCGAGCTTGACGTCCTTGGCCTGCACCTCCGGGATGTGCAGCTCGGCCTTGAGCTTCTCGGGCCGGGCGACGCGCGCCAGCACCGTGCCGGCGGTCACCCGCTGGCCCACCTGCACCGGCAGCTCCTGGAGCACGCCGGGGATGCCGGCCCGCACCTTGAGCGAGTCCACCTGATGCTGGCGCAACTGGAAGAGCGCCGCGTTCTGCTCCACCCGGGCGCGCTGGGCGGCGAGCTGAGCGGCGGCCGAGCGCTTGTTCTGCTCGTAGCGCTCCTCTTCGATCGTGGCCTGCTTGACGAGCTGCTCGGACTTGAGGGCCGAGAGCTTCTGCGTGATGTCGGGCAGCAGCCCCTCCTTGAACAGCTTGAGGTCCGCCTGCGCCTGGAGCTTCGCCTGCTCGCTCTGCGACTTCACCAGGTTCACCTGCGCCTGCTGGCTGAGCACCTGGCTGTCGAGCTGGGCCTTCAGGTTGTCGAAGTCCGCCTGCGCCCCCTTGAGCTGCGACTGCGCCTCCAGGGCGTTCTGCTCGAGCTGCGGATCGCTCATCTCCATCAGCACCGTGTCCGGGGTGACGGTCACGCCGGGCAGCGCGGGGATGCGCTCGATGCGCGCCTCCACCGGCGCCGAGATCCAGCGCACGTCCTCCGGCACCAGGGTGCCGGGGCCGCGGACGCTGCGCAGCATCGGGCCTCGCTGGACGGTGTCGATCCACACCGTCTCCTTCTGTACCGTCGGGGCCGCCGGCTCGAGGCGCGACAATCCGAAGGTGACGAGCGAGATCGCCGCGATGCCAATGACGATCATGATCGTGCGCCGCGTGCGGCGCTTCTGTGCTTCTCCGGTCCTTGGTATGTCCATTCCCATAGCTTTTCTCCGGTCAGTCTACGCATCGCGCGTGCCAAGGTTTCAGACGTCGTAAACTCTTGATTCAATGAATTTTAAGCGTTCTTTCACGGGCGCGGAGTGTCCGGAGCCGGGATGCGGGCGTCCCAGAAGCGGACACTCGTCGAAGAGCATTCGTGCTAGCCTTGATTGCGATGAACACCGGACCGACCTCCGAGCCGAGCGCCGAGCAGCACCGCCGCGCGGCCCCCTCCGTCCTCGGCTTCGCGGTGCTCACGGTGAGCGACAGCCGGGCGGAGCGGGACGATGCCAGTGGTGACGCGATCCGCGGAATGGTCTCCGCGGCCGGCCACCGGCTCGTGGATTCTACTCTCGTTCGCGACGACGTGGCCGCCATCCGCGACGCGGTGCGCCGGCTGCTGGCGACGGAGGGAGTGGACGTCCTGGTGACCACCGGCGGCACCGGCTTCTCGCCGCGCGACGTCACCCTGGACGCCGCCGGGCCGCTCCTCGACCAGCGGATCGAAGGCTTCGGCGAGCTCTTCCGCATGCTCTCCTACAACCAGGTAGGTGCGGCGGCGATGCTCAGCCGAGCCGCGGCGGGCCTGGTCGGCACCCGCGCCCTCTTCCTCCTCCCCGGCTCGCCGAAGGCGGTGCGGCTGGCCATGGAGGCGCTGATCCTCCCGGAAGCGGCGCACCTGCTGGGGCAGGCGCGGAGGCCCTTCGGGCGGCAGAACACGGACGAGCACGGATGAACCCGGACCGGCACGGACGAAGGAGAAATGCCGCCGCGAGGTTAGGTTTCCGTCGTCCGTGTGGGTCCGTGCCTGTCCATGTGCGTCCGTGAGTCCGTGTTTTCCTCCCCCCCCGCTCTACACCCTCCGCCCCGAGATCATCCGCCAGAGGATGAGCAGCAGGATCGCGCCGAGGATGGCGATCACCATGCTGCGGAAGTCGAACCCCGACAGGCCGCCGAAGCCGAGCAGGGTGGCGATCCAGCCGCCGAGCAGCGCGCCGACGATGCCGATGATCATCGTGATGATGCAGCCGCCGGGATCCCGGCCGGGGGTGAGGAACTTGGCGATCGCGCCGGCGATCAGGCCGAAGACGATCCACGAAAGAATGCCCATGATTCGCTCTCCTTGGAAGCCGCGGAACCCGAGCCCGCGGTGACGCTGGGGAGAAGCGAGAGCCGTGCCAGGAAGGCGTCGGGAAGAGCGCCCGGGACGACATAGAATGTCCCCGCCATGGCCGCAACCACTCCCACTTCCCCGACCGAGCCCCGTCCCCGTCTCTTCCTGATCGACGGGTACTCGAACATTTTCCGCGCCTTCTATGCCATCCGCAACCTGTCCAACTCCCGCGGCGAGCCGACCAACGCCGTCTACGGCTTCGTCCAGATGCTCAAGAAGCTCCTGCGCGAGGAGAACCCCGAGCTGATCGGGGTGGCGCTCGAGGGGGGGCGCACCTTCCGCAGCGACAAGTTCGAGGACTACAAGGCCAACCGCGCCCCGATGCCCGAGGACCTGCAGAGCCAGCTCCCCTGGATCCGCAAGCTGCTCGCCGCCTACCGCATCCCCACTTTGGAGCTCGCCGGCTTCGAGGCCGACGACGTCCTCGGCACCCTCTCCTGCCGCGCCGCCGAGGCGGGCTACCAGGTGGTGCTGGTCTCCGCCGACAAGGACCTCATGCAGCTCGTCGAGCCGCGGGTCTCGCTCTACCACACCGGCCGCCTCAAGCTCTACGGGCCCCAGGAGGTCACCGAGGACTTCGGCGTGCCGCCGGAGAAGGTGGCCGACGTCCTCGCCCTGATGGGGGACTCGATCGACAACATCCCCGGCGTCCCCGGCATCGGCGAGAAGGGGGCGAAGACCCTGATCCAGGAGTACGGCTCGCTGGAGGACCTGCTGGCGCGGGCGGGCGAGGTGACGCGCAAGGCCTACCGCGAGGGGCTCCAGCAGCACGCCGAGCAAGCGCGGCTGTCGAAGGAGCTGTCGACCATCCACACCAACCTCGACGTGCCCTTCGACCCCGAGGCGCTCCACCGCGATCCGCCGGACGTCGAGGCGCTGCGCCAGGTGCTCACCGAGCTGGAGTTCTTCTCGCTCGTCGAGGAGCTCGGCCCCGCCGGCTCCACGGTCGCCGGCGGCGAGGAGCTGCCGGCGGCCGAGGAGGCGGTCACCGCCGAGGTCTGGACCGACCGCGCCGGCCGCCTGGTGGGGGGCGAGGTCTACGTCGCCGTGCTCGGCGAGGAGCGCCCTCTCGGCCTGGCGGTGGCGGTGCCCGGAGCTGAGCCGGTGCTCTACGCCGACTTCCGGCGCGACGGCCTGCGCGACGCCGCCCTGGCCAGCCTGCGCGGCTGGATCGCCGATCCGAAGACCCGCCTCTCCGGTCACAATCTGAAGGAAGTTCTTCGCCTCTGCCCCGATCCGGCGTGCCAGTCGGCGCTGTTCGACGCCATGCTGGTCTCCTATCTATTGAAGCCCTCCGTCCACGGCCACTCCCTGGACGAGCTGGCGCTGGAGCGGCTGAGCCGCAAGGCGCTGACCGCCAAGGACGTCGGCTGGGACAAGGGTCAGGAGCCGGCGGTGGGCGACTCGCGCCTCTCCGCCTACGCCGCCGAGCGGGTGGAGATCGCGCGGCGGATGGCCGAGGCGATGCGCCGCGAGCTGGAGGCGGGGTCGCTGGCCCGCGTCTACACCGAGATCGAGTCGCCTCTGGTGCCCGTCCTGCTGCGCATGGAGGAGGCCGGCATCCTGCTCGACTCGGGGTACCTCAGGGCGATGTCGGCCGAGCTGGGCACCGAGATCGCCGGCCTGGAGAGCGACATCTACGCGGCTGCCGGCGAGCAGTTCAACCTCAACTCGCCGCAGCAGCTCGGGGTGATCCTGTTCGAGAAGATGGGGCTCCCCGCCGGCAAGAAGACGCAGAAGACCAAGAGCTACTCGACCGGCGCCGAGACCCTGGAGGCGCTGGCCAAGGGGGGCTATCCGATCGCCCAGCTCCTGCTGCGCTACCGCGAGCTGACCAAGCTGAAGTCGACCTACATCGACGCCCTGCCCGAGCTGGTCGGCGCGGACGGCCGCGTCCACACCCGCTATAACCAGGCGGTGGCCGCCACCGGCCGGCTCTCCTCGACCAACCCGAACCTGCAGAACATCCCGGTGCGCACCGAGCTCGGCCAGCGCATCCGCCGCGCCTTCATCGCCCCGCCCGGCCACGTCCTGCTGGTCGCCGACTACAGCCAGATCGAGCTGCGCATCCTCGCCCACATCGCGGAGGAAAAGGCGCTGATCGACGCCTTCGCGGCCGGCCAGGACATCCACCGCGCCACCGCCGCGGTGGTCCTCGGCGTCGCGCCCGAGCTGGTCAACGCCGAGCAGCGGCGGGCGGCGAAGACGATCAACTTCGGCATCCTCTACGGCATGAGCGCCTACGGCCTGAGCACCGAGCTGGGGATCTCGTCGAAGGAGGCCGAGCGCTTCATCACCGCCTACATGGGGCAGTACCCTGGGGTGAAGCGCTACATGGAGGAGACGCTGGAGAGCGCCGAGCGCGAGGGGAAGGTCGAGACCCTCTACGGCCGCGTCCGCTGGATGCCGGACATCAAGAGCAAGAACTGGAACCTGCGCGAGAACGCCCGCCGCATGGCGATCAACGCCCGCATCCAGGGCACCGCGGCGGACATCCTGAAGCTGGCGATGATCGCCGTCGACCGCCGCCTCCGCGACGAGCAGCCCGGCGCCCACCTCCTCCTCACCGTCCACGACGAATTGGTGCTGGAGGTCCCCGACGAGCAGGTCGAAGCCGTGGCGGCGATCGTCAAGGCCGAGATGGAAGGCGTCGCCGACCTCAAGGTCCCCCTGGTGGCCGACGCGGGGTGGGGGCGGAGCTGGTACGAGGCGAAGGGGTAGGGGAGATTCAGTTGCCGGCTGACGCGTACTGCAGTGCCTGCTCGACGTCCTGGGCATTGAGATGAGAGTAGGCCTTCAAGATGTACGCCCGGCTGGCTCCTTGAGCGACCAGATCAAGGAGGATCTCGACGCTGATCCGGGTCCCCCTCATGCAGGGCTTTCCTCCGAGGATCGATGGATCGGAGACGATTCGGTCGAACATTGCAGTAGCCCTCAGGGGTCAACGCTCTCGATCTTCACGAATCAGGTCGGCGCTGTCGCTTGGCGGTTGATTCTTGGCGTCCTGCCCCTTGCGGGGCAAATCCAGAAGATCCAGGCATGACTTGGACCCGTGGGTCGCAGTCGTTGACCCGTGGGTCCAAGACCTCGATTCGTGTGTCACGGAGTTGGATCCGTGGGTCGAGATTTCTGACCCGTGGGTCGCGCGGTTGGACCCGTGGGTCGAGGTCTCTGACCCGTGGGTCGCGTGGTTGGACCCGTGGGTCGAGGTCTCTGACCCGTGGGTCGCGTGGTTGGACCCGTGGGTCGAGGTCTTCGACCCGTGGGTCGCGCGGTTGGACCCGTGGGTCGAGGTCTTCGACCCGTGGGTCACGGATTTGGACCCGTGGGTCGAGGTTTCTGACCCGTGGGTCACGCGGTTGGACCCGCGGGTCGAGGTCTTCGACCCGTGGGTCGCGTGGTTGGACCCGTGGGTCGAGGTCTTCGACCCGTGGGTCACAGAGTTGGACCCGCGGGTCGCGATCCTTGACCCGCGGGTCGAAAACCGGATCAGGTTCACGGCAGAGCCGCCACCGCTTCCTCGGTGTAGACGAACTCGACCGGCTTCTCCACACTCTCGGCCAGGCTCTTGTGGACCGGGCAGGTCAGCGCCGCGTTCTCCAGCTTCTTGCGCTGATCCGCGGTCAGCCCGGCCGGCATGTGGATCGTCACCGGGATGGCGGCGATGCGGCGCGGGTTCGCCGCCATGTGCTTCTCCAGGCGGAAGGAGAGGCCGGTCAGGTCGATCCCGTCGCGCTCGCCGACCATGGCGATCAGGGTCAGCATGCAGGCGCCGAGCGAGGACGCCGCCAGGTCGGTGGGGGAGAACGAGCTGCCGTCCCCGTTGTTGTCGACCGGAGCCGCCGTCCGGATCACGGTGCCGGAGGGGCCGTGGGTCATCTCCGTCTTCAGATTGCCGATGTACTTGCCGGTGATCTCGACCGCCATGAACGATCCTCCCTGGTCCGCAGTTTATCTCGCGGCGGTCTAGGATATCTTCCTGCCATGGAAACTTCCTTCGCCGGCCGTGTCGTGGTGGTCACCGGCGCCTCCCGGGGGATCGGCGAGGCGATCGCGGAAGCGTTCGGCGCCGCGGGCGCCCGGGTGGTGCTGGCGAGCCGCAAGCTCGAAGGGGTGGAGGCGGTGGCGGCGCGGATCCGCGAGCGCGGCGGCGAGGCGCTGGCCGTCGCCTGCCACACCGGCAAGGAGGCGGACGTCCAGGCCCTGATGGCGCGGGCTCAAGGTGCCTTCGGCGGCGTCGACGTGCTGGTCAACAACGCGGCCACCAACCCCCACTTCGGGCCTCTCCTCGACGCCGGGGAGAGCCAGTGGGACAAGACCTTCGAGGTCAACCTCAAGGGGTACGTCCACGCCATCCGCGCCGCCGTGCCGCTGATGCGCGAGCGGGGGGGCGGCGCGATCGTCAACGTCGCCTCGGTGGCGGGGCTCATCCCGCACGGCGGCCTCGGCGTCTACGGCGTGCTCAAGGCGGCCGTCCTGATGCTGACGCGCACCCTGGCGGTCGAGCTGGCGGCGGACCACATCCGCGTCAACGCCATCGCTCCCGGCCTGATCCAGACCCGCTTCAGCGAGGCGCTCTGGGCGAGCCCCGAGGCGAACGCCCGCGCCCTCACCACCATCCCGCAGGGGCGCATGGGGCAGCCCGAGGACCTCACCGGCGCCGTGCTCCACCTCGCCGGCGACGGCGCCCGCTTCACCACCGGGGCGGTGCTGGTGATCGACGGCGGGCAGACGCTGGGCGGGGGGTATTAGGGCGACTTTGTCAGATCGGCCTCGTCCGCGGGCGCCGCCCGCCCGAGCCCTCACCCCTGGCCCCTCTCCCTTCCCCCGCCCCCCTCCCTCACAGGGAGAGGGGAACCCCCGCCCCCTCATGATCCAGGCTTTTCTCTTTGTCTTTCTCCCTCTTCTCCCGGTGAGGGAGGGCGGGCGGGGACGGGAGAAGAGGGCCGGGGTGATGAGGGCCAACGCCGCAGCAAAGGCGAATCCTGCAAGAGCCGCTAACCTTCCGCCGCCTTCGCCATCTCCTCCCCCACCCCCTCCACCTCGCGCAGGAACGGCTCGGCCTTGCCGGCCAGCCAGGCGGCGTCGAGTTCCGCGAAGAGGTGGTCGCGGCGGGCGCGGTTGAGGCGGGCGAGCTCGATCAGGCCGGGCTCGCGGGGGCGCCGGCGCTCGGCGCGGATCTGCGCTGCATGATGGGGATCGCCGTCCGGAGGGTCGGCGAGCGACAGGTCGAGGAGCTTGCGCGCCCGCTCGGCGGCGGCGGCCTCGACGGCAACCGCGAGCTCGGCTTCCAGGACATGCGCGTCGTGGAGGTTGCCGAGGAGGTCCTGGAGGGCCTTGAAGCGCTTGACGACCGGCGCCGCGACAGGGATCTCGTCCACCAGCGGCTCGAGCAGGTAGCGCACCCGCTTGGCGCGGATCCGCGCCTCGTGGGCTTGCCCTTCGTCGCCGGCGTCCCTGATTTTCCCCAGCCGCTCCTCCAGGTCCGCGATCTGGCCGTAGAGGATCTCGGCGGTGGCCTCCGCCAGGGTCGGGCGGCCGGCCTTGGCGTCGAGGTGGATCTCGGCGCGGTAGACGGAGAGGCGGGCGCGGAGATCCTTCTCGACCTTGTCAAACTCGTCCGCCACCTCGTCCTGCATCTCGCGGTAGGCCTCCCGCTTCCGCTCGCCGAGACGGCCGAGGAGCCAGGAGGCGCCGTTCCGGTGGTGGCCGCTGAGGTGGGGGGCGCGGCCGCGCACCCACTCGATCTGGACCTCGGTGTCGCGCCCCGGGCCGGTCGAGCCGGCGAGGCGCTTCAGCCTTTTGGCGAGCTTCTTCGGGATGCTGCCGCCGAGCTGGGCGGCGTAGGCCTTGAGCGCGCTGCGCAGCCGGCGCAGGCCGACACGGAAATCGTGGAGCGCCTCGGCGTCCGCGGGGTCGTCCAGGCGCGGGCGGGCCGCGGCGGCCTGGTCGAGGAAGGAGAGGGCGAGCAGGCGCGCTCCCTCCTCGGGCGAGCGGGAGAGCAGTCCTGCGGTCATCGGAGGATCTTTCACTCCGCGAGGTCGCGGAGCTGGCCGGGGGTGAGCGCCCAGACCAGGGTGGCGGTACCGGCGCCGACCTCGTCGGGGAAGTCGAGCAGGCAGGCACCCCCCTTGCGGAAGGCGAAGATCCGGCGCTCGCTGCCGGTGAGCAGCCAGGAGAGGAGCAGGCTGATGCTCGGCTCGTGGCCGACGGCGGCGATGCACTCCGGTTTCTGCTTGCGCAGCCAGCGCAGGAAGTCGGTGGGGGAGGCCTCGGGGGAGAGCTCGGCGATCTCGACCTCCTTCAGGCCGCCGTAGACGGAATCGACGATGGCCCCGGTCTGGGCGGCGCGGGTCAGCGGGCTGGTCGCCAGCAGATCGATGTCCGGCGCGATCTCCTTCAACCCGCGGGCGGCCTGCTTCATCTTCTTCCGCCCTTCTTCGGTGAGCGGGCGCAGGCGGTCGTCCTTGCCGGTGCGGGCGAAGTCGTCGCGCTCTTCGGCGATGGCGTGGCGGATGAGGAGCAGCTTCATGAGGGGCACCTCCAGACTGGGGGAAACCTATCGCAAAGCGCTGGAACGAAAAAGGGGCGCGTCTCTCGTGGCTCTTTCCCGATTCTCTCGTGATACGGTTTTGTCCCGCAGGGAGCCACCACGGACCCGGACCTCTCCGGGGAGGATCGATCCAATGTCGGAAGGCCAGAGCTTGAAACGGACGCCGCTCTACGACTGCCATCTCGAGGCGGGCGCGAAGATGGTGGATTTCGCCGGCTGGGAGATGCCGGTCCAGTACACCGGGGTGATCGAGGAGCACCGCGCCGTGCGCACGGCGGCCGGGCTGTTCGACGTCTCGCACATGGGCGAGGTCGGGGTGCGCGGCGCGGGCGCCGAGGCCTTCCTCCAGCGGCTGACCCCCAACGACGTCAGCAAGCTGGTCCCGGGCCGGGCGCACTACAGCGGCCTGCTGACCGACCGCGCCACGTACATCGACGACATCCTGGTCTACAAGCTGGGCGGCGAGGACTTCATGGTCGTCGTCAACGCCTCCAACGCGCCGCGCGACTTCGAGTGGATCGCGTCGCGGGCCGAAGGCCAGGCCGAGGTCACCGACGAGAGCGAGCGCTACGCCCTGCTGGCGCTGCAAGGGCCGCGGGCGCTCGGAATGCTGGCGCCGCTCGCCTCCCCGGACGTCTCCGCTCTCAAATACTACGGCTTCGCCCAGGGCACCGTGGACGGCGCTCCGGCGCTGATCTCGCGCACCGGCTATACCGGCGAGGACGGCTTCGAGATCTATCTGGCGCCGGAGCACGCGCCGGGGGTCTGGCGCAAGCTGCTGGCGGCCGGCGCCACCCCCGCCGGCCTGGGCGCCCGCGACACCCTCCGCCTGGAGGCGGCGATGGCCCTCTACGGCCACGAGATCGACGAGTCGACCACCCCCTTCGAGGCGGGGCTCAACTGGGTGGTGAAGCTCGACAAGGGTGAGTTCCTCGGCCGCGACGCGCTGGCGGCGCAGAAGGCGGCGGGGATCGGCAGAAAATTGGTGGGGTTCGAGGTGCGGGGGCGGGGAATCGCGCGCCAGGGTCATACGGTTGTCTCCGAGAGCGGCCCGGTGGGCGTGGTGACCAGCGGCACCTGGAGCCCGACGTTCGAGAAGGCGCTGGGGCTCGCCTACGTGCCGCCGGAGATGGCGGCGCCGGGGACGCCGCTGGCGATCGACGTCCGCGGCAAGCCGTTGCCGGCGGTGGTGGTCGAGACACCCTTCTATAAAAGACCGAAATCGGGCTAGGATTCGTGCTGGTTTAACCGTCAGATGGAGGGCGAGAGGATGTATCCGCGAGATTATCTCTATTCGAGGGAGCATGAGTGGCTCCGCATCGAGGACGATCTCTGTGTGCTCGGCATCACCGAGTTCGCGCAGCACGAGTTGGGCGAGGTGGTGTTCGTAGAGCTGCCGGAGGTCGGACAGGTGTTCGACACCAACGACGAGCTCGGCACGATCGAGTCGGTCAAGGCGGTCGCCGAGGTGTTCACGCCCGTCGCGGGCGAGGTGGTCGAGGTCAACGAGGCCGTGGTGGACGATCCCGAGCTGCTCAACGAGGATCCCCACGTCGACGGCTGGCTGATCAAGATCCGCTTCTCCTCCGCCGACGATCTGAAGTCCATGATGAAGGCCGAGGAGTACGAGGAGTACGTACAGAGTGGAGAAGCTTAAGGACTCGCCCGGGGCGGCAGGCGCCGCCGCCCCCGGGGTTTCCCCCGGCACGCGGTCCGGGGACGGCGGCGCCGTCCTGAACCCCACCGATACCTTCGTCCGCCGCCATCTCGGCGCGAACGAGGACGAGGTCCGGCAGATGCTGGCGGCGATCGGCGCCGGCTCGCTCGCCGAGCTGGTGCGCGAGACCGTCCCGGAGTCGATCTTCCGCGCCGAGCCGCTGGCCCTCGCCGGGCTGCCGGCCGGCCGCGAGCTGGGCGAGCAGGAGCTGCTCGGTGAGCTCCGCGCGATCGTCGGCCGCAACCGGGTCTGCCGATCGTTTCTGGGCATGGGCTACCACGGCTGCCTGACGCCGGGGGTGATCCAGCGCAACATCCTCGAGAACCCCGGCTGGTACACCCAGTACACCCCCTACCAGTCCGAGATCTCGCAGGGGCGCCTGGAGGCGCTGCTCAACTTCCAGACGATGGTGGCCGACCTCACCGCGCTGCCGGTCGCCAATGCCTCCCTGCTCGACGAGGGGACCGCGGCGGCCGAGGCGATGCACCTCTGCTACACCCTGGCGGCGGGGAAGAAGGAGGTCTTCTTCGTCGCCGAGGACTGCCATCCGCAGACGATCGCGGTGGTCCAGACCCGCGCCGAGGCCATCGGCGTCGAGATCCGGGTGGGCGATCCGGCGGCGGTCGACTTCGCCGCCGGCGACCTCTGCGGCGTCCTCCTCCAGTATCCGGCGACCGACGGCCGGGTGGTCGACTACGCTCCGCTCGCCGAGCGGGCCCACGCCGCCGGCGCGCTGGTGGTGGTGGCCGCCGACCTGCTGGCGCTCACCCTGTTGCGGGCGCCGGGCGAATTCGGCGCCGACATCGCGGTCGGATCGGCGCAGCGCTTCGGCGTGCCGATGGGCTTCGGCGGTCCGCACGCCGCCTTCCTCGCCACCCGCGACGAGTACAAGCGCCAGCTTCCAGGAAGGATCATCGGCGTCTCGCGCGACCGCCGTGGCAAGACCGCCTTGCGGATGGCGATGCAGACCCGCGAGCAGCACATCCGCCGCGAGAAGGCGACCAGCAACATCTGCACCGCCCAGGTGCTGCTCGCCATCATGGCCAGCATGTACGCCGTCTACCACGGCCCCGAGGGGCTGAAGGCGATCGCCCGGCGGGTCCACGCCCTGGCGTCCGCGCTCGCCGAGGGACTGCGCCAGCTCGGCTTCGCCGTCGGCCGTGACCCCTTCTTCGACACCCTGAGGGTCGGCACGGGCGAGAGCGCCGCCGCCGCCCTCGTGGCCGCCGCCGAGGCGCGCGGCATCAACCTGCGCAAGCTGGGGGAGCGCTCCGTCGGCATCGCGCTCGACGAGACGGCCACCGCCGCCGACGTCGAGGAGCTGCTGGAGATCTTCGGGGGGGAGAAGGCGGCGGGGCTCTCCGCCGAGGCGCTGGCGGCTGGCGCCGATTCGGGTTTCGCGGCGCACGCCCGCGAATCGGCGTTCCTGACCCACCCGGTGTTCAACAGCTTCCACACCGAGCACGAGATGCTGCGCTACATCAAGCGGCTGGAGGCGCGCGACCTGTCGCTCGCCACCTCGATGATCCCGCTCGGCTCGTGCACCATGAAGCTCAATGCCACCTCCGAGATGGTGCCGGTGACCTGGCCGGAGATCGGCGCCCTCCATCCGTTCGCGCCGGCGAGCCAGACGGTGGGCTACCAGGAGCTCTTCAAGTCGCTCGAATCCTGGCTCAACGAGATCACCGGCTTCGCCGCCTGCTCCCTGCAGCCGAACGCGGGATCGCAGGGGGAGTACACCGGCCTGATGGTGATCCGCGCTTACCATCACGCGCGGGGCGACCGGCATCGCGACGTCTGCCTGATCCCGGTCTCGGCGCACGGCACCAACCCGGCCTCGGCCGTGATGGCGGGGCTCAAGGTGGTGGTCGTGGCCTGCGACGACGGCGGCAACGTCGACCTCGCCGACCTGCGGGCCAAGGCCGAGGCCAACCGCGACCGGCTGGCCGGTCTGATGGTCACCTACCCCTCGACCCACGGCGTGTTCGAGGCGGGGATCCGCGACATCTGCGGCATCGTCCATGAGCACGGCGGCCAGGTCTACCTCGACGGCGCCAACATGAACGCCCAGGTGGGGCTCTGCCGGCCCGGCGACTACGGCGCCGACGTCTGCCACCTCAACCTCCACAAGACCTTCTGCATCCCGCACGGCGGCGGCGGTCCCGGCATGGGGCCGATCTGCGTCGCCGCGCACCTGGCGCCCTTCCTGCCGGGTCATCCGGTGGTGCCGACCGGTGGCGCCGAGGCGATCGGTCCGGTGTCGGCGGCGCCCTGGGGGAGCGCCAGCATCCTGCCGATCTCCTGGGTCTACATCGCTCTGATGGGGGGCGCCGGGCTCACCCGCGCCACCGCGACGGCGATCCTCAACGCCAACTACATGGCGGCGCGGCTGCGCGAGCACTACCCGGTGCTCTACACCGGCGGCCACGGTCGGGTGGCGCACGAGTTCATCCTCGACCTGCGGCCGTTCAAGACCACCGCCGGCGTCGAGGCCGAGGACGTGGCCAAGCGGCTGATGGACTTCAGCTTCCACGCGCCGACGATGTCCTTTCCGGTGGCCGGCACGCTGATGATCGAGCCCACCGAGAGCGAGTCGAAGCCTGAGCTCGACCGCTTCTGCGACGCCATGATCCGCATCCGCGAGGAGATCCGCGCCATCGAGCAGGGCACGATGGACCGCCAGGACAACCCGCTCAAGAACGCTCCCCACACGGCGGACGACGTCACCGCCGACGTCTGGGACCACCCTTACAGCCGGGAACAGGCGGTGTTCCCGGCCCCCTGGGTGCGCGAGCGCAAGTTCTGGCCCTACGTCAACCGGGTGGACAACCCCTGGGGCGACCGCAACCTGACCTGCACCTGTCCGCCGATGGAGGCGTATGTCTGAGCCGCGGCGGTCCGGACGGCGGTGACGGCGCCCCCCGGACCGCCGAGGCCGCCGGGCTCTGCCCGGGAGGAGGTCACCCGGGGGGACACCATCCTCCTGGGCCTCTTCCTGGCCTGCTGGGCGCTGACCGTGCTGAGCTACGCCCGCGTGGTGGACCTCGCCGGCAGCCTGCCGCTCACCCTCTACAGCTACTACGGCGTGGCGGTCTGCCTGGGCTGGGCCTTCGGCATCGTCTACGTCCGGCGCACCTGGGGCTTCCCGAAACCGCTACGCCGGCGCTTCCTCCTCGTCTACTATCTGGGGCCACCGGCCATCCTCGGCCTCCTGCGCGCCATGGACCCGCTCGCCGACCAGCGCGCCGCGCCCTTCGTGCCCCTCTACGCCCTCGGCGTGTTCAGCATCCTGTTCCTCGTCCCGGTGACGATGAAGTTCCCCCGGCCGCTGCGGTAGGGGCGGGTCATTCCCCTTCGTGAGACAGGGGCCAGTGAACGCGGATGCGTCCGGGCTCCACGATCCAGAGCTGGCCGGCTGGAGGTTCCTGATTCACCGCGACGGCGACCTGCCGGACGAGATTCCTCATTGCGGCAAGCGTGGGCCGGGGATGGCGCAGGACGATGATGCCCGCGTACTTCTCCGGTGGATAGTTGACGATCTGCGAGAAGTCGAGGTCCACCGTGATGAGGCAAAGCCCCAGCTCCTGGCACGTGGCTGCCACGATTCCATCGGCTCTCCCGTTGAGGGATTCTTCAGCCGTCGTGGAGACCCGGTGCCCCGCCTGTTCCAGCGGTTCCCGCCAGCGAGGATCGATATTCTCGTCCAGCTTGAAGCGGAGACTCAAGCTTGGGGCTCGACCTGAATGGGGATGACCCGCTCTCGCGCCATCTCGGCGGCGAAGCGAAGGCAGGCCTGGACATCCTCCTTCTTCAGAGAGGGATAGGCCGCGAGGATGTCCTCGGCGCTGTCGCCGTTGGCGAGGTACTGGACGATCAGCCAAGCCATGATCCGCGTTCCCCGCACGCACGGCTGGCCGTGACAGATCTGGGGATCGATGCTGATCCGGTCCAAGAGGGCGTCCATGAAGCCATCTTATAACGGTTGAAGCCCTATCAGATGAGTCGCCTCCGGTGACGATGAAGTTCCCCCGGCCGTTGCGGTAAGCCAAGAACCCCCTGCAAGTTGCTCTCCTGGAAGGGTTTGTCAGGAGGGCCCGGATTTTACGTCTTATTGGGGGAACGTTGGTCTCCGGAACGGAGGGAGGATGGCGGAGAACGATCCCAAGTACAGGCTGCTTTTTTCTCACCCGAGGATGGTCGAGGATCTGTTGCGCGGCTTCATCCATGAGGACTGGGTCGTGCAACTCGACTTCGGGACGCTGGAGAGGGTGAACGGCAGTTTCGTCAGCGAGGACCTGAAGGATCGCCGGAACGACGTCGTCTGGAGACTCCGCTGGCGAGGGGAGTCGGAGGATTGGTTTTACCTCTACCTCCTGCTGGAATTCCAGTCGGTGCCCGAGCCCTTCATGGCGGTGCGGATGCTCGTCTACGTCGGGCTGCTCCTCCAGGAGCTGATCCGGACCCAGAGGTTGAAGGCTTCAGACCGGCTGCCGCCGATCCTGCCGATCGTCCTCTACAACGGCAAACGGCCGTGGAGGGCGCCCCGCGATCTGTTGAGCCTCTTCGCGGCCGTTCCGGACGGACTGCTCCGGCGCCTTCCACGGTTGGAATACGTGCTGGTGGATGAGGGTTGCCTCACTCGCGAGGAGCGGGAGCAGACAGGAAACCTGGTCGCGGCTCTGGCCCGATTGGAAACGAGCCTCGATCCCGAGGATTTCTCCCGTACCGCCCGGGATCTGGCCCTCATATTGCCGAGAGAGGAACAGGGCGAGCTGCGGCGGATCTTCACCGCGTGGACCTTGCAGGCACTGCGGCGAATCCATCGAGGCGCTACAATTCCCGGAGTCGAGGATCTGGAGGAGGTCCCCATGCTGGAAGAGAGAATCAGAGACTGGGAGCGGAAGGCCCGAAGGGAAGGGCGGAAGGAAGGCCGCGAGGAGGGCCGGGAGGAAGGTCTTCTTCAGGGCACCCGGCGGATGGTGCTTCGCCTCGTCGAGCGGCGCTTCGGTCCCATTCCGGCGAGGGTCCAGGAGCAGATCGACACCATCGCCTCGCTGGATGAGCTGGAACGGGTGGCCGACAGGATTCTGGTCGCCCGATCCCTTCAGGAACTGGGGATCGGTTGAGCTCCGAGAGCATCCTCCAGGACCTCGCCGGCCGCGGCTCCGCCCTCGTCGCCTATTCGGGCGGCGTCGATTCGGCCGTGGTGGCGGCTCTGGCGTTCAGGGCTCTCGGCGGCCGCGCGCTGGCGGTGACGGCGGCGGCGGAGACGCTGGCGGGAGCGGAGCTCGACCATGCGCGCCGGGTGGCGGCCGAGATCGGCATCCGCCACGAGGTGGTCACCTACAGCGAGCTGGACGATCCGGAGTTCGTGGCCAATCCGAGCCACCGCTGCTACGTCTGCCAGGGGATGCGGATGGGCACCATGGTCCGCCTGGCCGCCGAGCGCGGATACGCCGTGGTCTGCGACGGCACCAACGCTTCCGATCCGGGACCGGACCGGCCGGGGCTCCGCGCCGTGCGCGAGCGCGGCGTCTACTCGCCCCTGCTGGAGCACGGCGTGACCAAGGAGGGGACCCGCGCCCTCGCCCGCACTTTCGGCCTCTCGGTCTGGGACCGCCCGGCCAACGCCTGCCTCTCCTCGCGCATCCCGCATGGACAGGTGGTCACGCTCGGCAAGCTCCGCCGCATCGAGGCCGCCGAGGAGGTGCTGGCCGCGGAAGGCTTCCGCGTCGTCCGCGTGCGGCACGACCAGGGTGCCGCCCGCGTCGAGGTCTCCCCCGACGAGGTGCCGCGCCTCAGCGCGATCTGGAACGACCTCGAGCCGCGCCTGCGCTCCCTCGGCTTCGAGCGGGTCGCCTACGATCCTCAAGGGTACCGCCGCGGCGGCGCGGATCTGACTTCGTGAATCCCGATCAGCTCAAGAGCCTCCTGGAGGCGGTCGCCGCCGGCCAGCGCTCCCCCGCGGAGGCGCTGCGCGACCTGGCGGAGCTCCCCTACGCGGACCTCGGCTTCGCCAAGCTCGACTTCCACCGCGAGCTGCGCAACGGCCTCCCCGAAGCCGTCTACGCCGAGGGGAAGCGGACCGCGGACCTCCAGGCGATCGCCGGGCGGATGATCGGCGCCCACGGCAAGGTGCTGGTCACCCGGTTGAGCGCGGAGGCGGCGGCCCTGTTGAAGGCGGATCACCCCGAGGCGGTCTACCACGAGCGGGCTCGCATCCTCACCTTCGGCCAGGGCGAGCCGCTGCCGGGGGCGATCGCCGTGCTCGCCGCGGGGACCTCGGACCTGGGCGTGGCGGAGGAGGCCGCGGTCTGCCTCTCCTGGTTCGGCCACGAGGTAGAGCGCTGCTACGACGTCGGCGTCGCCGGGCTCCACCGGCTGCTCGGCAACCTCCCCGCGATCCGCAAGGCGAACGTGGTGGTGGCGGTGGCGGGGATGGACGGCGCCCTCCCCACGGTGGTCGCCAGCCTGGTTCCCGCTCCGGTCGTGGCAGTGCCCACCAGCGTCGGCTACGGATCGAGCTTCGGCGGCCTGGCCGCCCTGCTGACCATGCTGAACGGCTGCGCGCCCGGGATCGGCGTGGTGAACATCGACAACGGCTACGGCGCCGCCGTGCTGGCCAGCCGGATTGCCCGTTCGACCAGCATCGCATCGCCGTAGGAGTAGAAGCGGTACCCCTCGCGGATCGCCTCCGCGTAGGCGGCCAGCACCCGCTCGCGGCCGGCGAAGGCGGAGACCAGCATCAGCAGGGTGGAGCGGGGGAGGTGGAAGTTGGTGAGCAGCGCGTCCACCACCTGGAAGGAAAAGCCGGGAGTGATGAAGATCCGGGTCGAAGCGCTCCCTGCCCGCACCTCGCCGTTTCCCACGGCCGCCGCCCCTTCGAGCGTGCGCACGACCGTGGTCCCCACCGCCACGATCCGCCGCCCTGCCGAACGGGCGCGCCGGATCGCTTCGGCCGTCTCCTCGCCGACCTCGTAGCGCTCGCTCTCCATCCGGTGCTCCTCGATCCGCTCGGCGTCGACCGGCTTGAAGGTGCCGATGCCGACGTGGAGCGTCACCCGTGCGATCTCGACGCCGGCCGCCGCGATCTCCTCCAGGAGCTTCGCCGTGAAATGAAGTCCCGCGGTGGGCGCGGCGACGGCGCCGGGCTGGCGGGCGTAGACGGTCTGGTAGCGCTCGCGGTCCTCCGGCGTGTCCGGCCGGTGGATGTAGGGAGGAAGGGGAATGTGTCCCAGGCGCTCCAAATGGGGCTCGATCGGTTCGGTGAAGCGCAGGAGGTATTGGTGAGACGAGCCGTCCTCCCGTTTGTCGACCACCTCGGCGGCGAGCCCCTCCTCCAGCTCGATCCGGGCGCCCGGCCTGGCGCGCCGCCCTGGCTTGACCAGTGCGTGCCACTCGCGCTCCCCCGCGCGCTCGACGAGCAGGATCTCCATCCGGCCGCCTCCGGCGCTACGGCCGAAGAGCCGCGCCGGGATCACCCGCGTGTCGTTGAGCACCAGCAGGTCGCCGGGATGGAGGAGCCGCGGCAGGTCGCCCACCCGGGCGTGCCGCTCGGAGCCCTGGCGGTCGAGCACCAGCAGGCGGCTCTCGCCGCGGGGAGCGGCTTCCTGGGCGATGCTCGCCGCCGGCAGGTCGTAGTCGAAGTCGCTCGTCAGCATGGGGGGAAAAACTGAAACCAGGGACGAAAGGGACAGCAGGGACACCAGGGACGAGGGACGGAAGTTTGCGGTGTCTTTCTGGTGTCCCTGAAGTCCCTGCTGTCCCTTTCGTCCCTGGTTTCTAGACCACCACCACCCGCCGCAGCACACCCACCGCCACGCCCAGCGCCACCAGCATCAGCAGCCCGGCGCTCCAGAAGGGCCAGCCGGCGCCGGCCGCGCTGAAGATCAGCGTGCCGGCCGGCGGCCCGAGGATGCGGGCGAGGGCGCCGAACGAGCGCGAGAGGCCGATCGTGCTCCCCTGCGAGCGCTCGTCGGTGAGCCGGCTGAGAAGGCCGGTCGTGGAAGGGTTGTGAATACCGTTGCCGACCGCCAGAAGCAGCAGGCCGAGAAACAGGAGCCAGAGCTTCGACCAGACGGCCGGGATCACCATCGGGGTCAGCGGCAGCAGGAGGAGCCCGAGCGCCATCAGGACGATCCCGGAGAGGATCAGCCGGCGCTCGCCGAACTTGCGGACCAGGCGGCCGAGGAGCCCCCCCTGGACGATCACCAGCACCACCCCCACAAAGACGAACAGCCAGGAGGTCTGGCGGGCGCCGAAGCCGAAACGGGCCTGGCAGAACAGGGCGAGCGTCGTCTCCATCATCGAGAAGCAGAGCATCACCAGGAAGAAGAGGACCATCAGGCCGCGCAGCGGCGTGTCGCGCCAGACGGCGCGGAGGTCCGAGAAGCCCAGCCAGGAGCCGCCGCGGGCGGCCGCGCCCCGCCGCAGCTCGGGGGACAGCGACTCCGGCAGGCTGAAGAACGCGATCGCCAGGTTGAGCGCCGAGAGCGCCGCGGCGGCGAACGGCACCAGCCGGGGGCCAAGGCTCTGGAGCTGCGGCACGACACTGCCGAGCTGCTCCAGGATGCCGCCGAGCGCCGGCCCGAGCACGAAGCCGAGGCCGAACGCCGCCCCTACCAGCCCCATCGCCTTCGAGCGCTCCTGGGGCGAGGAGACGTCCGCCATGTAGGCCTGGGCGATCGCGTAGTTGGCCGCCGCCACCCCGGAGAGGGCGCGGGCGAGCAGCAGCACAGAGTAGGAGGGAGCGAGCGCGAAGATCAGGTAGCAGACGACGCTGCCGGCGATCGAGGCGAGCAGCACGGGGCGCCGGCCGAGCCGGTCCGAGAGCCGCCCGAGCAGGGGAGCGCAGAGGAGCTGGGTCAGGCTGTAGGAGGAGAAAAGGAGGCCGATCTGGAGCGGCGTCGCCTGGAACTCCTGGGCATAGAAGGTCAGGAACGGCAGGATCATGCCGAACCCGATCAGGTCGAGCAGGATGGTCAGGAAGACGGTGAGCAGCGCCCGGCGGCGCGGCGGCGTGTGGAAAGGCTGGGGCTCGTTCACGGCGGCGGCAGCATAGCATCGCCGCTATCGGCGACATCCCAGGCGGTGGCGGCGGCGCCGTTCTGGCGGGGGTCGAGGACGTCGCGCAGGCCGTCGGCCAGCAGGTTGAAGGCGATCACCGTCACCGCCAGCGCCGCTCCCGGGAAGGTGGCGATCCACCAGGACTGGACCAGCACGTCCTGCCCCTCGGCGATCAGGTTCCCCCAGCTCGGCGTCGGCGGCTGGATGCCGAGCCCCAGGAAGGAGAGGGAGGCTTCGAGCAGGATCAGGTTGCCGATCAGCAGCGCCGCCTGAATCGCCACCGGCGTCATGGCATTGGGGAGCAGATGGCGCCAGAGGATGGCGAACGGGTGCTGACCCATGGCCCTGGCGGCGACGGCGAATTCGCGGTGCTTGAGGCCGCGCAGCTCGGCGCGGGTCAGCCGGCTGATCCCCATCCAGGAGATGCCGGCGAGCAACGCCACCACCGCCGCCGGACCCGGGCGAAAAAAGGCGGCGAGCGCGACCATCAGGAACACCTTGGGGAAGGCCAGCAGGGCGTCCACTCCGCGCATCACCACGGCGTCGCTCCAGGCGGGGCTGAGCGCGGCGGCGGACCCCACGGCCACGCCGGCGATGAGAGCGAGCAGCACCGAGATCACCCCCACGGCGAGCGACACGCGGGCGCCGAACAGCACGCGGGAGAGGAGGTCGCGGCCGAACCGGTCGCTGCCGAGCCGGTAGACGCGGCGGTCGGCGACCCCGTCCTGCGTGAGGTTCAGCACCTGCGAGGCCGGTAGCGCCTCGACAACGCCGAGGCGCGAGATCTCGATTCCGGAGGGGGTGCGCCGCACCCGCTCGGCGAGCCGCCAGGAGCCGTCCGCCAGGTGGACCGCCGCCAGCGCCGTGCCGGGGGGACGGAAGCCGGCGGCCGGCGGATCGAGCTGCTCGTCCGGATCGTAGGGGGCGAGCAGGGGCGCGCCGAGGGCGGCGGCGATCAGCAGGGCGATCAGGCCGGCCCCCCAGAGCAGCGCCGGCGAGCGGCGCCGGCGGCGCCCGCTAGGCATCGCGCACCCGCGGATCGACCAGCGCATGAAGGACGTCGGCCACCAGGTTGCCGGCGATCACCAGGGTGGCGGAGAGCGCGGTGGCGCCGAGGATCAGCGGGTAGTCGCGGGTGGTGATGGCCTGGAAGGTGAGCTGGCCGAGTCCGGGCCAGGAGAAGACGACCTCGACGATCAGCACGCCGGAGAGGAGCAGCGGCAGGGAGATCGCGAGCACCTGGATCAGCGGCACCACGGCGTTGCGCAGGCCGTGGACCCAGACCACCCGCCGCTCCGAAAGCCCCTTGGCGCGGGCGGCGCGGATGTAGTCCTGCCCCATCACCTCGATCAGGCTGGAGCGCAGGTAGCGGGCGTTGCCGCCGGCGGTGGCGAGGCCGGTCACCAGCGCCGGCAGGACGAGATGGCGGGCGAGGTCGAGCAGCCGGCCGGCGGGGCTCATCAGGTCGGCGTCCACCGAGCGCATGTGGCTCGCCGGCAGCACCGGCCAGATGTAGGAGAAGAGAAGGACCGCCATCAGCCCCAGCCAGAAGATCGGCTGCGAGAAGAGCAGGAGGGTGACGATCCGGATCGCGTGGTCGAGGGCCGACCCCCGCCGCAGGGCGGAGGCGATGCCGAGCAGCAGGGTCAGGGCGTATTCGACCGCCATGGCGGCCAGGCCCAGGATCGCCGTCGCCGGCAGCACCTCGGCGAGCACGGTGGACACCGGCCGCTGCTGCGCAATCGAGGTGCCCCAGTCCCACCGCGCCACCGCGGCGAGCCAGGCGAGGTACTGCGCGGGGAGCGGCCGGTCGAGGCCGTAGATCTGGTGCAGCCGCTGCTGCTGGGCGAGGGTGAGGTGCTGACCCTCGAAGAGGCGGACCGGATCGCCCGGGATCAGGTGGACGAAGAAGAAGAGGAAGGTGAGGACCAGCAGCAGGAGCAGCAGCGAGGCGGCGAGGCGCCGCAGGAGGAAGGCGGTCAAGGGGCCTCGACCCACCACTCCTTGAGGTTGAAGAACGAGAAATTCGCCGTGGGACGCACGTTCTTCACCCGCTTGTTGACGGCGGTCAGCCGCTGCGACTCCCAGAGGAAGGTGACCGGCTGCTCGCGGTGGATGATCTCCTGAATCTGGTTCAGGTAGGGGCGCTCGGCGAGGACGTCCGGCTGCGACGCCCCGAGGTCGACCAGCCGGTTCACCTCCGGGTTGCGGTAGCGCGGATAGTTGCTCCCCTCCTGGATCGCGGCGCTGTCGAAGTTGCTCCGCAGGTCGAGGCTGGTGTCGATCGTATAGCCCATCATCGACGCCTCGAACTTGCCGGCGATCGTCGACGCCGCCAGGGTATTGAACTCCATCTGGCGTGGCGTGGCCCGGATGCCCACCTTCTTGAGCTGGCTCTGGATCATCACCGTGGCGTCGGCCCGGAGCTGGTTGCCGGTGTTGGTGAGCAGCTCGAAGGCGAAGGGCTTGCCGTCCTTGTCGAGCACGCCGTCGCCGTCCGAGTCCTTCCATCCGTGGGCGGCGAGGATGCGGGCCGCCTCCTTCGGGTCGAAGGGCCAGGGGTGGACCGCCGGATCGTGGGCCCAGACCGTCGTCAGGATGGGGGAATCGGCGACCTTGCCGTAGCCTCCGAGGAGGGTGTCGACGATCTGCTTGCGGTCGATGGCGAGCGTCAGCGCCCGCCGCACCTCGGGATCGCGGAAGAGCGGGTTCTCATTGTTCCAGACGACGGCGACGTAGATGTTGAACCAGTAGGCGATCAGCTCCAGCCGCGGCGAGGCCTTGACCCGCGGCGCGTCGGTGGGGGCGATCTGCGGCAGGAAGTCGATCTCGCCGCTCAGCAACTGGGTCAGGCCGCTCGCCTGGTTGCGGATCTGGCGCATCACCACGCGGTCGAGATAGGGGAGCCCCTTCTCGTAATACTTGTCGTTGCGCTGCAGGACGATCTGCTGCTGCGGTTGCCAGGAGGCGATGGTGAACGGGCCGTCCACCACCAGGTGCTGGCGGAACCAGTCGTTGTTCTGCCGCCACTGGGCGAAGGGGAGCGTCTCCCAGGCGTGCTTGGGGAAGACCGGCCCCTCGTTGGCGTCGAGGAGCTGCTTGGCGTAGACCCGCGAGAAGTGGAAGCGGACGGTGTGCGGATCGACCGCCTCGACGTCGTCGATCCAGTGCTTCGAGTCGGCGAGCTCCCAGGCGACGTCGGCGTTGCGCTGCGCAGTCCAGGTCCAGCGCACGTCCGCCGAGGTCACCGGCACGCCGTCGCTCCAGACCACGTCGTCGCGCAGGTGGAAAGTCAGGATCTTGTGATCGGGCGACCAGTCGTACGACTTCGCGAGCTCCGGCTTGAAGCTGGCGGGGTGCTCCTGGAAGTCGGCCTGCTCTTCATAGAGGTGGAGGAACACCCGGAACAGCATCTCGTTGTTGATCTGGGTCGACGGCAGGATCAGGCTGTTGACCCCGCCCGGCTCGGCGGTCCAGCCGGTGACCACGGTGCCGCCGCGGTGCGGTCCCGCCGCGCTCGTGCCGGCGGCGCGCTCCGGGGTCTGCCGGCAGCCGGCGGCGAGCAGGGCACCGGCCCCGGCGAGCGCCAGGGTCAGGATCCGGAATGAAGTTTTTCCGCGCATGGGAACGCCGTGATGGTACTCGACGGTGGGAGGAAAAAGAAGGGAGGCCGCGAAGAGCCCTCCCGGACCCCGGTGCTATCCTTGGACCGGAATGAGACGGACCGGCATGAAATGGATCGGCATGAAACGGGTGGCCCCTTCCTCCTCGTCGCGCAAGCTCCTGATCGCCTCGCTGGTCTTCGGGCTCTTCGTCCTCTGCGACATCACCCTCTTCGGCTGGCTGATCTTCCGCTCGCTCTCGCAGCGCGAGATCGACCGCGTGCTGCTGGAAACCAAGTCCGAGGCCGAGAAACTGGCGCAGCAGATCGCCCGCCGCGCCGACCGCGAGGGGAAGAACCTCTACACCGCCGTGGCGGTCGAGCGGGAGACCCAGACCTACATCGACCAAGTGCTGCGCCAGCGCGAGCTGGTGCGGCGGGTCGAGATCCGCGACCGCAACGGCGTGCTCGTCTACGAGGGGCGCGGCGAGGCGCGGACGCAGATGGGGGGCGAGGGAGCGGCGTCCCAGATGCCGCCGCCGATCCTCACCTCCCCCGAGTTGCAGCAGGGCCTCCAGCCGGCGCCGCGGATCGAGAAGAAGGTGCGCGAGGCGGAGTCCTCCTTCGAGGTCCCCGACATCCAGGTGCCGATCGGCAACTACGGCCAGCTCGAGATCGGCATCAGCGCCGTCGAGCTCGGCCGGCGGATCGAGGTGCTGCGCACCGACCTGATCCGCCAGACGTCGGCGATCGGCATCATCTCCATGCTGCTGCTGATCTCCGCCTACGTCGTGGTCTGGCTCGTGCTCCGCCGCTCACAGCGGCTGGAGGTGCAGGCGGCGGAGGCCGAGCGGCTCGCCTATCTCGGCACCCTCGCCTCGGGGCTCGCGCACGAGATCCGCAACCCGCTGAACTCGCTCAACCTCAACATGCAGATGCTGGAGGAGGAGATCGACGAGGGGGGCTCGGCCCCCACCGGCAAGCGGCTGCTGTCGATCACCCGCTCGGAGCTCAGCCGGCTGGAGCGGCTGGTCTCCGACTTCCTCGCCTACGCCAAGCCCCGCCCGCTCGAATTGGAGGAGGTGCCGGCGGCGCGGCCGCTGGAGCGGATGCGGGAGCTGCTGGCCGGCGAGATCCAGAAACGGCAGGTGCAGATCGAGTTCGACGACCGGAGCGGCGGAGCGCGCATCCGGATCGATCCCGCCCAGATGAGCCAGCTCCTCTTCAACCTGGCGCAGAACGCCTTCGCCGCCGCCGAGGAGGCGGGGCGCCGGCCGCTCCTCAAGCTGGCGGCCTACCGGCAGGGGCCGATGGTGGTCCTGGAGCTGGCGGACAACGGGATCGGCATGACGGCGGCCGAGCAGGCGAAGATCTTCGAGCTCTTCTACTCGACGCGCAAGGGGGGGACCGGGCTCGGCCTCGCCATCGCCGAGCGGATCGCCCGCACCCACGGCGGCCGGCTCGGCATCCGCAGCACCAAGGGGGTGGGCACCCGCGTCACCCTCGAGCTGCCGGCCGCCTCGCCCGAACCCACGGGGCGCACGGCGGTCGAGGCGGCGGCGAGCGCGTAGGGGCGGCCCTGCGTGGCCGCCCGGTCCACCATTTCAGGAGGACATCTCCTCGATGTCCTCCGGCAGGGCGAACTGGTCGGGGTCCTCGTTGCCGCAGGACTGGCAGAGGACCTCGCTGATCTTGCCGTCCTCCCATTCGAAGACGTAGCAGGGGGTCTCGCACTCCAGGCAGACTAGGTACTCGGGGCTGGCCATGGCTTTCCTCCTCGGCTCTGGCGCGATTCCAGCCCCGCCGTGGCGGCGCGGAAGCGCTGCAGGGCCGCGTTCAGAGCGCCCGGGCGCTCCAGGTGGATGGCGTGGCCGCAGTGCGGGACGATCTCCAGGCCGGCGCGGGGGAGGGCGGCGGCGATCGCCCGGCCGGTCTCGACGGTGAACAGGCCGTCCTGGTCGGCCCAGATCACCACCGCCGGCATCCGCAGGGTGGCGAGGTCGGCGTCGTCGAAGGTGTCGGCCGCGGTGAGCCCGGCGAGCACGGTGCGCACCGCCCGCGAGGTATAGGCCTTGAGGAAGGTGGGGCGGGAGATCGCCATCATCCAGGGGACCTCGACGAACAGGGCCTTGTAGAGGCGGTCGACCCCGGCGAGGTCGCGCACCTCCACCAGCGACCGGATCCGCTCCCAGTCCTGATGGCGGTAGCCGGCGATGTCGACCAGCGCCAGCCGGGCGACCCGTTCGGGGTGGGCGAGGGCCAGCCGCACCGCCATCCAGCCGCCCAGGCTCAAGCCGAGCACGGTGACCGGCCGCGCGCCCGCCTCGCGGTCGAGCAGCGCCTTCAGCACCTCGACCGCCGCCGGGATCCCCAGCCCGTCGCCGTCGCACCGGGTGCCGCCGAGGGCGGAGAGCTCGGGCACCAGCAGGCGGCAGCTCCGGCGCAGCCGCCGCATCACCGGGCTCCAGGAGGCCGCGATCGACCCCAGCCCGTGGAGCACCAGCCAGGGCTCGCCGTCCGCCGGTCCGATCGAGTAGTAGACCAGCGACACCGCGCCGGCCTCCAGCACGTGGCGGCGGGCGCCGAGCAGGCGCAGGTAGGCGGCGACGAGGTGGCGGGCGAGCCTCAGCAGCATGGGCGATTTCCTACAGCAAGAAGGATACCCGCCTCGCCGGTCCGGGCCCAAATCAATTGACCGGATGCCCCTCCTGTGGTAGGTTTCGCCGTCCACGTGTCCGCGGACGGCTGTCCGCGGGCGACCTTGGGGAGCATTCCTAATGTACGCAGTGATTCAGACCGGCGGTAAGCAATACCGCGTCGCCCCCGGCGACGTGATCGATGTCGAGCTCCTCGGCGACCACGCCGAAGGGGGCTCGCTCCGTTTCGACCAGGTGCTCATGGTCTCCGGCAGTGGCGACAAGGGCGACAAGGGTCCCCAGCTCGGCAAGGCGCTCGAAGGCGCCGCCGTGACGGCCTCGCTGGTGGGCGAGGTGAAGGGCCCGAAGATCCGCGTCTTCAAGAAGAAGAAGCGGAGCACCTACCGGCGCACCACCGGCCATCGCCAGCACATGCACCGGGTCCGCATCGAAGAGATCCAGTTGCCGTCCTCCCGCTAGGGCGGACTTGAGGAGAGAGGTAACCAGCTCATGGCACACAAAAAAGGACAGGGCTCGAGCCGCAACGGCCGCGATTCGAACTCTCAGCACCTCGGCGTCAAGGTCTTCGGCGGCGAGCGGGTCAACGGCGGCACGATCATCGTGCGCCAGCGCGGCACCAGGATCTTCCCCGGCAACAACGTCGGCCGCGGCAAGGACGACACCCTGTTCGCGAAGCTCAGCGGCGTCGTGAAGTTCCAGGACCGCGGGCGGCGTGGCAAGTTCGTCCACATCGTCACCCCCGCCGAGACTCCGGCCGAGACCCCCGCGGCGACCGCCGCCGAGTAGTCGTCTCGAAATAATCCGAGGAGCCGGACGCTCGCGGTCCGGCTCCGCCGTCTCAACCCGAATTTAACCTTGATCTTCCTCGACGAAGCCAGGATCCACGTCCGGGCCGGACGTGGCGGCAACGGCTGCGTGGCCTTCCGCAGGGAGAAGTACGTCCCCCGCGGCGGCCCCTCCGGCGGCGACGGCGGCGACGGCGGCTCGGTCTACCTGACCGGCTACGCCAACCGCAACACCCTCTACCACCTGCGCTTCGCCTCGCTCTACCCGGCGCAGCGCGGCCGCCACGGCGAGGGCTCCAACTGCTCCGGCAAGGAAGGGGAGGACCTGGAGGTCCCGGTGCCGCTCGGCACGGTGGTCTACGACGAGGAGACCGGCGAGCCGCTGGGCGAGATCCTCCTCGACGGCCAGCGCCTGCGCGTCGCCGCCGGCGGCAAGGGGGGGCGCGGCAACGCCCGCTTCGCCACCGCCACCCACCAGGCGCCGCGGCGGGCCGACCCCGGCACCGACGGCGAGGAGCGCCATCTCCGCCTGGAGCTCAAGCTGCTCGCCGACATCGGCGTCATCGGCCTGCCCAACGCCGGCAAGTCGACCCTGATCAGCGTCGTCTCGGCGGCGCGGCCGAAGATCGCCGACTACCCGTTCACCACCCTCGTCCCCCAGCTCGGCGTGGTAGCCGAGGGGCCGCTCTCGGAGCCCTTCGTGATCGCCGACCTCCCCGGCCTGATCGCCGGCGCGGCGCAGGGAGCCGGCCTCGGCATCCAGTTCCTCCGCCACGTCGAGCGCTGCCGGGTGCTGCTCCACTTGGTCGACCTCTCCAGCTTCGAGGGGAGGGCCGTGGAGGATCTCGTCACCGTCGAGCGCGAGCTGACGGCCTTCAACGCCGAGCTGATGGAGCGCCCGCGGCTGATCGTGGGGAGCAAGCTCGACGCGGCGATCCCCGAGCGCCAGGAAGAGCTGCGCCGCGCGGCCGCCGAGCGCGGGCTCCCATATCGCGAGATCAGCTCGGCCACGCGCGAGGGGATCCACGGCCTGATCGGCGACCTCGCCAAGCGCCTGCAAGCCCCATGAAGCCAACCCTGAAGATCGGTCTTTTCGGCGGCAGCTTCGACCCCATCCATCGCGGCCACCTCGATCCCGTCCGCGCCGCGAAGCGCGACCTCGGGCTCGACCGCGTGATCTACCTGCCGACCGCGCGCCCTCCGCACAAGCCGGGGCGCTCCCTGGCGCCGGCGCTGGCCCGCTACGCCATGGTGGAGCTGGCGCTGCTCGGCGAGGAGGGGCTCTACGCCTCCGCGCACGAGCTGACGCTCGACCGCCCGGCCTATACGATCGAGACGCTGGAGCACTTCCGCCGCCAGATGCCGGCGGCCGAGCTCTATCTGCTGATCGGCGGCGACTCGTTCGCCGACCTCCATCACTGGGTGCGCTTCCGGGAGATCCCCGAGGCGGCGCGGCTGGTGGTGCTGACCCGTCCCGGCTGGGACCTCGCCCAAGCCCAGCTCCACCCCGAGGTGGCCGCGCTGGCGTCGACCGGCCGGGCCCTGCTGCTCGCGCAGCCCCCCGTCGACGTCTCCTCGACCCGCCTGCGGGAATTGCTCGCCGCCGGCCTCCCCCTTCCCGCGGGGGCGGTCCCCGACTTGGTGGTACGATACCTGCACAAATACGACCTGTACCGATGAATCCAGAACCCATCACACAAGCGAACGACACCCTGGAAAGAGTTCGTGAGGCCGTCGCCGCCGCCGAAGATCGGAAGGCGGTGGAGCTCCAGGTGCTGCACCTGGGGAAGGTCACGGACTTCACCGAGTATTTCCTGATCTGCGGCGGCACCAACGAGCGCCAGGTGCAGGCGATCGCCGACGCCGTCCAGGAGAGGCTCCGGGAGCGCCGCGTGCGCCCCCTCCACGTCGAGGGCTACAACCGTGCCCAGTGGATCCTGATCGACTACGGCGATCTGGTGGTCCACGTCTTCCAGGAGGAGCAGCGGCGGCACTACGCGCTCGAGCGGCTGTGGGGGGACGCGCCCGACGAGACCGCCGGATTCCGCGCGTGACCGCGGCCGCCTCCCCGCTCTCCCTTTCCCGTCTGCTGCAAGATTTCCCCGTGCTGGCGGCGAGCCTGCGCGGGGTCGACCGCGCCGCCCCCACGGAGGCGCCGGTGCTGATCCTCGGCGAGCCGGGGAGCGGCCGCTCGACTCTCGCCCGCGCCCTCCACGGCGCCAGCCCGCGCGCCGCCGGACCGCTGATCGAGGTCGATCCCGGGGCGATCCCCAGCGCTCTCTTCGAGAGCGAGCTGTTCGGCTACCGCTCCGGCGCCTTCACCGGCGCCGCGCAGTCGAGCGCCGGCCGGGTGGCCTGGGCCGCGGGGGGCACGCTGGTCCTCGACCACGTCGAGGAGCTGCCGCTCCCCGCGCAGCCGAAGCTGCTGCGGCTGGTCGCCGAACGGCGCTACGCCCCGTTGAGCGGTCCGGAGGTGGCGGCCGACGTCCGCTTCATCGCCATCGGCTCCGAGGACCTTCCGCGGCGGGTCGCCCGCCAGACCTTCCGCGCCGATCTCTTCTACCGCCTGGAGGTCCTCGCCTTCCGCCTGCCGCCGCTGCGCGAGCGGCGCGCGGACCTCCCCGCCATCCTCGACCACCTGCTGGCCGACCTCGGCGAGCGCTTCGGCGTCCGCGATCCCACCCTGTCGGCCCGCGCCCGCGCCTGGATGCTGGCGCATCCCTGGCCGGGCAACCTCCGGCAGCTCCGCAACACCCTGGAGCGCGCACTCATCCTGATCGAACCGGGCGGCGGCACGATCGATCCGCCGCCGCCCGAAGGGGTGCTCGAAAACCGCCCCCGGCCGCTCGCCGAGGTGGAGCAGGAGCAGATCCGGAACGCCCTCGCCTTCACCCGCGGCCATCAGGGGCGGGCGGCGGAGCTGCTGGGGATCAGCCGGAAGGCGCTTTGGGAGAAGCGGCGGCGGTTCGGAATCCCGTAGGCCCCCTCACCCCTACCCTTCTTTCCGATTTTGCGATATCATTTTTCCCTCGCAAGAGTTTTTTTGACGAGGAGGCTCTGTCATGGCCAGGAAGATTTGGCGATCCGTGACGTTGCTCGGAGGAACGGCCGTCCTGTTCTTTGCCTCATCCGCCCGTCCGTTGCACGCGGACGCGCATTGCTGGGCCAAGGTCCTCTGCAATTTCCCGGGAGGCTCGACCTTCACTAACACGCAGTCGTGGTCGAACGGATCGTGGCCTTTCTCCGCCACCGAATGGGCGACTTGCAGAACCAATTGCAATAATTATCTCTTCGGTCTCGACCTGCAGGCCATGGCGCAGGAGCGCAACGTCTGCGGCACGGTTGAATGCACCGCGATTCACTGGTTGGGCTCGAGACCGGAGCGTGCCTGCGAAGGCCGCCGGGTCGAGGTCCCATGTCCGCCGCCCGGGGGCTCCGGATCAGACAATCAGACCGACTCCCAGTATGCGGCGAAGTTCGTCTGCGGCACCGCGGCGACTCACCCGTTAGTGGAGGACGGCGACTATAAAACGACGATTAATGTTCACAATCCGCTGTACCAGACGGTCCCCTTCCGCTACAAGGCGGCTCTCGCCGGCATTCAGATCGACGGTCCGATTTCGGGCTTCGTGTTCAGCAAAATTGGCCCCGATGCCGTCCAGGCCTTTGATTGCCAGATCATCCGGAAACTGCTGGGCGGTCCTCCCGGGTTGCTCGATGGCTTCTTTGTGATCCAGTCCGGCTCGCCCTTCGATGTCACGGGTTATTACACGGCCGCGAGAGCGAAGAGCACGGCGATCGAGGTCGAGCACGTCGCGGCCCGGTCCGTTCCTTCCCGCGATCCGCTGTGCCAGACCAATCTCACCATCAATCTGGCCGACGCCAAGAATTGGCAGAAGAACGATGGCAACCCGGCAGTGCCGGTTACCGGCCTGTCCACGGCCTGGGACGCCACGAGGCCCTGGATGTCCTATACGAACGATGGGACGGTGGGCGACGGGGACTTTACCTATCAGCTCGACTTCTGTTCCTGCTCAACGGGCAAGGTCCAAGTCACCGGCAACGTCAAGAGCGACAATTCCTCTCATGGCGAGCTGAATACGACCAGCGTGGCGAATCTGCCGCAACAGACCGTGCTTTTCACGATCGCCGACCCCGGCAATTTCGGGCCTTCGAATCCGCCGATTTCCATCTCGGGGACCCCGGTCAATGTGGCTGCTGGCTCCGGAAACATCGTGATCACCGTTCATAACGAGGGGGATCCCTCCGGAGTTTCCATCACCGGCTCACTCAACCTGGGCGATGGGCACCTCGGCGCCTGCCGGTGGTGAGATTGCCAGCGTAGGCACCGGCGGACGATCTCCTTTGGGGTGCGTGAGCCACCCCTCCCACCGCCCCACCCCCGCCAGCAGATCAGAGACGTCGATCCCCAGCGCTTCCGGCAGGTAGGGCTCCAGGCGGCGGCGGGCCTTGGCGAGGGTGCGGCGGGGGCCTTCGATGCGGTGGAGGTCGAAGAACTGGTGCAGGGCGACGGCGATCTGGATCAGCCCTTGAAAGAGATCCTTGGGCTCCGGCGCGGTCGAGCGCCAGATCTCTTCCCAGGCCTCGTGGGCCTCGAAGAACCGCCCCTGATCGAACAGCTCGATCCCCGCTTGAAACAGCCGCTCGCGCTCGTCAGTGGAGAGATCTGGATGCAGGACCTTCAAAATCTAGAATCCGACCTCCGCCTTCTGCTCCGGCTCGGCCAGCGAAGCCACCAGGTCCGCCGGCAGGCTCAATCCCGGATGGACCTGCCGGCAGAGCTCGCGCAGGCGGCGCAGCTCGACCTCGGGCAAATGGCGGAAGGCCTCGACGACGGCCGGATCGAACTGCTGGCCGGCCACCCGCGCCAGCTCGGTCACGGCGGCCTGATGCGAGCGCGCTCGCCGGTACGGGCGGTCGGAGGTGATCGCGTCGTAGGTGTCCACCACGGCGAAAATGCGGGCGCTTAAGGGGACTCCTTCGCCGGCGATGCCGCGCGGGTACCCCTGGCCGTCCCACCGCTCGTGGTGGCTGTAGATGACCTCGAGCGCCGCCGGCTGCAGGAAGCTGACCTCGGCGAGCATGTCGAACCCCCAGGTCGGGTGCTGCCGCATGATGTGCCACTCCTCGTCGGTGAGCGGCCCCATCTTGCGCAGGATCTCGTCCGGCACCACCATCTTGCCGACGTCGTGGAGGAGCGCCCCCCATTCGATCGCCTTCAGCGGCTCGCCGTGGAGGCCCATCGCCTTGGCGAGGGCGACGGCGTAGAGGGCGACGCGGAAGGAGTGGCCGGTCGTCTCGTGATCGCGGGCGTCCGCCGCCGTGACCACCGCGCCCACCGCCTCGACGTAGGAGCGCTCGCGGGCGCGCCGCGACTCTTCCAGCGAGGCCGCCAGCCCGCGGAACGTCTCTTCGATGAGCTGGACCTCGCCGCCGCCGCCGGCCGTGGGGAAGTCGCTCTGGAGCTGCCCCGCCCGCGCCATGCTGGACATCGTCTCGGAGAGCCGCCGCAGGGGGAGCGTGATGCGCTTGACGATCCAGAACGCCGCGCCCGCCGCGAGGACGCCGGCCGAGAGGCCGATGAACAGCAGGTTCCAGCCGATCTGACGGGCGAGTTGCGGGTCGTCCGCGACGCTGACGAGGCGGGCCACCAGCAGCAGGGCGATCCCGAAGACCGCCGCCGCCACCGCTCCCACCAGCCAGAGGGATTTGGTGCGCAGACTCAATTCGAACGACTCCATTCTTCGATGGCCGGCAGGCGCCGGCTTCCAATCCATGGAGGAGCGCGGCGCCGGCAGCTCCTCCGACGGCAGGGATTCCCTTCCGCGCAGCTCCGTTCCTTCGCGCTCCTGAGTAATTGCGCGCAGTATACGCCAGCCCCGGCCCGTTGGCGAGCCCTGGCGCGCCGGCTCGGCGCTGAAATCCGGTGCGAACAGGAAGGGACCTCCCGCGGGGAACACCCTTTCGGGCGCAGCGGTGGTCGCTCCGGCGGCGGTTCCGGTCCTGGAGGGGCTCATGTAGAAAAGAAGGTGCTTCCAGTGGAGATTTTCGAGCCTTTGCGGGGGTGACGATCCATCGACGGCCTCCATCCGTTGCCGTATGTCCCCGCTCGCCGCCAGAAGGTTTCGCCCTCAGAGCAGCCGCGCCACCCACAGGCCCACGAAGTAGCCCACGGCCGCGACGCCGACGCCGACCACGAACATGTCCATGCCGGAACGGAAGACGCCGCGGCCGGTGAACACCGAGCGCGCCGCTCCCACCAGGAAGTGGGAGAGCATGGCGAGGCCGAAGGAGAGGGAGATCGCCGCCGTGCCGTGCAGGAAGAAGAAGGGGAGCACCGGGATCAGGGCACCGAAGGCGGTGGCGAGGCCGGTCGTCCACCCCTCGCGCAGCGGCGAGGAGTCCTGGCCGCCGATCTTGAGCTCCTCGCGCACCTGCTCCTCGAGCATCCGCGCGGGGTCGGCCATCACCTCGGTGGCGAGCACGCAGGCGGCGTCCTTGTCCATCCCCTTGAGCTCGTAGATCAGCGCCAGCTCGTCGCGCTCGACCTCGGGCATCAGCTCGATCTCGGCGCGCTCCATGGCGATCTCGTGGGTGTAGACCTCCTGCTCGCTCTTGGCGGCGAGGAAGCCGCTGGCCCCCATCGACAGCGCGTCGGCGATCAGCCCGGCGACGCCCGCCACCACCACCGCCTGGTGCTGGGTGGCCACGGTGGCGCCGATCACCCCGGCTACCAGGCCGAAGTTGGCGGTCAGGCCGTCGTTGAAGCCGTAGACCACGTTGCGCAGGAAACCCCCGGCCTCGATGCGGTGCCAGGGCTCGGTGCCGCGGCCGCTGATGTCGCCCAGGGTGGTGGCGTGCTCGGCGGACTCCCGCGCCAGCAGCAGCGCCTCGGTCTGGCCGGCTGTCCCCGCGGGGGTGGCGCGGTGCATCTGGAGATAGGCGCGCACCTCCCGCCCCTCCTCGGCGAGCAGCATCGGCAGCAGCGCGCGGGGGCCCAGCGTGCGGCCGATCAGAGCCATCGTGCGCGCCCGCAGACCCGGCCGGAACGGTCCCGGGCGGCGGCCGTGCGCCGCCAGCAGGTCCCCCCAGATCCTCGTGTGCCGCTCCTCGACGTGGGCGAGGCGTGTATAGAGATCACGCTTCCGCGGATCCGGCTCGACCGTGCCGAGGAGCTTGTAGAGATACGCCGCCTCCGCTTCGTCCTGCCAGTGGTGCGCGAAGGCGTCGAGGTCGGGGAGGGAGATCGCTTCAGCCGCCGCGGGCGGTGGAGCGGCCGGTGCCGTGGTGGGCGTCAGTTCCATTCTCGATCCTCGCGGGAAAGGCTCATACTAGTGCATGCCTCGCAAAGACGATGCCGCCGATTTTCTCGCCGCACGCGACTTCCTGATCGCTCACCGGGACGACTACGCCGCGGCCTGCGCCGGCTTCCGCTGGCCCCAGCTCGATCGCTTCAACTGGGCCCTCGATTTCTTCGACGTCCAGGCCCGCGGCAACGACCGGACCGCGCTCTGGATCGTCGACGACGAAGGGGGCGAGACCCGCCTCAGCTTCGCCGAGATCGCGGAGCGCTCGAACCGCGTCGCCAACCACCTGCGCGCCTGCGGAGTGCGCCGCGGCGACCGCGTGCTGGTGATGCTCCCCAACGTCGTGCCCCTCTGGGAGATCATGCTCGCCGTGATCAAGCTGGGCGCCGTGATCAGCCCGGCGACCACGCTGCTGTCCAGCGCCGACCTCCAGGACCGCATCGAGCGCGGCGAGATGCGCCACGTGATCGCCGACGCGTCGTCGGCCGCGAAGCTGGCCGCGAAACTGGCGGCGGTGCCAGGCGACTACACCCGCATCGTGGTCGGAGGAGAGGCCGCCGGCTGGCGCCCCTTCGACGAAGCGTACGAGGCCTCGGCGGCGTTCGAGCCCGACGGCCCCACCCACGCGGACGACCCCTTCCTCCTCTACTTCACCTCCGGCACCACCGCCAAGCCCAAGATGGTCCTGCACACCCATCAGAGCTATCCGGTGGGGCACCTCTCGACCCTCTACTGGATCGGGCTGCGCGAGGGGGACGTCCACCTCAACATCAGCTCGCCCGGCTGGGCCAAGCACGCCTGGAGCTGCTTCTTCGCCCCCTGGAACGCCGGCGCCACCATCTTCATCCACCAGCTCCCGCGCTTCGACGGCCGGAAGACCCTGGAGACGCTGGCGCGCTGCGGCGTCACCACCCTCTGCGCGCCCCCCACGGTCTGGCGGATGCTGATTCTGGAGGACCTGAAGTCCTATCCGGTGAAGCTCCGCGAGCTGGTGAGCGCCGGCGAGCCGCTCAACCCGGAGGTGATCGTCCAGGTGCGCGAGGCCTGGGGTCTGACCGTGCGCGACGGCTACGGCCAGACCGAGACCACCTGCCAGATCGGCAATCCGCCCGGCGAGGAGGTGAAGGTCGGGGCCATGGGCAAGCCCCTGCCCGGCTATGCCATCGACCTCCTCGACGCCGACGGCCACGCCGGCGACGAAGGCGAGATCGCCCTCCGGCTCGATCCTCGTCCGCTGCCGCTGATGGCGGGCTACCTCGACCACCCCGAGGCGGGCGGCGGCCTGCCGGGCGGCAGCCACTACCGCACCTCGGACGTGGCCACGCGCGACGCCGACGGCACCTTCTGGTACGTCGGCCGCGCCGACGACGTGTTCAAGAGCTCCGACTACCGGATCAGCCCCTTCGAGCTGGAGAGCGCGCTGATCGAGCACGACAGCGTCGCCGAGGCAGCGGTGGTCCCGAGCCCGGACCCGATCCGCCTGAGCGTCCCCAAGGCCTACGTGGTGCTCAAGCCCGGCGTGGAGCCCTCGCCGGCGGCCGCCCACGCCCTCTTCCGTTTCTCCCGCCAGCGTCTGGCCCCCTTCTCGCGCATCCGCCGCATCGAGTTCGCCGAGCTCCCGAAGACGATCTCGGGGAAGATCCGCCGCGTGCAGTTGCGGGCCATAGAGAAGGAGCGCCACGCCGCGAACGTCCGGGGAGAGCACGAATACTGGGAAGACGACTTCGTCGATTTCGAGTGAGGCGGAAGCTCTTTTTCCCTCCCGATCTGCCGCGATGTCGGCCGCTCCACCGCAATGTCGATGGCTCCGCCGCAAAGTCCAGGTATCTGTCGCGATGCCGGCGGTTCCACCGCGATGTCGACGGCTCTGCCGCGATGTCCAACGCTCCACCGGAACGTCGAGAGCGCCGCCGCAACATCGAGGGCTCCGCCGCAACGCCGCCAGCTCTACCGCAACGTCCCCGGTTTCACCGCAACGTCGGCCCGTCTGCCGCAACGTCGATAGATACACCGCAACGTGATCTCGTTCACCGCAACGTCTCGCCGTTCACCGCAATATACATTGATCTACCGCAACGTCGAGGCATCCGCCGCGACGTCGATCCGTTCACCGCAACGTCATGGGATTCGCCGCAATGTCTTCTCTTCGGCCGCAATGGCGGCTCGTTCACCGCAATGTCGGCTCTTCCGCGGCGACGGAAGCACGGCGTTCAGCGATGAGCGGAGCGGAATGCTATCGTCTCGTCCCATGCCCAGCCCCATCGCCGATCGCCTGAAAGAGCTTGGAATCGAGCTGCCGGAGCCCAGCAAGCCGGGGGCGAATTACGTCCCCGCGGTGCGGACCGGCAACCTGGTCTACCTGACCGGCCAGCTCTCGCAGTGGAACGGCGAGCGCCGGTTCATCGGCAAGCTCGGGCGCGAGCTCGGCGTCGAGGAGGGGCAGCAGGCGGCCCGGCTGTGCGCCCTCAATCTCGTGGCCCTGCTCCGGGCCGAGCTGGACGGGAATCTCGACCGCGTCGTGCGCTGCGTCCGTATCGCCGGCTACGTCAACTCCGTGCCGGATTTCGTGGCACAGTCCCAGGTGATCAACGGCGCCTCCGACCTCTTTGTGGAGATCTTCCAGGACGCCGGGCGCCACACGCGCATGGCGGTGGGCGTCAGCGCGCTCCCCTATGACGTGGCGGTGGAGGTCGAAGGCCTTTTCGAGGTCCGTTAGGAGAATCGCATGGATATTCCACGCTACTGGGTTCGCGCCACCGGCCAGGTCCCCACTGCTCTCGACCGCCCGTACTACGAAATCGTGGCCTGGGGGTGGTCGAACGAGGACCGGGCCGGCGCGGAGCAGAAAGCTCATGAGCGCCTCGCGGCCTTCGCCCAGCGGGTGCAGCAGGGGCTCGACCTGAACCGCGGCTACGCCTACGCCGGCAAGCCGCTCCGCGAGGAGATCGTGCAGGAGTTGAAAGGGCGCGGCGGCGACCCGGCCGGAGTGGTGACGCGCAACAGCTACGGCAGCCTGGTGCTGAACACGGCCGGCGCGATGTTCATCGACATCGACCTCCCCGAGTCCCCTCCGGACACCGGCTTTCTCGGCGGCCTTTTCGGCCGGAAACCGTCGGTCAGCCCTCAGGACGCCCTGCTGGCCACCCTGCGCGAGGGGCTCCAGCGAGCATCGAGCGGCAGCTTCCGGATCTACCAGACCGCCGCCGGCTTCCGCGTCCTCGCCACCGACCGCACGTACGACCCGCGCTCGCCGGAAGCGCAGGCGCTGATGACCTCCGTCGGCGTCGATCCCGCCTTCCTGCACCTCTGCCGTATCCAGGAGAGCTTCCGCGCCCGCCTGACCCCCAAGCCCTGGCGCTGCGGCCAGCGCCTCCCTCCCGGGCAGCATCCCCGGGACGACCAGTGGGACCAAGCGAGCTTCGCCCAATGGCTGGCCCAATACGACCAGGCCTGCCAATCCAAGGCGACCTGCAAGTTCGTGGAATCCGTCGGCTGGGGCAAGGTGGACGAGGAGATCCAGCCCATCCTCGATCTGCACGATTCGGCGACGCGGGCGGGGGCGGGGTTGCCGCTGGCTTGAGGGGGCCCAACGGGCCCTATGCCAATTCGATCTTGAGCTTCTTGCCGATCGCGAACGCAGCCCGTTCCAGCGTCGACAGCGTCACGGATGGATTTGCCGGGTCCAACAAGCGATCCAGCGCCGGCCGGCTGGTCTTCATGCGGCTGGCCATCTCCGACTTGGAAAGGCTGCGGCGCTCCATTTCCTGGGCGATCTGGAAGGCGATCACCCGCTTGGCGGCGGTAGCTTCCGAGATCTCAAGGAGATTCTCCTCCCGGAGGAAATCATCAAAGTCGCTGCCGATGTGCTCTTTCTTCATGACGTTTACTCCTCGCGTAGGTCCGCCAGACGCTGCCGAGCCGTCTTCAAGTCTCCCGGCGGCGTTTTTTGTGACTTCTTGACGAAGCCGTGCAGCAAAACCATTACGCCACCCTCGACGGTAAACAGAACTCGTGCTATTCCCACGGTGATGTGAGAGCGGACCTCCCACAAGCCGGGCTCCAGCTTCCTGATCAGCGGCATCCCCAGCGGCCAACCGTATTGCGCCGTCTTGACATCTTGACCGATGGCCTTTCGGTCGTCGCGCTGCAGATCCTTCAGCCACTGGCGAACGGGCTCGTTGCCGCCCCCGGTGCGATAGAAGGCCACCCGCAGGACCGGTTCCTTGCCTTCCTGCAGGGACTCCGCCACGTTCGAGAGTGTACCATAAATGATGCAGCCAGTGCCCTGCAAAAGGCGCTGGAGGCTTCGCGATAGACTCCCCCACGCCCCCCGCCGCCCCCTCGGCGGCGAGGCCGTCCCAGAAAGGCAGGCATGCTGCAACTCGAATCCGCGAACGTCCGGGTCGGCGCCGTCGCCGAGTCGAAGGAGGACGCCATCCGGCAGGTGGCGGCGCTGCTGGTGCGCTCGCATTGCATCGATCCGGGCTATGCGGAGAGCATGCTGGCGCGGGAGCAGGTGGCCAACACGTATCTCGGCAAGGGGGTGGCCATCCCTCATGGCATGCCGAAGGACCGCGAGCTGATCCAGCGCACGGGAATCGCGGTGCTGCAGGTGCCCGCGGGGGTCGCGTGGCAGACGGGGGACACGGCGCGCCTCATCGTGGGTATTGCGGCGCGGTCGGACGAGCATCTGGACATCCTCAGCAATCTCACCGGCCTGCTCTATGACGACGAGATGGTGGAGCGCCTCTCAGTCACCGGCGATCCGGGGGAGGTGATCGCCGCGCTGAGCGCGCCGCGCGCCGATGCCGCCGCCTCCTCCGAGGATTCCGAGGGTGCGGAGGGGGGCCTCTCGGTCGAGGCGAAGGTGGGAAGCGCGCACGGCCTGCACGCCCGGCCGGCGACCGCGTTCGTGGAGGCCGCCAAGGGGTTCGACGCCGAGGTGATCGTGCGCCATGGCAGCAAGCGGGCCAACGGCAAGAGCCTGGCGGCGCTGCTGCGGCTGGGTGCCAAGGCCGGCGCCACGGTGCGGATCTCGGCTCGGGGCTTCCAGGCCGAGGCGGCCCTGGCGGCGCTGAAGCGGCTGATCGAGGAGCCCGAGGTTGAGGAGATCGTGCTCGGCGGACCGTCCCACGGCTGGTCGCCGCGCGCGGTCGGTGCCACGGTGCGTGGGCTGGCGGCGTCGCCGGGGCTGGCGATCGGTCCGCTGCGACTGCTGCGCCAGCGCAGGATCGTGGTCGAGCGCTGCGCCAAGGACCCCGAGCGGGAGCGCCGGCGGCTGAGCGAGGCGGTCACGGCGGCGCGGGCCGAGCTCCACGAGCTCTACCTGGAAGTGAAGGCGAAGTCCGGCGCGGCCGGCGCCGCCATCTTCCTGGCTCACGCCGAGTTCCTGGCCGATCCCGATCTCATGGCGCGCGCCGAAGGGCGGATCGCGCGGGGAGAGAGCGCCGGCTGGGCCTGGCGCGAGACGATCGAGGGCGAGGCGGACTCCCTGGCGAAGCTCGACGATCCGCTCCTCGCCGGCCGCGCCACCGACCTGCGCGATGTCGGCACCCGCGTCCTGCGGCGGCTGGCCGGAGTGATCGAAGAGGCGGCGGAGATGCCCACCGAGCCGATGATCCTGCTGGCCCAGGATCTCACCCCTTCGGACGCCGCGGCGCTCGATCCGGCGCGCGTCCTGGGCTTCTGCACGGCGGGGGGCGGACCCACCTCGCACGCGGCGATCATCGCGCGGTCGCTGGGGATTCCGGCCGTGGTCGGCGTCGGTCCCGCGGTAATGCATCAGATGGAAGGCGCGCAGGCGGTCCTGGATGGCGACAACGGCGTGCTCTACGTCGATCCGAGCGCGGAGGACCTCCTGGCGGCCCGCGCCGCGCAGAGCGCTCTCGCCGACCTCCGCGACGCCGAGTCCCGGACACGCTACGAGCCGGCGCTCACCACCGACGGCGTCCGCATCGAGGTGGTCGCCAACACCGGCCTTGCGAAGGAGGCCGCGCAGGCCGTGGAGGCGGGGGGCGAGGGAGTTGGCCTGATGCGCAGCGAGTTCCTGTTCCTGGAGCGCGACATGGCGCCTTCCGAGGAGGAGCAGTACGTGGCCTACCGCGAGGCGGCTCAAGCCCTGGGCGGCCTGCCGCTGATCGTCCGCACGCTCGACATCGGCGGCGACAAGGCGGTGCCCTACCTCGACATGCCGGCCGAAGAGAACCCTTTTCTCGGCGTGCGCGGCATCCGCCTCTGCCTCGCCTACCCCGAGCTGTTCAAGACCCAGTTGCGGGCGATCTTCCGCGCCTCGGCGCACGGATCGATCAAGATCATGTATCCGATGATCTCCGGCACCACGGAGTTGCGCCAGGCGCTGGCGATCACCGAGCAGGTGCGGCAGGAAGTGGGCGCGGAGAAGCTCGAGCTCGGAATCATGATCGAAGTGCCGTCGGCGGTGGTGATGGCGGCCGAGCTGGCGGACCTCGTCGATTTCTTTTCGATCGGCACCAACGACCTGACGCAATACGTGCTGGCGATGGACCGCGGCCATCCGCAACTGGCGCGGCAGGCCGACGGGCTCCATCCGGCGGTGCTGCGGATGATCGATCAGACGGTGCGCGCCACGGAAGGCAAGAAGACCTGGGTCGGTGTCTGCGGCGGCGTGGCGGGAGAGCCGCTGGGCGCGGTGATCCTGATCGGCCTCGGCGTCGTCGAGCTCTCCGTCAGCATCCCCAGCATCGCGGCGATCAAGGCGCGCGTCCGCAACGTCTCGATGGCGGACGCCCGGAATCTCGCCCGGCGGGCGCTCGCCTGCGACAGCGCCGAAGCGGTGCGCGGCCTCGTGAAGGGCTCTTGATCGCAGGCGTTCGCGGCCTGCGACCTCATCCCCTATCCCCTTCTCCTAAAGGAGAAGGGGGACGACTGCGATGCGGCCCCCGGTGGGCCCTCCCTCTCCTTTAGGAGAGGGATCGAGGGTGAGGTCGCAGGCCACGAACGTCCCCCGAAACATTTCCGAAGTCTCCTTCGCCTTTTCTCTCCCCAAATCCTTTCAAAGCGAAGCGCGCTTCGCGAAAAGCCCTGTTTTCCGGGCTTTTCCATGGCACAGCCCTTGCCCTTTGAGGTCTCCCGAGCTCGTCAGGATGACGACCGATCCAACTGAAAGGAGACCGCGATGAACGGCATGGGTGAAGAGATCTTCGAGAGCGATTACGAGAGCAGCTACGAGGGCGAGGGAGAGTACGAGGGGGAGGGCGGGAGCTACGAGACCGAGATGGCAGGGGAGGCGGAGAGTGGCAGCCCCTTTTCCCAGGAGCAGGAGATGGAGCTGGCCGCCGAGCTGCTCGCGGTCTCCAATGAGCAGGAGCTCGAGCAGTTCCTCGGCGACCTGTTCAAAAAGGCCGGCAAGGCGACCGGCCAGGCCATCAGCTCCCCGGTCGGCAAGTCGCTGGGTGGGATTCTCCGCAAGGCCGCCAAGACGGCCCTGCCGATCCTCGGCGGCGCGGTCGGCGGTTTCTTCGGCGGCCCTGTAGGGGCCAAGTTGGGGAGCAAGCTCGCCAGCGTGGGAGGCCAGATTTTCGGCCTCGAGCTCGAAGGGATGAGCAACGAGGACAAGGAGTTCGAGATGAGCCGGCGCTTCGTGGGCTTCGCCGGCAACGCGGCGGCTAGGGCCGCTCGCTATCGGCGGTCCATGGATCCCCGGAGGATTGCCCGCGCCGCGGTGCTGGCGGCCGCTCGGCGCCACGCGCCGGGATTCCTCCGCAACGGCTACCGCCCCTCCGGACCGATCGCTCCTCCCTATGTCCCCGACCCTTGGCAGGCGAGGCAGCGCCGGTGGCGCATGCACGATCTCGATCGCACCGTCGCCGTCCCGGTTCCCGCTTATGACGGCGGCGACGTCGATGCCAACCCCGATGCCGACGGGGGGTATGCCGACCTCGACCCCGAGATCTTCGGCGAGGTCGCGAGCGTCGCGCAACCGGCGCAGGGTCCGGCTCCCGGCCAGCAGGCGGCTGCGGCCTGCCATCCGCAACAGCATCAGCATCAGCATCGCCCTCACGCCACGTCGGGCCGCTGGGTGCGCCGCGGCAACGTGCTCCTGGTGATCGGAGTCTGAGCCATGGCCCTGCCGCCGTCCGTCGCCAATATCCTGGCCCTGGAAGCGCGTTCTCTGCTGACGCGCCTCGCCCGGGTGAAGCCCTTCGCGCTCATCGTGCCGATGGTGCCGGCGGCCGGCGTTTCGGCCGAGGCCGCCCAGGCCATCGAGCACTATCTGATCAAGGGCCGGCGGGAGCTGCGGGCGCGGGTCCGGGGCTATCTGGGCTGGCTGAAGAGCCTGGAGGGGCGAGGCTCGACTCCCGCCGAGGCCCAGCGGCGTTTCGCGTTCCTGAAGCTCCGGTTCAACGCCGGCCTCACCCAGTTCGACATCTTCGCCCATGCCCTCACGCTGCGCGGCGAGGTGGACAACGGCGTCTGGCTCGCGGGGCTCGACGTGGCGGCGGAGGACGCCATCCAGCTCGCGAGCCGGTTCTACGATCCGCCGCCCGTCCTGACCTATCTCGACCGCGGCCAGGGCGCCGCCATCCGCCGGGCGCGCACCCGCCTGCCCGGCGGCGGCGAGAATCCGGTGGCTGTGATCCGCATCCCCTGGGAACGGATGGTGGGGAGCGGCATCGCCTCGTCGCTGGTCCACGAGGTGGGCCATCAGGGAGCGGCGCTGATCCATCTCGTCGAATCGCTCCGTTCCGCCCTGCGGGCGCGCCGGCTGCGGGCCGAGGGGGAGGAGCGGTCGGCCTGGCAGCTCTGGGAACGGTGGATCTCCGAGATCATCGCCGACTTCTGGTCGGTCGCCAAGCTCGGGATCGTCGCTACTCAGGGTCTGATGCAGGTCGTCTCGCTGCCGCGGGCCTTCGTTTTCCGCGTCACGCCTGACGATCCTCACCCCTTCCCCTGGATCCGGGTCCGGCTCTCGACCGCCCTGGGGAGCTTCCTCTATCCCGATCCGCAGTGGGAGCTCTTCGGCCGGCTCTGGGAGTCGTTCTATCCCAGGACGGGCCTCCCGGCCGACCGCTTGCGGATCCTGGCCGCTCTCGAATCGACGATGCCGGAATTCATCCGGCTCCTCGTCCATCACCGGCCCAAGGCGCTGCAAGGGGCCGCGCTTCATCAGGTTTTTCCCATCGCCGAGCGCCAGCCCGAGCGCCTGCGGGCTCTGTATGAAGCCTGGCGGCGCGACAAGACCCTCACCCGCACCGCGGCTCCCACGCTGGTCTTCGCCGTTCTCGGCCAGGCCAAGCAGGACCGCCGGATCACTCCCGAGCAGGAGAGCGAAACGGTGGCGGAGATCCTCCGCTACTGGGCTCTCAAGCGGGCCCTGGGAGATCTGCGCGCCGCGGCGAGCGCGCCCAAGGCGATCGCCGCTTGAATCACGATTTCAAACGAAAAGGAGAGAACGATGGCCAATTCAAGAAAGCCCCGCGGCGGTTCGGACGCCCCGGATGCCCTGGACGGCGACTTCCTGTCCGAAGGCAAGACCGTCAGGGTCGACAACCCCGCCGAGGAGAGTTTCAAGGTCCGCCTCACCGAACCGGTGACCGTCGCCGGCTTCGGCCGCGACGGCGCCGTGCCGGTCTCACTCGACAGTCCCGTCGGGGTCCAGCTCCAGCGCTCGCAATCCTGCCCGTCCGACGATCAGGCGCTCTGGGTCGCGATCCGCAACAGCACGGCCAGCATGGGATTCGAGGCCTACAAGGATTTCATCGACCGCGTGCTCTGCCAGAACGATCTGGCCGGCGAGCTGGGCGAGCTGGAAGATCCGGCCTCGGCCCTGCTCCCCGAGCGGAAGCGCCTGCGCTTCGGGGTCGATGCCTACAAGGTCCTCAAGGCCGCGACCGAGGCCTTCCTGATCCTGCGCTGCGGCATCCGCGACCATCTGCGAGATCCGAGAGACTACCGGGAATCCGAGGAGCGCGGGCGCCTCGGCTATCCGGCCTCGCTCCACCAGATCAACGAGAAGCTGCGCAATTATCTCGGCGACGGCACGCTCCCGTATCTCAAGACCGTGCTCGGAACGATCGGATCGCAGGATCTTTCGAAACCTTTCTGTGACACGCTCGTCAGCGGCGATCCTTTCCGTCCCAGCCCCTGCCTGCTCGAGCTGATCTGGTCCTACTGGCACGAGGAGGCAATGCTCGTGCAGTCGGTCAACGCCATCAGCCTGCGTTTCCAGAACCGGATTCCGAACGATCGCAACCCGCTCACCCAGCTCGAGCTGAGCCCGCTGCGCCCCCTTTCCAACATCCTCTGGGGGTACGTTCAGGACGAGCCCTTCCGTCTCACCGTGGGGCGGCGGAGCTACGAATACGGCCACCAGTACGGGCTTTCGCTGATCGGCAGGGCCGTTCCCACCTCGCGAGCGGCGGACAACCGATCGAAATTCCTGGAGGCCTTCCACAGCCTCCTGCGCCAGGTCGCGGTCTTCTACAAGGAGGACGCGGATACGACGGTGATCGCCGACGGCTTCCCGCTCCTCAACAGCCTCCAGGAGGTCCACATGCTCCTGGCCGAGGGGGCCCACAACCAGTTCCGCGACCTGCCGTGGACGGCGCGCGTGGAAATGCTGATCCAAAAATGGCTTCTTTCCCGGCAGGAGATGCAGGAGTTTCTCCGCGGACGCGCCATGGTGCCTTACAAGGAGTCGTGGATGGGGCCGGCGGATACCCTGCGCCGCCTCCTCGGCTGGGGGGATACGCCGGTCACCCATTTCCGGGACCTCGGCGTCTACGGCGAGCAGGTCCTCCTTTCCATCCGCTACGGCGACTGGGTCAACGTCAACGACGAGGATCAGGCGAAGAACTGGGCCCGCTACTGGAAGCCGGAGATCCAGGGCTACATCCATGCCTACCGCGCGGCTACCGGGGTCGATCTCGGCCTCTCCAGCTCCGAGCGGGAGAACCGGGTGGATTCGACCCTCCCCTCCGTCCTGCTGCAGCGCCGGCTCGCCCAGCAGGGGGTCCGGTGAGAGGGATCGCCGATGGCCGGTTTCGCGTCGGCGCTCTACCTCGGGCTCTCTCATGGGTCCGCGGAGCTGCGACCCTGGCGGAGGCTGACGGCGGGCGCGCCGGCGGCGCTCGCGCCACCGGCGGGGTCGCGGCCGGTGGCCCGCCAGCTCGCGGCTCTTCTGGGGACGGAGGCCGCGACGCTCGGGGTCTCCACCCTGCATCTGTTCTGGGACCTCGGAGGCCAGCTCCGGCGGCGACCGGTGCGCATCCTGGCCGACGAACATCTCTATCCCGTGGGCCGTTGGGGGATCGAGAGGGCCGCGGCGGCCGGAGCGCCGGCGGCCCCCTTTCGTCACCACGATGCGGAATCGCTCCGCCGCCGGCTGGAGGCTCAGGCGTCGAGGCGCCTTCCGCCGCTGGTGATCACCGACGGCCTCTGCCCGGACTGCGGCCGGGTGCCGCCGCTCGACCGCTATCTGGAGCTTGTCGAGGAGCACGGCGGCCGGCTCCTGGTGGACGACTCGCAGGCCCTGGGTCTGCTCGGCTGGAATCCGGAGCCGGGCCGGCCCTATGGCACGGGCGGGGGAGGATCGCCGGCTTTCCGCGGGATCTCCTCGCCGCGGCTCCTGCTCCTCTCCTCGCTCGCCAAGGGTTTCGGAGCACCCCTCGCGGTGCTGGCGGGCTCGGCGGCGGATGTCCGTTCTTTCGATCAGGAGAGCGAGACGTTGATCTATTCGAGCCCGCCCTCGGTGGCCTCGATCCGGGCGGCCGAAGCCGCTCTTTCGATCAACCGCGAGCGAGGAGACCGGCTGCGGGCAAGGCTCGCCGGGCTCGTCTGGTGCTTTCGGAGCGGACTCCAGGAGATCGGTCTGACGTCGAGCGGTGGGTTTTCTCCGGTGCAGAACCTGGAGATTCCCACCGGAGTCGATCCTGTGGATCTGTACCGGCGGCTCAAGGCCTTGGGAGTCCACGCCGTGCTGCGGCAGGGGATCTGCCGGCCGGGTTCCTGGATCACATTTCTTTTCCGTACGGATCATACGGCGGAGGAGATCGATCACGCCATCGCGAGCCTGGTCCAGCTCGTTTCCAGGAGGTGATCCCATGGACATGATCATCGACTGCCACTGTCACGCTGGAAAGGGGGACGGGCTCACCGGTCCCTGGGACACCAACGCCCCTCTGGACGACTATCTCCGCTGGGCGGACGCGGCGGAGATCGACCGCACGGTCCTCTTCGCCGCATTCCACTCGGATTATCGGGCGGCCAACCGGGGGGTGGCCCGCATCGTCCGCGGGCGGCCGGACCGCTTCTACGGCTTCGCCTTCGTTCATCCGGCGCGGGACCGCGGGCGGATCGGGCTGCTGGTGGGTGAAGCCGTGGAGCGGTTCGGCTTCCGCGGGATCAAGGTCCATCGCCACGACGCGCGCATCACGCGGGAGATCTGCGAGGCGGCCCGGAAATGGTCCCTGCCGGTGCTCTACGACGTCATGGGCGAGGTCTCGACCGTGGACCTGCTGGCGACCGAATATCCGGACGTCGATTTCATCATTCCTCACCTGGGGAGCTTCGCCGACGACTGGCGGGCCCAGCTCGCTCTGATCGATCCCCTGGTGCGGTATCCGAACGTTTATACGGACACCTCGGGCGTGCGCCGGTTCGACATCCTGGCGCAGGCGGCGCGGCGGGCCGGCGCGGGCAAGATCCTCTTCGGCTCGGACGGCCCCTGGCTCCACCCCGGCGTCGAGCTCGCCAAGGTACGGGCGCTGGGATTCCCGCCGCGAGAAGAAAGAAAGGTTTTGTCTGTCAACATCCTGCGGTTGATCGCCGCGCCGCCCGGCGCATCTGGAGGGCACGGTCGGTGACGCCGAGCCGCTCGGCGGCGCGCCGGAGGTTGCCCCCCTCGTCCTCGACCGCGAGGCGCACCGCCTCGTCGGTCGCGAGGTTGCCGATCTCCTTCAGGCTGAGGCCACGGCCGAGGGCATGACGGATCGCTCCCTCGAAGCCATCCTCCGTTTCGGGAGGAATCTCCCAAGTCTCGTCCCGAGGCCTCTCCTCCTCCGGTACGTCGCCGATCGTGATCGGGCCGTTCCCGACGTGGCGGTGAGCGATGCGGCCCACGAGCTGGCGGAGGTCGCGCACGTTGCCCGGATAGTCGCGGACCAGCAGGAGGTCCAGGACGGCCGGATCCAGCTCCGGCGTCTCCTCGCCGAAACGCTCGCGGAGGAAGTGGCGCACCAGGCATGGGATGTCCTCCCGGCGCTCGCGCAGCGGCGGCAGGCGGCAGGTCCAGGCGGCGATGCGGTAGTAGAAATCGCGCCGGAACCGCCCCTCCTCGAGCTCGCCGAGGAGCTCCCGGTGGGTGGCGCAGACGAGCCGGAAGCGCGTCTTCTGCCAGGAGTTGCTCCCCAGCCGCTTGTAGGTGCCCTCCTGCACCACCCGCAGCAGCTCGGCCTGGAGACGGAGGGGAAGCTCGCCGACCTCGTCGAGAAACAGCGTGCCGCCGTCGGCCAGGGCGAAGGCCCCCTCGCGGGCGGCGACGGCGCTCGTGAAGGAGCCCTTTTCGTGGCCGAAGAATTCACTTCCGGAGAGCTCCGGCACGATCGTGGTGCAGTCGAGGGTCACCAGATCGCGTTTCTCCTCGCGGGCGTCGAGCGTGTGGATGAGGCGGGCGACCAGCTCCTTGCCGGTGCCGCTCTCGCCGCCCAGCAGCACCGACGAGCCGCTGAAGCGGGCCACCTCGACGATCTGCCGCAGGGCCGAGCGCCACGCCAGGCTCCGGCCCACCAGGTTCTTCGTCACCACGGCCGAGCCGACGAGCCGGTCCACCTCCTCCCAGCGGGCGAAGCGGGCGGCGATCGTTTCCGCGGCGCCGGGGAGGTCCGGCCAGGGGAGCACGTCCGCGGCGCCGGCGGCGAGCAGGCGCCAGCCGGCGCCGCGGGAGAGGGCCTCGCGCGTCCCCACGGCGAGCAGCCGCTCCTCGCCCCGCCGGCTGCGCTCGCGGATCCAGTCCGCCAGATCGGGGGTGAAGGCGTCGAAGAGTAGCAGGCCCGGACCGTGCGACGGCTCCGGCGAGCGGGGGAGCGGGTGGCATTCGAGCCCCTGTCGGGCCAGTTCCGTGAGGAGCCCTGCCTCCGAGATGCCCGGGCTCGGGTAGCGATGGAACCAGACCGCCGATCGTTCCCTGGATCTCATGGGTGAAGAAAAAGGCCCGTGCAGAAAGGCTTTCGCCGCCACTCGTCCGCGTCTGACATCAGGAAGCCGTTCCGCAGGACGCCTCCGAGATCTACTGCGATGACTCGCGCCGCTATCTCACCGGGCGCTATCTCACCGGGATAGACTGCGCCGATGAGAGACGGCACGGCCGTGACGGTCACGCTCAACCCGGCGATCGACCAGACCCTGAGCATCCCCGGGTTCGCCGCCGGCCGGGTGAACCGGGTGGCGGAGAGCCGCTCGCACGCCGGCGGCAAGGGGGTGAACGTCGCCTGCGTCCTCGCCGATCTCGGAGTGAAGGTCGCAGCGACCGGGTTCCTTGGCGCGGGCAATCCCGGCTTGTTCGAGGCGGCGTTCGCCGATCACGGGATCGTCGATCGATTCGTCCGCATCCCCGGCCACACGCGTACGGGGGTCAAGATCGTGGACGACCGGTCGGAGACGACGGACATCAACTTTCCTGGGCTCACGCCGACGAAAGAGGAGATCGCCGATCTTTTCGATCGAATCGACCAACTCGTCGAGCCGCACGGATGGCTCGTGCTCAGCGGCAGCGTTCCGGCCGGAATGCCGGACGGCGTCTACGCGAAGATGATCGATCGCATTGATGAGCGCGGCGGACGCGTCGTGCTGGACACCAGCGGGAGACCGTTGCGGGAGGCGCTGGAGAACGCTCCTGACGTGATCAAGCCCAACGTCGAGGAGCTCGCCGAGCTGGTCGGGCGCCCGCTCGCGACCTCCGCGGACGTCCGCGCCGCCGCCGAATCGCTGCTGGCGCGCGGCGTCCTGCTGGTGGTGGTCTCGATGGGAGCCGACGGCGCGCTGTTCGTCGATCACGATCGCGCTCTGCTGGCCCGCCCTCCCAAGGTGGCGGTGCGCAGCACGGTCGGCGCCGGGGACGCGATGGTCGGCGGGATCGTCCATGGTCTGATCCACGATCTGCCGCTGCCTGACCTGGCGCGGTTCGCTACCGCCAGCGGTGCCTACGCGGTGACCCGCATCGGTCCGGGGATCGACGACAGGGACGCGCATCGCAAGCTGATCGAACAGGTGGAGATCGACTTGGTGGAGAAATAATGATGGCGAAGATCGTTGCGATCACCGGCTGCCCCACGGGCGTGGCCCACACCCACATGGCGGCCGAGGCGCTGAAGAAGACCGCCGCCGTGATGGGGCACGAGATCCGGGTCGAGACGCAGGGGGCCGACGGCGCGAAGAGCCCGCTGTCGCCCGCGGAGATCGCGGCGGCCGACGTCGTGATCGTGGCCTCGGACATCCACGTCGACATGGCCCGTTTCGCGGGCAAGCCGATGACGGCCGTGCCGGTCAGCGACGCCATCCGCAAGACCCGCGCGGTGATCGAAACCGCCCTCGCGGAAATCCATCAAGAGGAGACCGCCGCGCCGGCACCGGCTTTACCCAGTCCGGCGGTCGCCGCGGGGAAATTCCTGGTCGGCGTCACCGCCTGTCCCACCGGCATCGCGCACACCTTCATGGCCGCCGAAGCGCTCAAGAAATCCGCCGCCGCGCTGGGCCATGAAATCCGGATCGAAACGCAGGGCTCCGTCGGCGCGAAAAATAAGTTGACCGATGAGGAGATCGCGCGCGCCGACGCCGTGATCGTGGCCGCGGATGCCTACGTGGACACCGCGCGCTTCGCCGGCAAGCGGCTGTATCAGACCTCGACCAAGGCGGCCTTGCACGACGGGCGGAAAGCGATCGAGGCGGCTCTGGCGCTGCCTCCAACGCCAGCCGGGGAGCCGGTCAAGGCGCTCAAGCCGGTCCGCGCCGCGCGCACCGGTCCCTACAAGCATCTGATGACCGGCGTCTCCTACATGCTGCCGCTAGTCGTCGCCGGGGGATTACTGATCGCTCTGGCGTTCGCGGTGGGAGGCCTGGATGCCGGCACCCATGAAGGCACGCTCGCCTGGGCATTGATGAAGATCGGCGGCGGCACGGCGTTCCAGCTTTACATTCCCGTGCTCGCCGCGTTCATCGCCTATTCGATCGCCGACCGTCCGGGGCTCACGTCGGGCTTGATTGGCGGCATGCTGGCGATGTCGCTCGGCGCCGGTTTCCTCGGCGGCATCGCGGCCGGCTTCCTGGCAGGCTATGCGACCAAATTGATGAACGATCACATCAAGCTGCCCGTCCACCTCGAAGGGTTGAAACCGGTGCTGATCCTGCCGCTGCTCTCCACGCTGGCGGTGGGATTGATCATGATCTTCGTCGTCGGCCCGCCGGTCACGGCGGTGCTCAACGCGCTGACCGGCTGGCTCAACGGCATGCAGGCCACCAGCGCCCTGGTGCTCGGCGCCCTGCTAGGAGCGATGATGGCCTTCGACGTCGGCGGTCCGGTCAACAAGGCGGCTTACACCTTCGCCGTCGGCCTGCTCGCCTCCAAGGTCTACGGGCCGATGGCGGCGGTGATGGCCGCCGGTATGACGCCGCCGCTGGGTCTGGCCCTGGCGGCGACGCTGTTCAAGGAGCGCTTCACCCAGGAGGAGCGCGACGCCGCCAAGGCCGCGGCCGTGCTGGGCCTCTCCTTCGTCACCGAAGGCGCGATCCCCTTCGCCGCCCGCGATCCGCTAAGGGTGGTACCCTGTCTGGTGGTCGGCTCGATCGTGACCGGCGCGATCTCGCTGGCGGCGAACGTCAAGCTGATGGTGCCGCACGGCGGCGTCTTCGTCCTGCTGATTCCGCACGCGGTGGAGCGCTTGGGGCTCTACCTCGTGGCGATCGTCGCTGGAACGCTGGTCACCGCCGGTGCGCTCTACCTGGTGAAGCGGCCGCTGGTCCTGGTTCCCGCTTGAGGCCGGCCGGCAGGAGGCGCCAGGCCCTGAAATTGCGCCTTTCACCCCGGGGTCTGGATCCTCTGTACCAAAGTCTGAGCCTTCCGGATCTCGGTCGGGATGTCCGCGCCGCGGTCGGGGTGTTCGCGACCGCGGTCCGCGTCTTTCGCACTGAGGTCTACGTCATGCCGGCCGGGGTCGGCGCCACTCGGATCTCGATCGCGATACCCGGACCCCGGTCCGGGAGGCTCATACCGCGGTGTGGATGGCGCAGACCGTGGCCTGGATCGCTCAGGAATTCGGCCGGAAATGGGGGCGTTCGCGGCGGGATGGGCCGGCCGCGAGCGGCGGGACCACGGCCGGCGCGGTGCGGGCCGCCCGTGGGCGTAAGGAGGGCCAGGCTCCCTGAAGTCAGGTAGAGTTTCCCCCATGCCCAACTCCGCTCTGCGCGCCGACGCACGGGTCCGTGCCATTCCCTGGCGCGACCTGTTGCGGCTCACCCGGGTCGAGGTCGTCTGGGAGCTGTTGCTCCCCTTGCCTTGGCTTCTGGGGTCTCTCGCGTTCTATCACGCCGGATATTGGGTCCTGGGCGCGTTCTGCTCGTTTTACTTCTTCCTGACCGGGCTGCGGCAATCCCATGGCGCGCAGCACTACACGCTCGGCGTCCCCAGGTTGCCCCAGGATCTGGTGATGTTCGGGCTCAGCCTGTTCATGCTCGGCAGCATGCACGGCGTCCAGGTGTCCCATCTCCATCATCATCGCCACTGCCTGGACGAGGACGACGCGGAGGGCTCCACCGCGGGCCTGTCGTGGTGGCGGGCGATCCTCGTCGGGCCGCTTTTCCCGCTCCGGCTGCACCGCACGGCCTGGCGGCTCGGCTCGCCGGCCAAGCGCCGCTGGATCGCCGCCGAGGTCGTCGGGCTCCTGGCCGTCCTCATCCTGGCCATCGCCGCTCCCGCTCTCCATGCTCTGCGCTGGCACGTCGGCGCGATGCTGATCGGCGAATCGATGACCGGTTTTTTCGCCGTCTGGACGGTCCATCACGGTTGCGAGCCGGAGGGCCTGTTCGCGCGCACGCAGCGGGGCCGCTGGGTGAACCGGCTCTGCTACGGCATGTTCTTTCACGCGGAGCACCACCTCTTTCCGGCGGTTCCGACCTGCCATCTGCCGATCCTTGCCGAACGGTTGGACGGCGCGATGAGCGGAGCGGGCTGGAAGCAGGTCGTCGGAGGTCCGCTCCTTTCGGGACATTGATGCGCGTCGCCTACTACAGCCCCCTGCCGCCCCAGAAGTCGGGCATCGCGGACTACAGCGCCGAGCTGCTGCCGTATCTGGCGGAGCACTGCGAGATCGAGCTGATCGTGGACGAGGGGTTCCGGCCCGAGGAGACGCGGTTTCCGGTGCATGGAGTGCGGGCTCTGCCAGGGCTGCTCGCGGCGGGGCGGTTCGACGCGGTGCTCTATCAGCTCGGCAACAACCGGGATTATCACGCCTCGATCTACCGGTCGCTGATCGATCATCCCGGGGTGGTGGTGCTGCACGAGTACGTGATCCATCACCTGGTGCGGGACCTCACCCTGTTCGCCGGCGATCCGGAGGCGTACGTTCGCGAAATGCGCTACGCCTATGGGCGGACGGGGGAGGCGATGGCGCGGCGGTGCGTGGCGACGGGGGTGCCGCTCGATCCCTGGAGCTATCCGCTGTTCGAGCGGGCCGTGGACTCGAGCCTCGGCGTAATCGTGCACAACCAGGTCACCCGCGACCGCGTGCTCGCCTCGCGGCCGCTGGCGCGGATCTCGACCGTTCCCCACCATCTCAGCCTCGAAGGCCTGCCCGAGGTCTCCTCCGAGGAGGCGCGGCGCGCGCTGGGCATCGAGCCGGGGACGTTCGCGGTGGCGACCTTCGGCTTTCTCACCGCCTCCAAGCGTCCGGGCGTGCTGCTGCGCGCCTTCGCCCGGCTGCGGCGGGAGGTGCCGTCCGCGCGGCTGTTGATCGTGGGCGAGGTGTCCCCCCATTTCGACTTCGACCGCGTCTTCACTCCCGAGCTGCGAGAAGGCGTCACGATCACCGGCCGGACGGAGATCGACCGCTTCCTTCTCTACATGCGGGCCTGCGACGTAGCGGTCAACCTGCGCCATCCGACGGCGGGGGAGACCTCGGGGACGGTGATCCGCCTGCTCGGCCTCGGCAAGCCGCTGATCGTCAACGAGACCGGCTCGTTCGCCGAGATCCCCGACGACTGCTGCGCTAAAGTGCCTCTGGACGACACGGAGGAGGATCTTCTCGTGGCCTACCTCCGCGCGCTTGCCGCGGACGAGCCGCTCCGCCGCCGGATGGGGGAGAACGCCCGGTGCCACATGGAGCTCCACCACGGCCTCGCCGCCTCGGCGCGGAAGTACGTGGAGTTTCTACGCGAGACTGTCGAGAGCGGCGCGCGACCCTTCCGAGCGGTGCCGCCGCTCACCGCCTATCCGGAAAATGACCTGCTGAGCGACCTCGTCCGCGAGGCGAGCGCCGAGCTGGTGGACCTCGGGGTGGAGGAGGCGGAGGACGATCTGCTGCGCGAGCTCGCGGCGGCGATCGTGGAGGTGGACCTGGACCGCTGAGCTGAAGCGGCCCTCACTCCCCAACCCCTCTCTCCCAGCCCGGGGAGAGAGGGGCTAAAGCAAGAAATCAAGGCATCTGGAAGTTGTTTTTAGACTAATTCTACTTTGTCAGATTCACCTTGGCCTTGGCGTTGGCCCTCATCACCCCGGCCCTCTTCTCCCGTCCCCTCCCACCCTCCCTCACCGGGAGAAGAGGGAGAAAAGCAAAAGCAAAGAGAAAAGCTCGATTAGGAGGGGGCGGGGGTTCCCCTCTCCCTGTGAGGGAGGGTGGGAGGGGAAGGGAGAGGGGCCAGGGGTGAGGGTTCGGGCGGGCGGCTCCGACGGACAAGGCCAATCTGACAAAGTAGAACTAACCACTCCCTCTTCTCCCCGTCAGGGTGTGTGGAGGGCTCGGAGAAGAGGGCCGGGGTGATGAGGGCCAACGCTGGAGCCAAGGTGAAGTTGACGAAGTAGAGACCGGCTCGGACTCAGCCCCGCCGCTTTCCGCCTTTCCGGCGCTCATGGTAGTTTCCGGCGCCATGCGTCATCTCCTCCGGCCCGCGATCGTCCTCGTCCTCCTGCTGCTGGCCGCGGCGTATCTCGCCTATCAGTACTGGCCGCGCGAGCGGGCGGGGGTGCCGGTGGGGCTGCCGGCGCGGCTGCTGGCGTCGGGGGGGTACGGCGCCTGCCTCTGGCTGCCGTATCCGCACCAGAACCTCGGCAAGCTGGCGAACTCGATCGGCGACGGCCCGGCCTACCTGGCGGCGGCGGCGCGGGTGGCGGAGCTGCCGGCGCCGGTGATGCGGCCGTTCGGACCGTTCACGGTGCCGCCGTCGAGCGAGATCGTGGCCTGCTCGGACCTCGACGGCGAGCGCTTCCTGCTGGTGGCGCGGGTCTATCCCGGGCTGGCGGCGGTGGCGAAGCTGGCCGGCCGGATCGCCGGCAACCCCTGGCTGCGCGGCGGCGAGATCAAGGAGGAGCGGGGGAAGCGCGACGAGGTCGAGGAGCGGGTGCTGCACATCGCCTGGCGGGACGGCTACTGGACGGTGCGCGCGGGCGACGAGCCGAAGCTCCCCGCGGCGGCCGCCGTGCCCGCCTATCCTCCCAATCTGGGGATCTTCCATCTCGGCGAGGACGTCTCCGAGCTGCCGGCGGGGAGCTATGTGCTGGAAAGGAAAGGCGCGGACCTCGACGTGACGCTCGCCAGCACCGCCGGCACTGCGCCGCCGCCCGAGCCCCCCGCCTTCGTCCTGGCCCCCGACGCCCCGTCGCTGCTGGCGGTGGCGGGTCCGGCCTGGCCGGCCGACGCCGAGCGGCCGCTGCCGGCGGCGGCGATGGCGCTGTTCGACGTCAAGGGGGGGCTGCACCTCGGCCCCCTGGGCGACCTGCCGGGCCTCGCGGTGTTCAACCCGCCGGGCGAGAAGCGCTGGGGGCTGCCGGCGCGCGGGCTCGCCGGCCTGCTGGCGCAGAACCTGCCGCGCGGGAATGCCTCCGGATGGAGCATTGTTGCCCTCGACGACGCCAGCCTGGAGCACGCCGAAGCGCTGGCGCCGCAGATCTCGACGCTGGTTTCACCGGTGGCCGCCGATCAGGACGAAGCGGCCGGCGCCGCGCCGGCCCTGGGACAGATCGTTCTCGGCTTGTGGGTGCGGCCGCGGCCGGCGCTGGCGCGGGTGTCCCAGGTCCGCAAGGGGCTGGAGAAGTTCCCGCTCGCCGACCCCCGCCAGGTCGAGCGCTGGCGCGACTGGGAGACGCTGCTCTCGCCGCTCGCCGCCTGCGAGCGGGCCTCGGTGGTGGCGACCCGCGCCCCCGCCACCTTCCTGCTGCGGCTGCACGCCTGCGACGGACCCTGACCCCACAGACGATGAGACGACGAATTGACAGCGGGGAGCGAACTCTATAGCCTTCGCGGTTGCCCCGGTTGGAGGTCGCTGGATGAAGATATGGCTGGACCAGGTTCGTGACGAACCTTTCAACTGGGAGGAGACGCAGAGCGTCTCGCCGGAAACCCTGGACCGCCCCGAGCTGCTGGCGCTCGGCGAGGTCAAATGGCGAGGGCAGGTGGTCTTCGCCGATCCGGGGTTCTTTCTGCGGGCCCGGCTCTCCTACGAGCAGACGCTGAGCTGCAACCGGTGTCTGAAGCCGATCGTCGAGCCCACGGTGGAGGACGTCGAGCTGATGGTGCTGGTGGATCGCCAGCCGGAAGTGGAGAGCGAGCATTCGCTGCACGGGAAGGACCTGGGGGATCTGTACGTCACCGAGGCGATCCTCGAGACCGACCCGATCCTGATCGAGCAGCTCCAGCTCAACGTTCCCATGAAGCCGCTCTGCCGCCCCGACTGCAAGGGGATCTGTCCGGAGTGCGGCGCCGACTTGAACGAGGGAGCCTGCTCCTGCGGGGACGCCAAGGTGGACTCCCGCTGGGCGGCTCTCGCCGCGCTGAAGAGCGCCGGGACGAAAAAGTAAGCGACGGAACCCCCGGGCGCTGACCGGGACCTGAGACGTAAGGACTTTGTAGATCTGAAGAGGCTCGACGACCATGCCGAATCCGAAACGACGCCATTCCAAAGCCCGCCGTGACAAGCGCCGCGCCCACGACGCGCTGGAGCACCCCGCCATGTCGACCTGCCCCAACTGCGGCGAGGTCAAGCTGCCGCACCGCGCGTGCCCGAGCTGCGGGCAGTACCGGGGACGGCAGGTGATCGAGGGCAAAGAGAACGTCTGAGCCGCTCTAGGGGCGCCGCAGGCCGCGCCCCGCCACCCTTAAGTCCGCTGGCCAACCCAGCCCGAAGCATGCCGATCGCCGTCGACGCCATGGGAGGGGACTCCGCGCCGCAGAGCGCGGTGGAGGGTGCCTTCCGGGCCGCCCGCGAGGACGGCTGCTCGATCGTGCTCGTGGGCGACCGCGCCCGCATCGAGACCGAGCTGCGCCGGCTGGGCGGTTTCGCTGACGTTGGAGACGGGCGGATCGAGATCGTGCACGCCGAGGAGGTCGTCGGCATGGACGAGCCGGCGATCACGCCGATCCGCAAGAAGCGCCGCTCGTCGCTGCGGCTGGCCGCCGAGCTGGTCAAGGACGGGAGGGCGGCGGCGATGGTCACCGCCGGCAACACCGGCGCGGCGATGATCGCCGCCAAGATGGTGATCGGCACGGTGTCGGGCGTCGACCGTCCGGCGCTGGCGGCGGTGCTCCCCAACCGCCACGGGCGCACCGTGCTGCTCGACGTCGGGGCCAACATCGACAGCAAGCCGGTCCACCTGCGCGAGTTCGCCGTCATGGGGCACTTCTACGCGCAGGAGGTGATCGGCACCCCGTCGCCGCGGATCGGCCTGATGTCGATCGGCGAGGAGGAGGGGAAGGGGAGCGACCTCACCCGCGAGGTCTTCAAGGTGCTGAAGACGACCGGGCTCAACTTCGTCGGCAACGTCGAGGGGGGGACCTGTTCAAGGGGACGGTGGACGTGATCGTCTGCGACGGCTTCGTAGGGAACGTGGTGCTGAAGAGCGCCGAGGCGCTCGCCGAGCTGATGCTGCGCATGCTGCGCGAGGAGATCGCCGGCAGCCCGCGGGGCAAGATCGGCTACCAGCTCGCCAAGCCGGCCTTCGACCGCTTCCGCGAGCGCACCGACTACAGCGAGTATGGCGCCGCGCCGCTGCTGGGCTTGAACGGCGGCTGCTTCATCGGCCACGGCCGTTCGAACGCGCGCGCCATCCAGAACGCCATCCGCCGGGCGGTCGAGTTCTCGAACGCCCGGCTCGACCGCAAGATCAGCGACAAGATCGCCGAGCTGCACAGCCAGGAGGAGCGCCTGCTGGGCGGCCGGGAGGGGACGCAAGCCGGATGAGTCTCAAGGATAAGAAGATCGCCTTCGTGTTTCCCGGCCAGGGCTCGCAGAAGGTCGGCATGGGCAAGGTGTGGGCCGACGCCTCGGAGGTCGCCCGCGCCACCTTCCTGGAGGCCGACGAGGCCCTCGGCTTCCCGCTCTCCAAGCTCTGCTGGGAGGGGCCGGAGGAGGAGCTGAACCTCACCGCCAACACCCAGCCGGCGCTGGTGGCCGCGTCGATCGCCGTCCACCGCGCGATTGGCCGGCTGGCGCCGGATCTGGTGCCGGTGGCGCTGGCGGGGCACAGCCTGGGCGAGTATTCGGCGCTGGTGGCGGCCGGCGCGCTCGGTTTCGCCGACGCCCTCCGCCTGGTGCGCCGGCGGGGCGAGCTGATGCAGGAGGCGGTGCCGGTGGGGAAGGGGGCGATGGCCGCGATCATCGGCATGGACGCGGCGACCATCGCCGCCATCGCCGCCGAGGCGACGACGGCGGACGAGATCTGCGCCGTGGCCAACCTCAACGGTCCGGCGCAGACGGTGATCGCCGGCGACAAGGGGGCGATCGACCGCGCCGTCGCCCTGGCCCGCGAGCGGGGGGCGCGCAAGGCGACCCTGCTCGCCGTCTCCGCCCCCTTCCACTCGCCGCTGATGCGGCCGGCCCGCGAGGGGATGACGCCGCTGCTGGAGGCCGCCGACTTCCGCGATCCGCGGCTGCCGGTGGTGACCAACGTCGACGCCGCGCCGGTGACCACCGGGGCCGCCGCCCGCGACGCCCTGATCCGGCAGATCGACAGCCCGGTGCGCTGGGTCGAGTCGATCCTTTGGATGGAAGATTCGCTGGGGGTCGAGGCGTTCGTGGAGGTGGGGCCGGGCAATATCCTGTCGGGGATGAACCGGCGGATCGTCCGCGCGGCCCGCTCGACCGGGATCTCGGATCCCGATCATCTCCGGCAGCTTCTCGCCGAGGAGGGGACCGACTGATGTTCAAGCTCGACGGCAGGACCGCGCTGGTGACCGGCGCGTCGCAGGGGATCGGCGAGGCGGTGGCAAAGCTCCTCGCCCGGCAGGGCGCGCGCGTGGTCGTGGCGGCCCGTAACGAGGAGAAGCTGAAGGCGCTCGCCGCCTACATCGACGCCGGCGGCGGCTGCGCCCGGCCGCTGGCGCTCGACGTTTCGGCGCCGGAGACCTTCGCGGAGCGGCTGAAGAGCCTCCCCGAGGACTTCGCGGCGATCGACATCCTGGTCAACAATGCCGGCATCACCGCCGACAACCTGCTCGCCCGCATGCCGCTCGACGACTGGGAGCGCGTGCTGCGCACCAACCTGACCGGCGCCTTCGCGCTCACCAAGGAGGTGGTGCGCGGCATGATGAAGCGGCGCTGGGGGCGGCTGATCAACGTCTCCTCGGTGGTGGGGATGATGGGCAACGCCGGCCAGGCGAACTACGCGGCCTCCAAGGCCGGGCTGATCGGCTTCACCAAGTCGGTCGCCCGCGAGCTGGGGAGCCGCAGCATCACGGCCAACGTGGTGGCCCCCGGCTACATCGAGACGGCGATGACCGACGCCCTGCCGGCCGCCGCCAAGGAGGAGCTGACCGGGGCGATCGCCCTGAAGCGGCTCGGCACGGTGGACGACGTGGCCGCGGCCGTCCTCTTCCTCGCCAGCGAGGAGGGGGGGTACATCACGGGGCACACCCTCAACGTCTCGGGTGGGCTCTATATCTGATGTTCTCGGATGGACTCGGTTAGGATCTTTGTGTTAGAACCGCAGATCGTGCGCGGGCGCGCCCCGGGCCGATCATGATCAGGATCGACAAGGAGGGAACCAGCGATGGCAGTTGCAGATAAAGTCAAGAGCATCATCGTCGAGCAGCTCGGGGTCGACGAAGAGGAAGTTACCCTGGATGCCAGCTTCACCGAGGACCTGGGCGCTGATTCCCTGGACATCGTGGAGCTGGTGATGGCCTTCGAGGAGGAGTTCGGGATCGAGATCCCCGACGAGGAGGCCGAGAAGATCAGCAACGTGCGCGAGGCCGTGACCTACATCGAGAGCAACGCCGGGGACCAGAACTAGGGTTTCCCTGCCTCTATCGAGCTTCCGCAAAGATCCAATCTTGAAGACAGAGCCGCGTCGCGTCGTCGTCACCGGGGTCGGCCTGGTGTCGCCCCTGGGGGTCGGCACGGCCGTGAACTGGCGTGCCCTGCTCGCCGGGGAGAGCGGCATCGGCCCGATCACCCGCTTCGACACGACGGAGTACCCGTCGCGCATCGCCGGCGAGGTCAAGGGCTTCAACCCGCTCGACTACGTCGAGAAGAAGGACGTCAAGAAGAGCGACACCTTCATCCATTTCGCCCTCGCCGCCTCCAAGTTCGCGCTGGAGGACTCGGGGCTCAAGATCGACGCCGGCAACGCCGACCGCGTCGGGGTCGTCATCGGCTCCGGCATCGGCGGCTTGCCGCTGATCGAGGCCACCCACAAGATCCTGCTGGAAAAGGGGCCGAGCCGGGTCTCGCCGTTCTTCATCCCCGGCCAGATCGTCAACCTGGCGGCGGGCCAGGTGTCGATCCACTACGGCGCGAAGGGCCCCAGCACCTCGCCGGCCACCGCCTGCACCACCGGCCTGCACGCCATCGGCGACGCCTACCGCTTCATCCAGGGGGACGAGGCGGACGCCATGATCGCCGGCGGCACGGAGGCGGTGATCACGCCGCTCGCCGTCGCCGGCTTCTGCGCCATGCGCGCCCTCTCCACCCGCAACGACGAGCCGGAGAAAGCCTCCCGCCCCTGGGACGCCCATCGGGACGGCTTCGTGATGGGCGAGGGGTGCGGCATCGTCGTCCTCGAGGAGATGGAGGCGGCCAAGCGCCGGGGCGCTCCCATCTATGCCGAGGTCGTCGGCTATGGCATGAGCGCCGACGCCTACCACATCTCCGCCCCCCATCCGGAAGGAGAGGGCGCGGTGCGGGTGATGCGGATCGCGCTCCGCGACGCCGGGCTGCAACCGGAGCAGATCGGCTACATCAACGCCCACGGCACCTCGACGCAGCTCGGCGACCTCTCCGAGGTGCGGGCGATCAAGAAGGTCTTCGGCGACCATGCCTACAAGCTGGCGGTTTCCTCCACCAAGTCCTCCACCGGCCACCTGCTGGGCGCGGCCGGCGGCCTCGAGACCGGCATCCTGGCGCTCGCCGTCCGCGACCAGATCCTGCCGCCGACCATCAACCTCGACGAGCCGGGCGAGGGGTGCGACCTCGACTTCGTCCCCAACCAGGCCCGCAAGGTCGACCTCGAATACGCCGCCAGCAACTCCTTCGGTTTCGGCGGCACCAACGCGTCGATCATTTTGAAGCGGTATTCGGGGGAGTAGAGCGGGGTCCAGGGCGCCTCAACTACCTCCGCCGGTCTTGACCACTCCCGCCTCCACCCCCATCAGCTCCCGCTCGAAGAAGTCCGCCGCCCGCTGGTAGAAATGGCGGCTTTCCGCCGGCCGGAAGCCGTGCTTCTGGCCGGGGTAGAAGGCCTGCTCGAACGGCCGGCCGGCTTTGATCAGGGCGTCGCTCATCTGGACCGTGTTCTGCGGATGGACGTTGTCGTCCGCCAGGCCGTGGACGATCAGCAGGTGGTCCTTGAGGTTGGCGGCGTAAGTGATTGGGGCGGAATCGTGGTACCCCTCCGGGTTGTCCTGCGGGCGGTCGAGGTAGCGCTCGGTCCAGATCGAGTCGTAGAGCTTCCAGTCGGTCACCGGCGCGCCGGCGATGGCGGCCTTCCAGACGCCGGGGCGGTTGAGGACGCAGTAGAGCGTATTCGAGCCGCCGCCGGACCACCCCCAGAGGCCGAGGCGCGAGGCGTCCACCCAGGGGAGCGTCTTCAGATACTCGACGCCGGCGAGCTGGCCGGCGAGGTTCACCGTGCCGAAGCGCCGGTAGTCGCGGTCCTCCCCCGCCTTGCCGAAGAAGAGGGAGGACTGGTTGTCGACGGTGAGCACGGCGAACCCCCGCTGCGCCATCAGCTTGTGCCAGACCCCGCGCGCTCCCCAGCTATTGTTGACCTCCTGCGAGCCTGGGCCGCCGTAGTGGTAGACGATCACCGGGTAGCGCCGCGTGGGATCGAAGCCGGCCGGCTTGAGCAGCCGCGCCGGCAGCCGCGAGCCGTCCGGTCCGGGGATGGTGAGGAACTCCCAGCGGGGGAGCTCCGCGGCGTCGAGCCTGGGCGGCTGGTTGGGGAGGAAGGCCGTCCGGCCGCTGGCGAGCCGCACCTCGGAGCGCGGCGGGGTGTTGGCGTCGCTCCAACTGTGCACCCAGGAGCCGGTGCGCGGCGAGGCCAGCGCCTGGTGCCAGCCCGGCTCCGGCGTCAGCACCTCCCAGGACGAGTCGGTGCCGTCGAGGCGCACCCGGGCCACCTTGCGGTCGATCGGGCCGAGCCCCGCGGTGGGGAAGGCGGTGACCAGCGCCCAGGTGCCGTCGTCGGCCAGGGTGTCGAGCGCGGTAACCTCCCAACCTTCCGGGGTCGCCGGGCGGATCAGCCGGCCTTCGGAGTCATAGAGATAGAGGTGGCGCCAGCCGCTGCGCTCGGAGCCCCAGAGGAAGCGGCCGTCGGGGAGGAACCGGAAATCGCGGCCGAGGTTGATCCAGGTCCGCCAGTTCTCGGTCAGCAGGGCGGTGCAGGCGCCGTCGGCGATGCCGCAGCGCAGGAGGTCGAGCCGTTTCTGATCGCGGGTCAGCCGCTGGATCGCCACCGCATCCCCCTTCGGCGTCCACTCCAGCCGCGCCAGGTAGGTGGTGGGATCGCCGGTCTGCATCCAGGTGGTGCGGCCGGTCGCCAGATCGGCGACGCCGATCTTCACCTGCGGATTGGTGGTGCCGCTCTTCGGGTACTTCTGGAGCACGATCTCCGGGTAGAGCGGCGCGTCGTTGAGCAGCGAGTAGATGCCGACCGAGCGTTCGTCGAAGTGGTAGTAGGCGAGATGGGCGCTGTCCGGGCTCCACCAGTAGGCGCGCGGCTCGCGGCTCCAGATCTCCTCGCCGTAGACCCAGTCATTGATGCCGTTGAGCGTGGTGTTCTCCCGGCCGTCGTCGGTGAGCCGGGTCTCCTTCGCCGTCGCGACGTCGAGCACGTAGAGGTCGAAGTTGCGCACGAAGGCGATGCGCCGCCCGTCCGGGGAGAAGCGGGCGTCCGACTCCTCGGTCTCCGTCTTCAGCAGCCGGCGGAGCTTGCCCGCCCTGGGCTTCGCCGGGTCGACGGGGAGCAGGTAGAGGTCCCCCCGGGCGGCGAGGAGCAGCGAGTCCCCCTGCGGCGACCAGGAGAAGGCGTCGAGGTCGAGCGCCTTGTCCTCCTCGCCGAGGTCGGCGAGCTTGGCCAGGACGTCGTGGCGGCCGGTGGCGGCGTCGAGCAGCCAGAGCGCCTTGCCGCTACCCTCGTCCCAGAGATAGACCAGCCGCCGGCCGTCCGGCGACCAGGCCTGCAGTGTGGGGCGGCGGCCGTAGGCTTCCGGCGCCAGCGCGGCCTCGATCGTGAGGCGGGAGGGCGAGCCCGGCGGCTTCTCGGCGGCCGCGGAACGGGCGATGAGCACGAGGCCGGCGAGGCAGAAGGCGACGAATACGGGACGCGGACGAAGCATGCGGTCTCCTCCAGAAGGCGAAAGGCGCGGCCGATCTTACCCTGGCGCCGCGGGACTGCAACCTTTTCCATCTCGCCGCCGTAGTGGACGACGTGAAGCGCAAATCGGAGGCAACGGTCATGAAGAACCAGACGAGGATTCCCGCGTTGGCCCTGGGGCTGACGCTCGCGGCGGGCCTGGGAGCCACGGCCGCTCTTTCGGCGGCCGAGCAGACGCGCACCTTCCAGCAGCCCTTCCCGAGCTCGGGCGAGGTGCGGCTGGCCAACCTCGCCGGCCACGTCGAGCTGGTGAAGGGGACGGCGCCCGGCGTGATCGTCGACGCCACCGTCCACGGCGATTTCGGCGGCGCCGCCGAGACCCAGCGGCAGATCCAGGGGCTACGGTGGGTGAAGGGGCACGACAAGAAGGGGCGCGAGGAGTGGCAGCTCTCCTATCCGGTGGACAAGTACCGGTCGTACAGCTACCCCACGGGCAAGACCGAGGACACGGGGCTCCCCTCATTCCTCAGCTTCCTCGGCGACCTCGGCAACACCACCACCACCTACCGCGGCGAGCGGGTGAAGATCTATCACCGCAAGGGCTCAGCGCCCACCCTCTATGTCGACCTGCGGATCGCGCTCCCCGCCGGCTCCAACCTGTCGATCCGGAACGCCGTCGGCAAGGTGAACGGCGGGGATCTCGAGGGCACCCTGTCGATCGACACCGGCAGCGGCGACGTGCAGCTCGCCTCGCAGTCCGGCCAGTTAGGGATCGACACCGGCTCGGGCGACGTGGTCGTCGGTGCGGTCCGCGGCGAGACCAAGATCAGCACCGGCTCGGGGGACGTGGTCGTCCGCCACTTCGTGGGCAACGGCGCGATCGACACCGGCTCGGGCAACGTGACCGTGCAGAAGGTCTCCGCCGGCAAGCTCACCCTCGACACCGGCTCGGGCGACGTCACTCTTCAGGATGGCGAGGCTGGCCGGGTGGTCGCCAAGACCGGCTCGGGCGGGGTCAGGGTGCTGTCGGTGGAGCTCGAGGACCTGACGGCCGAGACCGGCTCCGGCAACGTCACCGTGCAGAGCTCGCTCGCCCGCACCAAGCGGCTGAGCGCCGAGACCGGCAGCGGCGACGTCGACATCAAGGCGGGCGCGAACGCCTCCTTCAACGTCGTCTCCGACCAGGGGAGCGGCGACCTCAGCGTCCACTACGCCGACGCCGTCCTGCGCAAGCAGGGTCACAAGGTCGTGGGCGCCAAGCGAGGCGACGGCCGCACGCAGATCCACGTCGAGACGGGCAGTGGGGACTGCACGATCCGGCCGCAGGGGTAGGCCCTCATCACCCCGGCCCTCTTCTCCCGTCCCCTCCCGCCCTCCCTCACCGGGAGAAGAGGGAGAAGAGCAAAGACAAAAGCCTGGATCGTTAGGGGGCGGGGGTTCCCCTCTCCCTGTGAGGGAGGGTGGGAGGGGGAAGGGAGAGGGGCCAGGGGTGAGGGTCCGGGCGGGCGGAAGCCCCGAACAGCCACGGTCTTCTCCTCCCCCTACATCTTCCCGTAGTTCGGCCCGTCCCCCCCTCCGGCGGCACCCAATCGATGATCTGGTACGGGTCCATGATGTCGCAGGTCTTGCAGTGGACGCAGTTGCTGGCGTTGATCTGCAGCCGGCGGCCGCTGGGGGCGGCGGGGTCGGCGACCATCTCGTAGACGGCGGCGGGGCAGAAGCGCTGGCAGGGATTGCCGTATTCCTTGGTGCAGCGGTCGACGCAGATGCTGGTGTCGTGGACCAGCAGGTGGACCGGCTGATCCTCGTCGTGGGCGGTGCCGGAGTTGTAGACGTCGGCGAGGCGGTCGAAGGTGAGCTTGCCGTCGGGGGGCACCGGCGCCGGGGCGGTGAGACGCCGGCCGGCCTCGGTGTTCAGGGGGATCATCCGCTCGTGGCCGGCCTCGGTCTCCAGCCGATCCTTGAGGCCCCAGCCGCGCCCTCCCGTCACCAGCCCGAGCCCTCCCTGGAGGAAGCCGCCGAGCAGGCCGCGGTCGAAGGACTGGTGGAAGTTGCGCACCGGCCAGAGCTCCTCCTTCACCCAGCTCGCGTCGATCTTCGTCTGGTAGGCCGCCAGCCGCTCCGCCGTGGCGCCGTCGGCCTTGAGGGCGTCGACGATCGTCTCGGCCGCCAGCATCCCGGACTTCATGCCCAGGTGGATCCCCTTCAGGCGCTGGCTGTTGAGCATGCCCGCCGAGTCCCCCACGATCAGGAAGCCGTCGCCGAACGGGCGGGGCATCGACCACCACCCCCCCTCGGGGATCGCCTTGGCTCCGTAGAAGGCCATCTTGCCCCCCTCGAGCATCTTGGCGATCTCGGGGTGGGTCTTCAGACGCTGGAACTCGAGGTGGGGATCGAACAGGGGGTTCTTGTAGTCGAGGCCGACGACCAGGCCGACGATGAGCTGGTCGTTCTGCATGCCGTAGATGAAGCCGCCGCCGAAGTTGTCGAATCCCAGCGGCCAGTTCATCGTGTGCATCACCTCGGCCGGCTTGACCCGTCCGGCCGGCAGGTCCCAGACCTCCTTCAGGCCGAGCGCGTAGATCTGCGGGTTCTTGCCCTGCCAGAGGCCGAAGGGCTCGGCGAGCTGCTTGACCAACGTGCCGCGCACCCCCTCGCCCAGCACCGTGACCTGGGCGCGGATGTCGACCCCCGGCTCGTAGTTGGCCTTCTTCTTCCCCTCGCGCGAGATCCCCTTGTCGCCGGTGCGGACGCCGACCACGCGCCCTTCCTCGACGAGGGCCTGGACGGCGGGGAACTCGAAGAAGATGTCCACCCCGGCGGCCTCGACCTTGGGGGCCATCCACTTCAGCAGCTTGCCCAGGGAGGCCACATAGTTGCCGTGGTTGTTCATCGGCGGCGGGATCGGCATCGAGACGGCCTTCGTCTCGGTCATCCAGAGCACCTTCTCGCCCTCGATCTCGCCTTCGAAGGGGGCGGACTTCCAGTCGTCCGGGAAGAGCTCCTTCAGCGCCCGCGGGTCGACCACGGCGCCCGAGATGGCGTGGCTGGTGATCTCCCGCCCCTTCTCCAGGACGCCGATCGCCAGCTCCAGGCCGTTCTGCTTGGCCAGCCGCGCGAGGTGGTACGCCCCCGCCAAGCTGGCCGGTCCGGCGCCCACGAAGACGACGTCCAGCTCCAGGGTTTCGCGCTCGTCGCTCATGGATGACATTTCCTCCCGGGGGATGAAACCGATCTGTCACTTAAATTCACGCCGCCCAGACCCTCCAGAACGGCGCCGGGATGCTACCATGCCGCCCCATGGCCGTCATGGAAACCCAGGAACAGCGGCTCCGCCTGAGCCACGTGGCAGCACTCCGCGTCGACGCTCCGACCTTCGCGGAGGACGTCCGCCGGGGCCTCACCGCCTCCCCCAAGTTCCTCTATCCCAAGTATTTCTACGACGAGCTGGGGACGCTGCTGTTCGAGGCGATCACGGCGCTCCCCGAGTATTACCCGACGCGGGCGGAGGCCGAGATCCTGCGCCTCCACGCGGACGAGATCGTGGCCACCCTCGGCGGCCCGGTCTGGCTCCTGGAGCTGGGGAGCGGCGACGGCCAGAAGACGCGGCTGATGATCGAGGCGCTGCTGGCCCGCCAGGGGACGCTCGAATACGTGCCGGTGGACATCTCCGAGTCCGCGGTCGAGGGGAGCAGCCGGTCACTGCTGTTCTCCTATCCGGGTCTCCGCATCACGGCCTACGTCGGGGAGTACCACCGGGCGCTGCGCAAGATCCGGGAGGAGCGGGTGGCGCCCGGGCGCACGCTCGTCCTCTTCCTCGGCTCGACCCTGGGCAACCTGGACCCCGAGGAGCGGCGCGCCCTGCTGCGCGACGTGCGGTCGCTGCTCGATCCCGGCGAGGGGTTCCTTCTGGGGGTGGACCTCAAGAAGGACGAGAGCGTGCTGCTCCCCGCCTACGACGACGCGCTCGGGGTGACCGCCGCCTTCAACCTCAACCTCCTGGGCCGCATCAACCGCGAGCTGGGGGGCGAGTTCGACCTCCGCGCCTTCCGCCACCGCGCGATCTACAACGCCCGCGAGGGGCGGGTCGAGATGCACCTGGAGAGCCGCCGGGATCAGACGGTGGCGATCCGCGAGCTGGGGATCGAGGTCCCCTTCGCCGCGGGGGAGACGATCCACACCGAGAGCTCCCACAAGTTCGACCGCGAGCTGATCGAGGCGCTGGCCGCGGAGACCGGCTTCGAGCTGCGGAAGGCGTGGACCGACTCGGAAGGGCGGTTCGCGTCGAACCTGCTGGTGGCGGTGTAGCGCCATCTCCTCTGGCCGTCTCCTTTGACAAAGCACCCCCCGGCGCATAGCATTCCCCGTCCGTGCCGGCGTAGCTCAGCTGGTTAGAGCGCCTGACTGTGGATCAGGAGGTCTCCGGTTCGATTCCGGACGTCGGTACCAACCTTTCTTCTTTTGACAGCAGCAGCACCTGCGGTTCGCTGGAGGACATTCCCATGGCAGACACGGTGGAGCCGCGGATCTCCCGCGGACTGCGCGATCTGCTGCCCGCCGACATGCTGGCGCGGCAGTGGATGATCGATACCATCCGCGGCGTTTACGAAAACTACGGCTTCGTGCCGATCGTCACCCCGGCGATCGAGTACCTCGACGTGCTGCGCGGCTCCTCCGCCGGCGCCGAGGCCCAGCAGTCGATCTTCACCGTCCAGAACCCGGAGAAGGAGGAGCTGGGGCTCCGCTTCGACCTCACCGTCCCCCTGGCGCGGGTGATCGCCCAGTACCGCGAGCTGCCGCGGCCGTTCCGCCGCTACCAGGTATCGCCGGTCTGGCGCGCCGACAAGCCGGACAAGGGGCGCTTCCGCGAGTTCACCCAGTTCGACCTCGACTCGGTCGGCGTCGTCTCCGACCTCGCCGACACCGAGATCCTCGCCGGCATGTGCGACACCCTGACCGCCCTCAAGGTGGGGCCGTTCCGCGTGCGCTACTCCTCGCGCGGCATCCTCAACTCGCTGCTCGCCTACTCCGGCATCGCGGCGGAGCGCTCGACGGACGTCTTCCGCGTGCTCGACAAGCTCGACAAGATCGGCGCCAAGAAGGTCCGTCTTGAGCTGACCACCGGCTACGTCGACGCCTCGGGCGATCCGATCGCGGGCGTCGGCCTCTCGGACGATCAGGTGGACAAGATCGAGCGCTTCCTCGCCATCCCGCCGGACGACCGCCGCGAGACCGTGGCCCGGCTGCGCGAGCTGTTCGCCGGGGTCGACGGGGCGGAGGCCGAGATCGCGCTCGTCGAGCGGATCTCCCGCCGTCTCTACAGCCTCGGCTACGGCGACGACCAGGTCTCCCTCGACCTCTCGATCGCCCGCGGCCTCGCCTACTACACCGGCCCGGTGTTCGAGGCGATCCTGCTCGACGCGCCGCAGTTCGGCTCGGTCTTCGGCGGCGGCCGCTACGACGATCTGGTGATGCGCTTCCTGGGCGAGAAGGTCCCCGCCGTGGGCGCCTCGATCGGCGTCGACCGGCTGCTCGCGGCGCTGCTCCACCTTGGCCGCACCGGCCATCAGAAGTCGACCGCCAAGGTGCTGATCACCTACATGGACTCCGCCCTGGAGGACGACTACATCGCGATGACCTGGGAGCTGCGGCGCGCCGGGATCCCCACCGAGCTCTACCTCGGCACCGCCAAGGGGCCCGGCAAGCAGCTCAAGTACGCCGACGCCTGGGGCGTGCCGATCGCCCTCCTCTACGGCTCGAACGAGAAGGAGAAGGGGATCGTCACCCTGAAGGATATGGAGATGGGGCGCAAGCGCGCCGAGGCGCTCGCCAACCGGCAGGACTGGCTGGAGGAGCGCCCCGGGCAGCGTGAGGTCCCCCGCGGCGAGCTGGTGGCGACCATCCGCGGCATCCTCGATCAGATCGAGGCGCAGCGGCGATGAGCCCGCACGTTCCCCACGCTTCGAATACCTCTGCCGTCGTCCTCGACGGCAACTCGCTCAGCCTCGCCGACCTCGCCCGCCTCGCCCGCGATCCGCGGGTGAAGGTGGAGCTCCACCCGGAGGCCTGGGCGCGCGTCGAGGCCAGCCGGCGGCAGATCGAGGGGATCGTCGCGGACTACGTCGAGGAGTGGAACAAGGAGGGGGGGCGGCCGGTCCTGGAGTACGGCGTCACCACCGGCTTCGGCGAGTTCAAGAACGAGCCGATCGCCCCCGACTGCCTGGAGGAGCTGCAGCGCAACATCCTGCTCAGCCACTCGGTGGGGATCGGCGAGACGTCCGACCCCGGCAACCCGGCCAACTACTTCGAGCCCGACGTGGTGCGGGCCGCCCTCGCCATCCGCCTCAACGCGTTCCTGAAAGGGCACTCCGGCATCCGCCGCGCCGTGGTCCTCGCCGTCCAGGCGATGCTCAACCGGGGGATCGTGCCGCTGGTGCCGATCCGCGGCTCGGTCGGCTCGAGCGGCGACCTCTGCCCGCTGGCCCAGCTCTTCGTGGTGCTGCTCGGCGAGAGCCGCTGGTACGTCGTCGGCGAGCCGGGCGACCTCGCTCCAGACTTTCAGACGGCGCGCCCACTGCGCTCGGGGCTGGATCAGCTCCGCGACGACCTCGGCATGGAGATCCCCGCGCTCAGCTACAAGGACGGCCTGGCGCTCACCAACGGCGCCACCTTCTCGGCGGCCCTCCTCGCCCTCGCCGTCCACGACGGCGAGCGCCTCGCCGACACCGCGGACGGCGCGCTGGCGTTCAGCCTCGAAGCGGTCTGCGGCTGCGCCCGCGCCTTCGACCCCCGCGTCCACCAAGCCCGCGGCCTCGCCGGCCAGATCGCCACCGCCGCCAACGTCCGCTCGGCGATCGACGGGAGCCGGCTGATCGAGAGGGCGGGAGCCGTGCAGGACGTCTACTCGCTGCGCTGCGCCCCGGCCGTCCACGGCGCCGCCCGCGACGCCATCGCCTACGCCGCCCAGGTGGCACAGGCGGAGATCAACGCGGCGACCGACAATCCCCTCTTCTTTCCGGCCGACGGCACGCCCCCTTTCGACCACCAGTTCGCCGCCAACTGGCCTGCCGGCTACGACGGCCGCGAGCGGATCTCCTACTCGGCCGGCAACTTCCACGGCGAGCCGGTGGGGATGGCCGCGGACGTCCTGGCGATCGCGCTCGCCGAGCTGGCGAACATCTCCGAGCGGCGCGCCCAGATGCTGCTCGACGGCCACCAGAGCCGCCATCTCCCCTCGAACCTGATCCCGCATCGGGGGATCAACTCGGGGCTGATGATCGTCCAGTACGCCGCCGCCGGCATCGTCTCCGAGAACAAGGTCCTGACCCACCCCGCGAGCGTCGACTCCATCCCCACCTCCGCGAACTCCGAGGACCACAACGCCATGGCCACCATCGCCGCCCGCAAGGTGCGGACGGTGCTGCGGAACGCCCAGGCGGTGCTGGCGATCGAGCTGCTGGTGGCGGCGCAGGCCGTCGAATGGCGGGTGGCGATGGAGATCGATCCCGTCGCGCCGCGCGTCGGCGCGCCCACCGACTGGTCCCAGGCCGACCGCGAAGCCGGGGAGTTCGCGGAGCGCACGGCCCCCGAGCACCGCTCGGAGATCGCCGCCCACCTCGGCGAAGGCACGCGCCGCCTCTACCTCCAGGTCCGCGACGCGGCGCCGACCATGCTGCGCGATCGGATGCTGGAGGCCGATCTCCAGGCCGTACGGCGGCTGGTCGAAATGGAATCACGGTAGCGACGCACTCTCCGGTACAGAGAACGCCGGTGCAGCTTCTGTCCGACCTGAAACGCAGGTTCGCGGAGAGCGTCGATCCATGAACGACACGCCCAACCCCTATCGCTTCCTCATCATCCTGACCCTGGCGCTGCTCGCGGCCTACGCCGTGATCAAGCTCCGGATCCTGACCCCGCCTCCACCGGCTCCCCCGCCCGCGCCCAAGGTCGCGGAGGCACCGGCCGAGCCGCCTTACGACGGCTGCAAGCAGGGCTACGTCTGGCGGGAAGCCCGCAACAGCTCGGATCACGTCTGCGTGACACCCGAGACGCGAGCGCAGGCGTGGAAGGACAACGCGGAAGCCGACAGCCGGAGGAAGACAGGCACGCGGGATGAGTGCATCGCCGGCTTCGTCCCCCGCGATCCCGGCCTGGCCGACTACGTCTGCGTCCGTCCGGAAACCGCGCGCCAGGCTACGCTGGACGACATGGAGAAGTTCCACCGGCGCGCCAACAGCCGCTGAGAGCTCGCGCGGTCCTCGACCCATGGGTCCAGGCTCTCGACCCGTGGGTCCAGACCTTCGACCCGTGGGTCACGGTCCTCGACCCGTGGGTCCAGACCTTCGACCCGTGGGTCACGGTCCTCGACCCGTGGGTCCAGACCTTCGACCCGTGGGTCACGGTCCTCGACCCGTGGGTCCAGACCTTCGACCCGTGGGTCACGGTCCTCGACCCGTGGGTCCAGACCTTCGACCCGTGGGTCACGGTCCTCGACCCGTGGGTCCAGACCTTCGACCCGTGGGTCACGGTCCTCGACCCGTGGGTCCAGACCTTCGACCCGTGGGTCATGGTCCTCGACCCGTGGGTCCAGACCTTCGACCCGTGGGTCATGGTCCTCGACCCGTGGGTCCAGACCTTCGACCCGTGGGTCACGGTCCTCGACCCGTGGGTCCAGACCTTCGACCCGTGGGTCATGGTCCTCGACCCGTGGGTCCAGACCTTCGACCCGTGGGTCACGGTCCTCGACCCGCGGGTCCAAGCTCTCGACCCGTAGGTCGCGGTCTTCGACCCCGCTACACCCTCACCTACCTGCTCCACGTGGCGTCTCTACATTGGGGGCTGCCTTTTCGAGTACCCAGAGATCCAGCGCCCAGAGAAAACAGAGATCAGAGGGGGAATGGGGACAGCACAACTCGAAAGCCAATGAAGGCGCTCCGGAAGTCCGGGTTGAGCCGGTAGCGGTACGCACAGCGGACGTGCCTGGAGTTGTAGCCGAACGCGCCGCCCCGCAACACACGGAGGCTTTCAGACGATGCTCCTAGATCCTCCCTGGCAGCAACGGATTCGTAGGGATAATTAAGATGGAGACTCCGCGTCCACTCCCAGACGTTGCCGCTAAGTTCTTCAATCCCATAGGGGCTCGCTCCGCCAGGAAAACAGCCCACCACGCTCTTTTTCCAGATGTTCGTGTCGTTATAGTTGGCCCGGTTCGCATCAGCCTTCGGGCCCCAGGGATAGATCAGTCCTTCTACGCCTCGTGCCGCCTTTTCCCACTCCGCCTCCGATGGCAAGCTCGTCTGCAGTTTGCCCGCGGCCAGGCTGGACCAGAGCGACGGCGAGCCCACTCTCTTCCCAAGGCGTGACGCCAGATCCCGCAGTCGCTCTCCCAGCCACCGGCAGTACGCTCGCGCGTCATACCAGGTCGCGAGGGACACCGGCTGTGTCGAGGGGCCTTCCTGCCAGCGCGGATCCTCCGGCTGGTATCCGCTTTCCGCGACGAACGCCTGATATTGGCCGACCGTCGCCGGATACCGTCCCAACCAGAACGCGGGCAGGGTCACGGAGTGACGAGGACGCTCGCTCTCGTACGATTCTGGATCATCCTCCCGGTCGCTCCCCATAAGGAACGGTCCTGCCGGGACCTCAACGAATCCAAGGTCCGGCTCTTTTGGCAGCCACCAGAGGTCCGGGTCGAACCGGGGATCTCCTAACACGCCCAGTGCCTTGCCGGCCGCGGCCCGTCGGATCGCCATCACCTGTCGATCGTCCCGCATCACTTTCAAGAGGGCGTTCACGATCCTTTCGCAGGGCTCACTCGCGATGACCCCGCGGCCCATGTCGACCACCGCCTCTCCGGCCAGGATCGCTGCCTCGCCGACCGGACCAGGCGATCGCTGCAACAGCTCTCCGAGGACCGCGCCGGCCGCCTGATCCCGCTGCTGCACGAGGCCCAGATAGCCCAGCGTCAACAGGCTCACCTCCCTCCAGGAAGCCTCGTCGACGTGGGATGACAAGGCTGCCACGATCGGTTCTACCTCCTGCTGCCCTCTCTGGGCCAGCGCCGCTGCCGCCAGATACTCCTGGAAGGTCAGGTGAATGAATCCGTACTGTCGACCGCCGCGATCGAGGAGGAGGCTCGTGTGCTCCCGTACGTCCGCCAGGAACTGGTGTGCCGCTTTTTCGGGATCTCGGTCCTTTCGCTCGGTGAAGATGCGCTGAAGCTCGCGGTGCAGATCGCTCTCCTTGACCAATCCCACTCCCGGTGAGGTCTCGTGCATCCAGAGAGCGAGAGGTTGGAGGATACGCAGCGTGTCCATCAGATCCAGGTCCTTCTCGGGCCTCCCTGCGAGCCCTCGGGCGAGATTCCAGTGCTTGAGGAGCGTTTCGACGTATCGTTGATAGAGCTCGATCCGCCGCTCCGGCAGAGTCACCCCCTGCCGCTTCATGAGTGCCAAGATAGTCAATAGCAACGGGTTGGCCGCCAGCGACCGCACCCCCAGATTGCCTTGCACGGCAGCAAGCAACTCTTCTCTCTCCCGGCTCGCCTCCTCCCGCGCGACATGCGTCTCACCAGCCGCCGCCTTCTCGATTGCCGATGTCCACTTCTCGACGAAAGCCTTGATCTCCTCGTCATCGAAATCCACCAGGGTGGCTTCCGCTAAGCCTTCTGCAGATGGGCGCACCTCCCGGTATCCCACCACGCGGCTCGTCAGCACGAATTTATTGCCTGCTCCACGATGGCGGCTATAAAAGTCCTGGACCCGCTCGACCACCAAGTTGCGATGCCGCAGCTCCCGCACCTCGTCGAGCCCGTCGAGCAACAGCAAGACCTCGCCACGGGCGAGCTTTTCCGCGAGCAATGGGGCGATAGGGAACTCGAGTCCGCGGTCCTTGAAGTAGCGAGCGAAAAAGTCCTGCAAAGGGAGGTCGCGTTTAGCGATGGCATTCGCGTAAGCCGAGAGAGGGACCAGGACCGGCAGCCGACGGCCGAGCCCCAGGATCTCGTCTCTGCCGGAGGCGAGCGCCAGGGCCAGCGACTTGAGGAAGGTTGTCTTGCCGGAGCCAGGATCTCCCAGCAGGACCAGACCGCTGTTCTTCTGTAACAGGTCCAGCACCGGCTGCGGCTCGCTCAGCCTCTCGCCCATGACCGCGGCCTCGTCTTCACTCACGAGCCGGCCGGCCAAACGCATCTGCCGTGTCCAGGTTTCCCCCTCTGGAGTCTGGACACGAGCCTTCAGCGGCACGTACATATCGAGGAGCGGCAGCCGCAGGGGGACGCGGTCTGAAATTCCCATGCCTCGGAAGTCAAGGTAGCGGTAGCGTTCGACGAGATGTGCGAGGTAGAGACTTTCTGTCTTTGCGACGTCGATTCGACTACGGCTCGACCGACCTTTCGAATCGTTCTTCTCTTTCGGGCTGGCCTTCGACGCCTGCTCCGCTTGGTAGGTTTGGAGCGACGCCACCACCATGGTTGCCAGTCTCCGCGGCTCGTGGAATAAGACCGCCGCACGATCGAGGCCGACCTGATTCCGGAAACGGATTTGTCGCTGGTAGGCCTCCTCCGGCTCGCGGCCCAGACGGGCAGGGAGAGGGAAGTCGTCGTCGGCGATGAACATCAAGCGAGGCTTTCTTTTTCGCTTCGCCTCCTCGTATTCGATCTGCGTGTAGGAGAGGTCGCTCCCCTCGGGGTGGCTTCCGTTGAGATGGCCCACGAGCCCTACGAGGATGTCGCTTTCGGCCACCTTCTTGCGGCAGAGATCCGCCGGTGCCGCGTCCATGGCCCCGAAGTCCTCCATGCGGATGCAGTGGAAGCCCGACAGCTTGCCGATTGCCTCGGCCACGGCATCCCGCCAGGGTTGGAGGTCCTTCGCGGTCGAGCTCAAGAACACGGTCGTGAAGTTCGCCATGGGGCTCCCGGGTTTTGCGCAGTGTTGCAGGTAATTTTGTCAGATTGGCGGGGTTCTTGGGGGTGGGGGGCCGCCCTGGAGGGGCGGAATTTGATTAGCCTGGCATTTCAATGCCAGGTAGGCAGGCCACCATCTCCGATCCGCCCCGAGGGGGCGGTGCTGTTCAGGATGATTTTCCGGTCGAGAGAGATCGGAAGGTTGGGTTCCGCCCCTCCAGGGCGGGTGGGGAATTGGGGGACTGCGATACCTGGCATTGAAATGCCAGGCTATTCAAATTTCGCCCCTCCAGGGCGAGTTTCCTTCGGGGTCAGGCCTCGCGCAGGAAGCGTTCCAGCAGCCTGTGGAAGTGGTGGACGCCCTGCTCGCGCTTCGGGGAGTAGCGGCCGCGGTGGTAGGCGCGCGAGCGCACGCCTTTCTGGACGCTCTCGACGACCGCTTCGTCCTCTCTCTCGACGCGGTCGAGGCCGGAGCCGGCGCCGCGGTCGAGCCTCGCGGGGTCGCAGACGTAGGCTAGAAAGGAAACGCGGGTGCGGTCGATGCCGAGGGGGCGGACGACGTTGACCGACATCCCCCAGGGGTAGAAGTTCAGCATCGTGTTCGGGAAGAGCCAGAAGTAGTAGCCGGCGATCTTCTGGCCGTGGTCCGGAGAGGAGGGGGGAAGATCGAAGACGTCCTCGCCGCCGCTGCCGACTCCCACCTGGAGGTTGCCCCAGCGGAAGAGCTCGGTGCGGTACTCGCCGTAGTCGAGGGCTCCCGCCAGCCCGGCGTGGACGTAGGGGATGTGGAACCCTTCCAGGAAGTTGTCGCAGTAGAGGGCCCAGTTGGCGCGCACCAGGTAGTCGCGCGAGCGGGCGTGGTCGAGCACGGCCTCGCGCAGCGGCATCCAGGCGACCCGCGCGTCGAGCTCGGCCGTCAGCTCGGTCAAGGGGAAGGCGGGGTCGAGCGAGGCGAAGAGGAGCTTTCCCCAGTTTCCGAAGGGGATCTTCTTCAGGTCGTCGGCGGGGGAGGGGAAGCCTTCGGCGCCCTCGAATTCCGGCATCGAGAGGAAGCGGCCGTCGTGGGCGAAGCGCCGGCCGTGGTAGCGGCAGCGGAGCGCCGGCTGCACTCCGGCGTGCTCGCAGACCAGCGTGCCGCGATGGGTGCAGACGTTGGACAGGCAGTGGAGGCCGTCCTGCGCATCCCGGGTCAGCAGCAGCGGCTCGTCGAGCACCCCTTCGAGCAGGGTGAAGGGGTAGGTCTGGCCGGGGACGCGGACGGCGTCGGTGTCCGCCACGAGCTGCCAGCTCCGGGCGAAGACGGCGGCGCGGAGGGCGTCGAACCAGCGCGGGTCGCCGTAGATCTCGGCCGGCAGGGTGGAGGCCCGGCGGATGTCCTCATCGATCGTCCAGGAGAGCGGCGGCATGGGAGCCGGATCGTATCAGCTCCCCTTCGCCGTGCTATCCTTCTAATCCTACGATCTTAAAAGCGGAGAGCCTTCCATGGCCGAGAGATACGAGGCGGTCGTCATCGGCAGCGGTTTCGGCGGCGGCATCAGCGCCTGCCGGTTGAGCAAGCGGTGGCCGGGCAAGGTGATGGTGCTGGAGCGGGGCAAGCGCTATCCGATGGGCTCGTTCCCGCGCTCGCCGCACGATTTCGCGCGGAACTTCTGGAACGTCCCCGAGATGAAGGAAGAGCAGCGGGCGCGGCCGAAGGAGATGCAGAAGGCCGAGTCGCACGGCCTGTTCGACATCCGCAACTTCCCGCGCATGGACGTCGTGCTCGGCGCGGGGCTCGGCGGCGGCTCGCTGATCTACGCCAACGTCTTCCTGGAGCCTCCCGACGAGGTGTTCGACGAGCGCTGGCCGGCGAACGCCGGGAAGGCGGCGCTCGCCCCCTACTACCGGGTGGCCAAGGAGGTGCTCGGCTCGCGGCCGATCCCGCGCAACGGCGATCCGCGCCGCGAGATCGTACGCACCCGCCTGTTCGAGAAGGTGGCGAAGGCGATGGGGCGCGACTCGCAACTGGTCGACATCAACGTCTTCTTCGGCAACGACTTCGCCAATCCGCTGCCGATCGGCGAGCAGGCGGAGAACCGCTTCGGCGCCCGCCAGACCTCCTGCGTCTACTGCGCCGAGTGCGACGTCGGCTGCAACACCCACTCGAAGAATACGATCGACCTCAACTACCTGTTCGTGGCCGAGCAGCGCTACCAGGCGCAGGTGCTGACCGAGCACCTGGCGCACCGCATCGTGCCGGTCAACGCCGCCGAGGAGGACGATCCGTCGGCCGACGGATCGCACGGCTACCGGGTCTACTACTACGACCTCCAGCAGGGGACGCGGCTGGCCCAGTCAGCGCTCACCAACCGGGTGGTGGTGTCGGCCGGCACGCTCGGCTCGACCGAGCTGCTGATGCGCTGCCGGAACCTCTACAAGACCCTGCCGCGGCTGGGCGACCGGCTGGGCACCCGCTTCTCGGGCAACGGCGACTTCCTCTCCTTCGTGATGGAAGGCAAGGAGCCGGCCGATCCGAACTACGGCCCGGTGATCACCCAGCGGATCGACTTCAACCTGTTCAAGGACTTCAACCGGGATCACGCCTTCATCATGGAGGACGCCAGCTACCCGGTCTTCGCCTCCTGGTTCGTCGAGGGGGTGCGGCCGCCACTGTCGAAGCTCGGCGCGGTGGGGGAGCTGGTGAGCGACGCGTGGCACCGCTTTCGTAACAAGGACTCTCCGGGGAGCGTCGGCTGGGCGCTGAGCGACCTGCTGTCGGGGGATGTCTCCTACGACACCAGCGTCCTGCTCTGCATGGGGCTCGACCGCTCGAACGGCACCATGACGCTCGATTCGGCGGGAGCGGTCACCATCGACTGGCCGCAGCAGGACAGCATGCCGCTCTACGAGGCGATCGTCCAGGAGTCCAAGGGCTACCGCGAGGTGGTCGAGGGGAAGCACTTCTTCGTGCTCCCCACCTGGTACCCGCCGTCGCGCCGGAACGTCTCCGTCCATCCCCTGGGAGGGTGCGTGCTGGCGGACGATCCGGCGCACGGGGTCACCAGCGCCGACCTGCCCACGTTCGGCCAGGTCTTCGGCTATCCGGGCCTCTACGTGGCGGATGGCGCGCTCCTCCCGTCAGCGGTAGGAGCCAATCCGACCGCCACGATTTCGGCCGTGTCGGAGCGGGTCGCCGAGGGGATCACCGGGATCGTTCCCGACGGGCAGCTTTGAATTCAGTCCTCAGGAGGAGAGATCGATGGGATCGCACAACGTTGGGATTTCGTTCCGTGAGGTGATGTCGGGGGGATTCGTGCTCGGCGCGACCGATCCGGCGGCCGGCGAGAAGCAGGGGCACGCTCAAGGGTCCGAGATGACGATGCACGGCGCCATCGACATCGACGACATCGACCGCTTCATCGCCGAGGCCGACCACCCGGGCACCCTGACCGGCACGCTCGACTTCACGCCGTTCGGCGACGGCCTGGCGGCGGTCCCCGGCGGCATCTTCAACCTGTTCAGCCCCACCAGCGATCCGAAGCTGAAGCTGATGGTCTACGAGATGGGCTTCCAGCACGGCGGCAAGAGCTACTACCTGGCCGGGCAGAAGGACGTGCGCGAAGACCCCATCTTCGATCTCTGGAAGGCGACCACCACCCTCTACTCCAAGCTCCACGAGGGGACCGACAAGAGCGGTCCGGTGGTCGGCGCCGGCATCCTCAGCCTGGGCGTCAAGCAGCTCATCCAGTTGATCTCCACGGTCAAGACGCCGGGCTCCGCCTCGTTCACCGAGTCGTCGGAGGCGATCGCGAAGTTCGGCCACTTCTTCCTCGGCGAGCTCTGGGACACCTACGTGAGGCACGCCAAACCGTGAGCCTGAAGACGTTTCGCGATCCGAAGGCCTCCACCTGGCAGTCGGTGGTCGACGAGGTGCTGCGCCGCAAACAGGTGACGGCCGGCGGGACCAGTGCCGGCGGGACCAGTGCCGGCGGGACCAGCACCGGGACGACCAATACCGCCGCGCCGGTGGCCGTGGGAACGCCGGCGCGGCCGACGCTCGACCACCCGGTTGTGGCTGCGGCGACCGCCGCCGCCTCGGCCTCGTTGAGCGGGATCGGGACCACCGCGGCGCCCCCGGCCGCTCCGTCCCCCGTCTCGCCGGTCGCGGCGGCGCCGGTCTGCTGCTCCGACGACGAGTGCGCCCACCTCGCCCTGCAGCTCGCCACGGCGAAGGTCGAGCGCCACCCCGCGGACGAGATCCAGCAGCTCGAGGACTCGCTCCGCTTCAGCACCTGCGATCCGCTCTGGGCCGAGGCGGTGGCGGACTACGTCCGCTTCTTCGACGTCGACAAGAGGACCATCCCCTACCGGCCGGCGAAGTCGCCGGACGATCCGGCGCCGCTGACGCTGCCGGAGAACGCCACGGTGGCCCTGATCGCCGACTGGGGTACCGGCACTCCCGAGGCGCGGGCGCTGCTCGAAAAGGTGGCGGCGCACCGGCCGGACGTGCTGATCCATCTCGGGGACGTCTACTACTCCGGCACCGAGACCGAGTACACCCAGTACCTGTTCAACCCGATCAACGAGGTGCTGGGCCGCGGGCCGGGCCGGCCGCTGCCGGTGTTCGGCCTCACGGGCAACCACTGCATGTATTCGGGGGGCGACCCCTTCTACGCCATGATCGACCAGCTCAACCTGCCGCCTCTGGCGCCGGCGGGTCAGATGCAGACCCACAGCTTCTTCAACCTGCGCAGCTCCGGCTGGCAGATCCTGGGGATGGACACCGGCCTCCACGACGACGACGTCTTCGACGTCGCGAGCTCCCTGACCTACCTGGAAGACGGCGAGCTCGCCTGGCACAAGAACCAGATCGCCACCGCCGGCGGCCGGCGCACGGTCCTACTCTCCCACCACCAGCTCTTCTCGGCCTTCTCGGCGATCGGCCCAACAAGCAACGGCGACCGCTCGGAGAATCCGATCCTGCACTCCCAGTTCGCCGACGTGCTCGGTCAGGTGGACGCCTGGTTCTGGGGTCACGAGCACAACCTGGAGATCTACGGCCCCTACGCGGGCCTCCAGCGCGGCCGCTGCATCGGCTGCAGCGCCGTGCCGGTCTTCGTCGCCCAGCAGCCCTACAAATCGTGCGTCGGCGACAAGATCCCGCTCCTGGCGGCCAACCCCGCCATTCCGGGCGTACCCGTCATGCTGGGCACCACCGGCGGCGTCTACAACCACGGCTACGTGATCCTCAAGCTCGACGACGCGAGCCGCACGGCGAATGTCTCCTACTACCAGGACACGGATAGCGGGGACCTGCTGTTCCAGGAGACGCTGGGCGGGTAGAGGACTCCTGATGGCGGCGAAAGAATCGATGAAGGTAGATCTCGGCCGCGTCGACAAGGATGGTCTGGAGAAGTCGACGCTGATGGATCGCTTGATGAAGATCAAGATCGACGGTCCCGTAGACTTTGCCTCCCATTTCGAACTGTACTTGAACGGCGAAAAGGCACCAAAGCGAACCTCGGAGACAGAGTCGAACTGATCCAGTAGCCTTCTTCCATGGACCTCCCCAGCCTGATCGCCCGCGGCGCCGAGGCCATCCATCAGGCTTTCGACGAGCACCACCGGGGGCTGCGCGCGCTCACGGCGCGGGTCCGGCGGCGCTTCGAGGAGCGGGACTGGGAGGGGATCCGGCACGACACGCTGGAGAAGCTGGAGCTGCCGTCGTGGAGTGTCGACGAGACGATCGGGGTCCTGCGCGGCCTGCTCGGCGATCGGCTGGCCGACCGGGAGGTCTGGACGGCGATGAAGGAAGCGTACGCGCGGGCGATCCTCGGCCGCGACGACTTCGAGATCGCCCAGACCTACTTCAACTCCCTCACCCGCAAGGTCTTCCTCCACGACGGCGTCGATCCCGCCATCGACTTCACCGCCGAGGAGCTGCCGCTGCCGTTCCAGGGGTGGGAGATGGCGAGCGCCCGCATGTACGCCGTGCACCGGATCGACGCCGGCGTGGTGCACCGCATCCTGGAGGACGCCGGTTTCCACACCCCGTTCCGCGACCTCGCGGGCGACGCGGCGCTCGCGGCGGAGCGGCTCGACGCCGGGATAGCCGCGGCGTTCGGCGATCCCCGCATCGACGCGCTCGACGTGCTGCGGCCGGTCTTCTTCCGCAACAAGGGGGCCTATCTCGTGGGGCGCGCCCGCCGCGGCGACGCCTGCGTACCGGTGGTGCTGGCGCTGGCCAACCCGCGCGAGGGGATCGCGGTCGACGCCGTGCTCCACACCGAGGACGAGACGAGCGTCGTCTTCAGCTTCGCGCGCTGGGATTTCCACGTCGACCTTGAGAGCCCGCGTCCGATGATCGGCTTCCTGCGATCGATCCTTCCCAGGAAGCGCGTCTCGGAGCTCTATGCCTCGCTCGGCTACCGGAAGCACGGCAAGACCGAGCTCTACCGCGACCTGATGGCCCATATTGCCGCCGGCGACGACCGCTTCGAGCCGGCACCGGGGGCAAGCGGCCTGGTGATGTCGGTCTTCACTCTCCCGTCTTACGAGTTCGTCTTCAAGGTCATCAAGGACGCTTTCCCGCCGCAGAAGAACACCACGCGGGAGAGGGTGAAGGAGAAGTACCGCACCGTGCAGATCCAAGACCGCGTCGGGCGGCTGGTGGGCTTCCAGGAGTTCGAATACCTCACCTTTCCACGCTCCCGCTTCGCCCCCGAGCTGCTCGACGAGCTGCTGGCCGCCGCCGCCCTGACGATCTCGGTCGCCGGCGAGGAGGTGCTGGTGCGGCACTGCTACGTCGAGCGCAAGGTGGTCCCGCTGGACCTCTACGTGCAGGAGATGGAGCCGGCGCGGGCCGAGGCGGCGGCCCTCGATTGGGGGCGCTGCCTCAAGGACCTCGCCGCCGCCGGCATCTTCCCGGGGGACGTGCTGCTCAAGAACTTCGGCGTCACCCGCCACGGCCGCGTCCTCTCCTACGACTATGACGAGCTCTGCGCCCTGACCGACCTCACCTTCCGCGCGGTGCCGCCCGCCCGCAACGAGGAGGACGAGATGGCCGCCGAGCCCTGGTTCAGCGTCGGCGAGGACGACATCTTCCCCGCCGAGATGCTCACCTTCCTCGGCCTCTCGGGGGCGCCGCGGGACGCCTTCCTGCGCGAGCACGCCGACCTCTTCGGAGTCGAGCTCTGGCAGGGGCTCCAGGAGCGCCTCCGGCGCGGGGAAGTGGTCTCGTTCTATCCCTACAGCCCGGCGCGGCGGCTGGGGTAGGGGAACACGGACCGACACGGACGAACACGGAAAGCCACGGACGTGGTTTCCGCAGGTCCGTGCTCGTCCGTATCGGTCCGTGTTCGTCCGTGTTCCCCCCGCCCTACGGCGCCGCCGGCTGCGCCGGCTTCTCGGTGCCGAGGACGTCCATCAGCGGCTTGTCCCGGCCGTAGATGTCGTCGCGGAGCTGCAGCGTCCCCGCGTCGTCCACCCAGGCGGTCCAGTAGACGAGGTGGACGGGGAGCGGCTTGGGGATGTTCACCCAGGCCTCCTTGCCCTTCGCGATCACGGCAGCGATCCGCTTCGGAGTCCAGGTCGGATCGTCCTTCAACAGGTACTCGGCCAGCTCGACCGGCTTCTCGATCCGGATGCAGCCGTGGCTGAAGCTGCGCACGGTGCGGCTGAACAGCGAGCGCGACGGCGTGTCGTGGAGGTAGACGTCGAACCGGTTGGGGAAGAGGAACTTGACCCTTCCGAGGGCGTTCTTGGGACCGGGCTTCTGCTTGATCTCGACCCTGGAGCCGCTCCGGGTCACCTCCATCCCTTCGTGCTCGAGGTAGCCGGGATCGCGCTCCATGTGCGGGATCACCTCTTTGCGGACGATGCTGGCCGGCACGTTCCAGTAAGGGTTGAGGACGATGTTGGTCATCCGGCCGGTGAACATCGGCGTGCGGTTGGTGACCTTGCCGGCGACCACCCGCATGGCGAGGGCGGGGCGGCCCCCCTCGACGACCTCGAGGCCGAAGCCGGCGATGTTCACCATGATGTAGCGCTCCCCGAGGTCGTGGGGGAGCCAGCGCCAGCGGTCGAGGTTGACCTCGATCTGCCGGATGCTCTGCTCGACGGGCGCGTTGAGGGTGGCCAGGGTCCCCTTGCCGACCCGGCCGTCGGGATCGAGGCCATGCTGATCCTGGAACTTGATCAGCGCCGCCTGGAGGGGAGCGTCGAAGGGATCGCGCGACGCGGCCGCCGAGGCTGCGGGAGATGCCGGGGGCGCCGGAGCCGCCGGCGCCAGCTCTCCGGAGGCTTCGAGGCGGGCGCGCAGGGCGGCCACCCGCTCGCCGCGGTCGCCGGGTTTCAGGGGAGGGCCGTCCGGCACCGCCGGCCAGCCGCCGCGCGCGGCGAGGCTCCGGGTAGCCGCCAGGGCGGCCTTGAGCGCCTTGTAGCCGGCATGGGCCGGGGCGAGGTCGGCGATCGCCGCGCGGACGTGACCGGCGGCCAGCGCCTGCTCGAGGATGGAGGAAAAGTCGACCTCGGGGATGTCGATCTCGCAATCGGGGTAGATCAACTGCGGGTTCACCGCGCCGTTGCGCAGGTCGGCGGCGAGGCGCAGGAAGGCGTCGGTGAGCCGCAGGTCGGTCTCGGCCAGGTCGCTAGGCGCGGAACTGGCCCGCGCCTGGGCAAGGCGCTGGCGGAGGTCGGCGAGGCGGTAGCGCTCGGAGTCGAGGCCGTCGGCCGGGGCGTCGGCCAGGGCGGCGATCAGCTCGTCGGCGTCCGGCCGCACCCCCTTCTCGCCGATCCAGGCGGGAGCGTATTTCCGCCGGTCGTAGAAGCAGGAGAGGTCCGGCGCGCCGCGGAAGGAGCCGGTGGCCGTCAGCAGCGTCGGCGGCGCCCCTGCCGGGAAACGGGCCTGGAGGATCGGCTGCAGGCGCTGCGGCAGAGTGGGAGGAGCCTGGGCCGCGAGCGGCGCGGTTCCCGTCAGGAGGAGCCAGGAGAGCCCGGCGAGCAAAAGCGGCGGCAGGATGGAGGGGCTGGGCACTCGGAGTCTGGACATGGAGCGGGCTCTGCCTCCTACTCGATTTCTCTACGTTGTCACAGTTTGCGGAGCTTCGGCACTCTCCTTTGGCGTGGGACGGCGCCGGGCCGTTACCGCCGGATCGGGAATCGGCAGGTGGGTTGGGTGGGTTAAGATGTCACGTTCGCCGGAGAGGCCCGATGTGTGTCCTCCGCTCATGAAGGAATTACAAACTCTTGGAGACGCGTATGAGAAAGATCCTGATTCTCCCCGCCGCGCTGCTCGTCGCGGCGGCTGCGGTGGCCGTTGCCCAGCAGTCCGGCACCTCCGCGCAGAAACCGGCGGCCCAGCCCGCGCCCGCCGCCGCCTCGCAGGCCGGCAAGCCGACCTCGGTGCAGGACCGGGCCAGCTACGTCATCGGCTACAACCTCGGCCGCACGCTCAAGCAGAACGACGTCCAGGCCAGCGTCGACCTCATCAACAAGGGGCTGCACGACGGTCTGACGGGTGAGAAGGGGATGCTCACGGACGAGGAGATGCAGGCCACCATGCAGGAATTCCAGAAGCAGGTGGGCGCGCAGCAGGAGGCCAAGCAGAAGGCGCTGGGCGAGAAGAACAAGACCGACGGCGAGGCCTTCCTGGCCAAGAACAAGACGCGAGCCGGGGTCAAGACGACCGCCAGCGGCCTGCAGTACGAGGTCCTGAAGGAGGGCACCGGCCCGACCCCGAAGGCGACCGATACGGTGTCCGTGAACTACCTCGGCACCACGATGGACGGCACCAAGTTCGACAGCTCCTACGACCGCAAGGAGCCGGCCACCTTCGTGCTCAACCAGGTGATCCCGGGTTGGACCGAGGGCGTGCAGCTCATGAAGGTCGGCTCGAAGTACAAGTTCTACATCCCGTCCGCCCTCGGCTACGGTGAGAAGGGCGCCGGCAACGTCATCGGCCCCAACGCGCCGCTGGTCTTCGAGGTCGAGCTGCTGTCGATCGGCAAGCCCGAAGAGCCGAAGCCTGCCCCGGCGCCGGCCAAGCCGCCCACCCGGTAGAGCCTGCTTCGAGAGTCCCCGCCGACAACGCGGGTGTAGGGGCGCCCCTGTGTGGGCGCCCCTTTTCGTTTGTAGGGTGCGCTGTGCGCACCGCGAAAGTCGTGGAACGGTGCGCGCAGCGCACCCTACGGCCCGAGGACTTCCTGCCGCGCCGCCGCGATGTCCTCCAGCGCCATCTCCATCCGGTCGCGGTGGGTGCGGAACGAGAGGACGCAGATGCGGGGGGCGAAGCGCCCACGCAGGCGCGTCGCCGTCAGGTAGACCCGCTGACGGGCGTTGACCCGATCGAGGAAGCGCTGGTTGAGCGCGTTGAGCTCGCTCTCGGGCACGCCGGCCGGAGCGAGGCGGAAGGCGAGCAGCGAGAGCTGCGGCTCGGCGAGGATCTCGATCCCCTCGATCGCGCGCAGACGGTCCGCCGCCAGCCGGGCGAGCGCCAGCTTCTCTTCGAGCTGGTCCCGGAAGGCGCCGGCGCCGTGCATCTTGAACGGCAGCCAGACGCGCAGGGCGCGGAAGGGGCGGGAGAGCTCCGGGGAGTACTGGCTGAAGTCCACGCGGTCGGGATCGTCTTGCATGCCTGGCATGTAGTCCCCCGTCAGGCTGTGGGCGCGGCGCAGCGCCTGGCCGTCGCGCACCAGCACGGCGCCGGTGCCGTAGGGGAGGAAGAGACCCTTGTGGGGATCGAGCACGACCGAGTCCGCGCGCTCGATGCCGCGCAGGGCGCGCTTGCCCTCCCCGGTCAGCAGGAAGAAGCCGCCGTAGGCGGCGTCGACGTGGAGCCAGAGCCCCTCCCGGGCGGCGAGGTCGGCCAGCTCGGGGAGCGGATCGACGGCGCCGGTGTTGGTGGTGCCGGCGGCGGCGGCGATCAGGAAAGGCGTGAGCCCCTGGCGGCGGTCTTCCGCGATCCGCTCGGCGAGCGCGTCGACGCGCAGACGGAAGAGGTCGTCGGTCGCCACCATCCGCACGTTCCTCTCGGGAAAGCCGGCGAGGATGGCGCCCTTGGCGACCGAGTAGTGCGACTGATCGGAGGTGTAGATCGTCCCCTTGAGGAAGTCCTCGGGCAGCCGTTCGCGGCGGGCGGTCACCAGGGCGGTCCAGTTGGCGAGCGAGCCGCCGCTGGTCAGCGTCCCCCGCGCCTCGGGCGGAAAGCCGACGATCTCGCGGAACCAGTCAACGACGTTCATCTCGATCCGCGCCAGGGCCGGAGCGGCGGCGTAGACCGAGCTGTAGCGGTTGGTCGCGTCGGCGACCAGGTCCGCCACCGCGGCATGGAAGAGGCCGCCGCCGGGGATGTACGCGAGATAGCCCGGGCTCGCCGTGTTGAACGTCGGCGGCACCGCCCGCTGGAAGAAGAGGTCGAGCAGCTCCGAGACCGGCGCGCCCTCCTCGGGCATCGCCTCGGCGAGCGATTCGGCGAGGGCGAATCCCCCCTCGGTGTTCGACACGGTCTGCGTGGGGAGCGACTCGATGTGGGCCACGATCCGGTCGAGCGCCTCCTGGACGAGGGAGCGCATGGCGGCGGCGGAGAGCTCGAGCGGGTTGGGGGCCATGGGGGGAAGAAGAACACGGACGAGCACGGACGAACAAGGACCGGCACGGACCTCGGCGGGAAATCTGTATCAGTCGGTGTCAGTCCGTGCCCGTCCGTGTGAGTCCGTGTTCTTTCCTTTCTTCCCCCCGCGCCAGACGGTCGAGCAGCGCCAGGCGCGCCGCGGGATCGTCCGGCAGGGGGCCGGCGTCGAGGCAGCGGCCGCCGCGCACGGCGAGGGCGCGGGAGGCACGGGGCACGAAGGGCTCGATCTCGTGGGACACGACGACCACGGCAGCGCCGGCGGCGACCAGCCGGTCGGTCCAGGCGAGGAGGTCCTCGCGGGCGCCGCGGTCCATGGCTTCGAGCGGTTCGTCGAGCAGGGCCTGGCGGGGCGTGCCAACCAGGGCGGCGGCGAGCACGGCGCGCCAGCGCTGGCCCATCGACAGCTCGCGCACGGAGCGGTGGGAGAGCTCTCCCAAGCCCACCCGCGCCAGCGCTTCCCGCCCGCTCTTCCGGGGCTCGCCGCGCAGCCGGCAGACGAGGTCGAGGATCTCGCGCAGCGTCGCATAGGGGGTTAGGTCGGGCTGCTCGGGGACATAGGCGAGACTCCGCCGCGCCGCCACCTCGCTTCGCGAGTCGCTCCACAGGTCGTGGCCGTCGATCTCGATCCGCCCGGAGTCCGGCCTTTCGATCCCGGCGGCGATCTTGAGCAGGGTGCTCTTGCCGCAGCCGTTGGGTCCCAGCAACAGCGTCAACCCGGGCGCGATCTCCAGGTCGACGCCGGCGAGCACCGGCTCGGCGGCGCGGTAGGCGAAGGAGACACCCTGGAGCCGGATCACGAGGCGCTCCAGGATTGCGGATCGCCCGCCGCCAGGTGGTGGAGCTCCAGCCAGCGGCTGACCTTCTGCCGCCGCTCCCGCTCCGCCGCGGCGCGGAGCGCCCAGGGGAGGGCGGCGAGAGGGAGGAGCGCGGCCCAGGGGAGCAGCGCCACGAGGGCCGCCAGCAGCGCGCCTTCGAAGACGACCTCGCCGGCGGCGCCGGTCTTCCGTTCCGGCGCCCGCCGCATCGCCCCGGCCGCGCGCAGGGCCAGGAAGGGGAGGATGGCGAGCGCCACCAGCGCGGTGGGATGGATCCAGGCCGCCAGCACGACCAGCGGCAGGGCGTGGCCCCCGAGAATCAGGGCGTCCGCGCCGGCCCGCCGCGCCGCAGACCAGGGGAGCGATCGCGACCAGGGCCATGCCGGCCGGCGGACGGCGAGCGCCTCGCTCAACTGCGCCAGGACGAAGACGGCGCTCAGGGCCGCGCCCAGCCGCGCGGCGAGCCGCACGTGCTCCGGCGCCAGGGCGTTGTTGTGGGTGAACGCGAAGGCGGCCCCCACTGGCAGCAGCCCGAGGGCCAGAGCGCCGAACAGGCTGAGCCCGAGAGCCCGCCAGGCGATGCGCAGCTCGATTAGGCCGCCGCCAGCGCGGCGCGGGAGATGGACGGCCGGAGCGCCCGACCGGGCCAGGGGACCTGCCAGGAGATCGGCCGCGACGAGGAGAACGACGGCGGCGCCGAGCGCGGCCCAGCCGCCGGCTCCGGCCAGGATCGCGGCGGTCAGGGCCAGCGGGAGAGAAGCCCATCGCCGCTCGGCCGGTACCGCGCAGAGAGCCGCCGCCAGTGCGGTGACGGTGAGCTTGAGGGCGTTCGCCGCCAGGGCGGCGGGCGCCAGGGAGGCAAAGCAGGCGAGGACGAGGAGCCCGAGCAGCAGCGGCGCCTGGGCGACGGCGATGGCGAGCCCGGCGGCGCGACGATGGGCGAGCCCGCTCACCGGCAGATGGCGCATCCAGCCGCTCAGGCCCCGGCAGATCCGGGGAGCCGCCTCCGCCGCGGCGCCCAGGAAGACCGCCGCGGTGAGCACCGCCGAGCCGCCGGACGAGCGCTCGCCGAAGAGGACGCGGGAGAACGAGGTCAGGAAGTCCGTCCCGAGCAGCATCCCGGCACCAAAAGCGGCCGTGATCAGCGGCAGCAGCAGCCGCATCGCCAGCCGGGCGCCGACGGCGAAGTGGAAGCGGAGAAGCGGGAGGAGAGGGGAGCGGGGCACGCGACGGATGATATCTTGGGGTCAATCCCAATTCCCGCTGACTTCCGGAGGAGACGTCATGAGCGATCTCGCCGCCTACCCCCCGCAGCCCACCTACCAGGACCGTAGCGCCGGACTGATCGTCATGGGCATTCTGGAGATCTGCCTGGCTCTCCTGTGCCTGCTGTTCCTCTCTTTCATGGTGATCGCCACCCTTTCGTTGGCCGCCTCGCCGGACGGACGGAACGCTGGGCTCAACACCCGGTCGATGCTGGGCGGTGGCCTCGTCTATGTAATCGCGGGGATCTACTTCGCCGCCCTGGGAATCGGCACGTTGCGCGGGCGGCGGTGGGCGCGGACGATCGGTCTCGTGACCTCGTGGATCTGGCTCATCTTCGGCATCTTCTGCTGCGTGGGGATGATCTTCATCCTGCCGCGGATGTCGGCGGGGTTCTCGGCCGCCGCCGGCTCCTCCGCCAGCCCGGGCATCGGCGCGTTCATGACCGGCTGCGTCGGGTTTCTCCTCTTCCTGATCTATCTCGTGCTGCCGGGGATCCTGCTGCTGTTCTACCGCGGGGCCAACGTCAAGGCGACTTTCGAGGCCAAGGACTCCAACGTCCCCTGGACCGACAAGGTCCCCGCCCCAGTGCTTGCGCTCACCCTGATGCTCGTCCTCGCCGGAGCTGGCTCCTTGCTGGCGCTCTCCTACGGCATCTTTCCGCTGTTTGGAACCCTGCTGACCGGCTTTCCGGCCGTCCTGGCGATCCTCGCCTCGGCGGCGCTCGCCGGGGTGCTGGCCTGGGGGATCTATCACCGGCGGCCCGCCTACTGGTGGGCGGCCGTCGTCCTCTTCATCCTGAGCTGCGTCAACGGCTCCCTCCTGCTCCTGCAAGGGAGCGCCGGCATTCGCAGGATCTACGAGGCGGCGATGTCGCCGGCGCAGTTGCAGCAGATCGACCGGCTGGGAATCGTCGAGATCTACTCCAACCCCGCCATGCTCGCCTTCGTCGCCCTGGGATGGCTGAGCGCCTTCGCCTACCTGATCTGGACACGCCGATTCTTCACGGGAGATCCCGGCAGGACCTGGTCATGACGGTCAGCGGGCCCTCTCAGCAGCTTTTCCAGAGCGAGGCGAGGAGCATGACGGTCGTTCCGAAAAAGAAGTAGAGGAGCGCCTTGGCCCACAGATGCTGGCTCCATTTGGCGCCTTTGGCAGCCGGCGGATCGCGCTGGAGGATCGAGGCGTAGAGATCCAGGAGCATCGGCCGCTCCGCGAGCAGAATGAGGACGGCCTCGGCCTCTTCGGGATCGCGGGCGGCATAGCGCCTGGCCGCCTCGACCGCGGGCCGCACATCCTCGGCTAGAACGGCCATCGCCGCCGCCTGGCGTAGCTCCTGGGGAAAGCTCGAGTCGAGCCCTTTCAGCTCGTGGAGGAGGCGCAAGGGATCGTTGTCGTTCCAGAGCTCGAGAAGGGCGGCGTCTCCGGTGTCGGCAAGCCAGGCGCAGAGGCGCTGGTAGAGTCTCCAGGCGTCCACGGTGCTCCCGTCCACCTCCAGGGCGAGGATGCCGCGCGGTAGCTGGGCCGGCACGGAACGATACTCGCTGCCTTCCAGATCCCAGAGCCTGTCGAGCGCCTCCGCGAGAGCCGCCGCGGCTTCTTCGGGCCGCGACTGCTCCAGATGGACGCGGGCGCGGAGCGCCAGGATGTCGGGGTCCGGGCTGGCATCCAGGCGCGCCAGGTCCGCCGGATCGATGCTGGCGGGAAAGCGGACGGCCCGGGCCTCCAGGAAACCGGGGAGGCCCGCCGCGCCGGCCTCGCGCATCACCTCCTTGATCTCCCAGGTGCGCCCGGCCTGGTCGAGCTCTTCGACGAGCCACCAGCGCAGGCCCGCGCTCGCCGGAAACTCGCGCGCTCCCTCGCGCAGCAGGGCGAGGCGCTCGTTCAGGTGAGTCGCGACCGGGAGGTCCCCTAGGCGGGCCGCCAGCGATTCGAGGTCCAGGGAAGCGTCCTCTTCCTCTTCTTCCTCTTCGTAAGGACCCTCGCCGAAAACCAGCGTCGCGCCGGCGGTCAGCCGCTCGTACGCCTCGCGCAACCGGCGGAACCCTTCCGGGTCGGTCTCCGGCTTGCGCGTCTTGACGCCGCGCAGGTAGGCGCGCCGCGCCTCGTCGGGTGAAGCCGACGGATCGATTCCCAGCTCGGCGCGGGCTTCGTCGAGGGTCACGGCATCAGCTCCGGCGATACGCCTCGATCAGGTGGTTGAGCTGTTCCCGGCACTGGCGGATCATCTCGGCGTCCTGGATTTCGAGGGCGGCGTGAAACGCCGACAGGGCGCTCCCCACCTCCTCGCGTTGCGCGCCGATGAGCTCCATGAACAGGGCTTCGGCGCGCGCCAGGGCGGTGGCGTTCGGCAGGCTGTCCCGGGGGTGGAACTTGAGCCGCGCCATCCGCTCGCGGGCCTCCTCGACCTGCCGTGGCGTCATCCGGCCGGGCGTCTGCTCCAGCACCAGGACGTCGACCTTGCCGGACGAGATCGTGGTGGTCTCCACCTCCAGGATGCCGTTGAGGTCATAGGTGAAACGGACGTCCACCGCCTCGTGGCCCGCGGGCTCCGCGGCGAGCGGGCCGATGGTGTAGCTGCCCAGCGCGCGGTTGTCCCGGCAGCGCGAGTGCTCGCCCTGATAGACCTTGACCTCGATCTGGCGCTGGAAGTCTTGCAGGGTGTGGAACCGCTTCACCCGGCTCGCCGGGATCACCGTGCCGCGGTCCAGGATCGGCGTGAACAGGCCGTCGACCACCTGGCTGCCCATCAGGGTGGCGGTCTCGATCCCCATCGTGAACGGGGCGATGTCGGTGACCACCATGTCTTCGAGGCTCGCGTCCCCTTGCTTGAGAGCGGCCTGCACGGCGGCGCCGAGCACCACCGCCTCGTCCGGCGGCAGGCTTCGCAGCGGCAGCCGGCCGAAGAGCTGGGCGGCGAGCCGCACCACGCAGGGCATCCGCGTCGAGCCGCCGACGAGCAGCACCTCGTCGATCTGGTCGGTCCGCAGCCTGGCATCGCGCAGAGTCCGGCTGATTGGCGCCCGGATCCTCTCCAGCAGCCCCGCCCAGATCTCTTCCATCTCTTCGCGGGTCACCGGCAGCTCGAGGTCGAGCGGCGCGCCGTCCGCCATCGGGAGCTGAGGGAGGGCGATGCGGGTCTCCTCGACGTGACTCAGCCGCCGCTTGGCGTCCTCGCAGGCCTCGCGCAGCCGCGCCCAGCCGATCGGATGGGAGCGAACGTCGCGGTCGTGGAGGGCCTGGATGCGGGAGGCCATCTCCGCGGCCATCGTGTCCACGAAGTCCTCGCCGCCGAGCCGTGAGTCGCCGGCCGAGGCCTGGATCTCGATCACCCCCTCGATGATCTCCAGCACGGTGACGTCGAAGGTGCCGCCCCCGAGGTCGAGCACCACGGCGCGCAGCTCGCGGTCGCGCTGGTGGAGGCCATAGGCGAGCGCCGCGGCCGTGGGCTCGTTGAGGATGCGCTCGATCCGGAGCCCGGCGATCTCTCCGGCGGCGCGGGTGGCCTGCCGCTGCGCGTCGTCGAAGTAGGCGGGAACGGTGATCACCGCCTCCTCGATGGGCACGCCGAGCGCCTCCTCGGCGTCCCGCTTGAGCGCGCCGAGGACCAGGGCCGAAAGCTCCTGCGGGGTCAGCGAGTTGGAGCCCAGCCGATAGACGCGTTCCGTGCCCATGTCCCGCTTGAAGGCGAGGGCCGTCTGTTCGGGATGAGTGGTGGCGCGAGCCCGCGCGGCGGCCCCCACCAGCAGCTTGCCCTGGGCGTCGACCGAGACCGCGCTGGGCGTCAGGAACTCGCCCACGGCGTTGGGGAGCGGCGTGGGGACGCCGTCCCGCATCACCGCGACGAGCGAGTAGGTGGTTCCCAGATCGATGCCGACGATCGGCGGCCCTTCGGAGCGCAAGCGAAAGTCCTCCAGTTCCTGCCGGGGATTGTTCTGCGCGGCGGAAGGGCTGATTTTATCCGAGAAGGGGAGGAGAACAGGAATATCGTGCGTGATACGATTTGGCGCCCGAGGACCCACTGCCATGCTGAAACGGATACGTCTCAAAGACTTCAAGAGCTTCGTGGACGAGGAGGTCGAGGTGTCTCCCCTGACCCTGCTCGTGGGGGCGAACGCGTCGGGGAAAAGCAATTTCCTGGATGCGATCCGTTTCTTGAAGGGAATCTCGTTCGACCTGCCTCTAGGGGATGTCCTCAACGGCGAGACGAAGGCTCGGCCGGATGCATGGCCTGGGATTCGCGGCCGCGCCGACGAGACAGCGCGTTATGACACCACAGGATTCCTCCTGGAGAGCTCCTGGTCCTTACGAGCGCCGAGCAGCCCGCCGACGGACGAGAAACGGCTGGATGCTCAACACTACATCGCTTGTCGCGTGTCCCCGTCGTTGGGGCTCGAACATGAGAGCTTGATTGTCGCAGGCTCTGATGTGCTCGGGAACCGCAGGCTCGACGCCGCCGTGAGGAACGGAGGTGCCCGGAGTGTGATCGGAGATTACGATCAGCAAAGGTCTTTGGAGCCGACGAGTCGTGATGCTGTCCGACGGCTGGGTGATGTTCTGCGTGCAACTCAGTTTCCGCAGATCAGCCCGGCAGAGATGCGAGGGTTCGGACGCCGGGATGCCCCTTTGGGCCCGGAGGGAAGGAATGTTTCGGGGGTGTTGGCCACGATCTGCGACGACGAAGAAGAGAAGCAGAGCCTGGTAGGCTGGTTGAATGAGCTGTCCGCTTCAGAAATCGAAGATTTGGAGTTTCGCGAGTTTCTCGACCTCGGTGATGTGATGGCGATTTTTATGGAGAAGGGTGGCAAGCGGATCTCCGCTCGCAGTATCTCCGACGGCACGCTTCACTTCCTTGGGACCTTGCTCACTCTGCGGACCGCCGAGCCCGGCTCGGTAATCCTGATCGAGGAGATCGAAGCCGGTCTGCACCCCACCCGTATCCGTCTTCTGGTCGAATATCTTGAGGCGGTTATTCGCGAACGTAAGGTACAGATTATCGCCACCACTCATTCCCCCGTATTGCTCCAGTGGCTGAGCGATGAGGCGCTAAACGACGCGATCGTGTTCGGACGTGTTCCCGATCGCGATGGTACGGTCATGAGGCGTCTTGGTGATCTACCTTACTTCAAAGAAGTTGTTCAGCGCGAAGGGATCGGCGAAATGCTCGCGATCGGTTGGCTGGAGATGGCCTTGTGAAGGTACTGATCATCCCGGAAGACCCCACACTCGATCAGTACATTCTTAGGCCTATCATCACCAAGCTGTTTGCCGATCTCGGTAGGCCGCTACAGATAAAAATCCTCCTCAGACCCCGGCTCCGGGGAGTTTCCGAAGCACTGGATTCCCTCAAGCTGGCTGGCGTCGTCGGCAGCTTTCCCATGGTAGACCTCTTCCTGGTGATCGTCGACCGTGACGGTGTCGAATCGAGGCAGGCCTTGGCCAGAGCGCGAGAGGCCGAGCATCCTCGCCGTCTAATGGCCTGTCTTGCGGTCGAGGAACTCGAGGTGTGGATGCTGGCGTGCCACTCCGAAGCCTTCGCCTGGCGGGACGTCCGAGCCGAGATTCATCCCAAGCAACGTTTCGCGAATCCGTTCCTGAAAGAGAGAGCGCCCCAGCTCGATGCCGGCCAGGGCCGCACCTGGGCGATGCGGGCGCTGAGCGGCCAGTGGCGAGGCGTCCTCGAACGCTGCCCGGAGATCAAGGAGCTGAAGCAGCGCATCGAATCCTGGCTTGCCGCCTGACCGCGCAGGAGCCGGTCGACGCGCCAAACCGGGGCGCGTCCTGTAAAATCCCGCCCCCATGCTGCTGACCCTGCGCACCACCCACGTCCCGGCCACCGATCTGGGCTTCCTGCTGCACAAGCACCCGGACCGCGTGCAGACGTTCGAGCTGGCCTTCGGGAAGGCGCACGTTTTCTATCCGGAGGCAACGGAGAGCGCTACCACGGCGGCGCTGCTGCTCGACGTCGATCCGGTGGGGCTGGTGCGCGGGGGCGGCGCCACCATCGACCAGTACGTCAACGACCGCCCCTACGTGGCTTCGTCGTTCCTGGCGGTCGCCATCGCGCGGGTCTTCGGCACGGCCCTCGGCGGCCGGTGCGAGGCGCTGCCGGAGCTGGCGGCGTCGGCGATCCCGCTAGAGGCGCGCTTGGCCGCGCTCCCCTGCCGCGGCGGCGCGGGGCTTCTCCTGCGCCTCTTCGAGCCGCTCGGCTACACCGTGCAGGCCGATCCCCACCCGCTCGATCCGGCGGTCCCGGAGTGGGGAGCGAGCCGCTACTTCACAGTGACCCTGCGCGCCACCTGCCGGTTGAGCGACCTGCTGTCGCACCTCTACGTGCTGGTGCCGGTGCTCGACGACGACAAGCACTACTGGGTCGGCGACCCGGAGGTGGAGAAGCTGGTGCGCCATGGCGAGGGGTGGCTCGGCACGCATCCGGAGCGGGAGACGATCACCCGGCGCTATCTTCGGCATCAGCGCGGGCTGGTGCGGGAGGCGATCGCCCGCCTGATGACCGAGGGGGAAGCCCAGCCCGAGGAGACGGCGCGGGCGCGCGACGCCGAGGAGGCGACCCTGGAGGCTCCCATCCGCCTGCACGACCGGCGGCTCGATCTGGTCGCCGAAGTCCTCCACGAGACCGGCGCCAAGCGGGTGGTCGATCTCGGCTGCGGCGACGGCAAGCTGCTCAAGCGCCTGCTCGCCGACCGCCAGTTCGAGGAGATCGTGGGGATGGACGTCGATTCCCGCTCGCTGGAGATCGCCCGCGAGCGGCTCAACCTCGACCGCATGGCGCCGAAGCAGCGCGAGCGCATCCGGCTCCTCCACGGCTCGCTCCTCTACCGCGACCGCCGCCTCGCCGGCTGGGACGCCGCGGCGCTGGTGGAGGTCGTCGAGCACCTCGATCCGCCGCGCCTCGCCGCCTTCGAGCGGGTCGTCTTCGAGCTCGCCCAACCCGGAACGGTGGTGGTCACCACGCCGAACCGCGAGTACAACGTGCGCTGGCCCTCCCTCCCCGCCGGTCGCTTCCGCCACCGCGACCACCGCTTCGAGTGGACGCGCGGGGAGTTTCACCGCTGGGCCGACGCCGTCGCCGCCCGCTTCGGCTACGCCGTCCGCTACCTGCCGGTGGGGGAGGAGGACGCCGAGGTCGGAGCGCCGTCGCAGATGGGCGTTTTTACGTGGGAAAACACGCGGGAGGGTAGCTCATGACCGATGCCTTCCCTCAGTGGATCCTGCCCGTGGGGACGCACGTCGTCACCCGGTCCGAGGTGCGCGACGCGCACGGCGGACTCGTCTGTCAGGCGGGCGCCGTCGGCAAGATCATGCGTTCGCCAGTCGACAGCACCCATGCCTATCGTGTTCTGTTGCCGGACGGACGGGAGATCTCTCTCCATCGTCAGCATCTGAGCGTACGCAAGCTGGTCCAGAACGAGGACATGGAGAGTGTGAAACCGGCGGACATCGACCAGACGCTCTACGAACGGGTGATCTACCGCTGCATCATCGGTTCCGTCGCCTACGGGTTGGCCGGCGAAGGCTCGGACATCGATCGCCGGGGCTTCTACCTGCCGCCGGCGGACTTGCACTGGTCGCTTTTCGATCTTCCCGAGCAACTGGAGAATCGCGAGACGGAGGAGTGCTACTGGGAAATCCGGAAGTTCGTCACGATGGCGCTCAAGGCCAATCCGAACGTGCTGGAGTGCCTCTATACGCCTCTCGTCGAGCTCAGCACGCCGCTGGCGGATGAGCTGATCTCCGGACGGTCGGCTTTCCTCTCGAAGCTGATCTATCAGACCTATAACGGCTACGTGATGTCGCAATTCAAACGTCTGGAGCAGGATGTCCGCACCACCGGAGCGCCGCGATGGAAACATGCCATGCACCTGATCCGGCTGCTGCTCGCGGGCATCGAGGCTCTGCAGGAAGGGAGCGTCCCGGTTCAGGTGAGCGAGCACCGCGAAAGGCTCCTCGCGATCAAGCGGGGAGAAGTGGCTTGGGAGGATCTGAGCGCTTGGCGCCTGAGCCTCCACAAGGACTTCGATCGTGCCTTCTCGACGACGGTCTTGCCCGACCGGCCCGACTATGAATGGGCCAATGCTTTTCTGATCAAGGCCCGAAGGAGCGCGGTGTGATGGATCGGACCTCCTTCGCCCGCGATCCGCGGGGAGGAAACGGCCCGTGAGCCTCTCCCTCCCCGATCTCTCGCTGGTGGTCCTGGTCGGCGTCTCCGGCTCCGGCAAGTCGACGTTCGCCCGGCGGCATTTCAAGGCGACGGAGATCCTGACGTCCGATTTCTGCCGGGCGCTGGTCTCCGACGACGAGAACGACCAGTCGGCCACGGCCGACGCGTTCGCGGTCCTCCATTTCATCGCCGGCCGGCGGCTGGCGCGGGGGCTGCTCACGGTGGTCGACGCCACCAACGTGCACCCGGATTCGCGCAAGCCCCTGGTCGAGCTCGCCCGCGAGCACTACGTGCAGCCGGTGGCCATCGTCTTCGACCTGCCGATGAACGTCCTCGACGAGCGCTCCAAGGCGCGCACCGACCGCGTCCTCGGCTCCCACGTGCTGCGCAACCAGCGCGGCCATCTCCGGCGCTCGCTGCGCGACCTTCAGCGGGAGGGGTTCCGCTATGTCTGGGTCCTGCGCTCGCCCGAGGAGGTGGAGGAGGTCGTGGTGGAGCGCCGGCCGCTCTGGCCCGACCGCCGCTCCGAGCGCGGCCCCTTCGATCTGATCGGCGACGTCCACGGCTGCGGCGACGAGCTGGAGGAGCTGCTCACCGCGCTCGGCTACGTCCGGGACGAGGCCGGCGTCCGCCGCCATCCGCAGGGGCGCAGGGCGGTCTTCCTCGGCGACCTGGTGGACCGCGGACCGCGGGTGGCCGACGTGCTCCGCATCGCGATGGGGATGGTGGCGGGGGGCAGCGCCCTCTGCGTGCCGGGCAACCACGACGAGAAGCTCCTGCGCTGGCTGCGGGGGAAGAGGGTGCGGATCGCGCACGGCCTCGAACAGTCGGTCGAGCAGTTGGAGGATGAGACGCCCAGCTTCCGGGCTGATGTCGCCGCCTTCCTCGACGGGCTGATCAGCCACTACGCGCTCGACGGCGGCAAGCTGGTGGTGGCCCACGCCGGCATGAAACAGGAGATGCAGGGGCGCGCCTCCAGCCGGGTGCGCGCGTTCGCCCTCTATGGCGAGACCACGGGCGAGATGGACGAGCTGGGCTTGCCGGTCCGCCTCGACTGGGCCGCCGACTACCGCGGGCCGGCGACGGTGGTCTACGGCCACACCCCGGTGGCCGAGCCGCGGTGGCTCAACCGCACGATCAACGTCGACACCGGCTGCGTCTTCGGCGGCGCCCTCACCGCCCTGCGCTATCCCGAGTTGGAGCTGGTCTCCGTGCCCGCCCGCGCTGTCTATGCCGGGACGTCCCGCCCCTTCCTCGCCGAGGAATCCGCGCTCACCCCCCAGCAGGAGCACGACGACGTGCTCGACCTCGAGGACGTCCTCGGCAAACGGATCATCCACACCCGGCTGCGCAACGACGTCACCATCCGCGAGGAGAACGCGGCGGCGGCCCTGGAGGCGATGAGCCGCTTCGCCGTCAATCCGAAGTGGCTCGTCTACCTGCCGCCGACGATGTCCCCCTCGGAGACCAGCCAGCGGGAGGATCTGCTGGAGCACCCCACCGAGGCGTTCGCCCACTTCCGCGCCGAGCGGGTGGAGCGGGTGGTCTGCGAGGAGAAACACATGGGCTCGCGAGCGGTGGTGATCGTCTGCCGCGACGCGGACGAGGCCCGCCGCCGCTTCGGCGTTACGGCCGAGGAGGAGGGGACCGGGATCTGCTTCACCCGCACCGGCAGGCGTTTCTTCGACGATCCGGTGATCGAGCGGGCGCTCCTTCGCCGCGTCCGCGAGGCGATGGACCGCGCCGGCCTCTGGGAGCGGCTCGGCACCGGCTGGGTCTGCCTCGACGCCGAGCTGATGCCCTGGTCGGTGAAGGCGCAGGAGCTGATCCGCGAGCAGTACGCCGCCGTCGGCGCCGCGGCGCGGATCGCGCTGCCGAAAGCGGTGGCCCGGCTGGCCGAGGCGGGCGCCCGCGGGCTGGACACCGCCGCCCTGCTCGCCCGCTACCGTGAACGGTTCGAGCTGTCCCGCCGCTTCGCGGACGCCTACCGGCACTACTGCTGGCCGGTCGGTTCCGTCGCCGACCTCCGGCTGGCGCCCTTTCACCTGCTGGCGAGCGAAGGGGCGGTCCACGTGGACAAGGACAATGTCTGGCACATGGAGACCCTCGCCGAGGTCTGCCGGGAGGACCCGAAGCTCCTCGTCGCCACCCCCTACCGGGTGGTCGATCTGAGCGATCCGGCGATCGAGGCCGCGGCCACGGCCTGGTGGGAGGAGCTGACCGGCCGCGGGGGCGAGGGGATGGTGGTCAAGCCCTTTGATTTCATTGCGCGCGGCCGGCGGGGAATCACCCAGCCGGCGCTCAAGTGCCGGGGGCGCGAATACCTGCGGATCATCTACGGCCCCGAGTACACGCTGCCGGAGAACCTGCAGCGCCTCCGCCAGCGCGGCCTCGCAGGGAAGCGCGCCCTCGCCCTGCGGGAGTTCGCCCTGGGGGTCGAAGGGCTGGAGCGCTTCACGCGCGGCGAGCCCCTGCGGCGCGTTCACGAATGCGTGTTCGGCGTCCTGGCCCTGGAGAGCGAACCGATCGATCCGCGGCTGTAGGGGGTGCCCTACACCAGCCCGCGCATCAGGTGCGTGATCCGCTCGGCGATGAAAGCGGCCTGGATCGCTTCGAGCGGGTGCAGCTCCTGCTCGCGGGCGCCGCTGTTCCAGCCGTAGTCGATCCTGAGCTTGGGCTCCGTGGCGTGCAGGGAGAGCTCGATCGCGCCGCGCTTGGGAACGCGGGTCTGGATCTGGACGTCGAAGCGGATCCTCTCCGGCGTCTTCTCCCAGAGCCGCGTCAGATGACCCTTGCGGTCGAGGTCGACCATCATCGTCCGCAAGGTGGGGAGGATGACGTCCTTCTTGATCTCCTGGAACCGCTCCTTGATCTCGCCCTCTTCCACGTCGACTCTCCCGGTGCGCCCGATCCGTCGGGACCGTGATTTTATCACCCTCGTTATACGATCCTCCCGAGGAGGATTCCGATGATCCAGGTTCTCGATCACGGCCCGGTCCGCGAGCTGCGGCTCGACCGGCCGCCGGCCAACGCCCTCAATCCGGAGCTGGTCACGGCCCTGCGCGAGGCCGTCGAGGCGGCTCCCGGCGACGGCGTCCGCGCGCTGGTGCTCTCCGGCTCCGCCCGCATGTTCTCGGGCGGCCTCGACGTGCCCCACCTGATCCATCTCGACCGTCCGGCGATGTCGGCGACTTGGCGCGATTTCTACGCCATGATGCGCGCCCTGGCCACCTCGCCGATCCCGATCGCGGCGGCGATCACCGGCCACGCGCCGGCTGGCGGCGCCGTGATCTCCCTCTTCTGCGACGCCCGCATCATGGCGGACGGGGACTTCAAGATCGGCCTCAACGAGGTGCAGGTCGGCCTCTTCCTGCCGCCCATCATCTTCAAGGCGATGCGGCGGCTGGTGGGGAACCGGCAGGCCGAGCGGCTCTGCGTGGCAGGCCTCCTGATCCCGCCGGCCGAGGCGCTCCGCGTCGGTCTGATCGACGAGCTGGCTCCGCCCGAACAGGTGGTGGAGCGGGCCGTCGACTGGTGCCGCTCGCTCCTCGCCCTGCCGCCCAAAGCCATGTCCGCCACCCGCGGAATGGCCCGCGCCGATCTCGCCGCGCTCTTCGACGCGGTGACGGAGGAGGAGCTCGAAGGCGTGCTCGACGAGTGGTTCAGCGAGGAGAGCCAGCGGGTGATGCGCGATCTGGTGGAGCGGCTGGCGAAGCGGAAGGGGTAGGGCCCGTGTTACACTCCGCACACGTGCCAATGTGGCACCATTGACTTAAACATGAACCGCCTCCGGCATCTCGTCCTGCTGCTCCTGATCACCGCGTTCGCGGTGTTCCAGGCGCTGGCGACGGCGCCGCTGTTCCATCCCGACTGCGAGAGCCTGGAGACGCAGGTCCAGGCGCAGCACGTGCGCGAGGCTCCGGCCCTCGGATCGCCCGAGGCGTCGGTGCCGCACAATTCGGACGAATGCCCGGTCTGCATGGTCTCGGGGCTCTCGGCGATCCTCTCGCCGGGGCTCGCGCTGTTCGCTCCCACGGATCACCAGACCGCACCCTACAAGGCGCCCGACGGCCTCGTCCGCGCCCTCCGCAGCGAAAACCTCAGAAGCCGCGCTCCGCCCTCCGCCTAGTCCTCCCGTCCCGATCCTCGCCGCTCCGGCTTCACGCCGGTTTCATCCGTAACGCGGAGAGAGCTCCAGGAGGGCTCCTTGAACCTATTCCGTATTGGAATTGCCGTTGCCTTGGGGGGCGGCGCGCTCGTCGCGCTGCCCACCTGGGGTCAAACCGCCGGCACGGTCGTGACCATGCCCGCTCCTCTCGCCGCGCCCGGCTCGCCGGTGCCGCTCCGCCTGTCGCGCCGCCAGGCGATCGCCGAGGCGCTGGGCCGCAACCCCGGCCTGCTCGCGTCCAAGGAGCAGGTCGAGCAGGCGCGGGCGCAGGGGGTGATCGACACCGCTTTTCCCGATCCCACCTTCGCCGCCGACGTCGCCGGCCAGCGCAACGCGTTCGATCCGGGCTCGGGGAACGCGAGCGACGTTGGCTTCGGCGTCACCCTTCCGTTTCCCGGCAAGCGCCGGCTCAAGGGCGAGGTCGCCAAGGCGGCGGTGAGCGCCGCCGAGTTCACTCTCGCGCAGCTCCGCCAGTCCGTGGCCTCGCAGGCCGCGCAGGCCTATGACGCCATCCTGGTCGCGCTCCGCCATGGCGACGACCTGCGGCAGGGCAAGGAACTCTCCCTCGACTTCCTGGCCAAGACCAAGGCCCGGTTCCTCGCCGGCTCGGTGCCGAAGGTCGACGTGGTCAAGGCGCAGGTGGACGTCTCGCAGGCGGACAACGACCTGATCGCCAACGAGCGAGCGCTGATCACCGCCCTGGCCTCCCTCAACCGCCTCCTCGGGCGGAGCGGCGGCGCTCCCGTCGAGGCTACGGACAGCCTCGAGGTGCCGGCCTCGATCGCCGAGCTGGAGGCGCTCGAGAAGCTGGCCCTGGGCTCGCGCCCCGAGCTCCAGAGCCTGAAGATCCAGCAGCAGGGGGCCAAGGCCGCCACCCGGCTCGCTCACCAGTACTGGGCGCCGGACATCAACGTCACGGTCGAGCGCAACGCCGTCCAGGGGAGCCCGACGACCTTCACCACCGGCATCGGGCTCGGCTTCCCGGTCTTCCTCCGCCAGCACCTCCAGGGGGAGGTCGCCATGGCCAGCCACCGCGAGCAGGAGCTGGCGGCGAACGTCTCGGACATCACCGCCCAGATCAGCCTCGACGTCCGCACCTCCTACGCCTCGGCGTCGACGGCGCTCCGGCAGGCGATCTTCCTGCGCGACGAGCTGCTGCCCGAGGCGCGCGAGGTCTACCGGGTCGCCTCGGTGAGCTACGGCCTCGGCGGCACCTCCGCCCTCGACCTGCTCGACGCCAAGCGCACTCTGCTCGATGCCGAGAAGCAGTACGCCGATGCCCTGGCCGCCGCCAATGACGCCCAGGCCGCCCTGGAGCTCGCGGTGGGAGCCCCTCTGCCGCCCGCGCCTTCCACCGCTGGACCCGCCGCCGCACCTTCAGGAGCTCACCCATGAGAGACCGTCTCCGACTTTCGACCCTGACCGGAGCCGTCGCCCTGCTGGCCGCCTCGGCGCTTTTCTCCACCTCCTGCGCGCGGACGCCCGACAAGGCGGCCGATCCCGCGGCTCCGGCGGCGTCTTCCCAGACAAAGCCCTCCGAGCTCAAGCTCGATCCGGCACAGCGGAAGAAGATCCGCGTGGAGACGGTGGCGCCCACCGCGTTCCACCGCACCGTCGAAACCACCGGCACCGTCGCCTTCGATCAGAACCAGGCCACCCAGGTGCTGGCGCCGGTCTCCGGGCCGGTGGCGCGCCTGCTGGTCGAGGTGGGCGCCCACGTCGGCAAGGGGCAGCCGCTCGCCGTGGTGGCCTCGCCCGACTTCGCCACCGACGTCAGCGCCCTGCGCAAGGCCGAGGCGACGGCCAAGAACGCCCGCCGGCTCGCCGCGCTCGACGAGCAGCTCTGGAAGAATGACGCCATCGCCCGCCGCGACATGGAGCAGGCGGAGACCGACGCGGTGGCCGCCGAGGCCGACCGCGACGCCGCCCTCCAGCAGCTCCGCGACCTCGGCGTCGACGCCAAGACGATCGCCGACATCCGGGAGAACCGCCCGGCGGCCAACAACGGCGCCCTGATCCGCTCGCCGCTCGCCGGCAGCGTGGTCGAGAAGCTGATCACTCCCGGCCAGCTCCTCGCGGCCGGCACCACCCCCTGCTTCACCGTGGCCGACCTCTCCACCGTCTGGGTGATGGCGAACGTCTTCGAGACCGACCTGCCGTTCATCGCCCCCGGCGACAGCGCCCAGATCCTCACCGGCGGACCCGGCGGACCGATCGCGGGGAGGGTGGACTACATCGCCGCCCTGGTCGATCCGACCACCCGCGCGATCGCCGTCCGCATCGTCGCGCCCAACCCGAACGGGGTCCTGAAGCGGGACCTCTACGTGCGCACCGCCATCCAGTCGCGCCGCGAGGGCACCGGCCTGCTGGTGCCGGTCGCGGCGGTGTTGCGCGACGACGAGAACCTGCCGTTCCTGTTCATCGCCAACCCCGACGGCACCTTCGCCCGCCGCCGCGTCCAGATCGGCGCGCGGATCGGCGACCGCCAGGAGATCACCTCCGGTCTGACGGCGGGCGAGACGATCGTCGTCGACGGCGGGCTCTATCTCCAGACCGCGGTGGGCTCATGAGCGCGGCCGAGCCCACTCCCGGCGATCCGGTGGACCATACGCCCACCAACCCCTCGGCGATCCACCGCATCGTCGCGATGGCGCTGCGCCAGCGCTTCCTGCTCGCTCTCGCGGCCCTGCTGCTGATCGGCGCCGGGGTCTGGTCGTTCAAGCGGCTGCCGGTCGACGCCTATCCCGACCTCTCGCCGCCGATCGTCGAGATCGTCACCCAGTGGAACGGCCACGCGGCCGAGGAGGTCGAGCGGCTGATCACCGTGCCGGTCGAGGTCGAGATGAACGGCCTGCCGGGGCTCACCGTGGTGCGCTCGATCTCGCTCTACGGCCTGTCCTCTGTCCGCATCACCTTCACCCAGGGAACCGAGCGCTACTTCGCCCGCCAGCAGGTGTTCGAGCGGCTCCCCGACGTCGCGCTGCCGGACGGCGTCACGCCCTCGGTCTCGCCGCTCTTCTCCCCTTCCGGTCTGATCTATCGCTACGTGCTCGACAGCCCCGACCGCACGCCGATGGAGCTCAAGACGCTCGAGGACTGGGTCATCGAGCGCCAGTACAAGTCGGTCCCCGGGGTGGCGGACGACTCCGGCCTGGGCGGCCCCACCATGCAGTACCAGGTGCTCCTCGACCCGGCGCGGATCGCGGGGACGGGCCTCTCCGTGCCCGCCGTCGTCGCCGCGCTCGCGGCCAACAACAGCAACGCCGGCGGCGGCTTCTACTCGCAGGGGGGGCAGTTCTACTATGTGCGCGGGCTCGGCCGCCTGACCACCCCGGAGGACATCGGCAACGTCGTCCTCGCCGTCCACAACGGCATCCCGGTGCTGGTCAAGGACGTCGGCGAGGTAGCGATCGGCCAGGCGCCGCGGCTCGGCCAGTTCGGCTTCACCGATCGCTTCAATAATCGCGACGAGGCCGTCGAGGGCGTCGTCCTGATGCGCACCGGCGAGCAGGCGCAGGTGGTGCTGCAGAAAATCGAGCAGAAGACCCGCGAGCTCAACAAGTCGATCCTGCCGCCGGACGTCAAGATCCACCCCTACTACGACCGCCGCGACCTGATCGCTCTCACCACCCGCACCGTCGAGGACAACCTGCTGCGCGGCATGCTGCTGGTCGCCGTCGTCCTCATCTTCTTCCTCTACGACCTGCGCAGCGGCCTGATCGTCGCCGCCACCATCCCCCTCGCGCTGCTGTTCGCCTTCATCTGCCTCGACCTCAAGCACGTCCCCGCCAACCTGCTGTCGATCGGCGCGATCGATTTCGGCATCCTCGTCGACGGCGCCGTGGTGATGGTGGAGAACGTCTTCCGCCAGCTCGCGTTGCGCGAGGGGAAGCCGTTCAAGATCCACGAGGTGATCCTCGAGGCGGCCGGCGAGGTCGACCGCCCGATCGTCTACGCGTCCGCGGTGATCATGGCGGGGTTCCTCCCCATCTACGCCCTCTCCGGCGCCTCCGGCGAGCTCTTCCGGCCGATGGCGGACACCACCCTCTTCGCCCTGCTCGGCTCGCTGATCCTCACCCTGACCCTGCTGCCGGTGCTCTGCGCCTGGGTGCTCCGCAAGGGGGTGCGCGAGCGGCGCAACGTGATCTTCGAGGCGATCAAGTCCGCCTACACCCGCGGCCTCGACGCCTGCCTGCGCCACCCCTGGCTGACCACGGCGGTCTCGACGCTCCTCCTCCTGGGCTCGCTGCTGCTCGTGCCCGGCATCGGCGCCGAGTTCATGCCCCACCTCGACGAGGGCGCCCTGTGGGTCCGCGCCACCATGCCGGCCACCATCTCCTTCGAGGAGGCGGCGAAGATCTCTCCCCAGGTGCGGGCGATCCTCCGCTCCTTCCCGCAGGTCACCACCGTCGCCAACGAGCTCGGCCGGCCGGACGACGGCACCGACCCCACGGGCTTTTTCAACGACGAGTTCTTCGTCGGCTTGAAGCCCTACAGCGAGTGGACGGGAGCCTACCGCACCAAACCGCAACTGATCGAAGCCATCAACAAGAAGCTGGAGGCCTTTCCCGGCATCGTCTTCAACTTCACCCAGCCGGCCGAGGACGCGGTCGACGAGGCGGAGACCGGCCTGAAGAGCGCGCTGGCGGTCAAGGTTTTCGGTCCCGATCTCAACATCCTCGAAACGAAGGGCAAGGAGATCCAGCAGGTGCTCTCGCGGGTGCCCGGCATCCGTGAGGTCACGGTGGTCAAGCAGCTCGGCCAGCCGAGCCTGGTGGTCAACATCGACCGCGGCAAGATCGCGCGCTACGGCCTCAACGTGGCGGACATCAACGGCCTGATCGAAGCGGCGGTGGGAGGCACGCCGGCCACGCAAGTGGTGCAGGGGGAGAAGCTCTTCGACCTCGTGGTCCGCCTCCAGCCGCAGTTCCGCCAGACCCCGGAGGCGATCGGCAACATCCTGGTGGCGACGCCGGGTGGCCAGCAGGTGCCGCTCAAGGAGCTGGCGCAGATCCAGGTCGTCAACGGCGCCTCCTTCATCTACCGGGAGAACAGCTCGCGCTATATCGGCGTCCAGTATTCGGTAGTGGGAAGGGACCTGGCGAGCGCCGTCGAGGACGCCCGCCGGCAGACGGACGCACGGGTGAAGCTCCCCGGCGGCTACCGGGCCGTCTGGGGGGGCGAATACGAGGAGTACACCGCCTCGCGCGATCAGCTCCGGATCATCCTGCCGCTGACCATCGCGCTGATCTTCCTCATCCTCTTCCTGCTCTACAACAACTTCAAGTTCCCCTTCATCACCGTCCTGGCGGTCCTGCTCTCCGGCCCCATCGGTGGCCTGATCGCTCTGCGGCTCTCCGGCACGCCCTTCTCGGTTTCCTCGGGGATTGGCTTTCTCGCCCTCTTCGGCGTCTCGGTGCAGACGGCGGTGATCTACATCTCCTACGCCAACGAGCTGCGAGGAGGGGGGATGGGGATCGCCGAGGCCACCCGCGAAGCGGCCATCCTGCGTCTGCGGCCGATCATGATGACGGCCCTGGTGGCGGCGCTTGGCCTTCTCCCTGCCGCCTTCTCGACCGGCATCGGCTCGGACTCGCAACGCCCCTTCGCCCTGGTGATCGTGGGCGGGCTGTTCTCGCGGCTGCTGATCAGCGTCTTCCTGATGCCGGCGCTGTATGCGCTGGTGGCGCGTCCTGGGGATCGGTTGGAGGTGTGAGGCGGCGATCGAAATTGTAGAGACGTTCCCAGCCCGTCCACGACACCCTTTGCAGGCCACGGGGACGGCGGGACGTCTCCGCCGGAGGGCTGGCCTGTGCCGGCGACAAAACCTTTCTGGTCAGGCCGAACCTCATTCAGGATTCAGAGAACCTGACCGTTCCAGGATTTCGGTGGCCCTCTCACAGAAAGAGGCAGTCCAGGCTCGATCCTCTTCGAAGAGACGTCCCGACGTCCCCGTGGCCTACGGAAGGGTGTCGTGGACGGGCTGGGAACGTCTCTACAACACCCTGATGCCAGCCCCGGCACCTTCGCCCGACGTATTCGGCTCAACGGCGCCTGGGAGCGATCCCGGGCGCCGTTTTCAAGCCTGGGATTTTCTGGGCGATCTCAGCGAGCATGCGTCCGAGTTGGCGTTGCGGACTGCCGCGACTTCGGCACGCAGGAGCGCCGCCGAATCCGCGCTCACTACCGCCGCGGCATACAAGAGCACCGCCAGATCTGTGGTTGCCACCGCCGCGGCCGACAAGAGCACCGCCGGATCTGCGGTCACCACCGCCGCGGCCGGCAAGAGCACCGCCGGATCTGCGGTCACCACCGCCGCGGCCGACAAGAGCACCGCCGGATCTGTGCTCATCACCGTCGCGGCACACAAGAGCACCGCCAGATCTGCGGTCACCACCGTCGCGGCATACAAGAGCACCGCCGGATCTGTGATTACCACCGCCACGATGCGGAAAGCCCTGGAATCGAGCCTCTTCCTGGGCCTCCGGTGAGGCGACAGGAGGGTTTGACCCTGTGGCGGCGTGGCGAGCCTCTCATGCTATCATTGATAGCATGAAGACGAAGCCGATGATCCAACTGATCGTCCGCAACCTCGATGATGAGGTCGTCCGGGAGTTGAAGCTTCGGGCGGCGCGGCATGGCCGCTCGGCGGAGGCGGAGCATCGGGAGATCCTGCGCGAGGTCCTGCTGCCCGCAAAGGGGCGGACGAGACCGCTCAAGGATCTCCTTCTGGCCATCCCATCGGTCGGCGAGGATTCTGACTTCGAGCGCTTGCCGGACACCGGTCCGGACGTGGAGCTTGGAGCTACCTTGTCGACACGAACGTAATTTCCAAGCTTCGCAAGGGCCGGCGAACCGGCGTCGCCTGTCTGAACCCTTTCAGCCACTGAACTGCTCGTCGCGTCCCCCCTTTCCAGGCCACAGGCACCCTGCATTGTTGGAGGTCTGAGGAAAGAACGAGTTTCGCCGACTTTAAATCCGCGTCATCCAAAACCCCCTCTCCCTACGAAGAAGACGATAGGAAAGCGCCGCCGATCCAGTCCCGGCGGCCTCCTATCGACCTGATGTTTCATTTCAAGGAAGGGGTGAATCGTGAAGAACAGAAAAGCGACGAAGCTCAAGCTGAACCGGGAAACCCTCTGCAGCCTCGAGGATTCCGCCCTGCAGCAGGCCGGCGGCGGCTGGGGGAGCGGGGATAACGCCAGCGTTCCCGTCTGCACCCGAGTCGTTTCCGACTGTATCTCCTGCACCAAGAAGCTGGACGGCTGTCCGGAGGTACCCCCGGGCGGCGGCTCCAACGCCTAAAGCATTCGACAGCCTTGGATCGGCGCCTGGGAGCAATCCCGGGCGCTGTTTTCAAGTCTGGGATTTCTGGGCGATCTCAGCGAGCATACGTCCGAGTTGGCGTCGGATCCACTGATCCAGTCGCAGTAGGAGGTGCAGGGTCAACTCCGGGTAGACGTCTCCGAGGCGAGCTTGGAGGGGATCGTTATGTCTGTCGTTATCAACCAGAAAGGGGAATGGATTAGGGTACGTAGCAAAGTAGATGAACACCATTGCGCTGGCTCGGGCAGTAAGAGATTTTCTGTTCTCGACAATAATCCTTCCTGACGCTGAGGCGGGTCGGTAGCCAGCCGGCGGCAGACTCCGTCCATGGAGAATCTCGTCCGTCAAGACTGAAAGACTTGGCATCTTCAGTGTATCAATTTGTTCTCGAGATTTTTTTCTGATTTCTCCAAGGATTCGAATACTGATCAGGTCGATCTCCGAATCAGAAAGGCCGCTCCATGTCTGGGCAGATTTTCCAATCCGCTTCGCCAACTCCTCGGGCTTCGGTGCCTCCGCTGTCATCAGGCTTTCCGCTACGAGCTGCATCGTATCGATTCCCCGGTCTTTGAAAAACGAGATCACCGGCCCATGATTCCCTTGGTCCGCCAGCGCCAGCGCGTCGAGATAGGTCGGCTTCTGGTTTGCGAAGATCACTAACGGGATCGACCGGTCCCTATAGAAGAAGGTCGAGGCCAGCGCGCGGGCTACCCGGCCGTTGCCGTCCGCGAAGGGGTGAATGACAACGAAAGCGTAGTGACAATATGAGGCCTGGAGGACGGGATGCGCCGCCTCGAACGCGGGGGTCCGGATCTGCTCGATGAGGCGGTGCATCTCGTCAGGGACACGATCGACGGGCGCATAGGCGTGGAAGGTGCCGTCTTTGAGGAGGACGTGATTGGGGTGGATCTTGTACTGACCTTTCGGCAGCTCCTGGTCCTGCCATACCTGGTCGGTCAGGACTCTGTACGTCTTCTGGGGCGCGCAAAGGGTCTCGTGGAGATTGCGAATCCAGACCTCGGTAATCGGCCGATCCCCCGTCACAGCGTCGAGGACGAGCTCATAGGCGGCGAGTTGGGCCTCGAAGAGCTCCCGCACGCCAGCTCCGCGTTCGTCGATCATCTGCTGCCAGGCGAGACCCTGAACGGCCACGGTCATGGTGAAGCCGCGATCGACACTGTAGAGGCCCTCAATCGCTCCGGTATCCAGGGCGGCGGCGCGGACGGCCACCTCCACCGCGGCCTTCAGAGTCTCGGGGGAAGCCTCGCGCCGTCGCTCCGCCAGGTTCGCGGCGAAGCGGCTCCAAAGGTCAGCATCCTCAGGGGACAGCTCTCCCCAGGCGGAAAAGTCGGGAAAGCCTTCGTAGAGGCGATCCGCCTGCGCGATTCCAGGCGATTCCATTCGGGCGCTGTCTTCGGACATGGTGTTCCTCTCGGCAGACCGTTGGGGGATCCCTCTCCTTCGTTGGGGGACCCCTCGTACTCGTTAGGAGACCCCTCTCCCCAGCGGGGAGACCCCTCTCCCTCGCGGGGAGACCCCTCTCCCTTGCGGGGAGACCCCTCTCCCCAGCAGGGAGACCCCTCTCCCTCGCGGGGAGACCCCTCTCCCCAGCGGGGAGACCCCTCTCCCTCGCGGGGAGACCCCTCTCCCTTGCGGGAGACTCCTCTCCCTCGCGGGGAGACCCCTCGTCCTAGTTGGGAGACCCCTCTCCCCAGCGGGGGCCGAGGTTTCGATCCTGTAGACTGGAACCTGGAGATCTTCACAGGATGCTCGAACCCGATCGGACGGAATCGGTCATACCCGATGCCTCCTTGCCGGCCTCAATCCGGATCCTCGATCCTGGGACCTGCCTGGACCAACGATATGAGATCCGGCGGGTTCTGGGTATCGGCGGCTACGCCGTAGTCTACCTCGCGTTCGACCGCGAGATCCGGCGCGAGGTGGCGCTCAAAGTCCTGCGCGCCGACCGCATGAGCCCTGGATCTCTGGTGCGTCTTCGCCGGGAGGCCGCCGTGGCGCGCGATGCGGCCAGCCCGCGGCTGGTGCGGATTTTCGACATCGGAACCTCCGAGGCCGCCGTCTATCTGACCCTGGAGGTGGTCGAGGGCGAATCGCTCCGCGACCGGCTGAAGCGGGGGCCTCTGCCGGTCGACGAGGCGGTGCGGCTCGCGGTGCAGATCCTGGAAGGTCTTCGAGTGCTCCATGACTTGGGCATTGTCCACCGCGACGTCAAGCCGGGCAATATCCTGCTGGAACCGGGGGGTGGCGTGAAGCTCGCAGACTTCGGCCTTGCCCTGCGGCAGGACGAGACGAGGCTGACCGTCGGCGAGGGCGTTTTGGGCACGCTCGACTACGTCTCTCCAGAGCAGGCCCTGGGCGAGGAGGTGGACCCGCGCAGCGATCTCTACTCCCTCGGAGTGGTGCTGTTCGAAATGCTCGCGGGCGAGCTGCCGCATTCGGGAAGGAGCGCGCTCGGCGCCGTGCTCGGCCGGCTGCGTGCCCGGGCTCCCGACGTCCGCCGGCTCCGGCCGGAGGCACCCGGCTGGCTCGCCGCGATGGTGGCGAGCCTGCTGGAGAAGGACCGTTCGCGACGGTACCCCTCCGCGGACGCCGCCCTCGCGGACCTGGACCGGCAGAACCTGGTGCGCACCTGGAGATGGCGGCGACGCGCTGCGCGATGGGTCGGGGTGGCGGCCCTCCTGCTGATCCTCGCGGCGGCCACCTGGCTCTGGAATGACGCGCGCCGGCCGCGCTTCTCGCACCTGGTTCCCCAGGAAGGGGGAGGAGTCGTCGCGCTGGATACGGCGGGGCACGAGCTCTGGAAAAAGGCGGAGATCGACGCCAGATTCAACTTTGCCGATCTGCATCTGCGGGGAGATCGCCGGCCATATCTCGCTGCCGTGCTACGGCCCCGTGGAGAGTTCGGTCCTCAGTTCGGTAACGTCCTGTCCATCCTGAACGCTGAGACAGGCGAAGTGGTCAAGCCGATCCCTTTGCCCAGCGCTCATGAATTCTTCCCGGGCTTTTCAAATCAATATGGCACCATCGTGCGGACCCTGGATCTCGACGGGGATGGAACCGACGAGGTTCTGATCAGTTATCTGCACACTCCTTGGTGGCCCAGCTACACGGTGCTCTACGAGCCTCGCCGAAACGTGGCGCGGATCATCTTCGTCGGATCCGGCCATCATTTGGTTATCGGCGCCCAGGATGTCGACGGCGATGGTCACCGGGAGGTGATTCTGTCGGGCATCAATAACCGCATGGGGTGGTATTCGGCCATCGCCGCCGTCAAGATCGTCCCTTGGGTGGGAGAGGGCCTCCCTAGCCGTGATGCGATGTATGCGGCATCTTCGCCCGATGAAAATTATGTAGCCAACGTCGGCAACCTACTCTGGTATGCCCTTGGCCCCAGGGCCCTACCCGGTACGCCTGGACGCCTGGACGTCTTTCATAAGGGGCGGATGCTCACCGTCCACTACGAGAATGCCCCCAGCACGGAGGTCGGATTCGATGGTTTTCTGAAGCTGTTCCCGTCGTCTCTGCCGGCGGCGGAGCGGCAGTCTCTGCGAGACAAGGCCTATGCGAGTTTGCGGGAGGCCACACGCCTATTGCGGGGAGGCCGCGCCGCCGAGTCCCTGCCGAGCTCCGAAACGGCACTGCGAGCGGCGGAGACCGCAGTCGATCCCTACTTGGTGGAATGGACCTCGCGGGTCAAAGGGAAGGCTCTGGTCGGCGCGGACCGCACCGCCGAGGCCGAAAATCTTTTTCAAGCGCTGGCGAAAAATCCCGTCACCGGCTCGGAGGCGGCTTTTGACGCCGGCCATGCGTTCCACCTGCAAGGTCGCCTCAAGCGTGCCCTGGCCTGGTACCGCCGGGGACTGGGCCAGGGCGCGACCCCTGAGGCGGGAAGGGGCAAGTATGAATATCTCGAAGGGATCGTGTTCTGTTTGAGCGAGCTGGGACGCTGGGAGGAGGCCTTGGCGGAGGTAGAAGAATTCCATGCGGCGTATCCGTCGACCAACCCCTCGGTTGGATATGGTGAATATGTCCGTTGGCGGACCGGCGAGACCCCTTCTCCCGAGAAGGTACAGGAGATCAGCAATCCAGACCTGGCCCGCTACTGGCAGCTCGAATTCCGGTGGATCCGCCATGACCCGGCTCAGGTGCTGCTCGCGGGAGTCGACGAGGAAATGAAGCGTACCTCCGAGGCTGGGCCGTTCCTGCTCTCCCTGCGGGGTGAGCTTCTCGACCAGCTCGGCCGTGGTTCCGAAGCGCTGGCGGTCGAGCAGGAAGCCCTACGTCAAACGAGGGCGAGCCTCGGCGCAGCCCCGGCCGCCCGCGCTCACTACGATCTGGTCGCGGAGCGTTTCGCCGCCATGGCCCGGAAGGTGGGCCGGACGCGCGAGGCCGACGAAGCCCTGGCCGCGATGAAGCTCTGGAAGCAGACTCAGCGTCAGATCAAGGATTGAGATTCCGCCATGCTCCGACTCGCCTTGCGCTACCAGGAGCAGATCCGCTACTTCCCCATGCCGGACCGCGAGGTCCAACTGGGAGCCGCGATGGAGAACGATCTCGTCGCGCCGTTCCCGGGCATCTCCCGCCATCATGCGAAGCTCGCTCCGGAAGGTGGCGCCGTGCGGGTCACCGACCTTGGCTCGACCAACGGGCTTGTTCGCGACGGCCGGCGGCTCGACGAGGTCCTCCTGACGCCTGGGAAGGAGGTCTGTCTCGGGCATGCCATCCTCGCCCTTGAAGATCTCTCTTCGTCGGACGGCGACACCGGCCTGCGCTTTCAGACTTCGGACGGCCAGGGCAGTGCGGGTCCGTTGGCGGCCGAGACGGCAGCCCTTTTCCTTGTCGCCGGCTCGTCCCCTGGGGCGGCCCTGCGCTTCGTTCGCGAGCTCGAACGCTCCGGCGTCGCCGATCCCTCCGAGCACCTCGGTCGCGCCCGGCGCGCGCTCGGAGCCGTGAGCCTCCTGATCCTCGACCTCCAGTCTCCCGACGATCCGGCGGTGATCGCGTGCGAAGGGCCGCTGCCCTCCGAGTCTGCCGCCGGAGAAGCCCTCGTGGCGGACGCCGAGGGCGGTGCGCGCCTGATCGCGCTCTTTGGCGGCGTTCCGGAGCCCTGGCAGCGCGATTTCTTTTCGTACCTGGGGGAGAAGCTGCTGCGCGCCGTTCCCCTGCCCCAGCCGCAGGGATCTCCGGGCCCCGAGGAGGATCTGAGCCTTCCGCCCGGCATGGTGATGGGGACCTCGGCCGCGATGCGGGATCTCCTCGCGCAGTTGCGGGCCACGGCGCGGAGCGATCTCAGCGTCCTGCTGACCGGCGAGACGGGGACGGGCAAGGAGCTGTTCGCGCGGCTGATCCACGAATCCGGCGCGCGTACGGGCGGGCCCTTCATTGCCGTCAACTGCGCAGCCATCCCCGCGGAGCTGCTGGAGGCGGAGCTGTTCGGCATCGCCGGCCGGGTGGCCACCGGGGTCGATCCGCGGCCGGGCCTCTTCGTCCAGGCGAATGGCGGCACGCTCTTCCTGGACGAGATCGGCGACATGCCCGAGCGCCTCCAGGCCAAGCTGCTGCGGGCGCTCCAGGAGCGCGAAGTGCTTCCCCTCGGCGGCTCCGCGCCGCGGAAGATCGACGCGCGGATCGTCGCGGCCTCGAACCGCGACCTCGGACGGTTGGTGAAGGAAGGGGCGTTCCGCGCCGACCTCTACTACCGTTTGCGCGGCCTCGAGCTCCGGCTGCCGCCGCTGCGCGAGCGGAGCGAGGACCTGCCGCCGCTCCTTCTCGCCTTCGCCTCGCGCGCCGCCGCCAAGTACGGCAAGCGAATCCGCGGCGTCAGCCGGCGGGCCCTCTCGGCGCTACTCGCGTACGACTGGCCGGGGAATGTCCGCGAGCTCGAATCCGTGATCGAGCGGGCCGTGCTGCTCTGCCCGGACGGCGGCACGCTGCAACGGGAGCATCTGGGGACCCTGGAGCGCGCCGCCGGCGATCCGCCGGTCCCCGCGCCGCCCACAGAGCATGTGGACCGGTCCGAGCCCACGGGAACCCTCCAGGAGCAGGTCGAGGCGCTGGAACGGGAGGCGATCCTGCGCGCGCTCGCCGCCGCCAAGGGGAACAAGTCGAAGGCGGCGGGGCTGCTGGGGATTACCCGGAACGGGCTCAGCCTGAAGATGGACCGCTTGAAGATATCCCGCTCCAAGTGACGCCAAGCCGCTGCGCGGCTGCCCACGGGCTTGGCGCGAAAACGCCAAGCAACTGATCATTTTTTTCCCTTCCGGGCCGCGAGAGCCATGGAATCCCGATTGCATTGAGGCGGCAGGGAATCATCCCTGTGAAACCGGAGGAAGAAATGCGATCAAAACGATTCTTTATGGCTGCCGCTCTGCTCCTCGCCGTCTCGTCGCTCGCCCGGTCCGCCGCCGGCCAGTGCATTCTGCAACCCACCGACCCTGGCCAGAACGGGCAGACTCGGAGCCAGAATTTCCTCACTCTGATCGACCAGCTCTACGCCACCGACTTCCAGCCCACCCATACGATCGTCGTCGGCGGCAACACTCTTCAGGTCCCACCCTGGTTCACCTCGTCGACCGATTGCGACGTTCCCCATCTCCAAGGCAATAACGGCATGATCGCTTCGCCGTCTTTCTCGGATTACCTGGTGGTGAGCGATGAGCTGTCCGAGCTGGCCGTGGTCACGGCGCTCGCCGGTGACGACTCGCGGATGATGGCGATCCACAACACCGTCCAGGCCATGGCGTCGACGACATATCCAGGCCTGCCCTGCTGGATCGCGGAGGTCAACGGAAATTCGATCACCTGCCGGTCTCAGGACACGGCGACCGACGCGACGGCCCGCTTCGGGCTTGCGTACTACCACGCGGCCAACAACTTGAGCTTCCCGTCCGCCTCCCGCGCCATCTATCGGAGCGCCGGCGACGCGCTCGCGGCGCGGCATCTCGCGGTCGAGTACGCTCATGGCTGCTATACGAGCCCGGTCACCGGTTCTTCGCTCTGCGATTGGCTGGCCGGCGGCGCCAATACGGCCACGGCGGGCGTCGGCGGCCTCAAGATGTGGATCGGCTACTTCCAGGACGTGGCGCGTTTCCTCCTCGCGGCCGGCGTTTCGACCGGAAATTCGACCTATTCCAATCGCGCCCGGGATGTGGTGGACCAGTGGCTGATCGCCAGCACCTTCGATGGCACGCACTTGACGTTTGGGCGGACTAATTTCGGCTGGAACACGGGCGTCTCGCCGATCGCGCCCCGTCCGGGAGATTCCTATTACTGGGATCAGGGGCGGGCCTGGGACGACTCCGACGCTCCGCGCGCCCTGTGGATGGGGGATGTCCTGCGCGCCGTCGACCTCGCGCCCCATCAGGCGCCTCTCACGGGCGCCTATTCCGATCTGTCCGACTGGGTGGGGCTGCTGCTCGCGAACGGCACCCAGACGGCCACGACCTCTTGCATCCAGTACAACCAGAACGGCACGGCGGTGTCCGGCAATTGCGGCACCAATTATTATTACAACGGGCTGGGAGCGGGTCTCTCCACCTATCTCGACACGGCTCACCTCGACGACAAGATCGACACTGCTCTCTCGCAATACGACTGGTCGGGCGTGCACCACTGGAACTACACCGCCTGCTTCGGCCTCTACCGGGGTCTCCGTCCGGTCAAGGCGCTGGCCTCGGCGATCGGCCTCGACGCCGCGGCCTACGGCGGGACCTCCTGCTCCGTCGCCGCTCCCACCGCTCCGACCTGGCTGCGGGTCGACACCGTGACCGGAAATGGAACCCAGCTCAACCTCACCTGGCAGGACAATTCCAACAATGAGGACGGGTTCAAGATCGAACGCAAGGTGGGCTGCTGCGGACCCTGGACCGAGATCGCCACGGTATCCGCCAATGTCACCACCTATCCGAGCGTCGGGCTGACCTGCGGTGGAACCTACGCCTACCGGGTCTGGGCATTCAATGCGGGAGGAGCTTCCGCGAAGACGAACGAGGCCGGCAAGACGACGCCGGGCTGCTGACCGACGGTCGCCTGACTTCTTATCCGGTCCGAGATTCTGGAGAGGCGCCTGTCCGGCGCCTCTTCTGCTTTGGGGAACCTGGCGCCCGGACGTGATATAGGAAGCACTGGCAGCGAAGGAGGAGGGACGCCATGCGTGTCGGATTCGTCGGAACGGGCCTCATGGGCCACCCCATGGCCGAGCGGGTGCTGGCCGGCGGCCACGAGTTGATCGCCTACAACCGCACGCGGGAGAAGGCCGAGCCGCTGGCGCGCAAGGGAGCGCGGATCGCCGGCAGCGCACGCGAGGCGATCGAGGCGGGGGAGTGCACGATCTTCATGGTCCGCGACGGCAGCGTGGTCCGCGAGCTCCTCTCCGACGACGGCTTCGTCCCCAGCCTCGGCGGTCGCACGGTGATCCAGATGAGCACCATCGGTCCGGTCGAGAGCATCCGGCTGATGGAGGACGTGCGCGGCGCCGCCGGCGACTACCTGGAGGCGCCGGTGCTGGGGAGCGTCCCCCAGGCCGAGGAGGGAAAGCTGCTGGTGATGGTGGGCGGGAGTGCCGAGCAGCTCGAGCACTGGGGCGGCCTGCTCCGCTCCTTCGGGCCCGATCCCCGGCTGGTCGGTCCGGTGGGGCACGCGGCGACGCTCAAGCTCGCCATGAACCAGCTCATCGCCTCGCTCTCGGCCGCCTTCTCGCTCAGCCTCGGCATGGTGCGGCGCAAGGGGATCGAGGTCGACCTCTTCATGGACATCCTCCGCAAGAGCGCCTTCTACGCCCCCACCTTCGACCGCAAGCTCCCGCAGATGCTCGCCCGCGACTTCTCCAGCCCGAACTTCCCGGCCGCCCTCCTGCTGAAGGATCTCGACCTCGCCCGCGCCGAAGCCGACGGCCTCGGCCTCGACACCGCCGGCCTCGACGGCGTCCGCGACGTCGTCAAGGAGACGGTCGAGGACGGCAAGGGGCGGGAAGACTACGCGGCGCTCTACGAGACGATCGACCCGGCGTCTTAGGACGCCGGGTGGCAGGAAAGGCGGAACAAGGGACGGCAGGGACAGCAGGGACAGCAGGGACAAAAAGACCCGAGGGATCGCGATACACCATCCTTGTCCTTCGTCCCTGAGGTCCCTGACGTCCCTGCCGTCCCTGTTTTGCTTTTCAGCCTCGCAAATTCCTAGCCTTCCAGCCGGTCGATCCGCCGCTTGTCGATCGCCTGCGCGGCGGTACGGCCGAGAATTCGCACGGCGCCGATCAGTGCCGCGAAGCGCTCGTCGCGGGTGAGCCCCTGCTGGTAGCGGTAGTAGATCTGCTGCGCGATGACCGCGATCTTGAACAGTCCGAAAACGTAATAGAACAGGATTTGCGAGACATCCCGGCCGCTGCGTGCGGCATAGCGCTCGACGACTTCGGCGCGGCCGAGGTTGCCGGGGAGGGTGGTCGGCCCGGCGGGGAGGAGGCGCAGCTCGGGGATGTCGTCCGGGTCCATCCAGTAGCCGAGGCTGGTGCCGAGGTCCATCAGCGGATCGCCGACCGTGGCCATCTCCCAGTCGAGAACGGCCACCACGCGGTCGAGGTCCTGGGGGTGGAGGACGAGGTTGTCGTACTTGTAGTCGTTGTGGATCAGTGCGGGAGTTTCCGATCCCGTCGGCAGGTGCCCGGCCAGCCAGGCGGCGGCGCGGTCGAGATCGGGCACGTCGTCCGTGCGGGACTTCGTCCAGCGCTCCGTCCACCCCTCCACCTGGCGCTGGACGTATCCCTCCGGATGCCCGAGATCCTCCAGCCCGACCTCCCGGTAGTCCACGGCGTGCAGGTCCACGAGCCCGTCGACCGCCGCCTCGCTGAGGGCCCGCATCCGCGCGGGGTTGAGATCGACCCCCTCGGGAGCCCGTTGATGGCGGAGGATCACGCCGCGCACCCGCTCCATGAGGTAGAAGGGGGCGCCGATCACCTCCAGGTCGTCGCAGTGGAGGAGGGCGCGCGGGGCTTGAGGGTAGGCGGCGTGGAGGCGCGAGAGCACCTTGTACTCGCGGCCCATGTCGTGGGCCGTCTTCACCCTGGAGCCGAAGGGGGAGCGGCGTAGCACCAGCTCGGAATTGCCGAAGCGGAGGAGGTAGGTGAGGTTCGAGTGGCCGCCGGGGAACTGCTCGACGGTGACCGGCCCCTCGATCCCCAGCAGCTTCCCCTTCAGCCAGGCCGCCAGCTTCACGGCGTCGATCTCTTCGCCGGGACGGACGGCCTGCGCGGAATCGATCGTGGTATCGATCATTCGTCCCCCTTCTTCATGCCATATCCGGCGAGGATGCGCTTGGCGGCCGAGGTCTTGTGGACCTCGTCGGCGCCATCGTAGATGCGGGCGCCGCGCTCGTGGCGCCACCAGAAGGCGAGCGGCGTCGCCTCGGTGATGCCGAGGGCGCCGTGGGTCTGGATGGCGCGGTCGAGCACCCGCTGGAGCACGGCGGCGGTGTGGAACTTGATCAGCGAGACGTCGTCGCGGGCCGCGGCGGCTCCCTCGCGGTCGATGCGCCAGGCGGTGCGCAGCACGAGCAGGCGGGCGGCGTCGATCTCGGCGCGGCTCTCGGCGATCCACTCCTGGACGATCTGGCGGCTGCCCAGCGGCTTTCCCGGCGCGAGCTCGCGCGACGCCGCCCGCTCGCACATCAGGTCGAAGGCCCGCTCGCAGATGCCGAGCCAGCGCACGCAGTGATGGATGCGCCCGGGCCCCAGCCGCTCCTGGGCGAGGGCGAAGCCGGCGCCTTCGGCGCCGATGCGGTTGGCCACCGGCACGCGGACGTTGGTGAGCCGCACCTCGGCGTGGCTCATCCACCCCTCGCCGCGCTCACCCATGACGGCGAGGTTCTGGACGATCTCGAAGCCCGGCGCGTCCGTGGGCACCAGGATCTGGCTCGCGCGGGCGTGCGGCTTCGGCGCCTGGGGATCGGTGACCGCCATGACGATGCAGAAGGCGGCGCCGTCGGCGGCGCTGGTGAACCACTTGTGGCCGTGGATCACGTAGTGGTCCCCATCCAGGCGGGCCGTGGTGCCGAGCTGGACGGGGTTGGAGCCGGCGAATTCGGGCTCGGTCATGCCGAAGCAGCTCCGGATCTCGCCGGCGACCAGGGGGCGCAGCCAGCGCTCCTTCTGCTCAGGGCTGCCATGGTGGAGGAGCAGCTCCATGTTGCCGGCGTCCGGCGCCTGGGCGTTGAACACGTAGTGGCCGATCACGCTGCGGCCGAGCGCCTCGCCGAGGGGGGCGAACTCGAGGAGCGACAGCCCGGTCCCTCCCCACTCCTTCGGCATGTGGGGAGCCAGGAGCCGCTCGCCGCGCAGCCACGAACGGAGGCGGGCGATCTCCGCCGTGGCGGCGCCGAACCCCTGCTCCAGCACGATCCGCTCGACGGCGAGGATCTCCTCGTCGACGAAGCGGCGGACGGCCTCGGTCAGGTCCCGGATCTGTGGCGAGGCGGCGAAGTCCATGGGCGCGTTGTCCTTCCCTTGTGGAGAGGAGTCTAGTTCTACTTTGTCAGATTCGCCTTGGCTCTGCGTTGGCCCTCATCACCCCGGCCCTCTTCTCCCGCCCCTCCCCCCTCCCACACCGGGAGAAGAGGGGGGCCCTGCAATGCGGCCACTCCTTGAGTCCTTGGGTTGCTTTTCTCCCCTCTCCCGGTGAGGGAGGGTGGGTGGGGGACGGGAGAGGGGTCGGGGGTGAGGGCTCGGGCGGGGGGCTCCGATGGACGAGGCCAATCTGACGAAGGAGATCTAAGCCGGGTCGAGCTCGATCTCCGCGAAGGACGCTACCACCCGATCCGCCTCCCCGAGCATTTCCGCCCCGTGCGTGGTGGCGAGTCCGATCGAGGCCATGCCGGCGCGGCGGGCGGCTTCGAGGCCGCGCGGGGAGTCCTCGATCACCAGGCAGCGTTCCGGGGGGACGCCGAGCTGGGCCGCGGCGTAGAGGAAGATATCCGGCGCCGGCTTGGCGCGCCCGCCGACGTGGGAGGGGAAGTAGACGCGATCGCCGAAGAAGTGGGAGATCCCCAGCTTGCGGTCGGCCACCGCGTAGAGCTCCTCGGGCATCGAGGTGGCGATGCAGGTGGCGTAGCGACCGCGGACCTTCGCCTCGAAGAGCTCCGGGAATCCGGGAGTGAAGCGGACCTCCCGCTCGAACAGGCCGCGGATGATCTCCAGCCGCTCGGCCACCAGCGCGTCCGGATCGCCCGCGATGCCGTACTGCTCCTGGAGCAGGAGGACGCCGGCCCGCTGGCCGAGGCCGGTGATCAGCGGCTTGGTGCGCGCGATGTCGAAGGCAATCCCGCGACGGCCCAGGAACTCGGTCTCGCAGCGGTCCCAGACCGTCTCGCTGTCGAGCACGACGCCGTCGCAGTCGAAGAGGATGGCCTCGATCGTCCCGGTCATCTCGATCATCTTGGTCATGGGCGGCGATCCTATCCCGGCCTGGCCGGCGTAGAATGAGCGCCCATATCTTCAGAGCTGCGTAGCCATGCGGGAGCAACACACCGATCCGGAAGCTCTCACCCGGTTCCTTCTGGGTGAAATGTCCGACGTCGAAGCCGCCGAGATCGACCGCCATCTGAGCGTCTGTGCCGGCTGCCGGGACCGGGCCGACGAGACCATGGATTTGATGAGCCTGCCGTTCTTCGACGGCGGGGGCTCCGCGTACGACGATGCGTTCGATCGCGCTCTGGTGGGGGTGGCCGAGCGTCTCTCCGGTCTGGGCGGAGAGATGCGGAGCGCGGAGGATCTGCTCGCCGAGCTTCTGCGATCGCCCGCGCCTGGACGCCAGCGCAGGATCCGGGAGGACGAGCGCTTCCATTCGCTGAAGCTCTGCCAGCTCCTGCGGTCTCACGGTAAAGCGCACTGGTTCTCCAATCCCGCCGCGGCACGCGACGCCGCGGAGCTGGCGGTGGGAGTCGCGGAGTGTCTTGATCCCGGGAGATATGGAGCGATCCTGACCGCGGACGCCCGAGCGCTCTCCTGGGCCTACCTCGGCAACGCCTGCCGGATCGCGTCCGACTCCTGGCGGGCGGAAGGGGCTCTCCGCCGGGCCTGGAGCCATCATCGGCAGGGACAGGGCGAGCTCGATACCGAGGGCGAGCTGCTCGTGATCACCTCGTCGCTGAGGATCCTCCAGAATCGATTCGACGCGGCTCTGCAATACGCCGACCAGGCGATCGCCGTGTACCGCTCGCTGGGAGATGGCCAGCGCGAGGGCGCCACGCTGATCAAGAAGGGGATGGCCATGGCCGGAAGCGGCCGGTTCCAGGCGGCTATCATGGAAACCCGCGCCGGGCTCCTCCGGATCGGCGCCGCGAGCGATCCACGGCTCCTGCTGATCGGCAAGCAGAACCTCGGCTGGGACCTCCTCGAGAGCGGCGAGCACGCCGAGGCCGGCCGGCTGCTTCCGGAGCTCCGGTCCCTCGGCCACGACTGCGCCGACAACACTCTCCAGGCGCGGATCGACTGGCTCGAAGGGAGCTTCGCCAGCCATCTCGGCCGCTTCGGAGAAGCGGAGAGGCGCCTCGGCGAGACCCGTGATTTTTTCCTGCGCCATGAGAGCGGGGTGGACGTCGTCCTCATCTCCCTGCACTTGGCCGAGGTTCTTGCGCGCGCCGGAAAGCCCCGTCGGGTCCGGGAGATCCTGGACGAGGTGATCCCCCTCGGCGAGGCGATGGGGCTCGAACGCGACATCCTGGCCGCCCGGCTGCTCTACGCGCAGGCGTCCGGGAGGTGACAGCGATGAAACGGCAGATCGAAATCTACTTCCTGGAGATGACCTCGCCGGCGGACGTCCGCCCCTCCCGATCGCGCGCCGAGGGGTTCCGGGTGGAGCAGGCGCGCAGCCCGAGCCCGGAACTCAACCGTTTCCTCTACACCGCCGTGGGGGGCGACTGGTACTGGACCGACCGCCTGGGGTGGACCTACGCGCGGTGGCTCGCCTGGATCGACCGGCCGGAGCTGGAGACCTGGGTCGGCTACGTGGAAGGCACGCCGGCCGGCTTTTTCGAGCTGGAACGGCAGCCCGGGTCGACAGTCGAGCTGGCGATCTTCGGACTGCTGCCGGGGTTCCACGGCCGCGGCCTGGGAGGCGCCCTGCTCACCACTGCCGCGGAGCGCGCCTGGGCGATGGGCGCCTCCCGCGTCTGGGTCCACACCTGCTCGCTCGACGGCCCGGCCGCGCTGGCGAACTACCAGGCGCGGGGCTTCCGGCTGTATGCCACGAAGACGATCGAGCAGGAGCTCCCCGACGAGACGCCCGGTCCCTGGCCGGGAGCGCGGGGCTAGTGCTCGCTTCGGTCGGCGCCCACGGCCTGCGACCTCAACCCCTATCCCCTTCTCCTGAAAGGAGAAGGGGGACGACTGCGACGCGACCCCCGTCAGGCCCTCCCTCTCCTTTAGGAGAGGGATCGAGGGTGAGGTCGCAGGCCACGAACGTCCCCGATCCTGTATCATCGGCCCACCTTTTCCCTTTGAATCGTCCCCGAATCGTCAAGACCTGATGTCTCGCCTCTGGCGATCCCTTTTCCCGCTGGCCTGGACGGCCCTCTGCGGTTTCCTGCTCGCCGCCGCGCCTCCATCCTCGGCTCTGCTCCCGGGATCGCCGGCCGAGCGAGCTCTGGCTCCCGGCGAGACCCAGACTTTCCGCGCCGGGCTGCCGGTCGGGAAGGTCTGGCGGATCGCCGTCGAGCAGCGGGGGATCGACGTCGAGCTGGCCGCCACGGGGCCGGACGGCAAGCGGGTCGCCGTGGACGCGCCGTTCGACCGCCAGGGGACCGAGACGCTGGTCGTCGAGCCCGCTGCGGCGGGGAGTTGGGACGTTGAGGTGATCGCCCGGGAGCCGGCGGCGCCGTCCGGCCGCTACGAGATCCGCCTCGACGAGCTCCCCCGCGCGACCGACGCCGACCGCCACCGCGCCGCGGCCGAGAGCGCGATGTCGCGGGCGGGCGAGCGCTACCACGAGGGGACCCCCGCGCGGCGGCAGGCCCTGGCCGAGTACCGGCGGGCTGTGGAGGAGTCGCGGGGGCTCGGCGATTCCTCCCAGAATCACCGCCTGGAAGCCCGGGCGCTCTACGCCGCCGCCGTGCTTTCCCGCTTGGTGGACGATACGAGGGAGGCGCTGAAAACGGCGCAGGCGGTGCTGCCGCTCTGGCAGGGGTTGGGCGACCGCCTCTGGGAGGCGGCGACGCGCAACGAGATCGGGCTCGATCACTGGCAGCTCGGCGCCACGGCCGAGGCGCGGGCGGCCTTCGAGAAGGCGGTGGAGATCCAGCGCGAGATCGGCGACCGCTACGGCGAGGGGGCGGCGCTGAGCAACCGCTGCGTCACCGATCTCGGGCAGGGGGAGCTGAAGGCGGGGCTCGCCTGCTACGAGAGGGCGCTCCCGGTGCTGGCCGAGGTCAGGGCCGATTCACTGGCCGGGTTCGCGCTCAACAACATCGGCCGGGTCTACGACATCCTGGGCGAGCCCGACCAGGCGCTCGACCGCTACCGCCAGGCCCGCGAGCGGATGCGGGCGACCGGCGACCGCGCCGGCGAGGCGCGGACGCTCAACTTCACCGGCCTGCTCCATCAGGAGTTGGGAGACAGCCAGGAGGCGCTCGCCGACTTCGGCGCCGCGCTGGAGGTCTTCCGCGCCCTCGACAACCGCCGCTGGCAGGCCTTCGTCCTCCACAACACGGGGCTGGTCTACCAGGGGCTGGGCGAGTGGCCGCTGGCCGCGTCGGCCTACGAGGAGGCGCTGCGGCTGCGGCGGGAGGTCGGCGACCGCGGCGAGGAGGCGGCGACCCTGACCAACCTCGGCCAGGTCTACATCGCCCTCGACCGCGCCCGGGAGGCCCTGGAGTGCCAGCGCAAGGCGCTGGAGCTGCGGCGGGAGAGCGGCGACCGGTTCGGCGAGGGGGTGGCGCTGACGCAGGCGGGTCGCGCCGCCCTCGTCCTCGGCGACACCCCGGCGGCGCGCTCCGCTTTCGACCGCGCCGCCGGAATCCTCCGCGCCGCCGGCTCCCGGGCCGAAGAGGCCGAAGCCCTGCGCGGCCGGGGCGAGGCCGACTTGGCTGCGGGGGAGCCGGCGTCGGCGCTGCCGAGCCTGGAGGAGGCGCTACGGCTGGCGCGAGCCACCGGCCACCGCCCGAGCGAGGCGCAGGCCGATCTCGCCCTGGCGCGGGCCGAGCGCCGCCTCGGCCGCCTGGCCGACGCGCGGACCCACGCCGGAGGGGCCCTGGAGATCTTCGAGACGCTGCGCACACGGATCGGCAGCCCGGACCTCCGCGCCTCTTTCTCAGCCCTCCGCCATCAGGCCTACGAGCTCGACCTCGACCTGCTGATGGAGAGCCACCGCGCCGCCCCCGCCGCGGGTTGGGACCGGACCGCCCTGGAAACCGCCGAGCGCGCCCGCGCCCGCACCCTCGTCGAGCTGCTGAACGAGGCGGGCGTCGACATCCATCAGGGGGTGGACCCGGCGCTGGTCGAGCGGCGGACCTCGCTGCTCCGCCGCCTGAGCGCCAAAACCGAGCGCGCCTTGCGCGAGCATCCGAAGGGAAAGGATGAGCGGGCGGCGCTGGAGGAGGAGCGCTTCGCCGTGCTGCGCGACCTCGACGCCGTGGAGGCCGAGATCCGCGAGCGGAGCCCCGGTTTCGCCGCGCTCACCCAGCCGCAGCCGCTGGCCGCCGCGGAGATCCAGGGTCTGCTCGATCCGGACACGCTTCTTCTCACCTATGCCCTGGGCGAGGAGAGGAGCTATCTCTGGGCGGTCACCCGCGAGCGGATCGACAGCTTCGAGCTCCCCGCCCGCTCCCGCGTCGAGGAGCTCGCCCGCCGAGTGAACACCGAGCTGAGCCGCTTCGAAGTCGAGGACCGGCGGCGCGAGGGCGCGGACCTGACCGCGCTCGGCCGCCTGCTGCTCGGGCCCGTCGCCGACCGCCTCGGTCGCCGGCGCCTAGTGGTGGTGCCGGACGGCGCCCTGGAGTACATCCCCTTCGGCGCGCTCCTCCTGCCGGATGGGAAGGAGGCCGGTCCCCTCCCCCTGATCGAGCGCCACGAGATCGTCGACCTCCCCTCGGCCTCGGCCCTGGCGGTGCAGCGGCGCGTGCTGGCTCGGCGCCCGCCGGCGGCCAAGCGCCTCGCCCTGCTCGCCGATCCGGTCTTCGACCGCCGCGACCCCCGGGTGGCCTCCCGTCAACTCGCCGGCCCGGCGGCGGCCGATCCGCCCGAGTTCGCGCGCCTGCCCGCCTCGCGGCGGGAGGCAGAGGCGATCGCGGCGCTGAGGCCCGCCGGCGTTGCCGGCGACATCCTGCTGGCGCTCGATTTCGACGCCGCCCTCCCGCGCGTGCTGGGCGACCGCCTGAGCGCCTTCCGAATCCTCCATTTCGCCACCCACGGCGTGATCGACGCCGAGCGGCCGGCGCTCTCCGGGCTGGCCCTCTCCATGGTGGACGCGGAGGGGCGCCCGCAGGAGGGGTTCCTCCACCTGCACGACATCTACAACCTCAAGCTCGACGCCGACCTGGTGGTCCTCAGCGGCTGCCGGACGGCGCTCGGCAAGGAGGTGCGCGGCGAGGGGCTGATCGGGCTGGCGCGCGGCTTCCAGTACGCCGGCGCGGCGCGGGTGGTGGCCAGCCTGTGGCCGGTGGAGGACGTTGCCACGGCCTCCCTGATGACCCGCTTCTACACCGGCCTCTGGGTCGACGGCCTGCCGCCCGCGGCGGCCCTGCGGCAGGCGCAGCTCTGGGTGCGCCGGCAGCGGCGCTGGCGAGATCCCTACTTCTGGGCCGGGTTCGTCCTGGAGGGTGATTGGCGCTGAAATCGAGACCGGGGTGCGATGATCGGCGCCGCGGCATCACTATCCGATGAAAGGGAGGAGCGTATGAACATCAGCAACTTCATAGGGGTCTGGTACATCCAGTGGCGGGACGGCGTCGAGGGGCATGGGATCCAGCAGGACTGGACCTTGAGGATCGGCACCGGCAGCGACTATGGGGATGTCAAGCCATTCCTCTCCGACGATTACGAGGTCTGCGTGGGCTTCGCCATGATCGACCAGCAGGGAGTCGTGCAGCTCTCCACCGAGCCGCCGGCCGCGGACGTTCCCGCGGTGCCGCAGGACCGTGACCGGAACCAGCAGGACCTAGCGCTGGTGCTGACCGGCGAGCAGCTCCGCTGGAGCGGGGACTACGAGCAGCTCCCGCTGGAGATCTACGTCACGGCCGCCCTGACCTTCGCGGGAGCCCAGAAGACCGTTCACCTGTACGGCTCCTCGACCTACGGCGATCCGGAGCAGATGGCGGTCTGGGGGGGGAGCGGCACGCCGCCGCCGAGCCGCAAGGAGGATGGATCGTAGCCGCGTGCTAGAATCCGCCGCGTTCCAGCGGAGACACTGCTTCTGGCCAGCACCGAGAACGCCAGCGAGGGGCCGGAGGAACTGGTCGCGCGAGTCCAGGCGGGGGACCGGCGCGCCGAGGAGCGGGTCGTCGCGCTCTACGGCCGCGGTGTGGCGATCATCCTCGACCGTCACACCAGCGGCCGCCCCGAGGCGGAGGACCTCTTTCAGGACACCTTCCGCCTCGGCCTCGAGAAGCTCCGCCAGGGCGAGCTGCGCGAGCCGGCCAAGCTGCCGGCCTTCCTCGCCCAGATCGCCCGCAACCTCGCCATCGAGCACTATCGCAAGCTGACCCGCCGCAAGACCGACGCGGACAGCGACGCCGTGCTCGCCGCCGTGGCGCCCAGCGAGAGCCCGCTCGGCGGCCTGCTGGCGCGCGAGAACGCGGCGCTCGTCCGCCGCGTGCTCCAGGAGCTGGCCAACGAGCGCGACCGCCAGATCCTCCTCCGCTTCTACATCGCCGAGGAGGACAAGGAGCGCATCTCGGCCGACTTCGGCCTCGACAGCCTGCAGTTCAACCGCGTTCTCCACCGCGCCCGTCAGCGCTACAGGGAGCTGCTGGTGGCGCGGCTCGGCGGTCCGGAGCGGGCGGCGCAGTTGGCAGGTGCGATAGTTCTTCTTCTCATCACACTCTGGTATCGGATGGAACGCCTCTGATGGATCACGCCTACATCGAGAGCCACGGCCTGATCGAGCTCTACCACCAGGGGGCGCTGCCGCCGGATGAGGAGTCGCGGTTCGAGGAGCACTTCGTCGGCTGCGGCGAGTGCATGGAGCAGCTCGAGCTCGCCCGCGGGCTCCGGAAGGGGATCAAGGCGATGGCGGCCGAGGACGCCGCGCGGGCGGTGGTGGCGGCGGGTCTCTTCGCCTGGCTGGCCCAGCGCGGGCGGCTGGCGCAGTGGGGAATGGCCCTCGCCGCGCTCCTCCTCGCCGCCGGCCTGCCCGCGCTCTGGCTGCGCGCCGGTGGCCGGACCGAGCGGCGCGAGCTGACCGCGCGGCTGGAGGCCCAGCGCCGCGCCGGCTCGGAGCTGGAGCGCCGTCTGGGCGAGAGCGAGGTCCGCCGACGCTCCGCGGAGATCGCCGCCGCGAAGCCCTCCGCGCCTGTCCAGCCTGCCCAGCCTGCCAATACCTTCGCCGGCCCCTTGACCAATACCCCCGTGTTCCTGCTCGCCGCCCTGCGCGGCGAGGACGCCAAGCCGGCCGTGATCGACCTCGCCAAGACGGGTGACGCCTTGGCCCTCGCCGTGGACGTCGGCGCGGACCTCCGCTTCGCCACCTACCGCGCGACGATCACCAGGACGGGGGGCGGGCAGGTGTTCCAGAAAGCGGGGCTGAAGCCGAACGCGCTCGAAGCTTTGATGATCACCTTCCCCTCCATCTTCTTCGCTCCCGGCGAGTACCGCCTGCGGGTCGAAGGGGTCAAGCCGGACGGCTCGGCGGCCGAAGTGGGTGGGTACGGGTTCCGGGTGGTGGGGAAGCGCTGATGGAGCCGGACGGCACCGCCTCCGCCGAGCTGCGGCGCGAAGAGGAGCGCGTCGAGGCGCGCAGCGGCGTCTTCAAGAAGGAGCTCGGCTTAACCGACCTCGTGCTCACCCAGATCCTGTTCATCATCGGCCTCCCCTGGATCGGCGTCGCCGCCAAGCAGGGGCCGTCGCACGTCGTCCTCTGGCTGCTGGCGATGCTCTTCTTCTACATCCCCTCGGCGGCGGTGGTGATCTATCTCAATCGGATCATGCCGCTCGAAGGGGGGCTCTACCAGTGGGCCAAGCTCGGCTTCAACGAGGGGCTCGGCTTCCTCGTCGCCTGGAACCTCTGGCTCTTCGCCATCCTCAACACCTCCGAGATCGGGCTCCAGGTTACTCAATACCTCCGCTACATCCTGGGCCCCTCCAGCGAGGGGCTGACCGGCAGCAAATGGTTCATCGGCCTGGTCAGCATGGCGCTGATCGGCGCCCTGGTCCTGCTGACCACCGTGGGCCTCGGCGTCGGCAAGTGGGTCCACAAGGCGGGCGGCGCGCTGATGCTCGTGACGTTCTTCGCGATCCTGATCCTTCCCTGGCTGAACTTCGCACACGGCACCCTGCCGGCCTTCCACCCGCTGCGGATCGAGATGCCCGTGCTCTCGATCATGAGCCTCAACCTGCTGGGGAAGATGGGCTTCGGCGCGCTGGGCGGCTTCGAGTACGTGGCCATTCACGCCGGGGAGTGCCGGGATCCGGTCAAGTCCATCACCCGCTCGGTCTGGCTGGCGGCGCCGATCATCGCCGGCATGTTCATCCTCGGCACCAGCTCGGTGCTGGCGCTGATCCCGCAGGACCGGATCGACCTCATCGCGCCCATCCCGCAGGTGCTGAGCGAGGGCTTCCGTTCCCTGAGCCTCGTGCTCCCCATCGCCACCACCACCATCCTGGCGCTGCTCTGCATCCGGATCGCCCAGTCGAGCGTGATGTTCGGTGGCAACACCCGCCTGCCGATGGTGGCGGGCTGGGACCGGCTCCTCCCGGAGTGGTTCACGCGGCTGCACGCCCGCTACCGGACGCCGGTCAACTCGATCCTCTTCGTGGGCGCCGCCACGCTGGGCCTCGGGCTCGCGGGCCTGATCGGCGTCGGCAAGCAGGAGGCCTTCCAGTTGCTCTGGAACGCCTCGGGCGTCTTCTACGCCCTCACCTACCTCGTGATGTTCGCCATCCCCCTCCTCGGCCTCCGCGGCGTTCAGCCCCGGCCCCCCCTCTGGCTGAAGGCCTGCGCCCTCTCCGGCCTGCTGATGACGCTGCTCTACGTGGGGCTGTCGATCGTGCCGATCATCCAGGTGGAGAGCCGGACGATGTTCGCGGTGAAGATCGCGGGATTGATCGTGATCACGAACGCCGTGGGATTGGTGATTTATCTGGCGGCAAAGAGAAGTCGATTTGCACGGTAGCACATTGCGCGCGTAAGCCCCCAGGCGGAGCTTCCGCCCTGACAATTCGGGGTCTCACCCAGGTCTGCGGAGCTCTCGCCCACCGGGTTGGTCCTTCCGCCCACGTGGATTGTCCGTCCGCCCAGATGATTGGTGGAGCCGCCTACGTGGGCGGACGTTCCGCCGCGATGGTTGGTCGACTCGCCCAAGTGGGCGGTGGACTCGCCCATGTGGGCGGAAGAGTTTTCTACGCGGTTGGTCCTTCCGCCCAAGTGGGCGGTCGACTCGCCCAAGTGGGCGGAAGGACTTTCAACCGCGGCGAGCCTTCCAATCGGCTGGGTTGCAGGCCGGTGCGTCCTGGCGGACTCCCCCGCAAGGGGTGCGGAGCCACAAATTGCCCAGGCCGACCGGCCGATCGCGCGGGCCGAGGTTCCCTGAGGCTCAGTTTGCTCATTCCTGTTCCTCCGAGCTTCGAAGGCAGGTCGTCGGCGCATAGCCCTGGTCCGGTCCCAGGTCTTCCCACTGGATCGGAACCCTATCTGAAGACTCCAGGCGGAGCAATTGCGGCCTGCGGGCCCCCTTTACATCCTTAACAGACTTCTTACCTCCCCCTGAGGACTCGCGGGCCGGTCCCCCTCTAAGTTGGCGGGTGTCGGGCAGGCATGCCCATGGGAGGGGAAGCCGGTGCAGGAGCAAGGGAAGAAGATGGCGTTGGTCCGGAGCCTCCTGGCGGGGATCACCGCCGGAGTTCTCGCGGGGAGCGCCCTGGGTGTCGTCTTCGTCTTTGCCAACCGCTACCTCGCCGATGGCCAGCCGCAGCTCGCCCTGGCTTCCCTGCGGGACTTCGTGAACCGGTATGCCCTGCGGGTGGGGCTGTTCTTCCTCCAGATCGAGATCACCTATCTGCTGCTCGCGTACGCTCTGGGGCGCCGCTGGAAGGGCTCACGGGGAGCCCACGGCGCCAATGCCGTGCTCTGGATCTCCCTGGCCACGGTCGTGCTCCTCTGGTACCTGCGCGTCGCCCCCTGGACGCCGCGGGTGCTCTCGCGCGAGGGGATCCCCCTGTTCGGCGGCGTCCTGCTCGTGGGGGTCTGCGCGGGGCGGTTCGTCGCACGGCACGGGGAGAGTTTGCGGGGAGCGATGAGCGCCCTGAGCGGGCTCGGTAGCGCGAAGCCGGCCGGCGCGGCTCTCGTCCTGCTCGCCGGCGTCAACGCCGGCGCGGCGGCGCTCGCCAGCCACGAGGCGCGGATCCGGCCGCAAGCGAGCCCCAACATCCTGCTGATCACCATCGACGCCCTGCGCGCCGACCACCTGGGGGCGTACGGCTACGCCCGGACGACCTCGCCGAACATCGACCGGCTGGCGAGCGAAGGGGTGCGCTTCCAGCGCGCGGTCTCGCAATGGCCGCTGACCAGCCCGAGCTTCGCGTCGATGATGTCGAGCACCTACGGCCACACCAACGGGCTCATCCGGACCACGGCGCAGCGGATGCCCGACCGGTCACTGATGCTGGCGGAGCTGCTCAAGGCCGGGGGGTACGACACCTGGGCCACCATCGGCAACGTCAACCTGGCCCGCGCCTTCAACTTCGACCAGGGCTTCGACATCTATCGCGAGCTCTGGCAGGAAAAGGAGGACCGGCGGACGGAGCTGACGACCCGTAGCGCCCTCGACCTGATGGACCGGGCGCCGGACGGCCACCCCTTCTTCCTCTGGCTCCACTACTTCGATCCCCACGCGCGCTACCAGCCGCCCAAGCCCTTCGACGGGATGTTCGTCAACGACTCCCACTTCGATTCCACCTGGCGGGTGCCCCTGCTGACCCAGAAGCGCTGGGACATCGGCGGCATCTCCACCAACGTCAACCTCGGCCGCGAGGACCGCGTCGCCTACTACGTCGCTCAGTACGACGCCGAGATCCGCTCCGTGGACAGCCAGGTGGGGGTCCTGATGAAGGCTCTCAAGGATCGTGGGCTCGACCGCAACACGCTGGTCGTGATCACGGCGGACCATGGCGAGAGCCTGGGCGACCACAACTACTTCTTCGAGCACGGGCGCTTCCCCTACGACGACTGCGTTCACGTTCCGATGATCTTTCGCGGCGCGGGGATCGCCAAGGCGGGCACGGTCGTGAGCGCGCCCGTGGAATTGATCGACCTCGCTCCGACCCTGCTCGACCTGGCCGGCCTCCCGCCCAACCGGGAGGCCGAGGGCAAGAGCCTGCGGCGCCTCCTGAGGGGCGAGGACCGGACTCCCGGTCCGCAATGGCAATACGCGTTCACCGAGTCCGGCTTCGCCCAGGACTACCAGCGCTCGATCACCAGCGAGCGCTACAAGCTCGTCTACGTGCCGGACGCCGGGGACCGGCGGCTCATGCAGGGAAAGAAGCTGGAGCTCTACGACCTCGCCGAGGACCCCGGCGAGACGAAGAACCTCATCGACCAGCGCCCGCAGGTGGCCGGCCCGCTCAAGGAGCGGCTCTGGCAGTGGATCGAGGACGGGGGCGCCGGCGCCGAGGTCCCCGAAGCGGTCAAGGTCGACGGCAACACCGAGGACGAGCTCCGTTCGCTGGGTTATATCCAATAATCCCGGTCGTGAGATCTCTCCGCGGCCGCTATGCCCCCTCGCCCACCGGGATGATCCACGCCGGCAACGCGCGCACGGCGCTCGCGGCGTGGCTCTCGGCACGCAGCTGCGGCGGGAGGTTCGTCTGGCGTGTCGAGGACCTCGATCCGCCACGCGTGGTTCCCGGCTTGGCGGCGGCGCAGATGGAGGACCTCGCCTGGCTCGGCCTCGATTGGGACGAGGGGCCGGACGTCGGCGGCCCTTTCGCTCCCTACACGCAGTCCGAGCGGTCGGCCGTGTATGAGGAGGCGCTGCGCCGGCTCGCCGCCGGGGGGTTCCTCTTCCCCTGCCGCCTCTCGCGCAAGGATCTCCAGGCCATGGCCTCGGCGCCGCACGGCGCGGAGGAGGTTCCGTACCCCGCCTCGCTACGGCCCGCCGGGCTCGACGCCGGCTGGTTCGAGCGTCTCCGCGAGGAAGCGCGGGCGGACGCGGCGATCCGCTTCCGCGTCCACGACCGGCCCGTCTCGTTCGTCGACCGCGTCCAGGGGCCGATCGAGGAGCGGGTGGACCTCGCGGTGGGGGATTTCGTGCTGAAGCGGCGCGACGGCCTCTGGGCCTACCAGCTCGCGGTGGTGGTGGACGACCTCGCGATGTCGATCGACGACGTGGTGCGCGGCGCCGACCTCCTTGCCTCCACGGCGCGGCAGATCCAGCTCGTCGAGGCCCTCGGCGGCACGCCGCCGGCCTACGCCCACGTGCCCCTGATGGTCAACGCGCGGGGGGAGAAGCTCTCGAAGCGCGACCGCGGGCTCACCCTCCGCTCCCTGCGCGAGGCGGGGGTCGCGCCCGAGGCGGTCGCCGGCTATCTGGCCCACTCGCTCGGCCTGCTCGACCGCCCCGAGCCCTGCCGGCCGGCCGATCTCGTCCCGGTCTTCGCCTGGGAGAGGATCGGCCGCGGCGAGTGGGTGCTGCCGGAGGATCTCGTGGCGCTCCTGTCGGCCTGAATTGGGTACTCTCTGCCGATGGAGCCGCACGGCACACGGATCCGCCCCTACGAGCCGCGCGACCGCGAGGCGGTGCGGGCGATCAGCCTCTCCACGGCGTACGGCGGCGGCGGGGACGGGATCCTTGACGGCGAGCTCTTCCTCGACCTGATGGTCCGCGCCTACACGGATTTCGCGGCCGGAAGCGTCTGGGTGGCCGAGCACGAGGAACGGGTGGTGGGCTACCTCGCGGGGGCCTTCGACGAGCGGCGGTTCCATCGCATCCAAGTTCGGCGGGTGGTTCCGGTGGCGGTGGCCCGCTCCCTCGGCCGCGGCCTGCTCTGGCGGGGGGAGCTCTGGCGCCTGCTCGCCGACCTGCCCGCCTTCCTCGCCGCCGGCCGCAAGGCCGAATCTCCGGACGAAGCGGGATATCCCGGGCATCTGCACGTCAACCTGACCCCCGAGTCGCGTGGCCGGGCCGTGGGGGCCCGGCTGCTGGAGAGCTTCCTCGCCGAGGCCCGCCGGCGCCGCCTCCCCGGCGTGCGGGCCGTGGTCTACGAGACCAACGGGCCGGCCCGCCGCTTCTTCGAGCGGCAGGGCTTCGAGCCGCTCGGCCGCCAGCCCGCGTTCAAGCCGCCACCCGAGGACGGCAACCGCGAATGGAAGGTCGTCTACGGCAAGGATCTCCGCTAGAATCTGCCGTCCGCCGAATCAGGAGATCCCCATGAAGAGAGCACTTTTCACCTTCGCCACCCTCGCCTTCCTGGCCCTCTGCCAGATCGCCTCCGCCACCGCCACGGCTACAACCGACAAGGGTCAAGGCGATCCGATCGCCAAGGCCAAGGCGCTCTTCCAGCGCTACGTCGAGCTGGAGCACGCCTTCGATCCCGCGCAGGCGGACCTCTATTGGGACCAGGCGGTGATCAAGAACAAGCGGATCATGCCCGACGGGAAGGTGGTGCCGCTGACCGTCCCGGCGCTGCGCTACAAGAAGGTCGTGCGGGACGGCATGGCCAAGGCACGGAAGGATGGCGACATCGCCAACTACACCAACGACACCTACACCCTCGAGAAGGGGAAGGTCCGCATCCACGTCACCCGCTACCTGGCGCTGAAGAAGTACTCCAGCCCGATGTCCATGCTGGTCGGCCCCGACGCCACCGGCAAGTGGGTGATCCTCGAGGAGGAGAGCGAGTCGCACCTGTAGGCCGCGCCTCCAGATCGATGCCGCCGATGGAACTAGGGACTTGAGGGACTCCAGAGACACCAGGGTCCTGGCTTTTCCTGTTTTTCCTGCTGTCCCTGCTGTCTCTGCCGTCCCTCAAGTCCCTAGTTTCAGCCTCCCAGCTTCCCCCGCAGCGCCGCCCGCGCCGCGTGGTACCCGCACATCCCGTGCACGCCCCCCGACGGCGGCGTGCTCGAGGAGCAGATGAAGATCCGCGGGTCCGGCGTCGCATAGGGGACGCGGCGGGCCACGGGGCGGGTGAAGAGCTGGCCGAGGGTGGCGGCGCCGCCGTTGATGTCCCCCCCCACGAGGTTGGGGTTGTAGGCCTCGAGCTGGGCGGGGTTGAAGGTGTGCCGGGCGAGCACTACGTCGCGGAAGCCGGGGGCGAAGCGCTCCATCTGGTCTTCCAGGACCTGCGTGCAGTCCGCCGCCGAGCCGTTGGGGACGTGGCAGTAGGCCCAGGCGGTGTGGCGGCCGGCGGGCGCGCGGGTGGGGTCGAACCGCGTGGCCTGGCCGACCAGGGCGAAGGGGCGGGTGGGCGTGCGCTCCCGCCAGGGGCCCCGCTCCGAGGCGGCGATCTCTTCGAGCGTGCCGCCCAGGTGGATCGTCCCCGCCCGCCGGCAGGCCTCGGCCCGCCAGGGGATCGGCTCGGAGAGCGCCCAGTCGATCTTGAACACTCCCGGCCCGTAGAGGTAGCGGCCGAGCCGGCGGCGGTAGCGCTCCGGCCACTCGATCCCCTCGATCCGCAGCAGTTGGGCCGGCGTGAGGTCGAAGAGGTAGGCGCGGGCGCGGGGGAGCCCGGCGAGCGAGGTCGCGAGCTGGCCGGTGCGGATCGCCCCCCCTTCGGCGCGCAGCAGCGACGCCAGAGCGTCCGGGATCTTCTGGGCGCCCCCCTCGGGTTGCGGCCAGCCCACGGCGTGGCCGGTGACGCCCATCATCAGACCGACGGCGGCGCTGGGGGCCTGCTCCAGCGGCAGGAAGGAGTGCGCGGCGAGGCCGGCGAACAGGGCGCGCGCCCGGAAGCCGCGGAAGCGCCCGGTGGCGAGCCCCACCGCGCCGCGCAGCCCGACGAGCCCGAAGTGGGCCATGCGGAAGGGGTGGCGGGGGAGGCCGAGTGGGCCGAGGAGATCGGGGGCGAGCTCCGTCCAGCGGTCCGAGAAGGGGCGGAACAGGCGCTCCCAGGCGTCGGCGTCGGCCGCCTCCCCGAAGCTCTCGCCGGTCTCGCCGAAGCCGCGGGCGAGGACGGCGGCGGTGCCGTCGTCGAACGGATGGGCCAGCGGCAGCGGCGGGTGGATCCAGCGCAGCCCGTGGCGGTCGAGGGGGAGGCTGGGGAAGAAGGGCGCTCCCACCGCCAGCGGATGGATGGCCGAGCAGACGTCGTGGAGGTAGCCGGGGAGGGTCAGCTCGGCCGACCGCGCGGCGCCCCCGACGGTGGCGCCGGCCTCGACGACCTCGACCGACTTCCCGGCCCGCGCCAGCACGATGGCGGCGGCGAGCCCGTTGGGCCCCGCTCCGACGACGACCGCGTCCAGATCCGCCATGCCCGGCCTCCCTTCCGCGGCGCCGGTGCCGCGGTCTTGTCTCAGACGCAGGGTACCAGCCGGAGGCCGTCGCGGACCTTCTTCAACTCGTCCTCCTGGTTGTCGTTGCCGCTGCTCACCGTCTGGGCGCAGACGACGAGTGTGGAGGCGAGGCCGCCGCCGGCGCGCGACAGGCAGCGCAGATCCATCTGCACCGAATTGGTGTTGGCCGACAGGTTGTATTCGCCGGCGCCGTCGACCCACTTGAATTCCTCTTCTCCGATCTGGATCTCGGGGTCCTTCTCGGCGCCCCCCTTGATTCCCTTGGCAAAGCCGCGGAAGCTCCCCTCGGTCTTGCCGACGTCCTTGGCGACCAGGAGGAGGATGGCGTTGCCGGTCTCGTAGTTCGCGTAGGTCCACTGGCCGAGGTTCGGGTTCTGCTTGGCGAACTTGCCGTTGAGCTTGTCCTCGAGCTGCGTCATCGGCTGGAAGCCGTCGGGGTGGGGGAGGTTGAAGCCCAGGGAGTTCTGGCAGAGGCGCGCCTTGTCGTCGATGATGCGGGTCTCCGGGCGCTTGCGGTCCTCGGTGGTCAGCGGCGCCGGGGTGAACGACTTGTCGAGCACCAGCGTCAGGAAGGCGTGTACCTGGAGCCCGAGCAGGCCCAGGAGGACGACCAGCCCGCCGATCAGCAGCCAGGACCGCCCGCTCTGCATTCCGGCCGAGGCCACCACCGCCACCACGAAGGCCGCGCACAGCGCCGCGACCTTCGCGTCGCCGACCCGGTCGGGGTTCGGGAACGCGTCGATCATGGCGAAGAGCCGGCCGACGGCGACGAACAGGAAGACTACGATGACCGCGTGGAGCAGCGCCTTTCCCCAGGAAACGTCCGACATCTGAAGTACCCCTTTTGAAACGACCGCGTCGATCCTCTTCACACAGCCGGGGACGAGCCTTCCCCGACGGCATCCATGAATGACGGCCTGAGAGCTTTCATTTCAAGATACCACCGGCCGGCGGCGAAGGGAATGAACAAAACTTACCGCGCCGCCGACTTCGCCCGCGCTTCCATTCCGGCGGCGGCGGCGGGCCTCCCGGTCGCCCGCATCTGCAGGGCGTAGGCTTCGAGCAGTTGGGTCAGCCGGGGGTGCCCCTTGGTATAGGCGGCCTCGAGGACTTCCTGGGCGCGCCGGAACAGCGGCTCGGCTTCGTCGAAGCGCTTCTCCTCGCGGTACAGGGCGGCGAGGTCGGTGAGGGAGACGCCGATGTCGGGGTGAGCCGGGCCGAGCGCGGCCTCGCGGGCATGGAGGGAGCGCAGCAGCAGCGTTTCGGCCTCGCCCCTCTGGCCCAGGCGCGTCAGGGTCTCGCCGAGGTTGGTGAGGATCAGCGCCGTCCGCGGGTGCTCGGGGCCGAGCACCTTCTCGCTGATCGCCAGGGCGCGGCGATGGAGGCGCACGGCGTCCGGGCCTCGGCTACCACGATCGTAGAGAACGGCCAGCGCCTCCAGGTTGGCGGCGAGGTCGGGGTGGTCCGGCGGCAGGGCGCGCTCGCGGATCGCGAGGCCGCGCCGGAGCAGGTCCTCGGCTCCCTGGTGATCCCCCCGGCTCTCCCGCGCCCCGCCGAGGTTGTTGAGCGAGGTCGCGACGTCGGGATGATTGGGGCCGAGGGTGGCCTCGCGGATCTCCAGGGCCTGCCGGAAGAGCTCCTCCGCTTTGGGCATGTCGCCCTGCATGGCGTAAAAGACGCCGAAGTTGGAGAGCAGCCGCGCCACGTCGGGGTTGCGGCGGCCGGACTTCGCCTCGCGGATGCGCAGCGCCTGCTGGAAGCGGGCCTCCGCCTGCGGCCGGTTCTGGGCCTGGTCGAGGAGCGCCAGGTGCTCCAGGCTGGTGGCCAGGTCGAGGGGGTCGCCGGGGTGGGCGCGGCGGAGGCGAAGGGCGTCCTCCAGCGGGGGGCGGGCGTCGTCGTAGAGCCCCAGCTTGAAGTAGACCTGCCCGATGGTGTCCAGCAGGCGGGCCTGCACCGGCGGCTGATCCCGCAGGTCGCGGCGGACCTTCTGCGCGCCGTGGTCCAGGAGCTCCCGAGCGGTCACCGTGGCCCCGCGCGCAGCCCCTGGATCGGAGACCTTGAACAGGTCGGTCAGGAAGCTCGCCACCCCCTCGCCCTGCCGGCGGGCGAGCTCGGCCTCCTGGCGCGCGCGGACCGCCGCGTCGCGCTCCCGGCGGAGGTCGTAGGTGTACTTGGCGATGCCGCAGAGAGCGAGGAGGAGGACGAGCCCGGTGATCAGGACGCGGGCTCGCCGCCGCGGCTTCTCCTCGATCCAGCGCAGGCTCTGCAAGGCTTCCCCCGCCGACGGGCGGTTCTCGGGGGTGAGCGCCTTGAGGCGCGCGATGAGGTCGGCCAGGTGCGGGTCGACGCCGGTCACCGGCAGGGAGTACCCCTTCTGGACCTTCCGGAGGAGCGCCATGGCGTCGAGCTCGGGCTCATAGGGGGGCTGGCCGGTGAACAGCTCCTGCAGCAGGAGGCCGAAGGAGTACATGTCGCTGGCCACGGTCACCGGCTCGCCGCGCGCCTGCTCCGGGCTCATGCAGCCGGCGGTCCCGATCACCCGGCCGGGCGCGGTGCGGGCGAAGGGGAACGACTCCTCGGAGGGCACCGGAAAGAGGCTGGTGCGCTCGGGGTCGAGGTCCGCGACGGAGTCCGCATCGTCCTCGCCGAGCCGGGCGATGCCGAAGTCGAGCACCTTGACCTCGCCGTCCGGGGTCAGCATCACGTTGCTCGACTTGAGGTCGCGGTGGATGATCCCCTGGGCGTGGGCGGCGACCAGCGCGTCCGCGATCCGCTCGGCGATGCCGATCCGGGCGGCGGCGGGGATGCCGGCCTGGATCGCCTCGCGCAGCGTGGTGCCGCGGATCAGCTCGAGGACCAGGAAGTCGGTGGAGTCGCCGGCGACGAAGTCGTGGATCGCGCAGATGTTGGGGTGGTTGAGGCGGGAGAGGACGCGCGCCTCGGTGAGCAGGCGCGAGCGGCCGTTGGAGGTCAGCGAGTCGGCGCGCACGGCCTTGAGCGCCACCTCGCGCCGCAGCCGCTCGTCGAACCCGGCGTAGACGGCCCCCATGCCCCCCTCGCCGAGGAGCTTGTGGATGCGGATGGTGGCGACCTTCTCGCCCAGGAGGTCGTACGGCGAGCCGACACAGGGCTCGTCCAGCACGGTGAGATCCTCGGGTTCCGCCTTGTACCGCAACCACATCTCCTTTCGTTGGACGGTTTGAGTCTAAACAACGAAGGTTACAGGGGACATTACGATTTGCCAGCCCGGCCGCGATCGGTCAGGATTCGCCGCGAGGGAGCTCAATCCATGCGTCTGATCAAGATCGCGCTCGGCAACGTCAACTGCACGGTGGGGGAGGTGCGCTCGAACGTCGAGCGGATCCTCGCTCAGGGAAGGGAGATGGCGGCCGCCGGAGTGACCCTCGGCTGTTTCACCGAGCAGGTGGTCGGCGGCTATCCGCCGGAGGACCTGATCCAGTGGCGGGCGTTCGTCGCCGCCCAGCGGGCCCAGCTCGAGCGTTTCGCCGAGGCCACGGTGGACCTGCCGACCGTCTTCGTGGCCGGCATCGCGGTGGGCGTCGGCGGGCAGCTCTTCAACTGCGCGGCGGTGGTCCACGCCGGCGAGATCCTCGGCTTCGTGCCGAAGGAGAAGCTCCCCACCTACAACGTCTTCTCCGAGGCGCGCACCTTCTCGCGCGGCGCGGCGGGGCTCGCCCTCGACGCCGGCGGCGTGCCGCTCGGCGACTACTGCTTCGACTTCGACTTCGGCCGCCTCGCGGTCGAGGTCTGCGAGGACGTCTGGTCGCCGGACGGCCCGATGCGGCGGCGCTGCTACGCCGGGGCCGAGGTGGTGGTCAACGTCTCCGCCTCCCCCTTCCGCGTCGGCGTGGTGTCGACCCGCCGGGAGATGCTCGCCACCCGCTCGGCGGACAACGAGGTGACGCTCGCCTACGCCAACTGGGTGGGGGCCCAGGACGGCCTGGTCTTCGACGGCGGCGGCTGGGTGTTCCAGAACGGCCGGCCGATGCTCGACGCCCCCCGCTTCCGCGAGGGGTGGACGGCCTGCGTGGTCGACCTCGACCGCACCGTCCGCGCCCGCCGCGAGGCCTCGACCTGGCGCAGCGACTGCGAGGCCTTCCAGCGCCAGGAGCGGCCGGTGCCGGTGATCCGGGGCCGCGGCGCCACCGTGCCCACGGCGCCCTCCGCCGACCTGCCCTATCCGGCCCCGGCGTGGGAGAACCTCTTCCTGCCGGCCGCCGGGGCGCCCGCGCGCTCGGCGCGGGAGGAGGTGCTGGACGACCTCATCGAGGCGCTGGCGTTGGGGGTCTGCGACTACTTCCGGAAGTCGGGCGCCTTCCGCACCCTCGGCGTCGCCCTCTCCGGCGGCCGCGACTCGATGCTGACCCTGCTGATCGCCTGGCGGGCGGCCTGCCGCCTGCGCGACGACGGCCTGCGGAACGAGGCCGAGGCCCGCGCCGGCGCCGGCGAGCTGATCCAGGCGTTCTACATGCCGACCCGCTACTCGGGGGAGGGGACGCGCGGCGCCGCGGCGGAGCTCGCCGCCGAGCTCGGCGTCCCCCTGCGCGTGGTGCCGATCGAGGAGGCGTTCGACCGCGAGGTCGCGGCGACCCGCGAGATGCTGGGGGAGGAGGAGCCGACCGAGGTCACCCGCCAGAACGTGCAGGCGCGCCTGCGGGCGCTGCGCATGTGGAACTGGGCGAACAGCTCGGGGGCGCTGTTCCTGCAGACCGGCGACATGAGCGAGAAGGCGGTGGGCTACACCACCATCGGCGGCGACCTCGAGGGGGCGCTGTCGGTGATCGCCAACGTGCCGAAGACGGTGGTGGGCGCCCTGCTGGAGCGCTTCCTGGAGCGCTTCGGCTTCGCCGGGATCCGCCGGACGCTGGCGACCGCGCCCGGCCCGGAGCTCGCCGCCGAGCAGACCGCCGAGGGGGAGCTGATGCCCTTCCCGGTGCTCGACGCCTGCCTCTACCTCTACGCCGGCGAGAAGCTGTCGCCCCCCGAGGTGGCGCTCGCCCTGCCGACGCTCTTCCCCGACCTCCCGGCCGAGCGGCTCGCCGCCTGGGCCGGGCGCTTCGCGGCGCTGTTCACCCGCTCGATCTTCAAGTGGGTGCAGTCCCCCCTCGCCCTGCACGTGGGCGCCCTCGATCTCGATCGCGAGCGGGCCCTGCAGCTCCCGGTCGTGCAGCGGAATGAATGGTAGGGTAGTCGACAGAGCTGACCTTCACCGACCGCGCCGGAGACCTTGATGATCGCGCAGACCGCGTCGACGGGGAGCGCCCCGACCTACCCGGCCCGGCGGGTGGCCGCCTACGCGGCGGTGATGCTCGGCTGCCTGGCCGCCGCGCCCTGGATCGACCGTCTGTCCTGGGTCGGCGACGTCTACATCCACACGCTGCGCGAGACGGTGTCGGTATTCCTGGCGCTCGGGGTCGCGGCGATCGCCCTGTTGCGTTTCAAGAGCCGGCCGAGCGACACCTTTCTGCTCCTCGGGGCGGCCTTCGCTGGCACGGCGCTCCTCGACGCCTATCACGCGCTGGTGACCTCGCCGTTCTTCGCGCGCATCCAGACCGTGGAGCTCGCCTCGACCCGATCCTGGAGCTGGCTGGCCTCCCGGCTCTTCCTCTCGCTCTTCCTCTGGATCAGCGCGCCGACGCGCCGCCACCGTTGGCCCGGCGAGGCGCGGCTCGTGCCCCGCCACGTCTACCTGCTGGTCGGGGGGGTGACGCTCGCGGCCCTGGCCCTCTTCACCTTCATGCCGCTGCCGTCCGCCTACGTCCCCGGGCTTCCGGTCCGCCGGCCGGCCGAGCTCCTGCCGGCCCTCTTCTTCCTGCTCGCCTTCGTCCGCCACCTCCGCTGGGGTAGCTGGCGCGAGTGGACCTTCGAGCACTGGTTGATGATGTCCCTCCTGCTCGGGCTGATGGGACAGGCCGCCTTCATGCCGTTCACCGTGCGGGCGTTCGATTCCCCCTCCGAGGCGGCGCACATTCTGAAGAACGCCAGCTACATCTGCGTTCTGGCGGGTCTGTTCGGCAACATGCACAGACTGCTCCGCCAAGCCGACGAGGGGGCCGCCGAGCTCGCCCGCATCAACGCCCGGCTGCAGGCGGAGATCGACGAGCGCGCCCGTGCCGTTCAGGAGCGCGACCGCTTCTTCGACATGTCGGTCGAGCTGCTCTGCATCGCCGGCGTGGACGGCTATTTCAAGCAGCTCAACCCGGCCTGGACGAAGGTCCTGGGCTGGAGCGTCGACGAGCTCAAGGCGCGGCCGTTCGCCGAGCTCGTCCACCCCGACGACCGCAACGTCACCGGCGGCGAGCAGCGGCGGCTCCGCCTGGGCGGCACGGTGATGGACTTCGAGAACCGCTACCGCACCAGGGACGGCTCCTACCGCTGGCTCTCCTGGCGGGCGAGCCCGGCGGTCGAGCGCGGCCTGATCTACGCGGTGGCGCGCGACATCCACGAGCAGAAGCGGACCGAGCAGCTCAAGAACGACTTCGTCTCGGTGGTCAGCCACGAGCTGCGCACGCCGCTGACCTCGATCCGCGGCTCGCTCGGGCTGATCGCCGGCGGCGTCACCGGCGAGCTGCCGGAGAAAGCCCGCGCCCTGGTCGAGATCGCGGTCAAGAACTGCGAGCGGCTGGTGCGCCTGATCAACGACATCCTCGACGTCGAGAAGATCGAGTCCGGCCAGGTCGGTTTCCGCCTGGCGCCGATGGAGCTGCGGACGGTCGCCGAGCAGGCCGTCGAGGGGAATCGCGCCTACGCCGAAGGGTACGGGGTGACGCTGCGGCTTGCCGGGGCGGCGGCCGGCGAGGAGATCGCGGCGCGGGTCTGGGGCGACGCCGACCGCCTGCTGCAGGTGATCACCAACCTGATTTCCAACGCCGTCAAGTTCTCGCCGCGCGGCGGCGAGGTCGAGGTGGCGGTGAGCCGCGGCGCCGGCGAGGTGAGGGTGGCGGTCACCGATCACGGCCGCGGCGTCTCGCCGGAGTTCCGCCAGCGCATCTTCCAGAAGTTCGCCCAGGCCGACTCCTCGTCGACCCGCGAGAAGGGGGGCACCGGGCTGGGGCTGAGTATCTCCCGCGCCATCGTCGAGCGCCACGAGGGGCGGATCGGCTTCACCAGCGAGCCGGGGGTGGCGACGGTCTTCTATTTCGACCTCCCGGAATGGGGAGCGGTCGACGCGGCGCTCGCGCGGGAGGCGGGCGAGCGGCCGCTGATCCTGATCTGCGAGGACGACCGTGACGTCGCCCGCCTGCTGAGCCTGATGCTGGAGCGCGACGGCTACCGCGCCGACGTCGCCCACGACGCGGCGGAGGTCCGCCGGCTGCTCGCCGAGCGCTCCTACGCCGCGCTGACCCTCGACCTCCGGCTGCCGGACCAGGACGGGGTGGAGCTGATCCGCGAGCTGCGCGAGCGGGAGGCGACGCGCCGCCTGCCGATCGTCGTCGTCTCGGTGCGCGCCGACGAGGGGAAGCTGGAGCTCAACGGCGGCGCCCTGGGGGTGGTCGACTGGCTGGTCAAGCCGATCGACGAGCAGCGGCTGCGGCGGGCGATGGAGCGGGCGGTGCGCTCGCCGCACGGCAATGGCGCCCGCATCCTCCACGTCGAGGACGACCTCGACCTGCAGCGGGTGGTGGCTGCGATCCTCGACGGCGACGCCCTGGTCGAGCAGGCGGTCGACCTCGCCGGCGCCCGGGAGCGGCTGGCGGGGGAGCGCTACGACCTGGTGATCCTCGACCTCGCCCTGCCGGACGGCTCGGGGCTCGACCTGCTGCCGCTGATCGGCGAGGCCGACCCGCCGACGCCGGTGCTGATCTTCTCGGCCCACGAGGTGGACGCCGGCGCGGCCAACCGCGTGGCCTCCGTGCTGATCAAGTCCCAGACCTCGAACCGCGAGCTCATGGAGCAGATCCGCGGCGCGCTGGGGCGGGGACCACGGACGACCACGGACGACCACGGACGAGCACGGACATAAAGGCAACGCTGTCCGTGCTCGTCCTTGTTCGTCCGTGCTAGTCCGTGGTCCCCGCCCCTCCCCCCTACTCCCGCAGCACCACCCGGTTCCGCCCGCCGCCCTTGGCTTCGTAGAGGGCGGCGTCGGCGGCCTCCATCAGCTCCTGGCCGCTGGGGCAGGCGGGGAAGACGGCGATGCCGCAGCTCAGCGTCGCCGCCATCTCCCGGCCGCCGGCCGAGGGGCGCAGGCGGGAGAAGCTGTCGCGGATGCCGTCGAGCACCCGCCAGGCGGTGGGGCCATCGGTGTGGGGGAGGACGACCGCCAGCTCGTCGCCGCCGTAGCGGCCGAGGACGTCGGAGTTGCGCAGCCGCTGCCGGAGCAGCCGGGCGAGGCTCTTGAGCAGGCGGTCGCCGGCGGCGTGGCCGAAGGCGTCGTTGACCGACTTGAAGCGGTCGAGGTCGATCATCGCGTAGGCCACCTCCCAGCGCTCGCGGGCGGCGCGGGAGAGCTCGATCTCCACCTGCTGCTTGAGATGGCTGTGGTTGAGCAGGCCGGTCAGGCCGTCGTAGGCGATGCGGGTGGCGAGCAGCCGCCCGCGCCGCGCCCGCGCCGCCACCGCGGCCACCAGGTGCCGGGGGGCGATCGGCTTGGTGAGGAACTCGTCGCCGCCGGCGTTGATGGCGGCGATCTGCTCCTCGATCCCCTCCTCGGTGGAGAGATAGACGATCGGCGTGCCGACGTACCCCTCCTGCTGGCGGAGCACGGCCGCCAGCTCGGGGCCGGTGCAGCCGGGCATGTAGAGGTCCATCAGGATGAGGTCGGGCTGCAGCCGGAAGAGCGGCGCCATCACCGTCATCGGATCGCCCACCACGGTCACCGTCATGCCGGCGTCGGCGAGGGCGCGGGCGTGGAGCTCGGCGATGTCGGCGTCGTCCTCCACGATCAGCACGCGGAACGGGTCCGGCGGGCCGCCGCCGGTCAGCCGGTCGAGCGTCTCGGCCAGCAGACCCACCTCGACCGGCTTGGCGAAGTAGGCGTCGCCGCCCGCCCGCACCGCTTCCAGACGGGCGGCGAGGTCCCCCCGCGCCGAGAGGAAGACCCGCTTCGGCGGCTCGCCGCCCGCCTCGCCGCCCTGCCGGCCGAGAGCGGCGATGCGCCGCGTCTCCTCGCCGTAACCGGGCCCCTCCCAGTCCAGGAGCACGGCGGCGGGCGGGTCCCGCTCGACCTCCCGCTCCAGGGCCGCGAGGTCGACGAACGGCTGCACCTCGTAGCCGAACGGGCGGAGCTGGAGGCGCAGGCCGTCGCCGAACCCGGGGTCGTCCGACCAGAGGAAGAGGATGCCGTCGTCCCCGGGGGCCGCCGGGTCGCGCTCCGGCTCCAGGGCGATCGCCAGGGTGTCGAGGGTGGGCCGGTGGGAGCGCGCGGCGATCTCGCGCAGGCGGCGGAGGTGGGCGTCGACCTCCTCCGGCGGCGGCGGCTCGCCGGTGGCCAGGGAGGCCTTGAGCACCCCCTCCAGCCGGCGCGCGGCGGCGGTGATCTCGGGGAAGCCGAAGGTCGTGCCCACCCCGGAGAGCGAGTGGGCGAGGCGGTGGAAGGTGCGCATCGGCTCACCCGTCCAGCCGGCATCGCGGGCGGCGTCGCGGGCCGCCTCGGCCTCGGCGAGCCGCGCCGGCAGGCGGCCGGCGAAATAGCGCCGCAGGTCCTCACCGACCTTCGATTCGCTGGAATCGGCCATGGCGCGGTCGATCACGTCAAGCGTGCAGCGAGCGCCAGAGGGTCTGGACCGTCTCCGCCAGGGTCATCGGATCGAAGGGCTTGGCGATGACGTCCACCGCCCCCATCTCGCGGTACTGCAGGACCTCGTGCGCCTGCACGCGGGCGGTCATGAAGACCACCGGCACGTTCCCCTCCGGCAGCCGCCGCAGCGCCTCCAGGGTCGCCGGGCCGTCCATGCCGGGCATCATCACGTCGAGCAGCACGAGGTCGGGGGCGAAGCCGGCGAAGCGGGCGAGGGCCTCCGCGCCCGAGGCGCAGCCGAGCACCGAGAAGCCGCCGAGCGACTCCAGCGCCAGCGTGGCGACGACCTGGATGTCCGGATCGTCCTCGACGAACAGGATGCGGCGCAGGGCCGGGGCGCTGTGGGGAATCGCGTTCATGATTCGCGGTCGTGATTCGCGTTCGTACTGGAGAGGACTGCTACAATCCTAACGGTTCACGCCCGGCCCGACAACAGAATGCTCCGCGATTCCTCCCTGCCCAAGGGGCCCGCCGACCGCCGGATCCTCGCCGTGGAGGACGATCCGGACCTCCTGCGCCTGATCCGCCGCGAGCTGGAGGACGCCGGGTTCACCGTCTGGGCCTGCGCCTCGGCCGAGGAGGCGCTCGACGCCATCGACCGCCGGGGTCTGCCCCACCTGGTTCTGGTGGACATCCTCCTCCCCGGGCTCGACGGGCTGGCCCTCGCCCGCCGTCTGCACGAATGGAGCGACCTGCCGATCGTCATGCTCACCTCGGTCGACGAGGAGGACACTGTGGTCCACGCCATCGAGCGCTTCGCCGAGGACTACATCCGCAAGCCCTTCAACCCGCGCGAGATGGTGGCGCGGGTCGAGCGGGTGGTCCGCCGCATCGGCGACTTCGCCTACGTCCTGCAGCCGGTGGTGCGGGTGGACGAGGCCCTGTCGGTCGACTTCGCCCACCAGCGGGCGGTGCTCGCCGACCGCGAGGTGGCGCTGACCTCCACCGAGACCAAGCTGCTCTACGTCCTCCTGCGCAACGCCGGCCGGGTGGTGGCGACCGAGTTCCTGCTGCGCCGGCTCTGGCCTTCGGACGAGGTGTTCGAGGACACCCTGCGCGTCCACGTCCACCGGCTCCGCTCGAAGATCGAGCCCGAGCCCTCGCGACCCCGCTACGTGGTGACCGAGCGCGGCGCGGGCTACCGTTTCCCGCTGGCGTCGTGACCATGCCCAGGCTGCCGCGCCCGCGGCTGCTCACCCGCGTCGCCCTGGCGCTCGGCGCGGTCGGGCTGCTGCCGCTCGCCATCTCCTACTTCGGCCTGGTGGGGGTCAACCGCGAAGCCCTGTTCAACCAGGTGCTCGACACCCACGCCCTGGCGGCGCGCACCGCCGCGGCGCGGGTCGAGGCGTTCCTCGACACCCGCCTGTCGCTGGCCCGCGGGGTGGCGGCCAACCGGGCCCTTGCCGATCCCCGCTCGCCGGCGGCGCAGGAGCTCCTCGCCGGCAGCCTGCAGGCGTGGTCGGACCTCGGCGTCGAGGCGGTGGCAGTGGTCAACGCCGCCGGCGAGGAGGTGGTGCGGGCGCAGCTCAAGGGGGCGTCCCCGGAGGTCGCGCGGGCGCTGCGGCCGGCCGGCGCCGCGACGGCCGCTCCGGTCGCGGTCGTGCCGGACAGCAAGCCGCCGGTGCTCCGGATCGCCGCGCCGCTCCCCGGCGGGATCGGCTCCCTGGTCCTCGCCTGTAACGCCACGCCGCTCGCCGGCGTCGCCTCTCCTGAGGAGCTAGGGGGGGAGGCCGAGCTGGCCGTGGCCGACCGCGGCGGCCGGGTGGTGGTGGGGGACGCCCGCTCCCTCGCCCCCTTCCCGCAGGCGCTGATCGACGCCGCCCTCGCCGGCCGGGTGGCCGGCGCCGGGCGCTTCCAGGGGCGCGGCGGCGAGGAGGTCCTCGGCGCCTACGCCCCGGTTCCGGTGGCGGGCTGGGCCGTGCTCTCCAGCCAGCCGGCGCGGGTGGCCGAGGCGGTGGCGGGGCGGCTGCGGCGGCGTTCGCTGCTGGCGCTGGCGGCGGCCCTGCTGCTGATCGCCCTGCTGCTCGCCGTGGCCTGGGCCGCCGTGGTGCGGCCGATCCGCGACCTCGCCCGCGAGCAGCGGGAGCTCGCCGGCGCCCTGCCGGCGCCGGCGGGGCGGGACGAGATCGACGACCTGCGGCGGAGCTTCGAGGCGCTACGTCGCGGCCTCGACGAGCGGCGGGCGCTCGACGACGTCTTCCTCGGCCGCTACCAGGTCATCGAGCTGCTGGCCACCGGCGGCATGGGCGCCGTCTTCCGCGGCTGGGACCCCAAGCTCCGGCGCGCGGTGGCCCTGAAGACTCTGCGGCTGAGCGGCGACCTGCCCCCCGAGAAACGGGCCCAGCGCATCGAGCAGCTCGTCAACGAGGCGGTGACGGTGGCCCGTTTCAGCCACCCCAACGTGGTCGCGGTCTACGACGTCGAGGACGCGCCCGCCGGGGCCTACATCGCCATGGAGCTGGTGGTGGGGGTGAGCCTCGAGCGCCTGCTCCTGCACCGCGGCCGGCTGCGCCCCGAGGAGGTGATCCCGCTCGGCGCCGCCATCGCCCGCGGCCTCGGCGCCGCCCACGCCCGCGACATCGTCCACCGCGACGTCAAGCCGGCCAACGTCATGCTCGGCCGCGACGGCTCGATCAAGGTGACCGACTTCGGCATCGCCGACCTGATCGCCTCGTCGGCGCGGGCGGAAGGGCTGGTCTTCGGCACCCCGGGCTACCTCCCCCCCGAGGCGCTGCGGGGGAGCGGCCACGACCGCGCCGGCGACCTCTTCGCCCTCGGCGTGGTGCTGTTCGAATCGCTCTCCGGCCTCAAGCCGTTCGGCGGCCACGAGGTCTCGGACGTGATCCAGAACACCCTCTTCGGCAGCGTCCGCCCGCTCCGCGCCCGCGTCCAGGGGGACCTCCCCGAGGAGCTCGAATCGCTCGTCCTGCAACTGCTCGACCGCGACCCCCTCCACCGCCCCTCGAACGCCGACGCGGTGGCCGCCGAGCTCGACCGCCTGGCCGCCGAGCGGGGGCTGCGCTGGAAGCTCGAGGAGAGCTCCTCCCCCCCCGGCACCGGCGGCACTCCCGCCTACACCGAGCTCACCCTGGAAGCGCAGTGGATGCCGACCACGCGCCTGGCGACCGAGCGGGTGAAGGCGGGGTAGGGGCCCCTCAGAAGAGGGAGAAAACGATTTCCAGCGGAAGGCTTGTAGAGACGCTCCCAGCCCGTCCACGACACCTTCCCGCAGGCCACGGGGACGGCGGGACGTCTCCGCCGGAGCGCATACCCCTCCAGCCGCCACCGGACCCCTGAATCTTGATTGTCTGATTGGGGTCGATCCTCGCAACCTCTTGGGCCTGCCCCGAGAGGGCCTCGCCGGCTGTGGCGTCCGGCCCTCCGCCGGAGACGTCCCGCCGTCCCCGTGGCCTGCGGGAAGGTGTCGTGGACGGGCTGGGAGCGTCTCTACAAGCCCTCCGATGCACGGCCGGCCCCCCCTACCCCCCCTGCCGCAGCGTGATCTCCATCTTGCGGACGTTCCCCACCAGGTCCCAGGCCTCCACCTCCAGCACCACGCGGTCCTGCTCGGTGCGGGTGTGGAAGACCAGGCGGTCGACGCCCGCGCCGACGTCCTCGGCCGTCACCCAGAGGATGCGCTTCTCGCCGAGCCGTTTCTCCTTGCCGTCGGCCTCCAGGGTGGTCGAGGGCGCCGCGAAGAACGCCTGCGGGTGGTCGCTGGCGACGGTGACCGGGAGCTGCGCGATCTTCGGCTCGTCGCGGTCGTGGTCCCAGGGGACGGGGAGCTGCCAGACGCCGGCCCGCGACCGCCAGGCGTAGCGGGCCGCCTTGCCGTCGTGGCGGTCGGGGAGCCTCTGGCGGTCGCGCTCGCTGTCGGGTGCCAGCCGGTCGGAGAACGTGGCGCGGTCCCCCACATCCCAGAGGATCAACGGCGCCTCCGCGTCCACCACGAAGGTCACCGGCGCGATCGTGGCCCGCCCGCCGCAGCCGTCCACCGCCACCGCTCCGGCCGTGTGCTCGCCCGCCGTCCAGGTCGCCGGCCAGGCGCTCTCCTGCCGGCCGCCGATCATCGGCAGCCAGCCCGCCGCCGCGCCGCCGTCGTTCCCGACCGCCGCCGGGGCCCCAGGATCGGGCACCACCGTCACCGTGGCGGTGGGAGCCACAATCAGCCGGTCGCCCACCCGCACCTGCGCGCCGCCCACCAGGATCGAGCCCGCGGCCGCGATCTCCCCGGTGCCCAGGCGGTCGGAGGTGACGCGGAGGCGGGCCGCCTCGCTCGGATAGCCGTCGAGCCCCGAGCGGCTGCGGGCGGTCACCCGCCAGTAGAGCTCGGCCACCGGCAGCGCGGCCGGTCGCCAGGCGGTCGCGGTCTCCCCCGGAGCGCCGACGTGGCGGTCGACCAGCGTCCCGCAGCCCGGATCGCGGCAGACCTCCACGATGTAGGAATCGGCCCCCGGCACCGCCGTCCAGCTCAACCCCGGATTGGCGCAGGCGCGGTCGGCGCCGCTGGCGGGCTCGCCGAGCACCACCGCCGGCAGCAGCGGCTCGGGGGGCGACGGCGGCCCCTGCGGCGCCACCGAGGTGCCCATCCCCCGCTTCACCGCCACCTTGGCGCCGCCGGCCTCGACCTCGCTGTCGCCGCCGTAGGCCATCAGCTTGGCGCTCCCCTCCTCGGCCTTGCGGGCGCGGGTGCGCGCCGCCCCCTGGCTGTCCGGCCGCGACGTCGCGCGGGTGGCGCCCACCACGATCTCCACCTCCGGCGCGGGCGCCGCGAACCCTGAGCGGGCTTCGAGCTCCGCCTGCCCCTGGACGATCTCGATCGACTTCTTCGGCGTGCCGCGCAGCGTGTTCCCCGAGCGGTGGAGGAAGATCAGCGAGTCCTCGGTCACCGTCAGCCGGGCGCCGTCGAGGAACTGCATCTCCACCGACGACTGCCGGTGCGTGCGCACGCCGTCGCGCTCCACCAGCACGTCCCCCACCTGCGCGCTATGCCAGGGAATCGGGGAGGGCTGGTCCTCCACCTCCCGCGAGAGCAGGTTCAGCCGCGCCGCCGGGAAGCTCGACAGGACCGAGGGGATGCGGATGCGCAGCCCCGGCGCGATCCGGTCGGGATCGGCGATGCCGGGATTCAGCCGGTGGATCTCCGGCCAGCGCTCCTGCGAGCCGAGGAACTGGGCGGCGATCCCGCGCAGCGTCTCACCCGGACGGACGGTGTGCCAGCCGGTGGCCTCCGGCGGCACTTGGGCCGCTGAGGTCGCCGGGGCCGTCCGGGGGGGCGGCGCGGCGGGACGGCTCTGCGCCGGGAGGGCGGCGGCGAGCAGCGGCGCCAGCAGGAGGGCGAAGAGGAGCGCGGTCGGTCGGCGGTTCATCGGATGTCTCCCGGCGCCGGCGGCGGGCCGGCGCGTCGAGTGGGTGATCCTGGTCGTCGGGTCTGATCCGTATACTAATGCGCTCCGTGGATGAGAAGTAAGATGCCCGGCATGAAAACGATCCTGGTGGTGGATGACGAGCCCTCGGTCCTCTTCGCCCTCTCCGAGGGCCTGAGCGACCGGCGGAGGGGCGTGCGCGTCGCCACCGCCGCCAACGGCATCGAGGCGGTGGCCGTCCTGGAGTCCGGGGCGGTCGACCTCGTGCTCACCGACCTGCGGATGCCGGACATGGACGGCTTCGAGCTGCTCGCCTTCCTCCGCCGCAACCACGCCGCCCTGCCGGTGATCCTGATGACCGCCCTCGGCAACGCCGAGACCTCCGCCCGCCTGGCCACCGCCGGCTCCTTCGAGTGCCTCCCCAAGCCCTTCGACCTCCCCGACCTCAAGCGCAAGATCGCCGAGATGCTCGCCCAGAGCGTCAAGGGCCGGGTGGAGAACATCTCGCTGGCCTCCTTCCTCCAACTCCTCGAGATGGAGCGCAAGACCTGCACCCTCTCCATCCGCTCGCACGATCCGGACGCCGAGCGCGAGGGCAAGCTCTACTTCCGCGCCGGGAGGCTGATCGGAGCGACGACCAGCGCGACGACCGCGGCCTTCGGGAACGCCACCGGCCGCGCCGCCGCCCTGGAGATCGTCACCTGGGAGCACGCCGACATCGAGATCGCCGACGGCTGCCCGCCGATCTCGCCCGAGATCGACGCCCCCTTGAGCTTCCTGCTGATGGAAGGGATGCGGCTCAAGGACGAGCGCGAGCAGGGGAGCCCCCCCGAGGCGGTGGACGAGCCCGACCTCGACGAGGTCCTCGCCGACCCCTCGCCGCGCTCCGAGGAGCTCAGCCGCCGGCTCGCCGAGCGGCTGAAGCGGGAGAAGGGGACCAAGGGGATTGCGGCCGTCCTGCTCGTCGAGATCGGCGGCGCCGTGGTCGCCGCCGCCGGTCCGGAAGAGACGCGGGGCGCCGAGATCGCCGCCACCGCCTCCCGCTTCCTGCGCGACCGGGGCCTGGGCGCCACCCTCCAGGAGGTGCTCGTCACCACCGCCGATCACTACTGGCTGATCCGCCCCGTCGGCGCCGGCCGCCGCTTCCTCCTCCTCCTCCTCGACCGCCAGCGCGGCAATCTCGCCCGCGCCCAGCTCGACTTGGTGGAGATCGAGCGTGGGCTGTGAAAAGACGCCGCGACGGTTGGTCGTAAGCTTACGACGCCTCGCCGTAAGCTTACGGCGCCTCGCAGATGGTTACGACGGGCCGCAGACGCTTACGACGGCTTGCAGATGCTTACGACGGCTTGCAGATGCTTACGACGGCCCGCAGATGGTTACGACGGCCCGCAGATGCTTACGACGGCCCGCAGATGTTTACGACAGCCCGCAGATGGTTACGACGGCTCGCGGATGGTTACGACGGCTCGCGGATGGTTACGACGGCTCGCGGATGGTTACGACGGCTCGCAGATGCTTACGACGGCCCGCAGATGGTTACGACGGGCCGCAGATGGTTACGACGGCTTGCAGATGCTTACGACGGGTGGCTACCTCTACTTCGTCAGATCGGACTAGTCCGTGGGAGCCGCCCGCCCGAGCCCTCACCCCCGGCCCCTCTCCCGTCCTCTACCCACCCTCCCTCACCGGGAGAGGGGAGACAAGCAACGCAAGAACTCAAGGAGTGGCCGCATCGCAGGGCCCCCCTCTTCTCCCGGTGTGGGAGGGGGGAGGGGGCGGGAGAAGAGGGCCGGGGTGATGAGGGCCTACCCCCCCTCCACCGTTCCTCCGCGTCGGACCGTCTCCAGCCGGCCGGCCAACTCGCGCACCATCCCCGCCGTGACCTCCTCGCGCCGGGCCGCCTCCTGGAAGAGCAGCACGGACGCCAGGGCCTCGCGGTGGACGTCCTGGGCCTCGAAGAGCTTCACCATCTCCTCCGCGAGCGGCAGCACGTCCGCCGTCCGCCCTTCCTTCAGATAGAGGAGCGCGAGATCGAGGGACGCCATGGCGGCGTCGTACCCGTTCCCCTGCCGCACAAAGCCGTCCCGGGTTTCGCGGAAGAAACGCTCGGCCTCCGCCATCTCCCCCAGACCGGCGGCGATCTTCCCGCGCAGCCAGGAGAGCCGGAGCTGCGTCCACGGCTCGGGATGCTGCCTATAGAGATCCTCGTCCGCCACCACCAGACCGGCCGCCTGCGCGAACCGCCCCGCCTCGGCGAGATAGAGGGCCAGGTTGTGACGGCCCATGAGGTACAGGCGCGGCTCGTCCTCCGGCGACAATCTCTCCAGGGCGGCTTGGACCATCTCGATAGCCTGATCGAAACGACCCTCATAGAAATACAGGCTCCCCAGGAGAATGAGGACCCGGGTGGTCTCCACGGCGGCACCGCTGATCCGGAACAGCATCGCCGCGCGAGTTAGCAACGCCTCCGCCTCGTCAAACCGGCGCTGGTCCTTTCGCAGTGAGCCCTCCAGATGATCGATCTGGGCCAGCACGACGGGATCGGTGACCCCCTCGTGGCTGACCACATAGCGGACGTACTGAAAATGCTCGCCAGCCCGGCGCAGATCGCCGCCGGCCCGGCAGGCGTTCGCCATCTGGGAGGACGCGAGAGCGAGCAAAGAGAACGTATCCGGATGATCCGGCGAGCGCTGGACGACGGCGCGGGCGATCTCGGCCAGATCGTACCCCGCCCGCGGATCGGCCGGAGTCCGCCGGCGGCTCTCCTCGATCAGCCGTTCCGCGAGGACGGACCCTCGGAAGCGGCTGCGGGCCCGACCGATGCGCGCGAGGCGCTCCTCCGGAGGGATCGCGAGGAGCTCGTTCAGATCCCGCTCGGCCTCCCGGCTCCGCTTCAGGAGATCTGACGCGTGCCGGCCGAGCGCGGCCGGGAGAGCCTGGAGGACAAATTCATAGCCGGCCTCGGACGTCCGCTCTTCCCGCCACGCCTCCATCTCCCGCCGGCAGACGGGACAGAGGCTCTCCAGATGATGGGCCTCGATCTGGGCGAGCGCGCGCTCGGACAGTTCGCCGCGAGCCACCGCGCGGAGAAGCTCGCGAGTGATGTGGATGTCGCTCAATCGATCCGGTTTCCCTCGAAATCAGACTCTTTACCAGGTAAGTCTTCCGAGACCCCCATTTCGTGACACCCCGGAGAAAAAAATCGTGCCGGCGAACCCAGAAAAGCCCGCCGGCACCGGACGCCTACCCGTTCGGGTCCATATCCGGCCCCAGCGCATCGCACGGGACTGAAGACCCCGAACAGCCTGGTGGCACCGGCCGACCCGCGAGGCCGTTCGGATCCATCTCCGGTCCCAGCTTCGCCAACCAACCCGCCGGCACCACCCACCGCACCGCCGCCCGCCACACCGCCGCCCACCCCCGCCCCCGCCCCTCGCCCCGCCGTCCGCTCACCCGCCCTCCCGCCGTCGCCGGCAGGGAAACCAGCATCAGCATCACGACCAGAACGAGACGACGCCAACCCCTTCGCTGCGCCATACACCCTCCTCCAGGAGATCGCCGCCCTCGCCGCCCGGAGTTGGGCGGCTGGGGACCTCCTGAAAGGAAAGGTGCGAGGACCAGAGTCTGAGAGGGTGTCTCAAAAGTCAGCCCCGCAGGGGCGTCAGGAATTAGCCCGGCGGCGTGAGCCCCGGGAAGAGACGCGTCCCCACCCATCCGAAGCCCCGCCAGGGGCGACAGGAGGCAGCCGTTAATTAACCCATCCGCAAAGTTGCTTATGCGACAGTCGTCATGGCGTTGACGAGAATACGGCATCACGATAGCCTGCCTACTAAGCTAGCCAGCAGAACGACAGGATGAGATACCAGACGGAGGTCGCTGCCCGCCATGATCGGCCAGAATCTGTCGTCTTGGCAGGGATTATTAGATGTTGACTCCAAGGTTGGTGTTTTTCAAGCTGCTAAAGGAATTTCGGCATGCTTACCGTTACTCGATACTATTGCGTCAACGAGCTTGTACATTGGGGTAGTTGATTCTCAATCCTAGAGGTCCACGAGAGACATTTGCGGGAGATTTTATGGCCGGTAAATCGACTATTTTCCTGGCGCGTGTTCCGGAGTACGCGGATAGGCTGCGAGGTTACAAGATTTTTCTTGACGGTGTCGAAGTCGGAAGCATACTACGCGACCAGACTCTGAAGTTTGACGTAGGCCCTGGGGATCATGAAATATTTTTGAAGCTCGATTGGGTGAGCAGCAACAAGCTGGTTTTTAGGGTCAAGCCTGACGAAGAAGTTTATCTTGAGTGTGGGAACAACCTAAAACTTGACTGGAACCCTCTAACTATTCTGCGAGCGCTCGGCGCTGTTACAGTTGTTAGGAGTGCATATCTATATGTTAAGAGGCAGCGATAGCTGATCGTTTATCTTCATTAGGTGCAGCTATAAGCCCTCCTAGTGAAGGTATCCACCATGTGCCGTGCCCAACCCTGCGGTCGAGCGGGCGAATGCCGCGCTATCCCGCCGCTCACCTTAGAACGTTGGGCGTCAGGAGAAGTCGATGGCGCGATGGCTGCTGCCAAAAGTGAATATTTATGTCTAGCGTATTCATTTTGATTCGGGCTCCCTTCTATGCGGCTGGTGTCGTACTTCTTGTGCTATTAGGAATCGTAGCACTCGACCTTGGGCTTGTTGTAGGTGCCTTCATCTTGTTTCTCGGCGTTCCACTCTGGTTGCTAATTCTTTTCCCGGGATCAATCATTGTGGCGGCTTTTTCAAACGATTCTAATGTCGTCGTGTCGTTTCTTCGATGGACGCGAGATGATATTCTTGGTGAAGCCATGAGTTGGCTCCGCGAATACGGTACATATTACTTCCAGTGCTACAGTGATCTAGGAAAGTGGCTTGTCGGTGCGAAGTAGAGTAGAACACAACACCAGGAATAGAGCCCAAGAGAAGGCTAGGCCCTGTCAGGCGATTCTGGTCTTGCTGGGGCGTTCGTAGTAGAATTAAAGTAGCCTTCGGAAGAAGAGAGGCTGCATACGAATATCGCAACGTCTTGATGGAGCGGCCAACGCCGGCGGTTGAGCGGACGGACACCGTCCTGTCGTGCGGTGCCGCCGCTCACCTTGAGCAGCGTTAGGCGGCGCAAGCCAGTACCGTTACTGCACTGAGATCGATATGTATAACCTCCTTGTCACGGCGGCCGAAGGTGCATGGGATCTTCCCGCCTCCAGCGGATTGGTTTTGGACCAGAGTGCTGTGCTCGCAATCTGTTCACACATTTTCAGAACGATGAGGGGGAGGAGAGACCATGAGGAACATCGGATCGATGACCGGTGCTGCAGGCAAAAGGTGCCATGCGTTTCTGCAAAGGCCGACTACGGCACTGTTTGCCGGACCTCCTGGAGGTTGCGGTTGGAGGTCGGAGCGCGTCCTCTGACGTGCTCCGCGTCATTTTTCGGGCCCAAGGGGCCTAGCTGTAGTGATTTTGTGGCATTTTTACGGGCACACTGGACGAGCATAGGCACACTGATGCTCAAGCCCGACGCTCACGCTAACATCTGTGGGTCTGTGGAGCCTGAAATCTGTCAGCCTCCGACAAAAGGTAGGGCCAAGGAGAATCGCCTGGCACCTCTGGCCTGGCACCTCTGGCCTTGGGTGGGCCAATCTTGACCGGATGGTTATCGCGGCCTTTCAGGCCGCCTCGGATGGCTGGTGCTGCGAACCCAGGGCGTTGCCCTGGGCTGAATAATCCCGGGCCTTCAGCCCGGAAAAGGCTTCGGGGCCTATACGGGGCGGTGTGCGTGTTTCTGTCTCGATGCCGATGTTGTCCCGCGGGTTGATGTCGCGGATCTCCTCCTCGATACCGTCTTGCCGGGCTGAAGGCCCGGGATTATTCAGCCCAGGGCAACGCCCTGGGTAACGGACATCCAATCCATGCTCAGTTGCGGCCTGAAGGGCCGCGATATTGGTCCGCCCCGAACCGAAGAGCCCCAAGAGAATCGCCTGGCACCTCTGGCCTGTTGCCGGAGCGGGTGGGCCAATCTTGACCGGATGGTTATCGCGGCCTTTCAGGCCGCCTCGGATGGCTGGTGCTGTGAACCCAGGGCGTTGCCCTGGGCTGAACAATCCCGGGCCCTCAGCCCGGAAAAGGCTTCGGGGCCTATACGGGGCGGTGCGTGTTTCTGTCTCGATGCCGATGTTGTCCCGCGGGTTGATGTCGCGGATCTCCTCCTCGATACCGTCTTGCCGGGCTGAAGGCCTGGGATTGTTCAGCCCAGGGCAACGCCCTGGGTAACGGACATCCAATCCATACTCAGTTGCGGCCTGAAGGGCCGCGATATCAGTCCGCCTCGAACCGAGGAGCCAGGCGATTCCGAGCGAGTGCTAGGCGCTTCGCGCGCATCGGCGCCTTGTTCCTCAGGAGGAGAAGGGATAGGGGATGAGGTCGCAGGCCGCGGAGGCTGATCGAAGCGAGGAGATGTGTATAAGGGGCTGCGCTTCAGCGCCGGGCAGACAGCTTGCTATGATCGCCTCAGGCTCGAGGGTTCCGTCATCTTGGCGGGCACGTAGAGCAGGGGAAGAAGGATATGACACTTAAACGGATGGACAACGTCCTCATCGTAGTCGACGATCTCGAAGCCGCCAAGGCGTTCTTCATCGAACTGGGCCTCAAACTGGAGGGCGAGACGACAGTCGAAGGGCCTTTGGTCGGGAGCCTGATCGGGCTCAAGGATGTCCGGGCCACCCTCGCGATGATGCGGACCCCCGATGGCCAGGGTATTGAGCTGGACAAGTTCCACACGCCCGACGCGATCAGGTTTGGGCCGGTGGACGCGCCGGTGAACACGCTGGGCATCCGTCGCGTCATGTTCGCCGTCGATGACATCGACGATGTCGTTGCGCGCATGCGCGCCCACGGGGCCGGGCTCATTGGCGAAATGCAGTACGGGGACACGTACCGCCTAGCCTACATCCGCGGGCCTGAGGGCATCATTGTCGCGCTCGCCGAACAGCTTGGCTAAGGCGTGCCTGGCATATAACCAGGCGCTGCCGCGCCCCCCCTCTCCTCGCCACCACGCCCGCTCACCGGTTCCCCAGCCATCGCCGGCAGGGAAACCAGCATCAGCCTAGGGCATTTTGTCGTATAAGCACCTCCGTCGACCCCATCCGCACAGTTGCTTATGCGGCAGCATTCATAGCATTGACGAAAATGCGGCATCGCGGTAGCCTACCTCCTAACCTGGACCAGTAAAACGAGATATAGACGGACGCCGCTTTCTATTATCGCCTCAGGCTCAAGAATTCTGTCGTCTTGGCGGCACGTAGAGCAGGGAACGGAGAAGGCCTCTATTTAACTACAAAACGGGGAAAGCTATGGAAGCAGATCATGATCCTTGGTTTGATGAGGCAATTGATACAATGGTATCCATCTACGTCGATCATCCGAATCATGGAAGTCAAGGGTCGGAACCTGTGCGAGAACTTCGGCGAATCGGCGAGGTGTTCAATGAGAGGGGAGGAAAAAAGTTGATGCGGGCCGCTCACGCTGAATTTGCTCGCAGGTGTAACGTCCGTAACGTCCGTGACAGTTCGGGCTATGTTAGTGCACCGCGCAGCCTGGAATACAGGTGGGATGGAATAGGAACATGGCAGGGGTAGCCTGCATAGCGGAAAGAGACGTGCCTTCTTCGCGGTGCCGAAGAATAGGTGCACCTTAAGGCCGACTCCCAGTGCTCCGTGTGCAGGCTTGTCCCGGATGCGTGGCCTGGCCAACCGCGAGCAGCAAAGAGCGCCTTCCCGCTGGAGGGCGGACGGAGAACCTCTAACCCTACGGAGGCAGAAATGTCGATCAATTACTGCACGGTAGACCAAGTTAACATCGTATCCGCAGTTCAGGCTGACGGGCCGCTTTACGTGAGCGTCTACGCCGATGACGAGCCCCCCTATGTCGCTGTCATCGCGGATCCTGATGCGCCATCCTACCTAAACGTTTTTAGCCGGGATCTGACAGTGGCTTTTGATGGTTCTTCGAACTGGTGGTTTGGCTACGCCCTCTGGCTCAACATTAACGGGTCTCCATACGCCCTGACTTATGCTGCTCCGAACCAACAGATCACCCTGACGCCTTACGTCCAAGGAAATCCCAATCCTCGACAGATTTGGGGAATGCGGCACTTCACTCCTTTCGGGGGCGTCAACTGTATCTTGATACCGACATACGATTACACGGAGAAGGTGGTTATGGACCTCAAGAACTCGGGGACCTCGATCGGTACGCCGATCCTGTCCTGGCATCTCGACGCTGGCTTGGCCATCAACCAATACTGGCATTACCAGGAAGTATTGCAGCAGGGATAGTGGATTGTTCGACGCGCATCGGAAAAGGTGCCAGCGAGAGGTGCCAAGCCCCTCGGGGCAGTCAGGTATGCCGCGGGGGTGGAGAGGTCAGATTCGTCGGTGCTCACCACCGCCGTGACGGTGGAGACGTCGGATCTGGCGGTGCTCACCACCGCCGCGACGGTGGAGACGTCGGATCTGGCGGTGCTCACCACCGCCGCGACGGTGGAGACATCGGATCTGGCAGTGCTCACCACCGCCGCGACGGTGGAGACGTCGGATCTGGCGGTGCTCACCACCGCCGCGGCGGTGGAGACGTCGGATCTGGCGGTGCTTACCACCGCCGCGACGGTGGAGGCGTCGGATCTGGCGGTGCTTACCACCGCCGCGACGGTGGAGGCGCCGGATCTGGCGGTGCTTACCACCGCCGCGACGGTGGAGGCGTCGGATCTGGCGGTGCTGGCACCTCTGGCAACAGCGACTCCCTCGGCCTACAGCCGCCGCGCCCACCGCCGACTCTACCCTCTGGCGGGCCGCAGCGCGGTCAGTGAACCGCGCTTACCTTTTGGCGAACCGCCGCAGGAAGATGGAGCTTTGGTCATAAGGAGGAATGCCGGACGCCCATGCGACGAGCCACGAGTCTCCCGTCCAGACCAGGCTGCCTCCCAAGGGCTCTTCAGTGATGTCCGTGTTTGCGGCTACCGGCGTACCCAGAGGCGCACCCTGCGGATTGAAGAGCCGGAGCTGAAGACCGCTGGTTCCCCCTCCCCAGAGCAGCAGCAGACTTCCCGTATCGTCGAACGCCATCGACCAGGGAGCATCATCGAAATCCTCGGATGTAAAGGCAATGACCTGGGGGCCCAGCGGGGTGCCCGCCGCGTTGAACCAGCGCAGATAGGTCGGCTGGTGGATCAGCCAGGCGACGGCGAAGCCTCCGCCGGGAGCGGCGGCGACCTCGAATGCGGAGTTGGAGGAGTCGTCCAGTACCCCCAGGGGGATCGTGTTGACGTCGAAATCGGGCCCCAGAGGCTTGCCGGCGGGGGAGAACCGGCGGGCGCGCAGGACCACGGTCCCGGTGCTCCCCGGCGTGATCCCGAGCCAGACCGCAACGAAACCTGCATCGGCGAGGCCGACGACGGACACACTCGCCCCATCGATCGGGCGGCTGTTCAAACGCAGCTCCGGCCCCGTCCGCAGGCCTGAGGCCGTGAGGCGCCGGGCCGCGATGCCATGCTTGCTTGGCAGCGACCAGCCGGCCATGTATCCGTTGCCCCGGACCTGCCAGACCCATTCGGTGCCGGCGCCTCCCAAGCGGACCGGCTTGCCCTCGAGCATGCCCCGCAGATTGAGGTGGCCCCGGTAGAAGAGCGCCGGCTCTTCCTCCTGTTGTACGGTATGCCAGAGCACGTCGAAGCCCTGCCGCCCCGCCGTGACGGCGTCCACGGCAGGAACGCCGGTCGGGCTCGGGAGCCAATCCGCAGAGTCGTCCCCGGGCCCTTGGCCCGCGGGGATGTAGCGGTAAGAGATGAAGCCAAGAACGTTGGCAAGGGTGTAATCATCCCAGGCGACTACATAGGAGCCGCCGGGCTGGACGGCCACCGCTGGAGGGTTGGGGAACCCGTCGGTGTACATCTCTTCCTCTGGACCGAGCGGCACTAGTTGAGCCGAGGCCGCGAGCGCGCGGTGGCCCGCCGCGCCGAGCCATGCCGAGGTGAGGAGCAGGAAGAGCACGAAACGGGTCCTGTTCATAAGGTTATGATACTCGCAAAACAGGAGTCCGGCGGCCCATCGCCGGAACGTATAGGATCTACCGATGCACGAGACCGCCGTTGCCTCCCAGGACCTTTCAAAGGTCTATCGGGTCTACTCCTCCCCCTGGGACCGGCTGCGCGAGCTGGTGAGCCGCACGCCCCGCCACCGTGAATTCCGTGCGCTGGAGAAGGTCTCTTTCTCTATTCCCCGCGGTGAAGGGCTGGCCATCATCGGCGAGAACGGCGCGGGCAAGAGCACCCTGCTGAAAATCCTCGCCGGGATCACGGCCCCGAGCGCCGGCTCGGTGACCGTGCAGGGCAAGGTCGCCTCCATCCTGGAGCTCGGCTCCGGATTCCACCCGGAGCTCACCGGCCGCCAGAACATTGTGCTCAATGCCGCCATGCTGGGCCTCTCCGAGGACGAGCTGCGGCGCAAGATGCCGGACATCATCTCGTTCAGCGAGCTCGGCGAGTTCATCGATCAGCCGGTCAAGGTCTATTCGACGGGCATGGCGATGCGGCTCGGCTTCTCGATCGCCACCCAGGTCGAGCCGGACGTGCTGATCATCGATGAAGCCCTGTCGGTCGGCGACGGCTATTTTCAGAAGAAGTGCATGGACCGCCTGCTGCGCTTTGTCGAAGCGAGAGGGACGCTCCTTTTCTGCTCGCACGCCATGTACTACGTCTCCTCGTTTTGCCAGCGCGCTCTCTGGATGCGCAACGGCCGCGTCGAGGCGCTCGGGCCGGTGCTCGAAGTGGTTCGCGCCTACGAGAGTTTCCTGCTCGCCAAGAGCGCCAAGAACGTCGAGAGCGAAGCCGAGCCGTCTCCCCACGATGCGCCGCTTGGGCCGGCACGAATCCGCGAGGTGCGGCAGATCGGCCGCCAGGGCGAGGGGGGGCGCTATCAGCCTTTCGAGCCTTTCGTCCTGGAGATCGATTGGGAGTGTGACGATCCGGCGCAGGAGTTTCATCTCGGCGTCGGTATCGACCGGGTCGACGATGTGCAGGTGTTGTCGTTCGGCAGCCGCCAGGAGGGTCTGCCGCCGTTTACCGGCCGCCGCGGTTATCGTGCGCGTCTCGTGGTGCCGGAGATGCCTATCCTCAAAGGCGAGTTCACGCTGTACATCTTCCTCCTCGACGAGAGCGCCCTGCACGTGTTCGATCGCCGCGTTCTGCGCGGCGCGATGATCGTCGACAATCCGGAGTTCGTCGTCGGCCTCGTGCGGGCCGAGCACCGCTGGGAGGTGGAAGCGCTGCCGGCCTCATCTCCGGAGAGCCGCTCGGCGTGGGTCAGCGCACAGCCGTCACGATGACCTGCTCGAACAGGCGCAGGGGCTGCTGCCGGTTCCTTGAGAGCGCGGACAGCGCCCTTCGCCGGGCGCCTTGCGGGAGTGCGGTCAGCAGTCCCTCCAGCAGGCGAGAGCCGAGATGGGGAAGCCGGCGATCGGAGGCCCCGATGCGGGCGATCACCCGACGCCGTCGAAAACCGGCCTGCTGGAAGAGCCGGAGAAGCTCGTTATGGGAGTACTCGTGAAGGTGCAGACCCTCAGGAAAATCGGCGAAGTAGCGGGAGATGTCATGGGGACCCCAGAGGCGATTGGGGGTGACGCAGACGTAGCGCCCGCCCGGAGCGAGGAGCCGGCGCATTTCCCTCAGATGCAACAGCGCGTCATCCCAGCGCAGGTGCTCGATGAAATGAGAGCTGAACGCCAGGTCCACGATGCCGTCGGGCAGCTCATAGGGTGGGGAGTCGCAGAGCAGGACGGTCAGGTTGGGGACATCGGACGTCCCGGTCGAGATCTCCTTTCCCGCTTCGATCGCGATCACCTGGGCTACGCGGCGGCTCAGCTCCATGGCGAGGGCGCAATCGCCGCCGCCGACCTCGAGGAAACGGGTGCGGGAACACAGGAAGGGTTCGAGCAGGCGAACCTGGAGACCGATCACTTCCGCCTGAGCTCCCGGGTTCTCTTTCAACGCCAGGGATGGATGGTGGGGAACGCGGCGCAGGAATTCATCATAAACCGCGCTGTAGAGCCCGCGTGTGTCCGGGGCCTCGCGAAGCCGCCGGGCGAGATCCCGCTCCACGGCGAACTGCTCCCGCAGTTGCTCGATCGTGCGGGTCTCATGGGGAGGGACCGGATGGGGCATGGATCCAAGTCTAGCATCGCGTTCGGGGCATGGTGATACTGATGGGAACCGACTCAATCCGCTTCAACGACGGAGCCGCCTACGAACGGTATATGGGGGCGTGGAGCCGGTTGGCAGGTGAAACCTTCCTCGACTGGCTTGCTCCCGAACCCGATTTGCGATGGCTCGACGTCGGCTGCGGCAACGGTGCCTTTACCGAAATGCTCGTCGACCGGTGCGCGCCCGTCTCGGTCCAGGGGATCGACCCGTCGGAGGAGCAGCTCGCCTTTGCCCGCACACGGCTGGCGTCGCCTGTCGCGCAGTTTCGTCAGGGCGATGCCATGGCACAGCCGTTCCCCAACGACTCGTTCGACGCGGCGGTCATGCCGTTGGTGATTTTCTTCGTTCCTGATCCGGCCCAGGGCGTTGCTGAAATGGCGCGAGTGGTCTGCCCGGGGGGCCTCGTCACGGCCTATGCGTGGGACATGTCCGGCGGTGGTTTCCCTTACGAGGCGTTGCAGGCTGAAATGCGTGGGCTGGGCGTTGCGGTTCCGGTACCGCCGAGCCCTGGCGCGTCTCGAATCGAGGCCCTGCGGGGCTTGTGGCAGGATGCAGGTCTGGAAGCCGTCGAAACTCGGGAGATCGCCGTGCAACGGACGTTCGCCGATTTCGACGACTACTGGACGACGATCCTCCTGGGGCCGAGCGTCGGTCCACCGCTCGCGGCGATGGCCTCCGAGGACATCGCGCTGCTCAAAGCACGGATGCGCGCGCGCCTGCCGGTGGATGCCACCGGCCGTATCACTTATGGGGCCCGGGCGAACGCGGTCAAGGGCCTCGTACCCACCGGCGCCTTGCCGCAAGTCCCCCGACGGCCGCTATACTGAAGCAGGAGTCATGTTGATCGAAATCGGACAGGTGGAGGCGATCTTCCGCTATCCCGTGAAGTCCATGGGCGGCGAACGGCTCGAGGAGGCCCAACTGGGCTGGCACGGCCTCGAAGGTGACAGGCGCCTGGCCTTCCGTCGGCTCGAGGACCGCGGCGGGATGCCATGGCTGACGGCCGGCAAGCTTCCCGACCTGGTCCTGTTTTCTCCGCACCGCCGTGAAGACGGTGCTCAGCGCGACCGTCCTACGCACGTTCGCACGCCGGATGGCGAAGAGATGTCCGTCTTCGGGGAGGATCTGGCCGCGGAGGTCGGACGCCGGCACGGGGCTCCCGTGCAGATGATGCAGTTGAACCATGGCATCTTCGACGAAGCGACCCTCTCCGTGATCGCCTCGGAGACGATCCACGAGATCGGACGGCTCGCGGGGCGGAGCCTGGACGTGCGACGGTTTCGCCCGAATGTCCTGGTCCGTCTGCGGCGGCCGGTTCCCTTCCAGGAGGACGAGTGGGTGGGCGGTGTGCTCTCCTTCGGCGAGGGGGACGACGCCCCGGCCATCGCCGTGACCATGCGCGATATTCGCTGCTCAATGGTGTGCCTCGATCCCGACTCCGCAAGCTCTGCGCCCGAAGTGCTGAAGGCGGTCGTGCGTGCCCACCAGAACACCGCGGGCATTTACGGCACGGTGACTCGCATCGGACGGCTGGCGGTCGGACAGATGATATTCCTCCGCGCGGCAGTTCCACAGGCTCATGATTAACATTACTGAAGCGTGGGACGACCCCGCGGCCATTGACGTCGTCCGTGGCCTCTTCCTGGAATATCAGGACGCGCTCGGGGTCGATCTCGGCTTTCAAGGCTTTGCGGCCGAATTGGCAGGGCTGCCGGGGGAGTATGCGCCGCCGCGCGGCAGGCTTCTCCTCGCGCGTGATGGGGACTCGGTCGCAGGGTGCGTGGCGATGCGGGCGTTGACGGCCGATACGTGCGAGATGAAACGGCTCTACGTCTGCCCGCCGTTTCGCGAGGGTGGCGTGGGCCGGCAGCTCGCCGAGAGGGTGATCGCGGAGGCGCGGGCCGCCGGCTATCGACGGATGAACCTCGACACCCTCCCCACGATGGCGGGCGCCCAGCGGCTCTACGAGCGCCTCGGATTCGCTGAGATCGCACCCTATCGGCACAACCCGATCGCCGGCTCGCGCTTCCTTTCCCTCCAACTCTGACGGGCGAGCTTCGGCGGCCAGAGGCGGACGCTCGGAAGGCACGCGCGTGGTGCGTTCCACGGTTGTCTCTACTTCAGCCCCTCTGTAACAAAAGGTGCCGGCGGGCGCCATACCTTGTATGGCGAGCCTCCATCCGGCGGCTCGGTAACAGAGGCGGAAGCCCGGAGAGGAAGGGTCATGGCAAATGTCACTCACTATCACGTCCTGTTTTACGGCAGTGGGAGCGGTTACCAGGACAATCGCGCGCAGATTTCACTTTACTCTGACGCCAATGTTTTGGGGTATGTCCGATTCCACGATCCCAGCATGCCATTTCCCAACGACAGCCAGTCTGGAGGATTGATCACGATGCATCTCCCGTCTGCGATGTTTGAAAATGTCATTGACGTTCTGAGGAACGAAAAGCCGATCATCTATTATTTCGCTGCCGCGCACGCCTTCCTGGGCACGGGATCAGTGGAGCCTGTCGGCGAGGGAGAGTAGGGCCCAATTTCAAGCACTGAAGGAGAAGTCAATGAGCACCAGTACGACGACCACGCGGCTCCTGCCGCAGCGTCCAATCAATCGATACAGCCTCCTCGATAACGAGCCGAGCCGAGTATTTTACGTTCAGGGCTTGGAACCGGAAGCCCTGTTCAAAGAGCTACGAGTGCGGGGCCAGGTCGCCGAACAGATCGCCGCTTTCGCCGAAGTCACGCGGACTCCCATCGCGGCGCTGGGCTCCATTGAAGGGCTGCAACCCGCCGATCGTGAGCGGGTTCGAAGGCTCGGGATCTTCGGACAGGATACGCGCTTGGCGATCAACGACGTCGAGCCCGTCGAAGGCAGGGTGATGAGCGGCCGTGCATTCACGATGCGAGTGCGCTTCACCGCGAGCCCCTTGTATCCGCCGCGCCTCGTCTCGATCAGGGTTGAGTGGCTTGGAGAGCCCTTTGTCGCTGAGAAATTGATTGGCCCTGCTGACATCAATGCCGGATATGTAGACGTCCGGTTTGATGAAGATCAGACGCTGCCGACTTGTGTCGCGACGTTTCGGACGAGTATCTATAACGCGGCAGGGAGCGAGGCAAAGTTCCGGACGACTTGTGTTGTGCTGCCGTCAAACCCGTTTTCGCTGAGCCTTGGCCCAAGCGGTGACTTCGTAACGGGTACTTGGAGCGCAAGAGGCGTCCGGCACGGAGACGCTTTCGACACTGGGGTCGCCGTGACTCTACAGAACGGCGACGGTTCCAGCGTCGACGTCCACCCGGATTTCACCTGGAAATTCTGGGATGGTGGAATCGGTGGAAGCCTGGTCGAGCAGGGCACCGGCAACGTTGGAGTGTCGATCTCGGTCCCGGCCTTTGGCACCTGGGGCGGCTGGATCAGCTTCCATTCGCCGAACGGCAGCGGAATCTACAACAAGTATAATGGCCGCGAGGACATGACCATTGAGATTCTCATGAGGACCAACGATGGTCGCAACGTCTCGGGGGCGATTACGTGCCGCACGATGTTCAAGTTCGGTGTCAACTTCACCGCCGTCGCCGGCGAGGACTTTACTTCCCAGGAATGGGCGGACCTCGATACAGCGGAGACTGTAATGAGGTCGATCTACGAGCGGCGAGACCTGACTTTCGATCAAGAGGACCGGTTTATACCTGTGGCGGACGTCGGTGGCTATGAGATCATCGACAGCTTCGGGGAATTTCATGACCTGCTCGGCGATTGGTCGGGGCCCGATGCCAATCACAACATCGATGCCTTCATCGTCCAGGCGATCAATGTTGGTGGCGCCGACGGAATCGACGGCAGTGTGCCCGGTCCCACATCGCATGGTGGGGGCGATAGCGGCGTCATCGCGAGCAAGACAGGTTTTGTCGACATCGACGGAAGCCGGAGGCTGCACTCCGACTATCTCGGGATGCTGATGGGGCATGAGATCGGCCATTACCTCGGGCTTGAGCATGTCTCCGATGCCGGGAATCTGCTGCTGCCGAACAGTGGAACGACGGACACGGCGCTAAGCTACTCGCAATACCGAACAATGATCCAACATGGTTGGGTGGAGATCGACTGATGAACATTCACACGATCAATGAACCTGAAATCAAGATCAAGGGCGGATCGATTCGAGCTTCGAAGCAGGTCGACCGATCCGAGATCCCGGCTCTGCAAGCTCGAGAGCGTGTACTGAGCGTTTTGCGGGCACACGATCCGGATTCGCGACGTCTCGCCATGTCGAAACTCCTGGAGTCCGACCAGGCAATGATGCGGGTGATCGCTCAGGAGGGGGCGGCCTCGAACGTGGAGCCGGCTGTGCGATACGCCGCGATTGCCGCGCTGGCTTCGACTGCTGCGGCCGAGAGCTTGAATCTGCTGGTGGACCTTGCTCACTTCGGCGAGGATTTCTACGTCCGCAGCCATGCGGTGCTCGCGCTAGGCGCATCCGGAATGCACGTGGCACTGCCGGCAATCGCCGGGCATTTGACCGCCGCTGAGAGGATCGAGCGAAGCGCCGCGAGAAAGGCGGTTGAGCTCATCGTAAGGAAGACTTCGGTGGAGAGCGTCAAGGCCCATGCTTCGCTTCTCGACAGAGAGTCAGAGGCGGAAGTCATTCGGATCTTAGGTGGGCTCGGCCTCCCTCGGAGGCGCGGGGAAGTGCGCAGGACGCCGCAGAGAGCAGAGGGGAGGGAATAGCCAGGTGCCATGAGCTCCGGCTGGATCAGCCGAAGGCACGACGGGCTCTCAGACGACAGCCGGAGGGTGCTTCCAGCAGGGGACGGGTCCCCAGGCTCTGGGAGACCCCCCTGTAAGAATCGCGCCCCGCCGGCGTACTGAGTGGCGTAAATGCCAACCGCGGGTTCAACGAGGGAGGGGACATGAGTGCGGCTCACGATTCGACTCGCAATTCGACTCATAATCCAGGGAGAGTGGCCGGATTGTGGTACCTGCTCCTCACCGCCGTCGGCCCGTTGCGCCTCATCTATATCCCCAACAAGCTGTTCGTGACCGGGAACGCGGCGGCGACGGCCGACAACATTGCCGCGCACGAGTGGCTCTTCCGTTTCGGGATGGTCGGGGACCTGGTGGGCGCGGTCGTCCTGATCTTCCTCGTCCTGGCCTTCTACCGGCTGTTCAAGGAGGTGGACGAGCACCTCGCCGTGCTGGTGGTGATCCTCGGAGGCGTCATGCCCGCACTGCTCAATTTCGTGGGCGTGGTGAGCGACGCCGGCGCCCTGACGATCGTGCGTGGCGCCGATTTCCTGTCCGGATTCGACAAGGCTCAGCGGGACGCGCTGGCCCTGCTGTTCCTCCGTTTGCACGACCATCAGAACACGGCCGCGGAGATCCTCTGGGGCCTATGGCTCGTACCATTGGCTCTCCTGGTGTACAGGTCGCGTTTCCTGCCACGATTTCTCGGCGTCTGGCTGATCATCAACGGCTTGGCCTACCTGACCATGAGCTTTACGGGCCTGCTGGTGCCGCAATATCAGCATCAAGTGTTCATCCTCTCCCAGCCCGCCCTCCTCGGGGAGCTCGTGCTCATGCTCTGGCTGGTGATCAGGGGCTCGAGGCCGCGGGCTGCCGCGGCGGGGTAGGATGCCGGCTGAAGGGAGACAAGGATGACCACCAGCACGCCTAATGGGTCCCAGCGCAGGGCTGCGAAAGCCGTGGGCTGGGCGTATCTCCTCGCCCTTCCGCTGGCGATCTTCGCCGAGGCCGCGGCCACCGCGGGCAATATCGTGGCGCACGAACGGCTCTTCCGGCTGGGCACCGCCAGCAATCTGGCTGCCTTCGCTCTCGACGTGGTTCTGATCACAGCCCTCTATGTGGTGCTGAAGCCGGTCAACCGGAACCTTGCACTGCTCGCGGCGTTTTGGGGCGTAATCGAGACGGCGATTCTCATCGTCACCACGGTCAACGACCTCGAGGCTCTGCGGATCTTGAGCGGCGCGGAGTATCTGCAAGCTTTTGGACCCGATCGGCTGCAAGCCCTGGCGAGGATGTCGGTCAGCGCGCACGGCGCCGCCTATCACGTGGGCTTGGTGCTGGCCGGGCTCCGCAGCACGCTGTTCTGCTATCTGTGGCTCAGATCCAATTATATTCCGCGGGCCTTGGCGGCCTGGGGAGTTTTTTCATCCCTGGTGCTCGCGGTGTGCGTGTACGCCTTCATCATCTTTCCCGAGCTGGCGAAGGTGCTCAGTGTCGGCATTTACGGCGGACCGATCTTCATCTTCGAGCTGGCGATGGGCTTCTGGCTCCTGTTCAAGGGATTGCGGCCGGGGTTGGACGAAGGGGCGGCGGCGGGACCGGTGCCTCCGGTCTAGCGGTTGCCGCCCAGGATCCCGCCGGCCATGCCGGTGACGTCGTCCAGGATGTGGCCGTCGTGGTTGCGGTCGAACAGGATGTCGAGGATTCCCCGGTGCTCGGGGTGGGCCTGATCGACGCGCGCCGTCTCGCCCCGCAGGATGTCCGAGATGCTGCCGCCGAGCCCGCCTCCGGAGCTCGCCGGGGGATTCACCGGTGCGCCGCCGATGCCGGCGTTCCCCGGCTGCCCCTGGGCGTTCCCCTGCTGCCGCGCCCGGTTCAGATAGCCAAGCACGAAGGGGGCGAGGAGCATCAGGAGGCGGGCGGCCTGGCCGGCGTTGAGCCCGGTCCGCTGCCCGACCTGGGAGGCCACCGCCGGCTGGTGATTCCCGAAGATATGGCCGAGGATGCCGGCGCCCTGGGTGTCCCCACCGCTCCCGAGGAGCCCGCCGAGACTGCCCAGGAGGCCGCCGTCGTGGTCGGCGAGGGCGCTGTCGAGCTGCTGGGCGCCGCCCGGCTGCTGGGCGTTGTGGGAGAGGCCGCCGAGCAGGGCCGAGAGCGCCGCGGGGACCGCCTGGCGGGTGGTGGCCGGGTCGGCGCCGAGCTCCTGGCTGAGCTGCGAAACCGTAGTCTCGTCGAGTTGCTGCTGGATCGTGTCGATCAGGGCCAAAGGGCACCTCCTGTTGAGTGGGAGGGTCCAGGCGAAGCCCCGTGCCCCCGTGCCGTTAGGTAGGAAGCAAGGGCGCTGCCACTCCCTGCCGTACCCGGCTGTGGTACCCTGGACGGATTCCAGCCAGGTAAGAAGCCGCACAGAAAAACCGCAGGCGTCGAGTGGGAGGGTGAGGCATGGCGAGCTTCAGCGCGGAGCAGCGGCAGGAGATTCTGACGGCTTTCCAGCGGCGCCGGCAGCTCGAGCTCCTGATCGCCATCCCGATCCTCAGCGGCACGTTCGCCCTCGTCCTGCTCTTCCGCAACCCCGAGTATCAGATCGCCGGTTTCGGCGGCTCCGCGCTGGCGCTCACGGCGGGGGCGGTCCTGATCGTCGGGTTGGTTCTCCACTTCGTCAACTGGCGATGCCCGGCGTGCGGCCGCCCGCTGCATCGAGGGGTGGCCGGCACACCCTTCTGCCGGGGTTGCGGCGCCGTGTTCGTCAAGGACGGGAAGGGCGGCCCGGTGACGTCCGGAGATCCGGCGAAGCCGGGACCGGCCGCCGAGATCGCCCTGAAACGCGAGTTGGACTTCTATCGGCTGAGAGCGAGCAAGCTGCTCATCGGCGGGCTCGTCCTGTTCGCCACCGGTGCGCTGTTAGCACTGTTCTATTCGCCCAGCGGCGGCGCGCCGCGGCAGGACCTGTGGCTCTACCGCACCTTCGGCGAGAGCGGCCAGCTATGGGTCGGGCGAGGCAGCGGCATCCTGATGGCGCTGCTTGGGGCCTGGATGCTCTACGTCGCGTCGCGGCGTCTGGCCGTCGGGGTCCGCGGCCGCGAGGCGAGCTACCGCCGGGTCCTCGGGATCGAGGGGGGGATCAGTCCTCCGCAGCCATCGCGGGTCGGGCGCCTGGTGGTCCTGCTGGTCGCGGTTCTCGTCGTCGCCGCCCTCTACTGGCTGTCCCAGAAGTATCAGGCGATGTGACGCGGCGGAGTTGGGAGCCTGGGCGGCAGAAAAAGCCACTCGCCTGCCATGCTTTCCCTACGACAGGTTAGTTCTACTTTGTCAGATTCACCTTGGCTTTGGCGTTGGCCCTCATCACCCCGGCCCTCTTCTCCCGTCCCCTCCCACCCTCCCTCACCGGGAGAAGAGGGAGAAAAGCAAAGGCAAAGCGAAAGGCCTGGATCCTGAGGGGGCGGGGGTTCCCCTCTCCCTGTGAGGGAGGGCGGGAGGGGAAGGGAGAGGGGCCAGGGGTGAGGGTTCGGGTGGGCGGCTCCTACGGACAAGGCCAACCTGACAAAGTAGAGCTGGGTGCTTCTGGTTTGCTCCAGCTTTCAGTACCCTCCCCTCCATGCCGCGCCGCCGTATCCTCTTCCCCCCTGTGAGCTGGGCCTCTCCCGAGGGGGTGGTCGCGGTCGGGGGGGAGCCGGACGCGGAGACGCTGAAGACCGCGTATTCGCGGGGGATCTTCCCCTGGCCGCACGAGGGGGTGCCGCTGCTCTGGTTCTCGCCGGACCCCCGTTTCGTGCTGGTGCCGGAGGAGGCGCACGTGTCGCGGTCGCTGCGCCGGGAGATGCGGCGCGGCACCTTCGGCGTCCGCGCCGATACGGCTTTCGGCGAGGTGATCCGCGGCTGCTCGGCGAAGCCGCGGCCGGGCCAGGACGGCACCTGGATCACCGAGGAGATGATCGCCGGCTACACCGCCCTCCACGCCGAGGGGCTCGCCCACTCGATCGAGGCCTGGCGCGACGGCCGGCTGGTCGGCGGCCTCTATGGGATCTCGCTCGGCGGCGTCTTCTTCGGCGAGTCGATGTTCGCTCTCGAGCCCAACGCCTCGAAGGTCGCCTTCGCCACCCTGCTCGCCAACCTGATCCGCTGGGGCTTCGCGCTGGTCGACTGCCAGGCCTACACCGACCACCTGGCGAGCTTCGGCGCGGTGGAGGTGCCGCGCTCGCGCTTCCTCGCCATCCTCAAGCGGGCCCTGCGCGCGCCCACCCGGCCGGGGCCCTGGGAGCTGGAGGTCGGTCCGGCGGCGGCGGAAGCGCTATCCTCTGTGCCATGAACTGCCGCGCCGGCTGCGGGGCCTGCTGCATCGCGCTCTCGATCTCCTCGCCGATCCCGGGGATGCCGGCGGGCAAGCCGGCCGGCGTCCGCTGCGTCCAGCTCTCCGCGGACAACCTCTGCCGGTTGTTCGGCAGCCCCGACCGCCCCGAGGTCTGCGTCCGCCTCCGCCCCTCGGCGGAGATGTGCGGCGAGACCACCGAGCACGCCCTCGCCTACCTCGCCGACCTGGAGCGGGCCACCGCCCCGTGAACCGCCGCGGCTCCTGAAGGGACTCACCCGTTGAGCCGTCGCTGTATTTCCTCCTGAGAGCGAGTTCTATATGATGACCGGGCAGGTCATCTTTTCTTCAACAGCTCTTTGCGCAGTTCCTTCCTGTTCCCACTTCAAAGGAGATCGTCATGTCGGAAGATCGTGATGAGACCAAGCGAGGAGAAGAGAAGAGCACGTCACCGAGCCGGAGAGATTTTCTGCGCCTGGGAGCGGTGGCCGGCGCGGGGGTTCCGCTGGCGGGGCTGATCGGGGAGTCGGCCGTGAAGGCCCTGGATCTGCCGCGACTGAGCGACAAGGCGGTGCAGATCGAGGAGGCCACCATCGCCGGGCTGCAGGCGGCGATGACGCGGGGGGGGCTGTCGTCGCAGGACCTGGTCAACATGTATCTGGAGCGGATCTCGGCGATCGACGAGAGCGGCCCGCGGGTCAACGCGGTCCTCCAGCTCAACCCCGACGCGCGGCGGATCGCCAAGGGGCTCGACCGCGAGCGTCAGCAGGGGCACGTGCGCGGCCCGCTGCACGGCATTCCGGTGATGCTGAAGGGGAACATCGACACCGGCGACAAGATGGAGACCACGGCCGGCTCGCTCGCCCTGGAGGGCTCGCCGGCCCACCAGGACTCCACCGTGGCCGCCCGGCTGCGGGTGGCCGGCGCGGTGATCCTCGGCAAGACCAACCTCTCCGAGTGGGCCAACTTCCGCGGCTTCAACTCCACCAGCGGCTGGAGCGGCGAGGGGGGGCTGACCCGCAACCCCTACGTGCTCGACCGCAACACCAGCGGCTCCAGCTCGGGCTCGGCGGCGTCCGTCTCGGCCAACCTCGTCACCGCCGGCCTCGGCACCGAGACCGACGGCTCGATCATCAGCCCGGCGAACAACTGCGGCGTCGCGGCGATCAAGCCGACCGTGGGGCTGACCAGCCGCGCCGGCGTCGTCCCCATCTCGCACACCCAGGACACGGTCGGACCGCACGCCCGCACCGTGGCCGACGCGGCGGCGATGCTCAGCGCGCTGGTCGGCGTCGATCCCCGCGATCCCCAGACCGCCGCCAGCGCCGGCAAGTTCTCCACCAACTATACTCAGTTCCTCGATCCTCACGGCCTGCAGGGGGCGCGCATCGGCGTGCTCCGCACCTTCTACACCGGCTACAGCGTGAAGACCGACGCGCTGTTCGAGAAGGCGCTCACCGCCCTGCACGCCGCGGGCGCCACCCTGGTCGATCCGGCGGACCTGCCGACGATCAACACCCTGCTCACCGACAATTCCGAGACCATCGTGCTGTTCTACGAGTTCAAGCGCGATCTCAACGCCTACCTGGCGACCCGCACGGGGGTGCCGATCCACACCCTGGCCGACGCCATCGACTTCAACAACCACCACGCCGCCCAGGAGCTGCAGTATTTCGGTCAGGAGGAGTTCCTGCTCGCCGAGTCGGACCCCTTCACCGCCCAGGAGTACGCCGACGCCCTGGTGCAGGGGCACCAGCTCGCGGGAGCGCAGGGGATCGACGCCGCGCTGGCCAACTTCAACGTTACCGCGCTGGTGGCGCCCAGCGGCGGCCCGGCCTGGAACACCGACCTGATCAACGGCGATCACTTCGGCGGCTCCAGCACCTATCCGTCGGCGGTGGCCGGGTACCCCATCGTCAACGTCCCGATGGGCTTCGTGGACGGCGTGCTGCCGGTGGGGTTGAGCTTCATCGGCACGGCGTGGAGCGAGCCGACGCTGATCAAGTACGCCTATGCCTACGAGCAGGCGACCCATCTGCGGCGCCCGCCCACCTACCTGCCGACGCTGCCGTTCCCCAACGGCGAGGCCGACAACGCCACCGCCGGCGCGGCGGCAACTGCGGCCACCTCGGCCGTGCCGCAGCGGCTGGAAGCCCTGATGGAGCGCCTGTCCGTCAGCCCGCGCTTCCGCGCGATCCTGCGCAACCTCTAGCCTGCGCAACCTCTAGAGGTCTGAAGACGAGACACCGGCCGGCGCGAGTCCCCCTCGCGCCGGCTCGGCCGAGCGCACCAGCTCGACGGTGCTCTCCGCTACCTCGTCGAGGGGGCCTTCGGGGAACAGGGCGCCGGCGGCGGGCCCGGGGAGCGCGCCCAACGCGCGGTTGCGCCCCTCCTTCTTCGCCAGGTAGAGGGCGCGGTCGGCCAGGCTCATCACCGCCTCGTAGTGGATCGCGTCAGGGGCGTCCGGACGCCACGGGTAGGGGGCCCAGCCGATCGAGCAGGTGACGGTGAGCCCGCCCTCGGGGCCTCCCGCGCCGGCGGCGAACGGCTTGCCGCCGACCGCCGCCAGCAGGCGCTCGGCGAGCACCTCTCCCGACCGCCGGTCGGCCCAGCGGCTGACGATCAGGAACTCCTCGCCCCCCCAGCGGACCACCGTGTCGGTGTTGCGCGCCGCCTCACGCAGCCGGTCGGCCACCTCCACCAGCACCTGGTCGCCGGCGGCGTGGCCGGCGCGGTCGTTCAGCCGCTTGAAGTGGTCGATGTCGAGGAAGTAAAAGAGGAGGTCGGAGTTGCGCTCCCTGGGCTCCGCGGTGCCGAGGGCATAGCGCACGGCCTGCCGCACGTCCGGCTCGATGTTGAGCGCCAGCACGCGGCGGTTGCTCAGGCCGGTCAGCGGGTCGGTCAGCGAGGCGAGCTCGAGCCGGCGGTTGGCCTCGGCCAGCTCGCGGGTGCGCTCGGCGACCTCCGTCTCCAGGGTCGCCGCCCGGCGGGCGAGCGTCTTGACGTGGCTCGCGCCGTAGCCGAGCCCGATCAGCGCCAGGGCGTAGAGGGCGAGCGCCCAGGGGGTCAGCCAGGGCGCCGACCGCACGCGGAAGCGGACCGTGACCGGTCCGGTCACGGTCCCGCCGCCGTCGCGTCCCCAGACGCGGAAGGTGTAGGTCCCCGCGGGGAGCCGGCTGTAGACCACGTCGGCCTCGGAGGTCCAGGGCGACGGCCGCGTCTCGAGCCCCGCCAGTTGAGTTTGATAGCGCGTCGTGTGCTCGCGGCGGAAGCTCAGCAGGGCGTAGTGGAATCCGACGCTGTTCTCGTCGTGGCGCAGCGCCGTGCCGTCGGCCAGCGGGCGTTCGCGCCCCTCCACCAGGACGCGCTCGATCCGCAGCGGCGCGGCGCGGCGCGGCGCCGCCGCCGGCTCGGGCGGGGCGGGATCGAGGATCGCGACGCCCCCGGCGGCGCCCCCCCAGATGCGGCCGAGGTGATCGACGAAGGCGGCGTTGAAGTTCATCCCGGGCAGGCCGTCGCCCGCCTCGAAGGACTCCAGACGGGCGGTGGCGAGAGCGCGGCCGGGCCCCGGCGTCAGCCGGTTCACCCCCCAGTCGGTGAACAGATAGACCCGCCCCCAGCGGTCGAGCTGGATCCGGTTGACGTAGTAGACCTGGGGGAGGGCGGGAACGGTCTTCGCGGTGAGCGCCTGGCAGGCGTCCGGGGCGCTGCCGCCGAGGGGGTGCCCGGCGCCGTCGAGCCGCAGGCGGGCCACCCCGGCGCTGGTGCCGATCCAGAGCCAGCCGCCGCCGGGCCCGCTCTCGTCCCGCAGCGCGAGGACCGTCGGATCGGGCAGGCACGGGACCGCGACCCTCTCCCACGACTGTCCCTGGAAGCGTCCGATCCCGCCGTCCGTGCCCGCCCAGATCGCCGTACCCCCGCCGGGGAGCGCCGTCGCCAGCAGGGCGCGCACGTTGTTTCCCGGCAAGACGGCAGGCGCGGCTCCCGGCGCCCCCACCGGGGACCGGCCGTGGAAGACCGTCCAGCGCCCGTGCTCGTAGCGCGCCAGCCCCCGCGGCGTCGCCACCCAGAGGGCCGTCCCTGCCGCCGACGGGACCGCGAGCAGGGCCGGGATCCAGGCGTACGGGAGGGGCGAAGTCCGGGGCGTGAAGGTCGTCCACCTCCCGTGGGTATAGGCGTGCAGGCCGTCCACCGAGCCGAGCCAGAACGACTCGGAGCCGTCGTCCTCGCGGGTGTTGGCCACCGACAGCGCGACGATCGGCGTCTCCTGCGGCGGCGCGAAGGGCTGCCAGCCCTGGGGGGTGAGACGGACCATGCCGCTGACGGTGCCGATCCAGAAGGTGTGCAGCCGGTCCGGGAACGTCGCCTCGCCGGCGCTGACCACCACCTCGTTGGGGAGACCGGCGCGCTCGTCGATCGCCTTCCAGTGCTCGCGCTCCAGGCGGACCAGCCCCGCGGGGGTGGCCGCCCAGAGGGTCGGCTCGCCGCCCGGGTCTCCCGGCGTCAGCAGCAGGTTGTAGACGAGGTTCGCCGGCAGCCCCGAGCGGGTGTCGAAGATCGCCCAGCGGCCGTCATCCTCGAAACGGATGATGCCGGCCCGGAAGCTGCCCGCCCAGACCACCGGCCGCCCCTCCGGAGACCGGCTCACCTTGAGCGTGACCACCGGTCCCGCCGGAAAGCCGGAGCGGCCGTCGTAGCGCGTCCAGACACCCGCGCGGTAGCGGGCAACGCCGTTGTCGGTGGCGATCCAGAGCGTGCGTCCGCCGGGCGACTCGGTCTCGGCGAGAGCGCGGATCGAAAGGTCCGGCAGCGCGGCGAGGTCGGTGAACGGGGGAGAGAGGGTGGGCGAGAGGGAATCGAGGCCGTCGAGGCGGAAGAGCCCGTCCCGGGTGCCGATCCAGAGCGCCGGCCGGCCGTCCTCCGTCCGCGTGAGGGCGAGGGCGCGGATGTTCGCCCCCCGTAGCGCCCGCTCCTCGACACAGCCGCCGTCGCCGCAGCGCGCGAGACCGCTCATGGTCCCGGCCCAGACCGCGCCCCGGCCGTCCTCCACCAGCGCGCCGACCAGCCCGGCCGGCAGGCCGGAGCCTGGTGGATACCGCCGCCAAGTGCCGTCGCGGAGGCGGCGCAGCAGGCCGCCGTCCATGCGGCCGAACCAGAGGCTGCCGTCGCCGGCCGCCAGCAGCGACCAGCTCGGCACCGGTCCGGATTCGCCGGGGACGTCGATCTTCTGCCAGATGCGGCCGTCGTAGCGGATCGGGCCGTCCGACCAGATGTACCCGTCGGCGTCCTGGGCGAGGGCGGGATTCCCCGGCCGGACGCCGTCGCGCCAGGTGAACACCCGCCAGGGGAGCCAGCGGTCGGGATCGACCGGCAGCCCCGGCGGGCCCGGTTGGACGATCGGGGATGCCGGTCCGAACGGCGAAACCGCCCGCGCCGGCAGGGAAACGGGCAGGGCGAGCGCAACCAGAAGGAGCGAGAAGGCTCGTACTTTCATCGGATCAACCGATGATTGTACCCCCGATGCCCTCCGTGACCGAATTCGGCGACGAGCGCGGGGCCTAGTTCTACTTTGTCAGATTCACCTTGGCTTTGGCGTTGGCCCTCATCACCCCGGCCCTCTTCTCCCGTCCCCTCCCACCCTCCCTCACCGGGAGAAGAGGGGGGATTCCCCGTAAGTCTAGGTAAGAGCGACACTTAGACAGACCCCTCGCGGCCAAAGGTGCCGCATATGTTCCAAGTCGAAGAAAGTTTCAAGAAACCGCGAGCCTCTGTTCTTCGCGCAAGCGGTCAATTAGGGCGCTCCGTTTAACTTTCCTTACTCTGGAGTCTTCCTCTGGCGAAGCTTCCGGAGGTTTTACACCAGCTCTTTGACCTTTGCCTCGGTGTCTGGCAAAGGAGGAAAAATCGGAACCCGCTCCCCCTGTGGTGTTTGAGGCTACGGGTTCCTAGACATCCATGGGGACCAGGATACTCCAGCTCTCCCCCCTGTCGCCTGCCAGCCATGGCGGCCTAATCGACTTGAAGGAACATTCGCAGTGCCCGCCGGATGATCTCAGACTTTGAGCACCTCTCCTGAGCCGCCCGCGCTTCAAGCGCCGTTTCCTCGTCTCGGTAAAGGTAGGCTGTCTCCCTTGTTAGACCGCCCTTTGTTTGGTGCTTCCGTTTCTCGTTTGGCATCCGCTTGAAGTTGAAAACTCGGGGAGACTCCGATAGCGGCTAGACGGTCTGCCCTAAGACCCGCTCCTGTATCTCTTCCAAGCTCACCCTTCCAAGATTTGGGATCTTGGGTAGCCGTTCCTGGGAAGCCCGTAGCTGTTCCTCGGTAGCGATGCCAGCCGCCGCTAGAGCATTAGCGGCACGGGTCGAAAGGCCTCTCTGTCTCCAGTACAAAAAAGCTTCAGAAGATCGCGGCATTTGTCCTCCTTTACTCTCTATTGGTGCCCTCTCATCTTAGACGTCGTCCTGCATTAGCTTGCCGTCCTTGTCCAAGTAGAGACGCACTAAATTTCGTTTATTTTCGCCACGAATCCGCTTAGACTTGAAGGTAGGCCAAGTCCATTTACCAAACCACCGCCCATGCCACCAAATAACCTCTAGTTGGATGTCGTCGGGCTCAAAGTCTTTAATCCTAATGTCCTCTTCATTCTCGGGAGTGCCGAAAATCGATTCCGCTAGCATGTCGTATAGTTGCCGGCGGGTGGCCTCCTTAAATCCCTTGAAGTCTTCTCTTGTCAGCACCTTCATTCCTTTAGCTCCTGTCCGCAGTGGTCGCACACAAGGATTCCGCCACCAAAGAGGAAAGCGTCCAGTCCATCAAATCCTGATCGCCATGCGTCGGCGAGATCAGCTCGCCCATAGTGGCATTCGGTTCTGGATTTACCTGCGGCTCTCGCTTTCGCGCCAGCTCTGTACGCCGTGGAAATCCCCTTCCATTTGGCGGGGGGCTCGGTTTCGTCGCACCAAGCCCTAACGCTTATTCGCCTTCCTTCTTCTTTGGTTTCTGGTCCCACGCTTTGTATCCTGGCAGAGGCGGTAAAACATTAGGCTCGCGGTAATGGGAGTTAACGGCATTGCCTAAGCTTCTTTCAACTTCGGAAGAAAGCTTAGTAACGAGCTGTCCGTCCCAGGTCTTTGGGGTGAGCCTGTATAGCTCACCCTGGTAGGTCACGCCGACCTCTAAAACGTAAAACCGAATCAGGTTTAGTACTCCCGCGAGCTGAGCGTGATAGGGTACAAATTCTTCCCCGGCCTTTATGATCTTGAATTCATCTGGAGTTGGAGGGCCAAGCTCCGTCTCTGCGATCTCTCGCAACTCGATTGCAACTCTTTGAACCCGAGAAATACAGTTTACGATCCGTTTACGGATCTCATAGAGCTTCGCATCATCCATGTTAGTTAGCCTTGTCCCTGGCTAGCATAGTGTCCATGAGCTTCCGCAAAGACAAGGGGCGCATGTCCGTCCAGACCTCTAAGATGTAGGCAAGACACTCTGCTTTGGTTCCTTCTTTTCCTACGTTGGTCCATCCTACGGGATTGACTTCGTCTTCCGGAAGGATGGAATATTGCTCCTCACGGTTCTTTACGACTCGCCACAGACCGTTTTCAGGCATGGATGATGTCCCCAATTTGTCGGCTCAGGATGAATGTTTGCGATTAAGTTCTCTCAACCGTTCGGCATTCATTTGATGGTAGACCTTCATTACATCTTCGATTAGCCGCTTGAAGGCCTCGTCTGTTTCGCTAGACATGAGGCCAGCGCCGCTAAGAAGAAGGGGAGGCAAGGTAAAAAGGATTCCCTCCCTGGAATCTATCTGAGCTTCGCCCGAGTCGATTAGATGAACGATGTACCAGAATTCAAAGATCCCCACCCCCAGAGCCTCAAGCACAGTCGAAAGCGTATCCAACCTGGGTAGCTCCCTACCGCCTTCGTACTTAGACATCTGACTCTTGCCGATCCCTGCGCGTGAAGCTACCTGAGTTTGGTTCAACCCCCGAAGCTCTCGGATGAGTGTGAGAGCCCGGGGAAGGTTCCTGTAGGTGGGTGGAAGCATGCAAAGACGCTAGCACTGGTACCCGGCTAGCGCCAAATCCAGCGTTAAAAGTAGCGCCGTTCGTCAACTAATTGCGGTTGGTGTTCACTTACCTATGTAGGGGCAGTACATCCGGGGAGCAATGGCGCGCCTCGGACTCGCCCCTAGAGGAAGGTCCACCATGTCCAGACTGACCCGTACCCTGATCGCGCTTGTCCTCTTCCTGGCCCTTTGTGGCCCCGTAGTGGCACAGGTTCCCCATGGGCGTAGTCACACCGGCCCGGCGGTCGCCGATCCCCTCTCCTGGCTGTGGGAGCGGATCGGCGCTCCCGTTGTCCAGTTCATCAAAGGAAGGGGCGGTTTGGACCCGAACGGTCTAGTCACCCCACCACCGCCACAGACAGACAGCCGGGGAGCCTGTGACCCTGACGGGCTTGCAGCATGCCATAGCTAGGCTCCCGTAGCCGGGAGTCGTCCTATTTGCGCCGGGGGGACTCCCCGGCGTATCCTTTTTCGGTTAGACTTCATGCATGAGGGAAAACAAGGTCTCGGGAGGTTCCATGTCTCCACTGGAGTTTCACGTAACAAAGGAAATGGCGGAGCGGCTGGTAACCGGTACGTTGTCAAAACGAACAAGAAAGCAGGTTATTAGACATCTCCTGGGCGGCTGTGGGAAGTGTATGGATATGATTAGGTCGGTTGCGAGTCCACGCCCCGATGAGGACTATTCCGGCCCTCTTCGCCGGGTCGGCTTAGGCTTCGTCGTAGCTAAGGGACAGGTTGATGAGGAAATAATCCATGCTAAACGACTCTGGCCCGACTTAGAGAAACAAACTCCAGAGCTTCGCCTTTTTATGGTCAAACATCTCCCTGAATTCCGCACTTGGGGAATCTACAGTGTCGTACTTGCGAAGGTGAAAACGATTTCTAGGAATGATCCCCTCCAAGCTGTCGACCTTGCACACTTGGCAGTCAATATAGCTGAAACTCTCGACGTGCAATTCTATGGAGAGGAGAGGAGAGCTGATTTCATTGGAGCAGGGTATACGGCACTCGGAAACACTAAGAGACTTGCTAGCGATTTCGACGGAGCTACTGCCGCGCTAGATGAGGCTGAGAGGTGGTTAGAAGAGGGTACGGGAGATCTATTCGAACGGGCTAACCTCATCTCAATACGCTCGTCTCTTGTCTCCGATCTGGGAAATATCGAGGATGCTACGGAGATGCTTTTCCCTGCAATACGGCTAGCGCGAAGAATGGGAGATCAGCACTTCGAAGGGAAGCTCATTTTGAAGCAGTCGTCAAACATAGGCTTTGTAGACCCCGTCTCCGCATTAGAGTTGGCAAACAAGGGCTTGCGACTGTTAGAAGGGGGCGAGCCTGACGCACACCTAGAGCTAACTGGCAGATATCTAACAGCTTACTGGACAAATGAGTTGGGAGACTCACAGGGGGCAAGAGCAAAGCTAGAGCCTTGCCGCCGCCAAATCAAAAGATTCGGAGATGTGTTCTGGACTGGACGGCTAATCAATCTTGAAGGAAGGATAGCACGGGCGGAAGGTCGCCTATCACAATCAGAGTTCTTTTTTAGACAACTAGTCGACTTGTACGCAGAAGCCGATTTTGAATTCGACCTCGCGCTGGCCTCTCTTGATTTATCGGCTGTCCTAACTATACAGGGGAAGGTTGAGGAGTCTACGCGGATTCTCCAGGATCTCTATCCGATACTCCAGAACTGGAATCTAAATGTCGACATCCTCCGTTCATGGCTCATCCTTCAGGAAGGATTGAAACTGCGCACGATGCAAGAGGAAGCTTTTAGGGAGCTAGAAATGTTGCTACGGAGAAAATGGTACAGGAAGAGCTAACCACGTCGCCCGTGGAGAAGGGTTTACTCCCCGCATTACAGCCCCATAGAGACAAAAAGAGGACGGGGTGAGGCTACCCCCGTCCTCTATGTATTTGAGCGTCAGATTTAAATCTAGGCGCTAATTCGTGCCGACTGCTTTGTACTCGGAATGATCCTGCGGGATGTACGGTTCATATACATAGTTGGCCTTTCCGTCCTTGACCTCTGCAAAGTAAGCAGGCCCTAGAATCTCAGCGGGTGGGCTCCAAAAGGATGTGACCGCATCCCCTACGCGGCGAATCCATACCGGGCTCCACAGCTTAGGCTCCTCTTTGTTCCCCTTCTCCAAATCATCCCCGAGTGAAATTAGCTTAGCTGCCAGGATCTGACAGTAGATATCCGCTCCGTCTGGATTCTTGGGAAGCTGTACACCTTTCGAGGCATTGACCATATAGGCGGCAAAAGCATCCTTCTGGGATGACTTGGGGAATCCAGGCGGTTGATCTCTGGCGCCGACCGAGACGCATCCTTTGACCGCATGGCTATAAAACGCCTCCATTAGCCATGCCTCATTCCGGAACCATCTATCATTGCACTCCCTGAGCTTGTCTAGCTTTTCCTTCGGAACTCCCTTCAGCAAAGGCTTAGAGTACCGTAAGGCATATCTAATTGCCGTGTGAGCCGTAAGGTGCTGCCAGGAATGGGAGCCGGTCAGGGTTTCAATTTCCTGGTGTCCAACCTTGAACTCGTTGTCATAGCGCTGCGATGCGAAGTCAATCCACCATGGGGACCCGGTAAGTAGAGCTGCCGCGTGGAAGTCCTAATCAAAAAGGGCTTCAGACTTTTTACCTATTCCGTTTCGCGTCCAGTTCAACCCGTAATTGTAAGTTCTCTTCCCGTAAGCCATCGACTTCCTGCTCTAGGTGCTCAATGCGCTCTCTCAAAATGTCATTCTCCTTTAGGATGGCTTCCATCCTATTGTCGATATAGTCCCTCACCGCTCCTAGCCTTGCCCATTCCTTATCTAGAAAGGTCTGCTGCTGTGACTTGTCCAGAAAGGCAAGCCGCTTTAGCTTCACAAATGATGCCGTCAGGTATGAGCCTACACCTATGAGGGATGGAACAATGTAGTTATGAAGGGCTGCAATAATTGTTGTGACTTCCAAAGTCGAAACTCCCTTTCAGCTTAGTCTCCTATCGTCTTCTCGATTTGAAACGGTGGGCTGGTGTTGGCTATCGCTATTCTGCTCGCCAGAATATTGAAACCGTTAACTAGAACGTCGTGAACTGCCCCCATGCCTGTTTGCACGTCACCTCTTAGGGCGTTTACATCCGCCATAGCCTCATGGGAGGAAGCGATGGCGCCGCTAATCAGCCAAGGGAAGAGTTCAAAGTAACAGCCTTGTACGCGCTTCGAAGGATTGACGCCGTCCCCTTCCTGGGTTACGTCCATCCAAAGGCGGCACCTACAAGGGCGGTCACTAACCCTTTTCCAGCACTGTAGTGTCTCTGCATGGGGGTGTTCGGGGGGTGGCGTATTGGCGGATAGTCCCTTTTCAAGTCGTGCAAGGGACTCTAGCACGTCGTCCTTTCGATTAAACATCCGTTCTGTGCTCTTTTACAATGAAGCGCAGGCTTGACGGCCCGCAAGTGTTGGGTTTATAATTAAGGGTATTCAGTTGACAACAGCCCCAACGAAATTAGGGGCAGAAAGTGAAACGGTGTTATGAAGAAAGTCTTTCGCTGGTGTGCTCTTGTAGCCTTCCTATTCTCCGCAGCAGCGCTCCCCGGCAACGCTCAAACGCTCGGGGGAACTTACACTGAAACCGGTACCGTCCTCGGTGCCTTCTCTGGAGGGATTTTCAACTTCTACATCTCGCATCCCTACACTCCGACCTGTGGGCTATCAAACGTGATTGTCTACCTCAGTACGCCAAATGGAACAATCCCCCTGACTTGTGGTCCTGTCCTGGCTTGTCAGTGTTGGGGTCTTGTCATTGGAACGACGGTTTCCATGAGCGGAAGCGTGGTAGGGAATGGATTGAATCCCGGAGACGCGAATATCGCTGCTGTATTGCACGTTGGACACATCAATTAGGCACGGCAAAAAGGGGGAGGGATGGTTGATTCCTCCCCCGTTGTTTCTATTTAGTTCTTAGAGGCTACGATCACATATAGAGCCGGTGGGCGCCATTGTGAGGTGCTAGAAATCCCGTGATTGTGGCCTAACCCGCCTCCAACTGTATCGGTATTCAAGCTAGGCGAGACATTAGAGCCGGCAGTAGTAGCAACCGATCCGGAAGTGCCACTATTTAAGATGAAGTTTCCAGCGCCCGGACCGTGGGCGTGAGATGGCATCTCCCCAACAGTTAGAGTGTGGTTAGCAACAGTCAATCCCCACGAATTGTCCCATCCGCCCGTTCCCGTGTTGTTTGTTCCCCCGGTCGGATTCGCTCCCGTTCCATCCGTGATATAGAGTAGTTTATCATTGATGCCCGTGGTTTTAGTCCATCCGGTAGGCGCCGATGCCTGATAGAAAAGCATCTTTGTCCCGGAAGGGAACGGGACTATTCCCGTTACAAGGGAGCCGTCTACCGCCGGGATCTGCGCGGAGCCGTTGAGCTGGAGGATGTTGTTAGCGGAAGTGCCAACATTGAGCGTCGCAGCCGTTCCTAGGCCTAGATTCGTTCGGGCTGTGGTGGCGCTAGCCAAGTCTGACAGATTGTTCGCTGTGAAGGCGATTCCGGCCGCTGGATAGGCACAATAGATGTTCCGGGTACCAGCTCCCCAATTGACCGCCGCATTGCTGTTGCTAGAACCGTAGATGGTATCTCTGGTTAGAGTTCCCGAGCCCACCGTCCCTAGTCCAGTCTCCCAGTTTGTGCCGTCCTCACAAACGTAATAGGTTTGATTGGTGCTTCCGATGGCAGAGAGGAAGGTACGGAAACCTGTAACCGTCCCCGCGAGAGTATAGGTTCCCGTATTCTGCGTTACGGTTGTCTCCTTTACCCTGTCTTTGATGATGATGGCCATTTATGGTAATTCCTCGATTTGGATCGTCTGTGAATAGAGCGGTAGGCCATTGGAGGGCGAGGCCGCTGAATAGGTCATTACGCCACCCGGCTCTAGAAGTCCGTAGATGGTCTGTTGCATGAAGTTGGTTGAATCGTCCGGATTCAGAATTAAAAGGACGTCGAGCGATAGGCCCCGGAGGTAATTGATTTTGTGAGAGGTGGTAAGCATCTCGGTCTGAGACAGGTATTCAAAAGTGACCTTCTGCGCCTGAGTCTTGGTCCTTACGGCGGGGTATCGCTGGCCTCCACCGGCTACCAATCGGCTAACCGGTTCCTTGATTTCAATCGATCCTCCATACTTTGCACCCCTTAATGGTTGCCATGCCAAGTCCATATACAGACGGCCCGCCTGATAGAAACCATTGCCGTTTCCCGTGTCGCTAATATCTATCCGCCAATACCGAAAGGTCTTAGTAGAAGATCCAAACCATTTGAAGGCATGCGTACGCTGAAACCATGTGACGTTAGGGTTTGGCATGTGAGACACCGCGCCAGAGTCATAGCTCGGGCTTGCGGTCAGGTTGGGAATGGACGTTGCTGCTCGATATCTAATCGTCGCGGCTTGAGTGGCATTGGTATAGAGGAGAGCGATTAGATTAATGGCTTGAGCTGAGCCCAAGTCAACCACGATGTAGGAGTTATTTAGATCAGTCGCTCGCCACGGTTGGCTAGGCTGCTGTGTCTGAAGGTTTGTAACAGGCATTGAGCCGGCGGCACTGCCGGCTGTTAGCGTAGCGGCATCGGAAATGTTCGGAATGGCAATGACAGGATTACCCATTTTAGCCCCAAAGCTCTAAAGTCAATTCATCCGGAGTGTTCCCCCCTGACGAAACGTTTTCTGTGATCCCAACGATTACGAATAGATCCCCGTTCATGCCGAGACGACTAATCAAGGCTCCTTGAGAGGGAGAGGGTTGGGTATAGTTGATCGCAACTGTGTTGCCTAGGAAGTACTGGAATAGGCCATGGGTTAAAGTGACCTTGAACACAAAGCGCTGTAAGCCGTAAACATTCATCCTACGGACTGCCTCTTTTTGGGCATCCGCCTGGAGATTAAAGAGAGTAGAGGTCTCGACGTCACCCGCCAGGGGAAACGCGGTTACAAGGGTTGGGTTCTCCGATTCAACAAAAGAGAAGTCTTGTCCGAATTGTGAGATTGTGGCTTGTGATAGAGAAGTCGCCAGCTCCGCAGGCTTTTGAGTCTTCCATATCTTGTGGTAGCCAACCCTTTGCCTCTTTGATGGGTCGATTACTTCAAGCAACTGTAATGAGTTGAGGGAGATGTCGGCTTCCGTGAAGGTCGCGATAGGGGAGCTAGGCGCTTGAAGCTGGTTAACCGTAAGCAAGCCTAAGCGGGTGAAAGTCCAATATCCGCCAATCGTAGTAATGATCTCGTCTAGCACTTGGTTTATGTTTATGGGGCTCAAATCCGTTGAGTAGCCGATAACCGAGGAGTTGATTGCGTTGAGTGCCGCAAAGCCTCCCGTATCGATTCCTGCCGGGTCCGCAAGTCCGGCATGCCGGGTTGCAATGCGTCGAATAACGTCCGCCGTTGTGCTGACAAAGCTCCCAGCACTATCCCCTCTTACATCTGCTGTTATCTGTCCGGCGGGAGAAGCTAGAAGAGTGATTAATCCTCTTGTGAGGTCAACGGTGTAATTGGTTGTCAGGGTTAGCGGGCTGCCTTTGTCGTAAACGGCATCAATCGCCTGTACCGCTCTATCGTGGATCTGATAGATAAGGCGGGTGGAGTCGATAAGGACAGCGGGGACTTGTTTACAGTTGCCATAGACCAAAGGCTTAGGCTTTCCGGCTACGTCAGGCCCGCCCTCATAGCTAGAAACCCACGTCGGGGAGTTATTGAGCGTGAGAGTGTGAGCGCCTGCGGTTATGTCAGTAACTGAGCTGCCGGAATTGTCATTGAATGTCCAGTCAGCATAGAGACCGGTCTCGGTGCCGGATAACTCACGATTCATGTTGCTGGCGATCTGAGATTGTGTAAGGGCAATGTTCCAAATCCTAAAGTCATCAAGTTGCCCAGGAAAGAAAAGCGAATTGTCCGTTCTCCTAGCTACTTCAAAAACAGAGAGGACCGTATTGAAGGTTCCGGCAATGGCGGTGCTCGCTACCTGAACGCCATCCAAATAAAGGGAGATAGTTCCCCCGACTGTATCGAGGACACCGCTCGCTAAATGCCAGACGTCTTTACTAACTACCGGGCCGGATGCCTGATAAAGGGTTCCTGAATCATTAATGGCATTGAATTCGATCTTGTTAGGTGTGGAGCTGTTAAAGAGGAGAATCCGCTGTCCAGCCGCCCCAGTGCCATTCCGATAGTTCCCAAGAATCACGAAGGTGTTATCGGCGGACGTCTTGAACCAAGCCTCCATGCTCATGGAGCCCGCAGGGCAGGTAAGCGTTGCGCTCCCATATTGGTTAGTGCCGTTGAACGAGACCGCATTCTGAGAGCCCCGATAGAGCACGGATTGCATTGGAACTGAAAATAGATGCTGATAATCCCTCAGCTTTAGGTTTAGCTGCTGCTCATCGCAGGTAATTCCGGCGCTAGTTCCTTGGAAGATGGGGGTAAAGTTAGAGAAGCTGTCCCCCTTCTGTCCTAGGTAGACAGTGAGGGGGCGACCGTTCCAAGAATAGTTAATGAGCTTGTCTAGCGATCCGTCTGTGTTGATGATCGCAATATCCCCGAATCCAGGTTCTGAGCTTCCGCCCACCTTTCCAGGTTGATAGAGGCTTAGAGTGACGTTATAGGGAGACTGTAACCGAGCTTGAAATAGCTGATTTGCCGGTGTATCAGTTGGCTTCGTCTGGTAGTCGGTACTCGATAGATAAACCGTTACAGCCGTCTTGTTAACTACGTCATAGGGTTGGGCAATAAGGAGATACGCTCTTTCTAGCAGAGGGTTCGCTAGAAGAGCATTGAACGGATTCGGTACCGAAAGATCGTAAGCACTGGGTAGCTCCGCAATGGAGATAGAGCCTACTGGGGTTAAGCCTGGAAACATTCGTTAGCTATGTTCTTCCTTACCGATTTGCAAGCCGGTTCAATTGACCTTGCTGTCTATTTAACGCATCTGTCAGCTTGTCAATATTCTGGGCAATGGTAGTTAAGTCGTTATTTGTATCGGACCGCAGATCGTAAATAGCCTTGACAACCGGAGTTAGATCGATGGTCGAGGACGAAGAACCGGCGGTGTAAGCACCTTGTGAGGTACTAGGCTGCTGTCCAAAGGGAGCCCCATAGACGACGTTTCCAACGTTAGTTGTCCCGCCACCATTGGCGCCGATGATCTGCGCGTTAAGGGTCTGGATTTCCTCAAAGAAGCGGGAGTAAGGCCCGCCACTGCCATAGAAGGATCTGGCCTGTTCTAGGAAAAGCTTCTCGGCGTTGGGAAGCTCCTGAATGGCGGTAACGTCATGGTTCCGTGCGCGAGCTGCAATAGCATCAAACTCGGCTCGCGCTTCGTCTAGCTGCTGCTGTGGGGTTAGAGGCGATAGCGCTTTATCCGTTAGAAGACTCTGATTAAACTTGATAAGTCCGTCGATAGCCTGCGCCATGTTATTGGCGGCGGTCGCTTGGGTGCTCGCTGCGGATGCCTGAGTGTTGGCGGCATTCGTTTGGGCTGCACTGTTGGCGGCTGCATTCGCTGGCGCAAGTTCCGGAAGTTCTGAGATAGCATGATTCAGGAAGTCGATTTGATCCTGTGTCAGTATCCCGGCCGCTTCTAACAATTGGACTTGAAGCTTGTAATTTGCAAGCTCAAGATCCCACTTGATTTGATTTAGCTGTGCGACCTCTGCGGCATTGTTGATGTTCTGTTCTAGAGAGTCGGCGAGCGCCACGAACATTTGCGTTCCGACGTCATGTGAGATCTGTCCTACCTGCTCAAGAGTCAATCCCAGGTCGGCAGCGTTATCGTGCAGGAACTTGAGCGTATCGGTTAGGGTCTTGAACTGGTTAATCGTGTTAACCGTAGGAAGGTTCAAGCTGGCAATGGCCTGCTGTCCTAGATCCTTATTCGCTTGCTCGTTTGCTTGCCGTACCTGCCACTTCGGGACACCTGAAGCAATAGCATCCTTCATGGTTTGGGCAAACTTCTCTTTCAGATCATCTAACTGCTTCTGATAGTTGCCTTCCCCTGCCATCTCCTGTTGGTATGGCTTGAGATCATTCTTTACCTGCTGTGCGGTCTGCTGCTTTAAAAGGGCAATCTCTCTCTCTCGGGCCGCGTTGGCTTCGTCAATCGCCTTCTTATTCTTCCCGAGCTTGTCAATTTCATCATCCCATTTCTTGTTAATGTCTGACAGGCTCTTTTCGAATGGGTCCAGCTTGAAATCTGAAACTGCCTTGTTGACCTGTGCGATCATCTGTTTAAGGTTGTCAACTTCTGAGTTACCTTTACCACTGCCTTTATGTAGCCTGCGCTCCGCATCCCTCTCCTGGTCGGGTGTGATGTCGGGTCCTAATGCGTCAATAACCCGCTGAGCGTCTGCAATGGCTTGCTCTGCTGCTGCAAGGTCACCCTTAGCCGTAGCAAGTGCTGCGGAGATTAGATCCGCGCCCGTAGCGGTTACACCGGCTGCTTCAAGGTCGGCACGGGAATAGCTCAACCGAGCGGAAGCACCTGCGCCCTCAGCTTGTAATTGAGCCTCAAGCACCGCGATCTGAAGCCGTGCGGAATCCGCCTGCAACTTCTGGGTTGTGATGGTCTGTTCCATTTGGGCGCGCTGTGCGTCCAACTGGCGGTTGAACTCGTCTACGTCATGGTGAAGCTGTTCAATAGGTGTCAGGTGAATTCCAAGGATCTGATTTCTCATATCCTGGATTCTTGAAGCCAGATCAGTGAACAGATTGTCCGTTGGAATCTTGAGCGCTTGAGCCCGAGCTAGGTTTGCCTGGAAATCTTGGAAATCGTGCTCCACGGCTTGCGCAATCTGACCTAATCCCATGTCATGGATTTTTTGGCCAAATTCAATATCACTCTGTAGAGCCTGAAGCGTGGACGCTTGGCTATTCTGGATTGCGGCTGTTACTTCGGTTGAAAGCCCGTTGATCTTTGCCGCCTTAAGAGCTTGAATGGTGGCAAACTCCATTGCAGCCTGAAAGTCCTGTCCGAAGTGAGCAACCAGCCCCTTCCCATACTCAACGAAATAATCGGTATTCTTGCTGTTGCCAGTTCTCCCGATAACATCAAGGATTCCGGAACTCTTTTCCAGAGTCCCGCCCATGGCCGTAATGAATTGATTCAACCCGTTAGCCAGAGCTTCGGCTACGGGGTTAAGGTAGGCAATACGATCCTGCGCGCCCCGGAGCTGGACAACGGCGAATTCCCCATCCTTGACGCCAATGGAGGCCTTTGCCCAATTGGAGGCATTCTTAGAGATGAGCCCTACGATGGTAGCGATGACTCCGATAGCCGCCGCCACTACCGCCACGATCCACCCGTAGACGGGGACAACCCAAGCCGTTGCGGCTACGCCAAAAGCAGCACCGGCAATCGTGCCAGAGCCCCCTATTCCCGCTTGGGAGCCCACTGCGGCGCCGATCCCCGCCCCGGCAGCTACCGTTCCCCATCCCCCGCCGCCCCCGGCTGCTGGTGGGGTCGTGGTGCCCCCATTTCCGGTTCCCCCGGTACTGGGAGCTCCCTGGGTTCCGCCACCCTGGTTAAAGAGACCGCCAACGGCTCCGATGATGCCGCCGTTAGACCCGCCGGTTAGTCCATTTCCCCCGGAGTTCCATGAGGTGACAAACTGGGTTGCGGCCCACTTGGCGATAAGCTGAGCAACGAAGGTTTCAAACTGCTTAACCCAGTTGTCCAGCATGTCTTTCCAGGTACCAGTGCCAACCCCGAGGATCTGATCCATGACAGTGCCGAAGATTCCGGCGATGGTGTTGTAGGCCTCTTGCTCGTCTTTAACCTGTTCGTCTGCAATCTCCTTATTAACCTTGTTGTCCTCGTTCTCGCGGTCCTTTAACCCGCGATCATGGGCAGCGGTTAGAATGGCTTCAGTCCGTGCCGCTTGGGACTCGGCTAATGAGGCATCGAATACCTGGACAAAGAGGGGATTGAAGATGTTTCCCTTAGTGGCCTGTAGGGCAGTGTTTACGGCTAGGACCGTATCCTTATAGGCGTTGAGTGAGGCTTTCCCCTTATCGATGAGATCTATTTCATTCTCAATGATTTCAGTATGGCTCCGAATCTCGTTAAGCTTCTTGAGAGCGTCTAACTCTTCAGAGTAAGCTTTGAGATTTTCCTTCTTCTGCTCGCCTAATAGCTTCTCGTTCTCAATATCTCTTGTAATGTGCTCGCGGTCGGCATCCGAAAGGGTGAGCTTCTGTTTCTTAAACTCAAGCTCTCTTTTCAATACTTCCTGTGCAGCCGCGTCCACAGCCTCTTGCTCTCTCAGAGCAGCCGCGCCGCTCTTTGCCGCTTCGGCTTCCTTCTGCAAATCGGCGAGCTTTAGATCCTGTTGCTTGAGCCAATCCTTTAGACTCTCAATGGCGTCTTTCTGCTTCTTATTCGTAGTTTCAAGATCTGGCGCTAACGTCTTATGAGCTACGCCGAGCTTGTTTACCTGCGCTTCCAATAGGCCTAAATGTTGTGTCGCTTCAGTGGCAACCGCTTTTTCATCGGCGATCTTCTGAGTTAGATCCTTAATCTTTCCGGAATCATCTACGAATTTCTGGGAAGCTCCGAAATCTACGGAATCCATGCGGTCAGCAGACCCGCCAGACTGTCCCAACCTGGAAAATTGAGTCTGAGCTTCTTGCTTTAACCTATCCAATTCCTTTTGATCTGTCTCCGCCGCTATGCGGGCTTGCTCCGCCTGTACCTTGGACGTATTAATCAAGGCTTGAGCGTGCTCGTTCTCGGCGACGGTTAGAGCTTCGGTCCTATCTTTGGTGTCGTCTAGGAATTTCTTGATATCCGCACTCAGCGCCAGGCGCTTCTGCTCTGCCGCGTATTCGCTATCAACTGAGGCGGTATACTTGACCATTGCCAAGAGCACCAGGCCAATCCCCGCAGCTAGCAAGCCCCAGGGGTTAAGCAAGGCGGCGGCATTGAAGAGTGTTTCCGCCTCAGTCGCTGCCGTTATTGCTTCCGCTAGTTCTATGAAGAGACTCCCCACTTTGAGGGAGGCAAAAATCACGAATCCCTTTACGATCAAATCCCAGTTATTGACGAATACTTTTACGATGTCCGCAACGGTTAGGATTGCTGAACCGAGGACCGATCCGATGGACTGCGCGGCATCCTTGTTGTTTATCAGGAAGTCGCCCATTTCGGAGGCAAGCTCTTCTAGAGCCGGCGTAAGGCCCTGTCCTAATGATTCCAGGAAATCATCAAGTAGGTTCTTCAGATCAGACATAGCTCCGCCTAGCGTGTTCTTCGCAGCAGCAGCGGAACCGCCGAATTCAGTTTCTAACTCTTTCAGGATTACGGCTTGAGCCTTCGCGGACTGTCCAGTCTCTACGAAGTTTTTAATCAGATCCTTTTGGGTAGCTGAGAAGTCAACCCCAACCCTGTGCAGAGCGGAGATGCCTTTCTCGGGATCTTGCAGCGCCTTACCTACCTGCACAGCCGCGCTATTCAGATCTGTACCCATACGGGTAGCCATGTCTAAAACGGCTTGTGAGGCTTGCGGGAAGACTTCCTTTCCAACTCTGGTAAAGGTTAGGAGGATGCTTTCCATGGAAAGCACGGCAGTATGGGAATAGGTAGAAACGCTCTGTAGGTGCTCCGCCAGCTCCTGAAGCTCGGGGCTGGAGACACCAGCGGCGCCACCCGTCGAGAGGATGCCCGCCTGTACTTGGCTTAGAGCCTTGTCAAACTTGGACGTTGCATCAATGGCGTCTCGGAAAAGCTCTTCCGCTCCGAAACCAATACCGATGATTCCGAATGCCGCCTTAGCTGATTCCTTCAGCTTGTCAACAGCCTCTTTATACTCAAGAGTAAATTCAGCGGACTGGCGAGCTTGTGATCCTGCTTTGCGCTCGGCATTCTCAAGCTCGCCTAGATTTGCTGTTCCCTCTCTAGAATCAACCGTAACTTTTACTCTGAAATCAGGCATTATTTATCTCGGTGTTCCTCACGGAATCTCCGTTGAGTGTCAAGCATTGATCTGAGGAGGGATCGGGTTTCTTCCCGCTCATGTAAATTGAATATGTCGTGTTCATTTAGCCAGCATGTAACCGCCTCATACCGAATAATCGGTATGGCATCCATGCCGCTAAACTCCAGAAGCTCAAAGTAGGCTTTGTAAATCGGCCCGCCCTCTTCATAGAGGATGGGCCTTTCTTCTTCTAGAATGTCCTGTGATTCGACCTCCAGCTCTGCGGCGAGCTGTTCGATTGAACCCGGTTTCTCGTTTCGCGCCTTATAGGCCTTATGAGAAAGATCGAGTTCAAACCACAGGACGTCAGTTAGTTTTTTTCGATCTCTTCTAACCTCTCCTTGTTAAAAGTGTCCTGATCGTCCAGCGCCTTACGAAGCTGAGTAACGATGCTGGGGGACTGAAGGAGGGCTCTAAGGTTCTCTTTGTTTAGAGCGTTGAAATCGTCGCGGTTAGGAAGCTCGGTTCCGTCTGCTCTCATGAAGCCACGGAAGTCAAGAATGCCTTTGGAAATTAGGCACTCCTTGCCGATCTCAATAAAGTCTTCGTCCGGCAGTTCCTTACCTGGCTTCAGATTGCGCTTAGCCTTGTACTTCTTCAGAAGTGCTCTTAGGAACTTCTGGTATTCTTCACTAGCTACGGTGTTGATAACTCGGATTTCCCCGAGTGGCTTACCAAAGAGAGTAATAGGAACCCATACACCCTCTTCAGTCTCAAACTTCTCTTGTGCAAATAGATCTTCTAGTGTTGCTCTCGTATCCATTGTTGCTTACTGTCCCTTCATTAAAAAGGGCTCCCCTGGATGCCTCTGCACTCTCTGACCAGTGGCACGGAGGAAAGGACGGGGCGGAGAGTCTCCGACCAGGGGAGCCATTTCGTAATCCAATTTGTGTTGTCCTTTCGATTGGTTACTAATGCGGAGCCGAGAAATACCCGGCTTAGAGGTGAGGAATTAGGTAGTGGCGCGAGTTACAGCACCGTCACCCATGAACTTTGCTTGCACCTTTAGAGCAGTGCCAACGTTACCCGTCATAGGGTCATAGGTATTAAGAACGATGTTCCCCGCGTACTGCGGATTACTGGTAGAGGTGGAACCGCTCGACGGGTTTAGGGTGAATGCTACGGAACCTGCGGTTAGCAGGTTAAATAGAGTGGCGTCTACCTGACCTGACGCGAAGTCCTGAATAAAGGTGACGTCTAGCGAAAAGTCGCCGAGGGTCTGGATTCTCTGCTTAGATCCGCCGCCCTGCATTGCCGTGACTTCGGCAATGTCGGTTGTAAGGTGCAAAGCGATGGACTCGCAGTGTGTGGAAAGGTCGACGCTGTTTAGAACAAATTTTGCATTCTTGAAGACAAAGCCAGTTGACATGTAACAGGTTCCTTTAGGCAATAGCCAAAGTTAAGAAGATTAAGAAGCTTGGGGAGGTCCCGCTAATTGTGTATTTGAGGCGGAATTGTGTATCTGTGATCGGACCCACTGCGGAAAGCTGCTGACTTCCGGTTGTAGTAGCTTGAGCGAACGTAAGGCGAGTTACGGGACTAGCAAACGTTCCGTCTGCTGCGCTCTCAACTAGCGCGTCAAAAGTGGGAGTAGTTCCTGAGACCGCGAGGACGTGCAAACCGGCATAAAGGCTTTGAGTGCTGCTTACGGCACCTAGAGCCCTACCTGTGCCGCCGTTGCCCGTGGCAGTCTTCGCAGAATTCTCCAGGATGGTCCCGTTATAAACGGTTCCGTTACCCTGTGCGGTAAATGAGAATTTCGCTACATCTCCCACCTTGCCACCTAGAGGCTCATACGTTGCCCCCAGTGAATTGACGAAGTAGCAAGATGATCCAACTACGCCAGTGGGAGCGAAGGAAAGAACCGCGCCGTTAGTAGAGGTGAGCTGTCCAAATAGGGCCTTATCGACGGGCTGAAGCCAGAAACCGGCAACGTTAACGTTAGAGTCGCCAAGCGTTTGGATGCGCTGCTTAAATCCACCGCTCGCAAACGTTGTCCGCTCCTGAATATCAGTCATGAGGTGGAGCGCTGCTGAGTTTGCATCGCCCGAGACGTCGTAGCCATCAAAAAGAATCTTGGCGTTTTTATATACAGTTACGGACATTATTTAGCCTCTCCTTTTTGCGGAGCGGGAGCAGGGGCGACTAGAGACGGCTCCTTCAATTGGAGAGGATCTAGATAGCCGTCATCATCTAAGGCTCGGGCGCGAAGATCATCGACCTCTAGGACCGTGCCAGCTTCGTATTTAGCCCACTTTTTTGTTAGGGTTACTTTTGTCATTGCGAATCGGGAGCCCTTCTCTATTAGTTGTGAAAGGAAATGAAGGGGATTGAAATAATTCGTCCAACCCACTCCGGACTATCCGGGATTACAAACTCTGCCGCGCCGGGATCTGCTGCCAGAAAGAAGACGTCCGATGTATCCGCACCTTGAAAGATTGTGCGCAGGGCTTCCATGTAGGTATTGATGGCTTTGTCTCCAGCATCCTTTTCTAGGTAGATCAGGAGATGAACTAAGCCGTTTTCTTGAGTGAGCCCACCCATGGTTATCAGGGTGGCGGAGGAAAACTGAATCTCGAAGTCTAGGAAGGCTGCGGGATTGTTCTCTTTGTCGTCTGACGGAGGCGGGACAACGAATTCAGTATTAGGAACCTGGATAGGTGTATAGGTCCAATTGCTCGCTAATGTCTGTCCAATTAATGAGCGTAAGCCTTGATATGTAGCCAATTTAATCCTTCTCAGCTTTTGCTATTGCCTGCGCTACTAGCGAGTCTTTAACCTTCTTGAGACTGGAAAAAGCGGGCTTTGTGATTCCGGAGGGCGCCTGCAAAGATCCAAGCATTCGAGTCCCTGGCTTGTTTCTGCTGACTCGGCCTATCAGTCTTCCTCGGTTGATGACTTGAGCGTGCGGAGCGGTATTTAGGACTGTGCTTTCCGTTCCTGGCTGGATTGCGGACTCATTAGGAACAGAGGACCATGATTTTTTAAGGAGTCCCGGATGTGGATCTCTACCGGACCCAACCGGCGAGCCCTGATTAAGAAAGGTTACAAGGTTGGAATGCACCAGCTTGTGAAGCTCGCCTAATAGCGTTCTGCCCGTCTTGCTTATCGCATCGTTTTCTAAGGCTTGTCCGAAGATGGAGAGGGAGTTAAATTCAGGCACTACTTCTTTCCGCCTATAATGACGCTCCAGCCTACTTGACCGGTTCCCGGTGCCAGTGGTGCTAGCACCTGGATAGGGTCCGCTCCTGAGCTATCGATAATTGTGTCGTTGACTGCGGGAGTTACTTGGCTGTTCTGAGTGGAGAGGTAGAGCTTTCGAGGCCTGACTAGCTCTAAGCTCAATAAGTCTTCCTCGCTGATATTTCCAGACAAGGCGCTAAAGGTGTATTCAGGCGGATTCGAAGCTGTTACCGCTGAGCCCTGCGATGTTTGAAACTGGAGAGCTGGCGAAATGCTAACCGTTAGAGTCATGCCGGAGGCTTCCACATCTTCTAGTGTCGTGTAGACTGTTGCGTCTCCAGCGATGGAAAGAGCGGAGCCTTTGAAGAGAGAACCGGATAGGGTGACGAGAGAGGTTAGATTCAGCGTCGCCGAACCTGACGTTTGATCCGTTGTATTCAATCCAGGCGAGCCGCCACCATCAACTAGCTTTGAGCCGGAGAGTGTGTTTCGCTTGAGCAATTGAACAGAGTACCCGTCTGAGAAGTAGGTGGTTCCTCGGTTCACCATCTGCGCTAATCGATCTTGAAGCCCCATAGTTAGAAATCACTTCTATAGCGGTCTAGGATCTTGCAGACGTGTCCGGGTAGATCGCCCTGTGCTTTGGAGTCGTAAGACTCGCGGTAGGAGTCCACCCCTTGCGAGGTCAGGCCAGCGGGTCGCTGTTCGAAGTCGTAGACCACGGCAAGCGCCGCCGCCTTGCGGAGAGCTGGCGGAAGCTCCTTAGCGTCCCTTGCCACCAGGACGGCGGTACCGTCCGTGACTGTGCTCCCCGAGCTGGTGGGGTAAGTGGGCTCGCCGAGCCCGCTAGTGCCCGCTGTGGCGACTTGGAAGAGCCAAGGAGATAGGGACGGGCGGGATGGCCGAATCCAGGCGCCTAGAGCCCACGTAGAGCCCGAGTGCCAGGTCTCGACGGTTCCCGGTAGGAGGTAGCCGGCGGAGTAGGTTACGGCAACGTTCTCTTGCCCATCGTAGAGGCCAGAAGCAGGCCCGAGATAGCTAACCGGCAGTCCATTGCCAGCAGCGTCCCCGGCGGTCTGATACGCCGACTCCCAGTATTTGCCGGGCCATCCAAAGGCCCGATAGAGGGACCGTCCACGTTGCAGCGTGAAGTCCGTAAAGGCAAGCCCGTTTACGGCTACCGCTATGGAGTCTTTGTCAACGGGACGGGCCTGCAACAGTAGTTGAGGTCGCCCCTTACCTTCCAAGGTCTCTAGGTATGTCTGTCTAGCAAGGGGAAAGCCTAAATAATCCGTGATGTTATCTGAAACCCCCTCTATCAGTTCTGACAGAAGGGAATCCCGGGACGTGTCAACGATGTTTAGTCTAGTCTTTACAGTCGCCAGATCCACAAGAGCTGTGGAGTCCGCTTGGATTGTGACGATTAGGCTGCTCACGCTCTAGAACCTTTACTTTCCCATTTCCCTTTTCAACGTTCACAATTGCCTTTTCTCTTTCAGAGTGGGCTATGGCGCGTTCGATTAGAGTTTTCAACATGGGTTACCCCGTTATGACTGTGAATAGGCCTGTCTTAGCGTTGCCGCCAGAAGCGACTACAATTTGCAGGCTTTCGTCGCATAGGTGGATGTGATCTAGGACTGCTGTACCACCTGACGCGAATAACGCTGCACTGCCATCCGTATTGTTAACTGGTAAGCGGGGATTGCAAACCACGGAAGCGTTAACCCCGGTTTGAGACCAGACGGTAATACCGGAATTGCGAGCGGTAACCGTGAAAACTACGCCGTTAGAGAAAGCGTTGCTCTGATCTTTGGTATAGGCGATGGATAAGATTCTCCCGTTAATCGGCTCAGTATAGACAGTCGCATTACCGGAGGCGTCTGTAACGGGAGAAATCGAGGTCTTGCGAACAAAGGACATTGAGACTCCTTTAGCTAAGAGCGACGCCCAGCTCCTTGACTACAACCCATTTTGTCGAATTGGAGACCAGGATAAGGGTATGTCCCGCAACCGTGAATGTTGCCGTGGTGCTCGCGGTCCCGCCAGCAACGTTAGTAAGGGAAAGCGTCACGCTGTTGGTTCCGGTTGTTCCCGTCATCTCAATTACTTTTGTGATTCCGGGAGTGGTCGGCGCCGCTAGGGTGACGGCGTAGGTGCTGGAGGCAGGGCCAGTAATTCCCACGTAGGAAGTATCAAGCTTAATTGCCCCTGCGGCGGTTAGAGTCTGTTGCGGTCTGGTGAAGGTAGTACCCTCTTCAAAAGCAAGGGTGCCACCTGCGCCGATGGTTAGCGTTCCCTCGACGCGAAGCTCTCCGCCAGACGCTACGATCTCTCTAGCTCCGCCCTCGTCAAGGAAGACGAGCGTATTTGAATTCTGTGTTGACGGATTAGACATAATTAGGCGGTTCCTTCGGAAGGTGTATAGAGAATGGTTCCCACTAGCGCGGACGTACCGTTAACCACGGGCTTTGAGGTAGAGTCACAAAGGATTGCCCAAATATCCCCGGCAGTGGTGGACGTACCGCGAGTAACGATGACCTGTAGATAGCGCTTCGCTGGTCTATAGATCTCAACGTACATTCCATTGGCCGCGTTGCTAGTAACCTTTGAGCTAGACAGATCGTTGAAGCTAGAGTTGTCTGAGCTTTGGGAAACCTTCATGGTGTTGTTTGAGGCAGGAGTCCCAACGCTGGAAATAAAACAGACTGAGTCATAGCCAGCGGTATCCACGGAAGTAGACACTACGGCAGAAGTCCCGGCAGTTGTCGGGGCATTTAGATTTAGGATCTTGAAATCGTTTGAAAGGTTCATGAACTATTGTTCTCCGATTGATTTGGATTTTCGACGTTAGGGAGCAAGGGGAGGCCTAGGAATCTCTCTCCTAGGCCTCTGTCTTCATTAAGCCTTAGCTAGCCGCACAGGTTAGGGTGACAATCGGATGAGTACCGGCGTCAACCAATACACCGCCCGTGCGCATGAAGGCGATAAACGCTACCTGTCCCTGGTCTGCGTATCTTTCATCTAATCTCTTGATCGCCATTCCGGTAACGTCGCGGATCTTGTACTTAGAGAAGTCGCCGTAAAGGATAGCCTTCGCATTTGCCACAAGCTGTGGCATGTCCTGGTTAATTACGTAGGGGTCGCCGTCGATCCGATCAGGTACACCAGCAGCTAGGCCAGCCTGCCATAACATCTCACCATTACCAGCCTTAAGCTTCTTAAGAGCGGCAAGCGTCTTGTTATGGAACATCCACTGAGCGTTTGCCTGATAGGCAGGATCTAGGCTGTGCTTCAGATCGTAGAGATCATCAGTCTTTAGCTTGTTGGTGTATCCAGTTCCGGCGGTCACTCCTGCGCTCGCCATGCTCACAACGCCGTACGGCTGATCTGAGCCAGTTCCGTTGGTGTAATGCGCGTTAGCAGCGCGTCCAATTCTAATCGTGATTAGATCACGGATGAAACTGTCCATATCATATGCGGCATCTTGAAGAAGCTGTAAGCTAATAGGAACAATTCCGCTGGAGTACATATAGGGGCGCAGGGAGACCGTGCCGAAGGTGGGCGTAACGGTAGTTACCACGGCATTTTCCGCGATGATGCTGCCCACGTTATTTGTATCGTTCGCGGTCGGCAGAGACATAGGCTCACCGCTCGCTGTCTTCATAATCACGGCACGGCTCGCGCGCATGCCGCCAAAGGCCTTTAAGGCAACGTCAATTTCAGTTGCTAGGCTCTGGGGAACGGTATAGCCACCCTGGGTCTGATCCGCCGTAGATAGCGCGGCTCTAGATTCCAGGTCGGGCGTTCTCATACCGCTACGAATGAAGGTATTGAAAGCCTTGCGGTACTCTGGACTCTCGCCGGCTACCTCGGGGGCGCCTGTAGTCTTTCCAGCTCTTACCTCGGTCGGCTCGTTTAGCTGAGCTTCCGCTGAAACCTGACGTTCGATTCTCTCGATACTGGAACGGAGCTCATCCGCCTCCTTGTGGAAGGCATCAAACTTAGTGTTTTCCTCGGGGGTGAGGTCTCGCTTGGCAGAGGTAGCAGCGTTTAGGATAGTTGACGCATGATCGATAGCGTTTCCGCGCTTGTGGCGGAGATCATTTAACATTGATGTGTAAGACATTTTGCCTCTTAATTGGGGATTTGGCTCTCCGTTGCGCGGAACATCTAGGCAACGGAGTTAAGCTGTTTTGAAACGGAAGGGGTTTTCTAACAACCGGTCAACTAGCTCTAAAAGTGAAACTCCGCCACTTCGAGCCAGGGGCTTACTTCGCTAGGTGGGTTGCGCCGTTGCGCTCTAGCAAAGCAAGAAAGGAATTAGCAGGGGTTGGGCCTGATCTTAATTGTGATCGGCGCCGAGAGAAAATCGTAACACACTATTTTTGCTCTCGTTATCTTCTGTTTAGGAGAACATTTTCATTAAATCTAGTTGGTACTGCCGCAGACTGATAGGCGTGGCTGGAGTGATCTTGCCGGCGGATCTAGCCTCTGTGAAGATGGATCTAGCCTCTACATCGGTTTGCAGATATGCGGGGAACGTGACGGGCGAGACATCAAAGAGAGTCGCCTTGACGATAGTCCGCACATAATTCTGATATCCCATCTCTTCCCAGACGTCGCCATCCTCCGGAACTAGAAAGCCGAAACTCATTTGAGTTACATCCTTGCGCTGAATCAAGGTAACGGCGTCTTTGCCGATCTGTGTATCCGGAGGAGTGATCTCGACATACAGGCCTTGCTCATCCTCGACCAGGGTTAGGGTTCCGGCTGTGTTTCTTCCTAGTACTAGGCTGTCATCATGATTCCAGAGGGCGCGGATATCATCCTTCGCAATGCTCTCCAGAAAGGCGCCGGGTGCGATCTTCTCAACGAAGCCCCCCAGATTTTGAGATAGGGTATTGAAGATGGCCGCATGTCCTCGGATCTTCAAACCTGCTTCCGTATCCGTCTGCTCTGTCTGGTTAATGGTGAGGTCAGGGGCAATAATTGTGCGACGTTCGAGCTTCAATGGTGACCATTCCTTATCCTGCGGCAATTGAACAGGCGCAACCTTCATGCAATGGCGGGTGTCCAATTTTAGTTCTGGTTTGTAGCGGTGTCGTTTCCCCGTCATCTGGGTTCACCTCACCACCCTCTTTGACAAAATATCCAGTAGTTTCGATCTCTTGACCTTCCAACGTGACGCAAAGTGGGCAGGCCTTCGCACTTGCAACCCAAACGATGGTGGAGACTCCAAAGAAGCTATAAAGGAATCTGCTAATTGCCCCGTTAAGTCTCACGCTCTCATTGCGCGCTGCCTTTTCGGCTCGTGTCTGTCCCCATTCGTCAATGCGGTCCTCGATATCCTGGGTTTCCGCTTCTTCTTCGGCGGCAAGAGCGTTAAGCTGTCCCTCTGAGGAATCAACCCAACGTTTTACGAACGAGTCGCCATATTCGGAGAGGAATTTCTGTAACTCGGGGGAGATAGTTCCATCTCCGGGCTCGTTACCGACCTCATCACTTAATACCCCTTGCAGAGCTTGTGCGAATGAGTGAAACACCGGGGAAAACTCGCGTTTAATGACATCGGGGAGCTTGTCGTACACGTCTGACAGGTTGTTTATGAAGCTATCGAGGTCCCCGGACGACTGCAAAAGCTTGTCCAAAGCCTTGTTTTCGTACCTCGAAACGTTGTCAGCGGCTCGCTTGAACATCCCTAGATAGGCGTCCGTGAGCCTGTTTCGCTCGGCTACTGACCGCTTTTGCGTCCTAATCTTGGCTAATCTGATCTCTTCCGGCAGGAAATTGAGAGTCTTTCCTCTCGTATCGAGCTCAATTAGGGACCGAGCGTTCAAATCATCTTGTGAAATAGGGTCCTTAGACGGCTGTTGCTTCCCAAGCTCTTGCTTTCCTAGCGCGTCAACCATGTTTAGGGGGAGCTGGTAGCCGTCTCCGCCATCAACGGGGTTTAGGCCTTCCATTTCCCGGACATCGTTGATTGAGTAGTAACCCCACTGTCTGCCGGCGGCATAATTTTTGTGTCTAGCCTCCGAGTCTCCCCTAAGAACGTTGTCCATGAAGAAACTGACAGAATATGTGGACCGCTCAAGCGCAGGCATAAGAGAGAGCGTGATTTCCTGCTCCCAGTTCTCGATATGAGGGCGCAAGGTGTCTGAATAGATCTCTAAAGCGGCTTGCTCTACCGTCGCCTTATTCGAGGCCTCTGTGATTCCTACCTTGTGAGGGGGAACGCGGAAGATTCTCGCGATATCAATCGCCTGATACTTGCGACTTTCGATGAACTGAGAATCATTCGGCTTAATGGCAGAGGGAAGAAAGGTCATTCCAGCCTCTAAGACGCCCAACCTATGAGCGTTCCTGAGTCCTCCCATGGCGGCTTCAATGGACTCTTTCAGGTTGGCGCGCTCCTTATTGTCCTTAAGGGTGTGGTCTATCTTGATGAATCCACCTGGATTCAGACCCTTACCAAAGTATCCCGCCCCGAATTCTTCCAAAGCTAACGAGAGTCCAATCGACTGCCGGTGCTTCTGAATTGTACTCAAACCATTTAGACCGTCTGGAGATAGGAAGTTCTTAAGATGAAAGACTTCCTCCTTGTCAAAGATCTTGTCTCCCGTGGGTGTACGTGTCCGGATCTTGATTGAACCATCCGCCGACCTAAAGGCTACCGTCCTATCCGGCATCAGCGGCCACAGAGCGATAGGGAGACCGCGCCCATTGCGTTGAATCTCTGCAAAGGCATTTCCCCAAAGTAATAGGTGCTCTTGCAACAGGCTCCGGAACTGATATGACGTCATCTCCGGATTCGGAGAGTAAAGAAAGAGATCATATAGGGGATGATCTGTTGCCTTCTCCCTGCCAGGATTCAGATGCTTGTAAATGTAGATCGGAAGGCAGGCGATTTCCTGGCAAATGACCTGAACACAGGAATAGACGATGGTCGAGCTTAGGGAGCTGGTCTCTGTTACGGCTATTCCGGAGGACGTAGGGCCTCCAGAGAGAATTCCGATAAGTGAGTTCTGATCTATGGGGATGTTGGGATTCTCTAGGGTGCTTCTATACTCCGCATTAGAGATTTTTGCCCGCGTGTAGTCTTCCCCTAGAAAAAATGATGCTAGCTTGTCAGTGAGTCCCAAATTTCTACATCCTAAAGGTTGAAAGACATCATTCCGAGGGTCAAATAGGCGGGCCGCTCCTCTTCACGCTGTAAGATTGCGCGAGAGAGTGCGATAATTAGAGCAATTATACCGTCTATCTTTTCCTTTGATCTTCTTCTGTTGGGTTTAATATTGTCTGCGGCGTCAGACTCAACGATTACATTTGAAGCGCACCAGGAGAGGATAGGGTGCGCGCCATGCTTTAAGTCGCCTTTAAGCACCAGGCGCTCTAGCTCCTTTGTGGGGCCTGATAGTGTTAACATCCCCTGACGGACTGGTACAAGGGTGAAACCGTCTTGCATCAGATCGGTTACGATGCTATTTGATAGGTACGGATCGTAACCTACCTCTATAATCTCGTATTGCTCGGCTAATTCATTGACCTTCGCCCGGATCACGGCATAGTCGATTACGTTTCCCTCGGTTCCGATAAGGTATCCATCCCGTGCCCATGACACATAGGGCACATTGTCGCTCATCTCCCTCTTTTGCATTGACTCCTTGGGAGTGAAGAAGAAAGGGAGGACCGAGCAATCATCTGGGAAGTAACAAACGAGCGCCGCTAAGTCCTTAGTGCTCGCGAGGTCCAATCCAACGTAACATTTCTTTCCCTTTAAGTCCTCTGGGTTGACTGGGGAAGAGCACTTATTCCAGTCCTCCATATTGAGCCAATCGCTTTCACGCGAGGTCCAGACGTCGAGGTACTTTCTAAGGAAATTGTTTTGAGCGGCGGGAGTATGGATTGCTTTGGTAAGCTGGTCTCTTAGGTATTCGACCTTGACGCTGACTTTGAGGTTAGGTATAGCTTTAGGCCAGACCGTTTCATCCTGCCAATTGTCTCCTTCATCAATCGAGGCAATGAAGCCGAAGAACGAATCATCAGTTATGAGCTTTGAGAGAACCTTTTCGCTGTGTTGATGGATCTCCCAGCATATGGACTGCTGGTTATTGCCGGCGGTTGTAATAGATATGAGGAGAGGATTTCGTCTAGCCCCGAGAGCAGTTTCCAATACGTCATATACATCTCGGGACTTATGGGCGTGCAATTCGTCAATGATGACTCCATGAGGGTTTAGTCCGTCGAGCGTGCCAGCTTCGGAAGAGACAGGTTCAAATTTCTGTGCAGTGCTCTCCCTGGATAGGGAATGGACAAAGATATTCAGAGCCTTCTTAAGGCTCTTGTTCTTCTGAGCCATTCGCCTAGCTTCTTCAAATACGATTTTTGCCTGTTTTTGGGTTGTAGCGGCCGAGTAAACCTCTGCCCCGGGCTCACCATCCCCAAAGGCGAGATAAAGCCCCAGAGCGGCGGCTAGAGTGCTCTTTCCGTTCTTTCTCGGGATTTCAATGTAGGCTGTGCGGAATCTACGGAGTCCATCATCGCGTTTCCAGCCGAATAGGCTTTCAATGATGAATCTTTGCCAGGGGGACGGCTCAAAGGGACGTCCAGCCCATTCCCCTTTGGAATGAGAAAGGAGACGTATGAAGCGAACAGCCTTAGCGGCTGAGACCTCATCGAAATGTAAACCCCTTGACTTGCCTTCGGAAAGGTCTGCTAGGTGTCGTTCTGCGGCTTGCTTGATGAGTCTGCCGGCGGGAATCTCTCCTGCTACTACTTTCGTGGCGTATTCGGTTCCATTCATCCTGATAAAAACTCTTCCATGGGGTCTTCAGGCTCCTCCTTTGGGGGAGTTACGATCCGGGATCGACTTGAGGGGGACATTCCGAATTCAGAGAGGTATTGCCTCATCTGCTCCAGAGCCTTTGAGCGGATGGATACCTCCGGCCGTTGCTGGACGTAGCCGTTGGGAGTCTCAAAGGTCAATCCATGCTCCTGTATGGCTTGATCGGCGCTCTTGAACGTGGCGTAGCAGGTACAGAGGGCCGCGAGGGCGGCGGAATCGACCGTCCCCACGATTCCCAGGGCCACCAGCTCGGGGGCGTAGAACTTCCAAGCCGCTTTGGCCTCTCTGGACAGCCAGGAGGGGCAAACGGGGATGCCGGTGGGGTTGGGCTCACCCTCTGGGAGCTTGCGCTTCCCGGGGTTCCCTTCAAGCTTCTTCAGGGCTGTTGGTTTGGGTGCGGGGCCTCTTTTGCCCATGGGGTGGTCTTCTCCTGTTTTGTGTGGTGTATCCTTTTCGTGACGGAAGACAGTTCTTCTTAAAGAAGGAGCCGACTATGAACCCATATATCCCCGCTCTGATTGCGCTTAGTGGTGTAACTATTACCCTGCTGTTCAACTTCATGGTCCAGTCACGAGACCGGAGGATCGCTCTACGAAAGGAGGTCTACTTACAAGCGGCCGAATCTATGGCTGGATTTCAAGAATACCTAGCTAACTTCGCTGACGCGAGCATTCCCCAGGACAAGCACAAAGAGATGCTGAAAGGAGCAGCAGCAGCTATAAACAAGATTCATGTAGCAGGTGAGATCGAGACGATAAGAAGGTTCGAGGCAGCGGGGCAATTCTTTGCCGAGCAAATACAAAAACTGCAAAGAAGTCGCTTTCAACTGGATCTCCATGAGAGGAAAATGAGTGATCTTAACGAATATGTTGAACGGGCAGAGAAAGCTTTAAGCGGTTTGCAGACCATGATGCAAGGGCTTCAGAGAGAAGAAGCCTCAGAGGAAAATGTCAGACAGTGGCATGGAGCGATGGAACTCTACCAGCACGGGGAAATAAAGTTGAACGAATTAGTAGAGGACCGCTCTCGACTAATAGATGAAAGGCTACGTTTACAGCTACAGCTAGTTAAGGGAGCACTGAGTGCCGCGACTGAGTTTCGCACATATCTTGCCCATGCAAATCTTGCTCTGCGGCACGAGCTAAAGCTAAGGCTGTCAGAAAAAGAGTACATGGGAATAATTGACAGAGGAATGCAGCGGCTTCATAGATCCTTTGATGAGTTTATGAGAGGAATCAAGGAGGATGCTGATATGCAAGATTAGAGGTCTATTTCCCTACCTGTTGCCCCCACGTCGCTTTTATATGAGGAGGAATGCACTATGAGGGTTACTTGGGTAAACCGCCTTGGAATTATTCTGACGTTTGTGTCTGGATTTATGGTAGCGCCAGAATTGATTGGGCTGCAAAGACTTGCAAAGGTCGAACAATTCATTGAGAAGATTTCAAATAGAGCAGTGACGATTTTGAAAGATAGTGCTAGTCCTGGGGCAATCTTCGGATTTCTAATTTTCATAATACTTGGATTCGCATTGGATCTAGTCACAGAGGTACCCGTCCTGATGCTCTTCCATTGGTTTAATTGGGTTGTTGCACGGCAATACCTCAGGATCGCAGGTCTGGCCGCCCTGGTTTCTGCCTTGATAGTCTGTGTTCTTTTACCATTGATGTTTTGGACCTTTACTCTGGCTTTAAACAGGCTTAAGGGTAACGACCGCTTGCAGGGATTGATAGTATCTTGGGGAATACTATTCTTTGTAGTGGGAAACCTCCTACAGCTAATAGCAACATTCCTACCTTCTGACGGAACGATAACTTTGATCCCCCCCACCTTGAAACCTGCGGGAGGAAAATTTTGACTGGACGCGCGGTGCAGCGGTGTTGTGCCAATTGAAAAAGGACCCCCCTATGGGGGTATGGCTATCGGGTGGGTACTAGTGGCGGATGTAGCTATTACTTTTCGGATTTCTGAATCCGCCATCTTCTGCGATGGTCTTCCGGTTGTGACAGATCACACAAAGACCCTGACCGTTTTCTAGTGTGAACTCTCCACCTCTGGAGAGCGGGATAATGTGGTCTGCTATGACTGCCGGAGCTTTGTCACACGTAATACACCAGGGATCACGCGAAAGGATGAGCTTCCGCCACTTACGGTGTACGCTTCCATAGCCTCTTTGTGTTGCGTTTCCACGCTGCTTAGCGTCGATTGCTGACCTTACCTTGCTATGGGTGGGACAGTATGCGGTGTATACCAGAGAGGGGCACCCCGGTTGTTTACATGGGTGCGCTGGAGAATTCGGCAAGGGGGGTACCTTCTTTATTCGGAGGCGGGAGAAAAACACAAGGGGGGTAGGTGTTGATTTTGAATTCCGACACTCCTTTTCCGTTTTCGCCCGATGATGTCTGATATCTGTTTGTAAAGAAGCTGCCGACCGATGCTATCGATACCCTGACGCATTAGATGATCTTCAACCTGTTCATAGGTTGGAAGCTCACCGGCATTGCGTGCTATTAGATCCCGGACTAGCTCGCGCCTTAGCTCTCGATTAGTGATAGACCGGGCTCTAGGTGTTGATGATTCTGCTTTAACTTTCTCGTACCAGCGGAGCACAGGGAAAGCTTCATGCGTGTTGTCTTCTGTGTATTGGTTCAGAGCGTTTAGGATATCGACCTTCTGGTAGCCACGAGACTTTAATGCTCGCCTAGCGCTGGCAAACCATTGATGATCTGTTGGTTTGTATTCCACCAGCTCTAGCATACACGTTAGTTACCTCTGGCTTCCGTGACCTTTGCGCTCAACTCAATTACTGACTTGCTCAACCCTCTTACACTCTCGTTGAGGGAGGAGAAGTTATTAATCAAATCGTTCGCGAACGCCTCAAAGACTTCTAGGAAGTCCTCTAGGTTCTCGATTCCTTCAAATGATCTTACTGACTTAGGGTGCATATCTTCGGTTCTTCTTTGGATGTCAAGGCTTCAAGAGCTTTGATCGCCTTGTCTAACTCGGCGAACCATCCTGATAAATCTATATTGATGGCAGATCGGGGAGCTTCATGCTTCCTCTGCCGGCTCTCTTTGTAGTCCTGAAATGAGACGACGTTGCTGTTCATTCTTGAATGGGTGTCTCTGAGGGTGGATTAGCGGCTGCTCGCTCTGCTTTCAGATCATCAACGATCTCTCTTGCAATGCGCCGGAGTCCATTGGAGCGGGTTAGGTTGATTGAAACGCTGTCCTCGTCGTGCTCTCTCAGTAGGACCATCTCGTCCAGCTCGTCCGCCATGTCAAGGAGGAAGTTTGCGATTGATAGATACTTCATGTTGGGTTTGTCCTCTCGTTCGTACCTAGTCCCATGAGATACAAAGATCACATAGGAATTTCTGATCTGACTCGTAAAGGGTAACGGTGACCGTGCCGTATACGAGAATCTTTATGATCTTCTGCACTACGTTTTGTTTTGGGGCTCTATCTGCCATAGGTCAAGGGGGAGATAGCCGGATGGTTACTTTGTGGCCTCTATCGGGCTCTGAGGGGCATCTTTTGGGTTTAAGGCGCTGTCTATGACTTCAACGCCCACAATTGCAATCTGAGCTTGCGGGGAGATCTTGATAACCTTCTCCACAGCCTGACCTTCTGGAGACTGCGCGACCTGTGACAAGCCCGAGAACAAGCGCCTTACGATACTCATAAAGTTCATTGCTTTAGTTGACCTCAATGGAATCATAGGTGCGGCGGAGCCAACCCTTAAGGAACTTGCCGCCCTCTGCCAAACCCATGGTTGAAATACGATGGAACGTTAGTGCGACGTAGAACTCCATTGCTGAATCATTGACTTTTGGTAGGAGCTTGTCCGCTGGTGTGGAGTTGATGACCTTCAAGGATTGACTTCCTAGGATGCCGTCGTCCTCGATACCTAGGGCTCGCTGCACTATCTTGTGAGATTGGGATGCACCCATGTTAACGGATAGGTCAAGAATCTTTGTTGCTATTCGGCTGTCCTCAATGTCCTGGTAGCCGTACCGTTCCCACCATCCAACCCGGTATAGTTCTTTAGCTTGATCGAGGGTTAGGGACTTGATGTCATTCGCGTTAGTCGTGCCATCCCTATTAACATCCCCTTGCGGCTTCTGGAGACTTAAGAGATAAGCGAGAGAAATGCCGTACTTTGTAATCCCGCCTGTATCAGCTTTGTCTTCCTCTAGGAATCCCTCATGCCTCAACACTGGGACAATACATGTTTCAAACTCTGCCAAATCTTTCCATCCCGTATAAAGCGATACAAATTGAATCAGATATCCCGGAGTGCTCGTTCCTGCTTCTAGGAGTAGGAATCAAGGAGACACCGGGGAAGGTACGTTTCACAAATCTTATTGAAGAGGCTTTCAGAACTTCCCGAGAGGTTAAGGTCGGCTGCTCTCTTTGAACATCGGCAACATCCTGACTTAGGATTGCCTTTTGCCATTCTCTGGGAGAGACGGTTACCAGTTCAAGATTAAGGGAAGCAAAATAAGATACGATTCCGCCAGTTGTAAAACCGAAGGTGAAAGCACCTTGCTTAGAATCCCTTGGCATTGAGTGGACATCTTCAATGACACATAGGGTAGGAATCTCCTGAAAAGAGCTAGCACAGGATTCGAACCACCTATCTATTTTGGAGTGATCCAGGAGAGGATAACGGATTCCTTCTCTCCTGGAGATTGGTACAGGTATGCTGGAAACGGAGGAACCCATCCATGAGAGTCCCCCGGTAATTCCGGGATCAATTCCAATAACAGTCAAACGATTACAATCATTCCTTTCGCTATGGTAAATCAATCATACCACAGAACCCTACTTCTGTTTCAATCTAATTGATCTTGCCCGACCTCTCTTTAATCGCTCCTGGTATTCCTTGGGATCACTGGGAAACTGTAGGATGGTAGCTAGTTGGATTTGAGGACATCCGGGATAAGCGGGAATGTACTCTTCACAGGTATAACAGAAATCTCCCTGAGTAGTCAAACCACAGGTCAGGCAAGTATTCCACTTAGGCAGCGACACTAGTATAATTCCTTACCAGTTCAACTAGTTCTTTCAAGTGTTCAATCTTCCCACCTTGTACGGCATCATGGTAGGAGCCTAGGTGGTTGGCCGCTCTCAGTCTTTCCTTCTCTTCTGGACTCTCAGTTCCAATAAAGATGAATGAACTTGGAAGGAGTTGCTTGACTTCCTCTAGGAATCTTGAGCGGTGTACTTTGTCATGAATTAGGACTTCTGGATTCTCCAGATAAGGAGTTAAACCGTTATGGTTCTCATCTTCAGAATCCTCTTCTTCCTGTACTAGGGGCTCGTCTGTCGGCTCTGCCGACGACGACGAGCCTAATGATTGATTGAATAGGTTCCAAGGATCATTATCAGATTCTACCTCTATTTCAGATGTTCTATTCTCCTGATCTATTTCCAGTTCTATTGAAAGTCTATTTTCATCTATTATGTCTGTCAAAAGACAGAGGGGGGTCTCCCTTTTGACCGAGGTACCTCTGTCTTTTGACAGACCCCCTACGCCATTTGACGGAGGTACCTCTGTCTTTTGACCGGGGTGGTTGTCCCTTTTGACCGAGGTCCGTTCAGCGAAAGGTACATAAGTTTCAAGTTTTGAATTGATTGTCTCGACGTTGAGCCCGTAGCTTGGGACCTCTCCCTTATTACCGGAAACCGAGATGAGCCCCAAGCTTTCCAGTCTTCCAATTCCTGAAGCGATTCGTTTCGGAGCGTAGAGCCCGATCATGTCGCTTGATAGCTTTCCGTGACTGCGCTTAACCGAGTTCTTCCCGAGATGGTTTATCCAGTGCTCAAGTGCCGCGAGCACTGCGGCTGCACAATGATCCTCTCCAGTGATGAAAAGATATTCATCCCGGACCAGGACCATAGGCCTTGATTTTGAATGTTTGATTCCTGCCGTGTTTGTGGTAAACTCTTCCATTCCCTCTCCACTGCCCCTGTCCCTTGACATTTGCCCGTCATGGGGGACAGGGGCATCACTTTTTATTTTGACCTATCAGAATTCCAACTCTTGACATCAAGGGCGGGTGGTCGGTTTAAAGTCTACCATAACTCACCCGCCTTGAACAGTTGACATTTCAACCCTTGACATTCTCAAGGCTTGACATTCAAACCCTTAGTTCCATTTTTTGAAGTTGACGATATTCGAGATCTGCGCCTGTGTCACGCCGTAAGCTTTCGCCAGCTCCCATTGACGGACAGGAACTCTCTTCCTCTGACTGTAGGCGTACCGGATTGCTTGAACGCGGGTAGGAGTGAGCTTCGCCAGCGCGGAGCGGCGAACGTTGACCGCTGGTGTTACCGGTTCCAGGTGGGCGGGATTCATACAGTCCCTTTGACAGCAAAGGTGGTCAAGCTGGAATCCCTCGGGGATCGGTCCATTCTCCAGCTCATAGAAGTATCGATGGGTGTAACCGTTATAGCCGCCACGCTTCAGCATTCCATACCCGGTTGGCGTCTTAGCTCCCTGCCAGATGTGGCACGGCGTGGCAAAGCCCCTGTCTTCCATTCTGTAGGTTACTGAAATTGGACGGCCGGGCTTGCGGGGGGTGTTCTCAAGTGTTGACATCGTATCCATTGCATTTGCTCCCTAATTATTTTTCTAGTAGAGGACGGAATGATTTCCTCCTCTCTTCACTAATGTACTCAGGTGGATAACCTGCACTTGCCGTAAATGGCCGTGTTTTGGCCGAGCTTCGCGGGATTCAGGGCCGGCTCTATTCGGTTGACACTCCCACCAGAGGGGAAAGGCGACTCTAACGATTTAAGTCCATAGAATAGGCGGCTCCCTGCCTTACTGTGGGCCGATCTCCATTAGGTGCGTGGGTGAGGGCGGGTCACTTATCTTGTTTTAATCTAGGGGCGTTTGTGGGCGATTTCTATAGGCTGACTTCTAACAGTCCGCGAAATATGTCAAGGCTTGTTAAAACCCCCTTGACACGGCGTGAGTCTGGGTTTACTCTTTCTCTCGTTCTCCTCGGTTGGTTGGTTCGGCTTGGGGGAGGCGAGTCAGATACGGGGACGTCATATTTTGTAGGGCATGATCTTCTGACTCGCTTCCCACTATTCCCCTTGCGATCCGTAGGAAGCTCGACCTATCTGTAGGAAGCTCGACAAAAGGGCGCAACCCTTGCGCGAGGTCTCGAATGATTCGAGACGACGCAACGAATGTGAGGCAGTGTTTATGGAAAGTGAAATCAGATTTGGGACTAAGCCAATCTCACCCATGGCTTACTCTCCAGCGGTACAGCGTCAGATGCTAGCAATTGGCGAATGCCTGAGAAAGGGTGCTCCCACCACTGGGGGGCTCAAAGAGAAAATTCTAAGGCTCCTTCCGGAATCTCAAGAGAAGGGAATGAAGATTGCGGAGCTAATGCAGAAGCTCCGCGAGCCACGGGCTGAGATCAAGGCATATCTTGACATCCTGATAGCGGCTAAGCAGGTATCAAGTGCTCGCTTAAAGCTTCGGGGTGCTCCCATTGTCTATTGGCGGGAGGAATCCCATGCCTAGGAAACCAGCAGATGGAAAAAAGCTACCGAAGGCATGGAACTTAGCCTATTTCCTTCGGTTGGATAGAACTTACCCGATCCGGGATATACCTGACTTTGTGTGTAAAGCTGAAGAGGCTTTGGCAAATGGAGACATCAAGCGTGCGCGCCGGCTTAGGACTCGCATATATAGGGAGCTTGATAAATATTTGATGGACAGGGCAGAGGCTTTCGGCGTATTGGATGAATTCCTAATGCCGTTCGACCTGGAGGACGTTAAGAATGACGGAAAAAATTAAATATTTTCCACTCCGCGAAGTCATAGAACTGGTAGGATTATCGAAGGCGACGATTTACCGTAATGTCGCCAAACATACCTTTCCAGCTCCTTACGAGTTGTCTACGTACCGCGTTGGCTGGAAAGAGAGTGAAATTCAGGCTTGGCTGTCCAATCGTACGCGTCGAAGGGTGGGGCGGTCGGTGGTGCGCTTGCGGGAAGAGGACGGGGTAAGGTTAGGTTTGGCTAAAGCAAGCTGAGGTCCGGACAAAAAAAGGGGGAGCGCTCGATAGCCTCCCCCTTTTTTTTGGCCCTATAGGCCCGTTTTTTTTATTTGGCGCTATGCGGCCATTTGTTCCTCTCCTTGTTGAAGAGTAGCCAGCTTCCCGTGCCAGAGACGGATAGCCTGCTTCCGCTCGTTCCAATGGTCAAAGAGATCATAGGTTCCGTGCGTGCTTTCCTTAGCATGGTTCAAGAGCGCTTCCCCGACGTCCTTATTCACCCCCAACCCTGAAACGTGGGTTCGGGCCGTCCTCCGGAAGTCATGGGGGCGGATGTCCTCCAATCCAGTCTGAGCCCGAAGCGCTTTATTGGCGACTTTCATTTGATAGGGATAATCGTCCCCTTCGGGAGTCTCCCAGAACAGGGGACCCGTTTTTCCCACTTCCAATAGCCTCCGGTTGATGACTTCGCCGATGGGGCCAAAAAGAGGAATAATGAAGGGCTTTCCGTTCTTCGGGTCCGCAACTCGCCAGACTCGTTCACCATTGAGGTTTATAATATCTTCCGCTCGAATGCTTGAAGCTTCTCCGGGCCGGCAAAGGGAAGCCAGGATGAGAGTATAAACGTCTGCGGCTTTTTGATCCTTCAAGAGCGGAAGAGTGCTAAGGACAGTCTGTAACTCAGAATCATTTAGCCAGCGGTCGCGCTTTACCTTCGGCACCGTGATTTTAATTCCCCGGCAAGGATTGGAGATAATGCCGGAATCGGGCTTGGACATGGCCCACTCAAAGGCGCAACTGAGAACATTCTTAGCCTGCCGTACAGACTGCGGCGCCCTCTGTTGGATGGTGTCGCATAGCCGCCTCACTGCCATAGCGTCGAATTCGCCTAGCGGGATTTCATAAACTCCCTTGAGGTAGCCGCTCGTCTGTTGCCTGTAATTCAGGTAACCCCGGGGTGTCATGTTGCCCGCTACTGCGGCATGCTTCTGTAGGAACTCCTTAAGAAGATAGCCGACCGTCCCCGGCATGACACCGTTCGGGAATCTGCTCTTCAAGTCGTCGGGGATGTCCTCTACCGGGATGCGGTCGGGGATGTTCGCCTGCTGGACGCTGATGGACACTTCCTTTTGGAACGGGTCGATGCCCCGGGCCAAGTCACCCCGGAGCTTTGCATACTCGGCTTCAAAGGCTCTCAGGCTTAGGCCGCACTCGGAATCCTCTACCTTCTCACCAAGGTCTCGCAATTTCCTAAAGAACTCGGCTTTGCCGCCGATGCTGCTTAGGTGCTCCCCCAGGGATACACGGGTCCGCTTTCCCGTGGTAGGGGAGTAGAAGAGACAGAAGAACGTGCGGCGGCCATCCTTGCCCACCCGGAGGCCAGCGCCGGGGGTTGGGCTGTGGAAGTAGTCCTCTTGGATCTTGCCGGGAGCTGGCCGCAGGGACGGAATACGGGCTTCAGTGAGCCGAAGGGTAGCCATGGATGCACCTCAAAATGTAGTCCCCCAAGGGGGGCGAGCCGGAAAGGCTCTAGGTGCCACCACAGCACCATGAAAGGTACTATAAAGGTTCCATGGCAGGACGCAAGTGGAAGACTCAGCGCCACCGCGAGAGACTAAGACTGTCTCACGTAGTACCGGAAACCTACGGAAATGAAGGAGTTAGGGGAGATTTGAGACTTGGAGACACTCGATGGAATCGGATGGGCCAAGGTTACTCCCCCTCACCGGGAGAAGAGGGAGAAAGCAAAGGCAAAGAGAAAAGCCTCGAGTATGAGGGGGCGGGGGTTCCCCTCTCCCTGTGAGGGAGGGTGGGAGGGGAAGGGAGAGGGGCCAGGGGTGAGGGTTCGGGCGGCTCCGACCGACAAGGCCAATCTGACAAAGTAGAACGAGGGAGCCCCCGGGCGCCTACTCGCCGCTCTTGCCCCAGATCTCCTCGAGCCGGTGGTCGCGCCCGCAACTCGCGCGGTAGAACCGGTAGCTGAGAGCGCTCTTCTTGTAATAATCCTGATGGTACTCCTCGGCGGGCCAGAAGGTCGAAGCCGGGTCGATCCCGGTCTGGATCGGCTGCTTGAACCGCTTCTGGATCTCAGCCTTCGACGCCTCGGCGAGCCGCTTCTGGGTGTCGTCGTGGACGAAGATGGCCGAGCGGTACTGCGTCCCGTGGTCGCAGAACTGGTAGTTCTTCGCGAACGGATCGACGTTGTGCCAGAACACGTCGAGCAGCTTTTCGTAGCCGATCTTCGACGGATCGTAGACCACGTCAACCGCCTCGGCGTGGCCGGTGGTCCCCGACGAGACCTGCTCGTAGGTGGGCTTGGCCTTGCTGCCGCCGGTGTAGCCCGAGGTGACCTTGATCACCCCGGGGAGCTGGTCGAACGGGTGCACCATGCACCAGAAGCAGCCGCCGGCGAACGTCGCGTGGGCGGTCGCCGGTTGCGCCGCCGGCACTGCCGCGGGTGCGGCGGGTGCGGCGCCGAACGCCGGCAGGGCCGCCATCAGCAGCGCCGCCGCCAGGATCATCTTCCGTCTCATCTCGCGGGTCCCTCCATCTCGATCGGGGCCGGGACCAGCCGCGGCTCCCGGCGGGAGATCAGCACCGTCACGATCCCCGCCAGGATCGCCACGTCGGCGACGTTGAAGATGCCCGTGTGGAGCGGGCCCAGCCCCAGGCTGACGAAGTCGATCACCCGGCCGTGGTTGGCGATGCGGTCGATCCAGTTGCCGAGGCCGCCGGCGAGGAAGAGCGAGAAGCCGATCCGCTGCAGCGTCGTCAGGTTCCTCGACCGGATCAGGAAAGCGAACAGGGCGAGCTGGGTCACCCCCACCAGCACCACGCCGAACAGGTAGCGGACGCCGGCCGGCAGGCCCGCGCCCAGGCTGAGGAAGGCGCCGGGGTTCTCCGTGTACTGCAGGCGCACGGCGCCGTTGAGCAGCAGCACCGGCGGCGAGAAGGCGAGAGCGCCCCTCGCGAGCGCCTTGACCGCCTGATCACAACCGATACAACCGAGCAGAACGAAGAGGACGACGAGGAGTTGTAGAGACTTCTTCATCCGAGACCCGTGGCCCCCGATTGTATCCGATGCCTGCACCCGATGCCATGACGGCTGTCCCCTCCCGGCCCTCCCGGACACCAGCTCTTTTGTCAGTCCATTCATTTCCCAAGGGAGAAATCATGCCTGGATCGAAGAAGGTCTGGAGTCTCGCTCTACTGCTGCTCGCCGCCGCCGGTCTCCGCCTCACGGCCGCGGAGACCGCGGTCGCCCAAGTCGCCGCGGCCGGCGCGGCGCGGGAGTCCGCCGTCATCTCGCTGAGCTCCGGGGTGATCGACACCAGCCGGCCGCAGCCCGCTATCCCCGAGGCGCTGAGCGTCCGCCCGGAGGACGCCGTCGAGGACGAGATCGTGCTGGTGAAGTTCCCGGCGCCTCCCACGGCGCGGCAGATCGCGGCCCTGACCAAGGCAAGCCTCAAGGTCTACACCTACCTGCCGTACTACTCCTACCTGGTCCGCATGCCTACCGGCAAGCGGAGCGCGAGCGACCTCGCGGCCCTCGGCGCTAGCTGGTCGGGTCCCTACCAGCCGCTCTATAAGATCTCTCCGGCGATCGCGGCCTTCGGGGCGGGAGATGCCAAGCGGAAGGAAGAGGCGCGGCCGGTGAACCTCCAGATCTATCCCGACGCCGACCTGGGCGAGGTGGTGCGGAAGATCCGCGACCTCGGCGTCAAGAGCATCGCCGGCGCGCGCCGCAATCCCCACTTCTCGCGCGTCCGCCTGCTGCTCACCCCCGCCGAGATCGCCGCCCTTCGCGAGCCGCTCGCCGGCCTGCGTGACGTCTTCTGGATCGACCTTGAGGGGCGGCGCACGCTGCTCAACGACACCACCGTCTGGGTCGGCCAGTCGGGGCTCGCCGGCGGCCAGACGACGCCCATCTTCACCCAGGGGATCTTCGGCGAGGGGCAGACGGTGGCCATCATCGACACCGGTATCGATCCGGACTCCTGCTTTTTCCGCGACACGGCCCTGGGGCTGCCGCCCACCAACCTCTGCAACGGCGGCACCGTGGTCAACACCAGCCAGCGCAAGGTCATCGCGGTCGACTTCCTCTCCTCCGCCGAGTGCGCCGGCGGCATCGCCAGTACCGAGTGGGACAACCAGAACCACGGCACCCACGTGGCCGGCACGGTGGCGGGGGACAACTTCGCCCATCTGCTCACCCACGACACCGCGGACGGCATGGCGCCCGGCGCCAAGCTGGTCATCCAGGACGCCGGCTTCCTGACCGACAACTGCGGCGACCTCCCCGGCATCGGCTGCCCGGTGGTCGACCTCAATCCGATCTTCCAGCAGGCGTACGACCAGGGAGCGCGCATCCACACCAACTCCTGGGGGGACAACGAGAACGCGGCGGTGCAGAACAACTACTCGGCCGCCAGCCAGGACGTCGACGAGTTCATGTGGAATCACAAGGACGACCTGATCTTCTTCGCCGCCGGCAACGCCGGCCCGGGCACCGGCTCGGTGGGAAGCCCCTCCACGGCCAAGAGCGCCGTCTCGGTGGGGGCCACCCTGCGGGGGACGAGCGCCGACTCCATGGCCTCCTTCAGCAGTTGCGGCCCGACCGCCGACGGCCGCATCAAGCCCGAGATCACGGTGCCGGGATCGAACATCGTGTCCGCCCGCAACGACAACAACATCACCTCCAACAACTGCACCACTCTCGCGGAATCCGGCACCAGCATGGCCTCGCCGGGAGGCGCCGGCTTCGCGGCGCTGATCCGCCAGTACTACACGGACGGCTGGTATCCCACCGGCGGCAAGGTCGCGCTGAACGGCTTCACCCCCTCGGCCGCGCTGATCCGCGGCACCCTGGTGAACTCGGCCGTCAGCATGGCCGGCACAACCGCCATTCCGGCCAACTGCCAGGGCTGGGGCCGGGTGCTGCTGGAGAACGCCCTGTTCTTCACCGGCCAGACCCGCAAGCTCTGGATCAACGACACCGCGACCCCCTTCGCCACCGGCTCGACCAACGAGGACCGCGCGTTCACCTTCACGGTCACGGCGGGCGAATCCCTCAAGGCGACGCTGGCGTGGACCGACTTCCCCTCGACTCCGGCGGCGAGCCCCAACATCAACAACGACCTCGACCTGATCGTCACCGGTCCGACCGGCACGGTCTGGCGCGGCAACGTGTTCTCAGGGGGCGCCTCGGCGACCGGCGGCGCGGCCGACCGCAGGAACACCCTGGAGCAGGTGCTCCTCGCCGCCCCCGCGGCCGGGGTCTACACGGTCACCGTGCGCTCCTTCAACGTGCCGAACGGCCCCCAGCCCTTCGCGCTCGTCGTCACCGGCAACGTCGTGGCCGGCGGCACGCCTCCGCCGCCGCCGACCACGGTCTTTTTCGACGACTTCGAGACCGCCAAGGGGTGGACCGTCAACCCGGGCGGCACCGACACGGCGACCACCGGCCAGTGGGAGCGGGGCGTTCCCCAGGCGACCAACTCCGGCGGCGTGAAGCAGCTCGGCACCACGGTTTCCGGAACCAACGACCTGGTGACCGGCCGCCAGGCGGGGACCGCGGCGGGCGACTTCGACGTCGACGGCGGCACGACCTCCATCCAGTCGCCGGCGATCGCTCTCCCCGCGACCGGCACGCTGACGCTGTCGTTCTCCTATTACTTCGCCCACGCCACCAACTCCTCGACCGCCGACTTCCTGCGCGTCAAGGTGGTGGGAACCACCACCTCGCTGGTGCTGGAGGAGCTGGGATCGACCGCCAACGACGACGCGGCCTGGGCCACCAGAACCGTGGACGTCAGCGCCTTCCACGGCCAGACCGTGCGCATCCTCATCGAAGCCGCGGACGCCTCGACCGCCAGCCTCGTGGAGGCGGCGGTGGACGACGTGAAGATCACGCAACAGTAGGCGTACCGCGCCTTTCTCCATCCCGGGTCCTCGATCGCCTCGCGGCGGTCGAGGACCGTAGTAAGAAAAGCCCATCCTCTGCGTAGAAAGAGGCAGGAGGCTCCGGTGTGGCACCCGCACCGAACCCGGTGTCGGCCTCTCGCAGCCGGATCGCCATGAAAAGAGCCCTGCGCTTCTTCCTCTTGAGTCTGATCGCCGTCGTTGCGCTGTGCGGCGCGCTGTTTGGCTACTTCGTCTACTCGCCGGCTCCCGAAGTCCCACGACTGTCCGGCAGGCTGACCCAGGGGACCCTCGAGGTGGGCGGATGGAAGCGGACGTACCTGGCCTATGTGCCGGGGAGGTGGAAGAGCGGATCTCCGCTGGTGGTGGTGATGCACGGCTCGGGTGAAAACGGCACGCGCATACGTAAACAGACGGGGTATGCGTTCGATCGCCTCGCGGACGAACAGGGCTTTGCGGTCGTCTATCCCGATGCGTACAAGGGCTATTGGAATGCGTGCAACGCAGTCGGTGATTACAGCGCGAACAGTCTGAACGTCGACGACGTGGGATTTTTGACCGGGATCGTCGACAAGCTGATCACTGAAATCGGCGTCGATCGGAACCGCGTGTTCGCGATCGGCGTTTCCCGTGGCGGCCACATGGCCTATCGACTGGCGCTCGAGGCTCCTTCCCGCTTTCGCGCCGTTGCCGCGGTAGCGGCGAGCGTGCCGGTGGCGGAGAATTTCAAGTGCAAGCCCGCGGGGCAGGGCACTTCTTCCGTCATGATCATGAACGGTACGAAGGATCCCATCAATCCGTTCGAGGGTGGAGACGTCGAGCTCTTCGGCTTCCTGAAGCGCGGCAAGGTCCGGTCGGCGCGCGAGTCGGGGCAATACCTCGCGGACCTCAATCACATCCCCGGTCTGCCCGCGACGCAGGATACTCCAGGCACCGGCGAGGATCACGTCGAGCGGATGCTCTGGCGCAACGGCTCCAACGTCGAGGTGGAGCTCATCGCCATTCACGGCGCCGGACACGGCCTGCCTCAGCCATACACGCGCTATCCGCGGCTCTTGGGTCCAACGCCCAAGGAGCCGAACGGACCGGCGGTGATCTGGGCCTTCTTCGAACGGCAGCGGCCAGGATAGCTGCCCGCTGGGCCACCCGGGCCGTCAATGGAGCCGGGTCCGGGGAAGGGTCCCCCAACTAAGACGAGGGGTCTCCCCGCTGGGGAAGGGGGTTTCCCCGCTGGGGAAAGGGGTCTCCCCACTGGGGAAAGGGGTCTCCCCGCTGGGGAAGGGGGTCTCCCCGCTGGGGAAGGGGGTCTCCCCACTGGGGAAAGGGGTCTCCCCAGTGGGGAAAGGGGTCTCCCCAGTGGGGAAAGGGGTCTCCCCAGTGGGGAAGGGGGTCTCCCCGCTGGGGAAGGGGGTCTCCCCAGTGGGGAAGGGGGTCTCCCCGCTGGGGAAAGGGGTCTCCCCAGTGGGGAAAGGGGTCTCCCAACTAGGGGAGGGGGTCCCCCAGTCGTCTGAGACGTTCGTCCTCGCTGCTGAGTCATTTTACCCAGTGTCTGGGACATGGATCCGCTCCTCTGAACCGTCCCCTTGAGGTCCGGAACGTTCGCGCCCGACAGTTTCCTCACCGGGTGCGCGTTTCATCTCCTGAAAAACCAGCCTCCGCGCTAACTCCACCTTGGGAGTGTTCGACCACTAATGGTTATATACATGATAGGCATCCTATGAGATCCGATGATAGAGAAGGATAATGAACAGGACTTGGTTTTATTTGAGGTTTGACGCCTCGAAGCTACTTTGTTATCGTCACCGCAAGCTTCTTGGAAAAAACGGATTCGATGTCCCCGCCTTACGGCCCATCGGGCCTCCATGCCTTCAACCGGCGTCTCCTCGCGGAGGATCTGGTCCGGGCTCGACGTCCGGATGACCGGGAGCGCTACGCGGCGGCGCAGCGCCAAGCCCGCATCGACCCCAACCCGCACCAGATCGATGCTGTGATCTTCGCGCTCCGGCGGCTCCAGGAGGGGGGCTGCATCCTCGCCGACGAGGTCGGCCTCGGGAAGACGATCGAGGCCGGTCTCATCATCGCGCAGCGCCGGGCGGAAGGATCTCAGCGCATCCTGCTGATCGTGCCGAAGTCCCTCATAGGACAGTGGCAGAGCGAGCTGTTTCAGCTCTTCGGCATCCAGACGAGAGAGGACCATGCGGGCTTCCTCGGCCCCGGCGTCTATCTGGTCGGCCGCGAGTTCGCGGGGAGCGAGCGCGGCTCGGTGCCGCTCCTGGCCGCGCCGCCGTTCGACCTGGTGGTCATCGACGAGGCGCACGAGATTTTCGCGGGCCTACACAAGCGGTACGACCGCGATGGCATCTATGACGAAGACTCGGACGAGGCCCTGATGGCCCACCGCGTCCGCGGCTTCCTGCGCTCGGCCCCCGTTCTCCTGCTCACCGCGACTCCCATCCAGAATTCGCTGGCCGAGCTCTGGGGCCTGGTGCAGTACGTCGAGCCGACCGGCACTCTGCTCGGCGACATCTCGACCTTCCGCCGGGTGTTCTGCTCCGAGGACGACCGCATCCTGGTCCCCGGGCAGGAGCACGAGCTCCAGAGGCGCCTTTCCAGGGTGCTCCAGCGCACGCTGCGCCGCCAGGCCCAGGAGTTTCTCGACCGGCCGTTCACCCAGCGGCGGTGCCGGCTCTACGAGTACGCGATGAGCGTCGACGAGCGGGCGCTCTACAACGACGTGACCGAATACCTGCTCGAGCCCTCGCTGTTCGCGTTCTCGGGCCGGCAGCGCCGTCTCCTGCTCATCGGATTCCACCGGCGCATGGCGTCTTCGATCCCCGCGCTCGCCGCCAGCCTGGAGAATGTGGCCGCCCGGCTCCGGCGGTTGGCGAAAGGCCAGGATTCCGACGACGTGGCGGACGCGATGTTCCGCGACCTGGAAGACGAGGAGGAGCTGTCGGAGCCGGCCGAAGACCCGCCGGTCCTTCCCGCGGACCACCCCGCGGACCACGGCGGCGTCGTCGCGGAGCTGGCTCGCGTGGAGGATCTCCTCGCCCGCGCGCGCTCGCTTCCGAGCGACACCAAGGCGCTCTCGTTCCAGAAGGCGATCCGGCTGCTCCTCGATCGCGGCCGCGACGGTCAGGGGAGCGGCAAGGCCGTGGTCTTCACCGAATCGATCACCACGCAGGAGTACCTCCGGAAACTGCTTCTCGACGAGGGCCTCCAGGACGAGGAGATCACCCTCTTTCGCGGCGTCAACGATCACGAGCGCGCGAGGCAGGCCCTCGCCCGTTGGCAGCAGGAAGAAGGAGCTCGCCTCGCTCCCGGAAGCAAGCCGAGCCGCGAGGTCGCGGTGAGGCTGGCCCTGGTTCACGAGTTCCGCACGCGGTCCAAGGTGCTGGTGTCCACCGAGGCCGGCGCGAAGGGGCTGAACCTCCAGTTTTGCGAAACGGTGATCAATTACGACCTGCCCTGGAACCCCCAGCGCATCGAGCAGCGCATCGGACGCTGCCACCGCTACAGCCAGACGCGGGACGTCACGGTGGTCAATTTCATCAACCGGGACAACGAAGGGCAGCAGCTAACGTTCGAGATCCTGAGCCGGAAGCTCGATCTGTTCGGCAAGGTCCTCGATGCCTCGGACACCGTGCTGCACGAGCCGCGCACCGAGGCTCCCGAGATCGCCGTCTCGGCGCTGGCCGTCGAGCTGCAGAGCGATCTCCAGAGCATCTACAGCCGCTCGCGCTCGGTCGAGGAGATCACTCGCGAGATCGCGGCCTTGCGCGACAAGATCGAGGGGAAGCGGGAGGCCTACGAACGGGAGTACCGCCGGACATCGCAGATCATCGAATCGCGTTTCGACGAAGAGGTCCGAAAAGTGTTCCGGAACCTTCGCCAGGAGCTTCCCGCGGCCCTCGCTCAATTCGACCGGGACGTCGCCGATCTGGTGGAAGGCTACCTGGCGGATTCCGGAATCGAATACGTCAGAACCGGGGACGGCCACCGCGCCGTCTTCGAAATCCTGGGAGAGGGTCGGAAGCTGGCGGTCGGCGATGCTCGGGACCTGAGCGATGCCGAGGCCCTGAATTTGCTCCATCCGTTGGTGCAGGCGGCCATCGCGGACGCTCGTGCCTGGGCGGGCGGCCCGGTGGTGCTCCGGCTGTCCTCGGAGTCTCCGTCCGAGCTTGCCGCGCTGGCCGGTAAGACCGGCGTCCTCGGCGTGGTCCTCGTCGACTACGGCGGCTTCGAGCCCGTGCAGCGGCTGATCGCGGGGGCCGTGGTGGACGGCGTCCCCATCGATCCCGCCCTGGCCCTGGGGCTCTCCCGCCTGGCCGCCGCCGACGGCCCACCGTTCGAGGCCGCCGTGGATCCGCCCTGGCTCGACGACGCTCTCGACGAGGCGGTGTTCGTCGACCAGCAGGAGGTCGAGAAGAGCGAGCAAAAACATTTCGAACAGGCTCTCGGGCAGCTCGAGCGGTACGTCGAAGACAAGATCCTCCTCTGCCGTCGCGAGCTGGCGAGCGTCACCGAGAAGCTGCGCTCCAGCCGGGACCGCCGCGACCAGGTGGTCGGCGCGAGCGACCGGCAGCGGGTCGAAGCGGAGATCGACCGCCTCGCTTCCCGGCAGGAGGAGCTCGAGCAGCGGATCGCGGCCCTGGATTCCAGAGAGGACGAGAGGTACCGGAAATGGCGAGACGAGTATCACAAGCGGCGGTATCAGGAGCCGAAGGTGACCCGGCTGTTCCGGGCGTCGTTCCGGATCGAGGAGCCGGAGACGTCGTGCTGAGGCTCCTGCACACGGCCGACTGGCACCTGGGGAAAAGGTTTCCATCCTTTCCCGAAGAGGCGCAGAAGACGCTGTCCCGGGCGCGCATGGACGTGGTGGTCAAGATCCTCGACCTGGCGCGGCGCCAGCGGGTGGACGCCGTGCTCTGCGCGGGCGACCTGTTCGACGATCCCATGCCGGCCCAGGACTTCTGGGCGGGCCTTGCCAAGGCCTTCCACGATCATCCCCTCGGAGTGCCCGTGTTCCTCGTGCCGGGCAACCACGATCCGCTCACCAAGGATTCCGTGTGGCACGCCGGGCATGCGTTCCGCGCGCGCCTTCCCGCCTGGGTGCATGTCGTGGACCGGGACGACTTCTCCCACGAGATCACGCCCGAGGCGGTCCTGTATGCGCGGCCCTGCCGCTCCCGGGCCGGACAGGACGATCCGGCCCTGGGCCTGCCCGCCCGCGAATCCGGCGACACGAGGCTCCGCATCGGCTGCGTTCATGGCAGCACGTTCGACATCCCGGGCTATCAGACCAACTTTCCGATCCGGCGGGATGCGGGAACCCTGCGCGGCCTCGACTATCTCGCGATCGGCGACACCCATTCGTTTCGCGACGTCACCCCGAAGCTGCCCGTGCCGACCGTCTATCCGGGAGCGCCGGAGCCGACGAGCTTCGACGAGCCGGGTGCCGGCAAGGTCGCCGTCGTGGCCCTGTTCCGGCACGGCTTCCGTCCCCGCGTCGAAGAGGCGCCGGTGGCCACCTGGAATTGGATCGACGTGCGCTGCCGCGACATGAAAGAGCTGCGGGATCTCCTGACTCGGAAGAATCTCTTACAACACGTCGTCAGGCTCCATTTGGACATGGTGGTGACGCTGGCCGAAGAGACCGAGCTGCGGCGCATTCTCGGGGAGCTGAGAGGGACCGAGGCGACCATCGGCCGTGCCGGCATCCTGGTCGTGGATGAAACGAAGCTGCACATCCAGAAGGGTTCCCTGGACGTCTTTCCCGACGACCTGCCGCTGGTGCTCAAGGACACGGTCGCCCGCCTCGACCGGATCATCGCCGAATCGGTGAACGAGACGGAGCGGGAGAAAGCGAACCGGGCGCTGGCTCACCTTTACAAACTGCTCCAGCAGCAGGATGGATCGATCGGAGAGGCTCGATGAGGCTCCATCGGCTGCGGGTCCGGAGCTTCGCCGCGATCCCGGAATTGGACGTCGCGTTCGGCCCGGGGCTCAACGTTCTCTACGGCCCCAACGACCTCGGCAAATCGACGCTCGCGGATGCGATCCGTCTGGCGCTGCTGCTCCCTCATGCGTCGAAGGGTTGCGAGCCCTACATCCCGTGGGCCGGCGGCGACGATCCGTTCGTCGAGCTGACCTTCGAGACCGAGGCGCAACGGATCTGGCGCGTCCGGAAACAGTTCGGCAAGCCCGGCTCGTCCCATCTCGCGGAGTCGCGGAACGGCCAGGACTTCGACGAGGTCGAGCGCGCACGCGGGGTCGACGCGAAGCTCCGGGACATCCTGCGCTGGGGCATCCCCGAGCCCGGCGGAGCGGGGGCCGGAAAGGGTGTTCCCACGAGCTTCCTGGCCACCGCGCTGCTGTCGACCCAGGACGACGTGGCCAACGTCCTCCGGAGCGGCCTGGGCGACGACGGCACGGCGAGCGGCAAGGATCGGATCGCGGCCGCCTTGCAGGCCGTGGCGCAGGACCCCTTGTTCCTCGCGCTGCTCCGGCAGGCCCAGGCGCGCCGGGACGAGGCCTTCACCGACAAAGGCGCCAAGAAGACGGCCCGGGGGAGCGTCTTCAAGATCGCGGCGGACCGGGTGAGAGAGGCCCGGGAGGACGTCGAGCGCCTTGAGCAGATCGTCGAGGAGTCCGAGAGCGTCGAGGGTCACCTGGAGGCTCTCTATCGGGACCGGCAAAGGTGCGACGAAGAGCTCGTTTCGGCGGAAGAAGAGTTGGCTTCCATTCAACGTCTCGCCCAGCAGGTCGTCGATCGTGCGGTGGCCTTGGAAGCGGTCGAGGCGGCCCGCGCCGAGCTGTCGCGCATCCAGGAGCTGGATCGGGCCGTGGTCGAGGCGGAACAGCGGGTCCGGGACCTCGCGGCGGTCAAGGAGCAGGCGGAGCAGCGGGTGAAAGACGCTCATGCGGCGGCGGCCTCGGCCGGCGAGGCTCTGGCGGCCTCCGAAGAGAGCGTGGCTGCCCTCGGCTCCGACCTGGCGGATACCGTGGCCCGGCAGGAGCTCGAATTGCGGCGGGTCGCGGCGGAGAAGGCTCTCCAGGAGGCCCAGCAGAAGGTCGAGGCCGCGGTCCGTACCCGCGAGCAGATCGAAGCCGCCGGCCGGGTCGAGGAGGACCACCGCCGGCAGGAAGCCGAGGCAGTCCGTGCGCGCGAACGATGGGACGACGCCACCCGAATCGAGAAGGTGGCGAGCGACGCGCTGGGCCGATGCCATCTGCTCGAACGCGGCGTGGAAGCGCGGAATGCGGAGCGTCAGGTCGCGAGCGCCCAGACCGGCGTCGAGCAGGAGTCCGCTCTCCAGGCGGACCTCGCGCGAGTCTCGGCCGAGCGGTCGGATCTGGCGGAGCGGCGGGCGGCGATCGTGGTGCCGCCGGCGGCGAGTCTCCCGGCGTTCCGGAAGCTCGAAACCGACCTTGCGAGCGCCAGGGGAGCCCTGGACGTGGGGCTCGTGGTGACCGTGATCCCCACCGCAATGCTCAACCTTCGAGTCCGCAAAGACGGGGTCGCCACGGATTCCGGACTGATCGCTCAGCCCTTGGAGATCGAAGCGGACGCCGAGGTCGAGGTGGATGTCGCCGACCTCGCGACCGTTCGAGTCCGAGGGGGCCGCCGCGATGCGCAGGACAAGGTACGCGTCCTGGAGAGCCGCAGAGAGGCCGAGATCCTGCCCCACCTGACGGCTGGGGGAGTGGCGGATCTGGAAGCGCTCGAAACGAGACTGGCCGAAGCCAAGGATCTCGATTCCCGGCTCCAGTCCCTGGACGGGACCCTGGCATCGTTGCGGCGCCAGAGCGCGGATCTCGCCGGTGCGGCCGAGTCGCTCCGCGAGGCCTCCGCCCGCGCGTCAGCCTGCCGGGCGGAGCTTGGCGACGTGCCGCTCGAAACGCTCGCGGCCGACCTCGACCTGCTGGGGCCAGACCCGGGGGCGTCCCTTCGCCTCAAGCGGCAGAAGGCGGCGCGCGAAGCGGAGACGGCACGAGCGGACGTCCAGGCGTCGGCCACCGCGCAGGCCCTGGCCGAGGAGCGCACCCGGGCTCTGAGTGAGAGCCTCGAAACCGCAAGGACCACCCGGGAGCTGGCGCTCGCCCAGTTTCCCGACGGCTTGGCGGCCGGAACCGCGGCGGCCGAAAAAGGTCTGCGGGCTGCCTTCGCGGAGCAGGAGCGAGTCCTCGCCGAGCTTGCGTCCCTGCAAGCCCGGATGGACGCCAGGAAAGGCGAGATCGAATCGGCCCTGGCCCAGGCGCGACAAGCGGTGGCCGAATCCAGGCGGGGCGTCGAAACCGCGCAAGCGGTTCACACGAAGGCCATCGCCGATCATGCGAACGAGCAGGGGCGTCTCGGCGAGCGCCAAAGACAGCGCGAGGCCGCGGATCTCCCGGCCGCCGAGCGCGAGCTCCAGCAGGCCCTGGAGCGCCACGACGCTCTCCCTGCGCCGGAACGGTCGGTCAGCGCCGAGGAGGTCAATGCCGCGACCGCCGCCGCGCTGAAAGCCCGACAGAACTTCGTGGCCTTGAACGACGAGATCCTCACCACACAAGGCAAGCTGCAACAGGTGGGAGGTGCCGTCGCCCGAGATCGGTTGCGCGAAGCGGCCGAGGTCCTTGCGATGGCGGAGTACCAGGATCAAGAGCTGGAGATGGATTACGAGGCCTGGAAGTTCCTGCTGGAACAGATGAAGGCTGCGGACGCCGATCAGGCGAGCAACCTCGGCCAAGCACTCGCCCCCGCCATCGCCGGTCGCTTCCAGGCCCTGACCCAACAGCGCTATCAAAACGTCCACCTCACCGCGCATCTGAGCACGGAGGGCATCTTCGTGGCCGGAGCGGTGAGACCTCCCGATCGAATTTCGGTCGGAACGCGCGAACAGCTCTCCACTCTGTACCGCCTGTGTCTCGGCGAGTACCTCCAGACGACCATCGTCCTCGACGACCAGCTCGTCCAGAGCGACGACACCCGGATGGAGTGGTTCCGTGGATTGCTTGCGGAGAAGGCGCGGAGCTTCCAGATCGTGGTGTTCACGTGCCGGCCGACGGATTATCTGGCGCCGGGCGCGATGGTGGTGGGGGATGGGATGGTGCAGGTCGACAGCGATGAGGGATTTGTGCGGGCGATTGATTTGGGGCGGGTGGTGGGGCGGGGGTAGGTTGCGCTAGATGCTTTCCGGGGGCAATAGCAGCAGAGGACTCGGATCGCTGCGAGGAATAACTAGCTGTAGGGAATTCTTGGCACGGCTTATGGCTACATAGAGCAAGCAGCGCGAAGTTTTTCCGAAATGATTGCCATCGCAAGGAATCACAATAACATTATCACATTCAAGGCCCTTAGCCTTGTGAACCGTGCTGATGGTCTTGCGCCATGGGCTGATAAAGGACCGAGCACGCCTACGCGTAATCTCGGCCATGCCTTCCAGTGGATCGTCAAATTCGCCAAGCCTGATTGCCTCCCAGAATTCGCTTCGGAGGTCAATTTTAACAGCCTTGAAGGCCGGGTCAACTCGAATAAGGCCCTCAATTTGGAGGAGCGCTCGGCTAGCTCCCTTATGGTTAGGCGATTCGAGAATGGCCTGCGCCAGCCTTTGAAGGATAGCGGACTTTCCCTGTTGTCGACCCGGAGGTCCGCTCTCTACTTGCCGCAATAAGGGTTTGCCATAACTGGAAAGGGTAAATCCTTGGGAGACCTCGCTCATGAATTTTATGAGGGCTTGTGCGACACCTCCAGCATTTCCGTTGCTGTTTTGTAGCTTCTCGACGAAGACGCCCGTTGCCGCTCGGTTGTGTCCTTCCCAAATTGGGAGCCGTCGCCAAAATAGGGCTCGAAGTGATCGAACGGTCTCATTATGAGCTGCCAGGATTAGAAGAGAGTCGTGCCTGTTGACGAAAGCGTCGATTGATCGACGATCCTCCTTGGCTAGCCAATAGCCCCTGGGATCCTTTGATACGTCTTCAGCGAAGACGACATGAAGACCGCGCGGGCTATCTCTCCGCAGATCGAGCAGTTCGCCTGAGCGTAGTATCTCGCGAGCATGGCAAATCCATTCGCCAAGTTCTCTATTTGTCTTAGACCAACGATGCGGCTTGTCAAGAAATTCATGTGCTTGGGTGTTCCCGATCAATGTCATCCACCTTTGAGCGGCGAGTTTCTTGACCCGAGTTTTTCCCTTTTCAAAGATCTGTTGCATGGGGTCGCCAAAGACTCGAAGCTGTGCCCCTGCTTTGTGAAGCTCCATGATGATGGCGTGTTGGTCTGCGCCGGAATCCTGATGTTCGTCGCAGATGACGACGGGGTAACGTTGAACAAGAGCATGTGTAATCATCGCGCAGGCTTGGGTAAGCTTCGCAACCTTAGCTGCCAGCTCGTCAAATCCGCTGGCTCCAATCTTTCGTGCCCAAGCAACTACGTCGGCAGGGAGATCTAGTGTCTTGTGATATGCAGTTGCTATCTCAACGATAAGGCTGTCTATTGTTCTAATCTCAACGCAATTACCCACTCCTCTTGTTCGTTCAGAGAAGACGCTGCATGCTGCGTGTGTGTGCGTTAAGATCAGCAGGCGACCAGGGCGTATACTGGAAGCTCGTTCCCTGGCATACTCCGCCGCCTGGTAGGTTTTTCCGCATCCGGCAGCTGCTTCAATGACGACAAGATCGCAACAGGAACGGAGCGCGGCTGCAACAGACTTGTCACTCAGTATCTGTTTACCGGATCGGAGCCGTCATCAGGTCATAGTAGGAAGGCGGTCTGGGGCTGCGAAGAATCGCGCTGAAAAGAGCCAGTGAGTTGAAGCCGCGTTGCTGACCTGTCCGCAGAAGGCTGGTCAAGATTGACTGGGCCTTGGCGCCATCGGACGTGCGGTTGCCGCCACACGATTTGCGGTTGACGACGGCAGGCCGAATCGCCTGCTCGGCGGGCCAATTGGTGGCCTCGACATCCTCCCGGTCGAGGAAGACGAACAGATCGTTCTGGTGGCGCCGCAAGTGCTTGGCCAAGCGCCGATTGCCGGTATGGGTGATCCGACCCGCGAGCAGACGGTTCATCTGGGCTGCCAAGCGCCCTTTGGCGATCCGCACTCCCTGCGGGCTGAGGGTTCCAGCCGTCCGCCGATCCCGCACGGACAAAGCCGCCTGGAGAATCGCCTTGACCTGGCGGGGAAATCTCGCCGCGCCGCCCTGAGCGGTCTCCAGCATCTCCCGACAACGCCGCAGCAAATGGGCTAAGCAGGTCTGCTGCGTCGCTTGGGTGAAACGCCGGTATGGCGCCCACCCATCCGCCACCAGGACTCCCCCATAGCTCTCCCCCAGCACTGTCGCCGCTTGCGCGAACCCGCGGCCCCGCACAATCGCATAGACCGTCTCGCAGCGATTGGTAAAGGCCCACAGCCAACCACCGCGCCCCCCGATGCGCCAGCCGCTCTCATCCGGGTAGACCACGGCAGACTTGCGAATCGCTTGCACCAACTCCTCATAGATCGGCTGCGCTTTCTTCGCCGTCCGCAGCAAGGCCCGGCACAGCGTCGAGCGCGATACCCGAAGACCGGCCATCTGCTCCAGCAAACCGGCGATCTTGCCGTAACTCAAGCCGCCAACTTTGTTCAGATAGGTGGCCAGCGACACCACTCCCGGACCGATCTGAACACCGGCCACTCCCACCGCCTGCGAGCTCTGACGAGGATGTCGTCCGCTCTGTCGACATCCACACCGGGAGCACTCGCCGTAGTGGAGGATGAATTCGGTCGTCCACGGGCGGATCTCCGGAATATCAATCTGGTATTGGCTTTCCTGGCCCATCCGGTGCACTGGGCTTTGGCAGACCTCGCACCGCGAAGGGCAGGCGACCTCAATCGTCTCATCGACCTGCTCGGGAACCGGCCGGCAAGAGCGCTTTCCGTACTGCTCTGCAGGCTTGCGGCCCGGCTTCTGGGGATGGCTCTTCGGCTCCCCCTTCGAGAACGGGGCGGCTTGGCGTTTGCCACCGCGTCGCAACTCCTCGATGATCTTCTCCAATTGAGCAATCCGGCGCTCTTGCCGCTCGATCCGCTGCTCCTGCTCAGCGATCCGGCGCCCCTGCTCGCTGATCCGGCCTCGGAGCTCAGAGTTTTCTTGAAGGATTTCCTCGTAAGTCGGCATGTCCGAAGGAGATTAGACCATGCCTCCAGGGGAAAAACAAGTCGCTCCCAGGCGTGTCGTCAAGGCGGCGGGTGTGCTTCAACCCCCGGAAAGGGCGGTAAACAGATACGTCACTCATAGCGATCAAGCCTCACTGAACTAGGCACTTCTAACGGCATCGAGGAAAGGCATAATACTTTCTTGAAGTTGTGGCCAAATGTCTGGTGCCAAAACCTTGACTGCGAGTTCATTTCCTCCCTTCTGTGACTTAAACCAACGATCCTTGTGACTCTTATATGTTTTTTTGGTCGACTCGTCAGCATCTTTCATGTTGTCTGGTATAGCTCCGGTCGACGCCTCGATAATTAGCTTGTGAAGATGTTCGCCTGCTGAATTCTTAATACTCTCAAAGCTCTTATCTTTTATGTTCAGTCGATCTGCCAAGGTCCGCAGTCGGTCTCCTAGTTTCTCCTCCCCTGGATCTTTTATAAGGTCTCCAAGACAATCGTAGCTGAATAGAGGGATTACGTTTTCTTCGAGGCATCCGGTGGGCCACCTGTGCAAGAGATGCTGGAGTCTTTCCTTGACAGCCTTCCAGCGGTGTGGATATCGGCCGGCTTCGTTGTCGACAAATGCTCCAAATCTCAGGCCTCCTTCGGCCAACGCTTCTAGAAGAGAAAGTGTAGCTTCATGCCCATGCCCGTCAGTAATCCATATGCCTAATTCTCTGGGGCGTCTTCCTAGGTGATTCGTTAATAATGCGGAAACGAAGCCTACCTCAGCCGCACCTTCTGCGACTATGGTTAGGCGAGCGAGGAAAGTCTCTGGATCTCGAGTCTGTTGCCGTTCAATCTTGTCTTTCGGTAGTCGCCCAATGTGGCCGGCTGAATCAAGGTACCAGAGGCTTGCATTCGCTGCGGAACTAATAGCGGTGGCGCTATGGGTCGTCATGAACACCTGTGATTTGTTGGTCCCTAGATCTGCAAGAAGGCTGCGCTGGCGGTACGGCTCAAGTCCTCGCTCGATCTCATCGACGAGAGTAATAGGGCGCTCCCTTTGCGTGGAGGCAGCAATGGTCAGTGCTGCCAGCCTGCGTGTCCCAGAACCCCAACTTGCAAGGGGAAGGTGGGCTCCCCGTTGAATAGCTGTTAGACCTACAAGTGCACCAATTGATAAGCCTTGACTTCCGGTAAGACCTAATCCGAGACTTGAGGGTAGTCCTTTCACTGTGAATTTATCGTTGAGTTCCTTGATGCTCGCCTTGGCGCTTTCGCCCAAGGTATCGGAAAGGGACTGCGAAGCGAATTGTTGGCTAACCCGAGATCGAAGTGCGCTGTCGGCAAGAAGGCGGTCGAGAGCTGACCCCTGGACTAGGCGCAGATCTCGATCATTTCTATCGTCACCCCCTAAGCGGACCAGCCCAATGCCTCTCCGGAGCCCGGTACTGAAGGGGCTTGTGCTCTCATCGGGATGTACAAGTTCGTAAGATAATTCCAAATCTGAGGTCCCCCGTACCCTCACCTTGTACACGGGCTCTTCCTCTGAGCGTTCTCCATCAACTGAATCTATGTTAGGCGGTCGAGCTGTTTGGCCATCCCACTCCCAAGGCCATGACTTCTGATTCTGGTTGCTGATTCCTGTAATAGCTGGAAGCGACATCACCGCTTCGATTGAAAATTCATGTTCTACTTGTCGCAGCCAGTAATCGGACTCGGAGAGAACGGTCGAATTGGTAGGGCTCAAGAGGAGGCCAATCGCGTCCAAAAGAGTCGTCTTGCCGACGTCGCCCCCGCCGAGGATAATGTTTATACCGTGCGCTGGTAGCCATATGAGTGATTCGATGCCTCGAAAGCGGCTGATGGTGAGGCGGCGGATCATGACTGCGGTGGCAGGTTGCAAGATCTTCATTCCTGGATCACTCCCTTGAGGAGAAGGCCAGATTGCACTTTTGCACATAGTCTAACAGAGTTGCGTAGCTGGCAGTGCGACCACAATCGCGCTCGTGGTTGTCGCTGCCTTACCTGGAGTGTCGCCTCTCTTCGCCCAAGAGATCTTCCCTCCCGCAAGGGCAGAGGCACGTACTGGGGCGCAGGGCTCAGGATCGGAGGCCAAACTGAGTTCCAAAATCCCAGAGTAGCGACGGCAGACCCTTGCTCCGAGAAAAACTGCCGTCGCCCTTCCGGGGCTCTGGGTGTTTTGGAACTCGCTGCCTGGGGCTTGCGCCGCCAGGCTACATGCCTGGGCTCCTTTGGAGCCATCAAGGTTGGTCCTACCTCTGGCTACCGCATGCGCCAGTTCGGCGCCCTGAGGGGACTTCCGCTGATCTAGGAACTCACCGAATCACCCCGAAGCCAGCGAGGACGCCGGCGGTCCCAGAAAAGGACCCGGAACGCGCTGACCGCCGATGTGATCGTGACGTCTTCAAGGGGCTCAAGGTCTTCAGGAATCGGAGCCGAGGCCCCCTTGTCGACCAAGATGACGCTGGGAGGAACCTTGGGCGCCTTACTCCAGCGAGGGCGATGACATCATGATAACCTCATGTCCGGACCGGCACCCTGCCAAATTCAAATGGAGCCCAAAGAGATGTCACGGGTTTTGTGGGCTCGCCTTCTACTGATTGTTGTCTGCGCTCTTTCCGTCTGTTTGGTGACCACAGTCAATCGCGCCGCGGGGCAGCTACTCTCGATTCCCTGGATTCCTGATACCTGCATCGCCTCGACACTCGCTTGTCTGGGGCTCTACCTTGCGATCAGACCTGCACGACCTTTTCGCCTTCCACTACAGAGTACGAATTGGAGACGGGTTCGCCGGCTCAGCGTGGCCTGGCTCGCTGTCTGGCTCGCCGCTTCCGGCATCGGAGCTCTCGTTGTCGGGCACTGGATGCACTATCGGCTCGCAAGCACCATCCCCCAGATCGTCGGTTTCCTTGTGCTGGGGCCCTTCCAGGAAGAGCTTCTGTTTCGTGGGGTGATCTTCGAGCTCGCTGAACGCTCGACCCTCGGGGGCGCCTGGTTCCCGGTTCTCGTCTCGACCGCCTTCTTCAGTCTTCACCACCTGCAGCTTCACGGGTACGTCCTGACCTCTGCGGCGCTCTCGCAGGTCGCGTTCGCGATTCCCATGGGCCTGGTCTTCGGCGCTCTCCGTGCTGAGACCGGGAGCCTATGGCCATCGTTTGTCGTTCACGTTCTGACCAACCTACCGGGCGCGATCGGCCGATCCTCGGTCTCGGTTCCCAGCAGCCTTCATCAATGATGGGCAGGGCGGCCCGGTTGGTGCCGGCCTGGTGGAGGCGGTTGACGATCGCCGCATGCCATGATGATCGTCACCGATGGCCATGTCATAGGAGCCCCGCTTTTAGTTAGTTTTAGTTAGAGCCGGCGGGGACGCCGGCGGTCCCAGGAGGTGCCAGCCGCCTCTCATTTTTTTCTCGGATCAGGATTCTTCGGAGCCGCCCACCGCTTCAGCTTCGCCATGGCCTCGGAGTGCTGAATCCAGTTGCCTCGTCTCTCGATCCAGATCCCCCTCACTTCGCCTTCACCTCCGTCCACAGCTCGTCGATGAGCTGCGTGGTCTTTCCCAGGTCCTCGATCAGCTCGCAGCGGTCGAGGACTTCCTGCGGGGGGTAGATCGCGGGGTCCTGGCGGATGCCGGCGTCGATCAGCGGCAGGGCGGCTTTGTTGGCGCCGGCGTAGTGGACGCCGTTGACGATCGCGGCGGCCACGTCGGGCTTCAGCACGTAGTTGAGGAATTCGTAGGCGGCGTCGAGGTTCTTTGCGCTCTTGGGGATGGCGAGGTTGTCGATCCAGAGCGTCCCCCCCTCTTTCGGCACCACGTACGCGAGCCGCTCCGGTGCCTTGGCGACCACTGCGGCAATCTCGCCGTTCCACCCCTGGGCGAGGTCGACGTCGCCGGCCGCCAGCAGGTTGGCAAAGTCGGCGCTGTTGTAGGTGCGCACCAGCGGCTTCTGCGCCTTGAGCATGTCGGCGGCTTTGCGGAGTATCGCGGGGTCCGTCTCGTTGAGCGAGCGCCCCATCAGCTTCAGGGCCGCGCCAAAAGCCTCCCGGGGGTCGTCGAGCATCAGGATGCGGCCGGCGTACTTGGGATCGAACAGCACCTTCCAACTGTCGACCACCCCCTGGACCTTCTTCTTGTCGAAGCCGATGCCGGTCGTCCCCCAGAGGTAGGGGATCGAGTGGGCGTTGCCCGGATCGTATTTCTGGTTGAGCAGGCGCGGATCGAGGTTCTTGAAGTGGTGCAGCCGGGAGCGGTCGAGCGGCCTCACGAGCCCTTGCGGAATCAGGGTCTTCAGCATGTAGTCCGACGGCACCACGAGGTCGTAGCCGGCCACCCCGGACTGCAGCTTGGCGAGCACGGCCTCGTTGGAGTCGAAGGTGTCGACGTGCACCGCGATGCCCGTCTGCCGCTGGAAGTCGGCGATCACGTTTTTCGGCAGGTAGTTCGTCCAGATATAGATATTGAGCACCTTGCCGCCGGTCTTGCCGGACGGTCCCTGGCCGCAGGAGGCCAGGGCGAACCCGGCGAGGAGCAGAGCGGCGGTACGAAGCGGTCTCTTCATCGCGATCCCTTTCCCAGGAAATACTGAGCGATCACGATCAGCGCGACCGTCCCCGCCAGCAGCAGCGTCGAGACGGCGTTGACCTCGGGGGTCACGCCGACCTTGAGCATGGAATAGATATAGAGCGGCAGCGTCGTGGCGCCCACGCCGGCCACGAACGAGGTGATCACGTAATCGTCGATCGACAGGGTGAAGACGAGCAGGGCGGCGGCGACGATCCCGGGGGCGGCCAGCGGCAGGGTCACCCGCCGGAAGGTCTCGAAGGGGCCGGCGCCGAGGTCGCGGGCGGCCTCCTCCAGCGCCGGATCGAGCCCGGCGAGGCGCGCCCGCACCACGATCGCTACGTACGGGATGCTGAATACGACGTGAGCGATCACCACGGTCGCGATCGACAGTTGCATTCCGATCGTGCCGAAGAAGGTGACCAGCGCGGCGCCGAGCACCACCTCCGGAATGATCACCGGCAGGTAGAGCAGCGCCTGAGTGGCCCGCTTGCCGCGGAAGCCGTGCCGTGCGAGGGCCAGCGCCGCGGGCGTGCCGAGGAGGACGGCGGCGGCGGTGGTGGCCGCCGCCACCACCAGGCTGGTGCGGACCGCCTGGAAGAGGCCCGGATCGTCGAAGAGCTGCCGATACCAGTCGAGCGTGAAGCCGGCCCAGAACGCCGTCTGCCGCGAGGCGTTGAAGGAGAACGCCACCAGGATCGCGACCGGCGCGTAGAGGAAGAGATAGACCAGCGCCGTGTGGGCGGCGAGCAGCCGGCGCGGCCATCCCCCCTGCGGCCCAGTCAGCGGCACGGTCATAAGAGCTCCTCGCCGCCATGCCGCCGGGCATAGACTGCGTAGGCGAGCAGCAGGACGAGCACGGCGGCCATCAGCTCGAAGGCGAGCGCCGAGCCGAACGGCTGGTTGCGGGCGACGGCGAACTGGTTCTGGATCAGATTGCCGAGCAGCATGCCGCGGGCGCCGCCCAGGAGGTCCGAGACCACGAACTGGCCGAGGCTCGGCACGAACACGAGCACAATGCCGGCGGCGAGCCCCGGCAGGCTCAGCGGGAGCGTCACCCGCCGGAACGCCTGCGCGCCGCCCGCTCCGAGGTCGGCGGCGGCTTCGAGGAGCGAGCGGTCGAGCTTCTCCAGCGAGGCGTAGAGGGGGAGGATCATGAACGGCAGCTCGCCGTAGAGGAGGCCGATCAGCACCGCGGTCTGGGTGTAGAGCAGCTCCACGGGATGGCGCGCCAGCCCGCTTCCCATCAGCACCAGATTGAGCAGCCCTTCGGTGCGCAGGATGAACATCCAGGCGTAGGTGCGGATCAGGAAGCTGGTCCAGAACGGCACCACCACCAGCCCCAGCAGCAGCCCCTTCCAGCGCGCGGGGGCCAGGATCGCCAGGTAGTAGGCGATGGGGAAGCTGGCGGCGATGGCGAAGGCGGTGGTCAGCGCCGCCAGCCAGAGCGACCGCCAGCCGATCCCGAGATAGAGCCCCTGGAAAGACCGCGCGTAGTTGGCCAGGAACGCGCCGGAGCGCACGTACGTCCAGAGGTTTCCGACCGGCTCGATCCCCCCGTACGTCCCGCGCTGGCCGAAGCTGGCGGCCAGCATGAGGACGAGCGGCGCCACGAAGAAGATCCCCAGCGCCAGCCACGCCGGCAGGAGCAGGAGCCCGGCGCGGCGAGTTCCACGGGTGGGCGAATCAGTGGGATCGGGAGCCACGGCGTTCAGGAATCCCGAGGTTCCTCGGGCGGGGGAGGAATTAACGGCCCGAGCTGCTCGATCAGGCTTGGCAGATATCGCTGAACGAGATCCCAGATCAGAGCATGCTCGACATCGCCGTATTCATGCACCAGCACGTTTCGTTGCGCCACGATCCGGCGCCATGGAATCTCGGGATGTGCCTGCTGAAAGGCCGGGCTGACCCGGTTTGCCGCCTCGCCGATGATCTGGATCGCACGCTCCACGGCAAGGTGAAGCATCGCGTTTTCCGAATAATCCGCCAGGGAGACGCCACGTGTGAACTGGAGGGCGCTGCGAGCTGAATCCAGCATGTCCCACAAGTAGGAGACATCACGCTCTTCAGGCCGCATAGACGATCTGCCGCGTATTCAGGATCTCATGGCGCCGGAAGGGGTTGCGCAGCCCTCCCTTGCTCACCAGGTCGACCGGACGGTGGAGGATCTCCTGGAGCTCTTCCTTCATGTCCACGAAGTCCAGAAGACTGACCCGAGCGTCCGGAGAGAACGAGACCAGGACGTCTACATCGCTGTCGGACGAGAAATCGTCTCTCAGCACGGAGCCGAAGAGGGCCAGCTCTTCGATCCGCCACTTCCGGCAGAACTCCTCGATCGATTCGAGTGGGAGGGGAAGGCGCGCCCGTGGAGGCCTCTGCAAAGTCATAGCGGTTCAGTCTATCGCCTGCGGTAGGATGAAGCCACTTCAGCGGAGGAGAGGCGAGGCTGGCGTGGCGAAGTCGAACTGGGAGGCCCCGAGCCGGTCGCAGAGACGATCAGCCCCGCAGCAGCACGCAGTGCCGTGCCTCCCACCCCAGGAAGGCCGGGCTTCCCGGCGCGAAGACCACCCCGACGCCCGCGCTGCCCGAGTTCTGGGCGAGGACGGTGTAGCGCTCGCCGTCGCGGTCGCGGACGATCCACTCCGTGCTGGCCCCGTGGTAGACGCGGTCCTCGACCGTCACCGCCAGCGAGACCTCGGCGGGGTTGGGGACGGCGCGCAGGGCGAGCTTCTCGGGGCGGACCACGAAGCGCACCGGCTGGCGGCGCAACGGCTCGGAGACCGCCGCGGCTCCGGCGGCCACCGCGAGCTCGGTGCCGTCCGCGAGCTGAAGGAGGAGGGCACCGCCCTGTACGCGCCGCACCTCGGCCGTGAAGACGTTCGAGGCGCCGAGGAAGCGGGCGACGAACTCGGTCTCCGGCGCCTCGAAGACTCCGGCGGGGCTCCCCACCTGCTCGACCCGCCCCTGATTCATCACCGCGATCCGGTCGCTCATCGCCAGCGCCTCCTCGCGGTCGTGGGTGACGAAGACGAAGCTGATCCCGAGCTGGCGCTGGAGCGCTTTGAGCTCCACCTGCACCTCGCGGCGGAGGTTGGGATCGAGCGCGGCGAGCGGTTCGTCGAGCAGCAGCACCTCGGGCTCCAGCACCAGCGCGCGGGCGAGGGCCACTCGCTGCCGCTGGCCGCCGCTCAACTGGTCCGGCCGGCGCTTCTCGAAGCCGCTCAGCCGCACCTTTTCCAGGGCCTCGCCCACCCGGAGCGCCTGCGCCGGCCGCGGCATCGCCGGCTTGTAGCGCAGCCCGAAGCCGACGTTCTCCTCGACGGTCAAGTGGGGGAAGAGCGCATACTGCTGGAAGACCATGTTGACCGGCCGCCGGTGGGGCGGCACCCGGGTCACGTCCCGGCCCTGGATGCGGATCGCGCCGGCGCTCGGCGCCTCGAAGCCGGCGATCATCCGCAGCAGCGTGGTCTTGCCGCAGCCGCTCGGTCCCAGCAGGGCGAAGAGCTCGCCGCGGCCGATCGACAGCGACACGCCGTCGACCGCCGTCACGACGCCGAAGCGTTTGGTGACGTCCAGGATCTCGACGCAGGGTGGGGGAGTGGGAGTCATTTGCGGCGGTCTGGATGATACTTCAGCGGCGTCCCGCGTTTTGACGCTTCTCCCGCGAGATTGGCGCATCATCCTTCAGGAGGAGCGTGCAATGAGCCGACGGCGTACATCGGCGTAGGCGCCCCGGTGGACGCCGTTCGGCCTCGGTGGCGGCAGAAAAAACCGGGCAAGGACGTAAAGGACTGCAAGGACGACAAGGACAAGAAATTCCTGAGGAGCAACCCTGATGATTGAACAGCGACGTGCCTCGACTTCCAACTTTTTCACCCCTTGGTCCGCCTGCCGCGGGTTGGCGGCCCTCCTCCTCGTTTCGATCCTCGCGATTCCCGCACGGGCGGTGGGCAGCCGGTGGGCTTCCTTCGGCCCGGGCGGCGGCTCGGTCACGTCCCTGGCCGTCGATCCCGCCGATCCGGCGCCGATCTACGCCGTGGCGGGCGGCGTCCTCTACCGGAGCCCGGACGCGAGCGCGACCTGGACGCGCCTCGGCGGCGTCGGCGCCAACCTCCAGGTCGTGGCGGTCGACCCGGCCGTTCCGTCGACCCTCTATGCCGGCGGCGCGCGCCTGCTGCGCAGCACGGACGGCGGCGCGACGCTCGAGGATGTGACGCCGGCCCCCGCCGCGGGCCGTGGCATCGCGATCACCGCCCTGGCGGTGGCGACGAACGGAGCGGTCTTCGCGGCCGATCAGGACCGCCTCCTGCGGAGCCTCGACGGCGGCGCCACCTGGACCCCGGTCTCGCCGCCGCCGTCGGGGGACATCCTGGTCGTGGTGACCGACCCGAACGTTCCGGCCACGGTCTACTACGCCACACCGGGGGCGATCTTCAAGAGCACCGACGAGGGGACGACCTGGTCGAGCCAGGCGCCCTTCTCCGGCACGCCGATCCTCCGTATCGCCCTGGCGCCTTCCGCTCCCGGGACGCTCTACGCCTCCGTCCTGGTGAATTCCGATGAGGACACCGCCTTCTTCCGTAGCGACGACGGCGGGGCGAGCTGGCGGCCGCTCGGCCGGATCGCCATCCGGACGCTCCAGCGCGAGCTCCTGGTGGATCCGCGGAGCTCGTCGGTTCTGTATGCCGCCGGCATGGGGGGGCTCTTCAAGAGCACGGACGGCGGGCTCACCTGGAAGGCCGCCTCCCAGGGCCTTCCCATGTTCTTCGGCGGCCCGCCGAGCGTCCTGGCTCTCACCCTGGACCCGTCCGATCCGGACGTTGCCTACACCGGGCTGGAGGAGTGGGGAGTCGCCCGGAGCCTGCGGGGGGGCATGGGCTGGCGGATCGGGGTGGAGACCGGCCTCAACGCCACCTTTACCCGCCTGCTGAAGTTCGATCCGCGCCACCCGGACACGGTCTACCTCGCCCTGGGGTCGGGGGGCTCGCGGTCGTTCCGCAGCATGGACGGCGGCGGCACCTGGGCGCCCTTCGCCCGCTCCATCTCGCTGTCCGGAGGGCTGAACGATCTGGCGTTCGATCTCAAGAGCCCGAACGTGCTCTATGCCGCCACCGAGGACGCGACCTGGAAGAGCAGCGACGGCGGCACCACCTGGACGGCGCTCTTCGAGGCCGCCGAGCGGGTGGCGGTCACCGGTCCGAAGACCCTGCTGTCCGGCTTCTGCGGGCTGAACCGGAGCACGGACGGCGGCCGGACCTGGAAGGAGGTCATCCCCTGCAACCCCGACGACCTCAGCCAGCCCATCCGCTCCCTTCAGGTCGATCCGGCGAACCCGCTGAACGTCTACGCCCAGTTCAACCTCAGCAACGGAGGTGGCTTCAACAGCATGACGGCCTTCCGGAGCCAGGACGGCGGCGCCACCTGGAAGAGCCTGACCCCCGGCTTCGTCGTCGCGCCGAGCGACTTCCGCGTCCTCTACCGGGTCGACGGGGAGACGCTGCTACGGAGCGCCGACAGCGGCGGCACGTGGGTGGTGGTGAACCCGCACGTCAACGCCCTCGCGGGGGTCGTGGTGGACGGGGGAAACCCCAACACGGTCTACATCAGCACGCAGCGCGGCGTCCTGGTCAGCTACAACGGCGGCCGGACGCTACGGCTGCCGGCGGGCTCCGAGATCGGCCTCGCCCAGCTACTGACCGACCGCCAGCGTCCCGGGATCGTGTTCGCTAACTCGCCCCTCGGCGGCGGGTTGTTCGTGGGGGATTTCCGGTAGATCAGGCTCCCAGCTTGCGGATCTCCTCGTCCAGAAAGGCCAGCGCGCTTTCGAGCGAGGCGCGGCGGATCGGCGACTGCGCGGCCTCGAGGTCGTGCAGCACCCGCCGCCGCGACAGCTCGAGGCCGGACCGCTTGCTCGCCCGCTCGCGCTCCTCGGGGGTGAGGGCGTCGCCCGGCGCCGTCCGCGAGCGGACGTCCTCGATCTGCGATTCGACCGATTTGCTCTCCCAGCCGCGTGCCATCTTGAAGACCTCCTCCTAAAGGGGGGCTCCTGACAGCGTGGTGTCAGGAGAGTTGGCGCGAAACGAATTTGCCGGAAGCGTCACCAGGATAGGAACCGGGCGCGACATCGAGCGGCCGGCTGGAGGATAGCGTATTGAGCCTGCCAGAGACCGATGGAAATGAGACCTCCCTGCGAGCGAGATTCCGTCCCATCCGCACCCGGTCGAAATTGGCCGCGGCGGGGCTGGCGTCGGACGCTTTCCTCTCGGTGGTGGTGATCCTGGGGTGCGTTCTCCGCATCGTCCTGCTCCGCTCGGTGCAGGCCCCGACGCAGGTCAGCCAGCCGACGCTGAGAGTGGCGAGCAGTCTCTTCATTGTATCGGGAGTCGGCCTCCAATTCCTCGTCGTGATTTTTACCGCCATCACCTTTCTGTTCTGGATCTATCGCGCTCACCAGAACCTCCTGGCCTTTCGGCCCGAGCCTCTGGAAAATGCGCCGGCGGACGGTGTCTGGTCTTTTTTCGTCCCCATCATCAATCTCTTCAAGCCCTACTTCGTCATGCGGGAGATCTGGGTGGAGAGCGATCCCGCGCTCCCGCCCTTCGGCGTTCCGACCTATACCTCGGAGCCGTCCTCGCCTCTGGTCGCCATCTGGTGGGTACTGTTCCTCGCCCGCGGTGTGCTCGGGTCGATCGCCCTCATCCCGCGACGGGGTGGCCAAACCACTGCCGCGGCGATCACCATGACGGAGATCCATATCGTGTCCTACGCGGTGTCGGCCCTCGCGGCCGTGGTGGCGTGCCTGCTGGTTCTCCGCATCCTGCGTCGTCAGGAAAACCTTGCGGAACAGCTCACGGTGCTCGACAGGGTCGGAGTGTTCTGAACTTCAGGCACCCCCGTTCGGAAAGGCTCCTTGAAGCGCGGCGAGCGAGCCGCTGAAAACGTTCAGGTCCACGTTGCCCTGGATGCCGGCGACCTGGCCCGTCTCGCTGTGCTGCCAGAAATCATAGAGTGCCCAGCCGGCCGGCAGGGTGGGCGCGGCGACTCCGTACTGCGCGATCCAGAGGGGGTAGGTGCCGAAGGCGCTGGTCCCCAAACCGTTCCAGAAGCCGGAATCGGTATAGATCATCGGCTGCTGGTTCGTCCATCCTTGCAGGCTGTTAAGGAAGCTCGTCAGGTTGGAGATCACCACGGAGTTGGGTTGCCCCATCGATTCCTCGACGTCCACCACCATCGGCAGCTCGCCGACCCCGCCGACGGTCTTCCAGAAGAACTCGGCCTGGATCTGTGGGTCGTCCTCGGCGCGGAAAAAGTGATAGGCGCCGCGCAGCAGGCCCGCCGCCTTCGCGCCGGCCCAGTTCTGCGCGAACAGGGGATCGACATAGGTCTCGCCGTCGGTCGCCTTGACGAACGTGAACGCGTATCCCGCGGCCTGCACCGAGGGCCAGTCCACGCTGTTTTGATCCTGCGAAACGTCGATGCCTTGCGCCAGTCCTTGCACCTGAGCAGGATCTGCCATCGTCTTCTCCAGAGAGTCGTTTTCGTCGAGACGGGAGTATCCTAGCGCAGGAATGACGATCCGGATCGGGTGCGATAATCTCCTCCGTCGTCCCACCTCATCTCTGACGCATCTCCGGAGTCATCGTGACCCCGGGTGCAGGTACTACCCGGTCCTCGGGAAACATGCAGGCCGTCCAGGAGGAGACGAAGATGAGAAACAGAGCTCCGCGCAGGTTCGCCGCGATTTTGGGAGCCATGCTCGTGGCCGCGCCCTTGATGGCGCGCGCGGACCAGACGCCGCCGCCGCCTACCCCTAAGCATGCGGCGGCCGCCAAGACGAAGGCCCATGCCGCCGCGTCCGCTTCGAGCAAGCCCTGTCCCAATCCGGCCCCCTGCGGCGCCAACTGCAGCAATCACCCCTTCGAGCCGACCGACTGCTGGACCACAAAGTACGGGCCGGCCAAGGCGGACGTCGTGATCAGCCCGACGAACCTGCTGTACTGCAACGGCGACGCGTACGCCCTCTGCTTCTTCTCCGGTCCGCCGAACAAGACGGGGATCAATCCGAAGAACCAGCCGCTCCCCTGCGTCCTGAAAGGCGACGTCGCGAACTGCACCTGCCAGGTATACACGTCTGGCGCGAACTTCGTCGACATCAACGGAATCCTGAACCGCGGCGCCTACTTCGAGACCGTGAACGCCTGCGGAGCGGACGGCTCGGGATGCCAGAACATGCACACCTGCGGGCCCGACGGCACGAAGTCGGGATGCGGCTCGCTGAAGCCGGCCCCGGTCTGCCAGTACGTGAAGAACCAGAACCCCAACAATCCGAGCGTTTCCTTGATGCCGAAGGCCGACCTCATCTCGACCTTCAGCACGGCCATGATCAAGGACCATCCGCAGGGCATCCATCCGCCCGACTGCACGGGGCCCTACGCGGGGTGCATGACCGCCCCCTGCTTCTTCAAGCCGGGCCATACGGGAGCGCCCGTCAAGGGCGAGACGATCCAGTGCGAGTGCCCGGTCTACAACGGCACCTACCAGGTCGGCGCGGCGAAGCAGGCCTGCACCATCCCCCCCAACGGCACGACGCAATACGTCTGGTCGGCGGCCAACAACTTGGTGGTGTCGAGCGCGGCGGCGGGGGGCGGGAACTAGGGGAGGGCAGGCGGACAGCATGGCGACTCCGACGCCCGGGCATAAATGCCTGGGCTACGGTGGCAACGAAAAGCCGGCTGAAGCCGGCTCAAATCGCGGTCGGAGGGATTGAGCCTCCTTCAGGAGGCTTTTTGGTTCAAACGTAGCCCGGGCATTCATGCCCGGGCGGGGCTTGGCCCGCCTGTGATACCGTCGCCGGTCCACCGACGAGGACCTCCCCATGGCCGACACCGCACCCGCCACTCCAGGAAAAGACTTCATCCGCGAGATGGTCGCGCGCGACCGCGCCGCCGGCAAGCACGGCGGGCGGGTGGTCACGCGCTTTCCCCCGGAGCCCAACGGCTACCTGCACATCGGCCACGCCAAGTCGATCTGCCTCAACTTCGGGCTGGCGCTGGAGAACGGCGGCCAGTGCAATCTCCGGTACGACGACACCAACCCGGAGACCGAGGATCTGGAGTACGTCGAGTCGATTCAAGCGGACGTGCGCTGGATGGGCTTCGACTGGGGTGCGAACCTGTTCCACGCCTCCGACTACTTCGAGCGGCTGTACGGCTTCGCCGTCGAGCTGATCCGGATGGGCCAGGCGTACGTGGACAGCCTGAACGAGGACGAGATCCGCGACTACCGGGGCACCGTCACCGAGCCCGGCCGGCCCAGCCCGTACCGCGACCGGACCGTGGAGGAGAACCTCGACCTCTTCGCCCGCATGCGCGCCGGCGAGTTCCCGGACGGCGCCCACGTGCTGCGCGCAAGGATCGACATGTCCGCGGCCAACATGAAGATGCGGGACCCGCTGCTCTACCGCATCAAGCACGCCAGCCACTACCGCTGCGGCGACGCCTGGTCGATCTATCCGATGTACGACTTCGCCCATCCGCTCTCGGATGCCATCGAGGGGATCACCCACTCGCTCTGCACCCTGGAGTTCGAGAACAACCGGGATATCTACGACTGGCTGGTCGACACCCTGAAGTTTCCCGATCCGCCGCGGCAGACCGAGTTCGCGCGCCTCAACCTCACCTACACGCTGATGAGCAAGCGCAAGCTCCTGGAGCTCGTCGAGCGCAAGCTGGTGGCGGGCTGGGACGATCCGCGCCTGCCGACCCTCGCCGGCCTGCGCCGCCGCGGCTTCACCCCCGCGGCGCTGCGCGACTTCTGCGACCGCATCGGGGTCGCCAAGGCCAACAGCACGGTCGACGTGACGCTGCTGGAATATTGCCAGCGCGAGGATCTGAATCCCCGGGTGCCGCGGGTGCTCTGCGTGCTTCGCCCCCTGAAGCTGGTGATCGAGAACTACCCGGAAGATCGGACCGAGGAGTTCGAGGCGCCGCTCTATCCGCCGGACCTGCCTCAGCAGGGCGCCCGCAAGGTGCCGTTCTCGCGCACCCTGTATATCGAGCGCGACGACTTCGCGGAGGTGCCGCCGAAGGGCTTCCACCGCCTCAGCCCCGGCCGCGAGGTGCGGCTGCGCTACGCCTATTTCGTCCGCTGCGAGAGCGTGGTCAAGGACCCGGCGACGGGCGAGATCCTGGAGGTCCGCTGCACCTACGACCCCGCCACCCGCGGCGGCTCGGCGCCGGACGGCCGCAAGGTGCAGGGGACCCTGCACTGGGTCTCCGCCGAGCATTCGTTGCCGGTCGAGGTGCGGCTCTACGACCGCCTGTTCCGGGTCGAGCGGCCGGACCTGGAGGAGGGGGGCTTCGAGGCCCGCCTCAATCCGGACTCCCTGGAGACGCTCACCGGCAGCCGGATCGAGCCGGGCGCCGCCGACCCGTCGATCGGCGAGCGCCTGCAGTTCGAGCGGCAGGGTTACTTCTTCCGCGATCCCGTCGATTCAAGGCCCGATCACCTCGTCTTCAACCGCATCGTGCCGCTCCGCGACTCCTGGGCCCCGGAAACCCCGAAGCCGGCGCCGAAGCTCCCTGAGCCCACCGAAAAAGCGCCCAAGGAAGCCAAGGAGGCCAAGGTCGCCGAGCCGCTGACGGCGGAGGAACTGGAGCACCTCGACCGCCTGCGCCCCGAGCTTGAGCCGGTCGTCGACTCCGTCCTCGCCGCCCATCCCGCCGAAGCCGAACGCTACCGCGCCGGGAAGACCGGCATCCTGGGGTTCCTGATCGCCCAGGTGATGAAGCGGAGCGGCGGCACGATGCCTCCGAAGCTGGTGAGCGCGTTGTTGGTGGAGCGGCTGGTCGGGAAGCCGGGCTGATCGGGGCGTTCGCGGCCTGCGACCTCACCCTCGATCCCTCTCCTGAAGGAGAGGGAGGGCCTTCCTGGCATCACGCCTCGGAGGCGGCCCCCTTCTCCTTTAGGAGAAGGGCCGGGGATGAGGTCGCAGGCCACCGAAGCTCCACCCCCCCTTCCCCCCGCCCCCCTGGACGCGCTATCATGGAAGCCTGTCCGAGGAGCGTTGCAGGAGGGGCTCCCCTCCCAGGCTCGGACGCCGGCATGAGACCGGGTTTAAGGAACGGCGCTCACCTCAACCCTTTCCGGGTCCGACGGTGAGACGATTCCTATCGGCCCGGGTTCCTCTGAGGAGGTCATCATGACCGTCGCCACGCAGTCCGCACCCGCAACCGCTTTCACCGATTACCGCGTCGCAGACCTCTCCCTGGCCGGCTGGGGCCGCAAGGAGATCAAGATCGCCGAGGGCGAGATGCCTGCCCTGATGGCGATCCGCAAGGAGCAGGCCGATGCGCAGCCCCTGAAGGGCGCGCGCATCGCCGGCTCGCTGCACATGACGATCCAGACGGCCGTGCTCATCGAGACCCTGAAGGCGCTCGGCGCCGAGGTGCGCTGGGCGAGCTGCAACATCTTCTCGACCCAGGACCACGCCGCCGCCGCGATCGCCGCCGCGGACATCCCGGTCTTCGCCTTCAAGGGCGAGAGCCTCAAGGAGTACTGGGACTTCACGCACAGCATCTTCGAGTTCCCCGAGGGCGCGCCCAACATGATCCTGGACGACGGCGGCGACGCCACGCTGCTCATCCACCTCGGCGCCAAGGCGGAGGACGACCCGTCCGTGCTGGGCAATCCCACCAGCGAGGAGGAGCACGTGCTCTTCGCCGCAATCAAGGCGCGCAACGCCGCCCAGCCCGGCTGGTACAAGAAGCAGCTCCTGGCGATCCAGGGCGTCACCGAGGAGACCACCACCGGCGTCCACCGGCTCTACGAGATGGCCAAGCGGGGCGAGCTGAAGTTCCCCGCCATCAACGTCAACGACAGCGTCACCAAGAGCAAGTTCGACAACCTTTATGGCTGCCGCGAGTCGCTGGTCGACGCCATCAAGCGCGCCACCGACGTTATGGTGGCCGGCAAGATCGCAGTCGTCTGCGGCTTTGGCGACGTCGGCAAGGGGAGCTCGCAGGCCCTGCGCGCACTCAGCGCCCAGGTCTGGGTGACGGAAGTCGACCCCATCTGCGCCCTCCAGGCGGCGATGGAAGGCTACCGGGTCGTGACCATGGACGAGGCCTGCGACAAGGGGGACATCTTCGTCACCGCCACCGGCAACTTCCACGTCATCACGCACGATCACATGAAGCGGATGAAGCACAACGCGATCGTCTGCAACATCGGCCATTTCGACAGCGAGATCGACGTCGCCAGCCTCGAGCAGTACCCCTGGGAGGAGATCAAGCCGCAGGTGGACCACGTGATCTTCCCCGAGGGCAACCGCATCATCCTCCTCGCCAAGGGTCGCCTGGTGAACCTCGGCTGCGGCACCGGCCATCCGAGCTACGTGATGAGCTCCTCCTTCGCCAACCAGTGCCTCGCGCAGATCGAGCTCTGGACCAAGAAGGGCGAGTACGCGGTGGGCGTCTACACCCTCCCCAAGCACCTCGACGAGAAGGTGGCGCGCCTCCAGCTCACCACCCTCAACGCCAGGCTCACCGAGCTCCGCGACGACCAGGCCAAGTACATCGGCGTGCCCAAGGACGGCCCGTACAAGACCGACCGGTACCGCTACTAGGCTGAGACGTTCGTTCGAACAGGAGAGGGGACCGGGAGACCGGTCCCCCTTTTGCGATGATCGGTTCGGGCTCCCGCGATGAAGATCCTGCGCTACCCGGAGGACCGCTGGCCGCTGGCTTACACCTTGATGGTGCTGACGGTGCAGCTCGGCCTGTTCTTCGGCGTCCGGAACCTCTGGTTGACGGCCCTGTGCGTCGTTCTGTTCCAGCCGGTGCAGGCGGTGGCGATCGCCTGCAACCATTATCAGCACCACATCAACGTTTTCACCCTGCGCGGTCTGAACCGGATCTATGAGATCATCCTGTTCCTGCAGACCGGCACGCCGCCCTATCTGATCACCCTGCATCACAACCTGGGGCATCATCCGCACTACCTGGAGCCCGAGCGGGACACCCTGCGCTGGCAGCGGCCGGGGGGCTCGCGGCGCAGCCTGCTCGAATGCCTGGTGAAGAACTTCGCCGGGCACCTCACCTGGACGATGGCGATCGGACGGCGGCATCCGAAGGTCTACCGGCGTTTCAAGATCATGACCGTGGTCAGCCTGGCGGTCGTGGCGCTCCTGATCTGGCTGGACCCCGTCAAGGCGATAATCGTGTTCGTGGGGCCGATGCTGCTCGCCATCTTCAACGTCGCGCGGCTGGGCTTCGATCAGCACGCCGGCCTGGACCTCGACGATCACCTTCATGCCTCCCGAAACAACGAGGGGCGGATCTATAACCTGGTGACCTTTAATTCTGGGTACCACACGGTGCATCACATGAGGCCTTGGCTGCACTGGTCCCGCTTGCCCGAATTTCACCGCCAGGTGCGCGATCGGATTCCGGCGGAGCTTCGATAACAGTTACTCCTGCCGATAATCCGGGTGCTGCTCCAGAAAGCGCTCCCACCCCTGCCGTGGGCGAAAGAACGAGTTCAACAGCGACGAGGCCCGATAGATGCCGTAGGGCACGATGTGGGCGCCGCCCGCGATCAGCTCGGGTTTCATCGCCGCGTGCAGCCGCGGCAGCTCGCTCCAATGAACTCCGGGCTTCTCGTGATGCTCGACGTGGAAGCCGGCGTTGAACATCGTCAGGTTGAAGAAATGTGACAGGAAGGTCGTCGTGTGGCTGAACCGCTGCTCGTCCGTGCCGCCGGCGTGCTGGGCGTACATCCCCATCCCCATGATGATCGAGCCGCCTACCCAGGCGGGGAAAAGCCAGAGGCCGAGGGCCATCCAGGGATCGACGAAGAAAGGGATCGAGAACGGCACCGCGAACAGGGCAAGCTCCTGGAGCGCCCTGCGCCGGACCGCGGCGGGCGCCTGCCGGAGCTCGCGCGAGAAGTGATAGCCCCAGCGCCAGGGCCAGTAGAGGAAGACGTAGATCCACATGCTTTCGTAGCGCCCGTCGGCCCGCCGCAAGGGCTGCACCCAGTCGCGCTCCTCGCCGAGGTGGGAATGATGAACGGCGAGGTGCTTGTAGCGCCACCAGTAGGAGGGGATGCCGCCGGGCACCGTCCAGAGGCGGCCGAACCAGCGGTTCAGCGGCTCGCTCCGGAAGATGGGCCGGTGCGCGTGACTGTGGAAGTTGATCCCCATGTTGATGCCGCCCGACCAGCCGAGCCACATGCCGGCGCCCAGCGCGAAGCCGATCTTCTGGCCGGGCGCCGTGAAGCCGGTGATCTCCGGATGGCGCCAGAGCCAGAACGCGGAGCCGATGGCGGCGAAGTGGAGGATGCAGAACAGCAGGCCGTGCGCGTCCTCGGGGTGGGAGAGCCAGCGCCCGAAGGCGGCCGGAGCGGTCACCAGGTCGGGCGGGCTGGGGCCGGTCCAGCGCTCGACGTAGGTCACCAGGTGCAGCATTACCACCGACAGCGGCAGCGACAGCCAGGGACCCCAGACCAGCGAGCCCCAGATCGCGGCCAGCGCCAGCAGCACATACAGCGAGCGCAGCACGGCGTACCCGAGAAATCCTGCCATGGCGGACCTCCTTGTGAACCGCTGAGTGTCAGATCTTCCCAAATCGCACCATCTGTCGCAGCTTGTGGTTTTTCTCGATGAACTGCCGAGCCTCATCAGGTGTAAGACCAACCTCAAGAAGGCAATGAAGAACGAAAAGTACTCTCAAACGGAAGAGATAGGGAGTAAGACGGGCGGGCTCAATGGCTTTGCTCTCCATTTTGGGATCGTAGTGTGTGAGGTAGTTTCTGGTATTCATGGTCATTTCAGCAAGCCGACGCCTGTCACTTGGGTCGCCAAACAGATCTCCGAAAGGGCGGAGTAGATCTTCCAATCTAGCGGAAAGGTTTGGCTCATGGCTGTGGCGCAGCTTCCCTTCCAGCCACTTTCTGTCTTCCTTGGAAAGATTTTCCTTGATTCGCTCAACCTTCTTTTGGTGTCTTTCAGACGGCGGAGTTTGATAGCTGAGGCGATGAAGGGTCTCGAGCGATTGGACTACGCTTAAGAAGCGCTGTTCCTGATAGGGAGGGTCTCTACGCTGTACTGCAAAGTATGACTCGAAACCCGAACGGTACACCTTGTACTTTTCTAGCCAGCGCTGGAATAGGCCAGGATATGCAATTTTGATATCCTTGAACCGAAGAAGCATGCGGTGACCTTCTACCACGTTGCCTACAAAATCAGGGGCGATAGGAGCAAAGAGGATAGTGATTCTCGCCGGCCCGTTTTCTTCTTTAAGTAGCCTACCTCCGCGCGCAGCCTCAGCCAACATCGATTCGTACTCCAGCGCTTCCCCGATCAACAATGAAAATAGATTTAGCATGCGATTGAAAGCGGTCTCGAGCTCACCGAAGCTCCGAGGGGGGAAGGCGCGCAGGATCAACCAAACCTCTTGGCGAACGGACGCCTCAAGCTGGGGCCGTTGGGGGGTCGGACCTTGCCAGTCGAAGCCGAAGACTAGCTTCAGGCCGGGCTCGAGCTCGAATTCGAGATCTTCGGGCTGCGAGAAGTGAATGGCAAGCTCGCGATTTGGCTGCAGGATGTCGATCTTCAAGCCGCTGATTCCCAGCCAATGATCAAGGGCTGGGATGCGAGCCCCCAATTCGGTTAGGGCTGCGCTATCCTCGTCCGAGAAATGAGCGCCAAGGAAAAGGCGGTCGAAATGAAAGGTCGCGGATGAACTCTCAGATGCCGATAGGCTGTATTCCTTCAGGAAGCCGGCTGTAAGCGAAATAAGGCGGTCGGCTTCGCCCTTGCCCAAGAGGGTTAGGCGTTCCGCCCTGTCGATGGTCGCCATCACGTCTCGATTCCAAGCCGTTCGAAGGGTCAACTCGAAGTGCCCGGTTGGTACCTGTTTCAAGGTGCCATGGCGAAATCTTCGGCGCGACCCTGGCAGCCACCAGATACCCTGAATAGGGTCTACGAGTCTGGTCATGGCTTGAAGTTCGATGCTGACTGAAGCCCCATGGAATCAATCATAGGTTAACTCGGCCAAATATCATAGATGCCTACACGGGTACAAGTGTGTTTCTTCGCTCTGCCCGACATGGGAGCGTCGGTACGCTTCGATCCGCTGTCGCGCAGGAACCTGGCTAGCTCGCGCCTGATAGAGTCCAGGCCGTCATGGGCGCTGCGGCGACTTCGCCTGACGGCACCCCCGCTCGGGCTGAGCGGCCGTGTCTTCGTTACGGGTTGCGCGGAGTCCAAAGCGTTCAGCGCCCTCCAATTCAACGGGATCGGATAGTCTCGCGGCGGGAAGCTTCCCCGACGACTCGGGAACCTTCCTTCCGCCATGTCCGCCTTCCCGGGAGGCAGGGGAAGCTTCCTTTTGCGGGGGGAAGCTTCCCCGACGACTCGGGAACCTTCCTTCCGCCATGTCTGCCTTCCCGGGAGGCAGGGGAAGCTTCCTTTTGCGGCGGGAAGCTTCCCCGACGACTCGGGAACCTTCCTTCCGCCATGTCTGCCTTCCCGGGAGGCAAGGGAAGCTTCCTTTTGCGGCGGGAAGCTTCCCCGACGGCTCGGGAACCTTCCCTTCCGCCATGTCCGCCTTCCCGGGAGGCGCGGGGGAAAATTGATCATTTCCAAACACCTCCTGAGCCTGACCCGCCCCAACCGCGCAATCCGGTTGTACACTCTGGAAGCCAGCCGCGGAGCCGCCATGAGATCCGATCCAGCCCCATCCGGCAGCCTCACCAAGGAGGCCGTCCTCCGCCTACTTCGGGAAGAGCTACCCCAACTTACCGCCAAGTTCGGGGTCCGGCGGATCGGATTGTTCGGCTCCTTTGCGAGAGAGAGCGCCCAAGAGTCCAGCGACATCGATCTGATCGTCGAGTTCCAGCGCCCATTGGTCTGAAGTTCATGGAGATGGTCGAGTACCTGGAAGCGTTGCTGGGGCGAAAGATTGACGTCCTGACTCCGGTCGGCCTGCGGGGAATCCGGCTTCCCGAGGTGGCACGCCAGATCGAGGAAAGCGTCGTTCATGTCTAGCCGCGCCGACCGGGTAACCATGGACATTCCGGCATCGACTCGGTACAGTCCAGGCTGAAACCACGTTTTCCCGACCAGGAAGGTGGCTATCGATGAGCGAGCTCTCCCCAACGGCAACCGCTGGCACCACGATGGGCGATCCGCCGCTCGTAAAAAGCCTGCGGGAGCGTCACGCCGCCTTGAGCGCCCGGGACGGCCGGGCCAAACCTTTCGAGCTGCGGCTGCCGGACCGTACCGCGTATTCAATTGGAGATGGCGGCGAGCCCGCCTTCACCGTCCGGATCGTAACCGAAAAGGGGCTCGCCGCGATGTCCGCGTTCGACGAGCTGCGGGTGGCCGAGGCCTATATGGACGGTGACCTCGACATCGAGGGGGACCTGCTGACGGCGCTCAAGACCCGGCCGGTGCTGGGCGATCCCCATCCGCTCAAATATCTGTTCTCGACCTACGTCGAGCCCCTGCTCTTCGGCCAGGTCGGGCGCGACAAGAAATGGATCAAGAGCCACTACGACGTCGATCCCGAGTTCTTCCTCCTCTGGCTCGACGGCAGGCTCCGCGCCTATTCACACGGTTTTTTCGCCGGCGACGACGAGACGCTGGAGGACGGCATGGAGCGCAAGTTCCGCTACGCCTTCGATGCCTGCGGCATCCAGCCCGGCCAGCGCGTGCTCGACATCGGCGGCGGCTGGGGCTCGTTCCTGGAGTTCGCCGGCGAGCAGGGCGTGCACGTCACCTCGATCACCATCTCCGACGAATCCGAGAAGACCATGCGCGAGCTGATCCGCCGCCGCGGCCTCCCCTGCGAGGTGGTCAAGGAGCACTTCCTCGAATTCAAGTCCGCCGAGCCGTTCGACGCCATCGTCAACCTCGGCGTCACCGAGCACCTGCCGGACTATCGCCGCACCCTGGCGCAATACCAGCGCCTGCTCAAGCCGGGGCGCCGGGTCTATCTCGACGCCTACTCCGGCGCGCGGCACGGAATGCCCTCCTTCATCTCGAAGTGGGTGTTCCAGGGGAACACCTCGCCGCTCTGCCTCGAACGCTATCTCACCGAGGTGGCGCGCACTCCGTTCGAGGTGGTGGTGATCAAGAACGACCGCCACAATTATTTCCTGAGCTGCAAGAAATGGGCGGAAAACCTGGAGGCCAAGCGCGACGAGGTCATCGCGCGCTGGGGCAAGCACCTCTACCGCCGCTTCGTGCTCTATCTCTGGTGCGCCGCGAACTCGTTCGAAACCGGCACCCTGAGCGCCCACCACATGATCCTGCAACTGCCCTCCCCGGGCAGCGCGCCGCGGGCGGCCCTGGAGTCCTGGTCGTGAGCGAAACGTCCGCCACAGCCGATGCCTTCGCGGTGGCGCCCTACACGCCGGGCGAGGTCCGCTTCCATCTGATCGGCGCCGTGCTCAACGGAGCGGTCACGCTGAGCGGCCTCATCTGGCTGGTGAGGATGGGACGGACCGGCGCGTTGGCGTGGCCCTGGCTGGCGCTCGCGATCCTCGCCGGCTTCTATGCCGCCGATCTCGTCTCCGGCCTGCTGCACTGGGCGTTCGACACCTGGTTCGACAAGAACATCACATTTCTCCGCCGCATGGTGCTGCAGGTCCGCGAGCACCACGTCTATCCTTACCGGATCTTTCACATCAGCTTCACGCACGACGCGGGAACGCTCTCCTGGATCGCGCTGATCCTGACCGGACCGCTGATCCTCGGCGCGATCCTGACCGGTGCCGGGCCGCTGGTGGCCTACATGGTCATGGCGGCGGCGATCTTCAACGTCTTGCTGGTCACCATGCTGGAGTTTCACAAGTGCGGGCACCGCTCGCGCAATCCGCTCTGGGTCCGCCTGCTGCAACGGAGCGGCCTGCTCCTCTCGGTGCCCCATCATATCCAGCATCATTCGGGGAATCACGATTACAACTACTGCCTGATCAACGGCTGGGCCGACCGCACCCTCGGACGTCTCGGCCTCTTCCGCGCCTTGGAATGGATCATCGCCCGCTGGAGCGGCGCCCAGCCCCAGCGCAACGATCATCAATGGCTCCGCCGCTTCGGACGCAAAGTGGTGGGCCGGAGGCGGACCGCATGAGCCACCTGTCACAATACGTCGAGAAATGGCTGGCGGGAGAGCTCGAGCTGGCGCCAATCACCGCATTACTGGGCGTGCGGCCGATCTCGCTTGACCAAGGCGAAGCCAAGATCGAAATGACCGTGGGGGAGGGCCTCCACAACGCCATGGGCACCGTCCATGGCGGCATCCTCTGCGACCTCGCCGACATTGCGATGGGCACCGCCCTCGCCACCCTCACCGTCGAAGACGAGGCGTTCTCGACGCTGGAGCTCCACATGAGCTATTTTCGACCCATCGTGGAAGGCCGCCTCGCCGCCCACGCCCGAGTGATCCGCCGGGGGACCACCACCGCTCACCTCGAATGCGATCTCGAGGACGGCGAGGGAAGGCTGGTGGCGCGGGCGTCGTCCGTGTGCGCGATCCGGCAGGCGAAGGGTTGAGACGCCGAGAAAGGGACTTCTTCACTGGCGGGCGGGCGCCCCGCGACGACCGGGGCGCCCCATTCATCTCCACTTGGCGGAATCGCAGTCTCGATCAGGGGCAGTGATTCGAAGTCACCGTGGGGCAGACGCTGTCATCCGACCACCCCCCACCTCCTGCCGCCACGAGCAGATCCTTCTGATCGAGCTGGCGGAGCGTTTCCTTGGCGATCTCGAGCTTCTTGACAGTCTTTGCCTTTTTCATTGTTTTTTCCTTTCATTGCGAGCCATCGAGAAATTGATTTTGCTTCTGACCGTGGACACTGAGAGCGTACGTGGAGGATGCCGCCTGGTTTCACGGCGGCGAGCTTTCAGGATGGATTCGAGTCAGAAGAGCAAGTTTTCGATACTCAGCAGGGCACGCTCAGGGCGCGAGAACCCGAACGCGAGGAAGCTTGGCAGCGGCTCTCTCGAACGTGACTAACTCCTCGGCACCAGAGTGGAGATAGTCCTGGTGAATCACGCGGTCTATGAACCCGGGCTTTGCTGATTCCAGGTTTGGAGTGGCGAGAACCGCCTGAACCTCACCGGTGCCTTCGATTCCCGGCTGGCGAGGAAAGCTCGCAGGGCGTCCAGAGTGTCTTTCTTTGAGGCTCCGAAATGATGCTGGAGAGCATAGTAAGCCTCTGCCAAAACCCAGTCGGAAACGAGAACCTGATCGCCCGCCTTCTCACGCTCCTGGAGATAATCCAGCGCAACGAGAGCCAAGTCATGGGGCTCGCCCGTCAGGACTCGCACCAGGATCGAGGTATCGATGCCGACGATCACAGGCCGCGGTCTCGGGCGATGCCTCGGGCGATGCTCTCGCGGATCGAATCCGTGTCGTGCCGCGCCACGGAACGGGCAGTCTTTCCCAGGACTCCGAACCAAGGGGGCATCGCTCGCTCCTGAGTCAGATTCCCGGCCGCTGCTGCGTTGCGAGAAGGAGACTCGGGCTCCAAGTCTTGCCCGACGTAGCGCTGATAGAGCTCTACGGTCACCTCGCGCAGTGCTTTTCCCTCACGGGTGCTCTTGGCCTGGACACGGCGGTAGAGCTCATCCGGGACTTCAATCGTGGCCTTCATGGAGAACCAGTAAACCGTATCGGCGGGTTTCCGTCAAGGTTCGAGGATCGCTGAGGGGCATGGGGCCTGCCCCGGGAAGGGCAGGCCCAGGAGAGACCGCTACTTCTTCTTGGAGTCCTTCGGAGCGGCGGCGCCCTTGACTACGGCGTTCTTCTTGGGCTTCTTGGTCTCTTTCTTCTGCGCGTTGTTGCCTTTGGCCATGGTGTCCTCCTGGCGTTGGCCGCCGATAGGTGATCTGGTGGCGATTCTACACGACGCGGCTCAAACTCGCTCGAGCACCACGAGCCCGGAGAAGCGGCGGAAGGATTCGCGGGATTTCTTGGAGGCCAAGCGGCCGATCAGGTTCCAGAGCCAGGCACCCTTCATGGTGCGATGGAGGCGGTTCGCCTCTTCCCAGAGGGAGCGGTAGACCGCCTCGCGCCAGCCGTAGGGGGTGAAGAACGCGGTGCTCTCTTCCGGGCCGAAGCGGAAGGGGGCGCCGCTCGCGGCCAGTTGCTTGCCCCAGGTCTTTGACATCCGCTTGAGCAGTTGCGGGCTTGCGAGATCGATCAGCCACTCCTTGAAGCTCGGCTGGGCGTGGAGATCGGTGGCGAGCGCCGCGACCTGCTCGGCTTCGAGGTAGACGAGCAGGCCTTCGGTGACCACCAGGGCGTTCGTGGCGCCGGCGCCGAGGCGGGCGAAGAGCTCCCGTCGCACCGCGGCGTCGGTCATGTCGGCCGCCACCGCTTCGTACCGGCAGACGGGCACCTCGTCCTTCAGCGTCTCGGTCTTGTAGTTGAGAATCCCCGGCAGGTCGACGTCCACCCAGTGGAGGGCGGGGGGGAGCGGCAGCCGCCAGGGGCGGGCGTCGAGGCCGGCGGCGAGATTGACCACGAGGTCGATCTTCTTGATCCGCACGGCTTCGAGGATGATCTCGTCGAACACCGCGGTCCGCACGATCATCGGCCACGCCAGGGCGCGGCCCTGGCGCATCTCGTTCACGATGTCCTGTCCGCGAGAGCCGGCCAGCCGCTCGGCGAACGGATCGCGGAAGATCGCGTCGGGGCGCGCGCTCTCCATGGCGCGGTAGACGGCGACCCAGCGCGCGGTGTCGGAGATATTCTCGATAGCCATGGGCGGTTCCTCTTCGGTTGGATCAGGAGTCTAATACAGGTGTCCCTGCCCGTGTTGAGTGGGGTCTGACGCGGGAGAGGGTCCATTCATGCAATTCATGCAGTGCAAGCGCCTCGTGCCCTGGCTCACTTTCGCACTCGGCCTCACGTTTTCCGGCGCCCCGACCTTCGGAGAGTCGCCGAAGCCCCGGCCGCCCGCCGGCTCCCTGGCCAAACTCGCGCGGAGCAGCAACGCGTTCGGTTTCGATCTCTACCAGCGCCTGCGCAAGGAGCCGGGCAACCTGGTGATCTCGCCGGCGAGCATCACCACCGTGCTGACCATGGCCTGGGGCGGCGCCGGGGGCCAGACGGCGGCGCAGATGCGCAAGGTTCTCCATCTGGAGGGTACCCCCGACGAGGTGATGGCCACCGCGGGCCGGCTCTCGCGATCGCTTCAGGAGCCTGGGCGTCCGGTCGTGTTTCGCATCGCCAACGAGCTGTTCAGCGAGGCGACCTATCCGCTCGTGCCGGCCTATCTGAAGAAGACCTCGGCCGCCTTCGGCGCCGCGATCGAGCCCCTCGATTTCAAAGGCAATCCCGAGAGCTCCCGGGTCCATATCAATCAGTGGGTCGAGAGCAAGACCGCGAACCGTATTCAGAACCTCATTCCTCCCGGCGGGGTGGGGCCGGACTCGCGCCTGGTGCTGGTCGACGCGATCTATTTCCTGGGTGAGTGGGCCGAAAAGTTCGGGCGCGCGGCAACCCGTCCGGCGCCGTTTCACGTCACCGCGGCCGTCACGAAAGACGTGCCGACGATGAACCGTACGCGAGATGTTTCCATCGCCCATCAAGACGGCGTGACGGCGGTGGTGTTGCCGTACAAAGGTGGCGCGATGTCGATGATGCTGCTCGTTCCCGACGCGGTCGAGGGGCTGGCGGCGGTCGAGGACCGGCTCGATTCGAAGCTGATCGACCGGCTCAACGGTGCTCTGAAGCACGAGTGGGTAGGGCTGTCCCTGCCGCTGTTCGAAGTGAATCCGGCCGGCGGCCTGTCGCTGGCCGAGACGCTGGAGTCGCTGGGGATGCGCCTCGCCTTCGATCCCCGGCTGGCCGACTTCACCGGTATCGCGAAGCCGGCTCGTCCCACCGAACGCCTGGTCATCGGAAACGTTTTTCACAAAGGCTTCGTCAAGGTGGACGAGCAGGGCACGGAAGCGGCCGCGGCGACCGAGATGGCGATCCGGACCGGAGCCCGAGCGGAGGACACGCTGCCGCGCCAGCTCCGGGTCGACCGGCCGTTCCTGTTTCTCATCCGCGACGATGCGAGCGGTCTCGTCCTCTTCCTGGGGCGGGTGAGCGACCCGAGCCGCCGGTAGGTGTAGTAGACTCCAGGGACAGTCAACCGCAGTCTCTTGAACCAAGACGAGGAGGCGAATCGTGTCGATTTTCCACGTGCTCTGGTCGATCATTACGGGTTTTGTGGTGGGTCTGATCGCTCGCGCCCTGCTGCCGGGCAATGACAAGATGGGCTTCATCGCGACGGTGTGTATCGGCATCCTGGGCTCCCTGATCGGCGGCTTTTTGGGGGGCCTGATCTCGAAGCCCGCGCCGGGCTCGAAGTTCCACCCCGCCGGCTTCTTCATGTCGGTGATCTGCGCCATCGGGCTGCTGCTCCTCTGGCGCTTCATCGGCCGCTAACGAGAGGGGACGGGCGGGGAGGTGAGGGTCCCAAGCCCCGCCGCCCGGCCGGTGGCCCAGGCCCAGAGGAAGTTGTAGCCGCCGATGGGGCCGAAAGCGTCCAGGATTTCACCGCAGAGAAACAGGCCGGGGTGGCGGCGGCTCTCCAGCGTGCGCGGACCGATCTCTGCGAGCGCCACGCCGCCGCCGGTGACCTCGGCCTTGCGATACCCCTCGTCGCCGGTCCACGGCAGCGGATGGCGGGTGAGCACCTCCACCAGCCGGCGCCGCTCCTCGCGACGGAGCTGGGGGAAGGGGCGGGAGCCCTCCACCCCGGCGTCCGCCAGGAGCGCCTCGGCGAGGCGCTCCTCTAGGTGGCGCCGCAGGAGTCCGATCACGGTCCCCGTTCCCTCGCGCAGGAGCCGGTCCCAGGCGCCGGCGTCGAGATCCGTCCACTGCACGAAAAAAGGTTGCGGAGCTCCTCCGCCGGCCAAGCGCGAGCGCACCGCGAGATGGGAGAGGTCGAGGACGGCCGGTCCGCTATAGCCGCGGTGGGTGAAGAGAAAGCCGTCCTGGGTCGTGGCATCCCTTTTGGGGCCGGGGGCGCGGAGGGTCACCGTGCGCGAAATTCCGGCGAGACCGGCGTAGCGCGGCGGATCGAGGGTCAGCGGCGTCAGGGCCGGATAGGTGGGGTGGACCGTGTGCCCGAGACGGCGGACGATCGCGAGGCCGGTGCCGTCGCTCCCCGTCCCCGGCAGCGAGAGACCCCCGGTGGCGACGACGACGGCCGCGGCCGCAATCGCCTCGCCTCCCGCGAGGCGCACCGTCCAGGGCTGATCCTGCCGCGGCGGCTCGAGATCCTCGACCAGGGCCCCGAAACGGATTTCGACGCCGCGCCGCCGCGCGAGGTCCAGCAGGCGGTCGCGGACCTGCCGGCTGCTGTTCGAGACGGGGAACAGCTTGCCCGTCTCGGGCTCCAGCGCCAGCGGGATTCCGGCTTCCTCCTCGAAGAACCGGCGCTGCTCGGCGAGCGGCCACGAGCTGAGGATCTTGCGCAGCGTGTTGGGCGACGAATCGGTGACGAATCGCGCGGGATCGACGGTGGACGGGAGGATATTGCACCGCCCACCGCCGCTGACCAGGATCTTCCGGCCGCCGTCGCGCGTGCGTTCGAGCAGCAGGACGGGGCGGTCGCCGGTCGCCGCGAAGATGGCCGCCAGGAGACCGGCGGCACCGGCGCCGAGGATGACGGTAGGGAGGTGGGGGTCGGATTGGACGTCGATGGCGCGATCTCCCTCCAGGATCTTCCCGATTGGGCGCAGATTCTATCCATCTTTGTGTAAGATATTCGGCATGGACCTTCAGGATTGCCTCGACCAGCGTGTCGCAACCCTCCGCGCGAACGGGAGTACGGCTAATACATCTAAGGCTGTGCGCGAGAAGTCGGCTCGAGCTTTGTCCTGGCTCAACGACGTCGAGTTGATCCTCTCCCGACAACAAGAGTTATCCGGAGATATCTCGGACTGGGACTTGGCGAGTTTCCGTCTATTCCTTGCGATCCAGGAATGTATCGATCTGTCGGCGCACTGGATCGCGAGTACCGCTTGGGGATGCCCGACGGATGCCCCCGCAGCCTTCGACCTCCTGGCCGACCGCACGGTGATCGATCGAGATCTGGCGAACCACCTGCGTGGTGTGGTGAGGCTGCGCGACCGAATTTCACATGGAGATTTTACAGAGGAGCGCGAATCTCTCCAAGATGAGTATCGCCAAGCCGTTGCCAGTCTCCGGCGCTTCCTCTCTACAGCGGCGGACAAGGCAGGCCTGTAAAAAGATTTCCTATCGGAAATCGTGGCTGGGCACTTCCACCAGCTCCTTCAGCGACCAGAACTTTTCCCCCTTCACCGAGATCGTGCCGTCGCGTTTCTGCAGCACCCCTTCGACGACCAGGCCGGGGGAGCCGACGATCAGCTTGCGGTGCTGCTGGAGGAGGTCCGGGGGGACCACGGCCTGCGACATGCCGGTCTCGTCCTCCAGGGTGATGAAGAGGAGCCCCTTGGCGGTGCCGGGGCGCTGGCGGACGATCACCGAGCCGGCGGTGCGGACGCGGGCGCCGTTCGGCAGGGCGTCGAGGCCGGTGGCGGTGGTCACCCCCTTCCGCGCGAGCTGGTCGCGCAGGTAGGCGAGGGGGTGGGGCCCCAGGGTGAGCTGGACGCCGCTGTAGTCGGCCTTCGTCTCCTCTACCGGCGTCATCTCCGGGAGCGGCGAGGGCTCGGGGTCGGGGAGGCGGTCGAGCAGGGGGCCGGCGGGCTTGGCCAGCCGCGCCACCTGCCAGAGGGCGGCGCGGCGGGAGAGGCCGAGCGCAGCGAGCGCTCCCACCGCCGCCAGCCGCTGCAATTCGCCCTCCTGAAGGTCGCAGCGCCGCACCAGGTCGCCGGCGTCGGCGAACGGCGCCTTCGCCTGCTCGGTCTCGATCGACAGCGCCGCCCGGCCACGCAGGCCGCGCACGAAGCGGAAGCCGAGGCGGATGGCCCCGACCGCCGGCGCCGCGCCGGTGCGCGGATCGCGCTCCCCCTCGCGCAACTCGCGGTCCTCCCAGCGGCAGGGCACCCCGGAGGTCTGCACGTCCACCGGTCGCACCTCGACGCCGTGCCGTTGCGCGTCCTTGACCAGCGTCGCCGGGTGGTAGAAGCCCATCGGCCAGGCGTTGAGCAGACCGAGGTAGAAGGCGGTCGGGTGGTGCGCCTTCAGGTAGGCGCTGGCATAGGCGATCAGGGCGAAGCTGGCGGCGTGCGATTCCGGGAAGCCGTACAGGGCGAAGGCGCTGATCCCCTGCACGATCTCGTCCTGCGCCTTGCCGGTGATCCCCCGCTCGGCCATCCCCCGGCGGAGCTTCTCGACGATCGCCTGCATCCGCTCGACCGAGCGCTTCGAGCCCATCGCCCGCCGCAGCTCCTCGGCCTCGCCGCCGGTGAAGCCGGCCGCCACCATCGCCACCCGCAGGAGCTGCTCCTGGAAGATCGGCACGCCGAGCGTCCGCGCCAGGATCGGCTCCAGGCTGGGGTGGGCGTAGACCACCGGCTGGCGGCCGTTGCGCCGCTCGAAATAGGGGTTCGCGAGGTTCCCCAGGATCGGCCCGGGGCGGATGATCCCTACCTGGATCACCAGGTCGTAGAACTTCTCGGGGTGGTTGCGCGGCAGCGACGCCATCTGGGCGCGGCTCTCGACCTGGAAGACGCCCACGGTGTCCGCCTGCTGGAGCATGCGGTAGACCTTGGGGTCGTCCGGCGGCAGGTGGGCGAGGTCGACGTGCGTCCCCTCGCGGCTGCGGATCGTCGGCACCATCTCCTCCAGCGCGGCGAGCATGCCGAGACCCAGGAGGTCGACCTTGATGATCCCAAGGTCGGCGCAGTCGTCCTTGTCCCACTGGATGACCACCCGTCCTTCCATCGCGGCGGGCTCCAGCGGCACCACCTCGTCGAGCCGGCCGGCCGCGATCACCATGCCGCCGGTGTGCTGGCCGGTGTGGCGCGGCAGGTTGTGGATGCGCACCCAGAGGTCGGAGAAGTGCTGGAGGCGCCGCTCCTCGGGGTCGAAGCCGGCGGCGGCGAACTCGGTCGCGAACGACCGGTCGTCCCCCCGCGAAGCGTCGTAGCTCCAGTTGCCGAGCGCGCCGGCGAGCTTGTCGATCTGCTCCTCGGAGTAGCCGAATACCTTGGCGACCTCGCGGGTGGCGGAGCGGTCGCGGTAGGTGATCACCGTCGCCGTCATCGCCGCGCCGTGCGGCCCGTAGCGCTGGTAGACATACTGGATCACCCGCTCGCGCTGATCGCCGGAGGGGAGGTCGAGGTCGATGTCCGGCCACTCGCCGCGCTCCTCGGAGAGGAAGCGCTCGAACAGCAGCTCCATCTTCACCGGATCGACGGCGGTGATCGACAGCGCGTAGCAGACGGCGCTGTTGGCGGCCGAGCCGCGCCCCTGGGCGAGGATGTTTTCGCGGCGGCAGAACTCGACGATGTCCCAGACGATCAGGAAGTAGCCGGCGAGATCGAGCTTCTCGATCATGTCGAGCTCCTTCTGGATCTGGGCCTGGGCCCGGGCGGTGAGCGGCCGGAAGCGGGCGCGCGCGGCGTTCCAGGTGAGATGGCGCAGGTAGGACGAGGGGGTCTCGCCCGGCGGCAGCGGGTACTCGGGGAAGCGGTAGCCGAGGTCGGCGAGGGTGAACTCCAGGGTCTGGGCCAGCTCGGCGGAGGCGGCCAGGGCCCGCGGATGATCGGGGAACAGGGCGGCCATGTCCGCGGCGCTCTTCAGGTGGCGCTCGCGGTGGGCGGCGAGCAGGCGGCCGGCGGAGTCGAGGGTGGTGTGGTGGCGGATGGCGGTCAGCACATCGTGCAGCGGCTTGTCCTCCGCACGGGCGTAGCGCACGCCGTTGGTGGCCAGGAGGGGGAGGCGGAGCTGGCGGGCGAGGTCGACCAGCGCCTGATTGCGGTGCTCCTCCTCGCGCAGCCGGTGGCGCTGGAGCTCGACGTGGAGGCGGCGGTTGAAGAGGTGGGAGAGGCGCTCGAGCAGCCGCCGGGCGGGATCGATCCCGCCGTCCGCCAGCTCGCGGGCGAGCGGCCCCTCCTCGCCGCCGGTCAGGCAGTGCAGCCCCGCCGCGTGCTCGGTGAGGAGCTCCCAGGAGACCCGCGCCTCCCCCTTCACCCGGCCACGGGCGGCCGCCGTGGACAGCTTGCAGAGATTGCGGTAGCCGGTGCGGTCGGCGGCGAGGAGGGTGAGCCGGGCCTGGCTGTCGATCGAGCGGACCGGCGGATGCTGGGCCTGCCGGGGAGAAGCGGATGCCCTGGGATCGGGCACCAGACCCAGGGGGCCGAAGCGGGCCCGGGTCTGCCAGAGGCTCGGCTCGTCCTCCAGCACCATCTCGGCGCCCACCAGCGGCTTGATCCCCGCCCGTTTCGCCGCCTGGAAGAAGCGCGGCGCGGCATAGACGCCGTTGGCGTCGATCAGCGCCATCGCCGGCAGGCCCAGGGCGGCCGCTTGGTCGACGAGGTCCTCGGGGAGCGAGGCGCCGTCGAGGAACGAGAAGGCGGATGCGGCGTGCAGCTCGGCGTATGGCGGCGGAGGGGATCTCCTGGCCATACTCGAAGATAAGGCATTAACCGGGCGTAAGGCAAGGGCTGTAGGGGCGGCCCTGCCTGGCCGCCCGGGCGGGGGAGGCGAAGGTCCCCGAAAAGAAAAAGGGCGGCCACATGGGGCCGCCCCTACAGAGTATCCGTCGGTTTCCTGCTAATGGCCGACCACGAACAGGTGGCCGTCGTTCTGCGTGTAGATCTTGCCGTCGGCGCCGATCGCCAGCGGTGTGTAGGCGGCGCCCACGGCGCTGTCGAGGAAGAGGTGCTCGCGCAGGGTGCCGTTGGGGCGGACGACGTAGAGGTTGCCGTCCTCGCTGTTGTTGTAGACGTTGCCGAAGCGGTCGACCGCCGGGGCGTTGACGCAGAACTCGAAGCCGACCGGGTGGTCGTTGACGCAGGTGACATTGCCGCTGGCGTCGCGGGTGCAGCTCAGCGGGTTCAGGTTCTGCCAGCGCGACTCGACGTGCAGGTCCTTGTCGAGCCGGGTAATGAAGTACGCCTCCGGGAAGGAGGGGTTGTAGGTCGTGCGGTCGGAGGGGCAGTACGTCTCGTCGTCGCAATACGAGCCGGAATCACCGTACTGGTTGTCCTTGGTGATGATGGAGTAGGTTCCGTCGTGCGCGTAGATGGCTGGGGTGTCGTCCCAACCGAAGCGGTAGGCGGCCAGGAATTGACCGCTGGAGCTGAACTTCATCAGGTGCCCCTGGAAATAGTTGAAGCGGGTGTAGGCGCCATAGAGAACGGCGCCGTCGGGCGCGACGATCGGCGAGGCCGTGTTGTCGTCGATCACGCGGCCGGCACCGGGCCGGTTCTGCGCCGGGTCCACCCCGGTGGCCGCGCCGACCTTGCAGCCGTTCGGCGTGCCGTTGGGCGGCAGCAGGACGTTGCAGCCGTCGTGGAGACGGTCGCGCAGCGAGGCGTGCCACTTCGGCGACAGGTCGGAGTTGGCGGCGATCAGGTACGACTCGCGGCTCCACAGGTGGGCGACGCTGACGAGGTAGATGGTGCCGTCCGGCGCCACGGCCGGAGCGCTGTTGAGGCCGACGCGCTGAGTGCCGCACGTCACCGAGGCGGGCACCGCGGTCGGCGACGGCGGCCAGGGGAGCTGGCTGGTGTCGAAGACGCCCAGGCAGTGGTCGTTGCCGTGCGGGGCTCCCGGGGTCAGCGAGGTGATGCTGGCGGCGCGGGCCACGCCGGCGGGGGAGACCTTCACCAGCCAGGAGCCCACGATGTCCGCATCCCACGGGTTCCCGTGGTTGAGCTTGAGGGTGGTGTAGTAGATGTTCCCCGCCGCGTCCGCGGTGAGCGGGCTGGCGGTGAAGGTGTCGCGGTCGAGAGCCGGGCCGGACGGCGCGATCGGCATGATCCGCGCCACCAGGTGGCCGTCGCTCTTGGCGACCTTGAAGATCGAGCCTCCCGCGCCCGGAACGTAGACGAAGTTGCCGCTCAGCACGGCGTGGAACACCGGCTCGAAGGCCGGGCCGTTGCTGGCGCTGCCGTAGGGGACCGGCTTCCAGTCGCTCTGGAACGTCCAGTCCGTGACCAGATGGCCATGGTTCCACTCCAGGCGCTTCTCGTTCCAGATCTGCGTCTCCCAGTGGTCGAGCGTGGTGTAGGTGCCGCTCTTGAACTCCATGTAGACGTCGTCGCCGTCGACGAGCGGCGTCTGGTAGTGGGCCAGGAGGTCGCCGCCGGACAGCGGATCGGCTTTCTCCTGCGCGGTGAACGGATCGTAGACGACGTCGGCGAGGATGTGCTGCGCCGTCTGTCCGATGGCGCTGGTGGTGCCGGTGTGCTGCGAGTCATGACCCCATTGCGGCCAGTCCTGAGCCGAGGCCGACAGCCCCGCGGTCAGGAGCAGGGCACCGAAAGACACGCAAAGACTTCTCTTCATGAACGTAGCCTCCTTCCCAGTCTGCACTGGGGGAAAAACAGCATGACCTGAGACCATGAACTGCCCTTAAAATGAAAGAGATACAGCCATATCAGGCTACGCCAGGGGAGGTGAGCTGTCAAGCGATCTCCGGTCCGCTACGCACGCCGGTCCGCTAAAGAAACGGGACGCCCCGGGCCGCGCGGGCCCGGGGGTTTGGGGAGGTGGGCGGGACTCTTACGCGGCCGCTCCGGCGATCTGCTCGCGGCGCTTCGCGTACCAGGCCCGCGCCTCTTCCTCGGTGTCGCAGAAGGTGAGCGGGTTGGCTTCGGGGCCGCGCCGGAAGAGGTTGGCGGCGGTGAGCAGCAGCCGCGCCAGGACCTTGGCCTTCAGCGGCGCGTTCTTGACCACGGTGCCGCGCAGCGGCAGCAGCTTGACCGTCTCCGACGCCTCCTTGCGCACCGCCGGCGGCAGGTCGTCGAGCTCGGTGAGATCGATGAGGTAGAAGAAGTAGGGGACCTCTTTGCCATACGAGAGGTGGGCCTCGTTGAGCATCCGGCACTCCTCGAGCGTCACCTTCCCCTGGAGCCTCATGTGTACGATGTCGGGGAGCTCGAGCCCCGTCCACTGCTGGCCGCAAGGATTTTCCTTGAAGTATTCTGTCGACATCTCAACTCCTCCTCCAGAGGGAACTCAGTCCGACCTCGTGCACCGGCACGGCTCGGAGATGGATCCTGGACAGCCTCAAAAGTGGGCTGATTATAAGAAGGACGAAGCGATTGCGCAATCAGGTCCTGAAAAAACGTCGTCAAGCCGCGGCGGCGGCGAGCTCGCGGCGACGCCGGTCGAGCCAGGCGCGGGCCTCCGTCTCGGTCTCGGTGAACTCCACGACGTTCTGGTTCTTCCCCCCCTTGAAGAGATTGACGGCGGTCATCAGCAGCTTGGCGAGGATCTTCGCCTTCAGGGGGGCGCCGTAGACCACGGTGCCGCGCAGCGGCAGCACCTTGACCGTCTCGGACGCCTCCCGGCGCACCTGGGCGGGGAGGTTGTCGAGCTCGGAAAGGTCGAGCAGGTAGAACAGGTGGTCGCGGTTCCTGCCGTAGTCGAGGTGCCGCTGGTTGATCTCGCGCACCTCGGCCGTGTCGACCTCGCCGACGAGCTTGAGATACAGGATGTCCGGCTCCTCGTACGACGTGGTGTGCTTGCCGATCAGGTGGATATGGGCCATCAAGGATCTCCTCCGCGAAGGAAAGGGTGGACCGGTCGGCGCACTCCGAACGGAGGATCGCTACCGGCGAGCTCGCCGCTTGCAGCCGAAACGTTATAACGAAGTTCCCGCGGAGCCTATCAATGTTTCGTCCGGAGGTAAAGAGGCGGCCGGGAGGCCGTTGGTATTTGTTCGCGGCGCCGCCCGGCCCGGGCATGAATGCCCGGGCCGGGCTCCTGCTATGCTTCGGCGATGCTCCGTCCAGTCGCTTTCCTGGCCCTGATCCCCCTGGGGATTGCCCTGGGGACGCCCCTCCCCGCCCGCGCCCAGACCGCTCCGCCGCCGGCCGGCCTCGCGGAGCTGGCGCGGCTGCGCCACGACACCAACGCCGGCCGCTTCGAGGCCCTGCAGGGGATCCTCAAGGAGCGCGGCATCCCATTCGAAGCCCAGCGGTTCGAGGAGTCGAAGGGAGAAGGGCACAACCTGGTCGCGACCTTCGGCTCCGGCGGCCGCGAGATCGTCGTCGGCGCCCATTACGACGCGGTGAAGCTCAAGGACGGCAGCTTGAGCCAGGGCATGGTGGACGACGGCGCCGGGGTGATCGCGCTCCTCCGCCTGGCCGAGGCCCTGCGCGGCAGACCGTTGCGGCACCGGGTGCGGATCGCCTTCTTCGATCAGGAGGAGCTCGGCCTGCTGGGCTCCAAGGCCTTCGTCGCCGCCCGGAAGCCTGCCGAGATCGCCAAGGACATCGCCGCGGACGTCAACTTCGACATCGACGCCTACGGCGACACCCTCCTCTTCGGCGGCGGCAAGGGGGAGGCGAACGCGCCGCTCGACCGCGCGCTCCAGCGCGTCTGCGCCGCGCGCCGCCTCTCCTGCCTCGAATTCTCCGAATACCCGTCGGGCGACGACCGCAGCTTCAACGCCGCGGGCATCCCCAACGTCTCCGTGGCCTTCCTGCCGGCCGTCGAGGCGCACCAGCTCTGGCTGCTGCTCAACGGCGGCCCGGATTCCGGGCTCAAGCAGGGTTTCCTGCCGGACGTGGTCAACCACATGCATTCGCCCGGGGATACCCTGGAGAAGGTCGATCCGGCCACCCTCGACCGCGCTTCCGGGCTGCTCCTGGACCTCGTGCTCGAGCTGGATGCGACCCTCGACGGGGAGACGTCCACGAAGGAAAAGAAACCATGACGGATCCGCAAGAGGACCTGAAATACCCGATCGGCCGCGCCAACATGGCGCGCGAGCTGACGGCGGACGCCCGCCGGGAGCGGATCGCGCGCGTCGAAGCCGCGCCCGGCCGCCTGCGCGCGGCGGTGGCCGGCCTCGACGCCGCGCAGCTCGACACTCCCTACCGCCCCGGCGGCTGGACCGTGCGGCAGGTCGTCCACCACGTCCCGGACAGCCACCTCAACGCCTACCTGCGCTGCAAATGGGCGCTGACCGAGGACGCGCCCACGATCAAGACCTACGACGAGGGGCTCTGGGCCGAGCTCCCCGACTCGCGCAGCGTGCCGGTCGAGGTCTCGCTCGCCCTGCTCGACAGCCTGCACCAGCGCTGGGTGGGGCTGCTGCGCGAGATGTCCGCCGAAGACTTCCAGCGGACCCTGCGCCATCCGGACCACGGCCTGATCACCCTCGACCAGATCCTCGGCCTCTACGCCTGGCACGGGGATCACCACACGGCGCACGTCACCTCGCTACGGGAACGGATGGGATGGAAGTGATCGGGCACTGATTCCGCTGTGTCCGATCGGCGCCGCCCGCCCGAACCCTCACCCCCGGCCCCTCTCCCTTCCCCCTCCCGCCCTCCCTCACAGGGAGAGGGGAGAAAGGCGTTCATAGGGTGCGCTGTGCGCACCTTGCAACGTTGAATGATGAGGCAATGTTGAAGGTGCGCGCAGCGCACCCTACACCAACGTTCTCCCTCTTCTCCCGGTGAGGGAGGGGGAGCGGGGGACGGGAGAAGAGGGCCGGGGTGATGAGGGCCCAACGCTGGAATCTGACAAAGTAGAACGAATTCGTACGGGGAAAGAAGAAAGCGCCGGCCGGAGAACCGGCCGGCGCCCGAGCCGCCCAAAGCTAGTTGGCGGGGCAGCTCGACAGGCAGCTCTGGAGCGTCGTGTCGCAGGAGACGAAGCAGGGGTTCTGGCTGCAGATCGTCTGGCACTGGTCGTAGTTCTGCTGGCACTGCACCCGGCAGGGAGGATCGGCGGCACTGGTCTTCACCTGCATAGCCATCAGCGAAAGCCCCATGGCGAAAGCGAGCAGAGTCATTCTCTTCATATCGGCAACTCCTTCTTGTTGTCGTCTCTGGATGTCCCCGCCGGGTCCGGCGGGGGTCTGAAGGTGTCCGGCCCTTTTGTCTCGCCGGAGTGCTCTCATATGTTGCGGATACCGTGCCAATCGGTCGTCCGGCCGGTAATCTGGTCGTAATCCGGCCGGTAATGGCGCGTGAATTGCAATCCACCCCGCCCCTACGAAGAGAGGCGAGGGAGGGCCGATGCGACTTCATCCAGGACGTCCGTTTCCCCTGGGCGCCACCTACGACGGCGCCGGGACAAACTTCTCCATCTTTTCCGAGGCGGCCGGGCGGGTCGAGCTCTGCCTGTTCGACGAGACGGGCCAGGAGACGCGCGTCGGTCTCCCCGAGACCACCGCCTTCTGCTGGCACGGCTACCTGCCCAACGTCGTGCCGGGGCAGTGCTACGGCTACCGCGTCCACGGCCCCTGGAACCCGGAGGCCGGGCAGCGCTGCAATCCCAATAAGCTGCTGCTCGATCCCTACGCCAAGGCGGTCGAGGGGGAGGTGCGGTGGGACGAGGCGGTCTTCCCCTACCACTTCGCCGATCCCGAGGGTGCGCGGAACGACCTCGACAGCGCTCCGTTCATGCCGAAGTGCGTGGTGATCAACCCCTTCTTCGATTGGGGGAACGACCGCCCGCCGCGCGTTCCGATGCACGACTCGGTGATCTACGAGGCCCACGTCAAGGGGTTCACCCGGCGCCATCCGAAGATCCCCGAGGAGCTGCGCGGCACCTACGCCGGCCTCGCCCATCCCGCGGCGATCGCCCACCTCAAGCGGCTGGGGATCACCGCCCTCGAGCTGCTGCCGGTGCACCAGTTCGTCCAGGACGACATCCTGCTCCAGCGGGGGCTGCGCAACTATTGGGGCTACAACTCGATCGCCTTCCTCGCCCCGCACAACGAGTACGCCGCCGCCGGCGGCTCCACGGGGCAGCAGGTGCAGGAGTTCAAGCAGCTCGTCAAGACCCTCCACCAGGAGGGGATCGAGGTGATCCTCGACGTGGTCTACAACCACACCGCGGAGGGGAACCAGCTCGGCCCCTCCCTCTCGTTCAAGGGGATCGACAACGCCGCCTACTACCGCCTGGTGCCCGGCAACCCCCGGTATTACATGGACTACACCGGCACCGGCAACAGCCTCAACATGCAGCACCCGCACGTGCTGCAACTGATCATGGACTCGCTGCGCTACTGGGTGCTCGACATGCACGTCGACGGCTTCCGCTTCGACCTCGCCTCGACCCTCGCCCGCGAGCTCCAGGACGTCGACCGCCTGTCGGCCTTCTTCGACATCATCCAGCAGGACCCGGTGATCAGCCAGGTCAAGCTGATCGCCGAGCCCTGGGACGTCGGCCCCGGCGGCTACCAGGTGGGCAACTTTCCCCCCCTCTGGTCGGAATGGAACGGCAAGTACCGCGACGGCGTCCGCGACTACTGGCGGGGGGTGGACCAGACGCTCGGCGACTTCGCCCACCGCTTCACCGGCAGCTCGGACCTCTACGAGAACACCGGCCGCAAGCCCTCGGCGAGCGTCAACTTCATCACCGCCCACGACGGCTTCACCCTGCGCGACCTGGTCTCCTACAACGGCAAGCACAACGAGGCCAACCAGGACGGCGACGGCGGCGGCCCGGACGACAACCGCTCCTGGAACTGCGGCGCCGAAGGGCCCGTGGACGACCCCGCCATCGTCGGCCTGCGGGCGCGCCAGCAGCGCAACTTCCTCACCACGCTCTTCCTCTCGCAGGGGATCCCCATGCTGCTCGGCGGCGACGAGATGGGGCACACGCAGGGGGGAACAACAACGCCTACTGCCAGGACAACGAGATCTCCTGGCTCGACTGGGGCACCCTGGACGACGGCCTGCTCGAGTTCGCCGCGCGGCTGATCGCCCTGCGCCGCGAGCACCCGGTGTTCCACCGCCGCCGCTGGTTCCAGGGCAAGGCGATCCGCGGCGCCGAGGTGCGCGACCTCGGCTGGTTCCGGCCGGACGGCGAGCTGATGAGCGACGAGGACTGGCAGCACGGCTTCGCCAAGTCCCTGGGTGTCTTCTTGAACGGCGACGCCATGGAGAGCCTCGACGAGCGCGGCGAGCCGGTGCGGGACGACAGCTTCTACGTCCTCTTCAACGCCCACCACGAGCCCCTCGCCTTCCGCCTCCCCGCCCGCCCCAACTGGGGCGAGAGCTGGCGCAAGGTGCTCGACACCGACCGCCCCGTCCCCGAAAAAGAGGAGGAGGTCCACCCCGCCGGCGGCGAGCTGCAGGTGGCCGGGCGCGCGGTGGTGGTGCTGACGCGGGCGGTCTGAGAGCGTCTACCAAAACCCCTGTAGGGGCGGCCCTGCGTGGCCGCCCGCCCGAACCCTCACCCCCGGCCCCTCTCCCTTCCCCCGCCCCCCTCCCTCACAGGGAGAGGGGAGAAAAACAGGAACCGGTTCGGCAGCGGAGGGTGGGGGCTCCCTCTTCTCCCGGTGTGGGAGGGTGGGAGGGGACGGGAGAAGAGGGCCGGGGTGATGAGGGCCAACGCCAAAGCCAAGGTGAATCTGGCAAAGTAGAGTTAAGGCTCCGGATTCTAAGACGCCGGCTCCTTGGGCTCCAGCTTCCTGAGCTCGCCGAGGACCTCCTCGGTGCCCATCAGCTCGGCGAACCGGCAGAGGAGGTCCGCGAACGACTCGGAATACCCCTCCGCCGCCGCCGCGGAGCGGATGGCGGCGCGCTCCTCGTCCGTCAACCGTCCTCCCTTCGCGGAGCTGTCGCCGGGAAACGACGGATCATCCACGGTTCGTCTGCTAGGGGCCATCATCGTACCTGCGGAGCAAGCAACCTATGTGCCCGCTTCGATATCTTGAATGAATTCAGCGCGGCTCCGGCAGCGCCGCGGCGAGAGTCAGGCGGAGCTGCGCGAAGTGGACCGGCTTGGTGAGGTGGTGATCGAAGCCGGCGGCGAGGATGCGGTCGCGGTCCTCGCGCATGGCGAAGGCGGTGAGGGCGATCGCCGGCAGGTGCGCCCAGGCGCGGTTGCCGCGCACCGCGGCGAGGGTGGCGAAACCGTCCAGGACCGGCATCTGGAGGTCGAGCAGCAGGAGGTCGACGGGGCGGGCGGCCAGCAGGTCGAGCGCCTCCTGCCCGTTGGCCGCCGCCACCACGCCATAACCCCAGCGGGTGAGCAGCTCGATGAGCAGGATCGAGCTCGCGGGATCGTCCTCGGCGATCAGGATCTGTCGTTGCATCGGCGCTGTCTCCCCGGGGCTCAACTGGCGACCGGCAGCCGCCAGCGCTCGGCGTCGACCGTCCGCTGGATCTCGGCCCCGAAGTCCCGCCAGTCGCCCTCCGGCAGCCAGAGCAGCCGCGTCGGACCGCTGAACGCCTGCGTCTCGACGGCGTCGGCGCCCCGCCGGGCCAGCACCAGCACCGGGAGGTTCGCCGTGGCCGGGTTCGAGCGCAGCCGGACGATCGTCTGGTAGCCGTCGAGGCCGGGGAGATCGAGGTCGAGGACGACGGCGTGGGGCCGGATGTGGTCGGCCGTCTGCAGGGCGTCGCCGCCGCCGCCGACCACGACCGGCCGGAAGCCGGCCCCGATCGTCAGCTCGGTCAGCAGCCGCTGGAGCTCGGGGTCGGCCTCGACGATCAGCACCACGCGCGGAGGGTCGAGCGGCTCGATCCGCCGCCGGCAGGCCTCGACCAGGAGGCCGTCGTCGAAGGGGAGCGCGAGGCAGCCGTGGGCGCCGGCGAGCAGGGCCGGCCGCCGGCCGGCCGGATCGGAGACGATCGCCAGGATCAGGGGCGGAGGGGCATCGCCGTCCGCCTGCAGCGCGTTCAGCAGCCGCGCGCCGCGCCACCCCGTGCTGGCGAGGTCGAGGATCGTGAGCTGCGGCTCGGCGCGCTGGATCCAGGGGAGCACCTCGCCGTCGCAGCCCGCCGTCCGCACGGTGAACCGCTGCCGCCGGAGCGCCTCGGCCCAGCGGCCGGAGGCCTCCGCGTCGTCGCTGACCAGGAGGATCGCCGCCTCGCCCGTGGCTCTCTGCGCCCGCGGCAGGCTGGGCCCGGGGGGCGGAGCGGCGGCGAGGAGGTCCGAGGGGTCGGGGAGCAGGACGACGAAGGTGGTGCCGGTGCCGGGCGAGCTCTCCACCCAGACCTTCCCGCCGTGCTGCTCGACCAGACGCCGGACGATGGCGAGCCCCAGCCCCCAGCCGCCGTGGACGGCGGCGCCCTGCCGCGCCTGCTGGAACTCGTCGAAGATCCCCTCCTGCTCCCCGGGGTCGATCGCCGAGCCGGTGTTGCCGACCGACAGCAGCGAATACCCCTTCTCGCGCGTCCCCATGACCGTGATGGTCCCCTCGGGCGGGGTGAACTTGACCGCGTTGCTGAGCAGGTTGAAGAGGATCTGCTTGAGGTGGAGGCGGTCGGCGAAGACCGAGAGGTCGTCCGGCACGCGCTGGCCGAGGGCGATCCTCTTCTGCGCCGCCAGCGGCGCTAGGGTGGAGAGGACCTCCGGCAGCAGCCCGGCGACGAGCAGCCGCTCCGGGGTCAGCTTGAGCCGCCCCGCCTCGATCTTCGACAGGTCGAGGATGTCGTCGATCAGCCGCAGCAGGTGCTCGGCGGCCTGGCGGACGAACCCGAGATGGAACCCCTGCTGGCCGCGCAGGGGGGTGGCGGGGTCCTCCGCCAGCAGCTCGGAGAAGCCGAGGATCGCGTTGAGCGGCGTCCGCAGCTCGTGGCTCATGGTGGCCAGGAACTCGCTCTTCAACCGGTTGGCGCGCACCGCCTCCTGGTGGCGGATCTCGAGCTCCAGGTTCTGCTGCTGGATCTGCTCGAGATGGCCGTGGCGCCGGCGCTCGCTGGCGACCAGCGCCTCGCTCGCCGCCCTGGAGGCGGTTACGTCGAAGGCGAAGCCGAGCACGTAGGGGGGCTCGGAGGGGGAGGTCTGGACCGCGTTGCGGTACATCCACACCCGCTCCTCCCCGGTGCGGGTGAGCAGGCGCATCAGACCGTCGGCGCCGTCGGCGGTGGTGCCGCCGGCGCTCCGCCCCTGCCGGAGGCCGTCCAGATAGGCGGAGAAACCGGCGCGGACCGCCGGCGCCAGGAGGTCCCGGAGGTTGGTGCCGGTCAGCTCCTCGACGGTGAAGCCGAGCGCGCCGGCGGCCGCCGGGTTGACGTTCAGCAGCCGCCCCTCGAGGTCGTGGATGCAGACGAACCCGAGGCCGTTCTCGAACAGGTTGCGGAAGCGGGCCTCGCTGTCGCGCAGCGCCTCGGCGGCCTGCCGGTGCTCGGCCGCTTCGGCGAGCCTCTCGCGCTGCCGCTCCGCCGCGTCGCGCCGCAGGCCGCGCACGAGCCGGCGCGCCCGCACCGCGTCGAGACCGAGGACGAGGGCGGTCAGGATCAGGAAGCCGAGGCTCAGCGGCCCGACGGCGTCACTCATGGCGCACCGGGCGATTCCTGGGCAGGCGACTCATGGCGGGCCGGGAGCACAGACCTCCGCCTCCTGCTCGGCCAGCATCCGGCGGAGCCCGGCGAACGCGTCCGGGTCCAGCCGGCGGTCCCGCACCTCGGCCTGCATGACCGCGAACGCCGTCGCGGGGTCCATCGCGGCGCGGTACGGGCGGTTCGAGGTCAGCGCGTCGTAGATGTCGACCACCTGGAGGATGCGGGCGGTCCGCGGGATCTCGTCGCCGCGCAGCCGGTCCGGATACCCCCGGCCGTCGAGCCGCTCGTGATGGTGTCGAATGACCGGCAGGACCAGCCGGAGCGTCCGCAGCGGCTGGCAGATCCGCTCCCCGATCAGCGGGTGCTGCTCCATGACCAGGCGCTCGGCCTCGGTCAGCGGGCCGGCCTTGAGCAGGATGGAGTCGGGGATGCTGACCTTGCCGATGTCGTGCAGCATGCCGGCCCGCCGGAGCGCGCGGACCTCCGGCTCCTCCAGGCCCAGCCGCGCCCCCAGCCGGGAGGCGAGCGCGGCGAGGCGGTGGCAATGCCCGGCCGTGGTGGCGTCCCGGCTCTCCACCGCCAGGGCGAGGGTGAACAGCACCGTCTCCGCCGCCTCCAGCTCGTCGGTGAACGCCTTGCGGTCGGTGAGCGCCCGCACCCGCGCCGCCAGCCGCTCGGGGTTGACCGGCTTGGGGAAGAAGTCGTCGGCGCCGGCCGCGATCCCGCGCAGGTGGTCCTCGCTCCCCGCCGAGGAGCTGATCAGGATCACCGGCGTCAGCCGCGAGGTCGGATCGCTCTTGATCTCCTGGCACACCGCCAGGCCGTCGATCCCCGGCATCGCGACGTCGAGGATCACCAGGTCGGGGCGGTGGAGGCGGAAGAGGACCAGCGCCTCCCAGCCGTCCCGGCCGTGCAGCAGATCGCAGCCGAGGCGGCGCAGCAGCTTCTCCAGCAGCAGGAGGTACGCCGGATCGTCGTCCGCGGCCAGCACCAGCGGCCGGGGGCGCGCCGCCGGGGCGCCCGCCGGGACCGCCACGGGAAGGGCACGGTCGTCGCTGTCGATTTCAGCGGAAATCGTCATCGCCGCCATCGATCCGGAGATCCTCGGGTCCGGGCCGCCGTTGCGGGTATAATCCACAGGCTACCGGGTCCAGAATTCGCATGAAACTTTGTCGAGAGCGGAAATGACTTTCAGAGTGCTGACCGTCGACGACGACCCCGCCATCCTGATGGTGGAGGAGAAGGCGCTCTCCCTGGCCGGTTTCGAAGTATGGTCCGCCCCCTCCGGCGAAGCGGGCCTGGAGCTGCTCCGCCGCAAGGGGCTCCCGCATCTGGCCGTGATCGACCTCCTGATGCCCGGCATGGGCGGGCTCGACCTCTGCCGCCAGATCAAGGAGTGGAGCGACGTGCCACTGTTCATCCTGACCTCGGTGCACACCAAGGAGACGCTGATCGACGCGATCGAGCGCTTCGCCGAGGACTACCTGGTAAAACCTTTCGATCCCCGCGAGCTGGTGGCGCGCGCCAAGCGCGTGCTGCGGCGCATCGGAGACTTCGCGTACCTGCTGGAACCGGTGACGGCGGTGGACGCCAGCCTCAGCGTCGACTTCGTCCACCAGCGGGCGATCCTTGACGGCCAGGAAGTGCCGCTCGGACCGATCGAGAGCAAGCTCCTCTACCTGCTGATGAAAGGCGCCGGCCGGGCGCAGACGAACGCCCACCTGCTCGGCCGCATCTGGCCCAACCAGGAGGTGTTCGAGGACACCCTGCGCGTCCACGTCCACCGCCTGCGCCGCAAGATCGAGCCGCGGCCGGAAGCCCCCCGCTACGTGGTGACCGAGCGCGGCATCGGCTACTCGTTCCCGGTCCCCAGGGCCCGTCACGACAGCCCGGCCTGAGACCTCCCCCCTGACGGTCGCTCCTCTCATCGCCGGGCGCGAGCATACCCGCGGCGCATTACGTCCCTCATTACGTCCCTCACCAAGTCCTTCAGGACGTAATCCCGGTTGTAACCCGGGGCGTGCGATCATGCCCGGGTCCGCAGCGACCCTCGGCCATGTCGATAATTCTTAGAAAACCGTCATGAACGGCGAGATCCCTGGGCTGGCCGCGGACACCGTGGACTACCTGCGCGAGCTCGGCGGCGACGACCTGCTCCGGCGGCTGGTGACCCTCCTCGTCGAGCTCGCCCCGCAGCGGTTGAGCGCGCTTGAGGAGGCGCTGCTCCGCGGCGACCAGCCCGCCGCCCGCCGCGCCGCCCACGCCCTCTGCTCCACCGCCGGCACCATCGGCGCCACGGCCCTCCTCGACGCCGCCCGGCTCGTCGAGCAGGCCCCCGACCTCCCCGGGATCCTCGCCGCCACCACCACCCTGGAGCGCGAGTGGGGCCGGCTGCAGGCGTCGCTCCGCCTCTGGCTGGACGGCCCCGCCTAGAAGAAGCTCTCTACAAGGGACCGAGAGCGTTCAGGCCTTCTTCGAGCGCGAGGTAAAGCCCATGTGCGCCAAGAGCGTCCAAAACGTCGGCACATTCTTGTAACTGCCGACATTTCGGACTAACCTTTCTTCATGAAAGGTCTCACCCGGCCGCATGAGCCAGCCGATCCAGCCCAGCTCAGTGCCGTCTTCCGGCCACGGGACGTAGAGGCTCTCGGCATCCCGAGGAGTCAACTGCGCGCCTGGCTGCGAGACGGTAAGGCCGAGCAGGTGGGGCGAGGGCTCTACCGCCGGGTTGAGGCGGAGCCGAGCGAGCACGAAACGATCGCCATGGTGGCAGCCCGGGTCCCCAACGCCGTCATCTGCCTGCTTACGGCGTTGCGCGTGCATGGTCTCGGCACCCAAGCACCCCGGGAAGTTTGGATCGCCATCGACCGAAAGGCGCGAAAGCCCCGGCTTGCGGATCTGCCCGTCCACGTCGTTCGCTTCTCGGGGCCCATGCTGACGTATGCCGTCGAGCCCCGCCAGATCCAAGGGGTGACCGTGCGTATCACTTCGCCCGCGCGGACCGTCGTGGACTGCTTCCGCTACCGCAACAAGGTCGGGCTCGACGTCGCTCTCGAAGCGCTCCGAGATGCTCTTTCCTATCGCCACGCGACCGTAGCTGAGATCCTGCGCATCGCCGAGGTCGGCAGGGTGCGCCGCGTGATTCTGCCGTATGTGGAGGCGGCCGTATCTTGACCCGCAGGCCCACTGACATCGGAGCCTCCGTCAGCCATCGCCTGCTCCAGCGTGCCCGTGCCCGCGGCGAGGACTACCAGCTCACTCTGCAGCGCTACGCCGTGGAACGCCTGCTCTTCCGACTCTCCAAATCATCGGATCGCGGGCGTTTCATCCTCAAGGGCGCCATGCTCTATATCGTCTGGGGAGAGGAGATCTATCGCCCCACGCGCGATCTCGATCTTCTCGGTTACGGGCCTGACGCGGCCGAGCCCATGGCGGCCGCCTTTCGCTCGCTATGCGCCATACCAGGACCGGACGACGGCTTGGTCTTTGATCCCGACTCCGTTCGCGCCGAGGAGATTCGCGAGTCGGCGGAATATGGAGGCGTGCGGGTCGGACTCGAGGCGCATCTTTCCAAGATGCGTATCCATCTTCGAGTGGATATTGGATTTGGCGATGTCATCGTACCGGGTCCGAAGAACGCAACATTTCCGGTGCTTCTCGACGGTCCTCCTCCGCAGATCCGGATCTACTCGCGGGAAAGCGTGGTCGCTGAGAAGCTTCACGCGGCAGCTGTGCTCGGTGAGGCCAACACCAGGCTGAAGGATTTTTATGATTTCTTCACTTTTTCGACCCTCTTCCCGTTTGAAGGTTCGATGTTGACCCAGGCCATTAAGGCTACCTTTGTGCGGCGTCAAACACCGTTGCCCGAAATCCTTCCGCTCTCGGCAGTGTTTTTCTCGGACGAGATTCGCGCGAGCCGTTGGCGGGCCTATCTTTCAAAGAACGGTCTAAACACTGCGCCGCAGGACTTCATCGCTATTGGGGAAGCAGTCCAAGAATTCCTGGCTCCGCCTTACGGTGCTCTCGTGGCAGGCAAAGAATTTTTAGCCACTTGGCGGCCGCGTGGACCCTGGTCGCAAGACCACGAACTATCCGAAGAGACGACGGCGTGAGGGAGATCCGCGGCGAAGCCCAGAATATCCGCAAGCTGTTGAGCGGCGCCAAGTACGCGATCGACGCCGATCCTAGGTTTGGAATGGACGGAGCTGGTTCGCTGCCAAGACGTATCAGGCTCCTCCGCAGGCGCTGGCCAGCAGGCTGAACGAAGGGAACCTCCCCCAATGGACCGGAGAGCGGATCTACCACCTCCCCGACCGGCGCTACTACGCCGTAACCGTCATCGGCCCGGCGGCGGGGGAGAGGTGGTTCTGCACGGAGGCCGAGGCGCGGGCGAATGGCTGGCGGAAGTCGAAGCGGTGAGGGGGGGCGGCGTTAATCCTTCCGCTGCCTCCGGGGTCTCCCAGGGATGGAGCCGGAAGCTCGCCCTGAAGGGGCGAAATTTGAGTAGCCTGGTGCTTCAGCGCCAGGTTGTCTTGCCCCGCAAGGGGCAAAGGCATGGAGGCTGGGGCGTCAGCCCTGCCTGTTATACAGATCTCTGCGTCGGAGGGAGGGGGACAGCCCGAAGGGCGGGCTTTGTCCGCCGAACCGAGGTGCTGCCGGACTGGGATGAAGCCGGGAGATGAAGGTCAGGGCGTCTTATCTCTGGAGTTCGACATTCTGTCGGGCCCGTGCTATGCATACCCCGTCCCTGATAGCATAACATTCGACAAAGTGTTTGCCGGGGTATTTCGTGGTTTCAGGGTTATTGGCAGTGTGGTGGTCAGTAATCTCCCCGCGAGGCTGGGGCGACCGGTCATCATTTCTGACCTTCCACTTATAGAGGTCGGCGGATACAGACTTGGTGACGGAGAAGCGGATTTTTCGATCGACGGAAATAAAACCAAGGGAGTCTAGTATAAATGAACGGAATCCGTCTCTTATGAGCGCAAATCCCTCTATGCGGAGTAGGGCGTCATCTTCAGTCAAGACGGGGATGCCCTGATCGAAAAGAAAACTCTCGGTCGTACTCGCCCTCTTTCGAAATCCAGGCCTGAGAAGGTTGGGAACATCAGTTGTCTTGGCCAGGTTCTCAAGCTGGATAAGAAAGTAGTCCCGCGCTTGCTTCACTGTTTGCCGCTCAAGGGGAGAAAGGTCTGCAACATAGGCATCGATCATCCGATTAGGATTGGCTCTGTCGGGGATACTAGGTGTTACGAGAAGGGCTGGAAGTTGGTAGAAGAACCGGAATAGAGCATCGAAGATATCGATAAATTCGTCTGCGCGGAAGTATGCGGTAATCACTTGTTCGAGATGGAAGGACTTGAGCTTGAAATTATCGTTGGCCTCGCAACTAGCTTGCTTCCATGCTTTCGCGATCTTCACTGCCTTCCGGAAGTCAGGATTGTCGTCATTAACCTCGCGCGCTACCTGAATGTAGCCCCTCGGATCGGACTTGATCCACGCCATCTGCTGATGGCGCTCTGCCAGCTCCTCGTACCGCCGCATCTTAGCCCGATGGCTTTTCGAGAAGATCTCCGGAACCAAGTAGGTGTCCTCTCCGAATTCGTTGGTGCCAGATATATAGGCGGGCACTATGTCTACAGCAAAGACTTCGTCGCCGCCTTCGGTGAACGCAATGGTGATCGAGTGAGTCTGCCGCGAGATCTCGAATTCGTATCCCGTAGGATTCCTATAGGCACGTTGGAGGATCTGCTGCAAATCTCTAAGTGCTGCGGCGGCGGCATTTGAAGTATCTCCACCTTGAGGACCGAGTACATATAGGACATCCAAGTCGTGGAGTGGCGTAATTGCGGTAAATCGAGGGTAGGAGCCGATCTGAAGGCAATTCTTCTCTCCCAAAACAGTCTGAATTGATGCATACACCCCTGAGACGAAGTTCCGTTCGGCCTCAGTGGGAGAGAGATAGTCTTTGGCGAGTTTGCGTAAAGCCGCGCTGATTTCTGGCTTTCTCATAATCGTTTGGTTCTAAACCTTTAGCCACTTTGCGTAGGCCCGGACATCAATCATCGGCACAGTGGCGAGAGTCTGAAGGCGAGCTATAAGCTCAAGGAGAAAGGAGGTAGCAGCTCTATCGGTATTCTCCGTCGCGTGGCAGGACTGCTCGTCGCAAGAGAATATTCCATGAGCGGCCACACACCCGAGGTCCAGCGCTCGATTGCCGGTACCCTGCGTAAGTGCTGACCGAAGCGGATCTCCAAGTGCAGGCGACCAGTCACTATCAAAGGTCAGTATCCCCGCAATGATATGCCCCGGTGGCTTTGCGGGATAGGTGCCGCCCGCGTGTGGGATGGACAGGCTGGTGCGATGGAGCTTCCGCACGCTTTCTGCTTTGGCTTGGGCGTACTCAACGTGGGCTGCGGAGATGCTCTGCTTTGCCTCGAAGACAGCGTAAACGCTCTCCGCAGGTATAATTACTTGTCCTTGGAAATTGAAAATGAATGGCGAGTACTGTCGGTCGTAGATGACCACGTCGATCTGGTCGCTGAAGGCGCCTTGGCTATCGACGACGTGAGCACAATCGGCACGGTAGCGCATTGGAAGATATTTCTGAAAGAGTTCAAGCCAGACAGCCTCACTTGCATCGCCCTTCGTGTCAGGGTGGGCGAACGTCTTCCGCGCAGTCGCGAGGCGGCCCGCTATGTCGTCGTGTAGGCTGCGGAGCAGGGTTTCAAGTGACCAATTCGTCATAAGAGAATTACTTTCTCTCCAGCTTCTCCAGAACCTTGCTCAGCGAATCGACTCCGAGTCGGTCGCGCAGGGTTTCCAGTTTCATGTTGCCGTTGATATCTTTGAGCTGAGGGTATTCCTTCTTCAAGTTCTTGACGAGCGAGTCTCCCCGTTCGCGGCGAAAACGACCTGCCTCAGTACGAGCATGTTTGCCAAGGCCCATTATCATCTCCTTAGTCTGCTTGTGTTTTTTGAAAGGAAAGAAGGTCCGCACCTTTTTTAATAACCCTCGTAACGATGCCCTGGATCGAGAACCCAGGGCCCACAAGAATCGGCTTGTAGTGGCTCTCGGAGGACTCTGGCATCAGGACGAGATAGCCAGGCAGGCGGGCCAATCGCTTGACGGTTGCCTCCCCGTCCACGAACGCTACGACGATCTGACCCGGTTCCGCGGTGGTCTGCTGCCGGACGAGCACAAGGTCACCGTCTTCGATACGGTCAGATCCCACGAGGGCGAGGTTCATCGAGAAGCCGATTACCCGGAGCAGGAAGAACCGTGCGGACTTGGGCAGGAGGTCCTCGGTCGGCAAGTTCAACCAACCGTCTGCGACCTCTTCAGCGAGCGCAAGTCCTCCGGCAGCTACTTGTCCGAGGACTGGAATCGGGCTGGTCTGCACTCCAATCGCTGGACGGCGCAGGATCTGGATTCCGCGGATGCCCTGTCGGCGTCGGATGGAGCCGGCGTCCTCTAGATCCTGGAGGTACTGGAGAACCGTTCGACTCGATCCTAACTTCAATAATTGCCGCAGTTCTTCGATGGTTGGCGGCTGGCCTTCCTGGATGATCCAGCGCTCTAGAGCTACGAGGATCTGTTCCGGCTGATAGAGCTTCTTGCGACCCATACCTCCATTGTACCATAGATAAGTACTATGGCAAGGTAAGTACCGCCCGCAGGGGTTCTCTCTTAAGGCCTTCGTAATACGGTGACGACCAACCGACCAGGGCATCCCTGTCTATTTCATCGGCGACGGCCTGGATCTCAGTTCCCGGTCCGGGCGCCTCGCGGCGGACATCCCGAGCTCGAGGTGCCAGGCGATTTGCGAGGAATTCACGGAAGCCCTGGGCCAATCTCGGCCGCGTGGTTATCGCGGCCCTTCAGGCCGCCTCGGAGGGCTGGTGCTGTGAACCCAGGGCGTTGCCCTGGGCTCAACAATCCCGGGCCTTCAGCCCGGAAAAAGGCTCCGGGGCCCATGTGCGGGGTGCGCTCTTCGGTCCGATGCCGATGTTGTCCTGCGGGTTGATGTCGCGGATCTCCTCCTCCATGCCGTCTGGCCGGGCTGAAGGCCCGGGATTATTCAGCCCAGGGCAACGCCCTGGGTGACGGACATCCAGTGACGGACATCCAGTCCCTGTCAGTGGCGGCCTGAAGGGCCGCGATATCGAACCCGCCTCGGATCGAGGTGCCTCCGGACGGTAGGCGCCCCGAGATCAAGGAGCCAGGAGATTCGCGGAGGAGTCCAACCACTTCAAGACCGAAGCGATAAGGCGGCCTTTCCAAGAGGACCTCGCTGCTATGGTGTTAACATCTGTTAAGGTCGCTAACCATCTCTGTACCAACAGTTAGGCTCCACCGGCAGTATCTTGTTAACATTCCCTGTTAACACCTGAACGCTCCCGAAGCGAGGTTCCTCGCGCAGCTCTTATCGCGGCCCTTCAGGCCGCCTCGGAGGGCTGGTGCTGCGAACCCAGGGCGTTGCCCTGGGCTCAACAATCCCGGGCCTTCAGCCCGGAAAAAGGCTCCGGGGCCATGTGCGGGGTGCGCTCTTCGGTCCCGATGCCGATATCGTCCTGCGGGTTGATGTCGCGGATCTTCTCCTCCATGCCGTCTGGCCGGGCTGAAGGCCCGGGATTATTCAGCCCAGGGCAACGCCCTGGGGGACGGACATCCAAGCCATACTCAGTTGCGGCCTGAAGGGCCGCGATATCGAATCCTCGAACTGAGGTGCCAGGCGATTCCCGGGATTACCGGTGGTGACCTCCTCGCCGCCGCCGGCGGCGGGCGGTGCGGGGTGCCCTTCGGCGGAGACGTCCCGCGGTCCCCGTGGACTGCCAAGGGTGTCGTGGACGGGCTGGGAGCGTCTCTACAAGCCCTTCGCCGGGAGATGGGGGTTGTCGAGAGGGGAGCCGACTCCCGAGGTGCCAGGCGATTCCCCGAGGGCGAGGTGCCAGGCGACTCGTGCAGGCTCCAAATCGGACCCCCGGTCCGTGCCGGCCTGCCTCGGGAGTGATTTTGGGAGATGATGGGGGCAGCGATCGAGGACGAGCGGCTTCCGAGGAGGGGCGATGCAGGAAGTGGCTTTGGGTTGGGATGTCGGCGCCTGGCATTGCGAGGAGGGCGAGAGCCGGGACAGCCTCTGCGCACTGGTCCCGGACGTGGAAGGGCTGCCGCGCCTGGCGGGCACGCCCTGGCGGGGAGGGCTGCGGGCGACGTTGACCGGCTTCGAAGGGAAGGCGCTCGTGCCGGCGATCCTCGCCCTGGTGGGGGTCGAGGCGGTGGCGGAGTGTGCCGTGACGATCGCGATCAATACCCCGCTCGGCTGGCCCAAGGCGTTCACCGACCTGCTCACCCACCGCCGGCTCCCCGACACCATCCACGAGCTGCAGCACAAGAACACGCTCCTCTACCGCCACACCGAGCGCATCCTGATCGAGCACGGGCACCGGCCGCTGTCGGTGGTGCAGGACATGATGAGCAGCCAGTCCACCAAGGGGATGTTCTTCATCGGCAAGGCCGGGCTGACCGTCGAGTCCACCGGGGTCTGGTCGAGCGGCGGCGGACCGGGCGATCCGCGGGTCACGGCGATCGAGACCTATCCGGCCCCCTGCAAGGCGAGCGGGGGCCTCGACAAGCTCTTCGCCGAGATCTCGCGCCACGAGCGGGTGGTCAAGGCGTGCCGCAAGGGCCGGCACGTGGAGGCGGACGTCCAGGACGCCCTCTACTGCGCGCTGGTGGCCTTCGCCTTCGCCCGCGACCGCGGCGTGCTGAAAGGACCCGAGGAGTACGGCCCGACGGTCCCGCCCGAGGAAGGCTGGATCTGGGTTCCCAAACAGTGCTACTCGCGCTGAGGCGCCGGCCTCGGCTTGCCTCGGGAAGAGTTGGGCTGGCGTCGTAGTAGACTTGTCAGGACTCGGAGGGCAAGGGTATGAGCGCGGTTCGCCTAGAGATTCCTGAAGAAACGCTGATCAGCCTGAAGACGGATGTGGAGTCCTTCGGCAGCGCGTTGAAGATGCTCGGGGCCGTCAAGCTCTTCGAGCTCGGAAAGCTCTCATCAGGGCGAGCGGCACAACTGGCGGGTATGACGCGAGTGGAGTTTCTCCTTGCATTACGTCAGTTCCAGGTTTCTCCCTTCGAGATGACGGAAGAGGAGCTGAGGCAGGACGTTCGCAATGCCTGATCGGCTGGTCATCAGCAACACTTCTCCCCTATTGTATCTATATCAAGTCGGCCAGCTCGGATTGCTCCAGAGCCTCTACCGTCAGGTCCAGATTCCTCCGGCCGTCCGGGATGAGCTCCGAGCCGGAGCGATGAGAGGTGTGCCGGTCCCAGAAACCGAATCTCTTCAGTGGTTGAAAGTCCAGCCGCTCCGCGATCCAACGCTGTTGCCCGTTGTGATCGATCTCGGTTCCGGCGAGGCGGAGGCGATCGCATTGGCGGTTGCGAATCCAGGAAGTTTGCTGATTCTGGACGACAGCCTTGGACGGAGGATTGCGCGCCTGAACGGCGTCGCTTTCACGGGGACGTTGGGTGTCCTCGTCAAGGCGAAAATAGAAGGTTTACTCCCCAGCATCTCTCCTGTCATCAAGGCGCTCCGGAAGACCACCATGCATCTGACGCCGGGGTTGGTCGAGAAGGTTCTGCAGCAGGCGGGGGAGGAGGCCTGAGGCAGCGAGGCCTCGCTCCCGCGAGACACCGAACTGAGGTGCCAGGCGATTCGCCGAGGTTCCCGGTGGTGACCTCCTCGCCGGCGGCGGCGGGCGGTGCGGGGTGCCCTTCGGCGGAGACGTCCCGCGGTCCCCGTGGACTTCGGGAGGGTGTCGTTCAGGACCTGGGACGTCTCTACCGCCTTCGCCGGGAGATCGGGGTTGTCGAGAGGGGAGCCGACTCCCGAGGTGCCAGGCGATTCCCGGGCCGCGCTGCGTTTTCGGTCCCGATGCCGATGTTGTCCTGCGGGTTGATGTCGCGGATCTCCTTCTCCATGCCGTCTGGCCGGGCTGAAGGCCCGGGATTATTCAGCCCAGGGCAACGCCCTGGGGTGACGGACATACCCATACTCAGTTGCGGCCTGAAGGGCCGCGATATCGAATCCTCGAACCGAGGTGCCAGGCGATTCCCGGGGTGCGCCGGTGTTCCAGCCTTCCGGCCGGCGCGGCGCGCCTAGGCGTCCTGCGGTTCCGCGGCGGGGTTCGCCGGATGGGCCCTGGCGAGGGGGGAGTGCGCCCTCGCTTGCGGGGGTTCGGCGGCGGGGTTCGCTGTATGGACGGACGGATCCGCGGTTTGCGCCCTCGCGAGGGCCGGTCCGCCCCTCGCGTGGGGCGGATGGCCCTCGGCGAAGGGGCGATGTCCCCTGGCGAAGGGCGGCAGGCCCTACGCGAGGGCCCGTTGATCCCAGGCGGAGGGGCGAACGCCCTTCGCGAGGGCGTTACGAGATCTCGCGAGGGGCCGACCGCCCCTGGCGAAGGGGCTACCGCCCCAGGCGAAGGGCCATCGGGCCCTCGCGAGGGCGCAACGGGCCCACGCGAGGGCGCGAACGCCCGACGCGAAGGCCCGGATGCCCGATCCGGTCATTTTTCCCCCAGCACGCGGGCGAGCAGGATGCGTCCGACGTGCTTTTGCGCCGTGGGGCCCGCGGCCTCCACGAGCAGCGCCAGGCTCAGCGGCGTGCGCGCCAGGTAGGCGGCGAAGTGGCCGCCGAGGACCGCGCCGGGGTCGAAGTCGCGCAGGCTCCCCACGGTGTGTCCGTCCTCTTCCAGGCCGTAGCCGCCGGTGACCGGCAGGTCCGCCAGGCGGTAGAGGGTGTTCCGGCCGACGGCCGGCCAGACCGCCTGGAAGAGGAGAGCGGTCTCCCGGCGGCGGAAGACCGCCAGCGGCGTATCCCCCTGGGCGCTGCTCTCCCACGCGTGGTAGAGCGCCATCTGCCCCTCTTCCTCCACCAGCGTCAGCGGGCCGGAAGTATCGGCTTCGTGGGCCGTCGCGGGATCGTCCAGCTCCTGGACGGCCGCGAGGTAGCGCGCGCTGAAGGCGTTGAGGAGCTCGGTCCGGTCGTCGTTCATCACAGTCCCTCCAGTTCTCGTTTCACAGCACCCATGCCTTGAGGACCCGAACCGGGTCGCTCTTCAGGACGAGGAAATCGCGCCCTTCGAAAATCCTCGCCGGCTCCATTTATAGCTCATTGATTCTTATTTGGCAACCATGATGTTGAACTCGGCTTGTGGTCTCCGGGAGGGCGTTGTACGATTCCTGAGTATGGACGACGACTTCACGAAAGAGGCCGACCCGGAAACCAAGCGTCTGGTCAGCCTGATCAAGGTGACTCTCCGGATCCTTGGCCTCTCGAACCGCGAGGTCGCGCGGCGTTTGGGGATGAGCCCGAGCTACCTGAGCAAGCTGCTGTCCGGCGCCGCGGACATCCGGCTGGACCACGTGGTCCGCATCTGCAAGGCGGCGGGGATGGAGCCGGCGGAGTTCTTCGGCCTGGCCTATCCGCTGTCGGCGCCGCGGACGTCGGTCACTCAAGGCCGCCTGCGCGAGATGCTGCAGGGCATCGTCCCGCTGTCCTCGCCCCCGCCACTGCCGCCGCTGGTGGAGCGCTCCTCCGAGAAGGAGATCCACGACATGCTGAAGGCGGCCCTGGAGCGGTTGACGCGAGGAAACGGCGGGACGTAGGAGGGGGGGCGGAAGCGGTCCGGAGCGGTCCCCCCCACCGTGCGCACCGGTCCGGACGTCCGTGCCGGCTGGAGCGGCCCCCACCCCGAAGCCTCACCCCCGGCCCCTCTCCCACCGCCCTCCCGCCAGCCGGGAGAGGGGGGCGTGACGGGAAGGACGAAGCACGTAGGCGGGTTTCAGGTGCGAGCCGGTCCGGACGTCCTTGCCGGCTGGGGGCGGCCCCCCACCCCGAAGCCTCACCCCCGGCCCCTCTCCCACCGCCCTCCCGCCAGCCGGGAGAGGGGGGGCCCGGTTGAAGCGTCGGTGCTTGTAGGGTGCGCTTTGCTCACCGTCAACGTTGAACGGCGCGGACAGCGAGTACTACGTGCTTCGTCCTTCCCGTTTCGCCCCCCCTCTCCCGGTCGGGTGGGAGTGCGGTGGGAGAGGGGCCGGGGGTGAGGCTTCGGGGTGGGGGCGAATCAGGACCGACCTTGTCCTCAGATTGGCCTTGGCTGTGGCGCTGGCCCTCATCACCCCGGCCCTCTTCTCCCGTCCCCTCCCACCCTCCCTCGCCGGGAGAAGAGGGAGAAAAGCAAGAGAAAAGACTGGACCCTGAGGGGGCGGGGGGTTCCCCTCTCCCTGTGAGGGAGGGCGGGAGGGGAAGGGAGAGGGGCCAGGGGTGAGGGTCCGGGCGGGGGCCGCCCCAGCGGGCACGGACGCCGGACGTCCGGACCTTGGGGGGCGCCCCTACGGCCCTTCCAGCGGCGACGCCGTGGGGTGCCGGTCTTCCTTGTGCAGCAGGTGGATGGCGTGCTGGAGCAGGGAGAGGTCGAGGAGGTGCGTCTCGGCGGCCTTGCGGAGCACCAGGATGGTGGCCATGAGCTCGCGGCGGATCCGCAGGGCGATGAAGACGTCGGCGCACTGGAGGGCCAGGCTCTCGGCCTCGGGAACGCGCCGCCGGCGGAGCTGGATCTCGGCGAGCTCCAGACCGGCCAACGCGGCCTTGTAGCCGAGGCCGGCCTCCTCGAAGCCCTCCTTCACCTGCCCGAGCGCCCGCTCGGCAAGATCGAACTTCTGCAGCCCGGCGTGGATGTGCCCCTCCAGCCAGCGGAGCTTCAGCGCGCCCAGACGGCCGCCGGCGTCGAGCCCGCGGCGGCGCAGGTCGAAGAGCGCCCGGTGGGCCTCCCGGAAACGGCCGCATTCGACGAGACACCAGGTGCGGTTTTGCAGGGAGGAGAGCACCAGGCCCGGATCCAGCGCCTCGTCGATCATCGACAGGCCCTGGTCCAGACTCCGCACGGCCTCCTCGGCCTCGCCGGAATAGCCCTTGAAGATGCCGCGCATGATGAGGGCCCGGCCGGCGAGGTGGGCGTCGCCGTGCCGGAGGTAGACGGCGGCCACGACGTCCAGCGTCGTGCAGGCGAAGCCGAAGTTGCGGCGCGCCGCCTGCTGCGAGGCGAACACGACGAAGAAGCGGGCCAGCAGGAGCTCGTCCGTCCGGCCCGGCTCGAAGTGATCGGTGGCGAGGCCCAGGGCGTGATCGGCCTGGTCGAGCTCGTCGGCCGCGCGTTGGGCGTTCGCCAGCTCGGTCCAGGCGCGGAAGCGGAGGTCCGCGACGGTCTGGCTCCCGGCCGCGCTCGCGTCCAGGCGATCCGCCAGGAGCGTCGCGGCCCTGGCCAGCTCCACCATCTGGCGGAGATCGTGATGGCGCAGGGCCCAGCTCCGCTCGAGGAGCGCCTCGAAGAGGGGGACCCCCTTCAGACCCGGCGCCCCGGCGAGGGCGCTCAGCCCGCCCGACTCCAGGACGCCGAGCGCCTTCCGCTTGCCGCTCCGGCCGGTTCCACGGCGGGAAATCCGGGAAACTTGCGGGCCCAGGGCAGCGAAGGCCCGGTCGATCGCCGCGTCGTAGGCTTCAGGCGGACAGGGGAGGGCAGGCGCGGGGAGGCTCTCCGGCCGGGACCGCGGCGGGAGGCACGGCAACAGCGCGAGGTTGCAGGTCGCGCAGCCGCGCAACAGGTGCAAGACCACGGCCCGGGCCTGGCTGCCGGACAGACTGCCCAGAAGGATACCTTCCAGCTCCTGCGGAGACGGATGACTCTGTTCCACGAGCTCCTCCCTTGAGCGCTGATTCTCTCACAAGGAGAGTTGCAGTGACTACTTCCCGCCATCCTCGCTTCCTGGGGGGACCAGGGGGAGCGTTGGGCTCACGAGGTGGTGCGTCGTGCTGCCATCGGGATTGATCATGCCCCCTTCCTTCTCCTGCATCGTCACCGGCTTCTTCGTCTCGCCGGTCACCAGGTGGGCGATCCAGGTCCAGGCTCTCTCGAAGGCGTCGGCGGCGGAAAATCTCGCGGCTTGGAACCCGGCGGCGCGGGCGGGGGCAGGGGACACCAGGGCGGCGGTGGCCACCAGGGCGAGGGCGGCCAGGACGATCCGATTGCGCTGAGACATTTCGATCTCCTCCTCCAGCCCGGGGAGCGCTCCCGGCGCCGGCATGGCCCGGGTGCCCGCGGGCAAACGTTCCACTGAAAAGTGCGGCCAGAACCGTTCAAGCGGGGCGGATTTGTTCCCTCCAGGGGACTGATTCTCCCCTTTCCACAGATCGCCGTCGATTCCGTAGGTACAGGTTTTCCAGCCCGGCGGACGGAACGGAAAATTCCGCGCCGGAATCAATTCTCGCGGCTTCTTGGGATCAACCGAATCCGCCCCCATTGCGAATTCGTGGAGAATTTTCAGAAACCAAGTTGACAAATTGGAACCGCAAATCGACCATAGGCACCCATGAACGTGACCAAGGGGTGCCGGCGCAGTTCGAAGGAAGCGGTGAAGAAGGAGCTGGGGGAGCGGATCGTCCGGGCTCGCGAGCGGCGGGGCTGGAGCCAGAAGGAGCTGGCGAGCCGGCTGGGGATTCACCGCGAGCGGTTGGGGAAGTGGGAGAGGGGGCGGAACGCTCCGGGCGTGGAGGACCTGGCGCCGCTGAGCGAGGTGCTGGGAGTGCCGTTCGAGGAGCTGCTGGGAGGGGAGCGGACGGAGGAGCCGCCGCTCAACGACGCGGCGCTGGAGGAGCTGGCGATCCAGGTGATCTCGATGGCGCGGACGCTGAAGCCCTGGGTGCGGCTGGTGCAGGCCACGAAGGAACGATCCACGGGGAAGAAATCCTGAAGGTTGGTCCCCGGCGTCATGACGGCGCCGGTTTTTCGAAAGGAGATAGCGAGTATGGAAACGAGCATGAACACGCGGATGCAGCAGGGGACGCGGCGGTTGCGGCGGCCGCCGCGGCCGGGCGGGAAGCTGAAGCCCGAGCGGGTGCAGTTGATGTTGAAGGCCATGCCGGGCTGGCGGCTGTCGGCGAGGGGCAACGCGCTCCTGCTGACCCGGAGCTTCACCACGGTGGGGGAGGCGGCGAAGCTGGCCGCGTTCGTGGCGGCGCTGGCCGCGGCGGAGAACCACGCCCTCACTCTCGGGGTCACCGCGTACCGGGTGACCCTCCGGTTGCAGCGGTCGAAGGGGAACGGCATCGACCGGCCGCTGCTCGACTTCGCCCGTCGGATCCACTGACGGACCCTTGAACCCAACGACAACGAACCAAAACGAAAGCAAAAGGAAAGGAAAGAGCATCATGTCCAAATCATCGATCGCGGAGGCCATCGTGGCCTGGGAGAAAGCCCTCCTCAACGTCAAGGCGAACTCCCCCGACGCGCCCGGCCTCGCGACCTATACGGCGCCGCTGGAGAAGATCCTCGACGACGCCAAGAACCTGTCGGCCAGTCTGGAGTCGCGCAAGGCGTTGAAGCAGCAGGAGAGCAAGGACCGCGCGGCGCTCATGAAGCAGGGCAACCAGCAGATCACGCGGATCCGTCTTGCCCTCAAGGCCTTCTTCGGGCCGAACAGCGAGCGGATCATCGAATACGGCGGCCGCCCGGTGCGTGCGCGGAGGAGCAAGCCGAAGACCCAGCCGCCGGCCCCCACCCCGACCCCCGGGGTCGCCCCGAAGCCCGAGGCCGGTCCTGCGGCGGCGGCCTCTGTCCCCACCGCCACTGCCATCTCCACGCCGGTCATCGGACTGGAAAGAAAGGAGAACGAGGCCCCCCGAAATCCCACCACCCGGTAAGCAGCAGGCCGTCAGGGCCGGAGGCGTGGTGAAGCACGCCTCCGGCTTTTCAGGGAGCAGGAGCATGGTACCTCGAAAGGGGCGGGCGAGGTGGCCCCCACCCCGAAACCTCACCCCCGGCCCCTCTCCCACCGCCCTCCCGCCAGCCGGGAGAGGGGGGGCGTGACTGGAAAGACGTGGCATGTAGGGCGCGCTGTGCGCGCCGTTCAACGTTGACGGTGCGCAAAGCGCACCCTACACGCCCCATCGCTTCAGAAGGGCCCCCCCTCTCCCGGTCGGGTGGGAGTGCGGTGGGAGAGGGGCCGGGGGTGAGGCTTCGGGGTGGGGGAAGCCCCAGCGAGCCCGGACATTCTGGAGCCGAGCCGAGGCGCCGCGGCGAGGTGCGCCCGAGCCGAGGCGCCAGGCGATTCGCGTCCAAGTTGTCCCGCATTTCTTAATTACTGTACCTACATGTATAGAGGAATAATATCGCGGCCTCTTCCGCCGGTTGCTGCAGCGTGCCGGGACCGGCGATTCCCCTGGTTCGTACCATCCCACCGCGGGGATGCCCTTCCTGTGTTTGGAGGATTGGATTATGCGCAGTCTCAAGAACTTCCGGAAAGTCGTGCTCGGTGCCCTCGTGGGCGGACTCGCCGTCGCCGGTCTGGCCTGGGCTGGAGAGGGTCGCTCCACGTCGGTGCCGATCATCAAGGCGCCCCGCACGGTCCAGGGCAACCAGAAGGTCGCCTCGACGCCGCTGACGGTCGAGCAGGTCATCATCAACAACATCGACCATTATCAGTCGTCCAGCTCCGCGGCGTACCACGCCATCATCGACAACCCCAACGCGACTTTCAGCCAGAAGTGCCAAGCCGCGATCGATCACCGGCGCCTTTCGGTCTTCCGGTCGGATCTCGGCGGATCGCTGGGTGGAACTCGCGAGTACGGCAACTCGGTGCTGCACTTCACCCTGCTCTGCCCGGAGCCGGTCGCTACCTTCGACATCCCCGCCACCTTCACGGTGGACACGGCGCCTCATCCCACCGAGCTCGGGCCGATGAGCTTCGATACCGACATGTACGCCATCGAGGGCTCGGCGACCAACGTCGGCGTTTTCTCCTCCGTCCACCTGGTGGGCGGCACGAGCAACGGCGCCAAGAGCCCGGGCCATACCTCGTTGATCCCGGCCGACGACGGCAGCTACGCCATCAACAGCACCTTCAACGTCGGCTATCACCTCGAATACGTGGGGGCCAAAGGCGGACCGCTCGACGGCGTCGCGGGCAGCATCGACTCCAACATCCTGATGACGGCCGTCGGCAAGTAGACGCCGGGCGATCGGGCCGAGGTGCCAGGCGATTCGTGGGCTGGGGCGGCCCCCCACCCCGAAGCCTCACCCCCGTCCCCTCTCCCACCGCCCTCCCGCCAGCCGGGAGAGGGGGGGCGTGACGGGAAGGACGTGGCATGTAGGGAGCGCCATTTGCTCCTTGAAACGTTGACGGTGCGCAAAGCGCACCCTACACGCTCCGTCGCTTCAACCGGGGCCCCCCTCTCCCGGTCGGGTGGGAGTGCGGTGGGAGAGGGGACGGGGGTGAGGCTTCGGGGTGGGGGCAGCCCCAGCGAGCCCGACGTCTGGAGCCGAGCCGAGGCGGTGCCGTGGGACCTACTGGTTGCACCCCTGGCCGCAGGTGTTGCAGGACCTGTGGAGCACTCCGTTGAGACAGAAGGTCGTGCACTGGTAGGCGCTCGGGGTTCCGAAGTAGAGGCAGGAGTTGCAGACCGTCGTCGGCGGCGAGGTGCAGGTGAAGCCCGCGGTGGCCTGCGGGGCGGGCGCGAAGAGGTCGGCGGGGAGGGCGTCGGCGGTCGGCGCCGGAGTGGAGACCGTGGCGACGGCGGGTGCCGCGGGGACGGCGGGGGTGGCGCCCCAGGCGGCGGCCGCGAGGCCGAGGAGCAGCGATCCAAGCAGAGCCGGTTTCATTCTTCGCATGAGCGGACCTCCTGAGCGCCCCGGGCGGGGCGGGTTGGGTTGGAGCCGTTGCGGCCCCACTCAAGAAAGGTGCCCGCGGCGGCGGCCCCGGGACGGATCGCCCACCGTGAGGGAGACCGTCAGGCGGTCCGCAGGGTCTCGGCCAGCAATTCGGTGAGCTTGGCAAAGGCCCTTTCGGCCTGGGGCGGGTTGTAGACGGCGCTGTCCGGCACCGTCCAGCCGTGGCGGGCGCCGGCGTAGACCTCGCTTTCGAAGCGGCCTCCCCAGGCGGCGAGGGCCTGATCGAGGCGCTCGATCGCTTCGGGGGGCATGCCGCGGTCCTCGACGGCGTGGCCGAAGTAGAGGCGGGCCGTGATCCGCGGCAGCAGGAGGTGGGGGCTGGTGGGAGCGTCGGTGGCCAGACCGCCGCCGTGGAAGGAGGCGGCCGCGGCCACCTGGTCGGGGCGCGCCGCGGCGGCCCGTAGCGCCACCGAGCCCGCGAAGCAGTAGCCGACGGCGCCGATGCCGCCCGGGGTCACGGACCCGTGCGCCGCCAGGAAGTCGACCCAGGCCCCGGCGTCGCGCGTCACCGCCTCCGGCGTCAGCGGCGCCCGGAGCTCGCCCATCCGCTGCTTTGTCAGCTCGTCGTCGAAGCCTGCCGCGAAGTCCACCACCGGCGGTTTGCCGAAACGGTAGAAGAGGTTGGGCATCAGCACCGTGTAGCCGGCCTCGGCCAGCCGTCTCGCCATCTTGCGCTGCGACGCGCGGATGCCGCCGATGTCGGTCAGATGGAGCACGCCGGGACGGCGGCCGCCGTCCTCGGCCCGGTAGAGGAGCCCGTCCGCGGTGCCGTCCGCCGTCCGGATCTCGATGATTTCCTCGATCATGATGTTCCTCCCACCCACACGTCGATTCAGCGATCGCGAACGCGTTTGTCACGTTAACTCTAACAGGCACACCCCCATAGATAGGGAAGTCTTTCGCGGTATCCCTTCCGCCGGGTCCGGCGCTGTGCCGGAGGGCCCGGCGACTTCGCCATCCTGCATCCCGCCGCGGGGGTGCTTTATCTTGGTCTGGAGGACTGGGTATGCGTAATTTCAGGAACGTCAGGAATCTCGCGTTGGGTGCGGTGCTGGGGAGTCTGGTGGCCGCCGGAGCGGCGTGGGCGGGAGCCGCCCGCTCCTCGTCGATCCCGGTGATCAAGCCGGGCAAGACCGTCGAGGGGGCCCAGAAGGCCGCCACGACCGCCCCCGGCAGCGTGAGCCCGCTGTCGCGGACGATCATCAACAACATCGACCACTATCAGTCGGCCACCCAGGAAGACTACTACCACGGCAAGGTCACCGATCCGAGCGTTTCCTGGCAGGAGAAGTGCCGGCTCGCGATCGAGCATGGCCGCTTGGCGCTGCTCCGGACCGATATCGGCGGGAGCCTGGGCGGAACCCACGAGGTGGGGACCTCGACGCTGCACGTCATGATGTTCTGCCCGGACCAGGTCGCCAACCTGGAGATCCCGGCGAGCTTCACGGTGGACACGGCTCCCCATCCGGAGGAGCTCGGGCCGATGAGCTTCGACACCGACATGTACGCCATCGAGGGCTCGGCGACCAACGTCGGGATCTTCGCCTCGATCCACCTGGTCGGCGGCTCCAGCAACGGCGCCAAGAGCCCGGGCCACACCACGCTGATCCCGGCTGATGACGGCAGCTACGCCATCAACAGCACCTTCAACATCGGCTACCACCTCGAGTTCGTCGGCGCCAAGGGCGGACCGCTGGACGGCGCCTCGGGCACCATCGATTCGAGCATCCTGATGACGGCTGTCGGCAAGTAGCCGGCGGACTTTCCGCACCTCCCGCCCCGGCCTGCGTGCCCTCGCCGGGGCGCCTTTCATTCCTCCGCAGCTTTTTCCGCTAAAATAAAACCGCGGTCGTTGAAGTCCGGTCCCCGGGAGGAGGTCGTCCATGATCCGCAGGATCTCGTGGAGAGCGGTCGTTGGGGTGCTGGTCGTCGCGAGCCTGGGTTTCATGGGGAGCGTCCGCGCGGCGCCGCCGGCGCCGGGGACGGCCTTCGTTTCCGTCACCCTCAACGGCGTGCGCCTGGGCGAGGACTTCACTCCCAACTCCCACTCGCTCTTCCCGACGATCGTCCTCGATCCCGCCACCGGGATCTTCCACCTCTGGGTCTTCGACGGCAGCGGCTTCCGCCTCGGCGCCCTCCGTCACGCCACCTCGACCGACGGCGTCCACTTCACCTCGACCGGGAATCTTTCCTATGCCGGCGGGCCGCCGTACCCCGCCTTCGGCGCGCCGGCCGAGCCGACCCTGGAGTTCGTGCGCGCCGCGCGGGTCGGCGCCGACTGGAAGCTCCTTTTCTGGACGCCCAACGACGGCACGCCGAACAGCGCCGTCAACGGCCAGTACAACTACAACATCAGCGTCGACGACCTCGGGAGCAACCCGGGAAACCTGAGCGCCGCGCACCAGGGGCCGGTCCAGCCGATCTCGGGAGGCGTCGCCGGGCAGGTCAACGGCGCCTGGGGGCTGATCGGCTCGTCCCTCTTCTTCGAATGGGACAACGTCGGTGGCGTCGGCCGCTTCGCCTACACCGACGCCACGCCCCCCGCCGTTTCCGGTCCGCTGGCGTCGCGGGACCTGATCACCGGCACCGGCTTCGTCTACGGCCTGTCCAATCCCTCCGATCCGCTGGCGGTCTACCCGCACAACGTGGGGCGCACGATCGATCAGGGGGACGGCACCCTCGGCACCTACTATGCCTTGCGCTTCTGGCAGACGGCGGCGCGGGTGAACAAGCAGATCTATTACGCGGAGTCGAGCGACGGCGGCGCCACTTGGGGCAATCCCGTGGGCCTGTTCGCGAACGGCAACCTGGTGACCGTGGACGGCGCGCCCAACCAGGAGAACTTCTCCCACCCCGAGGTCGTGGTGGCCGGCACCGCCCGCGTCCTCTACTTCAGCACCCGCGCCGGCGACGGGCACCTGGTCGTGGTGACCAACGCGCCCGCGGTGCTGGCCGCGGGGTTCCCGGCCATCCCGGCGCTGAGCGGCGAAGGGTTGGCCGTGCTGGCGGCGGGGTTGGGGCTGGCGGGTTGGGGGCTCCTGCGGCGGCGGCGGGCGGCCGGGGCCTGAAAAACAAACAAGGGACTTCAGGGACTGCAGGGACAGCAGGGACATTAAAGGCGCCTGTTCCCGAGGTCCCTGTTGTCCCTGCAGTCCCTTGTTGGCCTTTTCTTGCCGCGCAGGCTCCTTGAGGCCGTGTACGATTCCCCCCATGGCAGCGAAGAAGACCGACGTCGACGCCGGAATCGAGCGCCTCTACCGCGGACCGCTCGAAGCGTTCACTTCCGCCCGCAACGAGCTCGTCAAGCAGCTCCGCAAGGAGGGGGACAAGGAGGAGGCGGAGCGGGTGCGGGTGCTGCCGAAGCCGACGCCGTCGTCCTGGGCGGTGAACGTCCTGTTCGAGCGCGAGGGGGAGCGGATGGAGGGGCTGCTGTCGGCCGGCAAGCGGGCGCGGGCGGCGCAGAAGTCGGCGCTTTCGGGAAAGGGGGCGGAGGCGCTGCGCGAGGGTCTCGGCGAGCTGCGGCGCCTGATCGACGAGCTGCGGCGGCGGGGCGCGGCGATCCTCGCCGAGTCGGGGCGGGCGGTGAGCCGCGACCTGATCGAGCGGATCGGCACCGATCTCCAGGCCCTCGCCCTCAGTCCGGACGCCGCCGGGACGGCCGCCCGTGGCTGGCTGGACCGCGATCTCGATCCGCCCGGCTTCGAGGTGCTGGCGGGCCTCCAACTCGCCGGCGCGCCGGTGGCCGACCTCGCGGCGCGGCGGGCGGAGCGGGAGGCGAAGGAGGACAAGAAAGCGGCCGAGCCCTCCACGGTCCGGCGGCTCCATGCCGTGCCGGCGGCGAAGAAGCCGGGACCCGCCACCGCCAGAGAGACCGAGGAGCGCAAGCGGCAGGAGGCGGCCGAGACGGCGCGCCGCAAGCGCGACGAGGAGCTCCTCCGCCGGCGGATCGAGGTAGCGGAGGAGAAGGCTGGGCGCGCCCGGGCGGAGGTGAAATCCCTGAACGAGGAGGCCGAGGCGGCGGAGAAGGCGGCGGCCGAGGCCCGGCGCCGCGCGGAGGCCGCGGAGCAGGCCGCCAACCGGGCGCGCGACAAGGCCAGCCGCGCCGCCGAACGGCTGGCGCGCGCGGAGGAAGAGGTCCAGGAGGCGAAGGGTTGAAACGTGCAGAGTCTAGAGCTTGCCCCGCACCCGGAGCGGAGTCCTTCGCCGGCGCATGGCCACCAGGCCGGACAGGGCCAGGAGCCCGGCCAGAAAGATCAGGGCCGATTCCGAGAGCGTGGGAATCGCTCCGATGGCAGGCGGAAAGCCGGGGCCGCCGCTGCAGAGGGTGACGTGGCTGTCGTCGAGGGTCACCGCACCGTTTCGCGCCAGGACCCTGCCGGTCACGCCGGCGCCGGTATTCAGGGTGATGCTGGTGAGCGCGACGATACTGCCTGCCAGAGCGGTACCGGTGCCGAGGGTCGCGGAGCTTCCGACCTGCCAGAACACGCCACAACTGGAGGCACTGTTGATCAGCAGGACCGACGAGCCGCTGGCGGTCGTCAGCGAGCTCCCGACCTTGAACAGGAAGAGCGCGTTGGGGTCGCCCTGGGCGTCGAGAGTCAACGTTCCCGTCAACTGGGCCGAAGTGGAAAAGCAGTAGACGCCCGGCGTGAGAGTCTTCCCGCCGAGATCCTGCCCGGTCAGGTCGGTATTGCACGCTGTGTTCGCCAAGTCGTTGTAGAGGGTGGTGAGCTCGCTCTGAGCCTGGGCCGCGGCCGCGTCGGCGGCGTGGATCGTTCCGGTGACGATTCCCGGAGGAAAGCCGGTCACCGCGCTACCAGGACTGACGCCGAGATCTCCGGTCACGACCGTCGGTGTCGCGGTATTGGTCACCGTCGAGCCGGCCAACACGGCGAAGGTGCTCAATTGGGCCGCCGCCTTGAAAGAGCAGCAGAGGAGGGTGATGAATCCCAAAGCTAGAATAGTCCAGCGCTTGTGCCTCATTCTCGAACTTCCCTTCTTGAGAAATCGACCGTCAGTGAGCTATCTCGGGGAGCCCTCGTGCCAACCATGTGGCCTGGATCTGCTCGCCGAAACGGGGAAGGAGAAGACCGGGGGCTCCCACCCCGTTCCTGAGCAAGACGCGCGCCAAGGGAGTTGCCGGACCTGTAGCGGGGATACTATACGGGGCGCTATGAGAGACGCAAGCCTTCCCATCGAAGAGATCCCCGCGGTTTCATCCTTTCGGCCGCCCGTCGGCCGCGGGCTCGGGCACTCGCGGCGGGGGGTGGAGATCGAGGGGTACCGCTTCGGCAGGGCGAGCTCCCGGGTCAGCCTGAACGGCGGCTGCCACGCGGACGAGCCGGTCGGTCCGGCGATGCTTGTTGGAGTCACAAACACCAGTGCTGAGCGTCGCTGAACAGTTGAATCGAGGATATCTCGTCTGCCCGGTAACCCACGCGCCTCTCGTCAGGCTCCCGGGAGGCGGGTTGCAAACCCAGGATGGGCGGCATCGGTATGAGTCCGTAACCGAAACTCCTGTCCTTCTCTCCGATCCCGTCATTGCCGAAATCTATCTCGCCCGCCAGTCGGGCGCCATGCTCGCAGAGTACTCGCGGACCCCGACGTCGCGCGCCAGGCAGCTTTACAATCACTTGCTCGGCGCTGTCGGCGACATGCGGTCTCCGGCGTCGGAGGCCGCATTTCAAAAGGTTTTTGACCAGCGTCCTCCTGATGCACTCTACCTTTCGATCGGTGGCGGGCCCGTACGAGTGCATCCTTGCCTCGTCAACGTCAATATAGGACTTTTTCCTAACGTTGATGTGGTCGCCGACGCCTATGAGCTTCCCTACGCCGACGCCTGTGCCGAAGGCCTGCACTGCGAGGCGGTTCTCGAGCACCTGGAGTTTCCAGCCAGGGCGGTCGCGGAGATGCACCGGGTGTTGAAGCCCGGTGGGCTCGCGTTCTTCGCAACGCCCTTTCTACAGTCTTTTCACGGGTATCCGGATCACTATCAGAATTTCACGTTGACCGGTCATACCCGCCTCTTCGAGCGCGCGGGATTCGTGGTCCTTGCGGCGGGCACCTGCGTAGGCCCCACCTTTGCGCTGCGCGACCTGGCGATGAACTACGCCAGGCAGATCATCCCCGGGTTCGCCGGGAAGGCCTTGAGCCGTATTCTTGGACTGCTGCTCTTGCCATGTCTTTACATTGACCGTTGGGCGAATGCTCGGAACGGATCCTCCGACTTTGCCTCTACTACCTTTGCACTGGTTCAACGGAGGGAACCTTGAACGCCATATCACTCCCCATCGAAGACATCCTCGCCACCTCCCCCTTCCCGCCGCCCGCGGGGCGGGTGCTCGGCCATTCGCGGCGGGGGGTGGAGATCGAGGGGTACCGCTTCGGGCGCGGCGAGCTCCATGTCAGCCTGATCGCCGGCTGCCACGCGGATGAGCCGGTCGGACCGGCCATGCTGCGCCGACTGGCGGCCTTCCTCGCCGAGCGGCCGGCGGACGATCCCCTGCTCGCCGCGGCCACCTGGTTCGTGGTGCCGCACGTCAATCCCGACGGCGAGGAGCGCAACGCGGAATGGAGCGTGGCAACCCTGCCGGCGGTCGACCCGCGCGGCGGCGACGACCGGGCCTACGATCTCTCGATGTATCGAAATCACGTGGTGCGCGAGCTGCCGGGGGATGACATGGAGTTCGGTTTTCCGCGGGATGCGGCGGACTCCGGAGCGCGGCCGGAGAACCGGGCGGTGGCGGCGTTCCTCGCCGCGGGCGCGCCGTTCCACCTCCACGCCAGCTTCCATGGGATGGGTTTCGCGACCGGCCCCTGGTTCCTGATCGAAGAGTCCTGGATCGACCGCACGGCGGGCCTGCGCGAGGCGATGCGCCGGCGGGTGCGGGAGATGGGGTACCAGCTCTTCGACGTCGACCGCGGCGGCGAAAAAGGTTTCCATCGCATCGACGAGGGGTTCACCACCCGCCCCGATTCGCGGTCGATGGTCCGCTGGTTCGAGGAGCGCAACGATCCGGAGATGGCGGCGAATTTCCGCCCCAGTTCCATGGAGTACGTCCGCTCCCTGGGGGGCGATCCGTTCACCATGGTCTCCGAGATGCCCCTCTTCCTGCGCCCGCTGGAAGAGGGGGAGACCGGCAGGCCGGACGATCCCCGCTTCCGCGCCTTTCTCGACCGCATCGCCGGCAAGGCGCCGGAGGCGGTGCGGGCCGAGATGGAGAGGAGCGGCGTGCGGGGAATGCCGATCCGCGACCAGATGCGGCTTCAGCTCGCCTTTTTGCAGGAGGGGCTGGATGCGGCGCTGGCCGCGGTGCGAGAGGCGCGGGAGCGCTAGTCGATCTCCTGGACCGCCTTCTCGCTGAAGGTGACCTGCGGGAAGTTGGCCTTGAGGTAGTTGTAGACCTCGGTAATCTTTTCATTGTGCCCGGCGGCCCAGTTGCTGTCGCGGAAGGCGTAGTCGAGGCCGGTGACGGTGCCGAGTCGGATCTCGAGGCAGATGTTCTGACCGGGGCGGGAGGCGCATTGGAGCGTGGCGGTCTTGAGCACGTCGCCCTGGATGCTGAAGTCGCGCTTGTTGTGCTCGCTGCGCCATTCGATGTTGCGGCTGCCCACTCCCAGCTGGCCGGTGCCCTGGGCACGGTAGCGGTGAGGGATCGAATAGCCATATTCCACCAGGCCGTCGACGGTGAGCCCCTGGTCGCCTTGATTGATCTGCGAGCCCACGAAGGTGGTCGTCGCCGCCGGTTTGTCAGAACCCCGGGTCGAGCCGCAGCCGGCCGTCGTGATCAGAACGATCGCGAAGACGAGCGAAGCCAGGATCGCCGGATAGACCGGCGGACAGAATCTTTTTCGGAACATTGGTTCTCCTTCGCCATGTTCCTGTGCACGTTCCGCGCCACTGCGCGGATCCGTCAGCGTTGGGGAGCGGCGAGCGCGAGGGCGGCGTTCTGGCCGCCGAAGGCGAAGGACTCGGAAATCGCGTAGCGGGCGTCCACGGGCTCGGCTTGGCGGACGAAGGCGAGGGGAAACTCGGGATCGATCAGATTTCTCGACGGATGGGCGACGCCATCGCGCAGGGTCAGCGCCGCCACCACGGCCTCGATGGCGCCGCTGGCGCCCAGGGTGTGGCCGAGCAGCGACTTGGTGGAGTTGACCCGTGGGCCTGATGGGAAGAGCTCGGCCAGCACCCGGGCCTCCGCGGCGTCGTTGGCCGGCGTGCCGGTGCCGTGGGCGTTGACGTAGCCGATGTCGGAGGGCTCCAGGCCGGCGTCGGCGAGGCAGCTTTCGAGAGCGCGGCGGATCTGCCTCCCCTCCGGGGCCATGCCCATCAGGTGGTGGGCGTCCGCGGTCTCGCCGTAGCCCACGATTTCGGCCAGCACGGTGGCCCCCCGCCGAAGCGCGCTCTCCAGCTCCTCCAGCACCAGGATGGCTCCGCCCCCTTCGCTGAACAGGAAGCCGCAGCGCCGGCGGTCGAAGGGGCGGTTGATCTCCGCCGCGGGGAGGGGGCCGGCGGCCAGCGCGCCCACGGCGTCGAAACCGCGGAAGGCGCAGCCGAAGGGGTCGGAGAGGAACTCGACGCCGCCAGCGATCGCGAGGTCGCACTCCCCCTGGCGGATGGCCCGGAAGGCCTGGCCCAGGGCCACCGTGCCCGAGGCGCAGGCGCCGGCGAAGGTGCGGCAGGGTCCGCAGAGGCCGAGCTTGATCGAGAGGGCGGCGGCCGCCGCGTTGGGCATCGTCATCGCCACCGAGAAGGGATTGAAGGCGCGGGGGATCGCGAGATCTTCGAGCACGGCCGCGACCTCCTCCCGATCCACGGCCTGGAGCGCGCGGCGGGGCTGGTCGAGGATGATGAAGCGGCTGCTCTCCAGGCAGGAGTGGAGGCCGCCGACGCCGGTGCCCAGGAAGACGCCGGCGCGGTCGCCGTCCAGACCGGCGATCCGGTAGGCGTTGCGCTTGGAATCGGCGATCTCCAGTGGGAGGCCGGCCCGCCGCAGCGCCTCCTCGGCGGCGAGCAGGGCGATGCGGCCGGACGGGTCGAGCTGCTTGCGCTCGATCCGGGACATCAGCGGCGTCTCGCGCTCCCAGGCGCCGAGAGGGGACCAGACGCGCGAGCGCAGGGCGGCGGAGTGGCGGCTCCAGGCGGCGGGGATCTCCTCGACCACCGAACGCCCCTCCAGGCAGTGGCGCCAGAAGGTGTCGAGATCTGCGCCGAGGCTGGAGATCACTCCGGCCCCGGTGATGGCGACGCGCCGGTCGGCCGTCCTCAAATCAGCCGCCGACTCCGCCGGCGAGGAGGAAGTCGACCACCGAGCGGACGGTGGTGAGGCGGGCGATGTCCTCGTCCTCCAGGGTGCGGCCGAAGGCGTCCTCCAGCTCGAAGACGAGGGTGATCAGGTCAATCGAGGCGGCGCCGAGGTCTTCGAGGCGGTCGTCGAGGCCGATCTCGCCGACGTCGCGGTGGAGGGTCTCGGCCAGCAGCTCCCGTACTTTGAGCGTCACCTGGTCGCGGTCGAGGGTCTCTTCCATGGTCCGGAGAGTAGGCCAGAGGGGGGCGCGGAGGTCAAGGGCCCTCATCACCCCGGCCCTCTTCTCCCGTCCCCCCGACCCCCTCCCTCACCGGGAGAAGAGGGAGCAAGTTAGTTAAAGCAAGAGGGGCAACAAGTTGGGGCTCTTTCCTGCTTGTCTCCCCTCTCCCAGTGAGGGAGGGGGGCGGGGGATGGGAGAGGGGCTGGGGGTGAGGGTCCGGGCGGGGGACTCTACCGCCCCCGCAGCGCCTCCAGCGGATCGAGCTGGGCGGCGCGGTGGGCCGGCAGGTAGCAGGCGAAGAGCGTCACGACGACGAGGCCGGCGGCGACGCCGAGGAAGCTTAAGGGGTCGGTGGCGGCGACGCCGAAGAGCAGGCTCTGGAGCAGACGGATGAGCCCGAGCGCCCCGAGCAGCCCGAGGGCGAGGCCGGTGGCGACCATCCCCATCCCCTGGCGCAGCACCAGGGCCTCCAGGTTGCCGGGCTGGGCGCCGATCGCCATCCGGATGCCGAACTCGCGCACCCGCAGGCTCACCGTGTAGCTCAGCAGCCCGAACAGGCCGACCACCGACACCGCCAGCCCCATCAGGCCGAAGAAGCCGGCGATCTCGGCGTGCATCCGCTGCTGGGCGAGGCTGCGTCCCATCTGCTCGTCGCAGGTGGTGAGGTCGATGATCGAGAGGTCCGGATGCGCCGCGCGGACGGCCTGCCGCAGGGCTGGGGCGAGGGCGGCGGGGGAGCCGGCGGTGCGCACGATCAGGGTCAGCCGCGTGTGCGAGCGCTGCTCGACCGGCAGGTAGAGGAAGGGCTCCGCCGGCTTCACCACCGAGGCCGAATGAACGTCCCCCGCCACGCCCACGACCTCGAAGAGGGGGCCGGGGGGCTGGCCCGGCCGCGGCGGCGGATCGGGGATCGAGATCGTCCGCCCCAGGGCGTTCGCCTCCCCCCAGAGGGATCGCGCCAGGGTCCGGCTGATCACCACCACGGGCGGGGAATCGCGGCGGTCGCGGGCGTCGAGGGAGCGGCCGGCCAGGATGGGGATGCGCAGGGTCTCGAAATAGCCGGGCGCGACGAGGTCGTAGGAGACCGGCACGTGCTGGTCCGGGCGGTCGGGGCGCGCCACCCGGGTGTCGCGGGTGCTCCCCGCCAGCGGCACGGTCAGCGTCAGGGTGGCCGAGCGGACGCCGGGGAGGGCCGAGGCCTCCTCCAGCACCCGGCGGTAGATGGCGGCGGCCCCCACCTCGGGGGCGCCGATGTTGCGCGGCACGTAGAGCGAGAGCATCAGCAGCCGCGAGGGGTCGAAGCCGGGGCTGGCGTGCTCGGCGTTGCGCAGGGTGCGCACCAGCAGGCTGCCGCCGAGCAGCAGGAGCACCGAGAGGCCCACCTGGGCGACCACCAGCAGCTTGCGGGGGCCGAGGGCGCCGGCCGGTCCGGTGGCGCCGGCGGCGTCGGTCTTGACCGCGGTAAGGAGGTCGCCGCGCAGGATGCGGAGCGCCGGCGCCAGGCCGCAGAGGAGGCCGCAGAGCAGGGCGGCGGCGATGGCGAAGGCGAGCACGCGGGCGTCGAGCCGCAGGATGTGGTCGTGGCTCGACCAGCCGGTGAAGCCGCCGGGATCGGTCAGCACGTAGGACTCGATGCGGCGCGTCATCAGCATCGCGAACGCCAGCCCGACGGCGCCCCCCGCCAGGCAGAGCACCAGGCTCTCGGAGAGCAGGGCGGCCACCAGACGGCGGCGGCTGGCGCCGAGCGCGGCCCGGATGCCGAGCTCGCGCTGCCGCACGGTGGCCCGCGCCAGCAGCAGGTTGGCGACGTTGGCGCAGGCGAGCAGAAGGAAGAGCAGGGCCGCCGCCATCAGCACGCGGGCGGCGGGGAGGTAGGGGTCGGAGCCGGCCTGCGCGGTGTCGTAGGTGGTGGCGGAGGCGAAGCTGAAGCGGCGCTTGCCGTCCGCCAGCGGTGCCGTCTCGTCGAGGGCGCGGGCGGCGCGCGCCAGGGCCTCGCGCGCCTGCTTGGGACTGACTCCGGGAGCGAGGCGGCCGAGCAGGCTCACCAGGCGGACCTCCCGCGCCTCCAGCCGCGGCAGGCCGGTCAGCTTGTCTGCCTGCGCCAGCGGCACATAGATCGGCGAGGTGTGGCCGTAGGAGCGGAACCCCGCCGGCAGGACACCGACCAGCAGGAAGGTCGCGGTGTTGAGCCGCAGCGGCCGGCCGATCGCGGCGGGATCGCCGGCCAGCGTCCCGGCCCAGAAGTCATGGCTGACGACCACCACCGGCTCGGCGCCAGGCAGGTCGTCCGCGGCCCCGAGCAGCCGGCCGCGCTCGGGCCGGACGCCGAAGAAGGGGAAGAAGCCGCCGCTCACCATCTCGCCCCAGGCGAAGGTCGAGCCCTGCCCCTGCCCCTGCCCCTGGCCGACCGAGACGGCGCAGGGGGTGAAGGCGACGAGGTCGGCGAGGCCGGTCCGCTGCCGCTGGAGGTCGCGGAACTCGGGGTTGGAGGCGACGTTCTGGGGTTGCTCGTCGTTCCCGGTATAGACCCACACCACCCGCTCGGGGTGGGGGGCGTCCAGCACCGGCCGGAGGATCGCGGCGAGATAGGCGAAGAGGGAGGTGGTGGCGCCGATCCCCAGCGCCAGCGTCAGCACTACGATCGCCACCAGGCCCGGCTGGCGGGCGAACGAGCGCAGGGTGATCTCCAGGTGCTTGGCGAGCTCCCTCATGATCGGCTCCTTGGGTCTCGTTCGAGTACGCTGGAGTGGCGCTCAGGGTTGCGGGCGGCTCTCGTACCAGTCGAGCGGCTTGCGCAGCTTGTAGGTCCGTTGGCCGTCGCGCAGCTCGATCCCCGCCGCCAGCCGGCCGTAGCGGAGATAGAGGTCCCCCGTCCTCCGGGTCTTGGCGAAGATCATACGGGATCTCACCTCCAGGGGGCCCCCGGTGGCCTGCAGCGACTCGATCTCGACCTTGCCTCCGCCCAGCCGCACTACCCCCCGCGCCGCCACGTTCTCCACCTTCAGGGCGGCGTCGAACCAGCGCAGGAAGCGGCTGCGCTCGGCGAACAGGGCGATCAGGGGGGTGGAGCTCTGCAGGTCCACCTTCCCCTCGCCGCGCAGCGACAGCGGGGCGCCCCAGACCACCGAGCCGCCGCTCAGCTCGGCCCGCGCCCACCAGCCCGGCGTCGCGGCGTCGTTCCGTGCCTCGACGTTGCGCCAGGAGACGCCGTCCAGGGTGAGGTGGGTGCCGGCGAGGTCGAAGCGGCGGCCGGCGAGGTCCGAGCTGACCAGCGGGGCCTGGAGGTCGAGCCGGCCGGCGAGCTCCAGGTTCTGAAAGCGGACCCGCGCGTCGTCCGAGGTGAGCGCGACCGCGCCGCGCGTCCGGTTGGTGGTGGTCGAGGCTTCGAGGTGCAGGCGGGCCCGGCCATGGCCGGAGACGATCCAGAGCCCCCCCTCGCGCGGCAGCAGGGCATCGTAGACGGTGAGGTCGGGCACCTCGGCGTCGGGGATGTCGAGGGTGGCGTCGAAGTCCGGCATCGGCGCCGCGAGGTCGAGGGCTCCCGGGACGACGGCGGAGAGGCGGAGGCCGCGTCCGCGCAGGTAGTCGGGCCGGTCCTGCTGCCGCAGGTCCTCGCAGACGAAGCGGTCCAGGCGGACCGCCAGCGCCGTCCGGGTGGCGGCGCCCTGCCCGGTCACCGCGACGTCGACCGTTCCCCGGCCGGTGGCCAGGCTGTCGAAGATCGTCGCCTGAACGGGCATGGCCGCCACCGCCAGCCGGCTGCCGAGGGCGAGCCGGCCATGGTCGAGCCGCAGGTCCGCGCCGAGCGTCCCTTGCCCCGCAAGGCCCAGCCAGGGAGTCTTGTGCAGATAGGCGTGGAGGAAGCCCAGCGAGGAGACGCCGGCCCGCAGAGAGGCCGAGCCGCTGACGAGGCGCAGCATGGCGAGGCCTTGCGTTTCGCCGAGGACCGACGGATCGACCCGGGCGTCGAGCCGCGCGGAGAGCGCCTGGGCGACCGTCTTTCCGGCGATCTCGAAACGGCCGGCCGGCAGCCGGAACGCGGCTTTCTGAACGGCGAGGGTGCCGTCCGGCGCGTACGAGAAGGCGCAGTCCACCTGGGAGTCGCCGGCGAGGCGGTAGTCGCCGGCGACGACCTCCCGGATGTGGGTGAGATGGACGCCCGCCATCCTCACCGACCAGGCCGGAGCCGCTTTGGCGGCCGGCGCGCCCTTGGCGACGTTGAGGCGCACGGCGACGCCGTCCGCCCGCAGTCCCTGGATGTCCACGCGCTGCGAGAGCAGACCGGCCAGATCGATCCGGCCGTCGGCGCGGTCGAGCGTCGCCCGCAGGGTGACCCGGGCGCTGGGGGCGTCGATGCTCACCCCGGAGGCCTTGACGTCGCTGACCAGCGGCAGGGTTATGGCGGGCTTCTCCGGGTCCCGCAGATCGCGGGCGGTGGCGAAGAGGCGGCTGAGCCGGGTCTCGGGCGTCTTCGTGTCCACCGTCACCGCGGCGGCGCGGAAAAAGGGGGGGAGGTTCGGCCGGCGGCCGGCGGTCAGCCCCTTGGCGTCGATCCCGAGGTGAAAGAGCGCTCCGCGCGGCCCGGTGGTGACCGTGGCGGCCATGGCGAAAGGAGACGCCGCGCCGTCCGCCGGGGCGGTGACGTCGAGGCGGCTCCCCGGCGTCAGCCGCCCCTTGTCGATCCGCAGGTCGGCGACCAGGGCGCCGGGCACGCGGGTGCCGGTCGCGACCAGCTTCGTCCGATCGAGGAAGGGGAGATCCGGCACCTCCCCGCGCGCCTCGACCGAACCGGAGAGGAAATCGAACCCTTCGAGCCCCGGGTGGTCGTGGGGAGCGTAGGGACCCATGCTGGCCGAGGCGTCGAGCTGGAGCTTTTGAGCGAACGGCTCGTCCCCCAGGGCGAGCTGGGCGGCGGGCATCTTGACCCGCGACGGATCGAGCCGGAAGCTGCGGCCGATCACGATCCGGAAAGCGCCGCCGCCCGTGCCGTCGCCGGTCAGGCGGACGTCGTTGAAGGCGAACTCGCGGATGTGACCGAGACGCACGCCCGTGAACGCGAGAGTCCAGGGGTGATAGCCCGGGTCCGGGGGAGCCTCCGGCTCGGCGTCCTCCTTGCGGTCCTCCGCCGTCTCCTGCTCCGGGCCGCGCAGCACGCGCGAGCGCACCTCGTCGAGGTGGATGTCCTGGATCAGGAGCCTGCGGCCGAGCAGATGCGGCAGGGCGATCCATCCGGTCGCCCGCTCGGCGTCGACGAGCCAGGTGACGTCATGAACGTGGCCGCGCAGCCGGAGCCCGCGCACCCGCACCCGCCCCGGCCAGAGCGTCCAGGCCGAGGACCAGGCCATCCGGAACTTCGCCGGATGGCGGTTGAACGCCCGCGGCGCCAGCGGCGAGTTGAGGAACAGGTTCACCCCGACGAGATAGACGCCGGTCAGGACGAGGATGGCGAGGGTGAGCCGTTTGAGCCAGATGCGCACGTGTGGGGAGAGGGGAAGCGGGAAGCGTGCCAGGTCCGCCGTCGTCCCTCTCGTGTCATACCGCTAGATTGCGCCAGTGAAGCCCGGGAAAGCGAGAGAATCCTCGGTCCGTCGTCCACCACTCGCAGCCATGCTCCATGGCGAGCGCGGCCAGATAGGCATCGGTGGTATCGGCTCCGCAAATGCCGGTTCCCAGCACGAGATCCTGGAAAATCTTCCAGTGGCGAGGGCCGGGCTCGATCCGGCGCACCTCGGCCTGGGAGGCTAAAGCATCAACGTAACGGAACATCTCCTTCGGGGTCGGCGTGGGTTGAAAGACCCGAGGATTGCTGCCGATTCGCACGACCGCTGCGAGGATCAACTCGCTGATCGCCATGTCGCGGGGACGGGACCGAAGCCGCTCCAACTCGCCCCGGCAGACGGCGTGGTGAGGAGATCGCTCCACCAAGGCGCCGAGCAGCACGTTGACGTCGCAGAGGATCACTTCAGGTCCCAGAGCAAGCTCGTGTCGTCAAGATCGATGCCGGCCACGGGTGCTGGATCGCGCAGGAGCGGCAACGGTCCCGGCGCATCTTGCGCGTGCCGCAGACGCTGCTCGCCAAGATAGAGGCGGAGGCTGTCTTCGAACAGCCGTGTGAGCGGCAAATGCCGTTCGGCGGCCAGTTGTTTCGCTTCAGAGAGCAGGTGATCCGGAATGTCGACGGTGGTACGCATGATGCGATGATGACACACGTTCGCATCGTGACGGGTAGAACGTCAGTGAGTCTCGTCGGGCGCTGGGAAAAGAGAGGCAGTGCCGAGCCAAGGGCTCAGCGCCGGAGCGCCTGCTGCGGATCGAGCCGCGCCGCCTTTCGGGCCGGCAGATAGGTGGCGGCGAGAGTCACCAGGAGGAGGCCGACCGGCACGGCGACGTAGGTGAGGGGGTCGGTCGCGCTCATGCCGAAGAGGAGGCCGGACATCAGGCGGGTAAGCGCCAGCGAGCCGGCGATCCCGCAGGCGATCCCGGCGAGCACCAGCGCCATCCCCTGGCGGAGCACCAGCCGCAGCACCTCCCTGCGGCCGGCGCCGACCGCCATGCGGATGCCGATCTCGCGCGTCCGCCGGCTCACCGTGAAGCTCTGCAGGCTGAACAGGCCGAGCACCGCCACCAGGGTCCCCAGCAGGCCGAACAGGCCGGCGATCTCGGCGTGCATCCGCGGCTGGACCAAGCTCCGCGCCGCTCCCTCGTCGAGCGTCAGGAGGTCCACGATCGAGACGTCCGGATGGGCGGCGCTCACCGCCCGCCGGAGCTCCGGCGCCAGCTCGGCGAGCGGCCGCGCCGAGCGCACCGTCAGGGTCATCCGCGGGTGGAAGCGCTGCCCGAACGCGAGGTCCATCAGCGGGCCCGCCGGCTCGACCAGGGAATCGACGCGCGCGTCGCTCGCCACGCCGACCACCTCGAAGGTCGGTCCGGCGTCGCCGTACTGCGGCGGATCGGCGAGGGTGAGCGTGCGGCCGAGCGGGTTTTCGGTCCCCCAGAGCTTGCGGGCGAGGGCCTGGTTGATCACCACCACCGGGGGCGCGCCCTGGCGGTCTCCCTCGACCAGCGCCCGCCCCTGGACGATCGGGACTCCCAGCGTTTCGAAGTAGCCGGGCGCGACGAGGTTGTAGGCCACCTCGACCGTCGATCCCGCCCGGTCGTGGCGGACCACCGGCGTGGTGCGGTTCCAGCCGGCCAGCGGCGGCTGGTAGCAGAGGCTGACCGCGGTGACTCCCGGCACCCTGCGCACCGCGTCGAGCGCCCGCTGGTAGATGCCGACGATCGCCCCCATGCCGGTGGTCCGCGGCACGAAGAGGGTGGCGAGCGCGAGGTGGCGCGGATTGAACCCCGCATCGACCGTCTGCGCCTGCCGCAGCGTGCGCCCCAGCAGGCTGCCGCCGAGCAGCAGGATCGTCGAGAGGGCCACCTGGAGCACCACCAGCAGCCGGCGCCCGGCGAGCCCGCCGCCGCTCCCTCCGCTCCCGCCGGTGCCACCCGCGGCGTCGCTCTTGATCGGTGTCACCAGGTCGCCGCGGAGCGCCCGCAGGGCCGGGGCCAGGCCGCAGAGGAGGGCGCAGACGAGGGCTGTGAGGAGGGCGAAGGCGAAGGCGCGCAGGTCGAGCCGAACGAATTCGCTCCCTTCCGTCCACGTGCCCAGGCCGGCGCTGGTGGTCTGTACGTAGCCCTGCATGCGATGGGCGATCAGGGCGGCGATCGGCAGCCCGAGGGCGCCTCCTCCCAGGCAGAGCAGCAGGCTCTCGCCGAGCGCCGCGCGCGCCAGCCGCCACCGGCCGGCGCCGAGCGAGGCGCGGATCCCCCATTCGCGCTGGCGCGCCGTGGCCCGCGCCAGCAGCAGGTTGGCGACGTTGGCGCAGCCCAGCAGCAGGAAGAGGACCGCCGCCGCCATCAGGACGCGGGCGGCGGCGAGGAAGGGATCATTGGCAGATTCGGGATCGACCGAGCGCACCGGGAGCACCGTGATCCGGCGCTTCTTCCCCTCGCTCCAGGGCGCCGTGGCGTCCAGCGCGTGGCCGGCGGCGTCGAGGGCGGCCCGGGCCCGCTCCAGGCTGACTCCCGGAGCTCGCCGGCCGAGCAGGGAGAGCCAGCCGCTCTCGCGCTTCTCGAAGCGCTTCTGGCCGATCAACCGCTCGGCCTGCGAGATCGGGACGTAGATCGGCGTCGGCCGCCCCTGCGCCTGGAATCCTGCCGCCACCACACCGACCAGGGTGAAGGCCGCGCCGTTGAGCCGGAGGACGCGGCCCACCGCCTTGGGGTCGCCGCCGAGCACCGCCTGCCAGAAGGCGTGGCTGACCACGATCACCGGCTCGGCGCCCAGCCGGTCGTCCGCCGGTTGCAGCAGCCGTCCGAGCTCCGGCCGCGCGTCGAAGAAGGGGAAGTACTCGCCGTTGACCTGCTGCCCCCAGGCGAACGTCACGTCGCGCCCGACCCCCACCGAGGCGCCGAAGTTACCGATCGCCACGAGATCGCGGACCGCGTCCTGGCGCTGCTTCAAGTCGAGATAGTCGAGGTAGGAGGCGACGTCGCGCGGGTCCTTGGCGGTGCCGACGTAGATCCATACGGCGCGGTCGGCGTCCCGGGCGTCCAGGGCCGGCCAGAGGAAGGCCACCAGATAGGCGAAGAGCGCCGTGCCGGCGCCGATCCCCAGCGCCAGCGTGACGATCACCGCCAGGCTGATCCCGGGCTGGCGCGCCAGCGAGCGCAGCGTTGTGCGGAAGGAACTTTTCATCTGAAGGGTTTACGGGCGGAGTTCAGGGAGAGTCTATGCGGGACGAGCACGGACGGGCAGGGACTGGCACGGACGGCGGCAACCGGCATCGTGACTCCGTGGTAGTCCGTGAGTGTCCGTGCTCGTCCTTGTCCCCTCCCCCCGGCCCGCGAGCACAGCAGTCTATAGAAGGTTCCCAGCAGTCCCCCTCCAGAAAAGGAGAACCCATGAACATCCGACGCATCCTGCCCCTGGTCCTCGCCGCCCTCTTCGCGGCCCAGGCGGCCCTGGCCTCCGGCCCCTATTCGATCGCCCTCACCGCCCAGACGCACGACGACGGCCTCGTCCGCACCGAGTACACCGTCCGGGCGGGGGCCAATCCGCTCGACCGCTTCAAGATGATCCGTATCGCCGCGGACGGCCACCGCGACCGGCGCGACCATGGCGACGGCACCGCGCGCGGCTCGATCCTCTTCCTGCCGCCGCTCGGCCTGACCAACAGCTTCTACGAGCAGCGCGACCCCAACGGCGCCGTGGGGAGCTCGATCGCCGAGTTCTTCGCGCTCCGTGGCTTCGACGTCTACGGCTACTCCCCGCGCTTCGAGGGGATCCCCGCCGGCACCTGCGAGGCGGGCGCCCTCGACTGCTCGGTCATGGCCACCTGGGATCTCGCCTCGATGGTGGACGACATCGCCTTCGTCCGCTCACAGATCGAGGTCCTCCATCCCCACACCCGCATCGTCACCGGCGGCGCCTCCCTGGGGGGCATCCTGGCGGTCGCCGTGGCCAACGCCCATCCCCACGACTGGGACGGCATCATCGAATGGGAAGGCATGCTCTACAGCCGGAACCCGCAGGTGCTGACGATCAACCAGGGGTACTGCACCACTCTCCAGGCCCAGCTCGCGGCAGGCCTGGTCTACGACGGCGTCGGCACCAACGTGATCAAGATGGCCTCGGAGCTCTCCGACATCACCCCCGGCGGCCTCACCCCGATCCCGCTCTTCCCGCCCAACCTCACCAACCACCAGACCCTGGTGGCGATCCTCAGCACCCCCACCCCGGGCCCGGCGACCATGCCGACGCCCAACTACGTGCTGATGAACGGCAGCCTGGCCGAAGACCGCCTGTTCAACGCCTCCGAGCCGCGGGTCTACGACGACATCGCCCGCTTCAACTCCTACTCGCCGCTGTCGCTAATTCGTGACGTTAGCTGCTCGCTGGCCGGGGTCGAGACGCAGTTCACGTCGAACCTCGGCAGCTTCCACGGCGCGGTGCTGGCGCTCGGCGCCGGCCGCGGCTTCGGTCCCTACATGGCGGATCAGCTCGCCCTGTTCGGCTCGACCGACAAGACCTTCCAGCTCCAGCCCACCTTCGGCCACATCGATCACTTCATGACCGCCCACCACCGGGACGTCGTGGAGGAGCCGATCCTGGAGTGGGTGACGCGGCTGTTCGGCCGGAGGTAGAGGGCGAAGTAGGACGACTAGCCGGTGAGCCGCCGCCAGCGGACCATGGAAACACCTCCGAGGCTGCGCACCACCGTGGCCTGGACGGAGCGCTTGCGGCTGTCGTAAGTGGCGGTGGCGGTCACCTTGTAGAGGGCGGAGCCCGAGCGCAGGACCTGGGCCTCGATCTTGCCGCCGCCGAAGTCGTGCGCCGGCGCGCCGGTGTAGTCGGGGTCCTGCGCGATCCCGGCCATCGCCTCGTCCACGGCGGCGTCGGAGAGGCCGCTGAGGATGATCGTCTCGGCGTCCTCGCGCACCATCCGCATGCGGAGCTGGAGCGAGCCGGCGAGCAGGGCGAGCGAGACCGAGACCAGGAAGAGCACCAGCAGCGCCATCACCATCGCCGTGCCCGCCTCGCCACGGCGGCCCGGGCTCACCAGCCGTTCCCCCGCGGCAGCACGTAGAACTTCTCGATCCGCGGCTCCTCGAGCTGCCCGCGGTAGAGGGGGAGCACCGGCAGCGGCGAGTGCGGGGTGGAGCGCCGCTGGTAAGTCACCGAGAACCAGACCGGGTTCGCCGTGCCCCCCTGGGTGCAGGTCCAGTCCGTCACGCCGTGCCAGAGCACCTCCGGGTCCTGGGAGAGTCCGGAGTCCGGCAGCACCAGCCGGTAGAGCGAGTCGTCGAGCTTCTCGTAGTCGATCTCCTGGCCCACCATCCGGATCCGCACCTTGTCGAGCTTGCCCTCCTCGGTGAGCACGGGGGTAATCGCGCTGGCGCCCTCCATGTCGCCGCGAATGCGGGCGAGGGCCAGCGGCACCGGCGTGTCGACCGCCTCGCCGGAGGTCTCGGCGAACAGCCGCGCAGTCTCCATCAGCAGGTCGGCGGCGATCATCAGCCCGGCGAGCAGCAGGATCAGGGCGATCGACATCTCGACCAGCGTGAAGCCGGCGTCGCGGCGCGTCATCAGTCCGATCTCCAGAACAGGGTCTCGAGCCGCTTCTCGTAGGTGACGTTGAGGACCGTGTACTGGGTGGTGAGCGTCACGTGGTAGAGGCCCGGCTTGTCCGCGGACTCGACCTCCACCACCACCGTCAGCTCGTCGGGCGCCGGCGTGCCGGCGGCGGTGCGGAAGCCGGAGAGCCTCTCGCCTTCGCGCGGCGGTCCGCCGCTGGCCCGCAGGCCCTCCAGGGTCGCCTCCAGCGCCCGGAACGCCTGGCGCTCGGCGTCCAGCCGGCGGATCACGCGGGGGACCTGGATCAGCAACTGCATTCCCAGCAGCAGCGCGATCCCCAGAATCGCCAGCGCGACCAGAGCTTCGAGAAGGGTGAACCCGTTCGGGAGGCCGGGCCCTGAAGGGACGGGAGAACGGCTCATGATTTGTGCAAACCCGCCTGGAAGGATAGCACCAACGGGGTTGGCGCTTTCCAGGCGGGTCGCGGAGGCCCTCGGGCCCGGGGCGTGTAGGTCGGCCTACTTCGCCGCCGTCTGCGTTTGAGCCCGCGGAGCGAAGGGCTGGCTCGCTTTCAGGAAGTGGTAGGGATTGACCGCCTTGCCGGAAGGCTCGTAGATGCCGTAGTGGAGGTGGGTGGAGGAGATGGCGGCGTTCCCCGAGTTCCCCACGGTGCCGATGATCTCGCCGGCCTCGACCCAGTCGCCGACCTCCTGCGGACCGAAGTCCTCCAGGTGCGCGTAGTAGAGGCGATAGCCCCCCGGGCCGCTGATCGTCACCACCTGCCCTCCCAACCCCCGCATCCCCTTCGTCTCGACGATCCCCGCCGTGGCGCTGCGCACCGGCGTGTTGCGGGGAGCGAAGATGTCGATCCCCTGGTGCCGGTGACCCTCGCGCGCATAGCCCCACGTGTTCTGCAGGCGGCTCGCGGTGACGCCGTCGACGGGGATCGGGATCGACCGGGGCATTTCCTGCTGAACGAGGGCGTTATAGCGCGTGTTGTAGCGGATGGCGGCTTCGCGGCAGCCCGCGAGGGGGAGGACGGTGAAAGCGAGGAGAACGGCAAGACCGAGCAGACGGGGACGGGCCATCTTCACCTCCAGAAAGAACGGGCTCCAGCGGACGCCCGGCTCCTTGGGTTTCCAAGCGCGTTGCTCGACGCTGCGAGCACGATCCCAGATTCAGTACGCGGTTCGATAAACCACGAGATTACAACAACGGCGGACGCTAAGTCCTGCACGGCTTCATTCGTGGGAAGATCCTACCGCATTCGAAGCTGATTTCAACCCGTATGTTCAATATGCTGACATGACAATTCTACGGCCCACGATCCTCGCCTTTTTATTGCTATTCGCCATTCTTCCGGCCTTCGCCACAGCGCAGCTACCGCCGCGGATCGAGGTCGAGGCGCCGCCCGCGCTCGCCGGGACCGCCGCTCAGCTCCGCGCCATGGACCCCTCCCGGCTGGTGAGCGTGATGCACCTGGTGGGGCTGACCGATCCCGGGCCTCCGATCCGCGTGATCCTGGCGCCCGAGGGGAGCAGTGCCGCGACGGTGGTGCCCCCCTGGGTGTCGGGGTACGCGGTGGGGGAGCAGGGGGTGATCGTGCTCCTCCCCGGGCGCGTCCCCAGCTACCCGGACTCCTCGCTCTCCGATCTCCTGGCGCACGAGGTGGCCCACGTCATGGTGGCGCGGGCGGCGGGGGGACGGCCGCTGCCGCGCTGGTTCCACGAGGGGATGGCGATGATCGCCGGCCTCTCCTGGGGGTTCGACGACCGCTCCCGGCTGACCTTCGCCCTCCTCGTCGACCGGCCGGTCTCGCTCGCCGAGCTCGACGACCGCTTCGCTGGCGGGCAGTCCGAGGTCAACCGCGCCTACGCCATCGCCGGCTCCTTCGTGCGCGACCTCTTCGACCGCTATGGCCAGGGGGTGGCCGCCCGCCTCCTGCGCGAGGTGGCCGCCGGCCACTCGTTCGCCGACGCCTTCCGCGTCGCCACCGGCGTTCCGATGGCGGCGGCCGAGTCCGACTTCTGGTCCCGCCAGACCTTCTGGTACCGCTGGGTGCCCTTGCTCACCAGCTCCGCCGCCCTCTGGATGATCGTCACCGCCCTCGCCCTTTGGGCGATCAAGCGGCGCCGGGAGCGCGACGCGGCCCTCAAGCGGGGCTGGGACCTGGAGGACGAGCGGCTGCGCCTGGCCGCCGAAGCCAGGGCGCTGGCCGAAGCTCAGAAGATCGGCGAGATCCAGCGGGACGAAGCGGGCGAGTGGGTCAACTGAGCCGCCTCAGAGCTCCATCCGCTCCACCAACTCGCTGGTCGACCGCGTCACGTCGTCCCAGCACCACCCCTCCTCCTCGACCAGCCCGAGGAGCAGCCGCCGGCGGTCGACCAGGGACTCCAGTGCCAGCGCAAACTCCTCGTCCTTGACGGTGACGATCCCCGCCTTGCGCAGCGGCGCGAGCGAAGGGGGCGGCGGGGGCTCTCCCTTCGGCTCCAGGTGCGCCTCGGCCAACGTCGAGAGGAACTCGGCGATCGCCTGGCGGAGGGGATAGAACGCCCCCTTGTCCGGCCGCTGCTCGGGGCAGACGCCGGCGAACAGGGTGATCGCTTCGTCCATCACGGCCACGCTCGGCGCCAGCGCCGTCTCCCGGGTGCTGCTGTGCACGCAGTGCAGCACCGGGTAGGCGAGATGCCCTTGGCCGACCTCCATCATCGGCATGGTGAGGCCGACCAGGTGATCGGGCAGCATCCCGAAGCTGGAGCCGTTCCAGGCGCGGAGCAGGATCTCGTGCGGTGTGCGCCCCAGGGCCGTAATGTAAACCGCCAGCCGCCGCCGCTCGAGCTCCGCGCCGACGATCGGCAGCAGGTAGGTGATGATCAGGCTGACCAGCGAGAACCCGTTGGCGGCGGCGACCATGGTCACCAGCCGCCACCCCGTGCTCCCTGGGCGGAGCTCGTTGACGTTCATCGTGATGATCGCCGACCCCGCGAAATAGGCCCGGTTCCAGAAGCTCGCCGGCACCCCCGTCACCGTCCCGATCACGGAGCGCGGATCGGCCGAGAGGACGAGCGTCCAGCCGGTCCAGACGAGACCGACCCAGAGCACCACGGTGAACAGCACGATACCGAACCCGAGCGTCGACAGCGCCTTGTGCGAGCGGGTCAGGCGCAGGGACGCCTTCCAGAGCCCGTCCGTCACCCAGGCGGTGATCGGTCCTCCGCTGGTGAGGCGCAGGGTGGTCCACAGCACGTCGTAGATCGTGACGAGCAGGACGAGGATGCCAAGGATTCCAAGCAGGATTCGCAAATGTCGCGGCCTCTCCTTGGTCCGGAGCGACGAAGCACGCGACGTGCCACTTACACCTTGTTGGCCTTTAATTCCGCCAAGGGATAATGCGTTCCCCGCCAGTCGATGCCGTCGTTCCAGAGGGTGAGGAGCATGGCGCGCCAGAGGATGTAGAGGAAGAGCAGGGTCGCCAGCGGGAAGCCCACCCCGTGCCAGCGGCGCACGCCGGCGAGCGGCGCGTTGATCCAGCAGAGGGCGAGCAGGGTGAGCACGCTCGCCAGGTTCAGCCAGCGGGTCGCGCCGGAGACCAGGATCGACGGCACGAAGATCGCCACGAAGGGCCAGACGAAGACCGCGAGCTGGATCGCGGTGGCGACGACCACCGCGCGGACGCGGTAGTCCACCCCCGAGAAAGCGTTCTTCATCAGCCCCTGGATCAGCTCGCGGACGGAGGCGTACCACTCCACCCGCAGCGCTCCCTGGCCGAAGACGAATTCCGAGCGGAAGCCGCGGGCCTTGAGCAGCTTGCCCAGCTTGAGGTCGTCGTCCGGCCGCATGGCGATCGCCCGGTGTCCGCCGGCGGCGCGGTAGGCCGCGGCGCGGACCAGGTTGAAGGCACCGATGCCGACGTGGTGGGGACTCCGCGGGTCCTTCACCTTCCAGGGCTTGGTGAACAAGGCGAAGAAGAGCGAGAACGCGCCGATGAACAGCTCGAACAGCACGCTCGGCCGGGCGATCTCGGGCGAGGCGGTGAGATGGTCCAAGCCATCCGAAACCATCGCGCCCACCGCCCGCCGGAGCGCCGAGGGTTCGAAGACGACGTCGGCGTCGGTGAACAGCAGGAACTCGCCGGTCGCCTTCTCCGCGCCCAGCCAGAGCGCATGGTTCTTCCCCAGCCATCCGGGCGGCAGCTCGCGCACGTGGACCACCCGCAGCCGCGGCTCCACGGCCGCCAGCCGGTCGAGGATCTCCCCCGTGCGGTCGGTCGAGCGGTCGTCCACGACGTCGATCTCCAGGTTGTCGTAGTCGAGGGCGAGCACCGAGCGCAGCGCCTCCTCCAGGTTCCGCTCCTCGTTGCGCGCCGGGATCAGGATCGACACCCGCGGCAGCGGCCGGATGAGCGGCGGCAGATCTCTCAGGAACCGGATCGACCGGTTGCCGCGCAGGATCTGGACCGCGGTCGCGACGTGGAGAAGGAGAGTCGCGAGGGCGAGGAGGAGGAAGAGGAGCGCCGCCACTCCCGCCTATCGCCAGCGGAAGATCTTCAGCGCCACGCCGAAGCTCGCGAGCCCCCAGACGGCGAGGATGGCGAGTTGGGGGATGATGGCGGTGAGGCCGCGGCCTTCGGTCATGATCCCGCGCAGGGCCTGGTTGAGCGCGGTCAGCGGCAGCGCTTTGATGATCGGCTGCGCGATGCCCGGGAAGCGGTCCGAGGAGAAGAAGACGCCGGAGAGGATCCACATCGGCATCAGCACCAGGTTGGCGAGGCCGCTCGCGCCTTCGATCGTCTTCACCCGGGAGGCGACCAGCAGGCCGATGCCGCAGAAGGTCATGGCGCCCAGCAGGCTGGTGAGGAGGAGCAGCAGGACCGACCCTCGCACCGCGACTCCGAAGAAGATCCAGCCGATTCCCACCAGGACGACCACCTCCGGCAGCAGGAAGATCAGGCGTCCCAGGATCAGGGAGAGCAGGTACTGGCCGCGGTGCATCGGCGTCGCGATCAGCCGCTTGAGGATCCGCCGGCTGCGCGCGTTGGTCACCCCGAAAGCGAGGCTCCAGACGCCGGTGCCCATCAGGTTCATCCCCAGCAGCCCGGGGATCAGGAAGTCGATGTAGCGCGAGCCCTTCGCGGTCACCTTCTCGGCGCTGACCGCCATCGCGTCCCGCCGTCCCGCCGCCCGCTGCAGGGCGTCCTCGGCCTCCAGCCGGGCCATCCGCGAATCCGGCCGTGTCTCGTCGAAGTGGAAGACCACGGGCGGCCCCGCCTCTACCAGCAGCGAGATCTTTCCCGTGCGCAGCGCCTCCTTCCCCTCGACCGGCGCGAAGGCGCGAGCGATCAGGCCCGGCGCGGGCTTCAGGGCGGCCAGCGTCCGCGCCGCTCCGGGGTCCGCCGGGCTTGCCGCCACCACCCCGACCGGGATCTGGTCCGGACCCTTGGCGCGGAACGCGAAGCCGAGCGCCACCGCCAGGAGCATCGGGAACGCGAAGACCCAGAACAGCGCCTCCGGCTCGCGCAGGAACTCCTTCATCCGCACCGTCGTCATTTCGAGCAGGGGGTAGTAGCGGCGGTTCATTCGATTCGATCCTCGCGTTCAATCTTCGCGCAGCGCCCGGCCGGTCAGCGAGACGAACAGGTCCTCGAGCGTCGCCCGGTGGGTGGAGAGGTTCACCAGTTTCGCCCCCGAGCTCTCGATCCGCTCGATCAGCACCGGCACCGTCTCGGCCAGCGAGTTCACCGGCAGCGACCAGTTCGGCCCCCGCCGGTGCGGCTCGGTGACGCCGGGCAGCGCGCGCAGCGTCGCCTCGTCGATCTCCGGCTCGGACGCGAACTCGATGACGTTCGCCGCGTGCAGCGAGCTGATCAGGTCGGGGGGCGTCCCCTGGGCGATCACCTTGCCGCGGTCGACGATCGCCACCCGGTCGCAGAGGCGCTCGGCCTCGTCCATGTAGTGGGTGGTGAGCAGCACCGTGCCACCGTGGGAGCGGAACTCCATCACGATCTGCCAGAGCTGGAGACGGCTCTGCGGATCGAGCCCGGTGGTCGGCTCGTCGAGGAAGAGCACCTCGGGGTCCCCCACCAGGGCGCAGGCCACGGCCAGCCGCTGCTTCTGCCCTCCGGAGAGCTTGCCCACCCGGGCGTCCCGCTTCTCGTCGAGGGAGAGCTGGGAGAGCACCGCCTCCGGGTCCCGCCCGCGCTTGTAGAACGAGCGGAACAGGCGCACCGTCTCGCCCACGGTCAGCTTCTCGGTGAGCTGGGTCTCCTGGAGAGAGATGCCGAGCCGCTCGCGCAGGCTGGCGCCGTCCCGCGCCCAGGTCGTGCCCAGGACCTCCACTTCGCCGGCGTCCGGCTCGGTCAGCCCCTCGAGGATCTCGATCGTCGTCGTCTTGCCCGCGCCGTTGGGCCCGAGCAGGCCGAAGCACTCGCCGCGCGCCACCTCCAGGTCGAGGCCGTTGACGGCGGTCACGTCCGCGTAGCGCTTGACCAGGCCACGGCAGCGGACGGCGGTGTCGGCGACTTGGAGAGTTGGGGATTTGGCGGTCATGGCGGAGCGTCAGTATATCCGTGGCGGCCAGGGAGTCCCTCACCTCCCCGGCCCTCCTCTCCCAGCCCTCCACCCTCCCGCCGGGGAGAGGAGGGAGAAAGACAAGAAAGAATTGAGGCGGTGATCCCTGCTTTTTCCCCTCTCCCAGGCCAGGGCGGGTGGAGGGCTGGGAGAGGGGCAGGGGTGAGGGGCTTCTTTTTCCTACACCGGCTTGAAGATCGCCGCCCAGGCCGCGATCCCGCCCAGCAGCGGCAGCAGCCACCAGAGCAGCGTGGTGAGCTGCGGCGCCCGCCGGATCAGCACGATGATGCCGCCGAGCACCAGCCAGACCGCCACCTTGATCCAGAGCCAGAGCGGCCACGCGCCGGGATTCGGCAGCCCCAGCTTCGCCGCCGTGCCGAAGCCGGCGATCAGCACCAGGATCAGCGCGATGCCGTGCGTGAGGCCCGCCAGCTTGCGATCCCCGCGCTCCACCGCCGCGCGGGACGCGAGCATCAGGGCCCCCAGAGATGTGAACACGAACAGCACCCCGAGAATGTGGATCACCTTGTACGCGGCGTAACTCATCGTGGAGCCCCTCCAGGGAAGAATCGGATGGTGCCGATCATAGCCCGTATGATCCCCGGCATGGCTCTCCTCTGCGGCATCGACCTCGGCTCCTTCCGCTCCGCCAGCTACGTGGCCTGGCTGGAGGACGGCCAGTTCGTCCTCGACGAGTACGTGGCCAGCCATGAGCAGCCTCTCCCGCCCGCGCCGGGGGGATGGCCGCCGTCGTTCACCGGCGTCGACGCGCCGCAGGGGCTGCCCCGCCCCGGCGAGCGCTCCCGGCAGGCGGACCTGCTCACGAACGCGCCGACCCGGGTGCTGCCGCGCGACCGCGCCGAGCTCGCCGGCTGGCGCCTCTACCGCCCCTTCGTCGAAGCGGGAGTCGAGCTCTTCTGGTCGATCCACGAGCGGGAGCTGGCTTCCATCCTCGGCCTCGTCCCCGTGCCGGGACGCGACGGGACCGTCTTCGAGACCTACCCCCGCTACACCCTCCTTCAGCTCTGGGGCGAGCGCCCACCCTCGAAGCGGAATGATCCGGCGGCCTACGTCGACTTCGTCTGGACCCGCCTGCGCGCCGCCGGCTACCTCTGCGACGACCCCGTCACCCGCCCCGACCACGTCGACGCCATGCTCTGCGCCCTCGCCGCCGAAGCCTGCCTCCAGTCCGACGACCTCCCCGCCGGCACCGTCGGCCTGCCGCCCGTCGCCGACCCCGGCGAGCGCGTACTGCGGGAGGGGTTCATCGTGGCACCGGGGCGGCAGAGCGATCCGCAATCCTGGTAAAATAGTCCCACTGGTGAGAATTCTGAAGTGCGGAGTAGCGGCGTTTGAGGTCGCAAATTGCGACCTCAAGTTTCCCCCTGAAGGAGAACGAATGGCGCAGAGCACCCGGAAGCGGGCGAAGCAGGCCGAAGCCGTACCGGAAACCACCGTGGCGGTTGTCCCGGTGGAGCGTGTAGAACGCCGTATCCTATTGATTCGAGGAGAGAAAGTTCTCCTGGACGCCGATTTGGCGGACCTCTATGGAGCCACCACCAAGCGCCTGAACGAGCAGGTGCGGCGCAACCGGGACCGCTTCCCAGCGGACTTCATGTTCCAGCTCACCGACGAGGAGCTCGCAATCTTGAGGTCGCAATTTGCGACCTCAAGATCCGGGTGGGGCGGTCGCCGGTACCCTCCCTTCGCCTTCACCGAGCACGGCGCGATCATGGCCGCAAACGTCTTGAGCTCGCCTCGGGCCATCGCCGCCAGCGTCATGGTCGTCCGCGCCTTCGTCCGCCTGCGGCAGATGCTCGCCTCCCACGCCGATCTCGCCCGGAAGCTCGAAGACCTCGAGAAGCGCTACGATGTCCAGTTCAAGCAGGTTTTCAACGCCATCCGGGCCTTGATGGCATCCCCCGAGGATTCCGAGAAAGGCCGGATCGGCTACTGAGGGAGCTCCCGTGGGAGCGGAGGTGGTCGCAAATTGCGACCACCTCGCTGCCCCCTACCCCCGCTCCATCAGCTCCAACTGCACCAGCCGCATGAAGTCCTGCGCGTTGGTGACCACTCCGAAGGCCTGGTGGGTGCCGCGGTCCTTCAGCTTGCTGACCACGAACTCGGTCTGATCGACGCAGATGGTCGTGATCTCGTCCATCGTGCCGTCCGGGCGGACGCAGAAGGTCGGCAGCATGTTGCCCGCGGCGATGGCGTGGAGGGCGGTGGCGACCATCACCACCATGGTGGCCTTCACCGTCAGCTCGCGCATCGCGCCCTGGGCGTCGAGCGCCGAGGGGATCGCCTCCGGCAGCGGCCCGTCGTCGCGGATCGAGCCGGCCATCACGTAGGGGGTCTTGGTCACGATGAGGGCGTGCATGATGCCTCCCTTGAGGCGGCCGTCGTCGACCAGCGCCTGGATCGATCCCGCCTTCTTCACCTCGTTGATCGCCCGCATGTGGGTGGCATGGCCGCCGGCGGTGCCCGAGCCGTCCGCCATCATGCCGAGGGTGGTGCCGTAGAGCGCCGCCTCGACATCGTGGACACCCACGGCGTTGCCGGTGATCAGGCCGTGGCAGTAGCCGTTGTGGATCAGCCACTCCATCGCGATCCGGCCGCGGGCGTGGACCAGCGCGGGACCGATCACCCAGAGGATGGTGCCCTTGTCGCCCCGGTTCTTCTCGAACTCGCGGAAGATGGCGTCATAGTTGACCGGCTTCTCGCGGCTCACCTCCGAGGACATGAACGCGAACGCCTCTTCGACGTGGGTGTCGTCCACCTCGGCGATGAAGCCGCGGTCCCAGACCAGCACCCCCTCCGAGCCGTCCTCGGCCGTGGCCACCGCCACCAGGTCCCCCTGGCGGACGAGGCGGAACTCCTTGATCAGCAGGCGTTCCGCGGCCGGGTCCCACACCAGGTGCGAGTCCATGCGCGGCCGCTCCGGCATCCGCCACTTGCCGCCGATCCGGACATAGGTGGGGAAGTTCGTCGTCGACATGAAGCCGTCCGGCAGCACGGTATCCGCCGGCGCGGGCACGAAACGGCATTCGGGAGCGCCGGCGAGGCTCGGCTTGGAGAAATCGGGTTCGCGGTACATGGGTCTCCTGTGGGGAAGGGCGGCGAGCGCCCAAACGGCGGGATGTTAGCTAAACGGGGGGTGGGGGGCAAGGGATCAGAGCCGGGTGGTAGTGGCTCAATTTGCTCGGCGCCACCCCGCCCGGGCCTGAAGGCCGGGCTACGTTTGAACCAAGAAGCCTCCTGAAGGAGGCTCAATCCCTCCGGCCGCATCTTGAGCCGGCTTCAGCCGGCTTTTCGCTTCCACTGTAGCCCGGGCATTGATGCCCGGGCGTCGGAGGCGCCATGAGCCAAACGGAGCCAGTACCCAGGGCCGATGTGTCGAGCAGGAGGCGCGGCGCCATTTACCCTTCGGCCGCACGCTCAGCCACCGCGTCGCGATTCGGTGAGAGCTTCCGGCCGGCCCCCAACAGGCGCCGCGCGCGCTCGCCGCGGTCGGGAATGACCCGGACCAGAATCTCATCCCGCCCCTCGACCGGCTGCCAGTCGAGCCTCCACCCGGGTTTGATCCCGAGCTTTCGCCCGACTTCGTCTGGGATGGAGACCATGTTCTTCTGGTTGACCGTCGTGACCATGGCGGAATCTTCCTCCCTCCGGGGCAGTGCGTCAAGAAAACGACCGCCTTCCCGGTCCAAAGGAGGCAAACCCCAGCTCGCTAAGAACCCCCTCCAGCACCGCCTCCGCCTTCTCCTCCGCCCCCTCCGCCCGCCACGCCACGAAGCCGTCCGGCCGCACCAGCAGCGCACCCCGATCGCCGACGCCCGCCGCGCGGCACCACGCTTCGTCCGGAACCCGGACCGCCCGCAGATCCATCTCCAGGCGCGCCGCCACCGCGGCTGCCGCCTCGCACCAAGCCATGGCCTCCGGACCCGCCAGCAGCGCGAAACCGGGACCGGCGAAGTCGAGCGTCGAGACGCGCCGCCCCTCCCACTCCAGCCACGCGTGCGGCACCCGCGAGCCGGGGGAGCCGTCGAGGTCCCGTTCGAGATCGAAGAGGGATGGCGCCGCCGAGCCGTACCGGTAGCCCAGGTGCACCACCGCGTCGGCGGCGATCCCCCGCGCCTCCCGTTCCGCCGTGCGCGACGGGTCCCAGTGCAGCTCCGGACGTTCCAGTCGGAGCAGCGCCTGATCCATCGTGAAGCGGGCGGCGGGTCGGCGCTCGGCGTCGTAGCTGTCGAGCAGCGCGGGACCGGCCTGCCCGCGGAGCGCCCGCGCCAGCTTCCAGGCGAGGTTGTGGGCGTCGGCGATCCCCGTGTTCATGCCGAAGCCCCCCAGCGGCGGCATCACGTGGGCCGCGTCCCCCATCAGGAAGATCCGCCCCTCCCGGAACCGGTCGGCGAGATGGGCGGCGACGCGCCAGGGGAGCACGCTGAGGATCTCCACCGGCAGCTCCGGCACGCCCAGGGCGGCGCGCGCCACCAGATCGCGGCAGCGCTCCGGAGTGAAGTCCGCCGCCGACTCGCCCTCGTCGGGATCGAACGAGACGTGGAGCACCCAGCGCTCCCGGCCGTCGATGGCCATCAGCAATCCCGGCCGCATCTCCTGGTTCTGCAGGATGCCGAGGGTCATCTCGTGCCCCTGGAGGAGCTCGCACAAATCCGCGCGGAAGAGGATGTTGACGATCGGCGGCCCGAGCGCCCCCGGCCCCGACACCGGCACGCCGACAGCCTCCCGCAGATCCCCGCCGGCCCCGTCCGCCACGATCAGGTATCGCGCCCGCAGGAATTCGGTTCGCGGCGGCGCGCCCCCGTCCTGCCGCGCGGCCACCGTCGCCGTCACCCCCTCGGCGTCCTGCTCCACGGCCACCACCTCGGTGCCGAAGCGGACCTCCGCCCCGCGGTCCCGGGCCGCCCCGAGCAGGATCTCGTCGAGCAGATCCTGGCTGCACGCGGCGCCTCCCAAAGCCGGGCTGGGAGCCGTCCCGGGATCGGCCGGAGGCGCTTTGGAGAGGGTCGACCAGTCCGCACTCGCCAGCGTCCGCGCCGAGATCCGCCCCTGCCCGAACGTCAGCCGCCGCCCCACCGCGCGCACCGCCTCCTTCAGCCCCAGGCTCCGAAAGATCTCGACCGTGCGAATCCCGATCCCCAGAGCCCGCGGATGAATCGAGATCCCCGCCCGCCGCTCCACTACCACCGCCGGCACCCCCTGCTCGGCCAGACACACCGCCGCCGACAGGCCGACCGTGCCGCCGCCGGCGATCAGGACGGGGATGGGGGACTCGGGCATGGTGGGGGAGGCTCCTGTTGGGTCTGCGCGGCGCGAATCCGGAGCTTATCTCCGTCGACCAGTGCCGGCCAACCGCCAGTTCAAGCGCCTCAGAAGACCTGCGGACGGACCTCCTCCGGAGAGCTGGTATGCTGGATCTCCAGAGAAAGAGCGAGGAACCATGCGAGCCATCAAGATGCAAGCCCACGTCGAGAAGGATCACACCTTGAGCCTCAAGCTCCCGGAGGACGTGCGGGAAGGCCCTGCGGAAGTCATCGTCCTCGTTCCGGACTCGGCCGTGAAGCCCACCCATTCGCTCGCGGACTTCCTTGCCCGGTTGCCTCGGCGCCCCACCCAAGGCCGCACCAGGGAAGAGATCGACGGCTACCTCGAACGAGAGCGCCAGAGCTGGGACTAGATATGGGGAACGTTTATCTGGATAGCTGTCTCGTCATTTACCTGATTCAAGGCCCCAAGACTCTAGGCGAGACCATCCGTCAGGCTCTGCGTCCAAACTACGCCGAGCCTCCTTCGGTGTTTGTGTCGGATCTGACCCGACTTGAGTGCAGAGTCTGGCCACTTCAGCAGGGTGATGACTCGCTTCTCCGCCAGTTCGATGAGTTCTTCTCGAGTGACGACCTCACCAAGGTTCCGATTACGACCGAGATCTTCGACCTCGCGACCGAGCTCCGGAGCCTCCATCGCACGAAGACGCCTGACGCACTGCATCTCGCTGCTGCCATGCTCGGAGGGTGCCAGGAGTTTTGGACCAACGACCAACGGCTGTATGCAGCAGCAGGGAAGCGGATCGGCCTGAAAGTCTTCTCGTAGGCGGCTCGCCCTTCTCGCCGGTTTTGCGCCACCGCCGGCATCCCCTGCTCGGCCAGACACACCGCCGCCGACAGGCCGACCGTGCAGCCGCCGGCGATCAGGACAGGGATGGGGGGCTCTGGCATGGTGGGGGAGACTCCTACGGCTTTGACTCTCACGCCGTTCAAAACCTAGACTTCGTCGACAATCGGGCCAACCCGGCAGCTCTCGCTCGGCGTCCTTCCGCGGAGACCGCGAGCCCTGGGAAGCCTATCCGACTTGAAAGGAGCCGTCATGCGCAGGAACCTCGTGAAGCTGGTCGTCGCCGTCTCGCTGCTGGCCGGATGCCTCGGAGTGGGAGTCACGCCGCGATCCGCGAGCGCTCTCACCAACTGTCCCAACATCTGCTGCGACCCGAACTGCTTCGGCATCCGCGTCTGCCGCTCCACCTCCCAGGGGTGCCTCTGCACCCAATTCTGCCAGCCCAACGGGGGTGGGGGGACGAACTAGATGTCTTGATTCTAAGTCTTTGGGGTGGCGGCCGGGCGTCAAGAGGACGCTCGGCCGCGGCTGAAGGGCTTCGGAGACCCATAGCCTTCCGGAATCTTCAATAGGAAGGTCCTGAAATCCGCGGGCCTCGCCCTGGAAGGACGAAATTTGAATAGCGTAGCTCTTCAGCGTCAGATGGGCACTCGCCATCCTCATTCCGCTCTGAAGGGCGGTGGCTTCAGAACCCACCTTCGAGGCTTCGAATTTGGGCACCCGTAAGAGCAGAATCACGACCTTAGTCCATCCTAAGTAACCCATACCCATAATTCTTCATCCTTTAACGTCCAAGCTCCTTGGATAGAGTCTCCTTTAAGTAATCTTCAGCGCCTAGAAGTTACCATATTCCGTTATTGATCCTAAGGAGGTCTCATGCTATCTCTTTAAGCAACCCATGGAGTTGCCTCATTAAGTGGAAGTTCTGCGCGAGCTACTGGCTAATCTTTCCCCTCGGCATCGCCATGCCTTGGAGTGGTTCCAGCGCCATGCCGGTACCGAACAGCCATGGCCGACCGCGATCCAGAACCTTGAGGGCGACACACTGTTGGCTACACGGGCAAAGGGAATCTACAAGCCGAGTTGGTCGGAATACGCCCTCAGCGCGAGGCAGGTCCTGAAAAGCCGGTATCCTGAGATTGGACCTTATTTCCGGGAAAATGGCACGTGGCTTTACGGCTACTTCCAGGAGAACGACAATCCCGATGAGCGTGATTCAGAATACGCCAATCGCGGGCTTTTGCTTTGCCGGCAGGACTCCGTGCCAGTTGGTGTGATGCGCCAGACTAGTCGAAAGCCTGCTGTGCGATATCAAATCCTAGGATTGGCCCTCGTAGCGCATTGGGATGCGGGCTACTTCTTCTTTGAGGGTTTTAGCTCGGAGAACCTGGCTTATTCAGGGGGGGTTGGAAGCGAAATTGATCTGCTCTCCGCAGGGCAAGAGAAATCGGCCACCGAGGATCGATCGTTTGATGTCGCCAGCGTCGTCGACAGCAGAGAGAAAGTATTGGCTCAGATCATTCGTCGACGAGGTCAAAGAGCCTTCCGAAATAGCCTTATCGCTGCCTATGAACAGCGTTGTGCTATCACGAACTGTGACGCTCTGGACGCTCTGGAATCGGCCCATATTGTGTCCTATCGAGGTCCGGCCACAAATGATATCAGCAACGGCTTGCTCTTGCGTGCAGATATCCACACCCTTTTCGATCTGGGACTTATTGCAGTGACGCCTGAGGAGTTGAGGGTTGTCCTCTCGCGCAAGCTTAGCGGTACTGCTTACGAAGAATTCAGAGGTGTAATGCTTAGGATGCCTGTAGATCCTGCGAGTCGGCCCAATAGAGAAGCATTGCGCATGCACCTCGAGTGGGCCGGACTGTGAACTGCCTCGACTCGTGGCCTGATAAGAGGTTGATTCGGCTACTGTCGCCGTCTGCTTTGACCCCCTTCATCAAGGTGCAGGCGCTGCAAACACTAGTCATCTATCTGAGCGCTACTACGTTCAAGACTAACTTGGCGATGCTCTCGATGTCCTTGTTTATATCGCACTCCCAGAAGCGCAGAACTACCCATCCTAAGCTCGCGAGCAATTGATCGCCTCGGAGATCACGCGCCTTGTTCCTCTCCAACTTGGCGCGCCAAAATTTCCGATTATTCTCAGGCGCGATGTAATGTCTAGGACATCCATGCCAAAAGCAACCGTCTACGAAAATTGCCACTCGCTTACGAGTGAAGACCACGTCAGGTCGAACTCCTGCTACTTTGAGATGCTTTCTGTACCGAAGGCCAGACTTCCAGAGGGCCTTGCAGATCTTAATTTCGGCCGCTGTATTCTCATGGCGAACGGCCCGCATAACCTGACTTCTCTGTTCTGTTGAAAAGCAGTCTCGCGGCAATTTACTTCGCTCCTGATTCAAGTTTTTTTAAAGCCTTGCGGCATCGAAAGTTACTTGAAGAAATAAGGCGGTCGGCGGAGCCTGTGTCCAATAGTTGGCGTAACGCTGACCCGTGGAGAAATGTGAAGAGCGGGGGAACGGCTTCGCCAATCATTGCTCTCAGTGAGAGGTCACCGTAAAGCTTGCTAGACCGGCCCCACCTGAAGGTCGCGGGAAATGTTTGGAGCATTGCGCACTCAAGCACACTAAGGACACGGTTCTCCCAGGGATGTATTGTTCGATCACTGCCTACGCGGCCGCTTGCTGTGGTGATCGTCGCTGCGGGCTTTTCAGGATCAAGTCTCCTGTAGCTTGACCTTCGGAAGCCTCTCACGAGCCTGTAATCGCCGCCCTCGGTTACCACAGGCCTTGGCAAGGGATTGCCGCAAGCGTGGCATGTTGCATCTTCATTCCCTGTCTGCACTCTCCCGCACTCAAGGCATAACTTATTCTCCCAGGCGCTTTTCCCGCTATTGGGGGTTATCTCTGCAATCATTCTGTACTGTCGATCACTCCATACAGGAACGCAATGAAGAGCCCGATTGGGATCTGATGCATCTGACTTGGTTCGGGCATCAAGTTTAGGCAGCCCAAAACTCTCAAGAGCGCTCTTCAGGCTTATTGGGCCGTTGCCGCCATACTCCTTAGCAAATATAGGAGTTGGATAGGGCGACAGGTTCTCTTTCTCTAAGAAGTCCAGGCAAGGTTCATTGCGTCTGATGAAGGTTATGAATGCGCGCTTTCTAGACTGCGGAACTCCAAACTCCGCTAAGTCAACCATCAGAGGAAAGGCAACATAATGTTCTCCCAGTAGTTGGCTCAAAAGAGCCGCCGCTGATATGGCACTATTGTTGAATGGGCTTCGGACTCTGCGGCTAAAGAAGGGTTGCACGTTCTCGACGACGACAATCCGTGGCCTTAGTCGGGCAGCGGTCTCAGAAATCGGAATTACCAATAGATTTCGCTCATCTTTCGATCCGGCCTCTGGATCATGCTCTGCTCCCCTTCCGCTGCGAGCCGTGCTCATACCCTGACATGGAGGGCAGGCAGCCAGTAGATCAGGAGCATGGCTATTATTCGTCTTCTCAAAGATATCAGCGGCAAGAGGCCATTTCTCACGTATATCTCCGCCTATCCCAAAGGCGCTAAGATGATTACTCATCGCGACTTCGAGCCGTCGAGGCTCGAGCTCTGCCAATACTAGAAAGCGAAATCCGGCTAATGAATACCCCAAGTCACCCGCGCCGCAATTCGAAAACAAGCTTACAGCCGCGAGTTCCGAATCGCCGGCCTCTTGTACCTTGAGCACGGAGAGACACTCAGACTTTGCTGAAGAGGTGAGCATTATACGCGGGCTTGGTTCGGATTCCAGTGGCCTGAGCCTCGACCCTGAAGACTCTTGTCCATTGCTTCCAGAACAATTTCGGGAGACTGTAGAATGTAGACTTCTCTGGCGTTTAAGATCACGCGGATTCGGCCCGCAGCTAGAGTCTCAAGGGCGACTATTTTTTGCTCGAAGTCATCAATAGTCATGGAATTCTTCCAGTGAGCTTGCCAGATGGGGCGGTAAGAAACTACATCGCCTTTCGCTTCGTTGTTTTGAGCTTCCCAGATCGTTTCAAGGAGCAACTTATAATTAAAATCTTCAGCCGGCGATCCCAGACGGCGAATTCTCTCTAACTTTTCGGTGGGGCTCTCAATCGTCGTGAAGACATCTTTGATTACGTCAAGCGGATAACCAAATTCGTGCACTACATCTGCGATTTTAATTAAGGCATCGGTGGTCATGATTGACACGCCGCCAGTTGCTTCACATTCGCGGAGAATCGCGGGCTTTGTGTCTTTCCGCGTGCTTGAAAAGCCAGTGAACTCGCGGGCTACAACAACGGCATAATCTGCGGAGACTTCGTCTCGATGGGAGGCGGCTCCGGATACTTCTGCGCTGTCATTTTCAATTTTGTTCTTAGAACCCTTTGCTTCAAATATAAACGAATATGAATTGGGACCTATAGTGGCAACTATGCTCACGTCTTCCTTGCCTGATGCTCCAAGTCGTTCAGCTTTAAATCCCATCGCCGAGAGAAGGCTGGTTAAGGCAATCTCAAAGCGCTTGCCGCCAACGTAGGAAGAATTGGTCACCTCTATGGCCAGATCGGACGGTGCTTCTTTGTAGGCTTGGGCTAGTTCTCGGAATAGACCATCTCGCCACTTCATAATGTGGTCTACCATGTCGGTGTCAAGACCAAGGTCGTAAAGGTAGCCTTCCAGGAGTTGTTCGCCAATGGCAAAAAGGTCGTAGACTCTGTAAAATTCTTGAGATCGCTTAGTAGTGCCAATACGTTCCTCAAGTGATTGATAGTATGGGTGTGAGACGTTGATTAAGAAGCCTTCCCCATCAGGCGCGATGGTGGCGAGGGAATACTTGTCTCCAAGTGGCTTCCGTTCTACCTTTGGGTGTGAGATCTCAAAGCTGACTGCATTTGAGAGTCCGCGCCGCATTAATAAAGCAGTCAAGGGTTCGCGATAGAATTCGCGAGAGCCGGTAGGCAGAATGGCGAGGTGTTTTTCGTCTTCAATTGCCTTTTCATCACGATTGTCGAGCGCCGTGCGTGCAGCGATGTAGAGGGATTGCTGAAGCAGTGAAAGTTCCGCATATCGTGCAGTGTCTTGCTGCAAGCGCCCGCGGTCGGCTAAGAGATCTTCATCCAATCCATCAACGTTTACGATGAACTGGGATCGATAGAATGTCCCAAACGAGGGGGGGCTTAGCAAGAACTCGGGGTCGTCAGGATTAAGAAGCCGGCCCAAGACGATAATAAAAAAGCCATGGCTTCTTCCGTGTTCGCTTGGCCTGCCTTCAATTAACGACCTATCAAATAGCCTAATAGTTCCCCAAACCTTTCCGAGGTTTGGCGTTTCTAGAAAGGGTATGAGCGCCGTTGGTTTGGAGGGGTCTAGTCCCGCCTCCCTTCCTGATGTGACTTCTCCTTCAACATCTCCTCGATGTTTTGCTCTCTCCCATGAACTCGACAGGGCGTCGATTAGAGGCTGGGCATCGAACTCCCATACTGTCACTGCTTCACTCTCCAGCTTGGGGGCGACTTGCTGGTCGTCTACCCACACGTGGAAGTCAGGCCTTAAGGGCATTCCATTCCCTAAGATCCAAGCGAGGCGGCCGGGCAGTAGCGCCTTCCCTTTGAGAGCTCCTATTACGGCGAGTGTCCAGCTCTCTTTCGGGAAAAGCTTCATCGCGGCAGGCTCGTGTTGTGAGGGAAAGACCTGAGCAACGAACTTCTTGGCATCCGCTTCGGTAAGCCGACGAATAGGAGCCCTTAATGGATTTTTGGTAGTTACTGGTTGCTGCCCCTTCTCAGGGTTAACGCTGCGATAGTCAATACTGACGGCCAAGAACTCTTCCTTGTGTCGACATAGGTGAGTAATGGTATTACCAATTGCATAGCTCGCGAGCTTGCCGATACCAAACTTCCCTATCATTTTTCGTGTTCCCCGTGGGCCTTGGGCTACTCGTCCCTCCTTTAGCTTTGGGCTTGCTGCAATCTGCCAAAGGCCCTTGAGCCCTGAAACATCCATGGACCAGCCATCATCCCATACTGCTACATGTTCCGAGGCGAAAGGACCGGGAAGATATACGTAAACTTCTTCAGCATAAGCGTCGAACCCGTTGGTTACAAGTTCCTCAACAGCTTTGCTCGCTGAGCCATACAAGTAGCGGGAAAAATGTTCAATGATCTGGTAATCGATGTCGAGGACGACATCATCAATCTTCTCTCCAGAACCTGAGATCTCCGGGGCCTCAAGGTGTTCAGACATCGTGCTTTCCTATAAGTAAGCTGCGAAAAGAGCCGTCTCATTCTGCGCGCATCTTGATTATACTAGCTGATGGTCAGTCTTGGCTCCTTTTAGGGCTGATGAGGCCAAGCGCCGAAGAAGCTAGGTGAGAGTGTCGGTAATCAGAGGTGGGTCGCTGATTACCCGCCCCCGCCCTCCTACCGCCCCCGCTCGAATCGCAGCTCCGGGTCCAGCCGGGCGCGGGGGAGGTAGGCGGCGAGGTCCCGGACGAGGTCGGGGGTGGCGGTGGCGCGGTCGGCGGCGGCTTGGAAGATGGCGAGGGCGGCGAGGGTCTCGCGGTGGACGTCGCGGGATTTGAAGATCTCCGTGATCTCGCGGGCCAGCTCGCGGACCTCCGCCGTCTCCCCCTCGTCGATCAGGAAGACGGCGAGCTCCAGGGAGACCAGGGCGGCGTCGTAGGCCATCCCCCGGGCGGTGAACTCGTGCCTCGCGGAGTCCCAGGCCCGGCGCGCTCCGGCCCGGTCGCCCACGCCGGCCGCGATCCGGCCTTCCACCCAGCGGAGGCGGACCTCATCGAGACGGCTCCCCACCGACTCGCACAGCGCCTCCACTTCGGGCAGCAATTCGCGCGCTTCCTCGAACCGTCCGGCCGAGGAGAGGTTGTCCACCAAGTTGTGCCTCAGACAGAGGAACAGGCGGGGCTCGCGGTCCGGGTCCACCATCCCCACGGCCTCCCGGAGGGTGAGGATGGCTCGCTCGAATTCCCCCATATTGGTAAAAACATGAGCCTTCTTGATCATGATGCGCCCTGCCAGATGCCGGTCCCGATGCTCAGGATCTCCATGCAGGTATTCGGCGAGAGCGCGGTCGAGAAGCGTGAGGGCCTCGCCGAAACGGCGCTGATCACTGCGAAGCGGCGCCTTCAAGGCCAGGATGTCGGGGCCGTATCCGAGAGCATCCCCGGCGGCCTCTTCCCCGGCCTCCCACCAGGGGTCGGACATCAAAAAAGCTTCGTCCGCTCCGCGAAAGTCCCCTCGGATTCGGCGAGCGTTGGCGAGATGGGCCCAGGCGAAGGCGCGGAGCTGGTAGATCCAGCCGGCCTCGAACGGCGAACCTTCCTCGAGCGCGTCGGCGACGAGCACGGCGAGCTCCGCCAGCTCGGCCGACCGGCCCGGATCGTCGGGGGCAACCTTCCGGCTCTCCCGGCAGACGAGCTCGCAGAGACCCCAGCTCGCGAAGCGCCGAGTGGCGCGGACGAGGCCGAGGCGGCGCTCGTGGGGATGCCGGCCGAGGCTCTTCCAGAGGAGCGGCGCTTCAGCCCGGGAACGGGCGAGGGCCACATCCACCAAGCCGAAGAGGATCGGGAGGGCGCCGGCCTGGTGGAGGTCGAGGAGGTAACCGCCGGCCCGGCGGCACTCCGGACAGACGGCGATCAGGTGGAGGAGGGTGCGGTTCTCGTCCTCGGTGCGGTCCTCGGCGAGGAGGCGCTCCAGGGTGGCCTCGGTCAGATGGTCGTGCTCCAAGCGGATTCGTACCCCTCCTGAAGAGATAAGTCTCCTGAACCCGCCGAGTCGTGACAGGTGGAACAAGAAGATGTGCGCTCGCCTACTTCGGACTATCTCGCGCCGTCCGGCTCGAGACCGGACCCGCTGTCGGCCTGGGTGCCGGCCGGTCCCAGGGTGGAGGCCGGATCCTGGGTCGATCCGAGGAGCTTCTCCTGGATCTGGGCGAGCCGGTCGAGGAGGAGATCGAAGAGGTGGAGGGTATGGATCCGGGAGGCGGTTCGCTCCGTCCGAATGGGACGGGGTTGGGCGAGCGCGGGAGGGAGGGCGGTCAGGGCGGCCAGGGCGAGGACCGCGAGGGTACGGCGGAGAAGCATGGCGCACGGTTCCTTTCGGACAGCCGCGTTCCACCGGCCATCCGGGCCGCGAACGGGCCGTCATCAGAAAGAGTGCGCGCCAGGAGCGCCGGCGGCGCCCCGGCGGCGCCCGGCGGCCACGTTTTTGGGAGCTCTGGAGTCCGCGGAGCTCTCTCCTGTCCCCGAATTTCCAGAATTGTCCCCGAATCTCCAAGATTGTCCCCGAATCTCCGGAATTGTCCCCGAATTTCCAAGATTGTCCCCGAATATCCCAAATTGTCCCCGAATTTCCAGGATTGTCCCGGAATCTCCAGGATTGTCCCCGAATATCCCAAATTGTCCCCGAATATCCAAAAATGTCCCGGAATTTGGTCCCGAGGACCTCGGCCGGCCTTTCAGGGGTTGGGTTGGGGAGTCAGCCCGAGGTCATCCAGGGTTCCCTCGGGCGCCGGCCGGCCGCCGCGGTCCCTCCATCCGGATGGGCGGAAGGACCGGTGACGTGAGATCGGGGACCCGTGGCGCGATCCGGTCCCTTCAGCGGTCCTGGGCGGCGGGGCCTTCGGCGAGGAGCGCTTCCAGGTGGGGGAGGAGGGCGGTCCAGCCGCCGGTCACGGCGTCGCGGTAGGCCGTGCTCGGGAGGTGCTCGTGGGTGAGGGTCAGCTCGGTGAGCTCCGGTCCGACCTCGCGGAGGTCCACGGTCAGCAGGGTCTCGAAGCCCTCGAACTCCTTGTGCGGGCCCTGGTAGATCCAGGTCTTGACCAGGCGCCGGCCGGGGACCAGCTCCCGGTAAGTGCCGGTCGTGACGTGGAGCTCGCCGTCGTTGCCCTGCGTCTCGATGCGGTAGTGGCCGCCCACCCGCGCGTCGATCGTGGCGGTGGCGCCGTTGGGGCGGGACGCCATCCAGAGCGGCAGGCGCGCGGGATCGGTCCAGGCGGCGAAGACGTCCCGCGGCGAGGCCTTGAGGGTGCGGGTCAGGGTGAGGGTGAGGTCGGCGGTGGTCTGGGTCGGCATGGTCTCTACTCCTTTGGGGTGGTTTCGTCGGGGGATTCGAACAGGGCTGCGAGGGCGTCGAGGCGCTCGGTCCAGAAGCGCTCGTAGAAGCGGAGCCACTCCTGCGCCTCGGACAGCGGACCGGGATCGAGCCGGCAGACGTGCGTGCGCCCCTGGACCTGCCGCCGCACCAGCCCGGCGCGCTCCAGGGTCTTGACGTGCTTCGAGGCCGCCGCCAGCGACATGCGGAACGGTCCCGCCAGCTCGCTCACGGTGCGCTCCCGGCCGGCGAGGCTGCGCAGCATCGACCGCCGCGTGGGATCGGCCAGAGCGTGGAAGACGGAATCGAGATGCTCGGACGTTTGCTCAACCATGTGGTTGAGGATAGCGGCGGGTGAAGGAGATTGTCAACCGTTGGGTTGAATGTTGTCATCGGCCGCGGTGGCTGCTGGGGCCACCGGGGTTCGGAGAGTGCTACTGAGAGCGGCGCGATCGAGTGACCGCGCCGCTGGGGGTCGAACCGTGGAGAGCGGCTCAGTTCGGGTTGTTGGTCTGCGTATCCGGCGGGTCAATGGGGCTTCGCAGCCGGTTGGTGATGATCGCGATCGTTTGCGTGGAGACGTCGCCCGGGGGCACGGACACCGTCGAGGTCAGGCCCGCGGGATTGCAGGGCCCCTGCCGGTTGGAGGGGAGCGTGGAGCAACCGACCATCGCGGCGTTGGAGACCCATGCTTCGTGAATGGTCACGTTCCCCGCGGGAACCTCGATCGCGGGCGAGCAGCCTCCCGCGGGCACGACGAACGGTCCCAGGTTGCCGGGCGTGACGTAGAACGTGAAATTACCTCTCACATCCCCCTGCTTGCAGATCTCGATGAACCCGGTCCGCTGGTTGGTATAGGTCACTTCGGTGACCCCGGGGCCGACCGTGACGGTGACGCTGCCGTTGGGAAGCGAAGGTCCGGAGACCAGTCGGTTGGACGGCGCCACGGTGATGCTCGACACCGTGTAGCCGGGCGGGATCTGTTCGACCACGGTGGCATGAATGCCCGCGAAGAAGCTCGGACCGATCGCGCAGTTACCGCCCGGAGCGGGGCCGGCCAGGACCGTGACGGTACTGTTGCCGGGATAGACGTGGAACGTGAACGGAGTGCCGATCGTCACCCCCAGGCCGGCTACCTTGCAGATCTTGAGGCGCCCCTCGCCCTTGAGGATGACGCCGCCGCCGTCGTCGACCGGGATCGTTGCCGGGCTTCCGATCGTTCCCGGTGCCGGTGGCGTTGGGGCCGGTGCGGCCTGCGCGAAAGCCGGAAAGGTTGAGAGGACACAGAACGCCGAGGCCATCGCCAGCTTCGCGATCCAGGGTCGTAGAACAGAAATATTTCTCATGACTTTTCTCCTTTTGGAGCCGATTGATTGGCGGCTCGCTCGGAGACTGCCGCGGGGCGAGCGGTTATCTCACCTGGAAATGTGCACGTAGCGACATCCGCGGCCTGCGACCTCACCCTCGGTCCCTCTCCTGAAGGAGAGGGAGGGCCTGATTGGGGCCGCGTCGCAGTCGTCCCCCTTCTCCTTTAGGAGAAGGGGTTAGGGGATGGGGTCGCAGGCCACGGAAGCCGATCGAAGCGAGGAACTTAGCGATCACTTGGTAGAGGTGCCCCCGAGCGAGGTGCCAGGCGATTCGCGCAGATCGAGCGGTTATCTCACCTGGGAATGTGCACGTAGCGACGTTCGCGGCCTGCGACCTCACCCTCGGTCCCTCTCCTGAAGGAGAGGGAGGGCCTGACTGGGGCCGCGTCGCAGTCGTCCCCCTTCTCCTTCAGGAGAAGGGGTTAGGGGATGAGGTCGCAGGCTATGGAAGCCGCTCGAAGCGAGGAGAGGTGTATACGAGGGTGGGCGGTGTGAGCGATCAAAAATCAATCGGGCGTGATGCGGATCGTGAACTTTCCGGCGGGGGCCGTCTTGCCGCCGGGGGCGACGCCTTCCACCACGAGGGTGTAGTCGCCGGGAGGAATAAGGCTGACGGGCAGGCCGATGCCGAGCGCGTCGTGATCGTCCGGGTGGAGATCC